>JAXGMV010000001.1:0-3072258 GCA_040768445.1 Anaerolineaceae bacterium | reverse complement strand
CTCCGATGTATTTCAACCAATGACCGAGAGTGAACTCATAGGAGGTAATTGTGCGTTGGCTTAATCCCTCTGCTGTTTTGAATTTTAGGAAGCCGTCGATGGCTTTGGCTAAGGAAAGTGAAACTTTGGATTTTGACGTACCCGGCGAACTGCGGTTCATAAGAAATTCCTCCATTTTTGGAAAAATGTCTACCGCTGTGCGCCAGGCTAACGAAAAACCAGAGCCCGACGGACTCTGGTTTGACTTTAGTAGCGGGGAGTGGATTCGAACCACTGACCTCCGGGTTATGAGCCCGACGAGCTGCCACTGCTCTACCCCGCATCAATTAGAACCGAATTGTATCCTATAAAACCCTGTCAGTCAAGCATAGTTTGGAAAATTGAAAAATCAGAGTTTGCGCATAGTGACAGTTCAGTTAATGGCCTTGTTCTGCAGTTCATCACGTTGCTGGCGATAAACCAGTAGGGCTTTATCAGCCTGGGTCAAGATTTCACCCATTTGTTTCAACTGTGTTCGTGACGGCCGCTGTTCAAGGACAACGCGCCTGTCCTGGTTCACGATCATACGGCTGCCCAAGACACCCAGCCAGTTAACAAGCCCTTTGACAACCGGCATTTTCATAATTCGCTGGTAGTACCTGTACATAAACAAAGTGTTGTTTTCATCTACAGGAATGAACGCAGCAAATATTCGCAGATCATTGGCAATTAACAACTGCCAGATATTTGGAAATATGAACTGTAACATTGGACTTTCACCGGCAGCAGGCTCAGACAATTCCCTGGCCTTGCGGGCAGGTATACCATTTTCTAACCGGTTATACATCCATACCGAGAGCATTCCGTCTTCAACTTTCACTATGGGGCCATCCACTACCTGTTTGTTTGCTCGGCCGATAGTATTGTGATGCACAAATGGCAGGTGAAGCACATCCAGCTGGTTTTCTACTGCCCGGGAGTAGTGAACAGGCCAGTGCTGGCGTCCACTGGCGTAGGTGAAGGCAGGCAATTCATTAAAAAATCGGGGCATTGCCGGCACCGGTTCACTATTTCCCCACCAGATCCAAATTAAACCGTTGGCTTCATATGATTTATACGTTTTTGCATGCAGCGCTTTTGGAATTGTGCCAGTTATCCCCAACGCAGGCACATACTGGCAAACGCCGCTGGAGTCATATTCAAACCCATGAAAAGGACAGGCAATTCGATTGTTTGTTATTTTCCCCTGGCTCAAGCTGGCGCTCAGGTGTGGGCAGCGGTCAGCCTGGATTACCACTTTGCCATTTCTATCCCGCCAGGCAACCATCTTCTCACCCAGTCTTGTAATACCCACCGGCTTGCCTGGTCTAACATCTTTTGACTCAAGAATTACGTACCACTGGTTTGGGATCATGTAATTACCTTCCTATTGGTGAATAGTCAAAGGCACTCTTGTTTTATTTGCATCGTCTACGAGTACTGGCGAAGGAATCTTTTTATCTGATGCTTAAGTCTACCAAAATTGATTGTTTTCATCCATCAGTTTCAGTTGTGATTTACAGATTCTATACCTGACTTTGATGTACAAATTATGAAACGCTGTTGAGGAAAAACAATGGAAAATTATCACAAGCCTCCTCTTGTTATTGGTATTGCCGGCGGAACAGGGTCAGGTAAAACAACCGTAGCGCAGGGCGTCCTGCGAAAAGTTGGCGCAGGTAAAATATCCTTCCTGCCGCACGATGCCTACTATCGCGATCTCAGCCACGTCCCCCTTGAAGAGCGGATTAACAACAACTTTGACCATCCCGATTCGCTTGAATCAGAGCTGATGGCTGAGCATATACAACTGCTCAAGCAGTGGAAGCCAGCAAATATTCCGGTTTATGATTTTACGCATCACGTACGCACCGAAAGGGTGCAAACGGTTGAACCCCGCGGGGTGATCCTGGTTGAAGGGATCTTAATTTTTGTTGAACCAATCTTACGTAAACAATTTGATGTGAAAATTTTCGTGGACACCGATGCTGATATCCGTTTTATCCGCCGGCTGGAGCGTGACATTGCTGAACGTGGCAGGACGATGGAGTCAGTCGTCAAGCAGTATCTCAAGACAGTCCGACCGATGCACCTGGAATTTGTTGAGCCTTCAAAGCGCTATGCCGATGTGATCATTCCCGAAGGGGGATTGAACCAGGTAGCAATGGACATGGTCATTTCCCGCATCAAGGAGCTTCTAAAGGAACAAGATCAGCCTTGATAAAACCTGAGAAGCGCATTCAGGTCATTCGCATCCTGGTTCTGATACTGGTTATTGGTATTACAGTAATTTTGTTATTAATGAGGGATCGAATATCCGAATTTGCCGCCTATGGGTATCCTGGCATATTCTTGATCTCTTTGCTTGGCAGCGCGACAGTTCTCGTGCCGCTGCCAGGTGTCATTGTTACTTCTGCTATGGGGGTGATTTTCAATCCGTTCTGGGTAGCGATCGCGGCGGGTTTTGGCGCGGGACTTGGTGAACTTTCAGGCTACCTGGCGGGATTCAGCGGGCAGGGGGTGGTTGAAAAAACAAAATGGAGCGACACGCTGGTCGGATGGATGCAGAAATATGGCGATATCGTCATCTTTGTTCTGTCCATCATTCCAAACCCGGTGTTTGACATGGCTGGCATCACTGCCGGTGCATTGAAAGTACCTGTCCAGCGCTTTCTTTTCTGGTGTATTTTGGGGAAGATCATCAAGATGCTGGGTTTTGCTTATGGGGGTGCGACGGTTCTGCGCTGGTTTGGTTTGTAGCCGAGCAGGTTATTTCGCACGCTTCTTAGCAATTTTCTTCTGTTCAGCCAGTTTTAATTTTCCCGCTGCTTCAATCTTATCCCAGGCAGCCTCAACTGCCTGTACTTCTTCATCATTCTCAGGCAGTTCTCCATAACGGATCTTTATATAGGCATTGGTAATCAATGCCAATTCTCCCTGTTCTTGTTCAAATAACTGCTGTGCAGAAGGTAAGAATTCAAGCGGGGTTTTTGATGCCGGTCGTGCTTTACCAAGGCGGCTGCAGAGATTCATCAAACGCGCATATGTGCGTCTGATGCGCGCGGCTCCGATTAAGCGGCGCAGGTCAATGAGATTCTGCGGCTGCCTTAACTTTTCCAAAAAATCTTGAAAGGCATTTTTTTTCTTGTCAGAGTTGGATTTTGAGTGCTCATCTTCACCGTTGAATTTTTGCTCGAGCAATGTTTTTCGCAAGATAATGACTGCTGTTATTACGATGATTAACAGCAGCACTGCAAAAATGATTACTTTACTGTATTTTAATAAGGTTTCAATCAGTACTGAACTCTTCGCCTGCTCCTGTGTGATGTCCTGCAAGATATCCTGGACACCTTCCATTGGGCTGCCTTCCAGGCTAAATTCAAAGTTCTCCAGCAGTTTTTCCATGATAAATACTATCAAAAGCAGCAGAGGGGCAAGCGCTATCAAGCTAGCGATAAGTACAGCGTAGAAGAGAAAAGAAAATGCTTTTAGGAGCAGTTCATCAAGATATAAATCAGCAAATCGACCCGCCAGAAAACTGACACCAACCGTGATCAAGATGACCAGAACCAAAGCGATAAGCCACCCAGAATTGATCCCCACTATGCGACTGCTGTAAATTCTACCCAGGCTGCTGATGCGGCTGGCAATCAAGCCAAGTAAACCAACTGTGAGATATAAGAACAAAATTGGGGATGACTCAAACAGGTTGCCGCGCAAGAAGACCATCCCATAGACCAGGAATATTAATATTCCAGTTCCAAAACGAACAATCACATCGTAGCGTGTTGCCGGCTCTCTTGCCAGGATAATACCTCTCAATAACAGGATGGCCGTCAGAAAGAGGTGGATAAATTCTCTCCACTCTTCATTGTTAAAGAAGCCACTGGCTATTGAGATTATGATCCTGACCGGGTTGAACGCCTGCCCGGGGAAAAGGATCAGGTTTGAAGTAAACAACAGGATGAACACTGCCCAGATAATAAAAAGCGACTGTTGATAAACGGGTTTTAGCCTGGCATAAAACACCAGCCTTGCCAGCAGGTAAGACCCCAGCATGGCAGCTGCAAGCAGCATTAAGGTCGTTTCCCAATTCATGCCACCTGTGATGAATGCCGTGTGCCAGGCAACAATCAGCAGGAGTTCCATACCCAACATAGAAACGTTGGTCAATTCTTGCCAGAAGCGGAAACGAAAGTTCCTAATTAATGATGAAAAGCTGTCGCCAGACTGGAGATTCTCGTTATGCATGAGATACCACCTCACCAGTGTACGGCAGGTGAATGGTTTGAATGCCCGGTATAGCCGGCGGTGCAGTCTCTGCCAGGGAGAACAGGGTGATACTTGGACGATAGCGTTTCAGGCGTATAAGCGTTTCGACAAGGTTATCTGAGATGACTGAAGTGATGATGACAATTGTTGCACCGTAAGGCGTTTTGGACATTGCTTTATTTAAGAATACTTCGAACGGCGCAGTGACATAACTTGTTACCCCGGCAAGGGCCTGGAGCAGTGAAGCAAGCTGTTGGGGTGTCCTGCCTGGTGCGATATTGAATGGCTGGTCTGAATGTGCAAGGCATCCGTTAGCAATCAAACCGACAGAGTAGCCTTCTTCCACGCTGTTGTAAGCGACAGAAGCAGCAATTTTTACCAGCTGTTCCAGCATCTCAGAGTTCATTCCCAACCATGGTTGGATTGATGTTGCCACATTCAGGCATACCATCATGACCCGGGCAGTTACCGGTTGATACACCTTAACCTGCAGGCTGCCTGTTCGGGCTGTTGCTGTCCAGTGAATCCGTTTCATGCCATCTTCAGGATGATATTCACGAATACCGACAGGCCGGTTTGGATCCTCAAATAAGCGGCGTTGAGCAGCCCTATCTCCAAAGGGGTCATTGGTATTTAATTTTAATTTTTCCATCGGTAGAATTTCAGGGAAGACGGTCAGGTACTGTTCCTGGCGGGTTTCAATGGTTTTATCATACAAGCCGAAAAAATCTCCAGTGGTGATTTTTGCCGGTCCTATTGGATAGATGCCGCGTGTCTTGAATACAACATTAAACTTTCTTTGGATTTTGTCGTGCCATTTCAAGCTGTAGGCATTGGTGAGCTCACCCTTACCCTGGATATTTGTTGGTCTCAGAAGTTCCGGATCAGCCGTAGGTGTATCCATAGGCCACATATCGACCACTCTCAGCCAGGAAAGCGGCAGCCATTTATTGTTTTGAACTTCAAGCTGAACTGTCGTCTGCTCGCCCGGGAAACCACGGATATAGTGGAACCTGCGTGTATAGATGACATCTTTGGTGGAACGCTCTTTCCACAGTTGGGCAATGCCAATCACTGAACTGATGGCTGTAGAAAAGAAGACCATCCAGGGCAAATTCAAATATGCCCCCATCAGGAACACAACAATAAGCAGGGGGAGCCAGTTTTCAACCCGCAAAATTACTTCTCCACCGGCACCGGGACGATTGAGACAATGTCGCTAATGAGTTCCTGCGAAGTACGTCCCCTGAGCTGCGCTGAAGGAGAGATGATCAACCGGTGACAAAGTACATAAGGTGCAACATATTTCACATCATCAGGGATCACAAAATCGCGGCCATGGATTGCAGCCCAGGCTTGTGAGGTTTGATAAAGTCCCATGGTTGCTCGGGGGCTTGCACCAAGCTGAATTTCATTGTTGCTGCGCGTTTCACGGGCAATACGGACGATGTAGTCGCGCACCGAATCTTCCACACGGATTTCCTTGCGCTCTTCTTGCATGGCAAGAATTTCTGCCTGGCTGACAACAGGAGAAAGTTGTGAGAGTGGATCGTCTTTGCGAAAACGCAGTAAAATGGCATTTTCTTCATCCTGCGATGGATAACCGATCACAATCCGTAGCAAAAAGCGGTCAAGCTGTGCTTCGGGCAGGGGGAAGGTACCTTCCAGTTCTACCGGGTTCTGTGTCGCAATGACCAGGAATGGACGATCCAACAGACGTGTCTGACCATCAACTGTCACCTGGCGTTCCTGCATTGCTTCAAGCAACGCAGATTGGGTGCGGGGTGTGGCCCGGTTGATCTCATCAGCCAAAACCACCTGGCTCATGATAGGCCCCGGTCTGAATTCAAATTCACCCAATTTCTGGTTATACCAGCTCAAACCGGTTACATCGGTGGGAAGCAGGTCGGGTGTGAACTGAATGCGTTTGAAAGAACAACCCATCACGGCAGCAATTGCCCTGGCGAGCGTGGTTTTTCCTGTCCCTGGAACATCCTCAAACAAAATATGGCCTTCGCATAGAATGGCCGACATGGCAAGGCGGATGACTTCATCTTTGCCTACCATAACTTTCTGAATGTGCTCAGTAATTTCTGTGACTTTTTCGCTGATCAATGCTGTGTAGTCTCCATGTAATTTACGGTGTCGTTATCGGGTTTTACAACCCGTTTATGGTATTTTGGATCGTTCAAATATAATGCTTTATTGTATCGCATAACCGGAAGAATGGTCGTATGAATGAACGATGGGGGTCTCATTAGCTGAAGTGATGTGCACTACCTATTTAAGTGCTGCCAGCCTTAGTAAAAAATGTCTGGCAGCAGGCACACAGTAGTAATTGTACCTGCCGCCACTGATAAAAAGATCAGGCAGTTTCCAGGTACTTATTGAGCTCCCAATCCATCACCTGGATACGGTATGCTTCACACTCAGCCCGCTTGGCACGCATAAAGGCTTCCATCAAAACTGGACCAAGGCTGGTTTTCAGAAGGGCATTTTTCTCCAGTTCATCAAGCGCGCGAGAAAGTGATGAAGGAAGATCGTTGATGCCCATTGCCCGCCGTTCCTCTTTTGATAACTCATAAACGTTGATGTTATTTAATGGCTCCGGACAGGTGAGCTGTTTGTCAACGCCGTCCAGCGCTGTCACCAACATGGCTTTGAATGCAAGGTAAGGGTTGCAGGATGGATCGGGGCAGCGTAATTCTGCCCGCAGGGCATTCTTTTGGCCTCTTAAGTAACGCGGCAATCGAATCAGGGCAGAACGGTTGGTTTGTGCCCAGCCTATATATACCGGCGCTTCGTACCCTGGAACCAGCCGTTTATAAGAGTTGATTGTGGGTGAAACAATGGCAGAAAGTGAGCGGGCGTGTGTTAACTGCCCGGCAATATACTGGTAGCCTAATTGACTGAGATTGAAGGGATCGTTGTCTTCATAAAAAAGGTTTTCACCCTCAATACTAAACAGGCTCTGGTGACAGTGCATGCCAGAGCCGTTGATTCCAAATACCGGCTTGGGCATAAACGACGCGACCAGGTTGTTCTGTGCAGCGATGGCTTTAACCGTGTATTTTAAAGTAATGACATTATCAGCAGCCTGCAGGGCATTAGAAAAACGAAAGTCTATTTCATGCTGCCCAAGTGCTACTTCGTGGTGTCCTACTTCAATTTCCATTCCCATTGTGTTGAGCGCCGACATCAATTCAGTCCGCACGCGCACTGCTTCGTCGTTTGGTGAGAAATCAAAATAGCTGCCGACATCATGGGGCACAGGGTGGATGTTATCTATTCCATTGCGACGGAAGAGAAAGAATTCTGGTTCAGCGCCCACATTGAAGATGAATCCCCTTGTTTTGCGTACTTCTTCAAGGTATCTTTTCAATTCACCGCGCGGGTCTCCCTGGAAAGGCTTTCCATCGGGTGTGTAGATATCACAGAAAACCCTGGCGCGGCGCATATCATCAGGCGTCCAGGGCAGTACTGCATAGGTTTCGGGATCGATATACAGGTGCATATCTGATTCCTGAATGCGGGCAAATCCTTCAACGGATGATCCGTCGAACCATACACCTCGATCAATCGCAGCTTCCAGCTGATTGATCGGGGCATCCAGGCTTTTGACTGTGCCGGTTACGTCGGTGAACTGGTAGGAAATAAATTTTACGTTGTCTTCCTTTACACGTTTCAATAAATCTGTTTTATCCATTCCACACCTCTCCAATTTAAAAAAATACAGGGTTTGCAAACGGGCAAACCCTGTTTAATACCAAATAGCATAATGGCTGCCCTTCCATAAATTACAGCAGTGTTAACAAACACTGCTGGCCACTGCCTGAATTCTGTTTCCTGCGTCACCGCAGGGGTTTCAACTCAGACTTTTCTGGAAGGAAGAAAGGAACCTGTGACCGGGTTCCGGAGGCATCCGCTGATCATTCGATTTTCCCCGGTAAAACCGGGTTAACATTCCCCTCGCGGGGAAGAACCTCCACCTCGTAATCTTGCAAAATATTATACAAGATCCAGCCGCTATCTCTTCGCTATTCAATTGTTAACGTGTGCCTTCACACAACTGATAGGATATTAGCACTTAAAGCCAATTGATGTCAAGTGGGAAATGTGATGTTTACTTCACACTAAACCTGATTCGGGCGGCGCATCTCGCCGGCGCCACACCCAAAGTTGATGCAATCAAAGCCTTGCTTGCTGAAAAAATCGGTCAATAGTTTTCGCCGATTATTCACATGAGAAACCATCGCCTCGGGCATCACAGTCAGGGGCGATTTTCATTGGTGTAAACCTTTGAGAACGGTTTATCTCAAATGGTTTTAGTCTGCACGTGGTAAACTTGCAGTTAAGTCTGCTTTGGAGGATTCACTATATCCACATCTACCGCAATTTCCCATCCCAACATCGCTTTCATCAAGTACTGGGGCAACGCTGACCCGGACCTGAGGGTGCCGGCCAACGGCTCCATCTCAATGAACCTGGGCGGGCTTGAGACGGTCACCTCTGTCACCTTCACACCCAGCCTGCCTGCTGACCAGCTGGTCATCAACGGTGAGGGTCAGACTGGCGCAGCACTTGAACGCGTTGAGCGCTTTCTGGAGATTGTCCGCAGGTTGGCCGGCAGCGACCTGAAAGCACGGGTCATCAGCGAGAACAACTTCCCCACCGGCGCCGGCATTGCCTCCTCTGCTTCTGCCTTCTCGGCACTCAGCCTGGCAGCCTCATCCGCGCTAGGGTTGTCACTTTCCACGCAGGATCTCTCCCGCCTGGCGCGGCGCGGGTCAGGGTCTGCCTGCCGCTCAATTCCGGGTGGTTTCACCGAGTGGTATATGGGCAGCGGTGACCATGATTCGTTTGCGACATCGATTGCACCACCTGATCACTGGCAGTTGACGGACTGCATCGCCATCGTAGAAACTGCCCATAAGCCCGTCGGCTCATCCGAAGGCCATCAACTGGCCGGTACCAGCCCCTATCAAGCTGCGCGTGTTGCCAGCGCCTCAAGTCGGCTTGACACATGCCGCAAGGCACTGCTTGATAAAGACTTCCCTGACCTGGCTGAAATTGTGGAAACTGACAGCGACATGATGCACGCTGTGATGATGACCTCCAGGCCGCCCCTCTTCTACTGGGAGCCGGCTTCTCTGACCATCATGAAATCCGTCAGGGAGTGGCGCAGTGAAGGCTTGCAAGCATGTTACACGCTGGATGCCGGGGCAAATGTTCACGTGATTTGTGCCCCCGGTTTTGCTGATGAAACGGCATCTCTCCTTCAGCAGCTGCCAGGTGTGGCTGACGTGCTCAGGGCGGAACCAGCGCCAGGCGCCAGGCTGCTTGACTGAAATTCCGCTGACATTTCAACCGATTGTTAATACCATATTAGAGAATCAGTTTATGATTGAGAAATTGATATAATTGGTTTGCTTTATGGTATTTTTATCATGTTAACTACATGAACAATCTGCCAGGAAGCAAATGCTCAACGTTGAGCTCGTGAGATCACCATTTAGGCTTAGTCATTTGCACGAGATTATTATCGAAGAAAATTAAGGGTATCAAATAAATCATGTCAACCATTAACATCCTAGTAATGATCCTGGAGTTTATCATTTCTCTGGGGATCTTGATCTTCATACACGAACTTGGACATTACGTTGCCGCTAGGCTCGCAAAAATTGAAGTTGAAGAGTTTGGTTTTGGCTTTCCCCCGCGTATTGTAAAGTTGTTTGAATACAAGGGAACCGAGTTTACGCTCAACTGGATTCCCTTTGGCGCATTTGTCCGCCCCAAAGGTGAGAATGACCCGGATGCACCGGGCGGTCTTGCAGCAGCGAATCCGTTTGCTCGGCTGATGGTATTATTTGCCGGCCCATTGATGAACCTGCTGGCCGGTATCCTGTTGTTCTCCCTGGTATTCATGCGTGCCGGCGCCGCAGATACCAAAACTGTACAGATTTTTGAGATCACGGCCAACTCACCGGCTCAGTCGGCAGGTTTAATGGCCGGAGATGTATTCAAACAGATCAACGATACACCCATCAACAGCATTTCTGCGCTTTCAACGGTCATCAGCCAGAACAAGGGCAAGGAAATTGCAATCACTTACCTGCGCTCAGGAGAAGAATTTCAAACACAGGCTGTCCCCAGGTTGAACCCGCCGGAAGGTGAGGGCTCGCTTGGAATTGTGATGGGCAACCCGGTAAAACAAGTGAATTTCTTCCAGGCAATCCCTGCGGCAGTATCCATGACTTATGAGCAGGCGCGCCAGTTGTTTATGACACCGGTCAGACTGATCCTTGGGCAGCTGAATGCTGAAGAGGCACGCTTCATTGGGCCGATTAATATCTTCAACCTGTACCAAAACGCCCGGGAGATGGACGATGAGACAACCAGTTCTGCAGGTCAGCAGGACAATGCGGTCAATACCTTGTGGTTGATGGGTGTTGTATCGGTCGCCTTCGGTATCACCAACCTTCTCCCCATCCCTGCGCTGGATGGCGGCAGGATTTTATTCATCATCCCTGAATTGATCTTTAGAAAACGTGTGCCGGCTAAGTATGAAAACTTTATTCATTTTGTCGGGTTTGTCCTGCTGATTGGGTTTATGATCTATGTGACCTTCCAGGATATCTTTAACCCCATTACTATTCCCTGAAAGGGAATTGAGAGGAACAATGTTAGAAGAAAAACCAAAAGCCTCCGTCCCATTCCAGTACATCATTGATGCCTTGTTAGACAAGAAGCAGCCTTTCCCTCCCAAGTACCTCGAACGTTTTTCAGACTTAAAACCTGAAGAATTGCGCATGGTGGCTGAAGCCTGGACTCAGATTGATTTAAAGAAGCGGCTGTCATTATTGAAAGATCTCGAGGAATACGCCGATTCTGACACACTGGTTTGCTATGATGAGCTTGGCAGATTTGCCTTGAAGGATCCAGACGCACCGGTGAAAATCCAGGCGATGAAACTTCTCAAAGAATGTGAAGATGCCCACCTCATCCCGGATTTACTGCGCACACTCAAGACAGATGAGGATGAATCTGTGCGTTCCGCGGCAGCCTTTGCCCTGGGCAATTTTGTGTACCTCGGCGAATTGGATGAGATACCGGCCCACAAGCTTGAGGAAATTGAGGAAACCCTGCTGGATATCCTGGCAGAAGGCAATTCAGACCAGGTGCGCAAACGCGCCCTTGAAGCCATGGGCTTTTCCAGCCGCGAAGAGATGCCTGCAATCATCAACAATGCTTACCTCTCCAGCGACCATGAATGGAAGTTGTCAGCCATGTTTGCCATGGGGCGTTCAGCCGACAACCGCTGGGAAAAGATTGTCCTGAAGCATTTGAGAGACAGCGACTCGGAGATGCAGCTTGAAGCTGTCAGAGCAGCTGGTGCACTGGAATTGGCATCAGCAAAAGACACGCTTATCGAACTGCTTGAACAAGCTGAGGACCTCGATATTGATGTCAAAGACATCGCCATTTGGTCAATATCGCAAATCGGCGGTGAAAATGTTCGTGAAGCGTTGGTAAGTTTGATGGAGTCAGCTGAAACAGAAGAGGATGAAGAATACATCAATTCTGCGCTCGAGAATCTGGACCTCACCGAAGGATTGGGCGGCTTTGATTTGATGGATATTTCTTATCCTGATGATATTAATGATGGCGAAGATGATTTAACAGATGATGAGTCGGATAATTTCTTTGACGACGACGGTGAAGATACAGAATTTGAAGAGGATTAACACACTTAATTAAACTTACATATTCAACACCCAAGATTCGTCTGCGAAAATCACGCTGGCGAAACTTTTTGTTACCAGATATTTAGAAAAACTCAGTTAAAATAAATGCACTGTGATTGATAGACCTGCAGATGACATGATGACTGAAATGATGAACAATGCACAGGTGCATGTGATTGTTGAGGGCCGCGTGCAAGGCGTCGGTTTTCGTTACTTTGTGCTGGATAAAGCAAACCAGCTGCATCTCACCGGCTGGGTTCGCAACCGTTTCACTGGTGAAGTAGAGGTAACCGCTGAAGGACGCCGTCAGGATTTAGACCAGCTGTTAAACCATCTGCGTACAGGTCCGCGCTCGGCATTTGTATCAAACCTAATTGTCAACTGGCGAGAACCTACAAACGAATACTCGCACTTCACAGTCAGATCCAGCGCCTGAGCCTTTTATTCGACTGTTTCCTCACCCGCCAGCATGTGTATTTTCTTCCATGGTGAAGCGCCTGATTGCTCAGCAAGCAGTGTGCGCAGTTCAAATACCTGGTCTCTCAACAATGCCGCCTTTTCAAACTCTAACTGCTTTGCAGCTTCTTTCATCTGTTTCTCAAGTTCGCTGATAATCCTGCGCAGTTCATCTCGTGGTATAGTGCCTGCGCCAGATTTGGCATTGTAGGCTGCCCGCTCCTCATTCATCTGGTGAACTGTTCCCAGGCGATCACTCAGGTCATGAATGGCTTTGATAATACTTGCCGGTTCAATGCCATGTTCCTTGTTATGCGCTTCCTGTTTGGCACGCCGGCGGTTGGTCTCATCAATGGCAGTTCTCATTGCACCAGTGATTTTGTCAGCGTACATGATTACCTTGCCGTGAACATGCCTTGCTGCGCGGCCAATTGTTTGAATCAGTGCAGTGTCCGAGCGCAGAAAGCCTTCCTTGTCAGCATCCAGTATTGCCACCATCGACACTTCCGGCAGGTCTAATCCTTCTCTCAGCAGGTTAATGCCGACAATCACATCAAACACACCCAGGCGTAAATCTCGCAAGATGCCAATGCGTTCAAGCGTATCAACCTCTGAGTGCAGGTAATGGACCTTGATTCCCATTTCCATCAGGTAATCTGATAGATCCTCAGCCATGCGTTTGGTGAGAGTCGTGACAAGCACCCTTTCTCCGTTCGCAACACGCTGTTTGATCTCGCCTATCAAGTCATCCACCTGTCCCTTGCTGGGCTTTACAACCACCTGCGGGTCCACCAGACCTGTTGGGCGGATAATCTGCTCGATAATCCGATCAGTCTTTTTCATTTCATATGGACCTGGCGTGGCAGAGGTGTAGATGGTATACCCCATGTGATGTTCGAATTCATCAAAGGTCAGCGGCCTGTTATCCAGCGCAGATGGCAGCCTGAAGCCGTATTCTGCCAGCACAGTCTTGCGTGATCGGTCGCCGTTGAACATGCCGCGTATCTGCGGGATCGTCATATGTGATTCATCCAGGATGAGCAGGTATTCCGACGGAAGGTAGTCCATTAACGTCCACGGTGGTGAACCTACCGGCCTCTGATCCAGGTGACGCGAATAGTTCTCAATACCGGAGCAGTAACCCACTTCACGCAGCATTTCCAGGTCATAGCGCGTCCTCTGTTCGATACGCTGCATTTCAAGCAGTTTGTCATGTTGTTTGAAATATCTAATCTGGTCATCAAGTTCAACCTCAATATCTGTGATAGCCTGTTTCATCCGGTCTTCAGCGGCAATGTAATGTTTTGCAGGATAGATATCAATTTTTTCGGGCGTATCGTGCACCTCACCAGTAAGCGGGTTGAAAACTAAGATACGTTCAATTTCATCACCAAAGAAAGACACCCTGATCGCTTTTCTCTCCTCGTAGGCAGGAAAAACCTCCAGGACATCACCCTTGACGCGAAATACGCCAGGACGCAGCTCCATGTCATTGCGCTGATATTGGCTTTCAACCAGCTGTCTTAGCAGTGCATTCCTGCGGTACACAGTCCCCTTCTCAAGGTTGATAACTACCTTGCCATAGGCTTCCGGGCTGCCAAGGCCATAGATGCAGGAGACAGATGCAACGATGATCACATCTTTACGCGACATCAACGCGGTTGTGGCTGCCAGGCGCAGCCTGTCAATTTCATCGTTGATATCAACTTCTTTCTCAATGTACAGGTCATGTCGCGGTACATACGCTTCAGGCTGGTAGTAATCGTAATAAGAGACAAAATATTCAACCGAGTTGTTTGGGAAAAAATCACGGAACTCAGCGTAAAGTTGTGCTGCCAGTGTCTTATTGTGCGCCATCACCAGCGCCGGCATCTGAACCTGTTCAATCACTGATGCGATGGTAAAAGTTTTACCGGTGGCAGTTGCGCCCAGCAAAACCTGGTCCCGGTATCCTGACTTGATACCCGTAACAAGCCCTTTGATAGCCTCTGGCTGATCACCAGTCGGTTTAAAATTGGATACTAATTCAAATTTCATCTTTCACCTGTGACTGATTCGAACAGCGTTGAAAACAGTATCAACAAATGGTTCAACAGCTGTCATTTTAATTATGCTGTATCATCCAGCCAATGCCGGCACGAGAGATGATAAATTGATCGAGAATTTTACCAGCTCTTGCAGCACGTCTATCAGCTGATCC
This sequence comes from Anaerolineaceae bacterium, assembly GCA_040768445.1. Lineage (GTDB taxonomy): Bacteria > Chloroflexota > Anaerolineae > Anaerolineales > Anaerolineaceae > JAXGMV01. The sequence goes on along the minus strand of JAXGMV010000001.1, from coordinate 3,057,567 downwards.
TGCCACTGCCCCTCACTAACAGCGATCCAGTAGGCGTTCCTACCGGCTCGTATGTCACTGCGAACTGCCGGTAAGTTGCGATGTTTTTGTCCTTCAGGCAGCGGTGGAAAACGCAGGACAAGCTGGTCATTTTCCAGCGAAACCGATGCCAGACCAATTTTCTCAGCTAGTTGTTTCACTCTGATTTGATAGAAAAAGTTCAGGACTGGTATTGGTGCTTGACCAAACCGGTCTTCAAATTCGGCCTGCATCGCATCAATATCCTCTGCTGTCTCCAGCGTTGCAATCCTGCGGTATAAGCCCAAACGCAGGTTCTGGTCTGCCACATAATCAACCGGTATGCCAACTGCCAGGGGTAATTCAACAGTGATTGGCATCTTAATCTCTTTGACAACTATTTCTTTAGCAGATACCTCAGGCAGGTTGCTGGATTCACGCACATCCTTCACCGCGTGGGCAAGCATGCGTGTGTACAGGTGAAATCCCACAGAAGCGATGTAACCGTGCTGGCGTATCCCCAGCATGTCGCCTGCACCGCGCATTTCCAAATCGCGCATGGCAATAGAATAACCGGCACCAAGCTGGGTATTTTCAGCAATCGTCTCAAGGCGCTCCTGTCCTTCGGGCGTTGGCGCTTTCTTATTGTGCTTGAAGAAGTACGCATAAGCTCTCTGCGCGCCACGTCCTACACGACCCCTGAGCTGGTAAAGCTGCGCAAGGCCAAAAGCATCACCGCGATCAACAATCAGAGTGTTGGCATTAGGAATGTCCAGCCCTGATTCAATGATCGAGGTGCACAACAACACGTCAATCTCACCTTGTGTGAACTGTTTCATCGCGCTGGAAAGATCTTTTTCATGCATCTGACCGTGGGCCACACCGATTCTGGCTTCGGGTACCAGTTGTTTCAAATGCTCTTTCATACCGTAAATCGTCTGCACACGGTTGTGCACCATGAAAACCTGCCCGCCGCGCTCCATCTCGCGCATAATGGCGTGACGCACCAGTTTTGGCGAATAAGGTCCAATATGGGTAATCACCGGCAAACGTTCTTCCGGCGGAGTGTTGATGTTCGAGATGTCCCTCACGCCTGTCAGGGCCATGTAAAGGGTGCGCGGAATCGGGGTTGCTGTCATTGTCAGCACATCAACCTCGGTTCTTAACTTTTTGAAATGTTCCTTGTGCGTAACGCCAAAGCGTTGTTCTTCATCAATGATCACCAACCCCAGGTCTTTGAAGAGCACATCGTTTTGCAGCAGCCGGTGGGTGCCAATGACAATATCAACCTCCCCTTTTTGCAGGCGCTTGATAATGGCATCCTGTTCTTTGACTGAGCGGAATCTTGAAAGCATTTCAACCTCAATCGGGAAGGAAACCATGCGCTGGCGAAAAGTCTCGTAGTGCTGCTGGGCAAGAACTGTAGTCGGTACCAACACAGCTACCTGCTTGCTCTCCATCACTGCTTTAAACGCCGCTCGTATTGCAACCTCTGTCTTGCCATAACCAACATCACCGCAGATTAACCGGTCCATTGGACGCGGCTCTTCCATGTCGTTTTTGACTTCATTGATGGCGTTTAACTGGTCAATGGTCTCAATGTACGGAAAGCTGTCCTCCATCTCTTTCTGCCAGGGGGTATCCGGCTGGAAGGCATAGCCGCTTGCCTGTTGGCGTTTACTGTAAAGTTCCAGCAGGTCGCGCGCAACTTCTTCAACAGCTTCCTTGACCTTAGTTTTTGCCTGAGACCACTCTGCCGTTCCCAATCTCGTGGCTGATGGCGCAGCGCCTGATGGACCAATATAGCGGCTGAGGCGGTCAGACTGGTGAATGGGTACATAAAGTTGGTCACCATCGGCAAATTCAACCAGCAAAAACTCGCGCTCAGCGCCATCCAGGGTGCGCTTTACCAAGCCAGCGTACTGACCAATGCCATAATCCACATGCACAACCCAATCAGCAATGCGCAGGTCTTCAAAGCTGGTTTCAGGCGCTTCTGAAGCCTGCTTAGGCCTGGTACGAGGTTTGAGATGTTCCCAGCCAAAGATTTCTCCGTCGGTCAGCAGAAAGATGTGCTCTGTTTCAGACTTTTGTAAAATCCAGCCTTCGCGCAAAATACCTTCCAGAAAGACAGGCTGATGATCGACAGCGGCGTTCTGTTCATGTTCCGACCACAGTTCCCGCAAGCGCGGCATCTGTCTTGAAACCAGGTACAGCTTGTTATTGGACTGCAGTTCTTCAGTCAGAAATTCCAGGAAGGGTTTTATCCTGCCGCCGAAACGAGGGCCGGAAGTGAAACAGGCACCAAAGACAGCATTTTCTGAATCCGGGTTGCTGCTCAAATCAAGACGTTTTTGCCGGCTGAGGCTGTCGTTCAGTTCTGACCATGTCAGATATGGCACAGGGTAATCAGCGCTGAGGATGCCTTCTTTTATGGCATCATCACGCATGCGTAATGCCTGATCCTCAACATCGTCTGAGATGGTCTGCATGTATTCCTGGTCATCCAGTATGACGAGGACAGAGTTTGAAAGGTAGTCCAGCAAGCCATTTTTTTCCTGGTAAACCAGGGGAATATCAAACTCGTCCAAAGCTTCCGTATCTATGCCTGCCATGTTTGCGTGTAGTGGCAGCACTTCACGCGCCGGTGTAATGGTAACCTGCTCAACTTGACTGACCGTCCGCTGGCTGGCAGGTTCGAAAACCCTCAAGGTGTCAATTTCATCGCCAAAAAATTCAATCCTGACCGGAAGTCCCTCAGCAGGTGACCAGATATCCACAATGCCACCCCGGCTGGTGTACTGTCCGGGCTCCAGCACAACATCAACTGGCTGGTAGCCAAGATCAAGCCAGTCTCTCAAGAGCTGCATTGGCTGTATGCGTTGCGATAGTTTTAACTGCCGTGTAGCCTTGATAAACTCCCGCCTTGGCAGCATACGCGTCATTAACGCTCGCACAGGTGCCACAACAATCATTGGGCTGAGGCGCTTACGCATTACAGGAATGTGCTGCAGTCCCAGTTTGGTGATGACCCGCAGTCGTTCACGTCGGTTGGTTGTTCCCCAGGCAGCCCGCTCGTAGAACAGAGGGTTGGGCTCCGGGAAGAGCATCTTTTGTGCTTCAGGCAGCCAATAGTTTAACTCTTCCAGATAATGCAGCGCCTGATCTGTTCTTCCGGTGATCAGCAGTATTGTCTGCTCATGGTCAGAAAATAGCGATGCCAACAGGGGTATACGGGCTGAGCGAGGCAGGTAAAGCGATTGTCCGCTTAATCCATTCTCAACCTGGGATAACAGATCTTTATAACAGGATACTGACTTGATCTCGTTTAATAACTCATTCATTGGCAGAACTTCCGTTGTACCTGGTCATGGCAGACTCAATACCCTCTGTCATCCATGTGGATACAGCATTGGCAACAGTGTCAAAAACAACGGCAAGCAGTTCCTGTTCTTTAGCACTAAAATTCTCAAGGACATATCCACGCGGCTGCATTCTGCCTGGCGGCCGGCCAATACCAATACGTATCCTTGGGACATTCTGAGTGCCCATGGAGTCGATAATCGAGGCAAGTCCTTTTTGACCGCCAGAGCCACCTGAAGACCGGATACGGATCTTTCCCAGTGGTAAATCCATATCATCATGCAGAATGAGCAAGTTCGTTTGTTCAACTTTGTAAAACCGTACCATTGGCCAAACAGCCTGGCCGGATAAATTCATGAATGTTGTCGGTTTGGCAAGCAGCAGGCGGCTTTCATTGACTATCCCTTGGCCATAGAGCGACTTGAATTGATGCCGGGTAATTGATATTTTGAATTTCTGGCACAAGTAGTCGACAGCAAGAAAGCCAACATTGTGCCGGTTCATTCGATACTCTCTGCCAGGGTTCCCTAACCCCACAATTAGATAGTCCACTTTATTGCCTTCCGGTTTGAAGATGCGCTCTAATAATGATCTCACACTATCACCTGCCTGTTACTTTCAGCAAGATCTATTGGCAATATTAATAATTTAATCAGTACATCATCTACAGCTGTTGGTTTTCCGACGTTAACACAGAAAATACCTGCTAAAGTATGCAACCAGTAAGTTTAACATAATGCTACCCAAAGTGCAAACTTGACTTATTGAACATTTGTACTATAATTTTATTAGTTAATTATAGTTTTCTTTTTAAAGCGTAAAGATTATAATCAGACTATACCAACACGACAGGAGCTATCAATGGCAAAAAAACCAAGAATCGGTGCAGAGTCAATGCTTAATGACCCTAACTCAGATAACTTGAGTGAAGGGAAACGTGTTGTACTTGAAAAAGCGCTGGGCGATATTGTAAAAAAATACGGTGAAGGCTCCATCATGCGTCTTGGACAGGCAAAGCATATGAATGTCGAAGCCATCCCAACCGGCTCCCTATCACTTGACCTGGCACTTGGCATTGGCGGTATCCCACGCGGTCGCGTAATTGAGATTTTCGGACCAGAATCATCCGGTAAGACCACCCTGTGCCTGCACATCGTTGCTGAAGCACAGAAGATGGGTGGCACTGCAGCCTACATTGATATGGAACATGCTCTTGATCCAGCTTATTCTGCCAGGTTGGGTGTTGATATTGAAAACCTGTTTATATCGCAGCCTGATATGGGTGAGCAAGCGCTTGAGATTGCAGAAACGCTGGTGCGTTCAGGAGCATTGGATGTTGTGGTGATTGACTCTGTCGCAGCCCTCGTTCCTCGGGCTGAAATTGAAGGAGACATGGGCGATTCACCGATGGGCATGCAGGCACGGCTCATGTCACAGGCACTGCGCAAGTTGTCGGGCAGCATCAGCCAGACAAAAACTGCGGTCATTTTCACCAATCAGCTCAGGCAGAAAATCGGGGTCATGTTTGGCAACCCTGAAACAACACCAGGCGGGCTTGCACTTAAATTCTACTCATCAGTACGCCTGGATATTCGCCGCATTCAGTCTATCAAGATGGGCGCAGAGATTACCGGCAACAAGGTCAGGGTCAGGGTAGTCAAAAACAAAGTCGCACCACCCTTCCGCACTGCTGAATTTGACATCATGTACAATGAAGGTATCTCCAAGTATGGCGATATCATTGACCTTGGTACTAACCTGAATATCATCGAAAAACGCGGCGCCTTTTACTCCTACGGCGACATCAGGCTTGGGCAGGGTCGTGAAAATGCCAAGGAATACTTGAAACAAAATAAGGACCTGGCCGCTGAAATTGAAACCGCCATACGACAGGTTGCACCAGGCGGTGAACTGCTTGGATTGTTCACTGAAGAAGGTGATGATTCTTCCGGACCAATGGAAGAATAACAGTTGGAAATTGATGCTGGTTAAGCGTGAGGAGTCAAGTCTATGAAAAAATCAGTTGTTGTGGCAGCAATGCTGGCAATATTACTTATTGCCCAAAGCTGTGTGCTCAGTTCTAAACGGGCAGCACCTGATTCGACCGAAATTCCAACATTTTTGCCTGCTACCTTGATGCCCACAAGAACGCTGACACCTATTCCACCACCCACACAACCAGTGCCGCCGAATACGCCGGACTGCACAAATATTCTGAGCTATATCAGTGACCTGACATATCCGGACGGCAGTCAGGTCGCTGCGGGGTCATTAGTATCAAAGGAATGGTTAGTCGACAACAGCGGCACCTGCAATTGGGGCGAAGGTTATTCATTTCAGTTGATAGCTGGTGACGAACTTGGCCTGACCACCGAACAACCACTGGTCAACAGCAAAGCTGGCAATCAGGCAGTGGTAAAACTTGATTTTACAGCGCCAAGAGACCCGGGTAACTACCGCAGTGAATGGCAGGCTTTCAGCCCAGATGGATATCCCTTTGGCGATTCTCTCTACTTAGAGATTGTCGTCCAGTAATTATCAACATAATTAAAATCATGGATGATCAGGTTTCCAGGCTGTCATATTCTGTTTTCTGGGTCATTCTGAATTTAATCCTGCTGTTGATTGTGATAGCAGCGGGGTTTTATTTTGTTAATGGCTACGTTGTACCTGAGAAAAACCTTCCTGGTCAAATCCGAAGCTACCTGGGCATTCCAACTGCGACGCGGGTTGTCTATTACCTCGGGAGTGACACCGGTCTGCCTACCCCTACCCCCTACCTGCCACTGCCAACTTTGACTGCCACGCCAACTGTAATACCTACACTCACCAGCACACCTACACAAACTGCCACAGCAACTGTCACACCCCTGCCAACAGATACACCGATTCCAACAGCCACTTTTACGCCTTTACCAACCGATCCGCCAAAATTTCCACCAGACGAAGCCTGGATCACAAACATCTACGGTTATCCACAAACCTACACATTGGATTGTGAAGCTCGCACAGCTGTTGACCTGGCGGCATACTTTGGGATTGCAATTGATAAAGAAACTTTCATAAATGAGATGCCCAGGTCAGATGACCCAGAGACTGGTTTTGTGGGCGATTATTGGGGTGAAACCGGACAGCTTCCACCAAATTCTTACGGCGTGCATGCACCGCCAATTGCCTCGCTCTTGACAACCTATGGTTTGAACGCATCTTCAGTAAAGGGCTACAGTTGGGATGAGGTAAAGGTGGAAGTCGCATCTGGCAGACCGGTGATGGCATGGGTAATCAACAACACCTTTGCCTACGGTGAGCCAGTATCCTACACCGCCTCAAATGGCAACACCACAACCGTTGCACGGTTTGAACACACTGTTTTGGTGATTGGATACAGCACTAATTACATCAGGCTGCTGGATGGTGCTATCGTTTATGACAGGACAATTGAGCAATTCTTGAGTTCCTGGGCAGTGCTGGGCAATATGGCAGTGATTATTATGCCTTATTAAAAACTCAGCGCCGTTATCCACGGCGCTGAGAAATTCAATTGATATCTAACCTATGTTCCTTCTTCCCATGAGTTCAGATACTTAATCTGTTCAGGTGTTAGGACATCGATATCAACATTCATCGCTCGTAATTTCAGACGGGCAATTTCATTGTCGATGTCGGTTGGTACACTGTAGACCTTGTTGGAGAGGTTGGCGGCATTCTTGACCATGTATTCTGCAGAGAGCGCCTGGTTGGCAAAAGACATGTCCATTACACTGGCGGGGTGCCCTTCTGCGGCGGCAAGATTAATCAAGCGTCCCTCACCCAGCAGGTGTATCGACCTGCCGTCTTTCATAATGAAAGTTTCGATGAACGGACGGGTTTGTCGTTTTTCAACAGCCATTGCTTCCAGTGAGGGGATATTAAGCTCAACATTGAAATGACCCGAGTTGGCAACAATTGCACCATCTTTCATTGCTTCAAAATGATGTTTGTCAATCACATTCAGGTCGCCAGTGACAGTGCAGAAAATATCACCAATTCTTGCGGCTTCCATCATGGGCATCACCCTGAAACCGTCCATCACAGCTTCCAGTGCTGGCATGGGATCAACCTCAGTTACAATAACATTGGCGCCCATACCACGAGCCCGGTTGGCTAAACCGCGACCGCACCAGCCGTAGCCAGCGACAATAAAGGTTTTTCCAGCCAGAAGTACGTTAGTTGCCCTTATGATGCCGTCAATAGTTGATTGTCCCGTGCCATAGCGATTGTCAAAGAAGTGCTTGGTTAGTGCATCGTTCACTGCAATGACCGGGAATAACAAAGCATTATCTGCTGCCATTGCTCGTAACCTGATCACACCGGTCGTGGTCTCTTCAGTTCCGCCCACAATCCCATCAATCAGCTCTCGCCGGTCTTTGTGAATGGTGCCAACAAGATCTGCTCCATCGTCCATTGTCATGTGTGGTTTAAAATCCAACGCGGCATGAATGTGTTTGTAATAAACTGCATTGCTCTCACCTTTGATCGCATGCACCGGGATTTCATCATGTGAAACCAGTGAAGCTGCCACATCATCTTGTGTTGAAAGAGGGTTTGATGCAGTCAAAATCACGTCTGCTCCGCCGGCATGCAGTGTGCGCATCAGGTTGGCAGTTTCGGTTGTGACATGCAAACAGGCAGCAATACGCATACCTTTGAGAGGTTTTTCTTTTTCAAAGCGTTCCTTGATTAACCGCAGTACCGGCATCTCGCGCTCAGCCCAGTCAATCCTTCGCCGACCGCCCTCTGCCAGTTTTGAATCTTTAATATCATACTCTTCCATTAATTTCCTCCAGGTAAAATATCTTAAACATCTTATTTTATCAGTACATCCAACAAACCGTGGTCATCAAAATTCTCACGGTAACGGTTGACAAATTCCTGCCGGGTGTAACTATGTGACTGAGTTCCTTTTTGTTCAAGACAATAAGTTGCTGCCAGCGCTCCCATTTGTCCGCAAGTTTGCCAGTCAAAGCCTAAACTGTAACCCTTAAGGAAACCACCACGGAAGGCATCACCCACGCCGGTTGGGTCTGCAATCGTCTTCGGTTGGATGCTGTTAATGTGAAATTTTTCGCCGCCAACGTGAATTGAAGCACCTTTTTCGCCTTCAGTCACCACTACAATTCTGATGGATGACAGCAGGTGCTCGGCGGACAAACCGGTGTGTTTCTGCAGTAAGCCGAATTCGTAATCATTCACAAACAGGCTGTCAGCCTTTGACACACCATCCAAGATCTCCTGCTGACCGATGCGTGCAAGCTGCTGGCTCGGGTCATACAGGTAAGGAATGCCCAAAGTCTGGCATTCTTTGACTGTTTTATCCATTGCTTTGGGGTCATTCGGTGATATCACCACCAGGTCAATCGTGCCTGCAGGAATCTCTGCAAGTGATAATTCAGAAGCATAAGCCATTGCACCAGTGTAAAAACTGGCAATTTGTGCGTTAGATTGATCTGTATTGGCAAAAAACGATGCTGTATATTCTCCATTAATGGTGCGAATAAAACCGGTATCCACACCTTTATCCTCAAGCCAGGTGCGGTACTCCTCAAAATCCTCACCTACCGTCGCCATGATTTTCGGTTTCTCACCCAACAGCGCCAGTGTATAGGCAATATTCGGTGCAACACCACCTCGCCTGCGCACCATGGAATCCACAAGAAAAGACAGGCTGATGGATTCCAGTTGCCCAGGCAAAAAATGGTCTTTGAAATAACCCGGGAAAGACATCAAGTAATCGTAGGCAATTGAGCCTGTTAGTAAAATATTCATTATTAATCCTGGTTCCTGGTTTTAAAAATCTGTTCGAGATTTTGATCAAAAGGCTGGCGGATAATACCCGCCTCAGTGATCAGGCCCGTCAGTAAGTGATTAGGTGTGACATCAAAAGAGGGGTTCCTGGCTTTTGCACCGGCCGGTGAAGCTGGTTGATGGTGACTTTGAAGATCCAATACTTCCTGTGGATCGCGTTCCTCGATTGGAATAGCATCACCATTGCTTAATTGCATGTCCACTGTGGAAAGTGGAAAGACGGAATAAACGGGTACATTGTTGGCATGTGCAGCCAATGCCAGCATATAACTGCCTATTTTGTTTGCCACATCGCCATTAGCTGCCACACGGTCTGCGCCGAATAAAACAAGCTGTGCTTCACCTTTGCGCAGGAAGTACCCCGACATATTATCGGAAATGATTTCATAAGGGATGTTCAGTTGTTCAAGTTCCCAGGCAGTCAACCGTGAACCCTGCAGTCGTGGACGGGTTTCATCCACCAGCACATGTATGCGCTTACCCTGCTCATGCGCCATACGGATCACACCCAGGGCTGTGCCATAATCAACCGTAGCCAATGCACCAGTATTACAGTGATGGATCACTGTATCGCCGTCTTTTAGCAGTTCTGCGCCAATGGTGGAAATTCTTTTATTGGTGAGAACGTCCTCTTCAGCAATACTCAGAGCTTCATTGATAAGGGCTGCTTTTAAGGAAGGAAGATCTTTTGTTGGTACAACTAACCGCAGCATGCGTTTTATTGCCCAGGCTAAATTGACAGCTGTTGGACGTGATTGGTTGAGCACCTGGGCTGCCACTTCAATCTCTTTAATGAAGGCATCCGTTAAGGTTGATTTACTTCGACAGGCAGTCATCGCAAGACCAAAAGCGGCGGCCGCGCCAATTGCGGGCGCGCCCCGTACAACCATATCAGTGATTGCCTTGGCAGTCTCATAGTGATCTCGGCACACTACCACCTCAAATTGTGCCGGCAGCAGCCGTTGATCAATCAAGTGCAGTTCACACGTTTCTGCATTCCATTCTACTGATCTCATGGGGTTTTCTTATCCTTGCGCATAAAAGCGCCCTCTGAGAGAGCGCAAGATTTCCAAACATTAGTTTAACATGGGATATTTTCTTTGTCAAAGAAAATTATATGCAAACGAACCGTAGTAAGTACCACCTGGTTATGACTCACCGAGCCCGGCCGTCAGCAACCCAAACGAGAACCAAATATACGGCAAGGCAAAAGAATCAATTGAAAACCCTTCAACAAGGATGCCCAACAATAAAAAAACACCGAACAAGCCCAGCATGCTGGTGATTTTAGAAGATGAACGTACCAGCCATCTGGTGGTTGACCATAACGAGATCAACCAGGCAGTGAAAATTGAAAACCCAATGATACCTGTCTCAGCCAGTAACCTGACCCACAGAGATTTAATATTGAGCAGTGTGTGACTGTGAAACAGCAGTGCCTGTACCTCGACTAACCGGTCAGCAAAGCCTGAAAGCACCTGCGGCATGTAAAAGCCGGCATTGCCAAGACCAACACCAAACCAGGGATTGTCATTAAATATTGCCCAACCTGCCTGCCAGTAAACCAGCCGTGATGAGAAAGTCAGGGAGTTGGCATAATCTAAAAGTGGATTCTCGGAAGCAAGATTGAAGTTGAACATCTCCTGCATGCGAGGATCAAATCGGCTGATGAGGATAAATAAAAGGATCAACAGCGCAAGTCCTGCAATGACCATGCCGCTGAACAAAACAGCAGCAGCTAAATGTGAATGCTGATTATTTAACCTGTCAAAAGCCTGCCAGTGTGATGATATCTTGCGCCTGAGTAACTGGTTTAAACTAATCCCAAATCGAACAGCCAGGTAGGCAAGCATCAGTAAAAAGGCGATCAACCCGACCCTGGAGAGCGTCAGGAATAAAGTGCCAGCACCGCCAATCAGCAAAAGATTTTCAAAACTGACTTTCTTTAATAAATAACGATGACTGGTATAACCAACGGCACTGGCTGCCAACCAGACAGGCAGGTAAAGCATATTGAGTTGATGAGCTAACCATGACGGTTCCAGGGCAAAACCAGTCACACGCTGGCGGTACAATGGCCCAACAGAGAAAATTTCCTGAATTGTCCGCAGCCACTGCGGGTAACCCTGCTGGCTGTACCAGAAAAATGCCTGAATGCCACACCACAGGATCACCACAACACCACTCCAGTTTATAATGCGCAGGGTGATATGCATCCAGGTCTTATTGCGCAGGTAATGCGCTGGCACTAAAAAAAAGGCAAGACCAATTGCAAGCGTAAGCAGGGCCTCAAACTGCGACCTGAGGGGTTGAAATCCTTTGAAAGATGGAATGTCACGAAAATTTGAAGTCAACGTAATAACCACTGCGTACACAGCAAATATCAGCAGTGGATAACTGGAGCGAGGAAGAGTAATTCCTCGAATTAATGTCGGTAAATAGCACAGGATTAGAAAAATCAATAGTACCAATCCTGCCGGCGCAGCAACAGTGTTTGATTTCACCAGCCTGACAATAAACGGCATGCTGGTCACAGGCAGGAGGGCTACCAGGATCATCCACAGGACGAGACCAAGCGATTGCCTGACTTTACTCACGATTATCCTTGTTTGTTTTGACTGACCTGGCCAATAAAACGCTGAGTAACCCTATGGCAAGGACAAGGCCAGCCAGCGCACCTGAGAACACTTTGCCCGCCTGCCCATAATTTACAGGGTATTTCGGTAGTTCTGCTTCACCTGTCAGATAAACCGTTGCTGCCGGGTTGACTCCATAACTCAAACCTTTTTCGATTGTAGCCTGGTCACCAAGGCGGGAGATCTCTGTTTGCAGGATATCAAATGAGTCGAACGGGCATTGAACGGGCAGGATACTGCCACCAGCCTGCTGGCTCAGACAAACTGTCAGCGAGTCCAACTGTCGATAATATTGTTCCGCGTTCAACGCATGTGAATGAGCGTCCGTCAGAGCAGCAACCGCAAGTTCAGCCCAAGTATTCACAATTTCCTGTGCCTTAAGTGGGTCCTGGTCGCGATACCTGATTGTCCACACCATGTTATAGCGTTCAAGTGAGGTGTTGTTCCTGATCTGATCGCCATTCATTTCAGCATAAGATGGCGCAACTACACTGAAAAGCTGATCAAGAACCGTATCTGATTTGATGACATCGCCGATTGCTACCATCGCTACATCCATCTCAATATCTGAGAGGATGCCTGCCTTTGAAAAATCAATGCTGGTAGTCAGGTGTGCTGATGCTTCGTAAACATTTGGATTGAGCCAATGAACTACTTGCCCAATCAAAGCACCCAGAAGCATTATCAAAACAATCATCCACCAGTTGTGAATTGCGTGGATAAACAATGCGCGTGAATTGATGGTTTTACTGCTCAGCAATTTTTCGTCAGGTTGATCACTCATTATCACTGTCCAGGATGCTATCAGATGCTTTCATCAGTCTGATTATAATTTTACTTGCTAAACGCTTGATTAACCTATAGTCGAACCACTGTATGCCAACCGTATGCGTTCACACAGTCAATTTTATAGAATATAATCATACCAATACCTATTCGTCTCCCACAAAATCACAGAGGGATACATCGTATGAAACAAGTCATCCAGAACATGAAAACAGGTATCACCAGCATACAAGATGTTGCAGTTCCAGCAGTACGTCCGGGAATGATTCTGATTAAAACTGCAGCTTCAATGGTGTCAGCCGGTACCGAGAAAACCGTTGTTGAGTTTGCTGAAAAGAGCCTGGTTAATAAGGCACGTTCACGCCCTGACCTTGTCAGGCAGGTGATTGGAAAGGCTGAAAAAGAGGGGATACTACCAACACTTGAAGCTGCCATGAACAAGCTGGATCAACCTATGGCGCTTGGCTATTCGTCAGCAGGCGTTGTTATTGATATCGGTGAGGGCGTAGAAAACTTTCAGGTCGGCGACAGGGTGGCTTGTGCAGGCGGTTATTATGCGGTACACGCTGAATTTGCAGTGATACCTCAAAACCTTGCTGTGAAAATACCGGAAAGTGTGGATTTCGAATCGGCCGCTTTTACAACCCTTGGGGCTATCGCCATGCAGGGTTTCAGGCTGGCACAACCACAGGTTGGTGAGACAATTGCCGTGATTGGGTTGGGATTGCTGGGCTTATTAAGTATTCAAATTGCCAGGGCAGCCGGATGCAGGGTATTGGGCATTGACGTCAACCAGAAGCGTATCGAACTCTCCCGCAGCTACGGCATTGAATCTGTCAATCGTTCGGACGCAGCGTCCACTGCAGAAACCTTTTCAAAGGGGCGTGGTTTTGATGCAGTTTTGATCTGTGCTGCCAGCTCATCCAATGACCCGATTGAGTTAGCCTCACAGATTGTGCGCGATAAAGGCACCATCATTTCAGTCGGCGCTGTTGGACTGAACCTTCAGCGCAAACCTTTCTTTGAAAAAGAAATTCATTTCCTTGTCTCACGCTCCTATGGACCCGGGCGTTATGATCCCGCCTATGAAGAAATGGGCATAGACTACCCGTTTGCTTATGTGCGCTGGACAGAACAACGTAATATGGAATCCTTCGTTGACCTTTTGGCAGACGGCAAGGTCGATATCAAACCCATGATCAGTCACCGCATACCCATAGAGCAGGCAGCAGATGCGTATGAATTAATCAAAGGGAAAAATGGAGAGCCTTTTCTTGGCGTGCTGCTGACTTATTCCATGAGAGCTGATAGAAATCAGCGTCTGGTTACGAACCCTCAATATTCTAAAACACCTCAAAGGACTGCCCAATCTGAAGCTGTACTGGGTATTCTTGGTGCGGGCAACTATGCCTCAGCCACATTCCTTCCAGCAGTCAAAAAAGCCGGGGGTGTGACCTTGCAGTCTATTGTATCGTCCTCAGGGGTTAAAGCACAGCATGCGGCTGCCCGCTTTGGTTTTAGGTCATCTACATCGGACGAGGAGCTGGTCCTCACTGATGAAAAAATCAACCTGGTAGCGTTATTGACCAGGCACAATGACCATGTCAGGCAGAGCATCAAAGCCCTGAACAACGGTAAGAGTGTCTACTGCGAAAAGCCTATGGCGATCAACCAGGATGAACTGGATCAACTCACGGCTGTGCTTGCCAAACCGGGTCAGGCTTTGTACACCATTGGATTCAACCGGCGTTTCGCATCGATGGCTGTCAGGATGAAAGCCTTTTTTGAAAATCGTTCTGAGCCGCTCCACATCTATTATCGCATTAATGCCGGCGCGCTGCCCCTGAATCATTGGCTGCACGACCCGACAGTTGGCGGAGGACGCATCGTTGGCGAAGGTTGTCACTTCATTGATTTCTTGATCTTTTTGACCGGGCTGCTGCCGAAAACTGTAATTTCCAAAGCCCTGCCTGAAGGTGGAAAATATCGCCAGGACAATTTGCAGATGACATTCAGCTTCACAGATGGCTCCATCGGTACGATTGCCTACCTGGCAAACGGCGAGAAATCATTTCCAAAAGAGCGCGTGGAAGTATTTGGGAATGGCAAAACTGCTGTTCTGGATGATTTTCGCACGTTGGAGCTTGCAACTAACGGCAGCCGCCAGTTGACAAAATCGCGCTTACGGCAGGACAAAGGACATCAAGCCAGCTGGCAGAACTTTGTCCAGTCGGTTACTTCAGGTGGATCACCGCCAATTCCCTATGGACAGCTTATCGCTGCAACCACAGCCAGCTTTGCAGCCGTTGAATCCGCCAGAACTGACGCTGAGATATCCATCCCCACACCTGAACTGCCGGCATAAACAGATTGCCGAACCGAAAAATCAGGAAAATCGTTACTATGATCCGTAAATATGCTGCCCTGGTGAAAGACACTGGACTGGTGTCAACGCTCCAGTACCTGCTGTACCAATTCGGCATCAAGAGCGGTTTATATAAACGATTGACACCTGCTTTCCACTCAAAACTGGATCAAATCCCTGATTGTATACCTGATCACCTCCCTGATTTACCCATAGTGCCTGATGAAAAATTATTGATGGCTTACTTGCAAGCAGACCAATTTTTACTGGCTGATGCTGGGAACATCCTCTCAGGCAAATTTCGTGCCTTTGGAAGACAGCTCGAACCAATCAACCTTGAGCCAGACAACGCCGCTGTTCATTGGACGGAAGTCTCTGACTCTGGAGCCGGCGGTACTGATATCAAGCTCATTTGGGAACCGGCACGCTTTGGATGGGCTTTCACACTCAGCAGGGCGTATCTACTAACAGGTGACGACCGCTATGCAGCCTGTTTCTGGCAGGAATTTGAGACCTTTACAAAAAACAACCCGGTGAATTGCGGTCCAAACTGGGCATCCGCTCAAGAAGTCAGTTTACGACTGATCAACCTTTCGTTAAGTGCATTGTGCCTGCGCAATTCACCAGAATCCACACCTGATCGACTCAGGTTGTTCAATAGTTTGATTGTTCAGCACACCCGGCGCATTTTGCCAACCATCATATATGCAAAGGCACAAAACAACAACCACCTTCTCTCTGAGGCTGCCGGATTGTATACAGCCGGCACCCTGTGCCGCTGGCATCCTGATGCCGGAAAATGGCGCAAGCAGGGATTGCACATCTTTGACCAGGCGCTGATCAAACAGATCGACGAAGATGGCGAGTATGTTCAACACAGCACCAACTATCACAGGTTGATGCTGCATCTGGTGCTGTGGATGCACAGGCTGACAGTGTTAAATGAAGAAAGCCTCAGCCTTGCAGCACACAGCCGGATCTCCTCTGCGATCAACTGGCTTTTGGATCACACAGACAGATCCTCAGGCAAGGCTGTCAACCTGGGGCACAATGACGGCACCAACCTGTTTGACCTGTCATCCTGTCAATACAGCGACTACCGACCGGTCCTTCAGGCATGCAGCGCGATATTTTGCCAAAAGCCGCTCTTTGAAGCCGGCCCTTGGGACGAATTGTCAGTGTGGATGGGTGCACAACCGCAAGAGAAATCAAAGCCAATCGATCTGCAAGCTTCAGGCACTGCAAACCACAGGTTGGCGTTGGATGAGAATTCCTGGGCAGGTATGCGGGTCGCCAAATATAAAACACGACCGGCACATGCAGATCAGCTGCATGTTGAGCTGTGGTGGCGAGGAATCAACCTTGCCACTGACCCGGGCACTTATCGTTACACAGCCCCAGCGCCCTGGCAAAATGCACTGCGCGCCAGCATGGTACACAACACGTTGACTGTTGACCGTCTTGATCAGATGCAATCAATCAGCCGCTTTCGCTGGATAAATTGGGCGCAAGCAGACCTGCTCGTGTATGACAGGAATAAGCTGACTGTAGTTGCAAGCCACAACGGCTACCATCAGAAGGGTATCACCCACACACGCACGCTGAAAGGGCTGCCTCACAAACCTGGCTGGCAAATCACTGACAGGGTGATATCTGACCGAGCGATCTTATCACCTGTAACATTGTATGTGCACTGGCTCTTACCTGACCTGCCTTACCGGATTGATGGAAACTCACTGAGCCTTTATACCTCAGCCGGAACAGCCGAACTAAACTTCTCTTGTGATAACGGTGTTCAACAACAAGGAATATCCGTCTATCGTGCCGGTAAACAGATATCTGGCGAATCAGTTGTTGATCAACCACTGCTTGGTTGGTATTCTGACACCTACAACCACAAGGTTTCGGCACTTTCGATTGAATTTAGAGTAACAACAGATCTGCCTGTTAATATATTCAGTGATTGGACTTTAAGAGCAGAAAACCCCCATCACGGTCAAACCGCCTGACTAAGGTAAAATTAGGTTATGCACATCCTTCTGATTCACCAGGCGTTTGCATCGGTTAATGAGGCTGGAGGAACACGCCATTACGAGATGGCCTCTCACCTGGCGCAGAATAACCATCACGTGACGATAATCACCAGCCCTGTGAGCTATATGACAGGGGGAAAAAACGACCCGGCTGGCCAGCAGAATACAGAGGATGTGTTCTCAGGGCGTCTTCGAATAATCCGAAGCTACTCCATCCCGGCATTGCACAAGTCATTCTTTCATCGGCTGCTTAATTTTTTTTCCTTCATGGTGTCATCCTTTCTCAAAGGTCTGGCAGCACGCCAGGTTGATCTGGTATGGGGCACTACACCGCCCATTTTCCAGGCGGTAACAGGCTGGCTGCTTGCCCGTTTGAAACGCGTGCCCTATGTACTGGAAGTACGCGACCTGTGGCCAGATTTTGCCATTGATGTAGGTGTACTTAACAACCGATTTCTTATTTCAGCATCTCGCTGGCTGGAAAAATTCCTGTACCGGCATGCCGACCACATCATCGTGAATTCTCCGGGGTTCATCCAACACATCAATGCCAGGACTGACAAACCTATCACCCTCATACCCAACGGTGTGGATACCAGCATGTTTTATCCACCTCAAGTGGAGCAGGAGATCAAAAGACGCTATGGTCTGGATGATAAATTCGTCGTTCTTTATGCCGGCGCACATGGTCTTGCCAATGACCTGACAACCTTGCTTGAAGCTGCTGAACATATTAGCAGAAATCCAGAGATAAAGATTGTGCTGGTTGGCGATGGTAAAGAAAAACCTGCGCTGATGGCATATGCAGAAGCCATGCATATGACCAATGTGCTGTTTATGCCGCCAGTGTCAAAACAGCAGATGCACAGCATTCTTGCCGCCAGCGATGCCTGCCTTGCCATCCTCAAGCCCATTGATATGTTCAAAACCACCTATCCGAACAAGGTGTTTGACTACATGGCTGCAGCAAAGCCAGTGATTTTAGCTATCGATGGTGTAATCCGTGAGGTTGTTGAATCAGCTGGTTGTGGTATTTTCGCAGCACCGGGAAACAGTCAGGCACTGGCTGATGCCATCAAAACCCTGGCAGCCGACCCTGGCAACGCTGCGCAGATGGGTAAAAATGGACGTTCATATGTTGAAAAACATTTCAATCGGGCTGATTTTTCAGCCCGCCTGGAAGAATTATTTACGTCACTTGTGGATAAAAAATGAACGAAAAGATCCTGGTGGTCGAAGACGAAGAATCATTACGTGAAGCCCTGGCATATAACCTGAACAAACAGGGCTACGCCGTAACAACAGCCGCCGACGGTAAAACTGCGCTATCGATTGCCCGTTCTGAAAATCCTGATCTGATACTGCTGGATGTGATGCTGCCCGGCTTGGATGGCATTGAAGTATGCCGTCAACTTCGTCAAACCATGGCAACACCCATTATCATGCTGACTGCCAGGGATGAGGTTATTGACCGGGTGGTTGGTCTTGAGGTAGGTGCAGATGATTACCTGACAAAACCCTTCAGCATGCATGAACTGCACGCCAGGATAAAAGCCATGCTGCGCAGAGTGCAAATTATCAAAACTCAGTACCAGCCAGCACCTGATAATGATGAAGAAGATAAGTTGATCACGTTCAGCGATGTCGTTATAAACTTATCTCGCCATGAAGTCACTGTAAAAGGTATCACGGTGGATTTAAAGCCCAAAGAATTCGATTTGCTGGTCTACCTCGCTTCACATCCGGACCAGGTCATCAGCAGGGAAAAGATATTACAGGAAGTGTGGGGATGGGATTATTTTGGAGACAGCCGTACGGTTGATGTTCACATGCGCTGGCTGCGCGAAAAAATTGAAATTGATCCGCATGAACCAGTGCACCTTATTACTGTAAGGGGTACAGGCTACCGCCTGAAGCCAAAAGCATAACCATAGTGCAGAAGTGAAATGATAATAGGTCATTAGACCCAAACCTTATAATCGACCTTGTCCTGTACCGCGATGGTATACTCAAGCATAGAAAAGTTCGATGACTTTGCCGATGACGGGTTTTTGGATTAATTGTCAAAGACTTGATAAAATACAAACTTACACTGGAAAATTTTTATTATTTTATAAATATTGGATGTAGTATTGAGTAAACAGGGTAATCAGACTATTGAGGTGAGCAGGTAATTTTGGAAGCCAAAAAAACCAACAATGGGGTGAACAATCCAAAATCCTCCCTTAAGCGCGCCAATCCCGAGTTATTCAGCAATCTGGCACCTGAGATGGAGAACCTGCCTGACGAGGTAATTGTTACTGATCTGGCATTGTATTATGGCAAGTTCAAGGCTATTGAAAATGTCGATTTAAGTATCAAGTCAAAAAAAGTAACTGCCATCATTGGTCCATCCGGCTGTGGAAAATCGACTCTGCTGCGCTGTTTTAATCGCATGAACGACCTAATCCCTAACTGTCGTGTCACAGGCTCGGTTGTGTTGGACGGACAGAACATTTACGGTCATGATATTGACGTGGTTGAGGTACGGAAAAAGGTCGGCATGGTCTTTCAAAAACCGAACCCGTTTCCAAAAAGTATTTATGATAATGTTGCTTATGGTCCGCGTCTTTATGGCATCACCCGCAAGTCACAGGTGGATGAGTATGTGGAAAAGAGCCTGGAGCAGGCTGCCCTTTGGAATGAGGTTAAAGACCAATTGAAACAACCTGCCAGTGGTCTTTCTGGCGGTCAACAACAGCGCTTGTGCATTGCCAGGGCGCTGGCAGTAGAACCCGAAATCATTCTGATGGATGAACCAGCATCAGCCCTGGATCCCATTGCCACCTATCACATAGAAGAATTAACCAGGACGATTGTAAACAAAATTACAATTATCATTGTCACCCACAACATGCAGCAAGCTGCAAGGGTCTCTGATTTCACCGTTTTCATGAACACAGATGAAAGCAGAACAGGCTACCTGGCTGAATATGGTCTGACAAGCCAGATCTTTACCAATCCGCATAATAAAGAAACAGAAGACTACATCAGTGGACGCTTTGGATAATACTGTTGATTAGAAGAGGATAATATTATGGCAAGAGAGACTTTTGATCGTCAAATTAATCAGGTTAGGGACGAAATCTTGCTTCTTGGCAGTATGGTTGAACAAGCAATGTTGAGTGCTGTGGACTCACTCAAACAGCGAAACATTAATGTAGCAGCCAGTGTTTTGAAATCTGACAGTCAAATCAATGAGAAACGCTATGCCATCGAAAATGCGATATTGATTATCATTGCTACCCAGCAGCCCATAGCCCATGATCTTCGGCTTCTGGCAGCTATGCTTGAAATCATCACCGAGTTGGAACGTATGGGCGACTATGCCAAGGGCATCGCCCGCATAACCATTAACCTTGGCGATGCGGATGTTCCGATTCCGATAAGAGAAATCAGCCAGATGGCAGACAAATCAGTCAGTATGCTGCACAGGGCATTGAGCGCCTTCATTTCTGAGAATGCCCGCCAGGCAACATTAATTCCACGCGAAGATGACGAAGTAGATGCTTTGTACAACAATGTCTATCATCAAGTGATGAATTACATGATCAAAAACCCGGATTGCATAGACACTGTTAATTCATTGTTATGGGTAGCCCATAATATTGAGCGCATGGCTGACCGCGTGACCAACATTTGTGAGAGAACAGTTTTTATCAATACCGGTGAACTGCTTGAAATGGATTCATCAGACGATGAGGAACAAGACTAATTTGTATGAGGGCAGCGATAAGTGCTTCTGCTTGAACAAACCTTTCACATTGTGAGAGGTTTTATATTATTAGTGATTAAGTTATGATTGAGTTAGATTTACATCATTTGAAATATCAGTCATTTTGAGGATACACACTTGCTAAAAGAAAATAACCTGAAGGGTAAACTAATCGTAGTTGAAGGGATCGATGGCAGTGGTAAGTCAACCCAGATTGACTTGCTTTACAAGTGGCTTTCTGCTGCTGGTGAAACCGTGCTTTTCTCAGAGTGGAACTCCTCTGACCTGGTCAGAAGTACAACCAAACTGGCAAAAAAGGATAAAGTATTTACGCCAACAACTTTTTCTTTACTGCAGGCAACTGATTTTGCAGACCGTTGGGAAAATTTTATTTTGCCAACCTTGAAAGCAGGTGCTATTGTGCTGGCTGATAGATATGCCTTCACTGCCTTTGCGCGGGATGTCGCACGCGGTGTTGATCCTCAATGGGTTAGAAAGCTGTATTCCTTTGCAGTCAAACCTGACCTGACCTTATATTTCCAGGTTCCGCTTGATATTGCCGTCGAAAGAATTTTATCCAGCAGGTCAAAAATTAAATACTACGAGGCGGGAATGGATCTCGGTCTCTCTGAAAACAGGTTGACAAGCTTTAGAATGTTTCAGCAGCGCATTATTGATCAATACCATGCGATGATTGATGAATTTGACCTGGTTGTTGTTGATGGTACTCGTCCTGTTGAGTTTCAACAAAAAACAATACGAGAAATGGTGACAAAAATATTGACTGGTTGGTCTGGCATAAAAAAGCCGATTAATGGTCTGAATTACAGTGGCACACAGTTGCCTGCGGAAAAGGAAGTTGAGGAATAATATGGCCGAACCTCATTTTTATGGCGCTGGTTTTCCGTACCGAAAGATCTCTGACCTGCCAGGTAAACTGATTGTTATAGAAGGCACAGATGGCGTAGGCAGGTCCACCCAGATACATCTCTTGAAAGAATGGCTTGAAAAAGAAGGATTTGCTGTCTCAGATACAGGCCTTAGAAGATCACCACTCACTCAACCAGGAATGGATGCCGCAAAAGCCGGTCACACACTCAGTCCCATTACGATGAGCCTTTTCTATGCCACTGATTTCGCAGACAGGCTTGAAAATCAAATCATTCCTGCCCTCAAAGCAGGTTTCATTGTCCTTTCTGACAGGTACTTTTTCTCAGTTATCGCCCGGGACATTGTCAGAGGTATAGATCCCAACTGGGGCAAAGACCTTTACGGGTTTGCATTAATACCAGACTTGATCCTGTACTTGAAGGCAGATGTTGACACACTTGTTTCACGAATTATCCATGGGCGCGGATTCAGCTATTGGGAAGCAGGCATGGACATTCACTGTGCCGATAACCTTTATGATAGCTTTGTGGCCTATCAGGAGACTTTGCTGGATGAATATGATCGACTGGCAGCAAAATATCATTTTGAAACCCTGGATGCCACGGACACAATTCAAAGTATTTTCAATCAGGCTAAAGACCGAATCAAGCTGTTAGTATCAGATTAAGCTGCTTCAAACAACGAAGTGCCGCGCTGCCAGCTTATAAATCTCTGGCAGTGTCGTTCGAGCTAAAATAACCACCAGACATCGATCCCGGTATGCTGCATAATCCCTATCCATAAACTGTATACCATGTGCTGACCTGCTCACATGACAACACAATTAGACGCTGTACCAAAAATATTGAATATTTAGAGTTGATTAGTGATTGTCTTTTGATCCCCTAACTAACCATGGATATCCGTAGATGTAGTGCATCAATCTCCTGAAAGCAGAGATTTCTCAGGAGTGTTTTTTATGGAACAATCATGAAGTAATATAAAAACGAGTTGGCTGAAATAAGCCAACTCGTTGAACAGCTTGGATAAAAACCGTCTATCCCTTGACACCACCAACAGCCAAACCACCGACCAGGTAGCGCTGCAGGAAGGCGAAGATGATGATGGGCGGGATGGAAACCAGGATTGCCATGGCCGAGAACTGTGACCAGGGCGTGCCGGAAGCATACTGACCGACCATACCGCGCAATATCATTGGCAGGGTGAAGGTTGAGGGGTTGGTCAGGAACGTCCAGGAAAGGATGAATTCAGACCAACCGGTCAGGAAGCCCCACAGCGCCGTGACGGCAATGCCGGGGACTGCCAGCGGCAGGATAACCTTGATAAAGCCCTGTGCCCGCGTGCAGCCGTCAATCTGGGCAGCCTCTTCCAGATCGTAGGGCAGGGAATCGATATAGCCTTTCAGGTTCCAGATAGCAAAGGGCAGAGCGGTTGAGGTGAATGCGATAGCCAGCCCCAGCAGGGAATTACGCAGTCCGACTGAGTTGAGCAATACAAACAGCGGGGCAAGGGTGCCGCCTGGGGGGATCATCAGCACCAGCACAAAACCCAGCATGCCAATCCTGCGCCCAGGGAAGATCAGCCGCGAGAAGGCATAGGCTGCTGTGATACCGACCACAACCGACCCAAAGGCAGTACCGCCGGCAACAATCAGGCTGTTCCTGAGCAGTTCAAGGAAGGTCACCGGGTTGGGCGATGGCTTGGTAAGTATTTTCTCGTAGGCGTTTAGGGTTGCTCCCGGAGGGATGATTGACAGACCTTGCGGACGAGAGAAGTCACGCGGGTCAAGCGACATTGAGACAATCCACAGTACCGGGAAGAGGATGGATGCCATCACAAGCAGCAGGAAGAACTGCAGAATGTCAATGCGCATGGTCTCGCGGGCTCGCTTCAAATCATTCTTCTTGTTAATGGCGAGCAGGAGTTTCAAATAGCGTTGAAACACCACAACGCCGGCGAGTGTCAGGACGATGCCGGTCACCAATAGCGGGATCTTCTGCAGTTCATCAGCAGTAGTGATGTATTGAACCAGTGTGTAAATGCCGAAAGCGATCAGGGCACCGGACAGGATAAATATGAGATAAGCCCAAACAACAGCTATTTTGCTTGAGATGGATGCATTTTGATTATTTGCTGTAGTTGCAGTTGTCATGATCATGCCTCCATTTAAGCGTAATAGGGTTCGGTTGCTTTGGTTACCCGGTTGGTAATCATTGTGATGGTGGCAAGAATAATGAACACAATGATGTTGAAGGCTGATGCAACGCCATACCAGCCTTGCGGGTTGACCAGTTTAAAACCCTGAGTCACCAGGATTTCAGTCAACCCAACCGGTCCACCACCCGTGACGAAGTAAATAATGTTGAACTGATTGAAGGTCATCATGATACCGATCATAATGGCAGGTACCATGGCAGGACGTATCAACGGCAGGGTGATCAACCGAATTTTGTCAAAACCAGAGATGCCGTCCATCTCGGCGGCTTCATAGACTTCTTTTGGAATGGTCTGCAGCGCGCCGGTGGCAATGACCATCATGAACGGCCATCCAAGCCATACATTGGCAATCAGAACAGCAATAAACGAAATTGGGAGAACGAGCCCAATCTGAGGCAGGTTAATGAAAGGAGTTGGTTCCAACAGCCAGCGAATGTCACCGCGCATGCCGATTTCTTGCAGAAACAGATTGACAGCCCCAAACTTGTCGTGCCACATGTTTGCCCACATCATACCGGATACCAACGAGGGCAGCGCCCAGGGAATCACAAACAGGCTGCGGTAAAAGCGTTTGCCAGGCATCTTGTCTTCATTCAACATCAAGGCGACCGTAATGCCAATGGCAACGTGTAAAACTACATTGACCAGGGTCCAGAACAGGTTGAAGATAAAAATGCGTAAAAAATTATAGTTGGTTACTGGCAGCCCGCGAAAGATGACATCAATGTAGTTCTGCAGACCAACGCCAGTTGGGTTCATTTCCCTCAAATTTGCCAGTTTAAAATCGGTAAATGACATCCATATTTGAAAAACCAGCGGATAGAAGGTAATAAAAAGCATGATGATCAGGGCTGGCAATATGTAGAAATATGCCAGGCCCATATTGGGATACTTCTTATGCATACGTTGAAACCAGTTTAAGTTTCCCGCCTTGCTTTGTGCTGTCGTGGTTGCCATAGTCACAGTCCTTTTGAAAGGCCAGCTATTGCTATAAATAATGACTTACTTTTTTTGAGATACCTGGAATTGATACCAGGTTAGATATAAAAATGGTTGGGCGGATATTCCGCCCAACCATTATGTGAAAGCAATTACTTGTTGTTGGTTGTGTTGATCAGGGTAGCTGCTTCGGTCAGTGCTTCCTGAGGTGTTTTTACACCTTCAAGAATCTGGGTGATGGCATTACCCATTGGATCCCAGGTCGCACCCAGTTCAGAAACAACCGGGAAGGGATCGGAAGCAGGAACCTGTTTGAGGAAACCGCCAACGACCGGGTTTGATGCTGTGTCAACAGATGAATTGGCAGGAATCCAGTTGGCAACATTCAGGAATTCTTTCTGAACATCAGTGCTGGTGAAGAATTCAAAGAACTTCAATGCTGCAGCTTTTTCTTCTGCTGTGGCATTTACGTTGATGGAACCCATTTCAGACTGGTTCCAGGGGCGGGGTGCAGCTTTTCCGGCAATTGCAGGAACAGCCATGACACCAACGTTCTCAACACCCAGGTCTTTGATGTAGTCGCCAGAAGCCCATGGACCCTGGATACGGAAAGCTACCTGGCCCTGGCGGAACATTGTATCCATATCGCCATCGTTGCCATCACAGGTTACACCTTCTGATTTGCAAACAGTGTCAAAGTAAGCATAAGCTTCTGCACCCTGTGCACTGTCAAGTACCATCTTGTTAGTTGCATCCAGGAAAGTGGCGCCGAAAGCAGGTCCCCACATATAATTGTGGAACCAATCAGCAGTGAGTGCCATGCCATTGTCTTTTGCCAGGGCAAGCAGTTCTTCGAAGTCTTTCGGTTCAGTTGCGATTTTGCTCTTGTTGTAGAACAGGGCAACTACCTTGTTGTTTACCGGAACACCAACCAGTTTGCCAGCTACCTTGCCGCCTTCAACTGCTGCAGGCACCAGGCTGGAAAGGAAAGCAGTTCCAGCATCGATTTCAGCCAGCAGGTTTGCTGTGGCATAGCCAGCCATGCGGTCCTGGGGTCCCATAATGATTGTTGGGCCAGAGCCTGAAGCTGCTTCTGTCTGGAACTTGTTCTGCAGCTCATCGAAAGGTACAGCTAAGAGCTCAACTTTGACATCAGTGTTGGCGGCCATAAAATCAGTCACAGCTTTGCTGAAGGTTTGCTCTTCTGTTTCTGTGTAGCCGTGCCAGATGCTGATGGTGACGGGACCTGCGGGGGCGGGCTCTGCAGCCTTTGGTGCGCAGGCTGTCATGACCATGGTCATGACCAGAAGCACACTCATTACAAATAAAACACTTTTTCTCATACGATTCTCCTCTTGTGGTAATTATTGTTTGCACTCGAATAATAGACAAACATTCTTTATTCAGAAGTAATCCTAATTATATCAAAACAGGTATAAAAATTCTACAGGGCAAAATATCAGAAAATTATAGGAATTTTTCTATCAGCTCCTCACTGAACTTCGAAGAGTAATTCTTATATAAAATGCTTTGTCTTTTAACCAGACATCGCTATAATATAGTCACTATACTCGTTCCGGAAGGAGGAATACCATGACCACTGTTACATTCAAGCATGTTTGGAAGCGTTTCGGCGATTTTGTAGCAATAAATGATTTGAATCTTGAAATTGAAGATAAAGAATTCCTTGTGCTGGTGGGGCCGTCTGGCTGTGGAAAAACAACAGCGCTGAGGTGCCTGGCAGGCCTTGAGGAGGTCACTGAAGGTGAAGTTCTAATTGGCGATCAGGTTGTGAACGATGTCGCGCCGAAAGACCGTGATATCGCCATGGTATTCCAATCCTATGCCCTTTACCCGCATATGACTGTATTTGACAACATGGCTTTTGGGTTGAAACTGCGCAAGGTTCCGACTGAAGAAATCAAACGCAGGGTTCAGGAAGCCGCAGAGATATTGGGCATCGAACAACTGCTATCCCGCAAACCGCGCCAGCTCTCAGGTGGGCAGCGCCAGCGCGTGGCTGTTGGCCGGGCAATTGTACGTGAACCCAAGGTGTTTCTATTTGATGAGCCACTCTCCAACCTGGACGCCAAGCTGAGGGTTCAGACACGCGCTGAAATCAGCAAACTGCATCAACGCCTGCAGAACACGTTCATCTATGTCACACATGACCAGACAGAAGCGATGACAATGGCAACGCGCATTGCGGTGATGAACAAGGGTATCCTGCAGCAGCTTGACACACCGCAAATGCTTTACGATCATCCCGCCAATCAATTTGTCGCTGGATTCATCGGTTCACCAGCTATGAATTTCTTTACTGCCCATTTGCGCAGGGATGACGGTACCCTTTATGTGGATACTGACAATTTTGCAGTGAAGGTACCCGACAACAGGACCGAAAAGTTGATGCCACATGCCGGAAAAGAGGTTGTGTTTGGCATTCGTCCTGAGAACATCCATACACCGGAGTTCACTCCAGCGGGTATCCATGCTGAATTAATTGATACGAAGGTGGACGTCTCAGAGTTGATGGGGAATGAGATTTTCCTTTACCTGTTGAGCGGTAAAAACACTTTTGTCGCAAGGGTAGATCCACGCACAAAAGTAAAAGTTGGTGAGCCTGTGCAAATGGCAATCAATATGGATAACTTCCACCTGTTCGACCCATCATTGGACAAAGAAAATCCCCCAGCATTGATTTAAGATTTATCAGACGCTGCATTAAGCTACTAATATTTGAAAATATTTAGAAAACACCTGATTCTCCAAAGGAGTCAGGTGTTTTTAGTTTTAATCCATCTGGTTGACCTGGCAGGCTATTCCTTAAACCACTTATCCCACTTGCGTTTGTCGTCTGGTGTTCTCAGGTACTGGTCTATTGCCTGTGCAGCTTTTATTCCATCTGCAACAGCTGTCACCACAAGGTCAGGACCATTGACTGCGTCACCTCCGGCAAATATGCCTTCTCTGGAGGATGCCATCGTTTCTGGATTGACGATGATCAGCCCCCACTTGTGTGTTTTCAGACCCGGCGTGGTCTCACCGATGTCCGGATGGGGATAATATCCCAGTGCTGTGATCACGCAATCGGTCTCTATGATGAAATTTGATTTTGGCTCAGGGATTGGCCGCCTGCGTCCTGACTCATCCGGTTCACCAAGCATCATTCTGATGCATTCCACTGCTTTAAGATTGCCATCTTCATCAGCCAGGAATTGGATCGGCTGTGTTAAGAAAAGGTACTGCACGCCTTCTTCTTTGGCCAGTTCCCGGTCTTTCAAGACGCCAGGCATCTCAAGTTCAGACCGTCGGTACACGCAGTAGACCTCTTTTGCGCCGAGGCGCTTGGCGGTTCTCACGCAGTCAGATGCGGTGTCGCCACCACCAATGATCAGCGCTTTGTCGCCTACTACTGGCAAACTCTCTTTACCTTTGGGCAATAAGCCGGGTTCAACATTAGCCCTGATCAAGAAGTCTGTTCCTTTATATACCCGTGGCAAATCCTCTCCTGGCGCATTCAATGGCGCATCAATACCAGCGCCTACGCCAATGAAGACCGCATCAAAACCATTTTCAATCAAGGAATCAATCGTTTTTTCGGAACCGATCTTAGTATTCGGTATGAAATTAATCCCCAGGCTCTTTAGGTAATCGATCTTCTTGTGTACTCTCTCAGCAGAGAGTTTAAAGCCTGGAATTCCATAGAGAAGCAATCCGCTGGGAACCGGGTTGGCATCAAAAACTGTCACGCCGTGTCCTGCAATAGCAAGACGCTCTGCAGCTGCCATACCGGCTGGACCACCGCCAACAATTGCTACTTTCTTGCCTGAAGCAGGAGCAATTTCTGGGGTTTGGAAATTACCGGACTCAGCCTCATAATCCACTACAAATGCTTCAATTGCACCAATCAACACCGGCTCATGGGTTGCATTAAGAACACAGGAGCCCTGGCACAACTGCTCCTGAGGACAAACCCTGCCGCAAATATCAGGGATGGTGCTGGTTTTGTGAAATACCCGGGCAGCAAGTACAAAGTCACCGTGCTCGGCATACCAGCAAGCTGAAGGAATGTCATTATGTACCGGGCAGGCAATTGTGCACGGGGCGTCAGGGCAGTGAATGCAGCGTTGAGCTTCAAAAATAGTCCGGTCTGCATTAAATGGAACAGTCACCTCGTGGAAATCAAAGACACGAGCCTGCGCATTACGAAACTGCAGCCCATGAAAGGGCATATAGACCCGTGATTTTCGATCTATTGAGAGTTCATCCCGTGGAACCTCGTTTTCTAAATCAGCCATTCCAACATCTCCTTTCCATTCTCTACGAATAATTTAAAACAAGTTTTTTCGCCAATTCAACAGCGCTGATAGCGTCTTCTGCATAACCATCTGCGCCGATCTGGTCTGACCATGCTTGTGAAACGGGCGCCCCGCCAACCATTACTTTCACCTTGTCGCGTAATCCGCTTTGTTTAAGGGAAGTGATGATGTCTCGTTGAATGGTCATTGTGGTTGTCAACAGGGATGAAAGACCAAGCAGATTGGCATTGGTTTCTTGAATCGTATCAAGAAACCGTTGGATAGACACATCCACACCGAGGTCATGCACTTCGAATCCATTGACTGAAAGCAGTATACCTACCAGTGTTTTGCCAATTTCATGAATATCTCCCTGCACGGTGCCGATAACAACCGTCCCTTTTTTGGTCACCTGCTGGTTGTGATCACGAAGTGCCTGGTCAAGACGCGCCATTGCCCGCTTCATCGCGTTGGCTGAGATGATTAAATTGGGAAGGAAGAATTCTCCTTCTTCATATTTTTCACCGACAACGTTCATGCCATGTACCAGTCCGTTTTCGATGATGGTCAACGGCAGGATGCCAGCAGTTAATGCTGTTTCCACATTCTCCAGCGTAAGCTCAGGCTGTCCATCGATGACGCTATCAGCAATTTTTTGCAGCAGTAAAGTTTCCATTGTTGTTCTCCTGGCTCACTCAAGTGTCAGCAGCGGCAGTTGATCCATGCCAAATTTCTGTGCTGCCCTGGTTGTTATTGTCCGCAGTTCATTTCTGACTGCTTCATCCATTGAAGGCAGATGGTACAGCTTCAACAGTTTCTCAACCTTGTCTGCCGCCCGGTCGACGATGGTCTTGCTGCCCGCTTTCTGCCAGGATTCCATGCTGCTGCGGTCAATCAGATCAGATGGCATATATAACTCCTGGTTGAACCATTTGAGGGTATGAGGCAGGCTGAGGTAATCTGCACTGTGACCCAACTGCCGGATGGTGGTCAAGGCTATTGGATCATCGCGGATTTCAACGCCGCGAATTAACCTGCGGGTCATGGCGATCATTTCAGCATCGATTACCAGCTTTTCAAAAGATTGGCAGGATTCAAAATTGATCATGCCGGCACCGGATACCATATTGACGCCTGCTAATGCAGCCATGATCATACCACCGGCAGTTTCAAGCCCGGCCTGCATGTCCAGCACTTTCACATCGCTCATGCCAAGGTAAGCGTGTGTCGGTAGACCGAGGGTTTTTCCAACCTGGGTATACGCTGAGTCAATCAACCAGGTACAGACATCACCCATCGGTGTGGTACCGCGTCGCATGTCAAATGCGGCAGGTGAGCCACCCCAGACAATCGGTGCACCCGGATTGGCGAGTTGATGAATGACTACACCGCTTAGGTTCTCGGCCGTGTGCTGAACCACAGCAGCAGCAAGCGTTACCGGCGCTGTAGCGCCGGCAAGCGGCATGGATACCAGTTCTGCCGGGATTTTGAAGCGCGCACAATCTATCAGGTTCTGGCAGGTTAAGTCACTCCACAGCAGGGGAGGTGATGGACAGGCGTCAAAAACAGCAATTGGTTTCTCAGCCAGTGCTGCACGTGAACCGGCGACAGCAACCAGCATATCTTTCATTACATGCCAGGAATCTACCCTGAATGCACCAGTGATGATGGGTTTACGCATAAAGTTGAGGGCGATGTACAGCCTGTACAGGTCGCCGATTTCCTCCGGCACGTCCTGGCACAACAAGGCAGTGCTCTGAGCATTAACCTGGGGCAGTGTCTCAACCAGTTTGACGAACCTGGCAAAATCATCCGTCACCGCACTGCGCTGTTGACCTGTTTTATAGTCCAGAATAGCAATGGAGGCAGAACCCGGGTCAAAGTGGACATCATCACCCCCGTAGTGAACAACCGGTTTGCCATCCAGGTCGTAGAGATAGAACTCCGACACAGTACTTGCCAAAGCACGCCTGGCCAGAATCTCAGGTATGAATGCAATTTTCTGCTCAAAATCAACTTTGCATCCGGCATCTGCCAGCAGTGTCAGCGCTTCATGGTTGTGAATGCGAATACCTGGATCGACGAGCAGCTGCATGGCTTCATCAATAATCTGATGAACCACCGAGTCGGTCAGGAGCGTCAATTTCAATTGTGGCATTGATTACCTACCTCCTTATTTCCGAACCTGATTGTTGTTATGAAAAAATCTACCAGTAGTGTTTATTCTTCCTTGGCAGGTTGACAAAAGAAGACCTGTGTAAACTGATAAATCCAGCGTCAGGAGTGTAATCTGTGAAGATGGGGATAGGATTTATTTAATTGTATTATAGAAGGTGCAAAATAATCAACTGGTTAAAGGTAATTCATATCTGAAAAGTAGGAATTAGCCAGAGGATCAGCAGATTGAATTGCTGATCCTCTATATTGGAAAGCCAACTTATAAGGTTACCGGGTTGCTGAGAAGCTCAACTGTCAATCTAACAGCATTTTTTACATCGTCACTATCTACCATCTCAGATGGTGTGTGGACGTAGCGGGTTGGGATTGAGAGACATGTCGCCGGAATGCCTGAACGGGTCAGGTTGATTGCGCCGGCATCTGTACCGCCGCCAACCAGAACCTCGTATTGAACAGGAATAGCGTTTTTCGCTGCGGTATCGGACATCCATTTGATCAGCCTTGGGTCCACGACCAGTGAACTATCTTTGACTTTAATGGCCGGTCCTTTGCCCAAACTGACACCGTTCTTGATGCCTTCGGGCGTGTCAACCACCGGTGTTACATCAATCGCCATTCCAAGATCGGGATTGATGCCAAAGGCGCTGGTTTTAGCGCCGATCAAACCGGTCTCTTCCTGCACTGTGAAGACAAAATAAAGTTCATGCGGCGTGTGCTTGATTTCCTTGAGAGCCAGAATCATCACAGCTGTTGCAATTCGGTCGTCCATGGCTTTTGATACCAGCCTGTTACCAAGCACTTCCAACGGCCTGTGAAATGCGCCAACATCACCAACTTTTACCGGGCAGTCTTCTCTTGAGGTTGCCCCAACATCAATGTAGAGTTTATCAAGCGTTAATGTGTACCTGGGCATAAAGAGCTCAGAGAAGCTGTGCATTTCTTTATTGATGACACCGATAGTACCGTTGACAAATTGCACACGTCCAGCCAGGCAGCTGTCAGGAGCGACACCGCCGATCCCTGTGAACCGCACAAACCCGTTATCATCAATGTGCGTGGCAATGACGCCAATCTCATCCATATGCCCGGCAATCATGATTTTCTTTCCATTGTCGGTTTTTGTGCCTTTTCGAACGATCAGGCTGCCCAGAGCATCAACTTTGATTTCGTCGGCGTAGGGTTCAACCTGTGAGCGAATATACGCCCGCACTTTGTCCTCATAACCTGACGGTCCACAAGTTTCAACAAGATTCTTAATAATTTCCAGCATGATATTCTCCAATCATTTATAGGATGCGGCAGTTTAAAAAGCCGTGATCTGTTGAGTTGTTTCTTAAACATTATAAATCTACACAGCAAAAATTCAGGTTAATTTTCTCCTTAATTATTTTGTCTTTGGATCATTAGTAATGCGGCCAGCAGCAATACTAACCCGCAGGCATCAAAAATGATAAACCTGGTAACCGATGCAGAGAGTATAGGGTGGCTGCCTTCAAGCCTGATTAAGATGCCTGTCTCACCGATTACGCCAATCGCCTGCATGATGTTGGCTTGAACCAATGAGATGCGATTTTTAATAGGATTGATCAATGCAAAAATGTAGGGGACGTTCCACATCAGGAATAAGACCCCTAAAGCTTGAATTACTGCTTTACCGGTTTCTCCGGTCAACTCAAAGGATGAAACAAAACGGTAGGGTACCAGCATGAATAGTACTGCTGCTTGTAAGTTAAGAAAAGTGACAATTCCGATAAGTAGCCTGATGACCCAGTGATATCTCATGGAAAGCCTGTAATTGTAAATATTATTGTCTCAATTATAGGTGAGTTTGCCAAAAAGGTTGACAAAAGCAGGTTTTCCGATAAAATTTAGATTCGATGAATTTAGCCGGAGTGGCGGAATTGGCAGACGCGCTACGTTCAGGGCGTAGTGGGCATTACGCTCGTGTGGGTTCAAATCCCACCTTCGGCACAGGAAAAAACCCGCAGATGCGGGTTTTTTCATTTCTTGATGCGTTAACATAAATACGGTATCATTAATTTGTTATGAAGCTATTTTCGACGAAACGAGCAAAACGGCAGGCAGTTTACATTATCATCTTTCTTGTCCTCTTAGTCATTACAGCGGATCTTAATGCGCGTTTAAATGAATTGTTTGTGGCAAAAGCAGAACGTGATTCCGTCAGGTCGCAGGTTTATTCACTGTGGGTGACGCAGCAAGTGTTGAAAACACAGGCAGCATATGCCAACTCGGAACAGGCAGTTGAAGAGTGGGCGCGCCAGGACGGACGCAAGATCAAACCAGGCGATGTTCCGATAGTACCGCTTCCAGCCGGCGGTGTGATTCCAACACCACAATCCACCCCAACACCAGCCCCAACAGCTTATGAAAACTGGGAAATCTGGCAATCCATGATTCTGGGCAGGTAATCCTTTTTAAATAACAAAATATGATTGATGTGTTTTGAGAATTGGAGGTTAGTTGTAAATACTGTCAATTAATCGCTTTGCTCTGTTTGGATATTTCTATGGATGCACAACATGGTGACATCATCACTGGGCGGCATGCCGCCCCGAAATTCATTCAAGGCTTGTTCAACGGCTGTTAGCATTTCGTTGACAGAAACTTGAGCGTTTTTGCTAATCACAGATTTGAAATTATCCAAACCAAACATATCTTCAGAAAATGTTGTTGCTTCGGTTACCCCATCAGTGTACAAAAGCAGGCTCTCACCAGGATTGAGCATAATTTGCTGATCCTTAAGATGAATACCCTCCAGTACGCCAAGCGCAATGCCACCCCGTTCGAGTTCATACATAGACCTGTCCACCCTGGTGACGATTGGGGGATTGTGTCCTGCATTTACATAACTCAGTTGACCTGTTTTCAGGTTAACTTCTGCATAAAATGCAGTGACAAACATGCCGTTTTCTTTGTCAGAAAACAGGATGTTGTTCACCTGCTCCAGCAGGGCAGCAGGTGAAGCGGACGAACCAGCAAGTGCTTGTATCAGTGTGCGGGTTACTGTCATGTACAGCGCAGCAGGCATGCCTTTATCAGCAACATCTGCAATGACCAATCCCAGGCGCTCTTCATCCAGTTCAATTACATCATAAAAGTCACCACCAACCTGCAGGGCTGTTTGCCAGCGGGCTGCCAGCTGCCAGTGTTTAAACTCGGGCAGTTTGTCAGGCAGGAATGTCTGTTGAATTTGCCTGGCCAATTGGATTTCACGCTCTGTTGTTTCGCGCTGAACCATCTCTTCTTTCAGATGTTCATTCTGAATTGCCAGCGCTGCCTGCTTGGCAATACCATTGATAATCTCCATCCGCCTAGTGAGGATTAAGCGTGATCTAACATGCTCTTTTGCCAGTAAAACTCCGTAGAACTGCCCCTGAGCAATCAGTGGAAAACCAGTAATAAGGTTAGATCCATGTGGGATATCTCCTGTATCAAGACTACTTCCAGGATAACTTGGTGCATCTTTCCAATCGGTTACTGTCTCCAGATCAGGGCTAACCACGGCATATTGAAGTTCATGTTGGGTTTTAACTTCATCCAGCAGCGTAAATTCACCGTGGGAAAATTCAATTTTGTGGAGTAATTTTTCATCTTCATGTGAGCCCGTAAAGGCATGTTCAGTGGTAAATACCTGTTTTGATTCGTTCCAGTCATAAATGATGCAGGTATCAACTCCCACCAGAATGGGCATCAGATGAACAATTGTTTCCAGGATGTCATGTAGATTGTTCTGGCTGACAACAGCCTGGGCTGCCTGAAGTAGAACAGCGGTTACATAGGCTTCTTCTTCCTGTGCATCCGCTAACCGGATATTGTCCAACCCGATGGTAGTCTGGTAGGCAATGCCTTTGATAATCTCTAATAGCTGAGATTGGAAGTTCTCTCCCTTTCCTTCCATCTCATAACCAACCAGAAATCCGCCGACTAACGTATTGCGTGTAACCATTGGAACAAGGATGCCGCGGCATTGTGCGCTTTTTTGTGATGCTTCAGGCATCAACTGGCAAAGTGCATCATCCTGCAGCTCTACGATTTCACGAGTCTCAATCAGGTTGCAAAAGGCGTTGCTCTTTTCAGTATCCAAGGCCAGATTCAGGATATTTTCCTCAAACCCATAAGCAGCCTGGACTATGAAGGTCCTGTATTCTTCACTCCACAGGATAAACGCACTTTTCTTTACGCCAGCCAGAAGAGGGGGAAGCCGAACCATTGCTGATAAAAGTTCTGAAGTTGATGTCAGCGACCGCGTGTTTTCGGCTACCTGCAGGAGCACAGTTGATGTCCATGCATTGCGCTGTGCTTCAGCATATAAGCGAGCATTTTCAATAGCGACTGCAGCATAGCTGGCAAAAGTTGATGATATCGCCCGTGCCTCGTGACCATAGCGATTGGCGGTGTGATGGGCAATTGTCAATAAGCCAAGTGGTACGTCACCGGAATATAATGGCGCCGCCAGGCTTGAATAATCTGGAGCATAGTCCAGTGCTACGCCAAGCGGTCCATAAATCCCGTTGTGCTCTCGGATTGAGGGTTGTTTAGAATCAAGCAGCAAACGCATCCACTCATTAATGGCAGGCATGCGCTTGCGGATATCTATTAATACCTCAGGGTCAACGCCATGCACCGCTCCCAGCTTGAGGTTCTCCGGACTAATTTCTTTTGAGTAAGCGTTCTCGTCCACGAGCCAGATGGCTGATGCATCGCAGGGAAGGTTCTTTTCCAGTTCTGTCAGGATGATGTCCAGCAGTCTCTCGGGTTCCTGGTATTCAGCCAACATGCTGGCGACATCACGCATGCTTTCAGCGACCTGGCTGCGCCATTTTTCTGAGCGGTACAGTGTGGCATTCTTAACAGCATTGGCAACACTCGCGGCAAATGAATCGATCAGTGTCAGGTCGCTTTGGTTAAAGGCATTTATTTTGTCACTCTGGATGTCCAGCACACCTAACAGTTCGCCGGTATGGATAATAGGCACGGCTAATTCTGAACGGGTGTGTTCTGGCGTCAGCTCAGATGGGCGATAGATGGGTTCTTCCCTTACGTCGTTGACGACTTTTAGCTGCTGATTACGTGCCACCCAGGGAATGACACCCAGGGGATCATCAAGGTCATAAACAATTTGCATTGTTGCCAGCTGTGCACTGCGTGACCCGCTGCCAAACTCGTAAAATATCTTCTTACGACCAGGGTGATAAGAGTAGTATTCCACGAAAGAGTACCCAAGTCTCTTTTGGAGCAGTGTCACGATTTGCTCAGAGAGTTCTTCCATATCAAGAATTGACGATATGGTGTGACTCAATTCAACCAAAATTTCAAGTTTTTGAGCTTTATCCTGCTGATCAAGATACAGGTTTACACCGTCAATCGCTAACGCGATCGTATTCGCCAGCGCTTTCAGTACCATGACATCTATTTCATGAAATGCATTTTTACGATTGCTTTGAATATCCAAAACACCGAGGATGTTTTTGTCGGAAATTAATGGGATAACAGCTTCAGATTGTGTTTCTGGGAGCGTGTCAATGTAGCGGAATCGTTCTTCAAGTTTTACATCAGGGGCTATCACTTCTTTGCCTGTTTCAGCCACATAACCAACGATACCTTCACCTTTTTTTACCGAAAACGACAACCCTTCAATAGCTTGTCCACCAGATACAGTGCTGGCGCGAAATTTTAGCTCAGGCGTATCTTTCTCGACAGTAAAAATTGAAACGAAATAATAATCAAAAGTGGATTGGATTGAGCACGTGACCTGCTGGCTGAGCGAGTCAATGTCTGTATAATTAGCAATTTGCTCGCTGACTGACCGTACCAGTTCAAGCTGTTCATTGCGGAAGTTTTTTAAGATAACCTGGCGCATGATTTGCAGCGCTACAGCAGCATGCAAGCCGACACCTTCGAGAAAATCTATTTCATCTTGTTTGAAGGAATTGCCCTGGCTTCTGCTCGCCTGAATGACCCCGAGCATATACTCGCGCGTGGTCATGGGTATTGCGAGGCTGTGTTTACCACTGCCTCCAGTTTCATCCAATTGTTGGATCTTTCGGGTTGCAGCCGCCTGTGTGACGATTTCGGGTAAAACCTCAGTAGCCAGAGTTTTAATACCTGGTTCGCCGGGCAAAGGAAAGTAAGGTTCTGCCAGCCAGAGATCTGCCTTGCAAGCAAGTCGATCTTCGATAAGTTGAATAATGAAGGCGCGTTGAGATTCAATATCTGACTGGCTTAGTAATTCTTCAACCAGCCAAAGATACTGTCTCCAAGAGGTGAGTTGATTCTGCCCTGCAGGCTTGTTCAAACATCCTGCTCCCTGCGTTTAACCATGGTCAAGGTTGTGCCAACACCAGGGGTAAACTCAAACTTAACATCGTCCATCAAACTTTTTATAAAATATAAACCCAGTCCATGCCCCGGATGATCTTCACAATTCTTGTCAAGGTAGGGACCTGGTACGCTGTCAGGGTTGAAAGGTTGACCTTGATCAATGATTTTGATTGTGAGTAGATTTTGCTCGATTTCACAGATCAGCGTGATGTCACCAATACCTTCGCCGCCATAGGCATGCTCAATGACATTCGAGCATGCCTCGTCAACGGCTGTCTCAACTGCATAAGTCATCGAACTATCAAAACCCGCATCGTGTGAGGCTAATTGCACAAATTCTGCGATGTCACTCAGATATTCGTAACGACCGGGGAAAATTTTTGTGCGCTGCTCTACAAACAAGATGTTTAGAAATTTCCTACCGCAGTCACTGTGTCTTCAAAAATCTTGAACAGCACTGTGAATCCTGCCAGATCTAACGCGGACATGATATTTGCCGGGACATTCGTGAATACAACTTCGCCGCGATTGTAGCGTTTGCAGGTTTTTTGGGCATTGATCAAAACTCTCAGGCCGGCGCTGGATATGAAAGTTAACTCTTCCATGTCGAGGACGATTTTATAACGCCCTTCATCAGTAATTGAATCAATGACCTCAGCCAGTTTCGGTGCTGAAGCGCTATCGAGACGACCCTGCAGTTTAATCAGGTCACAACGTTTGTACTTGGTGCTTTCAATTTGCATTGTAAATGCCTCCGTTTGGTCAATTAGAGTGAAAAATAACCCTTTATGATTATATCATGCTGAAAATTTTATGATTATTTTTTTGTCAGGATGATATTGTCAATCAACCTTGTATTGCCAAGTTTTGCAGCTACCAACAAAAGGCAGCCATCAAATGCTGTGCTCACAGGCTCAAAACTTTCGGGGTGAACGATTTTAATATATTGAACTGTGAAGAAGGGAGTCTCACCAAGATGGTGCGCCACGATCTGGCTCAAGCGATCAGGGTTAACTTCGTCATGGTTGAATGACCATAATGCTTTTTGCATGCCTTCAAATATTCTCGTTGCGGCAGACCTTTCTTCGGTGTTCAAATACACATTACGGCTGGACATTGCCAGCCCATCAGCTTCTCGCACGGTCGGTTCAATGTGGATATCGATGTTGAAATTCAGGTCTTTCACCATTTTTTTGATTATCCAGGCTTGCTGTGCATCTTTCTGACCAAAATAGGCTTTGTCAGGGTGGACAACGTGAAACAACTTGGTGACCACTGTAGCGACGCCGCGAAAATGACCGGGACGGATTTCGCCTTCAAGTGACCTGGAGATGGATTCAACATTCACCCAGGTGTCATATCCCTCCGGGTACATCATGGCGTTGTCTGGTGTCCAAACCACATCAACGCCCTCATGTTCCAGAGCGGCAAAATCTCTTTCAAGATCACGCGGGTACTTTGCCAGGTCTTCCTGTGGACTAAACTGTGTGGGATTAACAAATATGGAAGTGAACACTGACGCACATTCCTGCCGTGCTTTTTTGACCAGCATCAAATGTCCCGCGTGCAGATAACCCATAGTGGGAACAAAACCGACAGGTTCTGGAAGGGATTTTCTGATCCTTCTAATTTCATCAATGCTTGAGATCTTTTGCATATGACCTACTTTATAAGATAATTTTTTAATTATAAAGATTTATAACCCTCAAATTTTGCCTTTAACAGCTCATACATTAACGCGTTACCGGGTATTTTGTATCCAGCCGCTTCAGCTTTTTGAATGAGAGCGCCTGTAATTTGCTCCAGTTCCGGCTTGGTGCCGCGATCAAGATCTTGCAGCATTGAACAGCGGTTTGTGCGAGTTGCAATAATCACTTTATAAACCTCAGCCAGTGGATCCATTGAAGGGAGGTGAATATTGCAGTGGTGATAGAGGCTCAAAATTTCAGAGCACAGCATTTCCATGATATTAATCGTGTGAGCGCTTTCTAACAGCTTTCCATTGGGTATTTCAAACAACGTTGCAAGCGGGTTGATAACTGCATTGATTAACAGTTTTTGCCAAACCAGGTCGGCAATATCATCGATGGTCTCAACAGCGAATCCAGCCAGAACCAGCGCCTTACGAATACTTTCAAGCTGTACTTTATTTTCAATAACAATTCTGCCTGACCCGGCTGTTCTGACAACACCCGGTGCTAGTGAGGTTGCGCCATACTCGTTAATACCAACACTGGCTCGCTTGTCTGTCAGAACATCAGCCAGTATCTCATGATTACCTGCGCCGTTCTGCAGAGACAATGCCATACCATCAGGCATGAGCACCTGTGAAACTTGGTAGGCTGATCGCTCAGTCTGCCATGCTTTGACCAAGATCAGAGCAGTGCTGACAGGTTCAACCAGCTCTTTTGTGTTAACCACATGTACTGGATATTGGGTTGCCTCTCCACTATCACTAATTAATGTGACACCCCGTTCCTTCAGAGCCGAATAGCCTTCAGGCCAGTTTGCCAGCATTATGAATGGAATGTCAGCAGCCGCAAAACGGGCGGCAAACAAGCAAGAGACTGCGCCGCTTCCCACCAATAAGAACGGTAGTTTCATTTTGTGTCGTATATCAGAGAGGTAAATTCAGTATAGATATCTTCATCCATCTGGAAACTATTGGCAGGTTCTGGAAAACGTGCATTTTCGATATCATCTTTATAAGCCTGCAGTGCAGATAGAATCACTGAATTGACATCGGCATATTTTTTGACAAACCTTGGCGCCTGCATATCGGTCATGCCAACCATGTCATGCAGTACCAGGATCTGTCCATCGCATTCAAGTCCAGACCCAATGCCGATGGTAGGCACCTTAACGGCTTTTGTGATATCTGCAGCCAGCTGGACGGGCACTGACTCAAGCACCAGTGAGAATATGCCCGCTCCCTCAAGCAGCAGGGCATCTTCGTAAATCTTTTTCGCATCGATCAATGTTTTACCCTGCGCGCGAAAACCACCAAGCTGGTTGACGCTTTGCGGTGTAAGACCCAGGTGTCCCATAACAGGAATGCCGGCTTCAACAATCCGTCGAACAGCCTCAAGGCGCTCCCGGCCGCCTTCTAATTTCACCGCATCCATACCGCCTTCCTGTAAAAATCTGCCGGCATTTTTGACAGCGTCCCTCGGACTGACCTGGTATGAAAGAAAGGGCATGTCGCCTACCAGCAGGGCATTTTGAACGCCGCGCGCCACGCACTTGCAGTGATGAATCATCTCGTCCATTGTCACAGGAAGTGTCGTATCGTAACCCAAAACAGCCATACCGACTGAATCACCAACTAGAATCAGGTCAATACCGCTTTGATCTACGAGTTTTGCAGTGGGATAATCGTAGGCTGTCAGTGCAGATATTTTTTGACCCCTGTCCTTTTTCTGCTGCAACTTTACGACAGTCATATTACCTTTTGTTTTTCCAACGGTTGACATTTAAATCTCCAAATACTAAATCAAATTATTCACAGTCATTATATTTTATTAATGCATTAAATGAGTGAAGTAATCTTTTAAAAATTACCAGTCGATGTAGTGTATAATTTTTAATAACATACAAGAAAATCATCCAGGCTGACTGACATTTATTATTATAAGAGAAGGGAGTGAGTTATGAGTGCAAGCATAATTGATGGAAAAGCTATAGCTGAATCGGTGCGCAAACATGTGGGAGAAGAAGTTGCTCAACGGATCAGCGAGGGGAAATCAAAGCCAGGATTGGCTACCGTCCTTGTGGGAGATAACCCAGCTTCACAGGTGTATGTGCGCAATAAACAAAAAGCGTGTGCCGAGGTTGGCATTGACTCATTTGGGTTTGATTTGCCAAAAGATGCATCTCAAGCGGAAGTTGAAGCGCTTGTGAAAAAGCTGAATGATGATCCAGCGATTAATGGTATCCTGGTACAGCTTCCTTTGCCCGATGGGTTGGATGAAGAAAGGGTGCTAAATACCATCAGCATTGAAAAGGATGTTGATGGTTTTCATCCATTAAATATTGGCCGGCTCGCTCAAAAAGGGCGAGAACCTCTGTTTGTACCCTGCACTCCGGATGGATGTATTTACCTGTTAAAGAAGACGCTTCCCACGCTGGAGGGATTAAATGCGGTTGTCTTGGGGCGGTCAAACATCGTGGGCATGCCTGTTGCGTTGTTGCTGGTTGGTGAAAATGCGACCGTCACCATTTGCCATTCACGCTCCAAAGACCTGCCTTCAATTGTCCGCAGCGCTGATATCCTGATTGCTGCTGTTGGCCGGCCTGAGATGGTCAAAGGTGACTGGGTGAAGCCAGGCGCTGTGGTTATTGATGTTGGCATCAATCGCGTGGACGACCCTGCTGCCAAGAGGGGCTACCGTCTGGTTGGCGATGTGGATTTTGAAGAGGTCAAGGAAGTTGCTTCTGCCATTACGCCTGTTCCAGGTGGGGTTGGACCAATGACCATTGCCATGCTTTTACGCAACACCCTGCGAGCAGCACAGCACTCAGATGCTAAATAATCATATAGTGGGGTAGTTATATCCAATTCAGCAGTCCATATTTGAAACTGTGTATAATGATGAAGAGTTACAGCACGTGCTCTTCATCATTTATTTTTGAGGTGTATTGATGACCAGCTTATTAATTAAAAATGCATCAGTTGTGGTCACAATGGACGATGCCAGAACTGAGATTGTAAACGGCGGCATATTCTGCCGTGATGGTTTTATTGAGGTGGTGGGAAACAATGAGATGCTGCCTACCAGCGCAGACCAGGTTCTGGATCTTAGCGGACACATTCTCCTGCCGGGACTTATCAACACTCACCATCATTTTTATCAAACCCTCACAAGGGCAGTTCCAGCCGCACAGGATGTCAATCTTTTCAACTGGCTGAAGACCCTGTACCCTATCTGGGCACGCATGACTCCGGACGATATTTACACTTCCACACAAACAGCCCTCGCCGAGCTGGCACTTTCAGGCTGCACCACTGCATCAGATCACCTCTATCTCTTTCCCAATGGGTCTTCTCTGGATGATGAGATTGAAGGTGCTAAAGTGGTTGGGTTACGGTTGCACGCCTCAAGGGGCTCCATGAGCCTTGGTGAGAGCCAGGGAGGTCTGCCGCCTGATTCTGTTGTGGACAGTGAAGAGACCATACTCAAAGACAGCCAACGCTTGATCGAAAAATATCACGATTCCAACGCCGGCTCAATGCTGCAAATTGTGCTGGCCCCGTGCTCACCGTTTAGCGTGACGGGAAAATTGATGCGTGAAAGCGCACTGCTTGCCAGGGAGTACGGTGTTCATCTGCACACGCATCTGGCAGAGACGGAAGATGAAGAGAGCTTCTGCCTTGAAAAGTTTGGTTACAGACCCGTATCTTACATGCAGTCATTAGACTGGGTAGGGGATGATGTCTGGTTTGCCCATGCGGTACACCTCAATAAGGATGAGGTATCCCTACTCAAGCAAGTTGGAAGCGGTGTTGCCCACTGCCCAAGCTCAAACATGCGTCTGGCTTCCGGCATTGCCCCAATTGGGGATTACCTGAAGGCGGGAATAAAAGTGGGTATTGGGGTGGATGGCTCGGCCAGCAATGACTCATCCAACCTGTTGGAAGAAACACGCATGGCGATGCTGCTCGCCAGGGTGAGATCGGGTATTATGGGTGCATCCCTGTCAAATGTCGATGCACCGCCTCTGATGACTGCCAGGACAGCCCTGGAGATGGCAACGCGCGGCGGTGCTGCAGTTTTAGGACGCAGTGACATCGGCAGTCTGGAACCAGGGAAATGTACGGATTTTATTGCAATCAATCTCAACAAAATTGATTACGCCGGTGCATTACACGATCCAGTTTCGGCTGTCTTATTCTGCTCACCCACAGGCGTTGATTACAATTTTGTGCATGGAAAACCTGTGGTTATGAAGGGTCAGCTGGTGACAGTTGACCTGCCAACCCAGGTAGAGAAGCATAACCGGGCTGCTGCCAGACTATTGAATTACTAAACATTAACAGGCAGGCAAATGCAACTTAAGGCGCTTTTGAAAAGCACCACAATCAAGCCTCCGCTGTTGTTCCTGGCGGTTATCGTGCTTTCATTTGGTATTTATATACCCTGGCTTGGGCTGTATGGTGATGATTGGCAGTACCTGTATGTTTTTCATCTGTTAGGCGCCGGAGAATACCCGGCATTTGTCGCGCCTGACAGACCCTTCTCAGCCTGGATTTATCAGCTTTACACGCCTTTGTTGGGTGAAACTGTGTGGGCGTACCACGCCCTCATCTTATTACTGCGCTGGTTTTCAGCTCTGGCTTTTTGGTGGGTGCTGTCTCTGCTCTGGCCGGCTAAAACGCGCAATCTCACCTGGGTGGTCATTTTCTTCTGCGTCTATCCCGGGTTTAAACAGCAAGCGCTGCCATTGGAATTCATCCTGCACTTTACGGTGATGCTGATGACCTTTCTCTCACTGGGGCTGATGCTTAAAGCACAGCATACAGTGGATAAGTGGAGACGATGGAGTCTGACAATAGCCGGTGTCTTGCTTGGTGCCGGGATGTTTTCGGTGGAGTACTTTATTGGCCTTGAACTTATGCGGCCGATTTTATTGTGGTTCAACCTGCGGGAAAAGGGGCTCAGCAAAGGTAAACGCCTGAAAGTCAGCCTGGTTACCTGGCTGCCGTATCTGTTGGTGGCTGTGCTATTTTTTGTCTGGCGGGTCTTTATCTTCTCTTTTCAATTTTATGAACCCGCTGTACTTGATAGAATTCTGGCCAACCCTGCAAAGGGGATTTTTCAACTGTTCTGGAAGGTACTCAGTGACCTGTGGTTGTTGATTGTTAAGGTGTGGAGCCAGGCATTCGCCCAATCCAACGCTTATATTCATATCATCATCTCGGTCGGGTTGTTTGTCCTCTTCTTCATAATAGTATTCTGGCTTGTACGGTTGCTGAGTGATGCTAAAAGTGACTCTTCTGCACCAGGCACCAGTGAAGAGCAATGGGCCACGCAAGCGTTGCTGTTAGGCGCAGCTGCATTATTGTTTGCCGGTTGGCCGTTCTGGCTGGTTGACGTGCCGATTCAATCCGGCTTCCCATGGGATAGACCTTCACTGGCATTTATGCCAGGTGCAGCATTGCTGTGGACAGGTCTGCTGGTGCTGATCGTTCAGCCGCGTGCCAGGGTGTGGA
The DNA here is from genome assembly GCA_040768445.1 of Anaerolineaceae bacterium. Lineage (GTDB taxonomy): Bacteria > Chloroflexota > Anaerolineae > Anaerolineales > Anaerolineaceae > JAXGMV01. The sequence continues at coordinate 3,012,711 of JAXGMV010000001.1, read as the reverse complement.
TCATCAGTGGACTTGTCAGCCTGGCAATGGTCTTCCATTATCAAAATGCCGTTAGCTATATCAATGAGTGGAAGGAAGTGAAACAGTTCTTCCAGCAGCTTATCTGGCGCGTACCCGAATTGGAAGAGAACACCTTTCTCCTGACTGACGGAATACCATTTCTATACTATGGTGACAACACGCTCTCACCTGCGCTCAATTGGGTTTACGCTCCGGATTTGCACCTGAAGAACATTCCTTACCGTGCTTTTGATTTAAATATTAGGCGGCAAACCACCTTCAAAGAAGTAGGCAGGGACATGCCTGTTGAGCACAATTATCGTTCCTTCAAGTTCAGTGGTAACACTGATAGCATGATTGCGTTCAAGATTTTGCCGGACCAGTGTCTGCGCATTCTTGGTCCTGAGGATCAAAACCTGCCCGGTATTCCTGATCAATTGGGGGATTTGCTGTATCTGAGCCGAAAAGATTTGATCGCAAATATCCCTGAGCCAACTGTCAGCCTGCCGCATGTGTTCGGTTCACAGGTTGCGAAGGATTGGTGTTATTACTTTCAAAAGGCCGAGCTTGCCGGCCAGTTCTCAGAGTGGGACAAGGTTGTTGATTTATATCGTGAAGCCGGTGAAAAAGGCTTTCAACCCTATTCACCTGACGAACTGGCGATATTTATGAAAGGATTGATCATTACAGGAGACCTTGAAACCGCCAGACAGGTTGCCCAACAGGTGGTAACTGATGATTTATACCGGACCTTCGCCTGCGAAAGCTGGCAGAACGCTGTTGATCAAACAGAAATGACTCCCGCCTCCCAACAACAATCACAGGCGATTTTTGAAGAACTTGGCTGTTTTCAATAAACAGCTTGCCTGTTTAGAGGTGTGAAATCTTGAAAAAATTGCATTTGAAAGCCTGGCTTCAACAAGTCAAATACCCCGCAGTGCTGTTGGGGTTGTGTGCGTTAGCCTACGGAGTGTACTTTCGCTGGTTTGGCTTCTATGGCGACGATTGGTCATATGTCTGGTATCGCCATTTAATCGGGTTTGGCGGACCTGGAACCTTTGCCTCAATTGACCGACCGTTCTCCGGGTTATTCTACAACCCGGTGATGGCAGTTCTGGGCGAACAAGCGCTGCCCTATCACATCTTCAATTTGATTCTGCGCTGGATCAGCGGCTGTCTGTTTTTTTCTATCATTAAGCGGATAGCTCCTGATAAACCCGGATTGGCAGCCTGGGCTGGCATCCTTTTTGTGCTGTATCCGGGTTTTACTCAACAGCCGATTGCTGTGGAATTCATCCTGCATTTCTTTGTACTTGACCTGTTTTTATTGTCAATCTTACTGATGCTGTGGTCTGTCGGCAAAAGTGGGTTTCACTATTGGGTGTTAACCCTCTTATCAATGCTTGCAGCTGCCTCATTGTTTCTATCAGAGTATTTTATCGGTCTTGAAGCTGCCAGGCCTGTTCTTTTATTTTTCGTTCTTGGAAGAACGTCATCAAAAATCGCCACAACAATCAAAAAAATTGTAAAAACCTGGCTGCCTACACTTATTGTGGTAGTTGGTTTCCTTTACTGGCGGGTATTTGTTTTCAAATTTCCAACTTACCAGCCTCAGCTGGTTGAAGAATTTACTGCTGATCCATTTTCAGCCATAACCGGCCTGGCGTTACAGGTTGTTATTGACCTTAAAGCGGTGCTGATAGATGCATGGAGACAGGTGTTGATTGTCCCAGTAGGCAAACGAGAAATGTTCTACCTGCTGGTGATGATCCTTATTTCCCTGGTTCTGGTTTATCTTTACTGGCTAAGGTCAGAAAAGGATGAAAAAAGCCAAGTTGCATCGTCCTCTGTATTTTGGAGAGACACAGGGTTTTACCCGATATTGTTTAGCATATATTTATTGCTAATCGCGGGCTGGCCGTTTTGGATTACCCATATCCCAATAAGGATTGATTTCCCCTGGGACAGATCAATTCTTCCGTTCCTGCCCGGGTTGAGCATCCTCATCGCTGGTGTCCTGGAACTTATCTTCCGAAAGCCTTACCATGTTCTGGTATTGGGCGTGTTGGTCGGGTTGAGCCTGTTTTTTCACTATCAGAATGCCAAAGAATATCGCTATGAATCGGAGAAGATGCGCCAGTTTTTCTGGCAGCTCTCCTGGCGTGCGCCGGCACTTGAGAGTGGAACAGTGCTGGTTTCAGATGATATACCCCTCTACCGTCACAGCGATAACAACCTGAATGCGCCGCTAAACTGGACATACGCGCCAGCACTTACATCAATGCAGCTGCCCTATAAATTCTTCGATCTGTTTCTTAGAATGGACCCGCAGTATAACGAGATTCCCAGCCTGAAAGAAGGCATTCCGATTACTCATAATTACCGCAGAACCACTTTTGAAAGCAGCACCTCAGCGCTGCTGGCTTACTACCAGGATCCTGATATGTGTGTCAGATTGCTTGGACCGGATGATTCCACAATCTGGTTTTTACCAGAAAAGGTGGCCAATGCTGCGAAGATCTCCAAATTGGAGAGAGTATTGCCTGAAATAATGGGTCAGGCTGTTCCCCCGAATGTCTTGTTGCCCGAGCCCGCTCATGGCTGGTGTTACATCTTTCAAAAGGCTGATTTGGCTTTTCAAAACAAAGATTACGAGACTGTTACATCATTATATGAAGAAAGCCTGACCGCTGGTCTCTCACCGCAGGACCCGACGGAACTACTGCCATTTCTAAAAGCTTATGCTGCACTAGGGAATTCAGCAGAGGCAGAAAAAATGGTCGATACCCTGCTCAGTGACCCGGTAAACAGGCCAGTTCTATGTGCACATTTAGATGCATTTGTAAAAGCATCTGAAACACAAAAAAATGTGAGTATCACAAAGCAACTGTTTGATTATGCGGGCTGTGATCCAAAATAGCTGATTTGCTGGCACTTGAGGGTGCCTTTCCGTCCAGTATAATTGGGGTAAGATAATTGAATGTGATCACTTAATAAATTTGGAAAGTCGTTTGAATTTACTTTCATATGACTATTGGAGTTTGTTTTGACAAATTTTCTGGGATATCGCTGTTCGCTCTGCAATCAGGAATTTACGCCTGATGTTCTAAGGTATACCTGCCCACACGATGGGGGCAATCTTGATGTGATACTCAACATCGAGGAGATAAAAAAGCGATACGATAAGGAAGATATCCTGTCAAGGGTAGAAAATTCAATGTGGCGCTATTTGCCTCTATTACCTGTGGAGCGTATCGAAAATGCTCAGACACCATTTCATTCCGTTGGATGGACACCGGATTATGCTCCACCTTCATTAAGATTACAAACAGGTTTGGATCAGCTTTGGATTAAGGATGAAGGGCGCAATCCAACAGGATCGTTGAAAGATCGTGCCAGCGCACTCGTTCTTGCAGCTGCCCATGAATTTTCGGCTGATATAGTTGTGACCGCTTCTACTGGAAATGCAGGTGCTGCGCTGGCCGGCATGGCAGCTGCCATTGGTAGGAAGGCGGTTATCTTTGCACCAAAAACTGCACCGAAAGCGAAGATCGCCCAGCTGCTGGTTTATGGCGCACAGGTCATCCTCGTGGATGGCAGCTATGATGAGGCTTTTGATCTAAGCGTGCAGGCTGCAAAGGAATTTGGGTGGTACTGCCGCAACACCGGATACAATCCATTTACGGTTGAGGGGAAAAAGACTGCTGCTTTTGAGATTTGGGAGAATATCATCACAAAGTTTGACCTTCATTCACCACTGTCAATTTTTATTTCAGTTGGCGATGGTAATATCATCTCAGGCCTGCATAAAGGGTTTAAGGACCTTGTTGCGTTAGGCTGGCTTGAGGTGATGCCGCGTATCTATGGCATACAGTCAAGCAACTCAGCAGCAGTAGCAAACGCCTTTTTTGCCGGCACAGAAAACATCACGCCAGTTAAAGCCAATACCCTTGCTGACAGTATTTCAGTTGATTTGCCGCGAGATGGCGTAAGGGCGGTGCATGCAGCTGTTCAGACAAAAGGTGCATATTTCACCGTCACTGATCAACAGATTGTTGATGCGATACCTGCCCTTGGGGGAGCTGGCATCTTTGCTGAGCCGGCGGGAGCGGCAGCGTATGCCGGTTTATTGAAAGCATTGGACCAGAACTTCATCAAACCTGAAGATCCTGTCATGGTTGTCAATACTGGCAGCGGCTTGAAGGACATTCAAACAGCCTTGCAGGCTGTAAACCCGGCGCCTGTCATTGAGCCAAGCATGCAGGCGTTGATAAAACATCTGAACAAAAATGATTATTAATCGTTAATAATCGCTGGAGAACACAAAAATGAACCCAACATTATCGATCATCGTACCTGTATATAATGAAATTAGCTGTATTGATGAGCTGTATAAGCGCATGACCCAGGTCATGGATTCAACCGGTGAAACCTGGGAATTAATCCTGGTTGATGATGGATCTACCGATGGCTCAACGGATTCTATCAAGGCTTACGCTGATAAAGATGACCGGGTTAGACCGGTGATTTTTGCGCGAAATTTTGGCCATCAAATTGCTGTCACCGCCGGGTTAGATTACAGCCGTGGTAAAGCCGTTGTGATCATCGATGCCGATTTACAGGACCCGCCTGAAGTGATCCTTGACCTGATCAAGAAATGGCAGGAAGGTTACCAGGTTGTCTATGCGGTCAGATCGGAACGGGCTGGTGAAAGCTGGTTTAAGACATTCACAGCATCACTGTTTTACCGGCTAATCTTCAAGATCACCGATGTGAAAATCCCGCTGGATACCGGCGACTTTCGCCTGATGGACCGCAGTGTCGTGGATGTGCTTAATAAAATGCGTGAAAAGCACCGCTTCTTACGCGGTATGTCAGCCTGGGTTGGCTTTAAGCAAATCGGTGTTTCATATAAACGACAGGCACGCTTCGCAGGAGAGACCAAATATCCGCTTAAGAAAATGCTCAAGCTGGCATTAAATGCTATTACCAGCTTTTCCTATTTCCCCTTGCAGCTGGCAACCTACCTTGGTTTTATTGCGGCAGGCATCAGCATCCTGGCGATTCCGGTGGTGATTGTCACAAGGATTATTGGAACCCAGGCGTTTTTTGGCCAGGCAACAACACTCATTGCTGTATTATTCCTGGGTGGTGTGCAGTTAATATCGCTGGGCATTCTGGGAGAATACGTCGGCCGTGTTTATGACGAAGTAAAAGGCCGGCCGCTGTATATCGTCAGCAAGGGACCGGATGACAGCAAGTAAGTGTGTTTTTATGAAAGCTGAACTCTGTTAGATGCTAAAGTTTGGATCGGTGTCAAATGAATCAAAACATCAGGTTATCCGATATTGTCCTGGTTTCTGTTTTACCAAAGCCTAAAGACTTTGAGATTGCCAGGGTCCTTGGATGGTACCGGATCCCACTGAAATTTGCGCCAAAGGTGATCGAGGTTGATTACCTGGCATTCTACCAGCCGGGAACATTTGGTGAAAAACACCGCTGGCGGATTGAGTACTTTGCTGAGATGCGCGGCCATGAACTGTGCCGGCGTTCAGAACTGATACGCGATGAGCCAAACCATCCAAGAGCGGATGAAGAATATTTCAAAATCCAGTTAGGACCGTTAATTGCACTTGATCAACCCATTGTTGCTGAGAGATGGAAACGATTGACTTTTGTTTACACAACAGGAAGTTACTTGCTCAACGCTAAACGTGTCGAAGACCTGGTGATTAAGTCTGAAGAACGGGAGTTATTGTGGAAAAGTTTGCGCGAACGGGCAGCCCTTGGTAACCGTTACCAGGCTGGACAGACTGAAACCTTTCCACTGCCGCTTGACCTTTTTACTTTTCTGGCTCAAAACTCTATCCATGAAAACGGTGATGTCTACAGCGACTCAGACTGAGCAGCATATCGTTGTTGTTCCAGTATCGGTTTAATTGTCGTCTTGGAAGGTTCGGGAGGTAATTCTGTGAAAAAGATTATCAAAAATGGCATGGTGGTTACGGCTGAAGACACCTTTCAAGCTGATATTTTGATCGATGGTGAAAAGATTGCAAGCATTGGTCATGATTTTCTGGATTCAGATGCGGAAGTGCATGATGCAGAAGGCTGTTATGTGCTGCCCGGCGGGGTGGATGTGCACACGCACCTGGATCTGCCAATGGCCGGCACGATCTCATCCGATGATCATTACACAGGCCATAAGGCAGCTGCTTTTGGCGGCACTACCACTGTGCTTGATTTCATCTCCCAGGATTTTGACCCGCTGATTGAAAATGTCAGGGCATGGCGCAAAAAAGCCGCAGAAAAGGCAGCCGTTGATTATTCCTTTCACATGAATATCAGCCGGTTTGACGAAACCATCGCCAAAGACCTGGCACTGCTGCCGGGCGAGGGCATAACCAGCGTTAAGGTATTCACTGCCTATAACAACCGTTTGCGACTGCAGGATGGTGATATCTTCAAATTGATGCGTATAGCAAAAAAGCATGGCTTGTTGACGATGGTGCATGCCGAGAATGGAGATATCATTGATGTCTTGATCAAAGAAGCTCTGGCGAGTGGACATACATCTCCGATATGGCACGCCAGGACCCGGCCAGCCTGGGGAGCCGTAGAGGCATCCTTGAGGGTTATTGCGTTTTCAGCACAGAGCGGCGCGCCGCTGTACTTGGTGCATATGAACGCCGGTGGGGAAGTGGATCAATTGGCATACGGTCGCAGTCATGGGCTGCCTGTGATGGGGGAGACATGCCCACAATACCTGTATTTCAATGAAGATGCACTTGCACAGGAAGATGGCTCCAAATTTGTCTGTTCACCGCCTTTGCGCCACAGGGAAGACCAGGAGAGGTTATGGGCTGGTCTGACTAATGGGACCATTCAAGTCATCAGCACCGATCACTGCCCATTCTTTTTTGATGGAGAGACCCAGATTTCCTACGAAGGTACCAGGATAAAAATCAAAGGAAAAGAGCTGGGGCGGGATGATTTTTCACAAATTCCTAATGGTTTACCGGGTGTTGGTGACAGACTGCCAATATTGTGGACATATGGTGTGGGCAAACAACGCATTACGCTAAATCAGTTTGTTGCACTTGCCTGTACCAATCCTGCAAAAATATTTGGAATGTATCCCCAGAAAGGATCTATTCAGCCGGGCGCTGATGCGGATATTGTGATTTGGGACCCGGAGAAAACAGTTAACTATGGGGTGAAAATTGCAAAACACAGGACTGACTATAATCTGTTTGAAGGATGGCAGCTTAAAGGATTCCCGGTGAAGGTGTTCTTGAGAGGTAAATTAATCGTTGATGGGAGCAGCTGGCATGGCAGCGCAGGCTTCGGGCAGTTTATCTACAGGAAGGCACCAGAGGTTCTCTAAGAAAGTCTGACTGAGGCGCATGCTCACTTTATTACCAATTCTTTTCATCTTGATTTCAAGCGTTGTAACTCTGTCTGTGTATGTGTTTCAATGGCGGGCAGGTATTATTTGGTTAAGCGCAATCGCTGCCTCATTTTTGTCCTGGGTGCTGATACTTGTTTATCACTTCGTGCCGGTAATCGGCCTCAACTTGATCAACTGGAGCCCATTGAACAGCAACTATCAGTTTATTGCCTATCAGTTTGATTCTGTATCATGGCCCCTTACCTTCAGCCTGGCGACACTGTTATTGACAATACTGCTTACCTATCCAACTGTCTCGCGTGATGAAAAGAAACCTGCCCGTGTTGCCAGTGTTTTATTGTTATTTTTTTCCAGCTTGCTGGCAACACTTTCAGCCACACCAGTAGCTTTTTTAATGTCATGGACACTGTACGATTTTATTGATTCAGTAGTGCTGGTAAAAGCAGGATTGTCTGATAAAGGAAAACAAGCCCTGCTGGTCAACCTTGTCTTTAGAACTCTTTCGAGCTTCGTTCTTGTCTGGTCGATGGTCATCAGTTCGTCAGAGGCTGTGCTGACATTGGGTCAATACAGTCAAAACGCCAGTTTGATTATCATAGCTGCAGTGTGTATCAGGATCTGGTCTTCTTTATTGACCCCAGTTGATTCCCATTTAAGCAACATCTCTAAGGAATTCTCACTCGCCAGGTTGGTAACAGGCACAGTTACTGGTTTGGCAATTCTTGGCCGGTTACCTGCACAGATTAACCTCTCGATTGCGGGAAATAATTTACAGCTGGTTATCAGTCTTATTGCCCTGTTAGGTGGATTTGGGTGGCTATTGGCGAACACAGATCAGAAGCGGTTATCCTCGTGGTTATATGCTGTTTCCAGTATTGCAATTTTGTCTGCAATCAGAGGAGACCCTGGTGCAGCGGTTGTCTGGGTCACAGTAATGATCCTTATTGGACCGGTTAACCTGATATTTTCGCCGCAGTCAAAGTCATTGTATGTGTTTCCAATCATCGGCTTCGTTGCTTTGAGCGGTTTGCCTTTGACTTTGACATCACCTGGATGGGTTGGTGTTACCCAGCCAGGAGTGGATCTATTTAGTATTATATTTTTACTGACTTACATTTTTCTGTTAACAGGCTTTGTGAAAATAGGTGTGAGCAAGTTCCGGGATGTCGTCGTGTCTGAACGATGGATGACTGCGATGAACATAACTGGTTTATCAATCACTGCGGCTGTTCAATTAACCATCGTTTTCTTGATCAACCGGGCTTTGCCTGTGATTAAGTTTTGGTGGATGTCCATCATTCCCGTTGTGCTTGCAGTAGTGCTTTACTTGATTTTGAAATTTCGAATTGGTAAGACAACAATTGGTATATTGCAGAAAAACTCTTTGATTTATACCAGGCTTCAATCAATTGTAGAGATACTTCAAGAAGGATTTATTTTAAAGGCCATTTACAAAGTCTTCGAAACAGTCTATCGCTTGCTTCAACGAGGGATCAATGGGATTGAGGGAATTCTAGAAGGTAACGCCGGCGTTATTTGGGCTGCGCTACTGCTGGTGATGATCCTGACGATGCTGCAAAATGTGAGGGTAATCCCATGATGACCCAGAATCTGGCTGTTTTGGCAGTGATTGTCATCATGGCGACAACGTTATTGATGCTGGTTGGACAGAAATGGCGTAACAGCATCATTGTCCTGGCTGTTCAATACCTGGCTGTATTTTGGCTGGTCAGCCTGGTATGGCCAATTGGTCTGGCGGCAGTGAAACTGGTTGTAGGGTGGATGGTTTGTGCCCTGATTGGCTCCTCGTTACCTGAACGAGAAAGTGAAGAAGACTTTCAAGGGATTTTTGGCAATATCTTTCATATAGCCACTTCCGGTGCAGTATGGCTGGTTGTGTTTTCAATCGGCCCAACCTTGGTTAAGTGGATACCCACCGGACTGGTAATTCTTTGGGGTGGTATGATCTTAATCGGTGTTGGAATTCTGCAAATCGGCGTTGCCAATCATAATTTGCGAGTGATCTTTGGACTGGTAACGGTAATTTCAGGATTTGAAATCATATATGCGGCAGTGGAAAATTCGGTGCTTGTAACCGGGCTCCTGGCAATTACAAATTTGGGACTTGCACTTGTTGGTGCGTACTTAACCGCTGAAGTCCTGGAAGAGGAGTCCCCATGACTTCCGCGTATATCTGGATTATTTTCCCATCACTTGTTGTAATGCTGCTTTGGTTTATACGAAACCATCGATTCACTGCTGTTAGTATCGCTACGAGCGTATGTTTATTCCTTGCACTAGCCGCCTTGCTGCTTCCAATTGATGAAGTGGTTCAGATAGGGTCTTTCAACTTTGAAATTTCATCCACTTTTACAATACTTGGAAGGCGTATTGTTCTCAGCGCAGGAGATCGCCCACTGCTGATCATGCTGTATGCGTTGGGTGGATTCTGGTTTTTTGGAGCAGGCGTTGTGCAAACCAATCGCTTCTTTATACCAATGGGATTGTTGATGATTGTTTTGCTGGTGTCCGCCCTGGCAGTGGAACCTTTCCTTTATGCGGCCATGCTGTTTGAAGTGGCTATCCTGGCAAGTATTCCTGCAGCTGCGCCTCCCGGTCACCAACAACGCACAGCTGTGATGCGTTACCTTGTATTTCAAACAATGGCGCTGCCTTTTATCCTTTTGGCTGGCTGGGCTGCTGAAAGAGTCGAGGTTAACCCGGCCGATAATTTCCTTCTTATGCAAGCCTTCTTCCTTTTAGTATTGGGTTTTGCATTTTGGCTATCAATCTTTCCCTTCAGTTCATGGGTACCCAGGCTGGTGGTTGAGATTAACCCTTATATTGCTGGCTTTATCCTAACACTCATTCCAACAGTGGTCTTTATGCTCATCCTTGATTTCATCAATGCCTATTCCTGGCTGCGAAATTTTCCAGATTTATCGCCGGGTTTGACACTAATTGGGATAATCATGGTGGTAATTTCAGGCTTGTCTGCTGTGTTTCAAAAGAATCTCGCTCGCCTGTTTGGTTATGGTGTTCTGTTTGAGACAGGTATGCAATTGGCTGCATTAGGTTTGCTTACTGAGAACGGATACAAGATTTTCATAGGCTATTTTCCAGCAAGAATTATTTCTCTGGCTGTCTTTGCACTCTCCATAACGATCATCTCAAGGTATCAGCAATCACTTGATTATGGTAAGCTGTCAGGAACATCTCAAAAACTGCCATTCTCATCTCTTGCAATGGCAACAGCTATTTTTGCCATATCTGGTCTGCCATTGTTGGGAAACTTTTCACTTAGACTTTCAATGTATGAAAACATGGCGAGTATTGACAATTCTGCGCCCCTCTTTCTCCTTTTAGGTTCTCTCTTATACCTGGCCGGGGGCTTGCGGGCAATCTCGTTTTTGGCTGGTAAGAGATTCGGAGATTCGATGCGTTTTGAAGGCTTCAGGGAGATATCTTTATTATCTATTGGCACGATTGCACTATTTTTGCTTGGTATATTACCAAAGACAATCATCCCTTCATTATTCGACCTGCTTAACGTGTTTGATAAATTGTATTGATTGCTTTCGTAAACCGACCAGTACTTTTTGGTATAATCTCAAGATATAGACACCTGCATATTCAACCTGATATTCTCGAAATATTTGAGATTACCCAAACTGTGGGGTAGTTTCTGGATATCATTCTAAAAATTAGCTGGATGATTTCTGATTATTGCTAAGAACCAGCTTAAAAATTGAGGTCATGATGGAAAATGATCAAATACTAAAAAGGCTTGAATGGCTTGATGAAGAGCGCCGCAAAGATAAGGCTCAAATTGCAGACCTGGAGAGCCGCTTGAATACGCTCGCCCAAAATGTCTCCGGTCAACCAAAACAAATCAATTCTCTCGCAAATGAGCTTAACCAGATACCGGTCATCATGAGCCGGCTTGACAAGTTTGATGGCGTTATAGCACAGACTAAAGTTGAATTTGCTAAATTAATTGAAATGGCAGAAAAACGCCGTGAAGACTATAACCGTGAGCTGGAAAAATCCCGCCGTAATGATATTGAGGTAATTAACCGGTCTATCAACGAGTTAAAACGAGTTGGTGATCCAGTTCCTGATTTGAAAAAATCTATCCAGGCAAGGGTGGATGAAGACTTAAAACTGGCACGCATGATAGATGATGTGCGCGGATTGATCCTTCAAAATCAGAGATCAGAAGAAGAATTCAAGCGTTCACAACGGATGATGGACGATATTCAACGCCAGGACTCTAAACGCCTGACCGATTTGCAATCTGAAGTTGGCGCATTGCGAAAGCGTCTTGATGAATTTCGGGGAAAATTGGAAATCACAGGTGACAGCATTCGTAAAGTTGAACTTCGCAGCAACGAAGTGTATGCAGCAGAGGCAGAGCGGCGCCAGGCTCAAAATGCATTTATTGAAAAACAAAATGTATTGATGGTTGAGCAGGAACGCGCCTGGCAGGAATGGGCCGATCACTTTGAAGGCATAGACCGGCAATCTCAAGAGATTGATGCTCAACTGGCGGCAATGGCAGAAACAACCAAAAGTTTGAAAATTGCCCAGGAATCCTTTGAAGATGTAACTGAACGGTTTGAGCGGCGAGTGAATGAGATCACTGAGATGCAGCGCCTGGTTGAAGAAAGATTCAGGCAGGAATGGGTAACTTACAAAGCAGATGACCAGAAGAAATGGACAAATTTGGTCCTAAATCAGGAAGATCTGCATCGCGAGAATACTCGCCAGATGGAAAAACAAAGTGATCGCCTGGCAGTTCTTGAAGATGACCTTGTTCAATTGAACGACCTCATCAAGCAGGTGGTAGATGAGAACCTGAAGAATCTGAATTTGATATCGCCTGTCGTTGAGCAGTGGCTTGCCTCAGCAAGAAGACACACAGATCATTATCGAAAATAGATCGGAATTAACAGCATATGTATGTCATTGGTACGGCGGGGCATGTTGACCATGGTAAATCAACCCTGGTTGCTGCCTTAACGGGTATTGACCCCGACAGACTGAAGGAAGAAAAAGACCGCGAGATGACCATTGATCTCGGGTTTGCCTGGTTAAAGCTGACTGATGAGATTGAGATCGGCATTATCGATGTACCGGGTCATAGAGATTTTATTGAGAACATGCTCGCCGGTGTTGGTGGTATTGACACTGTGATCTTTGTTATTGCTGCTGACGAAGGGGTGATGGCACAGACAAGGGAACACCTGGCAATTATTGATTTACTTCAGATAAAGAGCGGCGTCATTGCGTTGACGAAATCTGACCTTATTTCAGACCCTGAATGGTTTGATTTGCTTGAAGAAGACATCAGGGAGATTGTCAAAGATACGGTGTTGGCTGAAGCGCCGATAGTCAGGGTATCTGCAAAAACTGGTTTTGGGCTGCAAGAGCTAAAGGAACTGCTTGTTGACAGGTTAAAAATCCTGCCGGGTAAACCTGATCTTGGAAGACCCAGGCTGCCAGTTGACAGGGTTTTTTCAATCGCCGGTTTTGGTACTGTTTTAACAGGCACTCTCCTGGATGGTCATTTGAATACTGGTGATGAAGTTGTCGTGTTGCCAGCAAATCACAAGGGCAGGGTTCGAACCATTCAAAATCACAAGCGCAAAGCGCAAAGTGCCTATCCTGGGAGTAGAACAGCTGTGAACATCAGCGGGGTCGATGTACAGCAGGTAAAGCGCGGTGATATCCTGGTTACCCCCGGCCACTATGAATTAACCAACCGACTGGATGTGCAATTTAGACTGCTGAAGGATGCCAGCATGCCGCTGGAACACAATACCCACCTAAAGCTTTACCTGGGCTCGGCAGAAATTCCGGTCAGATCGCGGTTGATCGGTTCAGAAAAATTGCTGCCAGGAGACACTGGCTGGCTGCAGCTCGAGCTTGAAAGCAATGTTGTTGCAGTTCGTGGGGATCGCTATATTCTCCGGCGTCCCTCGCCAGGTGAAACATTGGGTGGCGGCATTGTTTTGAATACAAGATCACCAAGGCGGTATAAACGGTTTTCTTCAGAAGTCATCAAACAGTATGAGACATTCCTGGAGGGTACGCCAGCTGAAATGTTTTTGCATGCCTTAGACCGGCTTCAATTTGCTTCTGTGTCAGAGGTCATATCAACGGCAAATTTAGCAAAGACACAGACGGATGAGATTCTTGCTGAGTTAGAGAAGGATCACCTGATAATGCCGCTTGAGAAGGACGAGAATGTTTCGCATAGCTCTATGATCACCTCATCCGCTCACTGGAATGCAATAAAGAAAAACGCAGAACTGCTGCTTGGCTCCTATCACCAACAATACAAGCTGCGACGGGGAATGGCGCGTGAGGAATTCAAGAGCCGGCTTGGCTTTCAGCAAAAGATATTCAACCTGGTTCTGTCGAACTTGATTTCACAAAGTGTTATTAGTGAAGATGGTACTGTACTCAAACTCCCTGGACATGAGATCATATTTACACCTGCTCAGAAAGCACGTGCAGATGACTTGTTGGGAAAATTTGCTGCTGAACCCTATGCGCCGCCGTCAGTCAAGGAGTGTGAGGCGATGGTAGGCGAGGCACTGCTTTCCGGGTTGATTGAAACGGGCCAGCTGATACAGGTGACTGATGATGTTCTCTTCAGAAAGCATGACTATGATCTAATGTATGAAGAGATCATTCAAAAGCTGCAGAATGGGGAACAGGTTACGGTTGCTGTATTTAGGGATCAATATCACACCAGCCGTAAATATGCATTGGGGTTCTTAGAATACCTCGATAGAATTGGTGTTACTGAGCGGGATGGAGATAATCGCCGTCTGAGAAAATTTTCTCATCGATAAACCAACGATAACCACAGTTCTTATAACCAATTTGGTTGACAGCGGCCCAGGAGACGGGTATAATTCTGCCTGCTGTGCCCCGGGAATTGATCGGGGTCAAATATATATCGCCAACTTCCCCGTTGGCAGGCGGTTTGAATACCGCGTGACCACCGGCGAAGTGAAGATTGGAGACTGAGTTATGAAATACGTTATTGTTGAAAGCGGCGGCAAACAGTACAAAGCCGTCGAAGGGTCTACGATTGATGTGGACCTGCTGCCCCAGGAAGTGGGTGACAGTGTTACACTGGATAAGGTACTGCTTTATGTCAATGATGATGTGGTTGAAGTAGGTACCCCTGCTGTCAAAGGCGCCTCAGTGAAGACAACGGTTGCTTCACAAGAAAAAGGTCCAAAAATCATCGTCTTTAAATATAAACCCAAGAAACACTACCGGGTAAAAACTGGGCATCGCCAGAAATACACCCGTCTTGTAGTTGAAAAAATAGAAACGGAGTAATGGCATGGCTCATAAAAAAGGCGGCGGTTCAAGCCGCAACGGACGTGATAGTAACTCACAGCGCCTTGGTGTCAAATGTTACGGCGGTGAGTATGTGATTTCCGGAAATATTCTTGTCCGGCAGCGTGGTACTCGCATAAAACCTGGTATGAATGTCAAAGTTGGTAAAGATGATACGCTTTTTGCTGTTGCAGATGGTATTGTCACTTACGAAACATTGCCGACAGGTCGCAAACGAGTCAGTGTAGTCTCTGAAGAGACCGCATAGTAAATTTATTTTTCTGCTTACAGCGTCATTATTTCGTTAAATTGACGGTTGTAAGAGATATCATGATTGAAAGGATGGTTTGCGAACCATGAAAAAAGAAATCCAACCCAAATATTTTCCGGATGCAGTAGTTACCTGTGCTTGTGGTAACACTTGGACAACCGGTTCAACCAAGAAAGAAATTCGCACAGAAGTTTGTTCTGCCTGTCACCCCTTCTTTACTGGGCAACAGCAGAGAATCATGGACATCGAAGGTCAGGTAGACCGCTTCTACCGCAAGCTGCAGGCAAGGCAAGAATTCATTGATCAGAAGAAATCGCGTGAAGAATCTCGCACGTCTCCTGCCAGGCCATTGACTGAACTTACACTCGGCACACGAGCGCTGGATGCACTTGCCAGGGCAAAAATTACCACAGCTGGTGATGTACTTGAGAAGCTGAGTCACGGTGAGCAGGCTTTGCTTGATGTTGAAGGTTTTGGACGGAAATCACTGATTGACCTTAAAAAGCAGCTCAGGCAGTTGGGTTATGAGCTTCCTGAAGCGATTGTAACTTCAGGCGAATAAAAATCTTCAAAATTTATTTCTTTTTGAGGCTGTCCCAAAAGTATGGGCAGCCTCAAAAACTTTAATATAATAGGGGGATGAAAAGACAAATCTTCAAACGATACGAACCACAACAAGCAATGCTATTACCACCGAGCCTGGAAGAGCTGATACCTGAAAGCCATCTGGTAAGGGTGGTGAGCAAAATGATCGAAGAGATCGATCGACTGATACTGGAGAAGCAGTACAAAGGGGGAGGGACAAGCGCCTACAACCCACAGATGCTGCTGAAAGTCATCGTATATGCCTACACACAACGGGTGTTTTCCTCGCGGCGAATAGCGAAAGAACTGCGGGAGAATGTGAATTACATGTGGCTGAGCGGGATGAACCGTCCAGACCATCGAACCATCAACCGCTTCAGGGGGAAGGTTATGAAAGCGGTGATCGACGAAGTATTTTACGGGGTAATAGAGCAACTGATGGAAGCGGGCTATGTTGATCTGGAGCACTACTTTGTAGATGGGACAAAGATAGAGGCTAATGCGAACAAATACAAATTTGTGTGGCGGAAGAGCACAGAGAAGAATAAAGCCAAACTGCGAGAAAAAGTACAGCAGTTACTCGAAGAAATAGACGAGATAGAAGCAGCGGAAGAGGCGAAATACGGAGAGAATGATTTAGAAGAAGTAGGGGAAGGCAAAGAAATAGACGCAGAGAGACTGAAAGAAGCCGCCAGGAAGATCAATGAACGGTTGAAAGAAAATCCGGAAGACAAAGATTTGAGCAAGGCCAAGGCGAAGTTGGAGAAAGATTACATTCCAAGGATGGAGAAATATGAACGGTATGAAGCGATATTTGAGGGACGCAACAACTTCTGCAAGACCGATAATGACGCCACATATATGCGGATGAAAGAAGACCACATGAGGAATGGACAGTTGAAGGCTGGCTATAATGTGCAACTGGGGACACAGAAGCAATTTGTATTAGGCTTCAGCTTACATCGCAGGGCAGGAGATACCAGTTGCTTGAAAGAACACCTTGAGAAGTTCAGGCTGTGGCTGGGGGATTATCCCAAAAACCTGGTGGCAGATGCGGGATATGGCAGTGAAGAGAACTACAGCTACCTGGACCTAAACCACATAACAACTTACGTCAAAGACAACCGCTTTCATTACGAACAGAAACGGAACTATAAAAAGAAACAGCCTTATCGGGCAGAGAATTTTGCCTATTATGCTCAAGAAGATGAATATGAATGTCCACAAAAGAAACGTTTACGATATGTGTATACAAAGCCATACAAGAGTGAGAATGGATACACCTCAGAACGACGCATATATGAGTGTGAGGATTGTTCACACTGTCCTGTAAAGGCAGAATGTACTCGGGCAAAAAATAACCGGCAGATACAAATAGGCAAGGAGTGGGAAAGGCTCAAACAACAAGCCCGTGATAATCTACTTTCTCCGCAAGGATTGGTATTGCGATCTCGGCGCCCGGTTGAGGTGGAGGCTGTATTTGGCCGTCTCAAGGGGGATTGGGGGTTCAGGCGGTTTCTTCTGCGAGGAATTGATAAAGTGAGTACTGAATGGGGAATTCTGTGTATTGCACATAACATAGCAAAAGCAGCGGTCGTTTGATCGCTGCTTTTTTTTGTTCTTTTTTATTTCTTTGTTTGTTTTTGTGGTTTATTCAACTGTCGAGGCTGACTTTTTGGGCAGCCCCATTTTTTATTGGATCAATAGGATGGTGTAAAATTTAGATAATCCACCCATTGAGATGAGGAAAACATGAAGCATCATAGTGGTTCAATAGAAGTTGTATGCGGTTCGATGTTCAGCGGTAAAACAGAGGAATTAATCCGGCTTCTCAGGCGCTCGGTAATTGCCCGTCAGAAAGTCCAGGTATTCAAACCGGTCATTGACGATCGTTATAAGCTCGAGAAGGTAACATCTCATTCAGGATCAGATTTTGATGCAATTCCAGTCAAATCATCCAGTGAGATTCGCCAGCTTTTGCGTGTTGATACAACAGTCGTTGGCGTTGACGAAGCACAGTTCTTTGATGAGGGCATCGTCGACGTTGTTAGAGAAATGGCTGATCGGGGGATTCGCGTGATTGTTGCCGGGCTGGATACCGATTTTCGAGCCGAACCTTTCGGCAGCATGCCGCTTTTACTGGCCCTTGCTGACAGGGTGTCGAAGTTGACAGCAATCTGCATGGTTTGTGGCGAACCCGCCAACCGAACCCAACGCCTGGTTAATGGCAAACCGGCGCATTATAATGATCCAATCGTCATTGTTGGTGCGGCTGAGATGTATGAAGCAAGATGCCGCGATCATCATGAGGTTCCGAGAGACTAATTGGAGAATTATGAGCGATTATCAAGATTTTATTGAAGAAGTTTTAATCTCTGAAGAATCCCTGCATGCACGCATTGCTGAGATCGGCAGAGAGATCACACGCGATTACGCTGGTAAAGATTTGCTGCTCATCTGCATACTCAGGGGTGGGGTGATGTTCTTGACTGACCTGATGCGAAAAATCACCATTCCTCATGCAATTGAGTTTATGGCAGTCTCATCTTACGGTGTTGGTGGTCGTGAGAGCACAGGGCAGGTGCGTATTACCCTTGACCTGAATACTGATATCAGGGACAGGCATGTCCTGCTGGTTGAAGATATTATCGACAGCGGCTACACGATTAAATCAGTGCTGGAGCTGCTCTCAGTGCGCAAGCCAGGCAGTTTGAAAGTGTGCACACTTCTAGATAAGACAGAACGCAGGGAAGTGGAAGTGCCGATTGAATACTGTGGATTTTGCATCCCTAACAAGTTTGTTTTTGGTTATGGACTGGATATTGATGATTATTATCGCAATTTACCATTCATAGGTGCAGTTAATCTGGATAAATATCTTGCTCTGCAGACCAGCAAGCAGATAGAAACTAAAAATGACGCTTGATCATGCTGATAGCGATGTAATCATCTGCGAGATAAAAGCACTGCAAAAACCATCACAGCATGTCTATCTCGTGGGCGGAGCCATTCGTGATTTGTTGCTTCAGCGCTCCATTCATGATCTTGATTTCGTTGTAAATCACAACCCTATTGATCTGGCGAGAAGATTAGCTGATCGCCTGGCAGGTGATTTCTTTGTCCTCGATCATGAGAGGCAAACTGCTCGAGTTATCCACAAGCTGCCTGGTAAGCAACCTGTGACGATAGATTTTGCTTTGTTGCGCGGGAAGACACTGGAAGATGATCTCACAGGCAGGGATTTCACGTTAAATGCTATTGCAATGGACATTGAAAACCCTTCAGTGTATCTGGATCCACTGCATGGAAACGTGGCAATCAGGCAAAAGGTGATCACAGCCTGCTCCAAAGATACATTCACAGATGACCCTTTGCGTATCTTGCGGATGGTCAGAATTGCGCTGGAAACAGGCTTTAGTGTTGAAAACGAGACGAAAATATTGGCAAAATCATCACTAGACAGGCTTGAGAGCGTCTCGAATGAACGCATTCGTGATGAATTGTTCAAGATGATGGAAACCGAAAAGCCCGATTTAGCTGTACGTTTACTGGAGCAATTGGGGGTTTTGAGGGTGTTAATGCCGTTTCTCTATGCGGATAGCCAAATATCGGACAGCGTCAAAGCCAGGATTGAAAATTCAGCATCAGCTTTGTCAGCGGCAAAAAAGCTTAATAATGTATTGGTTGGCAACCTGCCGGATACGTTGACGGGCAACCTTGTGCTCGGACAGGCCAGCTTGAGCCTTGGTCAGTACCGGTACCGGTTGGAAGAAATATTTAGTCAACAGTTAAATTCACAGAGATCGCATTATGCACTTTTTTACCTGGCAGTATTTCTGGCTGGATTAGAAAATTGGTCTGAAGACAGGGCAGATTCACTTGAGAAAAAAGTACGAATACATTCAGGCATCTCACAGTTCATCAATAACCTTGGTTTGAGTCAGAACGAGGTCCGTTATTTGGAGCTGACAATTGCCAGCCAAAATCTGTTTACAGATCTGCTGGCTATTGATGGTGACCTTACTCGGCGTGAAAAATACCGCTACTTTGCCAGCACAGGCGAGAGGGGAATTGACATGATCTTAATGTCACTCGCCAATACTCTCAGCGAACGCTCATTTTCACTTGATGAAGCGTTTTGGCGGCATGCGTTGGATGTCCGCCGGCAGTTGATGCACAGCTGGTGGGAAGAACAGACGCTGGTGGTAGATCCCGAGCGCCTGGTTGATGGTGATGAACTGCAAGCCCGCCTTGGGATCCCACAAAGTCCACTCATTGGTGTCTTACTGGGAGATCTGCGCGAGGAACAAGCAGCAGGCACGGTCAATACAAGAGACGAAGCCTGGGCGTTTCTCGAAGCACGCAGGCAGGAATTGACTGTAAAGGAGGGAGAAACAAATGAGTGAGAATAACTCGATCAAGTTATGGTACGAAGAAACAGGCATGGGTGTTCCGTTTATCTTTCTACACGGTTACCCGTTGGATCACACAATATGGAACCCGATAATCAAACGGCTTAAAGACGAGCTGAGGGTCGTTAAACCAGACCTGCGCGGCTTCGGTCGTTCACCTGTGGTCACACAGCCGTACTCGCTGTCAGATATGGCAGATGATGTTGCCAGGCTGATGGATGATGCGCTGATTGATAAGGCAGTTCTGGTTGGTCACTCGATGGGTGGTTATATCAGTTTTGCGTTCGCCAGATACCATGCAGACAGGCTGTTAGGATTAGGTTTGGTGGCAACCCATCATTTGGCTGATTCTCCGGAATCACGCTTGAGCCGTAAAGCGCAAGTTGCGATGGTAAGACAGACTGGAAGTGTCGCATCTGTGGCGCAAGAAATGCCATACCGTGTCACATCAAATGCCATGCTGCATGAAGCGCTTAAAACCATAATCCAGAAGACCTATCCCTCGGGCGTAGCTGGCGCACTCGAGGCAATGATCACTCGTGAGGATGCCTCCGAAGTCCTGGCGGGGTTCACCTTGCCCGCTGCTGTGATTGCAGGGGTTAACGACAGGCTGGTACCACTGGAGAGGGCCATGCAAATGGCGAGTTATCTCAGGGAAGGTATCTTGTGTGAGATTCCAGGTGCTGAACATATGCCGATGCTGGAAGAGCCTGATGCCGTGTCACTTTGCTTGCTGGCATTGAGAGACCGGGTAATAAAGGCTGATTAGCATCAACTAAAAATAGAATTTAAATAAAAACGGCTTTCAATTTAATTGAAAACCGTTTGACTGTTTAATACCAAGTGATTATGGGTAGATCTCATTTAAATGTGGTTCGTAAAAGCACTTGCATCCATTAACACTTGAGCAGCCCGGTACTGGTAGGTATGGGACATTTTCTTTTTCATAAGTGCCCTCGACAATCTGGCAGGTTGGGCAGGCATCAGCCGAGACAACCACGCGAATATTCCTGACCCGGGGGTTTGCAATTAGTTTTGCACGGGCAACAGCCGTTTCAGAATATTCATGCAGGTCAGCACCACACTTGGTGCAGTAACGCTCAATGTCGCTGGATTGTGTTTGACAAATGGTACAGGTTTGCACTTTCAACCTCCCGGCAGAATGATTGATTAATTTTACTACGAATACCATCTGATAAGGGCTAATATTTCCAATGTAAGCCTGACGATATGTCTTTAAAGATTTTAGAGTGATGTTTTTATGGGTATGACATAATTAGGCGGTTTTTGCAATAGCCCTGGCATCCAGTGCCAGTACGCCTTTCTGCATCACCAGCAGGGGATTAATCTCCATCTCTTCAAGTTCAGGGAAGTCAACAGCAATTTGCCCCAGGCGTATAAGCGTTTCAATTAACGCTTCCCTGTCTGCCGGCTGAGCGCCTCTCAGACCTTTCAACAGCCGCCCGGCTCTTGTCTCGTTTAACATCGCTTCTGCATCCGTGACACTCAGCGGAGCGATTCGGAAAGCGACATCAGAGAACAATTCGACATAAATACCACCAAAACCGAACATCATCAGCGGCCCAAACTGCGGATCACGGCGCATGCCAATGATGACCTCCTGTCCCTTCGGCGCCATTGCTTCAACCAGTACGCCCTCGATCTGGGCGTCAGGTGTTGCCCCCAGTATCTGGCTCAGCATTTGCCTGTACCCATCCATTACAGCGTTGCTGTCTGATAAGTTAAGCAGAATACCGCCCTTATCAGACTTGTGCAGAATATCAGGCGATACGATTTTCATTACTACCGGGAAACCGATTTGCTCAGCGGCAGCAGCAGCTTCTTCAGCTGAAGTTGCCATCTTGCCAGGCACAACCGGGATTCCATAAGCTTCGAGCAGTGGACGTGTTTCATATTCGCCCAATTGTTTTGATTTTTCTAAGATTTTTGTGAAGTTCTGCAGAAGTTTTTTGTCTGGCTGATAGGGTGTTGCTGGCATTGTCGTTGGTGCATTTTTTACCTGGCGGTATTGTGCCATGGCAGATAGTACCCTGCCAGTTTGCTCAGGAAACTGAACGACAGGAATGCCATTACCCTGAAAGATTAATCTTGGCTGGCGAATGGAGAGGTCGCCCATCAGACAAACCAGGATAGGTTTACCGGCATTTTTCGCGGAGTGGCTGACCTCAGTGGCTATTTGATTTGGGTCCACAACTGAAGTTGGCACATGGATTACGAGAGCTGCATCCACATTTGGGTCTTGCATGCACAATGCGGTGGCAAGGCCGTATTCTGCTGGTGTAGCTCCACCAAGCATGTCAATTGGGTTATTCACCTGCGCGCTGGGGTTGACGTGCTTGCGCAGCTCTTCACGGGTTTCCGGCAGTAAATCTGCCAGACGGCAGCCGTTTTCAGAAAGACTGTCTGAGGCAAGAGCAGCAGGACCGCCGGCATTTGTAATTACAGCCACACGGCTGCCTGACGGCAAGGGTTGATTGGCAAAAGCATTGGAGATGTTGAACAGCTCTTGAGAGGTATCAGCAATGATGACACCCGCTTGTTTGAAGGCAGCCAGGTAGGCAGTGTAGGTGCCTGCTAATGATCCAGTGTGTGAAGATACTGCCCTGGCACCGGCATCCGAGTGTCCGGCTTTCAAGATAACAACAGGCTTCTTTTTTGTTACTTCTTTCACAGTTTCAAGAAAACGTTTTCCATCTGTAATGGCTTCAAGGTATGCTGAGATGACATGCGTGTCCGGGTCATCAGCCAGGAATGAGATCAGGTCAGTTTCATTGACATCTGCTTCATTTCCCAGCGAGACAAAATATGAAAAACCAATGCCCTTATCAGCCACATAATCCACCACACTGCCGCAAACCGCCCCTGATTGTGAAATGAATCCAATATGTCCCCTTTCTGGTATACCGCGGATGAAAGTGGTGTTTAAACCGCTGTAAAGATCAATTGTGCCAACACAGTTCGGACCGATAAGACGCATATTGTATTGGTGTGCAATTTTCAGACATAATTTTTCAAGCCTGGCACCTTCCTCACCAACCTCTTTAAAACCGCCGGAAATGATGGTCACAGCTTTGATTCCACGTTTGCCACACGAGATCAAGGTATCGGGCACTTGTGAAGCCTGTACGACGACAACTGCCAGTTCAACCGGGTCTGGTACGAAGGATATATCTGCATAGCAGGGCAAACCGAGTATCTCTTTTGCACCCGGATTGACCGGGTAAACTGCACCGCTGAAACCATAAGCGGTCATGTTCTTGAGTATCCCGTACCCTAATTTATTTGGGTTTGATGATGCGCCAATTAATGCAACGCCCGCAGGTTTGAAAAAATAATGCATTTCACTCATATGTTCCAACTCTCTTTTCATAATGGGGGGATGAATTGCACACTGGATAAGATTGTACAATAACTGGCAATGGTTTGCCAAAATATTCATCTCATTGTGTTTCCTAATATTACCGCATAGTTTAATTCTGTATTCAGCTTCTTGGAATCTTAGCTTATAATTCATACATTCTGTTTTTTTTGATCAGGTGACTTGGAGAGTAAATTATGTATAAGACCCACAACAATGGAGAATTGTCCATACAAAATATCGGACAGGAAGTGACACTGGCTGGCTGGGTTCATCGTCAGAGAGATCACGGTGGTGTGATGTTTATCGATCTGCGCGATAGGTTTGGAATTGTTCAAATCGTCGCAAACCCGACAATTTCCTCACAGGCGGCACAAACAGCTGAGGAAGTGAGATCTGAGTGGGTGATCCAGGTTGTCGGTCTTGTTCGCCACCGCCCGGAAGGGTCGGAAAATCCAAACATGGTAACAGGCGAAATTGAAATTGAGGCATCGCAGATTAACGTCATTACTCGTGCAAATCCACTGCCGTTCTTGATCAACAAGGAAGAAGATGTTGATGAAAATCTGCGATTAAAGTACCGCTATCTTGATTTACGGCGTGAACGTATGAAACGCAACCTGGTAATGCGTAACAATGTTGAGTTTTTCATCAGAAAATACCTCAATGGACACGGCTTCATTGAAGTTGAGACACCCATTTTGTTCAAGACCACACCAGAAGGGGCGCGTGATTACCTTGTGCCCTCGCGTGTGCACCCCGGGCAGTTTTATGCACTGCCGCAGTCGCCGCAGCAGTTAAAACAGCTGTTAATGGTCGCAGGTATTGAGCGCTACTTTCAGATAGCCCGCTGTTTTCGCGATGAAGACCAGCGCGGTGACCGACAACCTGAATTCACACAGCTTGACCTTGAGATGTCCTTCGTTGAGCGTGATGACGTGATGGCGTTGACTGAGGATATGTTCTCCCGCATGGTTGCTGAAGTTGCACCTCAGAAGAAGCTGCTTGCCTCCCCATGGCCAAGGTTGAAATACGATGAAGCTATGGAGCGTTTTGGAAAAGACAACCCGGATTTGCGCTTTGGTCTTGAATTAAAAAATATGACTGACCTGGCAGTTGGATCTGGATTCAAGGTCTTTGAAGATACCGTTGCCTCAGGCGGTCATGTGCGGGGCATCAATGCCAAAGGTCTGGGGGATTACAGCCGCAAACAGATTGATGAACTGACTGAGTTTGTCAAACAGTTTGGCGCAAAGGGTTTGGCGTATATAGCCATTTCAAGTGAAGGTGAACAGCGCTCTTCTTTCAGTAAATTCCTGAGTGAAGCGACCCTGAGGGAGATCACGACGCGTTTGGAAGCAGAAAAAGGTGACTTGCTGTTGTTTGTCGCTGACAAGCCTACAATCGTTTTTGAGAGCCTGGGGAGGCTGCGTGTTTACCTGGGCGATCTGCTTAAACTGCGCGACCCCAACATCCTGGCATTTTGCTGGGTGATTGACTTTCCGTTCATGGTGTGGAGCGAGGAAGAGAAGCGTTGGGATCCAAGCCATCACCTCTTCACCGCGCCCATGCCGGAAGATGTGCCGATGTTGGACGTGGATGTCTCGAAGGTGCGCGGTCAGCAGTACGACCTGGTGCTCAACAACTATGAAGTGGCTGGCGGTTCCATCAGGATTCATGACCCCAACATGCAGGAACGGGTATTTGGCTTGATCGGTCTTGAATTGGAAATGGCGCGTGAGCGGTTTGGTCACATGCTCGAGGCTTTTGGTTATGGTGTACCACCGCACGGCGGCATTGCTCCTGGCATTGACCGCTTATGCATGATCCTGGCTGATGAACCCAATATTCGCGAGGTAATCGCCTTCCCTAAGAACCAGGCAGCCCGTGATGTCATGGGAGACGCACCTTCACCGGTAGAACCGCAGCAGTTGAAGGAACTTCACATAAAAATTGTTGAATAAGTTGACTTAATAGGGAATAATCAGGGTGCAGATTTTTCTGCACCCTGATTTTTTAAATTTTACTCAAGGATCAACTGGTTGCGTTTGAATTTCTTCATTGCGAACATGATCAGCAAAGCGTCTGCCAAAATGAGCAGGCCAATGCCGGCAGGGATAATGGCGGCTGTGTTGATCCTCTCTGCGGATTGTGCAAACCTGACAATGACTTCATCCGGAATAACCTGAAGGGCGATGATAGGCACCAGCCAGACAGCCATGACAATGATGCTTAAACGCTGGTAAGCGTGTCGTGTGGTGGGCGCGTTCAGGGAGACAATTACTCCGATACATGACATCAAAAATGCAGTAAGGAACGCCAGGAAGATTGCAAGTGGAAAGACCCAGCCAGTGTAGAACTGAATTCCATCAATAGGGTTACTGATATTAATAGTAACAGCACCAATCAACATAGAGGCTACTGCGATCGTCAGCGCGTAAGAGACTGCCGCCATGATTTTGCCGATCAGAATAGACCGGTCTGACAGCCGGCTTGCCAGCAGGGTTTCCAAAGTGTGACGTTCTCTTTCGCCGGCAAAGGCATCGGCAATAATATTGGTTGTCAAGAATACCGGAATCCAGGACCAGATCAGCAATCCAGTGCCTGATGACAACCACTCTTTACCTGTCTGCAGGGGCATGAATATACCCAACAGACCAACAATAATCACAACATTAAACAACCCGGATCGTACTGAACCGCGTCGTAAAAACAATTCTTTCCATTCTTTCCACATGATTGTCAGGGTGTCTTGCATCATTGTTCATTCTCCATTAATTGCAAAAATGCT
The DNA here is from genome assembly GCA_040768445.1 of Anaerolineaceae bacterium. Taxonomy (GTDB): domain Bacteria; phylum Chloroflexota; class Anaerolineae; order Anaerolineales; family Anaerolineaceae; genus JAXGMV01. Next base: position 2,986,500 of record JAXGMV010000001.1, on the reverse strand, counting down.
TCTTCCAGTGAAGTTTGCTGTTTACGCATCTCTTGAATGTGTACGCCATTTTGCACCAGGCTCTGTACCAGGCTGGATGCATCAAAATCCGATGCAGTGGACACCAGCAAGCCTTCTTGCGTGATGGTTACTTGTTTGATACCTTCTGAAAATCGCAATGAGTTGATCACGGAATCGGTCAAGCCTGTGCAGGAGATTTGCAGAATGGTTTCGTCCTTCCTGGCTTGCAGGTCTGCGGGGGAACCGCTGGCAATTATTTTGCCCTGTCGGATGACAGCTACCCTGTCACACAGCTTCTCAGCCTCGTTCAGATTATGGGTGGTGAGGAATATCGTCACGCCGTCCCGATGTGTCAGATCAGCAAGGTACTCTCGTAGTTCAGCCGCCGCCACTGGATCCAATCCATTTGTCGGCTCATCCAGAAATATCAGCTGTGGACGGTGAAATAAAGTGCGGGCGATTGCCAGTTTCTGCTTCATTCCTTTGCTCCAACCAGAGATCACTTCGTCCTTGCGCTGCCAGAGGTCAAGAGAGGTGAGCAGTTCTTTCATCCTTTGAGTGCGTTCATTTTGTGAGATATGCCAGACCCGGCCGTAAAATTCAAGGTTGTCTCGTGCTGACAGCCGTTCATATAGCCCGGTGTTCTCTAACAATGCACCGCTTACCTGTCTGATTTCGTCGGGGTTTTTGATGATGTCCTGTCCCATGACTGATGCAGTACCAGAAGTTGGTTTGATAAGTCCAAGCAGTAGACGAATAGTGGTGGTCTTACCGGAGCCGTTGGGACCAAGGAAACCAAATATCCGTCCTGGCGCAACCTCAAATGAGATGTGATTTACAGCACGTAGTGATCCAAAATCACGTGTGAGGTTTTCGGTGTGAATAACTGAAGTGTGCATTGCTAATCCTCTGAGATTTTCGTAACAAGTTGTTTGAGCTGGGTTCGGTAGGTATTAAACGCTGACTGCCCGGTACCGGTCAGCCGCAGCAGCGTTTGAGGAACTTTGCCGCGAAAAGTTTTTTGCACCTCCACATAGCCGGCATCTTCAAGCTTGGAAAGATGAGATGAGAGATTACCGCGGGTCAGACCTGTTTCATGCATTAAATAGATGAAATCCGCCTCTTCTACTGCAGAGAGTATCGAGATAATCATCAACCTGGCAGGTTCATGAATCAATTTGTCTAATTCCGTGAGATCGCGCAGCGCTGGTGCCATTGTCTACTCCTCTTCCAATTCAACCGGGTGGGAATTGCGCATGTAAATGATTAAAGTTGCCAGCCCAGAAATAACGAAGCAGATTCCAATACCAGCAAAAAAGGCCGCATTCTGAAGCCAATCATCAATGCCACTGAATGCAACAAGTCCTCCAATGATGACGCTGGTAACCGCCAGAACATAGAACCGAATTACATTGGATTTATAGGCCAGAATATATAGAATAAAGGCAAGCATCACGCCAATGAACGCAGGTATCCAGCTGGTGCCGATTAAGCCGTTCAATTGTGAAGCGATTAAACCAAATATCATTCCAAGCACCAGTCCAGTTGCCATTCCAACCAGGCGGTTATTTTTTCTTTTTGTGCGGTAACTGATATAGCCCGTACGAGGATATGTGATCCTCTCTTTAAAGTATCTAATGGTTTTTCGAAATCCAAGGATACCGAACAGGATAATGGCCGGTTGGCCGATTGCCAGGGCAATAATCTGGTATGGGCCGGTGGCAGGAATAAAGGTCAAGAGGAAGTAATATAACCCAAACAGGACAAAGAACAGCCCAAAGTGAAGCTCCCATATGCCATCACTGTACCAGTAGTGGATAGGGCGTTTCTGCATTTCAGTAATCTGATCTCTCATAATATTTAACACTCCTTACAAATAAGTTTGTATTGCAAACTAATCTGCAATAAGTATATGCACCTGTACTGTGCCTGTCAAGGGCCAATTATCCAAATTCACAATGGCTTAACTCGCAGGATCTGTTTTCAATGTTCCTGAACGAGTACACTGAACGAGTACAGTTCCTTGACAGGTTATGCTGCATCGTGTAGAATTTGGTTGCCTGTGAGGGCCTGTAGCGCAGTTGGGAGCGCGCTTCAATCGCACTGAAGAGGTCGAGGGTTCGAATCCCTCCAGGTCCATTGAGGTATGAACCCTTAGACGAAAAGCACTTTACAAATTGATTATGGGCCCATAGCGCAGTTGGGAGCGCGTCTCAATGGCATTGAGAAGGCCGAGGGTTCGAATCCCTCTGGGTCCACCTTGCAGTAAAAAACCTCAGGAAATTATCCTGAGGTTTGTACATAACAAATTAATTATAAAAGTGGCCATGAGTAGTAAACCATCTGCCAGCGAGCCGGTTTGAATGGTGTGAGACCGGCAGGTACCCGCAGAGTACCCGGGTTGAACTCGCATGGCAAACCAATACTTGGTAAAACTGATAAAGTGAGCATCTGCAAGCTTTTTCCGGGTCGGCCCGTTACAGCTTTCGAGCGATCTGTGCCAATAAATTCACACACAGATAAGCAGGGTGGTACCACGGAGAAACCTTCGTCCCTGGATGGATGAAGGTTTTGTTATTTAATATCAGTAAGGAGTTTTAAATGAACAAGCTAATACCGGCTTATGACCCTACTACAACAGAACGCAAATGGCAGGAAAGATGGGATAAAGACGCGCTTTATCACAGCGACATTGACGTAACCAAGCCCAAGCATTACGCACTCACCATGCTTCCTTATCCTTCAGGTGATTTACACATCGGTCACTGGTATGCCATGGCACCGGCAGATGCCCGTGCCAGGTTCATGCGGATGAGAGGATTCAATGTTCTATTCCCCATGGGTTTTGACGCGTTTGGTCTGCCGGCTGAAAATGCCGCCATCAAGAAAAACGTCCACCCAAAAACCTGGACTTATAAGAATATTGACCAAATGCGCACGCAGTTCCGCAGTATGGGCACGATGTTTGACTGGCGCAGAGAGGCTGTCAGTTCAGATCCTGAATATTATCGCTGGACACAGTGGTTCTTTCTCCAGTTGTTCAAGAACGATCTCGCTTACCACAAGATGTCACCTGTTGATTGGTGTCCCAACTGTAATACCACCCTGGCACGCGAACAGGTGTGGGGGGATGACCGCCACTGTGAGCGCTGTGGCACTCCAGTGACCAAGAAGAACCTCGACCAGTGGTTCTTTAAAACAACCCGTTATGCCGATGAATTGCTGGATTATTCCAAAGTTGATTGGCCAGAACGGGTAAAGTTGCTGCAAACCAATTGGATTGGCAAGTCCACCGGTGCATTGGTTGTGTTCCGAACAGAGTATGGCGATGAATTGGAAGTGTTCACAACCCGCCCCGACACGTTGTGGGGAGCGACATTTATGGTCATTTCGCCAGAGCATCCACTGGTTGGCAAGCTCACCAAACCGGAGTTGAAAGAAACGGTAAGCGCCTATGTCGAACAAGCCTCGCGTCAAACAGATGTCCAACGGGAAGCACTGGATAAAGACAAAACAGGTGTCTTCAGCGGCTCGTATGCCATCAACCCCGTCAGCGACGAGCGTATACCGATATGGATTGCTGATTACGTTTTGATGTCCTATGGCACTGGTGCGATTATGGCAGTGCCGGCACATGATGAACGGGATTTTGAATTTGCCCGCAAGTTTGATCTGGAAGTCCGTGTGGTGATACAGCCGGACGGTATGGAGTTGATTGATTCAGACAGCATGACCGAGTCGGTACCGGCTTTGGGGACAATGGTAAATTCAGGCGCCTTTTCGGGCACCCCGGGTGACCAGGCAATTGAGAGAGTGATCAGCTACCTGGAATCTAAGGGTACCGGCAAAGGTGCTGTTAATTACCGGCTGCGTGACTGGCTTATTTCCCGTCAGCGATACTGGGGCGCTCCCATACCGATGGTGCACTGTGAAAAGTGCGGTGTTGTTCCTTTGCCCGAAGATCAACTGCCAGTGCTATTGCCAGATGATGTCGAATGGCTCCCCACCGGTGAAAGTCCTTTGAAACTGCATCCCACCTGGCGTAAGACGAAATGTCCGGTCTGTGGCGGTGATGCTGAACGGGACACAGACACGATGGATACCTTCATGTGTTCGTCCTGGTACCATCTGCGCTACCTCAGCCCGAAGTATGATAAGGGACCATTTGACCCCAAGGAATATGATTATTGGATGCCGGTTGATACCTACACTGGCGGCATTGAACACGCAACCATGCACCTGATCTATACGCGCTTTTTCCACAAGGCATGCCGTGATATGGGCATTACCAAAGGAGATGAGCCGATGATTCAGCTCCGCAACCAGGGCATCGTACTGGGTGAAGACTCAGAAAAGATGTCCAAGAGCCGCGGCAATGTTATTGCACCTGATACTCTTGTATCCGCTTATGGTGCAGATGTCGTCCGATGTTATTTGATGTTCTTTGCTCGCTGGGAGCTGGGTGCACCGTGGAACAACAGCGGTATTGACGGGGTACACCGCTGGCTTAGAAAGGTTTGGTCAACACTGCTTGAACCTGCAAAAAGCAGCGGCTTATCATCAAAAGACGAGCGAGCACTACGCCGCAAATTGCACCAGACACTGCGACAGGTCACCAATGATTTTATTGAGTTTGAGTTTAATACCATCATCTCCGGCTTGATGGAACTGTTGAATGAGATGCTCAAAGCAAAACAAAATGGCGCCTGGGGCAGCCCGGCATGGGAAGAAGCTACGGATATCTATTTGCGCATGCTGGCACCCGTTGCACCACACATCGCTGAAGAAACCTGGGAGCAATTGGGAAAACCATATTCCATTCACCAGGCATCCTGGCCCGTAGTGGACGAGAAAGCAGCAGCCAATGAAGAATTGACCATTGTGGTGCAAATCAATGGCAAAGTGCGTGACCGAATGATAGTACCTGTCGATATTACTGAAGCGGATGCTAGAGAGAAAGCACTCTCTGGTGAAGTGGTCGAGAAATTCCTTGAGGGAAAGCAAATTAAGCAGGTGATCTATGTGCCCGGCCGGCTGGTCTCGATTGTGACTGATTGATCTGCTGATACAGTTAAGTATTAACCCCGCTGTAAAACCCTACAGCGGGATTTTTGTTGGTTATAATAGATTGGCAGTCTGATTGCATTTGTGGCTGAATTTTTATTGATGGAGGTTGAAGATGCGTTTTGACGAGTTGAATTGGATGGATATTGAGAATTACCTCAAAGCAGAAGACAGAATTATGCTGGTTGTTGGGGCGTGTGAAGAACATGGCTACCTGTCTATTATGACGGATACCAAAATTGCTGCCGCATTAGCGGATGCTGCCAGCAAGATGACCAGTGTGTTGGTCGCACCGCCGATCAATGCCGGCGTTTCACCCTATTTTTTGGAATACCCGGGCACGATCAGCCTTAGAACTTCAACATTGATGGATGTTGTTGAGGATTACATTCGCTCGCTTTATCATCATGGTTTTAGAAAATTCGTTCTGGTCAATGGTCACGGCGGTAATATCCCAGCCCGCAACCGAGTTGTTGAAGTGTCCAACCAACTGCCTGAAATGCAGGCTCGCTGGTATGACTGGTGGCTGGCGCACAGCGTACAGCAGGTGGCTGAGAAGCATAACTTAAAACCCTCGCATGCCAACTGGCTGGAAGCATTTCCATTTACGCTGGTCAGCGATGTGCCGGAAGAGCCAAAGATACCGCCAACCTACCAGGGTCTTTTAAACGCCAAAGAGACCAGAAAAGTATTTGGAGACGGCAATTACGGCGGACCATACAAAGTCGATCAAGCGATTATGGATGAGTTGTTCGCCGCTTCACTGCAGGACATCCTGCATCTACTTGAGTTCTAACGCACTTTCTACCTATCACAAGCCGCATCAGCTAATAACTGTTGCGGTTTTTGTTTAACCCGCTTAACACGCAATATGGCAAGATATAAACCATATGATAATATGGTAAAAGTTTCTCGATGCTGTTTCTTTAAAAAGTGTGATGACAGAGTTGATGTTTTCTAACGGATGAACCTGGATAAGAGACTGATCCGACAGGCAATGCAGTTCAAAACGGCGATGGGGTTCACCGTTCTATTTACCATTGCCGGCGGACTGTGTATTATTTTGCAGGCGAAAATCCTCAGCACCATCTTGAACCGTGCATTTCTTGGACAAGCCGGAGTCTCCGAACTAAAGCCGCTATTTTTAATCCTGTTAGGCGTCATTCTGTTGAGAGCAGCGGTCACCTTTATATCAGAACTGGCAGCTCACCGCACGGCTGCAGGCGTGAAAAACGAAATCCGTGACCAGATGCTCGATAGCCTGTCTGAAAAACCTTCTGTATCAAACAGTTCAGAAAACAGCGGCGAATTATCGGCTGTTATTATCCAGGGCGTTGATACGCTTGAATCGTATTTCAGCCAGTACCTGCCGCAGTTGATCATCGCGGTGATGATTCCTCTCAGCATACTGGTTTTTATCTTGCCGCTTGACTGGCTGAGCGGCGTTGTCCTGCTGGTGACTGCGCCATTAATCCCGATTTTTATGATCCTGATCGGTAAAAATGCAGAAGAAACCACGCAAAAACAGTGGGCTACGATGCGCAAGATGAGTGTACATTTCCTGGATACGTTACAGGGCTTGAAAGTGCTGCGCAGCCTGAACCGATTCGAGTCCAAACTGGATCAACTAAGGAAAACCGCTGAACAATATCGTTCAGCGACGATGAAGGTTCTGCAGGTGACCTTTCTCTCCTCACTGGTTCTTGAACTGGTTGGTACCCTCTCTACGGCTGTGATTGCGGTTCAAATTGGGCTGCGACTGTTATACGGCTGGCTGGATTTCGAATCTGCTTTTTTTATCCTGGTGCTGGCGCCTGAGTTTTATTTTCCCTTGCGGCAGCTTGGACTGCGCTTTCACGCTGGCATGTCCGCTGTCACCGCAGCGCAGCGTATCTATGAATTTCTACACATCCGGCACCGCTCAGATAATATTCCAGAAAATTCTTCAGCCATAATAAAAACTATAACCAATTTTAAAGATCTAAATTTTGACACGGTTTCGTTCAATTACCCTGACCGGCAAAAGGATGCAGTAGCAAACCTGTCCTTCCAAATCAGGTGGGGAGAACAGGTCGCGCTGGTCGGACCAAGTGGTTCGGGCAAATCAACAGTTATTGCACTGCTGCTGGGTTTTATTGAACCTGTTGAAGGCTCTATCTCTATCAATGGCATTCAACTGACTCACGAACTGCACCAGCACTGGCGTAAACAAGTCAGCTGGCTGCCTCAAACACCGCACCTGTTCAACGGCACGCTGTACGACAACATCACCCTGGTAAAACCAGATGCCAAAGGCAGTGAGATTGAAGAGGCTATTTCACTTGCCGGTCTTACAAGGCTCATCCAACAACTGCCGCAGGGTATCAACACAAAGGTTGGCACAAATGGGACGCGATTAAGCGGCGGAGAAGCGCAGCGGGTGGCGCTTGCCCGGGCGTTCTTGAAAGACAGCGAGGTGTTGATTATGGATGAGCCTACTGCCAATCTTGATCTTGAATTGGAGCAGGATCTGGTCAATGCTATCGACATCTTGCGCAAAAATAAAACTGTGATCATGATTGCTCACAGGTTATCCTCCATTCAAAAATGTGATCGGATTCTCTTCCTGGAGAATGGCAGACTGGTGGAACAGGGGTCTCCTGCAGACCTCACGACAGTAGATGGCAGATACGCGACGATGCTTGCAGCCTACAGGGGGCTGTTATGAAGACACTAGCCCGGCTGCTATCCTTCTTGAAACCTTATGCGGGTCAAATTCTGCTGTCTATCCTGGCATCTGCAACTACCATAACCAGTTCTATTGGATTGTTAGGCACATCCGCTTACTTGATTTCAATGGCGGCACTGCAGCCTTCAATCGCCGTGCTGCAGGTGGCTATTGTTGGTGTTCGGTTTTTTGGCATTACACGCGGCTTATCCCGCTATTCTGAGCGGCTTCTTTCACATTCAGTCAACCTGCAGCTTTTGAGCAGGCTAAGGACCTGGTTCTTTAAATCTGTTGAACCGCATGTGCCGGCCGGCCTGATTCATATTCAGCAGGGTGATTTACTCAGCCGCTCAATGGCTGACATTGAATCACTGGAGCATTTCTTCATCCGGGTGGTTTCACCGCCCCTGACAGCCGCTCTGATTATTGCTGGAACAGCGGCTTATTTATCACACTTCAGCGTGACACTCAGCATCATCCTGGTTATCGGGGCAGTTGTAAGTGGAGCAGTCATACCGCTGTTAGTGTATTGGATTAACCGCCGGCAAAATAAAAACCTTCCTTCGCAGCAGTCTCAGCTAACTGTCGACCTGCTGGATTACCTGCAAGGACATGGAGATCTGCTGATTGCCGGACAGGAACCGTTATTCAGAGAGAGGCTTAAACAAAAAAATGCGTTCCTGGTCAAAGAACAGTATAAATTAAACCTGACAGGCAGCCTGTTTACATCGCTCCATTTACTCACTATCAACGTAACAATGCTGGCAGTGCTGCTGGAAGGCATCAGGCTGGTGACTGATGGCATTGTCAATGGTGTGATGCTTGGCGCGTTTGCGTTGATCACTCTGGCGGCATTTGAAGCAACACAGCCGCTTATCAACAGTGCTTTGTTTCTGGATAAGACAGTCAAAGCAGCTGAGCGGCTGTTTGAGTTGACTGAACAACAACCAGCCGTGTCGGAGCCTGACCAAACCATAAATTCACCACATAGCTATGATCTGGCGATTGAAGAACTGATATTCAATTACCCGGAGTCATCTCAACCAATCCTGGAGCGTCTCAACTTGGAGATTAAACACGGCAGTCAGGTAGCCCTGGTTGGCAAGAGCGGTAGTGGCAAGACAACTTTAGCCAGCCTGCTGCTGCGTTTCTGGGAATTTGACACGGGTACGATAAAGATTGGGGGAACCGATATTCGGATGCTAACAGGCAGCCAGGTGCGCAGCCTGGTGACCGTTGTCGATCAATCTGGTTACATCTTTGACTCAACTGTCAGGGATAACCTGACGCTTGGTAATGAAACTATTGATGACACGATGTGTATTGACACCATAAAAAGGGTTGCATTGGCAAATTGGTTCAGCGGGCTGCCGGATGGACTGGACACGAGGTTAGGGGAGAAAGGCACTGCCATGAGCGCCGGTGAGCGCAGGCGTCTGAACCTCGCAAGAGCATTTTTAAGACAAACACCCATTTTTATTTTAGACGAGCCGACAGCCGATCTTGATGCTGAGACAGCCAATCAATTGTTATCTACGCTGTTAGAACTGACTAAAGGGGCAACAGTTTTGTGGATCACACACAGCCTGACCAACCTTGAACAGCTTGATTGTATTTATGTATTGGATGAGGGAAAAATTGTTGAATCAGGCAGTCATGTAGAACTAATCAAAGCGAATTCAAAATATGCAAAGCTGTTGGCGATACAAAAAAAGACTATTCATGCTTAGCTGCCAGATGGGTTATAAAAATAATGAGTCAATCTGGCTGGCTGAGATGACGCCGTGCCGCAATATTTTATAATCCGAACCTAAACAGCTGACCACCGTCGACGGAATTGGACCGGGGGTACTGCCGCCATCCAGTATCAGATCAAGCCTGTCGCCAAGCTGATCAACCACGTCCTGCGCTGTGAGGGTGTTTTCACCACCGGACAGGTTGGCTGATGTGACAGCCAGAGGTCCCATCTGTGTGATCATTTTTGCGATAAATGGGTGGGCAGGAAAGCGCACACCAATTGTCTCTGTGGTGGAAAGGTTGGCGGGAAGGTCAGGGTGTTTGGGCAGGACAATTGTCAAAGGTCCCGGCCAGAATCTTTCAGCGAGCCTTTGAGCAATCTCATTAAACTCAGACACAACAACAGAAAGCTGCTCCATACTGCCAATTAAAACTGGTATCGATTTGCTGAGGTCTCGACCCTTTATTGCATAGATTCTGTCGATGGCTGCTGGTAAATAAGCAGAAGCGCCGATGCCGTATATAGTGTCGGTCGGGAAAGCGGCGATACCGCCAGCTTCAATCACTTGTTGCGCTGTTGAAATTGCCAGAGGGTCATCGATTTTAATCATTTGCATTTCATTCACCTTTAATTAATCACCAGCAAGCGCGGTAGCCCTGATAAATCTTTTTTGATTTGAATGCCATATTTTGGAAAATAAGATTGCGCCAGGCTCAGAACCGGAGTTTCTTGCGTATATTCAATCTCTGCCAACAGCATGCCACCGGGATGTAAGTGGTCTCTGGACTCGCACAATAAGGTGCGGATGAAATCCAATCCACCCCGGCCGCCATCCAGTGCTGTCACAGGTTCGTGTTTCTTAACCTCAAGTCCCTCAAGAGTTGCAGAAGGTATATAAGGCAGGTTGGCACAAATCAGGTGAAACTTGGTTTGCAGCCCTTGCAGTAAATCCAGGTTTACAAGGCACACCCATTCATCCACATCATGACGTCGGCAGTTTTGCTTCGCTACTTTTAGCGCCTGGAGGGAGATATCGCTGGCCGTTATGTGGCAGTTGGTGTAGTTTTTTGCAATGCTGATCGCAATGCAACCTGAACCGGTGCCGATATCAGCTACGCTGCTGACTACGTTGCGTTGATTTAGAAATGACAGTGCGGTCTCAACCAGCAGTTCAGTTTCTGGACGGGGGATTAATGTGTGCTCATTGACATAGAATGGCAGACCGTAGAACTCCCACTCACCAAGAAGGTAAGGCAGAGGCAGGCCCTTTAGCCTATCGGCCAGCATCTGTGCTGCCGATACGTTCTGCTCAGAGGTTAGAAAGACTTCTGAATGCGCCATCAGCCATGGTTTTTCTCTTCCCAACACCTTGCCAAGGATGAGACGCGCCTCAAGCTCTGGATAATCAACATTTGTAAGGGATTGTCTTGCCTGCATCAGCCAATGCTGGATGCTAAGCGTTTCCATTTTCCGTTCCGATCATCGCCAACCGATCAGATTCTTCCTGCAGTGACAACTCATCAATAAACATGTCCAGGTCGCCTTCCATGACACCGGCTAAATTGTACGATGAAACATTAATGCGATGATCTGTGACGCGCGATTGCGGATAGTTGTAGGTTCGAATTTTTTCAGAGCGTTCACCGCTACCTACCTGGGAACGCCGGTTTGCGTCAAGCTCAGACTGTTGTTTTTCCATTTCCATTTCGTACAGACGGGCTCTCAGGATGCTCATCGCACGCAGGCGGTTCTGCAGCTGGGAGCGTTCATCCTGGCAGGCAACGACCATGCCTGTTGGAATGTGGGTGATGCGAACAGCAGTCATGTTCTTTTGAACGTTTTGGCCGCCAGCGCCGGCTGATTTATATACATCCATCTTGATATCACCATCTGGGATTTTGATATCAACATCTTCAGCTTCAGCAAGCACCGCGACGGTAATTGTCGAGGTGTGAATTCTGCCGGATGATTCGGTAGCTGGAATGCGTTGGACGCGGTGCACACCAGACTCAAATTTCATCCTGGAATATGCGCCTTTGCCTTTAATCATAAAGACGATTTCTTTGAGTCCACCGATGCCAATTTCACTTTGGGAGAGAATTTCAACTGACCAACCTTTACGTTCAGCATAACGGTTATACAGTCTGAATAAATCTGCAGCAAATAAAGCTGCCTCATCCCCACCAGTGCCGGCACGAATCTCAAATATCACGCTTTTATGGTCACGCGGATCCCTGGGCAGGAGCATTGATCTTAATTCTTTCTCATATCGTTCGACTTCAGGCACCAGCTCAGATAATTCGATCACTGCCAGTTCCTTCAATTCATCATCGTCAGAGTCCATCACTGCTTGGGCTTCTTTGACTTTATTCAACAAGTCAAAGTATAGATTGGCTTTTGAAACGATATCTTCAAGTTCTGACCGCTCTTTTGCCAATTCAGCGGCACGAACATAATCTTCACCCGCTTCTTCCAACATGCGGGATAATTCTTCATACTGCTGTTTAATGGCATTCAACTTTTCAAACATAAATCTTTGCTGCTCCGTTTCTTGCTGATCATTACAAAAAATAAATTATACCAGTTTATCCTTGACCTTCATTTTTTTTGGTCTTCAACCAGGCTTATGGCCTATTGCACCGACCGTGCTAAGTTATTTCCTTATTGCATTTATAGGATAAAATATAGTTAATGATGTCAAACATTCACATTTGCCTGGCGTGTTTTCATGATTTAATTGATTATCAGTGGATACTATTCATAATCACATTGTCAAAATTTGGAGACCTACCATCATAAAGGTTCTGAGGAGAAATTTATGAGCCCGCTTGTTCTGTCCCAAATGCAGTTTGCAATAACAACTATTTATCACTTCTTTTTTGTGCCTTTAACAATTGGATTGGCAATCGTTGTCGCTATTATGGAAACCCTGTATGTAGTAAAAAACGATCCGCTTTACAAGCGGATGACGAAGTTTTGGGGAAAATTGTTTCTAATTAATTTTGCAATGGGCGTTGTTACCGGTATTGTAATGGAGTTCCAGTTCGGAATGAATTGGTCAGAGTATTCTCGCTTTGTTGGGGATGTCTTCGGCGCGCCGCTGGCCATTGAAGCCCTGCTGGCGTTCTTTTTAGAGAGCACCTTTTTGGGCATCTGGATTTTTGGCTGGGATAAGCTGCCTAAAAAGCTGCATGCTGCCACAATCTGGCTGGTAGCAATTGGCTCGAGTTTATCTGCTTTCTGGATCCTGGTTGCGAACTCCTTCATGCAGTCTCCGCAAGGGTATACGCTGGAGAATGGACGGGCTGTCATGACCGATTTCTGGGCGTTAATCAGTAATCCTTATGTTTGGAGCCAATTCCCACACACGGTCTTTGCAGGGCTAAGTACGGCAACTTTTTTTGTGCTGGCAATCAGCGCTTACCATTTACTTCGCAAGAATGAAACTGAGTTATTTACAGCATCAATGAAAATTGGTGCCAATTTTGGTGTGATAGCTGTTCTTGGTGTTGGGCTGCTCGGTCACAGCCAAATGCAAGAATTATTCTTCAGACAGCCGATGAAGGTTGCAGCAGCTGAGGCAGTGTTTGAAACTGAAAACCCTGGTTCACTTTCAATTTTCTCAATAATTGACCAGGAAAATATGCGCGAGATCATCAATATTCGCATTCCATACCTGTTAACCATTCTTGCTTTTGACAGCCTTGAGGGTGAGGTTGTGGGACTGCGTGAACTGCAAGCACAGGCTGAGCAGCAGTATGGTCCGGGGAATTACATTCCAAATATCTCTGTTACATACTGGTCCTTCAGGGTAATGGTTGGCGTTGGCACGTTGATGTTGTTTATTATCATCCCACTGGCATACATGGCTTACAAGAAAAAACCATTTACCAATACGGTGCTGTTTAAATTTCTGCCATATACTGCTATCCTGCCGTACCTTGGAAACACAAGTGGTTGGTTGCTGACTGAGATGGGCAGGCAGCCCTGGGTCGTTTATGGTGTGTTGAAGACTGAAGATGCCGTATCTCCTAATCTAACACAGGGCACAATTTTGATTAGCTTGATTGGTTTTGGCTTAATTTATGGCTTTCTTATGCTGGTTGATATTTACCTGCTGGCAAAATACGCCAAAGCTGGCCCGGAAAAAGTGGAAGTCCTTGACCAGATTCCCTCAGCAAATTATTGATAGGAGCAGATCACGATGGATTATCAAACCCTCTGGTTTATACTAATTGCCGTTCTCTTCACTGGATATTTTGTGCTTGAAGGTTTTGATTTTGGCGTTGGTATCCTGCTGCCGTTCCTTGCAAAAGAGGATCTCTCCCGCAGAACAATAATCAACACCATAGGACCACACTGGGATGGTAATGAGGTTTGGCTGATCACTGCCGGCGGTGCCATGTTTGCTGCTTTTCCACACTGGTACGCCACGCTGTTCAGTGGTTTTTACCTGCCGCTCTTCCTGATCCTGATTGGACTCATTTTCAGAGGCGTCGCTTTTGAATTTCGAAGTAAAGATGAGGCACAAGCCTGGCGTAGTTTTTGGGATTGGTCTATATTTTTTGGCAGCCTGATCCCTGCATTCTTGTGGGGCGTGGCGTTTGCCAATATTGTGCGCGGCGTTCCCATTGATCAAAATATGATGTATACCGGCGGCTTTTGGAACCTGTTATCGCCATACAGCATCCTGGCAGGAGTAGCGTCACTGTTAATTTTCATGCTGCACGGCGCTATGTTCTTGCTGCTCAAGATAAAAGGTGCAATTGTGGAAAAAATCCACCAGACGGCAACCGGATTATGGATGCTTGTTTTTATGGCGCTTGTTGGGCTGGTTATCTATACCTATTTCGAAACAGACCTGATCAAACCCGGAACATTCACCTTCTTTTATAGCGGGCTAAGTCTTGTCTCATTGTTCCTGGCTGGTTGGTTCAACCGTATCAAGAAACAAGGAAAGAGTTTTGTTTTCACTTCACTGACCATTGTGTTTGCTATGGTCACAATGTTTTCGGGCATGTTCCCACGCGTGATGATTTCAAGCCTCAATCCAGAATGGACTTTGACAATTTTCAACAGCTCATCTGGACCGATGACTTTGAAAGTACTCAGTATTATTGCCCTGATCTTTGTGCCTCTGGTATTGCTTTACCAGGGCTGGTCTTACTGGATCTTTCGCAAACGGATCACATCTGATCCGCAACATCTTGAATATTAGCAGGCTCACCTGCAAATATTAAATTTACTCTTACACTAATATTAAGGAGCAACTATGTGCTGTGAAGATAAAAAAATCGTAACATCCGATAAAGCGCCCCAGGCGATCGGTCCCTATTCAGTCGGTGTAATTGCCGGCAACCTGGTGTATACCGCAGGACAGATTGGTATTGACCCTGCCCATGGCAACCTGGTTGAAGGTGGTGTTGAAGCTCAGACCCGCCAGGCATTACATAACTTAAAAAACATCCTTGAAGCAGCAGGCACAAACCTGGATAACGTTGTGAAAACACTTGTTTTCTTAAAGGATATGAACGATTTTGCCAAGATGAATGCCATCTATGGTGAGTTTTTCAAGGCAAATCCACCTGCCCGTTCTGCTGTTGAAGTTGCGGCATTACCAAAAGGGGCCTTAGTAGAAATTGAAGCCGTAGCGGTCAGACCTTCATAAGATTGTAGAGTTACTGTTACACTTGCATTGAACAGGGAGGCAGTAGCATGCCTCCCTGCCTTAAATAAAAAAAATTTGATCAAATTTATTTGGCGAGGATATTCTTATCTTCCCGGTTGATTATGGAAAAGATATCCGTCATTGTTCCCTGTTATAACGAGCAGAATACTATCGTTCTACTGCTTCAAGCAATATATGACCAGGATTGGAATCACGACTTCTTGGAGGTCATTATTGCTGACGGCATGTCAGGCGATAATACAAGGTCTGTCATTGCTGCTTTCAGACAAGAACACCCTGACCTAATGATAAAGATAATCGATAACCCTGCAAGGATTATTCCAGCAGCCTTGAACCTGGCGATTGAGCACGCAAGTGGTGAGATAATCGTCAGGCTGGATGCACACTGTATTCCAGAACGATCCTATATCAGCCGTTGTCATAGAAGCCTAAAAGCTAACCTGGCGGAAAATGTTGGTGGCATTTGGGAGATAAAACCATCCAGGGAAGGATGGATACCGTTGTCGATAGCTGTGGCAGCAGCACATCCTCTGGGTGTGGGAGATGCACGCTACCGCTATACACGCACAGCCGGATATGTAGATACGGTTCCATTTGGTTCATACTGGAAGAACTTATTCGATAAGATTGGCAGGTTTGATGAGACACTGCTTACCAATGAAGACTATGAATTGAATGCGCGCCTCAGAAAATTTGGCTTCCGTGTCTGGCTTGATCCAGAAATCCGATCGACTTACTTCTCAAGACCGAATTTAACACAGCTTGGTAAACAATATTGGCGTTACGGTTTCTGGAAATGGAGGATGCTCAAACGCTACCCTGACACCATCCGATGGCGTCAGGCATTGCCGCCGCTCTTCATTCTCTTTTTAGGTTTATTGTTAATTGCATCATTTTTTGTACCGGTGGCATTCAAGATTTTTCTGACTGTTCTCGCTGTCTACACCGGCACCTTAATTGCATCTTCAATAAAGATAGCCTTGTTACACAGGGATCCCAGGCTCCTTGCTGGCGTACCGCTGGCAATAATGACCATGCACTTTTGTTGGGGAAGTGGTTTTATCTGGAGTGTGGTATCATCGTTTGTTGGAAAAAATTAGCTAAAATGAGTGTTGTTCAACCGATAAAAAAACAAAAACAATGGCGCCTTCAGCCGGGTGAGCGGCGGGTGATTCTACTTGCCGGAGACTTTTTGATGAGTCTGCTGGGTCTTGTTGCTGCGTTGATTGTGTGGTCGAGGCCTGATTGGTTGAAGTTTTCACTTGAATTTTTACAGCAGCGTATTCCGGGCTGGTTTTACCTTCTGCCATTAGTTTGGATTATCCTGCTGGTGGAGCTGTATGATGTTCGGCGTGCGAGCCGGATACGGGATACCATTGTTGGCATTTCGATGGCGGCACTTGGTTACCTGGGTCTTTACCTGCTTATCTATTTCTCATCGGAACCAGACTCATTACCCCGACTTGGCGTGGCTGTTTTTATCATTTCAACCTCATTATTTACGCTTCTGTGGCGATTTATATATATCAGAGTATTCACCGCGCCTTTGTTCCTGCGCCGTGTGCTGATTATTGGTGCTGGTAGGGCAGGCCGGACAATGGCGAAGATGGTGAAAGAAATTCGACCGCAGCCTTTCACACTGCTTGGTTTTATTGACGATGATACTAAGAAGACTGGCACTGATATTGAAGGGTGCCATGTGCTTGGCACCAGTTTTGATTTATTGGACCTGGCAAAAGAATACAACGTCTCCGATTTAATCCTGGCAATCTCAAATGATGTTGGCAGCGCCACTTTTGATACCCTGCTGCAAGCTGAAGAAAAAGGGATAGTGATTACTTCCATGCCGCTGATGTACGAAGAGCTGCTGGGGCGTGTGCCGATTTTCCTGCTTAAATCAGACTGGATACTCAGATCCTTTCTCGACAAAGCTCACACAAGCGGTTTTTTTGAGTTTTGGAAGCGCATCATTGATCTCATTGGCGGCTTGATTGGGTGCATCTTTACGCTTCTGGTGTTGCCTTTTGTATCGTTCCTCACTCTGATAGATTCGGGTTTACCGATTTTCTATTCGCAAACAAGATTGGGGAAGAATTCTAAGGTATACAAGATTTTCAAGTTCAGGACAATGAAGCAGGATGCTGAAAAAGATGGCAAACCAAAAATGGCGAGTGAAAACGATCAACGTGTTACTCGCATAGGCAAATTCCTGCGGAAAACCCATCTGGATGAATTTCCTCAATTTATCAATGTATTAAAAGGGGAAATGAGCCTTGTCGGACCCAGGGCAGAACGTCCTGAACTGGTAGAAGAGCTTGAAAAGGTGGTACCATTTTATCGTGCCAGGCTGTTGATTAAGCCGGGGGTCACTGGCTGGGCACAAATTAATTTTGGGTATGCCTCAAATGCAGAGGAAACAGCTGTAAAACTTGAATATGATTTGTATTACATCCAGCACCGTAATTTGTTACTTGATTTTTCGATCATGCTGAGGACATTCAGTACCATGATTGGCTTCAGAGGCCAGTAGTGAAAAAGAACCATTTTCGTAACCGCTACATTCTTTTCGCTGATGCGATTTTTGTTGTTGCCTCAGTGCTTGCCAGCTATGCGCTTCGGCTTGAACTCGGTGCAGCATTTCGCTTTTACCTGCCATCTGCCTACTGGATGATTGGCACTGCTCTGGTTATCAAACCGCTGGTTTACTACTTTTTTGGTCTTTACCGCAGGCTGTGGGCCTATGCCAGCATGCAGGAGCTCAAATTAATCCTTTCAGCAACTTTGACCGCCTCGGTACTGGTATCCATTGTAATGATATCTATTTTTGCACTGGGAGCTTTCACCGGTTTTCCCCGTTCCACATTGATTATTGATTGGCTGCTTTCCATCTTCTTTGTTGGCGGTCTGCGATTCATGGTCAGGATGGTTGCTGAGAACCGTGGCAGTCTTTCTCGTAATGGTAATGGTTTGGATCTGCGAAAAACACTTGTTGTAGGCGCAGGTGATGCCGGTGCACTGGTTGT
Source organism: Anaerolineaceae bacterium (assembly GCA_040768445.1). Classification (GTDB taxonomy): domain Bacteria; phylum Chloroflexota; class Anaerolineae; order Anaerolineales; family Anaerolineaceae; genus JAXGMV01. Next base: position 2,968,279 of record JAXGMV010000001.1, on the reverse strand, counting down.
GCGTGAGCTGCAAAAGAATCCCCAGTTGAATATAAGACCTATAGGATTCCTGGACGATAACCCTGCCAAGCAGAAACAGCAAATCTATGGCGTTCCGGTGATTGGTAAAATAACCGACATATCCAGTGTGATGGATAACCACAAAATTGACGAAGTGATTATCGCTATACCTAGCGCACCCGGCAGGGTGGTGAGGCTTGTCGCTGATGTGTGCCGCTTAAAAAATGTTGCATTCAAAACCATGCCTGGCATTTATGAGCTGTTGGATGGAAAAGTAAATGTCAGCCGGCTGCGAGAAGTTGATATTACTGACCTGTTGAGGCGGGAACCAGCTTCTATTAACGAAGCTGAGGTCTCAGAAACAATACGGGGCAAGAAGGTGATGATCACCGGTGCAGGCGGGTCAATTGGCAAGGAATTGTGCCGGCAGGTCTCGCGCTGGGATCCAAAAGTGCTTTATTTGATGGGTCATGGCGAGAACAGCATTTTTGAATCCATCCTTGAGCTAAAGGCAAGCTTCCCTCAAATCCCGCTCGTGCCAGTGATAGCTGACATGCGTGACCGGCGCAGGCTTGAAAATGTATTCCAGGAGCATAAACCGGATATCGTTTTTCACGCTGCTGCACACAAGCATGTGCCGCTGATGGAAGTCAATGTAGAAGATGCCGTCACTAACAATATTTATGGCACGAGAAATATTGTTGAGGTGTCGCTGAAGAATGATGTTGACCACCTCATCATGATCTCATCCGACAAAGCGATTCGACCCATCAATGTGATGGGTGCGACAAAACGCATGGCAGAAATGATTGTGATTGATGCCGCACATCGATCGGGCAGGAAATATTCAGTCGTACGTTTTGGCAATGTTCTTGGCAGCCGCGGAAGTGTCGTACCTCTTTTCAAGAGCCAGATTGCCACAGGTGGCCCTGTTACGGTGACCCATCCCGATATGATGCGGTATTTCATGACAATTCCTGAAGCGGTTCACCTGGTCCTGCAGGCAGCAGCTTTCGGTGATGGTGGGGATACTTTTGTACTGAACATGGGAAAGCAAGTACGAATCCTTGACCTGGCTGAAGACCTGATCCGCTTGTCTGGTCTTGAGCCGTACAAGGAAATTGAGATCGTCTTCACTGGTATCAGACCAGGCGAGAAGCTCAAAGAGGACTTGTGGGAGGACGGACATTTATTTGTTCCAACCAGCCATCCAGAGATTTACCGGCATGAAGGTGAGGAACTGTTGAATGGCGATGCGTTACGGGCTGTCACAGATGAACTATTTAAGCTTGCCCGTGAAAATGAGACACAGGCGATTGTTGACCTGCTTGATCAAGCTATCCCGGGGTCTGCAGTTAAACTGCAGTTTATAACACCTCCGGAAATAACTGCAATCGAATGATGAACATCATTTCGCGATCTGATTGGGATAAGTTTTACCAGTCGCATCCTGAAGCCCATTTGCTTCAATCCGGTCAATGGGGGGAGTTGAAATCTGCTTTTGGTTGGGAGGCAGTCAGGGTTATTGATGGCGACACAGGCGCCCAGATCCTGTTTCGAAAGCTTCTCATTGGGTCTTCAATTGGATACCTTCCAAAAGGACCCATTGGTAAGATTACTGAGTCATTTCTGCAATCACTCAACCAGGTGTGTAAAGCGCATAATGCAGTTTTCTTAAAAATCGAACCGGATGTGTTTGAACCAAATGATTTCAGCAGCAATGGTTCACTGCTTAATGGGGATAATGTATACCGAACAGCGACTATTCAACCCCAAAGAACGATTGTCCTATCACTTGCAGGAGATGAAAAAGCCTGGTTGGACAGCATGAAGCAGAAGACACGTTACAACATCCGTGTGGCTGAACGAAAAAATGTGGTCGTGCGTGAAACACATGATCCTGATATTTTCTACGATATGGTCATGCGCACTGGTGAGCGAGATGGATTCGGTGTTCACACACGATCATATTATGAGAAGGCTTATCAGTTGTTCTCTGAAACAGGTCAATGTACCATTCTGACAGCCTTTTATGCCGATAGACCGCTGGCAGGTATCATGGTGTTTGCAAATGGTAGCCGCAGCTGGTATTTTTATGGTGCGTCAACTGAGCATGAAAGGAACCGTATGCCGGCATACTTGCTTCAGTTGGAAGGAATGCGCTGGGCTGCCTCAAAGGGATGTTTGACTTATGATTTGTGGGGCGTACCTGATTACGCGGAGGATCGTCTTGAATCAGAATTTCTCGACCAGCATGACGGCTTATGGGGTGTGTACCGCTTCAAGAGAGGATTTGGCGGCGAACTGCGCCGATCTGTCGATGCCGTAGATATTGTCTACCGACCGTTTTTATACAAGCTTTACAAAATGATCAAGAACAGAGGTGCAGAATAAACGCATCTGAATGGAATGACCTGATTGGTAATTTGCCAGGCGCTCACTTGCTGCAGACCTGGCAGTGGGGGGAATTAAAATCAAGGTATGGCTGGTCGATCATTCCAAAAACGTGGCAGAATGGACAGGGTGTAATTGTTGCTGCAGCGCTTATCTTAAAAAAGCCGCTGTCATTCAGGAATTTGAAAACAGGTTATTCGATCTTTTATATCCCACGTGGCCCGCTTCTTGATTGGTCTGACAGCCAGCTGGTAAGAAGGGTTCTTGATGACCTTCAGGTATTGACCAGAGAGCATCGCGCAGTTTTCTTGAAACTGGATCCGGAACTGGTTGTTGGAAGAGGCGTCCCTGGATCCGATAACGCCACTGAAGAACAGACCGGAACACAGATCCGTGAGGCGTTGCAGGCACGCAGCTGGGTATTCTCGCGTGACCAAATTCAATTTCGCAACACGGTATGGTTGGATCTTGACAGACCTCTGGATGATATTCTCGCTAGTTTTAAGCAAAAAACACGTTACAACATCAGGTTAGCTGAAAGAAAAGATGTGCAAGTCAGGCGTGGCAGCGTCGAAGATTATGAACTGCTATACAAAATGTACGCTGAGACTTCAATTAGGGATGGATTTGCGATACGAAGCTTGCAGTATTATACCGATGTATGGAAGTCCTTCTCGCAGGCTGGCATGCTGGATATCTTGATTGCCAATTATGAAGAAAAACCGATCGCAGCCCTGTTCTTATTCCACCATCAACAGAACAGCTGGTACCTTTACGGCATGTCGAAACAGGATGAACGGGAGAGAATGCCTAATTATTTACTGCAGTGGGAGGCAATTAAGCTTGCCAAACAACTTGGCTGTACCCGATATGATCTATGGGGAGCACCTGATATTTTTGTACCGGGTGACAGCATGTGGGGTGTTTATCGTTTCAAAGAAGGTTTCAATGGTGAAGTTGTTCGGACACTTGGGGCGTGGGATTTTGTCCCAAACAAGATGCTGTACAAACTTTATACGCATGCAATCCCAACGCTCTTAAACTACTTAAGAGCCAGGGGACGCAAGCAAGTCAGTCGCGAACTGGCATCTTAACTAAAATAAAAATTCACTAATTCTCGATATTAAGTGGAAGCCAGTCTGGGTCAAAATCGTAACCCGGATCTGTGGTGAGGCGCATCCAGCTGTCTCCGCTCATGTTAACCAGGTAAATATCATGATTTCTGCCATCTGGCCAGCTTTCATAGGCTAGCCACTGCATATCGGGTGACAGATCGGCATTGGAGTGGGGTGGTGTGATGCGTTTTTCAACCGGTGGAACTTTTATCTCCGCACCTTTTGTGCGATCCTCGTACCTGAGTTTAGCTATGTATGGAATGGAAGCCTCAGCTGAGGTTCGACCAAAGATAATAAAGTCGCCATCCGAAGACCACTTGGGCCAGTAATCGTTCAGGTTGCCCATTGAGCTAAATTGAAACTGTGTTTGCCCCATATCTGACATGACGAATATATGGAAGAATGATATCAGGCGGGTAAAAGCCAGCTGTTTACCAACTGGATGCCAATCAGGATGCATGTCTGCAAAACGGCTGTCTGAAAGCTCCTGAAGGCTGTCGGACTTAAAGTCATACACAAAAATGTGGGTCACCCCTGAACGGTAGGATGTGAACGCAATGCGCTGCCCATCAGGCGACCAGGCTGGATCAAAGTCACCGGGCAGTGTATTTGGCATCTCCTCCGGATTTTCCCCATTTGAATCAAGAATGAAAATTTTGGAGTCGCGATAAGTGATCTGCTGCATATCGCAGGGAGAAATGACTGCCAGTTTTTGTCCATCCTGTGACCAATCAGGTTGACAAGCCCCATCAGTCAGTGATGTTAGCTGTTTCTGTGAGGTTCCGTCTGTGTTCATGACCCAGACCTGGTTGCTGCCTGTTCGGTCGGAGACAAATGAAATTTGGCCCGACCCGCCACCCGTTGGGGTTGGGCTGGGTGTAAAGGTGGTTACGGGTACGGCAGGCAGAACTACTGCCGCGTCGGCAGTGGTTGTAGGTAAAGGTAGTTCAGTCGTTGGTGTGAAGGGTACATCAGTGAACGTTGGGGCAGCTGTTGGGGTGTCAGAAGGAATTATTATCGAGGTATAGACACTGGTCGGTTCTGTTTGCTCGAAGGATGTGCTGCCCAACTTAAAGATATTGGGAAATAATGCTGCCAGGGCTGTAACACCCGATACAAGGAGCACAAGCGAGACCAGAACAGTCCTCAAATATTTCCATTTGTTACGATGCTCCAGTCGCTGTGGTTTTAATTCGGGAAAATCATCTTTTGGGATACCGGCTTGCGCGGGTTTCTTTGGTTGATTATCAACCAAAGATTGATTTAAATCTTCTTCCACACCAATTACTGAAACTGCTGGAAGTGGGTTGAGGTAACTATTTTCCCAGGAAATTTCTGCTGGCATGACAGCAGTAATCAATTCACGCTTCAAATCCCTTGCTGATTGATAGCGCTTTTCGGGGTCAATCTCCAACATTTTTTCGATTATGTTGGCAAATTGTCGACTGATATCTGGTTTTATCTGACGGACTGGCGTCAATGTTAATTTTCCGGTTGCTCGCGAGAGTGCGTCTTCGGGGATGATGCCTGTAGCGGCAGCATAAAGTGTCGCGCCTAAAGCATAGATGTCAGATCTCTCATCAGTATGCGCTGTGCCATACTGCTCAGGTGGTGAGTAGCCGGGGGTCATTGCCCGGGCGCCGGTGATGGTTGCCTGGCTGTCCTCAACGATCTTTGCCAGGCCGAAATCGATTAAGACGATCTCACCTTCAGATGTAATTTTGATATTGCCGGGTTTGATATCCCTGTGTACGACAATTGGACTGCGGGAATGCAAGTAAGTGAGGGCATCACAAATTGCTGCACCTATCGTCACAAGTTCTTTTTCCGGAATAACACCTTGACGATCTATTTTTTGCCGTAAATCCTCGCCTTCAATGAAATCCATCACCAGGTACTGGCCCTGGTTAGGGACTTGAAAGTAATCCAATACACGTGGCAGGGAAGGGTGTTTAAGGCTGGCAAGTATTCTTGCTTCTTGTTGAAACTGCTTTGCAAATTCGTTGCTGAGGTAAAGGTTTTCTTTAACAGCTACATAAATGCCAAGGTTCTCATCGTAGGCGCGGTAAAGCGAACCCATACCACCCTGGCCGAGTTCGACCAGGATGCGGTAACGATCTTTTAATAAGTTGTCTGGTTCCAATGTCATAGGTAACCTGCTGTTGTCAATTATAGCCTTGATTAGCGGTGGGAGAAATTAGAATAATCTCTTTAACCCGACAGTAAATACCCTCTAAGCGATCTTGACGGGTGATGAGAAAGCTTGTATATCACTCATGCTATAATCAACGTGATTATTTACCAGGTTGAATATGAATCTCGATATTAAGACTGCAGTTCAAGCCGCTTTTTTTCTGGCTGTTGCCGGTATGGTCATCAGCCTGATCCTGGGCGTACGCAACATTCAAGCTGGTCAAAAGTTAATGTTTTTCAAGAAGCGGCGGGAGCTGGTTGTTGCCGGGTGGCGTTTAATCTTGCTTGGCCTTGGACTGGCAGTTGTTGGATTTTTCACCGGGCGTTATGCAGAACCGGCAATTTACCGTGTATTTCAACCTTCACCGACCATCACCATCACACCGACCATCACCTTAACACCAACCATTACCCTTACACCAACAGTAACCCTAACACCGACACAAACCCTGACACCGATGTTTTCTCCCACGCCTGTTGTCCCTGAAAGCATCTTCTCTGAATTTACCGGCATCGTTACACCCAACCCTGCCTCGGTTTTCAGCCAACCACAAGTAGCTCGTGAATTAGATGACAATTTACAGCCAGTTGAAATCCTCTCAGAATTTGCACACCCTGTCAACAAGTTGTTTGCAGCCTTCAGCTATGACCAGCTGCTCCCTGGTTCTCAATGGACATCGCTCTGGATTCGATTGGTTGACAGTGAAATTGTGTGTTATGAGACTTCACCATGGGAAGGGGCAACAGGTGGTTATGGTTACACGGAATGTGAGCCGGATATCACTCAATGGGCACCGGGTATTTACCAGGTGCGAATATTTGTTGGAAATGACTGGAAAACTTCAGCTGAATTTTCGATCACCGGTGAGCCGCCCACACCAACTCCCACAGTTTCTTTAACGCCGACTGCATCTGCGACACATACCATAATTCCTACCAGCACAATTACACTTACACCCACAGCAACCACAACAAGGACGCCCACACCCACCCAGACGCCAACATTTACCACGACACCAAGCCCGACGATTACCCGAACGCCGACCCAGACCAGAACACCTGCCCCGACTATTACGCCTAATTTCTAACGATTAGATTTTTCTGAGTGTTTTCTTTCCCCGAATTGGTGACAGAACTCGGGCGATTTGAGCAGCAACCCTGGTATTGTTTTTCAACAGCGCCAGATTTGAAGCCAGGCTTGAACCCCCACTCAATTCAGCTACTTTTTGCAGCAAAAACGGTGTAACCGCTGGTCCAGTAATATGTCTTTGGCTTAATTCTTCAAGTGCTTGTTCGACGACAGATTGCACGTGGTCGTAGGGCAACGCACTTTCAGCAGGCGGCGGTACAACAACCAGCACGGCGCTCTTAATGCCCAACTGCCACTGCGTCCTGGCGATGTCGGCAATTTCTTCGACTGACTGCACCGATACGGTAACCGGTAATCCACTCTCTTTGGAATAAAAAGCCGGGAACTCTTCTGTCTGGTAACCCACAATTGGAACCCCGGAGGTCTCCAGGTATTCAATGGTAGCTGGCAGGTCAAGTATGGCTTTAGCCCCCGCACAAACCACAACCATCGGTGTGCGGCTTAGTTCTGGCAAATCGGCCGAAATATCGAAAGGTGCATTCCGATGCACGCCGCCAATTCCACCGGTGGCAAACACAGAAATGCCAGCATGGTGCGCAATAAACAAAGTGCCCGCAACGGTTGTACCGCCATTCTCTCTTCTTGCAGCAGCCAAACCGATATCACGCCGGCTAATTTTCCTGACCTTGTCAAATTTAGATAAGCTGGTAAGTTCATCATCAGTTAAACCGATGTGAATTTTCCCATCCAGCAGTGCAATGGTTGCCGGCACACAGGATTCTTCAACGACAATAGACTCAAGCTCTCGCGCAAGGTCGAGATTACCAGGCCTGGGAAGACCATGAGTGATCACGGTGCTTTCCAGTGCAACAACTGGCGCGCCAAAATGCAGCGCCTGGGCCACTTTTTTATTGAAGACATAGTTGGGATTGAGCAATTTTTCCATAATTAAATGATCAATTTACTGTATAAGGTGTCAATGTTCAGTCCAGGGTGAACTGTGCCCGGATACTGCAGTGTCATTGAGGCTGCCGTGATACCCAGCATAATAGATTCATCCAGCGAGATGTCGTTCAACAAGCCAAAGATTACAGCAGCTGTTAGTGAATCGCCACCGCCGGTTGGGTCAAGGATGCTGGTCTTTACTGCTGAGATGTGACCGGTTGTTTCAGCAGTTGCATAACTGACCCCAAATTCAGCCAGGGTGATCAGCGCAATATCAACACCGCTGTTGATAAAACATCTTGCAGCTGTGATGGCCGAGTCGCTGTCTTTGATGTCCACGGGATTCTCACACAGCGCTGAAGCTTCTTTAGCATTGGCTGTCAACATATATACCTGTGACATGTAGGGCAACAATCTTTGTGCAAGGCTGCTTGAGGTTGTATCTGCGACAACAGGTATTTTTGCAATTTTCGCCTGGTTGAAAATGGTTTTTATTGTTTGCGGTGCGAGGTTCATATCCAGGAAAACCATATCTGCTTTCTTGAACAGTTCCTTGTTTTTCAACAAGTGACTGGAGTTGACTGCCGAAAGCACGCGCATATCATCCATGGCGAACTGAAGATCACGGGCATTGTTTAAAATTCCGATGTATGACCCTGTTGCATGTTTGTCTGATTGAATGCACGATTCAGTGTGAATGCCACAGCTTTCAGCATGGTGAATCAGTGAATCTCCGATATCATCCTTGCCCACTGCGGTTATCAGGTGGACGTCAAGACCAAGACGGGATAAATTCTCGGCAATATTTCTGCTGACGCCGCCAAATGATATCCGAATCTGGGCCGGGTTTGAGACACCGCTCTTTGTTTCCTGTGGTGTGAAGCCAATAACGTCAGTTCCAGCGCTGCCAATAACCAGAACGGTACCCGTTGAATTGTGAAAATCGTCCATACTTTGTTCCTTTGTATGCTATGTTTCTCTACTGAGGATAAGTTATTCGAGCTGACTCTGACAACCTTTCTCGTGTATAATCCGCACCATCGAAGAGGTGTTCATGAAGTCTCAGTCAAATCAAATCCTTCGCAAGATGATCCCAGGCATCATTTTTGGCTTCCTGGTTTTACTTGCCATCCTGTTACTCGGCGATTTGAAGCAGGTAGGTAGAAATATTTATGAATTTGACTGGATGATGATGCCGGCTGTACTGGCACTCACACTGTTCAATTATACCTTGCGATTCATCAAATGGCATTACTATCTCAATCTGGTTGGCATTAAGAACCTGCCAGTGCTCACCAGTCTTAAGCTCTTCATAGGTGGTTTCCCACTTGCGGTAACTCCAGGCAAGGTCGGAGAGGTGCTAAAGGGCGTGTGGCTTAATAAACAGACTGGCTTGCCTGTTGCGCGCGGTGTTTCTGTTGTGGTTGCCGAGCGCATCAGCGATGGATTAGCAGTTCTTTTTCTTTCATTGGCCGGGGTGGTGGTTTATCCCCAGTTTTGGCCGGCATTTATCTTGGTCCTGGTTGGTCTTTTGAGCATAGTTGTTATCTCACAAATAAGACCGGCTGCATTGTGGATCTTGGACAGGGGCGAAAATATCAAATTTATTAAAAAGTTCATGCACAACCTCAGGGAGTTCTACGAGGGCAGCTACATGCTGTTTAATGCACGCGCGACTTTAACAGCCGTCAGCCTTGGTTTTGTGTCCTGGCTGGGTGAGGGAATCGGCTTCTTCCTGATTCTTAAAGGACTAGGGTTAGAGGTAAATTTAAATTTGCTTGCATTTGCTGTTTTTGTGCTCTCTTTTTCGACTGTCGTAGGCGCTGCATCAGCTTTACCTGGTGGCTTGGGCGCTGCAGAAGCGTCTATTGCAGGCATGCTGGGGTTGTACGGCATCAGTGCATCAATAGCTTCTTCAGCGACTCTGCTCATTCGTCTGGCAACCTTATGGTTTGGTGTTTTTCTTGGTTTATTGACCTGGGCATTGTCACCAAGGCTATTTGGTTTGGTGGAGGAAAAAGATGGCTCTGATTAAAGTGGATTTTCATTTTCATACCTGTTACTCAATTGACAGCCAGACTGCGGTTGAGAGTCTGTCCGCGATGATTAGGAAATCCGGATTGGATAAGCTAGCAATTACCGACCACAACACTATCAGCGGTGCGCTGGCAGCCAGGCAAATAATGCCGGATAAGATCATTGTCGGCGAAGAAGTAAAGACTACTAAGGGAGAACTGCTGGTATATTACATCGAAAAACTGGTGCCGGCAGGTTTGACGCCTGAAGAAACCATCCGTCTTGCTAGAGAACAGGGGGCTGTGATCAGCGTGCCGCACCCATTTGATGTGCGCAGGGGCGGCTGGCATCTGCAGGACCTGATTAAAATTGTGCCGATGATAGACGCCATTGAGGTATTCAACTCACGGACGCTGCAGCGAAAATACAATGAAAAGGCGAAAGCATTTGCAGAGGTACATCAATTACCGGTCACAGCCGGCTCCGATGGGCACACAGGTCGTGAGATGGGCAGAGCGTATGTCACTCTGCCTGAGTTTGAAGATGCTGAAGGACTTCGCAATGGGTTAAAGGCAGGCACTTCAACTGGCAGGTCCTCTGGAATTGACGTTCTTTTTTGTTCCACTTATGCTCGAATTTTGAAGAGAGTCAAACTCAGGCACAGAGCCTGATAATGTCCCCAACAAGTCAATTGGCCCACCAATCAAACCAAAAAGGGGCAATTGGTCTGATTAATTTAAACACAGTTTCTATCTCTGGCTAAGCAAAAAGGGTAAAATTGAGGTGTTAGGAAATCCTCGCCTGGAGTTATGGGTATGATCACGATCTACAAATCGACCACAAATGGTTTAGAAAAGCTCGAGCAGGTTGTTGATGGCTGCTGGATTGATGTAGTTGACCCGACTACTGATGAAATTCAACAGCTCACTGCACTCAACATCCCGCAGGACTTTGTGACCTATCCCCTTGATATTGACGAACGTGCTCGTATTGAGCGCGAAGATGACGGCAAGATCTTGATTGTTCTGAGAATACCGTATTTTCAGGGCATTAAAGTTGACATTCCCTTTGTTACCATACCACTCGGGGTTGTTCTGACAGATAACTTCATCCTGACCGTATGTCGTAGAGAAAGCGAAGTGCTGCAGGAATTTTCCTCAGGCAGGCTGCGTGGTTTCTCGACAGGCAAACGTAATCGCTTTTTGCTGAGGATTCTGCTGTTTGCGGCCAGCCAATTCCTGGCTTACCAGAGGCAAATCAACAAAGCGGTAGAGCAGTTGGAAGATAGATTTGAGAAAACAAAACGCAATCATGAAGTGATGGCGATGGTCAAGTACCAAAAAAGCCTGGTCTATTTTGCAACTGCCCTTAGAGCAAACCTCTTGATGGTTGAGAGATTACATCGCGCAAGGATGTTTGAGATATACCCTGAAGATGAGGATTTGCTTGAGGATGTCATCACCGAAACACAGCAAGCGAATGAAATGGTGACCATAACCAGCAATATTTTGGCGCATACCATGGAAAACTTTGGCACGATTGTCTCAAATAACCTCAACCGGGTGATGCGGTTCCTGGCTTCGATCACGATTATTTTAAGCATTCCGACAATTATTGCCAGTTTTTACGGCATGAATGTCCAGCTGCCATTAATGGAAAATCCTTTTGCTTACCTGATTGTGCTAGGGATAATTTCCGCAATTTCCCTGGTGGTGGTATTTATTTTTGTTAAACGTGACTGGTTTTAGGGTGCATTAGGTATGGGTAATATTATTGGAGCAACCGGTCGTGCTGGTGCAGGCCTTGAGCTGATTCAGGTAAATAAAAAGTACCAGGAAGCTGGTCGAGATAGGCAGGTTTTGGTTGATGCTGACCTCGTGGTAGGCCCTGGCGAGTTCACTGCTATTCTGGGAAGAAGCGGTTCGGGAAAGACCACACTGCTCAACTTAATTGGTGGGATAGATTATCTGGACAGCGGCGATCTTTACCTTGACGGTATTCATTTGAACCAATTGAATGACTATGAACGAACGATATACCGCCGGCAAAATATTGGTTTCATCTTCCAATTTTTTAACTTAATCCCCACACTCTCTGTTTGGGAGAACCTGATCATGCCGCTTGAATTGAACGGCATGACATCACCCGAAAACCTGGCTTACGCAGCTGAATTGCTTGAAAAAGTCTCGTTAAGTGATCGTATGAAATCTTTTCCTGACAGGCTTTCAGGCGGTGAACAGCAGCGTATAGCTATTGCGCGGGCGCTGGTACATAATCCACTGCTTGTTCTGGCAGATGAACCTACTGGCAACCTGGATGAACAGACCGGGCAGGTGGTGTTGGAACTGCTCGATACCCTGACACGCCAGGCAGGTAAAAAGCTTGTCCTCGTGACTCACAGCACTGAGGCAGCCAGCTTTGCTGATAAGACGTACCGCCTGGTTGATGGGAAATTTCAGCCTGTTTTTATTCACAAGCAATGAAATCAGTCAGGTTGTTTCCACGGGTTTTATGGCATGTTGGTTTGCGATACTTGCTGGCACACGGCTGGCAAAGCCTGCTGATGGTCCTGGGAATCACCATTGGCGTTGCTGTGATTGTCGCAATAGATCTTGCAAACGCCAGCGCTTCACAAGCCTTTGACCTGAGCAAGCAGGTTGTAGCTGGCAAGACAACACACCAGATCCTGGGCAGTGGGCAGCAGATTCCTGAGTCATTGTACACGACTTTACGAACCTCTGGCATTGACGGTGAGAAAGCACCAATTATTTCCATGTTTGTGTCATCGCCACAGCTGGGTAATATTGCCTTTGAACTGCTTGGTATTGATGTCTTTGTGGATGGTGCTTTTAGGAGTTATGTAACATCAGAGTCTGACATCCCGATCAATCAATTAATTCCATTACTCACCCAACCGGGTGCGGTACTGGTTTCGCAATCCACAGCAAACCGATACGACCTGGTGAGTGGTGACAGGATAGAAATTGATATTGAGGGCAAGACGGCCAGTGCTGTTATTGGCGGCATTATTGCTGATCCTGCAGATAAGCTGGCTGCCCGGGCGCTTGAAGGAATATTGATCACAGATATTGCCACCGCACAGGAATTATCGGGTCGTATGGGTTACATTGATCGAATTGACCTAATTGCCCCGAGTAACCAACCTTTGTCTGACTGGCTGAATGAGGTCGACAGCCTGATTTCTGAGGGGTTTATCCTCCAGGATGGCTCAAGCAGGGATATGTATTTGGTGGAAATGACCTCTGCCTTCAAGCTCAACCTCTCTGCCCTGTCACTGCTGGCTTTGGTTGTTGGACTATTCTTGATATACAACACCTTGACATTTTCTGTCATACAAAGGCGGCCATTGTTTGGGATGCTGCGCTGCCAGGGCGTCACTCGGGTTGAACTCTCCCTGTTGATTATCAGTGAGGCTTTCGTTATCGGTATTATCGGCACACTGCTTGGATTGGCACTTGGCATCCTGATGGGGCGGCAGACCATTCAACTTGTCTCACAGACTATCAATGACCTGTATTACACCACAACAGTGCAGTCCGCTGGTTTGCCCGCCATAAGCCTGGTCAAAGGTGCGCTGGTTGGTGTCGTCGCAACGGTCGTAACTGCCATATTCCCTGCCTGGGAGGCAGCCAATTCACCTGCCCGGATGGCGCTTTCGCGTTCAACCCTGGAAGGCAAAGCGCGTTCGGCAGTGTACCTGTCTGCAGCAGCTGGCGTAGTGTTGATTGTATCCAGCCTGTTGGTGTTTCGTTACCTCCCGGCAAACATCTTCTTTGGCTTTGGAGGGCTGTTTGCATCGGTCGTAGGTATTGCAATGCTTTCGGCGCTGCTGATGTTTGTCATCGTCCTCATCATAGGACCCATTCTAACCCGCCTGTTGGGGTTATTGGGCAGGTTGGCACCCCGAAACATCATCAATTCACTCAGCCGCACATCTGTGGCTGTGGTTGCGCTGATGGTGGCTGTTGCTGTGGCTATTGGTATGGGGTTAATGATCAACAGCTTTCGTTATACTGTGCAGATTTGGCTTGCACAAACGTTGACTGGTGATATTTATATCTCTGCTCCTACTTTCTTGCTCAGCACACCGCGTAATGGCATTGATGCGCAGGTACTCGATGCATCCAGTAGACTGCAGGGAGTGACGGAAAGCTATTATTTGCGCTCTACCATCGTGGAGTCCAATTATGGACCGGTTAACTTGTCTGCAAGCAGTAATCCCAATATTCTTTATGAGCGCTTGCTGAAAGAATTGGATCTGACCGAGGAAGAAGCCTGGGTTGAGATGCTTGCTGACGGGGTGATGATTAGTGAATCGCTTCAAAACCGTTTAGAAATTGGCAAAGGCGACAGTATTGATCTTGTCACACCAACTGGCAAGCACACATTTCTGATCCTGGGCACTTATTATGATTACACCGCGAGTGAGGGTATTGTTCTCATGGCAAAACCCCGCTATGAGCAGTTATGGCAGGATGAAACGGTAACAGCAGTTGCTCTGCACCTGGAGGATGGTTGCGACGTAGATGAGAAAACTCGGGAACTGCAGAATGCAGCAGCAGGTATTCAACAGGTCAGGGTGCTGTCGAACAAAGGCTTAAAGGATGATGTACTGGAAATTTTTGACAGGACTTTTGCCATTACATCAGCGCTGAGGCTGCTGGCAACCATTGTGGCATTTATTGGTGTGCTCAATTCACTGCTGCTGCTACAGCTGGAAAAGCAGCGCGACCTTGGAATATTACGCGCTCTTGGATTGACCGGCAGGCAAATGTGGTCATTGGTGATGTTGGAAACAGGGTTGATGGGTTTTGTGGCGGGCTTGATTGCCATTCCCACCGGCTATGTCCTGGCAGTAATATTGATCAATATCATAAACCAACGTTCTTTTGGTTGGACACTGCAGTTGTACCTGCAGCCCGGCCCATTTATTGAGGGCATGGTAATTGCCGTGAGTGCGGCACTGCTGGCGGGTATTTATCCTGCCATCAGGTTGGGCAGGATGACCACTGCGGAGGCTATCCGCTATGAATAAGTCTTGGTCTGTACATCTTAGCAGTATCGGTAGGAAACATACTTTTAGTTTGTTACTTTTGATCGGCACCCTGTTATTACCTGCCTGTCAAAGCCGGCAGATGCCTGCGGACACGCCTCCGATCATTTCTGTACCGCAGACTGATGGCGCATACACAAGAGCAATACCGGGCAGAACGCTGCAGTTTCCGCAGGATTTTGGTGCGCACAATGATTTTCAAACCGAGTGGTGGTATTACACCGGCAACCTGTCTGATGAAAATGGCAGGCGCTTTGGCTACCAGTTGACGTTTTTCAGACGGGCAATCGCGCCACCAGATCAACAGGGTGAAAGACCATCTGATTGGGCATCTGATCAGGTTTATCTTGCCCACTTTACCCTGTCCGATATCGCTGAAGAAGGCTTCTACTATTTTGAACGTTTCAGCAGGGGAGCGGTTGGATTGGCTGGTGCTGAGATAGAGCCGGCTTATCGAGTGTGGTTGGATCATTGGCAGGTGATTCAGACTGATGAAGATTCATACCGTCTGACCGCTGAGGATGAAGGTATCGCGGTTGACCTGGCACTGAAGGATCTGAAGGGGGTTGTGCTTCAAGGTGTTGAAGGTTACAGCCAGAAGGGACCGGAAAGCGGTAATGCATCTTATTACTACAGCCAGCCAAGCCTGGAAACTGAGGGACAAGTTGTTATCAATGGTACAAGTCACTCAGTAACTGGCTACAGCTGGAAAGATCATGAATTCAGCACCAGTGCGCTGTCAGGTGAACAAACCGGGTGGAATTGGTTCTCCATCCAGCAGGATGATAACAGTGAGCTCATGGTATTCACAATTTTACGTGAAGATGGCAGCCCAGATCCGTACTCAAGTGGGACGGTTATCTCTTCAGATGGATCGACAAAATTAATAACTGGCGATCAGTTTTCCATCACCGCTGTTGACACCTGGCAAAGCCCTCATTCAGGGGCAGTATACCCCTCAACCTGGGACATCCTCATACCATCTGAAGATATTACGCTTCGTGTTACTCCGTTAATGCCAGACCAGGAACTCAACCTGACCTTTACTTACTGGGAAGGTGCAGTTCAGGTCAGCGGTGAAAGTAAAGATAAACCGGTTTCAGGCTATGGCTATGTAGAATTAACCGGTTATGTCGGTTCCATGGCCGGGCAGTTCTGATTCCTGCAGTACTTCTTATTCACCTGGAGCTTCAACCTTAACCTCATCTTCAATTTTTACGACTGGCCTGGATTGATGCTTGTGGAGTAAGTCCAATCCCTGGGTGAACAGCCCAAGTTGGGCAATTCCCATCCAGACGAAAAGCATTGACAGACCAAATAAGGCTTTTTCAAGGGTGCCCGGCAAGGTGTCTTTGACACTCTTGATTGAAAGTTGCAGGGAATCGATTGTGCCGCTGTACTCTGTGATGACCGTTTGTGCAGACGCGAGGCTCTTGTCCGCTGCTCCAATCGAGTCTGCCAGGTCTGAGATGCCACCTTCAAGCAGTGCCAAGCCTTCCACAGTACTGGAAAGGTTTGTTTCCACTGCCTCTAATGACTTTGGCATGTTGTCCATCGATTGAGATACTTCACTCAGGCTGGTATGCAGGGGTTTATCAGGCCGGTATTTCGCACCAATAAATGGGACTGCCGAAATAAATTTTAAGGTATCGTCTATCAAAAGTGCGCTTGACTGCGCAGCATCAAGCGCAGTTTGTGTTTCCTCCATTATTCCCACAATATCCTTACCAACCAGGGTGCCTATGGCATCCAGAGCTGGCCCCGTCGAGCCGACAGTGTCCGCCACACCCTCTGTAATGGTCTGCATGAGACCAATGCTTTCCTCAGCCTGGCCTAGGGCATCGTTGATTACTGTAAAACCGTCAGAGGTGATAGTCATTGTTTGGTCCAGAAGGTCAACAATGCTTATCAGCTGGTTTTCAATCAAGGTCTTATTCTGGTAAAGAAATACAATGCCCGATACACTGACAACCAATCCAAGTATGGCTGCCAGGATAAGAATCATTCCAGCGATGCGGGATAAAAATTTATTCATTGGTTTCACCTTTCAAGAGTCGTAGAATTGCAGGCACATGTTCATCATAATGCAGAAAAGTGTTGGCTGCGATAATATCAAAATATTCTTTATTATACTGGTGTGGCTCAATACCCCTTACACGCTCCAAGACCTGGCTTTCAAGACTTAAGAAAGCATGCAGTGCTTCTTCAGGCAGAAGATCTTTATGCTCATCATAGGTGATTTGGTTCAACCGGTCAATGTCAGCCCAGGTAAAGTTGGGATCTCTGATTTCGGGTTCTTCCCCTTTTTGCAGCATGTCAATCCAACGGATCATTCGTTTTTCCCACACCACCAGATGAAAAAGGATATCTTTGACAGTCCAACCATTTTCTTCTGCCGGCAGGAGAAACTTTGACGGCGACATGCGCTCCAACAACTCTCTAATGGATTTTCTGGATTGACCTATTTTATCAATCGTCTCTGCATGAGATAAATTAGGACTGTTGACTTCGAATGAATTTTCCATTACCTGCTCCTGAAGGAAAACCAACCATCTTGACTATTATTAAATTATAAGGGTTCAATCGATTTCGTAAAGCGGGTTTTAAAAAAGTCTGGCATAAGATAAAATCAAATAACTTCTGGAGCAGTCAGTATTGAAAATATTACCCTCTTTAATGTTGTGAAGAGAAAAGGTAGCGATTTGAGCCAATATCCCGTAAAATACCCTCGCAAGACCCTCATGCGTTACGTGTACAAGATCCTTTCCCGTATTGCCCTCAGGCTCCTTACAAGACCGCAGGTGATTGGACGAGAAAACTTCCCCAAGCACGGACCTTTGATACTCGCCGGCAATCATGTGGGCTTGATGGAAGTTGTGATGTTGATTGCTTATGCGCCATATAATGTTGAAATAATTGGCACTGGCGATATCCCGATTGAACCAAAATTTGCCAAGCTGGCTGACAGCTATAGTTTTATTGCCATCAACCGCGGAAACGTAGACCGTCAGGCGATCTACTCAGCTGCAGGTGTTTTGAAACAAAACGGCGTCCTGGGTGTTTTTCCAGAGGGGGGTATCTGGGATCCGGGAGCGATGCGAAGCCGGGGCGGTGTGGCTTTGATCAGTATGATGGGTGATGCACCTGTTATTCCCATTGGTTTTAGTGGTGCGCATCTGGCATTGAAGAGAGTTCTCAATTTCAAGTTTCCCAAGCTTGTGATGCGTATAGGAGAAGCTATACCTGCGATATCTGAAGGAGAGTCACTTGCCAACCGAAAACAAAGGATGGAAGATTTTACTGTACTGATTACACAGAAAATCCAGGAACTATTACCGCCTGAAGAGCAACATAGAGAACCAGGCAGGGATGAAGAACAGCACAGCTTGGAGATTGATCTTGTAGATCGGGATGGACTCAGTCATAGAACGCCTGATGTTATCGCCGTTAAAGACTGCCAGAGCCTGGCGAAGTTCCTCAATCAACCGATATTTGTTGATATCCTGGAGAACAACCTTAAGCGTTCTGTTGCAGGTTTGAAGAACCTTGGTAGTTTGAAAGACCCAGTGGAAGTGGGGCAGTCAGTGCGAACGGTGCTGACTTACCTGCGGGAAAACCCGGGTTTTATCACTTATCGCATGGGCATGGAAGCAGGTGTGCAGGTGAAGAGCTGCTTGGAGGATCTTCTCCGCCTGTCCGAATTTGCAGAAGAACAGCAGATGGTTTTGAAGTTTGACCTTACCTATACCTACAGTGACCGGGGAAATGGTCAACAGGTAACGCTAAAAAACGGCAGGCAGTTAGAAAAGCCATTTTAGCGATTTAAAAGAAAATTTTCAAACCGGCAAGTATGGCGGGAATTGAGCCCCGAAACGCAAGAGAAAGCTCAGTGTAGGGGGTAAAACCGCAGCCCTCACAGTTCGGTGTGCTTCTTTCAGCCAGGTAGCAGCCCTGCTGAATACTTCCATCCGGGTAGGCGTTATCAACCAGATAGGCAAGGCACTTGCGGTTCTTATTAAGTACAGATCGCAGCCCTCGCTTTGAATTAAGGATCGGATAGCCTGAATTTATTAACCTGATCAGCGTTTCAATTGCTTCGGCTTTAGTTTGTTTATCCAGGTAAAGATCATCATCCGGCGTATAGGGGTAAAAAAACTGAACGGTTATACCTTTAACAAATTGTGAGAGATAGGGAATCAATTCAGGGAGTTCGGCGGCATTGCGTTTGTTGATGGTTATGTGAGCATAGAGCTTGGGATGCTGCGATTGGCGGATATTATCCATTATGCTGTTAAAAATTTCTTTGCCGCGTAGGTCATTGTGCGTTTGTTCCAGACCGTCAATGCTGACCCATAAGGTATCAACTGGAATATCTACTCCATTGGTGCCGTTGGTAGTCAGCCCTACACTGGTAAATTTTGTCCTGGCATAACTGATCACATCTTTGATGTTATATGGCGGGTCCTGCCAGAGTGTTGGTTCGCCGCCTTCAAAAATTACGATCTGGTTACCACGCTCCGCCAGCCTGTCAATCGTTGCTTTTACTTCTGAAAATGATGCCCGGTAGTTATCGAGGTATGGGAATGGGCACTGCCGGCAGCGCAGATTGCACTGGTGGGTAATCTTATAGCTTGACAGAAATGGCTTTCGTTCACGCCTGATGAAGTACCGACCAAGTATCAACCAGGCCATCCTGGTCATCTTCCAGATTTTCATCTTTAGTGGTTTTTATCCTCAATCCTTTGCGGGACTTTGTTTTTCAAAAACATGATAGTAGCCCTTGTCCAACTCGTCATCAGAGAGATGCGCATAGCGTGTGGTCACGGCAATATTTTGGTGCCTGGCAAGCTCCTGCGCAAGCTTCAGATTGCCTGAAGCACGCAGCACCTTGGTGACAAAAAAGTGTCTGAAAGAGTGCGGTGTGATGGTGCCAACGGCTTCGTCACCCAGGTATTTCTGGACATTCACATGCACGATATGTCGACCAGTCGCAGTTGTGATGGGTTTGATTTTTTTGCCTGCGCCCTTGTCATGCCGTGCAAAGAGCGGCAGTGATCGAAGCGGCTTGCCGCTTCCGCCATCCAGCTTGGCGCGAGCATTCAAGTAATCGGTCATGGCAGTTAAGGCGCGCGTGGAAAAGCGGATGACTGCCTGTTTGTTACCCTTGCCAATGATAACAGCCTGCCCTTCATTCCAATTGATATCACCCCTGCGCAGAGCACAGGCTTCGTGGACGCGTAAACCTGTTTCAGCCAGTGTGATTAGAAAGGCGCGGTCACGCAAATGTCTCAGCCGCTCATTTTGATCCTCTGACGGTTCATTCCGCAGGGAATCTATTTGATCAAGAATTATTTCGATGGCATCATTCGGGAACTGCGGCAGTCGTTGACCGGGTCGCCGGGCGCGCTGGCGTATCAGCAAGCGGATACGGGCCAAATTGACATCCTTGAGGTTTTCGGCTGACAGGTATTCATAGAACAGTGCAGCAGCGGTCAGGTAGAGACGCTCGGTGGCAGGAGAGAAGCGTTTTAAAAAATCAGCAAAGCCTGTAATCAGGTTCTCGTCCAGCCTGAAAGTAGTGTCAGTCTCCGGATCCAAACCTGCTTTCTGCAGGGTGAATAGGAACAGGTTCATCCCATTTCGGTATGTCCTGGCAGTATTCTTGCTGCGGGAGAGTTCGATTGAATTGATATATGCTTCAACAGCCTTTTCAATGGTCAAAGGCTCGCGGATGAAATTATCCATAATTGTTGAACCTGTCATTTATTAAAATTATCATCGGTCCGTAACGCTTCAGATATCATCATATCAGAAAAGATGCTTCAAAGTTTATACTATAATAACTGAAAATAACTGAAAATGGCACCCTGAAAGTGTTAAGATCATGGTGAAATTCAGTGACCTGCTCTATTTATTGCAGGTATTTTTGAAAGCAAAGCTATGGAAAACACTCAATTAGAGTCAATCATTGTTAATGAGTATGTCCTGAACCCGCGCACCTACGAGATCAGCACGCCAGACAGGGGAAAATTTCGCTTGTCGCCAGTGCAGTTCCAATTGCTCAGTTTCCTGATGAGCCATCACGATGAAATCCTGTCACCCGGCAGGCTGTTGGAAGAAGTCTGGGGCTACCCGCAGAACACCGGCAGTCACGCGCTGGTGAGGATGCACATCAAAAAATTACGTCAGAAAATTGAGCTTGACCCAACTAAACCACGGTTCATCCGGACGATCGCAGGTTATGGCTATACAGTTGGCGTAGAATAATCCCCGTGCTGATATACTCTCCCACTCAACATTTAGAAAATCGCAATTGAGTCAGTAATACACTAAACCATAATAATTGATAGATATTGGATTTTCATACAACTACATAGTAGTATTTCGCATTTTTCGCAAAATAAACTGGACAAAGTGGATAAATCGAGTTAATATATTTATACGGGATTATTCCTAAACAATAATCATTATAAAAATTCGCAGTTTGTATGGATGCAACTGCAAAAACAATTATTGTTATGAAAATGAAAGCGGGGTAGCTTTGTTGGTATTAAGTCGCAAGTTAAATGAAAGTTTAATTATTGGTGAAGATATTGTTATCAGTGTGCTGGCTATTGATAGAGACAAAATTAAACTGGGCATCGAAGCACCGAGAGAAATCCCGATTGTACGAGAGGAATTAATCATCGGACGCCGCCAGGGTGAGGAGCTTACTCCAATCCGTGTCCAACTGCCCGAAGAAGCAAACCTGTAGTAGAACCAGTCAGACAACTCCATCAAGAGGCAAGTCAATTCGGCTGAAGATCATCTGGAGAAAATTCCTGGGATGATTGGTAATATTCCTGTTAACACTGATCAAAAATATTGAGCCCTTAATATCAATGAATCTTTAGGATTAGTACGAATTAAATAGAAAATCAATCTGGCGGGTGCTCAATTGTGAGACCAGCCAGATTTTCCCTAATTAATCACCAGTTACTCCATAAAAGGATTCACAAACTCAAGCACATCCACTCTGTCCATGCGGAAGACGCCGCCGGTGCCGGCGCAGTGGACATTCATTCCGAAGGAAGTAACTCCCGCTACGATATTTGAACCACCAAGAAAATTGAAGCCACCAGAATCTCCGTAGCAGGCACCCCCGGTATTGGTATTATTGGACAACAGGATTGAGAAATCGCCAGTCATACCGGGTGCATTGCTATCCAGAAATTTGGGGTTGGCTACCATACGGTTTCTTTAACAATTTTCTTTCCATGATGCAGTATCCAAAATAATTACGCCAACATCATGCAATTAGAATAGGTCTGTGTCAAATTCCGGATGTATGCAAGTTGAGCCAACGATATCACCAGCGAATGGATGACCATCACCGTCTAATTCTCCATCAGTATTGGTACCGGCAGGTATCGCAGTTCCCAATGAATGCACAAGAACGGAAATAAGTTATCATTCGTTTACAGTCAACTAAGCAGTTTGGGATTATTGACTTCAATATAGATCGTTTTAGGCTAAATTCAAGAGGGATAGTGTAAACAAAACGCCGGAAGTGACTTCCGACGTCTGTCACATAGAGCGGGTGATGGGACTCGAACCCACGATATCTTGCTTGGGAAGCAAGCGTTCTACCACTGAACTACACCCGCAGGTCACATGATTATATGCCGGTCACTATTGCCTGTCAAGAAAAAGGCTGTGCCGGCATTGTACCCCGCTTGCTTGTAAATTTTTAGATTATCTGATAACTATTGTTATATAATCGATATTGTTACGATATTATTAAAATTTATTGACGCAATTGAGTAAGTTATGACCGGGTAAAACCTGCCCAATATTTGATTAGCGTGCTAATCAGGCAGGCTATAGTATAATTCATCCTCAAGATTGTGCCTTACACGGCACAACTTATGCTGTAAGTAATTTAGGAGAACATATTGGCTTTCAATCCACTGGACTGGTTACTGGGGCTCTTTTCCCTTGACATTGCAATTGACCTGGGTACTGCCAATACCCTGGTAAATGTAAGGGGAAAGGGTATTGTTATTAATGAACCATCCTGGGTGGCCATTGACAAGAAAACCCGCCGACCGCTGGCGATCGGCGCACAGGCAAAGGAAATGGTCGGGAGAACACCGGCAAATGTGGTGGCGGTGAGACCCCTGCGTGATGGCGTGATCTCTGAATTTGAAATCACCCAGGCGATGCTGCAGTACTTCATAGGAGCGGCACATCAGCAGTCTATTGTACCCATGCCGAAGCCGCGAGTTGTAGTCGGTATCCCTTCAGGCGCAACCGAGGTTGAAAAACGCGCGGTCTATGATGCCGCCATGTCAGCCGGTGCACGGGAAACCTACCTGATTGAAGAGCCGCGCGCGGCCGCACTGGGTGCCGGGATGCCAGTCTCTGAAGTGCGCGGCAGTATGATTGTTGATATCGGCGGCGGCACGACTGAAGTGGCCATCCTATCAATGGGCGGCATTGTAATCTCTCGTTCTTTACGCGTGGCTGGTGATGAACTGGACCAGGATGTCATCACTTATATTCGCAATAAGTACAACCTGTTGATTGGCGAAAGAATGGCAGAAAAAACAAAGATCGCCATTGGTTCAGCTTATCCACTTCAGACCGAAAAAACGATTATTGTGCGCGGCAGAAATCTTGTCACAGGCTTGCCTGAAGGGATGGAGATTTCATCAGTTGAAATACGCGAAGCACTGGCTGGTTCGGTACAGGTGATTGTGGATACAGTACGGGATGCCCTGGATGAAGCCCCTCCTGAAATTATTGCTGATCTGATTGATACAGGCATCTGTCTCTCTGGTGGTGGCTCGATGCTGCAAGGACTGGCTGACCGGCTGGAAGATGAGCTGAAACTCAGGGTGTGGGTTGCTGATGACCCGCTGACCAGCGTTGCCCGCGGCGCAGCCATGATATTTGATAATCTCGAGTATTATCAGATGTTCCTTGTAGGGCTTGAACGGTCAAGCGCTAAATAGCTTCACTTCTTTGTTATACTTGTCCCATGAAAGTATCTTTTCCCAGATACCTCACACTTTTTGTAATTGTTCTGATAGTTGCCGGCATTATGATGCTGGCGCTTAGCGGCTATCTAAACACGGTTTTCAGTTCTGCACTCAATCCATTTATCTCAGTTCAACGTTGGTTTTCAAACCGTTACCTGGCAATTTACGAAATTATCACCATACCCAGGGATGTTGCCACCCTCAGACAGCAAAATGCCATTCTTGAAAATGAGAATTCGAGGCTGCAAACACAGATCATCCAGCTGGAACAGCAGCTTAGAGAGGCTGAAGTGCTTTATTCACTGCTTGATTTTGCCCGTGGAAAGCCTGAAAATCTGTATATTGCTGCGGCAGTTATCGGCAGAGACCCAAGCCCATTTTTACAGTACATCATTATCGATAAAGGTTCAGATGTGGGGCTGCGCAGGGGCATGCCGATTGTTACTGAACAAGGCCTGGTTGGGCGTGTTGACGCGGTGATTTCTAACGCAGCCCGTGTTCAGTTAATCACAGACGCCAGCGCAGTCATCAACGTAGTGCTCAAAGAATCAGAAGCTGAGGGTGTACTGACAGGTTCAGTGACCGGTGATGTAACCGTTGAAATGATCTCCCAGGATATCATCCTGGTGGATGGCGATATAATTCTGACATCAGGCTTGGGTGGCAATTACCCATCAGATATTGTCATCGGGCAGGTAACCGCCATAAAAAAACTGGAGACAGATCTGTTCCAATCAACTTCTGTTCAGACAGCAGTAGATTTTAACAATCTCCAGGCTGTGCTGGTTATTACTAACTTTAAACCTGTGGATATTGGCCCTTTGGAAACAGACTGACAAATCATGAAGCGGTTTTCCTATTTACTTTTGTTACCGCTATTAATCCTGCTGGCATATATCCAATTAATTGTCATGCCAACTATCAAACTAATTAATGGACATGCGGATATTTTCCTTGTGTTTATTACTGCCTGGGCGCTTCAAGAAAAAGGACTTCCTGTATGGTTTCCCGCGATTGTGGGCGGGCTGATCATCAGCCTGGTTTCAGCAGTGCCGCTATTCATTCCTCTTGTGACCTATCTGTTCATCACCCTCTTCGCCAGGCTGATTCGCAGTCGAATCTGGCAAATGCCCATCCTGGCGATGCTAACCACCACATTGGTCGGTTCTTTGTTGAGTGCCATTCTTACACTGCTGGTGCTGCAGTTCAACGGGTATAATCTACCCTGGGAACTTACGATGAACAGTGTCATTTTGCCAGCAACAATTCTAAATCTCATGTTGAGCCTGCCAGTTTATTTGCTTGTGACGGATTTTGGCCAGTTCCTGGCACCGTCAGAGGAGATGGTATGACCATCTTTTCTAAAAAAGACGGAAGGTTTGAATGGTGGCGTATAGGCATTATCTATGCGGCAATAGTTCTTGTGATGATCTTTTATATCTTTCGGCTGTTTTCACTGCAAGTGCTAAACCCAGAAGATTACCTCGTCGCTTCAGAAGATAACCGTACAGAGGAGATCAGCATCCAAACACAGCGCGGAACCATCCTTGACAGGAACGGTTATGTCCTCGCGAAGAATATCCCCTCTTATCATGTTGTTATTACGCCGGCTTATTTGCCGGCAGACGAAGGCGCTATACAGCAGGTTTACCGTGAATTGTCTCAGTTAATCAGTGTGCCGGTAAATAAAGGTGAAACAGACGATGAGACGGCTCGTTTGTTCAAACCCTGTGAGACGGATATTGGCATTACACAAATAGTATATATTGGCGACACCAATGCGCCGTATGACCCGGTCAGGATTGCTTGTGATGTTAATAACGATATTGCCATGATTGTGAAAGAAAAAGAAAAAGATTGGCCTGGTGTTAGCATAGAAATTGAACCGGTCAGAGATTATGTGACAGGATGGTACACTTCTGAGATTATCGGTTTTCTCGGTCCAATACCAGCAGCCCTGGAAGAAGCTTACATCGAAGAGGGATTGGTTCCCAACCGTGACAAGGTCGGATATGCTGGCATTGAATACACCATGCAGGAAGATTTGGGCGGCACTAATGGCAAACGGGTTGTTGAAGTGGATAGTGCAGGGCAGGTACTCAGGGATCTTCAGCCGCCCATTCCGACACAAGCGGGCAATAATGTTGTTTTAACGATTGATACCAGGCTGCAGATGGCAGCCAAACAGGCGTTGATTGGTGAAATGAACGGTTGGAATGCGTATCTGAATGAAACACGGATGACAAACGGTGTGGTAATTGCCATGAACCCTAAAACAGGTGAAGTCCTGGCGATGGTCTCGCAACCGACCTATGAAAACAACCGTATGGCCCGGTTTATACCAGCTTATTATTACGAGCAGTTGACAAGCGACCCAAACCGGCCGTTGTTCAACCACGCCATCTCTGCTGAGTTACCACCAGGTTCAGTATATAAAATGGCACCGGCGGTTGGCTTCATCAATGAGGGCGTTGTGACGCCTGAATACCTGGTTGAAGATCTGGGCAAGATCACGGTTCTACAGAAATTTACTCCAAATGACCCGGGCATCCCTCAGGATTATGTCTGCTATGACGACAATGGGCATGGCATGGTAGATTATTTGCACGCGATTGCCCTGTCATGTGATGTCTATTTCTACAAAGTCAGCGGTGGTTATTTAAATGAGGTGAAAGAGGGTCTCGGTGTATGGAAGATGGCTCAGTATGCCAGGGCTTTGGGTTATGGCGAAATAACTGGCATTGAACTGCCGGGTGAAGCATCTGGTCTTGTGCCTGATCCAGACTGGAAGCGAGTTAATCTGAGTGAGAACTGGGCAACTGGTGATACTTATATTGCCTCGATGGGTCAGGGTTATGTTCTTGCAACACCATTGCAGGTGCTGGTTTCCTTCGCGACACTGGCCAATGATGGCAAGCGCATGCGCCCCACCCTGATTTACGAAGTACGGGATTCTGAAGGCAATGTGATTAAACCGTTTGAACCTGATATGACTGCAGATATCACACAGGATCCTTTGATTGAGATCTATGATGAGAACCTGTTTGCTACCGGAGAGAAGAAAACGGTGGCTCCATATGTTATTGAACTGGCTAAACGAGGTATGAGAATGGTAGTTGAGCCAGGCGGCACAGGTGAAAATACATTTGCCGGGTTTGAGATACCATCAGCCGGCAAGACCGGCACGGCAGAATATTGTGATGATGTTGCACAATCTAAAAACTTGTGCCAGCCAGGCAGCTGGCCTACACATTCCTGGTATGTGGGTTATGCACCGTTTGATGACCCCGAGATTGTTGTGGTTGGTTTTGTCTACAACGGCGGTGAAGGTGCCAGTGTAGCAGGACCAATTGTTAGAAAAACCCTTGAAGCCTATTTTGAGTTGAAAGCGCTTGATGAGGAAGTACCCCAATCCTGACGGTGAGGCAATAATTTTGAACAGTGAAAAATCACAATCGGCTGAAAATGTAAGCACCAGGCCCGGGTATCGCCAACCGGTTCAGATTAAAGGTGTCAGGGACAGTTTGTTGATCATTGTTGCTGAATCTGATTGGTCAGAGATGTTCAAGCACCTAATTTCCGAGTTGACGAAAAAGCAAAATTTCTTGAGCGGTGCACGCGTAGCCATAGATGTAGGCAAAACAGACATCCGATCAAGCGAACTCGGCCTGCTGAGAGATAAAATGTCAGACATGAACATCAGCCTGGCAGCTGTTATCAGCGGCTCAGAGATCACGCAAAAATCCAGTCAATTATTGGGAATAGGAACCAGGTTGATGCCGGCGAAAGCCGATGAAAAGATCAAAGCCATAGATCCAACACCTGCAGGTGAGACGGCAAGCTTTATCAGGCGCACCCTGCGCTCTGGCACGCGTGTCGTATCTGAGAGCCACGTGGTAGTTATAGGAGATGTGAACCCGGGCGCTGAGATTATTGCATCGGGAAGTATTGTGGTGTGGGGTAAGTTGAGAGGCGTCGTGCACGCAGGGGCAAAGGGCGATGAGACCGCTGTCGTTTGCGCTCTGGATATGGAACCCAACCAACTGCGCATAGCAGAACATGCCGCGCGATTTACACCCAAAAAAGGCAAGCATCAGCCTGAAATGGCATCAATTCAAGATAATGGTATCATTGCACAATTATGGGTTATTAAATAAGGATAAACATGGCAGCGAACATTGTAACAATTTCTTCTGGTAAAGGCGGTGTTGGAAAAACAACAACGACAGCCAACCTTGCTCTTGGCCTCGCCGAGAGTGGCAATAAAGTGGTTTGTATTGATGGCGATATCGGTTTGCGCAATCTTGATGTCGTGATGGGCTTGGAAAATCGTATTGTGTATGACCTGGTGGATGTGATTGAAGGACATTGCCGTTTGAAACAGGCGATGATCCGCGATAAACGTTTCCCTGAGCTGTACCTGATACCGGCTGCCCAGACACGTGACAAATCAGCAGTTTCGCCTAATGATATGATCAGGCTGTGTGACGATTTGCGCGAGGAATTTGATTGGGTCTTGATTGATTCACCAGCCGGGATTGAGCGCGGGTTCAGAAATGCAATCGCGCCGGCTGATATGATTTTGGTTGTCACAAACCCTGAGGTTTCAGCTGTGCGTGATGCAGACCGTGTAATCGGGCTGGTTGAAGCTGAAGAGAAAGGACCTGCACAGCTCATTATCAATCGTGTCAACCCGGCGATGGTCAGGCGGGGTGAGATGCTGACAGCTGAAGACGTGATTGACCTTCTGGCGATCAAGCTAATCGGGTTAATACCGGAAGATGATAATGTCATTGTTGGCACAAACCGGGGGCAGCCAGCAATTATGGACCCAAAATCACGTGCTGGCAAGGCTTTTCGTAATGTGACGCAAAGACTCTCTGGCATGGATGTACCGTTCAACGAACTGGAGGAAAAGTCAGACTTCCTGCAGCGGATTACCGGTTTCTTTCGCAACTAGGGAGGATGATTGATATGGGTTCACTATTCGAAAGGTTGTCTTCAGGAAAGAAAAAAAGCGCAGACCAGGCAAAAGAACGCCTGAAGTTTGTCCTTATCCACGACCGTACAGATCTTTCACCAGCAATGCTGCAGACTCTCAAGGAAGAAATCCTTGCTGTTATTTCCAACCATGTCAGTATTGATCCTGACATGGTTAAAATCAGTATGACACAACAGGGCAGAGAGCAAAAGTTAATTGCTGATATCCCTTTGTTGAATACCAGTCGCAAGAGCAGGGGCTAATGCCCTGAGGTAATAATTTATATTTAACCATGGTAAAAAATATTTGGCGCAAATTTGATTTTTGGTTGTTTGGAACAGTGGTCATCTTAAGCCTCTTTGGCATTGTGATGATCCAGTCAGCCATTGCCGGGAATATTGAACTTAGCGGATATGTCAACCGGCAGGTGACCTTTGTTTCAATTGGTATGGCTGTCATTATCCTATTTGCGCTGATTAATTATCAATACTGGGCTTCTATCACCAAGCTGATGTACATCTTTGCAGTTGGCTTCCTTGTGGTGATTTTTGTAGTTGGTGAAGCCAGGTTTGGATCTGCCCGTTGGTTTGAGACGGGTTTGTTCTCTATTCAACCATCTGAACTTGCGAAAATCATCCTGGTGCTGGTGATGGCTGATTATTTTGCCAAAAGCTGGGAGCAGCCCAAGGACTTTGGCTGGGTTTTAAAAAGCTTTGTTCTGATGATGGGTGTTGTGGTTTGGATTATCCTACAACCCAACCTGAGCACGTCAATTGTTATCATGGTGTTGTGGTTCGCCTTCCTGTGGATCAGCGGGCTGCCGCCAAAGTACCTGATCTGGTTTGCTGTGATTGGCATTGTTGTTGGCTTACTGTTTTTCCAATTTGTCATGGAAGATTATCAAAAAACAAGGATAACCCAGTTCCTGGTACCGGACCCGACAGCCCGGCATGGCAACACTTATAACGTTGACCAGGCGCTTATTTCGATTGGATCAGGTGGTTTATTTGGACAGGGTTATGGGCAAGGCACGCAAGTTCAGCTGCGGTTTTTGAAGGTGCGCCACACTGATTTTATCTTCTCGGCAATGGCTGAGGAATTTGGTTTTGTTGGCACAACACTGATCATCCTACTGTTGTTATTTGTCATTGTGCGCTGTTTTATAATTGCTCAGCAAGCCCCAGACCAGTTTGGTGCACTGATTGCGTTCGGTTTTGGCGTGCTGATGGTCTTCCAGATGGCCGTAAATATTGGTGTGAACATGAATGTTATCCCGGTAACAGGTTTGACCCTGCCGTTCATCAGCTACGGCGGCAGTTCAATCCTGTCCTTGTCTTTGGGAATCGGGTTGGTTGAAAGCGTGGCAGTACGCCGCAGTACTTAATATTATTGGAGGCTCATGAATACACTTGATAGACCAGTCAGGGTGCGTTATGCACCTTCACCAACAGGTTCGCTTCATATTGGCGGTGCACGCACAGCGCTTTATAACTATCTGTTTGCCCAGGCTCACCATGGCCAGTTCATTCTCCGTATAGAGGATACAGATCGAAAGAGATACATTCCCGGTGCTGAAGAAGAAATTATGAGCAGCTTGCGCTGGTTGGGTGCAGAGTGGGACGAAGGTCCTGACCGCCCTGGTCCTTATGGACCTTACCGGCAGACTGAACGTAAAGAAATATACCTGAGTTATGCAGAAAAGCTAATTGAGAGCGGCCAGGCATATTATTGTTTCTGCACACCCGAACGCCTCGCAGCTGTAAGAGAAGAGCAACAGCAGCGCAAGGAACCGCCGCGCTATGATCGAACGTGCAGAAATATCCCACTTGAACAGGCAAAACAACGTGTGCAGGATGGCGAACCTCACGTAGTCAGGTTCAAAACACCTCTTGATGGTACTACCACAGTGACAGACCTGCTCAGGGGCGAGATAACTATTGAAAATGGCTCACTGGATGACTTTATTTTGGTCAAGTCAGATGGTTGGGCGCTTTATCATCTTGCTGCAACAGTTGACGATCACTTGATGAAAATTTCACACGTCATTCGTGGTTCTGAATGGCTGGCAACCCTGCCGCTGCATGCCATGATTCACCGCAGCCTGGGCGGTCCGGAGCCAACTTGGGTGCACCTTTCAATCTTCTTAAAACCAAGCGGCAAAGGCAAAATGAGCAAACGCGAAGCATCTGATCTTGCCAAGGATGGGCACTCCATCTTTGTCAAAGATTTCGATCAGCTGGGCTACCTGCCCGAGGGGTTGGTCAACTGGATTTCTTTGATGGGCTGGAGTTATGATGACCATACAGAGTTCTTCAAGATTCCGGACTTGATTGAGAAGTTCAGCCTGGACAAGTTGAACCCTTCTCCAGCAGCTATCAACTTCACAAAATTAGACCACTTCAACGGCTTGCATATCCGCAGTCTATCAATTGATGATTTAACTGCGCGTCTTATGCCGTTTTTCACGTCTGCTGGTTACCAGGTTGATCTGGAAATACTTAAGAAAATTACCCCAATCATCCAGGAACGCATGGTCACGCTGGATGAGTCTGTTGATATGGCAGGTTTCTTCTTCAAGGACACTGTAGAACCTCAATTTGATGAATTGATCGCAAAAGGCATGACTGTAGAAGAAACACTGGTAATCATCAAGAGCCAGCTTGATCTTTTGAAAAATCTACCGGATGTCAAACAAGAAACAACTGAACCAGTCATGCGAAACCTGGTTGAAGAGACGGGTTATAAACCCGGGCAGGTCTTTGGCATTTTACGCGTGGCAGTTACCGGGCAAAAGGTCAGTCCGCCGTTGTTTGAATCGATGGAGATCATCGGTAAAGATACCGTCATCCAGCGAGTGAGAAATGCCATCGTCCTGCTCGAAGATGGCATCAAACAGGGCTGACGGCTAAAAATTTATGGTATAATATTTCCGTCGCTGGGGATTCGTCTAACGGCAGGACAGCGGACTCTGAATTCGTATGTGGAGGTTCGAATCCTTCATCCCCAGCCAAAGAAAAATCGGCTCTAAGCCGATTTTTCTGTTTAACTATCCATTTTTCATGGTCTCTTTTGCCAGATTCAATTGCTGAAGCACAGCTGATTTTGAGGTACCACCTGCAGACGGTCTTCTCGATATACTGAATTGAGGGTCAAAAATCTTGAAGATGTCGGGTTCAATGCTGTCATCCAGGGCTTTCCATTCTGTAAGGCATAATTTATCTAAAGATATTTGTTTCTCCTTTGCAAGCCTAACAGCGCTGCCAATAATTCGATGCGCATTGCGGAAAGGAATACCTTTTTTAACCAGGTAATCAGCAATATCCGTGGCAAATAAAAAGCTGTCAATGCTGGTGGCAATTCGCAGAGGTTGGATTTTCAGAGTGTCCAGAGCACCGCAAAGGATTTCAAGTGCAGCATTCATGCAATCATAAGATGCGAAGATCAATTCTTTATCTGCCTGCAGGTCTTTGTCATATCCAGAAGGAAGACTCTTCATCACTGTCAGCATTGACATCAGGTTGCCCGTACACAGTCCTGATTTTGACCTGACGAGTTCAAAAATGTCAGGGTTTTTCTTCTGAGGCATAATGCTTGATCCAGTTGAGAACCTGTCTGATAGCTCAAAAAAGCCAAACTCAAAACTGGAATATAAGATCACCATCTCACACAATCGTGAGAGATGTATTGATAAGAGCGAGATGTCAAATAAGAACATAGCTGCAAAGTCTCGGTCGCCAACGGTGTCAAGGCTGTTCTCAGTCACACCGCAGAAACCCATTTGTGCTGCAATCAAGTCTCGATTTATCAAGTAGCCACTTCCTGCGAGTGCACCAGATCCCAGCGGTGAAACGCGGCATGCAGCAAGGGTATTCACTAAACGGATGTTATCTCGCTGGAGCGGCCAAAAATGTGAAAGCCAGAAATGGCTTAAGAGCAGCGGTTGGGCTTGCTGCATGTGTGTGTAACCGGGGATAACGGCATCCGGCCATTTTTCAGCAAGCGATATTATGGTTTGCTGTAAGTTTTGGATATTGTCCTGTAATACAGGGATATGATTGGACAGCCACAACCGCAGGTCAGCTGACACCTGGTCGTTGCGGCTACGGCCAGTGTGTAATTTTCCACCGAGAGAGCCAATCATTTCAGTCAGCCGGCGCTCAACGGCTGTGTGAATATCTTCATCACCTGGCATGAAGCGAAAAGAGCCCTCATCAAATGACTCGCTGATAGCCGTGAGCGCCTGCACCATCAAGCCAAATTCACCAGGCGAGAGAATATTGGCTTCAAGCAGTGCGCCTGCCCATGTGATACTGTTCTGTATATCTTCCTGTGCCATGCGGTGATCAAACGAAATGGATTCATTGTACATCCACGCTAAATGATGCAGCCGTTGAGAGAAAGCACTGTTCCATAAATTCATTGTTGCCTCATTTCTTTCTGGAATGACTAATCACGTTTGAATATTGAATAATCCGGTTTTTTCATTTTCAAACCCGAGACAGGTAACCCGGTCAATGCCCTGACCTTTAACGGTAAACCATAGAGGTGTATAAAACCTTCAGCTTCCGACTGGTCATAGACATCATCCTGTCCAAATGACGCATAATCCTCGCGATACAATGAAAATGGACTGGTTCTACCAACAGGAATGACATTGCCTTTATATAACTTCAGGCGCACTTCACCCGTTACAGGGCCTTGAGTTACGTCAAAGAACGCGTCCAGTGATTCCCGCAGCGGTGTGAACCATAAACCATCGTAAACGAGCTCAGCATACTTTAAAGCAACAACTTGTTTGTAGTGGAATGTATCCTTATCGAGGCACAGCGTTTCAAGCTCGTGATGTGCAGCTGTGAGGATTGTTCCCGCTGGCGTTTCATAAATTCCATGGGATTTCATGCCCACAAGACGATTTTCAACTATATCAACTCTCCCAACCCCGTGAATTCCGCCGATCTTGTTTAGTTTTTGGACAATTTGGAGAGGTGTCAATTCCTCCTTGTTTACAGCTGTAGGCGTACCGTTCACAAAAGTAAGACTGATTTCTTCAGGGTCATCCGGCGCTTTCTGGGGTGAATTTGATAAAACATACATTTCTTCTTCCGGTTCCAGCCAGGGATTTTCCAGCAGACCGCCTTCGTGAGAAATGTGCCACAAATTCCGATCGCGACTGTAAATTGATTTCTTGGTTGCCGACACTGGAATATTGTGCTCTATCGCATAGTCAATGGCGTCTTCACGTGAACGAATGTCCCACTCACGCCATGGCGTGATGACTTTCAGCCTTGGATCGAGAGCCAGATAAGTGAGCTCAAAACGAACCTGGTCATTTCCCTTGCCTGTGCAGCCATGCGCAACGGCATCTGCACCTTCTAAATGGGCTACCTCGACCTGGTTTTGAGCAATCAGCGGCCGGGCAATGGAGGTACCCAACAGGTAGCGATTCTCATATACAGCACCTGAGCGCAGAAGTTTGAAAAGATACTCTGAAGCCAGCTCCTCGCGCAAATCCCTGATGATCAGTTTTTCAGCGCTGCTTTCTTTCGCTTTTTCTTCCAACCCATCCATTTCCTCATCCTGACCAACATTGGCAGCAAAACAGATGACCTGGCAGTTGTAATTTTCCTTCAGCCAGGGCACAATAATGGATGTGTCGAGCCCTCCAGAATACGCTAAAACCACTTTGTTGATGTTTGTTTTGTTCGACATAATGCATGCTCCTTGAATAATGATAAAAATTTAAAAAAAAACAGGCCTTCCTGACGGAAGACCTAATTTTTTGGCTGGTTATGCGTTCTCTACTTGGCAGATAAACAACAAGAACCGAGACTTCCACAGGAGGTTCGGTATGTATCTACGTTTCGTCGAGCGCGTAAGGCAATTATCATAATTGACTATTTTTACCACTCAAACTTTGAGATGTCAATCATTATTTACAAATGAAATTAAACAATCTGAATTATGGAAAAATTATTCATAATAAACTGTATCATCAATGGCTGCTTGTGGCAGATTATCCGGTTCTGTGTCTATAAGTTCGATTATGTCACCGGAGGAGAGGGTGTCCTCAACGATTTTTTTCAATTTCTTGGCGTTTGATTTCTTCTTTCCAATTGACTTAATTGCTTCAAGCAGCTTTTGAGTAATTGATTTAGAAATTTCTTTCATCTGCTGTTGAGAAAGTTTTTCGCCGCGCTCAAACCAGGCGATTGAGGCGTACCCCATGGCGACAGTTGTTGAGGCAGCTATGGCTGAACCAAGCATCCAACCGGGAATTCCACCAAATTTGCTCAGTTCATAGAATAATTGCCTGCCAAGGAAACCGATGCCAAAGGTGACTAATAGTTCTCGAGCGCGCTTAAGGTTAATCTGATAATTGTAGATTCTTGCAATGCTGAGCACCATTGTTGTTTGAGTTATCAGGAGAGGTGCAAAATCGATAACCGGTAGAGGCGTAAGGGCAATCACAGCAGAGATGGATGCGGCATTGACGATGGTGCGGTATGCCAATCTTGACCGGTATTCAGGAAATGCCTGTCCTAAGGCTGCAACCAGTTCCGGCTCTGTCACGGCGATGGCAGTGACTATTTCAGAGAGTTTGTCACCCGTTTTAGCCGAGATGCTGATCAGTTGATCAGGGCTAACCCCCAATGCTTCTGCCGCAGATGCGTGTGCAAAATCTGCGTTTTTCCGCACGAGATCAACTTTGTTCAATACTGTGATATATGGCTTACCTAATGCAGTGATCTCATTGTAAAGGTTGATATCCGCTTCTTTAATCCCCTGGATGGCATCAAACATGATGATCAAGAAATCAGCACTTCTTGCTGCTCTAAAGGCAGTTTCCTGTTCTTCCTGTCCGAGCGTTCCAGCTTGATCAGCTCCTGGCGTATCAACGATTGTAAATAACCCGCTGTCACCCGCCTGGTTTTCACGGGTTGTGCCCGGTAGAGGGCTGACGCGAGCTTTTTCTGCTTTGGGATTAACCATCTGGTTATATAGTGTGGACTTTCCGACATTGGCTGGGCCAATGATTGCTACATGGTGCTTTTGTCCAAACGTTTGTTTGAGATGGTTTGCTGATAGCGTGAGGAGTGTACGCAGCATTGCTGTTTCGGTTGGCATGCTGCTGACCCAACTTAATAATGTCTTTCGCTCTGACGGCGGAAGCGACTGCCAGATGAGCTCTGCAGTTTCGCGGGTTTCTTGCGGTAGTTTGTTTAAGACTTGATCAATTAATGCCATCCTGATGACTCCCATAGAAATACCAACTATGTCTATTATAAGGCATCAGGTCTGGTCAGGCGATTTGAGGTTCAGGGCGCTTGTGTTGGTGTACAAATATCAGGAGAATCAATGACGCTGCCAGAGCACAGGCGGCTGATGTAATAAAGGTTGATTGATAACTAAAAGTATCAGCGATCCATCCACCAAGGATAGGCGCCAGGATTGTTGCAGGCGCCATAATTGTGTTTGCCATGCCAACATACAGGGGGCGCTCATTTTGTCTTCCAAAGTCCATTGTAAATGCCATGGCGATGATCCAGCTGGTGGTTGCGGCAATGCCAGCAAAAATGAAGATAATGTAGAACCAGTTCAGATTCGTCACAAAAGCTGCCAGCACTGCAGAAATGGATGCGCACACTGTACCAATAATCAGCACATTTTTTCGCGCCCAATGATCAGACAGCCAGCCTAAGGCGATGTTGGCAATAACCTGCGTGAACATCAATATACCGGTCATAATACCGGCTGTTACTGTGGACATGTTGAAGTGCCTGACGGTGTAAACGATGTAAAATGAAATACCCATCATCCCGAACTGGGTTAAAATTCTGGCAACCAGGAACCAGGCAAATGGCCGATTGGTTGAAAGCGTGGTTTTAATCAATTCGGTAAGCGGCAGGTGGTGTTCTTCTTGCACAACAACATTATGTGTTTCTTCCCGGGTCAGGTTCAAAAACAACAACGATATGATTGTCGAGACACCAGCGATTGCAAAACAGATGACAAAACCGTTGGTCTTTTCGGTAACCGCCAGCAAGTTACCTGCAAATACGGACCCGATACTGGAGAAAAGGCTCATGATTGAACTTTGAAGCCCGAAGAAGGTTGCCAGGTAAGCTGATGGGATGATTTTTGCGATCAGGTTCTGCCAGCCATTGCCGGCAATACCACCGCCTAAACCCTGCCAGATCAGCATGACCAAGGTCAGGGCAACAGCCAGGTTTTTGCTGATATGGGGTGCAAGTAAAGCCACCAAGGCAAGACCTAAAAAAGGGATTCTCTCATGAACTGAAAGAAAAACAACTAATGGTTTGAATAAGGCCTGTTTGGAGGTGCGTTTTGCCATGAAAAGCTGGGGCAGCTGCCAACCCATCGAGTGAATTGCCGGTATCATCCCAATCAAAATGGCTGAATCGGTAAGAGTCATCATGAAGAGGGGAATGATGGCAGAAAAGGATGCAAATCCCATGGCAAGACCAAAAAAGCCGCCATCTGTTAAGTTTACGATGTAGTTGTGCTTGAGATTCTTATCCATGACACCTTATTTCTACCAGGTTATTACTTGTAAAAGACCCCGACCAGTGCGGGGTCTTTTTGTTTTTATGTTACCATGCTGCTTCAAGCCAGATGTTGAAAAACTGAAAACCGTTAGAAGGGAGGGTTAGAATTCCTCGTCCTCGTCAATCCACAAATCATCATCCTCTTCTTCTTCGCCCTCAATTTCAGACCATTCTTCGAATTCTTCTTCTTCATCCCAGTCGTCTTCTGAAACTGCGTCTGATGAAGGATAGTATGTCATGCATCCGGCATCCGGATCAATCTCGACCGCTGCTGCGCTGCAGTATCCATCGTCTATAAATCCGCAATCTAAGTAGTGGCATCTAATTCTTGGCATCTTTTTCTCCAATACGGAGTGCATTAAGTATCCCGTATTATATTCCGAATTTTTTCTTTTTCAAGTGCTTGTCAATATCTGAAAATCCTTGAAAAACCACCCCCATCATCCTTTTTGGGAGACGCAGGGATTTTACACCATCCTTTAAAATCAGACAAGGTGTAAGTCACTTAAAACAGGGGTTAATATATTCTTGTCAAGGTTAATAAAAAAATGCACGAAGCATGGCATTTGGTCACAGGAGTTTATGTGATTGTTATGATGATTGGATTATCCAGGTTTTATACGGTGCGTTTCCAAAACATTGGGCAGGTTTTCAATGCGTGTAAGCAGCCGGCTTAGTTGGGCGATGTCTTTCACCTCTAAGACAAGGTGGATGACTGATTGATTATGATTAACTTTTAAATTTACTTCAATCAGATTGATTCCCTCGTTGCTAAGTATGGATGAGATATCACCCATCAATCCCTGCCTGTCATAGGCACGAACTTCAATAGACACAGGATAAGTTTTTTGAGGCTGTCCCCAGGTGACACGGATTAAGCGTTCATTGTCACCAATTCGCAGCATATTGGGGCAGTCTTTGCGGTGAATAGTGACTCCCCTGCCGCGAGTAATATAACCCACAATCTCATCTCCCGGTGCGGGATTGCAGCATCGTGCGATATTAGTCAAAATCCCCCTTAGCCCGTATACTGTGACAGCATCCTTGTCATTTTCTGTTTCTGTGGCAGGTTTAACCACCAGCAGGGGATCTTTGTCGCGGTTTATCTCAGACAGTTTATTGATAATTCTGCCAAGTGAGATATCGCCGCATCCCAGGGCAACATACAAATCTTCAATAACCCTGTATTCTGGGAACAAGCCAACTAAGTTGACTTCAGACTCGGAGATACCCAACCGCCTCAATTCTTTCTCAAGCAGTGCTTTTCCCTGGGTTAAATTTTGTTCATAATCTTGAATTTTGAACCACTGTCTAATCTTTGAGCGGGCACGTTGTGTTTTGACAAGTCCAAGTGATGTATTGAGCCAATCACGACTGGGGCCACCCTGCTTTGCTGTCAGGATTTGAACCTGGTCGCCAGTCTTTAGGCGGTAATCAAGGGTGACCAATTTGCCATTGATCTTGGCGCCACGACAACGGTGACCGATTTCAGTGTGCACATGGTAAGCAAAATCAATTGGGGTGGAACCAACAGGTAAGTCAATGATATCGCCGCGGGGTGTGAAGACGTAAACCCGGTCTTCGAACACATCCGACTTCATGCCATCAACAAATTCCTGGGCATCTTCAACTTCCTGCCGCCAATCCATCAATTTGCGCAGCCAATTAATCCGCTGTTCGTAAGTCTCGTCACGCTTGCCTTTTTCCTTATAGCGCCAATGCGCGGCAATACCATATTCTGCATTCTGGTTCATTTCTGTTGTGCGAATCTGAACCTCAAGCGGCTTGCCATCGTCATAAATGACTGCTGTGTGAAGAGACTGGTAGAAGTTATCTTTCGGTGCGGCTATGTAATCATCAAACTCCTGCGGAAGTGGACGCCATTTATTGTGGATTACGCCAAGGGCGGCGTAGCAGGACGGGACATCCTCTACGATTAGACGAACACCACGCAGGTCACGCACCATCTCAAAAGGCTTTCCCTTATCTACCATCTTGCGATAGATGGAGTAGATGTGTTTTGGCCTACCGCTTATTTCTGCTTTTATGTCAGATTGACTGAGTACTGCGGA
This sequence comes from Anaerolineaceae bacterium, assembly GCA_040768445.1. Lineage (GTDB taxonomy): Bacteria > Chloroflexota > Anaerolineae > Anaerolineales > Anaerolineaceae > JAXGMV01. The sequence continues at coordinate 2,928,809 of JAXGMV010000001.1, read as the reverse complement.
GAGTTTGTTGATAATTTCTTCAATTTGTGTTTCACGAGCTGAACGCCTTTCATTCAGGTTTTCAGCAATTTCTTTATATTTTTCAGGATTGACATGACGAAACGAGAGATCTTCAAGCTCCCATTTGATACTCCACAAGCCCAGCCTGTTGGCAAGGGGCGCGAAAATGTCCATGGTTTCCTGGGCAACTTGTTTGCGCTTTTGTTCTGGCATGAAACCCAAGGTGCGCATATTGTGCAGCCTGTCGGCGAGCTTGATTAACACTACCCTGATATCTTCACCCATTGCTAGAAATGTTTTGCGAAGTGTCTCATTACGCATATCACGCAGGCGTGTTTTCTTGACCTGGTCGGTCGTCGTCTCTACTGCTTCGAGAGTATCCGGCTCGTTAAGAACGTCTATGTCATCCTGGTGGGTATCGCTGCGTGTTACCTGCGGGAGGCTGCTCAATTTTGTGACGCCATCAACCATGCCAGCGATCTCTTCACCAAACTCTTTCTGAAGATCGGTTAATTTTATGGGTGTGTCTTCGACAGTGTCATGCAGTAATCCGGCGGCAACAACAGCAGGCGGCACCTGCATTTCAGCCAGAATGGCTGCCACAGCCACACAGTGGGTAATGTAAGGCTCACCGGATGCCCGTCGTTGTTTAAGGTGGGCTTTCTCAGCAAATTTATAGGCACGCTGTACCAGCTCGCGGTCGATAGCGGTAAAACTGTCTGGCAGTGATTCCATCAAGGTTTCAATTTTCATAATTAAAGCAGTCGGAGCACCCCGTGGTGTTTTGTATGAGTTTTTATACCTGCCTGCTTACATTTTACCGTTAAGTTGAAAAAGAATCTCTTGTAGATCGTAATCAGCTAATGAGTTGATGATCAGGTCAGCGCTTGAAAGGTCAAGCCCCCTGGTCAATATGTGCGGGACTGCCACACAGCTCATGTTAGCTTTTTTGGCGGCAATGACGCCGTTAAGTGAGTCTTCAAACACAACTGCGTCCTGCGGATCTACCTGCAGCCGTTTTGCGGCGCACAAAAATAAATCTGGTTCAGGTTTTACTTTTGCGACATCTTCAGATGTACAAATGAAATCAAATTGATCCTTGATACCCAACCTTGAGATGTGTCCATCAACCCACTCAAAAGGTGAGCTTGAGGCAATTGCCATCCGCATACCAGCAGACCTTGCTTGCGTCATGATCTTTTCAATCCCGGGCATCACTGTCTCCTGCTTCATCAATGACCAGAAGGATGACTGTTTTTCTCTATGGATCTCAGCGATATCCAGTGATCCTGAAACCTGCGCCTGGAGGTGATCAATCACATTGAAAGCATCCGGTGTGGTGCCAATAACCTTCACCCAATCCTCCAGTAAAAGCGTTGCATTGTGCCGACGAAATATTTCTGTCCAGGCTTTATATTCTGGCACTTCGGTGTTTAAGATCAAGCCGTCAAAGTCAAAAATGAGTGCGCGAAACTTCATTGATCCTCACTAATTCGATGATTAATTACTTTTCTATAGTCCTGCTAGAACCCAAATTGATACTGGTTCAGATGCAATTCAGTCTGAATGATCTTGATCTGTTTTTGCAGGCTGGGTATGATAGGCACGCCGTCAACCAGAATTCTCTGCTCATTGTCATACTCTTTTTCGCCGGCAGTGTAGATACGGTTTTGACCAGGTGCTTTGTGCGCAGCTCGCAGCTGCCTGAGTATTTCACCCGTTGTTTGCTTGAATGTTTCCAGATCTGTAAATGCTTCAATATTGATAGCCATGAAGAAATGACCCAGCTTGAAAGGCTGCTGTTTGCCTTTGCTGTCAAAACCTGTTAGACCGTACAGAAAGCTGCCGGTCTGTAATGATGCAGATAGAATCTCGACTAATGTGGCAAGATCGTATCCTTTGTATCCCGCCATCAGCTCGCCAGAACCGCCCAGCGGTAGTAACGCAGCAGTTTCACAGCTCAGACCTTCTAAAATCAAATTGGGGTCCGTCATATCTTCTCCGGCTTTATTGATTACATACCCGGAAGCAAGCTGTTTTTCCTGTCGAGCGGCTACTTCAACTTTACCTCGCTGGATGATGGAGGTTGCTGCATCAAAGAGGAATGGAAAAGCTTCATCTGTCGGACAGCCAAAGGCAATTGGGTTGGTGCCAAGCATGGGCTGCACGCCAAAGGTTGGGGCAATGGCAGGTCTTGCGTTGGTGAAGGCCATTCCGATCAAGCCTGCATTTGCAGCCATCATTGGATAGTAACCGGCTATACCAAAATGGGTTGAGTTCCTAACAGCGACTGATCCCATACCGTAGGTCTTTGCCTTCCTAATGGCTAAGTTCATGGCTTTAATGCCAATGACCATTCCCATGCCGTGATGAGCATCGACCACCGCTGTTGTGGGACTCTCCCTGGTGATTTCAAACTCAGTTTCAGTCTTTTGCTGGCCGTTCCTGATGCGGTCGTAATACATTTTCAGACGACCAATACCGTGAGATTCAATCCCTCGGAGGTCTGAAGCGATCAACACATCAGCACATTGATCTGCCTCACATTCTGGTACGCCCAGCTTTACAAAAACATCCCGCATAAAGTCTCTGAGATGCTTAACAGGAACCAGGTGTGTTGATTGTGTCATTTCTATCCTCCATCAGTGGTAATCAGTACATTCTAACAAACTTTCTCAAGGAAGGATAATTTTAGTGCTGGCATCCCGATTATGATAAAATTTAGCGCAGAGGATAGATTTGGAGAGAATTATGAAAAAGATCGCAGTATTGACAAGCGGGGGGGACGCACCCGGAATGAATGCAGCAATTCGATCAGTAGTCCGATCGGCTGTTGACAGGGGTTGGGAAGCGTACGGTGTGATGCGTGGCTTTGCCGGCTTGATTGATGGAAATCTTAAACGGTTGGGAAGCCGTGATGTTAGCGGTATCATACAACACGGCGGCACGATGCTTGGCAGCGCCCGCTGTGAGGAATTCAAAACAGAAGCTGGCCAGCGCAAAGCAATGCGTGCTTTGAATCAAAATGAGATCGATGCATTAATTGTGATTGGTGGAAATGGCTCGCAACAAGGTGCGCATGCACTGTACAAGCTGGATTTCCCGGTCGTTGGCATTGCATCTACCATTGACAACGACCTGTACGGTTCAGATGTCACCCTGGGGGTTGATACTGCGCTAAATATTGCCCTTGAATCAATCGACAGGTTGAAAACTACTGCGTCATCCCATAATCGCGCAATCCTGGTTGAAATCATGGGAAGGGACTGTGGTTACCTGGCATTAATGGCAGCGATAGCCGGCGGTGCCGAAACTGTCGTAATTCCTGAAGTTGAGCAGACGCCAAAGCAAGTTGTTGAGGTCATCCAGAATGCGTATGAAAAAGGCAAAGCGCATGCATTGGTGGTGGTGGCTGAAGGCGCCAAGTATAATGCTTCAAAGTTGGAGGCGTATTTTAAAAAACACGAGGATACGCTGGGCTTCAAAGTTCGTGCGACCATATTAGGTCATGTCCAGAGGGGTGGAAACCCGGGCGCGTTTGATAGGATTCTGGGCAGCCGATTTGGCGCTGCTGCTGTTGAGCAGGTGGCCATGGAGAATTATGGTGTTCTGGTGGGATATATCAACGGTCAGATCGCTACTACGCCACTTCCAGTAGTTGTGAGTACAAAAAAAGAACTGGACCTTGAGTTATTCAAGTTAGCAGACATACTGGATTAATTAGTTTTCCCAGGTACAGGTTAAATAATATGAGCAGGCAAACAAAATTGTCTGCTCATATTATTTGTCTAACTATTCTGCTGGTTGTTTCAAATAAGCCTCAATGAAGTTATCAAGGCTGCCATCCAAAACAGCATGGGTATTGCCTTCTTCATAATTGGTGCGGTGATCCTTGACCATTTGATAAGGGTGGAGCACATAAGATCGTATCTGGCTTCCCCACTCGGCCTTGGTGTATTCGCCCCTTAAATCAGACATCTGTTTTTCCTGCTGTTCGCGCTTGATTTCCAACAAGCGTGCTTTTAGCACGCGCATTGCGTTTTCTCTGTTTTGCATCTGTGATCGTTCATTCTGACACTGAACCACCAAACCGGAAGGCAAGTGCGTGATACGTATGGCCGTTGCGTTTTTCTGAACGTTCTGTCCGCCCGCGCTTGAAGAGCGAAAGACGTCAATGCGCACATCGTCGGCAGATATAACGATTTCACTGTCGACGTCATCGATTTCAGGCAGAACTTCTACCAGGGCAAAAGATGTGTGCCGGCGGTGATTTGAATCGAATGGCGACAGCCTGACAAGACGGTGGACACCTTTCTCGGATTGTAAAAAGCCATATGCATAGCGCCCATTGATGGCTATTGTGACGCTCTTGATGCCCGCTTCTTCGCCTTCTGTCTGATCTAAGATCTCAGCCTGAAAACCGCGCCGCTCTGCCCAGCGCAGGTACATACGCTGCAGTATTTCAGCCCAATCCTGTGAGTCAGTACCCCCAGCGCCGGCATGAACTGCAAGAAGGGCATTGCCGCTGTCATACGGCCCAGAGAGAAGCACGTCAAATTCCCGTCTGGAAAGTTCTTTTTCGATATCTTCAACCGCTTCTTCCAGTTCAGGGCGCAGTGAATCATCATTAAATTCGGCCAACTCACTGTTAGCTTGTATAAGGTGTTTTAGTTTATCCCAGGTCTGTAGTTCATCTTGCAGCGCTGCGATTTTTTTCATTACAGATTGCGCTTTTTCAGGGATGTTCCAGAATTCTGGACTTTCCGATTGTGTTTGGAGTTCTTGAAGCTGTGTGCTTTTTTGAACCAGGTCAAAGATGCTCCATTAACTGGTTCATTGTTCGTTCAGCAGCTGTTAATCTATCAAGAATGTCCTGCATCGTGTCTCCTGTTTAAATGCCCAAGATCCCGTCAACAAATTTTTCGGGGTCAAATACTTCCAGATCTTCTGGTTTTTCACCCAATCCTGCATACAAGATAGGAAGGTTTAATTTATGTTTAATGGCAAAAGTCATGCCGCCTTTGGCAGATGAATCAAGTTTTGAAAGAATGACCCCTGTGATATTAACAGCCTGTTTAAACGCATCAGCCTGGTACAGTGCATTTTGCCCGGTTGTGGCATCCAAAACAAGCCATACATCGTGAGGAGCGCCTGGCAGTGCTTTACCTGAGACCCGGTAGACTTTTTTCAATTCTTCCATAAGGTTGTATCGTGTGTGAAGGCGTCCAGCAGTATCGATGATGACCACGTCGAATTTACGTGCCACAGCAGCCTGAATGGCATCATAGGCAACTGCTGCAGGGTCGGCATCTGGCTGTCCGGCAATCACCGCTAAATTTAAGCGATCACCCCAAACTTGTAGTTGGTCAATGGCGGCAGCCCTGTAGGTGTCTGCTGCACATAAAAGGGTGCGCTTGCCCTGGCGGGTGAAGTTATAACCTAATTTTGCAGCAGATGTTGTCTTGCCAGAGCCGTTCACGCCAGCCAGCAAGATAACAGCCGGTGGCTTTTCAGGCAGTTGAACGGCACTTTTGCTGTCCAGCCTGCTGATCAGGTCATTTCGCAAAAGTGACTGGAGTTCAGCCGATTTCGTGATTCCTTCAGCGTGTGTCTTTTCGCGCAAAGCGTCAATTATCAGGTCAGTTGTTTCAATACCAACATCCGCCTGGATGAGCATGGCTTCAAGCTCTTCCCAGGTGTCATCATCAATTTCAGAAGCGCCAAAAATCGTGGCTATCCTGCCAAATGTAACCTTGCGGGTCTTCTCAAGGCCCTGTTTCCATTTATTAAAAAGTTCTACCATAGACCGAGATTATAACATGCCATCACTTCTGATTGCAGCTAACAATTTACTTATGAGATGAAAATTTGTTTACCTTCAGGCTGATTTTTCGGCCAACTGACCACAACCTGCCATGATGTCAATGCCGCGCCTGAGCCGGATGGTGCAGGCGATGCCGGATGATTCAAGCGTTTCACGAAATATGCGTGCCTTACTGCTGGTGGATGCTTTGCCGGTGTACTTGTGCGTGGGATTTAATAGTATAAGGTTGACGTGTGCCAGCAACCCTTTAAGATAGCCTGCCAGTTGCAGGGCATCTTGCTGGTGGTCATTGACGTTATCAATCAGCGCCCACTCAAAGGTGATCCGTCGGTTTGTCTTCTCAATGTAATATCTGCAGGCTCGCATTAATTCGGCCAGCGGGTAAGCCTTATTAACCGGCAGCAGACTGCTGCGCAGGTCGTCATCAGCTGCATGCAAGCTTACCGCAAGATTTACCTGGCTGTCTGCATCGGCAAATTTGATGATTCCCTGCACAACGCCGACTGTTGATATGGTGAATCTGCGCTGGCCCAACCCCATGCCTTCAGGATGGTTCAGGCGGTAGATTGCGTCCATTGTTGCATCATAATTGTTGAATGGCTCACCCATGCCCATAATGACAACATTCGTGACCGGTTTATCTTCATCTCTCAACCGGCGGGCGAAGTGTATCACCTGTTCCACAATCTCACCACTTGATAGGTTGCGCTTAAAACCCATTTGCCCGGTGGCGCAGAAGACACACCCCATCGCGCAGCCTGCCTGGCTTGATACACAGATGGACTGCCTTTCGTTGTAACGCATATGGACGGTTTCGATTGAATTTCCATCATACAGTTCGAATAAAATTTTCTGAGTTTCAGCGTCCGAAGATTTCATCTCAGCAGCAGGCAATAATCCTGAAAAGTTGTAGGTTTCTGCTAAAACCTGTCTCAAGTCACCTGGCAGGTTGGAAAATGCCTCAGGTGTGTGCCATAAATGGCGGTAGAGACCGGTCCACAATTGCTTTGCACGATATGCAGGCTGGCCGATCTGCCGGAAGCGATTTTCTAACTCCGACAAGTCAAAATCATAAACCAGGGGCAGGGTCAGTTTAAGGTCCATCAATGTGTTCATGCAAAATATTAATAACCGTGCTTATGTCCGGGCTGATGAGGTCAAGCGCTGGCATCCATGCCAACCCCTCAGCTTCGGTGCTTACGCCACTGAGTACCAGGGCAGTCTTACAGCCGGCTGCCTGTGCGCCTGCAGCGTCGGTATCCAGCCTGTCGCCGATTGCGAGAACTTGTTCCGGAAGAACCTGCATGCTTTCAATTGCAGCATTCAACAGTGTAGGAAAAGGTTTACCTATCACTTCTGGCTTTATGTCAGTTGCTGCTTCAATAAATGCAAGCACTGCACCGGCACCGGGAATAAAGCCTTGTGGTGTTGGGAGTGTTTTGTCAGGATTGGTGGCAATGAAAGCCGCACCGTTTCTGATAAAACCTGATGCTAGCTTGAGTTTTTCATAGCTGACGTGGCGATCTAAACCAGCGACTACTGCCAGAGGGTTCTCTGTTGCGTGGTTAAAGCCATATTCACTGAGTGTTTCAACCAGGCCGGCTTCCCCAACGACAAAGACATTTCCGCCATCAGGATACCTGGCTTTTAATACCATTGCAGTTGCCAAACCTGATGTTAGGATTTCATTTTGGTGAACAACAGCACCCAATTCTGCCAATCGCTGTTGATATTGTTTAACTGAACGGGTTGAGTTGTTGGTAGCCAGCATAAACTTGAGGGGAAAAGACCGTATGTCATCAAACAGTTTACTGAGGTTGACGATCGGTTCATTGTCGCGCCACAAGACACCGTCCATATCTATGATTAGCGCTTTAATTTCATTTAGACAAGCCATAAATTTACTCGTTTTATCAAACCACGCCGGGAATAATCGCAGTCCGGCGTGGTTTAATTAGTTAGTTGATAACCTTCAGGTTTACTTCGTTGGCGGCTCGAGCACCTGGTCAACCAGGCCGTATTCCACAGCACCGACTGCATCCAGATAATAATCGCGCTCGGTGTCCCGTTCGATAACTTCCATCGTTTGACCGGTGTGGTGGACAAGCACTTCGTTTAACCTTTTCTTCAGACGCAGGATTTCACGTGCCTGGATTTCGATATCCGAAGCCTGACCCTGGGCGCCGCCAAGGGGTTGGTGAATATGAATGGTGGCATTGGGCAGCGCATAACGGTGTCCCTTGGTGCCAGCAGCCAGCAGCAGCGTGCCAAAAGAGGCGGTGGCACCGACGGCTACTGTGCTGATTTTGTTAGGGATCATCTGCATGGTGTCATAAATTGCCAGCCCGGCGTAGACCTGCCCGCCAGGGGAGTTGATGTAAATCTGAATGTCGCGCTCCGGGTCTTCCCGGCTTAAGAAAAGCAGCTGGGCAACGATCAGATTAGAGATCTGGGCATCAATGGGCGTGCCCAGGAACACAATCCGCTCTTTGAGCAGCAGCGAATAGATATCATAAGCGCGTTCTCCGCGCCCAGATGATTCGATGACCATTGGTATCACACTGTTTATATCAGGTATTGCCATTAATTTACTCCTGGTTCTAATGACGCAGTTGATCTACTGCTCATCCGTCTTCTTTTTTGCCGCTTTTTTTACAGGCTTTTCAGCTTTTGGTGTTTCTTCAGCTGTTTCGGCTGCTTTCTTGCGGCTCTTTTTCTCTTTGGCAGGTGCTTTTTCTGTGACTTCCTCAGCAGAAGGTGTGTCTTTTTCCGAAGTTTCACTCTCTTCAACAAACTCACCCGTGGCTATCAGTTTCAAACGATCAAGTATGCCTTTGTTCAGAAGCCTGTTAGCTGCCTGATAGGTGATGTAGTTGGTGAACTCATCCCGTTCACGGGCAATTTTTGGCATCTTGTAGCCATTCTGAAGGTAATTGATCATGGTTGCTTGCACTTCAGATTGAAGTTGCTTGGTATCCAGGGCAATTTTCTCCTTGGAACCGATTTTCTCAAGCACGAGGTTACGTTTGAGACGCTTTTCGGCATCCGGCTTAATTTCCTGATCGATGAAGGCTTCTTTTTCAAGTTTTCGGGTCTTCAGGTAGGTGTCCAGATCCATTTGCTGATGACCGAGGTCGTGTTCAAAGGAATGCAGAATCTGGTGAATCTCCTCTTCAAGCATGTGTTTTGGATACTTAACTGTTGATTCATCAACAATTTTGCTAATGATTTCGCTGAAATAGCTATCATCATAAGACTGGTTCTTTTCGCGCTCTAATTGATTTCGAACTTCTTTATCAAGCGTTTCCAGATTCTCATATTCACCAACAGATTTTGCAAACTCATCATCAATTACAGGAAGGCTGAGATGCTTGATAGATTGTACTGTTACTTTGAAGACTACTTCTTTGCCTTTTAAATTGTCGTAGACAGTGTCCTCTTCAAATTTGTGATTGATGATAACTTCGTCGTTCTCTTTTGCACCGATCAACTCAAGACCAAAGCCGGGGAATGGCCATTCTTCTTTATTCTCTTCACCTTTTTCTACCAATGCCTGGAATGGCATATCCTCGACAATCTTATTGTTCTCTTCATCTTCCGGTTTTACGTACTCCCCATTGACCATGAGGTAAACGAGGTCACCTTCCTCAATCGGACGACCTTCTACCGGTTCGGCAGTAGCAAAGTTCTTCTGTAAATTCTTGATAACTTTATTGTATTCGTCCTCGCTGACCGGCTCAGGCGTATAGGCTTTGCGGATGGTGCGGTAGTCACTTAAGATAACTTCCGGCTCAATTGGCACAACGAATGAGAATTTTGGCGGATCCATGCTGATGATTTCTTCAAGGGTGCCAGCAGCAGATGGCTTAATGCCTGCTTCATCGAGTATTTGTGGGTACAGTTCATCCAGCATGATTTCGACAGCTTCCTGTTCGATGACGGCATCGCCATACTGTCGGCGAACCACATCGTAAGGTGCTTTGCCCGGTCTAAATCCCGAGATCTTCGAATTGCGGGAGATTTTCCTGGCTGCCCGGATTTTAAAACCTTCCATTTTCTCCGGCTCAATTTCAGCAATTATTTTTACCTGCTGGTCTTCTTGTGGTTGTGTTTCAATCTTCAAAGTAAAACCTCGTTTTATTAAGTTTGTTTTGCGGAATGGGGATGGAGGGATTTGAACCCTCACGCCTTTCGACACATGATCCTAAGTCATGCCTGTCTGCCAATTCCAGCACATCCCCTTCCCGCAGGATTATAAGCGAGAGTGACATTAATCGCAAGTTTTGACGTTTACCATGCGTATAACAACCCTAATTATCAACGCAAAATCTTAGAATATAATCAGAATAATCTTATAAAATTCGTAACAGTACCAGAGCTGACGGCAGGTGGAAGTCATTCTTAAAATACCTGTTTGACAATGTGTGACAAGGGCAGCAAAGTGTTTTCAGGGTTTATAATTGGGCGGTATTTACTCCATCGCAGCGAGGATTGAAGTTGAGCAGATATGTCAACCCGGAAACCGGCGGTAAAGAACGCGCCCGACTGACTAAAATGATTGTGCTGGCTATTAGAGAATTGATGAGCCAAATGAGTGTGACCGATACCAGTTACGATCTGGTGGCATTCATCATCCTGGCGCTTGAGGATGTTTATCAGACAATCGATTCATCCGTTGCTGCATGGGAGAAAAAGGGTTACTGGTTGAAAGCCGACAAGTACCGGTTGGATTGGGAGTGGAGCGACAGTTTTGCTCGAAGTCTGAAAGAGGCACTAAAGAAAGAGGATTGGGGCAGTATTGCATTGAAATCTGCCCAGATTGCGCAAAAGCTGGGTGATATCCAAATCAGTGCCCGCCATCGGCTGGGAGCTCCATGGGTGAGCGCTTATGCAAAATTGAAAACTGATAGGTGAACGACTCTTTTAGAGCGTAATTACTTTGTCAGCTTTCTGCTGGGCTTCGATAATATCAGTCATACCGCCAACGATGCCAACTTGGAGTTTTTCGGTCAGGTTGTAAAAGTTCAGACAAGTACCACAAGCAATCAGGCGGACATTTTTTGACTCCAGTTTTTTGAGAGTTTCAATAACCGGAGAACCTTCGACCAGTAGTTTTACACCTTCATTATAAAAAGTGATGATGTTGGGGGTGGTTTCGGTATCGAGCAATAAATTCAAGTAAGTTGTGATCAATTTTAATTGCAATTCTGGGTTGCCATGCCCCATACCGTTGGTGGTGATTTGAATGATTGAATTTTTAAAAGTCATTTTGAATTGTCCCGAGAAGTAAATTTTTGTTAATTAAATTGTACCAAAAATTAAAATCTATCTTGTTTATGTGACAACCTGGTTTGTGTGTAACCCGTCTTGGTGATAAAATCTTTAAGTTAATATTCAATCGGGCAGGGAAACCAACACTTTATGGCAGCAAGCTCATCCATAGCAGAATTTACACTTGAAACTGAACTAAAAACCAACCGCAGTGATCCGGTGCGCTGGATTGCGTCACACGCTCGCCGACAGTGGCACTTGATTTTACTGGCACTTGCTGCGGCGGCAGCTAATGGCATACTGGCGGCAGTGCAGCCAGTACTGATTGGCAATGCCTTCAATGTCATCTTCGATGCAGAAATAAACATCAAACTGCTCAGTTACATTGCCCTGATAATTGGCGGTACCCAGCTTCTGCGAACTTTAATAATGTTAGCCAGAAATTGGTCTTTTGAAATCACTGCCCAACGTGTTGAACGCGACATTCGACATGAGATCTTCATCCGGCTGCTGGGTAAGAGCATGACATTCCACAGCCTGCAGCCAGTTGGTGACACAATGGCTCGTGCCACAAACGATGTCCGAGAAGTTAATTTTCTATTCAATCCCGGGTTGAACATGGTCATCGGATCGGCGAATTTCCTGATTGCACCGCTGATATTTGCCCCGCGCTACCATCCCAGCCTGGTATTGACACCAATCTTGTTTATCGTGTTCTACTTGATTGCTATTTACAGCTATATGAAAACCTTGCGTCCTGTCACTCAGGAGGTGAGGGCGTCGTTTGGCAGCATGAATACTCGCCTGGCTGAATCACTGGATGGGATTGAAACGGTCAAAGGCTCCTCGCAGGAAGTTACTGAGGTTGGCCTGTTCAACACCAACATCGGCCGGTATCGAAACGCCCTGGTTAAGCAAGGTATTATTGAGTCCAAGTTTTTCCCATTATTACTGCTCGGTATTGCGACAGCTGTCGGTTTATTTCACGGGCTGTTATTGTACCGGTCCGGGGTATTAAACCTTGGAGATGTTGTCGGTTATTACAGCCTGCTGCTGATGTTGGATTTTCCTACCTTCTCATCTCTGTTCGCTTATTCACGCATTTCTCTTGGCATTGCCAGCGCTCGCCGCATTCTCAGTTTGATCAACCGGGAAAACAACCTGGACCAGAATTTAGCCGGCAACCAATCAGTTATGTCAGGTGAAATTGTCTTTCAGAACGTTTCATTTGGCTACAATGAAGGTGATGAACCAGCGCTGGAAGGCATATCTTTCCAGGTGAAACCTGGTCAAACTGTGGCAATTGTAGGGCAGACTGGCTCAGGCAAAACATCACTGGCAAAACTTGTAAACCGAACATACGATGTCACACAGGGACAGGTGCTTATTGATGGTGTTGATGTTCGTCAATGGAACCTGGACGCTCTGCGCCGGCAGATATCGATCATTGAGCAGGATATTTTCCTTTTTTCAAAAACAATTAAGGAAAATATCGCTTTCGGTAAACAGGATGCCACTGACGAAGAGGTGCGAGCTGCAGCAAAAGCTGCCCAGGCAGATGAATTTATTGAGACATTTAATGAAGGTTATGCGACTATCTTAGGCGAAAGAGGCGTAACGCTCTCTGGCGGACAGCGACAGCGCCTGGCACTGGCGCGTGCTTTTCTGACTGATCCTAAAATATTAATTTTGGATGACTCAACTTCTGCAATTGATAGTGCGACAGAGGATAGGATTCAAAAAGCGATTTTCGCAGCCGCATCTGGTCGGACCACCATGATTATTACTCATAGGTTGTCGCAAATACGCTGGGCAGACCTCATTATCGTTATGCGACTGGGAAAAATTGCAGCCATTGGCACGCATGAGGAATTGCTTGAAACTTCCCAAGCTTACCGACAGATTTTTAGTGAATAATTGGAATTCAGGGTTTATTTATGGGCTTTTATTCGGGACTTAATGCAGAACAATACGATCGGACTTACAGCGATGTAGAACTGGTCAAACGCATCGCCAGCTACTTCAAGCCGCATTGGCGCCGCTTGATCGTCATTTCTCTGAGTATTATTGTGATCTCATCCATGGGCGCTTTTTTGCCTGTTGTAGTATCACGCGGTGTGGACCTGATCAGCGAAAGCGAACGATCGGAACTTTACTTTGCCATTCCACTTATTGTCCTGGTTTTCGGTGTTTTAATGTGGCTGGCAAACCTGATCAGAAGACGTTTTACAGTGCGCACCATTGCTGGTGCGGTGACTGCACTTGCTTCAGATGCTTTTGAAGCTTCAACTGAACATGATCTATCTTTCTACGATGAATACTCCACTGGAAAAATTGTATCAAGGATCACCGGTGATACCAATGATTTTGGACAGCTTGTTACGCTGACGATGGATTTAATTTCTCAGCTCCTTGAAACTGTTATCCTGACATTTGTCTTACTTCGTATAGATACAACATTGACCCTGTACTTATTTGGTATGGTGCCTGTGATTTTGCTTGTGGCTGTGAGCTTTAGAAAAATAGCCCGTAAGGTCACACGTGCTGGTATGCGGGCAATTGCCTCTGTAAATGCGACCATTAAGGAGAGTATTGGTGGCATTGCCGTGGCTAAGAACTACCGCCAGGAGAAGAATGTTTACCGTGAGTTCTATGCTGCAAACTGGTTATCCTACAGTGTAAACTTCAAACGCGGCGTGATCATGACTTTGATTCACCCAATGTTGAATGCAATTGGCGCTATTGGTACTGCTGTGCTGGTCTATTTTGGTGGGTTGTCAGTGGAGCAAGGCATCGTCACAGCCGGCGCCTGGTACCTGTTTATCATGAGCATGGACCGGTTTATGTACCCTGTGATGAGCCTGTCATCCTACTGGACACAGGTTCAAAATGGGCTTTCTGCTGCTGAACGTGTTTTCGCTTTGATCGATGCAGAAGCGACTGTTGTCCAAACAGGTTCAATTAAGCCTGACCGATTGCGCGGAGAAATTGATTTCAAGCATGTGAATTTTCATTATAAAACCGGTGAAATGGTCCTCAATGATTTCAGTCTGAATATCAAGCCCGGTGAAAACCTTGCTTTTGTTGGTCATACAGGTGCCGGGAAATCATCTATAGCAAAATTGATTGCCCGCTTTTACGAGTTCCAGGATGGAGAGATCCTGATTGATGGACAGGATATTCGAAGTTTTGACCTTCACAGTTACCGCAAGCAGCTAGGCATCGTGTCACAGGTACCATTCCTGTTCTCAGGTACGGTTTTAGAAAATATTTGTTATACCTGTGATAAAGCCAACCGGGATGAAGTATTACGGTTGGGTAAGCAAATCGGAGACGGCGAGTGGTTATCAACGCTGTCAGATGGGTTAGATACACAGGTGGGTGAAAGAGGCACTCTGCTCTCGATGGGGCAGCGTCAGCTTGTTTCGTTAATGCGAGTACTTGTTCAAAACCCGGCAATTTTTATCCTCGATGAAGCTACAGCCAGCATCGACCCGTTCACGGAATGGCAAATTCAGCAGGCACTGAATTTGATCCTCAAAAATACAACCTCAATTCTGATTGCGCATCGACTTTCGACCATTAAGTCAGCAGACAGGATTATTGTGATTGATTCTGGCCGTATCCTGGAAGAGGGAAATCATCAGCAGTTGATGCAGGCAGGTGGTCATTATGCTGAGCTTTATAACACCTACTTCCGCCACCAAAGCCTGGAATATGTAGAGCAGACCCGCAAGCAGGAAATTCTAAGGAGCGTAGCATTTGGCGGCAGCACCAGCTGATTTGTTTATTCAAGTGTGATGCGTGAAAAAATGATGGACGATTTGTTAATCCCCGCACAGAAAACCAGGGCAGAAATTGTGGTCGTGAATTCGCATTTCATAGCCACTGTTTCACCAGCTTTCAGTGTTGAGCAGGCGCGTGAATTTATACACACTATTCGCCAGGAATTTCCAGATGCCTCCCATCACGTACCAGCGTTTTTGATAGGTCACGGTAACAGTGTCATGGCACATTGTTCCGATGACGGCGAACCCTCCGGAACGGCCGGACGTCCAATACTCGCTGTTTTATCAGGCAGCGGATTGGGTGATGTTGCTTTAGTTGTGACTCGTTATTTTGGTGGCACAAAACTCGGCACGGGGGGCCTGGTGCGCGCCTACACAGATGCTGCAAAAGCAGTTCTGAATATCCTGCCGCTGGCAAAAAAAGTGCCCACACATCTTGTCATGGTTGTGGTAGCCTACCCACTCTATGAGCGGGCGAAGTCATTGATCGATCACAGCGGCGCCCAGCCTGTTGACCAGGTTTTTGGCGCGGATGTCACCTTGACTTTCAGAATCCTGACCGAATCTTTTAATGGTTTACGAGATTCACTGGTTGAACTTTCAAACGGAAAGACAGTACCCGAGATTATTGAGACCAACCCCGAAACAATTATGCCTGTCAAGCCGTAGAAAATCCATTTTTCCATTCATAAAACAATAGTATCAAAGATTTTGGGCTTGACCACTTTACAGTCAGTTTTCCAATCGGCTGTCTTGCGCGGGATAATGTTGTAAACTCTCTTCATCCCTGGCAGATCGTGCGCTGGCTCGCTTAGGGGTTTGCTAAAATCATCCCAATGGGTGAGGATGAAGTTGGAACCACTGCTCAGTTGGTGAAAAGACTCGACATAGCACTCGATGTATTTATTTGATTTCAAGTTCAGCCCGCCCACGGATAAGGCAATATTTCTGATACTGGAATCTATAGTCCCGGTAATTGGTGATGCCGTTCCAAGGATAAGAATTGAGCCATGAGGATGTTTGATTTGTATGTTATACACATCGCCTTCTTTGTAGGCAATGGCGGATGCTGGCAAGGTGACAGGCTCTTTGATTTCTTTCCCGCACAATGCTGTCCATTGGGAAATGAGCGGCATGGGAAGATGTCGTGATGGTAAAAAAGAAATGCAAAAGTTACCAAAATAAAATTCAGGATGGTCATTGGCAGACACCAGTTTGCCAGCGCCAAGGTCACTTGCACTTGGCAGCATAGATAGGGAACCAGACCCGACGAGTGACGCGCCGGTCAACAGCGCAGTTTCGACGGCATCAAGGGCGTGGTCATAATGGGTGTGGGTGATTAATATGGCTTCGACGGAAGTGATGCCGACTTTCTCAAGTGTTGATGAAATCAGGGCTTTGTCAGGTTTTATACGCTTGAAAAGAATGACTGGTCCTAACAAGTTTGCAGGACGGGTGAAATGTGGGTCTATCAGCAGCGTTGTCCGGTTGTCAGAGATTACCAGGCAGTTTGTCCCAAGGTAAGTGAGGGTCAGGTTGACTGAGGAATTCATTTAAATATAACTATTCTACTCACACAGGTGTCGATCACCCTGCGGCGTGCAAGGTGCGCCATTCGGAATCAAGGATGCTCATCAGGTAACTGCTCCAAAACTCATCCCGGACTTTACGAAAATCCCTCACGTGCCCTTCAATTGTAAAACCACAGGCTTTGTAACAGCGTATCGCAGGTGTATTGAAATCAAAGACATGCAGGCTCACCCGGTGCAAGCCGAATTGGTTGAAGGCAATTTCAAGCAGTTGATTTGTGACGATTTGGCAAAGACCCTTTCCACGGTAACCTGGCCCAGCAATCAAGACTTTCGATACAGTCGCCGCACGGTTGCGCAAGTCGATGTTATTTAACTCAATATGTCCAATGACTTCATCCACATCGCAGTCAACGACTTTGTAGATTTTTCTGATAGGCGGTTCTTTGTAACCCGATTCGCAATACGGCATCAACTGGTCTACATCAATCGGAAACGTGAAATAAGGTCCTGACCAACACATCAGGTCATCCTCGGTTTGTATCCATTCAAGAATGCGCGTGATGTCCGATTGTGTAAAAGGCTTAAGCTCAATGTTCATATGAAATGTTATCTGACAGCCTTAATCTTTCAAAGCGTAGTCGACGGCTGCTTCGGCATGCAGGATGGTGGTATCAAAAAGCGGGATACTGCAATCAGCCTGTTTGACTAACATGCCGATCTCAGTGCAGCCAAGGATAATGCCCTGTGCGCCAGCTTCAACCAGCTGGTTGATGATTCGTAAATACGCCTGTTTTGAGTCATCTCGGATGATACCCATCACCAGTTCATAGAAAATCACTTCATGAATTATCTCCCTGTCGTTTTCTTCAGGGATAAGTACATCCAAACCAAAACGATCAGCCAGACGCTGGCGGTAAAAATCCTGTTCCATGGTAAACCGGGTACCGAGCAAACCAATTCTCTTTAAGTTCATTTCAGCTATTTTTTCGCCGGCTGCATCAGCAATGTGAATCATGGGGATATGAATGGATGATGCCACCAAATCTGCCTGGTTGTGCATTGTGTTGGTGCAAATGATCAGAAAGTGTGCGCCTGCAGCTTCGATTGCACGGGCTGCTTCAACCATCTTTCTGCCGGCATTTTCCCACAGACCAGGCTGCATATTCGATTCGATCTCAGCAAAATCAACTGAGACCATCACACTTTTTGCAGAATGGTAACCGCCAAGCCGTTTGTGAACGGTTTCATTGACGATGCGATAATAATCCAAAGAAGATTCCCAGCTCATGCCGCCCATCATGCCAATTGTTTTCATCATCATCTCCATAGTGAAGTAAAGTGCATACAAAGTAAATTATATGCCCATCAGCTGTTAAGATGACTTAAAAAAAGTAAAAAATTCTTGATATCCATTGTTACTTACAAAAACGCAAGAAAATCAGGTATGATTGGGAGATATTATTAAACAGGAGACACACATGGTAAAACAATACCCATCTGCACCCAAAATGGTCATTGATCCAGCAAACAAGTACTTCGCTCTTTTTAAAACAGAAGCCGGTGATTTTAAGGTTGAGTTATACGCCCAGAAAGCACCAAAAACAGTCAACAATTTTGTATTCCTGGCACGCGATGGTTTTTATGACAACACGACTTTTCACAGGGTGATGTCTGATTTCATGGCACAAGGCGGCGATCCAACCGGCACAGGCCGAGGTGGACCGGGATATCAATTTGCTGATGAGTTTCACCCATCATTGAAACACAATCAGGCTGGTATCCTATCCATGGCGAATGCCGGACCCAACACCAACGGCAGCCAATTTTTTATTACCTACGGGCCAACACCTCACCTCGACCGACGGCACACTGTTTTTGGCGTCGTAGTTGAGGGTTATGAGTTTGTAAAGGCGATTAGAGAACGCGATCCGATGGCTGACCGTCAGCCAGGCACAAAAATCTTTACAATTGAAATTATTGAAGAAAAACTAACTCCTTCTGAATGAAGGAGTTAGTAATATTATTCTTTCATGGTGACGGAAATAATTGAGGTTCCGTCCTTACGTTTGACTTCTTTAACCTCAAACACATCGTTATACTCACGAATGAGTGACGACAGCTGTCTGTGTCCGTAAGTTCGGGCATCAAAGCTGGGGTCAAGTTGGCGCAAGTGATTACCAATTGCGCCCAAAAAAGCCCAACCGTTATCCTGTGCAGCCATCTCAAATGCGTTTTTCAACAACGGTATCAGTTCTTTAGACTGTGCATCATCCTTGGCTTTTGTCTTGGGTGAGCGTGATTTCTGTTGAGGCGGCTGCGGTAGCAGGTTCTCAGTGTAAACAAAAACCTCGCAGGCATTCACGAAGGCACGCGGTGTCGTTTGCTTGCCAATGCCCATCACAAAAACACCTTTTTCCCTGATCCTGGTCGCCAGCCTGGTGTAATCGCTGTCACTTGATACCAGGCAGAAGCCGTCAATGCCACCCTCGTAGAGAATATCCATTGAGTCGATAATCATCGCACTGTCAGTTGCGTTTTTACCGATGGTGTATCTAAACTGCTGGATAGGTTGAATGGCATAGGTTTGCAGTGTATCTTTCCACCCATTCATATTTGCAGTTGTCCAATCGCCGTAAATACGGCGGATGGTCACAAGCCCGTATTTTCCTGACTCAGCCAGCATGTGTTTAATTAGAGATGGCTGAGCATTATCGCCGTCAATTAACATCGCAATACGGCGGTTTTTTACTTTTTCATTTAGTTCATCAATATCCATAGTAATCCTTGTTCAATAGTAACTTAATTTTAAGTTTACCATGAAGGTTCATCAGGCAACATAGGTATTTTATAGAAAAACCGCAGCCATACTTGACTGCGGTTATCATACAATTAAGTCATCAGAAGACGTTTTATTAATCCATCAGGTATTCTTTTAATGCTGCGGCAACACCGGTACCCGGTTCAAAGTTGTACCCGGTTTTGTAAAGCGCTGTCTCAAGTGCAGCAATTGTCTTCAACACGTCACCGATGTCCACAAAACCCATATGTCCAATTCTAAAGTAAAGGTCCTTGATCTGTGCGTGTAAACCACCCGCAGTCACAACACCTTCCTCTTTCATAATCTTGAGCAGTTCGCCGCTGCGTGCAGGGTCAGGATAATAGGGCGCTGACATCGTGTGAGCGGCAAACTCCGTACTGACTGGAACCTGTTTCAAACCCAGTGCTGTGAGCGCTTTTTTGCATGATTGGCTGATTATTACATGGCGCTGCATGCGTTCATCCAAACCTTCTTCAAGGATCTGTTTGAGGCTGACATTCAATGCACTGACGAGATTGACGGCAGGTGTGCCAAAGTATGCACCCTTTCGGTTCTCATAAGCCTGCATGATGGGAAGCCAGTTAGCCCAGTCAGCATAAAAATTCGGTACTGGTGATTTGCGATTGTTGAATTTTGCCATGGCACGCGGTCCTGCGACAAGCAGGGCTAAACCTGGTGGTACCCCTACTGCTTTTTGCGAAGCGGTAAGGACAAGATCAATTCCGTCTCCAGCCATGTCAATTTCTTCACCCGCTACTGAGCAGACACCATCCAGGATGAGTATGACATCATGCTTTCTTGCCAGCGCTGCAATTCCTTTTGCGTCTGTGATTACACCAGTTGAGGTATCTACATGCGTAACAGTCATCATTACTGGCTTGAATTTAATGATCTTTTCTTCAATTGCCTGAAGAGAAGGTCGGGATCCTACTTCTGCCTTGACGTGCTCAACAACAGCGCCATAACGTTCAAGCAATTTGCCAAACCGATCGCCAAAGTAACCTGTATTTACAACCAGTACACGATCTCCCGCTTCAACCAGGTTTGCACCGGCAAGGTCCATTGCCAGTGTACCCGAACCGGCAACAATAAAGGGCTGTCCATCAGGAGATTTGAAAACCTTGCGCATGCGCTCAATTGCCTGACCGAATTCCTCGATAAAATCAGGAGCAACATGGCTGCGAGTAGGCGCACCCATTTCTGCCAGCACATCGCGGTCAAATGCAATTGGTCCGGGGATCATTAAAAGGCTCTGTTTTTTCATTGAAACTCCTTTATAGATGAAGTAAAGTGAAAGAAGAAGTTGTTAATTTGGATTATAGCACAGGGCTATTTGGTTCAGTTTTTGATAACTGAGAGGAAAATTACCGTACAGCAGGCGTAATTAGAGTTAGCTTCGCGAGAATATGACCCACGTTAGATTGATTATTTGTTCTGTAAGGGATAAGATATAGAGAGTAAGGGTTGTTATATTTAGTGCAGTGTAACGAAATTAAAAACTTGGTGTTTCATTTTATGTAATCTAAGTGAGTTACTGGCGTGCCTGAACAAATCGACGAAACCATTATTGAAAAGGCAAAAGAAGGCGACAATGAAGCATTCAGTGTGCTTTATCAGGCGTATGTAACCCGTATCTATAACTACGTGTATTACCGGACAGGTAATGTTTATGATGCCGAAGATTTAACTGCAAGGGTTTTTCAACGTGCCATGCATGCCATTAAAAAATACCAGCAGCGCGGGGTACCATTTTCAGCCTGGCTTTACCGAATAGCCCACAATTTGGTTGCGAACTGGCACAGGGATAACAGCCGGCGTAAGGAAATTCCGCTTGAAGACCATACGACGCGTGAAGGTCATGCAATGCATCTGGAAACATCCTTGGTGAACAGCCAGGAAAGCGAGTTGTTGATGAAGGCAATCAGGCAGCTGTCTGCAGAAAGGCAGCAGTTGATTATCCTGAAATATGTTGAACACCTCACCAACGCCGAGATCGCAGTGATAATGCGTAGAAGTGAGGGTGCAATTAAAAGTCTGTATCACCGTACACTGCAAGCATTACGTGAAACGATTGCTATCATTGAAAGAAAATAGAGGGAGAGATGCTAAGAATTGTTACTGATGGTGGCGCGGATATGCCAAACGGATGGGAGAAAGCATTTGGAATTGATCTGATTCCGTTATATGTCAGGTTTGGAGAGAAATCTTACCTGCAGGGTGTAGATATTAATAACCGGTCTTTTTATGAGCTGGTGCAGCAAACACGGGTTATTCCCAAGACTTCACTGCCTTCACCGGCACAAGTTGTAGAATTTTATAAAAAAATTGCTCAAAAAGGCGATGAAATACTTTCCATTCATATCGGAAGTAAATTGTCAGGTACATTTTCAGTTGTACAAATGGCCACACAGGAATTGAAGACAGATTTTAACATTTTGACAATTGATTCCGGTGCCGGCTCGGCCGCACTTGGTTTTATGTGCCGTGATGCCAGGTTGATGCATCAAGCTGGTGCATCACTTGAAAAGATTTACTCCCGACTGGTGGAATTCCACAAGAAAGTGGTTGTTGTGTTTACACTTGATACGCTTGAGTATGCTTACTTAAATGGGAGAGTATCTGCACTGCAAACTGCACTTTCATCGATGTTAAGGATAAAGCCGATTATTGTGCTTAAAGATGGCCTTTTGAGCATGGTTGAAAAGGTTAGAACAAGAAGTCGCTCAACTGAACGTATTCTGGACATTGTCAAAGAAAAGATTGGACAGCAGAAAGTGAATGTGGCTGTTGTTCATGCCAAGGACCCAACAACAGCGCAAATGTTATTTGATAAAGCAAAAACGATGTTCAATTGCAAAGAAATCGTCATCACCGACCTTTCATTTCCAGTTGCAGCGAATCTTGGCCCTGGAGCAGTGGGGATTGTGGCTTACCCAGTTGATGAGGAGTTAGACCGAAGTGGTTAACACACAAATGTATAATGACCCTGATTTTGAGACTTATCTACAAACGCTTCTGCCGGTAATCATGCCGAGCCAGGAGTTTGTGGCAAAACTACAGAATCGCTTAACTGATTCGCCTGCAATACTCCTTGAAAGACGTACTAATCGAAAAGCTTTGCTGGTGATATTGTTTGGCCTGATGGGTGGTCTGATCGGCTTGTATTTATTCAGGCATTACGGCAGAAACAACTCTTAGCTTGTTATTTTAACAATTTTTCAGAAAGTTCACTTGCGGATGGTTCTACCAGGCGGCTCCCATCGGGAAAGATGATCGTTGGAACACTCTTGAAACCATTATTGACGCTCTGCACAAACCTGGCTGCTTCAGGATCTTCATCTATATCAACCCATTTGTAATCAATCTTGTGTTTTTCGAAAAACTTTCGTGCCCTGATGGTATCTCCGCACCACCTGGTACCATAGATAATTATTTCGCCGTTAGATTCCATAAATCCTCCATCAATTTGTGAAACCAATATCACATACCCAGTGGTATCCTCTGAAACAACTGATACCAGTGAACTGAGTAAATATCTATTCTAACAAAAAGTACCTGCCATAGATGACAGGTACTGATTGAATAAGCTTAAGAATTATGCCCAGCCCTGTTTTTTCACAAAATCAGTCACAACCGGGATGTTGACCAGCTCGCCCTGGTAGGCTTTATAAGCCCAGTAAAGGAATATTACCCAGGCAATTGCGCCGATACCACAAGTCACTGACGCAAGAATGGGCACGATGATGATGGCAACAATACCAAGAATAAGTGCCTGTATGTTGTGAGCCTTGATAAAAGGTCTGTTCTTTTTGTCTTCGAGCAATAAGATTATTACGGGAACAAATGGTGTGAAAACGTAGGCTAAAGCTGCCCAAAGTTTGTCATCACTTGTTACATCGCCAACTGGTGCTGGTTCCGGATTAATTTGTTCATTCATAAGTACACCTCCATGTAATTGACTAAAGATTAAACCCTTATATTATTATAAGTTGATTTGACGAAAGGTCAAATAAAACCATACAGGCAAAATTATCAATTACAGACCGGTTTTGTTGTGTTAAAATCACCACTGTGAATGAGCGCATTGTATTTATGGGATCCCCTGAGTTTGCTGTGCCTGTGTTACAGCAACTGGCAGCTAATTATAGTATCGTTGGTGTTGTAACACAGCCTGATCGACCTGCCGGCAGAGGAAATAAGTTGACCCCACCACCAGTAAAAATTTCGGCAGAGGAACTTTGCATCCCGACCATTCAACCTGAAAAATTAAAACTGCCTGAAGCATTTGAGCAATTGACAGCATGGAAGCCTGATGTGATTGTCGTAGCCGCCTATGGACAGATACTGCGGCAGAATGTACTTGACTTGCCACGTTTTGGCTGCATCAATGTGCATGCGTCACTGCTGCCGCGCTGGCGAGGCGCTTCACCAATTCAGGCTGCGATTGCTGCAGGCGACCTGAAGACTGGTGTCACCATCATGAAGATGGACAGAGGTGTGGACACTGGACCGCTACTAGCACAAACGACAATTGCTATCGCACCAAATGATACTGCGCTCAGCCTGTCAGGCAAACTGGCAGCCCTTGGCGCTGAGATGTTGTTAGACAAGCTACCCGACTATCTGAGCGGCGCAGTCAGTCCCCAACCTCAACCGGATGAAGGCGCTACTTATGCGGCATTGATTGAAAAAGAATCAGGCAGATTAGATTTTACCCTTCCTGCTGTTGTGCTTGAACGCAGGGTGCGGGCTTACAACCCCTGGCCTGTGGCTTTTTTTGAATGGGGAGAGGGTATTTTGAAAGTTTTGAGTGCGCACGTTGAAAATTCGCAGACATTCATACCTGGCAGCAGGCAAATCCTCAGCGGATTTCCGGCGGTATCAACCAGTGAAGGATGGCTGGTTTTGGATGAAATCCAGCCCTCAGGAAAAAAAGTGATGAGCGGGAAGGCCTTTTTATCGGGTGCCAGAAACTGGCTAACGCCATAAACCTCGGAAACAGGAAGCATTAAATGAAAATTTTGGTCATAGGCGCCGGTGCAATTGGCAGTTATGTCGGTGGGTCATTAGCTTTAACGGGGGAGAAGATTATCTTTCTGGAAAAGCCTGAAATTGCCAGGATTCAACCGCAGCGACAGGTAAGTATCCAGCAAGATTCGCAGCTAAAAACCACAACCGTTCCGCTGGTAGGCAGCTTGATAAATGCAGCGGCAACAGAAAAACTTGACCTGATTATCATCGCTGTGAAAAGTTTTGATACTGAATCTGTAATAACTAAACTTAAGGACGAACTGGACGAGATTCCACCCATTTTATGCCTGCAAAATGGGGTGGAGAATGAAATCCTGCTAAACGGTACCTTTGGAGCAGAAAAGGTTATTCAGGGCAGTGTCACAACGGCAATTGGCAAAGGGGCAAATTCTGAAGTCATTGTTGAACGCTTGAGAGGTATAGGAATTGCTTCAGATCACACATTATCCGGCAAAATTGTTGAGAGCATGAATGCGGCAGGCTTACAAGCTAAGCTGATTGACTCAGCTGAAGGCATGAAATGGTCCAAGATGCTGACCAACCTGATTGCAAATGCCTCTTCGGCTATTTTGGATATGAAACCCGCTGAAATATTTGCAAACAAATCTCTCTACGAAATTGAGATCAAGCAGCTCCGTGAAACATTGTCAGTCATGAGAACCATGCATGCGCCTGTAGTTGACCTGCCGGGAACACCTGTCAGACTGCTGGCTGCAGCGGTTGAACGATTGCCGTTGTGGTTAAGTCAGCCACTGCTCTCTAAATTTGTGAGCAAAGGACGCGGTAATAAAATGCCGTCTTTCCATATTGACCTGCATGCCGGCTATAAACAGAGTGAGGTCAATTATCTCAATGGTGCAGTGGTCCGGGCGGGTGAGCAGTTGGGGATTAAAACGCCTGCCAATGCCTTTTTAACTCAATCATTGCTTGGCATAGTTGAAGGACGGATTGGACGCAGAACTTATCAAGCACAACCAGATAAGTTCGTAAATGATTTCGGTGCATTTCTGTTGAAACAATAATCAGGTACTGTTTTTACTATCCAGAAATTTCTTTTGCCATTCGTATAGCTTATTAATAGCTTCAATGGGCGAAATACTGTTTAAATCCAATTTCTTAAGCTCATCAAGCAGGGGGTTGGTTTCCGGGAAGAGCGTTAGCTGTTGGGCGGGGTTGGTGTCCAGGTCAACAACTTCTCCAGAAGTGTTTTCAAGCTGTTTTAAGATTTCAGATGCCCGCTGGATGATTGGTTTGGGGATGCCTGCCAGCTGGGCAACGTGGATGCCATAAGAACGGTCTGAACCACCCGGGAAAATCTTGTGCAGGAAAACCACCTGTCCATCTGATTCCGCGACACCGACATTGTAGTTTCTAACTGCCGGCAGGATTTTTGCCAACTGTGTCAGCTCGTGATAATGTGTGGCAAACAGGGTCCTACAGCGCATTTTTGGGTGGTTGTGCAGATACTCCACAACAGCCCAGGCAATGGAAACACCGTCATAAGTGCTGGTACCGCGCCCGATCTCATCCAGAATCAGCAAGCTTTTTGATGTGGCATGATTGAGGATGTTGGCAGTTTCAATCATTTCAACCATGAAGGTAGAATGACCGGCATGGATCTCATCCTGGGCACCCAGCCTGGTAAAGATCCGGTCAACCAGGCCTATTTTTGCTGAAACTGCTGGGATAAAGCAACCAATTTGTGCCAGCAGTACTATTAATGCAACCTGCCTCAGGAAGGTGGATTTACCGCTCATGTTCGGTCCAGTGATCAAGCGGATGAGTTCGCCCTCTTCAAAGAGTGTGTCGTTTGGTACAAAGTGGCTGTCTTTGAAGGCGTTTTCTACAACCGGGTGCCGCCCACCGATGATCTGCAGTGAAGTGTCATCAACCAGAACTGGGCGTACGTAAGCGTTAGCCGCAGAAATCTCAGCAAAGGATGCAAGCACATCCAGCTGGGCGATGTTTCTGGCGGTCTCCAGCAGCCGGCTGCGGCTGTTGGATAGTGTGGCACATACCTGCTTGAAGATGCGGGCTTCCAGGTCGTGGATGCGTTCTTCAGCATTCAGCACCAGCGTCTCATACTCTTTTAGTTCAGGTGTGATATACCGTTCAGCATTTACCAGGGTCTGCTTGCGAATGTAATTGTCCGGTGCGTGCTCTGTGCTGCCGCGTGAGATCTCAATGTAATACCCGAAGACTTTGTTGTACCCGACCTTGAGGGTTTTGATACCCGTTCTTTGTTTTTCCACACTTTCGAGATTCGCAATCCAATCTCGGGCATGGCTTGTCGATTGCAGCACCTGGTCCAGTTCAGCAGAATAACCTGAACGAATGACACCAGTATTTTGCAGCGTCGCCGGCGGCTCTTCATTGATTGCCTGGTGCAGGAGATCCTTCTCAGAGTGACAAGGATTTATACCTTCAGTAATTTCTTTTAGCGGGTTGTTCTCCAGCGGGAAAATACCCAGAAGGTCATCAAGGTTATCCAATGTTTCACGCAGCACTACCAGGTCTCGTGGATTTGCCTGGCCGGCAGCCACCCTGTTGGTCAAGCGCTCAAGATCGTGAAGATGATGCAGTGCCTGTCGTAATTCAGCTCTCAACATGCCATTGGTGAAAAGGAATTCCACACCATCCTGCCGCTTGGTTATTAGCTGAAGATTCGTCAGCGGCCTGGTGATCCACTGGCGGATCAACCGTTTACCCATCGGTGTCATGGTGCTGTCAATAACACTCAGCAGTGAGCCTTTAGTTTCACCTTTTCGGATTGTCTCAGTCAATTCCAGGTTGCGCAGGCTGGCTGCATCTAACGCCATAAAGTCGTCAAATGAGTAGGCTGAAAGATTCTGAAGCAGATCGAGGGCAGATGGTTGAGTCTCTTTCAAGTACTGGATAATTACGCCTGCACATTGTACTGCCAGAGGCTGCTGCTGAAGCCCAAAGCCATCCAACGTGGTAACTTTGAAATGAGATTTGATTGTTTCCTTGCAGCGTCCATAATCAAAGCGCCAGGGTGGTAGTTTCGAGAAGTGAAAGGCGTGGTCTGTAAGCTGGTCATGATCGGCCGAAATTAAAATTTCAGATGGTTTTAATCGCAGCCATTCATCCCTAACAAGCGATTCAATATCCTCACCAAAAAATTGTGCAGCTGAAAATTCACCGGTGCTGATGTCGACATAAGCAAGACCTGCACGATCATTCAGGATCAAGGTAGAAACAAGATAATTGTTCTGGCTGCTTTCAAGCAGTGCCGGCTCAAGGACGGTGCCGGGGGTAATCACCCTGACCACTTTTCGAGGGAACAGCCCTTTGGCAGGCTGGTCTCCCACCTGCTCACAAATAGCAACGTGATAGCCTTTTTCAATCAATCTTGAGAGATAATTTTCGGCGGCATGATAGGGTATGCCCGCCATAGGTATTCTCATACCTTTTGCTACATTACGCGAAGTCAGGACAATATCCAACTCCCTTGAAGTAATCTCAGCGTCGTTGTCAAAGGTTTCATAAAAATCACCCAGGCGAAAAAACAGGATCTCATCCGGGTGCTGGGCTTTAATTTCCAGGTACTGCTGGCGGATAGGCGTCACATCATCAGGCATACCTCATTCTAAAATGAGGTTCCAATTTCGGCAAGAGAGGAATATCTATTGGGTGAATGCATTGTCAAGAAATACCAGTACCAGTAAAAATTTGCTTCTAATCATTAAACTTAGATTGGGTACATAAGTTCTATTGCCAACTACACCGTTGTTTGTCATAATTCTAAGCATGTTGAAGAACATTGACGAAGCTGCGTTATCCCCAGTTGAAAGCAAATTGCCGCCTATACTGATTGGCACCTGGGCTTGGGGGGATAAGCTTTTGTGGGGTTACGGAAAAAGTTACGGTGATGAAGAGCTCAATGGAGCGTTTCTTAGCTGCCTTGACCATGGTCTGACCGGGTTTGACACTTCAGAGACGTATGGGCAGGGAAAATCAGAAAGCCTGATCGGGCAATTCAAACAAGATCTTGAGACACCGCTTTTTATCGCTTCCAAGTTTATGCCGTACCCCTGGCGGCTGACAAAAAACAGCCTGCGTCGGGCGCTTAAAAACAGCCTGAACAGGCTCAATATCAACAAACTTGATTTGTACCAGCTTCAAGCGCCTTTGCCGCCCAGGAATATTGAAAGCTGGATGGAAGCGCTGGCAATGATGCGACAGGAAGGTCTGATCAAGCAGATTGGCATATGCGGCGTTAATCAGGACCAGCTTCAAAGGGCAATTACCGCATTGGGGTCAACCGGAAATCAGTTGTTCAACTGCCAGGTTGAATACAACTGGATGAATCGTTCTATTGAAAAGGACGGTCTTTTAAGAATATGCCAGCAGGCAGGGATTCATGTTTTCGCCAGCAGTCCATTGGCACAAGGGATGTTGACAGGCAAGTACTCACCGGCAAATCCGCCTGGCGGCATTAGAGGGACGCATTATTCCGCTACCCGGCTTGAAAAAATCTCAAGCGCATTTCTTTCAATACGCAAGATATTAAATAACCATCCTGGCGCAACTGGGTCACAGGTTGCCATTAATTGGTTAAGAGCCAAGGGTGTCATACCTGTGGTTGGGGTGAAGACTGCCGACCAGGTAGAAGAGAATATGTTGAGCCTGGAATGGGACCTGGATCAGGCTGAAATAACTTACCTTGATAACTTGAGCACTACCCTGTTTGGATGAAGCTTAACCGCAACCAGATGGCAATCATTTCCGTATATATATTGAGTTGAAAAAAAGCCAGTTAATGGTTGTATATCAAACGGGAGGTCTAAGTGAAAGGTAGCCGCAGCGCTTTGAGACGATCGCGAAATAACAGGGTTATAGCCGGCATATGTGGGGGTTTGGGTGAATTCTTTGGGATCAGTGCATTCTGGTTCAGGTTAGCCTTTTTGATCGCACTGATACCAGGCGGAATACCGGGCATACTGCCATATTTTCTGTTGTGGATTATTATCCCATCGGATTAAGGATTGTCCTTTAAGCAAATCGACCGCTGAAAGGCGGTCTTTTTTATTCAATAAACTCGAGTTCGAGATCCAGTGACTCATCCCAGTCAACGAGGGATTGGATTTCGATTTCTCCGAACAATTCAGATTGGGTGGTAGAAACAATATTCTGTTTGACGAGCTCAAGCATTGCAAGGAAAGTGACAACAATTTCCACCCTTTGCCGGCTCTCAATCACAGAACTGAACTTTACCAGCACATTTTGTTTCAAGCGCTGCATAATTGAGGTGATTCTCTCCCTGATAGTAATTCGGGGCGTATGCATCACTTCGCTCAAAGGTTGAAGCGCTTTTTCGCTGAAGAAGATTTCACGTGCAATCTGCATCAGGTCTTCAAGCGAGATTCCAGACAGATCAAGACGTGGTTCAATCGAGATTGTCGGTGGCAGCAACCGTAAGTAGGTTCTGTGCTGCATGGTCTGCTTTTCTTCGAGGAATAAGGACATCGTCTTGAATTTTCTGTACAGGATAAGCTGTTGGATTAACGCTTCTGCATCATCCTCCTCAGCAGGCGATTTATCCAAAATAGATGGTCTCGGCAGGAGCGCAGCAGATTTGATCTGAAGCAGGCGTGCTGCAATGACCAGAAAAGCAGACACTTCCTCCGGGTTTTTTACACTCAAATTGTGCATGTATTCCAAATACTGGTCGGTGACTTTGGCAAGAGCAAGCTTGGTTATGTCCAGCTCAGCTTTTTCAATAAGATTCAAAAGCAGATCCAATGGACCTTCATACAGCTCGGTGGAGACCCGGTAGCCATCGGTCTGGTGTCCTAAAACATTAATGCTCATCGAGAAAGAATTATATCAGAACCTGGTTTGAATGGTTTTTTTACAGTTCTGTCGTTGAAGCGTTTATAATTGGCTTATGAAAAATGATAACCTCACACATGTAGACGCGTCCGGAAGGGCGAATATGGTCAATATCAGCCAGAAGACCGAGACTGAACGAACGGCGGTAGCTAAAGGTGAAGTTCATCTCAGCCAGGGCACAGTCGATTTGATTACCGGTCATCTGGCAAAAAAAGGTGATGTTTTTACGATTGCCCAGCTTGCCGGCATTATGGGCGCAAAGAAAACTGCCGAAATCATCCCACTTTGCCACCCAATACTGATCACCCACGTGGATGTCAACCTGGAAATTGCACAGGATTTTACCGGTGTTCAGATCAGTGCGACAGTCAGTACAACGGGTAAAACCGGGGTGGAGATGGAAGCATTGACTGCGGTAACCACAGCGGCTCTGACAGTTTATGATATGGTTAAAGCTATTGAAAAAACCGGGAAAATTCACAATATCCGCTTGGTGGAAAAACATGGCGGTAAAAGCGGGGATTTTTACCAGGTATGAGCGCAATGATGCAGGTAAAAATTCTGTTTTTTGCTACTTTGAGGGCAGAGGTTGGTTCAAAAAGTATTGAATTCGAACTGCCTGAAGGATCAACAATTGGCGAACTGAGAGCTTACCTGGCTGAGCAGTATCCAATGCAGTCGGATGGGTTCAAGAATGCGCTGGCAACAATGGATTATCGTTACTGTGCAGATGATGAGATCATCCTACAAGGCGCAGAAGTGGCGTTTTTTCCACCGGTGAGCGGGGGCAGCGATGTTCAGGAGATTAGCAGCATCATTACATCTGAAGCGCTTGATTTTAATACGTTGATTACCGAAATGATTGATGATACAACTGGCGCTATCTGTATTTTTGCCGGCGTTGTGAGGGGAACAACCCCTGATGGAGATTTTCCGGAGACACAACATTTGGAATATGACGCTTACCAACCTATGGCTGAACTAAAAATGCAGGAAATTGGACGAGAGATAAAAGAGCAATGGCAAGAAGTAAAAAAGATATCGCTTGTGCAGAGAATCGGGAAATTAGAAAAAGGCGAACCAAGTGTATTTGTTGCCTGTACATCCACTCATAGAGGAAATGGCATATTTGAGGCAGCCAGGTTTGGAATTGATCGTTTGAAAGAAGTGGTGCCTGTGTGGAAGAAGGAAGTCAGCAGTTCAGGTGAGCAGTGGATTGAAGGAGAGTATCATCCAAAACCTGACTCAAAGCAGGATTAATACTTTTAATATTTTTCTCAATTTACCTTTATAATAAACCTATCTGAGATTTTACTCAGAAATAATTGATATCCTACTTTTGTGAACTGATGGACCGCCAGTTACCTGGTCAAATCTTGGATTAGGTGATGGGCGCACCCTCGGTTCCGTGGAGAGAAAATTGTACACGGATCATGAATCAGAACGAGGGTTAACAACCCCACTTGAAATTGCCGACCAGTTAAACTTGAAATTTAATGATACCCTGCTGCTCAACAGGGCTTTCACACACCGTTCGTATCTCAATGAACATACAGATGCTTTGGAAGACAACGAAAGATTAGAGTTTCTGGGCGATGCCGTGCTGGATTTCATTGTTGGCGCATGGCTGTATAATCGCTACCCTGAAATGGCTGAAGGTGACCTGACCAGGATGCGGTCCTCACTTGTGCATACCAGGCAGCTGGCTGATTTTGCTCGTAAACTATCTCTTGGTAAAGCTCTGAGATTGGGCAAAGGCGAATCTCAAAGCGGTGGACGCAATCGAGACCCCTTGTTGTGCGATACGTTTGAAGCGCTTATTGGAGCGCTGTACCTGGATTCCGGCATTGATGTGGTTCTGTCATTCATCTCACCATTTCTGGCTGAGGTTGCAGATGACTTATTAAGCAACCACAGGATCAACGATCCGAAAAGCCAGTTTCAGGAGTGGGCACAGGCTCAAGGCTATGCAACGCCGGTCTACGTTACGCGCAACGCCTATGGACCGGATCATTCCAAGATTTTTGAGGTCGATGTACTTGTCAAAGATGAAGTGTTTGGCAGCGGTAAAGGTCACTCCAAGCAGGCTGCTGCAAAAGATGCGGCTTTGAATGCTCTCAATCGTGTTGGGATTGAATAGAATTTGTGAAAGATGAAAGATAATTGCACATGCTAACTCGCTTAAAATCTCTTGAACTTCAGGGTTACAAAACCTTTGCAAACAGGAACCTGTTCAAATTTCCACACAGCATAACATCGGTGGTTGGGCCAAACGGATCCGGAAAATCTAATGTTGCCGATGCCATCCGCTGGGTATTAGGTGAGCAGTCATTCAGCCTGTTGAGAGCTAGAAAAACAGAGGATATGATTTTTGCCGGCTCGGATCAACGCCCGCGTGCTGGTATGGCGTCAGCAACTATCACCTTTGACAATGAAGATGGTTGGCTTCCACTTGATTTTTCTGAGGTATCCATCTCCAGGCGGGCTTATCGGGACGGACAGAATGAGTACCTGATTAATGGCCAGCGTGTCAGGTTGAAAGAAATTTATGAACTGCTCTCACAGACCGGTTTAGCACAGAGAACCTACACAATTGTTGGACAGGGACTGGTTGATACTGCCTTATCCTTAAAACCTGATGAACGCAGGCGTTTTTTCGAAGAAGCTGCTGGCATTGGGCTTTATAGAGACAGGCGCGAGGAAGCACAAGATCGGTTGGTCAATACCAAGCGCAACCTTGAACGCGTGTATGACATTTTGGGCGAACTTGAGCCCCGCCTTACCAGTCTTGAAAAACAAGCGAAAAAAGTTCAGGATTACCATCGTATTCAGGCGGATCTCAAGGTGTTGATGCGTGAGTGGTATGGATACCACTGGCATAAATCTCAACAGGATTTGGCTTATACCCGCACAACCCTGCAGGCACAGGAAGAGAAATACGTAAAGGTAAAAACCCGATATGATACCTTTGAGAATGAAATCAATCAAAAACGGGCAAAGATCCAGAGCTTGCGAGAAACCTTGAGCCAGCTTCACCTTGAGTCTTCCAAATTGCATCAAGAAAGAGAGACTTATAACCGGCAGCTGGCAGTGATGGCTGAGCGTATCCGGGTGTTGAGCGAACAGCGGCTAAATCTCAAAGCTGATTTGACACGAATGGATGAGGATAAAGAGACCCAGTTGGCTAAGAACATCCAGCTTGCTGAAGAGATAAACCAGCTTGAGGCAGATTTGCATGAAGCCAGGGGTAAGTTTGAAGAAGAATCGCAAAAGCTAAAGGAATATAAAACCAACAAAGAAGCGATTGAAGCGAAACTGGTGGATAACCGCCGCCAGCGCACAAGCTTAGAAACAAAAAAACTTCAACTTGATGCAAAAACTTCAGAATTGAAATCAAGAGTTGAAACGTTGACTGCATCACGACAAAACTATGAAAAAGGTATTTTACAGATTGACGAGGAGTTAAAATCTCATCAAAATGCTTTAAGTGATTCTGAAACCGCTGTACAAGCGTTAGAAAAGCAATTAAGTACGCTGCGCGATCAACTGCGAGTACTGCGTGAATCGATTGCCAGCCAGCAGGAAAACAACCAGAGACTGCGGAAGATACTGGGTGATAAAGAGAGTTTAGCCTCAAAGCTTCGCGCTACCCTGGAAGTTCTGATTCAAGCTGAAAAAAGTTTTTCAGGATTGAACGAAGGGGCAAAAAATGTGCTTGAAAAGCGCCGGTCAGGACAATTTTCTGCAAGGTTGGAGCCGCTTGTTCAACAACTTGAGGTTGAACCGGAATTTGAAAAAGCAATCACGTCTGCCCTGGGCGAGTTTTTTGATGCCATAGTTTATTATGACAAGAGTGTTCCAGATGACCCGTTGAAATTGCTTGCTGATGGCCGGAAAGGAAAGGCTGTCTTTGTCCCATCCGAGATCATCCTCAGCGAATATTCGTTTGCAAAAGTGAAGAATGACCCTGATTATTTAGGCGCAGCAATTGAGCACGTCAAGGCTGATAAATCTCTCCAGAATTTGGTGCAATACCTATTAGGCAATGTAGTTTTGGCTTCCAGCCTGCCAGGCGCAAAAAGAATTGCTGCGAAGCTTGATCCATATCAGCGGGTAGTGACCCTTGATGGTGAGCTCTTTTGGGGCAGTGGAATCGTGGTTGCCGGACGTGAAGGCAGAGAAGGAATGATTGCCAGGCCGCGACAGAAGCGGGAGAACCAGGAGTCTCTTGACTTATTGACCACTGAGCTTGGTAATATTCAAAAAGAACTGGTTGATTTGAACCAGGCTCTTGAAAAAACCATCAAAGACGAGAAAGCGTTAACTGACCAGGAAAAGCAGCTTCAATCCCGCCTGCATGATGCAAACCGTAATTATCAACAGGTGCAGCTCAAACAGGACCAGTTGAAACAGAAACATGAATTTTACGAGCAGCAAATTGCATCGCTTGATGATCAGGCGAAGGTAGCTCAAAGTGAGCAAGCTCTGAAACAGTCAGAGGCTGATCAGCTTCTTCAGCAAATTCAACGACATGCCGGCATTATCAACGACCTGTACAAACAAAGCCAGGCAATATCGCTTGATGAAGGGCAGATGCAGGTCAGTCACTGGCAAACTCAACTGGCAGTTTATAACAGGGCGCTGACTGAAACCCGACAGAGACTGCAGGAAAATGAATCGAACCTCAACCATGCAGCTGAGACGCTGGAAAAAAACCGTAAACGATTGAGTGATCTTGAAAATGAGATCGAGGAACTTGAGAAAAGCAGTGAAATTGACCAGGATGAAGAAAAACGGTTAACAATCGCCATTGAAGAATTTCAGGCAAAGATTACGCCGTCTGAGCGCGCACTGTCAGAAACAGAAGCCGAATATAACAGGCAGCAGGATGATCTTACAGCTGCACAGCAAAACTTAGCTGTTGCCGACAGGTATGTATCGCAGGCGCAAATGGATGTAACGCGCAAACGAGAGTTGCTCGATAACCTGCAAAAACGGATTGAGGATGACTTTGGTTTGGTCTCGTTTGATTACGTCCAGGATATTTCCGGCCCAAAACCCCTTCCACTGGATGGCATGGTACAGCAGTTACCGGTCGTGGAGAAAATCTCAAGCGATGTGGAAGACTCGATCAACCGGCACCGCACCCAGCTTCGGCGTATGGGCGCAATCAATCCGGAAGCTCAAACCGAGTACCAATCAGTCAAAGAACGTTTTGAATATTTAACCAACCAGGTCAATGACTTAAAAAAAGCCGATGCCGATTTATGCAGTGTGATTGAAGAGCTTAACGAGATCATGAAGCTTGAATTCCAAAAGACATTTGAGGCTGTTTCTGTTGAGTTTAAAGCCATGTTTAACAGGCTTTTTGGCGGCGGTTCAGCCAAATTGACCCTGGTGGATGCCGAAAACCTGACAGATTCCGGTATTGAAATTGAGGCACGGCTGCCAGGACGCAGAGAGCAAGGCTTGGCACTTCTTTCTGGCGGCGAGCGCAGCTTAACTGCTGTGGCATTGATCTTCTCGCTTTTAAAAGTATCTCCGACACCCTTCTGCGTGCTTGATGAAGTGGATGCCATGTTGGACGAGGCAAATGTTGGCCGTTTTGGAGAATTGCTCAAAGAATTAAGTGAACGAACCCAGTTTATAGTAATTACACATAACCGTAATACAGTCCAAATTTCCGGTGTTATTTATGGCGTCACTATGGGGCGTGATTCAACCAGCCATGTTGTTAGCCTGCGATTGGATGAGGTCAGTGAAGAAATGGTAGGGTCATCAAGATAAAAAATTTCCCGCTGAAAGGCGGGAAATTTTTGTTTTATTGAACTAATGCGGCTGGAATTTGATCCAGTGGGATAATAGGCTCTGTTGGAATGTTGTCTTTCCAAAGATCATATTTTTTCACAGTTTCTTCAGTGTTCAAGCTATCTAACCACTCAGTAAAGGCGGTTTGCTTCTTATCCCTGAACTGGGCCTGGGTTAATGGTCTTTCATCATGACCCAATACCTGGATGATGTGATATCCGAATTCAGTCTGTACAGGTTCACTGATTTCGCCGATATCAAGAGACCATGCGGCCTCTTCAAAAGCTGAAACCATCTGTCCTCTTCCAAACCATCCCAAATTTCCACCATCGTCTTTATTACTGGTGTCGTTGGAATGTTCAGCCGCCAAAGCAGCGAAATCTTCCCCGTTTTTCATCTTTTCGATCAAGGTTAAAGCAATTGCTTCATCATCTACCAGAATGTGACGAGCCCAAACCTGTTCTTCATAAGGTTGTAAGTCTGCGCTTCTGGCTTCAAGCAGCTTATTGTAAAGCAGATTAACACTTACCAATTTCCTGATTTCTTGTTCAGACACTTGTATAGATTCAAGATCTTTCAGGAAATTTGTGACATTTTCCTGGTATAGATCTTCAGTGTATTCGGTTGGTGTCGCCGTCAGTGTTGGAACCGCAGTTGGGAGCTCTGATGTGGTTGGAGCAGCTACTGGTGTGGATATATCAGCAGGTGTTGATGTTGGCGCTTTCGTCGCAGTTGGCGTTATTGTCACAACTGCAAGCTGGGCTGGTGACAGTGTTGAGGTTGAACCCATCGTTGGTGTGATTGATGGTACCGGTGTTCCCTCAGGGAAAAAGCCAAAGGCTTCTTCAAGCCCCTTGGTGATCTCCTCGTCAGAGACCGTGATTCCCATCTTTTTCGCTTCCTGCATGATAATTTTCTCAGAGATCAACTGATCAAGGACTTCAGACCCAAGCGTTTCAGTATTTGACTCGTCCAACTGCAGGATGATCTCTTGCAGTTGTGACGCAAAATATTGGCCATAGTTTGGATCTGCAGCAAATGCTTCATAAAGCGGCAAATTGCTCATGTAATTCTGAACGAGATTATTTCGGGTATAACGAACTCGAGTCTGAAATTCTTTGACAGTGATTTTTTCTGAATTGACCCTGGCTACGGCTTGATTTTGTCTGAGGATGTAAGTGTCCACAAGACCGAAAATAATCGTGCCAAGTATTAACGCCGCAACGATGATTACACCAATTAATATAAACCGGCGCATTGATTGGTCTTTTTCTAGGTGCGTTTTTTCTTTTTTTGATATTATTTTTTCTGGTTTTTCAGGTGTTTTTGCCACTTTTTCCTCATTCTCTACTGGATTGAGACTACGGTCTCAATCTAATCGTTTCGAGAAGGACGTTCTTCACCAATGTAGGATAACAGGGCAATGTGCCTTGCGCGTTTAATCGCGTTAGCAAGCGTGCGTTGATGCCTGGCGCAAGTACCTGTTTGACGGCGTGGGCGAATTTTGCCATCTTCGACCACAAAACGCCGCAGCAAATCAACATTTTTATAATCAATTTTGTCCATGTTTTCAGCACAGAATTGGCAGAATTTTGGTCTTGCGACAAATCTTCTGCCCCTGGGCTCATAGGTTGAATTTTCACTCATTGTTAAACTCTCCAAAAATATTAGAAGGGATATTCATCCTCATCTATTAGACTATCAGTATAGGGCTCTGAACTTTTTTCGCCCGACTCGCGTCGTTCATCAAGAATCATCATTTCGTTGGCAACAATCTCAATACTGGCGTGCTTAATACCTTCAGTATCTTCCCATCTTCGGGTTTGAAGGCGGCCTTCAATGTAAACCTGCCTGCCTTTTGAGAGGTGCTGCTTGCAGATTTCAGCCAGAGCACCCCAGCAAACAACATTGAACCATTCTGTTTCAGTGTGTTTGTCACCCTCAGCGCTTGACCATGAGCGTGTGGTGCCAACCGAAAAAGTTGTCACCGGTTTTCCAGATGGCGTGTAGCGCATCTCTGGATCACGACCAAGATTGCCAATGATCATTGCTTTATTGAGACCTCGAGCCATTGCTCTCTCCGTTTTTAAGCCAAATACAAACAAACAACTAATGAATTATTCATCCATTGCTGTTAATAAGAAGCGCATAATCTGTTCAGTTAAGCGCAGATTGCGTTCCATTTCAGACGTAAACGCAGGCTCGAGAGATGCTTGAAGCAATACATAAATGCCTTCAGCTTGCTTGCGGATCTTGTAGGCCAGACGCCGCTTTCCCCAAAGCTCTTGTTTGATAATTGAACCGCCTGATTCTGTTATCCAGGATTTAACACGATCGACGTTTGCTTCAACATTTGCCTCGTCCAAATCTGGATGAAGAATGAACATGAGTTCATAATTACGCATAAGGATTATTCCTCCTTTCCACGGGATTGCCCTCTCTAACACCGCAGGTGTTTTCAAGAGCGGAAAGGCAACCAACATTTCTACTGGCTGACTAACGCTGAGTAGTTTAACACAAACCGGCCAAATTGCATAGTCCAGTCTCAACAGTAGGCTTTCCATAGGGTTCATCGTTTAACATACAAATAACCCTGATTATTAATATTCTGCCAGGATTGCTGTTGTTTTTACTTGTATAATTACCTCTATCATTAGCATGGAGGAAGTTATTGGCCTGGAACTTGAACGGCGATGTCGTTAGAGATGGTGATCTTGCACAACTTGTTGGTTTAGGCCACAAGCATTTCATCATCCGAGTTCGCTCTGGTGATGTCCTGCACACACATAGAGGCGCTATCAACCATGATGATCTGATTGGGACACCCTGGGGTAGCGAAATTAGCAGCCATAACGGCAGGGTATTTTATATATTGGAGCCTTCTATTGCTGATTTATTGAGAGACCTGCCTCGGAATACACAAATTCTTTACCCAAAAGATGTTGGATTTATCCTTCTGACCATGGGTATTGGTCCTGGTGCACATGTTGTTGAGGCCGGCACCGGATCAGGTGGGTTGACTGGTGTGTTTGCGTATGTGGTTGGCGAGAAAGGCCATGTGACCACCTATGAAGCCAGGAAGGAATTTCAGAACCTGGCGATCAAGAACGTAACGCGACTTGACCTTGCAGACAGGGTGACTTTTATTTTGCGTGATATTGGTGACGGGTTTACTGTTAAAGGCGCAGATGCCTTGTTCCTTGATTTACCCAACCCGTTTGATTACATGCGCCATGTGCGCTCTGCATTGAAACCTGGCGGTTTCTTCGGCTGTATTTTACCGACATTTAACCAGGTAGAGAAATTGTTGATTTCACTCAGGGATAACAATTTTGCCTTTATCGATGTTTGTGAAATTCTGCTTCGGTATTACAAACCAGAACATGACCGTCTCAGGCCTGTAGACCGGATGGTCAGTCACACAGGATACTTGATTTTTGCACGGCCGGTCATACCGATTAGTTTAACAAGTTATTCATTTGATAATGATGACATCGACGATGATCAAGTGGAATCTGATGACATTATTGATGATTGATAGCTTAATATCTTTACACTTTGATAATGAAACCACTGAAAATGATTATTGATCAACTTACACTTGAGGATATTCGACAAAGTTTAAAAAGTGAAAAAAATCAATCTGATAATTATGGAATCATTACAGGCAAAAAACAGTCTGCTGTCTTGCTGCCCTTAATCAAAATTGATGATGGCTGGCATCTCCTTTTTATTAAACGAACTGAAACAGTCAACCATCACAAAGGCCAGATTGCCTTTCCCGGTGGTGCGTTTGATCTTGAAGATGGCAACCTTCTTCAGACAGCATTACGAGAAGCCCAGGAAGAAATTGGGCTGAATCCAAAGCATGTCAATATCCTGGGCAGGATAAAATCCTTTCATACAACCAGCAACTTTACAATCACACCGTATGTTGCTTTGATTGATTGGCCTTTTAATATCATTTTGTCACAAGATGAGGTCAGCAAAGTGGTTATTTATCCTATATCATGGTTGGCTGATCCTTCAAATTGGGAAGAAAAAGATATCCAGCTTGATGACGGTTCATCTATCCATGCTTATTTTTATCTGCCTTATCAAGGTGAAATCTTATGGGGAGCGACTGCCCGCATTGTGAAGAATTTTATTGACCTATTAAGTTATCAATCTCAAGCACATTCTTGAGCAATCAACCCAAAAATAGTAATAAAATAAAAAAACTGCGAGGATTCTTTGATCTCGCAGTTTTATGGTCGCAAGCAGGATTATATTAATCCTCGTCTTCTTCCTCTTTCTTACCCTTTTCGATAACTTCAGGTTCACTTTCTTCCGTTTCAAATTCATCTTCAGTTTCTACTTCTTCGGAGGTACCCTGAGAAATGTTGACAACAACCTCGTCCCCTGAAGTGTGTACAGTGACTTTATCTGAAATAGAAAGCTGATTAACAGTGATCGAATCGCCGATCTCTTTCAAGTTAGATATATCAACTACAATTTTTTCAGGCAGGTCATTTGGCAGGCATTCTATATCAAGTACTGAGATACCTGTGATGAGCACGCCATTGAAATCTTCAATTGCTGGCGATTCACCTACCAATTCAATTGAAACCGGTGTTCGGATAGACTCCGTCATTGAAACAGCAAGAAAATCCACGTGCAGGTAAACACCTTTAAGCGTATCTCTTTGTTTTTCACGGACTAAGACTGTGTGTTCAACGCCATCTATATTTACGGTTACCAAACTGGATGATGATGTGGTTCCCAAAATTTTATAGGTTTCACGATAATTTAACAGGATTGGCATTGGCTGAATATGCGCGCCATAAAGAACTGCCGGCAGATATCCTTCTCGGCGCAATTTACTAACTTGTTTACCGGTTACATCTCTTTTTGAAGCATTAATAACGATACGTTCCATCTTTAAACCCTTTCAGCGCCTCTCACCTGATTATTCAGGTTACCTTCGCTTAGTGATATTTACTCTAATCAATTGATTAAAGCCGTCAGATTTTAGCCTTGTTTACCCAATCCGTCAAGTTTTTGCGACATTAGAAATGATGCGAAGGCTGCTGTATTTTCTGTCAAACACTTATTCCCTGGCTGTAGATCATCCACAATCCGATAAGATATATCAATATCAATAAAAAGGCATCAATCTCGATAAGCCAAAATTTTCTTTCGAGTTTGGCAACATTTCCAACCAGGGCAAGAATGGTCATGATCAGGCCGATTAGCCCAACCAGGACAAACTCAGGCGATATGACTTGCAGGAATCGGCCATCAAGCATAAAGAAATCTGCAATACCCAATGAGAAGATGTTAAACATATTGCTGCCGAACAGGTTACCAACAGCCATATCATACGCGCCAAGTCGAACCGCGGCAATGGTGGTTACCACCTCGGGTAGGGAGGTTACAAAGGATACCAACGTTGTTCCAACAAATCCTGCTCCCAATCCGGTAATCTCTGCAATTTCTGAAGATGAATCAACCAGAACTGGCATGATGAAGATTAGTGCGATGGTGGCAATGCTAAAGCCGAGAATGCTTTTTGTCAGAGACGGTATATTGTCTAATTCACTTTCGTCAACAGGTTCTACTGGAGCAGCTGAATCGTTTTTTAGAATCCACAGGCTGATAATGTAAACGGAGATAAGGACAAGAGAATCAAGTCCCACCCAGCCGATTTGGATGTCTATATCTGAAAAAACAAATAATATACCCAAGCCTATCAATAGTGTTGTCAGGCTGCCAGATAAAGCGTGGCGGTTGGCGATCTTTCTTAAAATTCGTTTTCGATGATGGAGAAGGTCAAGTACACCAATCATCAACATATTGAACATATTGCTTCCGAAGATATTTCCTGCAGCAAGGTCAGGAACACCAAATTGGATGGCATTAATACTGGTGAGTACTTCAGGTAAGGATGTGGCTCCTGCCATGAGGATTAATCCGATAAACATGCGTCCTAAACCGGTTCGAATGGAAATAAAGTCACCGTACTCAGCCAATTTTATGGCAGCAACAATGATGATGACTGAACTTAGAAGGAATTTTATCCAGACCATGGTTTTATTGTTCCATCTGATTCTTTGTCAGACCTTTTGTAACAGATAAAGGCCAGGCAACAATAATTCCGGTTGCAGGATTATCCAAACTGCCGACAACTGACTCAGTCGCTTCAATGCACTTCTGAATAATCTCTCCATCAGGCACAATAGCAAACAAGGTCAGGTTCCCGCTTTCAGGCCCAGTGTCCATAATAGGTATCATGTAGCGCATGTGCAATGACTTACGCTTTTGCTGCACACGATAGGTACCAGTACTTTCAGTGATTGTTACACCTTCAATGCCTATCTTTTTCCATTCATCAAGAATGGCATACAACTTATCTGGTTCATTGAGTACAAACATAATAATATGCATATCAACTCCTTGTTTTTACTGACAATGCATTTTACCGATTTATTTACTCGGCAATGCAATTGATGTTCATCACATTCAGAATTGTGATGGGGTTAGATTCTTGATGTAATGATTATAACAAGCAAGATTCCGTAAATTGCGCTTATTAACCCCAAAAGTAGAAGGCCAACGTCCAGTTTTTTCATCAGTCCAGCGGCAGGATTCAGATCCAGGATAATGCTGCGCAAACCCAATAAGCAGTGCCCGATGACAGTGATTAGAAACAGGATCTCAATAATTGGGATGATGGGATTCTGATAATAGTTTAAAACATCCTGGTAAGAGAGCAATCCTTCAGGCGCTACCAGGTGATTAACGATCATATGCAGAGTCATAAAAAATATGATCAGAAGACCGGCGAGTACTTTTACAAACCAAAGCCTGGATTTTTCCCGATTTAGCATTTCTTTGTTTTCAACCATTAGCTTTTCCATTAATCACACACTGAACATGCGATAAGCAAAATAGACAATTCCAACCAGGGCAACCGCCATCAGTATGACGAAGACTTTCTTTTGCTGATTCACGCCAATGCCAACGCTGGCAAGAGCTATCCTGATCCCGTTCAAGCCGTGAATCAGGACTGCGGCTATAACGAACATCTCACCGATTTTGAGAATGGGATTGTGCGCAAAAGCAATGAAGTTATTATAGGCTTCTTCACCGATTGCTAGTTGACCGAGTGCAAATAAGTGTAGAAACAAATACAAACTCAATCCCAGGCCGGTGATGCGATTGAGAATGAACGCCAAGGTTCCGGTTTCTCTGCCTCGTAGATCGAACCAGCGCAAGATATTTTTTGGTGAAGGCTGGTTCATCGGCTTACCTCATTGACTTTGGGCTTGAGAAAACTTAATACCTTTGCCTGAATGACCTTTTTACGCAGATCCATTATTCGCCAGGCAGGGTCAACAAAGGATGGGCAGGCTGCACTACATTCAAAGGCAGTGTGACAACGCCAGAGCCCGTTTTCGTTATCTGCCAATTCATAGCAGGATGCATCATTCTGTCCCACTGCAGTTTGGTGGATACCTGCCAGGACACCGGGTCCAAGATAGCTGGAGGAAGTATTAGCAGATGGACAGGCACTGACACACAGACCGCACTCAATGCAATCTGACAATCGTTCCAATGCTACTGGTTGAGTGGCGCTGGTTGGATTTACTTCATAAGCCAGCCCGGCAGAATCTAAGGGTAGAACCTGTGCCTGATGGACGGTTTCCATTCGGATATAAAAAGTAGACATATCAACGGCAAGATCACTGACAATAGGAAAATTCTTCAGCGGCTGAATTTTTACCACACCGCCGTTTTTCGCCACTGTGTGAATAGGCGTAATGCAGGTCAACTTTTCTTTATTATTTACCAGCATACCGCAAGCGCCGCAGGTGGAGTGGTGACAGGCATGCCTGAAGATCAGACTGCGATCATGGTATGCCCAGACGCGTTCAATCGCATCCAGAATATATTCATCCGGATTTACATCTAGGGTGAAATCCTGAAAGTACCCTTTTTCTCCTTGTTTTTGACGGTAGATGTGCAGCGTGATTGACCAACTATTTTCCATTATGATTAATCTCTCTTGTCATGCTTCGAAGTACTTGCGGTAGGACTGAAGGATCACCTCAGCGGTGGAACAAGGCTGATGGTATCCCAATTTTTGACAGACAAGGTCAACGGTTTTCTCAGCCATGACCCGGCAGGTTGTAGCCTTACCACCGGTGATGGTTATGAATCCTTCCACCCCTTCCATTACCTGATGGTCAAAGCATTTGAATGTACGTGATAGGCTGCGACCGAGAACCGTTATACCAATCAATGGCCTGGCTGACATATAAATACCGCGCTGTGTTGTTTTCTGCACAGACGGCACCATGCTGACAGCACTTTGTTGCATTTGCTGAATTTGATCTTCGACAACGGGAATGTAATCGACATCTTCAACGTCAAATGAGGTGGTGCCAATCACGACCATGCGTCGCTGAGGAATCAAAATATCGCCATCATCCGGCTCGTTTAAGCGGTTGATGACCCTGTTGACCAATCGTTGATCATAGGCCACCATGATGCCCGGCGTTGGAATAACCTGGACCTCGATCTCAGCCAACCGGGCAAGGTTGCCAGCCCAGGCGCCTGTGGCATTGATGACCAGGTCAGCATGGGATTCCATT
The DNA here is from genome assembly GCA_040768445.1 of Anaerolineaceae bacterium. GTDB lineage: Bacteria > Chloroflexota > Anaerolineae > Anaerolineales > Anaerolineaceae > JAXGMV01. Next base: position 2,884,245 of record JAXGMV010000001.1, on the reverse strand, counting down.
TTCTGGTTGGATCGCCTGTCCCATACTTTTATACCGGAGATCCTGCCATTGCTATATAGAAAACCTTCCACTTCATGGTATGGAAAGAAGGCTGCACCGTTCGATTTTGCAGTGGCGGCAAAGGTGAATGCCAGGCGCAGGGGATCAAACGAGCCATCCGGCACGGTATAAGCCAGTTTAACCTCAGGGTTGAGATTTGGCTCCAGCGCCAGTACATGCTCCCGGTTGAGTTCTTCTATGGGTATGCCGCATTCCTGAGCACCATTGACGAAGAGCGGTGCATACTCCAGATCACTGTCATTGAAGGCTGCAAATAAGCCGCCGTTGAATTCAATACATGGTTTTGCTATTTTCCTCAGGATAATATTTTCTTCAATACATTCAACAGCCGCTTCCTGGTCTGTGACACAGTATCGAGCGCCGCTGTGGAGCAGGCCGTGTGTGCGCCCTGAGGTTCCTGAGGCAATTTCACCGCGCTCATAGACTGAGACTGCAAAGCCCCTCAAGGCAAGGTCATGGGCAATGGCACAGCCCGTAAAACCAGCACCTATAATGATGATATGTGGATTGGAATGGTTCATGATTGCCCTGGTTGGTCTTCGATCCAATCAAAAGTACGCGTAACCGCTTTTTTCCATCCGGCATAATACCGGTCTCTGTCTGCCTGAGCCATGTTCGGATGCCATGTTTTATCAACCTGCCAGTTTGATTTTAGGTCTGCCAGGTTTTTCCAAAATCCAACTGCCAGACCAGCAGCATAAGCTACCCCCAGGGCTGTTGTCTCTGTGACTGCCGGCCTGATTACCGGCACATTCAGTATATCTGACTGGAACTGCATCAGAAGATCATTCCTTACCATACCGCCATCTACTTTGAGTGTTTTTAGTGTGACACCAGAATCTGAATTCATGGCATCCATAACTTCTAAAGTTTGAAAAGCAGTTGCCTCAAGGGCTGCACGTGCGATGTGGCCCCGGTTTACATAGCTTGTCATTCCGGCTATCACACCGCGTGCGTCACTGCGCCAGTAAGGGGCAAACAAGCCTGAAAACGCCGGTACGAAATAAATGCCGCCGTTGTCATCAACTGACTTTGCCAGCACTTCTGCTTCGGAAGAAGATTTGATAATACCAAGGTTGTCGCGCAGCCATTGGATCAAGGCGCCTGCAAAAGCGATCGATCCTTCAAGGCAGTAGACGGCTGGCTGACTGCCTATTTTATAACCCAGCGTTGTCAATAAGCCATTGGTGCTGTGAATTGGCACAGTGCCTGTATTCAACAGCATGAAGCAGCCAGTACCGTAAGTGTTCTTTGCTTCGCCTGTTTCAAAACACGTTTGACCGAACAGGGCAGCCTGTTGATCACCCAAATCGCCAGCTATGGGAATCCCTCGAAAATCTGGTTCAGTTGTTTCAGCATAAAACTCTGACGAAGCCCTGATTGTGGGTAGTATCTCCGATGGAATCCCCAGTGTACTGATAATTGATACATCCCAGTTAAGGGTTTCAAGGTTCATCAACTGGGTTCTGGAGGCATTGGTCACATCAGTGATGTGCAGGCCACCATCTTTGCCGCCTGAAAAATTCCAGATCAACCAGCTGTCCATTGTGCCGGCCAGGAGATGCCCATTCTCAGCAGCCTGTCTAACTGCAGGAATATTCTCAAACAGCCATTTGATTTTTGGGCCCGAAAAATAGGTGGCGAGGGGCAAGCCGGTGATTTTCCGAAAGCGATCCTGTCCGCCGACTGCAGACAGGCTGGTGCAGATTCCTGCTGTCCTGGTGTCCTGCCAAACGATGGCGTTGTGCAGGGGTTTACCAGTGCTTTTGTCCCACAGGACTGTTGTTTCCCGTTGATTGGTAATTCCCAGAGCAGCTATGTCACCGGCGGTACAACCACTTTTATTCAATGCGCCTTTGATGACATAGCGAGCAGCACGCAAGATCTCCAGTGGGTCATGCTCCACCCATCCTGGCTGCGGTGTGATTTGCTGATGCTCTACCTGTTCACTGGATACAATTTCACCAAATTGATTAAAGATGATACAGCGGGAACTCGTCGTGCCCTGGTCTAATGCTGCGATGTATCTTGCTGCCATAGTCTATCCTTGAGAAGTGATTAGATGCCTGTTTGATAGTCTGAAATAATTATAACCGCAGGTAATTTAAAGGACAAAATCAAACGAAATGGCGTTACAGTCACAAATATCCATAGAGAGGGTTGCAAAAAGAGAGAATTCCAGTCACTATTGAAGTTGCAGACCACAACAGAGAAAGGAACTCTCCATGACAGACGAAGCTGTCCAAATCAGTATAACAATAAGAGTAGCAAAAAGGGAACAGAAAATTGAACGAGAAGTCAGGATAGAAGAACTGGAAGAGACAATCCAGAGGATTGCCATAGAAACCGGGCAAGAAACACTCGGAATGGGGATCAAAGAAATAGATGATCGAATAACAGAGAGACTACCAAAAAGCTGGCAGAATGTAGGGACAGAAGAGCGCTGGTTGGTGAGCAGTCTGGGAGCAATAAGATACAAGAGACGGATCTATCTGGATGAAAAAAGGAAACGCAGAAAGCCGGTGGATGAATTGTTGGGAATTGAAAAGTATGGACGCATGAGTGGTCGAGTTCAAGAAATGGGAGCTTCATTGGCTTGCATGGGGACCTATAGGCTGGCAGCAAGTCAGTTGAGTTATTTGATCAAGACCCCCATCAGCCATAGTGCAATACAGCGTATGGCATGGAATACCGGGAATCGAATTGCAGATGGAGAAGAAGCTGAACGCAGACGAGTGTTTGAACATGGGGAACCCGTTGAAGCAGGAAGAACACCTGCTCCAGTTCTATATGGTGAGAGTGATGGGGTTTGGGTGCATTTACAGCGCGAGAAACAAAAATCGACTGAAGTAAGGGTAGCCATCATGAGTACCGGGCGCAAACCGGTAGGTAAAGACCGTTACCGTTTGGAGAATAAGCATTGTTTGACAGCAATCGGATTGAATTCACAGCAATGGCAAGAACATATTTTGCGAGAAGCACACCTGACCTATGATCTGGAACACACCCACTTATTGGTTTGTGGAGGAGATGGCAACCGCTGGGTGCGTCATAGTTTTGACCGTCTGCAGATCAAACAGGAATTTATCCTTGATCGCTTCCATCTCCTGCGGGCTGCCAGACGAGCAATAGCAGATAGCCAGGTATCAAAAACGGTGATCACCCGTTTGCGACAGGAGGGGTTGGAAAGTGTGCGGTCGGATTTACAAAAACAGATCCAACAAGCCACTGGAAACCAGAGAAAAAAGCTGGAAGACTTTTATCGCTATATCCATAACAACCAGGATGGCTTGCTGGATTTGCAGTATCGCCGTGATGTTGTTCCAGCTTGCCTGGGAGCCATTGAAGGTAATGTTGATAAACTGGTAGTCCATCGCATGAAAGGCAGAGGTTGTTCCTGGCGACTACGCGGCTTGAGAGCCATGCTGGCATTATGCCGTAATTCTGATGCTCTCAAACACCATTCTTACCAGTATCTTCCCTTATCTGTTCCCAATAAATCTGTTCATAGAGTCCAGAATCTGGATGTAGAATATTCGGAGGTGCTGTATAAAACTATGCCTATCCTATATGGCTCTGACCACGATAAACCTTGGGTGAATACCCTACGCAAGATCATTCATGGCCGTGACTCTCTCTTTTCATCATCTATGGACTTTTGATACAGTAACGAAATGGCTGTGCTATAATCAAGGTCGTTAAAATATTTACCAACACTTTAAGATAGTTATTCTCAGGGAGTCGAATGAAAGGGATAATTCTTGCGGGCGGTAAAGGCACCAGGCTGTATCCTCTGACGATTGGAATCAGCAAGCAGCTTCTGCCTGTATATGACAAGCCGATGATTTATTACCCGCTGGCGATGTTGATGCTGGCTGGCATTCGTGAAATATTGATCATCAGCACTGATCATGATTTACCACTTTTTAAAAGTGTTCTGGGAACAGGTGAGCAATGGGGACTAAAATTTGATTATGCCGTTCAGAATGAACCCAACGGTCTGCCGGAAGCTTTTATTATTGGTGAGCAATTCCTGGCAGGCGATTCAGCCTGCTTGATGCTGGGTGACAATATCTTTTTTGGCACTGGTTTGCCCAGTGTACTGCGAGATGCTGCCAAGCTTCAAGATGGGGGGGTCATTTTTGCATACCCGGTACGGGACCCAGAACGATATGGCGTTGTTGAATTTGATGAGCATTACCAGGTTAAATCTTTGGAAGAAAAACCTAAACAGCCAAAATCGAATTATGCTGTACCAGGTATTTATTTTTACGATAAGCGGGTTTCTGAATATTCGCGTACATTAAAGCCTTCCACACGCGGGGAATTGGAAATTTTGGACTTAAGTAGAATTTACTTGAACCAGAATAAATTAATGGTGAATGTTTTAGGACGCGGTATCGCCTGGCTTGACGCTGGCACACATGAATCATTGCTGCAAGCTTCGAGTTTTGTTCAGGCAGTTGAAGAAAGGCAGGGATTGATGATTTCCAGCCCGGAGGAAATTGCCTACCGCATGGGGTTTATCGATCTTAACCAGCTGGAAAAACTGGCAAAAAGCTTATCTAATAATACTTACGGGCAGTACCTGCTGGACCTGGTAAAGGAAGAGCGGGAATAATTTGATAGGAAGCTTTATTCAGGAACAGCGATAGAAAATTGCTGTTCCTTTTTTAATTCTGGCAGAATTATTGAGATTATCTTATTGATCATTTTTATCCACATTATTCAATTGAGGAAAAAAACGGATTATGTAAACGGCGATCCCAAATGCAGTCGCCACATTTAGCGATTCCTTAGTACCCAACATCGGAAGATTGACAAGGCAGTCACACTGTTTTCGCAAGTCAGGGTCGACACCGGTAGTCTCACTACCGACCACAAGCAGTAGCGGTAAATCTTTCAACTGGTGCAGCGGTGTAAAGATTGGAACCGAACCTTGACCGCCTTCGAGACACCAAATTTGATAGCCCTCTCTCCTCTTATGGCCAATCACTTCCAGGCTATTCCAGTGCTGTGTCCACGGCAAAACGAGTTGTGCTCCCAGGGATGTCTTCTGCATTTTCGGATGATCCGGTGTGGGTGTGATACCACACAGATGGATGTGGTCAATCCCAGCGCCGTCAGCTGTGCGGAATATTGAACCAACATTGAAGACGCTGCGGATATTGTCAAGCAGAATTTCGATACGCTGCCTGTTTCCATGATTTATGACTTCCTGGTTGGCTGGCGGTAACCAGCTAATTTTCTGCATTGGCGACCCACATTTCGGGCAGACCCTATCAGGTAAATCTGTTTGGTTGCCTGGAAAACGGAATCTGCAGAATGGTTTCAGGCACTGGTAGATGTAATAGGTCTGTTCAGAGTTGAACTGTTCTGTCATACTGCTTGAGATTATAGTATAAAATCAACATCAATCATTTTTATTAAGGCTCATGACATCGTTGTTTTGAGGTGTAGGATGAATACCTTTGGCGCAGTCGAAACAGGCGGCACAAAAATCAAGTGCATGATCGGAACGAGCCCTGATGATATTTACACACAGGCAACCTTCCCAACCACAAACCCGGAAGAAACCCTTGCTAAAGTGATCAACTTTTTTAAACTTCACATGGATGAGCCAAATATCGATCTTAAGGCAATTGGTATTGCCAGCTTTGGCCCGTTAGACCTCAACCCTGCCTCAGAGACTTATGGCTTCATAACCCACACCCCAAAGCCAGGCTGGCAGATGACCAACATTGCGGGTCCAATATCTGAAGCGTTGGCTGTTCCAGCTTACCTCGATACGGATGTCAATGGGGCGGCGTTAGGTGAATATACCTGGGGCGCAGGAAAAGGGATTGATAACCTGGTTTATCTTACGGTGGGCACAGGCATTGGTGGAGGTGCCCTGATCAACGGCTTACCCCTTCATGGATTGATACACCCCGAAATGGGACATATGCGTATCCAGCACGACTGGATTAATGATCCTTTCGAGGGCTACTGCCCATTTCACGGTGACTGCCTTGAAGGGCAGGCATCAGGCACTGCTATTGAGAAACGTTGGGGATGTAAAGGTGAAGCGCTGACCGAAAACCATCCTGCCTGGCGACTGGAAGCGTATTATTTGGCACAGGCAATAGTCAATATTGTGCTTATCATTTCACCTCAACGGGTCATCATTGGCGGCGGTGTGATGGGTAACGCACGCTTGTATGAGATGATTCGAGCTCAAGTTAAAGAACTGCTGGCGGGCTATGTTCAGGCGCAACAGATTCTTGTTGGCATTGACGAATTTATATCAGCACCTGGACTGGGTTCACAGTCGGGTGTATTGGGTGCACTGGCTCTGGCGATTAATCACCACTCTACTGAATAATAAATGCCGGCTCATCAGGCCGGCATCTTCATAATGATATTAATTTGCTTTACGACAAATCAGATACTAATGCGTCTTTCAAGACGATAAACAGAACTCGGCGTCCCTGACTGGTCAGCGCTTCAAAATCACCCAATGCCTGAGCAGTTATCATGGTGTCAAAACTGAGATCCTGACCGGGAATCTCAACATCATCAACAATTTGACCGAGAATCTGGAGAAAGACACCGTTATTTTTTCCACCCTTGTGCAATTGACCAGTTGAGTGGAGAAAGCGTGGACCAAAGCCCAATGTGACCGGGCAGCCTGTTTGATTAAGTAGCGTGGCGCGAAGTTTCTGCAGCTCAGCCTGGTTCTCTGCATTGCGAGGCAGGAAGGCATTGATGCCGATAAAATCACCTTCATTGACCCAGCTTTTGAAAATTAAAAGGCAGTCTGCAAGGGAGGCTGCATTGACCAAGAGCGCATCGTCATGGCAGTAAACATCCGCCTGGTCAGACTGCCAGGCTGCGGCTGGCATGGGTAAACGGCCGTGTGTTTTATATTCAATCACCTTTTGTGTTGTTCTTGTTTTGGCATCCTGCACATTTGGTTGATCAAATGCATTGACATTCAAAATGGCACAGGCAACGGCTGTAGCATATTCCCAGAGGAAGAATTGTGCGCCCAGATGATAGGCAGACGGCACTTCAAGGGTGTAAGCCGGGTAACCTTTGGCAGTCAATTCATCAACAAATACCTCACGTGCTCCAGATGTACGCAGGTAAATGAACAGGCGGTCATTGCTGTAGGATGTCGTTGGTATTACAGGCTCAAGGTCAATTGGAATAATCCCCTTGCCTTCTTTACCGCTGCTTTCGGCAATTAATTGTTCCATCCAGGAGCCGATCGTCTCAATCTCAGGATCTGCCAGGATGGTGAGCTTGTCGATTCCCTGCAGTGATGTGTGTCCCATCAAGTAACCTAAGACCAGTCCAGGGTTTCTGGCTGGTGCAACTTCAGGCTGGCACTGTTCTGCCATTTGACGGGCGATTTTCAAGTACCTGTGCAGGTCTACCCCTATCAAGGCGGCAGGTACAAGACCAAAGGCTATTAACGCAGAGAAACGTCCACCGACCATTGGGTCAGCCAGGAAGACTTTACGAAAACCATGCAAATCTGCGTATTTTTGAACGGGTGAGGCGGGGTCAGTGATGGCAATGAAGTGTTTACCGCACTCATCACCAAGCGTGTCGTGAGCCACATGCCAGAAGTAATCCAGGAATGCCTGAACTTCGGCGGTTGATCCTGATTTGCTGGCGACGATATACAGCGTTTTTTCGACAGGCGAACGCTGAAGCGCAGATTTAACCTGTTCAGGATGGGTTGAGTCAAGGACAGCGAGATCTAACCCCTGGCGTTTATCATTGGTTGCCACGAAACTACGTGCCAGCACTTCAGGAGCCAGGGAAGAGCCGCCCATACCCAGCAGAAGTGCATGCGTATAACCATCAGCCAGGCAGCCATCTACGAAGTCATATAACTCTGTAATAGCATCCTCGCCGGTATAGGGTGCATCCAGCCAGCCAAGGCGGTGTTTAATTTCTTGCTGTCCGGCTGCATCCTGTGTCCAGAGTGCTGCATCATGGGCTTTCATTCTGGCGGGAATATTTTGCTGACAGAAGATAGGAAAATTTTCAGAAAGCCCTGGCTGTAATTTACCCAGCGACTTTTGCACTTTATCGGATCGATCCATGATAGTATCTAACAGGGTTGTAAAGGCATCTGAAAATGCCTTCACACCTTCGACTTCGAGCTGATCAGTAATCGGGTCAACAGCTATCCCGAGAGACTCAATCTCCTGGATTGTTTCTGCCGCTTTCGAAAAATCGTGTTCTGAGATTTTGTGCACATCAAGCTGTTCGAGCATGGCAGTGAGCGTCACTGGCGGGACGGTATTGACAGTAGAAGGTGCGACGAGCCCTTCAACATAATGCACAGCTTTATAACGCGGGTTCTTCGTGCTGGTTGAAGCCCACAGGGGTCTTTGCTTGTTTGCGCCGGCTCTGCTCAAGCGAACGAAACCTTCAGAATTGAACTCTTTCACAAAAAGTTCATTAGCAAGGATTGCATTGGCGATCGCGGCTTTGCCGAGCAGCGCTGATGCTTTCTCCGCAACCATGGGGTTTTCCCCGATGAGGGATTCAAGCTGCTTATCGATCTTGGTATCCATCCGTGAGATGAAAAAGGATGCAACCGAGTGAACATGATCAAGCGGCTTGCCTGCTTGCAGCCGGTCTTCAAGACCAGAAATAAAGGCTTCGATGACTTCGCGATAGCGTTCAATTGAAAAAATCAAGGTGACGTTGACGTTAATTCCTTCTGCAATGCTTGTGCGAACTGCAGGAAGACCTTCTTTGGTGGCGGGGATTTTCACCATCAGGTTAGGTCGGTTAACACGCTCCCAAAGAGTTTTTACCTCATCAATAGTGGCGCCAGTGTCGTTTGCCAGGTAGGGGTTGACTTCAAGACTAACATACCCGTCTCTGCCATTGGTTTTCTGATAAACAGGCAGGAACAGGTCAGCAGCTTGTTGGATATCCTCAACAGCCAACTGATAGAAAATTGAGATTGGGGGTTCACCGGCAAGTGCCATCGGACGCAGTGCTTCATCATAATCTGATGATTTGCTGATAGCGTTGTTAAAAATGGACGGGTTTGAGGTGACGCCGTATACCTCTCCGGCGGAGATCATCCGCTCCAACTCACCATTGATGAGCAATTTCCTTTCAATATTGTCATACCAGATTGATTGTCCAAGTTCAAACAGCCGTTCTGTTGATTTCATAATCCGGATTCCTTTGATTATTTTGAATATTTTTGTTCGATGGCCTTAACTTTTTCAGTCCTTATAATATGTCTTTCGCCATAACTGAACTCAGCCTTTAAAAATGCTGTGACAAGTTCCTGAGCCAACTCAGTGCCAATAATTCTGCCGCCAAGACAGAGCACGTTCATCCTGTCATGTTCAACACCCTGGTGGGCAGAATAGGTATCATGACAGATAGCAGCATAGATACCCGGTATCTTGTTGGCAGCAATGCAGATACCGACTCCTGAGCCGCAGATCAAGATTCCACGGTCAGCGTTACCGGCAAGAATGGCAGCACTGACTTTTTCGGCATAATCAGGGTAGTCGGATCTCTCTGCACTGTAAGTACCGAAATCCAGTGCCGTATGTCCTGACTCTGTTATTGCCTTTATGACAGCGTCTTTTAGCGGGTAACCGCCGTGATCACAACCTACAGCAACCTGCATCATTCTTTCCTCCAACGGGTTTATTCAGAAATACCCAACAGCAGACGTGCTTTTTCGACAACATTGTCGGTGGTTAAGCCATATTTTTGATACAGCTGCTGATAAGGTGCAGAAGCGCCGAACGTGTTAACACCAACAATCAGCCCCTTTGTGCCCGTCCAGCGTTCCCAACCCTGGGAGACACCGGCTTCAACTGCCAGCCTGTACTCAATGGTAGGGGACAAAACCGAATCGCGATAGGACTGCGGCTGCTGCTCGAATAATTCCCAACTGGGGATAGATACGACCCTGAGATTGATGCCGCTGGAAGCCAGCCTGTAGCCTGCCTCCAGGATAATGGGCACTTCTGACCCTGAAGCCATCAGGATCATCTGCGGCCTGCCATCACCCAAATCAGCCAGCACATAAGCACCTTTTTCTACACCATCAGCAGAGTTGAGCACACTTCGGTCAAGCACCGGCAGGTTCTGCCTGGTAAGCGCCAGGACTGTTGGTCCATGACGGTTGGAAACTGCCAGTTTCCAGGCAACCGTCACTTCGTTGGCATCTGCCGGACGGATAACAGTCAGGTGAGGTATTGCCCGCATTGACGCCAGCTGTTCGACCGGCTGGTGTGTTGGGCCGTCTTCGCCAAGCCCAATGCTGTCGTGTGTCATCACCCAGATGGAAGGAATGTGCGACAGGGCTGAGAGGCGCAGCGCAGGTCGCAGGTAATCGGTAAAAACCAGGAAGGTGGCACCGTAAGGAATGACCCCTCCGTGCAGTGCCATGCCATTCACGATGCTGGCCATGCCGTGTTCGCGAACACCAAAATGGAAATTTCTGCCGTTGCGTGCATCCGGCTGAAAATCCGGGCTGCCGTTGATCCAGGTGTTATTTGAGGGCGCCAGGTCTGCTGAGCCGCCAAGTAACTCCGGCAGCTGTTTGGCTATTGCATTCAACACAATGCCGGATGCTTTCCTGGTAGCCATGCCTTTGGGGTCCGCTTCGAAAAATGGCAGTGATTTTTCCCAGTCAGTTGTAAGTTCACCGTTCAATCGGCGCCATAGTTCACCCGCTTTTTCGGGATCGGCTTTCTTGAAAATTTCAAATTGGCGCTTCCAGGTGTCTTCCTGCGTTGCACCCCGCTCAACTGCCGTGCGAAAGTGCGTTAATACGTCATCGGGGATATAAAACAGCGGCTCGACTGGCCAGCCCAATTTTTCCTTTGCGCCTTTTAGTTCCGTCTCAGTCGGCGGCGTACCGTGTGCCTCAGCGGTATCCTGCTTGGTGGGTAAACCATACCCGATATGGGTACGGCAGATGATTAGTGAAGGCCTGGGATCTGACTTTGCGTTAATAATTGCCCGGTCAATCTCATCGACATCGTTACCATCAGACACATACAAAACCTGCCAGCCGTAAGCCGTGAACCTGGCGCCGCGATCTTCAGTGAAGGTTAGCTCTGTTGAACCATCGATGGATATACGGTTATCATCGTACAAGTAGATCAATTTTCCCAGGTGCTGGTGACCTGCGAATGAGGCTGCTTCAGAAGCCACGCCCTCCATCAGGTCGCCATCTGTCACAATCGCATAGACATGATGATCGATCAGCTGATATTCTTCAGTGTTGAAAAGAGCTGCCAGGTGGGCTTCAGCAACTGCCATTCCAACGCCATTGGCAAATCCCTGCCCAAGCGGCCCTGTCGTGGTCTCAACACCTGGCGTCACCCCGACTTCAGGATGACCCGGCGTAATGCTGCCCAACTGCCTGAAGCGCTTCAGATCGTCCAGAGAAACATCAAAACCAGTCAGGTGCAGCAGGCTGTAAAGCAGCATCGAGCCATGACCGCCAGAGAGAACAAAACGGTCACGGTTTGGCCATGCAGGGTTTTTTGGATTGAAACGTAGATGGCGGGTCCAAATTGTATATGCGATAGCCGCAGTACCCATTGGCAGGCCGGGATGGCCTGAGTTGGCATTAAAAACACCGTCGGCTGATAAAAAGCGCAGGGCGTTAATGGATTTTTGCTGCAGATGATTATCTATGGTCATGAAAATATCCTTCTTTAAACTGTTATTGAGGTAATTTTATCATCAACTGACTTAGTACATGTCTGTGATGCACTCTCACAGGTTCTGCTATGTACGAGTTAATGAAATAAATGGCTGGAATGTGTATAATACTGGCTTATGAAAAAATGGATTAATTGGATAAATAATCACCTGATAGTACACTCAATAACCGTTCTGGTAATGGCTGCCGGCTGGACTATCATAAGCGCACCAGATTCATCTGAGGCTACTGGTGGCTTAACGCCTGCACCGCGCGAGGGGTTTTTGGCGCCTGATTTTAGCTTGAGCACATTAACGGGTGAGACAATTCAACTACGGGAATTATCGGATAAGGTTGTGATTCTTAACCTGTGGGCAACCTGGTGCCCGCCATGCCGCGCTGAAATGCCGGCTCTCCAGCAGGTGGCTGAAGATTATGCTGAACGCGGTTTGGTCGTTCTGGCGATCAATATGACCACACAGGACAATCTGAATGATGTCAAAACCTTTGTTCAGGATTTCCAAATCACAACCCCCGTTTTACTGGATGTGGATGGCTCGGTGTCTGACAAATACCAGGCAAGAGCTCTACCCACCACGTTTTTTATTGGACAGGGCAACATCATCAACAAGGTCGTTATTGGCGGGCCGCTGTCTGAGAGCCTTTTGCGGGTTGAGGTTGAAAAACTGCTGGAAGAGGTGAATTGATGCTGCCTGTTATTCAAGTGGGTCCGCTTTTAATACAAGCTGAGGGGCTGTTCTACATCCTTGGTATATGGATTGCCATGAGTTTGGCTGGAAGGTATGCTCATCTCTTTAAGCAGCAATCTGAAAAATTGGATACGCTGATTCTCATTGCGCTGGCAGCAGGAATCGTCGGCGCCAGGTTGACTTATTTGTTGCGCTACCCTGACATCTTCATGAAGACGCCGCTCAGTGTCTTTTCACTGAATCCAACCATGCTGGACTTACAGGGCGGGCTTTTGTTTGGCTTTCTGGCAGGGCTGGTTTATAGCCAGCGCAGTCAGTTCACCTTTTGGCCAACAGCAGATGCGCTGGCACCTGGGCTGGCAGTCCTGCAGCTGGCTGTTGGTTTTGCCAACCTTTTTTCGGGTAACGCCTTTGGCATTGCGACCGATCTCCCCTGGGCAATTTCGTTGTGGGGGGAGATGAGACACCCGGTACAGGTTTATGAGATTATCGGCAGCTCGATCATTTTGATTGTGATGGTTGTATGGCTGAACAGTGTCAAGAAGGGCAAACTGGATTATTTGTCAACGGGGAACTTGTTTTTGAGTTTCATAGCCGGCAGTGCGCTGATGCGCATCCTTGTAGACGGTTTCAGAGGCGATAGCATCCTGATTTTTGAGTCTATTCGTATGTCACAGGCAATTGCCTGGTTGCTGCTGGCTTTTGCCCTGTGGATGCTAAATAAACGTCGGAAACCCAGCCCCACAAAACCGGTGCAGTAATACATCAATTCTCAGGTTTGATAACGATACAGCGGAAACAGCGTGGCCGCCTTCTTCACTTGCGTTTTTTGCGGCAGATTTTGCAGTACAGCACGTTTTAGGGCTTCCTCATCCATGCCAAAAGGCAGGGTAATGGTAGCTGCCGCCCGCAGCAGCAGTTTGCTGTACTCATCGTGATCGATACGGTTTAGGTCGGGCGGTTCGGGCAAATCCCAGGCATGTATGCGCGGCTGTCCGCTGAGGTAGATGTAGCGCATCACCTGGCCGGGACGCATGGTCTTGCCGATATTCTGTAGTTGTGCGGCAGCCTGGGCAGCCGGTGAAGGTGAGACATACTGGTCAAGGGTTCGACTCAGCTTACAGGAGACGATTAACTCTGCAGCCGGGATGCTTCCTGTTCTTAGCTGGGTGAGCTGTCCTTGCAGGTAGCTGACAGCCTGGTGAGATGCTTCCTGGATATCCTCCTCCGTTTTTGTTGACGCATACAGGTCAAGCAGATGATGCTGAACGCCGGCAATCCAGGGCGGCGCATCGCGCCTGCGGGCTTCGATACCGCGTACCTTGATGGTGCCGTCTTCAAAGACGCCAAAATAGCGGTTGGCAACCGGTACACGGCTGTTGAGCCGCGAGGGGGAAAATGCCAGCCAGTTGTAGATGCCGTCCAGGGCAATGGGCAGGCCTGAGCAACGGGTAATCTCCTCCAGCAGGGGCTGGACGTTCTCAACTGTGATCGGTTCAGGATGTTTTACCCAGATGCCATCGACGTACAGGTGCAGCACAGTGTAGCCCAACTCTTCGGCTGCCTCTTTTGCCCTGAGCAGTGCTTCACGCCCAAAGGCAGTAACTGACTCGTGGGCTTCAATGCGCCCGAAGCGGGCATTTTTATATCCCAGGTAGCCAAAACAGGTCACCAGCAGCCACTTGTGCGCTGAAGCCCTTGCCTTGAGCGCCTGCCTGCGAGAATCCTGCCGGGAAAGCTTTTCAAGTCGTTTTTTGATTGCCAGGCGTTTTTCGAGAAGCGGCGCCAGGGTCTTTGGAATCAACCCGGGTTCCTCTTTCTCAGCACCAATGCTGGTACCCGCACCGCAGAAAACAGGTGTAGTTTCGGGAGAGATATTGCAGTGCACCATGATGCTGGGGTACATGGAGATAAAATCCAGCTCAGCCACGTTGCGGTGCAGGCCAATGGTGGGTTGATACACCAGCCCGCCCTGGTCTACCTCCATTAGTTGGCGTGCCGTTTTGAACTTTTCAGCCTGCTGTTTGTGCCAGGGCACGAGAATGTCGTTGCGGAGCGCCGTGGTAATTTGCATGGCTGAGATGCCGCTGCCCGGTGAAACCCGTGCCACAGTTTGCAGCGGAAGTGAGGTCACGCGCGCCAGTTCATAGATGCCGTCCATGGCATAGTCGTGATAAAGCGTGGCATTGTTGATGTCGATGTGCCAGCGCCCAAAGAGATGGATTTGCTGGTCGCGGTACACCACCTGGTTGTATGCAAAATAGGAACGTTCTTTTTTATACTCAATTGAGCGTCCCGGGTCGCGGTTCCAGGGTAGGGGGATGCGATGCTTTTCTGAAGCTTCCAGCAGTAAAGGCATCATCCAGCTGTCACCCCAGGCAGTCAGGATCAAGTCCGGGTCAAATGCGTTGAGAATACTGCGCAGGCTGATCAGAGTCGGTCGCAGGTTTGACAGGAAGAGCCTCAGTGTGCGCTGGTCAAAACGCACCCACAGGTACTGCGGGTCACCGCGCCTTGGGTCACAGTCGGGCTCCAGGTAAAGCACCCTTACCGGTGGCTCTGGCAGGTTAACCTGCCAGGGGGTGTCAAGCGCTTCGATCCAATCGATGTAATCCGACTGGTTGACATCCACCCGGCAGCGGCACAGCGGAAAAGTGCCAAAGCGCGCTGCACACTGCAGAGCGGGTGGTATATCGGCATTGTAATAATCAAGCGCAGGGTAAGCCTGAGAAAGACGCCTGAAGAGACCTGTCAACTGGCCGGCATCTTTTGATTCCACAGCCAGCATGCTGACCGGTTTTTTCTTAAATAAATCTCTTTTGTCCTGCCGGCTCAGGGTAATTTTCTCAGGCTGCTGCTTCAGAAAATTGGCAGCCTCACGCAAACGGTTTTCGGATCCGGTGGCATAGAATGCGCCGGGCATTGCCAGCTTGAACTTGTGCCGCTGTCCATCTTCACCCAGTATCCATACGATAAAATCGGCGGCAGGTTGTGGATAGATATCCATAAACCAGCCATTAATCCCGCTCATTTGAAAGTTCTTCAACCCTCTCCTGCAGGCGCAGGGTCATTTTATGCTCTTCGAGCAGCATTGACAGCAAGAACATTTCAAAGGGCAGGGCATGTGAGGCAAATGTTGTTGCGGCCAGGTGCTGCCTGGCGGAGGCAAACAGATCATCCAGAACCTTCTGGTCGCTTTTGCGCAGTGCGCGCCGAAAACGGTTGAAGGATTCCTGTTCCTGGAGAAATAATTGTGTGATGGATGGCAGTGTTCTTCCCATGTTTCCTCCTTTCTAGAAAAAGGTTAACTGCACGGGCTCGGGCAGTTCCTCAATGTGCCAGATTAGCGTGGCGGACTGCATCACTATTTCCTGCCAGCGGTCTACCTGCTGATTGGTTGATTGGAAAAGGCTGACAGCCAGCGGCGCCCTGGCACTGATGCGTTTGAGGTGGCGAATGCTGAGTGCCAGCAGCCTGCCGCGCTCTTTTTCGTTAATGTTTTCATCATAAAAGGTTGAGAGCAAGTCAAGGACGAGCGTCGGCATCTCATCAGCCGGGGTTTCAGCTAATAAAGCCGGTACCTGGTAGCAAGTGAATGCCCGCGCGATGGCAATGCGGTCCAGTACCTGGTTGACAGCTGCAGTCTGGCGGCGTATTTCTCGCGCCAACTGGTACCCTTTGAATGAATTGCCGCAGTCCAGGATGCGCAGGGGGCATCTCAATGCCAGTTTAGCAGTCAGGAGCGGCAGTGTGCCGCGCAAATACTTTTTTGGACCCAACAGCAGGAGTAATTTACCGATAGATAATTCTGGAAGCGTTTCCATACTGTTAATATGCTCCAGGGTGGTGGAGCAGCCCTTTTCCTTTCAGGTTAATTTTGGCGCTTATTGCCGGTGTTTTTGGTATTAACTTGTTCTGGTTATTTTGATTATATAGAACAAATGTTCTTAAGTCAAGTCGTTTATCCATCATATATGGTTTTAGTCATGCCACCCGCTATGCGGGTGGCATGACCTAGCCCTATAAGGGCTTTTCACTTGCAGCACCTAAAAGTGCTGCTTTCACTTCGTTCAAGCCTCATGCATCGATTACCTAGCTACCCCTAAAGGGGTCTTCTTGTTCCTTTACACTTATTTTGTCTATCAGTTGATCGTGCTTCTCTTGTTCTCTTACATATTTTGCTATGGTCGCTTCGTTTAACCCAACCGTACTTACATAATATCCCCGCGACCAAAAGTGCCGATTCCCAAATTTGTATTTCAGATTCGCATGTCGATCAAAGATCATCATCGCACTCTTCCCCTTCAAATACCCCATGAAGCTTGCTATACTCATCTTTGGTGGTATTGATACCAGCAAGTGTATGTGATCAATCATCGCCGTCCCTTCTATGATCTCTACTCCCTTCCACTTGCATAAATCTTTCATGATCTCTACTATGTCCTTTTTGATTTCGTTGTAGATTACCTTTCGCCGATACTTCGGTGTGAATACAATATGGTACTTACACATCCATTTCGTATGTGCTAGACTCTTATCCATGGAAATCACTCCTTTCTGATTGATGGCTTGAACTTCCATCATTCTACCGGAGTGATTTCCTGTGCTCTAAGCACCTTCCTCCACCCGCATAGCGGGCGGTTTTTTGTTTCGGACGTCCCGTCCTCAACTTGCTAAAGCATTAATAAAACGCCGGACGGATGAGCATCCGTCCGGCAGACTTGAGATTTTTCTGTTTTTGTTATTTTTTGAAGTCTTTAAGGGCTTTCAAGACACAATCCTGGTCTTCGAAGGAGAGACTATTGTAGAAGGGCAGGCGCAGCAGGCAGTCACTGGCATGCTCTGTGACCGGGCAGTCTCCCGGTTTGCCGCCAAAGCGCAAGCCCATCTCAGAAAGGTGCAGTGATTGGTAATGAAAGACGCTGACGATACCGCGTTCTCTTAAGTGCCGCATCAATAGATTTCGCGTTTCTGCATCGGGCGTGATCAGGTAATACATGTGATAAGCGCTGTCGCATTCCGCCGGTATGAAGGGGAGTTGAACTGAATGATGTGCAGCCCAATCAAGCAGGTTGTCATGGTAATAATGCCAGATGGCTTTACGTTTTTCCTGGATCGCCTGCCATTTTTCCAGCTGTGCATAGAGCACCGCCGCCAGTATCTCAGATGGCAGGTAGCTTGAACCGATATCTACCCAGGTGTATTTGTCAACCATGCCGCGGTAGAAACGGGCGCGGTTTGTCCCTTTTTCCCTGATAATCTCTGCCCGGTCAATGAAGCTGGGGTCGTTGATCAGCAGGGCGCCGCCTTCGCCGCAGGTGACATTCTTTGTTTCATGAAAACTCTGGGTAGCCAGGGCGCCGAAAGTGCCCAGATGTTTGCCGTGATATTTACCGAATAATCCATGCGCATTGTCTTCCACAATTTGCAGACCGTGCTGTTGGCAAATGGCAGTGATCGCGTCCATTTCACACCCGACGCCGGCATAGTGCACCGGCACCACTGCTTTTGTTCGACCTGTGATCAGATTTTCCAGCTGTGCCTCGTCCAGGTTGAGTGTATCGGGACGGATATCGATAAATACCGGCTTGGCGCCGCGCAGCACAAAAGCGTTCACTGTTGAAACAAAGGTGAAAGAAGGAATGATCACCTCGTCGCCTTCTTTGATATCCAGAAGCAGGGCTGCCATTTCCAGTGCGTGCGTGCATGAGGTGGTTAAAATAACTCTAGAGACTCCCAACTCTTTCTCAAGCAGTGCGCTTGCTTTTTTAGAAAATTGACCATCGCCGGAGATGTGCTGGTTCGTAAACGCTTGTTGAATATACGCCAGCTCTTTGCCGGCAAGAACCGGTATGTTAAAATCGATTTTTATATCTTGCATGTCAGCAGCCTATTTTCGTACCAGGATAGTGAAATCATACAGCTCATAATCGTGAAGTAAAGCCACATTTTTTGAGAAGTGCTTTTTGCAGTAATCAAACAGGTAACATGGATCAGCGTAATACAGGTGCGGCTTCATTTTACCTGCATCTGAATACTTTGTCAGGAAATTCGAGGCGAAGCCGTGACGCGTCCGGTCATGTAATTGCTCCAGAGTTTTTATCACATCAGCAGTCCAGTCATCATAGGAATTGTCCAGTTTGATATTGAAGACGCCGCTGGCTACCGCATAATCTACAAAAGGTACTTCTGAGAAATCCGATGTGAACAGGTACTTACCCGCAGGTTGTCCGTGCAGCAGCCTGGCTTTATCAACCATGCTTTCAAGGATATCGTAGCCGACGAACTGGTTGAAGTCTCTTCCAAGCGTCAAGAGATAGTCTGCCAGCGCGCCATAACCACAGCCAAAATCCAGGATGGAGTAGTCACTTTGCGGTTGAATGATTTTTATGATCTGGTCAAAGCGGGTATTTTGTGCTTCATCCGAATTCCAATCTGCACCACGCGGGGTGTTGCCAAATCGGTCTAATTTATCCTGAAAGTACGAACGTATCTCGTCAAATTTTTCCATGATGCGGCTCTCGTTTAGCTTGTAATGTAAGACAATGCCTGAGGACCTGTCATGAACAACAAGTCCAGTATTGACACCTGAGGGTCAAATGGAGGGTAAAGCTGGGGATACTCCCTGTAGTCATAAACCATGAATTCCAGCGTTATACCTGCGTTTATAAACTGCGCAGCATCGATATATGCTTTTGCAGAAGGTCCGGAAATATAATGCGTGGCACCGACTTTTTGCAGGATATTGATGAGACGCTCCGTTTTTGTTCCCTCAACTTCAAGCTTGGATGAGCGGATGTAGTCGGTGTTATTGATTCCCAGTTGACAGGCAAGGGCGATGGTTGTCTCGATGGTGAAATCAGCCAGAAATGCGGGCTTGCGTTGATAGAATTCGTTAATTAGATAGGCGTAATCATCAAAGAAGGGCGCTTTCTGGTACGCCAGTTCGATGGATTTCCAATGGGCTTCATTCCAATCATCATCATACACAATTTGTATCTCATTAATGGCTGTTTTAGATTGCTGAACACCCCGGGCATAAACAGGAATGGACAACCAATTTGGCCCCTGTGCCGTCTTGATCTTGTTGCGGTTCCGCCAACCGCGACGGTCGTACTGTACGTCGTCGTAAAATATAAATAAATCAGCTTTTTCGATCTGGTGAAAATAGCCGCGCCAGGGAATGTAAGAGGGCTGCAGGATGACACAATTCATGATTCATCAGATGGAAGTGTTAGATTGGTCACTGTTGTTGGCTCAATTTGTGATGGTGGCGCGTTTTCGACACCAGCGTTGAGGATGTCTGACACAACATAAGCCGGACGGTCCATCGACTTGTCAAAGATGCGGGCCAGGTATTCACCAAAAATACCCAACGCAAACAAGATGGCGCCGCTAAAGAGTGAAATAATTGAAGCCAGGAATGTGAAGCCAGGAATGGACCCCAACAAAAAATAATCCAATATAACTTTAAAAAATATGATCACACCAAAAATTGTGATGGTAAAACCCAGCCAACTGGTAATACGAAGCGGCACTGTGCTGTAACCCGTCAGGACAAGAATTGCCTGGCCAATCAGTTTTCCAAATGAATAATTCGACCTGCCGTACGGGCGGGGCACTTCATTGACTGTAACGCTGGCAAATTTGGTGGTGCCCCAGGATAAGAGGACATCCAGGATAATGCCCGGGTTCTGATATCTGGCAAATGCTTTACGGAGATGCGACCGAAATACCCTGAAAGCGCTGATCTCCCTGACCGTTTTAATACCCATGACAAAAGCCAGAATTTTTTTCGTCAATTGTGAAGAGAGGTTGCGCCAAAAATTGTGCGGCATCTTTTGTGGTGAGCCATAGACCACATCATAACCCTCTTCCAATTTTGCCAACAGTTTGGGCAGTTCCTCGGGCGGGTGCTGCAAATCATCGTCCATGGTAACAATTAGCTCATACTTTGCCTGTCGCACACCGCACAAGATGGCATTATGTTGACCGTAGTTGCGCATAAGGTTGATCCCGACCAGGGCTGGATATTGCTGCGTCATTTGCTGGATGATTTGCCAGCTATCATCCCGGCTGCCGTCATTGATCAAAATCACTTCGTAATGGTCAGCCAGTTCAGGAAGTGTGTCGAACAACCGCTCCAGCAGTGGTGATAATGACTCCTGGCTGTTATAGACCGGGATAACGACAGAAATAGAAGTTTTGAGAGGACTATTTTTCATTGAAAGTCATATTCAGGTGCTTAGCATTAATCACAAATGAGCTTTTCCCGTAATGTAGAAATTTCACTCTTTTCATTATCAGACAATTCGCCGTTCAATGCAAATTCAAATCTATCGATAGTTTCACAAAATAAACCATGGTACTGTGGGTTACGCTTGCCTGATTCTGTCAGCAGTTTAACTGCTCGGTTAATATTGCCGGTCATGGCATTGGCTTCAGCGACCAACAGCACTTCAGTGGGCTCCTGAGGATACAGAGATTGCGCATAGGCTTCATCAGTCAGTTCTAAAGCAGTCTGCCAATCACCAACTTGTCGGGCAAGGTCGGCTTTCTCAAAATAATAGCACCAGTTTTGATGCTCAACTTGTTTCCCAAATATACCTTCAGGCAGCCTAACTTGCTGGTTTTGATCCGTGATAATTCGATCCAGGTTAGATAAATGGACGGCATTTAGCAGTTCACCTGGCATGATCTCCAAGTTAGTATCTCGTGTTGGATCAAGCACTCGCAGGCAGCCAGGAGGTGAATAGAATAATACAACCACATTGTCGGTTGAGCCCGTAAAAGAAGCATTGCGGAATTCCTGTTTGATTTCCAGACCCTTTTTTACCTCAGGTATGGACCTACCAACCCTGACATCAAGAAATGCAAAGTAATAATCAAGATCCAGAGATTTATTTTCTGGCGCGTATACCAGGTTGAGTGGTCCTGTTAATGAGTTATCGCTGTAGTACTTGATTGGAAGTCCCTCGGTTAAAACCAGGGTTCCTGGCTCAAGAGCGGGAATTCGCCAGGTGAGCTGATTGAAGAAGTCATTGTGCGTTAGCCACTCTCGGCGGTAAGTGTTGGCAGTCAAAAAATTTTCACCAACAGCCATGCTGATTAAAAGAGAAAGTATCACTATTTTTTGAAATCTGGTACGGAACAGCCAGGCAATCAAACCCGTCATCAACATGGCGCTGCCCATCATGAAAGCCAGTGTGAAGCGGTCAAACGGATACTGAAGTTCGATTCTCAAGCCTGTTATCCAGTACGGCCATCCAGCGAGCAATAAAGATAAACCACCAATGCTCACTACCTGTTTAATGAAAGTGGATTCATTGATTACCAGATCACTATGACCATTCGCTTTAATCGTTATTGATTTTTGCCCGTGATCTGACAAGAGTTTTGTCAGGATGGTATAGGAGATTATGAAGGAGAATGCAACCAGAAGCCAAAATCCCAGCATGGATTGCATTGAGAAATCAGTAACCGCTGGAAAACGCAGGTAATTTGTCCAGGCAAAAATGCCAACCAGGAAAGGTTCATGAAAAATGCGATATAGGAGTTCTGTGATGCTGGCAAGCGGTTTTTCAGCAAGACCATCCAGTAAAAGAGGTTGGTAAGTTGGAAACTCAAAGATAAACACGCGCCAGATAAGAAACCCGCCCAACACCGCCAGATAAGGTAACCAGTGTAGAAAGGTCTGCGTCAAACGGTTCTTCAACTTTGGGATTGATAGACCAAGGGAATAGTAGACAATCAGAGGTCTAACCAGATCCATGCCATAGTAGTACTCAGTGGAAAACATGCAGAAAATATAAGCCAGCAAACCACCAAGTGTGTAAGCGAGGCGATGCTTAGCAATTTTGATCGCACGAATCATCAAGCCAATAGAAAGGTAATAGGCAGCCAGCAAAATGAGACCATTGCTGTAGACGACTGAGATTGACTGCTGTTTGAAACCCGGATATACCGTGAACAGGATCGCTGCCCAGCCAAGTTTCTCGCGCTGCTCCGGCCACATCTGGCTGAACGCCCACCAGAAGGCAATGGATGTCAAAATTCTGCTAAATAAGCCTAACAGCTGCCATGCAAGGGGGCTGGTTTTGAAGATTGATGTGGTAAGTATGTAGATGAGGGATAGAAAGGGTCGGTCACCAGAAAATACCTCAGGGAAACCAAGCGGTCCCTGTGTATAAGAGAACCAAATCATTGGCCAGTCATCCCAGTAAAATCCTAAGAAGGGTAGGAGCAAACCAAATGAAAGGATGCTGAAAATCAGGATTGCAATTGGAACGGCATATTTTCGAAGCGATGGCATGTGCATTATTTTGGGTTAGTTAAACAGCAAATCGGATATTGCCAGAAAATTTCAGGCAGCAGAATTGTACCATGAGCACCCTTGCGTGGTTGTGTGTAAATTTTCTTGTGGTTAAAGAATATCGGCAGGCCGAGAAGCCTGCCGATAGAATTGCGAACGGCTTATCTCTACTTTTTCTTCAAGATGATACGGGCATCAACAACCTTCACACCTTTATTCTCGCTATAGATCAGCACCGGGTTGGCATCTGATTCAGAGATTTCATCTGCAAGATCAAGAATCATATCTGAATACTGAACAATCACATCCGCAGTTGCTTCTCGATCGCGTGGTTCTTCACCACGCACACCAGCAAGGATCGGTGCGGCACGGATTTCGGTGAGCATGGATTTTGCCTGGTCCTTGGTGACCGGTGTTACACGGAAAGTCACGTCCTTGAGGACCTCGACGAAAATACCACCAAGACCAAACATCATTGTCGGGCCGAAAGTTGGGTCATTGACTGATCCCAGGATCACTTCGGTACCCCAGGGCGCCATTTCTTGAATGGCGATACCATGAATGTTTGCATCAGCTTTGTAGTTGTGCGCATTCTCAAGAATAATCTTGTAGGCTTCGCGGGCACTCTTCTCGTCTTTGATATTGACCTTGACGCCGCCGGCATCTGATTTGTGCAGGATGTCAGGCGAGACGATTTTCATCACAACCGGGTAACCAATCTGATTGGCTAACTTGACAGCTTCATCTTCAGATTTTGCGAGCAGTGTAGTAGTTACTGGCATGCCATAAATGGCAAACACATCTTTTGCCTCTACTTCTGTCAGGGCATTGCGGCCTTCAGAACGGGCATGATCAATAATCTTGAGGGCTTTTTCACGTTTGACTTTGTCAAATTTTACAGTACTAACTGCAGAGGACGCTTTCATCAAAGCATATTCACGCAGCGCTGCCATAGTATTGAGTGCGCTTTCAGGTGAACCAAAGGCTGGAATACCATTTTCCACCAGCCAGGTAATTGCGTCTTCAGAGCGCTCGCCACCAACAATTGAGACGATCACTGGTTTATTGCCAGTATTGCCTTCGTCCACTGCGCGTTTGACTGCCTGCATAATCTCGACGGGGTTGGTCATGGCTGTTTCGCAGTAAAGGACGACAACACCATCAGTCCATGGATGTGAGATGGCAAATTTCACTGACTTGTAATACCACTCTGCGCCAGCCATACCGGTCAGGTCAACGGGGTTCTTGGCTGATCCGAACTCGGGCATGTGCTTCTTCATTTCTGTCTGCAGGTCAGCTGGAGCAAATTTCAAAGGAACGCCATACCTTTCGGCTGCATCTGTGGCAAGCACACCCACGCCGCCACCGTTTGTAATGATCAACAGGTTGTCACCTTTAAGCGGGGGCTGTTGAGAGAGCGCCAGGGTGCGGTCAAAGAGGTTGTCCAGGTCAGTTGCCTGGATAACGCCGGCTTGCTGGAAGGCTGCGCCATAGACTTTTGCGGCACCTGCCAGTGAACCGGTGTGTGATGCGGCAGCAGCAGCGCCGTGCTGTGAAACACCTGACTTCAAGGCGACAATCGGCTTGGTTGAAGCGCGGCTGACGTCCATGAACCGGCGGCCATCACGCAGACCTTCAATGTAGAGGGAAATACAAGTGGTTTCAGGGTCATCATTAAGATATGTGATGGTATCTGCAAAATCAACATCTGACATATTGCCAATCGAAATCAGCTTGTCAAAGCCAATGTGGCGGGTGAATGTTGCGGCATCAATGGCAATCAACAGGGCACCACTCTGCGAAACCAGAGAGGCTTTACCGTTATAAGGCAGAAAAGGTGCGAAAGAGGCATTCATCTGATCTGAATTGGAAAGTGTACCAACGATGTTTGGACCAAGAATGCGCATGTTGTACTGACGGGCAATTTCCACACACTTTTCTTCAAGTTCCTTATCGCCCACTTCACTGAAGCCAGAGGTAATGACAATCAAGCCTTTGACGCCTTTTTTACCGCATTCAACAATGGAATCAGGCACAAATTTGGCAGGGATTGTTATGACGGCTGCATCCACTTCACCGGGAATATCAAGGACAGTGGGGTAAACCTTGTATCCCATAATTTCAGTCGATTTTGGGTTGACAGGGTAGATTTTGCCCTGATACTGGCCTTCGACCAGGTTTTTAACGACTGTATGGCCGATTTTTCCTACTGTTTCTGACGCACCGATGATTGCAATTGACTTTGGTCTAAAAAGACCATCCATTACAGTTTTATCCATTTGTATTCCTCCTACAATCTTATGAAATTTAATTGAAAATTTAATGACCTGTTATTTTTCAGATTAACTATTTTCTTCGATGACTTCTCGCAGATAGTCTGTTGGGTTGACGAGATGATCGGGTTGTTCTTCCTGAAAAAAGTTACCGCCAAGATACTTGTCAGGTTTACCAGGAAAACGATTATGCAGTTCAAAGTGAAGCATTGAACTGACACCTGCGTTCTTTAATTTTTGGATATACATCGGGGATGTTTCATTGATCTTGTCCAGGTTTAAAACATGACCTATGTGACCGATGACCTGGCCGCCTTTGACTTCATCGCCGGCCTTGACGACAGCATCCCGCAGTTCAGCAAATCTCTGGATTTTGCCATCTGCCGTTTCAATGATGATTGAATAGGTGACATTCCAGTAAGGAATAAGATCAGGCGAAGTGAATTCGGCAACTTCTAATACTGTGCCATCTTCGATGGCAATCACATCGCTGTCTATTGGTGCATACATGTCTACCCCGGCATGCCTGCGGTCACTGCGGTTCTCCCAAAAAGAACCCCTTACCCCATCTTCAGGGATGGACTTATTGCTGCTCTCGGGTACTGGCCAATGTTTCATTTGTCTTCTCCAAATTATAATAGATACACAGTTTATTTTACGATTATTTTTATAAACAAAAGTACTGAATATGACAGTATTAATATCATCAAATGATTGGAGCAAAAAAATGCTTGAATTGACTTCTAACTTCACAGCTCTGCCTGCTGACTGCTACCCGGAGAAAGTAATCCCAATTCTGTCTGCCATCCTTGATGCAGTGCATCCCGGAACATCAGTCAAGGATGCTCTGTATCTTGAAGGAGAATTCTTATCAGTTGATGGACGCAAATATGATCTCTCTCTTTATGATCATGTTTACTTGATTGGTTTTGGGAAAGCTTCAATTTCAATGGCACGGGGAGTCAAAGCTGTTTTAGGTGAGCATCTGACTGAGGGCAGGATTATCGCAAAGACTCTCTCAACAACTGAAAAACTCGATAATATCACACTCTACCAGGGATCTCATCCTGTGCCGACAGAGAAGAGTGTTGAGGGCACAAAAAAACTGGTCGAATTGGTGTCGGGATTGACTGGCCGTGACCTGGTCATCTGCGTGATCTCGGGAGGTGGTTCAGCATTATTTACCTATCCACACGACGGCATTTTGCTTAAGGAACTACAATCTTTAACCTCTCTGTTGTTGAAATCTGGCGCAGATATCAATGAGATGAATACCATCAGGAAACATATTGACAGGGTCAAAGGCGGTGGGCTGGCTGAAATGATTTTTCCGGCACCGTTGATCACCCTGGTTTTATCGGATGTGATTGGCAATCCGCTTGAGAGCATCGCTTCTGGCCCAACCACCGCAGACAGCAGTACTTATGGTGACTGTATCGCTATTTTGAAAAAATACCAGCTTGTGGAACGTGTACCGCAATCTATTATTGATCATCTGAACAGGGGAAGTGCTGGAGAAATTGGGGAGATCCTTAAAGTGGGTTCGCCAGTAATAGCAAGTGTGCAAAATATTATTATTGGCAACAACTACAAGGCTGCCTCTGCTGGAATGCAAATGGCTCGTCAAATTGGTTTTAACAGCCAGATGTTGACCACCTATTTGAGTGGCGAAGCGTCGCAAGCCGGCCAGTTTTTATCCAGCATCTTGAAAGAAATATGCAGCACTGGGAATCCCATTCCTCGTCCAGCCTGCATCATTGTTGGCGGCGAGACCACTGTTACCGTACACGGTGGGGGCAAAGGCGGCAGGAACCAGGAAGTTGCTGCTGGCGCAGTAAGAGAGCTTGCCGGATTGAAAGATGTCGCGATGATCACATTTGCCACCGATGGTGAGGACGGTCCAACAGATGCTGCTGGAGCGATTATTTCTGGAGATACATATCAGGAAGGAATAGACCTGGATCTCTCATTGACACAGGCTCTGGCCGAAAATGATACCTACCATTATTTTGCGCGTCTTAATCGGCTGTTAATCACGGGTCCGACAGGTACTAATGTCAATGATATTACCCTTTTGTTTGCTTTTTAAATGCAATCAGCACTGGCAATGATCCACCTGTCCCAGTGCTGATAGAATTACCTTCTGCTATTGACTGATGTCAGTGATATTTCCAAAAGCGTTAATCGTCAGGTCCCATTTCGTTCCCACAACCGCCTGGTTGTAAATGGACTCGTTTGAAGTCTTGTACTCATAATTGCCATCAGACGTATAAAAAGTAATAGCGTAAGACTCTGTACCATTCCCAAGGCGTTGTTCCTGGCTGAGAGAAGGTTGAGGCCAGTAAGCTGCACTATCAAATCCATCAACAGTCACTGTATCGACCCGCGTCCACTCATTAATGGTGTAAATGCAGTACTCTTCGTATACTTCATAGTAACAATCTTGCACGACTTCGGCATAACCGGTGCCGGTATCTTTGGTATAGGGTGTGCCGCAGATTTCACGCGAATTGGATGCTGGATCAGGTTGTGAATGGTGGACTCTTAATTCACATGTTCCAATCGTGGCACTGGCTGGTATTTCATCTTGCCAGCCCCTTTTTTCAACCGGCCCGTATTGCTCGATAATAATAGATCGCTGCCATTCTCGCGCGATGACTTGCCCGGTGAGATTTTCTTCCTTACCAAGCAGTGAGAGAAAAAAGATGGAAGCAATACAAAGTAAAATCAGAGCCAGTCCACCCACCGCCAGCATCACCGGATTGGCTTTCTTCTTCGGTGGAGCAGCCGGCGCAGCCTGAACGACAGGTTCTGGCGTGGCAAGACTACCACCGCATTTTGAGCAGGTCTGAGCCGTATCCGGATTCTTAGCGCCGCAGTGGGGGCAGTCGATTTCTACTGCAGGGCCAGTATTCAACGCGCCTAACACTGTACCACTTTCCCGTTTATCACCGACTGTTAAATCTGCACCGCAGTTGATGCACACCTTCGCATCTGCTTTGTTTCTGGCGCCGCAGTAAGCGCAGTGAATATCTGGTCCAAGTTTTGCCTGCTCAATTTCCTTCTCATCCTTGACAAGTTCATCCCTGACATCCTTCCGGAAGCGCACATCTTTAGGTTGAGGCGCACCGCAGCCTGAACAGGTCTTCTGCGGACCAGGATTTTTTGTCTGGCAGTTAGGACAAACCCAAATGAGCTTTATGTACCCGATATTTTTCTGTGCCATCCTGGTTATGCCTTTCGACTATTAATACTCAGATCAATCGCAACAATTGTATAACGGAAGGTGAGCTAATTACAAGTATCCTAATGGTAAACAGCACTATTCGCACAATGAGGCAGTTTCTCATTCTTCAATCCCGCAATCAAATTTTCTGCTGCCATTATGGCCATCAACTGTCGGGTGCGTGTGCTGGCACTGGCAATGTGGGGTGTTAAGATGAGATTGTCAAGGTTCAAGATCGGGTGATCAGCGGGAATTGGTTCGGGCTCAAAGACGTCCAGCGCTGCACTGCGAATCTGCCTGTTTTTAAGTGCATCATACAAAGCAGCAGGATTAACCACGCCGCCGCGCGACGTGTTTATTAATATCGCATTTGACTTCATCATCGCAAACTGTGGTGCATCGATCAGGTGGTAGGTTGCTTCAGAGAGTGAGGTGTGAATGGTGATGAAGTCGCAGGTCTGTAAAAGATCGTCCAATTCAAGGTAGTTCACATTATGGGCTTGCTCGTATTCCGTGTCTCTGTAAGGATCATGGTAATAAAGTTTGATCCCAAAGCCAGCTGCTCGTCGGGCAACAGCTTTACCGATCCTGCCAAAACCGATAATGCCAAGACTGGCGCCGTTGACCTCTTCACCCAGCAGAACATCAGGACCCCATGGTCGCCAAATACCATTTTGCACCTCGTTGTGTCCTTCAATAATGCGGCGTGCACCAGCCAACAACAGTGCCATCGTAAAATCGGCACAAGTTTCTGTCAGAACACCTGGTGTGTGACCGATCGGTAAACCGGCACGTGTAGCAGCTTCAAGATCGATATTGTCATACCCAACAGCCATCTGGCTGATGACTTTTAAATTTGACCCTCTTTTATCAATCAGTGCACCATCAATTTTGTCAGTCAGCAGAGTGAGCATACCATCCACGGTCCTGATTTTCTCTTCCAGAATTTCGTGAGGTACCGGTTCATTTCCATCCCATATTTCAATTTTGGCATGGGATTGAATTTTTTGCAGTGCAAGATCATTGATTTTTCGAGTAATGTAAACAACCGGCCTCGACATTTGTATCTCCTTTGCTTGGTAACTTACGCGTGAAGCATCCGCAATAAGGTTTGGTTATATATTTGAATTTGTGTCATTATTTTATAACATGATCATTGAATGAGGGTTACAACCCATCCTAGTGAGCAATGTTAAATTGGCAAGATCTATGATAGCCATCAACAAGATGCGTATAAAAAGAAACCGTTCTTTGTTTTCCAGAGAACGGTTTAGGTTACCAATGAAAATGTGTGGTGTTATTGATATCTTGCGCGAATGGCGGGTATCAGGTAATCGTTAAAAGCCCTGTCCTGGTCGTAATCCGGTGACCAGCCCCAATCTTTACGGGCGGCGCTGTCGTCAATATCTTCAGGCCAGCTATCTACAATACCCTGGCGTTTTGCATCAAGCTTGAAGGTAATCTCAGAGTTCGGGAAGGCAGTCAGTACAATTTTGTAGATCTCCTCAGCTGTTGGGCTGAAACTAGTCACATTGTAGACTGTTTTTCGTAGAGACTCTCGAGGAGCGTTTTCCAGGTGCAGCAAGGATTTGATGGCATCTGGCATCGCCATAAACGGCAAACGGGTGTCAGGACGGACAAAACAAGCATAAGGTATGTTTTGTGCGGCATGATGCAGCATTTCCGGCCCAAAGTCGGTTGTTCCGCCAGTTGGCAGGGTATCAGCTGAGATCAAACCAGGGAAGCGCAAACCACGGAAATCAAGGAGGATTTTACTCGTGTCCTGGGTTAGTTGACGGTAGTGGGACATGTAATATCGTCCAAGGTTCTCGCAGTAAAGCTTATTGCAGCCGTACATTGTGGTCGGGGCCAGGTACTGATCCTCAGAGATTGTGCCGGCTTTTTGTTTTTCTGCAAGATTTTCAATGCCGTAAGCAGCGATTGAACTGGGGTAAAGAAACTTGACCGCTTTATCATTCATTTTTCCATGTTCAAGTGCAATTTGAAAGAGGTTCATTGTTCCATCGACGTTCACTTTGTGGGCTAATTCCGGGTTTTTCTCAGCTGACGTGGACAGGAGTGAAGCGAGGTGATAAATGGTGTTGAAGCGGTAGTCGTTCTTGAGATGCGCAATAATCTCGGGATTTAAGATGTCACCCTGGATAAAATCCGCACAATGCGGCATTAGTGAGTCATCCAACGAATTGAGATCAAGTGCAACAATTTCCAGATTATCATTACCGCACAAGTTAGTGATTAATCCATGTCCTATTTCACCATTGGCGCCAGTAATCAGTACCACTTTTTTTGACATATAAATTATCCTTTCCAGTATCAATCAAATAATTGCATCTCTTTACAATTTTATTATGATTCTTGTTTCTTTAAATACAAATGCAGGTCTTTGCATTTTCAATAAAAAACCAGGGAAGCTTCCCTGGTTTTTTATTGGGTTGTTTGTGTTAAGCGGTTGTTGTCTTCTTTTGTCCAAACCAATTGCGCCACTCCTTGTTCTCCCAGATAACCAGGATAGGTGCGGCGATAAAGATTGAAGAGTAAGTACCCATGAATAAACCGATAAGGAGGATGATCGAAAATTCTCTGAGCGTGACACCGCCAAGCAGCGCCAGAGCCAGGAGAAGGAATTCAGAGGTCATTAACTGGGTATTAATTGAACGTTGTAATGTCTGAACAATAGAGTGATTTGCCAGTTTCTCAAATTCCAGCTTGCGGTAGATACCGCTGTTTTCCCTGATGCGATCAAAGACAACGATTTTGTCCTGCACGGAAAAACCGATTACAGTCAGAAAGGCTGTCAGGAAGAGCGTGTCAAACTGCCATCCAAGGAACTTGCCGGCTATCGCAGTGACACTGATCATCACAAGGATGTCATGCAGCATGGCTGCAATCGCACATAAACCATAACGGAAGGAGTGTTCAATGCCGCGGAAGGCAAATGTGATGTACAGGATCACACCCAGTGCTGCAATTGCTACAGCCAGGGCAGCTCTTGAGGCTACTTCTTGACTTACAACACCGCCAACAGACTCAAACCTGAGCATAGTGATGTTTGAACCAAATTGCTTCTGCATGGTGTCAATCACCTGCGCGCGTGTCTCCTCAGAAATCTCAGGTGTTCGAATAATGAGCACGTCATCTGCGGAGGTTTGTACCTGGACACCGGTTACATCCAGCTCGTCCTGGAACAAGGTGGTCACATCGCTGACTGGTGGCAGTACACCTGAATCAAATTTGAGTTCCAATAAACTACCGCCAGTGAAATCGATAGAAAAGTTCAACCCGTAAATTGCCAGAATAATCAGCCCTGGAATGATGATAATGGCTGAAACAAGAAAGAATAAGTATCGTTTACCAAGAATATTAAACATGGTTCATTTCCTTTATAAGCCAAACCAACGGTTCAGGTCTTTTGGTTTTGTGGCTTCCAGGGTAAGGCTCAGGTAGGTTTTGGTTACTACTAAAGCTCCAAATAAGCTGATTGCAACACCGAGAGCAAGCGTTAGGGCAAAACCACGGACAGCGCTGGCGCCGAAAGCTGAACCAAACCAGAATAGAATGGCGCTGGTGATGAGTGTGG
Organism: Anaerolineaceae bacterium; assembly: GCA_040768445.1. Lineage (GTDB taxonomy): Bacteria > Chloroflexota > Anaerolineae > Anaerolineales > Anaerolineaceae > JAXGMV01. The sequence continues at coordinate 2,852,368 of JAXGMV010000001.1, read as the reverse complement.
CTGCATTTGAGTCACGAATGGACGGCCAGGCTCGTTTCCATCCCAGGTCAAATGCCTGTCCAACTTTTCTACCGGATCGAAGTTCTTCTTTCATCCGCTCGAAAATGAGAATGTTGGCATCCAAAGCACCACCAGTACTGAGCAGGAATCCTGCGATACCTGGCAGGGTAAGCGTGACAGGTAAAATTTTATAGACGGCTAATGTAAATAATCCAAAGGTGATGATAGCGAACACAGCCACGATGCCGGGAAGGCGGTAGTAGATGATCATGAAGAGGCTGATGATGATAAAGCCCACGATGCCGGCAATCAAACTTTTCTGAAGGGAGTCCTGGCCGAGTGTGGGGCTGATGTCGCGTGTTTGAGCGATGGTCAGAGCAACAGGCAGTGAACCATAGCGCAGTTGAATGGCAAGATTGTTGGCTGAGTCACGAGTGAAACCGCCGCTGATCTGGCCCTGACCTTCGGTAATTGCGCCGTTGATTACTGGTGCCGAGATGACTTTCTTATCTAAAACGATCGCAAGGTATTTGCCTATATTATTGGTTGTGTATTCACCAAATATTTGTGTACCATCGGGCTTTAACTGAAAATCAATGGCATACTGCCCGAGACTGTCTGTAGAAACAATCACAGAACTGAGCTGGTCGCCGGTCATGATGGTATGCCATATTTTATCTGTAACAGGTACTTCAGTTGCAGCTGGATCGGCAGGTGTCTCCACAGTTGGCAGTGTTTCCAAACCAACCTTACCGAATTGGGCAAGCTGATCTTGAAGATCGGTATTAACGACAGTACCAGGTTCAAGGTAGATGTCACCAAGATCAACAAATTCAAGCTGACCGGTTTCTTTTAGAACTGCGAGAACCTCTTCAGTATTTGTTAGCCCTGGAAACTCACCAACGATACGCCTGCCACCGGCTACCTGGAAGGTAACCTCGCTGACACCTAAACCGTTACTTCGGTTTTCAAGGATGATCTTGGTATCCTCCATCGACTGCGGATCAACCGTCACATCCGCTGGTACATCTGCTTCAAGCAGTACCTGAAGTCCACCTTGAAGGTCAAGACCAAGTACAACATCGAGACTGCGGCTAAAGTTTCCCAACTTGATGCCGGGATTGTTTGGAAGATCAATCCAAATCGCCACGGCAATCAACAGGAGCAGAACAACAATGGTTAAAGTGCGTCTCCTCATTCTAATAATGCCTCCAATTCAAACAAATGCCAGCGTTAGCTGGCGCTGAAAATAAATTATACCTTTTTAAATTTTATTCGCACAGGGTATTGTGCTGAAGGGTGGTTAACTCGTTGTGTAATTTGATCGTCTGATCGGCAGTTTGACGTTCATACGGCGAATGTTATCAGTCTCTCGATCAAACACGCGCAAGACGACCACGCTCATGTCGTCGTTTGGATGCCCCTGGTCGAGCCTGATGGCTTCGGCAAGGATCGTGTCGGCAATTGTTTGAGCGGTTGGTTCCTGCTCATCCATCATTGATTCGATCAAAGTGCAGACATCAAGGCCAATGCCGTAACTTTTTCCAGATGATAGAATGCCATCTGTGTAGATCACAATGGTCAGGCTGTTTTCCAATGGAATCTCAGTGATAGAGGGTTTAATGCTGCGGCTAACACCAATGGGGTTATTTTCACTGCCGATGCATTCTATTCTGCCGCTCCTGGCAATGAATACCGGCGTAGGATTATTCCTTGAAAGTACAATTGTCTCAGACTGCAGATCGACAGAGAGAATATCCAGGTAAGCAGAGACTTTACCGCTGTGCTCAGTAAACAAGAAGTCAGATACTGCGCGTGCTGAGACACCATCTTTGATGCCTTCAGCAAGGAAATTAATGACCTTATGGACAACACTGGAAGAAATCAGCTTTGCATTTTTACCGGATGTCAGCGCGTCAGAGAGGACGACTGAGATGCCGCCATTTGGGCGCTCAATAAATTCAAGAGTATCGCCGCTTTCATCAGAGTCATATTTATTGCTCTTCGATACAGCGATTTGAATCTCAATGCTGGTATCTTTTGACTGCCATTGGTTATTTTCCATAATAAGTATTATATCTAAAAATTAATAAAAAACAATTTTCTGGCTTTTTGGACGACAAGCAACTGAGAAGTTACATCTTGGGATCTAACACAGAATTTAAAATGTTAGGTCACACGATAACCCATTCTATATGACCAGACCATCGTTTTGCAGTATTTCTTATTAGTCTGGATTATGTATAATTATTAATTAACTACTAAGGATGGTGCTGATGTCACACGATGTGTTTGTCAGTTATTCCAGTAAAGATAAAGTAATTGCGGATAGTGTAATTGCTGCCTTGGAGCAAAATGGGATTCGCTGCTGGTATGCACCACGAGATATACAGCCTGGTGAAGACTGGGGGAGGGCTATATCCAGAGCTATTGAGAAGTCCCGGGTTTTCCTGATTATATTCTCCAATTATTCCAACAGATCACAGCGTGTATTGGATGAGGTAAATCTGGCTATTTCGAATCAGGCTGTTATTCTTCCGTTTCGGATTGAAAATTTAGAGCCAGATGGGGCAATGAGGCTTCATTTGTCGTCACGGCACTGGTTGGATGCGTATGAACCCTCGTGGGAGTCTCATATTAAGTCATTAGTCATGAATGTATCCATCAATCTTGAAACCACTCTTGAAGAGCAGCAAATTGTTTTACCTACAAAAATCTCCAGAAAGACAGGAGTTTCAAGGGACACGCCGAGTAAAATAATTATGGGACTTGTGATTGCTGTGTTTGCGATTACATCAGTCTGGTATGGATTGACAACATGGCTAAAGCCAGAAAATACGAATAAAACTGAAGGAATAACTCTCACTGAAGTATTACTAACGACTGAGATATCACTACCGACTGTTACGACAATCCCCACTGTAGGAGAAACAAGTCCTTCAACGGATGAGGTGTTGGTTTCTAGTCTTGTCGAACACACAGGTATTTTAGACCTAAACCATGATGGCAGCGATCTCGATCTAGACCCCTTGAGTTTTGGCGGACCAATATCAGATTTATCTGAAAATCTTTACGTTACTTTGACAAATTATGATAGAGCAAATGGAATCGTCATTCCTGAAGCGGCTGAAAGTTGGAGTGTTAGTACGGATGGGAAGTTTTATACATTTACTATTCGCCAGGACATTCCATGGGTGAAACATACACTCGGGGGAGAGACCTCTCAGGTATTGGATGAGGATGGCAATGGCCGTTTTGTAAACGCGAGAGATTTTGATTATGCTATTAAGCGAATGTGCGGCATTGATGGTTATGGACTTGCTTCTCAATTTGCACCGCTTATAAAAGGATGCCAGGATGTTTTTAGCTATGAAGATCCTGATAATATTCCGGAGGAGTTATTTGAACAAATAGGTGTAAGTGCTATTTCAGATTTTGAACTATTGATTGAACTTACTGAGCCGGCAGCATATTTTTTAACCATGACCACATTGCCCACAATTGCTGCAGTACCTCAATGGACTGTTGAAAAATATGGTGATGCATGGAAAAACCCTGGCACAATCGTAACCAGTGGATATTATGTTGTGGACAATTTCAAACTCGGTGAAAGCATTCATCTAGCCTACAACGAGTTAATTCCAGAAGTCGTAAATAGCGAAGGTAATGTTGGCAGAATCAATATCCTGCTTGGTCAATCTTATGAGGATGCATATCAACTTTGGACCGAAGGATTGATTGATGTCATGACTGTTCCTGATGAGATGGTTTCGAACCATCAAACCAAATACCCTGATGGGTTTCATTCATCAAACTATTTTTCTGTAAAGTATTTCGCGATAAATTATCAAAAAAAACCCTTTGACAATGTGCATGTTCGCAGAGCATTCGCTGCGTCGTTGGATAAGGAGTTATTTATTGAAAGTATGTATGATGGAAATGGATTGCCAACCAATCACTTAGGAATGCCAGGTATGATTGGCGCTCCGTCTTTTGATGAAATCGGTTTGGATTTAAATTATAATTTTGCCCGGGAAGAGCTGGCGTTGGGTGGTTATCCAAATTGTAAAGGGCTCCCCAAGGTCAACTTCTATATCAGTAAAGCCAGTGAATTTCCTGTTGAAATCCTTAGCAGTTGGGAAGACGCTCTTGGTTGCGAGCCGGGGACGATTAATAGTTTTTATGAATTAGAAGAGGACATGAACCCATCAGGAATGTATATTGGTTGGATTGCAGATTTTCCGGATATACACAACTTGATGGGAAATATTATTTATTGCGAAAATTCTGGTCGTTGGTTTGAATTTTTGAAAAAGGATTGCGGCCCGATTGACGATTTAATTGAAGAAGCCAGGCAAGAAATAAACATCAATAAACGGGCTGTGCTTTATGCACAGATTGAGGAAGCCAGTTTTGGTCCACAAGGTGAATTTCCAATCATACCGGTAATGATGCCCGTGGCAAATCGAGCAGTGCATAAATGGTTGGATTTCAATGAAAAATCCACTTTCATCTATCAACCGACTTATTACAAATGGAAGGTTGACATGGATATGAAACAGACTTTCTCAGCAGCTACTGAAATATCAAAATAAATTACAACAATACGATATAAAAATACTGACGAATAAACCTTCACGAAATCTATCGGCTATTATTTCTTTTTGTAACATGTGCATTCAAAGATAAATTGTTACGCGTTAATACTTACCATTTTCCCCCAGTCGGTATCGGACACAAGCGTAATTACTCTAAAGGCTTCTGCATAAGTCATACCTTTGCCTTCTGCCCGTTTTGCTGTCCACTCCCGCACATGTGGTTCGGGGTCATGGTTGATCATCTGGCTCTTATGTTCCCGCAGTGCTTGAATTTTCAAATCAATGGTATCGTCAATGCTCACAAACGTTTCTGTATGGTCAGAGTTGGACACATATACCTTGCGCGGCTTAAAAGGATGAATACCTTCAAGCTCTAATTCTTCAAACATGTTGCGCTGACCTGCTGCAGGAAAGATGGCGTCAACTGCTGCCGTGGCTGCAGCCCGGTGATCGGGATGGTTGATGTAATTTCGACTGGTCCATAATACAGTTGGGTCGCCGCAGATAATCACTTCAGGTTTGAACCGGCGGATCTCCCTGACAATTTTCTTGCGCAGTTCCAGCGTTGGCTGCATCAACCCATCAGGCTCTCTCAGAAAGGTAACATCAGTGATGCCCGCAACAGCCGCGGCCTGCAGCGCTTCAACTTCCCGCATTTCTGCAGCCTGTTGACGGGTTACCTGCAAGTGGTTAATACCTGCGTCACCGCTGGTGCATAAAACGTACGAGATGCGTGCACCAGCATTTTTCCACTTGAAAAGCGTGCCGGCGCAACTGTATTCAATATCATCCGGGTGCGCCATGATTGCCATCGCACTTCCCGGAATATAGTGCTCATTTTCCATTAGATGACTCCTCTATTAAACTCGCTCCATTTTATTCTACATATTGATTTCAATCAATGCGTTTGTAAAAGAGGAGAAGCTATACTGTTCCCATAAAAAATTAGTAGAATTAACCCATAACGTTTCGACCTGAATGTTTAGGTTTTAGAAATGTCAGAACGAAATGTCAGTCATTTAATATTGGAGGAAAAACATGATCAAACTGCTGTCCTGGAATGTGAACGGCTTGAGGGCTGTGCATAAAAAAGGATCCATACAAGAGATATTAAAAGAGTCACCTGATGTCCTGTGTGTGCAGGAAACGAAGATGCAGCCAGAGCAAATGCCGGCAGATTTAGCGGAAGATTTTGGAGATTATCAGCAGTACTTCTCTTCTGCTGAACGCAAGGGCTACAGCGGTGTTGCAACCTTTACAAAGCTGGCAAGCCTTTCTGAAAAGTATGGTTTTGGCATTGATAAATTTGATACTGAAGGCAGGATTTTGATCAATGAATTTGATGCTTTCACGTTATTTAATATTTATTATCCCAACGGGAAAGCCTCAAAAGAACGACTGCAGTACAAGATGGACTTTTATGATGCGTTCTTAGGGTACGTCAACAAGGTGCGCAGTGGCGGCAAGCATGTCGTGATTTGCGGAGATGTCAATACTGCCCACCGCGAGATTGACCTGGCAAGGCCAAAAGAAAATGAGAATACATCGGGGTTTTTACCCATCGAACGCGAGTGGATAGATAAGTTTTTAGCAGAAGGGTATGTTGACACACTGCGCATGTTCAACCAGGAACCAGAACAATACAGCTGGTGGGATATGAAGACACGTGCCAGGGAGCGTAATATTGGCTGGCGTATTGATTACTTCTACGTCAACCAGGAATTTGAAGACAAGGTCAAAGATGCGTTTATCCTGCCTGAGTACGAGGGCTCAGATCACTGCCCGATTGGCATCACACTCGATGTGTGATCACGATTATCAGGCTAAAGTTCAATAGCTGTTGTTTCACCTGTCAGGTTGGTTGCATAACCGCCAAAACTATTAATGCCGGACTTCGTTTCCGGCATCTGAAGCATCTCAACTAACAATCTGAGAGCCGGGTGGTTTTTGTTTCGCTCTGTGAAGAACAGGTCATACCTTTCAAGTGTAAGCGGGATGAAATCCAGTTTAAAGGCTATCGCAGCTGCTTCGAGGGCTAATGCAACATTTGCCTGCCCCTGCGCTACTGCCCTGGCAGCTTCACTGTGAGTGAGGCATTCGTGTTGGTAGCCATTAATCTTTTGGTGATCGATTTTCAACAGTTTCAACTGCTCATCTAACCAAACGCGTGTGCCTGAGCCGGCCTGGCGATTGATCATTTCAATGCCGGGCTTTGGCAGGTCTGTCAGGGTGTGCAGGCTTAAGGGATTTCCTGCAGGAAGTACCAGACCCAATTTTCGTTCAGCCAGTGTCAGGCGCATCACGGTCTGACCCGGTATAAGCTTTCTCAGGTATGGGATATTGTAGTCGCCAGTATCAGGATCCCAAAGGTGGCTTCCTGTGAGCAAGGCTTTTCCCTGTGCCAGGGCGATCAGACCGCCCAGGCTGCCAATATAACTTGTCACGATAGAATATGCAGGGTGTTTTATCGAAAACTGATTTGACAACCAGTTAACTGCCGGGTCGTGGCTGCCGTAGAATATGATTGCATTATCGGACATGCTGGCAGGCTGTTGTTCAATGGCTTTCCAACGTTCCAAAGCTGTCTGAAAGGCAAATTCCAGATCAACAGGTGAATAGCCAGCGGTGATGAACTCTAACAGTGATTTTTCAACACGGTTGACCAAGGCTGCCTTCTCAAGAGCACCATGTTTGCCTGCAGTGATGCTTTCTGAAACCCTGGTTCCCTGTCCGGGCCTGCTGGTGACCAAGCCCTGGCGGCTTAATTCCTGGTAAGCTCGTTGAACAGTGCCGGGTGTGCAGTTCCATTGGCGGGTCATCTCCCGAACAGAAAGGATCCGATCACCTGGCTTTAATTTACCACTTTGAATTTCCTGCCTCAATGAATCAGCTATTTGCTGATAAAGGAATTCGTCATTCATTTATTGATCCAATATAGGCACACATAAACTAAATTAGTGCAGGTTATTACAATTTCGGCAGTATGATCCTGTCCTGGTATTGATATTTTCCTTTACGATCCGCATACGAAACCAGGCATTCTGACTCAGCGCCGAAGAACAGTACCTGCGCAATGCCTTCGTTGGCATAAATTTTTGCCGGCAGGGGTGTGGTATTGGAGATTTCAAGTGTGACAAACCCTTCCCATTCTGGCTCAAATGGGGTTACATTGACGATGATGCCGCAGCGGGCATAGGTACTTTTTCCTACACAAAGGGTTAGCACATCGCGTGGAATGCGGAAATACTCCACTGTGCGGGCAAGTGCGAAAGAATTGGGCGGGATGATACATACATCACCCTTAAAATCGATCATGGATTGTGGGTTGAAGTTTTTTGGGTCAACAATTGCGGAATAGACATTGGTGAATATTTTGAACTCGTCTGCAACACGGATGTCATATCCGTATGAGGACACGCCATAAGAGATAACATTTTCTCGAACCTGTGCCTCTGCAAATGGCTCTATCATCCCGTTTTCTTTTGCGTGTTTGATAATCCAATGATCTGGTTTTAGTGACATTGTCTTTCCTCCTGGCAGGTAATGGTAATAATTTACTGCGGACCCTTGAGCGGTAGCAGTGTTAATTTTCCTGGAAAAATTGTGAAAAGTTGTTTCAAAACAACACCTTGATAATTAACACTCAGACGATACTCGCCTGGCAGCAACTCTGAAAGTCCGAAGATCTCATTATAGTAAGGATCCTGTGCGATGTCAGCCGCATAAGTCTCACCGTAATAGACATTTTTCACAATGTTATTATCACCCAACTGTTCAATGACTACCTGCTGGGTGTGCAGGTCAATATTTGAAGCGTTTTGAAGCACAAGTGTACCTGTTTGTTGATTAATTGTATGATCAATTAGTGGTTTAAGCCACAAGACCGGGTTGACGCTGTGGTCATAGGTGTTTTGTCCTGACCTGATTTCGAAATGCAGGTGACTGCCAATGGCTGAACCTGACGCACCCACCTTCCCAATGACCTCACCGGCTTTAACAAGGGTATTTTCTTTAACAAGAACCTCTGACAGATGCGCATAGAGAGAGAAATATCTCTTTTGATTCTCGCCTATCTGATGCTCGATGATGATCAGGTTACCGTAAAAGCCAGGATACAGGCCGACTGCTTTTTTGGTGTCATTACCAGCGATAATTACCCTGCCATCAGCTGCGGTCAGAACTGGCGTACCGTAGGCAAAGGGGAATTCCACACCGTGATGGGTTTCCCGGTTGCGGCCTTGGGTAGAACCATAGGTATAAGATCTGTCAATATTGTGCTGCGGCGTTGATTGAATTGGATAAGCCAGGATAAATTTATCGTCGAACAAGCACCAGTCATCATCGCAGACAGCTTTGGTCTCATCAACAGCCGGGGGATTCAATGGTTGAACTGGCAGTGATGCAGGTGTAGGTGTTGCAGAAAGCGTCGCCATGGGTGTTGGAACCACAGTTGCAGGAGATCCCTGGAGCGCTGTTTGCGTGTCAGAAACACTTGTGTTATTAGGTGCTGACGTCACCTCTGTTGAAGCAGTCTCAGAATCGGCCATGCAGGCTGGCAGTATCAGGGATAATGCCAATGCCATCACAAACATGACCTTTTGCTTCAATGTCAAAATGGTTTTACCCCACCCCGTGATTCAAGGATTGACCTGATGGCGCTTTCAACCTCTTTGACATGGCTTTCCAGCACTTCAAGGTCATTGAGGATTAATCTTGCGCGATCCTGGTCAGCGACATTGAGCAAATTGATCCTGACGTTCATGCCGGCTGCTGTAAACGCGGCTTTGGCAAGGAAGGCTGCGCTGCCGCCGTCTGAGATTGCATTCAGGTTACCAAACTCAATCACTTCAGCGGCAAGCTGCATGACATTCAGGCACTTGCCAGCAACTTCCAGCGGCACAATGGCTGCGCCAAAAGTATGCTCTTCAATTACTGCATTGCGTGCAGCAATTTGTTCATCTGTTTCTTTGGGCAGCTTGAATGCTTCCATGATCTTCATGAAAGCCTGCGAATCATCCACCACCGCCTGCCTGAACTCGCTGGTCAGCTGCGTGGCCTGAGATAAGATATCCCACATCTTTGCTTCAACACCGGCGTATTTTTTCTTGCCAATGGTCAACCTGGTAACCATTTGTACAAGCGCTGCGGCTTCTGCAGCAGTGTACGCCGCAGCTGAACCGCCGCCCGGTGTTGGGGTACCTTCAGCCAGCTGCGCAACAATATCTGTCGCAGGTTCTTGCTCACCCTCAGATTTCCGCTGTGCGGCGTTCTGGGAAACTGTAAACAAACGCTGCTCGAGGATCTGATCCGGCGAAAAGCCGTCCAACTGCAAGTACCAGGTGGCTGCATCCACCAGCGCCTGCTGCGGGATCAAACCGACAAGCTCAGAGCGGGCGATGCTCACGCCATGATGCTCAGCTTCGCGTCTGATCATCTCAACAACCCGCGCAACTGGTGACTTGGCGAAGTTCGTCAGGTTCATGGACACCTGTGCTTTACCTTCCACAAGTATTCCCATCGCCTTGACATAGCGCATACCGCCAGAAGAATGCCGCACTGCTCGTGCGATATTTTGGGCAATACGGACATCATCAGTTGATAAGTAGACATTGAAAGCGATCAATGGATTGCGAGCACCGATTACTGTCGCACCAGCTGTTCCCAGTTTGGATGGGCCAAAATCAGGTTTGCGTGTTTCAGAGGTCTCGATCTCGGCTTTCAACCCTTCATATTCACCGCGCCGGATATCTTCGAGGTTCTTCCGTGCTGGTGTTGTCGCCGCTTCTTCATACAGGTATACAGGGATGTTAAGCTCAGACCCTACACGCTCGCCCAGCTTGCGGGCAAGCTCAACACAATCCAGCATGGTGACATCACTGATTGGAACAAATGGCACGACGTCGGTTGCACCCAGGCGCGGATGTGCGCCGGTATGCTGATCCAGGTTGATCAATTTCGATGCCAGCTCAATCGACTTATAGGCTGCATCAACCACTGCCTCAGGACTGCCGATAAACGTGATCACCGTGCGGTTATGGTCTTGATCTGAATGCTGGTCGAGGACATAAACACCTTCGACGCTTTCAATCGCTTTCTTGATCTGGTCAATGACTTCAGGCCGGCGGGCTTCAGAATAATTGGGTATGCATTCTACAAGAGGATTGGGCATGGTTTCGCTCCTGGATTGTTTTTGTTATTATAATTCAGAAAGCAGTAGATTTTTAGTTACAGTACCTGCGGTTCAGCAGGTCATTGACTGAAGGGATAGGTGTATCTTTATGTGCGGTCGTTTTACTTTGACTTTGGAAGCAGCGGTACTGCAGCAGCAGCTGAGATTAATACAGGTGCCTGAGGAGTGGATACCGCGCTACAACATCTCCCCCAGCCAGAATATTGCCGTGATCAGAGACCTTGACGAACCAAAAATTGACATGCTGCGCTGGGGGCTTATTCCGTTCTGGGCAAAATCGATGGATGTGGCTTACAGCATGATCAATGCCCGCGCAGAGACCATCAGCGAGAAGCCATCCTACAAGCAATCTTTCAAATCACGCCGCTGCCTGATTCCGGCTGACGGCTTTTATGAGTGGAAAAAATCACCTGACAAAAAAGTGCCGTCCACGCCGTTTTATATCAAGCTGAAATCAGACCCGCTGTTCTTCTTTGCCGGCATCTGGGATGCCTGGAAGCAGCCTAGCACTGAGGAAACAATAGAAAGCTGCACAATCATCACCACCACACCGAACAGCTTGCTGGCGCCCATCCATGACCGCATGCCAGTGATCCTTGACAGGTCAACTGCATGGGAATGGTTGAAGCCCAGGCCGGAGCCTGAGTTGAAGGAGATGTTGAAGCCCTTCGATTCTTGTCTGATGATGGCATACCCGGTATCAAGACTGGTCAACAGCCCATCCAATGATTCGGTGCTGTGTATACAACCTGTTGAGAGCCTTTGATCAAGTTCTTATCAATTTAGCAAGAAATTTGTGGACAAATTGGCTTATCAATATCTTGACCATCCTGTGGTGTAATGGTAGAATTTCTTCCGTTGCCCCCATCGTCTAGGGGACCAGGACGCAGCCCTTTCAAGGCTAAAACGGGAGTTCGAATCTCCCTGGGGGCACAATTGACTGACCAAACAGGTCAGTCATTTCTTATTTACAACACAAAAAAACGCTCGTCCCCATTGAGGGGATGCTATTCGAATCTCCCTGGGGGCACACAACCAGCGCAAGCTGGTTTTTCCATTAAAAACACTCGTACCCACAGGGGGTATGTAATTCGAATCTCCCTGGGGGCACACAAAAAAAACGATCGTCCCCGCAGGAGGGATGGTATTCGAATCTCCCTGGGGGCACACAAAAAAAACGATCGTCCCCACAGGGGGGATATTATCTGAATCTCCCTGGGGGCACAAGACCAGCGCAAGCTGGTTTTTGCATTAAAACGGGAGTCCCCACAGGGGGGATGTTATTCGAATCTCCCTGGGGGCACAAATGACTGACCTAAAAAGATCAGCCTTTTTTTTAACTGGAGTCCCCATTGAGGGGATGGTATCCAAATCTCCCTGGGGGCACAAATGACTGGCTACTCATGTCAGTCATTTCTAATTTAAAGCACAAAATAACGGTCGTCCCCACAAGGGGGATGCAATTCGAATCTCCCTGGGGGCACTCGGGACTGAACATTTTGTTCAATCCTTTCTCATCCATTTAACAAACATTAATAACGAGGTTGTAGCAAGTTCGTACGACTAGAAAAAGCCTCTAACCAATAAGAGGCAATAAGAGAGTTTTTCCGAGATATATTCAAGAGGATTTGTTATTAGGGTAGGTTATAAGGGTGTGGAAAAGACACACATTAGGGTGTTTCCGCCAACTGCCGGCGCACGGAGTCCAGCACCTGCAGGGCGGTCAGGTTGCGCACCGGCCAGCCGCTTTGCAAAGCATACTTGTTATCAAACTGGTTGTAGCCGTGTGAGAGGTGGAACCCATCTGCCAGGATGCCATTGTTGGGGAGTTCCTGGACGGCGCGCCAGAAATTCCACAGGGGAATGTCGTACTCGTAAGCCAGCTTGACAATTGTCTCGTTGATGCGATGATCACCTTCAAGGTTATCCGCCTTGGTGGCGATAATGGGCAGGGTGCCGTTGGCAATGATCTTATCCAAAATCATGCGCATATACTTTTCGTAGTTGGCGGCTGAATTTTGTTCGCCCCAGGCTTCTTCCATGCTCACCAGCATAATGCTGGGGTTGTTAAGCCTCAGTTCACAGTCAAGCGGTGATTCGCCGCCCTTGCAATACGTCTGGTTGGCGCGCATGGGGGACAGCACAGCAGCCACATTCATCCCGCCTTTGACGGCCATGCTTTCCCGGGAAAAGGAGCCATCGTAATAGTAAATGGTTTCCTGGAGGTAAGAATATTCAGCGCCGAGCCTGTATTGGTCAGGGTCTTCAAAGACAGCCAAAAAGTAGGTGGTGATGTTTTGGCAATCGCCGGCTTTTGAGAAAACGTTGGGGTCAAGTCCTTTTTCAATGCCCTCATTGTATATCTGTTTTGCGCGGTCTGAGATCATGGGTACGACCGGCCATTCCATCCAATCTGCCGGGTCCAGGCGAAGATCAGGCGTGGCTGTGGCAATCACTTGATTTTCAGAACTGCTAATAATGGGACCAGTGGGTGTCACTTCAGGGTCAGTTCTATCTGTTGTGGAAATAATCGAGCTGCTGGTTATACCAACTTGCTCCGTTTGCGCCAACACTTCTGTCTCTGCTGATAGGTTTTGAAGCTCAGCTGGGTTGGCTGCACCCGAGCAAGCCTGAATCAATACTGACATCATCATGATGCAGAGCAGGGGGATTAATTTTTTAATGTGAGTTAGTAAAGAATTATCGTGTGCCACAAACCAACCAATCACCATTAAATTGACTGAGTAGATAAGTCCGTGTGTCTAAGTCAAACTTCTGTTCTTCGTTATTATAAGTTGCCAGGATTGCGCCCTGGCATTTCACCAGGGTGAATGAGTCTTCTGTTCCTGTAACTGCGCACTGCAAGCCGTCCAGCCTGGCTTCGACACCCTGGAAGGCATCAAGGTCCAACATGGCACTGTCGACCCAATCGGCGCAGGACAGCACGGATATTTTGTCAGCATCCTTGTTAACGATCGCACCCAGGTAGTTTTCAACCACCAGAGCCGCCGGCTCTTTTTGAGGTTGACAGGCAGTTATAATAAAAATTAACAAAATAAATGTGATTGTGGTTAGTTTATGCATCAATGTTTTTCCATAAATACTAAGTCCGAATTTTAGCATGCGACGGTTGATATTTCAAGGACAAGAGTCAGCAATCAATAACATAGGATGAGAGAACAATATACTAAAATTATACAATCTGACGAATACGAGTATAATTTTTTATTGGGGTGAATTTTTCAAGATTAACAAAAGGATAACTACTTGGTTGCTTACGTCAAAATTGAAGAAGTCCGCCCGAAAATAGTCACAGCCTTTTCTCCGCTGCCTTTTGAGGCGCGCACGAGTGCTATTTACCAGGCCTATGAATGGGGTAAAGAACTGCATGCCGGACAAATGCGGTTGAGTGGTGAGCCTTATTTTGACACGCATTGTGTATGGGTTGCTGCTTTTATTGACAGGCTAACTGGAAACGAAGCCTGGACAATTTCTGCGCTGCTGCATGACAGTGTTGAAGACCGGGGTGGTTCGCTTGACATGATCAGAGAGAAATTTCCGGGCATTCTTGGTGAACAGGTTGCTTTTATTGTCGATGGCATGACCAAGTTGAGTGAGCATGGTGGTTGGACGCGTGAAATTGAAACGCTGCGGAAAATTGCGATGTTTCGTGATCCAGGTGTATTTCTGGTCAAGCTGGCAGATAAAACGCATAACATCATGACACTTGAGCATATGCCGCCTGAGAAGAAAATCAAGAAGGCGACAGAAGCGATACGCGCCTACGGAAAACTGGCCGGTATCTTGAACTGCTATGAATGGCGCCGGTACCTGGAGGATCTTGCATTTCCTTACATGGACCCTGAAACTTACGCCTATGTCAAAGGTATCATTGACGCTGATCCACGCTTAAACCCGGAATTTATCAATCCAATGCAGGATGAACTTGCCAGGATTATGGCAAAGCAGGGTATCGAAGGCAATATCCAGATCACAGTCAATGGGTACTGGCAGAGCTGGCAAAAACTTCGCCGGATGGCGCGTGAACGTAAAGCCAGCATGAATGACTTCCGATCTGTAAATGATGTCATCAGTTTCAGGATGGTTGTTTCCTCGGATGATGAACGCGACTGTTACAGCCTGCTGCCGGCAGTCAACCGGTATCTCGGTCCTTATATCGATCAGAACAGGTTTGACGATTACATTGCTTTCCCGCAAAACGGTTACCAGGCACTGCAGGTCACTGCCTGGCTGCCGGATTTCGGCGCTATCGAGGTGGCAATCATGACCGAGCGCATGGAAGGCGAGAACAGCTGGGGAATTATCTACGCCCTACAGAACAATAAGGATACGTCTCATTATCAACCGGTGGAAATACTGACCCCTTCTGGCGGCGTGAGATTTGTCCAGGAGGGCTCGACTGTCCTTGATGCGATTGCCTCAATACAACAGGAATTTTGGCTTGATAAAATCGGCAGGGTGGAAGTAAACGGAAAAATGGCAAAACTGTCTGAGAAAGTCAAGGCAGGTGATGTGATTGAGATTATTCCAAGCACGCTGCGGCAGCAACCCTCCGAGGAGTGGCTTAGTTACTCTAATACTACAACAGCACGATTATTAAGAATGGTGCTGGCAACCGAGGCTTTGAAAAAGGCAGCAGAAAAAGGACGGCAGGCAGCCAGCTCCGTTATTGAGCAGTGCGGTCTTTTGGACCTGGATGATATTGCCGTTCTTGAGCCGAATCGGCTCCACAACTTGCTTGGTATGCTTGGAAGCTCCAGCCTTGAGGATCTTTATGCTGCAATCGGCAGCGGTGCCATCAGGTTAATCGATTTCTCCAATGCCATGGCAGAAGCCGGTATACGTAAAGAAGTGCTGGGGTGGACTTCTATCGTTATTATGGGAAACAATGAATCTAATAAACCTGGTGTGTTAGCACAATTAGCGCTCATCATTTCATCTGTCGGCGCCAATATTTTACGCAGTGTCAACACAACAGCACCTGACGGCAGTTTTTACCTGCGCCTGGTTGTGCTCAATATAGACCCGCAATCAAAAGAGAAATTGGAATCTTTACTGCGCACTTGTGATATCCAGCTTGATTTGATTGAGCTGGTTTGACCTAACCCTCTCGGTGTATAACCAGCATAAACTCTGCTTTTTGTTTCTCAAGTGATGTTCGAATTTCTGACAACGTACCGCGATAAATCTTCTCTGATGGAAGCGTAAGGTCACACGCAAGGGTGGCCAGGCGCGCCTTGCCAAAGGCTGATATCACCTCATCCAGGAGTTTAACAAGACGATAAGGTGTATCCATCAGAACAATAGGGACTTTTAAGGCTTTTAACTTCTGTAATCTTTCGGAGCGTTGTTGTGTCTCACGCGGTAAAAAGCCGGCAAAGTAAAACTCATCCAGTTTAAAATCAAGGATTGAAAGAGTTGTTGTCAGTGATGAAGGTCCGGGAAGCGGTATGACCCTGATTTGATAGATCGCTGCTTGCTCCACCAGCAGATAGCCGGGGTCAGCGAATACCGGTGTGCCGCAATCTGAGATGAGTGCCAGGTTTTTGCCGGAGATAAGTTTTTCAATGATGATGGGCGTTTGGGCGGCTGCGTTGTGCTCGTTGTACAGGATCAGTTCTGTTTTCGCAATTTCAAGCGCTTTGAGCAAAGTCGATCCATCACGATACTCTTCGCAAATCACGCCATCCACTGCTTTGAGTGTGTTGACTGCTCGCAGCGTTATATCATCGGGATTTCCGATGGGTGTTGCAACGATGTATAAATTTCCAAGTGTTGTTATTGTCATCAGGTTTCTTAATGTTTTGGTATTTAAAGATGTCAAAATATTATAAACCACCTTGTAGGCCTACCAGGTTACGATTACTCACTACCGTGTCCTGCTTGACAGAAAAAATAGTTTGATATAATCTCCACAGTATGTAAGCTAAGAGAATAATACATTTTGGAAAATGTTGGATCATTATGGATAATAACTTTCAAGACATAGACCCGGTGGAAAACCAACCCGGTTTGTTACCCCAAGAGAACACAGTGCCATTACGCAGTGATCGTTTAGATGTTGTCTCTGATGACACCAGTAAAATCTCTGTGCAGAAGGCAAAAAAGCCAGGTAAATCTAAAAAAGGGAAGGGCGGCCGGCGTTGGTTATGGGTGTTAGCTGGCCTTACCATATTTTTTATTCTGATCGCCATTGGTGCGTTCATCGGGTACCAAACTGGTGTCAATGCGAGATTAAAAAATCAATCTGAACAGGTAGCAATGATTGCCGCTACGCAATTTCAACTTGGTCTTGAGGAAATGAATGCCGGCCGGTTGGAGGTAGCTCGAAAGAGGTTCGAATACGTCGTTCAACTTGATCCGAAGTTCCCTGGCGCAGCTGAGAAATTGACTGAAACAATGATGAAAATTGCCCAAACGACTGCGCCAACAGCCGTCATTCCGACGTTGGAACCAACGCTCACACCCACACCGGACATGCGTGGCGAAGAGGAAATATTCAATCATGCCACCCAACTGCTCCGTTCGCAGGATTGGGAAAACACAATTGTGACCCTCGACGGCTTGAGAAACCGCAATTTAACCTACCGTGCGGTTGAGGTTGATGGAATGTACTATATCGCCCTTCGGCAGAGAGGTGTTCAAAAAATTCTGTCTGGGGATCTTGAGCCCGGTATTTATGATTTGGCGTTATCGGAGCGGTTTGGTCCGATGGATAAGGAAGCAAATGGTTTTAGAAACTTCGCGAGAACGTATATTTTGGGCTCAAGTTTTTGGGAAATTGACTGGGCAGAAGTAATTAATTACTTTGGTCAGGTATATGCAGGCATGCCCAATTTACGCGATGGCTCAGATTGGACTGCCGCTGAGCGGTATCGCGTGGGTTTGATCCACTATGCTGACGAGCTCGCTGCCAAAGAAGACTGGTGCGGTGCCCGGGATCATTACAATATGGCATTTGCCATCGCCAATGACCCTCAGGTTGCACCTACTGCAACAGCAGTGCAGTTAATCTGTTCGCCGCCTACTGCAGTACCAACCATGACACCCACTGCACCGTTGATTACTGAGACTCCCATAATTATCGAGACGGCCGTGCCGACCGAGGCTACAACTGAAGCTCCGACAGAGACTGAAGCCCCGCCACCGGATTACATTGGTCTCTGCTGCCCGGTGCAACCAGGTCAAGAGCAGTTCTGTGCCGACAATGCTGCTCTGTATGTTTGTCCTGCTCCATAATACAATCAAAGATCCGAATTTTAGCCACCCAGAGAAAGGGTGGCTTTCTTTTTTATGACGGTGCGAAAACGCTAATCTGAATAGGATTAATTCTGACTATCAGTTTGAACAGATGGAAAAGTCGTGATGTACAAAGTCTCAGGATACATTGTTGGGTAATAATGCAGCACCTGACGGTCTGACAGATAGTCACCCGCTAACTTGTTTAGTTCACTACCGCGATTGTAAGCAATGACAATCGGTGAATCAAGGAATGGGCTGCTGATATCCAGTAAAGCGCCATATTCCAGCCAGTTATCTTGTGGGTGGATGATAATGAGAGCCGGCGCAAGTTTTTGAACCGCATCAGATTGTAGAAAGGTCAATTGACTGGCGGTGATTCCATACAGACCGCGCAGCCCGGTGAGCCGCTTGGGCAGGTAGTTCACAATATTAAGACTGATCAAAATTGTTACTATCAACCCTATGACCACTTTTTGTATATTGATATGTCTATTTCCAAAGCGTAAATTCAAACGAGGATGGGTTTTAGTGATCAGCCACTCGATGCCTGCACAGGTCAGAAGGACTGCACTGATCAGGCCTTCATAGTAGTAACGCGGTCCCAATATCCACGAACCTATCCAATATAATGCGTATATCAGAATAATGGATAGAAGAACACCACTGACCAAAAGTGCCTGCGGCTTTTTTCTTAAGGCAATAATGCCGGGCAGGAAAAACAACCAGGAGAGACCTTGCCAGCCAAATAAATCTGAACTGCCATAGCTTAAGCTGAACAGGGTATTATCAACAGCGTGTTTTATTGTGTGACCATCAGGATTCAGACCAACATTTGGGCCGAAACCAATGCGGTCATAAGGCCAGTAAAGCACATACGGATTTGTGGTGAGAGATCCTGTGAGAGCGTACTGCCAGGTCAAGTATGCCGCAATAAATAATCCGATAATATAAACAAAGCGCGCTAACCATTTTCTATGGGAATTAGCGCCTTTTAACCACAAGAAAAACCCGTGAACCGCAAAAGGAATGCTGACACTAAAAGCGGTCATTGGACGGGTCAGGATGAGTAATCCCAGGGCAATTGCTGAAGTCATGACTCTCATCCACACCGGAACAGTTTTGTTCTCCTCCCAACTATCAAGCCAGGAAATGATGAATGTCAATGCAAGGAACAACGACCACGTGTGTGACAGCAGTGAACCGGCGTTCATCAGGAAAAATGGTGATGAAACCAATAAGAATGTAGAAAGCACAGCTGTCCATGGCTTAAGGAACTTTGCAGTTAGGCGGTACATCAGCCATACACACAAGGCTGCCAACAAAGGATTTACATAATCTCTGCCATTCAACTTTATGCCAACTGATAATGCTGCCGGCCAGCCAGGCGGATACTTACTGTAACGGAAGTCACCATTCTCAATTACAAAAGGAACAAGGAAACACTTTGGGCAGTCCGGTGTGGGCACGCCCAATTGAAAACGACTGTGCACATTTGCCTGCCACACATAAGTCATTTCGTCTTCAATGTGGGGAATATTCTCAAAAACAAGACTTGAAATGACACCTACCAGAACGAAGGCGGTGAGACTCAGTAGCAGAGCGACTTTATCAGCTCTCGACATGGTTTTCCCCGGTTCAGCTATTCCCTGGCAGGTACTCCTGACAGGTCATGGATCATGGCGCCTGTAATATCAACCTGCGATATTTTTCCAACCGGCAGTGTTCCTTCGACGATTACCAGACCGTCAATTTCTGGTGCGTCGCGGTAAGACCTTCCTACAGAAATACCATCATTCTCGCCTTCTATCAGCACATCCATACGTTTACCGATAAAGGATTTATTTCGTTTTAACGAGATGCGTTCTTGCAGTGACATTAATGTCTCAAGACGTGCTGTTTTCTCTTGTGAACTGACTGGATCTCCAAGCGGCTCACTGGGTGTGCTGTGCTCAAACGAAAATGGGAATGCACCAATATGATCAAAGTTGATCACCTTGATAAAATCGAGCAGGGTTGAAAACTCACGATCTGTCTCACCAGGGTAGCCCACGATAAAGGTGGATCGAAGTGCCAGGTGCGGTATCTTTGCGCGCATTTTTGCGAGGATGTTATGAACCCAATCAATATCCCAGGGTCGTTTCATTTTTTTCAAAACCGCCGGGTCTGCATGCTGCAGGGGGATATCCAAATACGGCAAAATCCTGGGCTGTGATGCCATCAGGTCAATCAGGTGATCGGAGATGTAGCCGGGGTACGTGTAAAGAATCCTGATCCATGGAACTGACTGTGATACCTTAAGAATCTCTTCCAGAAGCTTTGGTAAGCCATCTTTTACCCCAAGGTCAAAGCCATAATCAGTGGTATCCTGGGCGATCAGGATAATTTCCTGCATCCCGTGATCTTCAAGATACCTCACATCCTCCAAAATGGACTGCATTGGTCTGGAAACCAGGCTTCCTTTGATAAGTGGAATTGAACAAAAAGCACATGAACGCCGGCATCCATCTGCAATTTTGAGATAAGCACTGGTACCCTGAGGGGCAATACGATGAAGCCCGTGGTCATCATGACCTACATCAGGCACTGATGGCAGGTAGATATACGGTCCAGGTTCTGAGGGCTTGTCCCTGATTGTGGAGATTACGTCGTAAATATCCATCCAGCGGCGCGTTCCCAGTATCCCGTCAATTCCCTGAACCTTTTCGAGCAGCATATCATTAAACATCTGTGGCATGCAGCCGGCAGCAATCAGCTTCTGACCATGTGACTTTGATGCAGCCAATTCGTTCAATACTTCAATTGATTCCTGCCTTGCTTGCTCAATGAAACCGCAGGTGTTAACAATGAGATACTCCGCTTTTTGCGGGTCATCGATCCCTCTCATGCCCTGCTGATCTAAAAGGGTTGCCATTGATGTTGAATCAACCGTGTTTTTTGCACATCCAAGTGAAGCAAGGAAATAAGTTTTTTTCTTAACGCTCATGATGAACCTATGGAATAAACGGTGTAATTGTTGGGATAATCTGGGTAGGGCTGGGCAGAGGGGTAAGGGTTGGCGGCATAGTAGAAGTGTTGGTTGGTGTAAATTGGGGTGTTGGTGTAATCATGCCTTCCAACGAGAAAATCAGGTTTGCAACTTCACCAGTGTTACCCAATAAGCCGATGTTGTTCTGGTTGAAAAACACCTCCAACGCAGATGCATCACCAGTTAATAGCTCAATTGACTCTCTACCAGAAAATGGATAAGCATTTCCTGGAACAACCCGTCCCTCATATTCAACCTTGCCATCTACAATCACTTTCAAAAATGCACGTTGGTAGGCAACAATGTTTATCTGAACTGGATCATTGCTCAATGCTTGTAGGGTGATGGTAGGATTTACAGCAGGCACATCAACTGAAGATGCAGGCACAGGTGTTCTGCTGGCCGCTGGCAAAAAGTTGGTATCGATTGTGGGTGTGCCTTCTTCTGCCAATGCTGGCTCAGTATTTTCCAACAGAATACCGGAAATATTAGGAATATCCCGCTCCAACTCTTTTTGCCTCTCAGCAATAATTTGTGAGGTACTCCATGCGAGAAAAATTACCAATGCCAGTATTGCCCCAATGCCGATCATGAGGTCAGGGGTCAGGATAAATTTAATTGGCAGGGCTTTTTTACCTGCTTTTCTGGCTGGTTTACTGATGGACTGTGTTGCAATTGTCTTTTCAACAAATTCAGCTTGAACACCTTCAGCAAATTCCAGCAGGACACTCTCAGTGTCCAAATCTAGAAAACGAGCGTAATTGGTTATCATCCCCCTGGCTTGAACATGTGAAGGCAATGTATTGAAATTTCCTTCTTCAATGGCTTCCAGATGCCTCAGGCGAAGATGTGTATATTCTTCAACATCCTCCAGTTTCAAACCCAGCGCTGATCTCTGCTTCTTAAATTTTTGACCGATGCGTGTATAAATTTCTCGCGATGGAGCGCTTAATTGGGCAGAGGTTTCGTCGGAAGAGTCATCCTTTTTGGTACTTTGGTCACTATCAGGTGTGGATGGTTCCTCAGTCGCTGGAGAATTAAATGAACCGGAAAGTTCATCAATGTCAGTTTGATCGTTGGGTACAACTTCTGATATTTCGTTTACCAGCTGTTCAGTGTCAGGCTGTTGGTCCAATAATGAGAGTAAAGATTGGGGAGGTATTCCAAGGTGCTCAGCATAAGTTCGCAGGAAACCACGTGCATGAACCCGTGATGGGAGTGCCTCAAGATTTCCATCTTCAAGTGCTTGCAGATACTGAATTTTGATACGTGTAGCACTTGAAACATCACCCAACGATAGATTTAAGGATTCACGTTTTTGTTTCAGCTGAGCGCTTATGTTTTCGTTCATAGATGAGAAAATTGTACCCGATAATACAAAAACAAAACCGGCTGAATTTACACTCAGCCGGTGATATAACTTTTATTGATTTGCCTGGTTGTTGATTTGAGAAATTACTAACTAAGCTTCTTCAGCAGCGTTATCAACAATTTCGTCTTCAACTTCGATGGTCTCTTCTTCAACAAGTGTTTCGTCTTCGACCAAACCTTCTTCAACGGGTGTTTCAGTTATAGCGAGCACTGGTTTTTCACCTTCACGGTGAACAATGACCTTGATTTCAGGAGTCAGGTCGACGGTCAGACGAACAACAGCTTTGTGTTCTCCTAAAAATCTGATAGGCTGAATCTCAATTGCATGACGATCAACCTGGAAACCAATCTTTTTATTTATTTCATCTGCAATGTTTTGTGTGGTGACAGAGCCATACAGTTTTCCAGTTTCACCAGCTTTGCTGGCAAAAGCAAGAACTAAGCCATTGAGTTGTTCAGCAATCCCACTCATTTCATTGTTGACTTCTGCTCTTCGTACTTCCGCTTTGGCTTTGATATGCTCAACCTGGCTAACAGCACCTTCAGTTGCAAGCACAGCAAATCGTTTGGGAATCAAGAAATTTCTGCCATATCCGTCAGCAACTTTCTTGATGTCGCCAGCACGTCCCAATTTGTAGACGTCTTTTAATAACAATACTTTCATTTTTCAAGCCCTTTCGTTGGTTATTTTGAAATGAAGGGTACAACATTTCAAGGTGATCATTTTACCAATAATCCAAATGAGCGTCAATGATTCTTATTAGAATATGTATTCTAAATAGAATAACCATAGACTTGACAGAAATTTCTATCATGAAATAATGTCTTCTCAGGTATTCTGTTTTTCCAGACCATAGGCACGCGCAACAGGGAAGACAAATATCACCCCTGTGTTCGGCTTATTTAAATCTCCGATTATCTTCTCGGTCTGAGAAACCAACTGATCGATAACCTCTTCATTTTTAACCACTGCAAAAAGTGTGCGGCTGGCAATTTCTGAGTGAGCAATGAGATCATCGAGGCTCGGAATGAGAGGTAGATCATCTCTTAAAGCAGCTCTCTTCAACTTGCCTAATCCGGTGCTGGGCATCACGGTGACACGGTTTACACCGATATCATTCCATGCATCTATAATTTCATCGAAGTTATCAGTGTCATTTAGAACAAACATAATCATGTACATGATAGTCTCCTGTTATGGTTTTATTCTTCAGATTTGTGCTCTTCTTTTATTTTTATTTGTTTTGCAAATGATAGCTTAAGTAAAGGCGGTGTAATTAGTGTTGAGATTAACACCATCCCGACGATTATTGAAAAGGTCTGATTTGTTAATAAGCCCTCGCCAATGCCAACTCTAGCCACAATTAGTCCAACTTCACCGCGTGATATCATGCCAATACCCATTTGAATTGACTCAATCAGAGTAAATCCTCCCAAGAATGCTCCTGCTCCAGAACCAATCAATTTTCCAATTACAGCCAGTGCTGAAATCCCTAGAATTAGCCATAAAGAATCGATACCTAACGTATGTAAATCAACATGCAATCCAATTGTAATGAAAAAGATTGGAACAAAAAAGCCATAGGCAATGGATCGCATACCGTCTTCAATTTCTCTTTTTTGCCTGGTGCGGGCAAACATTAATCCTGCAAGAAAGGAGCCGGTTATAGCTGCCATACCGCCAACAACTTCTGCAGCAAAGCCATAAAAGAATAAGGTGATCAGGGCAAATGCTAATAACCCTTTGCTGATATTTAACCGTTCCGTAACACGGGTAATCTTGGGCAACACCCAAAGACCAATTCCAACAGATGCTGCCAGGAATACTAACATTTTAATGAAGACAATAATTATTTGGCTAACACCACTTGCGCTGCTGCTCAGTGCGAGAAAACTTGATAACAGGAGGATGACAAGAACATCATCAATGACAGCTGCGCCAAGCAATCCAAGACCTACCCGGGTACGTAATTTATTTAATTCAATAAGTGTTTGGGCAGAAATACTCACGCTGGTCGCTCCGAGGGTGAGGCCAAAAAAAATGGCTTTGTCATTGTCAAGACCCATCCAGTGTCCAGCAAAATAACCAAGCACAACAGGCATAATTACGCCAAGTGAGCCACTCAGCACTGAAACCTTGAGGTTTTTTGTAAGGTCAGAAATATGTAGTTCTAAACCTGCAAGAAACATTAACAGCAAAACACCAATTTCGCCGAGCTCAAAAATCATTTCTTCAAGATAGACACCATGGATAATTGGCAAATGAGTAATATTTATTAATGATGGCCCAATAATAATGCCGGCGATCAACTCACCCAAAACACTCGGTTGACCGATCAGGGTACTGAGATACCCGGCAGTTTTGGCAAAGAAGAGGATTAGGGCCAGTAAAAAGATCAGTTGTAGAAATTCACTCATTGATGTGCAGCCTCCAAAAACATGACGATTGTCTAAACTTTACTATAATAAATATACATGCTAAAAAAATCTTGTATAAGTATACTTTATTAGAAATCTATTGAAAATTTTTGGAATCGAGGGCTTGTATGAACCTGGACGTTGAATATTCAAAATGGAGAGAAAATACACTGGAACCGCTTCGAAAGAAGTTCTCTGAAAGAAAACAAGTTTTTCAAACAAGATCAGGTATCCCATTACTACCTGTGGATTTGCCCACAGAATTTGATTACTTGAGCGAGTTAGGTTTTCCAGGGGAGTACCCATTTACGCGCGGCATACAACCCAACATGTACCGTGGTCGATTTTGGACAATGCGCCAGTATGCGGGTTTTGCTTCAGCAGAAGAATCAAACAAGCGTTATCGCTATCTTCTGGATCAAGGTCAAACAGGCCTTTCAGTGGCGTTTGACCTGCCAACACAGATTGGATATGATGCTGATGATCCGATTGCCAGCGGTGAAGTGGGCAAAGTAGGTGTATCCATATCTTCCATTGAGGACATGGCCAGCCTATTCGATCAGATCCCACTTGATAAGGTCTCAACAAGCATGACCATCAATGCGCCGGCGGCTATCCTGCTGGCATTCTACATCGGCGTTGCCAGGCGGCAGGGTGTGGAAGTAAAACAGCTGCGCGGCACCATACAAAATGATGTATTAAAGGAATATATAGCCAGAGGAACGTACATTTTTCCACCAAAGCCTTCAATGCGCTTAATCACTGATATTTTCAGGTATTGTGAGCAGGATGTGCCCCACTGGAATACGATTTCGATCTCCGGTTACCACATTCGGGAAGCCGGCTCAACTGCTGTCCAGGAAGTGGCTTTTACACTGGCAAACGCTATCGCTTATGTGGATGCAGCGATCAAAGCGGGCCTTAAGGTTGATGATTTTGCCAGCCAATTATCCTTCTTCTTCAATGCCCATAATCATTTCTTCGAGGAAGTAGCTAAATATCGTGCCGCCAGGAAATTATGGGCACAAATTATGAAAGAACGCTTTGGAGCGAAAAATCCTAAATCAATGATGCTGCGTTTCCATACGCAAACTGCCGGCTCAACACTGACGGCCCAACAGCCGGAAAACAACATAGTGC
Source organism: Anaerolineaceae bacterium (assembly GCA_040768445.1). Taxonomy (GTDB): domain Bacteria; phylum Chloroflexota; class Anaerolineae; order Anaerolineales; family Anaerolineaceae; genus JAXGMV01. Next base: position 2,826,363 of record JAXGMV010000001.1, on the reverse strand, counting down.
GCGTAGCCATGCAGGCAACTGCTGCTGTGCTTGGTGGAACACAGTCTCTCCACACTAACAGCATGGATGAAGCACTGTGGCTGCCGACTGAAAAATCTGTCAGGGTGGCGCTGCGTACCCAGCAAATAATCGCCAATGAGACTGGTGTTGTCGATTCGGTTGATCCGTTGGGCGGGTCATACCTGGTAGAGTACCTGACCGAAGAAATCTGCCGCGAGGCAATGAAGTATATCAACAAGATTGATGATCTTGGTGGTGCCTTGTCTGCGATTGAGCAGGGGTATATTCAGAATGAAATCCAAGAAGCGGCGTACCAGTATCAACGCGCTGTTGAGAAAAAAGAAGAAGTTGTGGTTGGTGTAAATGCCTTCCAGACTAATGAGACCATCACTTTGGAAAGCCTGCGGGTAGATCCGTCAATTGAGAACAATCAAAAACAGAAACTGGCGGACTTGAGGTCCAAACGTGATTCAGTGAGAGTTAGCGAACTAATGACACGGCTCGAAAATGCTGCCAATACAAACGAAAATCTGATGCCGCTGTTTATCGAATGTGCAGAATCACAAATCACTTTGGGAGAGATCTGTAACTTATTAAGGAAATCCTGGGGAGAATATCAATCTCCTGTCTGGTTATAATTACAAGGAGTTATTGGAGCGACGAATGGCCAAGATTAAGAAAGTACATCATATCGCAATTGCCTCAGCCGACCTGGATGAAGCTCGTGCTTTTTGGGAAGATAAATTTGGTCTTGAATTGGACCATATTGAAGAAGTCCCTTCACAAAAATCCAAAGTAGCATTCTATGAGATTGGTGAGACTGAGGTAGAGATTGTTCAACCGACCACTAATGACTCTGGCATCGCCAAATTTATTGAAAACAAAGGTCCCGGTATGCATCATCTGTGTTTCGAAGTAGATGATATTGACGAGATGTTATGTGACTTGAAGGCTAAAGGTGTCCGGTTGATCAATGAAACACCAGAAGTTCTCGAGGGTCGGAAAATGGCTTTTATTCATCCCAAGAGTTCAAATGGCATCTTGATTGAGTTGTACCAGATCATTTAGTTGTTTGATCACTTTTTTGGTAAAATTAAGCTTGGCAATCATTTCAGGTATTAAACAATACCTGAATTGGTTATTATTTAATATAATTATCTTAATTAGATCATGCAATGCCAGAAAACAAGGAGACCCATGGATAAGATTGCTGAGCTATTAAAAACTCTGACCGAAGCGCCTGGCGTTTCAGGTTACGAAACCCCTGTTCGAAAAATCGTCGAAAAAGAACTTGCTGGACTTGGAGAGCTATCCCTGGATAAATTAGGCAGTGTGATCTGTGCAAAAAAAGGATCAGCTACCGATCCAAAAATCATGCTTTCAGGTCATATGGATGAAATTGGCTTCATGGTGAAGTACATTACTGATGACGGTTTCATCAAGTTTTTACCCCTGGGAGGCTGGTTTTCACAGGTTCTGCTAGGTCAGAGGGTGGTCATTCACACTCACAAGGGCAAGGTAACTGGTGTGATTGGTATCAAACCGCCGCATTTGATGTCTAAGGAAGACCGTGAACGAGTTGTAACTATCAAAGATATGTACATAGACATTGGTGCAGTCAATCGCCAGGAAATGGACGATGCCGGGGTGAGAATCGGTGATCCAATCATACCTATGGCAGACTTTGAGGTGTTGTCCAACGGAAAATGCTATCTATCCAAAGCGTTTGATGACCGCTTGGGTGTTGCTCTGATCATTTCGACATTGAAATCACTGCAGTCAATGGATCATCCCAACACAGTTTACGGGGCTGCAACTGTGCTTGAGGAAACCTACCTGGGCGGCGCGCAAACCTGCGCCGAGGTAATTAAACCGGATGTCGCCATAATCCTTGAGTCGGGTATTGCGGGAGATGTACCGGGTGTCAAACCTGAGGAATCACCTGTCAAACTCGGCGGTGGACCCAACATGTTGGTTTATGACTCCAGAATGATTCCAAATCTAAAATTGCGGGATTTGGTTTTAGATACCGCTGCTGAATTGTCAATTCCTGTTCAGCTCTCATCAATGGAGGGCGGCGCGACTGATGGTGGAAAAATTCATCTATCAGGTTCAGGCGTACCCACAGTTGTGATAGGGGTTGCTGCCAGGCATATTCACTCTCACAGTTCGATCATGCATCACAGCGATTATGTGATGACAAATGATTTGATAACTGCTTTAATTAAGAAGCTGGATAAAGATGCGGTTGCAAAACTCACACAGTAAGGCAATAGACTTAACACCGGGTGGAGGTTAAATGTCAGAAGAGATCATTCAAAATATTACTTCAGAGCTTCAACAAAAAATTGACACTTATAAGAAGAAAGTTGAAGTACGAGATGTGGGCGTGGTTCAGGTTGCTGGTGATGGTATTGCTGAGGTAACCGGCCTTGATGCCATTCGTTCACAGGAACTGGTTGAATTTGAAAATGGTGTGATGGGCATTGCCTTCAACCTGGAAGAAAAAAGAGTCGGTGTCATTGCATTGGGCGAGTACTCTGAGTTAGCTGAAGGTATGCTGGTTTATTCCACTGGACGGATTGCATCGGTGCCTGTGGGAGATGGTTTGGTCGGGCGGGTCGTCAATGCGCTTGGTGAACCTATCGATGGCAAAGGGCCGATCAACTACTCCAAATTTAGACCAATTGAGCGCATTGCTGCCGGTGTAATTGACAGGCAGGATGTCGATTCCCCTGTTCAAACCGGTATCAAAGCCATTGATTCCATGATCCCGATTGGACGCGGTCAGCGTGAGCTTATCATTGGTGACCGGCAGACTGGTAAAACCGCTATTGCGATTGACACAATCATCAATCAAAAAGGCAAAGACTTGATCTGCATTTATGTCGCCATTGGGCAGAAGAAGTCAGCTGTGGCAAGAACCATTGCTACACTTGAACAGCACGGTGCAATGGAACATACCGTGGTTGTGCTGGCAGCAGCCGATGAATCTGCAGCTTTGCAGTACATTGCGCCGTATTCAGGCTGTGCTATTGGTGAAGAGTTCATGGATACGGGTCGGGATGCACTGGTAATCTATGATGACCTATCAAAGCATGCCTGGGCATACCGCCAGGTTTCGCTTCTGATGAGACGACCTCCAGGTCGTGAAGCATATCCCGGTGATGTTTTCTACTTACACTCAAGGCTATTGGAACGCGCAGCCCGACTGGCAACGCAGTTTGTGATTGTCAAAAAGGACTTTGATGCGCCGGGTAAAGAAATTGAGCATGCACTCAACGGAAAGGTCTTTGATGGCCCCCGCTCTCAGTATGACGCAGAAACAACGCATTCCGAAATGGAAAATGTGGATGACTACAAGGTCGTCAAAGTTTCAGGTACAGGCGGCTCTCTAACAGCACTGCCAATCATTGAGACACTTCTGAGTGATGTATCGGCATATATCCCAACAAACGTGATCTCAATTACTGATGGACAAATTTACCTTGAGAGCAGCCTTTTCAATGCCGGCATTCGGCCGGCTGTCAATGTTGGTATTTCCGTCTCACGTGTAGGTGGTTCTGCACAGACCAAAGCCATGAAGCAGGTTGCGGCACGATTGCGGCTGGACATGGCATCTTACCGAAACCTGGCAGCTTTTGCACAGTTTGGTTCTGATTTGGACAAATCCACCCAGGCACAGCTAAGTCGCGGTCAGCGTTTGCAGGAGATTCTCAAGCAGCCACAGTACAGACCGGTAAGCCTTGAAAACCAGGTGATGACATTATTTGCCGGAACCAATGGCTACTGTGATTCAGTTGATGTGGACAAAGTGAAAGAGTGGGAATCAGCTATGCTGCGCTTTATGGAGACCAATCATCCTGAGATCGGCAAGGATATCCGTGAAAAGAAGTTGATAACCAAGGATAATGAACAATCACTACGGGACGCTCTGACAGAGTTCAACCAGACATGGCAGCCCGTCTAAATATTACGAGATAAAAGGAATAAAAGATGCCTTCATCTCAAGAAATGCGCCGGCGCATTCAAAGTGTAAAAAACATTTCCCAATTAACCCGGGCTCTTGAAACTGTTAGCGCCAGTAAAGCACGCAAAACAGTACAGGCTGTTACCGCCACGCAGGCATATTCGCAAAAAGCCTGGCAAGTTCTCGTTCACCTCGCTTCCCAGCCCGGCCACGCCAGCTTACACCCGTTACTATCCGAACGTAAAGAGGTGAATAACATCCTGGTATTGGCAATTTCAAGTGACAAAGGTCTGGCTGGTTCGTACAATATCAACCTTGTTCGAACAGTGCTGTTTGGATTTCAAAATGCTGCAGCACCTGTGACTTACATCACTGTCGGAAAAAAAGGCAGGGATATGCTGGCGAGACGACGACGGAAGATTCTTGCCGAGTTCAGTCAGATACCGGCACCGCCTGAATACCGGGATGTGTCAGCTATCGGCAAACTTGCAGTAGATGAATACCTGGATGGAAAATTTGACCAGGTTTACCTTGTGTTTACTGAATTTGTTAATATGATGCAGTACAGGCCAGTTATCAAGAAACTGCTGCCGTTTTCATTGGAAGATCGGGAAGAGAGCAGGGAAGATGTTAGAAAACCGGGATCAGGTGTGTTCTTATACGAACCCGGCCAGGCTGAGATATTGGATCAGATTGTACCGAGATTTACAGCGCTGCAGGTTTATCAGGCAATTTTATCTGCGCAGGCCAGTGAAAATGCTGCCCGCATGGTTGCCATGCGTAACGCCACTGATAATGCGTATGAATTAATCGGTATGTTGGAACTTGAATATAACAAGATGCGCCAACAAGCAATTACCAATGATATCTTGGATATTGTTGGTGGTGCTGAAGCGCAGGCAAAAGGCGCTGCAAGGTAGCATGAATTTTTTGATTGTTTGGAGGGATTAATGGACCAGTCGAAGGGCAAAGTTGTTCAAATTCAAGGTGGTGTGGTTGATGTTGAATTCAGTCAGGGTAATTTGCCTGAGATTTATGAAGCGTTGGAAGTTCAGACCCTTGGTGACAAGAAGGTAATTCTTGAGGTGGAAAAACACCTTGGCGAAGGATGGGTGCGCTGCGTAGCCATGGATACATCTGATGGCATGCAGAGAGGCGTGGCAGTAGAACGTACGCATCACCCCATCATGGTGCCCGTTGGCGAAGGCACCCTGGGCAGGATTTTTAACGTGACAGGCGATACCGTTGATCGCAAGGGACCGGCTGAGACGCAGCATAAGTACCCTATTCACCGCCCCGCACCGACTTTTGAGCAACAAGCGACAAAGGTTGAGGTGTTTGAAACCGGCTTAAAAGTTGTTGATTTGATTGCTCCCTTCACGCGCGGCGGTAAGACAGGTATTTTCGGTGGTGCAGGTGTTGGTAAAACAGTCATCATCATGGAACTTATCCGCTCCATTGCAACAGTTCACAAAGGAAAATCTGTTTTTGCTGGTGTAGGCGAGAGAACACGTGAAGGCACACAGCTTTACCGTGAAATGCTTGAATCGGGTGTCATGAAAGATACCGTGATGGTCTTTGGTCAGATGAATGAACCTCCGGGAGTGCGTCTTCGTGTAGCCCTGACAGCCTTGTCTATGGCTGAATACTTCCGCGATGAAGGCATGGATGTACTGCTCTTTATTGATAACATTTTCCGATTCACCATGTCTGGTTCAGAAGTATCTGCTTTGCTCGGACGTATGCCATCTGCAGTTGGTTACCAACCAACGCTGGCAACGGAAATGGGCGAGCTGCAGGAGAGGATCACCTCCACAACACAGGGTTCGATCACTTCCATGCAGGCGGTTTACGTTCCTGCAGATGATTATTCAGACCCGGCGCCGGTGGCTACCTTCACCCACCTGGATGCCACAATTGCGCTCGATCGTGCTATTGCAGAAAAAGCTATTTACCCTGCTGTTGATCCACTTGTTTCTACCTCCCGAATTTTGGACCCGACAATAGTTGGAGAAGAGCACTATAACACTGCACGAGAGGTTCAAAGGGTTCTCCAGCGCTATAAGGACCTTCAGGATATTATCGCCATTCTCGGTATCGATGAATTGTCTGAGGATGACAAATTAATCGTCTCACGCGCAAGGAAAATCGAGAGGTTCTTCTCGCAGCCGATGTTTGTGGCTGAGCAGTTTACCGGACGCGCAGGTCGTTACGTGCCTCTCCGTGAAACAGTGCGTGGGTTCCGGGAAATTCTGGATGGAAAACATGATGACCTGCCAGAACAAGCCTTTTATATGGCCGGCTCAATTGAGGACGTCATTGAAGCTGCAGCTAAAATGTAAGGATGACTCTGATGACCATTAGGTGTGAGATCGTCTCGCAAGACCGTTTAGTCTATAAAGATGATGTAGATATTGTCATTCTTCCTGGTATTGATGGTATGATGGGCATACTTAAAGATCATTCTCCGGTCTTGAGTGTACTGCAGTTTGGTGTCATTACCGTACGAAAAAACAATGAAGAACAATTCTTTACCGTTGCCGGCGGAATTGCTGAAGTGCAACCCGACCAGGTAACTGTTTTGGCTGATGCCGCAGAAGATATTAGCGAAATTGATGAATCACGGGCAGAAGCAGCAAAGGCACGTGCAGAAGAGCTCCTATCCAGAGCAGATGACATGGATACAGACGAATATTTAATGATTCAGGCCTCGTTGAGGAAATCTTCACTGCGCTTAAATGCAGTCAAACGCTATCGAAATCGGAAATCACGCAATCAGGACTCTTAAAGGATTAAGTGTATGCCGCTATTCTCCCGGGAATTAGGGATCGATTTGGGGACGACCAATATCGTGGTCACTGAAGGGAACCAGGTTCTCCTATCTGAGCCCACGGTTGTAGCTATTGTCACCAATGAAATGAAAATGGTTGAATGGGGGCAGGCAGCCAAGGATATGTACGGCCGCGTACCTGAATCTATTGAAGTCGTGCGACCTTTGACCAACGGCGTTATCGCCGAATATGAAATCACTGAGAAATTGATCGGATTTCTGGTAAAAAAAATCGTAGGATCAATGTTAATCTTTCGCCCAAATGCAATGATCACGGTTCCTTATGGTATTACCAGTGTGGAAACAAGGGCGGTACACGAGGTTGGATTGGGCTCAGGTTGTAGAGAGGTTTTCCTGATTCATGCCCCTTTGGCTGCTGCTATTGGTATAGATTTACCGATCAGTTCTCCTTCAGGCAATATGATTATCTGCCTGGGTGGAGGCGTCAACCAGGCGGCTGTGCTGGCAATGAACGGTATTGTGGCAGCAGAATCATCCAGGACGGGTGGATTTGCATTGGATGATGCCATTGTTGGATTTGTTCGCAAGAAATACGGGTTGATTATTGGCCAACCAACAGCAGAGCAATTGAAAATTCGTATTGGTGCAGCTGTGGCCCAGGAAAATCAGCAAGAAATGGAAATCCAGGGACATGACCAGGTCTCAGGTCTGCCAAGACCGCTAATATTGACCACTACAGATATTGTTGATGCACTTCAAGAATCGCTTCAAGAGCTGGGTAATACTGCCAGGCGCGTCTTGGAGAAGACTCCTCCTGAGTTGCTTTCTGACATCATTGACCGCGGTGTGGCTTTATGCGGCGGCGGGTCACTTCTACGGGGTATTGACAAATATCTTACCAAAGTACTGGGCATTCCTGCGTACTTGGTGGACTCTCCGTTAACCTGCACTTCAGAAGGAGCAGCGAAAGCGCTTGCCAATCGCGAGTTTTACCGGCGCAGCCTGCTAAACACGTAGGGAATCACTATTTAGAGAAGTTGAATGTAAACCTTCCGGTTTGATTAATTTTATAGGCGATGTTTGTGAATCCTGTTGGTAGATAATGACCAGCAGGATAATCTTTATTTGGGTCTTCAACTGCAGAAATGTAGGCAGGAGAGTCCAGGAAGGAATCTATTGTAGTTAATTCAGCGTCAGTTACAATCACATCTACTTCAAGACAGCCTGGTACAGCCAGCGTACATGCATCAGGCGAAGGACAAGTAAATGAAAACAGGTCAATTTGTGCAGCTTGATAATAAATCTGCGGGCAGGGTGCAAGGATTAGTGATCCATTAAATTCTCCGTCGGTTTGCTGCTCGACTGTCAGGCTGTTTTGAGTGATTGTATAAGCAATGTTCTCACCAGAAATTGGGTTTGTGAAGCGAATCCCACTGTCAGAAAATGTAAATTCATAGTTGAATGAATCAGCAAGTGGAATAAATGATCCGTTAATGATGGAAGGGTCTAGAACACGGCCATTGTCCTCATACCATTCATGGGGGTCGCTTAAAGCAGTTGCCCTTTGTGAATAAGGAGCTGTCCACTGTTCAATATTTCCACCTAAACTGACAAACCCGGTGATCAGGCTGCCATTATTTTGGTTGAAGAAAAGAATTTGGTGTTGATCAGCCAGGATGCAGTCTGAACCATAGAGACCCAAATCACAATCCTGGATATTTACCGGGTTTTCAGCCCAGTGCGCGGCAGTGATCAAGCGGTCAACCTGGTCAAGGTAGGACTGGTTCAAGGCATGTGTGGACTCATCAAGCTCTGGATTGGTGAGCCTGGTGAAGGTAGACCAGGCAAGTTGGCCAACAGGATTGCCTGGATTTGTAACCAAACGGTCATTAAGAGTTGATAGTTTGTATTGCAAACCAGTATGTGTTACAGATTTACGCCAACAAAGGATGTTCTCACACTGGATTTGCGAGTCGGATGAGAAAGGCTGCCCTTGCCAGGTAATCAAGTCTGTTTCTGAAAGTACCCTAATCCAGGGTGTGTTAGCAATTCTATAAAACGCTGTTGGGATCACAGCTGAATCACCCCAGCTTGACTCAGGCAGATTACCACCCAGAACGACCAGATCATTAGATTCGGGCGACAGTGCTGATTCTAGCAACGCAGCTTCGACCGGTAAGGACAATCCATTGTGATCGGCCTGCCACACCAAGTCGCCTTCAGCAGTCTTGACCATACCTTCGTCATCAGGCAGAGGGATCACATTCCGGTTATCCCAGACTCGAATGGTGCCTGTGTTCGACAGCTTACCAAAAACCAATTCATACTGCCCGGGAACACTGCCATTAAATGGCAAATAGGCTGTGCGACTTTCGTGAGGCCAAAACCCTTGTAAGAGAGTTCGATTAACTTGGAGCAACTGCTGCCAAATAGAATGGTCACCGGAACATGAATCAGCCAGGTAAACCAGTTTATTACGGTAAAGAGCATCCAACTGATCTAATTGCCCAAGCATTGACAGAGCAGACAGGCGTTCAGGTGTGGTGATGTCGAGTAAAAAAATTGGTACTTGATAATTCTCGACAGCAGAGAATACCTGCTCCAAGCCATGTCTTTGACCCAAGGGGCCGGTGTGCGCACCGTTCCAACTACGGAGCAATTCTGCGGGTGTGCCGGTTTTTAAGGCAGTTTTAAAAGAAAGAACTAACGATGCACGTGGAATAATCTTTGTGGATTTAAGGGGGAACCAACCAGAGCTTGACACGTTTATCGCAGTGTTGTTATCAAATACGTTGATATTAGCCTGGCTAAGCGCTGTCGTAAACTGGGATAAGGGAGATGGAATCGATAAGACTATCGATTTTAGGATTTCGTCCTGGTGGATATTAATTCCCTTGTCTTCCATGATACCTGATTGGCTACTGATAGATATTTCATCTGAATCTGAAAAATTTATAGTTACACCAGCGGATGAATTCCTGTCACCAGACGGATTAGCGCTGGTTTTGTAAGGAAGAAGTACAATCTCTACATCGTAATTTGTTAAAGAGATGTTCTCAGTGAAGTCAATCCGAATAGTAAGATTGTTTTTGGTGACTCGGCTGTAAACAGCGATGATCTCAGGGTGTCCTCGTTCGAATTGCCCAGCACTAATCACGCGCAGATCAACGGATTTCCAATCGGCAAAAGGCTGTTGATGGTCTAATTCAGGGACCAGCGGTGGGGCGTTGAGATATAAGCTGAGCGGTAAGACAACCAGGGAGACAATGAAAATTATCCCCCAAACGCTTCTACTTGAAAATGGATGATCAATCATTGAGATACGATGTCATTCTGAACTCAGTTCTCATAGAATGAGTATGTCACAATAACGTTACAGTAACAATCCTGATCTATCCAGGATTGTACTATTTTTATATATAAGGGTTGTTATTCTCAGTCATCCCTTCTGCCGGCAAGCAGAAAGACATAGTACAAGATTGTTGAAACAGATTGTGCTGCTGCAGCCACATAGGTGAGGGCAGCTGCATCAAGCACACTGTTCACACCCTTCATCTCTTGAGACATGACCAGACCAGTGTCTGTTAACCAGGCTTTTGCACGCCTGGTGGCATCGTATTCCACAGGCAGTGTAACCAGCGCAAATATGGCTGTGGCAGAGAAAATGAGGATACCGATCCAGGCAATGTTAGTACCGATAGATCCTTGTAAAAATAAACCGATCATAAAAATGATTGGACCCAACCAGCTGCCGATTTGAACAGTTGGAACTATCATACTGCGGAATTTAAGCATGGTGTAGCCTGTGAAATCTTGCAGTGCGTGACCGGTCTCGTGGGCTGCAATGCCAGCAGCAGCCAGGCTGTTGCCGCGATAGACTTGTGGGCTGAGACGCAGGGTTTTAGAGCGGGGGTCGTAATGATCAGATAGGTGACCCTGAGTCTCTTCAATTTTTACCTCACGCAGGTTGTTGTAATCAAGGATTCGCCGTGCGACTTGTGCGCCGGTAATTCCGCTGTATGCCCGTACCTGTGAATATTTATTAAAAGCTGACTTTACTTTCAATTGAGCCCATAAACCCAAGAGCAAAGCCGGCAGAGAAAACAAGATATATAAGCCATAGCCACCAAAGTTCATTGTCTATTGATAACCTTTCCTAAATGTTATTAATGTCATTGTAATGCACTATTATTAAGATTTTCTATGAATTTAGCAAAGTATCAGGATTGTAATGGAATGAGTCGCCCGCCATTTAGCCCGAAGATCATCAATCACCGAGACTTTGCAAAGATGCATTGACGATAGATACGGCAGCTTGTAAAAGCTGTTCTTGAGTGAGAACCATTCTCCCCAGATCTGTGACCTGAGTTTGTAATGGGGGCAGATGAATGAAACCGTATGGTACAAGAGGAGAGGTGTCTGAAAATTTGGTCAGCCCATGATAAAAAATATGATTGCATAAATAAGCACCAGCATGATTTGAAAATTTGACGGGGATGTTTTTGTTTTTCAGCGATTCAAAAATCTCAGGTAATGGGAGAGTGGTTTTCAAGGTAAGTGTGCCTTCCGGGACAATTTCTGAACCCTGGCGCAGCACACCTGAATTGTCTGGAAGTGTTGCATCGTCAATATTCAAGGCAAAGCGTTCAAGCTTGATCTCGTCAATGTTCCAACTCAATCCGAAGGAAATTACCAGGTCAGGCTCAACCTCGAGGACAGCGCGATCAAATTGTTGTTCTGCATTGGTGTAATCCACATCAAGTACCCGTGTAACAACTGCTGCGCCTGGAAATAAGTGAAGATTTGCTTCAACCTCTGCCATCAATACTTCAGAGACATTTTTCCCATACTCACCGAATTCGGTAAAGCCAGTTAACAAAACGGTTGGCAGTTTCTGTTTTTCCATTTTATTCCTACCTTTAAATGAAGCTGTTTATAAAAAACGCCAGGCAAGACACTGCTGCCTGACACTTCGTGAAATTCCTGGCGTCCCAAAGGAGACCTGCTCCGAACTTTGCACAATGCTCCCAGAGGGTGTTGAAACATCTAATGATAGGGAGCGAAGATAAGTAAAGGGCGAATTTAACTCTTGATCAATTATCTCGCCTTCTTTGTTAATTATAATTCGTTTCGCCAGTATCTTCAGTAATCTCACCTTTCCTTTCTCATCCATACGATTGAATAGTAACGAACAATTGGCCAGCAGAAGTAAGGCCATATCCAGGTCAACCATTACCACATTGACATTCTTTGCAGATTCAAGCAGCTTACTTTTACAGACCCGGATGTTCTCCTCCCACTCTGACCGAAGTTGGCTGTAAGCCTCTTCGCTCAGGTTACCAGTAATGAACAGCCTTCCCAAACGGGATTCCTCGTTCTTGAGTTGGGTAAGCTGAGCATGGATCTTCTTCGTCTGAATTTCCTGATCATTGGCTACAAAATTCTTTACTTGAGACAGGTACGCTTCACGGATCGCTGGAAGGTGATCAATGGAGACAGCCAATTGAGAAAGCCAGGACGGTATCTGTTCGTCCACAACGGTACAAGCGATATTGATATCTTTACCATTGGGTTTTGTATTGGTGCAATAGTATGGATACAATCTTTGGTGAACAACCGGGGAGGAACCCGACATTTTCAGCCTTTTGCCCTCAATATCCATCCAGAGCAACCCTTTGAGAAGATAAAAATGCTTCTTATCTCGAGACTTGTCGTGATCATGTTTGCGTAGTATCTCTAATCCCCGCAAATACTCTGCTTCTGTGATGATGGGTTCCCAGGAGCCGCGCACTTCTCCCAACTTTATTCCGTAGCTTTCCGAGACCACCCAACCGGTGTAAAAGGGATTATGGAAGATACACGACAATCGATTTTTTGCAGTCATCCTTCGTTTGTTTTGGAGATCATTCCATGCCCAAGGGTTCCCGCCTGACCGTGTGTACCCACGTGCTGAAAGCTCTTCACATATTTCGATCAGGGTATATTTATCCTGAAGAAGCAGCTCAAAAGCATCCTTAATCATGCCGATTGATTTCGGATTTTGCTCCACCCAACGATCGTATTTGCTGCTGCTAATCAATCTTTCTTTGTTGATATAACCCTCAGGTGCTTTGTGAGGCCAACCACCGGCACGCATTTTAACTTCCATACCATCGGATGTCCGTTGTCGCAGGACATCTACCTCCCGCTGAGCCATACCCATCTGAAGCAGGAACATAAAGAAACCATCCGGTGTTTCGGGCATCAGGCTGGGCATGTGTGCCACCCTGATCTTGATTCCCCATCCCATCAATTTCGTAGCAGCCTGCAGACCCTCGACTGTGTCCCGGCCAAAACGGTCAGCCCGGTAAAGACCCAGGTGCGAGAACCTTCCAGCTTCAGCATCGGCCAACAGCTTCTGATAATCTGCCCGGTTTGGAGAGGTTCCGGTCAGCATATCTCGGTATTCATTTTTAAAATCGATATCAGATCCGCTGATGAGATTTTCGTGGATGCGCTGCCTTTGCATGGCAAATGAACGCTCAGGGCTCTGCTTGTCCTCGTCACTGACCCTGAGATATGTTGCCCAACCAGAAATATTTGTCTTCTCTGCCAACTAAAATCTCCTCTGGAGATTTGAAATACTATGATGGGTAACACCAGATGTCAAGTGACACTGGCGTTACCTATATCGATCGATGATTGTTCTTTATCTGAAACACCGATGAGGATATGGAGCGTGGCCAGCTCTTCTTCTGTCAAGACAGACACCAGCAATTTCCCAACCTCGAGCAAGCGATTTAATTCGTCCACCGCTTGCGAGTCAGGTTGGCTAACCACATCCAATTTCATCCGTCCCTCTGTTTCCTGTTTTTGAGTAATGCCAGGGTTATGTATTACCTGCTCATATTCTAGGAAAAACAGACCGGATTTTCGCCTATTGAGTTAGCCTTAAGTTTGTATCACTACGGATTTGATTAATCAGAAAGGAGACGGGTCATACGTTACTAATGCTCCGATCAATGGTCATGATTCGTTCGAGCTGCTGCCTCTGAGACATAGGGGTCTCTTTTTTCTTCTCTTGAGTATAGAGGTTTTGAGAGGCTGTCCCAAAAGTATGGGCAGCCTCAAAAACTTTAATATAATAGGGGGATGAAAAGACAAATCTTCAAACGATACGAACCACAACAAGCAATGCTATTACCACCGAGCCTGGAAGAGCTGATACCTGAAAGCCATCTGGTAAGGGTGGTGAGCAAAATGATCGAAGAGATCGATCGACTGATACTGGAGAAGCAGTACAAAGGGGGAGGGACAAGCGCCTACAACCCACAGATGCTGCTGAAAGTCATCGTATATGCCTACACACAACGGGTGTTTTCCTCGCGGCGAATAGCGAAAGAACTGCGGGAGAATGTGAATTACATGTGGCTGAGCGGGATGAACCGTCCAGACCATCGAACCATCAACCGCTTCAGGGGGAAGGTTATGAAAGCGGTGATCGACGAAGTATTTTACGGGGTAATAGAGCAACTGATGGAAGCGGGCTATGTTGATCTGGAGCACTACTTTGTAGATGGGACAAAGATAGAGGCTAATGCGAACAAATACAAATTTGTGTGGCGGAAGAGCACAGAGAAGAATAAAGCCAAACTGCGAGAAAAAGTACAGCAGTTACTCGAAGAAATAGACGAGATAGAAGCAGCGGAAGAGGCGAAATACGGAGAGAATGATTTAGAAGAAGTAGGGGAAGGCAAAGAAATAGACGCAGAGAGACTGAAAGAAGCCGCCAGGAAGATCAATGAACGGTTGAAAGAAAATCCGGAAGACAAAGATTTGAGCAAGGCCAAGGCGAAGTTGGAGAAAGATTACATTCCAAGGATGGAGAAATATGAACGGTATGAAGCGATATTTGAGGGACGCAACAACTTCTGCAAGACCGATAATGACGCCACATATATGCGGATGAAAGAAGACCACATGAGGAATGGACAGTTGAAGGCTGGCTATAATGTGCAACTGGGGACACAGAAGCAATTTGTATTAGGCTTCAGCTTACATCGCAGGGCAGGAGATACCAGTTGCTTGAAAGAACACCTTGAGAAGTTCAGGCTGTGGCTGGGGGATTATCCCAAAAACCTGGTGGCAGATGCGGGATATGGCAGTGAAGAGAACTACAGCTACCTGGACCTAAACCACATAACAACTTACGTCAAAGACAACCGCTTTCATTACGAACAGAAACGGAACTATAAAAAGAAACAGCCTTATCGGGCAGAGAATTTTGCCTATTATGCTCAAGAAGATGAATATGAATGTCCACAAAAGAAACGTTTACGATATGTGTATACAAAGCCATACAAGAGTGAGAATGGATACACCTCAGAACGACGCATATATGAGTGTGAGGATTGTTCACACTGTCCTGTAAAGGCAGAATGTACTCGGGCAAAAAATAACCGGCAGATACAAATAGGCAAGGAGTGGGAAAGGCTCAAACAACAAGCCCGTGATAATCTACTTTCTCCGCAAGGATTGGTATTGCGATCTCGGCGCCCGGTTGAGGTGGAGGCTGTATTTGGCCGTCTCAAGGGGGATTGGGGGTTCAGGCGGTTTCTTCTGCGAGGAATTGATAAAGTGAGTACTGAATGGGGAATTCTGTGTATTGCACATAACATAGCAAAAGCAGCGGTCGTTTGATCGCTGCTTTTTTTTGTTCTTTTTTATTTCTTTGTTTGTTTTTGTGGTTTATTCAACTGTCGAGGCTGACTTTTTGGGCAGCCCCTTTATATTTCTACCGGATCAAACTACTACCAATTCCACTTTGCCTCGGTCATCCAGAAAGCAAATCCTCGTTTGCACTGGCTGACCTAATATAGTCCCCACCACATATGCGTATCGCCGCACCTGGGACGCATAACCTTGCACAAGTTCTTCTTTGTATAAAGGTGTCTGGATGGGGTCAGTTTTGAAATCAATGAGTTGCCACCCATTCGAGGTCTGATAGAGCAGGTCGATCACTCCGTTCTCCATCCTCCCCTCTACGGTATAGCTATAAGGTAATTCTGAATATCGATCCTGCGCAGAATTGATCTCCTCCCAGATTGGATGCCGGCGTAGGCGCGCCAATAACTCAATCGCTCGGTCTATCGCATGCAAACGCAATTTCTCACTGGCTAATCCAGCATTAAATGTTTCCATTTCAAACAGAGCGGTCATGCGGGGATCACTCGGGAAGAGCCAGCGTTGGATCGCTTTGTGCACCATGCTCCCCAAGATATTTCCCGGTACACCCTCCCCCTGACTAATAACCTGCCAACTTTTACCTTTAACTTCTTCGGTTGTTTCCGGTAGGAACCCTTCCACCGGTTGGTAAAGAGGGATCAGGTCACTTTGCGTTGCCAATTCCTTTACTGCAACCGGGGCATCAATCATCGGGAGGGGTATATATGGGAAGGTGCACCAGATACGCAACGGGTGCTCTTGTGTCATCTGGATTTCAAACGATTTGCCTTCTGCTTCCACAAATTCCGCTGATTGGACTCCTGTGGTTTCCACAAGCTCCTTTGCCCACTGGTCAAGTTTTATCTCGCCATTTTCATTAAACTTGCAATGGGTGCTTATCAACAACTTGGATTTGGCACGGGTGAGCGCAACGTAAAGCAAGCGCAGATCTTCGCAACTCTCCTGATCCCGGTCTAACTCTTTGGCTAGTTTATACAGTATGGGAGACTGGTCCAATTTAAAGGTTACGCCTAATTCGTTGAAAAGATACACGTTTTCACTTGAACCTCTTCGCGTCCGACCGGCATCCGCCAGAACAACCACCGGGTATTCCAGCCCCTTGGATTTGTGAATAGTCATCAGGACCACGCTGCCTTCTGCCTCTGCCGGGGCTTCCCCTTCACGTGCGCCAACATCATTCAGGGTCTCCAAAATATCCAGGAAGGAACGCACACTCACCTGCCCGGTCTTGCGCGCGTCGATGAGCAGCTTATCCACATTACGCCAAAGCCGTCCCCCCGATGCCTTGCCTTCCGTGTCATTGCCCTTACTGTCGGCTGTTGCCAGCAACGCCCGGTAATCCAGTGCGTCCAACACCTGTTTGAGTAGCTCCGCCACTGGAATTCTATCGACCCTCGACATGAGGTAAGCGCAAATATCGAGAGCACGTTTCGCGGCTATTTGGTCAGCCTCTGAAAGCGCAAAAAGGTCTCCCTGTAGTGCAGTCCAGAAAGGCTCTCCTGATTGCCGCAGCAGATAAAGGGCAGCATCAGTTAATCCAAAAGCGGGAGAGCGCAGCAGTCCGGCAAATGCCAGGTCATCAAGCGGGTCAGCCAAAGCCTGCAAAATATTCATCAGATCACGGATCTCGGGACGATCGTAAAAACCCTTACCCGCTACCGTCACAAAGGGAATGCCCGCGTCCTCGAAAGCTTCCTCGTAAAAGGGAAAACCGGTAGCAGCACGGAAGAGCAGCGCAACTTCATCCCATTTATCGAATTGTTTCTCAGCTTTCAGTTCGAGCAAGCGGGCTGCCAGGGCTTTCGCCATCAATGGCCTGGCAGAATCCGCATCCTCGCCCACGCCTAATACAAATTCAACGTGAGGTGACTTATAGCCCACATCGGGTTCGGTCCGATGTGCCATCATCGGCGTAAAGGGGATATAGTAATCAGGCGTGGAAGGACGGTCAGCATTGATTACACCATCCAACAGGTTGCCAGTTGCATCCAGCAGCGGAGCGTGCGCGCGGTAGGTGCGGTTGAGTTCGATCACCCGACCTTCTTCACTTTTAATGCGGTCTTCCTCTGCCTTGAAAACAGTCACGTCCACTTTGCGGAAACGATAAATTGACTGGCGCGGATCGCCTACAATGAATAGATGTCCGGGAGCGCCAGTTAATGCACGCACGATCTCCTGTTGGCGCCGATTGGTGTCCTGGAATTCATCCACCAACAGAGCTTGCAGTTCTCCCTGCCAGTACGCACGGATTTCCGGATATCGCAGGAGTTGTTGAGCTTTATATTCCAGGTCATCAAAATCTAGCGCCTGGTCGTTTTCCAGCAAATCCTGATAAGCCTTGTGAACCGCGTCAAAGGCATCGTGTAGGAGTGGGAGAAGCTGCTCAAAAAGCACTTCGGTCTCGACTGTTGGCGGCTCATCCGTGGAAACCTTACCCCCTGTGAGTGGATTGATATAGAGATCAAAATTAGTTTTGAGCTCATCGTAAATCCATTTTGAAGTGCTACCTTTCGTTCCTCCAGTTTTTGTGAATTGGTTCCGGCGGAGATCATATAGAGCAGCTGCACAGGCTGCTGGATCGCCGGATTCCAGTGCCGCATCAGCATCCATCCATAAACGCTTGACCTCAGTCAGTATGGCAGCGAGTTTATCTCCCCCATCGGTGATTAGAGTCGACTCGGACATTGACTTCAATTCACGCAAAGGCTCCTGGAATTCCGGCCTACTCAAGCGATTCTGCAACTCCTGCGTCAACCGCTCCCTATTAAGGATAGTGGTCTGAAAGACTTCCATCGATTCCAAGCGTTTTTCCAAAAGTGTTTTCAGCATATCTTTCAAGTCAAATAAATCAATGTTCCGTAGCAAGGGGAGAAAATGATCCTGGCTGACCAAGCTTTTTAACGTATCCTCCACCGCCTGGCTTTGGTAAGCCTTGCCGACACCTTCGTCCAATACTTTAAACCTCGGGTCTATGCCTGCCTCTGCAGGATGTGCACGCAGGATCTCACTACACAGGCTGTGGATCGTTCCGATGCGTGCCGCGTCCATCTGTGCGGAAAGATCTGCCCATCTCTGGCGTTCCTCAACATCATCTACCGCCTGGACCTGCATGGTCACCAAGGCTTCTCGAACTTTCGAGCGCATTTCCAGGGCAGCTTTCTTTGTAAAGGTAATGGCTGCGATCTGTCGCGGAGGAATCCCCTCTGCAAGGAGAGAGGTATATCGTGCCACGAGAGTAGAGGTCTTGCCGGTGCCTGCACCGGCCGTTACCGCCACATCGCGCCCACGCTCCAGCACGGCTTCACGCTGTTCATCGTTTAGTTTGTCAAAGGCTTTCAGGACTTTAAGGATTCTGGGGTTTGTCATGGGTTATCCTGCCTTAAAACCGGGTTGATATCGCCAACACCACCCTGCCGCTGGGCAATATGATGGACAGCCACCTTTGGGAGGCTTGGGAGGAAATTTGCCGGCACGTACGCCATGGAGAATCTGTTCTAGATGCGCTTGCAACACTTCATAGGCTGCATCTAAACCTTCGAGGTTATCATGCTTGATCTTGGATAATTGCAGCATTGGGTTTTGCTTTCCTCCGATAACCCAGTAGAAGCCATCTACAACATTGCCATAGCTTAAGCCCTGTTGGGCTGCCAGCGCATAGATCGTTACTTGTAACCTGCGACCGCTTATTAGATCTGTTTTTGATAAATTTCCCCTTCCACTTTTGTAATCGATCACACGAATGTCTCCCTCGGAATTCTTGTCCACCCGGTCAATGGTTCCCCGTATGAGAACCTTCTCAGTTCCAATATCTATTCCAAACGGCTGGGTTGTCCCAAATTTTGCTTCCAACTGAATGGGGTTCCAATCTTCCCGTTTTTCCTCCAGTAGCGTGATCGTATCGCGCAGCTTACTGTTCATTTCCGCCTTCTCTACTTCCCACAAGGGTGATTCGCGAAATCCCTGTTTCCGGGGGGAGATGAGATAGACACTGGCAGCGCATTCCTGCAAGAAGGCAAGTAGGGTGTTTACATCCGCATTATTCCCCGCGTTTCGATAGACCATTTCAAGGATCTCGTGATAGATCGATCCTCTTTGGGCTACTGATAAACCCAATTCTGGTACGCTGCGCTCTTTCAAATCGAGAACATGGTTGACATAGAAATCAAACGGGCAAGTGGTGTACCCCTCCAAGCGGGATGGACTCCAGGTATGGTCAGGGGAATAGCGAATGAGGAGAAAATCCACCAATTGCTCTGCATACCCCTCGTAGGCTCCGGACGCTTGTCTAGCACGCCTCGCCTTGAGGATCTTGCCACCTAGGGCAATCCTTTGTCGACGATTGAGTAACGTGTCGGATTCTATGAATAAGCCATTTTGCTGTTCAGCCCAGAATAACAACTCTTCTGGAGAACAGGCATCCGCCTGAGGGCGGGGAATTGCCGGTTGTATCTTCTTGCAGCTATCCTTGGTAAACAACGATTTAACCGAATTCCAATATGGAGAGGGATCCCATTTCTCACCATCCTCTGCCAGGTGAGGTCGCGTGATTAGCAGGTGTTCTTCCGCCCTGGTGAATGCCTGGTGAAAGATACTGGACTGTTCGCGTCCCAATCGGGGTTCCATCTTGAGGTCCCGGCGCAACACTTCGTCCAGGAAGGGATCTGGGTTCTCAACTACCGGGAAAAGTCCTTCAGAGAGACCCAATAAAGCAACCGCTTTGAAACGGAAAGCGCGAGCTTCGACAATTCCCCCAACCAGCACAGCGTTCTGGCGAGTCTCCCTCGGCTCTTGCAAAATAGCACCGCTGAGTGTTCCCACCAGATCATTGAGGAATTGGGCGTAATTCACTTCACGTTCTCCTGCCACACTTTCGCTTATTACGAGCGCTTTTAGTACATCACCAAGCGATTGATAGGCTTCCCAATCCCAATTACCAGAAAGTCTTTCCACAAATCGTAAGCTTGCCAGTTGTTGTTCAAGCCAGGCGACCCAGTTCTTCTGGGATTGGATGGCACCGATCCCATCAAAAAAGTGCCAAAATCTTTCAAATGCTTTACGTAATGCTTTCAGGTCAACCCCCTTAAGCAGGTTTTTCTTGTGTCTATCTTTGTCAAGATAATCCAACTCCTCGAGGTCCATCTCCTCAAGCATCTTCCAGGCATCATCCCATTGTCCCCTGCCCATCACGATGATAGCCTGTATACTTACCTTTTCTAGATTCTCAATCATCCTGGCATCCAACCCAAAATCAAAATAGGGTGAGTGCAAAGAATTATTTACAGATCGTGCTTTGTAATTCTCGTTGGGAAGTGAAAGCAGGGCAAGCAGAGATTTAATTGCTGGGGAATCCAGCATGGCTTGCGGATGTGAAAAATGTATACGGACACCGAACTCATTGGCGGCAGCACGTAAAAGAGGCTGATATGTCTCCAAGTTACTAGCGAAGATTGCGCAATCACTTAATGCAATACCCTCGCGCAGGTGCAATGCCTTGATCCAGCGCAGGGTTTCCCGAGCTTCCTCAACCTGAGAAGATGCCTCAACCATAATCGGCTGGGAGGTTTTCATTATTTCGAAGTTGCCGGTTTCGAGAATATGTTTCTCCATGTGTTGGAGGAATTCCGGCAGGTGCGGGGTCAGCGCAAGATATTGCTCTTGTAATGGAAATGAATCCTTCAACTCTTTGATGACTATATTCGATTTTCGGTTTACCGTGCGCGAGGATTCTTGTTCCCCGGGCAAGGTGATCGTCATCCCTTCAACCTGCGTTGATAGCAGCCTCAGGAATTCCCGGCGAACCCCGCTAAATGAGGTGAATCCATCGACCACTACATGAACGATCCCTTTTACAGCTTGTGGATTATGTTCAAGGACCTCTACCGCCAACCAGCCTTGTCCCTCGGTATCGATCCAATTTAACTGGTTCAGGCGAGCGAGGAAACGCGCGTACAGAAGCGCCAATTCAAATTGGGCTGGTGATGAATTACGTGTTTTTTCAAGGAAAACATCCGGGGTAACATAAGCACCACGCAGTTCTGCGAAGGCATCTTGCAAGACAAGAATGAAACCAGGTTTGTGAGCGATCGTTGCATACTGATCCAATTCGCCAGCAGACAAAGCCGTATCCACAGTCTCCTGAATCAGACGATTATCCAACGCAGGAGTGATAACCGGCGTAAATATACCGTTTCTTTCCAGGATTTCAACATAAACGTCACGGAAAGTACTAATCTTCACGCCCATCCCGCCGCCGGCATATGCCAGTCGCTGGCGGAAATAGGGGGCTTTCTGGCGGTCCGGAACAATTGCCCAGACCTGAGCAAGAGGATTTTCCTTTTGAAGTGCCAGGATGCGCTGGATGCAGGCATTTGTTTTGCCGGTTGCTGGTGGAGCAATAATCAGTTCTGTTGTCATGGTTTTTCCTAGAGGCACTGATTCTGATGAATGGCGATTGTTTGAGATGCATTGTTACAGAAAATTTTTATGCACCAACCGAAAAAGAGATCAAGGGAATAAACTACATTGCCTTTCGATTCTTCTGCAACGGCTTTTTCAGGTCTTAAATATCTGCACCAGAACTCTATAGAGGTGTTAGTATATCCACCCTCAAAAGAATTTCCATATATTCACTTATATACTCATTTTACATTTTTTCAGTGCACATAGTATGCACTTTTTGTATCGGTTTTCAATTAATCTTGAAACCCCATTTTGACATCATTCCTCTCTAAGACTCTAGAGGAATGTTCTTTATCTGAAACACCGATAAGCATATAGAGCGTGGCCAGCTCTTCTTCCGTTAAGACAGATACCAGCAACTTCCCGATCTCGAGCAAACGGTTCAATTCGTCCACCGCTTGCGAGTCAGGTTGGCTGACCACATCCTTACTAATAATATTATTCTGGATTTCAATATCGATTGGATACCGAATTTATAATTTTTGTGATCTAGGTAAGATCAAAATTGTTCTTTAAATCATTTAAAATTTCAACAAAAACGTTTTGTTTAGTGCCATTAACCTCTGGAACAAGGTATCGGGCTTTTCCATCGTCAAAATAGGATGCCAGATAGTTTAAGAACTCATCCTTTTTGTCGCGGTCTCCTTTAAAAAGGCTGTCCAGACTTCCCATATGAGGTATTTTTTCGCGACCCCAGATGTGAATACTCCCGATGTGAGAAATGTATTTTCTAAGTGGTTCAAATGCTAAGGAAATATGTTCCATATCTAAAACTTTTATTGTGCTAAGAAGGGTTGGAATGTCCAATGCTATCTGTAACTTGAGATCAGAATCTACAATACTACTCAACAAATCAGTAATATCCTTGCTGTTTTCCACCAGGAACTTGAGTCTAGATTGGCTTCCCCTCCGATTTTCTAAGAAGATATGAGTGTCTGGCAGTAATTTACTTAATTCTGTCTCAAATGTAGAGTAAGTCTTAAGAAAAGTGAATATGTCTGGACAATAATCTATAAACGGTGGATGTATTTCAATAATTTCTGGAGCCTGGTGGCCGTTAATTAGATTCTGAATAAATTTTAAAAATTCTATCGACCATTTTTCAGAAAACCAGAGTTGCGGAATACCAAATTTCGACGATTCTTTTAGGACAGTAAGGCTATCAAAAATCTTATTCTCAAATTTACGTGGTCCATAAGAATATTCGGTGTGAAGAGAATATCTTCCATTAGGCTGGATAGCAGCAATATCAAAATGTGCGGCTAATTCACTTATATTTATTGGGATATCGCCATAATCGTAATGGCCGTATCGGACAATTTGGAATTTTGCTGTCATAGTTTTTGCTCACATAATTTTTGTGTCATTGGTAAATTCCATTACTCTGATTGTGACAACACTGCGTTTCTTCTCAAAAATTTCTGTCCCTCTTCTTTTGAATAACTTTAAGTATAGCTGCCTTATAGAGAAAAGATTACCAGATAGTATCTTACCAGATAGTATCATCCTGCAGTGTAACGATTACTTACCTCTCCACTCCTATCTAAATCACAAGGTTTCTGCCCGATGAATAATCGTGTACGAGACTTATGCCACATTTTTGGAAGGAATGATTCGCCTACAACCTCATCTCATCTTATAGTTCTTCAAATTGAATTTCATTCTCACTGGCATATTTAATTGCATAAGAATCTTTCGGAGCTTTAATTGTTAAATTGTAGCTATGAATAAAAACTCCACTCCCAATTTTTACTAAACTGGCAGGGAGGAAAATAGATGTCAAATTTTCGCACCCACAAAACGTATACTCCCCTATCTTTTTAACACCCTCATGGATCACCACCGATTGCAGACTGCATCCATTGAACGCGCCATTTCCGATATTGGTCACGCTCTCCGGAATAGCCACTGATATCAAGCTGCAGCCTTCAAAGGTATATTTCCCAATCTCTGTCACCCCTTTTGGGATCACCACTGATTGAAGGTTACTGCATCCGCGAAAAGCATGCTCTCCAATCCAAGTCACTCCTTCCGGTATTACTACTGACTCAAGACTTATGCAATCACGAAAGGCATGCGCCCCAATCCTGGTCACACCTTCTGGAATCACTATTGACTTAAGGCTGCTGCAGCCTTCAAAGGCATGATCGGGAATCTCAGTCACACCTTCTGGTAGCACAACCGATTCCAGATTGGAGCAACTGAAAAATACCCCTTCTTCAAGAGCACAAACACCTTCTATGACTTTGATCGATTTTACATCCATGAAATCATAGAAAACGCTCTGCAATTTTCCACGCCCAATGGCGGTTACTTTTATTCCTTTAATCTCTGCCGGGACAACTACCTCTGGTTCCTTTCCCCTGTATTTGGTGATCGTCAGGGTGCCATCCTTGTTCGTTGTGGTAACCCAGGGATCCGGAATTTTAACCTTCATCGGTTTCAGTTCGAAACTCGGTTCAGGTTTGATCATTCCTGTTTTGTTCTTATATTCCATCAGGGCTGCCACAATAGCCACCTTTTTCTCCCTGTTCGCCTGGTCAATCAACTGATTAATGTTTTGCACCTTTATGGCTTTATTCACAATGAACCAGTTGATGTTTTCCATGTCGCTTTCTTCAATCAATTTTGGAAGGATATGGCGTGAGTTACTATTTAAGTAGTCAATATAGGCCTGTCGATTGTTTTCATCCAATTCCACAGGATTTTCTATACGATAGAATGCAATCTTTGCCTTTTCATGAGATGGCAATGTACTTTTGCTTAACAAAGTATCGTATTCACTAATCTTTTCAACTCCTCCACACAGGAGTTTATATGCCCAGCGACCATATGTGTCATCTTTCGGGATACACAACCTGCCCAATGTATCTTTTTGTTCATTGACCAGGTGGATCGTGCATTCTGGAAAAAACAGATAATTGGATTGCGATGGATTGCCATGGTAAGCGTGTGTATAGGTGACCTCTTTAAAATTTGGACAACCGGATAATAAAGAATAGCCGATTTCTTTCATGGTTACGGGCAATACCATGGTTTCGAGGCTACTGCAGTTTTCAAACGCGCTACTACCAATTTCACTCACACCTTCAGGGATCACGATGGATTGCAGGCTGCTGCAGCCAGAAAATGCAGAGTATCCAATTTCGGTAACGCCTTTAGGGATGATCACCGATTGCAGGCTGCTGCAATCTGAAAAAGCCCAGGAACCAATTTCACTCACACCTTCAGGGATCACTATAGATTGCAGGCTCCTGCAACCTGAAAAGGCAGAGGATCCAATTTCACTCACACCTTCAGGGATCACTATAGATTCCAAGCTCCTGCAGTTTCTAAAAGCAGAGTTACCAATCCTGGTCACCCCATCTGGAATTGAAATATTGTTTTCTTTTCCCCTGTACTTCAACAACTGGGAATTAAATATTTGAAAGTCCCCTGGGATGTTCTCGAAGAAAGGCGTACCAGAGAACATAAACTCGTCAATTTTTACTCCATCTGGAATCACCACAGATAGCAGGTTGCTGCAGCCTGAAAAGGCAGAGGATTCAATTTCGGTCACGCTGTCAGGGATCACAATAGATTGCAGGCTGCTGCAGTTTGAAAAGGCATATCTTCCTATTTTGGCAACACTCTCCGGTATCACCACCGATTGCAGGCTGCTGCAATCTGAAAAGGTAGATTCCCCAATTTCATTCACACCTTTCGGAATCACTATTGATTGCAGACTGCTGCAGCGTGAAAAGGTATAACTTCCTATCTTGGCAACACTACCCAGTATCACCACCGACTGCAGGCTGCTGCAATCTGAAAAGGCAAATTTCCCAATCTCGGTCACCCCCTCCGGGATTACCACCGACTGCAGGTTTTTTTTATTCCGAAATGCATTTTCACCTATGGTTGTCACACCATCAGGAATGACGAAATGTTTGGCGTTGCCCGTGTATTTTTTATATATTCTGGTTTCAGTCATGAGGTTTCTCCCAATCAGATATTATTCTCCAGTTTTTCAATTTCCAGAATCAGTTCTTTTTGGCGTTCATAAAACAGGAGTTCCTTGCTGTGAGCGAAATATTCTTTGGAGCCGAAACGGCTGATAAACCTGACGGCATAGTAGCTCAAGGTCAGTTCGGTAACCAGGATCAGTAATTCCTGCCCTTCCCCAAAAACATCCTCCAAGAATTTGAACATATTGGTGAGTTTCTTGCCTGCCTCGCCAGCCCTTTTGGGTCAGATCTGCGATTCATGTATCAAATTCTATCTTTATCACCTTCATTGCAGCCTTACCATCAGGTTTATTATCCGTAGTTTACAGAAGCCGGTTCATCTTTTCCATGGCTTTAACAACCCTGCTTTGGCACCATAATCTTTCTTCTTGGCTATCTCTTGATTTTCGTTTCGATGTATTAATCTAGCAGCAGCTTACAACTCCAAATCTGCGAAAGTGTACGGGAAGTGGTCGTTTTTGTAGTTCATCAGCCAGGCGGTGACTTCCATTTGTTCAACTTGAAAGGATACGTCGATTAGGTGCTGGATGGTCTTGGCTGTGATCGTACTGGAAAAGGCTTGAACCGCTGCAATGTCGCCATTGTGTACACGGTTCTCGATTAGAGCTTTGTCCATGGCATAGATTTCGTGGTTGACCGCCCTGGGAGTGCCTTTAATATTGACATTCTCAAGCTTCACAACTGCGTCAAACGGAATGCTTCGCTCGTTAAAATGTGCGTCTAGAGAAACTGATGCTTCTATTGATATCGCTTTGCCTTGATAGTTTAAGAATCCGCCTTCATACATAAAATCCGTGTTATAGATTCCTTCCTTTGCCAATCCTCTCAACAGGAATATGGGAAGTTCAATGCCCTTGTAGCGTGCTGCAGCAGCGGACGGGTCGATATCGTATATCGGTTCGAACATCTGCACAAACGGCTGGGCAAGCTGCTTTTCAGTGAGCAGAGTTTTCCAGCAATCCAATTCCTCCGCAGGGATTTCAATCGGATGTGCCACAGCAATCGACCCCACGTCTGAAACCTCAACAGGTAGACCATCGCAGCCAATGAAGGTGTTATCCATAGTCAGCATGAAACATCTAGAAGTGTTTTCTTGCCTCCATTGCCAGACCAACAGTGAGGCGACCCGCTTGAGTACATAATTGTTGAGGTAGGATGCTTTCCAATCGGATGCCTTGAGTTCTCTACCTGAAACAAAGTCATCCTTCAAATGTTCAACCCGACTCTTAACGGCGTTCTTTATATTCTTTTTTAAGTCCGCAAAGTCTTCGGATGCGGCAGTGTACTTTTCCGGGTCCGCGCCTTTTTTGGGCAGGGATTTCACTTCTTTCCTATCAGTCTCATTGAACAGGGAAACCGACAGGTTCTGCATAATAGAAGCGGCTATTACCGCGTTACCGAGATCGTAGCGCTTGCTGCCGTCGTGATCCAGGTCAAATTCGGTTAGAACGGTATCCCTAAGTACATCCGCGGTGGTATTCCTGAGTTTGGCATATTCGTCCAGCAACCCCCACTTTTCGACCAGGAACATGGCTTCGCGACTGTCATTTAAAAGCATCGCGCCGCGAATAACAATGTTATTTCGCCGACCTTTAGCCAGATACTTCCCCCAATCAGTCCACTTTTTACCCAACGCAGCCAGGGCATTCATCTGTTTGCCGCTGCCATAACGGCAGTAGGGCAAGAGAAGGCGAGGCTGCTCAAGCGGATCACACTTTGAAATTATGCGCTCCAAGAGCTGCTGTAATTCCTCGCGTTCGAGTGTATCAGCTATTTCGTCAATCTGACCCTCCAGTTCGACTTGGATAAAGTCAGAACGGTAATCGCCAATATTTTTTGGAAGTTCTTTCAATTGCTGCATGTACGGGAACACCACACATTTCAAAACGAATGCGGGCGCGAGCGTTTTTGAGCCTTTGTAATGAATGCTTTCGAAAAGTTGCGGGGATATACCGTAGTCCTTCAACCACTTATCCATGAACGCTTCTTTATATCGGTTTAAGCAGATCGCTTCGATGGGGTGCCCGGTGCCGACTTCCAATTTTGGCGCGCCGTCGCTTTTAATTGTCGTTTCTAAAAGTCTCACGGCTGGTTTGGCGCCGATTTTTTGCAAAGCTTCATATATCGCGATCAATTTTTCCCTGGGCAGTTCTCCACCGCACATCAATGCGAAAGTAGCAATCTTCTTCAATGCGGAAGCATTGCTCTTGTTTACCTCGATTAGCTCGAGTATCACATTTGTTGCTGCTTTGATATTTTCGAACAACCTGCTTTCATAGATCGCGTCAACCGTTTTTGCGGAGCTGATGAAATATACTTGGGCAATCTCACTCAAGAACTCAGGACCATTCCAGATGTTTTCCAAGAACCAGATAAGCGTCAGAGGATGCACCTTGCAGCCATTTCGGATAAGTGAAACGATGTTCTGGATCTCCCTTAATGCAATGCACCCCGTGAACGCATTCTTCCCGATGTTGGTGATACTCTTCGGAAGAACGATACTAATAAGGCTTTCGCACTGACAGAATGCTTCCTCTCCAATGCTGATCACACCTTCCGGGATTACCACCGATTGTAGGCTGCTGCAACCTCTAAACGCTCCTTCACTAATTTCAATTACCCCCTCCGATATCACCATCGAATGCAGGCTGCTGCAGTCTGAGAATACGCCGTCTCCGATACTGGTCACGCCCTTGGGAATCACAATGCTGGTTAAGCCCCCGCAGCTTGAAAAGGCATAGTTACCAATACTGGTCACGCCCTTGGGAATCACAATGCTGGTTAAGCCCCCGCAGCTTGAAAAGGCATAGTTACCAATACTGGTCACGCCCTCGGGGATTACCACCGCTTGCAGGCTGCTGCAACCTCTAAACGCTCCGTCACCAATTTCAGTTATCCCTTCCGGGATTACCACCGATTGCAGGCTGCTGCAACTTGAAAAGGCATTGTCACCAATCTCGGTCACACTTTCCGGGATTTCCACCGATTGCAGGCTGCTGCAACTTGAAAAGGCATTGTCACCAATCTCGGTCACACCTTCCGGGATTTCCACCGATTGCAGGCTGCTGCAATATGAAAAGGTATTGTCACCAATCTTGGTCACACCTTCCGGGATCACCACCGATTGCAGGCTGCTGCAGCCGTAGAAGGCACTCTGCCCAATTTCAGTTATCCCTTCCGGGATTACCACTGATTGTAAACTGCTGCAGCTTGAAAAGGCATATTTACCAATACTGGTCACACCCTCCGGGATTACCACCGATTGCAGGCTGCTGCAACCATCGAACGCGCTAATTCCGATAATGGTCACGCCCTCCGGGATTACCACCGATTGCAGGCTGCAGCATCCTTCAAATGCTTTATTTTCAATTCTGGTTACGCCCTCGGGAATGACAATGCTGGTTAGGCTCTCACAACCTTTGAACGCGCAATCTCCGATACTGTTCACGCCCTCCGGAATGGTCACTGAGTGCAGGCTGCTGCATCCATCGAATGCATAGTCACTAATCCTGATTACCCCTTCTGGAATTGAAATATTATTTTCTTTTCCCTTATAACTCAACAATTGGGAATTTATAATTTGAAAGTCCCCTGGGATGCTCTCTAAGAAAGGTGTACCAGAGAACATTAATTTGTTAATCTCTACTCCATCTGGAATGACAATGCTGTTTAGGTTCTCACAACCATCGAACGCGCGATATTCGATACTGGTCACGCTCTCAGGAATGACAATACTGGTTAGGCTCCTGCAACTTAAGAACGCAAAATTTCCGATACTGGCCACGCCCTTGGGAATGACAATGCTGGTTAGGCTCTCACAATCTTCGAACGCGCGATTTTCGATACTGGTAACGCCCCCGGGAATCACAATGCTGGTCAGGCTCCTGCATCTATCGAATGCGTCATATCCAATTTTGGAGACACTCTCCGGTATCACCACTGATTTCAGACTGCTGCAATTTGAAAAGGCCCAGGACCCAATTTCAGTCACCCCCTCAGGGATCACTACCGACACCAGATCGCTGCAGTATTTAAAGGCTTCGTCACCAATCCTGGTCACACCTTCCGGGATTAAAATATTGTTTTCTTTTCCCTTATAACTCAACAATTGGGAATTGATAATTCGAAAGTCCCCTGGTATGTTTTTTAAGTAAGGCGTACCGAAGAACATAGACTTGTTAATCTCTACTTCATCTGGAATCACAATGCTGGTTAGGCTCTCACAATATTTGAATGCTTCAAATCCAATTTTGGAGACACTCTCCGGTATCACCACTGATTTCAGACTGCTGCAATTTGAAAAGGCCCAGGACCCAATTTCAGTCACCCCCTCAGGGATCACTACCGACACCAGATCGTTGCAGCCGTTGAAGGCATAGTCACCTATGGCAGTCACACCATCAGGAATGACGAAATGTTTGTCTTTGCCCGTATATTTCTGATATATTCTGGTTTCAGTCATGAGGTTTCTCCCAAATCAGATATTATTATCCAGCTTTTCAATTTCCAGAATCAGTTCTTTTTGGCGTTCATAAAACAGGAGTTCCTTGCTGTGAGCGAAATATTCTTTGGACCCGAACCGGCTGATGAACCTGACGGCATAGTAGCTCAAGGTCAGTTCGGTAACCAGGATCAGCAATTCCTGCCCTTCCCCGAATACATCCTCCAAGAATTTGAACATATTGGTGAGTTTCTTGCCAGCCTCGCCAGCCCTTTTGGTCATATCTGCGATTAATGTGTCAAATTCAGCTTTTATCAGCTTCATTGCAGCCTTACCATCAGGTTTATCACCAGTTGTTTTCAGAAGCCGGTGCATCTTTTCCATAGCATCGACAACCCTGCTGCCAGATTTAATTTTTTCCACCGAAAGTGTATTATTGCTTATGCCACGTTCCAATCTTACTTTCTCAGAGTCAATCACTGTATCCATGATCTTCTCCGGGTCAGCGCCTTCTACGATCATTTGCCCG
Source organism: Anaerolineaceae bacterium (assembly GCA_040768445.1). Taxonomy (GTDB): domain Bacteria; phylum Chloroflexota; class Anaerolineae; order Anaerolineales; family Anaerolineaceae; genus JAXGMV01. Next base: position 2,795,445 of record JAXGMV010000001.1, on the reverse strand, counting down.
AGAGCCTTCTTCAATATTTCAAGCAGGTCGCTGTACGATTGCTCCGTTTCCACAACTTCCCTCAACTCTGTGGTCACAGCATCCAGTAAAAGCCCCAATAAAGCCAGGCGCTCATCAAATTTTGCTGCATTGGCACGGTTCTTGATATTTTCACTGGCCCTGCCAGCCAGAATGGAATCCACCTTGTAATCTGTCTTGTACTTATTGAACAAATCGTAATAAATGGAAAAATTCTTGGCTATTTTTGGTTCCTGGATATATTGAATAACCAATTTTTCATCAACAGGGAAACCATGCCGTTCATATAAACGAATCATCTGGGAAAGGTCATCCCACCCACGGGCGGTGACAAATTTCTTGCCTTCGACCGTTGTCTCCACCATATAAAAATCGCCCTTCTTGATTTCCAGGTATGTCATTATGGAAGGATGGACACGGATCTGGTAGGCATATTCCTTCCAGGCATCGAAATCAGGTTCAACATCGATTCTCTTCAGCCTGTCCAGGGTGACCACATCAAACTCACGCACGGATTTGTTGTACTCGGGCGGGTTGCCTGCGGTCACCACGATCCAGCCGTCCGGCACCCGGTGACGTCCGAAGATTTTGAACTGCAGGAACTGCAGCATGGAAGGCGCCAGGGTTTCCGAGACGCAGTTGATCTCATCAAGGAACAGGATGCCCTGCTTGAGCCCTGACCTCTCGATCGTCTCATACACCGTGGCAATGATCTCACTCATGGTATATTCCGAGACATCATATTCCACGCCGCCATAAGTCTTTTTGATGATGAACGGCAATCCCAGGGCACTCTGGCGGGTATGGTGCGTCATTGAATAGCTGACCAGGGCAACTCCCAACTCATGTGCGATCTGCTCCATGATGGCCGTCTTTCCGATACCAGGCGCACCCATCAGGAAGATAGGGCGCTGCCTTTCGATCGGTATCTCAAAGTTGGAATATTCATCCTTCGAGAAATAGGCCGTCATTGCGTTCTTGATCTGCTCTTTGGCTTCTTTTATATTCATCAATGCTTCCTTATTGAGGAGATTATTTCCTACTGAATGTTGAATTGTTTGCGAATGGTGTTATGCACTTTGAAGGACCGCACAAAGTTATCCAATTTCCTGGTATGGGTGTATCCCTCTGCCACCAGGGATTTGAGCGATTCTTCCAATGCATCCGTGCTCTTATTCATCAATGCATGAACAAGTTCATTTCTCGAACTGCACCACTTCTCAATACTGGCAAGGGTTTCCTTCATTTCCTCCCTGCCTGAAGACTTATTCAGACATGTTGCCAATATATCCTGAAACGTATCTTCCGATTCAGCCACCTGGTAGGATTCGGACCAGGCTATTATCCTTTGCATGATTTGAATTTTCGATGTGATCTTTTTTACGGTTATGTTAGGGCTGTTGTCGGGATTGATTATTGGAATTAATTGGTGTTTTACTGTCTCATTCGTAGTGATTCTCTGGCGTGATTTGTCGACCACTCCAGCATGAAAAAGAAATGATGACAATCTATCTTCCAACATCGCATACAGGATGAATATGCCTTCATAATAGAAACCCTGGCTGGTGGCAAGTTTAAACCTTGCCATCTGGTCTTTATAGGTAATCGATTTTTCATAATTGTTGGTTATTGCTGGTAATCTGGGATTCATAAATCCTACCTATCCATCACATCATCTGTGCTCAATATCAGTTTGATCGCCCAAGGGGGAACATCAGGCGTTTCAACATAATCTTCATCCAGGAAAATAAAGGCCGTATCGTACTGCGGTTTTCTAGCAGGGTATGTACCCATACCATCTGTGAAGTAAATCAGACCCTTCAGGTTCTCAAACTCTTTTTGATCGATTAATTGATCAACGTATTGGAAGACCGGTCTGAAATCGGTTCCTCCAAAACCGTGCAGCTGCATGGTAGCAATATATTGCTCAAACTCCTTCTCATTTGTAATCTTCACAACTTCCTGGATGTCTGCATCGCACTGGATGATGTGGACGTTAATCCTTGAAAAGAAATTCTCTGTTTGTTTGAGAATGTTGTATGTCTTTTGGATAAACGTTTGAACGGTTTTTCCCTCGACTGAACCAGAAGTGTCAATGGCGATCACAAATTCTTTCACCCTTTTCACTTCCTTGTATTCAAGGGGTTCGATAAGCGGAAGGTTCCCATACAGTCTAAGCCCATAAGTGTAGAAGGTCAGTTCAAATTCCTCGTCATTGACCATCATTTCTTCCCCCAGTACGGAAAAACGTTTCAGAAAGGATGCGTAACTGTATTGCTCCCTGTTGATCTGATTTAGACCTTGGTGGAGCCCTCCCTTGAGGTCTCCCCATTTTCTGGAAGAAGTTTCAATATCAACCTGCATCCTTGCGCTGATCTGTTTCCAGATCTCTTTCAGATCTCTTAGATCACCTGGGACTGTTGGGTCAGTCGCAGCCCCATCCATTTTATTATCACTCCAACCCGCCCTAACAATTGAGTCACTTGAAATGCGTTCACCATCAACTCTTCTTCCTTCAGGATCTAATTCATAGCGCTCAGGAACATACCAGGAAAAATGGTCATCCACATAAAAATCCCCGCGCTGGATTTCAATCTGCTCATCACTTAAATCCTGATCATGCCAATAACGATATATCTTCTCAGCAGTCATCAGTTTCAATTTTGCACGGAGCTCCCCGATCATTTTCTTCTGCCTTTCCTGCCGGTCGTTATTGACTAAATCAAGATTAAGATCTCCAATTGCACATTCTGTGGCAATATCACATGCCAGATCCCAGCAACCCTGATGAACCGACTTGCTGACAAAAGGATGATGAAAGATGCAGTGGAAGATCACATGCAGGAAATCGCGGGTGGGGTTTGACTTCTGCTGTTTGTAGCTTTCCAGGATATACCAGCTGTTGTAGTAAATGGATTTCCCATTAACTGCCAGGGTGCGTATCTCAATTGTTGGCTCAGGTTTCAACTGGTGGATCGCCACATCCAGAAAACGAAGACTCACCAGGAGTGTATCTCTGGATAGTATCAGAATATCCCTGGCGAGTTTATCGGCCTGCCTGTCTCTGTCAGATGCGAATAACAATAAGATAATTCCTATTACTGCCCTATTATTTTTCCCTCATGGCTTATTGAACTTGCTGATTCTTCAATTATATCTTTTTTATCCATTTGTTGATTTAAGCGGTGTGTGCATTGCATATTCAATTGAATGTTTTACTACTTAAATTCCCTTAGAAGAGGATGAGGAGGATCTGATTTGATGTCAGTATGTATGTTGGGGTAATTTTTGGGTAATGCCGGTGACCCGGTGTGGCAACTAAGGACAATATAGACAATAAGGATGCGTTGGACATCCGAGAACCCTCTTCAAATAACTAGGTAAAATAGTTCTGGACTGCATTCTCATTATAAATTGAGAGTGCAGTCGTCTAATAACTGAGGAGCTTACTATAAATGCATAATTCGGCGAATATTTGCCCTCAGGCAATCGGGCTAAGGTACTTCGTGTTATCTAATCCCCACGCCGCAGGGAAGGGGAGAGGATTGTTTCGCTCACTGGCACGTCCAGCGGGATCTTACCAGTTGACAGTTTAACGCACGTCAAGTCGTGGCTGCGCCTCGATAATGACTTGCTACTGTCAACTGTCTACCAGAGCTGCCAGTGAGCAACCCATTAGAAACCGCTTACTGGAAACAGAAAGGTGGTGAAAATGAATGAAACTCATGACAAAGGAGCTTGAGCAACGCTTTGCTAAGGTTGGCTCGCAGGAGAATGACCCTGACCCCATTTTCCTAGCTAAGTTTTTCAATCCAACCGGAGCAGGTACCTGGTACGCCAGTGAGTATGACCCCAATGACCGGATATTCTTCGGCTATGTCTCCATCTTCGGGGATTGGAATGACGAATGGGGTTCTTTCTCTCTAACTGAGCTGGAAGAGTATCGTGGCAGCTTTGGGCTGGGAATAGAGCGTGACCTCTATTTTGAAGAACAGCGAGCCAGCCAGATTATCAATACAAAGTAATTGGGAGGTGAAAGATGATAAATTATCAAAGACTGATCCTGGTCGGCAATGCAAATGGGGACTTGAAGCGCCATCTCTCCAAGAAAGACAAATCTCCATATTCTGTCTTCCAATTGGCAGTCAAATCCGGTTTGAACCAGCCAACCAGCTTCACGGTGCTGGCTTTTGGTGTCTTAGCCGAGAAAGCTGCTCAAGCAGTGATCCAAGGGCGTTGCATCTTGGTTGAGGGTCGCTTGGCTGTTAGTCAGCGTGGACAACTAAACGTGATAGCCGACCAGCTCCGTTTTGAAGCGCCGGTCGAAAATGATAAAGCGTAAGCGGTTTACAGGGAGCCTTCGGGCTCCCTGTGCGGCGTACCCACCCACCCCCGATTGGGGCAAATCGGTTTGTAAGGTTGTATGTTTGAGTGTGCTATGATGTTTTTGCATTAACTCAGGATCCCATCATTCCACAATAATTCAGATAATTCAACCGGGGAGGGAGGTGAAATACAATGAACGATCAAAAAAACAGCCAGTCTGTTAGGGCAGGCTCTATTACCTACTTCTTTGACGTCAAGGTAACGAGGCAGGGAAAGCCGTATTTGATGCTTACCATGAGCCGGTTCAAAGGCGAGAACGAGGATTGGGACAGAGTGAGCATCCCTTTATTCCCTGAGTATGTTCAGAATTTCACCAAGACCTTCCTGGAAATGACCCAGAATCTCCCTGTAGATAATTCAAACAATAACCCCACCAGGACTCAGCCTAAAGTAGCAAAGGAGCGGCCTGCAAAGGTCTAATAAATCTGCTTCAGAAACGTGCCCTTATCGAGATAGCCGTCAAGATCCAGTAAAGTCATTACACCACTGGAATATTGGTATTCACAGCAATGTTTGCAGGTGGTAAGGTCAGACTGGAAAATGAAGCGTTATGAAGTGGAATAGATCAACTCATGAAGCGAGCTGCTTCAATGCCGCATACCAGGTCTGCATGATATCGTTTCCTTCAACTATTTATTGCCAATTGACTTTTCAATAACCATTTAATATAATCCGGCCATGCAGGGGGTAGAGCAAAACAGATTTGTTGAAACCTACAATAATGCCTTCAAAAGCCCCGACCGAAAGTATGACTTCCAGGTTGGGATAAAAGATCTTGATTTTGATGTAAATTACTTACTGGTAAAAGCCTTAGGGCTTTCAATTCCTTTTATGGGTATCGCCCAAGCTGAGTTTGCTTTAACAAATAGAGCATTGTGTATCAATGGGTTCAATGAGCTTGATGACACCAACCACTCGGTGATACTCTTTGATCCCCGTCCAATCGGTTACAGCGGCTTCATGAACTGTGTCAGGCATTCCCTGGCTATGACCAACCACGGTGTATTTGAAATTGGCAGATATCAAGGTGTCAGTCTTACCCCTGAAAGTAGCTATTGGCAGTGGTTCATTCACCGTCGATTGGTTTCTGTTGACGAAGCGCATACTTGGATGGGCGAACAGTCTATTACATCAAAACAATTTTTGGAGCAGATATATCAAGCACTAGTTGAACAATAAACCCTGCCTGACCATTATCAATTTACCTCCAGGAGGTATATGAATCATGAAAGTCAGCCGCAGCCTGCCCCTAAAAACTCTGCCGAAATGTTTGGTCTCTCGGAAAGTGAGCAGCTTTTTTCCCGAGTAAGTAAAGAGCGATTCCTTGAATTCCTCAAGGATGAAAAGACCGCCATCCATGAAGTGCTGGACTCTGAAAACAACTATGGAAATTTCCTCTTTGTCACTGTAAGCAAGCCTGGATCATCCGAAAGAGTTGGGATTACCTTCTATGGCCTTGGCTATCACGAGTACCGGGAACGGCTGATAGAGGATGAATGGTTCTGGTTCAAGACTGACCTGAGTCCTGAGAGACTAAAGAAACAGATCAAAAAAGAAGAGGTTGAGGAAATTCTCAAACAACGAACCAATGATATTCACAGTGAGTATGGCAACGAACATCAATCACAGGTTGGAGCTATGTTTGACTGGTTGGCAGACCTCACTGATGAAGATGGAGCTATTGCAGAAATGGAAGATATTGGTTGGTCGTTGTTGTATTTTGCGGAGGAGGCGGATGAAAACAGTATCCCGAAACCAGCTCCCTTGATGGACGAGAAAGTGCAGGAATCACTGCCAGTGCTTTATAGTCAGGAAAACCTGGGCTTACAAGCTCTTGCTAAGGTCAAATACTTCACCCCTGATAGCAACTGGACTTGGTATGGTAGCGAGTTCGATGGGAACGACCTTTTCTTTGGTTTGGTAAATGGGTTCGAATTGGAGCTGGGTTACTTCTCGCTCCAGGAGCTGGAAAAGACTTGTGGACCTATGGGGTTACCCATCGAACGGGACTTATTCTTTGAACCAACGACTTTGCAAGAGCTGATGAAAATGCATCAGCAATCACGTGATGCAAGTTGAATATTCGCCGATTTTCCCTAATTTTCCGACCAAATCCAAATTGCTATAGGCTGAGTTAAATTGCAGTCAAACCTGATCCGATGGATTATTGACCGAGGTGATTTGATTCCCGCCTGGTGTTTATGTCGCCAAAGAAAGGTTGTGCGACATATTTCTTGGTTAATTGAAGTATAACCAAACAACCAATACCAATAACGAGTATATAATTAACCCGATTGTCTCGTTCTCGGAAAGGAGGCGAAGATGACTGCATACCCCTTTTCGCACAAGAATTTAAGAGATCTTACGATTTATTGCAATTCTCCTTTTGACTTTGGATCACCTGGCTCAGGATTGAAAAATTCTTTGCTGAAAAGTTGGCCGGCACTGGCATTTCTGATATGAGGCTTTAGATCACTGGTTGTATGACAGACTATTTACCACAAATAATTCTAATATGATCAGGCAGGACATAATTCATTGAAAAAATGATGAGATGCAATTTTTGCAAAATTTTAATGGAACAAACCCAATAGGGGGACACCATGAATGTGTTTGATCTTCGAAGATCTCTGATTAGCGATTATTCATCTTATATATCCAGCTTTATCCAAATACGTGATAAAAAAATCAAAGACTATGTTGACCAGAGTATTGGTCAAGGATTATTGTGGCCCGACCCTTTGATACAACTGAATCCCACCTTTGAATCTGGAAAATGGATTGACGATTTATGCAATGAAGGTCTTCTGCACAAAGAGTGCAAACGAATATTTCGTCGCAAACAAAAAACTGACGAATTCGGTCAACCGTTACGTCTGCATAAGCATCAGGAAGATGCCATCAGAACGGCTCGAGAAGGTCATAACTATATTCTTACAACTGGAACTGGATCTGGAAAAAGCCTTGCCTATATTATCCCAATAGTCGATTATGTATTGCGGCACGGGAGTGGCAAAGGAATTCAGGCAATCATTATTTATCCAATGAATGCATTGGCAAATAGCCAAAAAGGTGAATTGGAAAAATTCCTAAAATTTGGTTATCCAGATGGTAAAGAGCCAGTCACTTTTGAGCGGTATACCGGTCAGGAAAATGACCAGGAAAAAAATCGAATCATGTCGAATCCGCCGGATATTTTACTGACTAACTATGTCATGTTGGAACTGATCTTAACTCGCCCTGAAGAGCGAAAGACTCTGGTTAATGCTGCCCAAGGCTTGAGATTCCTGGTTCTTGATGAACTGCACACATATCGAGGGCGCCAGGGAGCAGATGTTTCAATGCTCGTTCGGCGTGTTCGTGAGGCTTTGCATGCTTATCAATTACAGTGTATTGGTACATCGGCGACTTTAGCGGGTGCTGGTAGCCTAGATCAACAGCGTATTGAAGTTGCTGAAGTCGCATCGAAATTGTTTGGAGATTTGGTACACTCTGAAAGTGTTATTGGAGAAACCCTGCGTCGGGCAACAAAAGAATACCTTATTACTGATGAGGTTTTTGTTTCAGAACTTAGGGCGAGTATCCAAAACCTCAATTTGCCAAATACGTATAACGAGTATATTCACCTTCCATTGGCAAGCTGGGTTGAGAGCAGACTAGGCTTAACCACGGATCAAGAGAGTGGTCGTCTGGTGCGCGCCTTTCCTAAGAGTCTGACTGGCAACGATGGTGCTGGACATGAATTGAGTAACCTTACTGGATTACCAGTAGATATCTGCATTCATGCACTTCAGGCTATTTTGTTAAAAGGGTATTCGATCGCTAATCCTGAGACGAATTTTCCGGTTTTTGCTTTCCGATTACACCAGTTTATAAGCCGTGGAGATACGGTCTATGCATCAGTGGACACTGAGCTGGATCGCCACATTACTGTATATGGACAAAAATTTGTACCTGGTGAAAGAGACAAAGTATTACTTCCCCTGGCTTTTTGCCGTGAGTGTGGTCAGGAGTATTACGTTGTTAGTCGAACAAAAGATCATGAAAGCGGGTCTGAGATATTTCTAACGCGTGAGCTAAACGAGAACAGAGATTCTGAAAGAGGTGAAGCAGGATTCCTCTATCTAAACCAGGATAATCCCTGGCCGGAAGATAATTATGACGCTATTGAGCGTCTTCCAGACGATTGGCTTGAAGAAAGTGATGGCGAATTAGCTATTAAGAAAAGTCAACGTAAAAACCTACCCGAAGTAGTCAGGATCAGTCCGGATGGAAAAAAAGGAGAAGCTGGTCAGCGAGTGGCGTATTTGAAAGCACCCTTCCGATTCTGCCTTCATTGCGGCGTATCCTACGGCGCACGCCAATCATCTGATTTTGCAAAACTTACCGAGCTAAGTTCCGGCGGTCGTTCAACAGACACAACAATTCTGAGTATGTCCTTAATTCGTCAATTAAGAAATGATCAGGATTTATTACCAAAAGCCAGAAAACTCCTCAGTTTCACAGATAACCGACAGGATGCTTCACTTCAAGCCGGTCACTTCAACGATTTTGTGGAAACAACTTTACTACGTTCAGCCTTATATCGAGCAGTGAAAGCGAATGAACAAACAGGAATTTCTCATGATGTCTTAACGATGAAGGTATTTGAATCCTTGAACCTACCCATCGAGTACTATGCCAGCAATCCAGAAGTTCTTTATACACAGAAGATTAAAACTGAACAGGCTTTACAAGAAGTGCTAGGTTATAGAATCTATCGTGATCTCAAACGTGGATGGCGTATTACTTCTCCAAATCTTGAGCAATCGGGTTTACTTAGAATCGAATATGCTTCCTTAGAAGAATTATGTACTGATGAAGACGAATGGCAGAATACTCATCAAATTCTTTCCTCAGCAACGCCACAGACCAGAATACGAATAGCGAAGATTTTGTTAGATTATATGCGTCGTGAATTGGCGATTAAGGTTACCTATCTAGATCAGAGTAAACAGGAAAGATTACTGCAGCTCAGTACTCAATACTTAATTAATCCTTGGGCGATGGATGAAAACGAGATACTTGAGCATTCTTCTATCTTGTTCCCCAGACGAAAGCTTGATGACACACTTGACTACGGTGGCAATATTTTTCTCTCGCCGAGGGGTGGATACGGTCAATTCTTACGCAGGAACACAACCTTCCCAGACTTTCATGCTCACATCTCGTTGGATGATACTGGAGAAATTATTGAGCAAATCCTCGAGAACTTGCACACAGCAGGCCTCGTGGAAATTGCTGTTGATGAAAAGGATGATGTTGGTCATAAACCAGGATACCAATTACTCGCTTCTGGGATGATCTGGAAGGTTGGAGATGGAAAACTCGCTTTTCACGACCCAATCCGTGTTCCACGTATGCCTGAAAGTGGGGGCAAGACGAATAAATTCTTTGTGAATTTCTACGAAACTGTAGACAAACAAATATTAGGGATCGAAGCTCGAGAACACACAGCTCAGGTTCCTTCAATCCAACGGGAAGTACGTGAGGCAAGATTCCGCACTGCAGAATTACCGATTCTTTACTGCTCACCAACCATGGAATTGGGGGTGGATATCGCCGAGCTAAATGCAGTCAATATGCGTAATGTACCACCTACTCCTGCTAATTATGCGCAACGCAGTGGGCGTGCAGGTAGAAGCGGACAACCGGCGATGGTCTTTACTTATTGCACCATTGGAAGTCCTCATGACCAGTATTATTTCAAACGCCCTGGATTGATGGTCTCAGGAGCAGTTACCCCACCCAGGATCGACATGACGAATGAAGATCTAATACGCAGCCATGTCCAGGCAATTTGGTTGGCTGAATCCGGGTTGAGCCTCGGTACATCGCTTAAAGATTTGCTTGACCTTTCTGACTCATCTACGTTAGCCTGTTTGGATTTTGTTCAGGATGCGTTAAATTCCCAAAGCAATCGTACCAAAGCGAAACAAAAAGTTCAGGTAGCTCTTAGCGATATCGTATCAGAATTAACTCAAACCGATTGGTGGAATGATAGCTGGCTGGACAGTGTACTCTCCCAAATTTCCCTTCAATTTAACCAGGCTTGTGAGCGTTGGCGTAACTTATACCGTGCTGCGAAAAATCAACAGCAAGTACAGCATGAAATTATCAATGATCCAACAAGGTCTTCTGAAGACCGTCATACTGCAAGAAGATTGAGACAGGAAGCTGAGAGCCAGTTAGAGCTACTAACTGAAGCCAAGAATATTGTCCAATCCGACTTTTACTCGTATCGCTATTTTGCCAGCGAGGGTTTCTTGCCGGGTTACAGTTTTCCCCGCCTGCCCCTATCCGCTTATATTCCTGCCCGACGCATCCGAAGTCAGGACGATGAATTCCTATCACGTCCACGTTTCCTAGCTATCTCGGAGTTTGGCCCCCGTTCAATTATTTACCATGAGGGATCAAGGTACATCATTAACAAGGTGAACTTACCCGTTTCAGAAACTGGTGAAGGGTTTGCCGTAATACGAGCCAAGCAATGCCCAGTATGTGGTTATTTGCATCCTGTTACAACAGGTGATGGGCTTGACCGTTGTGAACGTTGTGGATCCTTATTGGAAGCTTCAATCAATAATTTATTCCGCCTTCAAAATGTATCCACTAAACGAAGAGATCGTATCTCCTCGGATGAAGAAGAGCGCTTACGTCAAGGGTATGAACTGCGCACAGCCATTCGTTTTGCCGATCATGGCGGCATTATCTCAGCCCGTAATGCAGAAATTCATTTTCAGGGTCAATTGATAGGGAAAATGACTTATGGTAATTCAGCGACATTGTGGCGCATCAATTTAGGCTGGCGAAGGCGTGCTAATCAGCAGCAATATGGATTCAATCTTGACACTGAGAGAGGTTACTGGGAAAAAAAAGAAAATGATCAAACTGCGCCTGAGGCTGACGACCCCATGTCTCCTCAGATAAGACGAGTTGTTCCTTTCGTTGAGGATCATAAGAATTGTTTACTTTTCGAACCAAGTGCTGGACTAGAGCTTGGACAGATGGCATCCTTACAAGCGGCGTTGAAAAATGCAATTCAGGTTGAATACCAACTTGAAGACAGCGAAGTCGCTGCAGAACCGTTACCAAGCGGTGATGAACGACACTTAATTCTTTTCTACGAATCTGCAGAAGGTGGCGCCGGAGTTTTACGACGACTGGTTGATGATCCTGGTGCATTTGCCAGAGTAGCTGCCCAGGCGTTACAAGTATGCCATTTTGACCCACAGACTGGCGAGGACTTTCAGCACGCACCAAATGCTAAAGAGGATTGTGAGGCTGCCTGTTATGACTGTCTGATGAGTTATTCCAATCAAATGGATCACCGGCATTTAGACCGTCAGACGATCAAAGAATATCTGTTGCAATGCAGTCAAAGTACATCAACATCGTCTCCACATACCATCTCCAGAGCTGAACATTGCCAACACCTGTTGAATCTCTGCCAATCGGATCTTGAGCGAGAATGGTTATCTTTCATAGAGAAAGGCAACTTCCGGCTGCCAAGCCATGCACAACTTCTATTGGATACCTGTCATACACGTCCTGATTTCTTTTATCAACAGGAACATGCTGCAATCTATGTTGATGGTCCACATCACTTATATCCTGAAAGGCAACAGCGTGACCAAACCCAACAAGATTGTATGGAAGATACCGGGTATACCGTCATTCGTTTCGATTTAGCAGAATCCTGGGAAAAGGTTATTGAGAAATACCCCTCAGTTTTTGGACAATCAGGCACAAAAAAATAGGAGGATAAGATGGGTGATCTGTACAGCGAGTTGAAAAAGAAAAATGGATTCACTTGTTACACCCTGTCTCAAAACAAACCAGCGAGGATGTATGTCGATGATTGGAAAGTAACAATTGTTTATCCGACAGGCAACTCCTTGGAATTACCTCGTTCAATGGTCTCTGACGCTATCCACAAACTTCAAGCTAAGGGTGTTCTGACAGTTGATGAAGTCCACCATGATATCACCGATCGTCATGGACCTCAAACAGATCGGTTATTGGCCGTCCTGCGGGAATTGCCAGGAGTAACGTTTACATCCTCACCGAGAGCTTTATACCTGAAAAAGTGATCCGAAAATGACATTTACCGTAGGTTCCCTTGTCAAAGCACGTGGACGTGAATGGGTTGTGCTTCCTGATTCCACAGATGAGCTTTTAGTCTTACGACCATTGGGTGGTTCGGATGATGAAATTGCCGGCATATATATTCCGCTTGAGCCAGTGACCCCTGCTACTTTTGACCTTCCTGATCCTTCACAAGTTGGAGATTATCGTTCAGCTCGATTGTTGCGCGATGCGGTCAGGCTTGGTTTTCGTTCCAGCGCTGGTCCGTTTCGCTCTTTTGCACGGATTGGCTTTGAACCACGTCCATATCAGCTAGTTCCGCTGTTGATGGCACTCAAACTCGATCCTATCCGTCTTTTGGTGGCTGATGATGTCGGTATTGGCAAGACGATTGAAGCCGGTTTAGTTGTGCGTGAACTGCTTGATCGTGGTGAAATTGATCGTCTGGCAGTTCTCTGTCCACCACCTCTAGCCGAGCAATGGCAGTCTGAACTACGAGACAAGTTTCATATCGAGGCTGAATTGGTTCTACCTTCCACTGCAGCACGTTTGGAACGGAATCTCAGTTTGGGTGAATCACTTTTCGAGCGTTATCCCTTTGTAATCGTCTCGATGGACTATATCAAATCTGATCGTCGACGAGCTGAATTCAAGCGTGCTTGTCCTGAATTTGTGATCGTGGATGAAGCCCACACCTGCGCCTACGGCGCTGAAAGAGGCGGTCGTCATCAACGATTTGAATTGATCAATGGTCTGGCTGAAAACCCTAACCGGCACATCGTTCTTGTGACTGCTACACCTCACAGTGGAAAAGAAGAAGCTTTCCGTTCCTTACTCACCTTTCTGGAAAAACAATTTGACGAGCTGCCCGAAGACCTGACAGGCGAGGAAAATCTGCGCCACCGCAAACGCCTTGCGCAGCACTTTATCCAGCGGCGGCGAGCCGATATTCAGAATTACCTGGATTCTAAAACCCCCTTCCCCATGCGAGAGGATCGTGAAGACTCATACAAACTCAGCCCGGACTATAAGCGGTTGTTTGAACGGGTACTGGATTATGCCCGAGAATCTGTTTTGGATGCCACTGGTGGACAGTTCCATCAGCGAGTACGCTGGTGGTCTGCTTTGGCATTACTACGCTCTTTAGCCTCAAGCCCTGCTGCAGCGGCGGCAACTTTGCGCAACCGTGCCGCACCAGCCGAAGCGGAAAATTCAGAAGAAGCCGACGAGATTGGCCGGCGCACGATCCTGGATATTATCATTGATGAATCTGCAGATGGCGCTGATGTCACCCCGGGATCTGACCCTGGTGGCGAAGAGGATGAAGGACAACAAAACCGCCGTCGATTGTTAGATATGGCAAGGGCTGCTGATGATTTATTGGGAGAAAAAGACGAAAAACTTAAAAAAGCCGTTGACCTGGTCAAAGGTTTGCTCATTGATGGATACCGTCCGATTGTATTCTGTCGTTTCATTCCAACTGCTGAGTATGTTGCTGCTGAACTTCGCAAGCGGTTACCAAAAGACGTAGAGGTTATGGCGGTCACCGGATTATTACCTCCTGAATCACGCGTGGAAACCATTCGGCAGCTATGTGAAGCCAAGAAACATGTTTTGGTTGCTACAGATTGTTTGAGTGAAGGCATAAACCTGCAGGAATTTTTCGATGCAATCCTGCATTATGACCTATCCTGGAATCCCACTCGCCACGAACAACGTGATGGCCGGATAGACCGTTATGGTCAGCCCAGCCCAACCGTGCGGGTATTAACTTATTATGGTTTAGATAACCAAATCGACGGCGTGGTGCTGGATGTGTTACTGCGTAAACATCGTACAATACGCAGCTCATTGGGCATATCAGTGCCTGTCCCGGTAAATACAGAACAAGTAGTTGAGGCGATCTTTGAAGGATTGCTGCTGAAATCCAATCCGAATGTATTGCAGGGTTATCTGCCCGGGTTTGATGAGTATATAAAACCGCAAAAAGACGACCTGTATGGAAAATGGGAAGCCGCCTCAGAACGGGAAAAACGTTCTCGAACCCTGTTTGCCCAGGAAACAATAAAGGTGGATGAGGTAGCCCATGAATTGCACGCTGTGCAGGCAGCGATCGGGTCAGGAGTGGATGTCGCTGATTTCACCCGACGTACATTGGCTGCATTTGGTGCACAAACCACTGGAACCGATCCTCTTGATACCAACCTGGCAGAGGTATCTTCGGCGCTTAAAGATGTGTTGGCGCAATCTTCTGGGTTTAACTATAAGAATTTGCAATTCAGATTCCGATTCAACCAGCCTGTCCAGGAAGATGAGCATTACCTGCAGCGCACCCATCCTTTTGTGGAAACGCTGGCCAATCATGTTCTTGAGACCGCACTTGATCCCCTTTCAGGTGATGCCGTGCGTTACCCAGCCGCCCGACGCTGTGGAACCATACGTACCAAAGCGGTGGACAAACGCACCACGCTGCTATTGCTACGTTTCCGTTATCACATCATCCAAACTCAGAATAACGTTGAGAGGCCTCTGCTTGCTGAAGACTGCCGATTGCTTGCTTATACAGGCAGCCCAGAAAATGCGGTTTGGCTGGATGAAGCCGGCGCTGAAAAGCTACTCGCAGCTCAACCGGATGGTAATATCGCCGCTGATCAGGCTACCGATTTTATTGATCGGGTCATCGGAGGATTTGATCTCCTTCGCTCTCGCCTGGATCAAGCCGCCATAAAACGTGGTGAGGAATTGCTGGAAGCACATCGGCGGGTACGGTTAGCGACAAAGACCCGAAATGTGCGCTATCGGGTAGAACCACAACTTCCACCGGATATCCTCGGAATCTATGTTTTCCTACCTGTGAGTAAGTAAGGAGAGGATATGAAATCTAAACCCTTTTTGATCAAAGCGGATGGCGATGAAATTGCTCTGGAATCGATTCAGCAGGAAGCGAGCATTCACAAAGAAGAATGGTTGCAGAAACTTCTACAAAATCATCCACAGATTTTACCCGTGGATGAAATTGAACCTATCTTTTCTCCACTGGTTCCAATCGGACGGGAAATCTCGACAGAAGTTGGGTATATCGATAATCTTTTCATTAGCCGATCTGGTTATTTGGTTCTGGTTGAGACCAAATTATGGCGAAATTCAGAAGCAAAGCGGGAAGTTATCGCTCAGGCAATTGATTATGGTAGCTCATTAGCCAAATGGACCTTCAAAAAATTGGACGATGTAACCCGGCAAAAAACTAATAAGGGAATTATTGAGCTGATTCAATCAGAATTTGATCTGGATAAAGAAGAGATCCCCAGTGAAGATATGATTGCAAAAAATCTGCGTCTAGGTCGATTTTTGATCCTGATAGTCAGCGACAAGATCCGTGAATCTCTTATTGAGATGCTTGATTTTGCAAATCATTATCCACATCTGGCAACCAATGTAGGCTTGGTTGAGCTCCACTGTTATGCCTTGCCGGGGGATTCGAATGATATCTTCATCGTTCCTTCCATTGTTGCCAAAACACAAATCGTGGAACGCTCTATCGTGCAAGTACATCTTATTCCTGATATGGATCATCAAATTGTTATCGAGCAAAAAAAATCAGAAGTGGGCAAACACCAGGGAAGAACTCCCCTTTCAGAGGATGCGTTTTGGGAACTGCTTCAGCAGCAATCTCCGAATGATGTTGTTTCAGCTCACAAAATTCTTGATCATATGAGTGAAATTCCTCAGGTTATCCTCAGAATGCGTCAGACCGCCATTTCCGTCAGACTTATCCTTCCAAATGATGACCAAAAAATTTCTCTTTTCTTTATTACGACCCGGGGAACGGTGGAATGTTGGCCTGAAACAGTGATCAGTCAGTTTAAAAATGCGGGTATCGATATCGGGTTAGCAAATGAGTACATCACAATGATCTCAAAAATCCTCAAATCCAGGCGGAAGAGTTTTTCGTTTTATTTTCCCGCCCACAAAGTAGATCTCCAATCTTTATTGTCACACGTGGATGGTTTTATTCAACAAATTCTTATATTTGAGGACCATCAAGAAGAGAACTGAATATGCAAACCCGTAACCGAAACGCCTTTACCACCATCCATACCGAAGGAGCCTTACTCCCTATAGATCTGCTTCAGCGAATCAGCGAGAACGACAAACGCCTGGAAGGGTTGAATGCGGAGAGCTATCACCTCGCTCCAAGTGAGAAACTCAACGAAGCGATCAATCGTTCCTGGAACAGGTTGAATGGGTTGTGGGGTGCATTCCAAGCGGCGCGTAGCCGACTTGGTTCAAATGAACCAGGCACAACGTTGACACGGGATCGCTGGTTATTGCCATTGTTTCAGGAACTTGGTTACGGTCGTTTGAGCACAACAAAAGCAGTTGTAATTGAAGGGAAATCTTATCCGATCTCTCATCGCTGGCAAAATGTTCCCCTTCATTTAGTTGGGTGCGGGATTGACCTGGATAAACGCACACCCGGTACTGCTGGTGCTTCTCGAACCAGTCCACACAGCCTGATGCAGGAATACCTGAATCGATCAGATGATGTTCAGTGGGGTGTAATTTCGAATGGGTTGGGTTTGCGCATCTTACGTGATAATGCTACGCTCACTCGCCAGGCGTATATTGAATTTGACCTCGAATCGATGTTTGATGGTGAGATCTACTCCGACTTTGTCTTATTATGGTTGATATGTCATCAATCCCGCTTTGAAACTGCTGAGAAACAGACAGAATGCCTGTTGGAGAAATGGTCAAAAAGCGCCCAGGAAAGCGGCACACGTGCGTTGGATGACCTGCGCCGTGGGGTGGAACAAGCGATTGTCAGTTTGGGACAGGGCTTTCTGGGGCATCCATTGAATGGCGAACTCCGCACGCATTTGAAGAAGGGTGAATTATCCGCCCAGGATTATTATCGCCAGCTGCTGCGCCTGGTTTACCGGTTGATTTTCCTGTTTGCTGCTGAGGATAGAGACCTATTGCTTTTACCGGATGCGCCAGCAGATCCCAGGAAACGATTTCAAGACCATTATTCTACAAACCGCTTGCGGACGTTAGCCGAAAGGCAGCGCGGCAGCCGGCATCACGACAGATATGAAGCGCTGCGGTTAGTGATGACCTTGCTGGGTTCTGAGTCTGGTTGCCCAGAGCTGGCCATCCCGGCTTTGGGGGGATTCTTGTTCGATGCCCGTTCTACGACCGATCTGAATGATGCCAAGCTGGATAACCAGGCCTTATTGAGCGCCGTGCGTTCGCTGGCTTTTATCACTGAAGGGAATACTCGCCGGGTAGTGGATTATCGCAACCTGGGACCGGAAGAGCTGGGCAGCGTGTATGAATCTTTGCTGGAACTGCACCCCCTGCTGCATACTGATGCCGGCACCTTCCAGTTAACCAGCGCTGCCGGGAACGAACGCAAGACGACCGGAAGCTATTATACGCCTTCAAGTTTGATAAAGGTTTTGTTGGACTCGGCTTTGGATCCTGTCATCCAAGATCGTTTGAAGGGAAAACAGGATGCTGCACAACAGGAACAATCCCTGCTTGGGCTGAAAGTCTGCGACCCGGCTTGCGGCAGCGGACATTTTCTAATCGCTGCAGCGCACCGCATCGCTGGAAAACTGGCAGAAGTGCGCGCCGGGGGAGATGAGCCTCCTCCCAACGAAACCCGTCGGGCATTGCGCGATGTGATTCGTCACTGCATTTACGGTGTGGACATCAACCCGATGGCGGTGGAACTGTGCAAGGTCAATCTATGGTTGGAATCCATCGAACCAGGCAAACCGCTTTCGTTTTTAGATGCGCACATCAAGTGCGGTAACAGTTTGGTCGGGGTCGGACCCGGTTCAGATATTGATGAAATTCCTGATGAGGCATTTAATGCGGTTTCTGGTGATGATAAACAAATCGCCCGTGAAACAAAGAACAGGAATAAAGCTGAAAGAGTTGGGCAACTTAGTTTTTCATTAACTGTTCTCAAAACTCTTGAGGAATTGCATGATCATTTTGCCAGGCAGACACGAGCGCTGGAAATCTTGCCAGAAGATACATCATCACAGGTTCAAACGAAAGCCTCTGCGTACATTAAGCTTCAAAAATCTCAAGAATTTGCACTGCGAAAATTGGAATACGACCTGTGGACATCAGCTTTCTTCTGGAAACACGAGAATAGAGATAGCTTGAACTTCCTTGCTCCAACACAGGGAGAATTACGGAAAATAAGGCAGGGACAAACCATCTCAAAGGATCTGGAAAAGATCATTGCCGATTATGCAAAGGAGTTGAATTTCTTTCACTGGGAATTAGAGTTTCCGGAAGTCTTCAACGAAAGTGAACGCGTAGCCAAGGATATGCTACCGGTTGCATTAAAACCACAGAGCAGCCCTGCAAAACCAACCTCGATGCCTGTTACACCTTATGTGCCTCCGCAATTGATCCAAAAGGTTAAAAGTTCATCTCTTCAAATAAAAGACCCTTATGAGTTACTTTGGCAATCCATCAATGAAACACAATTGATGAATGCACCGTTTGAACGTCAGGTGAATGTTGCTGGTGAGGTGGTTGAGTTTTATTGTCCACAAGCACAGGTTGTCGTCAACCTGCTCACAGGAAAAGAACCCCACCAGGCAGTGAAGAAAAATCAAAATGCCATCAAGAAATTAAAGAAAATGGGTGTTCGGGTAGTAACCATTTGGGAATCTGCTTTGAGGACTACGCCAGAAAGTGAGTTAATGAAAATTGCAACTGCTCTGGCTGAGGTTGCCTTTAATCCTCGTCATCAAAACGTGCTGCACAGTGAAAGATTAATTCAAGCTGTTCAAGAACCAGTTGGTGTCATTGCGACGATGCCTTCAAGAAAACCTGGTTTTGACTGCGTGCTCGGTAATCCACCCTGGGAACGCATTAAGTTACAGGAAGAAGAATTTTTTGCTCAACGTGACCCTGAGATTGCCACTGCTCCCAATAAAGCCGCCCGTGAAAAATTGATTAACAAATTAACTGGAACCAACCCGGCGCTGGCGTTGGCATTTAGTGACGCCAAACACGCGGCCGAATGCAGCAGTAAATTTGCGCGTATCTCACAGCGCTTCTCGCTGACTGCAGTGGGCGACGTAAACACCTATGCCCTGTTTGCCGAACACTTCCGCGCATTGATGAGCGCCCTCGGCAGGGCTGGGGTAATTGTTCCAACCGGTATTGCAACTGACAACACAACAAAAGATTTTTTTGAACATCTCATTAAGAATCGTGCAATTGTATCTCTCATTGATTTCTCAAATCAAGAATATTTATTTCAAAGTGTCCCCCCAATTATAAAATTTTGTCTATTAACTTTATCCGGGAAACCAATAACATCTGCTGCATTTGCATTCTTTTTGAAGAGTGTGAGTGAATTACACGACAAATTTCGAAAATTTAGCTTGGATTTAGGGGAAATTACCCTGTTTACTCCAAACACTAACACTATGTCCGTTTTTAGGACAGTGTTAGATGCTGAGTTGTCAAGAAAAATATACAAAAAGGTACCTATCTTATGGAATGAAAAATTACAACTGAATACATGGAAAGTGGCGTTTTCAGGTATGTTTCACATGTCAAATGACTCTGGGATCTTTAAGACATTTGAGGATTTAATAGCAGAAGGATATGTTCTTGAAGGGAACTCCTTTGTAAATGATAAAGAAAAATTTTTACCACTTTATGAAGCAAAGTTATTCCATCAATTTGATCAACGCCTCGGTACTTTCGCAGGTGTAGATATAGAAGACCGATTTAAAATGAAGGCAGGGACTATTACGCCACAATTATCAGAAAAAAATAATCCAAGGTATCAAATTTTACCAAGATACTGGGTCAATAAAAAAGATGTAGATAATAGAATTCCAGAATATTGGAATTTTCAATGGTTGATAGCATTTAGAAACACCGGGCAAATGATGACAAATTCTCATTGCTCAATATTTTCAGTTTTACCGATATCTGGCGTAGGGAATTCATCACCAGTTTTATATCCTAACCTTCAGGATAGCAAACAAATAGTCTTATTACTCGCAAATCTAAATTCTCTAGTTTTTGAGTATTGTACAATGCAAAGTTTAGGAGGTGGAAATCTTAACTTCTTCATTGTTAAACAACTACCAATTCTTTCACCAGAAATGTATGACCCGAGTGATTATGAGTTTATCAACCTTAAAGTTGTTGAATTAGTTTACACATCATTTGAAATGAAACCTTTTGCTGAAGATATGGGCTATAACGGCGAACCGTTTGAGTGGGACGATGACCGGCGTAGACTATTACATTCTGATTTGGATGCTTATTATGCCCGCCTTTACGGCTTGAACCGCAAGCAACTTCGCTACATCCTCGACCCGACTGACCTGACGACATGCGAGCTGGAAGATATTCTCGACCCATGGGAAGAGGTCAGCGACCCGCTCGACCCGGCAGGGTATGACGCGCGCCGTACCTCCAGCGACTTCCCCGGCGAGACCTTCCGTGTGTTGAAAGAGAAGGAAATGAAACTTTACGGCGAGTACCGCACGCGCCGGTTGGTGCTGGAAGCTTGGGATCGGCTGGAGGGAGTAGAAATTGGCAATCCGGAAGGCTACCGAGAACAGGCAGCTGCAGTTACACCCAAACTGGAAACGATTTCGGTACCGCAGCCCAAATCGGAAATTAAGCCGGAAGCAGTTCAGGCGCAGGTACCAGAGTCGGCAAATGGGGATTTCGATTTACCTACAGGTCAGCCGACACTAACTGATTTTGGGCTATACAAGTGCGAAGTCTGCGGGAAGATGGTGATGGGATTTGAGAAAGAATCACACGTCAGAGAAAAACATCCCGGGGAACCGGCGGTGTGGAAGAAAATAAATTGATGGGTGGAGCGGAAGGAATGGACAATTATCTTTTACCCGAAGATGATGGGTTGCCGATCAGGGTTTTTGGCTCATGGACCAGCGAAAAATTGGATTATTTACGCCGCTACATAACGATGTTCGAAACATCGATGCGCGGGAAACCCTGGCGACAGAGAAATTACATCGACCTGTATTCAGGATCAGGAAAGTATCGGGAAACAGAAAACGGAAGTGTTTTTCTGGGATCCGCATTGGTCGCATTAACCACCGAGCATCCTTTCACAAATTATTACTTTTCTGATAGCTGCTCGGATAATATCGATGTTCTGAAAACGCGTACACAACAATTGTCCTATCTAATTGAGTACAAGGTTGGAGACGCTAACCAGTTGGCACAGCAAGTCGTGGATCAAATCCAAGGAATTGATAACCAAAAACTGCCGGGCAAATGGTCTTCGCTGAACCTTGCGTTCTTAGATCCAGATGGCCTCGAACTGGAATGGAGGACGATCCAACGCTTAGCGAGTTTATTCACAATGGACCTTATCATCTACTATTCTCAATACGGCCTGAATATTAATTTTGAGAATTGCTACCAGGTCAAAACTGAAACAGATCTCGATCGCTTTTTTGGCACGGATCAGTGGCGAAGAATTTACGAAAGATGGAAGACAAAAGCTTCCAGATCAGGCATCCACAGAGAGTTAATCGACATGTATAAAAACAACCTGAGTTCGCTGGGCTATACCGATATTCACGATCAGGAAGCAGGTTGTGAACCAATCATGCGAAATACCAAAAAGGCACCGCTCTACCGATTAATTTTTGCTAGCAAAAATAAAAGAGGGCACGATTTCTGGAAGAAAGTGACCGAAAGAGATCTTTATGGCAACAAAAGATTGTTCTAGAACAGAATATTTGTGCTACTATAAAACTAGCAATTGAGGTGAAAAAATGGCTATCAATTCAGGAATTGAGTGGACAGAGTCCACATGGAATCCCCTTACAGGATGTACAAAAATCAGTCCTGGATGCATGCATTGTTACGCTGAAAGAATGTCCAGGCGATTACAGGGAATGGGACAGCCCAACTACATAAACGGCTTTAAACTGACATTGCATGAAAACGCTTTAGAGAAACCTCTTGAGTGGAAAAAACCCCAGAATATCTTTGTCAACTCAATGAGCGATCTGTTCCACAATGATGTTCCGATTGAATTTGTTTTGAGAGTATTCGATGTGATGAGACGCGCTCGTTGGCACACTTTCCAGGTTCTGACGAAACGCGCCGAACGGTTGGAAGAAGTAAGCCCGTCGCTTGAGTGGCCTGATAATGTCTGGATGGGGGTAAGTGTGGAAAACAGTAATTACACCTATCGCATTGATCATTTACGCCGCACGGGGGCGAAAATAAAATTTCTTTCACTAGAACCGTTACTTGGCCCGATGCATAATTTGAAATTAGAAGGTATTCAATGGGCAATTATAGGCGGCGAGTCGGGCCCAGGCGCTCGCCCACTCGATCCCGATTGGGTCTTAGATATTCGCGATCAATGCATTCTCGCAGAAGTGCCTTTTTACTTCAAGCAATGGGGTGGAATTAATAAGAAGAAGGCAGGCCGACTACTAGATGGTAGAACTTGGGATGAAATTCCAGCCCCCATAAGATTTCTTGGAGCGTAATGGTATATAAATAACAATCAGCGCTGATCAATTGGTACAAGAAAATAGATCACGAACGGTAAATGCATGGCGAGAAGAGTGTCGAGTGGAAGATGGTAAGGTGAGTAAAGATAATTGTGAATCCGGAAAAATATCTCTTTAATAGATATACTCGATATCATTGGCTTTTCATTACCTGTTCATCCTTAAATTGAGTGTCTTAGTTACAGAGGATTAATATGCATCCAAATGCCTTTCTTCAGAATTATTGGCGTGCCGAGGTCCGCCCAGAAGTTTTTGTGGCAATGAGTTTCGCAGCTCCATATAATCTGCGCTTTACAGATGTCATAGAACCTGCCATTACCTCAATTGTCCACGATGGTAGACGCCTAAGGGCTAATCGAGTCGATCAATCTAAATCTGGTGATTCAATATTGACAGAAATTGTTGATGGAATTGCTCATGCAGAATTGGTCCTGGCTGATATCTCTGTGATAGGATACGATGCCAAGACAGGTAATTCTTACCGCAATAGTAACGTATTGTATGAGGTTGGCATTGCACTTGCGTGTCGCCAGTCGTGCGAGGTCTTATTAATTCGCGATGATCATGATCAATTCCTATTTGATGTAAGCACAATACCACACAAGAACATTAATTTTTCAAATGTTTTACAAGCAAAAGACGAGCTCGCGGAAGAATTAAAGTCAAGATTACGTGAGCGTGATCTTGTTGATGATGCAAGAGTCCAGAGATCTATCGCTGGATTGACGGTAATAGAACGGCAAATACTTTCTCTCTTTTCAAAATATGGAACAGATAAAAACTTCTATATGCACAAAACAAACCTAGCTACATTGGCTGCCATATCTCGTCTATTGGATAAACAACTTCTAGTAGTTGTTGGATCAACAGATGATAACCAAGATTTGTTTAGATGGACGTGGCTTGGTTATACAATTGCACAGAATCTTGATGCATTGCTTCCCATCGTCAGAACAAAAAAATTAGAAGATGATGGTAGTTCATAACAATCTATTCGATCCAGCCGGCTAATAATTCGAAATATTATAATTATTTAATCACCAGCTTAGTTATCTCAAAATTCCCGCAATCACTTACTGCACTTCGATGATCATTCAACTGGGGCATCAATCATGGGAAGAGCAATTGTTGCTTCACGGATTCTATCTCTTACATTACCCATTATTTACCAACTTTGTCACACAAAGTTGGTTGCACCACTTATTGGAAAACAATCTAAAAAAATACCGTGCATATAAATTGTGATCACTGAGTTATTTTATTTTTAGCTGGATGATTAAAAATCACTTCAAGTGACGCATCAAGATCTTACAAGTACCTAACAGTGATTCCGATAATAATAAGTAGATCAGTTAATCTAAGAACTTGTCTAGTTAGATTTCTGGGTGTGGTCAGTTGAACGAAGTCCAGGTAAAACTGAAAATTTTATTGATTGAACAAATTGGTGAGAAAGCCCTTCGTCAGAGCTTTCTCTTTTTGCTTCTATAATACTTGGACTGTGACGGATAATGCCTTCGAGCTGGACAGAAATCTCCTCCAACTTCCGGAATAAATCAGACAGGCTCTGATCCGATTCATTATTGTTGTTTGTTTCCAATTTCAGCAGGGCTTCTGCCATAATCTGGCGTATAGAAAAACCCTTATCCTTCCAGGTTTGTAAGACCAAGATTGCCGAAACCTCACGAGGATTGTCCGGATCCAGCCGAAAGCTAATGACTTCACTCATAGTACATTCAATGCCTCATATAGACGCCATAGTTTCATGCCACCCCGAATATTCGCCAAATGCAGTTGGCTGATTTCATCCGCCAGGATGACATGTTGGTGATTGAGGATCGGCAGCAGGTACTTATGTAGCAATGCAGATCCCCCACCCGTTAGGATTATGTAATCCCAACTCAATGCACCACCAGCCAACCGCTGGTAGGTATCCCCTATCCGATTGAGCAGCAGATTCATCGCTTCTTTCACTTCTTGTTCACAGGGATACTTCTGACCACCGCCTTCAAACATGCCGGTCATAATCGCCTTCCGAATCCGTTCAGGCGGAAGATTGGGCGTATTCTTCACTGCTTCTAGATTGTGAGCTCTAAAGCTTTCCTCGAAATCAGAAACCACATTTTGAATTCCCAGGGACACACTTCGCACCAGGCTGTAATCAATCTCACCCCCTGGATTAACAGCTACCCAATCGGTGGTGAAACCACCCACATCGATCACCAGTGCCCTGCCATCCTTGATCTCGCATCTGAGGTAATGCTGACCGTCCTCAGTTAGCAGGGCGTTCATCAGACCGCCCACGGGTTCATCGTAGGTGTTGGCATACGTTACCCGGAAGGTTCTCTCCCATTTATGAGTCTCTACTTTCCACTCACCCATTACTGCCTTCATTAGATCATCACGGAACTTCATATCACCAGGAGGATGGCTGGCAAAGATTTTCACCTCACGGCTTTTGTCATATAAGCGAGACAATACCGAAGCAGCAAAGATACCGAGATAGTCACGGGTATACCGTGCTGATCCCGTTCTTTGGACATGCACACCATGTCTCTCCGCGCTTGCTCCAACAACATAAGGCTGGCCGTTCACCCGGATGTAATCTTCCGATGGACCTGCAGTCCCGGCCCGTTCTAAAATAGTTCGAAATTCAGCATCGCTAAGAAGTCTTAAGGCATGTGGAAAAGCAATCTCACCCGATTCTCGCCTTGCGATTTTTGCTTTAATAATGGAATTACCTGCATCCAGCACCAGTACACTCATTTCTTCCTCCAATCTCGGTCTAGAACATTGTTTATTTACATTTGTAAACGTCATGTGTTTACATCCGTATACAAAGGGAGTTTTTATCTCAAAAACGCACTCATTCCACGGGCTTATGGGATGAATGTTTTGCACCGAAACGCCTGTCCTTGGAACCATTGATGACTGTGAGGTAAGTGGCAAGGGAATTCAGTTTGATCAGCCAGACCTGACCAACTCGAACACCAGCCAATCTGCCATTTCTTAGAAGGCGTCTGAGGTATTGACTGTTATAGCCAGTGATTATCACTGCAGCAGAAATTGTGAGAAATTCTTCTTTGAGGACCCCATCGATTTGCGGGGTAGATGAATTAATGTTTTTTAAATTGAACATCCCGTCCAACCTTTTCCCAGTTGACAGGCAGTTCACTCATCAGGCTTCTTTGATCGAAGCGCAACATTTCCATGAACTGCCCACTGTATGAAAGTTGTTCGGGACAGGTCCTATTTGGCGTCCCTGGGGAGACTCGAACTCCCGCTTCTGGCTTCGGAGGCCAGCACTCTATCCACTGAGCTACAGGGACGTAAATATTCTCTGGTATTTTACCATTAACCAATTTCCCAGAACCGGGTAATTCTTTTTTAAGACCATCCAACTAACGGGTTGGAGGTAGATTCAAATGAACAGCGTTTCGGTGCGGGTGTACCGTGCATCGAGCGGATCCAATCCCAATTGATCGAGCACCTCCTCTGGTCTGCCGGTTGCTCCCTGCCGGGCAGACAGGCGCACCAAGATGGTGACTGTGTCGTTATCTTTAATGTCAAGAGACAACTCTTCGACAAGCGGTCTCAAGTCATACTGCTTGCCGCGCCGAACTCTTGGTATAGAGCCGGTAGCAAGTAGATTATTGATGCTGTCAAGTATCGTTTCTGGCAGATGGGATGATAACAGCTCAACCTGGTAAGTGACAGAGGTGACAGCATTCTGCAGCAAGTCAGCATTAGGGTCGAGTTCAGACAGCGATTGAATAAAAATCCCTGGCTGTACAACCGACGATAACAAGCCATTCAGATGTTCGATGGCATACGTTTCATCCAGCCAAAAATCAAGCAGTTCATGGCGGCTCAGAAAACCCGTCGGAAGCGGGCAGGCCTGCTGGATTTTCGGTTGTGGATGAAATCCCTGGCTGTAGATCAGCGGTAAATTGGCACGCCGAAAAGTGCGTTCCCATATTTTTTGCATATCAAGGTTGCTGGTATAGCGCAGCGGCTCGGTTTTATGATAGACAATACGGATTCTCATCAGTTTATATTCTCCGAGCTAATTGTTTGCTTCACTTCGGGACATTTCCAATGGCTTCCGCTGTGGTTCGCTCTGACTGCATTGAAAAGGGGTAATATGCCGCAGTAATGGCAGTTGTTGCGGCAGTCTTCAGTCAGAATTCCCTCAAGGCTGTTCTTGTATTCCTGAACAAGGAATTGTTTTTTTACACCCGTGTGGATATGATCCCAGGGAAGAACTTCATCAACGTCTCTCTTGCTGTGAGAGAACGAGTCAGGGTCAAGTCCGGCAGCTTGAAAAGCATTTTGCCAAACATCAAAGTGTTGATGCTCCTGCCAGGAGTCAAATTTTGCGCCATTCTTCCAGGCGTTGTAGATCACTTCAGATAAACGCCGATCACCACGAGAAAGCCAGGCTTCCATCATTGTTTCACGAGGGTCATTCCAGTTAAGTTTGATACCGGTGTTTTTGAATTCCTTTCGAAGCAAGGTCTGTTTCTCTTGAATGGCATCGACTGTATCGCAGGCTGTCCATTGAAATGGCGTATGCGGCTTTGGGATGAATGTCGCAAGGCCAATGTTTAGTTTTGCACGACCTCCAATTGTTTTACGACCCACTGACATTACTGCTTTACACAGGTTGGCAATCTCCTGCACATCTTCCATTGTTTCAGAGGGGTGGCCGATCATGAAATATAACTTGATCGTAGTCCAGCCGCGTGAGTAAATCTCGCGCACCGTTTCAAGTAGTTGTTCGTTAGAGATTGGCTTGTTGATAATATGCCGCATACGTTCACTGGCGGCTTCAGGAGCAAGTGTAAAACCACTCTGTCTGGCACCTCGTAATTTCTCCATAATATCGATTGAGAAGGTGTCAATCCGAAGTGATGGTAAAGAAATGGTCAGGTTTCTGCCAACAAAGTGTGTGTTGATGGCATCAACTAGCTCATTAATATTCGTGTAGTCAGATGATGATAATGACAACAGGGCAACTTCCTCAAAACCGGTGTTACCCAGAGCTACTTCTATTGCGTGTAGTATTTCTTGAACGGGTCTCTCACGGACAGGGCGGTTGATGATGCCCGCATGACAGAACCGGCAGCCGCGCGTGCAGCCGCGCATGATCTCCACCGCAACCCTGTTATGCACAACATCAATAGATGGAACGATAGGTTTTTTGGGTGGCGTCGCCAGCCGCGGCAGGAATCGTTTTACCACTTTTTTTGGTACATCCTGGTGAATAGGCTGAACACCAAGAAAATTTTGATCCTCTCCATATAAAGGTTGGTAGAGAGAGGGCACATAAATACCTTGAAGTTTCGATAACTCAATGAGTAACTGATCCCTGCTGTACCCCTGTCCTTTGCAGCGCTGATAGGTGTCAATCACCTCATGAATTATCTCTTCACCTTCGCCGATCACAAATGCATCAATAAAGGGCGCTACAGGTTCCGGGTTATAACAGGCATGACCCCCAGCTATTATCAGAGGGTCTGACGCACTGCGAACAGAGGAATACTGCGCGATACCAGCAAGGTCAAGTGCATTGAGCAGGTTTGTGTAAAGTGTTTCATAAGGCAGGCTGAAACCAATGATGTCAAAACTTGAAAGCGGCTTTTTACTTTCAAGGGCATAAAGCGGGATATGATGCTCCCGCATTAATGCTTCCATATCAGACCACGGCAGGTATGCTCGTTCAGCTAACGCATCAGCTCTATCGTTGATTGTTTCGTAAAGAATGGTCAAGCCGAGATTTGAGATGCCGATATCATAAATATCGGGAAAAACCAGCGCCAGATGCGTCTGGACATCATCCCAGGGTTTCACCACCTGGTTCAGCTCTCCGCCAACATAACGCCCAGGTTTTTGTACCCTGAGCAGCAGTTTCTCCAATTTTTGATCAAGATCAAACTCATCATGTACCGATAAATTCATAACCTGTCCTCGAATCCTTTTTTGTAAGGGATGTATTATAAGGTACCTTTATACATACCGCCATCAATTGGGAGCATCACGCCTGTGAGATAAGAGGCTGCAGGAGAAACAAGGAAGGTAGCTGCATTTGCAAATTCCTCGGGTAAAGCCATGCGTTTGAAAGGCGAGCTCTGCATTTGCTTCTTAATTTCTTCATCAACACTGGTGTTATTTGCCTTTGCCCTTGAATCCATTAGATAACTAACTCGTTCAGTTTCAGTCCAGCCTGGCAGGATGGAGTTGAACCGGATGCCCTGATCACCCAGCTCAAGAGCCAGGCTTTTGGTCAAACCGACTGTGGCTGCACGAACAGAATTTGAAAGAATCAGGTTGGGTATGGGTTGTTTCACTGAATAAGAGGTGACAGTCAGTACAGATGGCGCAGGCGATTTCTTTAAATATGGTAGTGCGGCAGATATCATCCTGACATGACTCAAGAACACCAGGTCGACTGCCTGCTGCCATTGATCATCAGTGAGATCCTCAAATTTCCCCGAGCTTGGTCCACCCGTGTTGGTGATAAGTATATCCAGCCTGCCAAATGCTTCGATTGCAGCATTGATCACCTTTGCTGGTGACTCCTTTTTTGACAGGTCGGCTACCACAGTCACAACGGGTGAAGAAGAAACAGATTGAATGGCATCTTTTGCCTGATCGAGCGCTTCCGAATTTCGCCCGTTGATAACAACTGCAGCTCCTTCAAGAGACAACCGTTTGGCTGTTGCAAAACCAAGCCCCTTGCTGGAACCACATACCAGTGCAACCAAACCCTTAAGTTGTAAATCCATCTCCACCTCCTCATATAAATGTTATCGAGTTATTTAGAATGATAATTTCAGTCCAGTTTCTTTCAAAAAAAGAAACAACGTGCTCCAAGCTGCTGTGAACGTAATCCCTGTCACTGCCTACCATGCAGCATGCAATAACTGCTTTTTGCCACTTATCTTGTTCATCAACTTCAGATACCGACAAGTTGAAATCACGTTGAAGCTTTACAATCACAGGTTTGATGAAGCTCCTTTTCTCCTTGAGAGAATGACACCCAGGCAGATATAATTCAAAAGTCAAAACGCCAATAATCATTTATCTTCTTTATCCCATCCCTAAATTTACCGCATGCAGCTACCAGTGTCAAACACAACCTAATGGGTCAAATGTTTGTTCCTTGCGAAAAGTAGGCGCGGCGTGTACAATCCAACCTATCAAATCACGAGGAATACCCATGGAAGACACAGAAAAAGCCTATCAGAAATCACTGGATTATTTATACAGTTTTGTCGATTACAGCCTGACAAAGGCTTTTCGCTATTCTCCGGAGAAGTTCAATCTCAGCCGGATGGTAGATCTAATGGCTTACCTGGGCAACCCTCAATCAAATTATAAAATCATCCATGTCGCTGGAACAAAGGGGAAAGGGTCCTGTTCTGCAATGATTGCCAGCGTGTTGATCGCAGCAGGATATAAAGTTGGTTTTTATACTTCACCGCACCTGCATGATTACAATGAAAGAATTCAAGTCAATAATCAACCAATTCCTCATCAAAAACTGACAAAGCTGGTAGAGGAAATCAAACAGGTTGTACCAAAAACACCGGAAGTAACAACTTTTGAACTGACTACAGCCATTGCTTTCAAATATTTTGCCCAGGAAAACGTTGAAGTTGCGGTTGTGGAAGTAGGGCTGGGTGGCCGGCTTGATGCAACAAATATCGTCGACCCAATATTGTCGGTGATTACGTCCTTATCACTGGATCATATGTATATCCTCGGTGATACGCTCGCCAAGATTGCCTTTGAGAAGGGCGGGATCATAAAAGAAGGCAGGCCCGTGGTTGTTTCTCCGCAAAAAGAAGAAGCCCGGCTTGTGATAGAAGAGATTACCCAGAAACGAAACTCGAAGTTAGTACAAGTTGGTGTCGATTACCACTACGCAGCCTGGACACACTCTTTGGAGAAGCAGTCATTCCTGGTCTGGCCTTCTGAGGATCAACCTTATATTGATGCTTACATTGAATCTGGTGGTACAACGGATTGGCAGCCTGTTGAGTTGTCAATTCCACTGCTTGGGTATCACCAGGTAGAGAATGGTGCGACTGCCTACGCTGCGATTCTTGCTGCACGCAGTGAAGGTCTTATGATAGAAGACACTGCTATCAGAGAAGGTTTTGAAAAGGTTTTTTGGCCGGGCAGGTTTGAGGTGCTTAACCGTAAGCCCTTATTTATTATCGATTCTGCTCACAACCGCGATTCTGCTCAAAAATTGCGTTTGGCTATTGAAGATTATCTTCCTGCTAAACCTGTTATTCTTGTCTTTGGTGCATCAGAAGATAAAGATGTGTCCGGTATGTTTGCAGAACTCTTACCCAGGGTGTCACAATTCATTGCCACGCAATCTATTCATCCAAGGGCAATTGAGCCGGATAAACTTGTCGACCTTGCACATCAGTTCGGTGTCAGGGCAAAAACCATTGTACCGGTTGAAATGGCGATAAAAGAAGCGCTTGAAATGGCAGGAAGTGACGCAGCAGTTATTGTCGGTGGTAGTATTTTTATTGCTGCAGCTGCACGAGACGTCTGGCAGGATGGGGATCTGTTGTTAAATAATTGATTTGCAGACGTGTGGTGTCTTTTTTACAGAAGAAGCTGGAAGGATTGATTGATGAGATCTGATGAGTGGTTTAATAAACAGGAAAGCCAGGATGATTACTCTTCATCCTTGCATCAGCGCACAGAAGAACTATATGATGTGCCGGATTCAGTTCCTGATTTAGATGGCTTTCTTGAACTGCCAGTTCTGGCACTACGGGACATGGTAATCTTTCCCAGGATGATCTCTCCTTTATTTGTCACACCTGGCAAGAATTTGCTCGCAATACAAGAAGCTCAACATAACTATCAAACCTTAATTGGGCTTGTTCAGAAGGATGCTGATGATGATGAACCAACCGGAGAAGATTTTCTCCCAATTGGTGTTGAGTTAGCTGTTGGTCGATTATTAACCCTATCTGATGGGAATAGTTCATCATTGGTGCAGGGACGCAGGCGGGTTGAAGTGATCAGCATTACGCAGGAAGAACCGTACTTCAAGGCAAAAGTTAGAGTATATGAGGATAAAGCTAAAACTACCAGGCACGTTGAAGCTTTGATGCGAACAGCAAGGGATTTATTTGAGCGCTGCGTACAGTTAGACCGTAGTCTCCCTGAAGAAGCCCACCTGTTTTCACTCAATATTGCTGAGCCAGGCTGGCTGGCTGACATGATCTCGACTGCCATTTCCCTGCCTTTCTTTGAGCGACAGAAACTGCTGTTGCTGCCTGATCCAAAGGAAAGGCTGAAGCGAGTCAACTCGCTGCTGGCGCAGGAGCTGGATGTTCTTCAGCTGGAAGATGATATTCAGACACGCGTTCAAAGTGAGGTGGACCGCAGCCAGCGCGAGTATTATCTGCGTGAGCAATTAAAAGCCATTCAAAATGAACTTGGAGAAGGTGACGTCTGGGTCAGAGAAATTGCTGATATGCGCGAACGCATTACAGAGCTAAATCTACCAGAAGAAGTTCATGCTGCAGTCATAAAGGAAACTGAACGCCTTACTCAGATGCCATCCATGGCACCGGAAGTTGGTATGATCCGGAATTATATTGAGTGGGTGATGGAACTGCCTTGGCATCAAGAAACCGAAGACAACCTGGATATCAAGCATGCGGCAGCAGTTCTTGATGAACATCATTATGGTTTGGATAAAGCGAAAGAAAGGCTGCTAGAGTACCTGGCGGTGCGTAGTCTGAAACCCGAAAAGGTGAGGCAGCCGATATTGTGCTTTGTTGGCCCACCCGGGACAGGTAAAACATCGCTTGGAAAATCGATTGCCGATGCGCTTGGCAGGAAATTTGTCAGGGTTTCACTTGGTGGTGTCAGAGATGAAGCTGAAATTCGCGGGCACAGACGAACGTATATTGGCTCTTTGCCTGGCAGAATACTGCAAACCATGCGTCGCGCCAAGACTGTCAACCCATTATTTATGTTGGATGAAATTGATAAGCTGGGCGCAGACTACCGCGGTGATCCCTCTGCAGCGCTGTTGGAGGTGCTTGATCCTGAGCAGAATTACAGTTTCTCAGACCACTTTTTAGAATTACCCTATGACCTTTCAAAAGTGATGTTCATTACCACCGCCAATACGACAGCTTCGATTCCACCGGCTTTGCTCGACCGGGTGGAGATTATTGAATTTCCCGGTTACATTGAGGAAGAAAAAGTTCACATTGCACAAAAGTTTCTCATTCCCAAACAGGTTGGTGAAACTGGCCTGGACTCAGGCGATATTGTATTTGAAGAACAGGGAATCAGGAAAATCATCCGCGAGTATACCTACGAAGCCGGAGTTCGTAATCTCGAACGTGAGATAAGCCGGGTTTGCAGAAAAGTTGCCAGGTTAAAATCTGAGCATAAGAAGTTTTCAAAAAGAATTACTCCTGCTATCGTTGAAAAATTCCTTGGTCCAGCTGAGTACTTTATGACCGAAGCGGAAATGCAGGATGAAGTGGGCGTAGCCACGGCAATGGCATGGACTGAAAATGGCGGCGAGATCATGCTGGTTGAAGTCCTGCTGTTGGATGGGAAGGGAAATTTGCAGGTTACCGGGCAAATAGGTGAGATCATGCAGGAGTCAGCACAGGCTGCCCACTCATATGTCAAGTCTTTGTCAAGAGAACACAAGATTGACCCAGGAATCTATGAGAACCTCGATATTCACATCCATATCCCTGAGGGTGCAATTCCAAAAGATGGTCCGTCAGCCGGCGTGACCATTGCCATTGCACTGCTTTCCGCCATCACGGGGCGTGCAATTTACCGGGATGTAGCCATGACAGGAGAAATTACACTTAGAGGCAGGATCTTACCTGTGGGCGGCATTCGGGAAAAGATATTAGCAGCACACAGGGCTGGTATAAAAAAAGTGATCATACCGGAGAAAAATCTCAAAGACCTGGTCGATGTACCCAAAAAAGTACTGGATAAGGTGACTATCCTTACTGCCAACAATCTGGCTCAGGTTATTGACTTCGCATTATCACCTGAAGAACAAGTTAAGAAAAAACCTTCCTTTACACAAAAGCGAAAGCGCAAAGCATCTGAGACGGATGATAAAGCGTAAATAATTAAAAAACCGCCAGCGGCGGTTTATTGATAGCAATATTCAAAGAGGTTTTACTCTTTTGTAGTCTTTAAAGATCGAATACCATTTCTCACTTGGGTAAGAATTCGCTCCATTTCAATCTCCATGTTGGACAGCGTATTCATTACATAGGCATCCGATTCAACTTTGGTTTTCTCATTGTCCAAATGCGCCTGGGCGACTATTTGCTCAGCTCTTTCTTTTGCTGCATCAATGATGGCATCTTTGGAAATCATTTGTTCGCTTTTCTCACGAGCAATGGATATGGTCCGGTTCGCTTCTTCCTGTGCCTGTGCGAGAATCCGATCACGTTGCGCAAGCAGCTGTTGGGCTTTCTTTATCTCTTCAGGTATAGAAACGCGCATCTGATCAATAATATCAAGCATACGGTCTTCATCTACAATCACACTGTGCGTAAAAGGCACAGACTTGCTTTCATTGAATAGTTCTTCAAGTCGATCGACCAAATGCAGTATGTCCATCATCCCTCCTTACCGTTGCAATCCACAATCTAAAATCATTTTCATACTTATTATATATCGGATTAATCTCTGATAGTAGTCATTGGCACGACAAGATGTTTTCCATCAAGCTCGGTGAATTTCTGAGTTAATGCTTTTGCTACATGGGCAGGAACCATACCTGAGATATTTCCACCAAGTGATGCAACTTCACGAACTGTGGAAGAAGATAGGAATGTATGTTCTTCGGCAGTGATGAAAGCAATCACTTCAATATCTGCTGCCAGATGCTGATTGGTCAATGCCATGCGGAATTCAGATTCAAAATCTGAAAAAACACGCAGCCCTCTGACAATAACTTGTGCATCGATTTGATGACATAAGTCAACTGTCAGGCCCTGGTAGCCCAACACCTTGATTTTTGGCTCACCTTCAAATGATTGCCTGACAAGGGATATCCGTTCTTCAGGTAAGAAGAGCAGGTGTTTGAGTGGTCTGTCATAAACGGCAACTACCACCTCGTCAAAAAGGCGTGCAGCCCTTCTGGCAATATCAATATGACCATGGTGAATCGGATCGAATGAACCCGGGAATATTGCTCGCACCATTAGTTTACATCTCCTTTATTTGCTTCCCAAAATCTCTTAAGCATGTTTTTAAGAGGCTGATTTTCTGGATTTTTAAGCTGCGGATCTTCATTGAAGAGGTTTTGAGCGTGCAGTCGTGCTTTCTCGATTAGTCTAATATCCATCAGGTTTGCCATACGCAAATCTGAGAATCCGGATTGACGTGTGCCAAGAAATTGCCCTGGCCCCCTTAATTCAAGGTCTTTCTCCGCCAGCACAAAACCGTCTGTTGTTTGAGCCATCACCGCAAGACGCTCATTTTCTAACGCGTCTTCATGTTCTGGAATGAGCAGGCAGTAGGATTGTTCAGCGCCGCGGCCAACTCTGCCGCGCAATTGATGTAGTTGAGCCAGGCCAAAGCGGTTAGCGCCCTCGATCATCATCACCGTTGCATTGGGCACGTCAACACCTACTTCAATCACGGTTGTTGAAACCATTATTTGATAGCGGTTGTCACGGAAATCAGCCATGACGCTGTCTTTTTCTTCTGATTTCATTCTTCCATGTAGCAGACCAATTTTAAATTCAGGGAAAATTTGCGACTGAAGCTTCCTGTGCTGGTCAACAGCGGTTTTGCGTTCATCTTCTTCTTCAGTCTCAATTAATGGATAGATGATGTAAACCTGTCTTCCCTTGCCAATCTCAGATCTGATCAGTTCGTAAGCGCGATTAATTTCAATTGGATGTAGCACATGCGTGGAAACAGGCTGTCTTCCCGGGGGCATCTCATCCAGGATGGATACATCAAGATCGCCGTAGATAGTTAAGGCAAGAGAACGCGGGATTGGTGTAGCGGTCATAACAAGCAGGTGGGGGTTGTGACCTTTTTCTCGCAATATGCTTCTCTGGTTGACACCAAAGCGGTGCTGTTCATCAATAATCGTCAATTCTAAATCATTAAATGAGACTGGATCTTCGAGCAAGGCGTGAGTTCCAATAACCAGCTTGATACTTCCTTTTGCAAGACCTTCACGGATCTCATTCTTTTCATTTTCAGGTGTTCCACCAACAAGCAGTCTGATTTCTTCAGGCTCCATGAAGGACTTATGATCAGGCGATTTTGCCAGGGTGGAAAGTAGATTGCGGTAGTGTTGTTCAGCAAGAATGCTGGTGGGCGCCATGAGTGCTGACTGTGAGCCTTTTGACGCAACCACAACGATAGCGTGTGCAGCAACAATGGTCTTTCCAGAACCAACATCACCCTGAAGCAGCCTGTTCATTGGCCTACCTGATGCAAGGTCTTGTGTTATCTCGTTTATTACTTTTTTCTGAGCATTGGTTAGTAAATAAGGCAGAGCTGCACCAAGCTCATCCAGCAGCGGTTGAGTGCCGGCAAACTTGCTTGCAGAGAGTGATTCCCAGGCTTGTTTTTGACTTAACACCCCCATTTGAATCATAAAAATTTCATCAAAAGCCAACCGGTATTGTGCCTTTTTCAAACTTTCCATGCTTTCAGGAAAATGGGTTTGAGATAGCGCAGTTGGCAGGTTGATTAATCCAGCCAATTGACGAATATTTTCAGGTAAATACTCAGGTACGCGCCCAGACCAGAACTTCACGGTCTGATACATTGTTTTTCGAAGCATATTTTGCGTGAGACGGGCTGTCAAAGGATAGACTGGCACTATCCTGTTCGTGTTCAAATGATCTTTTTCTATTTCTTCCCAGGCAGGGTTAGTCATCACCAATTTGCCAAGGTACATGTCAATCTTGCCAGATACTACAATTTGCATTCCCCTGACAACCTTGTCAGTAATCCATTTTTGATTAAACCAGGTAATGCGAAGCCTTCCGGTGCCATCAAAAATGATTGCTTCAGTTACTGTCATATTTCGATTTTGAGTTCTGCGCGTATCAATTTTCTCAACAACGCCAATGATAGTGACTTCCTCACCGTAATGCAGATGGCTGATCATTTTCAATTGGCTGTAATCGTCATACCGTCTTGGGAAGTAGTAAATTAAATCCCCTAATGTTTTGAGGCCTAAGCTTTCCAATTTCTGTGCATTCGCGGGTCCAATACCACTGACGACGGTCAACGGCGCATCCAAACCTTCAGCAGAGGAGGTGTTCTTCTTCTGCAAAGCCAGTGGAGAATTTGAATCGCGACTTTGTTTGAAATTGTCTTCTGGTAAAGTGGAAATTTCTTTTATTTCGAGGGCGCTTTTTTTCAAAATGGTGAGTAGTTGATTGACACTTTGTTTTCTTTCGCTAACAGGCTGTTTTCCATAATCCGAAAAAATCTCAATTACTTTATCGATTGTTTTTATGTTGAGTCCAACGCTGGCAGCATCGACCTGCCAGGATGGTATGATCTTTTCGAAACCGCCAAGAACCGCCTTGTTGTCAAAACCTCGATCGATTTCAAGTTTTAGAAACTTTTGATATTTATGAAGGTCATCACCCATGATTTAATTTTACCGCAAACCTACGCGATAATTTGATCCTGGTATTTTTCATCCAGTAAAAATTTTGTTATCTATTCTCGAGTGCAATTAAGCCGAGAGAATTGGGTCCAAAAAGGACTGATAGCGGTAGATTTAATGTGTGTTTTGTAAACGGCACCTTAACGTTTCCATGTCCGCTTGTTTCACGTAATACCCTCAGTTCTAAAGACGTGGGATTTGCACCTTGTATGAAAGCGATGTGTTTTAGATGATCGAATTCATCGAGAAATTCCTGGAAAAATCCAACAGCATGACGATAGCTTTTTAGTTTTTCCATAGGGACAAGTTTGCCTTCTTCCAAAGCAAAAATAGGGTACAGGCCGAGCAATTCAATAATTGCTGCTTGCGCACGGTCGACCAGTTCATTGTGATACAGGTATGAAAGCCCAGGTGTACAGATAGTTGCGTAGATATTCGGAATAAGACTGCGTATTTCGCGATCAATCTCAATAGGGGAAGAGCCATTGACTATGGCTTCGGCAGCAGCTGTGACCAGCAACCCCTGTCCGACAGAAAATGTCTGCGAATCGATTAAGTGAACAGGGAGCTTTCCATTCAGCGTTTCAAAGGCGGCAACCGCATTGTTGTAACATGCACACAAACTGCTGCTTATGAAAATTGCTATTATGGTGTCGTAATTATCTGCCAGAGACAAAAATAATTTTGTGAAGTCATCTTCTGATGGTGGCACAAGCTTTGGTTTTAAGGATTCGATTGCAATCTTAGGCAGGTTGGATGGCTTAAATTCATGTTCGGTATACTGTTGACCATTAATTTCCACAGTCATGGGTATGATTTTTACATACTGTTGACCAGGAAATATGGGTTGTGGAAATTGAACCGAATTATCTGTGAGGATGCAAATTGAGGGCATAAGCTCTCACTCGACTGAAATGATGTACAGGTAATGAGGTTGGCCACCACTATGGAGCTCTATCTCATGTCCAGGATAGATATCTTTGATTTGTTCGATCACCTTGTCACTTTCATGAGATGCGAGGTCTTTGCCTTTGAAGAATGTAATTCGCTCTTTATCCTCGGTATTTGCTTGTTTGAGAAAATCAACAACTGCATCTGACAGAGACTTATAAGATCCAATGAGATTGCCATTCAAGAGGGAAATGAGTGCCCCTTCTTTCACCTTGACACCATTAATATTAACAGACCGGTTGGCGATGGTTATTTCGCCGGTGTCAACGTCCTGCAGTGCTTCTTTCATCTCCTCCGCCAGGTGGTCAAAGCTTTCATCAAAATTGTAGCGTAGCATTGCGCTAAGCCCTTGAGGGATTGTTTTACTGGGAATAACGGCAATATTTTTTACAGAAACTTGCTTGGCAGATTCTGCCGCCAAAATGATATTTTTATTATTAGGAAGAATAATGATGTCGTTTGTTGGAAGGTTTTCAAATGCAGCGACTATTTCCTCTGTGCTTGGATTCATTGTTTGACCACCCTCAATAATCGCAGCCGCGCCGAGGCTCGCAAAGATTCTCGAAATACCTGGACCAGGTGAAACTGCAACGATAGCTATTTGGTCAGGATCAACAGTAGTAAGATGCTTATGATAGTCGTCTTCGGCTTCTTCTGCAGATTGAAAAACATCTACCATTGTCATCAGGTTTTCAATAAAAACCTTGCTGATTGTGCCAATGTTCATGATGTAATCGATGGCTTCATAGCGCTTATCTGTGGGAACGTGAATGTGCATGCGGTAGATACCGTCACCTTCGCCAACCTGAATAGAAGTACCAATCGTCTCAAGGTGATTGTAAAATTCCTCAAGCACAAGTTCTTTGTGAGGTTCGAAATCAACAACGACCTCGTAATCTTGGCCCGGCTCAACCTCATGGTTCGAAGCATCAAAGGCTGATTTTGTTAATGGTTTAAAGGTAACTTCTTGAGTATCCAAAGGTTTGCCCTGCAGCTTTCTTAGCATGCCCTCAAAGATAAAGAACAGCCCTTTACCGCCCGAATCAACCACGTTTGCCTGTTTCAATATTGGCAGTAATTCAGGTGTTCGTTCAACAGATTCATCCGCAGCTTTAATCACCGCTTCAAGGAAAGCAATTAGATCATTCTCTTCCAGCGCTTTGGCTTGGGCTTCTGTTGCAATATCCTTCGCAACTGTCAGGATGGTACCTTCAACAGGTCTAACAACACCTTTATAGGCTGTATCCCTGGCTTCAGCCAGTGCCTGTGCAGCCAGTTTAGTGTCCATGAGCTCAATATTGTCCATGACGCGTGAAAAGCCACGCCAGAGCTGCGACAAGATAACACCAGAATTGCCTCTTGATCCCATCAGCGCGCCGCGTGCAAGCCCCTGACATATTTTTCCAATGTTTGTATCGGTATTGTTTGAGATCTCATTCAATGCAGACTGCATTGTCAACAGCATGTTCGTACCGGTATCCCCATCCGGTACCGGAAATACATTGAGAGCGTTCACAACCTGCTGGTTAGTCTTTAGCCACAAGTACCCACTATTTACCAGTGTCTTAAATTCCTGCCCATTAATTTTTGTATTGCCAGTCGCTACCTTGCTGATATCACTATCACTTACACCAGTATCCATTAAAACTCCTGAAAAACAATCATCCCTTTTGGGCAAGAATCTAATCCTGGTTGCTGACGCGCAACCCTCGAACATTCACATTTACATTTTTAACAGGTAGACCAAGCGTATTTTCAATTTGATAATGAACGCTGTTGGCCACACTATTTGCAACTGATTTAATTCTGGTGCCGTATTCTATGATGATATAGAGGTCAATTGTAACACCTTCCTTATCCATGTGAATTTCAACACCAAGAGAAGGATCCTTAACAAGGACGTTTGCCAAACCAACGGCAAAATTCTTTGCGGCAAGTCCAACCACGCCGTAAGATTCAATGGCTGCCTGGTAAGCGATGGTAGCGATTGCCCGGTGGGAGATATAAATATTTCCAAGAGGATTTGTATCTTTGTCCATTGTCTTTTCCTTTTTTATAAAAACCGTTTTTCTTGTATTTAGATACGGTTTATGGTAAAATCCAGCGTTGCAGTTGATAAATTATTGAACTTAGTACTGATTGCGAAAATCATTTGAAAGGAATACGTAACATGGCTAAATGCGAACATTGTGGAAAAACCACTACGTTTGGTCATAACCGCAGTTTCTCTTTGCGGGCAACCAACCGCCAGTTCAAGCCCAATCTTCAGCGCATATCAATTTTCCAGAATGGAAAAATGGTACGCAAAGTATTGTGCGCAAGATGTATTCGGACTCTCTCAAAAACAGAGTAATTCATTTTTCTCTATCATCTCCACACAAAAAACCACGGTTTGAACCGTGTTTTTTGTTTTAAATGTTTGAACTTCGCAAGGCGCTTACAGCTGCAGCGATACCCTGCGGATTGTTAAAGATGTATGACGCTGAAACGAAACTACGCGCTCCAGCTTGAGAACATGGTGGCAATGTTTCTGCAGTTATTCCACCATCCACCTGGATGAGGGCAGAAGATGAGGCATTTATCAATAATTGCCGCAGTTCTGCAATTTTTTGGATAGTACCCTGTAAAAATTTTTGACCGGAAAAACCGGGATTGACACTCATCACCAGTACCATGTCTGTCTCCGGCAGTATTGCCTGGAGCGCAGAAACTGGTGTACCAGGATTGATCACAATCGTTGATTTACAGTGCATATCATGGATATTCTGAACCAAACGGTGAATATTTGGTTGATTTTCAATATGAACGCCCAGGTAGTCAGCACCGGCATTCGCAAAAGCAGAGAGATGCTGCGAAGGATTTTCTATCATCAGGTGCACATCGAGGGGCAGCGTGGTCACTTTTTTGATGGTTTCTACAATAAATGGTCCCATGGTGATGTTAGGAACAAAATGACCATCCATCACATCAATGTGAATCCAATCGACACCAGCCTGTTCTGCTTCTTGGATTTGCTGTTCCAGTTTCCGAAAATCTGCAGATAAAATGGATGCAGAGATAATCATGTCCAGGTCTCCCATCAAGGCATCAGGCGTGAAGAAGTGATTGAAAACCAAACGTACATCCAAAACGGGATTAAGCCACCTGCAAGCAGTACAGCCAGCAATCCCAATCCGATGGTGGTCCAATCGAATTCAGAGGTTTTTTCTGATGTGATGTGATCTGGTTTTGGCGTTGCTTCAATGACCTTGACAGGCTTTGGAGCAGGAGTTTCTGGTTGATATTGCTTTGAATTCCCTGCCTGTAATTGGTCTTTGGCTGCTGCATCAACAGAGTTGCTGCCAGCGCTGTAAAAGCTCGACAGGATTCTGCCTAACTGGTCTGTGGTTCGATATCGCGCAGAAGGTTCTTTAGAGAGCACTTTGAGCATAATTTGTTCTAATTCTATTGGGATTTCCGGGTTGATCTTTCTGGGCGCAACAGGTTGTACATCGCGATGCATCCGAATTAATTCCTCAGGGTCAGAAGAATCAAAAGGCAGTTGACCAGTAAGAATCTCATACATGATTACGCCCAGAGAATATACATCGGATGCAGGAGACGGCGCTAACCCTTTGGCTTGTTCGGGCGAGAGATAGTGTGGTGAGCCCCAAATGACATCATTTTTCTCATCCGGGTTGATTGAAGAAAGCGCGCGTGAGATGCCAAAATCGGTGACTTTTAGCCGCCCATCGGGTGTTACCAGCATATTGTGTGGTTTGATGTCACAGTGAACAAGACCTGCACGATGTGCATAGCCAATCCCTGAGCATGCCTGGATAAGCAGGGCGAGACTTTCATCAAAGGAGGCGATGCCCCGGTTTTTTATCACCGCTTTAAGATTCATCCCAGGGATGTATTCCATGACGATGTAAAGCCGTTTCTGGTCATAACCAAAGTCATGGACAGTCACTATATTTGGATGTGAAAGGTTGGCCGCAGCTCTTGCTTCCTGGCGGAATCTGTCGCGAAATGCCTGGTTGTTGGAATAGTCTTCTCTGAGAATTTTCACTGCAACAAATCTATCCAACATCAGGTCACGTGCCTGGTAAACAACAGCCATGCCACCTGAGCCGATGGTTTTTTGAAGCTGGTATCTGTTGCCAAGTAGAGGCGATTCTGTGGTATTTGCAGTCATTTCTTTTGCGCGATTATATCATAGGAATAAAATGGCTCATTTTTTGATTAAGTTATAATTACTCTGAAAGGTGGATTATTAATGGCTGCTCTCATTCGATATTTTCGCTCACGCCCACTCGATATTTTATTGCTTTTTGCATTTATTGCCCCAATAGTGCACTGGTTTGGCCCGCCTGATCTCCTCAGTTTTGCGTTTTCAGCTATCGCATTAATACCGTTAGCCGGATTGATTGGACGAGCAACCGAATCTCTTGCAGTCTATACAGGCCCAAAAATTGGCGGTTTGTTGAATGCGACTCTTGGCAATGCAGCTGAGTTAATTATTACAATCGTTGCCATAAAAGCTGGACTGTTGGAGCTGGTTAAAGCGTCCATTACGGGCTCAATATTGGGCAATCTACTGCTGGTTTTGGGCCTGGCAATATTCTTGGGTGGCAGGAAACATGGTTTGCAGTCGTTCGATCGTAAGCACGCGATGAACAATGCCATCCTGATGACGATTTCCATCCTGGCGCTGCTCATCCCATCAGTATTCAGTCATTCAATTGGCCCAGATGGCAGTATGCGTGTAGAGGTGATGAGCCTTGGTGTTGCAACCATGATGATTATCTTATATATAGCGGGGCTGGTGTATTCACTGACGTCAAGCGCACAAACGCCGCAGGGTCATATTGCGGCTGAAACCCACAAACCAGAATATTCTAAACTTCGTTCGTTTATCGTTTTGGGAATTGCCACGCTTGGCGTAGTCCTCATGAGTGAAATCCTTGTCAGCGGCGTAGAACAAGTTACATCAACACTTGGATTGTCTGAATTTTTTATCGGTATCATCCTGATCCCGATCATTGGAAATGTAGCCGAACATCTTGTAGCTGTCACAACTGCTTTACGCAATAAAATGGACTTGAGTGTAGAAATTGCCGTCTCATCCTCAATTCAGATCGCCCTTTTTGTTGCGCCCATCTTGGTGTTTCTTAGCCTGGCGATGGGCAACCCGATGACATTGATTTTCAACCAGTTGGAACTCATATCGATTGCTTGTGCGATCCTAATTACTGCTCTTGTATCGATAGACGGTGAATCGAACTGGTTGGAAGGCCTGTCATTATTATTTGTTTACATCATGCTTGGCCTGGCTTTCTTTTTGATGCCGGTGTAACTCGATGAAAAAAACAAAAACAAAGTTAATTAATAAATGGA
Organism: Anaerolineaceae bacterium; assembly: GCA_040768445.1. Lineage (GTDB taxonomy): Bacteria > Chloroflexota > Anaerolineae > Anaerolineales > Anaerolineaceae > JAXGMV01. The sequence goes on along the minus strand of JAXGMV010000001.1, from coordinate 2,751,330 downwards.
CCATACTTGCAGGGTTGTTATTAGGCAGCCTTTTGTGTGTACTGGCTGTGGCATCTTTCTTTCTCTTGAGAAGTAAAGATGCCTTCCCTTCAATGCCAACCGCAGACCTGGTGGTAATTCCGCTGCCGGAAAATACTCCCACGCCAGACCCTTCGTTTATTCCCACACCAGAGCCAACAGAAATACAGATTGGGAATGGTGACATTGGACTGGGTGCTTTTGTGCAGGTTTTCAATACGTCAGGCAGTGGGCTGCAAATTCGATCTGGGGCAGGTGTGCAGAACCCGCCCAATTTTGTTGCCCTGGATGCTGAAGTTTTTGAAGTAGTGGATGGCCCGGTTGAGGCTGATGGTTACACCTGGTGGTTATTAACTGCGCCGTATGATGAGACACGCTCGGGTTGGGCGGCTTCGGCTTACTTAGAAGTCATTGCCCAGTAGCAGCATTTTTGAGATAATCACCCTGTGCCGGTGATGGACTTTCAAGTTTGACTCAATGGCACTGGTGTAAAATTATTAAAGGATAAAGATAGATTTTACCAGAGGAGTGGATTGATGCCAGATGATTCCTTCCAAAACCAGGTGATACTGGTCGTTGATGATGAAGAACGTATGGCCCGGTTTATCCGATTAAACCTGGAGCATGATGGATTTAAGGTTGTTGAAGCATACAACGGTATGAAGGCTTTACAAAACTTAAGAGACCGCATGCCAGACCTGGTCCTATTAGATGTGATGCTGCCAGATATTGACGGCTTTGAAGTATTAAAAATGATTCGGGAAATATCGAATGTGCCTGTCATCATGCTGACAGCCAAGGGGGAAGAGGATGACCGAATTCATGGGTTGGAATATGGTGCAGATGATTATGTGACCAAGCCGTTCAGTCCGCGTGAACTTGTCTCCCGCATAAAGGCAGTTCTAAGAAGGACAGAAAGCGGCAGCTTCACAACCTCAAAAGATATTATTGAAGTTGATGATCACCTGAAAATTGATTTTGGACGCCGTGAGGTTTGGCTTGATGGAAACCAGGTCAAGCTGAGGCCAACGGAATACAGATTGCTTTATCATCTTGTGCAAAATGCTGGTTGGGTGATGACCTATGACCAGATCCTGTCAAAAGTATGGGGTTACGAGTACAGGGACGAGCCACATTATGTCAGGTTGTACATCAACTACTTACGGCAAAAGCTTGAAAGCGACCCCTCAAACCCTAAATATATCCTGACAGAACGTGGTGTCGGCTATCGTTTCATTGATTATCAAAGATTAAATAAATCCTGAGCAGGTTTGCATGTAATAATTAATAAAATTCATACACTCTGTTAACCAAATTATTGTGTATGTCGGATAAAAATAAATAATAAAGATAAAAATTAGTAAATTTTGTGAACTATAGATATTTATTTAATAATTAGTTTAGGAGTGAAGATTAATGATTAATGAACCAGTACATGTAACCGATTCGGCATTTGAGAAAACCGTTCTAAAATCAACTTTGCCAGTGGTTGTTGACTTTTGGGCACCGTGGTGTGGTCCTTGTCTCAGGGTAGCTCCAATTCTCGATAAGCTTGCCAAGGATTATGCTGGTAAGTTGTTGGTTGCCAAAGTCAACACTGACGAGCATGCTGAATGGGCTGGCAAATATGGTGTGCAGGGCATTCCCACCATGTTATTTGTTTCAAATGGTAAGCTGGTTCATACACAGGTCGGCGCGTTGCCGGAAGGTATGCTGCGCGATATTATTGACCAGTTCCTTGAGATAGCAGCATCACCCGAAGCAGAATAACTATCACGACATAATAAAATACTGGGCGCCATCTTGGCGCCCAGTATTTGATAGTTAACTTTTTTGGCGGGTTATTTTTGCTCCCAAAGCCGCCAGTTTTTGATCAACCTGCCCATAACCACGGTCAATTTGCCCAACATTTCGTATGACTGAAGTGCCTTCAGCTGAAAGCGCTGCCAGCAGTAATGCCATACCGGCACGGATGTCAGGGCTTTCCATCTTTTCGCCGAAGAGCTGCGATGGACCCTGAACGATACAACGATGTGGATCACATAAAATAATACGGGCACCCATGCCAACCAGTTTGTCTGTAAAGAACATACGGCTTGGGTACATCCAGTCATGGAATAAGATCGTGCCTTCTGACTGCGTAGCAACGACGATGGCAACACTCATCAGATCTGTTGGGAAAGCCGGCCAGGGCATGACACTGATCTCAGGTATTACGCCGCCCAAGTCAGGTTCAACCTTCATCTTCTGGTTGCCTGGAACGACAATGTCCTCTCCCTCTACGTCCCACCTGACACCGATCCGCTTAAAGTTCAGGCGGATCATATCCAGGTACTGTATCCCAGCATCTTTAATGCGTATAGACCCCTTAGTCACAGCTGCTGCGCCGATGTAGCTGACTACTTCAAGATAGTCTGGTCCAATAGTGAACTCGCCGCCGTGAAGATTCTTTACACCGGTTATCTTGAGAGTGTTGGAGCCAATATTTTCAATTTTTCCGCCAAGCGAATTGATGAAGTGACACAACTGCTGAATGTGCGGCTCTGATGCGGCATTACGAATAATTGAAACACCTTCAGCCTTAGAGCAAGCCATAATTGCATTTTCAGTGGCGGTAACGCTGGCTTCATCCAGCAGGATGTTGGCACCATTGAGCTGTTTTGTATGAAAGTGGAATGTGCGATCGTAATCTATTTCAACCCCCAGGGTTTTTAATGCCAGGATGTGCGAGTCAAGACGACGGCGGCCAATAACATCACCGCCAGGCGGCGGTAGATGGATTTCACCAGTCCGAGCCACCATCGGTCCAGCCAACAGAATGGATGCGCGAATCTGCCGGCACAAGTCCGGATCAAGGTTGCCGGAATGAACATTTTTTGCATGGATTTGCCAGGAAGATGGTGATAGTGCTGTAATTTCGACGCCCAGCGATTGTAAAAGTGACCTCATCGCTTTAACATCCAGAATATCCGGAATATTATGCAGGATAACGGGTTCTTCGGTCAGGATACATGCTGCTAAAAGGGGGAGCACTTCATTTTTATTACCTGAAGGAATGACTGTGCCATTCAGTGGATTACCACCTTCGATAATGAATTGTTCCATTAGGATCCTCCAGTGAGTGTTGTCGATAATCAATTATTAAACCATTATAAACGATTATAAATACGCTAATTTCAGAACCGTGAAATTACAACTTGAAGATATTCAGTGATCTTTGATAATCGTCCAGGGACGTAACAGGCGCATGACATGTAAAATTTTTACAAACATAGATTGTGGCTGCCTGATTTACCAGCGGTTTACCATGCAATATACCCGGTAATGTGCAGTGATCTACTTGATTTGTGCCGGCCAACGTCAGGTATGGTGAATAGAGCCTCCAGGTTTCTTTTAGAATCTCCTGAGGTACCGGCTCAGTGCCCGGCCAGATCAGTGCTACCTGGGTTTTGTTTGCTGAATGAAAATCAACCGCCTGCAGCCATTGCCCGAACCCGAGTGGGTATTGAAAAATGAGTTGAAGATTCTCCTTGATCAGCCGGTCGGTCAGCGAAACCCAAGAATTCGATTCTTCAAATTCTGAGAACAGGGCCATCGCCTGGACCAACATGGCACTACCTGACGGAAAGGCATTATCCTGTAGAGATGCTGGCCTAAAAATCAGTTCATCACCTGCTTCCGCAGGTGTGTCACAAATTTTCTGGTCAGGGCTGAAAAATCTATCAGGAATTAAATCGAATATCTCTTTTGCTGCGTGATACCACTTTAAATTCAGATCGCTTTGGTACAACGCCAACAGACCCAGCACCAGACTTGTGTAGTCTTCTAGAAAGCCTGACTGTTTGTATATGCCATTACGCCAAACGCGGTATAAAACACCTTCATGGAACAGGTTCGACAGCAAAAATTCTGCAGAGCGGCTGGCAATCTCCAGGTAGTGAGGATTATCCAAATACCTGCCTGCTTCAGCAAAAGTCCATAACATCAATCCATTCCATGAGGTGATGATCTTGTCATCCAAACCGGGCCGGACTTTTTGGTGTCTGTAGCTTTGCAGGCTTTCAAGAGCTGCCGCCAAAAACTCAAGCGTTTCGGTTTTTCCTGTTTTTAGTTTGTCCAGGTAGTGATCTGAAAGCCTGGGAATTATCCGCCCCTCTCGATAATTACCGGCAGAGAAGACAGCTTTATGAATCTGATCTGATGATTGGTTACCAGAAAGAACGGACTTAATTTCACGCTCTGTCCAGGTGTAGAATGTTCCCTCTTCACTGTCAGAATCAGCATCCAGACTGCTGTAAAAGCCGCCACTCGTATGCAACATCTCTCTTTCAACAAATGAGAGGGTTTGCTCAATAACAGTCTTGTACCATTGATTGCCTGTAATTTTGTACGCGTAAAGGTATGCGCGTGTGAGCAGCGCATTGTCATACAGCATTTTCTCAAAATGAGGTGTGTACCAGCTAGTATCGGTGCTGTAACGATGAAAACCGCCGCCAATAAGGTCATACATGCCGCCGATTGACATGGCATCAAGGGCATGCGTGCTCATTTTTAATGCAGCTTGATCACCCTGTGCCGCGAGCCCAAGTAAATAGGTGATCGCCATCGCTTGCGGGAATTTTGGTGCTGGCCCCCAGCCCCCATTTTGCCAGTCATACTGCTTTTCAAGCACCCTGACAATTGACTTGCTCTCATAGACTAAGTTCGGGTTACCATTGTGTTTGCCAGGCAGCCTGTTGTTTTTTTCATTCAGATATGTGACCAGTTTATTGGCATAGTCCTCTGCGTTTTGCTGGTTGTTTGACCATAAATCGGCTATTCCTGTGATCACTTCTAAAAACGATGGCATATTATGAAATCGTGCAGGTGGAAAATAAGTGCCGGCATAGAATGGCTTGAGATCCGGTGTTAGAAAAACACTCATTGGCCAGCCACCGCTGCCAGTCATACTGATGACTGCATCCATATATATGGAATCCAGGTCAGGTCGTTCTTCTCGGTCAACCTTGATTGAGATGAAATGATGGTTTAGAAATCCTGCAATGCCTGTATCGCTGAAACTTTCTTTTTCCATCACATGGCACCAATGGCAGGCTGAATAGCCGATACTTAGAAATATTGGCTTATTCAGCGATTTTGCAAGTGAAATGGCTTTATTACCCCATGGATACCAATCAACAGGGTTATTGGCATGCTGTAAAAGGTAAGGTGATGTCTCATTTCTCAGGTGATTGCTCATGATATAATTTGCTTTCAACACAGATATATTTTCAAAGTATTATAGTACATCATCTCTTCCTATCTAGAATGATGCAGACTTCTCAGCCTCTAATCAAAACCTGCCTCAAGCCAATATGTCAATCTCTTCCATATCCAATATCTGATCATTTGTCACTCTATTAATAAAAGGATTTTGCAATGATAACAATTGAAATGATAGATACTGAGTCAAGCAAGCAGGTTGGTGAATTCATCGAATTTCACTATAACTTGTATACCGGCACACCAAACTGGACACCGCCGTTCAGAAACGATTTGCGGATGATGCTCAATCGAAAAAAGCATCCTTTCTATGAACACTCTGAGGGAGACTTTTTTCTGGCAAAGAAAGAAGGAAAAACTGTTGGGCGGATTGGTGTTTTGGTCAATAAACCATTTAATGAATACCATAATAAGAAGAAAGCCCAATTCTATTTTTTTGATTCGATAGATGATCAAGAAGTTGCCGATGCACTCTTTGAGGCTGCTGCAGCATGGGCGAGAGATCGCGGCTTGACAGAACTTGTTGGGCCTAAAGGTTTAAGCGCATTTGATGGTTACGGAATTCTCGTGGAAGGTTTTGAGCATCACCAGATGATGAACACGATGAATTACAATTTTCCATATTATCAAAAATTGTTTGAAACGGCTGGCTTTGTGAAGGAAAATGATTTTGTCTCATGTTACCTCAATCCAAACACCTTTAAGCTACCAGAAAAAATGGATCTGATAGCTGAGAAAGTACTGGCAAAAGGCAAGTACAAGATAAAAACATTTAGCAACAAGAAAGAGATTATGAAGTGGGCACTGCAAATTGGTAAAGCCTACAATGACACTTTTATCAACAACTGGGAGTATTACCCACTAAGCACAAGGGAAATAGCCTATGTAAAAGAAAATATTCTTGCGTTCGCTGATCCCAAATTAATTAAGCTGATTACTTATGAAGACAAAATAATAGGCTTTTTGCTCGGCTTTCCAGATGTGTCACAGGCGATGCTGCGAAGTAGAGGCAGGCTCACCCCCTGGGGAATCATCGACCTGATGCGGGAGATGAAAAAGACAAAATGGATTTCCCTCAATGGTCTGGGTGTTTTACCCGATTATCAGGGAACCGGGGGAAATGTACTCATGTATGTTGAGATGTTAAAAACAATCAAGGATTATGGTTTTGAACATGCCGAGTTGACCCAAATGGCGGATACTGCAACGCGAGTTCGAAGCGACCTGGTGACAATTGGCGTGCAGGTTTACAAAGTTCACAGGATATTTTCAAAGGTTTTTTAAAATATTCTGTACCTTCGGAGCCTGCCAGTTATCCTTATAACTGGCAGGCTTTTTATGAATAATAAATCTGAAATAACCCCCGCAGCATTGTGAATATCTGTGTTAATATTGGCATATTATGAACTATTTGTCTAAAGAGAATTCCGTTTTTATTAAAAGGAATAAACGCAGGACTTTAATCAAAACCGTCATGATTGCATTGGCCATTGCAGTGGCTATCGTCGCACTTGTTTTAGTCAATTACCGCTATTCAAACTTCTATCGTGGAGGAACTGACTTTTTGGTCAACTGGACAAGCGCGAGGGTGATGGTGCTCGAAGGTGAAAGTCCATATACAGATTCAGCCGCCGATCGTATCCTTCAAGTACGCAGAGATTACACAGATCCTCCTTACACTGAGGATTTGCGCTTGGTTTACCCGATTTATGCAACTTTGTTATTTTTGCCGTTCAGCTTAATTACAGACTATACGCTAGCCCTGGCATTATGGAGCACACTACTTCAAGTGTCGCTTGTGCTTCTTGCATTCCTGAGTATTAAACTGGTGGATTGGCGACCAACGCCGCTGCTTTTTACAACATTTTTAATCTATGCAGTAATTGGTTTTCACTCATTGCAGGCTGTTTATAAAGGTGATGTCATTATTTTGTTAACATTGTTGATGGTTCTTGGATTATTGGTTCTCAAAAGTGGGCAGGAAGAGTTGTCCGGCGTAATTCTGGCATTTCTAACAATCAAGCCGCAAGTAGCCGTTCTGCCCATCCTATTCCTCTTCATCTGGCTGATCAGACAAAGCCGCTGGAGAACCATTTTCTGGTTTTTCGCAATCTCTGGAATTTTTATCGCTCTTGGCTTCGTTGTTTTGCCCGACTGGCCCATTCAGTATATACAGGAAATACTCAAGTTTAAGAGCGTTCATCCCGTTGGCAATATTGTTGAAACGTTTAGCGCAGTTGTTCCTTCCTTCGGTGAACGGCTGGGGTGGTTGATAACAGCGATTATTAGTTTTATTATGGTAGTGGAATGGTTTCTTTCTAATGATAAGTCGTTCAATCGGTTGATTTGGGTTTTCAGTTTTTCGCTGGCTGTAAACCAATGGGTGAATATTTATAATGATGCCGGCAATTTTGTGATATTACTGCCGGCGTTAGCGCTGGTTTTATCGACTTTCCAAAAAAGGTGGAAGCGATCTGGAGCATTAATCACTCTAGTGATGCTCTTGGGGCTTTTTTTCGGAATTTGGCTGATTCCTTCATGGGTTTCCCTTCCTTCAGTGCTGACACAACCAAAGATTGCTTTATACCTGGTCCTGCCCGGTTTTCTCCTGGTCACACTGTACTGGATACGCTGGTGGCTGGCTACGCCAGACATTTGGCTTGAACAGTTCACCCCATTAAAATAATATTAATAAAAAACTTTACAATAATTCAAAGGGGCTTTATGGGCCAGGATGGCTTGTTGATTATTATTAAGGGTGAACAATAAATTACACTCAACAATATAGCCCAAAAATGAGGGTAAATGTGGTAAATTAAAGACGCTATTGGTATGTCAAACAATATGATCTGTTCGCGTTGACGCTCGTATTATTTTTGCGCCCTGTCCAGTTATCAACAACAATGCCAATAATGCAAATTACACCTTTCAATCGTCGCCAGGAGGAAGAGATGTCGAAAAAGACTATTGGTTTATTAACAGGCGGTGGCGATGTCCCCGGCTTGAATCCTTGTATGAAAATTGTTGTAAATGAAGCGCTTGACCTCGGATACCAGGTCATTGGCATTCTCAAAGGGTGGGGTGGGTTGCTGAACTATGACATTAATAATCCTGATGAAAAAGATGACTATTTTAGACATTTAACCAGGGACCATGTTCGGACAATTGATAGGACAGGCGGTACTTTCCTGCACACTTCGCGAACAAACCCACAGCGGGTGAGAGTAAATGATATCCCGGATTTTCTGAAGGGCTCATCATTCGGACGCAAAATCGACGAAGAGGGGACGATGGATTACACGGATTATATTCTCAAGGTATTGGATACACTTGGCATTGATGTAATGGTTTCCATCGGTGGCGATGATACGCTCAGTTTTGCTGCACGATTGAACAGGGAAAAATTTCCAATTGTGGCGATCCCAAAAACTATGGATAACGATGTCTTTGGCACTGATTACTGCATCGGTTTTTCAACAGCTGTTACTCGCAGTGTTGAATTCATCACGAATCTACGGACGTCTATTGGCTCACATGAGAGAATTGGTGTCGTTGAATTGTTCGGTCGGAATTCGGGTGAAACCAGCTTGATTTCGGCATACCTCGCGCATGTAGATCGAGCAATTATCAGTGAAGTACCGTTCAATATTGAAAAATTAACCAACTTTTTGGTGAAGGATCGACACGATAATCCATCAAATTACGCTATCATGACCATTTCTGAAGGTGCGGTGATGGAAGATGGTCAGATTGTTGAAACAGGCGAAGAGGATGCCTATGGTCACAGGAAGCTGGGCGGTATTGGTGAGATAACAGCTATGGAAATAAAGAACCGATCCGGTATTAATATTATGTACCAGCAGTTGGCGTACCTGATGCGTTCTGGCGCGCCTGATTCCCTTGACCGCATGGTTGCTACCTCTTTTGGCCATCTTGTGATACAACTAATCATGAGAGGCGAATACGGCAAAATGGTAGCCATCCATGGTGGAAAATACACAATTGTGCCGTTGGAAATCATTACTGCCGGAAAAAAACGCGTGGATGTGCCTGCGTTTTATGACATTGAAAATTACCGCCCCCGTGTGAAAGATTTTATGGGAGTACCCATGTTTTTGAGTTAGGTGGAGTCAAAGAAGTAAGCCAATAAAGCAAGCATCGTAATCAACCAATACAAAAAGACTGGAGGCTCGTATGATCGTAACTACTAAAAAATTGTTTGAACATGCATATGGAAAATATGCCATAGGCGCCTACAACATCAACAACCTTGAACAGACAATGGGGCTGTTCAAGGGGAATATTGAGAGTGAGGCGCCGTTTATTATCCAAATCAGCAAAGGCGCAAGATCGTATACCAACAAGCACCTGCTGGAAAGCCTGATCAGGGGTGCAGATGATATCTTCCCTGAGGCGATTTTTGCTGTACATCTTGACCACGGCGATGTCGAAGCCTGTATCGATTGCATCAATAGTGGGTTCTACAGCTCTGTGATGATTGACGCCAGCCATGAACCCTTTGAGAAAAACATCGAGATCACCAAACATATTGTTGACCTGGCTCATGCAAAAGGTATTGTGGTCGAGGCGGAATTAGGTCAGCTCGGCGGTGTTGAGGAGCATGTCAGTGTTGCTGAATCAGATGCAAAATTGACTGACCCAGAGCAGGCAAAAGAATTCGTTGAGCGAACTGGTTGTGACTCTCTTGCCTGCGCAATTGGAACGAGTCACGGTGCATTCAAGTTCCAGGGCAGCCAGTCTGTTCACTATGAAATCGTTGAAGCAATTCAAAAACTGCTGCCTGGTTTTCCTCTTGTCATGCACGGCAGCAGTTCAGTACCCCAGGAAGAAGTTGAGCGAATCAATGCGGCTGGCGGCAAGATGAAAGGCGCTAAAGGTGTCGATGCAAGCCAGTTCAGGCATGCTGCAAAACTCGGCGTCACGAAGATAAATATCGATACCGATGGTAGACTGGTGTGGACACGAGTTCACCGCGAACACTTTATGCAGCATCCTGAAAATATTGACCTGCGCAAACCAGGGGAAATATTCATTAAAGAATACGCAAAATTTATTGTAGATAAGAATGAAAAATTGGGCAGTGCTGGACAGTTAGATGCCTTGAAAAAAATCATATCTGCTTAGAGATTAGTGTTATGCAGGGAAATACAAACGTATTTCCCTGCTATCTCAATAGATGCCAAAAAGCGATCAGGGTTTTCATCAAAAGCGATTCACAGTCATTCCGAGGACGTTAATTTTTGTTACCCGGGGTGATAAGGTTTTACTCCTGCAGGGTGCACCTGACAAAAAATTGTGGGCCAATAAATATAATGGTATTGGTGGACATGTTGAGGGTGGTGAAAGTATTTACAGGTCTGCTCAGCGCGAATTGTTTGAAGAGACCGGAATTGAGTCTGATAACCTGGCGTTCTGCGGAACCATACTGGTAGATTCTGGTGAAGAAAAGGGTATTTGCATCTTTATTTTCAAGACTGAATTCGAAGGCAGAAATATCGTTAATTCAAATGAAGGAACACTTCATTGGGTGAGCGCAGCTGATTTTGATACGCTGCCATTAGTGGAGGATTTACCCGCAGTACTGCCGAGGGTACTGGCAATGGTTAAGGGTGATTCACCTTTCTTTGCGCGTTCTTTCTATTCAGATGATGGCAGGTTGATGGTTTCGTTTGACTGATCCAGCAAGATTTTCTCATAAAAAATTAGCAGTGTGCTGCCGTATTTTCTTTGGTCAAATTCTGTAAAATTTGAAAATGAAACATCTTTATATTCAATCGGGTGGATCTGAACGATGAGCCATCCGTCATCGACAACTAACTGCGGTTTTGAATTAATGATCTCAAGCGCTTGGCGCCACATGTCTTTGTACTGCGGCGGTGCAATAAAGATATAGTCAAAAGGTTCTGCGTCGTATTTCTTAAGAAAAGCGAACGAGTCGCCCGTCTGAACACTGGCTGAGGCGTCTAATTTAGATCGCTGTAAGTTTTCCCGCAGGACTTTTACAACCTGACTGTGAAGCTCAACAAATTGAACAAACCCGGCGCCTCTGCTCAAAGCCTCAATTCCAACGCTGCCGGTGCCGCCGAAAAGATCCAGCAAACGAGCATCAATTATGTCCTGGTTAATGATATTAAATAAAGCTTCTTTGACCCTGTCTGTTATCGGCCTGGTTGTTTCACCTGGAACCGGGATTAATCGAAGACCTTTTGCCCTGCCGGCGATGATCCTTGGCTGACTCAAGTCGTTAACCCTCGTCCTGAACTGTTCTGGCTGCCATGATGTTCCCAAAAGGTGCAGTAATCGGTACAACACAGCCAGTTCCCAGGATGAACTCTTTGCCACCTGTTTTATTTATCGCGGCAAATGCTTCACGCTTGACATCTTCAGATGTACCCAATACCATCGTCTCCCACTGTCGAATGCCGCCACAAACCACTCGTCCGCTACGATGCTTTCCTTCACGAAGCGATGGCCAGGTGGATTGGTCGTGCCAGTTAAGCACCTGCACCGGGTAATCACAAATGTCATCAAACATTATCGGTTCACCGTGTATGTGAGCAATGTTTAACCAAAAGTTTGAAAACGCCTGAGCCACCAACAAATCATACTGCTTCCCGAATTCAAGGAATTCAATGTGGCTTAAGAGGGTTGGGTTCGCGTGCTGAACAGCAAAAAAAATGCCATCAATACCTGTTTTCAATATCTCATTTACGTAACGAATGGTTGTTTCAGTGATCACCCGAAGTGCTGAGTGCAGCGCGTCTGGATATTGGCGCAAATGAACGAGCAGGTTCGCTTTGCCAACCAGGTGCTTTGCCTGCGAGATAGGGCTGAAAATAGTTTGTAAAATTGGTGTTTTGGTACCATAACTTTTTTTAAGCAACCTCAAGGTTGTCAGTGTAAGTCCGAGATCTCCCTTGATTGGATCTAAAGGCTTTAGCCTGTTCCAATCGTCAGGTGTCTTTATCACTGGCTGATAATCACGGGTACCTTCGGCATTGCCGTGCCAAAAATCAGTGACACCCCAATCTCTTACACTGTAAGAACTGGATGGTGTCACTTTGATAAAATCAAAATCAAATTGGTTTTGAAAAGCAGAGATTGCTTTTGCGAGCAGGAAGGGGTCTTGATCATCAACTGGAAAGTGGCGCCATAACGCCACCGGCACGCGATCAAGTTGTTCTAATGACAGGCAGCGTTCCAGCCTTTCGCGGTGCGAGATTATCGCCGCTGCCATATCTCCTTCTCTAAGTTCCAATCACCCGAGTTAATCTGGTTGATATGACCATGGGTCAAGCGAGTAAGCATCTGCCGGGTACTTTGGTTGGTTGATTCACCTATAAGTGAAAGCACTTTGTTAAATTTCTCGACAGCTTCGGAATTTTTCCCCAGTGCTTTTAATGCCAAAGCTAAAGCATAATAAGCGTCTGGATTATCAGGGTTTTGCTGGATTGCTGTGTCAAAATCTACCAGAGCTTTTTCGGGATTCTTACTTGATAGAAAGAGCCAACCTCTTTGAAGATAATCAGCAGGGGTTGTTGGATTGATATCCGATGGAGATAATACTTTTGCTTCAGTTGCGAGTTTAGCACTCTTAGCCATTCTCTTGCTCCTTCATAGTAGTTTAATCAATTTTACCTTGATTTTGCATTATTGGTTCGAGTTGAAGCATAAATTCCATGCATTCTGCGTAACTTGATTAATAATTCATTGTGAATGTTTGGCAGTGTACACAACTTACTCAACGTCATTGTAAGTCCAAAATCGATTGGCTATAAAATTCCACAACATTACTACCAGAATGGCAATTGCCAGTGCACCATTGTGCCCGACAATCACTGGTGTGAGGAAAAAGTCTGGAAGATATTTTTCTGCAATGTGGATGAGAATATTCTCCAGCCACGCAAAAAGAGGCGTTCGTATACCTAAACCTATAAGACTAACAATCCCAAACTGAACCAACTGTTTTCTGAGCCGCTTCGTCCTGGAGTCTGGATAAGTCCAATAACGGTTTAGTAAAAAATTACTTACTACTGCAGAACAAAACGAAATTACACTTGCGACAACTGGCAGCATTTTGGTTAATAATGTTAACAGGTTGAATATGCCAAAATCAACCACTGCGCCAATAGCTCCAACAATGGCAAATCTTATAAAGCGGTTTCGCTCTTTTTCATTGTTGAGAAATTTCATTAAAGCCCCATTTTTTCTTTGAAGTATGCAAAGGTGAGTTTGATGCCATCTTCCATTGATGTCAAAGGTTCCCAATTTAGTATTCTTTTTGCGCGGCTGATATCAGGCTGGCGCATCTGTGGATCATCACCAAGACGCATGGTTTTCTTGTAAATAATGCCGGCAGAATTTCCAACAATATTGTTGATTGCGATTGCAAAATCTTTGATAGTAATTTCTGTTGGATTGCCGATATTTACCGGCATATGTTCATCTGACAACAACAATCGATGTATCCCTTCCACAAGGTCTGAGACGAAACAGAAACTGCGAGTTTGCATGCCATCACCATAAACTGTTAATGGCTCACCACGCAGTGCTTGCTGCAGGAAATTCGGCACAGCCCTGCCATCATCCAAACGCATTTTTGGGCCATAGGTGTTGAAAATTCTTACGATGCGTGTATCAATTCCATGATAACGATGGTAAGCCATCGTGAGTGCTTCGGCAAAGCGTTTTGCTTCATCATACACTGACCGTACCCCAATCGGGTCGACATGCCCCCAGTAGGTTTCCTTTTGTGGGTGTTCGAGAGGGTCGCCGTAGATTTCGCTGGTGGATGCCAATAGATAACGGGCATTGTGAGCGCGGGCGACACCCAGGGTGTTGTGGGTGCCCAAGGCGCCAGCCTTCATAGTTTGAATCGGCAGATTCGTATAGCCAAAAGGTGATGCAGGATTAGGGCTTGCAGGTGAGGCGAAATGCAGCACCGCGTCTATCTTGCCTGGCACAAAAATAAAATTAGCCACATCATGACGGATGAACTCGAATTTTGGATTCCCTGCCAAATGGGCGAGGTTATCGGGGCTGCCTGTAATAAAATTATCCATTCCAATGACTTCATTGCCTTTTTCGAGCAATATATCGCATAAATGCGAGCCTAAAAATCCAGCAGCTCCGGTTATTAAAATCCTCATCAGGTCCTCTTTATCTTGAAAAGTTATCTATCGCATTTGTTATATTTGATTTACAGCTGATGTTTTATGCTCATGAACAAGACACTGCTGATAAATGTATCAGATGTGTCGAGTTTTCTGTTTACCGATACTCGCTGTGTTTACTGATAGTTAATATTTCCTGCCTGAAATTATCAATAACCCATTGTTGATGTCTATTGTTTCAGCTCTAAATTTAGTAATCATTGGGCCAATCATCCCGGTAACACTCTCATCAATCAGTTTTGATGCTGCATTCACCAGCGAATCGGGCATTGGGAGCGGTCCGAAATCTGCATCGATGATAGTAAGCTCTGGTTTTCCCTTATCATCTATCGTTGCAGACAGGGTCAGGCGAACATTTGCACTCAACAACCCCTGGCTAATTTTGCCATAGAGATCAATTTTTCCATCCCTGAGGTAGACCTGGGGCTCTGTCATAAAAGGTGTTTCTTGAGTTGAGAAGTAACGATCAATAGCTGATGTGACCTGTGCTTCGGTCAGTGTGATTGAAACAAGCCCTGATTGATCACTTGAAAAAATGCTTTCCCAGGTATTCAGAACGGTTTGTGCTTCAGTTTCTGAGACAGGTATCTTCTCTTCTGGAGGCTTTGGCCCACCAGTGAAGATCTGGCATGCACCGGCAAAAAATATACTGAACAGGGATAATAGTATAATACGTGATGTGATATTCATTTTTACAGTTCTCATAAGCTGTTTCTAGACAGCAGGACATATTATAGCATGGAAGAATCCACCGAAATTAGCTCAAATACCAGTTTGTTATCACAGGTTGAAGCGCTGTTGTTTGTTGCTTCAGGCCCGGTATCATCTCATCAAATCTCAGATATTCTCAACCTGAAAACTTCTGAGATTGAAGCTGCGCTGAAACAGCTCCAGTCCCACTATCAATCCGGCCATGGCATCAGGCTTCAGTGGCACGCGGGGAAAATCCAATTGACATCGGCTCCGGAATATGCCCTCGAAGTTGAGCAGTTTCTCGGCATTGAAATGACATCCAGGTTAAGTAGGGCTGCTCTTGAGACGATGGTCATCATTGCCTATAAGCAGCCCATCACCAGGCCTGGTATTGAAGCTATCAGGGGCGTCAATAGTGATGGTGTGGTACGAAGCATTTTGAGTAAGGGATTGATTGAAGAGATTGGCAGGTCAGACGGACCAGGAAGGCCAATATTGTATGGTACTACTTCGGAATTTTTACATTATTTTGGACTTGCTAACATTACTGAATTGCCGGAGCTGACCGAAGATGTAGCGCGCAATGGTAATGGAAATATCTTGAAAGAATAGGAAAAATCATGGAAGAGAGACTGCAAAAAATTCTTGCGCGATACGGTTATGGTTCGCGCAGAACGAGTGAAGTTTTGATTGAAAAAGGCGATGTGACTGTCAATGGAAAAATAGCAACGCTGGGTATGAAAGCGAACCCTGATGTTGACAAGATCACAGTCAAAGGAATGCTCCTGCCATCCCAGAAACCTGAGCTGGTTTATATTGCGCTTCACAAACCACGGTTTGTGCTCTCAGATGTCAATTCAGACGATGATAGAAAATCGGTCCTTGATCTTGTTCCAAAGCATGGGCACTTATTTGCAGTTGGGAGGCTTGATTTAGACAGTGAAGGATTGATTTTGTTGACAAATGATGGTGAGCTGGCCAACCGGTTGACTCATCCCCGTTATGAACACGATAAAGAATACAAAGTACTTGTCGCCAGCAGGCCAGATGAACAGCAATTGGCTACCTGGCGGCGAGGGGTTGTGCTGCCAGAGGATGGCTACAAAACAGCGCCTGCTAAAGTTAAAGTAACGGGTGTTTCTGGTAAAGGCGCCTGGCTGCAGATAATTATGCACGAGGGTAAGAAACGACAAATTCGGGAAATTGGAAGCTTATTGGGCTTGCCAGTAGTAAAAATTATTCGGCAAAGAATTGGTACGCTGGAGTTGGGAAATCTTAAAACTGGTGAATATCGATATCTCAAATCAGGTGAGGTTGAACAGCTATATGCGCTGTCAGGATTAAAGAAAAGGTAAATGATAACGGGCTTTCAAAACTTGAAAGCCCGTTTTTATATTATCTTTCTAATGCGCTGGTAATCACCTTGATTTTTTCTTCAGAAAGGTTTTTCTCTTTTGATTTTTTCCTCAAGAAATCTTTCAATTTTTGTGGAGCCATTGCCGGATCAGGTGAATTTACCACGTTTATTTCTGCTTTTGGATTTGTAAATATCATTGCAGCATCAATAGTTGGTTTGTCAACGCCTTCTGGTAAATGCTTCTCAAAATACCTTTCAAGATCGCGGCGATAATTGCTTAACTCTAATTCAGGCCTGCCAAGGCTTTCCTGCCCAAATAACTTGAGGTAGAAATTTCCACCCTTTTGCTTATAGCGCTTTCGCTTTTCATCATAGGTAATGGTACCGCCTTGATAGAATGGTGCCAATATCCAAGTGCCGGCAGGGCCGACCAGCAGGTGTGGAACTGGTGAAGAATAATGATACAAGGTGAACTGGTCACCAAGTCCTTTTAGAGATTGGCTGATTACCTCATCCGGTCGCGGAGACCTGCCCCACCTTGAACCAAAGTATATGCCAACCTGTGAAAGCAAAAAGCCTAACAACAGGGCGCCAAAGGAATAATTCATCAACTCTGGTTTGAATGACATATAAAGTCCGACGCCCAATATTACAAGGCTGCCAATAGTTGTGATTGTGCCAATTTTTTTATTTCTTGAAACTTTTTTCTCATCTGTGATTATTTTCATTGACTCATTCCATTATTCGGGATTTTGACTTATAAAACGCCTTGGAGAGACTCTTTTATTGCTGCAATAAGATTGGTATCTACGCCTTGCCTGGCAACCTTGATCGCACTGTAAAGCGCATAGCCATTCGAGCGTCCATGTCCAACAATTGACATGCCATCAATTCCAAGCAGTGGTGCACCGCCTACTTCGTTCGGGTCCATCAGTTTCTTCAAATCATTGAAGGCTGGTTTGGCAAGTGCCGCACCGATTTTGGTTCGAAGTGAGGACATCAATGCTTTCTTTAAAGAGTCAGTTAAAAGTTTTGCAGCAGCTTCAGTTGATTTTAACATCACATTCCCAACAAAGCCATCTGTTACCACTACATCAGCTTTACCGGCAAAAACCTCTTTGCCTTCTACGTTACCGATAAAGTTTAATCCACTCGCTTCCAGCAACGGGTATGTGTCTTTTACCAGTTGATTTCCCTTGCCGGGTTCTTCACCATTGGAAAGCAGCCCTATTCTTGGATTAGCCAGCCCGAGCACCTTCTGGGCGTAGATAGACCCCATTATCGCAAATTGGAACAGGAATTCCGGCCGGCAGTCTACGTTTGCGCCAATGTCCAGGACAACACAACGTCCAGTTGCTACGGGGAATAATCCAGGTAAGGCTGGTCTCATGACGCCTTTAATCCGCCCAAGTTTGAGCAAGCTGTTGAACATTGCTGCTCCTGTGTTGCCGGCAGTGACAAATGCTGACGCTTCACCAATCTTTACCAGTTCAAGTCCCACAGCCATTGAGTTTCTTGGTTTTCTTCGTGAGCTTTCCACAGCTTTGTCGCCCATTTCAAGCAAATCGGGCGCATGGACAAGCCTGATATTTGACCCTGTGTCGTTTTGTTTGGCTAATAGTGGACCAATCAGGTTTTCATCACCGACCAGAATAATCTCTTCAACCAGCTCTTTTGAGGCTAACAGTGCCGCTTCAATTTCAGGTAGTGGATGATCGTCGCTTCCCATTCCGTCAAGAACAATTGCCATAAGTCACTCTCTTTCCAGATCAATTGATAAAAATGTGTCTTTCCTTGACATAAAAACATTGCCGATTATAATTACGCTACGTTTGCGCTGGTGCTGGAATTGGCAGACAGGCATGGTTGAGGGCCATGTGCCGAAAGGCGTGGGGGTTCAAGTCCCCCCCAGCGCACACACAAAAGCCACTTTACGTGGCTTTTTTTTATAAGGTACTAAATCGTGCGATCAACGATATATTTTGCCAGGTCAAGCAAGGCGTCGTGCTGTGGTGATTTTTTGTACCCAACAAGATATGAGATGGATTTATCTACATATTCCTGTGCTATGTGGAAAGACTGCTTGATTGTATTTGCCTTTTGCAGTTTTCTAATAAAGGTGTCAATTTTTTCTGAACTATTCAGCAAGTTTCCGTTCTTTAACAATTGTGAATGTTCATCGTCCGGGTAGTTCTCCAGAAATAATATGGTGGGCAGAGTAATCAACCCCTGGCGGAGATCGCTGCCAATCGGTTTTCCCAGTTTTTCCTGATCACCTGTCAGGTCAAGGATGTCATCAAGGATTTGGAAAGCCATTCCAATGTTGTAGCCAAAATTTGACATTTCGTTGATGGTTTTCTGGTCGCTTTCACTGATGATTGCAGCAGTGCAGGTGGACGTACGGAAAAGCGATGCGGTTTTTGCTTCTATACGCTGGAAATAGTCGTCCCGAGAAAAAGATACCTGCCTGGAAAGAAGCTGGTTAATCTCGCCATTGACTATTTGAGACAATGTGGCCGCAAAGATTTTCATCGCCGCCAGTGAATTTGTTTCAGCGGCAAGCATCGCCGCGCGCGAGAATAGAAAATCGCCGGTCAGGACAGTAGCGCCGGGTGACCATTTAGAATTTAATGTTGGCGTACCACGTCTCAGGATCGATCCATCTATCAGATCATCATGAACCAGTGTGGCAGTGTGCAGCAACTCAATTGAGGCAGCCATTGTCACTAATCTTTTTTGGTCTGCACCAAGCATGTCACCAACTAATAAAGTCAAAATTGGACGCATGCGTTTTCCGCCTGCGGATAGCAGGATATTCAATGCAGATTTAATATCCGGATGGTACCCATCGGCCTGACGGCTGATCAGTTCTTCGATTTCAAGAATGCGTTCGTGAGTAAATAATGAAAAAGAATATTGTGTTTCCAAAGACTCAGCTCCAGGCAAATGTTCGTTCAGCGTTGCTTTTTGTCACTTGAGCAACGTTATCTACAGGTATATTATGAAGAAAAGCAATTTTTTGTGCAACACCTTCTATAAATGCAGGCTCATTTCTCTTCCCACGATGTGCCTGTGGAGATAAATATGGTGCATCGGTTTCAAGGAGAATGCTGCTTAATGGTAAAGATTTAACTGTTTGTTGTAGTTCAACAGCATTTGGATAGGTGACAGGTCCTGAAATTCCGAGTGAGAAGTTCATGTCAATCAATGTATTCGCTATATCTAAAGACTGGTTAAATGAGTGAAAAACACCGGGTCTTTTAGCCAGTGGATTCGTATTTTCTTTCAAAAGTTTGTACCAATTACTAATTATTGCCATCATGTCTTCGGTCGATTCACGATTGTGGATGATTACCGGCATCATGAGTGTTTCCGCAATGTCTAACTGGGCGAGAAAGGCTTCCTTTTGTTTCTCTACCGGTGATATATTCCGGTAGTAATCGAGACCTATTTCGCCAATTGCTACAACTTTCGGATGAGCCGCCAATTCAGTAATCTTTTTGTAGCTGTCATCCTTCCAATCTGCGGCATAATGTGGATGAAATCCCACTGCAGCATAAATAAAATCATATCTATCAGCCAGCTCAACTGACCTGATACTGCTGGGTAAATCAGAGCCAGGCACCAGGATTATTTCAACACCAATGTCAAGCGCTCGTCCAATAACATCTGCCAAATCCTGGTCATATTGACTGAAATTCAAATGGCAGTGGGTGTCAACCAGCCCTGACAATTAATCCAATCCTGCGATTTTCAAGCCGTCCTGCAGAATAGGGTTTACCTTATCTGCTTGTGTTGTCTCACAATAGACTCGAATAATGGGTTCTGTGCCAGAAAAACGAATCAACAGCCAGCCGCCATCAGATAACGAAAACTTATAACCATCTGTGTCGTTAAAATTTGTTACTTTTAAACCACCAACTGTGTCCGGCAGCGCTGAGAGAATGCGTTTCTTTCGGTCACTGACATTACCAGTGAAACGTCTATCAATACGATCATAGTAATGCGGTCCGATTTTGGAGAAGAGTTCTTCGATTAATTCAGAAGGTTTTTTCTTTAGCCTGACCATCATATCCAACAGGTATAAACCGGCGAGTATGCCATCTCTCTCAGGAACATTACCCCGGAACGCATAACCACCCGATTCCTCACCACCAATCATTGCATCTGTTTCGATCATTTTTGGTGCAACATATTTAAAACCAACGCCGGTTTCATGAATTGGGATGCCATACAGCTTACCAAGCTTATCGAGCATTGATGTTGTTGATAAAGTCTTGACAATTGGCCCGCGCTCCTTGCGGACTTCAAGGAAATAGTAAGCCAGCAAAGCGTAAACTGATAATTGGTTGATAAATTCACCTTTTTCAGAGCCAATACCGATTCTATCAGCATCACCATCGTTGATGATAAGCACATCCGCTTTATACTCAAGTGTTGCTTTTAAGCCCGGATTGATATTTGGTGGTATTGGTTCTGGGCGTGACATTTCAGGAAATAATGGATTTCGCTCAGCATGGATCTCAATGACTTTTGTGGTTCCACCCGACAAGAGCTTGGGAAAGTATCCAGCGCCGTTGCCCCACATCGCATCAAACAAAATTGTGATACCAGCATCTTTGATGGGTTGAACATCAACCAGCTGGTTGATATGTTCAAGGTATGGCGCTTCAGGGTCAAACAACACAATATTTCCAGCAGCAATGGCATCAGCAGCATTAACTATCTTGACGTCAGCAATTGATTCAGGAATTGCCGATTCAATCTCCTTGAGCCCGTCAGGATTGATCGCACCGCCTGTTTCGTTACGAACTTTAAAACCATTATCGCTAAAAGGGTTATGGGAAGCGGTGATATTGATAGCTCCAGCTGCTTTCTTATTAACTACCGAGAATGAGATAACAGGTGTTGGGGTTTCTTTATCTGTGAGGAATACATTGAAGCCGTTGCCAACCATTACTTCGGCTGCAGCCAGAGCGAACTTTTCCGACAGGAAGCGGCGGTCGTAACCAATGACAAACCATTTACCAGTATTCCCTTTATCTTTATTGTAGTCGGCGAAACCTTGAGTACATCTTCTTACATTCTCAAAGGTATAGTCATCTGCAATCGCTGCTCGCCAGCCATCGGTTCCAAAAGCAATTTTTCCTGTCATGCTTAGCTCTCCGAATTATTGGAATATTGCGCTAATTATATCAGCAATTAGTTGTTCATATTTTTGTTAGAAGGCTTTATACATGACTGGCAAGTGACTGTCGTGTTGTTAAGATTTCAAGTGTAGCGAAAAATCATCCAAAAGAATGATGCTATAATCTTGCTTTGCCTTTGATGAACTTGTGAAAGCATTGATAATTTGAATGAGATAAGGGATGCAAAATCGTACGAAGGTCTTAGTTGGATTAAGTGGTGGTGTAGACAGTTCAGTAGCAGCAGCCTTACTCGTGGAACAGGGGTTTGAGGTGACGGGTATCTCTCTGCAGATGTGGTCAGCCCAGGGCATGGAAAATGGCAACCGCTGCTGTACAGATGTTTCATATTTGCGCGCCCAAAAACTGGCTGACACTTTAAATATTCCTTTCCAGCTGTTGAATACCCGTGAGCTATTTTTTACCTCAGTTGTGCAAAAATTTGTAGCGTCGTACGCAATGGGGCGAACACCGAATCCCTGCATTTGGTGTAATCAAGCCATCAAGTGGGGATTAATGCTCGACTATGCGGGAAAGATTGGTGCAGATTACATTGCGACGGGCCATTATGCCAAAATTTTCAAGTCTCAAAACGGATTGATTGAGCTGCACAGAGCATTAGATTTAACTAAAGATCAATCCTATGTGCTCTCTATGCTGGATCAGAACCAACTATCAAAAACTATTCTGCCACTGGGTAACCTAAAGAAAGATGATGTAAGGCATTTGGCATCACGGTTGGGTCTAGAAGCAGCATACCAACCAGACAGCCAGGACTTATGTTTTGTTGGCAGCGGCAATTACCAGCAATTTATCCGTGATTATTCACCGAATGTGGCTACCGAAGGGGATATTGTTGATAGCATTGGAAATTTACTTGGCAGGCACAATGGGCTTTATGCGTACACTATTGGGCAGAGAAAAGGCATAAAAATTGCTTCCGAAGCGCCTTATTATGTCATTGAAAAAGACACAAAGCAAAACAGGCTCATTGTAGGTCGCCGCGAGGAGATGGGTAGACAAACATTAAGAGCAACTGTATTTAACTGGATAGCTGGAACACCACCAGATATGAGTAATTTTTATCAATTTAAAATCCGCTACAATTCAAATCTAACAGAAGGTAAAATAGAGTTGAGCAGTGATGGCACTGTGGAAGTAATATTTGATAAACCACTCTTGGATATCACACCGGGTCAACTTGTCGTGTGTTATGACGGCAGTAAAGTGTTAGGCGGCGGTTTTATAGATGGATAAATTTCTTGAATTAACCGGAATTTTTTCACCCAATCTTTTTATCGGTGTAATAGCATCTGCTTTAATGGCCTCACTATTCCATCTTTGGAAAAATGGTGGACCGGGCAAGCTGATTATCTACTTGATCTTTGCTTTTTTGGGCTACCTGCTCTTCAGTGCATTGTTTGCTTTGACAGAGGTAGATGTGTTCAAAATTGGGCCCTATGACCCAGGTGCGGGGGTGATTGGCTCAATAGTGTTGCTTTTTTTCAGCCACTGGTTAACCAAAACAAAAAAGAACCGATAATTAACATTCGTTTTCTATTACTGTTATCTGTAAATTTGTACCTCATGGTAATTTAGAAAGGCCAAAAGTGCATCACAAGGGGGATTGCCACGATGACAATGATGATTTCAAGAATCAATCCTATTCGCCAGTAGTCACCAAATTTATAACCACCAGGGCCCATCACCAATGTGTTAGATTGGTGACCGATTGGAGTAAGGAAAGCACAGGAAGCGCCGATGGATATCACCATCAGAAATGGGTCAATCGAGACACCAATACCATTGGCAACACTGATTCCAATTGGTGCCATTAATACTACAGCAGCAGCATTGTTGACAAGGTCGCTCAGAAACATTGTAGATATGAGGGTGAAAGCCAGGATCATTGCTGGTGAAAAACTTTGGGAAATGTGAAGCAACATACCGGCAATCCGTTGAGCTCCGCCGGTAGTTTCCAACGCTTCTCCAACTGGAATCATAGCACCGAGAAGTATGATGATCGGCCAATTGATGCTTTCGTATGCATCACTTAGGGGTAAAACTTTAGCCACAATCATCAACACAACCGCAGTTAGAAATGCGACCTGGACAGGTAGAATGCCCAATGATGAGATAATCAGTGCACTTATAAATATCCCTAGTGCTGTAAAGATCTTACCTGGTTTATTAATCGACAATTTTTGACCAGCAAGGGGCAAGAAACCAAGCGTTTCCAGTGTTTCTTTAAATGTTTGTTTATAACTTTGTAATAGAAGCACATCACCGATGCGAAACCTGATTTGATCCAAGCGTCTTCTAATTACACTTCCCTGCCTGGATACTGCCAGTAAATTGATGCCGTAACTACCTCTGAGATTTAAACTGCGTGCTGTACCGCCAATAAGCCTTGAGTCAGGCATAACAACTGTTTCGGCGATGATCACATCATCGGATTGGAGATCCATTGATGTGATTTCTTTGCTGCCCACCAGCCTGAGACCAGATGACTCAACCAGCTTCTTGATGTTCTCAGTGTCCGAGCTTAACACCAAAATATCGTCGGGTTGCAATTCTGTATAAATGGATGGCTCCATCCGCCTTTCTTCTTCACGGATTACGCCTATGATAATTGTCTGTGCGTTTGAAAAATCCGGAATGTCTTTAATTGCTTTGCCAACGATCCGTGACGTGCTCGTGACCTGCACCTCAGTAATGTAATTTTCAATTTCAAACAAGGAGCCTGATGAGTCGCCAGTTTCACGCAATGGAATGAAGCGCCAACCTATGAAGATGATAAAAAGCAGACCGACAATTGCCACACCAACACCGACCAATGAGAAATCAAACATACTGAATGGCTGCCCTGTAACTTGTTCCCTAAATGAGGAAGTAATGATATTGGGTGGTGTACCGATTAATGTAGTCATACCACCCAGCAGGGATGCAAATGCAAGAGGCATTAATAGTTTAGATGGGGAAAGATTCTTTTTCTCAGCCAGGCTCAATGCGACAGGCAGCAGAAGAGCTAAAGCACCAACATTGTTCATGAAGGCCGATAAAAAAGTGATGATCGTGGTGAGTGCAGCTATCTGGCTGATTATGCCGCCTTTGAGTTTTGATAACTGCTCGCCAATGATGTCAACAACTCCAGAATTTTGTAAGCCGCGGCTGAGCACCAGGACTGCTGCAACAGTAATAACTGCAGGATTACTGAATCCCAGGAATGCACGATCAATTGGTATCACACCGGTTATTGTTCCCAAGATTAAAGCCAGTAATGCAACAATATCATATCGCCATTTGCCATGGATAAACAGGATTAATGTTAGGAGCAGGATTGTAAAAATGATCCACTGTTGTATTGGCATAGTTCCTCAGTTTGTTTTCACAAGAATTTATTAGCTAACACTGAGCTGTTTTCTGAGTTTCATTTTACCTGTGATTATGGAATGAGTGCAATAGCATGTGAACGACGGGATTCGCCTGTCCTGGACGGACAGTCCAGGGAATATCATCCCTCGATGGGACACCGATCTCGGACAACAAAAAAGACTGGCATAACCAGTCTCTTTGCAGTGGCGGGAGCGACGGGATTCGAATATCATCCCTCGATGGGGCGCCGGTCTCAGACAACAAAAAAGACTGGCAAAACCAGTCTCTTTGTATTGGCGGGAGCGACGGGATGTTGCTGTCCTGGACGGACAGTCCAGGGAATATCATCCCTCGATGGGACACCGATCTCGGACAACAAAAAAGACTGGCATAACCAGTCTCTTTGCAGTGGCGGGAGCGACGGGATTCGAACCCGCGGTCTCGGCCTTGACAGGGCCGCATGTTAACCACTACACCACGCCCCCGAGCGAACAATAGTTTATCATGAGTTAAAAACTGCGTCAAGGAAATCAACAAATTGATGTTGATGTTCAGCAAATTCGTGGCAGCATTTCTCCTGAAAGCATGTCCAGCAAACGCGTGCCGCCAATTGCTGTTTTTAACATAACCCTGCCTGGATTATCAGGCAGCACTTTGCCAATTACCTGCGCATCTACTCCATAAGGGTGGGTCCGTAGGGCTGCCAGTGCTGCCTGTGTCTCGTTTTCTGGAACAATAACGATCACTTTTCCTTCATTTGCTACATAGAGGGGATCAAATCCGAGCATTTCACAGGCTGATCTGACGCTGTTTTTGATGGGAAGTTGATCCTCCTCAAGGAGCATACCGACCTGGCTCTGGCAGGCAATTTCGTTGAGCGTTGTCGCCAATCCACCCCGGGTGGGATCCCGCAAGACATGCGTGTGTGGGGCAGCCTGCAAGGTCGTCTGAATGAGGTGGTTTAATGGTGCCATGTCGGATTGGATGGCGGTTTGAAAACCTAACTCACCGCGAGCGGCAAGTACTGCAATTCCGTGGTCGCCAAGTGTTCCTGAGATGATAATTGAGTCACCAGGTTTCGCGTTTGCACCGTGTATATCAATCCCATCAGGCAACCAGCCAACGCCAGCAGTTGTGATGAAAATGCCGTCACCACTGCCTTTTTCAACAACTTTTGTGTCTCCGGCAATGACCTTAACCCCGGCTTCTTCCATAGAAATTTTCATTGAATTAAGAATTGACTTCAGAGTATCTACTGAGAGTCCTTCTTCAAGGATAAAACCAGCTGTCAGGTAGAGTGGAATCGCACCTGACATGCTTACATCATTGACAGTGCCGCATACAGCAAGACTGCCAATATCTCCACCGGGGAAAATTATCGGTTTAACAATATGGGAATCAGTAGAAACAACCAATTTTCCAATACTGCTATGAGGTAAAGGCACGCCAGCAAAGTCGTTCCCCTTGTCCAGGATGGCATTGGAAAATGCAGGGCTAAAGACATCCCTGATCAATTCCTGAGTCATACGTCCACCGCTGCCATGTCCCATAAAAATCCGGTCAGAATGTTTCAATGGTACCGGGCAGACGGGTCCTTCAAAGGTTGGCTTGTTATTTTGAGAGTGCATGTTATCGCCCATTATTTTGTATTAATCCGAGAATATCTGTAGTAAGCAGCACAAGCACCCTCTGATGACACCATGGTCGCACCTAGTGGGTTGAGGGGCGTGCATTCTTTACCAAAAGCAGGGCATTCCGGCGGCTTTTTCAACCCCTGCAAAATTAAACCAGAGATACATATATCAGACTCTTTCGTTTGAATATTCTCTACGTTAAATTTATTCTCTGCGTCATAGTCTGAGTAAGCCTCGCGCAGGCAGTAGCCGCTGTCGGGGATGCTGCCTATCCCGCGCCATTGACGATCACATGGCTGATAGACTTCGTCGATAATGCGCATAGCAGACGCATTTCCCGACTCAGTGACAATCCTTGAATAGGCATTTTCTACTTTATATGAGCCACTTTCCAGTTGTTCGATAGTCTTTGTTATACCCTGTAAAATATCAACTGGTTCAAAACCTGTTACAACAATTGGTACACGATATTTTTCCGCAATTGGGTGATACTCCCAGTAGCCCATCACAGCACAGACATGGCCGGCAGCCAGAAAGCCCTGAACCCGATTGTTTGGCGAGCCTAAAATGGCATGCATGGCAGGCGGTACGCGTACCTGAGAGGTTAAGATGGAGTAGTTTTTCAGGTTCAATTTACTTGCCTGGATGACACTCATAGCATTCGCCGGGGCGGTTGTTTCAAAGCCAATGGCAAAAAATACTACCTCTTTATCTGGATTCTCCCGTGCAATTTTTACTGCATCAAGCGGTGAATAAACTGTTCTCACGCTTCCGCCTGAAGCCCGGACAGAAAAAAGGTCAGTACCAGAGCCTGGCACCCTCAGCATGTCTCCATAAGAGGTGAAAATAACATTGCTTTGTGAGGCGATCGCAATTGCTTTATCGATTAATTCCAGTGAGGTAACGCACACCGGGCAGCCAGGGCCATGCACAAGTTCGATTTTATCCGGCAGAAGTTGGTCGATCCCATGCTGCATGATGGCGTGGGTCTGTCCACCACATATTTCCATGATCACCCAATTATTCTTCGTAATTTTTTGAAGATAACTGATCAGACCTCTTACCAGTTTGCTATTTCTGAACTGTTCGCTTGATACACTGCTAACCATTTTTACTCTTCATCAATTTTCTATATCAGCATTATTAACTTCTGCAATTTCATTCAGGAGTGAAATTGTTTCCTGTGCTTCTTCTTCAGATAAAATGTTCAATGCAAAACCAGCATGGACAATGACATAATCACCGATTTTTGCTTCAGGTGCTGCCTCAAGACAAACTTCAGTAAATACTTCTCCAAAGTCCACTTTTGACATTAAAAGTTCATCTTTTGTATATATTTCAATAATCTTTCCCGGAATACCAAGACACATAATCTTTAACTCTCCAATCTAAACTTTGCTGCACCAATAACTGCCTGTCCAAGTGAGATTCCACCGTCATTCGTGGGTACACGCTCATGGACAAGAATTCGAAAATTGTTTTTATCAAGCAAGACCCTGGTTTTGTTTAATAAAGTGTGGTTTTGCCAGACACCACCAGATAGTGCAATTGTGCCAATATGCGTTTCATTTTTTAGTCTGAGGCTTACATCCAGCATCATTGCGGCAATCGTATTGTGAAATTTTGCTGCAATTTGAGATATTTTGCAGTTTTGTTTCATGTCTTCCAGGATTTGCTGGAATACATCAACGAGCATAATCATACCATCTGTTACGTTGTACTCATAAACGCCAGTTACAGCTGGGTCAAGGCAGCTTTCTAACTCGATTGCCGCCTGACCCTCATAATTGATTACCTGCCGGACACCGATCAAGGCAGATACTGCATCAAATAGCCTGCCCATACTGGAAGTTTGAGGTGTATTGAATTTGTGTTCAATTTGAGACTTCAGCACTGCAATTTCTTCTTCCGATACAGCCTTGAGAGATGGCAGGTATGGTGGCCATTCGATTCCTAATGTATGAAGGTAAGCCAACGCCAGCCTGGCTGGTTTGCGAATACTTGCTTCTCCTCCAGGCAGCGGCATGTACTGCAAGTGAAATTTCCTTTCATAATGCTGGTATCCCCCCAGTAATATTTCTCCTCCCCAGATTGCTCCATCTTCACCATAGCCAGTACCATCCAGGCATAAACCAATTACAGGTTCATCTTTAAAGTACTGGTTGTCTGCCAGGCAGGCAGCCAGATGCGCATGATGATGCTGCACGCCTATCAGGGGAATATTTGTCTCTGTAGCACGCCTGTAGGCATACTGCGTCGACAAATAGTCGGGATGCAGGTCGTGCACCAGTAATTCGGGATTTACCCTGAACAGGTTTTGATAATGGGAGATACCGGTTTCAAATGAATTCAGAGTTTCGAGATTTTCAAGGTCACCAATATGATGGCTGATAAAGGCATAATTTTTGTTGGTCAGGCAAAAGGTGTTTTTTAATTCTGCGCCGCAAGCCAGGATGTTAGGCATCTCACGCTGGAGCAGTATGGGATCTGGCGCATAACCCCTTGCCCGCCGCAAAGAATACTGCCGATCCCTTTCTACCCTCATAACGGAATCGTCAACTCGAATGTGTATCGGGCGGTTATGCAAAAGAAAGGCATCAGCCAGGGGAGAAAGCCTGTTGTGTGCATCGTCATCCTGGTAGGCAATTGGTTCATCACTGATGTTGCCGCTTGTCATCACCAGCAAGTCCGGAAAACCATCTCCTGGTTCGGTTAATAATAAGTGTAGAGGGGTGTAAGCCAGCATAATACCAAGCCGGTTCTGTCCCGGTGCAAGATGTTGTGTATTAATTTTGCCTCTCAGGACATCCATTAAAACAATGGGACTTTGATAGCTGGTGAGAAGTTGCTCCTCAACCTCAGAAACATGGCAGTACATTTTCACTTGCTGAATGCTGAAAGCCATTAACGCAAAGGGTTTATCTGAACGTTTTTTTCGCTCTCTCAACAGCTTAACCGCATTATGGTTGAGTGCATCACAGGCCAGATGATAGCCGCCAAGTCCCTTTATTGCCAGTATTTTCCCACTTCTGAGCATCTGCCGGGCTTGTTGTAGGGCATCTTCTTTTTTTGCCTTGATTAGGCCATTTTCTTCCAACCAGATTTCTGGTCCACACTCAGGGCAAGCAACAGGTTGTGCATGAAATCTACGGTCAAGAGGATTCTCATATTCGTGCAAACAATCAGGGCAGAGATTAAAAGATGCCATGGTTGTTTTTGGACGATCATAGGGAATATCTTTGATTATTGAAAAACGCGGTCCGCAATTTGTGCAATTGATGAATGGGTAGCGATAACGGCGATCAGCTGGATTACGCAGCTCAGATGTGCAGTCTGGACAGATTTTTACATCAGGTGACACAGGAAGAAATTCACCAGGCTGCGGTTCGCTCATGATGATCTGGAAATCGTCATATTTGGTTTCCAGAATCTCTTTAACTGAGATGGCGTCGATGCGTGCTAGCGGTGGAAGGTTTGCATTGATTTGGTTGATAAAATCATCAACAATCTGCCTGTTGCTATTCAGTTCAATATCCACACCATGCGAGGTATTGCGCACCCAGCCGGTTAAATGGGCACTTGATGCCAGTTTATAGATGAATGGTCGGAACCCAACACCCTGGACAATGCCTGTGATATTAATAAGGTAGTTGCTTGAAGCCATTAACCAGCTGTTTGTTTCTCGCGAATCTGGCTTGATATCCAGGAAATCCACTCTTCAAACCCATCACCTCTTGTGGCTGACATGATGAATGTAGACAAATTCTTGTTTAAGATGTTTACGCCATCTTGAAAATACTGCAGGTCATACGTTATGTAAGGGAGCAGGTCAATCTTGTTAATAATCAGCGCGTCAAGCCCACGATAAATGTTCGGGTACTTGTAGGGTTTGTCATCTCCTTCAGGGACACTGGCTATCACCACGTTGGCGTGCGTGCCAAGTTTGAAACCTGCAGGGCAGATCAGGTTGCCGACATTTTCCACAATTAAGAAGTCGATCTCATCAAGGGGGAGCTGATCAAGGGCATTGCTGATGGAAAGTGCGTCGAGATGACACTCACCACCGGTATTAATTTGCACTGCGGGACTACCAATAGCAGAAATCTTATCTGCATCAATTGTCACAGGCGCCGTGTCACCTTCAATGACCCCAGTTACAAATTCAGGAGTTAGCCTTTTTATTGTTTCAAGGATGATTGAAGTCTTACCGGCTCCGGGTGATGCCATTATGTTAATGGCGAATATATTTTTTTCATCCAGTCTTTCACGATTGAGCATTGCCATTTTGTCGTTGGCACCCATAATTTTTTCTACAACAGCTACTTTTTCTTTTGTCACGATGTTTGTTCCTCTAATTGTTTTTCAATTTCAATACTTTCGACATAAAATTCCTCACCTGTCAGTAATTCAACATTCATGCTGCCGCACTTTATACAGGGCGTTAATGATTGTGGAATTTCATATTCATGGTCACAATCTAAGCAGTGAAATCTTGCAGGAATGCGTGAGAAATGAAGTTGTGCTTTTTTACAGATAGTATCTTCGGCAATGATATCCCAGTAGAATTGCACAGAATCATCCACGATACTCGATAATTGTCCAATTACAAGATGGATATCAGTAACTTTAGAGGCTTTCGAATCCTCTGCATGCCGCGTTACGATGCTCAGAATATTTTCGGTTACTGCCAGTTCATGCATAATAAAAATTATACTTTATAAGAGATGAATAAGATAAACTAAGTACTGATATACCGTAATTAATAATCACTTAACGTCACTTTTCAGGATCATCTCAAAAAGATGAAGCCTGGTAGTAATTAATCTGCTTGCAACAACATTTGTCAATCTGCGCATGATGGTGTAGCCAATTGAATGGTTTTCATCACATAAATGCTTTAGCTGTGATCCTTGAAATGAAATTAGCCGGGTTGCTTGTAAAGCGACCGCATAGCCAGCATTGATTTTCACCACTGAGGTCATGCTTGCCCATCCGATCATATCAAAAGGTTCAGCTACAACTATCGTATGATAGTCGTGTTTCGGGACAAATATTTTGATATCAACTTTGCCTTCGACGACGATGTAAAAATATTTGGATAAATCACCTTCTGCGAACAACTTTTCCCCGGCATTAACTGTAATCACATCTGCAATATTCGCCAGCAAATTGAGTTGTGACCTGTCAAGGTCAAACAACCAGGGGATATTTTTCAAGAGTTCCAATGATTGATTAGACATTTTCTAATTTCCAATTGTTACGCGTCATATTTTTACCATGTTCAAAGTGATCTAATAAGTGCTCTCTATCACGTTGCGTTTATCTTATTGTCACCAATCATTACAAACCTATTACCGGCAGGTTGTGAGGATACATGATATTTGATCATTAATGGTTTGTCGGTTTATCATGACATGAAATCAACCACGCGTTAATCTCCTTAACGCAGAGCCCTGCAAGTTCAGTAGTTTTACTTGAGAGACTGTCCCCAAATTCAAATTCATACCCTCTGACGGAAGCTAAACGCGCTTCAGGTTCTTGTTGATAAAGGGTCAATGCCAATGAAAGGCAAGTCTCGGGGCTCATGTGATGCGTAAACGCAGAAGGTTTATACTCTGGTTGAATTGGGTTAAATGAGAGATCACCATCAATATTTCCTGTGTGTGCATCTACAAAGCAGACTCTCTCATAATTTGCAATCAACTCAGCCATTTCAGGCATCAGTTGCAGCTCAAACATGAGATGCAGCCAGGATTCCTCTCGAAAACTTTCATTCTCAGTGATGAATTCATCCAGCCCATACAATTTGGCAATCTCCGCCAGAATGTGCCAGGCAACGCCGTCATCCTGACGATCAATATTTCCATAACCAATGATTAGAGTGTCTTTCATAAATAAGCCTAACTGGATAGAAGAGAGTTCTGACTGTCATCGTCAGAACTCTCATTTTTCCTGATCAATTCAACGATTAGTCTCTTTTGAATGTGTTAACAATTTCACCTTGTGCATTAACAATGTCCAAAATTAAAGGCATCTTGCCAATCGCATGTGTTGAACATGACAGACAAGGATCGTGGGCACGAATTGCAGCTTCAACCCTGTTCAACAAACCTTCAGTTACAGGGTTATGATTGATGTAAGTCTTTGCGACAGAATCAACTGCATTGGTCATCGCCCAGTTATTGTGTCCCGTTGCAACAATTAAATTGACACGTACCAGTTTCTCATTGCCATCAGTCCAGTAATGATGAATCAAAGTACCACGGGGTGCTTCAATTACACCTACGCCTTCACTGGTGAGATTGCGCTGTGTGTTCATAATATCGTTGCTCATGATATCTGGATCATCTAACAAAACGCGCACTTTTTCTGTTGCATGCAGTGTTTCAATCAGCCTGGCCAAGTGGAAATGAAGCGTATTTTCAACGGGCAAACCATTGTTCATTGCTTTAAACTTTTTCAACTCTTCATTTGCCAGCGGTGTGTCAATCCTGTCAGAAGCGTTCAAGCGTCCAAGCGGACCAACGCGGTAAACGCCGCCCGGATAACCCATCTTCTTGTAATATGGAAACTTAAGATAGGTCCAGTTCTCAACATGTTCAGCAATGTAATCCAGGTAATTGGAAGGATCAAACTTCTCCAATTCTTTTCCTGCTGAATCTATCAATCGAATTTCACCGTCGTACAATTCCAATGTGTTTCCCGGTTTGACTAACCCGAGATAACCTGATGGAAAGACGCCAAATTTGTCAACGTCTTCCTGGTGGGCTGATGCCCATCCTTTGAAGATCTCGATTCCTGCCTGGATTGTGGCGATCTGATCATCGATTGTTGACAAAATTTCATCACGCTCACCTGGCTGTAAGGCTTTGTTGACACCACCCGGAACTGCAAAGTTAGGGTGAATACGCCTTCCGCCGAGCAAACGGATGATTTCCTGGCCAAACTTTCGCAGGTTGACAGCTTTAACCGTCAAGCCTGGGTCAGCCTGGATTAATCCAACCACGTTACGAATTGCAGGGTCAGCATCAAAACCTAAAAGCAGGTCGGGACCAGCCAGTTCAAAGAAATGCATGCCATGGCTTTGAATAACCTGTCCCATGTGCATCAGCTCACGCAGCAAGCTTGCAGGTCGTGGAGGCGGTGCGCCAAGAACAACATCTGCTGCTTTTGCTGCTGCCAGGTGATGGCTTACCGGGCAAATGCCGCAAATGCGCGGGGTAATGCTGGGCATTTCAAAGACCATGCGACCTTCGCAGAATTTTTCAAAACCACGGAATTCATTCACATGCATGTAGGCGTGTTCAACAGTGCCATCTTCATTCATATGAACAGTTACTTTGGCGTGACCTTCGATGCGGGTTACCGGTTCGATCGTAATTTTTTGTGCAACCATTATTATTTCCTCCAATTAGTGCCAATGCAGCTTGTCATTTTTAATTTCAGGCATACGACCCTGAGCAAGCTCAGACAGCACATAGTAAATAACGTCTGCATCTGGCGGGCACCCGGGTACAAAAATATCAACAGGTACAACTTCGTGAATTGCCCGCACCCTGGTTGGCACAGCCAGCTCTGGATCAGTTGGAATTTTACCATTCTCATCGGTGCTTTCAGTTTCCACATACGCCCTGCGCAAGGATTCCTCAAGGGTGAAGAAATTGCGCATAGCAGGAACACCGCCAAATACAGCGCAATCACCAAGGGCTACCAGGATCTTACAGCGCTTACGAAACTTGTGGGCAACCTCTTCATTGGCCGTATTATTGATGCCACCTTCAAGGATACCAACATCGACACCGGCTTCATCGGGTTCTTTCAAATCGGTAATAGGGGTTGAGCGAAGATCAGCGAGTTCTGCAATCTTAATAATCCTTTCATCAATGTCCAACAGGGACATGTGACAACCAGCGCAGCCCGCCAACCAATCAGAAGCAATTTTTGGTTTTGCCATATGACTCTCCTTCAGCTTTCTTTACTATTATGCATTGATCAATAATTCTGCACTGGAATACGGTGCAAGGTTTTTCTGCCAGTTCTTGGTATCAACTTTCACACCCAGGTGGTCGGCTATTGTTTTCAAGGCGTCTACATTTGAGAGAACATCGTCAGTAGGGGTTACAGCCTGAACCATTTCCTGCAATCGACCTTCAAGGTTGATGTAATGACCTGATTGTTCTGCCCATGTGGCAACCGGCAAGACAACATCCGCCATCGCAGTGAGCTGTGATTTGTAGGATGCTAACACAACAAGGTAAGCAGCTTTGCTGAGTTTTTGAATTTGCTTTTGGCTGATCTCATCATCGCCAAGAGCTACCACAACCATTTCATTGCCATTCAATTCAACTGGATTGTCGAGGTTGAGTAAAGAAGCGGTGAGGCTGTTGGCTTTGCCTTTTGTGCCAAGCAGGTGATATTCTTTACCAGCAACACTTCCAAATTTTTCTGCTGTATCAACCAGTGCTTTGACTGCTTCTGTTGAATAGTCTTTTGTTAGATCTTTGCCATATACGAAGACCGCATTTTTGGATTCTGAGAGAATTTTCACAAATTCTGCCATATCCTCAGGGCTTACACCGAATTTTTCGGCTGCTTCTGTTGAGGCTTTTCCTGCAGCAACCATGTCGCCAATGGCAGTGATGACCTGTTTCTCACTTCCGGGTTTGACCAACAGGTATTTGTCGGCGAACAGGAAGATTGGATTGTCTTCGCTATCAACAACCAGGAGTTTCTTTCCTGTGGCAACTGCACGTTTGACCATGAAACCAAGTACTTCATGATTATTAATCAAATCAGAGCCAAGGATAACAAAGCAGTCAGCCTGATCGAGATCGTTGATTTTACCTTCGAAGGATTTGCCCATTTCTTTTGCCAGGAGCATTGAACCGGCAGTTGGGTGGCCTTCTTCAGTAGGACTTACTTTTGCACTACCAAAATAGTCAGCAAATATTTGCTTGAAGGTGAAAAGAGCTTCTGAGCTCAGACGCGTTGAGGCGATTGCAGCAATTTTTTCCTCACCTTTACCATGCAAAGGTTTGATGGTATTGGTGATCGTTGTGACAGCGTCGCCCCAGGTTGTAGCTTTTTGTTTTCCGTCCTGCTTGAGAAGCGGCGTGTAAAGCCTCTCACGTTTTTCGTACATGGGCTCGTAACGGCCGACTTTGCAGATAACGCCATTATTGACTGGCGATTCCCAATCACCTTCGATTCTCACAACACGATTATCACGCGTCAAGACATCAATACCGCAGCCAACAGAACAACCGATACAAATTGATTTATGAGATTCAACCTGTGTTTCTTTGCCTTTATATGCGCTCTCTCGATCAATGATTGCACCTGTGGGGCAGACTTGGGCGCACATACCACAGGAAATGCAGGAGCTTTCTCCAAGCGGCACGCCAAGATCAGCAACAAGTAATGATTTTGCGCCACGTTCCTCAAAACCGAGCGTGAAATTGCCTACGAGTTCGCCGCAGGCCCGCACACAGCGCCGGCACAGAATGCAGCGGTTGTGATCAATGATGATATATGGGTGTGATGCATCAACTTCGTAGCTTTGCCAGTTTGGTTGAAGCGGCCAGTGTGTCATACCTTCCGCGTATGCAGCATTTTGCAGTTCACAATCGCCTCCGCTGACCTGGCAAAATGGGCAGAAATGGTTCCGCTCGCTGAAGATCATGGTGAGGATGAATTTTCTGGCATCCTGAACCTTCTTGGAATTAGTGTGCACCACCATCTTATCTGAAACTGGCATGGTGCAGGAGGTTTGAAGCACGCGTGCGCCTTCAATTTCAACAACGCACAATCTGCAGCCGCCATAGGGCGTTAATTCTGGGTGATCGCAGAGTGTTGGAATGTCAATGCCGGCAGATCGGGCGGCATTAAGGATCGTTGTTCCTGCTTCTACTTGTAATTCTTTTCCATCAATGGTAATAGTAACCATAGCGTTTCCTCTCTAAAAATGCAAATATGCGTTATATTTTCTTGCCGCTCATCGGACAAATGCCGGTGGGACATACTTTTAGACGAATGTGAGCTTCAACTTCTGCTCGATAATGCCTTAGAACATCCTGAATGGGTGTTGATGCAGTTTGACCAAGTCCACAGTTAGATAATTGAACCAGGTTTTCAGCGATAAATTTCAAGTCATCCAGGTCATTCATCGTACCGGTGCCTTCAGAGATATTGGTTAAGATGGCATGAGCTCTTTGGTTGCCAACGCGGCAGGGACTGCACTTACCGCAACTTTCTTTTCTGAAGAAGTTCATCAACACTTTTGCAAGATCGATAACACAGGTCTGGTCATCGCAAATTAATAAAGCGCCTGAACCGAGCGATACACCAGCATTGCTGTAGGAGTCAAAATCCATGGGTGTATCCTGCAGGCTGGACGGAATAATCGAGCCACTTGAACCACCTGTTTGAGCTAACTTGAACTTGGCGCCGTTTTTCATTCCCTTTCCGTAGAAAGAAATGACCTCACGCAGTGTGATACCCATTGGAACTTCAATTACACCGGTTTCGTTGACATTTCCAAGGATGGTGAATACTTTTGTACCAGGACTACTGGGTGTGCCGAGCTTCCGATACCAGCTTGCGCCATTTCGAATGATAGGTGGGACATTTGCCAATGTTTCGACATTATTTACCAAAGTGGGTTTGTTCCACAATCCATTGGTTGTTGGATATGGGGGCCTGGGACGAGGTTCACCGCGTTTGCCTTCAATCGATTCAATCAGAGCTGTCTCTTCGCCGCAAATATAGGCACCTGCACCGCTGTGTACATGGATGTGGAAATTGAAATCTGTTCCAAAAATATTATTACCCAGTACACCAGATGCTTCGGCTTTTTCTATCGCATTTTTCAATCTTTCCTGAGCGAGTTGATACTCACCCCTGACATAGACAAAGCCTTCATCAGCGCCAATGGTGTAGGCAGCGATTGTCATTGCTTCAATGATTGAGAAAGGATCCCCTTCAAGGATGACGCGGTCTTTAAAGGTTCCAGGTTCACTTTCATCAGCATTGCAGATGACATATTTTTTCTCACCAGGTGTGGACGCAACAAAACGCCATTTCATACCAGTGGGGAAACCTGCGCCACCACGACCGCGTAAGCCAGAATCAGTCAATTCTTTGACGACCTGTTTGCTATCCATTTCCTGCATGACTTTGCCAAGAGCCATGTAACCATCGTGTGCAATATAATCCTCTATGGAAGCAGGGTCAATTATGCCGGCTCTTTGCAAGATCACACGATTCTCAGCAGGCATAGTACCTTTTCTGTTGGATAACCAGGAAATCTTTCCGCTTAGAGATTGGACGACCGCCTGCATGTCATAAGCGATGCGACCTTTGTAGAGATGCTCTTCTACAATATGGTCGACCTCTTTTACCGTAACAGGGCCGTAAACTACTGCTTCAGGATAAACGATCACCAGTGGAAGGGCATCATGCCGGCCGATATCACCAATCAGAGATAATGAGATTTCATCTTGAAGATCATATTCAACAAGCTTGTCTTGAAAACGATCGAAAACCTGTTTTGCACCTTTTTCGAGGCTTTCATTATCACCAGAAACCAACACCATTGAACGATAAGCTTTCATAATCACCTCGCTTTACTCGTACCTGGCAAGGATGCCAGCTACTTGATCGGGTTTGACATTGCCAAAGATATCGTCGTCAATTACAATAACCGGTCCAATACCGCACACGCCCAGGCAGCTGGTAGTGATTAAGGTCCACTTACCGTCGGGGGTTGTTTGATCCTCTTCTATCTTCAGCTCTGCTTTTAAGGCTTCCCAAACTTCTCGGCCACCAACAACGTGACAGGGAGCGCTTTCGCAAAATTGAATGACGTGTTTACCGCGCGGTTTGGTGGACAGCATGTGGTAAAACGTGGCGACAGAGAATAACTGGCTTTTGGGCACCTGCAGCTGCCGGCTGATTTCCTCAAGCGCCTCGTTCGGTAAATAACCGACCTCTCTATTGACTGCATTCAGAATCGGTATTAATTCATCGGGTGTTGGACCAAGGCGTTTTATCACCTTATCAACCACTTGCTTTACATCTTTACCATTCTTGTATTCGTCTGTCATAGATACCTCAATTCCTTAGAAAGATTGAGAGCTGCAGGCGTTAAAATATTTCAACAGCATTGAAATTACACACCTGAGCACAAATTCCACATCGAATGCAAACATCCGGGTCAATAGTGTGCGGTTGCCTGCGTTCGCCACTGATAGCATTGACGGGACAGTTACGGGCACACACGGTACAACCAGTGCAGGCATCGTGATTAATCTTGTAGGTGATAAGGTTGCGGCAGGTTTTTGCCGGGCAGCGCTTTTCGTAGATATGCGCTTCATACTCATCCCTGAAAAGCCTGAGTGTGCTCTCGACAGGGTTTGGCGCTCCCTGTCCGAGACCGCAGAGAGCCGTTTCCTTGATTTCGCTGCATAACATCTCAAGCATCTCGATATCGCCATCCTGGCCATCGCCATTGCAAATACGTTCAAGAATTTCAAGAATCCTGCGAGTGCCGACACGGCAGGGAACGCATTTACCGCAGGACTCATCCTGGGTAAAATCCATGAAGTACCTTGCAATATCGACCATACAGGTATCTTCATCCATGACGATCATACCGCCGGAACCCATGATTGAGCCAGCTTTGCCAAGCGATTCATAATCAACCGGTAAATCGAGGAAGTCCTTGGACAGACAACCACCCATAGGACCGCCGGTTTGAATAGCTTTAAAGTCCTTGTTGTTTTTTATACCGCCACCAACATCATAGACGATTTCGCGCAGGGTGATACCGAAAGGCACTTCAATGAGACCAGAATTGTTGACATCACCAGCCAGGGCGAAGGTTTTTGTACCCTTGCTTTTTTCAGTGCCCATGCTAGCGAACCATTCAGGTCCATTGAGGATAATTGGGGGAACATTCGCATAGGTTTCTACATTATTCACATTACTGGGTTTGTCCCACAAGCCTTTGTTCGCCGGGAAGGGTGGACGAGGTCTCGGTTCGCCGCGGCGTCCTTCAATTGATGCCATTAATGCAGTTTCTTCACCGCAAACAAATGCCCCAGCGCCCATTCTGATTTCAAGATCAAAATCAAAACCTGAGCCCATGATGTCTTTGCCAAGAAATCCCATTTCCTTTGCCTGTTGAATGGCAATATTTAAAGTTCGCACTGCGATAGGGTACTCAGCACGGCAGTATACATAGCCCTGATTGGCACCAATGGCATAAGCAGCTATGATCATTCCTTCAACTACCGAATGGGGATCACTTTCGAGAACGCGACGATTCATGAATGCGCCGGGGTCACCTTCATCAGCGTTACAGATGACATATTTTTCATTTCCAGCCGCACCGCGTGCAAACTGCCATTTTTTTGCGGTTGGAAAACCTGCGCCACCACGACCGCGTAAGCCGGACTTCATAACAGTGTCTATAACAACTTCGGGGGACATTTCAGTCATGACACGTGCAAGTGCCATGTAACCATCTTCTGCAATGTATTCTTCGATATTGTTAGGGTCAATTTTTCCACAGTTTCGCAGAACAACACGCACTTCCTTAGCTTTCGGCGGGCCAAGCTCTTCATCTGCTGACGAGACATGCTCAGCCAGGAACTTTTCAACAACGCGGCCTTTCAGGAAATGTTCTTCGACCAGGTAAGGAATATCTTCAACACGGAGACACTTATAATGGGTTCCTTCTGGATAGACCATCATATCCGGGCCGAATTGAGTTGGATCACCGATTCTTGATGTTTCCAAGACCTGGACTTCGTCGAACAGGCCTTGTTTTAGCAGTTGATCTTGAAGTGTATCAATGATGGCATAAGCACCGTTTTTTACACATTCTGGATCAACCGATACCAGTATGTGGGAGCGATAAAAAGGCATGGTTTCACCCGTTTCTATGATATTTTATTAAACATTAATGACAAAATCTTTTACGATTTCGTTACCGATAACGTGTTCTTTAATGATTCGTTTGACCATTACTGGTGTCACTTTACCATAATTCACAGGTGCGCCATCACCAATGATGATCTGGACAATAGGTTCGTAAGAATCAAAACCGATATTACCAGTCTGACGGACAATCACATCTGTCAGATTTTCCTGTTCAATTGTATCCAGGATTGCTTTTAAAGTATCACGCGCACCTGCGGCAATACCTACAGTGCCCATGCCAACCACGATTTGCTTCTCACCGGAAACCAGCTTGGCCTTGCGTTTTTCCAAGGCTTCCTC
This sequence comes from Anaerolineaceae bacterium, assembly GCA_040768445.1. Taxonomy (GTDB): domain Bacteria; phylum Chloroflexota; class Anaerolineae; order Anaerolineales; family Anaerolineaceae; genus JAXGMV01. Next base: position 2,710,328 of record JAXGMV010000001.1, on the reverse strand, counting down.
GCGAATTTTTTTCAGGTCATCGAGTGATTTAATTTTGCTCATGTTTAACTCCATTAGATGTGATTATTTGTCCTGTAAACTGACACTAATTTGTGATTCGTGAACTGCTTCAATACCTTCTTTCAAGTAGCCAGAAATGAAGCGGATGACATCGGGGTCCGAAAGTGGAATGCCTTCCAGTTCCTGCTTGATTACTGCGTCGTCAAAAAGAAATTCTTGTCCGTCACTTTTGTAAAGCATTTTCCAATGCACTTCCGGTGAACCTACAATAAGACCAAGCATGGTGGTTGGAATATCGCCCAGTGGCATCCTGTCTATGTGGCTGTGTTGAAAAGCCACCGTGACCGTGGTGCCTATACCAGGTTCTGATTCAATGGAGAGATAGCCATTACATGCTTCTGCTGCAGCCTTTAATAGGGGGATGCCCAGACCTACTTTTCTTGTTGTGCGGGTTGTGTAGAATGGGTCTGATATTTTTCTGACCGTTTCTGCATCCATCCCTCTACCATCGTCGATAATTCTGATTTTAAGGATGTCAAGAATATGGTCTTCAACTATTTCAAGCATTACACATGCTGCACCTGCGGATATGCTGTTTTCGATGATATCTAATAGATGCAGCGATATTTCTCTCACTTGGAAGATCCCTCAGCCTCAAGCATATCCTGAGCTTTTTTGATAATCTGCGGAAATTTATTAGGTCGTACTCGCCCAAAAATTTCTTCATCAAGGACAATTACCGGCGCCTGACTGCAAGCGCCAACACAACGGCACAACTCCAGTGTAATGCCACCGTCAGCTGTAGTCTGACCTGGATCGATATTCAATAATTGTTTAGCTTTATCGATCAATTGGGGTGTTCCACCGACGTAACAGGCAGTACCCATGCAGAATTTAATGGTGTGTTTTCCTCTTGGGGATGTTGTAAAGAATGAATAGAAGGAAACAACACCGTGAACTGAAGAAACCGGCACACGCAGCTGTTTTGCAACATAACGCTGCATTGGTTCAGAAATAAAACCAATTTGACTTTGAAGCTCGTTAAGAACAACCATTGTGCCGCCTGGGCGCTCTTTATGACGAGCAAGGATTGAATCTATTATTTTTTTCTTCTCAGGCACTGCTAGTGGGTCGGTAGCAGGAATGGTGTCGAGGAGTTTGTTCATGTCATCTCCCAATAAATTAGATAAAGTTTGTAGAAAATGTCTTCTGCAAACATCTCAAGTGTAATTGGTGACCCTCAAAACGGTCAATTATCAAATGTCACATAAAACAATGAAGGTTGTCAATTATGAGTAAGGATTGGTTTGTTCAACTCGTGTGTATCTGCCGTCAGCGTTATTAAGAGCAAGTTTTATTTCTGCAACAGTCGGGCTTTTTAGATAAAATGTGGTGGTACCAAGAAATCCATCAAGGAAATGTACATCCCCATTTTGGATGATCGGAAATATTCGAGTTTGTGGATAATCCTTTTTGAGTTGTTCCAGGGTGGTATGCCTTGAAATCTCAAGTGCATCCGGCTGGATCGAGTCGGGAATCATGCCAAGCACGTTGATCAAGCCATAGGCTTTTCGGTTGACATGGGCAGGGATGAAAAGACCATTCAAATTTTTTACAATATTAAAGGCTTCCTCAATTGAGATGTCAGCGGCACCACTTAAGAGTCTGGTGTTGTGAGCAAGAAACTCACCTGTGCTGTCAACAATAAACTGCTCGCCGAAGAATTCAGGATTGTTTGGCGTAGCAGGAAGTTTTTCATACACGATTTTCTGCAGGGCTTGAGCTTGTTCCAGTGTGTCGAAGATACATAAAGTATGTACTTCCTCACGCGTTTCAAGTTCAATGCCGGCCAGTACAGTCAATGGATAGCCTCCTGCCGCTTTTTTGACAGCACCAATATTTTCAGTTGAATTGTGATCAGTGATTGCAATCAGGTTTATCCCTTTTTCAAGGGCAGCCCCGACGATTATCGGGGGAATCATCTCTACCCCGGCGCAGGGTGATAAAACTGTGTGAATATGCAGTTCTGAACGATAGGCGTTCACAAGTATTTTTTATGCGGCATTATTATTAATGCCCATATCCCATAATTTACCTATGAGATTATACGTGGGCAGCTGAGTAGAGAGAATTATGACCCCCTCATCTTGAGCTTTTTGAATAGTTACTTCATCTGGCTGAGCGCCTTCGGTGATGATAATTGCGCCTATATCCAACAAAGCGGCAACAGCCACGATATTCGAGTGTGCCTGTAGGGTGACCCACACATCATTTTTTGCCGCACCTGCCATCACACAACTCAGTAAATCAGAAGAGTAACCACCTGAGGGGGTTATCTCACCAAGCTTATCACTGCAAGTTAAAACTTCAAGTTTGAGTTCGTCAACGATTTTGGCCAGTGTTTTCATTTTTGTCTCCATGCATTCGTAAACTTCTCTCGCCCATCGATTCCTTTTGGGGGAGGTAAATACGCATTTTTAGTCTCGTGCCTTTATTAACGATTGATTCCAGTTTCATATTGTCAACACATCTGGATATGTTGATCAAGCCCATCCCAGCACCAAAGCCAAGTTCACGAATGGATTCGGTTGCTGTTGAATAACCCGGCTTCATGGCTTCCTTTACGTCGGCAATCCCAGGTCCATGATCGTAGGCATCAATCGTAATCTGATGTGGTTCTATTTCAACCCGAATAACACCCCCCTGTGTGGTGTGGATAATCAGGTTCATTTCTGCTTCGTAGATCGCAATACCTACCCGACGGGCAATCTGTGGTGTTGCCCCTAATCGGAGCAGTGCTCTCTTAATATCACTTGACGCGGCACCACCATGTGTAAAATCACCTTGTACAATGTTGTATCGCAGGATCAGACTGGTGCGATCTGACTCGATATCTTCGAAAAGATGAGATGCCCGATATCGTTTTAACTCTTCTGTTTGGTAGTCCTTTTGCAGCGCTTTGAGAATACCGCGTGTTACGTCGCCTTTAGTCAATATTCCAACAAGGTTGTCCTCATCGTCAACCACGACCAGGCGGCCAAGCCGGGTGCTTACAAATTTCTTTAAGGCTTCGACAACAGGGTCACTTTCTTTTACAGAAATGGGTTGGGCAGACATGTAATGCGCTACGCGGGAATTGTAATCATTCTTTAGTAGGCAGCGAATGATGTCTTCCATGCTGACGATACCGATTAATGTACCATTTTCAGAAATTACCGGTGCGCCGGAAATTTTTTCATTGCGAAGCAGATCAATCACACTGCTCATACGCATATCCAGGGTGATCAATTTTACATCTCTGGTCATTACCTCGCGAACTTTGAGTTCGTAAGCGAGTTCTTCAACTCGCGTGATGTTTTCAGCAGCGCGGTCGTCAATCAGTTCGTTTTTTGAAATCTGCCCTTCGCTCATTCAACCATCCATAAGCCTAGTGATGATTATTCACAACAGGCATCATCGCCCATATCTTTTTCAAGAGAGCCCAGTCCGGCTGAATATAATCTGCCGCAAAGTTCGAACATGCCAAACTTTGAAGTAATTAAAGGTATCCTTTCGATTTCAGCCAGAGCGAGTGTTTCGGTCGGAGGAATCTTACCGCGCACAAGAACAATGGCTGAAACATCAGCCATAAGCGCTGTTCTAATTATTTGCGGGTTACAGAGCCCCGTAAGAAGGACTGCCTCAGGTTGTATGCTCGCAAGAACATCGCTCATCAGATCTGCTCCACCAGCGCCGCTGATCGTTCGGCTCATATCTGCATTTTGATTTAATAATTTTCCTTCAACGATATTGATCAATTCATCGACATTCATTCTAAAAACCTGCTTTTTTTATAATTATCCCATAACGGATCAATTTTCTCACAGACATTCGGATTAATCTTATGTGAGTTTATTCCTGAATAATAAGGGAGATGTGCTAAAATTTCCTTCAATATTGAAATTTGGACAGGGATTATGAAAACAACAATTCAAAGTGTTAAAGGCACGAGAGATTTTTATCCTGAAGAAATGGCTGTCAGAACCTGGTTGTATGCGACGATTAAGCGTGTTTCTGAGCGATATGGTTACCAGGAATATGAGGGACCATTCATCGAAAAAATTGATTTGTATGCGGCAAAATCTGGCGAGGAGCTCGTAAAAGAACAGGCATTTGTTTTTCCTGATCGAAGTGGTGACCTGATCACCCTCCGACCTGAATTGACACCTACCCTGGCGCGTATGGTAGCTCAGAAACAGAAGTCCTTAATTTTTCCCTTGAGATGGTGGTCCTTTGGGCCATTCTGGCGTTATGAAAGACCCCAAAAAGGCAGAACAAGAGAATTCTTCCAGTGGAATATCGATATGCTTGGGGTATCTAATGTTGAAGCCGATGCTGAGTTAATTGCTATTTGTGCAGAGTTTTTTAAGGAAACAGGGTTCAAACCTGATGAAGTTCAGATTTCTGTTAACAACCGCCGCTTAATGGATAAAGCGCTTACTGATATAGGGATTGGTGGGGACAAGCGTCAGTTGGTGTTTAAATTGATTGATCGAAAAGATAAGTTACCATATGAGGATTGGGTTGCTTTTGGCGTTGAATCAGGATTGTCTGTGGAACAACTGGAAGGTGTTACGAAATTGTTGAACACTCGTGATTTGTGGAAGCAGTCCGAGGAGATGACCAAGGTTTTTGGGATATTGGAGGCAATGGATTTAATGCCTTATATCCGATTTGATCCAAAGATCATTCGAGGCTTGGATTACTATACCGGAACGGTATTTGAAGCAGTTTATTTACCAGAATCAGGACGCTCAATTTGTGGTGGTGGCCGGTACGATAACCTGGTAGGTGATGTTGGCGGAGAACCCCTATCAGGTGTGGGTTTTGCGATGGGTGATGTTATGTTAGGCGTACTGCTTGAAAAACATGGCTTGATCCCATCCCAAACAGTGGTACCAGCATCAGTTCTGATAACAGTATTTGATCAGGATAATATTCAATTTAGCTATCATCTGGCAAATCAAATCAGGCAGGAAGGTGTTAATGTCATATGCTATCCTGAGGCTGCAAAGCTGCAAAAACAGTTTAAATATGCAGACCGCCTGGGGATCAAGGTCGTTATTATTGCTGGCCCTGACGAAATTGCTCAAGGTTCTGTGACCCTCAAAGACCTCAGAGATGGTCAGCAGTATTTGCTTGCCACAGATCTGGTAGCTGACAAGATAAAAGAATTGCTGTGAACCTCAATATGTGATAAAATTTTGCTCTCTATGGTGGCTGTAGCTCAATGGCAGAGCATCGCACTGTGGATGCGAGGGTTGTGGGTTCGACCCCCATCAGCCACCCAGCAAAGACCTGAAGATACATCAGGTCTTTTTATGATGTGATGTTGCCCCATCGAGGTGTGATATGGATATCGACTCCCATCAGCCACCCAGCAAAGACCTGAAGATACATCAGGTCTTTTATTTTAGTGATTATTATCGTTACTGCAAACAATTTTGAAGCAAGGCTTACTGATCAGGTGTGAATACTGCTTTGAGGAATAAATCACCCGTTAATTCAAGCTCTATGCTTGGATTTATGTAATCTTTACCAAGCCCCTCCCAATGTGAAAAGTGAAAACCAATCTGCGGTAGTGCAATGATTTGGATGGGTACACCTTTAAAATAAACACCAGTCCAATTGTTATGATCACTAACTCCCGCAGTTCCTTTTTCTATCAGTAGGGAATTTATCTTAATATGACCTCTGTCATTATCTGCCATCACATGAATATTTGCAGTACCTGGCAAGGAAAAATATTCTGCAATTTGGTGCCTTTGGTAGGTGGGTCTGAGTGAGGCAAATTTACGCATTTCTTCAACATTTTCCAACCAAGCAAAAAGGGATCCTTCAAGGTTACCCCAACGAGCAATTTGCCGCTCAATTTCTGGATAATAGAGGTTTTCAAATTGGTTAATTTTATTAATCACGACATCTTCTTTAAGTAGCGTGTTAAGCAGATCTGCATTACGATTTATAAATGCATTCCTGAATTCGATATTTTGCATCAGGGAGCGGAGAATATACGTGCTTCGCAGTAGACCCGTATTTTCGATATCGCTATCACTTAAGACACTTGCCAATTTATTATTAGAGGGATTCGCAAAACCAAAATCAGTATCCACAATCATCCAGCGATATTTACCATCATGGCCGTAGGCTGTGGTTGAAATATCAGCCTGACTATCAGTCTTCTTTCGCCAGATAAATTCGTTGTTTCCAGGCCAATCTGAATTGTTGAAGTATATTTGTGCAGCGTAGTAATCTATCAGGTTATCGATATCAATGGAGTATGAAAACTCAGAAAAATTTACAGGGTTGGATAGTGTTAAGTTTGTCTTGTATCTGTTGTCAAGGTATGCAACATCAAGCATTTTAAATAAGCTTTCGTAGTGTTGCAGATCTTCAGAATCACCCATCCTTACAGTTGAATTTTCATCCAAGTTGCCAATTTTTGTAATCATGACCTCTTCAAGTAAAGCAATGTCTTCAGCCTTAATATTGTAATAATTTGCAAAATAGTCGCCGTCAAACCTTGGCCTGATATTGTAAATTCCCCAGTATTCGCCGTTTAGATAAACCACTACTGGATAAAAAGCCTGGATATCCAGTTTTGTAGGTGTCAGCAGGTCATGGCTCAGTGCATCCTTGAAGAATGTCCACTGCCAATCATTGCCGCCATTGCGAATTATCAGTGTATTAAAAGCAGTGACTTCGCCATCGTTGAAACGATTGTTGAGAGATGGGAAAAAGTCATAGGCAAATTGATCCTGGGAATCATATTCTTCTTTTGCGTAAATCCTCAGTGATTTTTGTGGGAAATACGTGGAGCCGCCTCCATGTACTCGAACCCCTGAATTTTGTGCGAGCAAAATTTCACCGCTGGGGCTAAACATCTGTAAGTGGATTGGTCTTTCCCACTTCAAACCGCGCTGCGTATAGTTAGCAGGATTGATCCATGGGGTTTCGGGATAGAGATCTTGATAAAGATTTCCTGCTCCGTAGATACCTGTTTCATCATCGAAAAAACCTTCGGGATTTGTGACAATAGACACTATTGGAAAGGTGTGAGAGGCTGTGTTCGCTTCTGTGAAATAAGTACTCGTGATGACATTACTTTTCGTAGTATCTTTGTCAACTGATATGGCTCTGATCACAACATTTTTATTTTCCGGTATGAAAATGGGCTGAGAGTATTCAAGAGTCTCGGTATTATTTATATGAGTGCTGGCCAAAGATGGTTCAGCACCATTTGTTGTGTAAAAGATGCGATGATCAGGCGTTTTAGCCGATAACGTAAGATAAAAACCTTCACTGTAGGAACCACTTTGATACGAAAATTGAGGCGGTGTTACAGGGCTTGGGTAGTAAGGAAGATTGATAGGGTATCGGTTGGTAATGTTGTCCCAGTAAGGCCTCAAAACTTTATAAGGGTCTGATCCATAAGATGTTGGCTCATTTTCTAGGATATTCAAACTGGCAATTCTGCCTGAAACAGCGTCATCCTGAAGTGTACCTTTTTTCATCAATGCACCTATCACTGACACATCAGTAATTGAGCAGTTTCGCAGATTGAGATAACGAAGGTTAGGTAGCTCATTCAAGATTTCGATCTGGTCTCCAACCGATACATTACGCAAGATGAGCGTTTCTAATTGGGTCAGTTTGGCTATTGGAGTTAGATCGTTAATCGCTGTGTTTGAATGCATATTTAAATATGTTAGATTTTTTAGATAGGCGACGACAGAAATATCTGAGATTGCATTCTCGCGAAGATTTAGCTCTCTCAGATCGGTTAATTGACTTAATGATGATATTTCTTCAATCTTGTTTAGGCTTAAATCAATATGTATTAGGTTTTTTAAGCTCTTAAGCGGGCTGATATCAAAAATGTCATTCTCAGAAAGATTGAGGTTTTGAAGTTTTCTTAACTTACCCAAAATGCGAAAATCAGTTATTGCTGTATTTGATAAATTGAGCTCTTGGAGTTTGTCGAGTTGACTTAGGGGAGATATTACCTGCAAAGGATTATTTTCGAGGTTCAGAATTCTCAAGTTTCGGAATACTTCGATGCCATCTAGTTTTTCAATACCTCGTTCACTAAGGTCCAGTTCAATGATTGTTAAAAGGTGCTGTGTATAAATTGGCCCCGAGGGTTTGTTAATTGCTTCTCGAACAGCTGCTTCCAAGGAGGGATCTGGAAAATTTACTTCAGTATGGAGATGATTGCTGAAGAGAATCATACAAAAGGAAATTACAGTAATAACAACCAGGGTAGTCTTACCCCGCATCCTGATATTTTGCCCGGACAAAAGTTTTCGAAAAGAAGGTTGATGTTGTTTAAGATTTCTTCGTAGGCAAAATTCATAAAATGACAAAGTAAGGACTGCAAAAAAGACAAATAAAGCGATTGTGTCTGCAATGATGCCACTTATCAGCATCAATTTTCTTGGGCGATCAGTGTTGATTAATGATCGGGAAAGATCATGAGAACTTTGGATGAAACCCTGTTTGGGGCTATATAAATCTAAGGTAGTGAGTTGGTCATTAATCAAAATTTCAACTGTCCCTTGGTCAGGTCCGGTGAGGAAGGTAAGAGTGATGTCACCATAAAGCCAACCTGAATATCGTAGGGATCCGATCTCACCATTATTCTGAAAAAACTCAAGATTATTTCCTGAATAATGCCAACCATCTTCAATACTAAAATCTATGAGGTTGAGATGGTTTTGTTGTAAATTGGATTGGTTTGTTGATTGAACTGATGTGATAGTTATCCGTTTTTCAGAAGTAAATCCATTCAATTGGTTGCCTGGTCTGATTTCAAGGTTGACATCTTGGGGAAAGGCAGGCAGCCTGTAAAATATCGCCATGATAATGATTGATGAAATAAGAACAGGCAGCAACAATCGAGTTAACAGCCTGATAGGTTTATCCTTAAGTAGGTGGAATAGTAGTGGCGCAGAGATGAAAATATTGATTAGGATAACCAGGCTGAACAATGTGACAAACAGGATTATTTTGTCTGTGCGGGATAAAAGAAAGAAGCCCGGGTACCGTAATGCGATACTGTAAGTAAGCAGCGCGCTGACTGCGGTAATAAATAGAAATAGGACGGATAATTTCCTGTATGAGATGTTTTGCATTTCTATTGTCGTTTACGCACTCCAGGACGGTGTAACGAGTGTTGGGTAACAAACCGTCAAACCCTGTACAAACTTCGAATTTGCCAGGCATTGTTTTACAGGTGCCCGGTTTCTATAATCATCATTGATCATGTATGTCCTGATCTGGTTTTTTCCCTGGAGGTATTTCTGAATTGGCAGGCGGTATTTATATTTGAACCGCCATTGTGCTTCATCCAGAATGGAAATTAATGCCATTATCTTTTCTATTTCAAGTTGAAAACTAGTTGCTAGAGTGGCAGCGCCAGTTGGGGCGCCAGTAAGGAGACCTTTGTGACTCCTTCTATTGACCTTAATTCATTTATTAGAGCTTCAGCAGGCTTGCTTTCAGGTTGTGTGAAGCGGAGCTCAAAAATCACTTCCCAGTTATCCCCGTCAATCTCAAATGATCTTACACGGTAATCTGGAAGATGTTTGTTGAGTATCGCCTCAGCAAGTTCGCGCTGATATGAACCTTGCCCACTGGTTATGAGAACGAAATCACTATTTGGTGAGTTGCCATAGCGGAAGAAATATAAAAGTGCAACAATAACTGCAATAATCGGTGTTGTTACAGCAACTATTGCCCAGTTGTATGTACCGGCTCCAAGTCCAACTGCAATTACCCAGAACAGAAACACCATGTCACGTGTGTCTTTGATTGGGGTTCTAAAACGAATGATTGATAAGCTGCCGATTAATCCCAAGGAGAGCACAAGATCGCCTCGTATATAGAGCATTACTACTGAGATAATTGGTGCCAATAGCACCAGTGTAGCCATGAAAGTATGCTCGTAATTCAACCCGCGATGTGTCCACTTGTAAATCCGTGAGATCGCCATACCCATGATAGCTGCAAGCAGTACTGAGAAAAGGACATCAAAAATGTCCTGTCCAGAGATGATAAATCGATTGAGAAGATTGGATAATCCTTCGCCAAACAACATGGCAATTTCTCCAGTATGTGTTTACAAGTCCAAATGTTCGTTCCGATGGCGATAAATGATTTTATGAAGACAAATATTATTAGCGCTGAGGTCAAAATTTTGTCTGCTATCAGCAGTTGCTATTAGAAAGCTACTTTAGCTAAGTTACTAAAAGTTTCCGATCAACCAACATCAGCCGACTAATAAAATTTTATCATACCAGCAGATTGACCACTGACATAAATAACGAATATCTGACATCACCCTCTTCATTTCATTAATCAAGTTGATTATCCCCGTGTTTGAAGATACCATCAAAACTATAAATGGGATAATTATTCGCACCATTCAACAGGTACGTGAGCACAATTGTCTGAGCTCAAGGTTGACGTTTTCAGGAAGTTTTTTTCGTTTCCAACCTGATTAAATTGCGAATTTCGGGAAACATTAACGCCAGTGACAATGACAATCCCAATCCCATGCCGGCAAGCGAAAGCATCCATAATGGAATGTTTAGATTCAGTCTTAAGGCGTAATAGGTAATCCCACTTGATATTGCAAGCGCCGGGATCAGTCTTACAATAGTCCCTTTGAGGTCTACAATTTTCGGGTACTTTCGGGTCAGTAAGTACAACAATAACAGCGCCTCTAATGTAAAGACAACCGAGTTTGTCAGCGCAATGCCGGCAAAACCAAGTGATTTGGATAACAAGTTTGCGCCAACGATATAGGCGAGTGAATTTATGGCGGCCGCAAAAAGTGGTATTTTTGCATTTTGCTGGGCATAAAAAGATCGTGAACCGATCTCGAGCAGTGAATGACCGCACAATCCAAGCAAGTACAGCCTGGTGGCTGTAACGACCATTTGCGTGCCTTGATCGTCAAATCCGAAAGCAATCTCAACAAGCGGTTTAATGCCGATAGCAAGAACTATAGCTACTGGAATTGTCAGTGCAAGGATGACTCTAATTGAGAGATTCACCGTTCTGGTGAAAGCTTCAGAATCCCCTCTTGCAAAAATCTCTGATATGGTTGGCAGGAGGGCAATGGCTACCGCTGTACCGATCAATGTTTCTGGCACCTGCATGATAAACCAGCCCAGGTTCAAGGCGGTCACTGAGCCTTCGCCTAAACCGGACGCAAGATTATCCCTCACGATGAAAAACAGCTGGATAAAAAACATGGTCAGGACCCTTGGCCCCATTAAGCTGAGGACGGTTCTGACACCCGGGTTGTTAAGATTAATGGCCGGTGTCCATTTGAACTTGAATTTCAGTAAACCTGGAACTTGTATGATGAGATGAAGCAGTGCGCCAATGATGACACCATAGACAAGTCCATGAATGCCCAAGCCAAAAGCAGGCAGGGTGATTGGGCCAATTTGATACCCATTTTGCGGTGATAAGATCATTGCGCCAAATATTTGGCCGATATTGTAGAGCCCAGGCGCAAGAGCAGGCAGCAGAAAATGCTGGTTTGCCTGTAAACCTGCCATGATCAAGCCGCTGATTGAAAAAATCGTAATTGCTATCAGATCAAGCCGCATCAGCTCCACAGTCAGAGCTTTTTGCTCTTGTGGAAAGCCGGGTACGATAATTTTGTCAACAAACCAGGGGGCAACTAATGCAAGGATAATTGAAATGACAGCCGTAACTAAAAAGGCCAGGTTTAGAATTCGGGAGAATAAATCCCAGGCTTCCTTATGCCCTTTTTGCTCCAGATATTCTGACAGTACCGGGATCAAGGCAACCCCTAAAGCGCCACCAGAAATTAGTGCAGAAAGCAAGTCTGGAATGTTGTTTGCCGCATTGAACACATCCAGCTCGTAACTCAAAGAAAATTGCCTGGCAACCAGCGTTTGGCGAATAAACCCAAGGATTTTATCCACCCCGAAGAAGAAGGCAACGATCAGTGTAGAGCGGGCGAGATGTTTCATTTGGCTCCAGAATTTATCGTAAACACAGGATAAAAATAAATTCTAACATATGCATCACAAAACAACTTGCAGGCGAATTGCCTCACAATTAATCTTACTATAGGAAAGAACGTTGCCTCAAAATAAATGTTACCCTAGAGCGGATTTCAGGTCCGCAGAGGGAGAATATGATGAGTCAACGCAGCAAACGCGAGATGATCGAAGCAATTCGTCCGCGGTATTTGAAGGCTAATAGAGCTGGAAAAAAACAGATACTTGATGAGTTTATCGCAACCACCGGTTATCATCGGAAATATGCAATTAGAGTGTTGAAACATGCCCCAAAACCAAAAGGGGTAAACAAACCAGGGCGCCGTAAAATTTACCAGGGCGCAGTGGTAGATGAATTGGAAAAAATTTGGGAAATCTATGGTCGTATATGTTCAAAAAGATTGCACCCCTTCCTGCCGGAAGGCGTTCGGGTTCTTGAGCGCTGCAATGAACTCCATTTATCACCAGAAGTAAAGCAATTGCTTTTGAGCATGAGCCGAGCAACTATAGATCGCTGTTTGAAGAAGGCCCGTTTTACCCCATCTCAACATGGTCTCTCAACTACTAAACCGGGAAGCTTACTCAAAAAAGCAATCCCCATCCGCACCTTTACTCCCTGGGAAGATGAACACCCAGGCTTTCTGGAAATTGATCTGGTGGCTCATTGTGGTCCGTCTACCGAAGGAATCTATCTAAACACTCTCACAGCCACTGATTTAGCCACAGGATGGACAGAATGCCTTGCATTACCTAATAAGACCCAATTCGCTGTTTCTCAAGCCATTGCTGTGTTACGACACAACTTACCATTCCCTTTACTTGGACTTGATTCAGACAATGGTAGTGAATTTATAAACGATACGCTTTACCGATATTGTCTTTCTGAGAAGATCACTTTCACGCGTTCTCGCCCTTACCAAAAAAACGATCAGGCACATGTAGAGCAAAAGAATTGGTCTGTTGTTCGCCACACAGTTGGCTATGACCGTCTGGAAACTCCTGAGGAACTATCTTTGTTAGGTTCAATCTATGCTGATGTGCGGCTTTATATCAATTTCTTCCAACCTGTTCTTAAACTAGTGGCTAAAGAACGGGTTGACGGTAAGACCATCCACACGTATGATCAGGCCAAGACTCCATTTAGACGAGTTTTGGAACTTGTATCACTTCCAGTAGAGATTAAAGCTCGACTTACTGACCAATACTTGCATTTGAATCCTGTTTCATTGAGAACCAGTATTGATACTAAGGTAGCATTATTGTGGAAAATTGTTCGGTAACATTCTTATTTGAGGCAACGATTACCCTATAGTAACATTTTCTTTTGAGGCATTACGCAGGTGCAGGCAGAAAATCAAGTAAAATCAAAACGGTTCTGTATCGGAAAATACTAATGACTTATCGAATTGCTTACTTCATCACGCCGCATGGTTTTGGTCATGCAGGCCGCGCTTCGGCAGTAATGGAATCACTGCATCGACTTGACAGCGGTATTATTTTTGATATATACACAACCATCCCAGAGTGGTTCTTCCGCCAATCGATAAAAGGACCTTATAACTACCATTCAATGATTACAGATGTCGGGTTGGTTCAGCTCTCCTCAGTAACTGAAGATTTAAAATCAACGCTAGACCGGTTAAGTGAATTTGAAAAGATGCTGACTCCAAAAAATATTCAGCTACTTGCCACTAAACTCAATCGTGATAAAGTCAACCTGATTGTAGCGGATATCTCTCCATTAGGTATATTAGCTGGTAAAGCAGGCAGCATACCGGTTTGCCTGATAGAAAATTTTACCTGGGATTGGATTTACGACTCATATGTTCAGCCATGGCCGGTGATCCGCCACTATATCAGTCTTTATCAAACGATAAACGACGCTGCAACATACAGGATTCAATCTGAACCACTGTGTTCTCCGCGATTAAAAGAGGCATTTTACTGCCCACCCATTGCGAGATCAATCAGGACAGATAAGTTAACGACACTCAATCAGCTTGATTTACCAACGGATCACCCTGCGATTATGATCACTATGGGAGGCATCCCGCAAGACTATCAATTTATGGAGAAGCTTTATGAATATGAGCCGTATTCATTCATTTTACCTGGCGTTGATGGTTGTACTCGCAGGGTGAATAACGTGGCTTATCTGCCACACCACTCAGAATTTTTCCACCCTGACCTGATCAATGCCAGTGACCTGATCATTGGGAAAGCTGGTTACAGCACCATTGCTGAAGTCTATCAAGCCGGTAATGCTTTCGGATATATCCTTCGGCCGGATTTTAGAGAATCTGGCCCATTGGACGACTTTATTAAGAAGAATATTCCCTCAAGAGAAATCCCTCTGATGGATTTTGAAAGCGGTGAGTGGCTTAAAGAAATTGGGGATTCCCTTAGCTTGGGAACTGCACAAAGAATTGGCCAAAAAGGGGCTCTAATGGCTGCCGAATGTTTAATAACACTGCTCGAGAAATAAAATATGTCGATTGATAAACAAACAATCGGTCGTTTGGGTGAAAGTGCTGCCTGTGAATATTTGATAAAAAATGGGCTGACAATCATTGCGCGTAATTTTCGAACACCACATGGAGAGATTGACATCATCGCACGTGATAAGGAAAGGTTGATTTTTCTTGAAGTTAAAACAAGATCCTCAAATCAGTTTGGTAACCCTGAAGATGCAGTCGATGAAACTAAGGCCAGCCACATGATTGATTCCGCTGAATATTACCTTCAAACTACTGAACAGGAAGATGTTGATTGGCAGTTGGATGTGATTGCTGTTAAACTTAATCACAAACTTCGTAGAGCAGGTATAACCCGTTATGAAAACGCAGTCAGTGATGAATAGACCAACTATCCTGTTGATTGTTGGACCGACTGCGGCTGGTAAGACAGAGTTATCCATTAAACTGGCAGAAGCAATAGGCGGCGAGATCATCTCGGCTGATTCGCGGTTGTTTTATGTCGGGATGGATATAGGTACTGCCAAGCCAAATGCAGGTGCCTTAGCGCGTGTGCCGCATCATCTGATTGATATCGCAAAGCCTGACGAGGTCGTCAATTTAGCGCTGTACCGCCAAAAGGTCAAGCAGCTGGTTGATGAGATCTATGCCAGAGGGAATAAACCTATTCTAGTAGGTGGTACCGGACAGTATATCCGGTCCATTACTGAGGGGTGGGATATTCCAAAACAGGAACCAGATGATAGTCTACGCGAGGTTTTGCAAAAGTGGTCTGAGAAGATAGGTGTCTATGAACTGCATAAAAAATTATCCTTGTTAGACCCCGAAGCCGCTGGCAGGATTGATCCAAGGAATTTACGTCGAACAATCAGAGCCTTGGAGGTAATATTCCTATCTGGAAAGAGATTTTCTGAGCAAAGAGTCAAATCTGAGAGCAACTACGAGGTAATCCAAATTGGCATTACCCGCCCGAGAGAACAGCTTTACGAACGTATTGACCAACGTATAGAAGAGATGTTGAAAGCCGGCTTGGTTGAAGAGGTAGCAGGCTTGCTAAGACTTGGATATACTACCGCACTGCCGTCCATATCTGCTATTGGCTATAAAGAAATCTGCGCTTATCTTCAAGGTGAGTATGATTTGGAAACAGCAATTATGCTAATCAAACGCAATACAAGAACCTATGTGCGTCGGCAGGCAAATTGGTTCAAATCTGATGACAAGGCTATTCAATGGTTTGAGTATCACGATAATATCCTTTCGGAAATTATGGAATATCTAAAACGTACTGGTTTTATTGGCTAATGGATGATTGAATAACCATGGATGGACATATGGAAAAAAAATGGTTGAAAAATTATGATCCAACTGTCAGGCAGTCTTTACCCTACGATGAGGGAAAGACGATGCTTTCGTTTTTAGAAGAAGCAGCAAAAGAATATCCCCAACAAATCTGCTTAATTGGAGAGACAAACGAACACACATTTCAAGAGACCCTGGAAAAAGTTATGCGTGTGGCACAAAATCTGGTTCGAATGGGTATCAAAAAGGGTCAGAAAATTGGTCTCAGCCTGCCCAACTGCCCTGAATTTGTCATTGCTTATTATGGCATTTTGCGAGCAGGCGCTGTTGTGGTTGCTATTAATCCTTATTATAAGGAAAGAGAATACACCTACCAGATTAAAGATGCTGGTATTGATTGGTTGATCTGCTCAGAAGAAAAAGTCCATGAGTATCAGAGTCTTTTGAAAGGAGGATTAATCAAGCGCATAGTATGTGTTAAGAGAGATAAAGAAGTATCCGATGAGTTTGAGAAGCCTGGTTACCCGGTTAGTGACAGACTATCAGAAAGGGTTTTGACTTTTGATCAATTTATGAAAACTCCAGAACAAGTGCCTGAATTGCCGAAAGTTGAGACTGATGATGTTGCGATACTGCAGTACAGCGGTGGCACAACTGGAGAACCCAAAGGAGCTGTTGGTTTACACCGTAACCTGGCAGCCAACACGCTGCAATTCACTGAATGGCTTTCCATTTGTAAAGCTGGTGAAGAAGTTGTGCTAACAGCTATTCCCCTGTATCACGTCTATGGAATGATAGTTGCCATGAGTGTTGGTGTAGCACTGGGCGCCAGTTTGGTGTTGATTGAAAACCCACGAGATATCAATAGCATTCTTGAAAAAATCCAAAGATATCAAGCAACCCTGTTCCCCGGGGTTCCGAATATGTATTCTGCAATTAATCAAAACCCGTCAATGAAGCAGGGTATTTACAATCTCAAATCTATCAAAGTGTGCATATCAGGTTCAGCGCCGCTATCACCCGAAACAAAACGCATCTTTGAGGCATTCATTAGTGGGACACTTGTCGAAGGTTATGGTTTATCTGAAGCACCAACAGCGACACACTGTAATCCAGTTAGTGGAGACAACCGCGTCGGCTCAATTGGCCTGCCATTACCAGATGTTGATTGCAAAATTGTGGATCTAGAAGATCCATCAATTAAGAAACCAATTGGTGAAACTGGAGAACTACTGATCAAAGGACCACAGGTGATGCAGGGGTATCACCAACGTCCAGAAGAAACGGTTGAGACGCTCAAGGATGGCTGGCTGCATACAGGTGATATCGCTTATGTAGATCAAGACGGCTACTTTTACCTTGTTGCACGAAAAAAAGAACTTATAAAAATTGGCGGGTTTCAAGTTTGGCCAAGGGAAATTGAAGAAGTGCTGGCAGAGAATCCCAATATTCAGGAAGCTGCGGTTGCCGGTGTACCCGGTTCAAATCTCACCGAAAGGGTTAAGGCATGGATTGTCCTTAAACCTGATGTACAGATGACCGAGCAAAAAGTGAGGAGTTGGTGCAGAGATTCCCTTGCAGGTTATAAAGTCCCCGCTCTGGTGGAATTTGTATCAGAGCTGCCCAGGACCGCAGTTGGCAAAGTGTTGAAAAGAGAACTCATTCGCAGACACATCGAACTTACACAAGATTAAATAAATAGAGCCGGCATCAGTACCGACTCTATTATTTTGTAGACTTTTCTTACTGGACCAATGGTGTCCCGCTAACCTTGCCTTCTGGTGCAGGAAAAATCGCTTCAAATTCCTCACGGTTTATGGTTTCTTTTTCTAAGAGCGTGCTGGCAACTTCATCCAACTTACCACGATAGGTCGTGAGGATTTCTTTTGCCCTCTCGTAGGCTTCATTGACAATTTTCCGTACTTCTCGGTCTATTTGTTGGGCTACAGCCTCTGAGTAATCCCTTTGCTCGGAAATCTCACGACCAAGGAAAACAAGCTCCTCTTTTTGTCCATAGACCATTGGACCAAGCTCAGTGCTCATACCCAGGCGTGTAACCATTTGTCGAGCCATCTTGGTGACTCTTTCAAGGTCATTAGAAGCGCCAGAAGTAAAGTCGTCGAAAACCATTTGCTCAGCAACACGACCCCCGAGCAGAGCTGTCAGCTGTGCCATCATTTTCTTGCGGGCAATTAAAGTTCGGTCATCTTCTGGGAGTGAGAGAGTGTATCCACCAGCCATCCCACGCGGCACAATGGTGACTTTCTGGACCGGATCATGTTCAGGTATCGCTTGCATGATGATGGCATGACCCGCCTCATGATAGGCGATGATGTACTTCTCTTCAGGTGTAATCAGGCGGCTCTTGCGCTCAGGGCCGGCAATTACTCTTTCAATGGCTTCCTGGAATTCGGGCTGGCTGATTACTTTTTTATTGCGTCGGGCTGCCAAAATTGCGGCTTCATTGACAAGATTTTCGATATCAGCTCCCACAAAACCAGGAGTAAGCTTGGCAAGTACTGAGAGATCAATTTCTTTATCCAGTGGTTTACCTTTGACATGAACCTTTAGAATAGCTTCACGACCTTTGACATCGGGTCTATCAAGCACAACTCTCCTATCAAACCGACCAGGCCTCAGTAAAGCAGGGTCAAGAATATCGGGTCTATTGGTTGCGGCCATAATGATGATGTTGGTATCCGTGTCAAAACCATCCATCTCGACCAAAAGTTGATTGAGGGTTTGTTCACGTTCATCGTGGCTGCCGCCCAAACCAGCGCCGCGTTGACGTCCAACTGCATCAATTTCATCAACAAACACAATACAAGGAGACTGACGCTTCGCCTGTTCAAATAAATCCCTCACGCGGCTCGCGCCTACGCCAACAAACATTTCGACAAATTCAGAGCCTGAAATTGAGAAGAATGGCACGCCAGCTTCTCCAGACACAGCTTTAGCGATTAATGTTTTACCTGTACCGGGAGGGCCAACCAAAAGTACACCTTTTGGAATTCTTGCACCGAGAGCCATAAATTTTTGTGGTTCTCTCAAAAATTCAACAACTTCTACCAGTTCCTCTTTGGATTCTTCAACACCGGCCACATCAGCAAAAGTAACTGTTGGTTGATCACCTGAAAACATGCGAGCTTTAGATTTTCCAAACGACATAGCTGCGCTGTTGCTTCCCTGAGCCTGGCGGAAAATGAAAAAGAATGCAGCACCAAGAATAAGAAAAGGTAGGATGTAACCTAATGCTGAAAATACACCCAACCATGCACTGGGGGGCTTAATCTCAATTTTTACTTCAGATGGCGCTAATTGTTCAGTATTGACACCCAGGTGTAACAGTTGTTCAACAAGGGTTGCGCTGGTTTCTTTGTTTGATGTCTTTTGAGTGCCATCATTGTAAGTAATTTTCAGGGTGTTTTCGTCTTCAACAATCTTGGCAACTGAACCAGATTTGACCGCTTCAGATAATTCATTGATGGTTATTGCTTCCTGGCTGCTGCTGCTTGAATTGAAATTATAGATAAGCATCGCAATAATCGCGACGAACAGCAGTAGATAAATAACGTAAGACTGATTTCTTGAATTCACAAATTACCTCCAGAAAAAAGGGGGTCACCTTTTAACTTATACATTAATCGATAATCAACTGAAAAGATTATACCAACCAGCTAATCGAATATCCAGTAAATAGGTGTGATTCTGATGGTTTATATAAATTTCTTATACGCCTAAGGTGAGATTGTTATCCGTTAGTGTTTTAAGAATTTGTCGCACGTGAACCCGATCATGCGTGGCAGCAAAATCAACCAGCTCCTGCAAATTAGTTGGTCCGAAGATTGAGTGCCGGGCGGACTTTTTCCACTCACCAGGCTTGAAATTTTTTAGGATTGATGTAAGCCTCTCGCGCACATCCAAAAAAGCACTCATCAACTGAACAGGGTCTTGATTGTTGATTAATGCAGAGAAGTTTTCATCTGAATGCAGCTTGTTTAAGAACGGGTTTTCCTCGTTTACAACCTGCTGTATACGTTCCAGGTTGACGTTGATGTCTGACTCAAGCAGGTGACAAACGATTTCTGCCAATGACCACTCATTTGCAGCAATTCTCTTGTGCCAATCGGATAAATTAATATTTTTGGTAATGGTCTGCAGTGCTGCTGGGGTGGTAAGCAGGGTATTAATGTCAACAGTTAAAGTATGCCAGGGGTGATAAGGCGTTTTTGCCTGTTGTTTGATCCATGCTAAAGATTGAGTGAGATCACCATGAGCAACTGATCTTAAAGAGGGATCGCTGTCACTGCCGTTGTCATTAATCCAAAATGCAGGGATTCCTAATTGTTCGCAGGGTTTTATGTCATTTTCCAGGCTGTTACCAACCATTACTACAGGCTGCTCCATCCATCCCATTTGGGCTAACAATTCTATGTAGTAAGCTGGGTTTGGTTTACTAAAGTGAAAATTCTCATAGGTTGAGACGATTTTAAAATCGTATTTCTCAACTGCCAATCCCGCCCAGGCAAGTCTTTGCTCAGTTGCTGTTTGAGGAAAAAGAGGGTTTGTCGCGATGACGATGTCATATCCAAGGTTGACTAACTCGTCGACCAGGTCCACCGCCTGTGGTTGATGTGTTACATATTTTTGTAGTTTTGGATATTCTTCAGAATAAAAACGTGTTACTGTTGAAGCAACATCTGGTTTGAGAACACCAATAGAAGGGTAGAAACTCCGGTCAAAAGCCTGTTCAAGTGTTACACCAGCCGAGTCGTTCAATAGCATAGCATTTATTGCATTGGCCAGGCTTTTATTGACAATATTCACCGGTGCAAAATTGAAATAATTGCTTAATGCTTGAGTGTAACGGGGAATGAATTGGTCAGTCACATTCCCAAGCAACGTGTCGTCAAGATCTAAAAGAACTGTAATCGTCATGAGTCGTTGATGTTCTCAAAGACCTCTGATTGGTGACATAAGCCACAACCGATTTCCGGTTCTGGTACATCAGCCTGGGCTTTGATGCAGTAAGCCGAGACAACCACCTTTTTGTTTGTTCCAAAAATGCCTTTTTTTACCTTTGCCCTCAAAGTCATATTTGGACAGGCGTTGGCAAGCAAAATCTTTGGCACAGGACATTTCTTGCATAATTCAGCGGTCCACCTGACAGATTGGGGCTGGAGACTGAGAAGCCGGCATTCTTCCCTGGTGTTTCCGCGGAAGTAATCGCTGTAATAATATTTACAGAAAAAGCCATGAGGGGTTTGCATAAGCGTTCTGTATTCAACTCCAACAATTTATTGCCGAACAACTCAGAGTTGGTCGGTGATGGGATGTAGTAATTTGTATTTACTCGGTTACGCGGGTAACGTAACTGCCAGTTCTGGTGTCAACTTTTATTGTATCGCCAACATTTACAAAATTCGGGCAGTCAACCTGCATACCAGTATCCACCGTCACCTTTTTTGAAACACCTGTTGCCGTGTCCCCTCTAACAGCAGTTTCGGCATAAGTCACCAGGAGGTCAACTGTTGTAGGAAGATCAATATCAATTGGCTTACCATCGTAAAAAGTCAATTTTACTTCCATGTTTTCCTTGAAAAAGCCAGCGTAGCTTCCGATGAGAGAAGCCGGCACAGCAGGCTGTTCAAAAGTGTCCATGTCCATGAAATAATAAAATTCGCCATCATTGTACAGGTACTGCACGTTGTGATATTCAAGGCGCACATCCTGAACACGCTCACCTGAGTTAAAGGTTTTTTCAATTGTTGCGCCAGTTAACAGGTTCCTTGCTTTAATGCGAATCGTGGCATTGCCACGCCCCGGCTTATTATGTGAATAATCCAATACTTTAAACAAATTACCATCATATTCAAATGTCACACCTTTTCTTAATTCATTAACGTCAATCATACATGCCTTCCAATCCAATAGAATATGCGATTGATTATAGCGCATGGAATTTTGTGGTGCAAGATGGGGAGGTAGACAGTTTAAATTAAGCAAAAAAAACCAGCAGAGCATAAAGTTGGCTCTGCCGGTCATTGTTAAGATTTTGAATCAACCGACTTTTGTTTCAATCAAGCCATATTTACCGTCATTCCTGACGTACAGAACATTGACAGCATTAGTATTGGCGTTGTAGAACACGAAGAAGTTCTCATGTCCCAATAATTTCATCTGTTCAATTGCTTCAAATTCATCCATTGGAATGAGGTTGAATGTCTTTCTTCTGACGATCTCGGGTGCTTCCTCATCATCAAAAGGCGAAATTTCAGGAATAAATTCTTCAGGTGTTGCACCAACACC
This sequence comes from Anaerolineaceae bacterium, assembly GCA_040768445.1. Classification (GTDB taxonomy): domain Bacteria; phylum Chloroflexota; class Anaerolineae; order Anaerolineales; family Anaerolineaceae; genus JAXGMV01. The sequence continues at coordinate 2,688,160 of JAXGMV010000001.1, read as the reverse complement.
GCGTACACGTGATCGTTTACCTTTAAACCGCTCAATTTGCCTTTGAATCTTTTCAACTGCTGCGTCTATAGCAGTAAAAATATCGTCAGCGCTTTCTTCAGCTCTCAGAATGAATCCTCTGCCGCGAATTGTAATTTGAGCCACATGTCGATCAGTTTGCTGTCGGGCAGCTTTGGCAAACGATAAATCAACACGTGCATCCTCAATATTTTTAAGATACCTGTCAAGTTTTGATACTTTTTTATCCAGATACTCAGTTATCCGTTCTGTCGCATCCAAATTCTGTGTAAAGAGATCATATTTTAGAGCCATATTATCCTCCTATAAAATGATGTAAAAACCTGCTACTTATTTTCTTGTCTTTCAGGCTCTCTTACACTTACAGCCCTTGCAAGGGTTAATCCATAAACAGCAATTGCTCCAGCTTTTTTGCATGCAGCTGCACATTCAAAGATGGTTGATCCGGTCGTAACAATATCATCAATGATCAACACCTTCTTATCTTTAATTATAGACGAATCTGCAATAAATGCATCTTTTACGTTTGCTTTCCGTTCGCTTAGGGTTAATCCAAGCTGAGAATTCGTCTCTTTAGACCAACGCAAAGCCCTGGAATGGTATTTTTTATCAACGGCCAGAGCAAGGGGAAATGCCAGCATAGCAGCCTGATTATAGCCGCGCTCTTTACCATGGCCGGCATGCAGTGGTACAGGGATAATAATATCAATTTCCCATTGGTTATTATTTAGAAGCGTATGTAAGTAGCGCGAAAAAGTCTCTCCCAGGGATAGGTCATTCTTGAATTTGAACTGGTGTATTGCCTTGCGAAGTGGGTCTTTATAGACACCCCATGAGCGCAGCATCTCGACAGGGGGAGGTTCGGTCAGGCAGCGTTTGCAAAACGTCTGCCCAGGTTTGATAAGATCTCCACATGTCTGGCAAATTTCCGTTTCCAGAATCTGCACATTTTTCTCGCAATCCTCGCACCAGCGGCTGCCTGGATTTTCACATCCGGCGCAGTATGGTGGGTAGATGAGATCAACAATTGACCAAAGCATCTTATAGACGTGAGATTTCCACTGCTTCTTATGTGGATAATTGGACTGGGATGTAGGACTCATATTATTGGAATTTAGCCGCAAGAAATTGAATGTTAAGACCTATAAGAATAAAAATACTAAAAAATCCCGCATCATGCTGCAGGATTTGATGTCAAGGTTATTAATATTTTTATTCTGTTCCTAATAACTGTCTGAGAATATCATCAATTGCGGGACCGAGGATGGTAATGACAACGATGACAACGATAATCACCAGAACGAGAATTAATGCATATTCTACCAGGCCCTGGCCTGATTGTTTGGGGCTAAAAAGCATGGAATGATCCTCCTTTCGGTAAAGAATCTATCGATAATTCAGTATATCCAGTAATAGCAAAAAAATAAAGACATTGTGGAGGTTAATTTTTTAATCAAATTTGCCACGAACTCATACACGTCGAATAAAAGCCTTGACAATAGATTGTTTATCGCCCTCATTAAGTATATAATCAAGTTTGTGTATGGTTGTGTCATAAAAAGGTGACGCCGAAAAGGAGGCAATATGAGTGATTTATTTGACCAGGTGACTGGTGACATGGACATCGTAAAGAAGTTGATGAGCAAGATTCCTGGTTTTAGCGGGTATATTGAGCGCTCAAACCGACGGAATGCTGATAAGATTTTGCGTGAATTTATCGCAAATCGATATGAAGAAGAGTATAGGCGAATATCCGGATTGCAGAGGGAATTAGTAGCCAACCTTGAACTAGACTTCCTTGATGATATTGAAGCAGCATCGATAAAAGTTCGTCAGTTTATCGATCGAGTACGGACTGCAGCGTATGGTTATTCGGGTTTCTTTGACGCTGTTAAGGTTGACGAAGATAGATTGGCCTCGGTTTACAAGCATGATGAGATGCTATTAGACATGGGCGATGAGTTGTCACGTGCCGTTGATAATGTTGAGACATCCATTGGTACAGAGGGATTACCGGCATCTATCCGGCATTTGACCGCTGTTTCACAGAGTGTTTTAGATGCTTACAACAAACGCGCAGAACTGCTCATGGGTGGTGGTGAAACCCCTGCCGTATCACAATAAAATTTTAATAACCACTAACTCTAATCAAGTGGATATGGGAGTAAAAAATGGCTAGAATATTTGATGTAGTTGAATACCCGAGTGAGATGACTGATGAGATCGTCCATCGGTTTCCAGAGACTGGAATTGCTGATTTACGAATTGGCTCACAGGTGATTGTTCGAGAATCACAACGGGCAGTATTTTTCAGGGATGGTCATGCATTAGATTCATTCGGACCTGGACGCCATACGATCGTTACCGCGAATATCCCTAAGCTGGTTGATCTTATTGGCAAGGTCTTTAATGATCGGACACCATTCACAGCTGAGATTTACTTCGTCTCGATGAAGGAATTCGCTGATCGTAAGTGGGGAACACCACAACCAATCATTGTCAGAAACCCAGGTGTTGGGCTTGGTATTGCACTGCTTCAGGGCTTCGGCACATACAGTTTTCAGGTCAATGATCATGTTCAATTTGTCACCCAAATCGTTGGCGCACAGGGTACATATCGCACTGCAGATATTGAAAACCGACTCAGAACAATGCTCCTATCAAAAATGCAGGATCTGTTAGGTGAAACCACCGGCAAGAAGAATGTGCTTGAACTGATTGGTTTGACTGATGAGCTGTCGGCTGGTGTGCGTGCAAAAGCACAGGATGATTTCAATGCGATCGGCTTGAGTCTCAAGTCATTTTACATTGGCAACCTTAAACCATCTGATAAATCTGCTGAAGACCTGCGTGCAATGGGCATGCTTGACATGCAGACCTACACTCAACTGCAGGCTGCGGATGCACTGCGCTCTGCCGCTGAGAATCCGAGTGGCGGCGCTGGTTTAACAGCTGGCATTGGCGCTGGTGTTGGTTTGGGAAATATCATCACACAATCCATGCAGGGAATGAATCAGCAGCAAGGGGCAGGAGCACAACAGCCAACCCCTGCAGCGGCTGGAATTCCAGATGTGATGACGCCCTCAGAGGCGGCTGTTTATCTGAAGGTATCAGAAGAGGATGTGTTGGCAGCCATACAGGCTGGCGATTTGAAAGCCAGGAAATTGGGCACTGCGTTCCGCATTAGCAAAGAGTCGCTTGAAGAGTTCTTGAAGGGCTAATTTTTCTCGGCGAGAACGGCCTGTTAGTGATCTTAACAGGCCGTTTTTTTCTGCTTATTGTTGGGTAATTGATTTCAACAGGTATAATTAAGCTACGAACACACTACAAGTAACAATTACTCAGCTGGTGACAGGAACCCTGCATGAAACTGCATGAATACCAATCGAAATTATTATTTTCCAAGTTTGAAATACCCGTACCAAAAGGAAGGATTGCTTCTACAGCAAGCGACGCGAAACAAATTGCTGAGTATTTAGCCGGAAGCGTTGTTATTAAATCACAGGTACTTGTCGGCGGTAGGGGAAAAGCCGGCGGAATCCGCCTGGTCAAGAATCCAAAAGCAGCTGAAGAAATTGCGGCTGAAATATTCGCGATGGATATCAAGGGCCTGCCTGTCAGGAAAGTGCTGGTTGAAGAAGCAGTTAGCATAAAGAAAGAAGTTTATCTGGCGATCACAAATGATAGGCAGCGTCGAATGCCAGTTCTGATAACTTCGTCAGAGGGTGGTGTGGATATTGAGGATGTTGCGCATAGACATCCAGAAAAAATTACAAAAGTTTATATTAACCCTTTGATAGGATTGCGGGATTATCAGGCCAGGGACGCGGCAATTAATGCTGACTTGCCGCGTGAGATCATGCGGTCATTCATTCGAGTGGCAGTTGGCCTTTGGCAGGTTTATACACAGTATGATGCCCAATTGGTTGAAATCAATCCCCTGGTCATCACCGATGACCAGCGCATTATTGCTCTGGACGGAAAAGTAATCATTGATGAAAACGCCTTATTCCGACATCCCGAATTGGTAGAATTCCGAGACCTGGACGTTGAAAACCCCAATGAAATTGAAGCCAGGAAATATGGCCTGTCGTATATCCAAATGGATGGTGAAATTGGATGCCTGGTCAATGGCGCAGGTTTGGCGATGGCAACCATGGACATCATTCAAAAATTTGGTGGAAAACCGGCAAATTTTCTTGATATTGGCGGTGGCGCCAGTTCGGAGAAAGTTACTGCGGCTTTAAGAATTATTCTGGGCGATGAGAATATCCGGGCTGTGTTGATCAATATTTTTGGCGGAATAACACGTTGTGACGAGGTTGCTAGAGGCATCCGCTCAGCATTTAGTGAAGTCAAGCCTACTGTACCAATTGTGGTTAGATTGATCGGCACTAATGCCGATGAGGGAATGCAGCTTCTGGCTAGTGAACAAATCATCACGGCCGAAACACTAAGCGACGCAGCACAAAAAGCTGTAGAAGCAGCGAGGAATTAGTATGTCAATACTGGTTGATTCTGATACACGAGTAGTTATTCAGGGTATCACAGGGCATGAAGGGCTCTTCCATGCGGAACAAATGCTGTACTATCGCACAAACGTTGTTGCTGGCGTGCGACCCGGTAAGGGTGGTGAATGGGTATTGAATGGTAAGATACCTGTATTTGATTCAGTTAAAGTAGCAGTTGAGGCAACTGGAGCCAACACAAGTTTAATCTTCGTACCAGCTTACTCAGCTTTTGATGCAATCCTTGAGGCAGCTGATGCAAATATTCCATTGATTGTTGCCATCACTGAAGGCGTTCCTGTGCAGGATATGGTCAGGGCGAACCAGTATCTGGCAAAGCGAGGTGTGCGCTTGATTGGGCCGAATTCTCCAGGCATTTTGTCGCCAGATGTTGCAAAAGTTGGCATAATCCCGGGAAATATCTCAAAATCAGGCAGTACAGGTGTTGTCTCACGTTCAGGAACATTGACTTATGAAGTGCTTAATGCACTCAAAAAAGCAGGTATTGGTGTTTCCACTTGTGTGGGAATCGGCGGAGATCCCATTATCGGGACAAATTTTGTTGAAATCCTTGAATTATTTGAAGGGGATCCGGCAACTGAACGGATTGTTCTCATTGGAGAAATAGGTGGGAGTGACGAGGAGTTAGCAGCTGACTATATTCTTCATCATATGACGAAACCAGTGGTGGCATTTGTCGCCGGCGTTACGGCACCGACCGGCAAGCGAATGGGTCATGCTGGAGCGATTGTTGAAGGCAGCGCTGGAAGTGCTGAAGAAAAAATGAGCGCTTTACGCGATGCGGGTGTGCGGATAGCCACACACCCGGAAGAAATCGCTGAATTGTTATCCTGATGGACAGGATTGTCTAAGTATTATTGAAATTTGTCCTGCTAAAAAATATAATTTACTTATATGCACTAATGTGGTTGACAGCATCTGCAACCGTCTTGATTTTCCGTGCATCTTCATCAGAAATTGATACCTGGAATTTCTCACTGAAACCATCGATCAAGAAGAATTGATCCATGGAATCTGCTTTTAAATCTTCAATGAAACGGGTTTCCATACTAATTTCATTACCGTCGATTTTCAATACATCCACAATCACCGACTTTACCAGTTCAAATACCTCTTCGGACATGTTTAACCTCCACTCAGGTGAATAATAATAAATTATATCAGAATTGTTTTATCTGCCACTCTCAGTAACGTATGTTTCTTGGACAATGGAATGATGATAAACTTTAGTCATATCGGGTAAAACACCATTTATTTGGTTAAGTTGCTTTCTTGATTACCGGGTTTTATTGAGAGGTTTTATGGCTGGGTCTGAAATTGACAAAAGAAAACATGAACACATCGATATAAACCTCAACTATGATGTTTCATCTTCTGTGAATAGTGAATTTAATGCCTACTACTTCATTCATGAGGCTCTGCCTGAATTTGATTTAGATACCGTTGATACAACTGTCGATTTGTTTGGCAAGAAACTAAAAACACCACTTCTTATATCTTCAATGACCGGTGGAATTGACAGCGCCATTGAGATCAATCGACGCCTGGCAGAAGCAGCCCAACACTGTAGTATTGCAATGGGTGTTGGTTCACAGCGGCCTGCTTTGACTGATCCAACATTGATGAAAAGTTATCAATTGCGCCGTTATGCGCCTGATGCCCTGTTATTTGCAAACATTGGTGCCGTGCAATTGAATTATGAATTACAGATCAGTGACTGCCAGCGGGCAGTTGATATGCTTGAAGCAGATGCCTTGATATTACATCTGAACCCCCTTCAAGAAGCACTTCAACCAGAAGGTAATACCAGATTTGCAGGGTTGGCGAAAAAGATAGCTGAAGTGTGCCGGAAGATTGAAGTACCATTGATCGTTAAAGAAGTGGGTTGGGGTATCTCTGGTCGGACAGCAGTACTACTGCAAGATGCAGGTGTGCGGGCAATTGACGTAGCAGGCGCTGGTGGCACATCCTGGTCTCAAGTAGAGATGTACCGTCAGGAGGATAGAGTGATGCGTGAGACAGCGGCTGCTTTCCAGTCTTGGGGACTGACAACATTGGAATCGATCAAGCAGGTCAAACAACATGCTCCAGATTGCCTGATATTTGCTTCCGGCGGGATCACAAGTGGTATTGATGCTGCTAAATGCATTGCAATGGGGGCGAGCGTTTGTGGGATTGCTGGAAAATTTCTGCATGCGGCAGTGCACTCGAGTGAAGAAACAATTCGAACAATCAGGACATTTGAAATGCAATTGCGTATAGCGATGTTTGCCGCCGGGATAAGATCTATTAGTGAGCTGCGAGGGACCAGCCAACTTCAGTGTAGGGAGCACTGTAAATGAGCTACGACACAGTCATGTCCATTATGAGACAGCAGATTGAGATTTACCTGAGAGAGACTGTTAATAATCACCTGCCTGATGATATGCCGGAGTACAAGGTCCTTAAAGAGATGCTACTTCATCATATGGGATGGACTGGCAGTTCTGTAAATAACGATGGTGGAAAACGAATCAGGCCGTTATTGGTCCTGCTTTCTGCAACATGTTATTCAGAAAACTGGCACTACTCTTTACCGGCTGCGTCGGCAATTGAGCTTATCCATAATTTTTCCTTGATCCACGATGACATTGAGGATAACAGCGAGCTGCGCAGGGGCAGGGAGACAGTGTGGAAACGCTGGGGCATTGCGCAAGGGATAAATGCTGGCGACCTAATGTTTTCTATAGCTCAGAGTGTTTGCGCAGATATGGTGCGGTATATTGAACCTGAACGTGTCGTGAAAATACTAACAATTCTCAACCGGACATGTGTCGAATTAACCAAGGGACAATACCTTGATATGGCTTATGAGGCATTAGCAGAGGTCAGCCAGGATAAGTACCTGAGGATGATACAGGGAAAAACCGCCTCATTAATTTCGTGTAGCTGCAAAATAGGCGCTCTTACTGGCGGCGCAGGAGATTCTGACGCAGAACGATTCGCTGAATTTGGCAGAAACCTTGGTTTAGCCTTCCAAGTTAAGGACGATTGGCTGGGCATATGGGGTGATGAAGCTGTCACAGGCAAATCGGCCGAAAGTGACCTTATTGTCGGAAAGAAGACCCTTCCTGTAATACTTGGATTGATGGGTAGTGACGCTTTTCGGGTGGGTTACATTGAAAAAACTATTGATCACGAGCAAGCTGCGTACTTGACTCGGATTTTGGAAAGCACCGGAATAAAAGAAAGAATCGAGGCAGAATCTGAAAGTCTCACCAGAAAAGCCCTTAAAGAACTGGAAGACCTGGATATCAATGAATTACCTTATAACACCTTGATTGCGGTTGCCAACCAGCTGACACTACGTAACAAGTAATCAATTCGGTTCAGCTAATAACGATGAGCATGGTTTAATCTAAAAGGATGACTAACGATGATAGACATCGAGCAAGTTTATCGATTGACTGGAAGCAGCAATTATCACATGGATAAAGAAGGAATTACCTCGGCTATTCGCACCATCCTTCAAGGAATTGGCGAAAATTTGGAGCGCGATGACCTCGATAAAACACCAGAACGCACTGCTCTGATGCTTGAAGAAGTTTTATCGGGCTATTTTACAGATCCAATGTCGATTGTAGAAGGTGCCTCCATACCGGATGATGGCGACCAGATGATCATTGCCAGGGACATAACTTTTTACAGTATGTGCGAACATCATTTGCTGCCTTTTATGGGAAAGGTTCATGTAGCCTTTCAGCCTGATGGTCATATTATCGGCCTTTCACGCATTCCCAAAATTGTTGACCTGTTTGCCCACCGGCTGACTCTGCAGGAACGACTGACGACTCAAATAGCTGAATTTATTAATCTGCTGATCCAACCAAAAGGTGTTGCAGTTTTCATTGAAGGCTTTCATCTGTGTGCTTCTATGCGTGGGGTAAAACAACAAGACCTTCGATTAAACACTTCCTGCATGTTAGGTTTTTATAAGGGTGATCCACTTGCGAGGATGGAAGTTGCCCAGATGATAGCCAGGAACAGCTGAGCGAATTCACCGGTCACAATTTACATTAATGAGCGGTTATTGTTGTCATTCTGTTTATGAGAGGTTTCGCAGGGTGGCTAATTGGCAAAATTGTAGGCATCAATTATTAATTTCGAAATTATGAGGATTACCGGTAGCCATGAAATTGCATTTCAACTTGATAGCCCCATTTTATGAAAAATTTATCGGTCTGAATTCTACGACCGATTGGCGTGCTCTACTGGAGATCGAAAAACCTGGCCTGCTGCTTGATGCTGGTGCAGGTACAGGCCGAGTTTCCAAAATTATTCAAAAACTGCATCCAGAGATGAAAATTATCCTGGCTGATGAATCAGCTGGCATGTTGAAGGAAGCAATGAAGTCCGGTTCCTTCTCTGCGGTACTTTGCCAGACAGAAAACCTACCGTTCAACATGGGCACATTCTCCCGGATTGTAATGGTGGATGCGCTGCATCATGTAAAAAACCATCGCGGCACTGTCAACGAGTTATGGCGGGTTCTTGGCGACGAGGGGATGGGTGTGATTGAGGAGCCTGATATTGACCAACTGCCGGTGAAACTTCTTGCAATTGGCGAGAAGCTGTTGTTGATGCGGTCAATGTTTTTAAGCAGTCATTCCATAAAAAAATTATTGCCGAATTCGGCAATAATTGATGTGCAATTTTCAAACGCAAATTTCTGGCTGCGTTTCAGGAAAAATCAATCAGTATAGACCCCAGTCACTGCCAAGTCCTTCTTCCATCATAGAAAAATCCCAGGGGTCCATTGCCAGTTCAATTTTTACTTCCTGGTCAAGGGCTTCTTCTGCCTTAGATTGAGCCATCTCAATAATTGCTGGGCCATATGGGCAAAATGGTGTTGTGAGAATCATTTTTATTTTTGCTGTTTGATCGTCCAACTCAACATCCCTAATTAAGCCCAATTGAATGATGCTCAGACCCAGTTCAGGGTCAAGCACATCATTTAATTTTCCCTTCAGCTTTTTACTCAGGTCGGGGTGGGTTGCTTCTGATTTCCATTCCGGTCGATTGGTGCCAGGTGTGCCTTTTAACATCGTTAACTTACCTCTTGTTCAATTTTGTAAATGCATTTTGAGTCACCACTCAGGATGCAAGAAATCTTTTCAACTGGGACTGATAGTACGGTTGAAATGAATGATTGATCCAATGCACATACCTCAGGGTGAGCCTGACCGATATGATAATAGGGGCAGCTGGAGTGGATGAGATTAAAACCACTTCCAGTTTTTTCCCAATCCATTGAAAAACCTTCATCTTCAAGGGTAGTTTTTAGTATATCCAATTTCTCCTCAAGCGTTTGCTCATCCTGGATTTCATCAATCTCAACTGCCAGGTTTGCGCCCATTTTTTTGAATATTTTTACTACGACATCTTCTGGCATGGACGTTTTTAATTCATCAAGCAGCCTGTTGGTCAACCGAAGGTACCTGGAAGGAAACTTTTCTCTGCCAGATTCAGTGAGGAAATAAACAAGTCTTGGCCTTCCAACCCCGTGACGCTGTTCTTCAGCATCCACCAGGTTTTCAGCCTGCAGGCTCGTCAGGTGGTGACGAACAGAAATCGCATTGATCCCCACAGCTTTTGCCAGTTCATTTATGGTTGCGTTTGATTTCTTTAAGAGAGTTTGTAGGATTCTATCCCTGGTACTCTTCATGTTATGATCCTTATTTATTAATACTTAATAATTATATAAAAAAAGTATAACATATTAAAAATAAAATTGTCAATATACTAGAATATTATGTTAAATATTGACTGAAAACTGGCAGCGTGCTATAATAACGGGGTGTTTTGAATTATTATAATAATTATGATAAAAATAAAATTATACAGTGATTACACTGGCAATCAAAGGAGAAAGACCGTTCATGGCTGAATTGCTGATAAAAGATCTACATGTAAATGTGAGTGGTAAGGAAATTCTAAAAAAATTTAACCTGACCATCAAACAGGGTGAGGTTCACGCCATCATGGGGCCAAACGGTACTGGCAAGTCCACACTCGCTTATACACTTCTTGGGCATCCAAATTATGAGGTCACCTCAGGAGATATTTTATATCGCGACGAGAGTTTGCTTGATTTAGAGCCTGATGAACGCTCACGCTTGGGTTTATTCCTTGCTTTTCAGTACCCGGTTGCTATTCCCGGAGTGACAGTTGCCAATTTTTTACGCACCGCATTGAATGCAAGACGGCGGGCAATTGATCCTTCTGATAAGGGAATTTCCATTGTTGAATTTAGGAAGCTTCTGAGAGAAAAAATGGAATTTCTCAAGATGGATTTCAATTTTGCCGGGAGGTATCTTAATGATGGCTTCTCAGGCGGAGAGAAGAAGCGTGCTGAAATTCTTCAAATGGCCATTTTGAAGCCTGAAATCGCCATTCTGGATGAGACTGATTCGGGTCTTGATATCGATGCTTTACGGATTGTATCTGAAGGTGTAAATTCGCTGCGCGGACCTGATTTAGGTGTATTGGTGATCACTCACTATCAGCGAATTCTGAACTACATCAAACCCGATTTTGTGCACATTATGCTTGGTGGACGGATTGTTGAATCAGGTGAAGCTGATCTTGCATTGCATCTCGAAGAGCATGGCTACGAATGGGTTAAAGAGAAATATTTGAATGGTAACGGCGAAGCGATCTGATTTACCGTTGAGTTACTGGAGGATTGCATGAGTCAAGAGTCCGAACAAAAGATGTTCAAAGATATAACTGAATATCGGTATGGCTTTAAAGACCCTGATAATTCTGTGTTTCGAACCAAAAAAGGTCTTGATGAAGAGGTAGTGTGCCAGATATCTGCAATGAAAGGCGAACCAGAATGGATGCTTGAATTCAGGTTAAAGGCCTATAAGCATTACAAAAATCGCAGTATACCAACTTGGGGAGCTGATTTATCTAAACTTGACCTCGATGAGATTTATTACTATGTGAAACCAACCGAAGCAGAAGGAAAATCATGGGATGATGTCCCTGAAAGCATTAAGAATACGTTTGATAAGCTTGGTATTCCGGAAGCAGAACAGAAGTTTTTAGCTGGCGTTGGTGCGCAGTATGAATCTGAGATGGTTTATCACAGCATACAGGAACATCTGGAAAAACAGGGTGTGCTATTTGTGAGCATTGAGGATGGACTGCGCAAGTATCCTGAGATTTTTAGAGAATACTTTGGAACGGTAATTCCCATTGAAGATAACACATTTGCTGCTTTGAACAGCGCAGTTTGGTCAGGTGGTTCTTTTGTTTATGTGCCGAAAGGTGTGAAAGTTGATCTGCCACTACAGGCATATTTTCGACTGAATGTTGCCAACATCGGTCAGTTTGAACGTAGCATAATCATTGCTGATGAGGGCTCTCAAGTTCATTACGTGGAAGGATGTACAGCGCCGCAATATACAACCGATTCTTTCCACAGTGGTGTGATTGAGATCGTTGTTAAGAAGGGCGCCAGGGTAAGATATACCACCATTCAAAATTGGTCGAACAATGTATATAACCTGGTAACGCAGCGGGCAAAAGTCTATGAAGATGGTGTCATGGAGTGGGTTGATGCCAATCTTGGCTCAAAAGTAACCATGAAATACCCATCATGCTACCTGATGGAACGCGGCGCACGGGGTGAGATATTATCGATGGCGTTTGCTGGTCCTAATCAGCATCAGGATGCCGGCGGCAAGATAATTCATTTTGCGCCTGATACAAGCAGTAAAATCACCTCAAAATCGATCAGCAAAGGTGGAGGCAGATCATCATATCGTGGTTTGCTGAAGGTTTACAAAGGCGCTGAAAACGTCAAGTCCAATGTCGTCTGTGATGCCCTGCTGCTTGATCCGCAATCAAGGTCAGATACTTACCCTTATATGGAAATTGATGAAGAAAATGTGGAAATTGGTCACGAAGCGACTGTTTCTAAAGTTGGCGAAGAGCAATTGTTCTATTTGATGTCAAGGGGATTGAGTGAAGAAGCTGCAACGACCATGGTGGTATCCGGATTCATTGAGCCGCTGGTCAAAGAGCTTCCGATGGAATATGCAGTAGAAATGAACCGCTTGATCCAACTTCAAATGGAAGGATCAATAGGATAAATGGATGTGTGCATTGATGAATGAGCGACCACGAATAATTAAACGTTCTACTTCACAGGGTTCTACGCATCAGGGTAACTTTTCTTTTGACAAATCCTGGATCCGAATTCCTGAGAAGAATTCTTACATTGCTGACTACCGAGAACGAGCCTGGAACGCTTACAATAAATTGAGTATCCCGCAAACTAACGAAGAAGCCTGGCGAAGGACTGATTTGCGTGAGTTGTCAAAGCTGGCGTCACAATTTAAGATTGAGAATATTGATGATTTAAATAATGAGATTCCAGACAGTTTCCAAAACTCAGTTTTCGGCGAAAAAGCTGAAAATCAACTAATCATATCTGGTGGAAAGATCACAAAATCAGTTGATCCAACACTGCTTAAATCCGGACTAGTTTTTACAGACCTGATTGATGCTGAACAGAAGCACCCTGAACTGGTAGAAAAAGTGATGGGCAAGCTGGTTACAGGTGACGAAAGCAAGTTTGCTTCAATGTCTGCAGCTTTTGCTCAAAATGGTATTTTTATTTATATTCCAGCTGGATTGGTTGTTGAGCAGCCTTTGCACAGCTTATTTTACGGAATTGCTGAAAACCAGGCGCTTTTCTCACACTTGATGATTTACCTTGAAAGCAACGCCCAGCTTACCTATGTCCATGAGTCAGTGTCAAAAAATGGAATTGTTGAGAAAGCGCTTCATTCAGGTATTGTTGAGATCATTCTACAGCCCGGAGCAGCGTTAAAATTTGTAGAGCTGCAATCCTGGGGTGATAATGTTTTCAATTTCACACATGAAAAAGTGAAGGTTGCAGAGGATGCGACCCTTGAGTGGATTATAGGATCAGTTGGAAGCCATCTAACGAAGAGTTTCACTGATTTGGTACTCAATGGTAGCGGCGCTGCAGGAAAAGTATCAGGTTTTTACTTTACCAACAACTCCCAACATCTTGATCATGATACCCAACAAGTACACCTGGCGCCAAACACAACCAGTGACCTGTTGTTTAAAGGGGCTTTATTGGATAAAAGCCGGTCTGTTTGGCAAGGTATGATCTATGTCGCCCCCGGTGCTGATAAAACCGATGGTTACCAGGCGAACAGGAACTTGATTATAAGCAAAGATGCACGGGCAGATTCCATCCCTGGGCTTGAAATTCTCGCTGATGATGTGCGCTGTTCTCACGGTGCGACCATCGGAAAGGTTGACAAAGACCAGGTCTTCTACCTGACCAGCCGAGGAATTGCCCAAGCAGATGCAGAGCAGCTGATTGTTGAAGGCTTTTTTGACCCAATCATGCAGAGAATTCCGTACGAAGGTGTGAAAGAACGTTTTCTGCACATCATAAAAGATAAAATGAAAACTAACTGGCAAAATTAATAGATGCCGGGTATGTGAAAATGATAGAATAAATTGTAACATGAATATTTCAGGAGAATATATATGGCATCTACTCCAACGATGAGACCACCAGACCCCGACTACGCATATGATGTAGGGGATATTGTAGAAGTGTTTTGCGATCATGAGAAGAATGACCTGCGTATACGCGGCTGGCTTAAAGGCATAGTTGTGCAGGTTGACGCGAAAATGGTCGCTGTTCAGTTCAGGACCAACGTGTTCTTAACGGATGGCTGGATGGTACCCGACCACATTTTATGGTATCCGGCCGGCTCCCCGCACATCAGAATTCCTGTGAAAAAATCGCGTTCCCCGCAACCACAGGAATAACTGCTGTCGAGAATGAGAAGGAACCATTGAATAAAGAAAAATTTGATCAAGCTCGCGCTGACTTCCCAATATTAAACCAGGAGATATACCCTGGTGCACCGTTGATATATCTTGACTCGGCTGCAACATCTCAAAAGCCTGCTTCTGTGATCAGCGCAATGAACGATTATTACCTTAAGTCCAACGCCAATATTCACAGGGGCGTTCATGCATTGGCTGAAGAAGCAACACAACAGTATGAAGATGCGCGGAAAAAGATCGCAAAATTCATTAATGCAAAAAGCTCACATGAAGTTGTTTTCACAAGGAATACGACCGAGTCGATCAACCTGGTTGCGCAAACCTGGGCTGAGAAATATCTGAATAAAGACAGCCTGGTGTTATTGACGGAGATGGAGCACCATTCCAATCTTGTCCCATGGTATATGCAGGCTGAAAGAACGGGGTTTAAAATAAAATTTATCCCGGTAATGGAAGACGGCACCCTCGATTTGCAAGCCTATGACAGGCTTCTGGATGAAAAGCCTGCATTGGTAGGGTTTACGCACATGTCTAATATGCTGGGTACAATCAATCCAGCCAAAGCCCTGACCGAAAAAGCGCACCATGCTGGTGCAGTTGTGCTTATTGATGCAGCACAGTCGGTGCCGCATTTTGTTGTAGATATCCAGGATCTGGATGTAGACTTCATGGCATTTTCAGCTCACAAGATGGTAGGACCAACCGGTATAGGCATTCTGTATGGAAAACAGCACCTACTAAACGACATGCCGCCATTTCTCGGTGGAGGCGACATGATCAAGAAAGTGACTTTTGAGTCTTTTTCTTCCAATGAGCTGCCTCATAAATTCGAAGCCGGTACTCCTGCTATTGCTGAAGCCATTGGTTTTGGCGCTGCGATTGATTATCTTGAGTCCATCGGGATGGATGCCATCCACCAGCACGAAGCAGAGCTGACCGAATATGCGATGGATAACCTGCAAGAAGTGCCTGGTCTGGTTATTTACGGTCCTGAAGCTTCAAAGCGGGGAGGAGTTATCTCATTTTCTCTACCTGAGGTTCATCCCCACGATATTGCTCAACTTTTGGATAGAGACGGAATTGCTGTTCGTGCCGGACACCACTGTGCCATGCCGCTGCATCAGAAACTTAATCTCACAGCGACAACCAGGGCAAGTTTTTACCTGTACAACAATAAAGAGGAAATTGATCAGCTCGTGATCAGTCTTCTCAAAGTACAAAATATGTTCTCATAAACTTGGGATTTTTTACATGGATGATTTATATAGAGAGATTATTATTGAGCGCTACAAGACACCATTATTCAAGGGTGTACTTGATCCTAATGACATATCCTACGAAGACGAAAACCCGCTTTGCGGCGATGAAATACGCATAGATTTGCGCGTAGATGAAGATAATATCATAACTGAGGCAGCATACAGCGGACATGGTTGCGCAATTTCCCAAGCCTCTGCTGATTTGCTAATCGAATCTGTCATTGGCAAAAATCTTGATGACGTTAAAAAACTAAACAAACAAGATATTCTGGATTTATTAGGGATCGAGCTTGGTGCAGTGCGGCTGAAGTGCGCATTGCTGTCATTAAAGGTGCTCAAAGCTGGCATTTATGGCGTAGGCGGGGAACAGCTTCAAGAGGATGACCTGGAATGAATGAACCAGACAACAATTATGAGTTTGTAGAAATATGCACCGTAGATGAGATCAATCCCGATGAACGGTTAAACATTGAGATTGATGACACAGCATTAATCTTGTTTCAAATAGACGACCAGTATTACGCGATTGGTGATGTGTGTACGCATGATAATGGCCCTTTGGGTGAAGGGGAGCAGGAAGGTTGCTGTACAATCGTTTGCCCCAGACATGGTGCACGGTTTGACATTAAAACCGGCGCTGTAAAATCAATGCCTGCCGTAAAACCGATTCCAACTTATCCTGTAAGGGTTGAGAACAACTTAATATTAATTGGCATTCCCCGGTCATAGAAAATAAAAAACGCGTTCTACGCGTTTTTTATCAGTATTTCATCTAGGGCGGTTATTTAGCTGTCGAGTCGAAAGTGCCGATGACCCGCAAGATGTCAAACCCTTCAGCGTATGGTCTCTCGGCCAGAGCACCATGACGGATCAATGTAGAGCGTGTGATCAACGGATCAAAATAATACTTTGAAGCGTATGTTTTATACTGCGCTAAAGCGGCAATTTTCTTTTCAACATCAGATTCACTCACACCTATTAAGAAATGTGGAAAGAAGTTATAACTGCTTCTGAGGACATCAAACCCAAGCACAGATGTACCGCGAAAGGCACGCAGACACTCTTCAGTGACTGTGCTGTGATCCTGATGAATGTCAGACCTGGTATGTGTAAAAACAATCTCCGGCCTGAATGACTTGTTGAAAGCTATCAGGTACTCAAGGATTTCCTGTCGGAACTGTGGAAAATTACGGGTTTCAAAAGTTCCAAGGATCACCTGGTCATCAGTAAGTCCCAGTGTTCGCATAGCAGCATAGTGTTCTGTGACAATTTCTTTTAAGTCTGGATTCTTCTGGTTATCAGAGAGAGTTAAGCACTTTATCTCTACCTTGTTACCGAGATGAGCAATAAGAGCACCGGCACCCAACTCAATATCATCGGGGTGTGCACCAATAAACGCAATTCTTTTACATGAGAATAAAATGTCCTGGTTCATTGTGATTACTTTTTGGCCAGAAAACCACCGACAACTTTGGTCATCACCAAAGATCCGCCATCAGCAAGGCGCTTGCTGGCAGCAGCTTCGATAGCGTTGATGATTTTCTCGAAATCCTCGGGGGTTTCAAAAAAAGATTTCCACAATTTTCTGTCTTCAGAAAGCGACGCTCGTGTGTAAACCATGAATGGCTCTACAGTGTCAAATACCAGCGGATTTTCAAAGATGTGAACTGACACTTCAGCGAACCTGGAAGTAATCTCATTCAGAATAGCGCTGCCATACCTTGAACTTCCAGGCATTGGAGGAATTTCTTTCCCAGTCGCTTCGCGGATGATATCGTAAAATAACTGCTTATTTTCCGGCATTGGTCCGGTAGTGAAAAGGTGACCACCTGGTTTTAAAACACGGTGAATCTCTGAGATTGTGAATGGGATGTCGGTGGCGTAGTAAATGGCAAAGCAACAGGATGCAAGATCAAAATAGTCGTCAGAAAGGTTGAAAGGCGAATCAAAATCAAGCTTAATAAAATTCACAGCATCGTTTACATCATGGTTTGTTTTAATCGCCTGGGCTAGCAATTCATCAGAGACATCACCACCAGTTATTGAGGCTTGCCCTTCGAGGTGATGATAGTAGGAAAAACACTGCTTTCCCGCACCGCAGCCAATATCCAGGATGGTCTGACCTTTCTGCAGCGGCAGAATATCCAGCATCCATTTATCAATGTCCTTGCTGCCGTAACGGTCGTGAATGTCAATTCTTTTGATCAGGTCATCTGTTGTTTCACGATAATCGATTTTCATTTTGCCTCTGTAGGATTATTAAATTTGGACATTTATAACCCAAATATGAGTTTTTCGTCAATCTTAGTCCATTGAACCAGTTCTGTTTCTGAAAACCAGAGGGCGATTTCCGCTTTTGCAGTATCAACGGCATCTGAAGCATGAGTCAGGTTGCGATTTGTAACAAGACCGAGGTCATGCCTGACAGTTCCAGGTGCTGCCTGGACAGGGTTGGTAGCGCCCATCGTCTGACGTACTGCAGCAATAGCATTGGGCCCTTCGATTACCATTGCCATCACCGGGGCAGAACATATGTATTCAATCAAGCCATCGTAAAATGGTTTTCCTTTGTGAACAGCATAATGGGTCTCAGCCAATTGCCGACTGACTGATAAAAATTTTGCTGCGGCAATTTTCAAACCTCGTCTTTCGAGTCTTCCAATAATTTCTCCAATCAAGCCGCGTTGTACGCCATCTGGTTTAATTAGAACTAAAGTCTGTTCCACTGTATCCTCCTAAATGTATGGTTTATTGTCTAAGGATTTTTTCAATTTGCTTGTAAATCGTTTTTGCTTCGTCAAATTTGCCTGACCGGGTGTATGCTTTTGCCAGTTGACGGAGATTTTCGATATCTTCGGGGTTCTCTTCAGATAATTTTTCCAGCGAGGATAATTCATCATTTACAGCCTCCGTGTCCTGCATCTCAACCATGTCAGGATCAACAGAATTGATCTCAGCTGTGTCGATATCATGATCGATTTCTAATGCTTTACTAGCAGAAATTTTGTCCTCTTCACTTACGATTAGATCTTCATCCTTTAGAATGGTCGATAAATCTGAAATTTCAGCTTTTGTAATTTCAATGTCAACATCGGTTGAACCGTCAGAAATAGACTCAGGTATACTTGGATGGTCAGCTTGTTGATCTGCCAGGACGTCAACTGCTTCATCCGCCGCGATAACATGTTCAGTATTTACAACTTGATTGATATTAATCGGCTCAGTGTCAGCCTGAGAATCGGTCGAATTTCCCTCAATGGTGTCTTCGACACTAATAATGCTTTCTGAGGTCTGAGTTTCTTCTGTTGATTGTGCGAGTTCATCTACAAGTTCATCTGTTATATCGATACTTTCAATTTGAGGTTCTTCTGCTGATCCAGATGAAACAACTTTATTTAGAGGCTCACCAGAAATCTCATCTGGTAAAAGCCCATCGGATTCGTTTAGAATTTCCGAATCGACCTGAGCAGTATCAAAACTGGACAAGTCTGGCTCGCCTGGAGAGATGGTCTCTGTCACCAAAGATTGGCTTGAAGTATCAGTTTCGTTGGCTTCGCCAACCATCATTGTGTCGGATATCTCTGCTGGGACAGGGTCTTCATTAACCAGATTTTCGCCTTGGTCACTGCTATCTAACTCGCCAGCCTCCTCGATGATTTCTTCAGACTCACTGGACACTTCACCCAAGGCTATATCTGTGGCAATCTCGTTATTAAGCATAACGGCAGCTTCCATCACTTCATCAAGCTCAGTCTCTTCCGCTGATTCCATCTGCAGTTGTTGTTCATCATTCAGTACATTTTTCAAGCGGCTGATCCACTCAGGCGCCTGTTGAATGCGGTTTTCTGTTGGTAGCAGTAGAGATGATTCTGGTACACCATGTTTCTCTGCCAGACCTTCCAACCATGCAATCGCCTGGTCAATCTCGCTTGTATCTGCCAGTTCGGGCTGTTCATCTTCAGCAGATGTGCTGGATAAAATCTTGTCTGACTCAGTTAGCGAATCATCCATAGCAAACAGCCACTCTGGCACGGTATTTTTTTCTTTAAATTCGCTTGATTGATCAGGTTTTGGCTCTAAACCAGAAAGCCAGGATGGAAGATCTGGATCTGGTTGTTCCTCTGGTTCTACCTCTTCAATCTCAACTTCAGGCGTTGTTACTTCTTCAACTGGTTCGTCCACCTGAGGCTTGATGGTGATTTTCACCGTATCTTCAAGACTGGGGTCAAGTTCCCCGTCCAAATCTGTTAAATCAACCATCATTTTGCTGATCACTTTTTTTCGCTGTTCGTCTGTGACAACTTCCTCTGTATCTGGGACTTCTGGTTGTGCTGGAACCGCTGACTCTTCTGATAGGTCTTTGATGGCTGGTAATTGGGCTTCATCTGTAACATCAGCAGGTGCAGATTCCGTAGGCAGGTCATTTTGTTCACTTAGGGTGATTTCTGCTTCCGGTACATCTGGTGGTTCAGTTGTAAACTCAGACTGATCTTGACCAGCAGAAGGATCTGATTCAGCCAGGGTAAGTTTTTCTACCCGAACCAAGTCCTCAGATATTTCATCAGCTGAATCAACCTGACTGATTGATTGGTCTTCGTATGGATCTATAGCGGACAGGATATCCCTGGCTTTATTAACAGCCTCAGTATTGTCAGTATAGCTCTCAGACCTAGAGATTATTTTATTTGCCTGGTAACTGTAAGGCAATTTGCTAGCAATTTTACTGGCAAGTTGGAACGATTCTGAAGGCTTCCCCATTTGCGCGAATAGCTGAGCCTGCAAAATTTCCAAATCAATTCTGGAAGGATCTTCTGACAAAGCTGATTGAACTTCAGCCAGTGCTTGTGGATAAAGTTCGCCGCGCTGGTACATTCTTGCCAACGCAGCTCTGGTAAGTCGGATTTTTGGCGGTTCAATACCATCCCGTCTACCATGAAGTCTTTTTAGCTCCGACTGCAGCGCAGGGTTCGACGGTTGGACTTCATAAGCGCGCTCCAAGTGCCAAATAGCCGCCTCCAGATTGCCTTGTTCTTCTTTGATGATGCTTAATCCCAGGTGAGCTAAAAAATCATCTGGATAAACTGAAAGAACACGTTGGAAAATGTCGATTGCCTCTGTATAATGTTGAGATTCAAGGTATGCTTTTCCAAGCAGGCGATAGGTATCAATATTTTTCGGATGTTCTTTTAGTATATGCCTGCAGTGTGCAATGGCTGTGTCAAAGCCAGAATTTTCAATCAGTTTTTCAATCTCGCGATGATAATCGCGCAGAGATAATTGCTCCATAAAAATCCCTCCCTCACCACTTTCTAAATAAATAACTCACTCATTACTTATTTTACTGCCACTCCATTATGAATGCAAAAGCGATGAGTAGACCCCATCGCTTTTGTATGAATTCAGTTCAGGTTGTAGAGCGATCAATCACCCAGGTAATCACGCAATTTCCGCCTGATAGTAGGGTGACGCAGCCGGCTGAGAGCTTGAGCCTCAATCTGGCGTACCCTTTCTCGGGTAACACCCATTTTTCTACCAACTTCTTCAAGGGTGTAAGCCTGGCCATCCAGCAGTCCATACCTTAGCTGCAAAATTCTTACTTCACGCGGAGGCAAACCGTTCAATACTTCCTCTAAATGTTCTTTGAGCAGGTTGTAGGTGGCTGTGTCATCAGGAGGTGGGGCTTCATCATCCTCAATAAAATCACCGAGCACAGAATCTTCTTCATCATCCGTTGGTGTTTCCAGTGAGAGGGGTCTGCGTGCGACCTGAATCATATTCTCCACTTTCTTAGGTGGAACATCCAGGGCAACGGCTAATTCTTCAACGGCTGGTTCGCGTCCCAGACGTTGGGTAAGTTGATGCTGTATGCGCAATAACTTGTTGATCTGGTCACCCATGTGAACAGGAACACGAATCGTTCTACCCTGGTCGGCAATTGCCCTTGTGACAGCCTGGCGAATCCACCAGGTGGCGTAAGTGCTAAATTTGTGTCCTCTACGGTAATCAAACTTCTTCGTCGCACGAATTAGACCAATATTGCCTTCCTGGATCAGGTCAAGGAATGGAACGCCTCTGCCCATGTATTTTTTTGCAACGCTAATTACCAGTCGAGAATTGGCTGTAATTAGATGCTCTCTGGCAGCCCAACCATCTTCAATTAGCCGACGAAGCTCTCCACGGCGGCGAACACTAACATTGCCTCTGGCAAGTTCTTCTCGAGCCATGCGACCGCGCTCAATGCGCTGGGCAAGTTCCACTTCCTCTTCAGCAGTAAGCAAAGGAACTCTACTGACTTCTTTTAAATACAATCCAATCGTGTCGTCAGTATCAATATTTGCAAGGTCATCCAATGCTAATTTCTTACTGGAGTCTTCTATTTCCTCACCGTGATCGGTAATTTCAAGTTCTTCATCTGAAGGATCTTCAGGAGGAGTGTCTTCAGTGTAAGGGATGCCGGCACTCATGAGTGCAGCGAAAGCTTCTTCTAGTTGTTCAACATCCTGCTCAGCTTCAGGGAAGAAATGCAAGATATCGTCAATAGTTACGTAAGTTTTTTGACGGCCTAACTCAAGTAAACGCGCAACTGCAGAAAATTCATCATCATCATCTTCAACGCTTAATAAAACATCTTTCATCATAATCAGTAATCACCAACTTGTAGTTTTGAATAGAGGTTACTAGAGTTCAGAATACACTTTTTCAAACTTAAAAGCAATACCTCTAAAATTATCTAATAATTTATTAATATTGTGACTGATTTTCTCCACACAGAAATATCGAGCGATTATCTCGCTCGATATTATGAAGAATTCACCAGACGATACTATACAACATTTTTATAATGAATGTCAATAGGCAAATGTGAGCAGGTGTGAGCAGGTTGTGAGCAGGTCAGCAGCAAAATCTTACCAACTTTTGTTGTCATAGTAATGATAACCGTTTATTTTAACGACATTTAACAGTTTCTAAGGCTGTAAAAATTGGTGGCAAAATTAAATTGACATGACAGCAGGTTTGCATTAAATTTAAGTTTTATAGCCTTCACAAGGGTGAAATTTTCATAATTGGTAAAGTGTTTAGCAATCTGAAAATTTATATTAGGAGGTAGAAAGATGGATCTAAATTTGTTTGGGTTGGCAAGACATGGTTTAAACGATTTTGAGCAAATCGCCATAATCATGGTAGTTGTCACAGCATTTATCAGTTTGATTTATGCATGGCTTCTGCGCGGTAATGTCTTGAACAAAGACAAAGGCACAGAAAAAATGCAAGAGGTCTGGAATGCAATTAGGATCGGCGCAGACAGTTACCTCAATCGTCAATTAAAAACAATTCTTCCAGCAATTGCATTATTGACTGTTGCCTTATTTTTAAGTGTTTATATTGTTCCACCTACTGCAGAAGCACTCGAAGAATTTCCAAACAATACAACCATCATCATTGCAATTGGAAGAACAGTTGCATTCATTCTTGGTGCCAGTTTCTCACTAATTGTTGGTCAACTTGGCATGCGTATGGCAATTCAAGCCAACGTTCGTGCAGCATCTGCAGCACGGCGCAGCTTGAATGAAGCCCTGTCCATTGCATATTATGCCGGTACGATCACCGGTATGCTAACTGATGGACTGGGACTCTTTGGCGGCACGATTATTTTCATCATTTTCGGACGGGCTGCTCCTGATGCCCTCTTAGGTTTCGGTTTTGGCGGCACGCTATTGGCGCTCTTCATGCGGGTTGGTGGCGGCATTTACACCAAAGCAGCTGATGTTGGTGCTGACCTGGTTGGAAAAGTTGAACAGGATATACCCGAAGATGATCCACGGAATGCGGCAGTTGTGGCTGACCTGGTTGGAGATAATGTCGGGGACTGCGCCGGCATGGCAGCAGACATATTTGAGAGTTATGAAGTCACAATCGTATCAACATTGATTCTGGGTTTAGCGCTTGTTTCCGTTGATCCCACACACAGTCTGAAATGGATTGTTTACCCTCTCATTATCCGGGCTGTTGGTGTGATTTCATCCATCCTTGGGACATTTACGGTTCCAATATGGACAAATTTCCCTATTAAATTCTTGCGGGCACATGATGCCGAAGAAGCGATGTTCCGGTCCTATGAAGTATCCAGTGTAAATACAGTCGTGTGGTCATTTGTCATCGCAATTGCTTATGCACAGGAATGGAAGTTGGGTCTACTGACAACTATCGGTGTTGGTCTGGCAGTTGCGTTTAATCCCCTAACTTCCTACTTTACGGCAACTAAAAACCCACCTGTCAAGGAAATTGTACGTGCAACAAAGACAGGCCCGGCTACCACAATCTTGTCTGGCTTATCAGTTGGCATGATTTCCAGTGTTTGGGCTTTGGTTGCGATCGTGATCTCTTTTATCCTGGCACTGCTCATTTATGGCAATGAGCCAAATCCTTTGTACGTGTTATATGCAGTTGCAATGATCGGTATTGGTATGCTGAGTCACACCGGTAACAATGTCGCCATGGATTCATATGGACCGATCTCTGACAATGCAAACGGCATTGGCGAGATGTCATGGCATGATATGGACGATGAAGAAACCAAAAAAGCGCGTCAGATCATGGCTGACCTGGACGCTGTTGGGAATACAACCAAGGCTATCACCAAGGGTATTGCAATTGCTTCGGCAGTAATTGCAGCAGTCTCTTTGTTTGCATCCTACATTACAGATGTCGCCAGGGTGCAAGCCCAGCTTGGTGTGCCGGTTATGGAAGATATCAGGGTATCCAGCACACGTGTTTTTGTTGGATTGCTGCTTGGCGGTGCGTTACCCTGGTTGTTCAGCGCCTTATCCATTCAGGCAGTTTCACGGGCAGCTGGACTTATCGTCGAGGAAGTTCGTAAACAGTTCAGAATTCCAGGCATTATGGAAGGAACAAAGACGCCGGATTATGCCAGGGTGGTTCAGATCTCAACCTTGTCTGCTCAGAAGGAATTGATACCGCTGGCAATCATCTCTGTAGTTCTACCGCTTTTGGTTGGTATGGTTCTCAGGGTTGAAGCGTTGGGTGGATTCCTGGCAGGTGTGATTGTCAGTGGCCAGTTGTTGGCGGTGTTCATGTCAAATGCCGGCGGCGCTTGGGATAATGCCAAGAAGGCAATTGAAGATGAACCGCGTGATATCGCAAATAATACTGGCAAAGGCTCTGAGAGGCACAAAGCGGGTGTTGTCGGTGATACTGTTGGTGACCCACTGAAGGACACTGCAGGCCCGGCTTTGAATCCAATGATTAAGGTTGTCAACATGGTTTCCCTGCTGGCAGCGCCTGTGATTGTTAAGTATGAGCAGCTTGGTGTTGTAGGCTGGATTATCGTAGCTGTTCTATTAGGTGCGACGGTTTGGGCTATCAAAGAAAGCAATAAGCCCGTTCCCGATATCGAATAATCAATCAGAACATTCAGAAGCAAGCCGCAGGAGAACATCCCTGCGGCTTTTTTTATTCAATAAGGTGAAATAGCTGACGGGCAGTTAAAAAATGGTTATCGAAAGGCGCGGTAAATGTCATCGTATCACGGTTGGATGGATGAATGAATGTTATTGAGCGTGCATGAAGATACAGCCTGGCAGGATCTATGTTTGGGATAGTGTAGTTAATCTCGATCGGATGAATTCGTTCGGCGATGGGTGTGTATAAGACATCTCCAATAATTGGGTAGCCGTTAGAAGCCAGGTGCGCTCTAATTTGATGCGTGTAGCCGGTTTTTGGTTTGACAACCAGGTAAGATAATCCTGAAAATGTGCTTTCGATCCTGGCGTTTGTGACAGCCTTCTTTCCCTCAGGATGCACAACCGTACGATGTTTTCTATCACCATTGACTTTTAAGTATGAGTCTATGGTTTTCTCTTCCCATTCTGGGACACCATGTACGATAGCGTTATATGATTTGCTAATCAATCGGTTGTCAAATTGTGTGTTGAGAAACCTGTGTGCGTCAGCTGATTTTGCGAAGACAAGTACACCACTGGTCTCTTTATCCAGGCGGTGAACGGCCCAAAGTTTTTGATAATTGGCAATTAGAATGTCATACAGATTTGGGAGGAAAGGATCATACCCATCTTTAATTGTCAGCAGACCTGATGGTTTATTGACCACAAGGATGTTTTTATCCTCGTAAATGATCAAGCTATCAAGGTCATCATTAAACTCGGTCATCTATAATCTTATCAATAAATAGCTACATCCAAAATATTAAGAATAAGAGTTAAATATCTGAATTGGATGTTGAGATGAGCGCTTATTAAGAAGATTTCGATCAACTTATTACAGCGCTGTTGGAAATACTCTTTCCGCTGTGGATCTTTTTAATTACATCAGCAAGTAACCCGGCAATGCTCAAAACCTCAACTTTTTCAGAAAAGATTTCAGGATGAACAGGCAAGGTGTTGGTAACCACCAGTTTTTCAATGCGGTCGTCATCAACAAGATATTTCGCAGCTGGCGGTAGAAGTACACCGTGAGTGATTGCGAAATACGCTTTACCTTCAGCGCCGGCATTATATAGTGCATCAATTTGTTTTAAAACACTGCCGCTGGCAATGATGTCGTCAATGATGATTGGCTGCCGTCCTTTGATGTCACCAACGACATGAGTGGTCGTAGTACTTTGAAAGGAAGAGCGCCTCTTATGCATGACAACAAGGGGTAAATTCAACGTTTCGGCATATTTCCCTGCAAGTGTTGCCCTACCGACGTCGGGGCTGACAATTGCTGCATTGGCAAACTTTGGTGAGCGAAAATAATTTGATAAAACTGGCAGCGCGGTAATGGGGTCTACCGGAACATTGAAAAAGCCCTGAATTGCACGGTTGTGAATGTCAACAAAAATCACCCGGCTAACACCGATCATTTCCAAAATGTTTGCAACAACCCTGGCGCTGATTGCTTCTCTCCCTTTTGACATCCGTTCCTGCCTGGCATAGGGAAAATAGGGGATGACTGCGGTAATGGAGTGGGCGCTTGCACGCCTGAAAGCGTCAATGTATAAAACGAGTTCCATCAGGTAATCATTGACTGGTGCGGGACAAGACTGCACAATGAATATGTCCTGTTCTCGTACGACCTCATCGACCATGACAAATGTTTCGCTGTCTGGTAATTTTGTGGTTGTTGATAATCCCAATGGCACGCCAAGGATGTCAGCAATTTCTTGTGCCAGACCTACATGTGCACATCCAGTGAATATCCTTAATGGGTGATCAGCCATCTCTTAGCCTCCATAATTGTTTCTGTTAGAAGCATTGGCTACAAATGAAGCCGCACATGGTAGACCTCCAGCCGGTTCGGCGGCCTTGACTGCATTAACTACTGCCTGTGCCACCACCTCTGCAGCGATTGCGCCGACAAGGTTGATGTCAGCGGGACGCCTGTTGGTTGCCAAAGCGAACACTGTATCGCCATCAACCATCAAATTGGCTGGTCGAATTGATTTTGCCAACCCATTCTGCGCCATCTGGGCCAGTTTATTCGCCTGATCTTTGGATAATTTTGCATTGGTTGCCACAACACCGATGACAGTATTCTGGCTGGACATCAATCTCAGGATTTGTCTGCCTGTGAATGATTTCATTACCTCAAGTGTATTGGCATAAGTACCTGGCTTGCCAAATTTTAGCGGTCCAATGCTGGTTGAACGACATCCAGCGATAATCGAGTTTGTTAATGGGTCAATGACATCGCCAAATGCATTGACAGCAATGCAAGCAGCAACGATGATACCGCCACCAGCATCCATGCTTGCCATCCCTAAGCCTGATTTTGTGGCATTGCCGGCACCAAGGATTTTCCCAACTGTGGCGCCCATGCCTGCACCAATATTTCCTTGAGAGGTTTCATCAGAAGAAGCATTTAGACAAGCCTGGTATCCCATATCAGCATCTGGTCTAACACTGCTGTCACCGATTGCAAGATCGAAAAGGATAGTTCCAGCAACAATAGGTACTTTTACCGTGCCGGTATTGAAACCGATATTTCTCTCGTTGAGGTATTTCATTATGCCAGAACCAACATCCAAACCAAAAGCAGAGCCACCAGAAAGGAAAATTGCATTGACATCATTAACAACATGCATAGGGCGGAGTGCGTCGGTCTCGCGGGTACCTGGCGCACCACCTCTCTGGTCGACACCCGCCGTTGTATTCTTTGGACACAGAACAACACTGCATCCAGTCAAAGCACTTTCATTTTGAGCATGACCCAATAAAATACCAGGCACATCCGTAATGGAATTTCTTAAGGATTTTGCCAATTGATACTCCTTCGTGACAATATTTTCTAATTGAAGATAGAAATCTCGGTTTTCCGTCCCTGGTACAAATTGAGATTTGGTTCTAATCGTTATCTGACATGACCACAATTTGGGCAGATTTTCTCACCCTCAGATAACACATATCCGCATTTTGGGCAGGTAACTGGCTGCTCATCTCCGAGTGGTGCGCCACATGCGATGCAGCGCGATTCACCAATTGGATTTGCTGAACCACAGTATCCACAGGTGATCCTGCGCAGACGCTCAGAAAGCTGTTGTCCAGCGTTTTTTGCCCGAGCAGTTGATTCAATCACTGTCCAGATCTCATCACTTAAACCCAGTGACTCAAAATCTTGTGCAATATCATCAAGGTTTCCGATAAGGCTGAGAGGATTTTTCAGTGCAGAGAGGGCTGATCTGCCAAGACTTGCAGCAATGCCCAACCAGGCTTGTTGACCCAGCTGAACCAGCACACCGTCCTCCACCTTTTCGAGGTTGACTGTCAGGGCAGTTCTACCGCCAGAGGTTGTGTAGCGAGTTGAGGCTATTTGAACAAGGATTTTCTGATCCCTGCCAATTTGCTGCACCTGGTAGTTTCCCCGGTGAAAGTGTGCATAAAGACTCCTGGAAAAATCCTCAGGAGTAACATCGCCGTAGAAAAATTTTTGTTCCATAAGTTAGATTATAATCAGAAAAACACCCGTACACAATTAGTTTGGAGAATGTATGCATCGCAAAATGGCAGCAGCAATGCTCATAATTATCCTGGCGCTGGGATTGATTGCACTTAATTCAGTTCTGACAGTGCAGGCCGTGTCTGAGAATCAACAGCCGACTGTTGCTATCCCTACTGTAACAGGGACACCTCAAGGACCAATTGTGACTGTCAGAGAAGATGGCGAACCGGTCATTAATGTCCGATCCGGCCCCGGAATTTTTTATACCAAGGTGGGGGTGATGTTGAAAGGACAAACACTGCCGGCCATTGGTAAATCCACTGGCGGTGATTGGATTTTGATCGAATACCCTGGTGTGACGGGTGGAGAAGCATGGGTTTACTCTCCTTTTGTGAACTTATCGCCTGGCGCTGTCTTACCGATTGTTGAACCACCCCCAACGCCAACACCTCTCTTTACTAATACGATTGATCCGACACTTGCGGCACAGTTCATTGTTACTGTTATGCCCACCAGGCTGCCTACTTTCACGGAGCCGGCACCAATCAATATCCCAACCTACGAAGCCGCTGAGTGGAGTGGTACGGACGGGTTACCGATGGGATTAGTAATCATTGCCTTGTTTTCAATTGGCGCTTTTATTGGTTTATTCACTCTTGCCCAGGGAAAATAACTGCCGGTAATCAATTAAGATAGAAAAACGCCGAGGGATTTAAAACAGGCTAAACTCAACTTATGCTGTACCTGGTCTTCGCAATAAACAACGTTAGCACCTGCTTTTCTTAAGACGTCAGCAGCTTCCTGACCCATTTCAATTGGAATAATCTTATCTTTATTGCCGTGAGATATAAATATCTTGTTGGATGATAGTTTTATTGATGATAAGAGATTCGTATACCCTTCTGGCAAAAAACCAGAAAGGCCAATAATCCTCTCAAAATTTTGTGGATACAATGCTAATAAAACATAAGCAAGGGCTGCACCCTGGCTGAACCCTGCAAGATGAAGTTTTAGTGCTTTGCCATTGAGGTGGGATGTCCAGCTTTTGAGATACTGGTTAACCTGTTTTGCTGCTTCAACATAGGAGCCTACAGATGAGCGATCTGCTCGAGAAAAATCAGGGTCAATCCATGAATATTGCCCACTGCCGACTT
This sequence comes from Anaerolineaceae bacterium, assembly GCA_040768445.1. Classification (GTDB taxonomy): domain Bacteria; phylum Chloroflexota; class Anaerolineae; order Anaerolineales; family Anaerolineaceae; genus JAXGMV01. Next base: position 2,658,352 of record JAXGMV010000001.1, on the reverse strand, counting down.
GAAAAAATGCACGCGGACTAAGACATGCAAAACTTGCCGGAATTTTGTTGTGGAAAATGTCCATTGAGTTTTCGTTGCCTGTGTATCCATGCAATAATACAATCGCATCAGCAGGGTAGGTCGAAGCTTGTTTAATGCGAATAATCTGGTTTTCGATCAATAGAGTCTGAGTCGCCGTATCAGTCATTTCTCCTTTTTAGTACCCAATCTAACACAAATAAGCTGATGTATATTACTGCGATTGGTATCAAGGCGCCGCCCATGCATAGTAACGAGCTGAGAGCAGCATTTTTCCCATAGATTGCGTTAATAATCAATGGCCCAATGATTAATATGATGAGCAACACTCCGAGGATAAGCCGGATGTGCGTTTGACGAGCATATTTCTTTGGATCAAATAACTTTTCCTTCAAATCACACTTGTTCTTTTAGCTGCTGTGTTTGTATGATATCTTCGGGTCGATTTTTTGGTTTAAATCTTCTTAAAATAGTGTTGGGAAAGGAAGAAGTTTTTTCAATTCGTGCCAATGAATTTTCAACTACGGTTTCACCTGCCAAAATCAGCTCGCCAGGTTCAACAACTTCAAGCAAGCCGAAACGATCAACATCAGGCCTCAAAATAACATCCGGTTCCTCTATTTGCATCCTGATTTCTGCGAGCATCCTTGAAGTGATATCTATTGATTTAGTAAATACAGTAAAAGCCTGTGCAATTCTGAGTCGTGAAAATTGCTCAATAACAATACCTGGTATGTTGGATGCCATTGGTAATGAAGGGCTTGACAAAGTCTGCCACTCCTGCGGGACAGGATGAAGACATACAGCAACTAATGGTATTGTGGGTGACAACCACCGTGCTAACAAAACCGGGACCGGGTCCAGGGTAGCACCATCAACCAACGATTTGCCATTAATAACCTTAGGTGGAAATATGCCCGGGATGGCTATTGTTGCCAGCACTGCGTCACTAACACGGCCAGCATTCATACTGTATTCCTGACCGGTGTCAATATCTACGCTTGTGCAGGCAAATGGAATTTTTAAGTCTTTGAAATGGACATCGCCCAGTGTTTCAATAAGGATATCTGATACACCTTTCAAACCCATGATGGATGGACCATCACCATGAGCCCGAGAGAATAACTTTGATTGATCAAGGTTTTTGACCAGGTTTTCGAGTTGATAGGTGTCATAGCCCGCAGCATAAACTGCACCGATCAGGCCGCCGATACTGGTACCAGCAATGGCTTTTATTCTATACCCAGCCTTTTCAAGGGCTCTCAATACACCAATATGGGCTACTCCCTTATAACCGCCTCCGCCAAGAGCAATTGATATCTCTTTCATGTGGATACTCCAGAGCAATAATTTTCGCCTATTGATAAGCAAACTATAACACAATGCACTGCATCCATAACACGATTAAATTGGTTGTTCTAAGCACTGTCATACACTCGGCAGGACAAAAAGCAGGCCTGGTCGATTATAATAATGACCTTGTTGAACAGACGTTTATTCTCTCAGCCTAACATCCCTGAACAGCATAAAAGGAATTTTGTGCTGCTTGCTTTGGATTATGCTGGCATTGGTGTTGTGAATGGTAGTGTACTGGCATTTCTGGCAGTATATGCCAGCCGAATCGGTGCAAACTCCAGCCAGATTGGTTTGATAAATGCGATTCCTGCATTGATCAGCTTGATTGTGGCGCTTCCAGCAGCACAATGGATAGCAAAAAGGTCATTAAAAAAATCAGTTGTAGTATCAGCAGTTGCTTATCGGCTCTATTACCTGATACTGGTCTTTATCCCTTTTCTTGATCTTCCACTAAACCAAATCTGGATGATCATCGCGGTCACGTTTGCAGTTTCAATGCCAGGCACTATCCTATCCATCAGTTTCAATGCCTTCTTTGCAGAGGCAGTGCCGGCTGAATGGCGGGCACATGTTTCTGGCAGCCGATCAGCCGCTTTTTCTATTACAAATATCATTTTTACAATTTTATGTGGTGTGCTGCTGGAATATATTCCAATGCCAACGGGTTATCAAATTGTCTTTGGAATTGGTTTTCTTGGTGCACTATTCAGCACTGTGATTCTCAGCCTCATACAACTGCCAGATAATCCTGATGCAGTTGCACCCATCAACAATGATGATACATCCATTCAAAATCCTTTAGTTATTAAAAAAACCGTTAGAGGCATGCAAATACCGGGTTTTGATTTGCGGTTTGATATATTACGCAGTTCTTACCTTAAGTACCTTATATTGATGTTCATCTTTCACCTATTCGTGTTCATCCCTTCTCCTGTCTTTCCGTTGTTTATGGTGAAAGAGTTATATTTGAGTGATTTCATCATCAGCGTGGGTATGGCAGTTTTTTATATTGCAGTCTTTCTTGGTTCAGTCAAATTATCAAGTATGACACGCAGGCTTGGAAACAAAAAGGTAATGGGTATTGGCGCTGTTGCTATGAGCACATATCCACTATTTTTGGCGATCAAAGCTGGCATCGTGCCGTTTCTTCTGGCTTCATATTTTGGTGGTTTTGCCTGGGCATTGGCAGGTGGCACAATGTACAACTACATCCTGGAAAAAGTGCCAAACGATGATAAACCCGGCTACCTGGCATGGTACAACATGATCTATAATGCTGCCCTGTTGATTGCCTCACTCTCAGGTGGTTTAATCGGCAACTCTATTGGACTTGCAGCGGCAATCGTTTTATTTGGCATAGGCAGGATACTTTCCGGTCTATTCATCTTGAGATGGGGTTAGGTGTGTTAAAATTGCATGATGGGTATTAAAGTTATTGCAAAAAATCGCAAAGCAAAATTCAATTTCTTTTTACTGGAAACATACGAAGCAGGACTGTCGTTGGTTGGCAGTGAAATCAAATCCATTCGGCTGGGTCATATCAGCCTGGATGAGGCCTATATCCGAATTGATGGCAAGGAAGGATTCCTTGTAAATGCTCATATCGCGCCATACGACGAAGCAAACCGGTTTAATCACAACCCAACACGTGAAAGAAAGCTGCTGCTGCACAAAAGTGAAATTCAAGAGATGTGGAATGATGTACGGCAGAAGGGCGTTACTATCGTGCCTGTTCAGGTCTACTTAAAGGATGGGCGGGCAAAAATAGAAATTGCCGTGGCAAAAGGCAAGAAGATGTACGACAAACGCGATGAAATCGCCAAACGTGATCAGGATAGAGAAGCACAACGCGAGAGAAGAAGGCGGGATTAGGGATTTTCATGGTTCAAAATAACTTAATTGCGACAGTCTTAACACTTATCCTGGCACTCACCTGGCTGCGTTTGAACGATTATCTTGCCAACAAAGGCATTATAGAAGGACCATTATCCAGAAAAATTATCCACATAGGCACAGGCCCCATTTTTGTTTTGTGCTGGTTGTTCTTCAAAGACACAACTTCTGCCAGGTTCCTGGCTGCCATAATTCCATTGGGCATCACACTTCAATTCGCACTGGTCGGATTAGGTTTGATCAAGGATCAAGCTTCTGTTGACGCACTTACCAGGCATGGAGATCGCAAGGAGATCCTGTATGGCCCATTGTTTTACGGAATTGTTTTTGTTCTCCTGACGATTATTTACTGGTATGACAGTCCAATAGGTATCATCGTATTGATGTTGTTGTGTGGGGGTGACGGGTTAGCTGATGTTGTTGGCAAGCGAGTAAAATCAAAAGCACTGCCCTGGACTAAAGGAAAAACAATTGCTGGATCGGCGGCAATGTTTTTAGGCGGATTGGGATTTGCAGTTTTTGTAATGTGGATATTTATCAATGCTGGAAAATTCTCAGGGCTATTATTGGATTATCTACCTGCCATTGCGGTTATGGCTTTTGTTGGAACCCTTATCGAATCCCTGCCCTTCAGGGATATTGACAATTTGACAATTACATTCTCAACAGTTTTATTGGGACATTTATTCTTCACTTTCTAAAGAAGGGGATCTATGATCAGTATTGATGGCAATCATTTGACAGTTGGTGATGTTGTAAAAGTTGCAAAAAAGTTTACTGAGGTAAAGTTAAATGAGGTTGGTAATCAGCAAGTCAAGAATTCATATCAAAACCTGATAAGGCTGCATGATTCAAACAAGCCCGTTTACGGGATAAACACCGGGTTTGGCATCTTTGCAGATAAAAGAATTGATAAGTCAGAATCTGCACAACTGAGCAGGAACTTGATATTGAGCCATGCAGTTGGTTTTGGTGACCCACTGCCTGAAGAAGTAGTTCGTGCAGCGACCCTCATTCGTGCAAACACCCTGGCAAAAGGGTACTCAGGTGTACGCCCTGAAATAATCTACACTCTGTTAGCGCTGTTAAATAAACAACTTTTTCCTGTTATTCCTTCTCAGGGATCACTTGGTTCCTCTGGTGACTTAATTCCACTATCTCACCTTGCTCTGATATTTACAACCGATGACAAAGATCGAGATGAGGAGTCAGGGTTTGCGTGGTATGAAAGTGAATTATTGACTGGTAAAGCTGCGATGGGACGAGCGGGAATTCCACGCATCATTCTAGGACCTAAAGAGGGACTGGCGTTAAACAACGGTGCAACCTTTTCTGCGGCTGTGGCAGCCCTGTGTGTCGATAATGCTCATAAACTGATCAAATTGTCTGACCTGGCAATAGCTCTCTCGTTGGAAGCACTTGTTGGACGCTCCAATGCTTTTGACGCCAGGTTACATCTTGCACGTGGCCATGAAGGTCAGATCGACGTTGCTGAGCAGGTCAGGCTGTTAATTTCTGGTTCAACCCTGGTTGATTCGAACAGCCATATCCAGGATGCTTATTCACTACGTTGTGCACCTCAGGTTACAGGTATCGCAAGGCAAACCCTGAAATTTGTGCATGCTGTGATTGAAAGAGAAATGAATGCAGCGACCGACAACCCTTTAATTTTTTCATCCGATGAAGCTATTTCTGGCGGCAATTTTCACGGTGAGCCGGTTGGAATGGTGATGGACTTCTTATCGATTGCAATGGCTGAAATCGGTGCAATTTCTGAAAGGCGTGTATTTCGTTTGACTGATGGAAACCTTAACTTTGGTTTGCCCCCAATGCTTGTTGATTCACAAAAAGCAGCCGGATTGAACTCTGGACTAATGATGCCGCAGTATACTGCCGCCTCACTGGTTATGGAAAACCAAACACTTTGCCATCCAGATTCCGTTCATTCACTTCCAACAAGTGGAGAGCAGGAAGACCATAACGCAAACTCTATGACTGCGGCAAGGCATACTTATGCCATCTTACAAAACCTGTCGCATATACTCAGCATAGAAATTTATACAGCGATTCGTGCTCTGGATTTACGTCTGAGGGATCACCCCGCATTGAAGCCAGGTGACATTACCGGCCAAGTTTATCATTATTTACGTGAAAGAGTTCCTTATCAGGCTGGTGACGCATGGTGGGAACCTGAAATTGACCAACTCAGGTCAACCATCATGTCAGAAGAATTTGAAACATTTATGGATAGTCTGGTATAAATGTTTTACTTGAAAAACCGATGGATTGAATGATGAAACGTCGAGAATTTCTAAAAAAGGCTGTGCTTGGAGCGGGTTTGCTGTTTTACAATCCGCTTGATAGCGGTACGTCTATGTCGCAGCAACTTGAATTTGGACCAAACCAGAAGATTGGACGAAACTGCCTGGGAGGTATGATCAATATACGCGCCAGGCCGTCTGCCAACAGTTCAGTGATTAAATCTATTTATGAAGATACGCTGGTCACGTGGCAGAGAGAAGTGATCGGTGATGCACCAGCCGGCGTTTATAGCCGAAAATGGGTAGAGACGCCTGAAGGTTACATCTATTCACCCAGTCTACAGCCATGCTACAACCTGCTTAATACACCCTTGACTGAGCTACCTACTTCACCTGATGGACCTGGATTTTGGGGCGAAGTGACCGTCCCTTATGTGGATATTTACCCTGTAAATCCGCCGGCATCGCCCTGGTTAAAAGAGATTATCAATCCCAGGCTTTATTACAGCCAGGTATTGTGGATCGACGATATTCGACAAGGTCCAAATGGAAAACCACAATATCATGTAATTGAGAAATATGGTTCATATGGTGATGTTTATTGGGCTGATGCCGAGGCTTTCAGACAGATAACCGAAGAAGAGACAACGCCGATTTCGCCGGATGTTGAAAATAAAAAGATCGTAATAGATATTAAACAGCAAACATTGTCATGTTATGAGGGCAATTCGGAAGTTTATTTTTGCCGGGTGTCAACAGGTGCACAGTTTGACATTTCTGGTAACCGTTTTGAAGAATGGTCCACACCATTGGGTGAACATCCTATTTGGCGAAAGTTGATCTCCATTCATATGTCGGGTGGTGGGACTGGTGCTGGCTGGGATACGCCGGGTGTACCATGGACATGCCTGTTTGTTGGAGAAGGTGTCGCAATCCATTCCACTTTTTGGCATAATGACTTTGGCACACCGCGATCTCACGGGTGTGTAAACGCGACAGCGGAAGATGCAAAATGGATCTTCAGATGGACAAATCCACCGGTTGACTACTATTCTGGCGACATCACTATCCAGGGATTGGGTCAGAGTACTACGGTTGATGTTATTGCTTAATATGGTTTAAATTATTAATGGTTTTGGAATGTAGGTGAGCAGTCTATGTCATTATCCATTGGTCTTGCATTTCTGGCAGGCTTGGCATCATTTTTATCGCCCTGTGTTTTTTCACTGGTACCAGCTTATATTGGTTACCTGTCCGGCAGGTCACTGGCACTGAATGATAGTTCAACTTCAGTTACACGGCTCAATACCTTTTTTCATGGGCTTTCATTTGTTATTGGCTTCAGTTTCATTTTTATTTTTGTACTCGGATTGCCAATTTCAGCCTTAGGCACATTGTTATACGATTTCAGTCCAGTTCTTTCAAAAATTGGCGGCGTGATTGTTATTTTACTGGGCATTCATATGACCGGTCTGATAAGGATTCCATTCCTGGACTATGACTTGCGGCCACAATCTGACCTTGGGCGTAAGAGAAGCTACCTATCTTCGGCGCTTCTTGGGATGTTTTTTTCAGCAGGCTGGTCTCCCTGCGTGGGACCGGTTTTAGGTGCTATCCTTACCCTGGCTTTAAATGAAGGTTCAATCTCTAAAGGACTGCAGTTGTTAACTGCCTATTCTGCTGGTCTTGCTATCCCATTTTTGGCCGCAGCGCTGGGAATCGGATGGGTAACAGGGATTATCCGCAAGTATGCCAGGGTGATGCATTATGCCGAAATCATCATGGGCGTTGTTCTGATTATCGTTGGGATCATGTTGTTTTTAGGAACCTTCCAGCAACTTTCTCGATTTGGTTTTATTGTTGATTTTGGATTGTAATAACTGAGTCTGAGAATCGAAAGATGGAAAGGACATCAGGTTTAACAAATAAGCATTTATGAGTGGTACTGATAAGTTCACAATTTGGTTGAGTAAATCATACATCTGGCTTTTTAACCTGGCTGTCGCAATATTTGTTGGGCTGCCGTTTTTAGCGCCAGTTTTTATGAATGCTGGATTGGAATTACCGGCAAAAGTTGTTTACACAATGTACAGCCCGTTATGCCATCAATTCCCATTTAGATCCCTGTTCCTGTTCGGTGAGCAGCCATATTATCCAAGAGAACTGGCTGGATTGCCTTATGAAATCACTTACGAGGATGTAGAGCAGAGAGAGACGATCAATATTCTTACAGCAAGAAAATTTATCGGAGATGATTACATCGGCTACAAAGTTGCGTTATGCGAGAGAGATCTTGCCTTGTATGGTGCAATTTTGGTCTTTGGGTTGTTGTTTGTTGCATTCAGAAGGCGAATCAAAGCACTTAAATGGTACATTTGGCTGGTTATTGGCATTTTACCCATGGCTCTTGATGGCGTATCACAATTGCCGGGTTTGATGAGCAGCCACTTACCTGAATTTTTAGCCAGGGAAAGCACCCCCCTCTTGAGGTACATCACAGGTGGTCTGTTTGGTTTTACAACTGCCTGGTACCTGTACCCAATGATTGAAGAGACCATGCAGGATAGTGTCAATTATGTGATGTACAAATCTGAAAAGGTGAGCGTCCAGGAAGATAGAAATGCCTTTTGAGTATCACGGTGAGATCATATATTATACATTTAATAGTCTGAACACTTTTAACCTGAGTCATGGTGTTTTCACCAGGCATGGAGGGGTCAGCTCGCCGCCTTACGCCTCGTTGAACATTGGTGGCTCCAATGGTGACAGAACTGAAGATGTTCTTGAGAATCGCCGGCGGTTGTTTGAGTCACTTGACCTGGATAGATCAAATTATTACGATGTGTGGCAGGTGCACTCAAGCAGGGTAATCAAAACCGAATCCGCCAGAAAACAAGGTGACCATCAAGAACAGGCGGACGCCATTATTACCAGTTCACCTGGCTTGTCTCTGTTGATGCGGTTCGGCGATTGTGTGCCTGTATTGCTGTATGATCCGGTTAAGAATGTGATTGGAATTGTTCATGCAGGATGGATTGGCACATTGAAGCGGGTCTGTGAGGCAGCAGTCAGTGAGATGGCCAATAAGTTTTTGAGTAATGCGGGTGATATTATTGCCTGTATTGGTCCGTCTATTGCTGTTGACCATTACGAAGTTGGAGAAGAAGTGCTGCATCAATTTGAGGTGCAATTTGGAAAGGCTGCCAGGGACTTCTTTGAGGTGCCACAACGGGGCAGACCGCATCTTGATTTGTGGCGTGCGAATGAATACCAGTTAAGACGTGCTGGTGTGTCGAAAATTGAGAATTCAGAAATATGCACAGCTTGCCATAATGATGATTGGTTTTCGCATAGGCAAGAAAAGGGTAAAACTGGGCGCTTTGGCGCTATCATCTCATTACAGGAAGCATCAAACACTCATGGAAATAAATCTTGAAATTGTGCAAGAAAATTACATTGCAGTCATGGAAAAAATCTCCAAAGCTGCTGTTTTGGTTGGACGCAAACCAGATGCGATTAAACTGGTTGTGGTCACGAAAGCACTACCAATAGAATATGCCAAACTCGCCATCCTGGCCGGCGCAAATCATCTGGGAGAAAATTACCCTGAAGAAGGGGCAAAGAAGATTACAGGTATCAATTCTCCAGATGTTGCCTGGCATATGATTGGTCATATACAAAGCCGGAAAGCAAAGATTGTTGCAGAGCATTATGATATGGTGCATTCTGTTGACAGCCTGAAGTTGGCAAATATCCTCAATGCTGAGTGTACGAAAAGAAACAAGATTATGCCGATTCTTTTAGAGCTAAATGTTGGAGGTGAGGAAAGCAAAAGGGGGTGGTTTGTAAGTGAAATTGGTGAGGTAGAAAAAGTGGTTGAGGAGTTTGAAGCAATTGTCAACCTGAGTGCTTTAAAGGTTCAAGGCCTGATGACGATGCCGCCACTTCATGATGAAGCAGAAAGATCACGAAAATATTTTAAAAAAATACGCGTGATACAAGATATTCTAAATCATCGCTTCAACAATATCTTTGTCGAATTATCAATGGGCACCAGCAACGACTATGAGATTGCAGTTGAAGAAGGTGCAACTTATGTTAGAGTGGGCAGATCAATTCTTGGACCAAGACCAGGTAAAAAGGATCAGACAGCATGACTTTATTATTTATAGTTAACATTGTTAGACTGATAGCCCGGGTGTTGGTTTTAGTTATCATCGCAGATGTGATTGTCTCTTACTTCTTATCGCCTTATCACAAAATTCGGATGACACTCGATAGAATTGTTCAACCGATGCTCAGCCCAATTCGCAGATACCTGCCATCTATGGGTGGGATTGATTTTTCTCCAATCGTTCTTCTTTTCGCTATTCAAATCATTGAATATGTGATTATCAGGCTGTTGATGTTAATCAATTGACAAGTAAAAATCGGTATGTAATAAATCTAAGCGATTAATTTCTGCGAAGTATCAGCCCGAATAAACAATTCTGCCACATGAAGGGCAGAAAGTGATCAGCTCGGGAGAACGTGCATTTTGTTGTTCTGAAGGCGTCAGCTGGACACCACATGCTTCGCAGGCACCATCGACAACACGCGCAACAGCAATGCCACCCTTTTTCTTGCGTAATTCCCGGTACATTTTCACGCTTTCAGCTTCAAGTGAGGTCAGCAATGCTTCCTGCTGAGCTTTGTTGTTTTCTCTCTCCTGTACAAGGCGGGAATACTCGCCTTTGAAGCTTGCATTCTTAACCAAAAAATCTGCTTCTGCTTGATTAAGCTCATTTATCTTATGCTGTTGTTCATTATCAAAAGTCTCCAGCTCAACCATCAGACTCAACTGTTGGTCATCAGCTGACTGCAGCCGTTTTTTTAGTGATACGATTTCTGTTTGGAGGGATTGCAGCTCTTTGGGATTCTTTACTTTACCACCATATAGAGCTGATTCGCTGAGCTCAAGTTTAACCCTTAATTCGTTGGCAGTATTTTCTACACCGGCAATTTGTGCTTCTTGTTTTTTGACCCTGTCTGATGCCAGATCTAAAGCCGCACGGGCAGATGCAATTGATTTATCTGAAGCAAGGGAGTGTTCAATTGCTTTTATACGGGAATTGATCCTGTCAATTTTCGTATCGATAACTTGAAGTGAGTACAGGTAGAATGATTGGTTCATAAAATACATTATATGTGACCTGTTAAAAAATAGCAAAACCAAGTTGGTGTAACATTCTTTCTGTAAATTGCAGAACCTTAACAAAATTGGTGAGTCAGAAGTATCCTTAAGGTCACCACAACCAAAAAAGGAGAACATAATGACTCACCAAAATGATTATACCTTTGTAGATCAGATAGCGGAAAAAGGGTTGGATGCAATTCCGGAACTGATGCGAGTACTGATCAACAACGCCATGCAAGTTGAACGATCAAAGTACCTGCAGGCTGAGCACTACGAGCGTACAGAGGAACGAAAAGGCCACGCCAACGGCTTCAAGCCCAAGACTATGAAGACCCGTGTTGGAGAGATCACCTTTGCCATGCCACAAGTCAGGGAGGGAGGCTTTTATCCATCCGCCTTAGAGAAAGGGCTTCGTAGTGAAAGAGCTCTCACGATCACGCTGGCGGAGATGTACGTACAGGGGGTGTCCACCCGCAAGGTAAAAGCCATCACGGAGAAATTATGCGGCGTAGAGATTTCAGCCACACAGGTCAGCCGGGCAGCCGCACAATTGGATGAAGTTCTGCAAGAATGGCGGGAAAGGCCGTTGGGACAGATCCAATACCTCTATGTGGATGCTCGATACGAGAAGGTACGGGAAGCAAGCCAGGTACGAGATGCAGCTGTTTTAGTGGCCTCAGGCATAACACCAGAGGGTGAAAGGCAGGTACTTGGTGTTTCTGTGTCCCTCAGTGAGCATGAAGCGCACTGGAAGGCCTTCTTGAAAAGCCTGAAAGACCGAGGGTTGAATGGGATGAGACTGATCATCAGTGATGACCACGAAGGTCTTGGAGCAGCCAGAAGAGCTGTGTTTGGCAGCATTCCATGGCAGAGATGCCAGTTTCATCTGCAACAAAATGCTGGTGCATATTTGCCAAAGCAATCGATGCGGTTGGAGGTTGCGGCTGACATCAGGGCTATGTTCAACGCTCCTGATCGAAAAACAGCAGAAGAACTTCTACAGACATCTATCCAGAAGTACGCTGACACTGCACCACGCTTATCGGCCTGGTTGGAGGACAATCTGGCTGAAGGGTTTGCGGTCTTTGACTTTCCTCTTGAGCATCGCAGGACAATACGGACCACTAATAGTCTGGAAAGGATTAATAAGGAGATTCGAAGGCGAACAAGAGTTGCTGGTATTTTTCCCAACGAGGCTTCATGTCTCAGATTGATTTCTGCGATGCTGATGGAGATGAGTGAGGAGTGGCAGATCGGAAAACGTTATTGTGCTGGCAAGTCATTAGATTGTTAAAGAACTATGGGTATTTCTGACTCAAATTTACAGAAAAAAGGTTGCGTAATCGAAAACCAAAGATAAAAGGTTGTAACAATATCTTGGGCAGAATCAATATTGCTGCTAAATTTTGATAGAATAGATCACAATGCTGATGTATATTTGCATCCCCCAAATGGAGGTATGATGAAATTTTCAATCAAAGATATTCAACAGTTTTCAGACAGGGTTACCAAAAATCTTTCAAAAGTGATTATTGGTAAACCTGAAACACTTGAACTGGTAATCATTGGCTTGTTAAGCCAGGGGCATTTATTGATCGAAGATGTACCAGGCGTTGGAAAAACGATGCTTGCTCGTTCTCTATCAAAATCACTGGGATGTACCTTCAAACGCATCCAATTCACACCTGATATGCTGCCAAGTGACGTCACCGGTGTCTCAATTTTTAACCAGATTACGCGTGAATTTGAATTCAGACCCGGGCCGATCATGGCACAGGTAGTATTGGCAGATGAGATAAACCGTGCAACACCAAAAACCCAATCAGCACTTTTAGAGGCGATGGAAGAACGGCAAGTGACAGTTGATGGTCTCACATATGACTTAAAACCACCTTTCATGGTTATGGGCACTCAGAACCCGATTGAATATGAAGGGACTTTTCCTCTGCCAGAAGCACAGCTTGATCGTTTCCTGCTGCGTATCAAATTGGGATACCCCGCATTATTGGATGAGATCAAGGTGCTTGAACTTCAACAATTAGAACACCCAATTTTGGCTATTGAAGCGGTTGTAACATCCGAAGAGGTGATTGCTGCACAAACCGGCATCAAGTCAATCTATGTAGCTGATGCTGTGAAACGATACATCGTTGAGCTAACGCGTGCAACACGTGAGCATGGCGATATCTACCTTGGATCAAGCCCGCGCGGCAGCCTGGGCTTGTTCAGAACCGGACAGGCAAAAGCAGCTATCAGCGGTAGGGATTATGTATTACCTGATGACATTAAATTCGTCGCTGAGTATGTATTAGGTCACAGGATTATGATTGATCCCGCTGCAAGGCTGAGAGAAATTTCGTCCGAGCTGATCATCCGTGAGATTTTAAGAACACTACCTGTACCTGGTGGAGATCTGAGTTACAGATAGTTCTGGTCATGAAAATAAGAAAACCGTTCTGGGGTGTTCTAATTGTTCTTGCCGTCGCAGTTGTGGGCATCCTGTGGTCGCGCTCAGACGTGTTTTACAGGGTTGTGTATTTGTGTGGCGGCTTGATTATCATCAGTTGGCTTTGGACAAAGATTTCTCTAAATGGCATATCTCTACGCAGGTCATCAAGAGGTACAAAACAACAGCTTGGGCAGGTGTTTGAAGAGCAATTTGAAATAAATAATCGAATCCCCTTCACCCGCGTTTGGATGGAAGTAGAGGATGGGACACACTTACCTGGTTCAGGTGGGAATAGAGTTCTTTCGATGATCAGGGGTAAGACAGTTAGAAATTATTCCAGCTACACACTTTTGTCTAAACGCGGACAATTTGCCTTAAGCCCTACGAAATTATTTGCGGGTGATCCGTTTGGGCTGTTCACCAGTATGAAGGAGATCAGCAGTAATAATTCAGTTATTGTGCTGCCTTATCTATATAAATTACCCAGTATGAAAGGCCCCACTGGTATGATGGCGGGTGGTCGGTTTTTGCGCCGTAAGACGCCAGAATCTTCTCCGCCTAGAGTTTCTGATGTACGGGAATATGCGCCAGGCGATTCATATAACCGTATCCACTGGCCAACGACTGCGCGTCGGGACAGGTTGATGGTGAAGGAGTTTGAACAAGATCCAGAATCGGATGTCTGGCTCTTCCTTGATGCACATGAGTCAGTCCATTTCTCAGATGATTCGGTTAATAATGCACACCTTGACTCAATTCCCTTATGGTGGCTGCAAAAGAATGTCTACGAATTGTCAAAAGACTCGTTTGAGTACGCAACTGCTATCTGCGGTACGATAGCCAATTATTATGTTAAGAAGGATCAAATTGTCGGTTTTGTTTGCTCTGGACAAAAACGCATCATTTTACCAGCCGACAAGGGCGAACGTCAGCTTAGTAAAATTTTGGAAACACTTGCATTTATCAACCCATCTGGACGTTTTCCAATATCAGGCTTGATTGAATCGCATGTCAAGTTCATCCAGAGAGGCAGTTCTGTGATAATCGTCACGCCTTCCACGCATCAATCCTTGATAAAAGCAGTCAGTACGCTATTGAGATATCACATGAGCCCAATGGTGATTCTAATCTCAACTGATACATTTGGAGGACAAGAAAATAGCCATTACCTATACAGTGCATTAAAGGCATTAAATATACCAACGATCAGAATTGATTATGGCGATTCAGTTGAGAATAAGTTGCAAAGTGCTGTCAATATTAAAGAAGAATTGATTCGGTAAACAATTAAGAAGGTGGCAGGATATGACTATCTTCTGATGCAGGGTTGTTTCTCAATAAATCTACTGCGTGGGGCAGTAAGTCTGCTATGATCTCAAAATTTTCAACCGCTGCTTTTGGACTTCCCGGTAAATTGATAATCAATACATGATCTTTGATGCCAGCTACTGTCCGTGATAACATGGCATGCCGGTTGATTTTATAACTTTCAGCACGCATCAACTCACCCAGGCCGGGAACCTGCTTCTCAATGACATCCAATGTCGCTTCAGGGGTCACATCACGCGGCGCAAAACCTGTGCCACCAGTTGTCAGGATGACATCAATATCCGGATCATTGATCCATCGTTTTAGAAGTTCAGCAATTATTGGCCTATCATCTGGAACAATGTCTGTTGTGACAACCTGATGCATTTTTTGTAAGACTGCATTAACCAGCGCTGGACCTGAAAGGTCCTCGCGCTGCTTGTTGTAAGACCTGTCGCTGACCGTTAGTATGCCAAACCGAATAGGTTTTAGCTCATCACCAATTGATTGTTTCATCATTCATTCTTGTTTTTTTCGTCACTTTTTTTGTTTTTTCAAACTCAAGAACTTCTGATAACACTTCATCAATGGACTCAATTAGTTTGAATGTGATGGCATTTTTTACATCTTCAGGCAGGTCTTCAATATCATCCTCGTTGAGTTTCGGCATATAGATGGTCTTTAATCCAGCCCTGTGGGCGGCAAGAACTTTCTCTTTAATGCCACCAACGGGCATCACCTGACCTCTCAGGGTGATTTCTCCGGTCATTCCTACATTGTGCTTAAGCGGTGCATTTTTTAATAAAGAATATAAGGCTGTGGTTATTGTGATGCCGGCTGAAGGGCCATCCTTTGGAACTGCCCCGCTGGGTATGTGGAGATGGATGTCGTTATTCTCAAATGTCTTTGGATCAATGCCAAGTTGTTCAGAATGTGACCTGATGTAAGAGAGGGCTGCCTGGGCAGATTCTTCCATTACTTTTCCAACAGAGCCTGTAATTTTGAAACCTTTACTACCGGGCATTTTTGTTGCTTCAATGAATAGAATATCTCCACCGACCTGTGTCCATGCCAGGCCAGTTGCCACACCCGGGACGGAAGTTCGCCAATTGATTTCCTCATCTTCAGGAAAACGCGGCCGTCCAAGATGTTCTCTGGCTTCTTTCTCGGTGATGGTATAGGGTCCAGGTTTGTTTTGGGAGACTTGAATGACGATTTTTCTGCAGACCGCACCGATTTCTCTCTCAAGATTGCGAACGCCAGATTCACGCGTGTAATAGCGAATGATGGTGCGTAATGCACTCTCATCAAACGAGATCTCTTCCTGGTGCAGACCACTTTCTCTTAATTGACGTGGTACAAGGTACTTTTGTGCAATGGCGATCTTTTCACGTTCAGTATAGCCAGAAAGCCGGATTACTTCCATTCTATCCAGTAAAGGACCTGGGATGGTGTCAAACGTGTTGGCCGTGGTGATAAACATTACCTTTGAAAGGTCAAAGGCGACTTCAAGGTAGTGGTCTCTGAACTCAGTGTTCTGTTCTGGATCAAGCACTTCAAGCAGTGCAGAAGCAGGGTCACCGCGAAAGTCAGAGCTGAGTTTATCAATTTCATCCAGCATGAAGACAGGATTTAGCGATTCACTTCTGCGAAGAGACTGCAGAATCTTACCGGGCAGCGCACCGATGTAGGTCCGGCGGTGGCCGCGGATTTCTGCTTCATCTCGAATGCCGCCAAGTGAAATCCGTATGAATTTTCGACCTAAAGCGCGTGCAATTGACCTTCCCAATGAGGTTTTTCCAACGCCTGGCGGGCCAATAAAACATAAAATCACACCTGCGCGATCTTTGCGAATGTAATCCTCCGGTTCGTTTTCGAGATCGTTCTTTCTTTCAAGCTTAAGCTTTCTGACGGCAAGGAACTCGATAATTCGTTCTTTAACATCCTTGAGGCCATAGTGGTCTTCTTCAAGGACAGTCATTGCGTGTGTAATGTCAAGGTTATCCTCAGTTTCACTTGACCAGGGCAGGGATACCAGCCAATCCAAATAGGTGCGAATGACACCGTGTTCTGCGGCAGCTGTTGGAAGGCGTGATAGCCGTTCCAATTCACGTGTAGCCTGTTGGTGAGCTTCATCCGGCATCTTGGCTTTTTCAATTTTCTCTCTGAAGCTTTCTATGTCGGCTGTTTGTTCATCCTCCTCGCCAAGTTCTTTGCGTATGGCCTTTAACTGCTCACGCAAAAAGTATTCACGCTGAACTTTATCGATTTCAGAGCGGGCTTCGTTCTGGATTTTCTGGCCGATCTCAAGCACTTCTTTTTCTTTTGCCAGGATTCCAATAAGTTTCTTGAGTTTTTCGCTGGCTGAATTGATCTCCAATATCTCCTGTGCTTCAGCCAATTCCATCCGAAGAAAATTTGCGATTGTATAAACAGTTTGCAAGGGTTCCTGGAGAATGGATATTGATGCTACCAATTCTTTCGGAATCGATGGCACCAATTCAGCAATTTGCTCAAACTGGTCTCGGGCATTGCGGGCAATAGCTTCAATTTCGATCCCTTCTTCAACTTCCTCTGGAATTAGCTGCACACTAGCCTTCAAATATGGTTCAGTTTGCGTGTAGCTGTTAATTTTGAAGCGTGACACACCTTGAACCAACAGGCGAATAGTATTATCAGGTGCCCGAAACAGGCGATGGATAATCGCGACTGTACCAATCTCGTATAAATTTTCTGGTTGGGGATTGTCTATTTCCGGGTTTTTGGATGCAATCAATCCAACCATTCTCTCACCAACAGACACTTCATCAACCAGTTTTATTGATCTTGGTTGACCAACTGTCAGTGGTACTGCAGTTTCTGGATAAACAACCATACCGCGCAATGGCAGAATAGGAAGTTGATCAGGTATTGTCATTGTTGAGTTATCTTTTTCGCCGGCGATGAGCTCAATGGGTAAACCAGTTTGTTCATCGTCACCAAAATCTGGTAGGCTTTCATCGCCTGTCAAAGAAATTAGGCGTAGCATGCTGTCTTTGATCATATTTGTCATGTGAAATCCCGTTTATTCCGTTTTGGCAATAATGTTGATGTGGCGCGGTTGTGCTTTTGGCAGTGAGATGTAAAGAAAACCATTGGAGTAACGTGCTTCCACTTTTCCTGTCTCAATGGGTACAGGTAATTCAACCTGCGAAACAAATTCGCCAAAACGGATCTCCATTTGCTGGAAGGCTTTTCGTTTTGTTGTGTCGGGGCGTAAACCACTGATTACCAGCACATTTTGATCCAAATGGATGGCGAAATCAGTGTCATTCATGCCCGCAATTTCTACCCTGACAATGATCTCATTATCAGTATCATAGACATCTGTTGGGGGCTGCCAAACATGTGATTTTATGGTCATCATACTGCTCTCTATCAACTCAGTTAGTTTATTAAACAGCGCAGGACTGTTTCTGCTTTGATTTGAGATTATAGCATATAAGGAAAAGCGCTTGACGAGTAAGCATCGTCAAGCACAATCAGAAAAAAAGATAACTATAGATTTGTGGGCGGAACAGGACTCGAACCTGCGACCCCATCCTTGTAAGGGATGTGCTCTAACCAACTGAGCTACCCGCCCAAAGCACGGCAATTATACCTGTTTTTCCCACACAGGGCAATTAGAATGTTTAAGTTCTATATTACCGGTAGAAAGTGCGTTATTGAACGATTGGGATACCGATGCTCATGAGATGAGCTGCTTCACTGGCAGTCAGTTGATAATAAACCCCGTTCACTTCATAGGTAATTGTTCTGTCTGTAAAGTCAGTTTCAAATATCGCTGTGTCTATTTGTTGTTTTAGATACGCAATAATGCTTTCACTTGTCTCAGCCTGGAGGGTTGAGATTGGTGTTGGTAGAAACGATTGCAATGGACTTTCAGTAGTTTCTAGGATCTGTTCAGGTTGTAGTGTAAGCGTCAATTCTGCCGTGGGTACAGCCGTTTGCTGCGCGTTGATCTTAACAATTTGGGGAATGATTGAAATGAACACAAAGTAGTCACTAATCGCTTGCTGGTCAATAGTGGTATCAAAGCTGATTGAAGCCTTGATAAAATCTACACGGTTTTCACTCAAACCTTCAACATTAAGTTGATACGAAACATCATCAACCTTGTTTGTGCAATGTGATTCGTAATATTGGTCTTCGTTCAATTCAAAGCCTGAACATATGAAATCCCTCTCAATGAGCGGGTTGATCAAATCCTCAGGCAAGAGATTATCAATAGGCGGCTCATTTAGCCGCTGTTGAAAATACGGTGTCGTAGTAACTGTAAAAGTTGGTGACGGTTTACGGGTTAGTGTTGGAGAAGGGGTTGGAAGTATCGGCTTTGGGGTTGTGCGAGAAACATATAGATCAGCCGCAAATGCCAGTACCATCACAATGATAGCTATAATGGCAACAGCCCTGGCAATTTTATCAACAAGTCGCAAAGTTTTTGTAGTCTCATGCTCGTTCATTAAAAGCCTGTCACCGGTTCTGTTACGGATAATGTGTAGTTTAACATGGTTTATGTTAAACTACACCATAGAAAAACTGCAGGAGCAAAAAATGAGATACTTGAGATATCAAGAGTCATCAGGTTTGGTCAAAAATGGTTGGATGTTAGGCGATAAGGTTGGCGAGATAGAAGGGGATATTTTTGGTGAATATCGCCGCAAGGAAGCGACGATTGAATTGTCGATAATTAAACTATTACCGCCGATAAAACCTTCAAAAATTATTGGTGTTGGAAAAAATTACATGGGGCATGTTAAAGAAATGGGTGGTGAGATGCCTGATTCGCCACCAATATTTTTGAAGCCCGGTACGTCAGTTATTGGTCACAAGGACCGCATCATGCTGCCGCCTCAATCAAGCCGAGTTGAGCACGAAGCAGAGTTGGCTGTGGTTATTGGTAAAACAGGAAAGTGGATTAATACTATAGATGTAGAGTCCCATATTTTTGGTTATACCTGTGCTGCGGATATCACTGCACGTGACTTGCAAATTAAAGATGGTCAATGGACAAGGGCAAAAGCCTTCGATACATTTTGCCCGCTGGGACCCTGGATAGAAACTGATCTTGATGTATCAGATGCTCTAATCACCTGCCGTGTAAACAATGAAATACGTCAAATGGTTTCTACAAGGGAGATGATTTACACGGTCAATCAGCTTGTTGTTTTTCTATCTTCAATCATGACCCTGCTGCCAGGAGACGTCATTCTCACGGGGACACCAGCCGGTGTTTCAATAATTAATCCAGGCGATACCCTGGAAATTGATATTGAGGGTATTGGTGTTTTGCACAATTCGGTTGTCACTGAACCTGTGAGTTGATGTTGGTTAGGTATGTCTGGTTTTATTGCATGGTATAATTGGTCGATAAATTTTCCCGTAACCTGTGATTTTTAAAGGAGTTTTAGCATGTCAGGTCATAATAAGTGGTCGACAATTAAGCGCAAGAAAGGTGCTGCCGATGCAAAGCGCGGGCAATTGTTCACCAGAATTACCAGAGAGATTGTCATTGCGGCGCGCGAAGGCGGCGGAGACCCAGATGCTAATATGCGTTTGAGGATTGCTGTCGACAATGCTAAAAGTCAAAACATGCCCAAAGAAAATATTGAAAGGGCAATAAAACGTGGCTCCGGCGATGATAAAGAAGGTGTAAATTATGAGGAAATTTATTATGAAGGTTATGGCCCTCATGGCATCGCGTTGATGATGGAATGTGTTACTGAAAACAGGAACAGGACAGTGGCTGAAATCAGACATACCTTGAGCAGATCGGGCGGAGGCATGGGTGAAGCAGGTTCTGTGGCATGGCAGTTTAAAAAAGCAGCAGTATTTGAGATACCAGCTGATAGTATCGATTTTGACAGTGTATTTGAACTTGCTGTTGACGGTGGAGCGGATGATGTAACCGAGGATGGTGATACTTACTATATCACTGCCCCTGTTGAATCTTTCAAGATTCTAAACACCAAACTGAATGACGCAAAGGTAAAAATTGATGATGCTGGTTTGCGAATGATTCCTAACCAGGAGATTGAATTATCAGTGGGCGACACCCTGCAGGTATTAAAAACAGTAGATGCCCTGGAGGATATGGATGACATCCAGAATGTATTCCATAATCTCAAAGTTTCTGACGAAGCAATGGCAGCTCTCGAAGAAGAATAAATCCAATGGTGGTGTTTGGAATTGACCCCGGCACAGCAATAACTGGTTACAGTGTTTTAGATGAATCAACCAGGGGCAGCCTGGTAACAATTGACTACGGAGTGATTCGAACACCAGCAAACATAAAGCAGGAAGATCGTCTCAAGCTTTTATTCAATCAGTTGAACAGTCTAATAACACTCCACCGCCCATCTAGTTGTGCGGTGGAGAAACTTTTTTTTCAAAAGAATGTGAAGACAGCGCTTTTAGTTGGTGAAGCACGCGGGGTTATCATTTTGTGTTTCGCTTTGGCGGGTGTTCCTGTTTATGAATATGCACCAGTTGAAATAAAACAAGCAGTTGCCGGATACGGCAATGCAGATAAAAAACAGGTTCAATACATGGTCAAAGAAATTCTGCAGTTGGATGAAATTCCACAGCCTGATGATGCAGCAGACGCTTTGGCTGCTGCTGTGTGCCACATGCATAGTCGTAAGATCATCCAATTATCTGAGTGATGCTCATGTCAACAACAGTGATCACCAGCCTATCCAACGCAAAGATAAAAAACATCCGCAAATTACGCAACAGAAAAGCGCGTGAGGCGTCAGGATTAGCCTATATTGAAGGATTAAAAATTGTCGGTGAAGCACTTGAAGCAGGCATGGCATTTCAAGAGCTGATCTGGTGCCCAGAGCTGTTAAACAGCGATTTTGGGCGAAAACTTGTCGGCACATGCGAACAATCTGGTGTAAACATCCTTGAAGTAAATAACCAGGTCTTTGAAAGCATTTCGCTAAAAGATGGTCCTCAAGGAATTGCTGCCGTCATCAAACAGAAGCAAATGTACATAGAAGACCTTGAACACAGTGAAGTAAATTTTGGGTTAGCACTGTTTGCTGTAGCTGACCCGGGTAACCTGGGCACTATCATCCGCACCTGTGACGCAGTTGGCTGCCAGTATCTGTTTTTATTGGATCAGGCGACTGACCCATATGATCCCAATTCTGTCAGAGCCAGCATGGGAGCACTCTTTTCAGTCAATATTATAAAAGTCAGAAGTGATAAGTTTTTGGATTGGACAAGACAACATGCGATAATGGTAGCAGGTAGTTCTGATAAGGCAGCGCTGGATTATGTTGAGTTTGATTATCCAGAACGAATGATCTTTTTGATGGGATCAGAACGTGAAGGATTACCAGAAGAGGTAGTCTCAAATTGCTCAAAATTACTCAGAATCCCAATGATGGGCAAGTCAGACTCCCTTAATTTATCCATAGCTACAGGCGTCCTATTGTATGAATATTTTAACAGGCAACGGGTAAAGCAATATCATCAGGGTAAATGAGGCGGATATGATATCTAATGTGCAAGGTGAAATCATTGAGATCCAGCAGGATTCAGTGGTGGTTATGGTAGGGGGTATCGGTTTAAAAATTTTTGTAACATCTTCTACCGTAGCCTCAGTAAAGATTGGGCATACCATACTGCTGTACACTGCTCTTATTGTCAGAGAGGACTCATTGACATTATTTGGTTTTGAAACCAAAGCAGAATGTCAATACTATGATTATATTCTGGCGGTAAATGGCATTGGTCCCAAGCTTGCCCTGGCTGTAATCTCGAACCTGTCTACCGATGCAATTCGCAGGGCAGTGTTTAATGAACAACCCGAATTATTTGCCAGAGTACCTGGTATTGGCAAGAAAAATGCTCAAAAGATTGTTCTTCACCTGCAGGGTAAATTCAAACCTGATGATCTGGAGTTGGAGACTATCAGACCAGACAGTGTTGACATGCAGTTAATGGATGCGCTTGTTACACTGGGCTATAGTGTTGTTGAAGCACAGACTGCCGTGCAGAACTTACCCAAAGACGCGCCCCAGGACCTTGAAGAGCGCTTGAGATTAGCTTTACAATATTTTTCTACTTAATACTCAGGCGGCATTGACCGTCTGCTGCAGCATAGTCTCTTCTTCTTGAGCGACCCTGATGCCTTCTTTTTCATTGACAAAATAAAGCAGAATTCCGCCAGTAAAGAAGAAGATAATTAGCGAAACAATGCTTAACCGGCTGCCACCCATGATGCGGCTGACAATGCCGAACAATAGTGGACCGGCTGTGCCTGCGATTTTCTCACTCACGCTAAAGAAGCTGTAAAATTCAGCAGATTTACTTTTCGGGAGCATACGCCCGAAGAGCGAACGACTCAAAGCCTGACTGCCACCCTGGACAGTTCCAACTGCAAACCCCAAGAGGAAAAAGTGAACAGGGGTCTGCAAAAAATAACCACCAATGGCAATTAGGGTATATATGCTAATCGACAGCAAAATTGATGGTTTAGTTCCAATTTTTTTAGCAAGCCAGCCAAAGAGAAATGCAAATGGTATTGCCACAAACTGAACCATCAAGAGGGTGCCGATGGTCACTGTGCTGCTGAAACCCAATTCTGTGCCGTAAATGGTTGCCATGAAGATGATCGTGCCAATGCCGTTGTTGTAGAGCCAAAAAGCAATCAGAAATTTCAGCAACTCTTTGTAGCGGCGTATGTCTTTAAATGTGTTGTACAGACGTCCAAGACTGGCATTGAAGATGGTTTTTCCTCTTTCCGATTCATTAATTCGTCTGGGCGGCTCTTTGACATGAAGCCAGAGTGGAATTGTAAAAACAAACCACCACACTGCGACGGTTAAGAATGATAGTCGTGTCATCAAGGTTGTTAAATCACCCTCAGAATAAGCGGCAAGAGCCGGGAAGATGTTAGGCAGTATGCCGGGTAAGAACAAGATCATCGCCAGATTGACAGCCAACAGAATACCGCCGCCCAAATAGCCCATTGCATATCCACGCGATGAGACCTGGTCAATTTCATCCTCCGTAGTGATATGCGGCAGCAAAGAATCATAGAAAACATTTGCGCCTGAAAAACCGATATTACCAAAGATATAAATTACGGAAGCGAGAAGCCAATCGCCAGTTGAGACAAAATACAAAAGGGCTGTCGCTGTTACACCGAGCAAGACAAAAGCAGACATGAAGCGTTTCTTCTTACCTGAAAAATCTGCCATCGCACCTAAGATTGGTCCTGCGATTGCCACGATGATCAGGGCAATAGTGGTTGTAAACGCCCAGTTGGCGGTGGCGATGTTTGGGGCAAGACCTTGTGATGCAACACTTGAGTAATAGACAGGCAGTACGGCAGCCATGATGGATGTAGCAAAGGTGGAGTTTGCCCAATCGTACATTGTCCAGGCAGTAATGGTCTTTTTATGCTCAATAGTCTGCATTCTTCCCTCCGATTAAAAAAAATGTTAATTGAATATAGCATAAATCAATGAAACGCTATTGCATTTTCTCCTGGCATAATATTCAGCTAACAAAATGAAAATAGTTATAGCCAAATAAAAATGTCCTAAAAGCAGCATATAAAAAATGCGATTCGGTTGGGAAACCCTGCCTCTGATATAATTAGAGGTTGGCTTCTCAGCCAAAACTCTATCAGGAAAGTATTTATATATGTCACAGAATGTTATTCGTGTTGTTGGAGCCAGGGAACATAATTTAAAAAATATCTCACTTGAGATTCCGCGTGACAAACTTGTTGTTATTACAGGCCTGTCCGGTTCCGGAAAATCATCTTTGGCTTTTGACACTATTTTTGCTGAAGGTCAGCGCAGGTATGTTGAATCATTATCAGCCTACGCCAGGCAGTTTCTTGGACAGATGGATAAACCAGATGTTGACCTGATTGAAGGACTTTCGCCGGCTGTGGCTATTGATCAAAAGGCTACTTCTCATAACCCCAGATCAACAGTCGGCACAGTTACCGAGATCTACGATTACCTGCGTCTATTGTTCGCACGGGTTGGCGAGCCCCACTGTCCAGTCTGCGGTCGGCTTGTCAGCAAACAATCTGCGCAGGAGATTGTTGACACAATCTGGAAATTGCCTGAAGGAACACGTTTCCTGGTGCTTGGACCTATTGTTCGTGGTAGAAAAGGAACTTACCAGGCAGTATTTGAAGAAATCCGCAAAGCAGGTTTTGTCAGGTTGCGTGTAGATGGTACAGTATACAATGTCGATGATGAGATTAAGCTTGACCGCTATAAAATTCACACGGTTGAAGCCGTTATAGATCGCCTCATTATTCCTGCAAAGGATGACAAACAGGAGTTTGAGTTATTTGTCTCTCGATTGACTGATTCGGTTGAAACTGCCCTGAAACTGGGGGACGGGTACGTAACCATCAGTGATGTCAGCGGAGATAAACCGGTGGACATGCAGTTTTCGGAGTTTTTAGCTTGCCCTGAGCATGGTGTCAGCCTGGCTGAAATTGAGCCACGCACCTTCTCATTCAATACACCTCATGGCGCTTGCCCTGACTGCCAGGGTATTGGTCATAAGCTTGAAATTGATCCGGACATCCTAATTCCGGACAAAGACCGTTCATTCAATGAAGGTGCAATCATCGCTCTGGAATGGAATAACTCTAAAGATCAAAATGGTTATTACTGGCAGTACCTGGAAGCTGTGTCTGATTATTACAAGATAGATTTGGATAGACCAATCGCAGAATTGGATGAAGAAAAAGTATCGAAAATTTTATATGGCACAGGTGAACAAGAGATTCCAATCAAAATTGATGGCAGGAATGACCGAAATTACAGCTATAAATCAGCATTTGAGGGAGTCATACCTAACCTGGAAAGACGGTATCGCGAGACACAATCAGAATTTATTCGCAATAAGATCTCCGAATTTATGTCAGAAAAACCTTGTCCAACGTGTAACGGTAAGCGCCTTAGACCAGAAGTACTTGCAGTGACCATTGATGGCTTCAACATTTACGATGTGACCAGCTGGCCGATCAATAGGACACAAATCTGGGTGCAGAAACTTGCTAACCAGAACAAAATACTCACATCCACACAACTCTTAATTGCTGACCGTGTCCTCAAAGAAATCATCACGCGGTTAAAATTTTTGGTCGATGTAGGGTTGGATTACCTTACCTTGAATCGCTCAGCAGGGTCATTATCGGGTGGAGAAGCACAACGTATTCGATTGGCTACGCAGATCGGTTCTAAGCTGATGGGTGTTTTGTATGTTCTCGATGAGCCATCCATTGGCTTACACCCGCGTGATAACAGCCGGCTTCTAGCTACACTACGGAATTTGCGAGATATTGGGAACACGGTGCTCGTTGTAGAACATGATGAAGAGACCATTACTTCAGCTGACTGGATAGTTGACCTTGGCCCAGGAGCAGGCGAGCATGGTGGTGAGGTGATCGTTAATGGCACCCTCCAGGATGTTTTAGACACAGAAGAATCTTTGACAGGCGCTTACCTTTCACGTCGAATAACGGTTCCAGTTCCTGAGGAACGTAGAGCCGGGAATGGTCTTGCATTGACAATAAAAGGTGCAAGAGCAAACAACCTCAAGAATCTGGATGTTTCAATACCGCTGGGAAAGTTGATATGCATTACCGGTGTATCGGGTTCTGGTAAATCAACGCTGATGGTAGACATTTTTCATAAGGAACTTGCGCGACGTCTGCACGGCGCGCACACACTGCCTGGCGAACACGATGAAATTTTGGGATTAGACGCTGTCGATAAAATCATCAATATTGACCAGAGTCCTATTGGTCGGACACCGCGTTCAAACCCGGGCACATATACTGGTGTGTTTGATGATATTCGCAAATTATTCACTGAAACCAACGAGAGCAAAATAAGAGGCTACAAGGCGGGCAGATTCTCCTTTAATATCCATGGTGGCAGGTGCGAAGCCTGCCAGGGGCAGGGACAGTTAAGAATTGAGATGCAGTTTCTGCCTGATGTCTACGTTCCTTGCGACGTGTGCCATGGTGCGCGGTTCAATCGAGAGACACTGCAAGTAAAATTTAAGGGTCTTTCTATCGCGGATGTGCTGGATTTGACAGTTGAGAAAGCTATGGAGGTATTCGCCTCTTTTCCTTCAATCTGGAATCGATTACAGACACTTAACGATGTTGGCCTTGGATACATTCGCATAGGACAATCTGCGCCGACCCTGTCTGGTGGTGAAGCTCAGAGAGTTAAGTTGGCAAAAGAACTATCCAGACGGGCGACCGGAAAAACGATTTATGTCCTGGATGAGCCATCAGTGGGTTTGCACGCCGCTGATGTTCATAAATTGATTGAGGTACTGCAAAGACTGGTTGACACGGGAAATACTGTCTTGATTATCGAGCACAATCTCGATATTATAAAAGTGGCAGATCATGTTATTGACCTGGGACCAGAAGGCGGTGACCGGGGTGGTGAAGTAATCTTCACTGGAACACCAGAGGCGCTGATGCAGGAACCAAGGTCATACACTGGTCAGTACCTGTGTGAATATATGGCCTGTCATGAAAAACCGGCAAAATCATTGACAAAATAATTATGTTAGAATAACAAAGCAAAAGCAGGATAGATATGAAACAGGATGTTATAAAACAGGAAAAAACACTATGGCAAAAAATGAAAATCCTCAAGATGTCATAAATGGATACAAAAAAAGGCAGCAGGTTCTACCGTATATTATTGGAATACTGGCTGTAGTGCTTGTTGTAATTGGAGTGGTGGCAATTGTGATGTGGCTGAGCGGGTCAAGCTTACCAAAATTGAATCTCTTTGCGACAGCAACCCCCACTGCGACCAGTACTTTTACACCAACTCCAGTCACACCGACAAGTACGCCAACGATGGTACCAACCGAGACTCAAACACCTACCATGACCTTGACATTGACACCATCAGGCCCGTTTGAATACGAAGTCCTTGAAAATGATACCTGCTGGGATATTGCAGTCAAATTTGATGTCGAGTTGGCTCTCTTGCTTGGTATTAACAACTTTGTTGATTGCAATATTCAGCCTGGACAGAAGATATTAATCCCTGCTCCAGACCAAACCATGCCAACCGAGACACCCATTCCAACCGGTCTGGCAAGAGGGACTGAAATCGAGTACCGTGTGCAGCTTGGCGATTCCCTGGACATGATTGCATCCAAATTCAACACAACTGTTGAACTGCTTATTGAGGATAATGACATTGATGAAACGAATGTCATTTACTTTGGGCAGGTTTTAAAGGTGAAAGTCAATATGGTGACGCCGACACCCACAAGAGCTGTTTCAATCACACCTCAGGGAACAGCAGCAGCGCCTACTGCAACAGCAACGCCATAATTTGCACCAATAAACCCAGAAGAGGATCACTAGAGAAGTGGTCCTCTTATTTATTAAAGGGAATTGGTAATTTCTGATTTTAGTTGAGGATCAATTATTTGTTTAAGCATGCGATTGAGATACCCCGATGCTTTTTTATCCGCTATCTTTCCCAAGGCCCAGGCAGCATGGTACTGCAATAAAGGATTTTCACTATCAGTTAAGAATTCAGCCAGGCGAGAGGTGTGAACTGGATCGCATGAATTTCCAGCAGCTATGATCAGATTGCGAGTAAAACCGGTATATTTAGCCCGTTTAATCGGTGTATTGCGGTACTTTTTTGCGAATTCTACAGGAGTGATGAGTAATTCTTCACAAATGTTTAATTGATGAAATTCAGGTCGAATTTTGAAAGGGCTTGTTTCAAGACCAGCCGTTTGTCTCGCGCCGGAGTTCCATGGACAAACGTCCTGGCAAATATCACAGCCGAAAACCATGTTGCCCATCTTTTCCCGCATTTCTACAGGTATGATCCCCTTATTTTCAATGGTGTGATATGAGATACAACGTGAGGCGTCAATCGTTCTGTCAGGCAAAATGCATCCTGTTGGGCAGGCATCAATACAGCGGGTGCAAGTGCCACAATAATTACTGATGAATGGAGCATCTGGTTCCAGTTCAAGGTCAGTTAATATTTCGCATAACAAAACAAATGAGCCATATTCGGGTGAAATCAGGCAGCTGTTTTTTCCAAACCAGCCTAAGCCTGCCTGCTGCGCCATTTCTTTTTCAAGCAGTGGCCCTGTATCTGTATATATACGGGTTGAAAATTCGCACCTAGTGATGTTGTATGATAAGGCTATCAGCTCATTCAATTTATTGAGCAGTGTGATGTGATAGTCTTCCCCACAGGCATACGCTGCGATCTTACCGTAACCAATATTTGAGACGGATTTACCTGGCGCTGGATACTTTACACCAAAAGATATGATTGATCTTGCCCCACTCAATACCATGTCTGGGTTGGCACGTAGTTGAAGAGCGCGATCAGTTCCAAGGTAAGCCATGTTTGCGTGGTAATCATGCTTGATCCAATCAGAATAACGCTGAAAACCTTGCAGACTTTTAGCCGTGCTAATGCCAAATAAACAAAAGCCGAGTCGTTCAGACTCAGCTTTTATTACCTCTTTGAGATTTTTGCTTGCCATGACTGAATCTTACAAAATTTTGC
This sequence comes from Anaerolineaceae bacterium, assembly GCA_040768445.1. Taxonomy (GTDB): domain Bacteria; phylum Chloroflexota; class Anaerolineae; order Anaerolineales; family Anaerolineaceae; genus JAXGMV01. The sequence continues at coordinate 2,629,276 of JAXGMV010000001.1, read as the reverse complement.
TACATTAAAAATAATGGTATTCAAGGAATATTTGTAGATTACTTTATCTTAGTTAAGTCAACTTGAAGCATGGTTTAAGGCGTTGGTGTAAATGTTGGCGTGCCGGTTGGCGCTGCTACTGCTGCACCAACTTTCACCGTGATTGTCACATCACCAAAATTCTGTCCTTCGGCATTTTTCAATTTCCACCAGCTCGTGTAGGTGCCGGGGGTTGGAGGTGTAACCATGTCAACAGTCAAATCATAACGCTCACCAGGTTTTACATCATTGTTTAAGGTATAAACATTGGGTCGTCCTGCCGGTGCCATGCGATCACCAATAAAGAAGACAAGGCTGTAGTCTTTTGTCCAGGTCGTCGTGCCAGAATTTTCAACAGTCCAGACCATGTCAAAAGCTTGATTGGCGGGTATTTGTGTATCATCAGCAGGGTTTTGGCCTATGTACGAATACTTATCTGGTGCGGCTGAAACAGGTGGGGTTGTAGGCGCTGATGTAGGCTGTGCGACTGGCGGTTGAGTTATCACGGGCGCAAGAGTTGGTATTGGCGCCAGCGTGTTTGTTGGTAGCGCTGTTGTGGTTGCTGTTGGATTCAGAGCTGCTTGCTGCGTGAGCTGAGCCTGGACAGTCTCTGCCGCAGCTGTATAAATCGCGTTAGCATCTGCCGTTGGCTCAACAGGTGTTTTACTTCCACATGCAGTTAGAACAAGAATCAGACTCAGACTTAACAGGCTGAGTACATGATTCCTTCTTATTTTGTAGTTCATGATATTACTGAACCTTAATCGTCAAATCTAAATCACCAAAATTTTGACCAGCAGCATCTTTTAGCTTCCACCAGCTGTAATAGGTGCCGGCTGTGGAAGGCGTTTTCATATCAGCAATAACGGTAATGCTTTCACCAGGTGGTACTTCATTACGGAACCGATAATAATTGGCTGTATTTCCAGGATTCATCCGGTCACCAATGAAGAATGCAATGCTGTATTCCTTGGTCCAGGTTGTTGTGCCAGTATTTTTAATGGTCCACATGACATCAAAACCATGGTTCTTCGGAAAAACTGTTTCGTCGATTGGATCCTGACTGACCAATTCGTATTTTGCCTGGGCTGGAGCGCCGGCTGCAAGTGTGAAAGTTGGCAAGGGTGTGAGTGTTGCCATTGGGGCTCCCATCATGGCAGTGGGGGCAACTTCGCTGGAAAGCGGTGCACCGGGCGTGCCACCAAGCGGTACGGTTCCTGCAGTTGGATTAACAGCCGGCAGGGTGTTGGTAGGCAATGGTATCGGGGTATTGGTAGCGGTTGGATTCAGTGCTGCTTTGGTGGCGATCTCAGCTTGAACGGTTTCAGCAGCAGCTGTATAAATCGCATCCGGTGACATAGTCGGTTCCGCTGGCGTATTTCCTGAGCAGGCAGCCAGTAATAGCAGCAAGCTAAATGCACTGATCAAAGACAGATGCTTAATTTTTCTCATCTTATTCATGGTATTTTCCTCCAACATGATTGTGTGATGATTAGTTTCTTGGTTACGTTTCACACAATTGACTGATTTTCAATGCTATGTTTTTATTTGTCAAGAGCACATCTAAAGATATTTCGATTATAACAAATAAATAGCAGGCAAAAATTAGACTAATTACATGTATGAAAAGGGTCAAGAGCTAATTCGAGAATAAAGCCATCGGATCAATGAGTTGAAATGTCTCTGATGCTCGCCACAGGCAGTAATTAGCCATCGATTCATTTGTGGCATCAGCCCGGTAATGGGACATTTCTTCAAAGGCAGCGTTAGAAGGTCCAATCCTCAACTCAAGGTGTAAGTGAGGGTTTGATGAAAGCCCGGTATTACCGACAACACCAATAGCTTGACCGGATTGAATTGTTTCACCGATTAGCCAATCGCCAATTGTGTTAAGATGTGCGTATAGCATATACGCTGATTTTTTGGAAAAGTCATAAGTCTGGGCAAGCGTTTCAGGTGGGCAGGTTAAACGCGTGTCAGGCATGATAGTTGGCACTGCAGGGATGGTAACAACTTCAATAATTGTTATTGGTAGATGATCCAAAACAGTCTCAATAATGACAAAATTACCATAGGGCATACTGTCATAAATAACCGCAGTAATTTTTCCATCGAAGACTGAATAAACTGGCAGACCAGTCATACCAACGCGGTCTTTCCAGCGGTAAAATGCGAAATCTGCACCATGATGTCCATCATCTTGCCCGGAAGAGGGTTGGAGAAATGGATTAGACAAAATTTGTGACAATTCTTGAATTGACACGTCTTCTAATGGCGATGATATCTTACTGATCAATAATTGCGGAGAAGGTGTTGTTGATGGGAGAAGAGACGTAGACGTGATAACAGGCACTTCGGGCTGTGGATTAGTGGTTGTCTCTGGTGTTTCCGGAGTCACTTCTTGTAAAGGGTAAGTGGCAGTTGGTGGAATTTTGATTTCAGTTTTTTGTGTGGTTACAAGAGTATTAGTATATTGCACGGAAATACTGCTGTGACAACTCGATGCCACTAAGATGAGCAAGCTGAGACAAAACAATAAAAAACATTTTCTCAACTTGAGAATCTTAAGTGATTTAGACATCAAGGTGGAATTCATAGTTGGCATGGCTGACCGTTCCCAGGTCCTGATAACCAACCGCAACATTCAAAAGATACCTGTTAGTATCAGTAAATTCCCTGAGGTGCATGGTAAAAACGATTTTTGTCAGAATGGATTCAATGATATTTGTAGAAGAAAGGATATATCCCTCAGAGTCGTTAATAGTAATCTCTAAATTTGGTGGGCTTTGAAACGCGGTTAATTCAATAAGTACTTTTACTCGCTTGTTGTCTTCCCAGGGTTGTACAGAAAGACTTTTTATGTTCACAGCATCTGGCGGTAAAGCATCTTCTTGTGGTTGAAAAGGTAGCATTTGTTTCCTGTAACTTTCGAAAATTAACCAGCAGGATCAAATTCTCCTGCTGGTTTTTGAATTAGATGTGTGAACCTAACTTGATATCTTCCGACCTTCCATATAGAAACGTTTTTCTTTTGCTTCACCCATAGAGAATGTTTTTCTTGGAAGTGCTCCGTCAAGTATGACAGTTTTGAACAGGTCTGACTTCTGCATTGGTGGAAGTATCAGCCCCACATTACCGCTTTGTTTTCCAAGACGGACAGTTGCGTCTTCGCCATGGACGTAATCAATTTTGTCAAATCCGCCATCTTTCAACCACTTATCGAGAAAGAGCTGCAGTGACCCAACCGGCAGGTTAGAGAGGTGTTTGTTGATAACCAACGCAGAAAAACCAGCGTTTGTGATCACACCTACCACTTGCTCGTCGGGTGTTTGTTCACGAACGCGTTTGTTCATCGCCGCTTCAGTTTCAAGCGATTCAACCGCAATTTCTCCCTCAAAGTAGGTACTCGCTGCTTTGAAGAAGTCAGCATGTGTATTGAATAAGACACGGTGGATTGGTTCAAATTCAAGACCTTCATCATGTACATTTTCTATCTCAACAAGGGCATACCTGGATGGATGATCCATCCCAACATCTGTTTTCCGCTTTTCCCAAATTGCTTTCGCTGTGGCAAGGGAGTGATTACCGTCACCCATGGCAAAAAGCAAGATGCCTTTTTCGACAGATACCTGGTATTTCTTTTCAAATTCCTCAGCAGAGGATAATCCAGTCAATCCATCGACAACCTGTTGCTCTAATTCTTGATTATCAACATGGTAACCTCGGAGATGACCACTTCCAAGCATCAGGTCAAAGTCATAAATTTTGTCCAAATGCTCTTTATTAGCAACCAGGTTTTCTATCACCTTTTTTTCCGGGTCATCAATAAGAACAAGAATGTGTGGGAACTCAAGCGGAGCGCCTTCACGTATTTTGATTCGAGGAGGTAGACGATCCAATATTGTGCCTTCAGTTGCCCTGATCAAACTGGTTGATCCCTTATTGAAATCATAACATTCAAGATCAAGCGCCAACATCATCCCATGACGAGTTTTACCATTGAAAGTGCGCTCAACAAGAATCAATCCATCAAAGGTCGTGAATAACCCCTTTTCCTGATAGGCATACATGTTTGCCTGCGTTGTGTACAGCCTTTCTTTTTCTCTGTCCGTCTCCAAATATACTTCAGGCAATATGAGGTGGAAGGTGGATGGAGCTTGGTCGACAAACTGCTCCACCTGATCCCAATATTCTGGTTCTGAAGTAAATTGATCGCAGGCAATTACAGCCCATTTCTGCATGTCCAATGTTGATTTTGGTAAAAGGATATCACCTAATCTAATGCCAATAGAAGGATAATCTCTCATGGATACCTCGTTAATGTGTGATAAATTCACTTTATTTTACCAAATTAACAAGATAAAAAAGAACCTTACCCGGAAGAGTAAGGTTCACAGATGCTTGATTGTGAAGTTTATTCCAGTGTGTAGGTTATACCGACGGTACCTGGTCCAGCGTGAGTGCCAATGACAGGACTTACTTCAGTGATAACAGCTTCATTTATTGGTAAACAGTTTGCATGGTTTTTACATATTTCCAGAACTCTCATTGCATCGGCCGGACAGTCAGCATGTACAACAGCAATATTAACTGATGTATAACCGGTTTGTTTTTTGATAAAGGTATCTACCATCTTATCAATTGCTTTATTTCTTGTTCGTATTTTCTCCACTGCTTCAATCTTTCCATCGTTTAAGCCCAATAATGGCTTGAGGTTCAAAGCAGTTCCCAGGAATGCAGCTGTGCTGCCTATCCTGCCGCCGCGGTGGAGAAATTCAAGTGTATCTACAGTAAAAAGTGCGCCAGAACTCTGGCAGGCAGTTTGAGCAATATCAAAGCAACTTTCCAAAGTCGCGCCATCTGCTGCTGCTCGCGCTGCTTTTAATACTGGAAATCCCAAAGCCATAGCTGTTACTTGTGAATCCAAAATCTCAATATTTGCTGCACCGATCATTTCTTTAGCCTGAATCGCTGATGATACGGTGCCGGATAGTTTGGATGAGATATGAATTGAAAGAACATCATAACCTTCATCAAGCAGCTTCTGATAAACCATTAGAAATGCATGGGGTGTCGGTTGTGATGTTGAAGGCATTATTTTTGACGTTCGCAGCCTGGCATAGAATTCTTTTGGCGTAATATCTACGCCATCAAGTAGGTTTTCATCACCCCAAATTACATGTAAAGGGATGATATTAATATTTAGATTTTTCAATAAATAACCAGGAATGTACGCTGTGCTGTCAGAAACAATCGCTACTTTAGACATAAATCCTCCATGAAAGATATCGTAATTCTTCACTTTTATAACCCAATTTTTCTGGAATGGATGCGGAATTGTAGTATGCCACATCTTCTCAGTGGATGATTCCCTTGACCAATCAATGCTCTCTTGCTAAAATCCAGTCTGCTTTAGTCGGAAATGTCTGAAAATTTGTAAAGTAGGCATCTAAATGTTTGAAAACCTAACCGGAAGGTTAAACAAGATATTCAATGATTTGCGCAGACGCGGGAAATTGTCTGAAGCAGACGTCGACGCATCTTTAAAAGAAGTCAGGCTTGCGCTACTGGAAGCTGACGTTCATTATACTGTCGCTAAGAAGCTTGTGAACCAAATCCGTGAGCGGGCAATTGGTCATGAAGTGTCTAAAGCCCTCAACCCTGCACAGCAAGTAATCAAAATTGTTCATGAGGAATTGATAAGCACTCTTGGCGCACCTGAACCGTTGAACTTAAGCGGCGAAAAGCCACGGGTCATTATACTGGCGGGACTCCAGGGATCAGGTAAAACCACAGCAGCAGCAAAACTTGGAAAAATATTACGCTCTCAGGGTGAGAGAGTGCTGCTGGTAGCGGCAGATCCTTACAGACCTGCGGCTGTAAAACAGCTTCAAACGCTTGGAGAGAAAATCGGCGTTGAGGTATTCTCACTACCAGAAGCGCTGCCACCAACAATTGTCAAGGAAGCCTTATCGAAAGCTGAAAAAGGCGGCGTGACTGTCATGATTATTGACACTGCCGGCCGATCTCAGCTGGATGATTCCTTGATGAAAGAATTGACAGAGATCCAAAAGCAGGTTAAAGCCAACGATGTCTTGCTGGTGATTGATTCAATGATCGGTCAGGAAGCCCTGCAAATTGCCAATGGGTTCAAGGAGGCGATAACTCTTACCGGGTTAATCCTCACAAAAATGGATGGCGACTCGCGTGGCGGCGCTGCGATCTCAATACGCAGTGTGACAGGTGTACCGATTAAGTTCATTGGTACTGGTGAAGGTATCGATGCGTTAGAAAAATATGACCCATCACGTTTGGCTTCGCGTATTCTTGGCATGGGTGATATGATCGGACTAATCGAAAAAGCCGAGCAAGCTTTCAGCAAAGAAGACGCAGAAGACCAGGCTTCTCGAATGATGTCCGGCAAGTTCACGCTTGAAGATTTTTCATCACAGCTGAAGCAAATACGGAAAATGGGCCCAATTCAACAGCTTTTGGATTTACTACCTGGCAATATGTCGCAATTATCCAGCAAATTGTCCTCTGATGATGCTGAACAACAAATTAAGCGTACTGAGGCAATTATCAACTCAATGACACTTGCCGAACGGAAAAATCCTGATATACTCAATGCGAGCAGGCGTCGAAGAATTGCGAGAGGGTCTGGATCTGAAGTTCAGGATGTGAACAGGCTAATTAAGCAATTTAGAGAAGCTCAGAAGTTGTTTAAAACAATACAGTCGACAGGTGGGCGGGGATTACCCCGTTTATTTCGCTGACCTGGCATGCAAACCAGAAACTCACGCTCTCCTTAAGCGTCCCTCTAACGGTTGGCATGTGGCAGAAAGCGAGTAATTTATTTATGATAATGGGAGATTTATAAAACCGATGGTTAGAATTCGATTACGTAGAGTTGGTATGAGGCATCAACCGAGTTACCGTATTATTGCGGCTGACAAGGAAAGCCCAAGAGATGGAAAATTTTTGGAAATACTTGGCCATTACAACCCTCGAACAGAACCGTTTACACTTGGTGTGAATGAGGAACGCGTCTATAGCTGGCTTTCAAATGGCGCCCAACCAAGCGAGACAGTAGAAAGATTGTTCAAGCAGGTTGGTTTAATGGACAGGTATGAGCGCTATAAGAAGGGTGAAGCCCTCGAGAAAATCCTTGAAGAGTCAAAAGAATTTTTCGAAAAACGAAATGTAAGCCCTAAGACACGGGTTGACTAACCTGGGATAGGCAAATTTTCTTTTCAGGGCTCAGGGTTTATAAGGAGTCAGTATGAAAGAACTCGTAGAGTATATTGCCCGTTCTCTGGCAGATAATCCGATGGATGTTAGTGTTCGCCAGGAAAAAAATGGCAATAAGGTAAGGGTTGAATTAAAAGTCTCAAAAGAAGATATGGGCAGAATTATTGGGAAGAGCGGTAAAGTTGCCAACTCAATCAGGATTTTGCTCAGGGTGGCGGCTGCAAGGGAAGACAAACAGGTTTACCTTGATGTCGTTGAGCCACGATAATAATTATGGACTTAAAAAATAATCAGTTAGACGATCACAAAGATAATACAGGCTCGAGTGATAAAAACGAGCCTGTATTTTTAGTCGTTGGACGTATACGCAGAGCGCATGGTCTCAAGGGCGAAATGATTATGGATGTCCTCACAGATTTCCCTGAAAGGATTACGCCGGGAAAGTTAATCTACGTTGCAGACGCACATGAGCCACAACAAATTAGCAGTGTTAGATCTCATGATAATCTACTGTTGATAAGTTTCAAGGGCATTGATAATAAAGATGATTTGGCCCGATACAGAAACTCGATCGTATATGTCAAAACAGAGGGTTTACCAGATCTCCCTGAGAATGAATTCTATCACCATGATTTAATTGGCATGACAGTAATTGACGAGCAGCAAGAAGTGCTCGGCAAATTGGTTGAAATCATGGAAACTGGTGCAAATGACGTTTATGTGATTGTAAATAATGAAAACAACGAAATTTTGATTCCTGCAGTTGATGAATTTATTCTTTCAATCGATCTGGCAGGCAGGCTGATGACAGTACACAAACCTGAATGGTCAAATTAATTCGATGGATGACAAGAAATATTGGATAGGTTTCAATTATGTTAAAGGCATTGGATCTGTTAGATTATCTGCACTTTTAGACTATTTTGGAAATTTATCCATTGCCTGGAACGCTCCATCGGAAGCCCTGGTTTCGGCAGGCCTCAGCCAACGAATTGTCGAGAATCTTCAAAAAGTGCGGTCAAGTATTGACCTCGACAGAATTAGCGATTATATCCTGGAACAGCAAATCACAGTATTGACATGGAATGAGCCAGAGTATCCACGTCTGTTAAAGGAAATTGACCAGTCACCACCAGTGATATATGTACGTGGCACGATAACACCGGAAGATGAATGGGCAATTGGCATTGTTGGGTCACGTAAAGTGACATCTTACGGTAGACAGGTAACAGAAGAACTGGGTTCAGCCCTGGCGATAAACGGTATCACTGTTGTTTCTGGAATGGCGAGGGGAATTGATGGCATTGCCCATCGCGCGGCACTTACTGCGGGGGGCAGAACGATTGCTGTTTTGGGCAGCGGCGTTGATAGAATATATCCTCCTGAACACCGAAAATTGGCAGAAGATATTATCCAAAATGGTGCTGTAATTTCGGATTATGCCCCAAATACCCCGCCTGACAGCCTGAATTTTCCACCCAGAAATAGAATTATCTCTGGTTTATCAAAAGCAGTGATCATTGTTGAAGCAGGTACCGAAAGTGGTGCGTTGATAACTGCCTCTTATGCTGCTGACCAGGGCAGGGATGTTTTGGCTGTACCGGGAGGTATTTATTCTCCCCAGAGCAAGGGAACAAATAATCTTATACAACAAGGTGCTCGTCCCTACCTGGGGGTTAGTGACATTCTAGAAATGTTGAATGTCACCCAGGTGGAAAGTAAAAAATCAATTCAAACATCATTTCCAACAGACAAAATTGAACTGCAAATTATCAAATCGATCAGTTCTGAAGCTACGCATATTGATGAAATTCAGCGCACAACAGAGCTTCCTATTGAACAGGTGTCTTCGACATTAACAATGCTTGAATTGAAGGGCTGGGTCAAGCAGACTGGAAATATGATGTATATTTGTGTTCGTGAAGAAAACGGTAAATATGGGAGTTAGTAATGATTGATCATTATTATGCTGTCATAATGGCTGGAGGTGGAGGGACGCGGCTGTGGCCTCTGTCAAGGTCATCCAGGCCCAAACAGTTGTTGGCTTTTAACAGTGATCGTTCACTGTATCAAATTTCGATTGACAGGATAAGAGACACCTTCAGCCCCGATCATGTTTTTGTAGTTGCATCTGAGTCAATGAGTGACCTGTTGAAACAACAGTCACCAGAGATTCCAGAAAGAAATTTTGTTGTAGAACCATCACCTCGGGGCACAGCCGCAGCGATTGGCCTTGCTGCTGCTGTCATCAAGCAAATTGATTCTAACCATAATGCAACGATGGCCGTGTTGACTGCCGACCATCTCATTCAAAATATTGCGTATTTCAATCAGTTACTTGAAGGGTGTTATACTGCTGCCGGTACAGACAACCTGATAACGATCGGAATTGAGCCTACCTTTCCATCAACTGGTTATGGATATATCCAGTCAGGTCGGAAATTAGCATCAATCGGCGCATTTCAGCTATTCAATGTAGATAAGTTTAAAGAGAAACCAGCCCTGGATCAGGCCGAGCAAATGCTTGCAGAGGGAAATTATGCCTGGAATTCTGGTATGTTTGTCTGGCGTGTTAAAAATATATTACAGGCGATTAACAGTTTTATGCCGGAATTATCAAGGGCATTAGAAAAAATTGATAGGAATACAAACACCAAACCCGTTCATTCCGAATTTCAAGCGATGTGGCACGCGTTAGATAAACAAACGATTGACTACGGCATCATGGAAAAAGCGAAAAATGTTGCAGTCATACCAGCAAAAAACTTGGGCTGGAGTGATGTCGGTAGTTGGGATTCGTTGTTTGATGTCCTCCCAGCTGATGATGATGGAAATATCGTTTTATCCGGTGATAATATCAGTATAAAATCCAAAAATACACTCATTTATTCAGAAAATCGGACAAAAGTGATAGCGACAATTGATATCAATGACCTTGTTATCATAGATACTGGTGATGCATTATTGATTTGCCCACGGCAGTCTGCACAGCATGTACGCAAAATCACCGATATATTAAAGGAAACAGATCGAAAGGGATATTTATAACGTAATGGCATTAGAAGCGTATTGTGTAAAGTGTAAGAAGAAGCAGGCAATTACCCAGCCTGAAGCTGGTTTTAATGTTAATGGTGGCCCTTATACAAAAGGAATTTGTGGTGAGTGCGGGACAAAAATTTTCCGCATGGGCAGAACCGATGCGCATGAAAACCTGGTTCAACCAGTGAAACAGCCTCGCCCTGTGAAAAAAGAAGGAAAATTGGTGATCGTTGAATCACCAGCCAAGGCAAGGACCGTCGGCAGGTTTCTTGGAAAAGGCTACAAGGTTAAAGCTTCGATAGGACATGTAAGGGATTTACTAAAATCGGAATTATCTGTAGACGTAGATAATGATTTCAAACCTAAGTACCGCGTTCCAAATGAAAAAAGACCATTGGTCAAAGAACTTAAGGCAGATGCCAAGACTGCAGAAGTTGTTTTTCTGGCTACAGACCCTGATCGTGAAGGTGAAGCAATTGCCTGGCATTTATTGGAATCAATAGAAGCAGATCCGCAAAGCTGTCATCGTGTTGTTTTTCATGAGATAACCCAATCTGCAATTTCGGCTGCTTTCAATCATCCAAGAAAGATAAACATGGATCTGGTTGATGCACAACAGGCCAGGAGAATCCTTGACCGTTTGGTCGGTTACAGCATTAGTCCAATTTTGTGGGAAAAAGTGCGTTCCCGCCTCTCAGCAGGAAGGGTCCAGTCAGTTGCATTACGTCTTGTCGTTGAACGCGAACGAGAAATTGAGGCATTTATTCCAGTAGAGTACTGGAGTGTTGATGGTGAATTTACGCCAGATAATGATCGCAATAAGTTTATCGCACGCCTGGTAAAAATCAATAATGAAGAACTCAGCCTTTCTGAGAAAACAACAGTTGATAATTTGTTAGAAAAACTAAACCTGGCAGCTTACCAAGTTGATCGTATCAAAAAGGGTGAAAGAAAACGGAAACCAGCTGCACCATTTATCACCAGCTCACTTCAACAAGAAGCATCGCGCCGATTGGGATTTACTGCAAAAAGGACAATGGCTTTAGCACAACAGCTTTACGAAGGTATTGAGATTGGAAGTGAAGGGGCTGTTGGTTTAATAACCTACATGCGAACAGATTCTACAAACATCTCTGATGACGCAGCTAAAGAAGTTCGAGAGTTTATAGTAAGTCACTATGGAAAGGAATTTGTTCCTGCTATGCCGCCAAAGCATAAAACAAGGGCGGTAGGAGCTCAAGAAGCGCATGAAGCAATCAGACCAACCAATGTTCATCTGACGCCAGAAAATATTAAGCAGTACCTGAACCGTGATCAATACCGACTGTACCAACTTGTATGGCAGAGATATGTTTCATCTCAAATGGAATCGGCAAAATATGACACCATTTCAGTTGAGATTCTCGGCGAATATCAAGGCGATTCTTATCTCTTTCGAGCTTCCGGTTCAAGTGTTAGTTTCCCAGGATTTTTGATCGTTTACGAAGAGTCTATTGATGAAGATAAAAAAGAATATGAAGCAAATATTAAGATACCAGCAGAACTTTTAGATGGTGCATTAATGAAACTGCTGCGACTGATACCAGAACAGCATTTTACACAGCCACCGCCCCGGTTCTCTGAAGCATCCCTTGTACAAACATTGGAAGAGTTTGGTATCGGTAGACCATCAACTTATGCACCAATTTTGTCAACTATCCAGGATCGGGGATATGTCACCAAGGAAGCAAAAAAACTGCTTCCGACCGATACGGGTATTACAGTAAACGATTTATTGATCGGTTATTTTTCAGATATCATCAATGTCAACTTTACTGCTCATATGGAAAAAGATCTTGACGCAGTCGCTTTAGGTGATACTGAATGGAAGAGTGTAATTCAGGAATTTTACGAATCCTTTGAACCGAAATTGAAAAAGGCTCAAGATGAAATGCCTGAACATAAATCTGAACCAGAAAAAGTTAACAGGCCATGCCCAGAGTGTGGTCATGACTTAGTTATCAGATGGGGGCGCTTTGGCAAATTTATATCCTGCAGTAATTTCCCAAAATGCCGATACACCGAACCGATACTTGAAAAAATTGGTGTCAAGTGCCCGGAGGATGGGGGGGATATCATTCAACGCAAAACAAGAAAAGGGCGTGTCTTCTACGGCTGTTCCAATTATCCAGAGTGTCAGTTCACCAGTTGGAAGCGGCCTGTCCAAGAACGATGCCCAAATTGTGCTGGAACACTTGTGATACACAATAAAAGAGAATTGCAGTGTTTGCAGTGCGGAAGCATCTTTCTCAATGAGACAGTACAGTCTGAAACTGTAGATGTTGGTACATTACCTTAGAAAATTGAGAGATATTCCTGGTAAACATTGCTTATCTGAATGGTTTCCTCTAAAATAGAACTATGTTCGGGACAATGAGATGTTTTTTTGTCAACTACAGGAGTAATCCAAATGGAAAAGATTAAAGAGTATTTACAAAAGCCTTTATATAGTTTTATCTGTGGTGTTGTACTGGGTATCATTATTGGATTACCAATTCTTGGCTGGTGGCTGTTCCCTGTGGAGTGGACAGATGCAGGGCCTGCTGATCTTCGGCAAGATGTCAAAGCTGATTATTTGCGAATGGCCGTTGAATCCTACGCAAAAAATAAAGACCAAAAATTGGCGATGAACAGGTGGGCTGAACTTGGGAAGGAAGGTGAAACGCTATTAGGAATCATCCAAACTGACCCAAAATTGACACCTCAAGAAATTTCGCAATTTGGCCAGTTAGTAAAGGCTGATACAAGCGGGATTGTGTTACCAACCAGCCCATCTACAGGTTTGGCAAATCCTCAGGCTACAGCGCCTGAAGCACCCGGCTCTGCCGGCTTGAATCCACTTGTGTTGATCCTTGTATTCTTTGGATTAACACTTCTGATTGGTGGTTTGCTGGCATATTTCTTCATCCTTAGAAAGCGACCTGAAGGCGAGTCAATTGTAGAGAGCATCAAGAAAGTATTCGCTGAAAAGGAACGTGTTATTCCTGAAGCTGAGTACATAGAATCAGATGAACCTCCAATTGCTCAATTCATGACCACCTATTCACTTGGTGATGACCTTTACGATGATTCTTTCAGCATTGATTCGCCAACAGGTGAGTTCCTTGGCGAATGTGGGGTTGGGATTTCTGAGACAATTGGCGTCGGAGATCCGAAAAAAGTCACTGCTTTTGAAGTTTGGCTGTTTGACAAGAACGATATTCAAACGATTACCAAAGTATTTTTGAGTGATTACGCCTTTAACGATGCCGCAATTAGCCAAAGATTAATTTCTAAAGGTGAGCCAGTGCTGCTTGAGAATGAGAAGCATGTACTCCTGGAGACAGCGACGCTTCAATTGGAAGCCCGTGTTGTTGATGTCGCTTATGGACAGGGTGCTATGCCTCAAAATAGTTTTGTCGATCGAATGACTCTTGAGCTGTCAGTTTGGCCAAAATTTACCGAATAATGTAAGTTAAAAGAAAACAAGCTGAGGTTAATAATCTGTTAACCCCAGCTTGTTTTTTATTCTATTGCTAATATCAGGAATTTCACCTGACCATTAGGCGTATTAACAATCACTGTATCACCAACTTTGTGCCCAATTAGGGAAGTACCGATCGGAGATTCATAGGAAATACGACCATTTGCGGGGTCAGCTTCTTGTGGACCAACCAGGTGATATTTTTCTTCTGGAAAATCATCTTCCTGAATGGTGACATGGTTGCCGATACCGACTACCTCAAGGTCAGGGTTGAGGTGTTCAATGATCACAGTATCTTTCAGAATTGCTTCCAGTTCTTGGATTCTACCTTCAAGAAACCCTTGCTCTTCTTTTGCTGCAGTGTAGTCAGCATTTTCAGAGAGGTCTCCCATTTGGATAGCTGCTCTAAGTCTTTTTGCCAAATCTTCCCTGGCTGGACCCTTGAGATATTCCAACTCTTGTTTTAATTTTTTTGCACCATCTGCAGTTAAGTAAGATTTATCCATTTTAAACATTTCCATTCTATGTAATCAGTTATGGTAATTCTGTGGGGTCGAAGAGTTTCTTGTACTCTTCGGTAGCAAAGCGATCTGTCATGCCCGCAATATAGTTACAGACTGTCTCCTTTGTACCGCGAAGTTCAATTGACGATTGAACATGCGGCGGCAGGATTCTTGGTTCAGCACAGTAAGCCTCAAACAATGAATTTATGATCCTTTCAGCCTTGAAGGACATACGAACAAGGCGGTAATTACGGTAAAGATTGATATATAGATAATCTTTTATTTGCCTGTTCATTGCCAGCATTTCGTTGTCAAAGTTTATGATGTTAAAGGCTAACTTTTGAACTTCGAGAGGTGATTTTGGATCTACCTCTTTCAGCCGGCGATTTGAATGTTGTAACAAATTTGATACTTCCAACCCGATCAGTTCGCGCACAAGTGTATGTCGGTCAATATCGTTCAACAATAAATCTTTGACGTTAGATTTGTCAGTAATAATTTGCCACAATTCAATATTTGCTAGCTGTTGGGTAGTTAAAATGCCCGAACGTAAACCATCATCCAGATCATGAGCAGTGTACGCCAACTCATCTGCAATGTTTGCAATCTGTGCTTCAATATGCCCGCGAAGTAGCGGGTCAAATTCATGCACAACTGAGATATCATAATCTGTCTCGTGTTTTATCACGCCTTCAAGCACTTCGTAAGACAGATTCAAACCTTTGAAGTTTGAATACCTTTCTTCTAATTCAGTAATAATTTTGTAGGAGTGCAGATTATGATTAAAACCGCCATCCGCTGACATTAATTTATTCAATACTGCTTCACCGGAGTGTCCAAAAGGGGGATGTCCCAGGTCATGCGCAAGGCAAATTGCTTCGATCAGATCTTCGTTAACGCCAAGGGCGCGTCCAATTGACCTGCCTATTTGAGCAACCTCCAAGGTATGAGTGAGTCTTGTGCGGTAATGGTCACCTTCAAAATTTATGAAAACTTGAGTCTTATACTCAAGCCTTCTAAAAGCAGTTGTGTGAAGAATCCTATCGCGATCACGCTGATAGACTGTGCGATATTCTGTTTCAGGCTCTGTAAACTTGCGTCCTTTTGACTTAGAACTGCGCATAGCATACGGGGCAAGCCGTTCGTTTTCTTGTTTTTCGAGAAAAAACCTGGTAAAAAGCATAATAGCCTACAGTTTAATGATTGTGCCTGGATTTTCACCCAGTAATGACTGCTTAATATTACCTTCGATTTCACCCGAAAAAATCAGGACCGATGTGCCCGAGTTTTCAGTGACAAGTACGCTCATTTGTTCGACCTTACTTCTCATACCGCCTGTGACATCCACAACTGATGAACTGCTGAGCAGGTTGATGTTGTTACTGATCCAGCCACTATTGATTTCAGGAATTAATTCTTTGCAGTTTGGATAATCAGCCCATACACCTTCTTCTTTTCCTGCAATCAGAACTCTTTCAGGTTTCAGGTGTCTCGCCAGGTAAACAAACTGTTCTTCAGTGGAGAGTATTGTTCCGCCCAATTGTTTGTCGAATACAACATCACCATTGATTAACGGCATTATGTCGTGAGTTAATGCAGCCTTTAGTGGTTCTATCTGCCAATCTGCCACATTATGGTTGTTGCACAAACATAAGGCAGAAGCTGGAAAAGCGACACATTTGAGACCATGTCTGTAGAATGCTTCAACCAGGTGTTGATTGAGTGTGCGGGCGTCATACCATACCTGAGCGAAGCCATACCACTCACGCTTATCGCTTACACCGGATCTGGTGTTGTAGAGACTGGCTGATACATGACCAAAACTTCCGGAACCGTGACCGACCAACAGTTGAAGGTCAGGGTTGATAGTAGTGGCTTCTTTAATTTCACGGGCAATCTGATCAATTAATTCTGTCCGCAACTGCCTTTCGCGTGCTTTGTCGGTTATCAGGGATCCGCCTAGCTTGAGAAATGTCAACATGATGCCGTGTTACCCTTGTGTTGTGCTTGCTATCAGGCACTCAATGATATTTGAAGCCCCGATATCTGCTAACTTTTTTCGGACATGAGACATATTGCTTTGGTCAACCAGGCAAATGACATACCCACCTCTGCCTGCACCAGAGAGTTTCGCCCCGTGTGCCCCGGCTCCAACTGCTGTATCGACAATCTGGTCAATAAGTTCGTGGGATACATCCAATTTTTTTAGCAGTTGATGATTCTCTGACATCAGCGTACCTAACTTTGTTAGATCTCCGTTAGAGAGTTTAGTCCTCGCATTTATAGTAATTTCACCAATTTTAGAAAAAATTACTTCTAACGCTTCTTTTGATTCCAACCATTTGCTACGTACGTCATTCACCACGTCGGAGGTGTGAGATTTAATACCACTGTCAACCAGCAGCAATGAGAATTCGTGTTCAATGGATATATATTCAATTGGATGCTCTCGGGTAAAAAAGATCGGTGTCTCATAGGCAATAACCGTATTATCGATTCCCGATGGGTGCCCATGGTAAAACTTCTCAATTTCAAACGCGTACGATGAGATATCCTCAACCAAAAGCGGGTGCCCTAAAAATTCACTAATCCCTTTTAACATGGAAATAGTAACTGAAGTTCCTGATCCAAGACCGGATGCCACGGGTATGGATGAAGCGATTTTGATACGCATGGCAGGCAGGTGAGTAATGCGAAAGTGATCCTTGAGTATATCAACGGCTGCTCTAAAAGGATGACCCTCAGGAAGTTCGTGGTACTTCTGATGTAGATCGATATCTGGCGCAGAGAAAAGGATCTCGTCAGCCGAACCAAGCGGATCAGCAGTTATGTACACGTGAGATCTTAACTGTGGTAAAGGCACGGCTATAGCGGGCTGTCCATAGACAACACCGTGTTCACCAAACAAAATTGCTTTACCTGGCGCAGAGGCAGAAATACCAGCCATAATTACTTCATCAAATAGAACACTACTAAAATAGCTAGCCCCCAAAAGACAATTGTTAACTGCAAGGGGCGATCAGAGAAAAGAAGATCTTCCGGCGCTCCGCCTTCCTCTTTTACTTGAACAAGATAAAGATATCTGAAGACGCCGTAAATCACAAATGGAATCGTTAGCATCATTGCGTGGTTAGCCGGCAAATTTGGGGCAGAGAAAGTGTAAAGGCTGTACGCAATAATGGTAGTACTGGATACTATTATGATCAACTGATCCAGAAACGGAATTGTGTATCCATCAAGGACCTTACGATGTGAGTTGGCGCCTTCGGCAAGTAATGCCAATTCAGCCCGGCGTTTTCCAAACCCTAGGTATAAAGCCCCAAGTGTGGTCACAACATATAACCAGGGTGAAAATCTTTCGACCTCAATCAGGCTAACCCCAGCTGCAACTCGCAGGACAAAACCAGCAGCAATTACCAACACATCAATTAGCGGAACATGTTTCAACCAGATTGAATAAGCGAGGTTGAGGAAAAAATAAAGGGCAATTATTAACAAAAAAGTTGGCGACAAGAAATAGGCAACCGGAAACACCACAATGAGAAATAATCCGACAGCAATGATGGCAGTACTAACAGGCAGGTTGCCGGAAGCGATGGGGCGCTTGGATTTTTTCGGATGATTTTTATCAGCTTCTTTGTCCAGGATATCATTGATGAGATAAACTGAACTTGAAACAAGACAGAAGAGCATAAAACCAGCTAAAATGTGAAGAAGTGCCGGGATGTTAGATAACTGGCGATCAAATACAAGCGCTGCAAAAATGATGGCATTTTTTGACCATTGTTTGGGTCGCATCGATTTTAGAAGGTATTTGATCATGCTGGCAATGATATCATAAGATCAATTCACTCACCTACAAGATATAATAACTAAGCTAATGAAAAAAATACGTTTGGATATATTACTAACTGAAAAAGGGCTTGTCGAAAGCAGATCACTGGCGCAAAGGTATATTATGGCGGGAAAAGTGCGTGTAGATGATCAAGTAGTCTATAAACCCGCTGAATCTTTCAGCCAGGAAGTTAACATCGACATTATCAAAGATGCAAGATTTGTTTCACGCGGGGGTGAAAAGCTTGAAGAAGCACTGAACAGATTTAATCTTATGGACCTGGAAAAACTTGTCTGTGCGGATGTCGGCGCATCAACGGGTGGTTTTACCGATTGTTTACTGCAGCATGGTACGCAACGTGTTTACGCGATAGACGTGGGTTATGGGCAATTGAGCATGAAATTACGAAACGACGCAAGGGTCATCGTGATGGAAAGGACCAATGCCCGAGAAATAAAAGGACTGCCTGAAATGATAGACTTGGTGACGATTGATGCATCGTTTATTTCATTAAAAAACCTGCTACCGGTAGTAAAACAGTGGCTAAACCCGACAACTGCAAACGTGGTTGCCTTGATAAAGCCACAGTTTGAAGCAGGACGCGAGGAAGCAGCTCGTGGAGCCGGTGTAATTCGTGATCAACGTGTACATAAGCAAGTGTTACTGAAGGTTCTTGAATTTTCCGAAGATCACAATTTCGATGTCAAAGGCTTGATTATGTCGCCTATTAAAGGACCAAAGGGGAATGTTGAATTTCTTGTGCATCTTGGTATGCCAAAAATACATAAAACAGAGATAACCGAACTGGTTAACAAGGTGCTTGCAGAATAGGGTAAAATCATATGTTTGATGAGTATCTATAGCTCTGCAGGATGATAAAAATTAGATGACCGAAGATATCAGAAACTTTTGCATCATTGCGCATGTCGATCACGGAAAATCAACACTGGCTGATCGTATGCTTCAATTCACCAATACCATCTCAGAGCGCGATATGGTAGAGCAGGTGCTTGATAGCATGGACCTTGAGCGCGAGAAGGGTGTCACAATCAAAGCCTCGGCCGTTAGAATGATTTATAAAACGGTAAATGATAAAGAATACACACTAAATTTAATTGATACTCCCGGGCATGTAGATTTTAATTATGAAGTCAGCCGTGCACTGACTGCATGTGAAGGCGCATTGTTAGTGGTAGACGCCACTCAGGGGATTGAGGCTCAAACCTTGGCGAATCTTTACCTCGCAATTGAATCAGATCTGGTCATCATTCCAATCATCAACAAGATCGATCTACCATCTTCTAGAGTGGATGAGGTTGCTAACGACTTGATCAACCTGTTGGGTGTAAACCGTGATGAGATTATCAGCATCTCGGCAAAAGACGGCACCAACGTCGATAAAGTGTTTGAGGCGATCATCGACAAAATCCCCGCGCCGGAAGTTAAAGAGACTGGCGAAACGAGAGCATTGATATTTGACTCTCATTATGATTCTTACAAAGGCGTCATAGCTTATGTCAGGGTCTTTAATGGTGCCATTAATGCAAATGAGAGTTTAAGACTTATGGCAACTAAGTCAGATATCAAACCCGTGGAGCTTGGTTTTTTTGTGCCTAACATGGTTCCGGCAAGCGGCATTCCTTGCGGCGATGTTGGCTATGTTGCAACTGGACTAAAAACAGTGGGAGAATGTCGTGTAGGTGACACGATTACGCTTACACGCGCACCCGCGTCAACACCGCTGCCTGGTTATCGGCAGGTAAAACCAATGGTGTTTGCTGGAATTTACCCGGTGGAGGGAGAGGATTACAACGAACTGCGCGAATCCCTGGATAAGCTGCAGTTAAACGATGCAGCTTTACAGTTTGAACCTGAGACATCGCAAGCGTTGAACTTTGGTTTTCGCTGTGGTTTTCTTGGATTATTTCATATGGAAATTATCCAGGAACGACTGGAACGAGAATATGACCTTGATATTGTTGTAACTGCGCCATCGGTGGAATATGAGGTTGAATTGTTGGATGGCACTACGATCAGGATTGATTCACCTGCCCAACTGCCTGATGAAAATGATATAAAAGAAATCCGCGAACCCTGGATGAGTCTGCATATCCTGTCCCCAACTGAATATTATGGCCCAATCATGGAGTTAGTACGCAAGAAAAGAGGGATATTCAACGGTCAGGAATACCCGGCGCCGAATCGCGTTCAGTTTAATTTTGAAGTTCCGCTGGCTGAAATTATTGTCAATTTTTTTGATATGTTGAAATCAAAAACCAGGGGATACGCATCAATGGATTACAACTTTGCTGACTATCGACCTGGAAATCTCGTGAAACTTGAAGTCCTGGTAAATGCCGACCCGGTTGATGCACTGGCTTCAATTGTCCATAAAGAAGATGCTTATCACAAGGGGCAGCTGCTAATCACAAAACTTAAAGGCATCATACCGCGCCAGTTATTTGATGTCCCCATACAGGCATACTCCGGTGGACGTGTAATATCGCGCGCAAACGTTAAAGCATTGCGCAAAGATGTGCTGGCGAAATGTTATGGCGGTGACATTACAAGAAAGAAAAAATTGCTGGAAAAACAGAAAAAAGGAAAAAAACGCATGAAGCTGATCGGCAGTGTGGAGATACCACAGGAAGCCTTCATGTCAGTCCTCAGCCTGGAGGAAGATTGACTGAGCGCAGCATAACGACATCTTCAAAAAATCGGATAATTAAATGGCTTCCGGGGTTAATCATCAGCCTGGCAGCAATTATATTTTTAAGCAGGATGGCTGATTGGCAGCAAGTTGGCAGCGCTATACAAAGAATTCCACCGATTTATATCTTAATAACTGCGTTCAGCACGTTAGTATTTATTCTTGTGCGCGCTCTCGCGTGGCGAGTACTCCTCGAGGAGAAAGCCAGCCTGAAAGATACTTTTTTTGGAATCAGTATTGGCTATCTGGTAAACAACCTTCTGCCTTTGAGGGCGGGTGAATTCAGCCGGGCTATCATCATAGGTAAGACAACAGGACTTGGCGCTTTTCACGTTCTGTCTACCATTGTGATAGAAAGAGCTTTTGACCTGGGCTTTGCCGCTGTGTTGACACTAATAACGCTGCCTTTGGCTTTGAAAATGGATTGGGCCAGACCTGTAGCTATAACAACTTTGATCCTGGTAGTCATTGGCGTAACCATACTCTTTTTGGCTGCAAGATACGCCGCGCTGGTGACAAAATGGTTCAATCAACTTGGGGGCAAATGGTCCTGGTTTGAAAAGTTTCTTTTACCAAAAGCGCTCTCCCTTCTGGAAGGATTGAGAGTACTTGTCAGTCCAAAAAGATTTTTTCTCACTATTTTTTGGATTGGTACTTCCTGGCTGATCGGTGTTTTTGTTTACTATATTGTTTTGTTGGCATTTGAGCCAGCAGCACCGCTATGGTGGGGAGCATTTGCTGACGCAGTACTTGCAATGGGTATAGCCATACCAGCTGCGCCTGCCTCAATCGGTGTATTCGAAGCAGCATTAATTGGGGCACTTACCATCTTAGGAATTGATTATTCCTCTGCTCTGGCTTATGCAATTGTTATGCACGCCATTCAATTGCTTATGACAGGTATTTTAGGGTTTATCGGTTTATCCATCCTGGGAACCTCATTAATCTCTTTCTTATCCTTCAATAAGATCGAGGATAATGAATAAGCAGGCAATAGGAGATGGCAAGATGAAAGTATTGGTCACCGGCGGTGCAGGCTTTATTGGATCAAACTATGCTGCGCGTGTCATCCAAAATGGAAATGACCTGATCATTTACGATAACTTATCCAGAAAAGGTGCTGCAGAAAACCTTGCATGGTTGAGATCTGAGTATGGTGAAGCCTTTAAATTTGTTAAGGGTGATATCAGGGATTATGAGCTGTTAGCAACAACCGCGAGGGCAGCGGACATTATCGTGCACCTTGCAGCGCAAGTTGCAGTCACGTCTTCTGTGATTGATCCGAGATTTGATTTTGAAGTGAATGCACAGGGAACGTTTAATGTCCTTGAAGCAGCCAGATCGAGTGGGAAAAATCCAATCGTTCTTTATGCCTCAACCAATAAAGTGTATGGCGAGATGGAAGATGTGAGCGTGGTAGAAGGTAAAGATGCTTACGAATATGCTGATTTCCCAGATGGTATTTCTGAGTCAAATCCTCTGGATTTCCATTCACCTTACGGATGCTCAAAAGGCACTGGTGATCAATACATGCGTGATTATCATCGTATCTACGGGTTGCGCACAATTGTTTTGAGGCAGAGTTGCATTTATGGGCCGCGCCAGTTCGGAGTTGAGGACCAGGGATGGGTTGCCTGGTTCATTATTGCCGCAATTGCGGGTAAACCGATCACAATTTATGGTGATGGCAAGCAAGTCAGGGATGTACTTTATGTTGATGATTTACTGGATTGTTATGACCTTGCAATCTCAAAAATTGATCAATCGGCGGGTCAGATTTTTAATATTGGCGGCGGCAAATCCAATACACTGGCGATATGGTCGCAGTTTGGCCCTATACTTGAAAATCATTTAGGCAGGAAGTTGCCCGTCAAAAGAGATGATTGGCGACCAGGTGACCAAAAAATCTATATTTCGGATATCCGGAAGGCTGCAACTGAACTGGGTTGGAAACCGACCGTGACAGTTGATCAAGGTATTGAGCGGCTTTACAACTGGGTAAATGAAAATCAAGATCTTATTACAGAGGTTATGCAGAAATGAAGATCTTGATCGTATTAACTTATTACCGGCCGCACACCAGCGGTTTAACCATTTATGCCGAAAGGCTTGCCAATGCTTTCAGTGAAGCTGGTCATGAAGTGACGATCTTGACCAGTCAATATGAGAAAAGCCTCCCAAGAAATGAGACCATCAATGGTATCAGAATTGTGCGTGTACCGGTTTTATTCAGGCTGAGCAAAGGTGTGATTATGCCGCAGTTTGGATACATGGCCAGCAAACTTGTGGCAGAAACGGATGTTATTCAACTGCACCTGCCGCAGTTTGATGCTGCCGGCCTGGGATTGCGCGGTAAACTCCTTGGTAAACCGACAATAGTTACCTATCATTGTGACTTACTGATGCCGCACGGAATACTGAGTTGGGTTGCAAACCAGGCGATCCACTTTATGGACCATCTTACAGCATTATTCACCCATCGTATCGTGACCTATACCCGAGATTATGCTGAGAACTCTCAATTTCTAAAAAGCTACATGGAAAAAATTGCCATAATTCCGCCACCGGTTGTACTGCCAGAGGTAAGCCAGGCTGAAATTGACCTTTTCAAAGAGGAAACCAACCCGCAGAACAACCGTCCAGTGATAGGCATGGCTGCCAGGTTCGCGTCTGAAAAAGGCGTTGAAGTATTATTGAAAGCGCTGCCAAAAGTTATCAGTAAATATCCATCAGCACAGGTACAGTTTGCTGGACCTTATGAGTCAATCATTGGTGAGGAAGAATACTTAAAAAAACTGATGCCTGAAATTCGAGCGTATGAGTCCTCAAGTAACTGGAAATTTCTTGGGACACTTCCACCGAAGAAAATGGCAATGTTTTACCCTAATATCGATTTACTAGTTCTACCCAGTCTCAATTCAACAGAAGCATTTGGTTTAGTTCAAATTGAAGCGATGATGAATGGCGCGCCAAGTATAGCTTCAGACCTGCCGGGTGTCAGGCAACCGGTTATCAGGCATGGAATGGGTAAGATAATTCCAATTGGTGACCATGAAGCGCTTGGCGACGCTATACTGGAAGTGCTTGGGAATAGTGAAAAATTGAAAACAATAGATGATCTCAAAAACATCTATTCACCTGCCAACACAGCTGCACAGTATGAAGCATTATTTAGGGAGATAAAGACTGAATTAGCCCGATAATTATGTCAACAATCTCCAACCAGGAACTTATTTTCAGCTATGAAAAACACATCGGATTATCTTTGGGAGAATTTATTCAGGCTGCCGTATTTCAGGGGGCTATTGCGGGCGGTAGAATCAACTTTTTATGATGGTTTACCTATTCATAACCCCTGCCTAGACCTTGGATGTGGGGATGGGATTTTTGCACAAATTACTTTCGATCAAAAAATTGCCGTTGGTATTGACCCCTGGTTTGGACCGCTTCAATCTGCGAAGAGGACTGACAGCTATTCCTATCATATTAATGGGATGGGTCACCAGCTGCCATTCCCAAATGAATACTTCCAGACAATTATTAGTAACTCAGTATTGGAGCATATTCCCGATTTAGATCCTGTGTTAATTGAGGTAAACCGGGTCTTAAAAGCAGGTGGGGATTTTTACTTTTGTGTACCAAATGAAAAATTTCTGAACACCCTTTCAATCTCAACTATTTTTGACAAAATAGGTTTGAAAATTATTGGCGATTGGTACAGAAGGTTTTTCAATAAGATATCGAGGCACTACCATTGTGATGATCAAATTACCTGGCAGCAAAGACTTGAGCAGTCAAATTTTAAACTGATCAAAGCTTGGGATTACTTTACACCAGAGGCATTCCATGTGCTGGAATGGGGACACTATTTTGGCTTGCCTTCCTGGATAGCGCATTTATTATTTAAAAAATGGGTGTTAATTCCTGAGAGATGGAATTTATCTATCACACGGAGAATTGCTGAAAGTCATTTCCTATCCAACCAGGTTAGCGATAAAGGGTGCTATTCTTTTTATATCGCACAAAAAATTGCATGAGGAAATAACCCAGTGGATAAAGAACCCAGCGTACTTGATTATCTCAAATCATTGCTGACTTTCAATAATGATAGCCAGGAGTCCTTGAAACACATATTTCAAGGTAGTTTGAAAGAAAACCTGGTAGATGATAAAAGTGTTGACGGTACGCGTGAAGACAAAGTCAAATCACTATATGGTTTGACCTGTTTATTCCTGATATTGGCTATCAGTGCACAGGTGGTTTTGTCTCCGCCTGTACGAAATGCACCTGTAGGAATCATTCTCTATATTGCAGCGTTGATAACTCTCGTATTTGGGTTAAACAAATCGACTCCGGATATTCAAGCTAAATTAGAAGAAACCACCGCTGATGATTTTGCGATCAAGTTCAATAAACCTGCCGCAATATCAGCAGGTGTTCTTTTTTTGATCAGCACCGCTGCGCTTACCAATAATCAGTTTACAACAGTCAACGTGTTATTGTGGATTTCTACGATTTTCTTTACAGTACTCGCATTTTTGAAAATACCTCTACGGAATAAGAGTCTATCAGAGACCTTCAAGGCCATCATATCTTTAGATGGAATCAACATAAGAATCAGTAAGTGGTTGTTGTTAACTTTCATAATTATCGGAATAGTCCTTTTCTTCCGGTTTTACAGGCTCAATCTTGTTCCAGGCGAGATGTGGAGTGATCACGCTGAAAAACTGCTTGATGTCATGGATGTTCTCAATGGGCAGACACCAATATTTTTCCCACGCAACACCGGTAGAGAAGGTTTCCAGATTTACCTGACAGCTTTCATTGCCAGGTATTTTGGCACGGGTATCTCTTTTCTCAGCCTAAAACTCGGAACTGCAATTGCTGGATTAATATCACTCATCTTTGTTTATCTTCTTGGAAAAGAATACGGTGGAAAATCCAGCGGGTTGGCGGCAACCTTTTTGATGGGAATTGGATATTGGCCAAACATTATCTCAAGAGTAGGTCTCAGGTATGCGTTTTATCCTTTGTTTGCTGCACCTGTTTTGTATTTCCTAATAAGAGGTTTGCGAACACGCAGCCTTAACAATTTAATTATTTCTGGTTTGCTGCTTGGCTTAGGAATGCACGGCTACAGCGCGTTCAGGGTGATGCCGTTTCTAATCCTGGCAGGGTTTCTCCTGTTTTGGATGCACTCAAAAAATCGAGTCAATGAAACACTTACAGTTAAGGCATTGTTCGTATTGGTGATTATTTCGCTGGTGGTGTTTTTGCCATTGGCTCGCTATGCTATAGAAAATCCAGACATGTTCAGCTATCGAATGCTCTCAAGGCTAGGCACACTGGAACGTGATTATCCCGGTTCAATTGTGATTATATTCCTTGAAAACTTGTGGAAATCAATCATGATGCCATTCTGGAAAAATGGAAACATTTGGGTTCACAGTATTCCTGACCGCCCAGCACTTGATACTGTTACCGCAGTATTGTTTCTCAGCGGTGTTATTCTCGTGATTTATAGATACATCAAGACACATGATTGGCGGGATCTTTTCCTTCTGATATCAATCCCTCTCCTGATGCTGCCTTCGATTTTGTCGCTTGCCTTTCCTGAAGAAAATCCATCGCTCAACAGGTCTGCTGGCGCGATGATACCTATTTTTGTGCTGGCAGGTATTGGAGTAACATCGTTGTGGAAAAACCTGTCTATAGGTACAAAACATGGACCATTGATATTTGCTCGAGCCGGCATTGTGGCAATTCTGATTTTTTGGACTACTGCAAGCAATTTCAATCTTGTTTTCAAACAATACGATCAACAGTTTATGAAAAGTGCTCTCAACACGTCTGAGATAGGCACTTTCATCAACCATTTTGCTCATTCTGTTGGGAGCTATGATACTGCTTACGTCATCCCATACCCACACTGGGTCGACACCAGGCTGGTTGGGATTAATGCTGGGGTGCCCGGAAAAGATTTTGCTCTATGGATTGATCAGATTCGAAGCACAACATTGCAGCTTGGAACAAAGCTGTTTATCCTGAAGCCTGAAGATCATGATGCTTTGACAACACTTCAATCTGTGTACGATAATGGTAATTTTTGGATCTATGCCAGTAAAATTAGTGGCAAAGAATTTTTGATTTACATCATCCCTGCCATACCATAAGGGTTTCTTATCAGCAATGTTGAACGATCAAAACAGATCTCATCAAAATCAGAAATCTGATCCCAGAAGTAAATTGTTCTGGATTCTTTTGCTGATCGTGTTTATTAGTGTCGGCACGATACTGCGGTTTACAGGATTGAATTGGGATGAGAATCAACATCTGCATCCTGATGAGCGTTTTCTGACAATGGTTGAAACAGCGATTCGGCCTGTCAATTCACTCGCTGAGTACTTTGACACCGACAATTCGACGCTTAACCCCCACAATGTTGGTCATGGTTTCTATGTGTACGGAACATTCCCAATCTTTGTAGTCAGGTATCTTGCTGAGTGGTTGGACCAAACCGGATATGACCAGGTATACCTGATTGGCAGGGCTGTATCTGCAGTTGCTGATATCTTAACCTGCCTTGTTGTCTTCTTGATTGCCCTGAAACTTTACAAGCGATGGTCTATTGCAGTATTGGCAGCAGGGTTTTCATCCTTTGCTGTCCTGCAAATTCAACAATCTCATTTTTTCACAGTAGACGTATTTGCCAATTTCTTCCTGGTTCTCTCGCTTTATTTCATTGTTCTCATTCAGCAGTGGAGTAGAAATAACTCAGTTATAGAGAACCTGTCTTCCCAATCAGGTGATGATCACGGAACAATTGCCTTTTTGCGAGGGAATTGGTCTGGATTATGGTTATTTGTCTTTTTTGGTTTGTCCCTGGGCATGGCTGCTGCATCAAAAATCAGCTCTGCACCCATTGCAGTACTGCTGCCAATTATCCTGGGTGTTGAATTGTTTCACACTCCAAAAGAGATGCAGAAGGTGCAAACGCTTATATTTATCCGGAATACTATTATTGCTGCGTTTGTCAGCGTTATCACATTCAGAATACTGCAGCCTTACGCGTTTGCCGGACCTGGCTTCTTCGGTTTGATGTTGAACCCGCGTTGGCTCAGCAATATGCGAGAACTCTCCCAAATGAGCGCTGGAAATGTTGATTTCCCTCCTGCGCTTCAGTGGGCAAGAAGACCCATTACGTTTGCACTCAAAAACATGGTGTTTTGGGGTATGGGCATCGCAATGGGTGTTACTGCCTGGACAAGCTTTCTATTGATGGCCTGGAAGATGGTCAAAGGGCAGTGGCGCATCCATTTTATCCTGTGGGGTTGGACAGCCATTTATTTTACCTTGCAGTCCATTAACTTTACTCGCAGCATGCGTTATCAACTACCCGTTTACCCTACTTTAGCCATCATTGCAGGCTGGGGATTAATCATGCTGTGGGAAAAGGTGAATCGAATTGGGATAGTTGGAAGCAAAGGCTTTTGGACTAAATTCGTTCGTGCAGCTACAGCAATTCTGATTTCTGGGGTAGTACTTACAACATTTGCGTATAGTTATGCTTTCACCCGGATCTACACCAGACCAGTCACAAGGGTAGCAGCAAGCGAGTGGATTTATCAGAATGTGCCATCGGCAATTAACCTGCAAATTAATGTGAATGGTGAAGTAAAAAATCATCCACTGCCGTTCAAAAATGGTCGAGAGATTTCTTCTGAAAATCGGCTCACAGTGGCGTTCACGCTCAAAGCAGATGTCTATTTGCTGGACGCCTCTTTTACCTACTTAATTGATCCGATACTGGCGTCGCATCCCAAAACGTTGATCACACAGGTGTCAACGGATAGAGATGGTCAAAACGTTATCAGTACCGGTTTGCTGGCGGATACGTTTCAGGCACAGCCTGACCCGCGCGGAAAAGCGTATTCCGTTGCATTTGCTCCAAATATCTTGTTGGAAGAAAACGTAACATATTACCTGCATGCCTACACTCATGATGAAGCCGACTCGTTGAGGTTATCTGGACCAATCCAATTGAAGTTACTTGATGGATTATTGGAAACTCAGTTGGCTTTACCTGACCCAGTTGAAACCCTGGGTGCCGGTATGATCTATGAGACGATATTTTCTCCAGTTGAGAGCGGCATGCTGGAGAGCGTCTACTTCCCGCATATTGTGGATTGGCTGGGTGATACCACTGAAAAAACCTTAAGAATCACTGTTTCTGAGTACACGCCTGCCGAGCAAGAATTTGTGGCACTTCTTGAAGAACAATTTGTTCCAACAGGCGATGTGCGGGGTGAATCCTATTCCGCCGAGGTTTCAACGCCATTGGCTCTTGATAAGGATCGTCAGTACAGACTGGTCATCGAGAACGTGTCTGAAACAGGACAAATCGCATTTTATGGCAGTAAGCAGGCAAACGAAACCAGCTGGGATGATCCTTTACCTGTCAGTTTACATGGTTTCTCGCCCTTTGATTACTCTTCCGGAATATACCGTACGGAGTTAAATTTTGAAATGTACTGGGACGAAGATGAAACCAAACGTGAACGTTTCATCAGTATCCTGGATCAGGCAGACTATTTATTCATCTCTTCTTCAAGACAGTGGGGCTCAGTTGTACAAATACCTGAACGTTACCCATTGGCAAACACATACTATCGTGAATTGATCGGATGTCCTGAAGATCAGGATATATACCGGTGCTACAGCGATGCTGTGCCAGGCATGTATTCTGGCAATCTTGGTTTTGACTTGATTAAGACCTTCCAATCAGAACCAACGCTGGGCAGTTTGCAGGTCAACTCGCAATACGCTGAAGAAGCCTTTACGGTTTACGATCACCCTAAGGTGCTGATATTCAAAAAAACCGGTAATTATTCCGGTGAAAAAGTCAGAGATATATTCAATGCTGTTGATTTGTCACAAGTTGTTCATTTGACACCAAAGGAAGCGTCCAGGAAAACAATCAACCCCATGCTAACGGAGGAGATACAGCACATACAAAGGACAGGCGGCACATGGTCTGAGCTGTTCAATCGGCTGGCACTTCATAATCAGATACCGATATTGGGTGCACTGTTGTGGTACTTGATGCTGGTTATCCTGGGGATTGTTTTTTATCCACTGACCAGTCTAATATTCAGAGGGCTTCCTGACAGAGGATATAGTCTATCCAAGATTATTGGACTCTTTGCCCTTGCCTGGTGCGTGTGGATATTAGGGTCAGCTGGAATAGTAGTTTCAAGAACCATAATTACATTGGTTTTTGTTGGTCTGCTAATAATTAACGCTGTGGCAGCCTTTAAGACAAAAGATCATTTGCTGGAACAGATAAGAAGTGACAAGAAGTACATCTTCTACATAGAAATAATCTCCCTTGCCTTGTTTGTAATATTCTTATCAATTCGTTTAGGAAACCCGGACTTGTGGCATCCGTATAAAGGTGGCGAAAAACCAATGGACTTTTCGTACCTGAACGCAATTATCAAAAGCAACGTTTTCCCACCTTATGATCCCTGGTTTGCCGGTGGATATATTAATTACTATTACTATGGGTTTGTCATCTATGGTGTGTTGATTAAGTGGCTTGGGATCTTACCATCAATTGGTTATAACCTGCTGCTGATCACAGTTTTCTGTTTTACAGGATTGGGCGTTTTTACAATAGGGTGGAATTTGTATGATGTGTTTAATCAACGCGTCAAGCAATTCTCCCTTTCGGATATAGTGGCAGAGAAAAAATATCAACCCATTTATGCTTACCTGGCTGGAATTGGCGCTGTCGTTTTGTATCAATTTATTGGTAATCTTGGCACTGTCAGAATGATCTGGCAGGGATTTCAACGGTTGGCAGACGGCTATTTTGAGGATGCTGGCATAATTGCTAAACTTGGCTGGACGTTTCAAGGCTTTGCTAAAACTTTGTCTGGGCAAAAGCTGCCGTATGCCCCGGGAGACTGGTATTGGATACCCAGTAGGGCAATTCCAGGAGATGTGATCACTGAGTTCCCAGCCTTCACTTTTTTGTACGGTGACCCGCATGCGCATATGATGGCATTACCCATCACACTGCTGGCGCTAATCTGGGCTGTGTCATTTATCAGGCATCAGTGGCAAGGGCATTTTGGTAACAGAAAAGAGATCATCATTTCAGGTGCGATCACCCTGGCGGGCGGCGCATGGATTGTTGGTATGCTAAAACCAACCAATACCTGGGATTATTACACTTATCTTGTTATCTGCTGCCTGGCGATTTTGTTTACCGGCGTCAAGCAGCTGCATAATTACAAACTTTATTCGATTGATAAATATAAGCAATGGATTATCCTTGCTGCCTCAATAGGGTTTTTCATAATACTGTCAGCATTATTGTTTAAACCTTTCTCTGACTGGTATGGGCAGGCTTATACAAAAATTATGTTTTGGCAGGGTGACAACTCGCCACTTGGTTCTTATTTGATCCACTGGGGTTATCTGCTGTTCATAATTTCTACCTGGTACATTTGGGAGACAAGGAACTGGATGGCAGCAACGCCGCTTTCATCGTTGAAAAAACTGTATCCCTATCGTTCAATAGGCTACCTGGGACTGATTTTGATGGCTACGATGCTGGTTGTTTTGCTGTTCATGGGCGTTTCCATTGCAATCATTGTGATTCCATTAGGTATTTGGACTGTAATATTGCTACTTCGTAGTGGACAGGATGAGATTAAACGCTTTGTTTTATTCCTGATCGGTACTGGCTTGACACTTACTCTGGTTGTGGAATTGGTTGTCATTGAAGGCGATATTGGCAGAATGAACACTGTGTTCAAATTTTATTTACAAGCCTGGACGATGCTATCCATCGGTGGCGCTGCAGGTTTGATCTGGTCGGTCCAATCAATTATGGATGAATGGCTGCCCCGTTGGAGGACAGCGTGGTTGATTCCCATGATACTTTTAACTGGATCAGTCATGCTATTTCCACTGCTGGCAACGACCGATAAAATCAATGACCGGATCAGTGATGATGCACCACACACACTAGATGGCATGGCATTTATGCCTCATTCAACATATTTTGAAAATGGTGTGGATATGGACTTGAGCCAGGATTATGCGGCTATTCAATGGATGCAGGACAATGTGACCGGGTCACCAGTGATTGTGGAAGCTAACATTCCAGAATACCGCTGGGGATCACGATTTTCCATTTATACCGGGTTACCCGGCGTTGTAGGTTGGAATTGGCATCAACGCCAACAGCGAGCAATATCAAATTCAAACCAGGTCTTTGAGCGGGTTGCTGCGGTGGGCGAATTCTACCAAACAAAGGATTTGATAAGCACAGAAAATTTCCTAATGAAATTTGATGTTTCCTATATAGTTGTTGGACAATTGGAAAAAATTACGTATACAGCTGAAGGTCTGTCGAAATTCGCCGAATGGGATGGGGCACTCTGGGAGCCGGTCTACCAGGACAAGCAGACATCGATTTACCGGGTTATCAAGGAGCAATAAGATGTCGTCCCTGCTTGCCTGGTATGCAGTATTGTTCATGGGGTCATTAATTGGGCTTGCCATCAATTTCCGCTTATTTAAAGTTTTTACTACCCGTGGTTATGGTTTCGCAAAAATCACCACATTGCTAATATGGGGCTACATTTTCTGGTTAAGCACTTCGCTCAAGGTGATTACCAACACCATTGAGGGAATTTGCTTTTCACTGATTCCTTTCGTGATTATCGCATATCTAATGAATAAATCAGCCGGTTTTGGACAGCTCCTAAGCTGGGTGAAGCGCCAGTGGAGGTCTATCCTTGTGAGTGAAGTGGTATTTCTAGCTGGTTTTTTGGGTTGGGCATTCATACGCTCGATTAACCCGGAAATCTCAGGAACTGAAAAACCCATGGAGTTGGCTTTCATCAATGCCATTCTCAACTCCACAGATTTTCCACCACATGATCCATGGCTGTCAGGCTATGCAATTTCTTATTACTATTTTGGTTATTTGATGACAGCAATGCTCTGCAAACTCACAGGCATAAGCGGGGCTGTGGGGTTCAATATTACATTAGCCATGCTTTTTGGGTTGGTGTCTCAAGCTTCCTATGACCTTCTCACTAATATGCTGCATCCAAAACGACAAGCGGTTGTAAATAACAGAGAAACAACAGGCGATGATGACAATCATAGTGGAATTAATTATCAGGCACTGCTTGCGCCGTTATTTATCTTGATAGTCAGCAACCTGGAAGGACTGCTTGAGGTTTTACACAGCAAAGGTATTTTTTGGAAGCAGTCTGAAGGTGTTTGGTCATCAAGGTTTTGGAATTGGCTGAATATTCAGGAGCTCAATCAGCCGCCAAGTTTACCTCTCGGTTTTGTTCCAGAACGTGTCAACGGTATCTGGTGGTGGCGTGCATCCCGGGTGTTACAGGATTTTACCCAACAAGGAACATCAAAGGAAATCATTGATGAATTTCCATTTTTCTCATATCTGCTGGGTGACCTGCACCCACATGTCTACAGCATGCCTTTTGTTCTGTTAGTCATCGCCATCTTATATTGCGTGTATCTTACTAATCTGGGGGAAAAGCAGATTGGAATTGGCGTATTTAACTTCATCGAGGGGGTGATAACCGGCCGATTATCGAATAAGGAAAATAAAACTCATTCTGGCTGGCTTTTCTCACCAGTATTTTGGTTTCTAACATTGGCATTGGGTGCGCTTTCCTTCCTAAATGTCTGGGACTTTCCAATTTACCTGATGGTAACGGGTTTGGTATTTACCAGTATTTCGATCAGCTGGAAAAAAATTACTTTCTCTTTTGTTTTTCAATTGCTTGAAGTCATCATTACTGTTGGAATTCTAAGTTTAGTGCTTTTCCTCCCATTTTTCCTGGGATTTGATTCCCAGGCTGGTGGATTCCTTCCAAGCCTTGGATTCTACACCCGCGGCATCTCGTTTGTAGTTATGTTTGCGCCTTTTCTACTACCAATTAGTTGCTGGCTTTTGAAAAAAGTTTTTGACTATTTTGATTGGCAATCTATTAAAAAAGGTTTAGTTTACAGCTCAATAATTGTGTTTGGTATTTGGGCGTTATCCTACCTATTTACCGGGTTGATATTTACCCTCGGACTGATCAGCACTTCGCTAGGCCAGTTGGGGAATTATCTGCTCGGTTTGCATGAAAGCAATTCTGCAGGAGAGCTGCTTTCAAATAGCATGATGGACAGACTGATGACACCCGGCGCCTGGATTTTCCTCTGGGCAATTTTAACCTTGATATTCACTGCATTAATCAAAACCAGCAATGACGATCAAGATATACCTATAGATAGCAGATTCAATAACAGAAAGCCGGTTGATACTTTTATGCTTGTGCTTATGCTCGCTGGTTTTGGGTTGATCCTGGTGCCAGAATTCTTTTATTTACGTGATCAGTTTGGCTGGAGAATGAACACTATTTTTAAGTTCTATTACCAGGCATGGCTTTTGCTGGCAATCGCAGGGGCGTATACCAGTGTGGAATTAGTTAAGAGTGTTCGTAATATTTACCTTAAAACCGGTTACATTGTTGTATGGACATTGGTCATAGGATCAGGATTGCTGTACCCATTTTTTGGTTTGTCCTCAAGAATATCACAGGCGAGCTTGGCACAACTCTCATTGGATGGAGATCAGGTGTATGCCAGATACCAACCTGAAGAATATGCAGCGATGATGTGGCTCGCTGATAATGGTGATGGTGTTGTTGCCGAGGCAATTGGTGGCAGTTATTCTGGTTATGCTAGGGTATCAACCAGAACAGGGCTTGCCACAGTGTTAGGATGGCCAGGGCATGAATCCCAATGGCGAGGTGGCGCAGAGGAAATTGGCAGTAGGGAGCCTGACATTGAACTGCTGTATAAATCCTCAAGTTGGGAAGAAGCTGAGAGAATTATTCAAGAGTATCAAATTAATTATGTTTATGTTGGTGCAATGGAAGAACAATTGTACGGAGCAAATACGAATAAATTTGATACCCATTTACATTTAGCGTTTCAAAATGAGTCTGTTAGAATTTACCAGGTACTTGATTAATGATAGATGGCGGAATTCTGTGGAAAATGATAGATAATCGAAAAACTTTTTTCATTGTGTACGGTTTAATCTTACTCCTTGCAATCATTCTTAGATTTGCAGGAGTCTATGGCGTTCCATTAACAAGTACAGAATCAGCCAATGCAGTTCAAGCTCTGAATTTAGTGGAATTCACACCATCTATCGGACAACCTCTTTACATCATATTCACCAACATGGTTTTTTGGTTGTTTCAGGCAAGTGCATTTTTTGCACGGCTAATACCAGCTACTGCCGGTGTATTAGTCGTTCTAACACCGCTTCTTTTTAGAAAAGCACTATCTGGCAAAACGATATTACTATTTTCCGCTTTTTTGGCGATTGACCCGCTTCTTGTGGGTCTTTCCAGGT
This sequence comes from Anaerolineaceae bacterium, assembly GCA_040768445.1. Classification (GTDB taxonomy): domain Bacteria; phylum Chloroflexota; class Anaerolineae; order Anaerolineales; family Anaerolineaceae; genus JAXGMV01. Next base: position 2,593,948 of record JAXGMV010000001.1, on the reverse strand, counting down.
TTGCATCTGGCGATATGATTGCGGTACTCTCTCTTATTTGCATTATTGGATTTATTTACAGCAACAAACCAATTTTCGCTGGCATTGCCTTTGGCATTGGCGTTCTTTCAGGATCATATTTCTGGGCTGGCTTTTTAATTGTGGTGATCACTATCGCAATAATTCAACTCACGGGAATTGATAACAAAACTAAACGGTCACTTTCTTCACTGTTGTTGATTGGAAAACACGGATGGAGGCGCGTCAGCATTTCAGGAACTTTGACATTCCTGCTACTGGGGTCGGGTTTTGCATGCCACCCAATTGGCTGGCAGCTAACAGTAAGCTCAATAGTAGAGTTTTTTAAGGGCTTTGCTTCTGGGCCAGAATTACCTGTAAAAGCATACCTGGCTGGTCTTTTAGGCTATGCCAGTCTGCCGTTATTTTCTGGTTTGTTGATTTTGGGTGTTCAAAAAATAAGTGGAAAGTTAAACCAGAAATTTATATGGCTGTTGATTGTCATCGCCTTTATTTTTGCTTTAATATATCCAGCAAGAAATATCTTTTTTGCAATTTTTCTTATCCTGCCATTGTGGTTGTATATCTCAAGCCACATTCTTGAAACGTTTCAACTTGATCGATTCGATCTTATCCCATTTTTGATTGGCACGATGGTCATCATCACCTTGATACTGTTCACTTACAGCAATTTGAGGGGGATGTACAGCGGCAGTTATCAGATTTACCCTTCTGAGATACAAATTGCAGCATTAATTGGTGGGTTTGTACTGATTGGTCTCACTTTAATACTCATCATTTGGGGCTGGGGTTTACAGCTTGGAATAAATTTGTTTATCAGTTCATTTGGACTTGTACTTTTAGTATTTAGTACAGGAGCAATGCTGGGAGTGATAGGCAGCAAAGACAGTCACTACGCAGAAATGACAGCCAGGCAATCAGTTATTGTGGATGAGAAGTTGATGGTTGACACAATTTCTGACATAGCTAAACGGAAATTTCAATCAGCACAAAGTGTCAACATTGATATTGTGAATTTCCGTGAACCTTCTCTGGATTGGGCACTGCGAAATATTCGAACTGTTAATTATACAAATGCAATAAACCAAGATTCAATGTCGCCGATGATCATCACGCCTATTGATGGACAGGTTGAGTCATCTATTGGTTACCGCGGGCAAGATTTCGTGTGGAGCAGACTGCCTGATTGGAATACTATGACTGGCTCCGACTATCTTAATTGGCTTCTTTCCAGAAAGATAAAATTCATTGACGAATACCTAATACTATGGGTACGTTCAGATTTATTCGCAGAATAATTGAGGTAATTATGGGCACACCAAACATCATCGCCATTGATGGCACTGCTGCATCTGGCAAATCAACGATTGCCGAGCTACTGGCTAAGAAATTGGACTATCTGTACTTTGACACCGGTGTTATGTATCGGGCTGTGACGCTGGCTGCACTGAACAGAGCTGTTGACCTGACTTGTGGAGATGCAATCACTGAACTGGCAAGGACAATAAAAATTGACATCCAGCAGACAACCAATAATGATGGACGAAAATTTGATGTCATGTTGGATGGCATTGATGTGACGTGGGAAATACGCAGTGAAGCAGTAGACGAGAACGTATCAGTCGTGAGCGCATATCCTGGAGTGCGCGTAGCCATGACACAGCAGCAAAAGCAGATTGGGTCAAAGGGAAGAATTGTGATGGCTGGCAGAGACATCGGAACCGTTGTTCTGCCTCAAGCAGATCTAAAAATCTACCTGGATGCCTCTGTTGAAAGCAGGGCATTGAGAAGACAAAAGGAGTTGGCTGCCAGGGGGATTGATCTCCCCTATGCAGAGATCCTTGAAAGCATGATCAAGAGGGACCAAATTGATTCCACACGTGCGACTGCGCCGCTAAAGCCGGCTGAAGATGCTGTTGTAATACAAACTGATGATTTATCCGTTCAAGAGGTTTATAACAAAGTTCTTGAGCTACTATAATAATGATGTGAAATAATAACCCGTATAGAAATGGAGTGTAAAAACCATGTGTGATACGATGGTTATGATGGGCAATGCAACAAAAAATGGGCATGTCTATTTTGGAAAAAATAGTGACAGGCATCCGAACGAAGCTCAAGAACCCTTGATAATTCCAGGCAGGGATCATGCGCCTTCTGATATGCAGAAATGTACCTATATCACTATCCCGCAAGTTAAAAGAACCAACACAGTCTTAATCTCAAAGCCATTTTGGATGTGGGGGTGTGAGATTGGTGCTAATGAGTTTGGCGTGGTGATTGGAAATGAGGCTGTTTTTACTAAGGAAGACTATCAAAAAACTTCTGGTTTGACCGGAATGGATCTAATTCGCCTTAGTTTACAAAGGGCTGCCAGTTCTTCTGAGGCATTAAAAGTCATTATCTCTCTTTTAGAGGAATACGGCCAGGGTGGTAACTGTGGATTCGATCACAGTATGTTTTACCACAACAGTTTTATCATCACAGATCCTAATGAAGCATGGGTACTAGAAACCGCTGGTAAGCACTGGGCGGCAAAACGCGTAATTGATATTTATACGATCTCTAATGCCATTACACTGGGAAACGACTTCGACATGGCGTCTGATCAACTTGTGAGTAATGCTATTGAAAAGGGATGGTGTAAGGATAAAAAACAATTCAATTTTGCCAAGAATTATTCTGATTTTCTCTATACCACATTCAGTGATTCACATAACCGGCAGAGTTGTTCATTTGAGCAACTAAAGGAATCTATCGGGTCAGCAGATGTGACAAACATGTTCTCAGCGCTGCAATCTCATGGCAACGGCCATGAACCTTACAATCCTGGAAAAAAATTAACTGGGGCACAGGTTTGTATGCATACAGGCTTTGGACCGGTTCGGGAAAGCCAATCTGTCGCGTCGCTTGTTGCAGATCTCACGGTAGATAATCAGACCTACTGGATAACAGGGACTTCAGCTCCATGCACAAGTCTGTTTAAGCCAGTATGGATTGATGCTGGCATTCCAGACATCGGTCAGTCGCCTGTTGGTGAGTATGATGAGACATCTCTTTTCTGGCAGCATGAATTACTGCATCGAAGAATTATAAAAAATTATGAAGACTCTATGCAGTTGGGTAGGCAGGAGCAAATGTGTTTACAAGCCAAATTTGTAGAGCAATCTCAACAAGCCCAAACGCAGGGAGTGGAATTACGGCAAAGATTGAGCCAAGACTGCTTTACCCAAGCAGGAGAATTTGAAAAAGTTTGGCAAAAATTGATTGTGGATAAGTCTATTGAATCAAAGGAGCCAATACTTTATAAATCAACATGGAAGAATATCAATCGCAAAGCAAACATAGATAAATTATTAAATTAAACCGTTTGTGATGATGATCTAATGCAGTTTTTATTATCTATTTACAGCAGGAATCCTTATATCACCCTTCCATTTACCTGGTTGGGATGGTTAGGTTTGTTGTGCTTGAGTCTTGTTGGTTTGTTTTACCTTTTAAAATACCGTGACCATCTATCCATGCAATTTAATAATAAGAGGAAAAAGCGATTTTTCATTTTCCTGCTGCTTCTCAGTCCAATAACTACAGGCATCATTGGGGTACAGTTTCCCAGTTGCTGGGCTATTAGCATTCCTGGCGCACCCATAGAGATCGCCGCACCAATTGTTCACCCGCTTTCTTCCCTCCCCTGGATGATTGCTGTCGGAACACTTGGTCTGGGTCCAGCGCTCATTCTAGCGTTATTAAGTGGTTTTATTTATTCACTTTGGGCTGCTCATCAGCTCATATCTTTTTTTGATTATTTTTTTCTAGCCCTGGCATTTTTTCTAATCGTTAATAAGCGTGTCCCTGGTTCGAACAAATCCAACACACCATTATTAGCAGGCATCAAATCCGTCTTCTACTTGGTGCCGTTATACTTAATCAGCACCGTAATAATTACTGACGGCCAAATCTTGCTTCGCCTGGATGATTGGCTCAAGAGCGGGGCTTATAAATTAATACAGTACTTGCTGCCTGTAATTATTTCTGGATATCTGTGCAATATTGGAATCAAAAATGACCTTCTGAATTGGTCTGTTGAGGAAATAGAACCCCAAGCTGATAAAAGCAATAGTTTATCAAACAGGTTCTTCAATCGATTATTACCAATTTCATTGGCGATGTTTGCTATCATTGTTGCTGTTGTGTGGCAGCTATCAACATTTCTGTCAGAAAGATTTTATGAAAATCGATTGAAAGACCTTGTGTTTTACGCTCAGAACGAACTTCCGATGTTTTTTGAGACCGGGCAAAAAGAGATTAGCGATCTAAGTGATTTTCCAGCCAGCGACATAACACTGCAGGATAGTATAGATGACTTTGATGAAAAAATCTCGGACAACCATTTTTTTACTGATGCTGCTTTATTTGATTCTAATGGCGAGATAATCAAAGGAACACCCGGGCTTACATCAGGGAAATTGTCAGATCTTGAAATGAACGCGCTCCAAAATGCGACGCGTGGCGCTGAACTACAAATCGTTACCCTTCCGCCAAACAGCAACAATAATGGCGTCAAGTTCAATTTTATTAAACCTATTATCGATAGTGAGACTCAAATCATTGGAATAGTATCCGGTTATACAACCCTTTCTGATAACAGAATAACTGCACCTCTTGTGAGCCTATTGAATAAAACAAATCTTGAAGGAGGTAACTGGTATATTCTCGATACTGATTATAGAGTGCTTCATTCATCTGATGAAGGAAGCATCTTCTCTTACTATCAGGGAGAGATAATTGACAATAGCAGCTATTATTTGGACCGTTCAATGGCCGGAACAGGGACTTACAGTTTTGCTCACCGCATTATTGGGCCAAATTGGTTAATATTGTTGAATATTCCATCTGATGAGACTCGCGCTGTGGCAATGAATATTGCCTGGCCAATAACAACCATGTTGGTAATCTTCCTGGTCATCTTTTTATTATTCTGGCGTTTTACTTTAAATTCAATATCCAGTTCAATACGAATTCTTGGACTTGAAGCGGAGGCTATCTCCAATGGGAATCTGGCCAATCAGCTTGATCTCGACCGAAAAGATGAGTTGGGTAAGCTGGCAGGTTCTTTGGACACAATGCGGCAAAAATTGCGCCAGCGCATAAATGAAATGAGCAAAGTTCTTGTAGTATCAAACTCGGTAGCGGAAAACCTAAATTTTGAAGAAGCCATTCGACCTATTCTGGATAACATCATAGAAAGTGATGTGTATTTTGGAAGGATTTGCCTTGTTTCTAATGTTGTTGAAGGCGAGCTTACCGATGAGCCAATTACTTTTGTCAGTTCAAGAATCGCAAATGATTACGCCTATCTTGACATCCAATTGATGGAAATGATGCGCGACCGTGAGTACCTGGATGTGCCCAATTGTTATCGTGAAAGAAGACTTCAATTTCACGCAGAAATGATGCCTGGCGCACTGATTGCTATATCGATTTATTATAAAAATGAATTTTTTGGTATTCTATGGTTGGGTTATAAAGAACCGCACCAATTCACGACTGAAGAGATAAGATATTTTACAACTATGGCGGGTCAGGCTTCTTTGGCTGCGTCGAATGCCAGCCTGTACTATTCAGCACACGTTGGTAAACAAAGACTTGAATCCGTACTCAATGCAATTCCTGATCCTGTTTTTGTATTGGATAACCAAAATCAGATCATTATTGCGAACCAGGCAGCGGCAAACCTTGATGGCTTGAAAAAAGTCATTAAACAAGGACAACCGGTGCATAATTTAATCAATAATGAAAAGTTTCTGGAATTGATAGTATCTCGCCGTGATACTGATTTTGAAGATGAAATTACTCTGCAGGATGGCAGGGTATTTTCCGTGAGATGCACAAACGCTGCTCACACTGATCTTAATGCGGGACGGATTTGTGTGCTGAAAGATATTACCTACTATAAGACGGTTGACAAAATGAGATTGGAATTTGTCTCAACGGTCAGCCATGAATTAAAAACACCGCTATCCCTTTTAAAGGGCTATGGCACAATGATTCAGATGGTTGGCCAATTGAATGAAAGGCAAAAGAATTATCTGGACCAGATGAACCTTGATTTAGAGGGTCTTTCTCGTCTGGTTAACAACCTGCTTGACCTTGACAGGTTGGAATCAGGAGACGCTTTGAAGATCTCCAACTTCTCATGCAATGAATTACTGGATGAGGCATATCATTCGTTTCAGCCTGTGATCGCACAAAATAAGATCAATTTCGCTGTTACAAAATTGGAAAAAGATATTTTATTATCAGCAGATAGAGAATTGATATTGCGCGCGCTGTCCAATTTAATTGAAAATGCCATACGGTTTACAATGATGAATGGTGCAATAAATATTGGTTGTGAACCCAAAGGAAATAACATTGGCTTCTATGTAAAAGATACAGGTAAAGGAATATCTCCTATTGACTTAAACAATATCTTTAATCGGCTGCACACCAGTGATTCATCAAGTGGAACTCATCACAGCAGCCTGGGATTATCAATTGTCAATTCTATCGTAAAAAGACATGGGGGAAAGGTCAATGCTCAAAGTCAGCTTGGAAAAGGTAGCCTATTTTCATTCGAATTACCAATAAAACCCAAGTTCTAGACTATCGACTCAGAAAATACTCAATACAAAGAAGCCTGCTATAGTTTGGTTATTTAAGACTGATCGCGTTCCATCACGATGATTTCCGAGGGTTCGATTTGCATCCCATTAGCTGAGAGATCATCAAATATTCTGGTTACAGATGCAGGAAAGTGACAGATCAACTTTTGAGTTTTTACTTCAATAGCTTTCTGCATCGCAAAACCCAGAATTGACTTTGGGTCTCCAAGATATGCCAGGATGTATAAGGCTTTCTCCGGCATAAAGCGAGAACCAAGAATGACAGAATTTTTTCCATCTGAATTTGCGTATAGCCACTTTAATTTAATGAGCTCTTGAAACGCACCCTCATTTAGAGAAAAGAAAGTCCTGTTTAATCCAATCAAATTTCCCCAGTTCTCTTTGAAAGTGTCAATGTCTGGAATGATGTCTTCTAGATTCTTCACTGGAAGAAAGTTATTAGATTCAAGTGGGTGTAAATATGGCATAACCGTGCACGAGGCAGTTTTGAATGTACCAACTAACTGGAAACCATATTTTTCAGCCAACCCTTTACTAACAACATTTCTTAGCCCTGTGTACATTCGTAGCTGTGATGTGTGCTTCAACATGGAAAGCCTAAGAAATTCATCATAAAAGGCTTTGCCTACGCCAATGCCTTGAAATTTTGGCAGCACTCTGAGTGTTTCCAGCCAGGCAGAGCCATCAATCATCATCGAAAATTTTCCACAACCAACCACTTTACCACCAACTTCAGCAGTAAGAAAATGACCAGTTATGTCATGGAGGAACATATCAAACACATTTGGCAGATAACTTAGACCAGGTGTGGCTGCAATCTCCACCTCAAGCAACTGATTGTAATCACTTTTGCGGGTTGGTCTGATGATGATATCCATTTATTGCTCCACACTCCTAATTATATGGACTTTAGAAAAATCAACTAGAGAATTTTAGCATAAGCGCAATAATCTCAAGAGAAGAATTTTGTAAACTGACAATCGGGAGAAATGTACCTTTTTATACGGTATAATCCAATATTGAATACTGATTATGTTAATTGAACACAAAATTTGCTTCCAAAATTGCCATTGAATAATTAGCGGGGTTATGATACAATTTCAGGCTGCATGTATAGTGAATTTTACTGTCAACTTGATGTAAGCGCCGAATCTTTTTGAAGCGCTTGGTTATTGTTAACGATTAGTGATTTTATTCTTTGCGAGGTGTACTAGTGGAAACCAAGGGACTCGTAGCTCTCCGAATCAGCCTGGCTTCACCCGAAACGATCCGAGTATGGTCTTATGGGGAAGTATTAAAACCCGAAACAATTAATTACCGACGATTACGACCAGAAAAGGACGGGCTGTTTTGTGAAGCAATTTTTGGCCCAACCCGTGACTGGCAGTGTTACTGCGGTAAATATAAAAACCCACGCTATAAGGGAATAATCTGCGATAAATGCGGCGTCGAAGTGACGCGGTCTTCAGTACGGCGTGAGAGAATGGGTCATATTGACCTTGCTTCACCTGTCGCGCATATATGGTATACGCGTAGGATCCCTTCATATCTTGGTTTACTGCTGGATATTTCACGCAGAAATCTTGACCGTGTTCTTTATTTTGCCCAATATATTGTCACTTATGTGGATGATGACGCGCGTCAAAAGGCATTAAAACGCTTAGAAGATGAAATAAGCTTCTCCGAACGTGAACAAGCCCAGGATATCAATAAGAAAATCCTTGATGTAAAACAGGAACGCGATCGGAAGAATAACGAACTTGCCCAACAAAAAATTGAACTTGAGAACCGTTCTGACGAACAAATAGCCGTCCGAATTGATCCTGTCATCAAAGAAGGCCAACGAATAGAAGAACAGCTTCAGGAAAACATTGGCAAATCACTCAGGGCGCCTGTAGTGTTCACTGCTGCAAATGTTGAACTTGTTGCCGGGTCTGAAACAATTTCTTCCCAGCATATTTCTAAGGTTCAACAAGTAGTCAAGGAACGACTTGACGAGATTGAGAAAGAATTCAAAAAAGAGCTGCAGCGGGATATTGAACGAATCAAGCTGGATATTGAAAAGAACAAAATTGAGGCTGATGAGCAAATGGAAGCTCTGCGAAATCAGCTCGAAGATAAATCCGTTGAAACACAGAATCAAAACGCTGTATTGCGCGACGAACTGCACGATTTAAGGACCTTCACTTTCTTAACTGAAAGCCGATATCGTGAATTGAAATCCAGATGGGGCCAGGTTTTCAGGGCTGACATGGGTGCTGAGGCGTTTTATGACATTCTCAAACGGCTGGACATGGATAAGCTCGCAGAAGAATTGTGGGTGGAAGTAAAGACCTCAAAGAGCAAGCAAAAGCGCAAGAAGGCTACTACCCGCTTAAAGGTTGTTGAAGCTTTCCGACGTTCAAACAATCGACCTGAGTGGATGATATTAACCGTTCTACCGGTTATCCCTCCTGATTTAAGGCCTATGGTGCAGCTTGATGGCGGTCGTTTTGCAACCTCTGATCTCAACGATTTATACCGCCGTGTAATCAATCGTAATAACCGACTAAAGAGACTGCTTGAACTTGGCGCTCCTGATGTTATTGTGCGCAATGAAAAACGCATGCTTCAGGAAGCTGTTGATTCTCTGATAGACAACTCACAGCGGGGCAAAGCACTTTCAAGGCGCGGCCGGCGAGAATTAAAATCTTTGAGTGATATGCTCAAAGGTAAGAAGGGCCGCTTCCGCAGAAATTTACTTGGCAAGCGTGTTGATTACTCAGGACGTTCAGTTATTGTGGTTGGACCTCAATTAAAACTTTATCAGTGCGGCTTACCAAAGAGTATGGCGCTTGAGTTGTTCAGGCCATATGTGATTGCAAAACTTGTAAAACATAACTATGCAGCTAACGTAAAAGGTGCTCGCAGGTTTATTGAAAGAGACAGACCGGAGGTTTATGAAGTACTTGAAGAAGTCATCAAAGACAGACCGATCCTTTTGAATCGTGCTCCTACCCTGCACAGATTGGGCATTCAAGCATTCGAGCCTGTCCTGATTGAAGGCAGCGCAATTCAATTACACCCACTGGTGACAACAGCTTTTAATGCTGACTTTGACGGTGACCAAATGGCTGTCCATGTGCCTCTCTCTGAGAAAGCAGTATGGGAAGCAAGAAACCTGATGCTTTCTTCGAAAAATCTATTGAAACCGGCTGATGGCGAGCCTATTATCAGCCCATCCAAGGATATGGTTTTGGGTGTGTATTATCTCACCCTGGAAAATGATCTCCCGCACAAGGGCGAAGGAAGAAACTTCAGTGACCTTGATGAAGTGGAACTGGCGTATGAGCTTGGACAGCTGGATATCCATGCCAGGATTAATGTCATGGCTGAGTCCTGGTATGACGAAGATAACAATCGTTTGTCTCATCCACGTATTGGGATGATTCCAACTACTGTTGGACGTGTATTGTTCAATAAAATTATGCCCAAAGATGTTCACTTTATCAATATGGTATTGGATAAAGGTGGCGTCAAAGATCTTGTGGCAGACGTATATGAAATTTGTGGACAAGAGGTCACCACGGATGTAGCTGACCTGATAAAAGAAATCGGTTTTGAATACGCTATGAAATCAGGATCAACCATTGCAGTTTCAGATATTGCTATTCCATCGTCTAAGAAGGAAATTATTGAGACTTCTGAAGCAGAAGTGGAGAAGGTTAACCGGGCATGGCGTAGAGGATTGTTGACTGAACAGGAGCGCACTGATCGCGTCGTTGAGGTTTGGCAGCAGACTACCAAGGATGTTGCTGTGGCTGTTAGAGCGGCAATGAATCCGAATGGAAATCTCTCTACAATGGCGAACTCCGGCGCGACAAAAGGCGGTTTTGGACCAATTTCTCAGCTGGCAGGAATGCGTGGTTTGATGGCTGACCCGGCGGGTCGAATCATCAAACTACCAATTAAATCCAACTTCAGAGAAGGTCTTACTGCTCTTGAGTACTTTATTTCGACGCATGGTGCTAGAAAAGGTTTGGCAGATACGGCGTTGCGTACAGCTGACGCTGGCTACCTGACCAGGCGGTTGGTTGATATTGCTCAGGATATCATCATCAATGAGATTGATTGTGGTACGACTGATGGTATCTGGATCAGGAAAACAGATGATATCGCTGGCCAAACGATGGATGTTAGATTATTTGGCAGATATATAGCTGCCCGCGTAACTGATCCTTCAACTGGTGAGATATTGGGTGAGCGCGATGAAATGCTCACTCATGACCTCGTAAGAAAGATTGTCACTGCCAACGTTGAGGCTGTAAAAGTTCGTTCACCATTAACCTGTGAACTTGTTCACGGAATCTGTGCAAAATGCTACGGTATGGACCTGGGACGCGGAAAAATGGTTGAAATGGGATCAGCGGTTGGTATTGTTGCTGCTCAGTCTATTGGTGAACCAGGTACTCAGCTTACTTTGAGAACATTCCACACCGGTGGTGTTGCCGCAGGAAGTGATATTACAACTGGTTTGCCGCGTGTAGAGGAGCTATTTGAGGCGAGGCGAACACCTAAAGGTGAGGCAGTTATTACTGGCATATCTGGCAAAGCAAAGATAATGCAATCTGATCGATACAGCGATCAAAGGATTGTGCGAGTTGAACACAGCCAAATGGTGAATGATGAGTACACAATACCAGAAGGCTGGGATATCCTCGTCAAAGATGAAGATGATGTTGTTCTGTCTGATGTGATTGCTCAAAAAGGTGAAGCAAATATCCAGTCGTCACACAAGGGACGTGTCCGTGTAGAAGGTCGCAATGTCATCATTTCTCACGAACAACAAGAATCGGAAGAATACGAAATTCCTACAACATCAAGGCTCATCATTCGTGATGGTGACCAGGTTGAAGCCGGCCAACCACTAACAGAAGGCTCGATGAATCCACACACGATCTTGAAGATTAAGGGACGTGAAGCCTGCCAGGTTTACCTGCTAACCGAGATCCAAAAGGTATATCGGGCTCAAGGCCAAAACATCAATGATAAGCACTTTGAGGTAATCACAAGGAAAATGGTCGGCAAGGTGCAGGTTGTTCGTCCTAATGATTCACATTATCTTCCAATGGATATGGTTGATCGCTTAGAGATTCGCAAAGTTAATGAGCAACTCGTAAGAGAGGGCAAACAACCAGCAAAATACATTGAAGTATTACTTGGCGTAACTAAGGCTTCACTAAGCACTGATTCCTTCCTCGCCGCATCTTCTTTCCAACACACAATTAAAGTCTTAGCCGGTGCAGCAATAGCTTCTACCCAGGATCCATTATTTGGCCTCAAAGAAAACGTGATCATCGGTAAACTCATTCCTGCTGGAACAGGTTTTGAACATGGAAGATTCGCCGAATTGGATCAGGAAGAAGAAGAAATTGGCTTGAATGAAGGTGAATTTGACAGTGATGAGGAAGATGTTTTCATGACCTCTCATGAATCACTGATAGATAATCAAGCCGATTTTGACCTTCTGGATGAAGAGGCTGAAGAAGATCTCTTTGAGGATGATTCAGACCTTGAAGATTTAGATGAAGATGAAGCCGATGAGGACATGGCTTAAGATTTATTAAAATGTAAACTTAAGTAGAACACATCTCCCCTGAAATATTTTAATATTTTCAGGGGAGATTGATTTATGATTATTATGGATTAATTTAAGGGGATTCACACATACGTAGAGGTACTAAAATGGAAATTGGGCTTGTAAAGAAAATTGATATAGATCATGAGATGCAGCAATCCTACCTTGATTATGCCATGAGCGTAATCGCTTCGCGAGCGCTTCCGGATGCAAGGGATGGATTAAAACCTGTCCAACGCCGCATCCTGTATGCAATGTATGATCTTGGCATCAGGCCGGGAAGCGACTATAAAAAATCAGCAAGGATTGTTGGCGAGGTGCTTGGTAAATATCATCCTCACGGTGATGTGGCTGTGTATGATGCAATGGCTAGAATGGCTCAAGATTTTTCCATGCGATATCTGGCAGTCGATGGGCAGGGTAACTTTGGCAGCGTAGATGGGGATCCGCCAGCTGCTATGCGTTACACAGAAGCCAGGATGACTCAATACTCAATGGAAATGCTGAGTCAAATTGAAAAGGACACTGTAAATTTTATACGCAATTTTGACGAAACACTGGTTGAACCGGAAGTTATGCCTGCTGCAGTTCCAAATTTATTATTGAATGGTGCCAGTGGTATTGCTGTAGGAATGTCAACAAATATTCCACCTCATAATTTTGAAGAACTTATTAACGCAATGATCTACCTTCTTGATAATTGGGAGAAGATGGATGATATCGCAGTCTCTGATCTTCTTGAATATGTCAAAGGTCCAGATTTCCCAACGGGGGGACTTATCTTACAGGAAGGCGATAAAAATGATATTTTAACTGCCTATTCCACAGGGAAAGGCAGGGTACTGGTTCGTGGACGCGTTCATCTCGAAGAAATGACACGTGGAAAGACTAAAATTATCATTACTGAACTGCCGTATCAGACCAATAAAGCAGCACTGATCGAGAAAATTGCTGACCTTGTCCGGGAAAATAAAATCGAAGGTATTGCTGATCTTAGGGATGAGTCTGACAAGCAAGGCATGAGAATTGTTATTGAACTCGCCAAGAATGCGGAAACAGACAAAATTCTTCTGAATTTATATCAAAAAACACCCCTTCAAAGTACATTCAGCATCACCCTGCTTGCCTTAGTCAATGGTGAACCAAGGTTGTTAAACCTAAAACAAGCTTTGAAAGTTTATTTGAATCATCGTTTCGATGTGATAAAAAGACGCAGCAGATTTGAGCTGAATAAAGCAAAGGAAAGGGCGCACATCCTTGAAGGATTAAGGGTCGCTATCAAGCACCTTGATGAAATAATCGAATTGATAAAAAAATCACAGGATGTTACTGATGCGCAGGGCAAACTCATCAAGAGATATAAGCTAACGCAACTACAAGCTCAAGCCATTCTTGATATGCCGCTCAAGAGAATCTCTTCATTAGAAAGAAAGAAAATTGACCTGGAATACAAAGAGCTGCAGGATACCATTAAATACCTGGAAGGCATCTTAAAATCTGAGAAACGAATGCGTGAGCTTGAAAAACAAGACTTGCTTGAATTGAAAACCAAATACAGCGACAGCAGGCGCACTCAGATTGTTTCTCTCAAAGAAGGAACAACTTCAAAAATGGTACTGACAAGCCAGGCTGTCATGCCGGTTGAAGAGGTTTATGTTGGCATTACAAGCGATGGATTAATTGGCAGGCTTTCTGCAGAAAAAGGATTTAAAGGTAGTGGAAAAGCAATACCGCAGTGGCTGATAAAAACAGATTCTCATCAGACGGCGTATATCGTATCGAAATCTGGAAGAACAGCTTCAGTTGGAGTATCTTCAATTCCGATTGTTGAAAAATTTGAGGACGGCTACCCGGTTAACAAGGTGACACCCTTTGAACAAAATGAAAGTTTAACGGATATATTTGCGATTGATTCAACGGATGATCTTGATAACCTTTACATCACAACACTATCAAAATCTGGAATGATCAAGAAGTCATCTTGCAGTGAACTCCCCGGACCTTCTTCATCCATGTTCACCTTAAGCAAAGCAAATGAGAATGATGAAATTATCAAGTGTGTTTTGACAAATGATGAAGAACAGATTGTACTACTCACCGCACTTGGGATGATTATCAGGTTCTCATTGGATGGTGTCCGACCAATGGGACTTGTTGCTGCCGGCGTGAATGGAATTAAACTAAAAAATAAGGATTACCTCTTAACCGGTGGTGTAGCAAATCAAGATCAAACAATCTTTGTTGTGTCCAATAATTGCCAGGCATGGCGTGTGGCTTTGAGTGATGTTCCGATACAGGGTCGCTATGGGCAGGGCGTTATTTTTTGCAAACTCAAGCCAGGCCAAATATTACGCGGCGGTTTGCTTGAGCAAAATAAACAATCAGTATTTTGTCATTTCAAAAAAATGACCTCGAAAGCGATCAAGCTGGATAGCATCGCGATTACCAAAAGGTCTGCTCTTGGAAAAACTTTGTTTGAGTTAAAACCCGACGATGAGCTCACAGGCATCACAGCCGAAATTACTTATCTAAATACGGGCAAAGAAACTGAAAAAAGAAAACCACGGAAAACAAAGGAAAGTAAACCAGGTGCCAGAGAAAAAGGTAACAAAATTTCACCGACTAAGGGCGATGTAGTTGAGAAAAAAGCAGGCAAACCTCGAAAAACAAAAACAACAAAGCCGAAAGCAGAAAATGCAGAAGTTAAGAAAAGGTCAACTAATAAAGTAAAAGCTGAACAGCTACCCTTATCGTATGAAAAACCAGGGAACAGCGCAAAGCCTACCAGCCCTAAGAAAGCGGTCAAAAATAAGGAAAGTAAATAAATAGCTGATCTAAAGACACTGACTCGGATAATAATTTTCCGGGTCAGTTTACTGTAAGGGTTAATTTGAACTCACGGTTTCAAGGTGCCTTCTAATTCGAGCTCTGAAGCAATACTGCGCATAGCCAATATAACATTATCTACATGCTGCCATAATTCAACACCAAACTCTTCGGTACCTTTTTTGATTTCTTCTCTGTTTGCGCCGGCTGCAAATGCTTTATCTTTCCACTTTTTCTTTACAGATGAAGCGGAGAGATCATAAAGAGATTTAGAAGGGCGAACAAGTGCTACAGCGGTAATTAATCCCGTAATTTCATCACAAGCAAATAAAGCTTTTTCCAATAGCGTTGTACGTGGATAGCCAGTGTGATCTGAATGACTCATTATCGCTGCAATAATATCTGAAGGGACTCCTAATTTTTCCAAAATTGGTTTACCTGCAGCAGGATGTTCTTCAAGAGTGGGATGAATTTCCCAATCAAAATCGTGCAGTAATCCAGTAATTGCCCATTTTTCGATATCCTGGTTATATAGTTGGGCATAAAATCGCATACTTGCTTCAACTGCCAGCATGTGCCTGACCAGACTTGGGCTTTTTATGTATTCATTAACAATTATTAAAGCATCGTTTCGGTCCATAATTAAATATCTCCATGCAATTGTGATAGAAAAAATCAGCGAGGATTGGAATCTACATTAATCGGTTCAGGAGCGCCCATAACAGGAATTGGGTGTCTGACCCAAATATCAACGAACGCCATCAGTGTCGCAGGTAATTCACGGATAAACCAAATTGTCTGAGATCGTTGTGTGTAAACTCTCTGATCTGAATTTACGCCAACAGAATCCAAATTCAGTTGTTGGCATAAAAACATCGCACGTGGTAAATGAAAGGTCTGGGTTACAAGTGCGGCATTTTGCACTTTAAAAATATGTTTTGCTCTGTAACAGCTATCATAGGTTCTGCGTCCAGCATAATCAAGGACAATATCGGCTTGTGGAACCCCCAACTCCAGGGCATAAGCTTGCATGGATGCAGGTTCGTTGTAACCAACGTCAATATTGTCACCCGTTAGAAGCAATTTTTTAACTTTTCCAGCAAAGTACAACTCTGCTGCTGTTTTAACACGGTCCTGCAGTACTGGTGTGGGCGTTCCATCTCTGCGTAACCCTGCACCAAAAACAATAGCCACATCCATATCGGGAGCTGCTTGTGACTCGTATATATTGCCCCTTGCAGCGACCCCAGTGATTAACCTGGGAGTAAAAAGAACCAGCAGGCTGATAACGACAAGAATGACAAATACTAAAGTAAGACTCATAAAAATTCGATATTTCACAAAACCATTCCAATATGGAAAAAAATTAAATTAGTAGCCAATACCGTCACCTGGATTAAAGTTTGTAACAATCAGAACTTCTCTTAATGGATTGTAAGCTGAATCATCGATACTCATTAATGATGAAATATTATAACCGGTTGAGGCTCTCAATGTTTCCAGTCCGCTGTCAGATTTTGAATATTCAAGAATGATTGGAATTAACATCTCGCCAAACTCTGGCGTTACAGTTTCAAATGCACTTAGATTTGCATTTGGGATGATCGGATCAGAGCGATAAATTATGGGGATTCTTGCAGCAGCGTCTGGGAGATCTGATAGCACACTTGAGGAGGTTCTTGGGTCACCGATGTGAGCGAAGGTGGCACCAAAATCGCATATGCCCTTAGTGTAGAGAGAGCGGATAACGGATGCATGCGATTGTGTGAAAACTGGTTCCTCTGTTGTGATGTTGTTCGAAATAATAAGGCTGGTTGGCAGCAAATAACCTGATACGGATGTATTACTGACGAAACAAGGACGAAGTCCCTGGAGCTGGGTAAAAAATGCAGTGAGATCTGTATTTGGATTATTCTGGTCAGTTGCTTGATCAAAAACATTTGACAGGCTTGAGTCAGCAGCAGCATAGAATTGTGAGCCGTAAAAATAAGCCCCGTTCTGGTTTGTTAGAAGTAAAGGTCTTGCTCCAACCTCCTCGTGCAGAAACAGGTACGTGATTGGAGGGAGCCAGGCAAGAGCCACTTTGCCCAATCTGACAGAGTCTACGAGTTGTGAATAATCATTAAAAGCAACTTCAGAAAAAAAGTGACCGGTATTTTCGGACAGGTAATTAGCGAAAGTCTGTGAGACTGATTCGGGAGCAATTATTTCTCCGATGACATATGGATTTTCTGCTGACCCATAAGATTTTGGGGATGTGGTAGAAGTTGGAGCAGGTGTAACGGTATTTTCTAATGGGATGGTGGCTACCGGAGGTATGTCAGCCTGTGTTGATGAACTGAGACCACATCCAGAAAATAAAACCAGACAAACGATCAGTGAAATGGATTGTGAAAGGTAAAGTTTATTTTTTGGCATAAGTTATGGCATAATTATAACCACTAAGCATTAAGAAAAGGTTGTGTGTCTTATGACGATAAAGAAAGTTCTTCTGGCTATTCTCTTATTTTTTGTTGCTTCAGGTCTGCTGATTGCTGCGACTATTTATGGGGTTAACAATACAATTACTAACACTATTGATTCGTTATTTAAACCCGTAGAACAAGCGAATCATCAGGTTCAAACACAAATTGCTATGGTTCTTCACCCAACACCAACAGTTGTCATAGACCCGGTCACAATTATATATGATGTACAGTCACTGGCAAGATTGGAGACAATTCAATACTCATTAGAAAAAATTATTACCGCACAAATTGGACAAAATCAGTTCAAGGCGTTTTTTGGAGACAAGCTCTTATTTGTTGCCCATGGTACCGTCATAGCTGGAATTGATTTACGGAAAATCAGTGAGAAAGATATTTGGGTTGTTGGTGATGTAATGCATATAAAACTACCACCGGCTGAAGTGTTTGTTCACACGTTGAATAATCAAAAATCGTATGTCTATGATCGTGAAACAGGTCTGCTCAACAGGGGTGATGTCAATCTCGAAACTACAGCCAGAAAAGCAGCTGAAGATGAAATATTAAAGGCAGCACTCGAAGATGGTATTTTAGAACAAGCAGAAGCAAACAGCCAGGTCTTCATGGAACGCTTCCTTGATGAGCTGGGATATGAGAAGGTTATCTTTGAGGATTAATCAGCAATAAAATTAAAGTCTTTCAGTCCATGCCTTATTGGCATACTTTGACTGTTGAAGATTGGTTGCCAGGACAATTTCAGACTCAGACAGAAATCCATCAAAAAAATCCAGGTTAAATTCAGTTTGGAAGGCTTGTTTAAAAAGCAAAGCAGCTTCTAAAAATGAAAACTGATTGCCTGATACGCTTTCGATTGTTGCAGCGCGGCTTAAAACCCTGTATTTTGCTTCTTCTCTGCGCATTTCATCTGAATATTTTAAGACTTCAACGATACGCGAGATATCACCGAACAGAGGAATTGATCCATGCTGGAGCACACCATCATATTTCCTGGCCTGGGCGCTGCCGATTAACTTTTTACCTGATATAGTCAACTCATAATTGGAGGGCACCTCAAAGCACACAGCACCGTTATCAGCAGGAGCGCTTGAGGCGTACTTTTTTTGAGCCATAGCATCAATACCAAACAGACTTAGCGTGTACAGCAAGCCCTGAGAGAGCCTTTGATAGCTTTCAAGGATGCTTCCTTCTACCAGCGGATGATCTTTTGGGGCAATTATGGAATAGGTCAGTTCATCAGTGTGCAATATTGCACGTCCACCAGTTGGGCGTCGAACTATTGACCACCCATTTTGCTGTAAACGCTCAAGGTCGATGTCAGAAAAAGGTTGGGCAACACCAAGTGAAAGGCAGGGCGGCATCCAGCCATATAACCTGATTGTTGGAGGAGAATTGACTGAACTCACTTCAGAAAGAATCGCTTCGTCAACAGCCATGTTCCATGAACCGTCTGCGAAATTTGATATAATGAAGCGCCAACTATCAACCATGAGTTATACCTCAAACTTAATAATCACAAATTATAAACTGTGTGATGAATTAATGGGGTTGAAGTAAGTGATGTGAAGTAAGTGATGAATAAAAATTAAATGGGAATAACTATTAATGACGATTTTAGAAAGTAATGAAATGAATAAAATTAATTTTGTGAAAGCGCGTAACTCAGTCGAACTTCACCTGGCTGATGGCCGAATAATTTCAGGCCCCAGGGGAACATCATTAGAAAGCTTCTTGAAGAT
Source organism: Anaerolineaceae bacterium (assembly GCA_040768445.1). Lineage (GTDB taxonomy): Bacteria > Chloroflexota > Anaerolineae > Anaerolineales > Anaerolineaceae > JAXGMV01. Next base: position 2,574,600 of record JAXGMV010000001.1, on the reverse strand, counting down.
TATGCCTGAATGGTCGACTGAGGCGATTATGGGAGCGATTGTCAACAGCGAACTGCGCGAATTAACCTTTCCAGTGAAAATGGATTGTAATGTGACCCCAATCTCAATGAAGGATGCTGACGGGGCAAGAATTTACAGACGGTCGGTTACTTTTTTAGTCGAAGCAGCTTATGAAGAACTGTTTCCAGGTAGCTACCTGACAGTCGATCATTCAATAGCTACCGGGGGATATTTTTGTGAGGTAAAAGGCAGAGAGCCTCTGAGTCTTGAAGAGATCAAGCAGCTCGAAAATCATATGCGGCATCTTACCGAAGCAGATCTTCCATTTGAGCGATCTCAAATTCCTCTCGAAGAAGCAGTAGAAATATTCCAACAGAAAGAGCAAGCAGATAAAGTTGAATTGTTGAAGTACCGCCAGAAAAACCATTTGGTTGTTTATAAGTTGGGCAACCACCAGGATTATCACCATGGTTATATGGTGCCATCTACGGGTTACCTCAAGTGGTTTGACTTGCAAAAGTTTGGGAATGGTTTTGCCTTACGTTTTCCAAGAAGGCATACCCCAACTACATTGGAGCCAATGACTGGCACTGAAGGTTTACTGGCAACTTACCAGCAATATGGGGATTGGTTGGACAGACTCGGAATCAATCATGTTGGACAGTTGAACAAATCAATCAATGAGAAAAAAATACGGGAAGTGGTTTTAATTTCTGAAGCCCTGCATGAACAAAAAATTTCCGACATTGCTACAAAAATTATTACAGACCCACGCAAGCCCAGGATTGTCTTAATAGCTGGCCCTTCTTCATCCGGTAAAACCACTTTTTCCAAACGCTTATCTATTCAATTGTTAGCCCAGGGAGTAGAACCCTTTGCTATTGAGCTGGACAATTATTTTGTTGATCGTGAAAAAACGCCAAAAGATGAGAATGGTGATTATGATTTTGAGTCTATTGGCGCGGTAAAAGTTGACCTGTTATCACATCATCTCCAGGGTCTGATCAATGGAGAGGAAATACAGCTGCCAAAGTACGATTTTAAGGAAGGAAAAGCTGTTACAGGTGATACTATCAGACTTCATAAAGACCAGGTACTAATCCTTGAGGGTATTCATGGCTTAAACCCCGCACTCCTTCCAGGAATCCCCACCAAATCCTTATTTAGACTTTACGCATCTTGCCTGACACAACTGAATCTTGATCGATACAATCGGATATCTACAACAGATACCCGGCTGATCAGACGGATTATCCGAGATGCACGTGAAAGAGGTTATACAGCGAGAGATACGATACAGCGTTGGGAGTCTGTCAGACGCGGTGAAAAAAGGTATATTTTCCCTTTCCAGGAACATGCTGATGAGATGTTCAATTCCGCCCTGGTTTTTGAAATTTCAGCCTTAAAAACAATGGTAGAGCCTTTATTAAGGCAGGTGCCATTTGGCACCCATGAATACATTGAAGCAAAACGGTTATTGGCGTTTATAGAATGGTTCCTGCCAATGGATACAGATATTATTCCAGATAATTCAATCTTACGGGAATTCATTGGCAACTCGATTTTGAAGAATTACAAAGCCTGGCGCCATTAGGAAAACAAAAAGCGCTTCCAAATTAGTGGTGGAAGCGCTTTTTTCTTTAAGAAACTTTATTAAAATAGTTTTTTCAGAACGACACCCAGCCTGGCAATTCCCTCGTTGATAACTTCGGGTTTTTCGCAAGAGAAGTTCAGTCGCATGGTATTCTTCCCTCCACCATTCGGGTGAAATGGTTCGCCAGGAACAAAAGCAACCTTTTCTTTGACAGCCAACTTGAAAATTTCGGCAGAATCAAAACCTTCAGGCAGGGTCGTCCACAAGAATAAACCACCTTTTGGATGCGTCCACTTGACACCAGCAGGCATGTGTTCTTCCAATGCATCCAGCATTACGTCGCGTCTTTCGCGATAAACTTTGCAAATGGTTTTCACGTGTTCATCAATGAAACCATCTTTGGCAATTTCATGCGCTAATACCTGGTTGAATGTTGCTGTGTGCAGGTCGGTGCCTTGTTTTGCCTGAACAAGTTTTGTAATGACTTCTTCAGGAGCAATAACCCAGGCAAGCCTGAAACCAGGGGTGAGGATTTTGGAGAATGTGGACAGGTAAATGACATTACCGGTGTAATGACCATTGTCCCGGCGTGCTTTTGAATCGATCACTTCAATTGGGGCAATGTGTTCACCTTCAAACCTAAGCTGTCCATACGGATCATCTTCAATAATTGGAACGCCATAGCGGGTGGCTAATTCAACAATCTTTTCACGTCTTTCAAGGGGAATTGTCACACCAGTTGGATTCTGAAAATTAGGAAGCACGTACATGAACTTTGGACCAGTTCGAAGTGCTTCCTCTAAATGATCGGTGTTCAAACCGTTTTCGTCAGATGGGACTGTCACATATTGCGCGCCATAGGCATTCCAGGCCTGTAGCGCACCAAGATAGGTGGGTGATTCCACCAGAATATGGTCGCCTGAATTGATAAAAACCTTACCAATTAGGTCCAGAGCTTGTTGAGATCCGGTGGTAATTAATATATTGTTGGGTTGGATGTTAATCCCGTAACGCCTTGTCAGGGTGGCAATCATTTCACGCAGAGGTTTGTACCCCTCAGTTGATCCATATTGTAGGGCAGTTCGTGCTAACTTTTCATTGTCGAATAACGAATTGCTTGCTTTTCTGATTTGCTCGATAGGGAAAACATCTGGTGCCGGTAAGCCACCGCCGAATGATATGATTTCTGGATCGCTGGTGATATTTAGAAGTTCGCGGATCGCAGAACCTTTCATTCTCTGTGTTCGGTAAGCGTACCGATGTGCCCATGGGGTTTGCATTTGTGCCTCCGTAAATTATTGATAAAGTTATAAAAATCATAAAAAAATTATATCGGGCACGTAGTGCCCGATATAAAGGTTTATTTTAACTTCAAGTAACGGCTAAGAATAATAGCCATGCTTGGTAGATTTACCCGGTCTCCTGTAACAAGCTCAGCCGGCGCTTTGCCTGCTTTATCTGGCGATCCCTGGAAAATGTAAATTTCTGTGCCTTCAACAGCTGACTTTTCATCGAGAAATGCCTGACCCGTCAGGAACCCTTCTTTGTCAATAGCGCAGCTCGTCACCACACCAATGACCTTACCTTTACCATCAAGGACAGGGTCGCCGTGATGTGCCATCCTCACACGTTTATCCTCAAACCGGAAGCGTGCAACAACACCTGTGCGTTTCTTCTCCCGTGCTATAAAGGCATCACGTCCAATAAACCAGGGTTTATAGGTTTTTACATATGATCCGAAGCCGGCTTCTGCAACGCCAAGGTTGAGGTCGCCACCCATTTCGTGACCATAGAGGGGCAATCCGAACTCGGTTCTCAATGAATCGCGGGCGCCCAATCCACAGGGTTTCAAACCAACAGGAGTACCAGCAGCCATTAATTTTTCCCATAACTCAACTGATTTGTCCGGGTGAACGAAAAGCTCAAATGCCATTCCTTCACCTGTATAACCTGTGCGGGAAACAACAAGATCAAGTCCGCCTACGACTGCTTCACACAATTCGGTTCGTTTTAGCGCCATGATCTTGCTTCGATCTTCAGCGGTACAACCCAGGCTGAGAAGGATATCGCGAGACTTTTTACCTTGCAGAGCAATATCTACCCGCATGTCTGCACCTTCTTTCGGATCGCGCAAATTTCTGAATCTAACATTGCGACCGAATGATTTGACCCAAGGACGATTCTGGTCAACCATTACCTGACCTTCGATGACAGATTGCAGCCAGGCCCAGTCTTTGTCGTCATTTGAGGCATTGACCACCACCAGGTACATCTCTTCACGACGACGATAAACCAAGAGATCGTCGATCACATTGGCGTGTGGATCCAATAAATGCGTGTAGCATGACTCACCAACAGCAAGTCCGCTGATATCATTTGCGCAAACTGAATCCAGGAATAATGCAGCTTCCGGACCTTCAGCCTGGTAAACACCCATATGAGCCACATCAAATAGACCAGCTGATTCACGCGTTGCCATATGTTCTTCAACTACCGAGGTGTACCAAACGGGCATTTCCCAGCCGGCAAAGGGCACAATCTTAGCGCCCAGTTTGACATGTGTATCAAATAGAGGCGTGCGCTTGAGCGTGGGTGATTCATCTTCCGTCCATTCAAATTGTGGAAGTGGATCTCCTTGGCCATCCTCCAAGCCAATATAGTAAGGTTTGAATTTATCAATCGCCTCATTCGAGGAGTGTCCAACAACTTTTGGTTCGCTTTCCTTCACGACTACCGGGCCAGGGATGCGGCGAGTGATATCTTTATCAAAATTAACAAAACCGTCTGAAAGGTCTCTGAGCCAGGTGGCAACCACTATCGCTTTGTTGTGAGGGACTGTTACCTGATATTCCCTGCTGGAAACACAAGCAAGATAACCTTCGACCCATTCGCCATTTACTTGTAGTTGTGTTTTTTGTACTTCACCTGGTTTCAGGTCATCGGTATTGCTGGCAAAGACATAAGATACATACTGTTTGACGTTTGTTCCTTTGAGTAAGTAACTAATCTGTTCAGTAGAACTGGCTGGTACGTCTGTCAGGTAATAGAAATGAGGATAACCAAATGGCGAAGGTTTGTGATCAATCGAGGCTTTATCCGCCAACTTCTTCACCCGTAACTTGGCGTTTTCAAGAACAATGAAGTCGACTTTTGCTCGAGGAGCAGGACCTTTCCTGGTTTCAATGTTGTAAGGTATTGTGGCTTGCAGCACGTCTGCAATGATATTTGCAACTTCTACCATGTCACCTTCATCCAAACCACGTTGGGTCATCCATGGTGTTCCATATCTTATGCCGGATGCTTTCAGTGCAGTTTTATCACCTGGAATGGTGTTGCGGTTCAAGACGATGCCGGCGATATCCAAAATCCTGGCAGCCAGATCACCAGATAAGGTAGAGCCATCTGGTCCAACAACTGTTTTGCAATCAAGGTTGCCAAGATGTGTGTTAGTACCGTCAAAGGGTATTCTAAACCCGCGCGCTTTGAGTTGCGCTGTTAATGCAACGCAGTTATCAAGAATCTTCTGCTGCAGTACTTTAAATTTCTCGGTTTTTGCAATCTTGAAAGTAGTAGCCAGCGCAGCAATTGCGTGAACATGTGGACCACCTTGTTCACCAGGGAAGACACCTTTATCAATCTTTTTTGCAAGAGTGGCGTTAGTTGCGAGGATACAGGCGCTGCGCGGACCAATTAAAGTTTTATGTGTGGTAAATGAAATAATGTGGGCATGCCCAACCGGTGAAGGGATCACACCACTGGCTATCAAACCGGCAATATGCGAAATGTCAGCCAACAAGTATGCGCCAACACTGTCAGCAATTTCTCTAAATCGCTTCCAATCTGGCACCCAGGAATAGGATGAGTAGCCGGCAATGATGATTTTTGGCTTATGTTCAGTAGCAAGGGCTTGTACAACATCGTAGTCGATCTTTTCTGTTACAGGGTCAACATTATAGTGAATCACATTGAATAACATGCCTGATCGATTAACTGATGAACCGTGTGTCAAATGACCACCATGCAAAAGGTTCATGCCCAGAATGGTATCTCCGGGAGTAATTAGGCCTGTGTAGACTGCATTGTTTGCTGGTGCGCCAGAGAGTGGCTGGACATTTACGAATATCTTTTCTGCTGGTGTAGTTGGGGTTGCGAATGCTTCTGCACAGCGTCGTTTCGCCAGTGTTTCAACGATGTCTACGTATTCTACACCTTTGTAATAGCGTGGATCAGAATATCTTCGATAATGTGCCAGTCGTTCATCGTAATCCAGGATTTCGTCCTCAGAGAGGAGGCTCATTTCTGCATCAGGATAACCCTCTGCGTAAAGGTTCTGAAAAACAGAACCAAGAGCTTCTCGAACTGATTCTGGGGCATAGCTTTCACTTGGGATTAAGATCAACTTGTTTGCTTGACGTGCGGCTTCGATGTCAATTAACTCTTTCACATCAGGGTCAACATCTTTCAGGGAACCGCGAACGAGAAAATCTGACATGGAACATCTCCTTGGTATAAATTATTGGTGTAAATGTTTTTTATTAATTTGTTAATTTGATGCAGTTTCTCTGCTCTTATTTTAGTCTCTGCCTGTATTAGGGTCAAGTGAGTGTCAGAGGCTATTGTGGTTAGCCATTTGATAGCGCCAACCTAGAGATTCCCGCACATCCATGAATGAACATAGGATAAAACTTCCATTTTTTCCGGTTCATTGTGTGGCTCATGATATAAGCCATCCCATAATTTTATAGTTACATTTCCCTCCAGACGCTTAGCAAAATCAACATTTGCCTCAACAGGGACAATTAAGTCATTCGTACCTTGAATCAGAAGGAGAGGAACAGAAGTTTTATTTTTTCCTTTAATAATTTCCTGACCACAACTAATACTTTCATATGCAAGACGCGTTGAGCCCAGCCCGTGTACCAGGGGGTCATTTATGTAACTATTGACTACCTCAACATCACGAGAGATGAGCTCTGGATCTAGATTTGTTTTTACTTGAAATGTTGGCAGAATAGTAGACAGGATTTTTACCATCAACAGTTTGAATTTTGATGCTTTCAAATTATTAGTCAAACCAGGAGCAGAAGCGATTAAACCTGTAATGTTTGGATTCGTTTTCAGTAGATAATTTATGGCAATCAATCCACCCAGGCTGTGGCCATATACAAATATTGGTACATCAGGATAATCTTTTTTAATTTCACCTATTATTTTGTTGATGTATCCATTAACAAATTCAAATGAAGCAATATGGCCGCGAGGACCTGCCGATCGGCCGTGCCCAGGTAAGTCAAATCCATATACCGCAAAATTGTGTTTATTAAAAAAAACTCCAACATGCTCATACCGCTCAATATGCTCGCCGAGTCCGTGAATAAGGATAATGACTCCTTTGATATCACCTTCGGGCAGCCATTTTTTTGAGTGGATTGATAAGTTATTGAACGTATCAATGAAAGTATTTTGCATTTTTAATGTTTTCTCCTGTTGGTTTGCGAATGTTTATCTAATCTTACTTTATCAGAATTCCTCAAAACGACAATTATTCAATGTGTGTGAATCATCGTACTTTTTCCTGAATGTAAGGTGTGATTATGGACCATTCAGGTAGAAGGACGTTAGCGCCTTCAGAAGTTGTTATTGGAGTGACCATTGCCCTGTCAATCGTGTTAGTGTCTGGTCCGGTTATTATTCCGAGAAGTAATGCAACCGCCAAACGTGGATACTGCCAGAAAGGAATATTTGTATCAATTGCGTTAAATAGTGACGATGCCAAATTTGGATAGTGAGGAACTGCCTCCGGTTTTAATAATTGGATCACAAAAGCAGTAATAAACGTTTGAGCATTTTGCATTCTGGCAAAGTCGTCTGCAGACTTACGCTCCCTGACAAATTCCAGCGCTTGTTCACCATTGAGATGATATCTTCCAGCAGGCAGTCCAGCGGTTTGATTGTCAATGGTAATTGTTATACCACCAAGCGAATCAATAACTTGCTTAAAGCCTTCAAATGAGAAACGGACGTAATAGTGAAAATCAAGACCAAATAATGTGTTAATGGTTCTCAAAGAAGATATCGCACCGCCGCCAGGGTTATCTAATTCTGCAAAGAAATGAGCAGTATTGATACGATTTTCACCGTACCCCTCTATGGGGACCCACAGATCGCGTGGTATTGACATCATCGACGCGTGCAACAAAGCTGGCTGTAATTTAATGAGCAGAATCGTATCACTTCTGCCAAAGTATGTTCCGGGCGGCGTTTCATCAATGCCAAGCACTAGCAACCGTGTTGGAAATGGCGTAAAAAAATAACCGATTAGAAATAGGAGAATTGGAAGGAGCAATAATAATGGTCTATCTCTTCTTGTCTTTTTCTTGATAACAATAGGCTGCAGATGGTCCATGTGATCTCTCTGCAGCTTTTTGGTTTTGTCATCCTTCAAATAGCTTCTAGAACGCATAAGCCTGATTATAATTCACGATAATTAAGACTCGGTTATCAATACACGTGAAATGTGGGCATTGTGCAAGTTTATAAAAAGGGAATTAGAGGGATTTCATGGAATTATCTACACGGACTTCAAGTTTTCAAGAATCAGTGATTAGAGAAATGACACGATTAGGCGATGAGACAGGGTCTGTGAACCTGTCGCAAGGTCTGCCTGAAATTGAACCACCTCAAGAAATCCTAATGAGTGCGATTGAAGCGATACGAAATGGAGAAAACCAGTATACATTTCCCTTTGGTAGTTTTTCATTCCGGCATGCAGTTGCAGAAAAATATCTGCGTGACAATGCGATGACAGTTGACCCAGAGACAGAAGTTACTGCTACCTGTGGTGTCAGTGAGGCGATTGCATCGACCATTTTTGCGCTTACAGAACCCGGAGATGAGGTGATTATCTTTGAGCCATGGTATGAAAATTATGTGCCTGACTGCATAATGGCTGGCGTTAAACCAGTGTTTGTTCCATTACTTGAACCTGGTTATGATATTGATTTTGAGCGCTTGAATGACAGCATCACTTCAAAAACACGTCTGTTGTTGTTGAACAATCCACACAATCCTACAGGGAAAGTATTTTCAGAATCAGAACTCATAAAAATTGCTGACCTGTGCATCTCGCACGATATTATTGCGGTGACTGATGAGATCTATGAATATATTTATTACGATGGTTTTCAGCCTGTCAGTCTTGGCTCACTGCCGGGGATGGCGGACCGGACAGTTACAATTAGTGGTCTGGGAAAGACCTTTTCATTAACAGGTTGGCGGGTTGGCTGGTCTGTCGCACAAGCAAATATCAGCCGGCTGATACGGAAAGTACATGATTACCTGACTGTGTGTGCCCCAGCGCCATTCCAGGCAGCTGGTGTCACAGCTCTGAATCTGCCGGCAAGCTACTATGATGAATTACGACAAAAATATGCAGCATGCAGGGCAGTATTTACAGAGCCATTGCGCATGGCAGGTTTCCAATTTGTAGAACCATCAGGCGCGTATTACATTATGGCGAACTACAGCGGCATTGAGTGGGATAAACCAGGCGTAAATGAAACAGGTTTAAAAACCAATAGCCGATTATTTGCAGAATTTATGGCTACTAAAATCGGCGTGGCTGTTGTGCCTGGATCCAGCTTCTATTATGAAAATAAGGGAGAGATCTCAACGGTTCGGTTCAATTTTGCAAAGAAACCGGAAACTCTGGAAGAAGCTGTGAAGAGAATCAGTAAGATTCGCCGGTTGTAAAAGGTTCGTTAAACTGAGATAGTTCGTAATCAATTTCATCCATATCAAACACATCCTGATCTGATTCAGAGGAACTCCGGCCGCAGTAGACCTGGAATTGGCAAGTTCGGCATGTATTCAAATTAGCAGTCATTTTCATTTGATCAACCTGTGTATTTTGGATTGTATTGATCAATTCTGCCAGGTAAACTCTGTCCAGGTCAAATTTTTCTGGACTGTATTGGTTGATTATTGGCAACTGAGGAAAATGTGTAAACCAATAGATGAATTCAATTTTGTCGAAACATTGCTTGTTTGTGATGCGGGCATGGAATAATGGGGATTGAGCAAGCAAGAGCGGGTATAACCTGGTTTGAATTCGTGAAACATAGAACTGTGGTTTAGGTTTTGTTAGTCCAGTTTTCCAATCAATGATTTTTAATGAACTATCAGGTTGAATGATCAGTAAATCGATGACGCCTGTAACAAGCTTGTCACTTATATAGGTCGAAAGTCGATATTCAGTCAGCTTTTCAGCCTGATCAATTTTGCAGATTTCCGATTCGATTGTGTTAATGAACCAGGTTTTTAGTGTATTGTCATCAATAGATTTAAGTAATTTCTCATCCGGTATACCAAGAAAATGCTGCTGCATTAATTGGTGGAACTCTCTTCCACGAGTCATAGATTCCATTTGCTTAATGTCGACAGTGTTTAGTGGCTGAGGCCAGCTGATTTGGTCAATATACTTCAATTGAAATCTTCTTCTACAATCTAGAAAATCTTGAAGTGAAGTTGCGCTGAGGGACCTGATCATCATAAATCGGAATTCCTGCTAGCGCTTAAATATTCGCTGACTGACTTCAGGCTTTCTGACATTGTCTTGTCCTTATGCCTGCCTGTGTTCCAGGTCATACTTAATGCCTGTTTTGCACGTGTTATACCCACAAAGAAAAGCCTAATCCTTTCTGAAGCATACTGAGTGCGTGCGGCTCGGGTGGCCTCTCCCCATTGGCTTATTTGATTTATATCATTGTTGTGTAGGTGTACTAATTTTGACGTCAATTCGATTTCGAAGTTCAGGTCATCTTTGACAAAATCATATTCTCCCATAAAACTATCCCCTGGTAAATCGAAGGGGAAATCATAGTTATTCAAAGATAACAGATACACACGGTCCCATTCCAGTCCCTTAGCCTTGTGCATGGTTGTAACCACCACTTTTCCACGATGCTCATCAGGGTCAAAACTATTTTCGTCGGAGCGATTGTTGTTTATGGATATCCTGTAAGTGAGAATGGTATTCAATTCAAGCGCTATGTCTCCAAAGCTCCAACTGACATGTGTTTTCATATATCGGTTAAGATACTGGGATAATTTTTGCAAATAATCAATTTCCCCTTTTGTCCGGCAAAATTCAATGAGCTGGCTTAAGACAAATTGATCAGGTGGCAATGTGGCAGCACTGTGCCACTGCCTGACATAGTGGGAGAAATCTGCAAAATATTGATACTGAATACTGTCGTTATTAAATAATGCCAAAACTTCATCTTGTTCAGCCTGACCTTGAGGGTATAAAAGCCGCTCGATTGGATAATAGCGATATAAAACATCAACAATTTCACTGTGAATATCTTTGTTTATTTCACCTGGGAAAAGATAATCTCTACAGGAATCGTAAAGGTTTGAGAATTCATGCGGTGCAAGCGGCTTGTCCAGATGCGCGTATATACTGGCTATTATCTGAGTGATATCACGCTCATCTTGATTTGTTCGTAGAAACTCAACGACATCCACATTTTTCTTTCGAAGCTCTTCAACAATTTCAATACCTCTCTTATTATCTGGTGTGAGGACGGCCAAGGTTTCCTGCTTGCCTTGCATCGACCAGTTTACAAGTGACTGTATCACCCGATGGGTTTCCTGGATTGAACTAAGGGGCATATTTTGGACGTAGATGTATTCAGGATGATCCTCCGGGTTTGGCTGAGGATCACCTGGTGGAGTGGTTAAAATATAAGGCTCTCTCAGTGCTCCTTTTAGGTTCGGGTTAGGATTACTGCTGCTGTTACTCCAGGAGATCAAATGATTTGCCAGATTGATGATGGATTTTGAGGATCTGCCTGAGTGAGGAAGTTCCAATGAAAGGGTATTAGTTGCCTCAAGAAAATCTGTTAGGAATTGAGGATTTGCAGTGGTAAAACTTTCATAAATCGCCTGGTTGGGGTCTCCAACGCGCACCCAGTTTCCATTTTGGCCAACAATTTTTTGTAACACAATTTCCTGAAGCCGGCTGCTGTCCTGAGCCTCGTCTTCAAGGATATAGGGCCATTGTCTTCTCAAACGCTCGAGAAACGTCGGATCGGAATCTAAAACGATATCGCAGTATCTGATCATGTCGTCAAAGTCAACGGCACTGCGATAAACAAGCATTTCCTGGTACTGTTTGTAGAGCGAGTTCGCCATGTTCAATGCTGGTTCATCGATGGATAATTCTGCCATCAGATTTTGCAGAATTGCCGGCGTATAGTGCAGATCTTTGGCTTGTTTGATGAAACTCGGCATTGTTTTTACAAGAAGCCATTTCCAATCTTTAAAATGCTTTACGGAATCGTTATTCAGGTAGTCGTTCGCTGAATATAACCTGGTTACTTCCTGGTTAGTCGATAGATAATTTGTGACAATTTGGTCAATGATTGACGCTGATTCCTGTGCATCAATAATTACGAATTTATCAGATAAATTTGCCAGATCAGGTCTATCGCGCACAATGTCCAATGCCAGACTGTGAAGTGTGCGAACGCGATAACCGAATGACGAAAGCAGACCTTTTTCATACAGGAGAGACTGTATTCTCTGCCTGAAATTTTCTACAGCTGAATTGGTCATGGTTACGACAAGAATTTCCTGTTCGTCAGAAATCATCCCGCTGGCGATTAATTCAACAGCCAATGCAGATAATGTTTGCGTTTTTCCACTACCCGGTACTGCAGAAATACCCATGTATCCAGATCGATACTTGAGAATTTCAACCTGTGATGATCTGGGAGCGAACCGTTTAACTTTTTTCATTAGACGATAAACTCCAGTAATACAAGCGGTTGAGTGCCTGAAGTAATGGGCCTTTTTGCTGATTGCCCTGGTCACTGACGGAGGTACTGCATAAATAGATATTCTTTCTGCACCTCCAGATCAGTCCCGACACGATAGTGATCAATTTGTCCTGATTTGCCCGATATTCATTATCATCAGTCCATTGTTCACCTGGCTGCCAGTTACGGCTCAACACATGTGGATGTGTGAGGGGTTGATAAATTCGCTCCCACCATCCCGGGCTGCCAATGTCCAGCCAAAATTGGTAGTCAACGGACTTATTCATTTGCAGGAATGTGGTTAATGGCGCAAACAGAACAGAAGGTCCATTTTCTTGCGAGTATGTTTCAGGGTAATAAGGGGTAAATACTTTGTCCAGATGCATCTTGATGAATTCAAGGTTCACATCAAAAATTTCTTGTTTGGAATAATGTGGCAGACCAGAAAGAAAGACCTCATACGATTTGTACAATCTCACCACTTTAGAGGCTGCGTCCATGTTCGTAAGTAAGCGAAACCCGGGTTTGATCAAAACTTCTTCGAAAAGTGTGAGAATAAACAGGTTTAACTGAACAGGCTGCTGATCGATGTAGTTGTTTATCCAGCTTGCTAATCTGTCAAATTTATTGCCCAAATCATCGGTAATCCTGGCCTGAATGTCTGGTTTTTTATTATCAAATTTTGAAAAGGGAACCCGTGGGTTCTTCAGTGAGTAACAAATGTCAGTCAGCAAATTTGCCCTGACGAAATCCATTCCATCAATAAAATCTGTCAACATTAATGCCACATCTTGTGCTGAGCTGTTCATACCCCAATCAGGATGAGCAATTTTCGATAGCGTGAAGAGGTGTTTGATGGTTGGATCTTCAATAAGTGGTTTTGAAGGCCGGATTGCGTGGACAGGGATCCCCAATTGCTCAAAGCGAGAAGTTAAGAAAAATTGTGCAGCATCTGTAACAAATGGGGCAAGGACGGCTATGTTTGAAGGGTGTGCACCTTGCTGTGTGATGAGGGTGTTCACTTCCTCAGCAATGTCGCTTATTTGTTCATGCAGATACGTGTGATCTAAAACTTTTAGGTCAGATGTGTCTATTTGCTCATTTATTTCACTGCGCTGCTTCAAGATGCTGCGCTGTAGCCAGAAACGTAATTTTTCCAGATGTGGAGGCGTGATTAACTGCTGATCAAAGTGGTAGGTTTTTTGAGCAAATTCAAGCAGACGGTCTGCGCTGATCGGGTCTGCACCAAGAAAATAACGGTATCCAGATGACTGGTTTTTTATCACCAGTGACGAAGAGAAATTTTGTATCCAGGTGATAAAGATGTCATGGGCAGCTGGCGTTTCCTCTTCAACATTGTCGATAATGAGATGCTGATATCTGCTAAAGAAATAATCCTGGAATAATGGACTATTTTGTATGATGGTGTTGAACAATTCCATCTGTAAAGAATAATCTACGAGTGAATTTTCAAGGCAGTAGGATCTGAATAACTCCATAGCGTATTGGGTTTGCCCAAGCGATTCACTCACTCTTTCAGGAGTGACAGATGCTGATAACAATCGACCAGAAATCTCTGACAGAGGAATACCTACCAGGACAGATTTGTTAAGGTTGTCAATTATCTGACTGAGCAGAAGGTGACGTTCAATAGTGATGGTTTGAAAATAGCCCTGGTCTATTAATGGAGAGATCAGTTTATTCAGGTGATATAGTGTGGTCTCAATTGTTAAGAACACCGGCGGGATTACTGGATGACTGAAGATATCAGTATCCATGATTAATGGCCAAAATAACTTCACCATTTGTCTGGCAATTCCAGCATAGGTAGTAATGGATATTTCTTTATGTGGGATTTGGAGGTATCTATCGACCGAAGTTTTGTAATCAGCAGCCAGAGACCTCTGAGGTGTAAGAACCAGAATGCCGCTTCTGTCTGACGAATTAAAAGCCAACGATTCAAGATATCCCAGTGCACAGGTTGTCTTCCCAGTCCCTGGAATGCCTTCACAGTACTTGTGACTCACAGGATCATCAATCATTTGGCTTTGCTGGGCGGTATAAATCAGTGTCTGCCCAGCTGCGATGGTATTTTTCCCCATCACTCTTTGGAATTTGCAATGGCAACCAGCAAGGCTCGGGTAAGACGGGCATCATCTGCGGCGCGATGAGAGTTTGGCAGCGTTATCCCCATCATTTTCCCCGCTTTTTCCAAGCTGTAAATGCGGTAACTGTTTCGCCTGATATCCCATTCCCCCATGTATTCTGCATAGAGGAGCATGATACAGGCTGTTGTGAAATTTTCACGCCATGGCTGCCCATACTGGGAATATGTCTGTTGCAGCAATCTTAAGTCATATTCAGCATTGTAAATGGCAATTGTTCTACCAAAAAGTATGCTGCGTATTTCCTGCCAAAGGACATAAAAAGGTTTTTCACCGGCAACCATGTCATTTGAGATGCCATGGATAAAGAAGGCTTCATCAGGGATTTTCTTCCTTGGCCTGACCAGTTCACTCAAGAGGATAGAATCATCAAAGTCAATAATACTGATTTCGACGATCTCATCGTCTCTATTTAAACCTGTTGTTTCGGTGTCAAGAAAAACTGGTTCTTGTTCTAAAATAGCTTTTGCTTTTGCTATTGCGTTGGTGCGATATTTGGGGTCGAATGGCGGCATTATGCTCCTCTCAGTAAATATTCCAATACTGGATATCGCTCATTGTGAC
This sequence comes from Anaerolineaceae bacterium, assembly GCA_040768445.1. Classification (GTDB taxonomy): domain Bacteria; phylum Chloroflexota; class Anaerolineae; order Anaerolineales; family Anaerolineaceae; genus JAXGMV01. The sequence goes on along the minus strand of JAXGMV010000001.1, from coordinate 2,559,454 downwards.
TGTCAGTGCTCCACTGCGTCCTGATACAAATACGCCGAAATGTCCTTCACCCGATAGCTTGCTGTCGTTAACTTCTTGAATGAAAGCATCATTGATGTACAACTTGATGGTTTGTCCTTTAACTGAGACACCCAATAAGTTGCTTTGTCCAGAACCGGCCCGGATTTTGTCTGAGAAAGCACTGCTGATCAAGGTGTATGTTCCAGTATTATCGTTTTTTGAAAGAGAATAATTACCATCGCAGGTAATGCCGAAATAATAGCCATAACCATTTGAATAATCAGGTGAATGGAAATTCAATCCATACATATCACCGCTGGCACAAAATGTCGTTTGAAAAGGCGCTTCAAGGTAGTAACTACTTGGTCTTGGGTAAGTTAAACGCCAGCCACGATAACCATTGGTTGAAAAACTCTTCATCACCATGGCGGAATTTTCCACATAGAAGTGCATCTGGTCATCTTTGTAGCCAGCTCCCTGGATGCCAAAATTACTGCCTGTGTTTAATTCGTCACGGTAGGCTGGACTGCCTAAGTTCTGCTTGGGATTTTCCAGAGTGGCCGTTGGTGTAATCGTCGATAATGTGATGATTTCTGGTGTAGATGTCGGGACTTCGGTGGGTGGTGGGGCTGTTGTTGGCTCTGCAGCAATCTCAGTTGCAGTTGGAGCATCAGTAGGTATGGCAGTTGCTGTTGGCCGGGCATCAAGTGTTTGCTGTACCCTGGTTGCAACAGCGTTCATGTCAGGTGCTTTTTGTTGTCCAGGGACACTGCAGCTGGTGAGAAATAGTGAGAAGACAATTATCAATAGAATTAACAATCCATGCTTCATGGCATTCCTCCTTTACCCGAACGACAAATTCATTATAGTCTATAATATTTTGATATCAACTACATCATCTTTTGTTATATAGAAAAAATACTGTTTGAACAGGTAAAGTAATCATTGTGAAAATTTTGGCTGTTGATTACGGCGACAAGAATATTGGCCTGGCAGTGTCTGACCCAGATGGGAAAGTTGCCTTTCCGTATGGTGTAATTAAACACGTCTCTAAACAAAAAAACGCTGAAAAAATCGCAAACCTGACGAGAGAATTGGGCATTGATAGGATTGTTGTTGGTTTACCGCTTGATGAAAACGGGGAGATGACTTTTCAGGCAAAAAAAGTAACCAGATTTATAGATATTTTGAAAACATGTACAGATGTATTTGTTGAAACATGGGATGAATATGGGACTACCAATGCTGCAAGATCCTCCCAACTTGAAATGGGCGTCCCAAAGAAAAAGAGGATTGGGCATAAGGACCATATAGCTGCAGCAATTATCCTGCAGTCCTATCTTGAATCAAAAAATGTACAGGATCAAGGATGAGCGGTAAGAAGAAACGAATATCCTGTTCAGTCTGGATATTATTAACAGGTTTTTGCCTGGTTATAATCCTGGGGCTGGTTACCCTATCTAGTAGCAGGTACTTAATCCAGACAACAGCCGCTGAATTTGGTGAACCAAAGCCAGGGATTAGTTTGTGCAACAACATCCAGTATGCAGTACTTCTAAATTTATCCAGAAATAAACTTTTGCTGCCGGCATATCAATATACTAATAATAAGAAATTCGAGATTGAATCTGGTGAGAATGTCGACTCAATTTTAGGACGGTTGGAGCAAGAAGGCATCATACCAGATGCCAGTGCGCTGAGAACCTATTTGCAGTATTCAGGTTTGGATACCACCATTCAAGCTGGTGAGTATGAAATCCCTGCGGGATTATCCCCAATTGATATAGCCAGAGTAGTTCAGGATTCTGCATTTAAGACTATCACTTTTAATGTCCTTGCGGGTTGGCGAATAGAAGAAGTTGCACAAGCGCTATCTCTATCGGGTTTTTCGTTTTCGGCTGAAGAATTTCTTACAGCAGCAAGCAAACCTCCATCCATGGTAGTAGAACGATATCCTGGTACCTACGCTTCGCATGAGGGTTTTCTCTTCCCGGGGTCGTATACTTTCAGACGTGAGGAGACAGTTGAAGCCGTTATAGAAACGATGGCGTCACGATTTCTAGAAAATTTGCCACCTGATTTTTCAGCTAAATGCCAGCAATTAGGTCTCACTTTCTATCAGTGTGTCACACTCTCATCTATTGTAGAAAAAGAATCCATGCTGGAAGCGGAGCAGCCACTGATTGCTTCAGTTTTCTACAACAGACTCGGTATTGGAATGAAGCTTGAAAGTGACCCTACTGTTCAGTATGCCATAGGCACTGCGAACCAGGGATCAGTTTGGTGGAAGAATCCGCTCAGTTTGGCTGATTTGGCAATTAACTCTGCATATAACACCTATCTATATCCAGGCATACCACCAACACCGATAGCAAACCCCGGGCGATCGGCTTTGCTTGCAGTCAGTAATCCACAGGTTAGTGAGTACTATTATTTTAGGGCGAAGTGTGATGAGTCTGGTGCCCACAATTTTGCGATATCTTTTGAAGAACATTTATTGAATGCTTGCCCATAATTTAAAGTTCAGCATAAAATTATTAATAAATTTTGTTTAACACTTATTCTCATAGTAGTCACAATTTATCTTTCAATTAAGAACCTTTGGAGATCAATAATGAAACAGCTTGCTTTAATTCTTTTTGCCAGCATATTGTTTTTGTTTGCAGGATGTTCTCCTTCAAACAGCAGCGATCAGGTCGTTAGCCCAACTGTAAGCATTCTTCCAGAATCGTCAGCGACAGCATTGGTTGAAACGCCTGAGATGGTGATGACAGAAAAACCAACGGAAACACAAATAATTGAAACAGCTGTAGTCGTTGCAGAATTGCCTACCCCCCAAATTATTGAAACTCAGGCTCAGATTATTGAACACAAAGAACAACCAGGACGTTCAGTATTTAACAAGCAACTGCTTGAAGAATGTAATACTATCTATAGCTTTACTAACAATATGCTATGGATTGGAGCACCCTGTGACAGTTGGTCAACAAATTTACTGGAACGCCCTGTCTCTGCTGATTTAAAAATATTTTATGATTACCTTGATATTCTCTCATCGAGAATTGGCACAGATGGGAGATGGGTTTATGGAAGTTTAGATTTAGCTGGATCAGGCATACCTGATGATGGCGTAAGTGCAACACATTTTTTGGAGTTGGATATTGACCAAAACGGTAGGGGAGATTTCCTGGTCGCTGTCAGCAATATGGATGTTCCATCAAATGATTGGTCGGTTGCGGGCGTGAGTGTTTGGAAAGATGGTAATGGCGATGTTGGCGGTCCAACGCCTGTTCGTTCAGATACTACCTCTGGTGATGGTTATGAAACTCTCATCTTTGATAGTGGCATAGGAGAAGACCCAGATCTGTGTTGGGCGCGAAGGCCTGTTGAGTCTCCAAGTCAGATACATATTGCCTTCAAATTAAGCATGCTTGAGGGGAAGAATTCATTTCTGTGGTGGGCAGGAGCCTTACGTGGTGAGTTTAACCCCGGTCAATTTGACCTGGTAGATACGCAATTATCAAGTGAGGTTTATGAAATTGATACTACATGCGGCACTGTGTTTGGCAGTGAATATGGATATAATGCAAAAAAATGCTATGTTCAGGCTGCCCCTACTGCCAAACCGGATGAAAAGCCTGGAAAATTGCCTGGTACTACTGCAAGTGGATGCCCATCGCCAACATCTCCAAAGCCAAGTAACGATCCCTGTTGGATTTGGATTGAAGATGCTTATGACTATGAGTGTGAATGGGTTTGTTTTAATTAATACAAGAGGAAGTACAAGTATCGATGAAACAAATTCTTGGAATTGACATTGGTGGTTCAGCAGTGAAAAGCGCTTTGGTTGATACCAGCCAGGGCGCCATTGTTGGTGATAAATTGCGAATTGTTATGCCAGAGCTTGCAAAACCTGAGGATGTTAAAGATATCATCATTCAGACAATAGAACATTTTGAGTACTCTGGACTGGTAGGATGTGGGTTCCCGGCGAAGATATCAAGCGGGATTGTTCAGAATGCTGCGAATATTGATCCTACCTGGATTGGTGTAAATATCAATAATTATTTCAATTATCGGCATGACATTGACATGCATGTGATCAATGATGCTGATGCCGCCGGATTGGCGGAGATGAATTTTACAAAATCGAGTAAAACTGGCTTGGTGATTTTCTTAACTCTTGGAACCGGAATTGGATCAGCATTATTTGTTGATGGAAAATTAATTCCTAACACTGAGCTTGGTCATCTCCAGTATCACTTTCTTGAAGTTGAGGATTATGCAGCTGCATCGATCAGAAAAATTCAAAAATTAACCTGGAATGAATGGACAGCTCGTCTAAATGAGGTGCTACGTTACATGGAATTCTTGTTTTCGCCAGATTTGTTTATTCTTGGCGGGGGGATCAGCAAGGACTGGAAAAAATTTATCCCCGAGTTATCTCTTGCGACACCGGTAATTCCTGCAAAACTCAGAAACCAGGCGGGGATTATTGGCGCAGCGCTATATGCTGAACAGAATAAAAAACAGACAGAGTGAATCTGCCTGTTCAATTGAATCACGAATTGCACAACTTAAGCAACTGTATAGCCTGGCCCGTCATTAAAAAACGATTGGTTGATCTCTATAGCTGGACGCAAGTTGATAATTTCGCCTTCTTCTAAGGATCGCGTTGCATTAAGGTGTACAGGTTCGCCTTCGTGGTTTTCGCCATCATAAGGCTCCTCGAAGCCTTCTGTACCTTCCGGCATAGATAAGCGTTGGCCGGCAGAAGCGGCATACGCTTCAGGTACATCCTCAAGCGTGTAAATTGCGTCATGTGGGCACTCACTCACACAGGCACCACAGTCTATACAGGTATCCTGGTCAATATAAAACCAAGGCCATTGGTCAGCGGGATCGCCAGGGACGATGCACTCCACAGGACAAACAACTGCGCAGCCGCCGTCTCTCAGGCATAAACTTGTAATCACATGTGGCATAATAAACTCCCAAGATTTTGTTAGATACAAACAGGTTCATTTCTGTAGTTCAAGTTTACATTGGTTAAACTGATCCTGCAAGGTGCAGGGATTTTATTATATTTTTGTTGACACTGTGGTTTTGTTATTGTATACTCTCTATAGATATTTATCATTTACATGAATATAACCTAATAAATTACTGATAAAGGAGAGACACATGTTACACAGATTATTCAGCAAGTTAGACGAAATTCATCCTATTGACGAGGCATCAGCGCATTGTGATGTTCCATGCGGCATTTACGACCCGATTACAGCTCAAATTGCCGCATTAACAGTCGTTCGAATGGTCGACCTCATCAATGAGGCTGATGCTGCACACAAAGAAAAAGACGTTGACTATCACAATACAATTACCCGGGCAGTACTTGTTAAAGAAGAACATGCAGAAAAAGTTAAGCATGAGATCCGGGTCATTTGGGGCGATTACATCAAGGCTGCTCAGTTAGAAAAATTCCCTGAACTACACAGCCTGGTGCATAATATTATGCTGTTGGGGTCAAAAGTGCGGCAGACTGTTGATCGCGAAGCAGCGGTCAAGCTTGTCGAAGAAGTCAACAAGTTCGCTGAGATATTCTGGCAGACAAAAGGAATTGCCACAAAACGGGCAGTGGCACCTTATAAGCCTTCCTTAGAATTGGTTTATCCAGTTTTGTAATTGCGCCTCATAAAAGTCAAAGGCAAAAGCCTTTTTCCTGAGTATCGCGATGGGGATTTTGTAATAATTTCCAAAATCCCCATTTATCTTCATTGGTTAAGAGCCGGTGATACGATTGTTTTTAAGCATGCTATTTACGGAAGAATGATTAAAATAGTGGATGCTGTTATCAGTGATGGTAAGGTTAAGGTCATTGGAAATCACCCTGATTCTCTTGACAGCCGGCAGTTAGGTGAGATTCCAAGCAAAAGTATCACTGGAAAAGTTTTAATACACATTAAAAAGCCTGCTTGATGGACTATCTGCTGTGAATAACCCATCAAATCACCACAATCAACCAAAAATATCACCGAGTATCGTTTTATTCTTCAGTATCCTGGCTGTCTCAACAGCCTCGATAATGATTAAGTTTGCCCAATCGGAGGCACCATCCCTTATCATTGCTTTTTACAGGATGTTGGTGGCTTCACTGGTTTACCTGGTCGTAGCAGGGTTATTTTTCCGAAATGATTTCGCATATTTAACTGTATCGGTGGTCGTCCTCTCAGCGCTTTCCGGATTATTTTTGGCACTTCATTTTGCAACATGGATTACCTCACTTGAGCACACCAGTGTTACCAGTTCAGCTGTCTTGGTTTCAACCACACCATTATGGGTGGCTCTTGCTTCATTGATGCTCTTTCAAGAAAATATCCGAAAACTTTATTGGATGGGGTTATTTTGCTCGCTGCTTGGTGTTGTGATTGTAAGCCTGCCTGTGTCAGCAAGTTCAGGATATTTGAATGAAGAGGTTGTTCGTGATATTCCGATAATGAACAAAGGATCTTTACTTGCACTGGCAGGCGCCTTTTTTGGAACGGGCTATATCTTGATTGGCCGCCAACTCAGAAAAACGATCTCTATGCCGGTATATGCTGCAATAACTTACAGCGCTTCAACCTTATTTCTGTTTTTGATGGCCCTCTATACTAATGCCAGTTTTATTGGATACTCTCCAAATGTATTCATTCTCATGATACTGATTGGTTTAATTCCACAGGTGATTGGACATTCATCTTATAACTGGGCGTTGAAATATATTCCAGCTTCAGTGATTTCAATCGCACTTTTAGGTGAACCTGTGGGTGCAAGTATACAAGCCATGCTGTTTATTGGAGAGACACCAGGTATTAACGAAATCATCGGTGGCGCTTTGATTCTCCTGGGCATTTATCTGGCAACGATGTATGGCAGCGGACCAGGCAGGCGAAAAACTGTCAATCACTAGCGGTCGTACAGGAAGTTGATGTCTTTTAAAAATTCCTTCAAGTTGTTATTCTCGAAATCAGTTTCCGTCATTCGCCAGGCCCAATTACCATCTGGTCTGCCAGGATAATTCATCCGTGCGCCTCGACCAAGACTCAAAAAGTCCTGCAGCGGAGCAATTGCAAACACAGCTACCGATCGCCAAATTTCACGAATTAATGCAATTGAAATCTTAGCCTCATCATCATTGTTGAGGTATTTTTTGACATATGTTTTTATGTCCTCAGGCTGTTCTGTAAACCATGCCAGTGAGGTGTCATTGTCATGTGTACCTGTATAAGCCACACAATTCGGTTCATAGTTATGGGGGAGGAAAGCGTTGGCTGGATTTTTGTCAAAAGCAAACTGCATTACTTTCATTCCTGGCAGTTTGTACCGATCCTTAAGTGCCACAACATCAGAAGTAATCACTCCAAGATCTTCTGCAATGATTGGCAGCTCAGAAAACTCTCCATTTAGTGCATCAAATAAATCTTCTCCAGGTCCGGGCAGCCAACGTCCAATTTCTGCAGTTGGCATCTGTGCCGGCACTTCCCAGTAACCTGAAAATCCGCGAAAATGGTCTAACCTTATGTAATCAAATAATTGTAAATTTGACTTGATGCGGTCAATCCACCATCTATAATTTGTCTTTTTATGTGCTGGCCAGTTATATAGAGGGTTTCCCCATAACTGACCGGTTTTTGAGAAATAATCAGGCGGCACGCCAGCAACAACTTCAGGTTCGAGTCGTTCGTTCAAACGAAAAAGCTCTGGATGTGTCCACACGTCTGCGCTGTCCATTGCAACGAATATGGGCGTGTCTCCTATGATTTCAATCGCTCTGTTATTTGCATATAACTTAAGCTTCAGCCACTGTTTAAAGAATAAGAACTGATAAAATTTTTGTACATTAAGTTCATCTTTGTGGTCCTGGATAAAATGACTCAGGAAATTGTAATCTCTTTTACGTATAGTTAACGGCCAATCAAGCCATGATTTGCTGGCAAATTTGGATTTCAAGACCATAAAGAGGGCATAGTCATCCAACCAGGAAGATTGCACTTCACAAAATTTGTTGTACTCATTCACTTGATCTTGATTGATGTTTAAAAAAAACCGAACGGCTGCTTTTGATAGGATTTTTTTCTTCCATTCGATCATCAATCCAAAATCGACTTTGCCAGCCGGGAAGAGTGGCAGCCCTTCTAGGTCGTCCTTCTCTAACAAATTTTCTTCTACAAGCGCCTCAGGGCTGATGAGGTAAATATTGCCTGCAAAAGCCGAGAAACATTGGTAAGGTGAATCTCCATAGCCTGTTTGTCCAAGCGGGAGAATCTGCCATAACTTACTGTTTGTCTCAGCAAGAAGATCTACCCAGCGATATGCATTTGGTCCAAGATCTCCAATTCCATATTTACCTGGCAGGCTGGTAGGATGCAGGAGAATACCACCTGATCGATTAAACCTCATTCGGTAATCTCCGGGTTTGAATATATTCTCTTGTTTTAACGATATTCTTTAAATAATCTGATGGAATAACATCTGTGCCAACGATTGCGCCTGGCTCGAGAATGCTGTTCTCGGGTATTATGCTGTTCATTCCCACCATGGAAATCTGTACTTCAGTACTGTTCGGATCGCCAATCATAACATTGCGACCAATATGTGCTCGCTTATCCAGTATGCCGCGGTGAATTTTTGACCCTTCCTCAATGATTGTGTCCGTCAGAATGATTGATTCATTGATTTCTACATTTGTTTTGATTTTTACGCCAGGCGAAAGAACAGAATTGGTCACTCGTGCGCCATTTTCAATTTCGCAACCATCACATATTAAACTGTTCTCAATAAATGCACCAGTTTTGATATGTGCAGGCGAACGTTCTTCCGACCTGGTGTGAATAATCCAGGAACGATCATGCAGATTCAGCTTGGGTTTATCAGCCAGCAAATCCATGTGTGATTGCCAGTATGAATTGATTGTGCCAACATCAACCCAGTAGCCATCATATGGATAGGCGAAAACCCGGGTACCATCATTCACAAGCTTTGGAAGGATATTGCGTCCAAAGTCATGCTGTGAATCTTCCTGTAAGTGGTCTTCCCATAATATTCTGTCCAACAAATCAAAATTGAACAGGTAGATGCCCATGTTGGCATAATTGGATGGGGGATTCTCGGGTTTTTCGAGAAATGATGTGACTCGATCGTCCTGATCAGTATCGACAATGCCAAATCGGTGTGCATCCGCAGGGTCCACATAAATTGTCGCGAGACTTACTTCAGCCTGTTTTTCGACATGGTTCCTGATCATTTTTGAGTAATCCATATTATAAATATGGTCTCCAGAAAGAATCAACACAAGATCTGGCATATCACGCTTCACAAATGAAAAATTTTGTTGAATTGCGTCAGCTGTGCCGCTGAACCAATCAGCAGAAAGTGAACGAAACGGAGAAAAAATGCTGATACCCCCGGTGAATTCGCGCGAAAGATCCCAGGGACCACCACCGCCAATATGCCTGATCAATGAATGCGGCCTGTATTGAGCTATGATCATTATGTCAAAAAGATTTGAATTGACACAGTTCGACAGAGCAAAATCAATAATTCGATATCTACCGGCAAAAGGTACAGCCGGCTTTGCCCGTTTTGCAGTTAAAACACTTAATCTTGTACCTTCGCCACCAGCAAGTATCACAGTTTTTGTTTTCATTTTAATCACCCATTAGATCAAGATAAAGTTCTGTGTATTGCAATGCTGACTGTTTCCAAGAAAAATCCTCTGACATCGCATTGATTTGCATGTTAACCCATACTTGTTTGTTATCGTACACATTCAAAGCATGTTGTAATGCTTCAGCAAATGAACTTCTTGTGGCATTGGTAAATAAGAATCCATTGCCAGATGTTGTTGGTGTGTGGGACGTTATGGTGTCTTTGAGTCCACCAGCTGCTCTCGCAAAAGGCAATGTGCCGTATTTCATCGCTATCATCTGAGCCAGGCCACAGGGCTCGTAACGCGAAGGCATTAGTAGCAGATCGGCGCCGGCATAAATGTGATGTGATAGTGGTACGTCAAAACGCAGCACTGACTTGATCCTATCAGGAAATTCAGATGTGAATTTTATGATTTCAGTTTCAAGTTGTTGACTTCCTGTGCCAAGAATGACCAGGTTCCAGGGAAGGTGAGTGATAGTTTTTAATCCCTCAATGGCAATATCAATGCCTTTTTGGTAATCAAGCCTGCCAATGATTCCTAACAATGGAATATCAATGTTGCTTGGTTTGAATCCCAGTTGATCAAGCAAGGCAGCTTTGTTGTGCTGCTTATTTGTAATCGTATCAGGTGTGTACCGGCTGGTTATCAATTGGTCGATGTTTGGGTTCCACTGTGAATAATCAATGCCGTTGAGGATGCCACTGATTTTGTCCTTGATCGTTAGCAAGTAATCATTCAATCCGCAGCCAAATTCTGGTGTCATTATTTCTTGCGCATAGGTATCACTAACTGCATTGATTTTATCTGCAGCTGTGATGCCAATTGGGAGGGGGAGCCGTTGTGCCCATATAGGCTGGTGAAGATCTGGTGAGAAAGGTAATCCATAATCATTGAAGAGGTGATCAGCCGGTGAGCCAAAGAATGGCAGATTGTGGATTGTGAGCAGAGATCTTGTTTTTGGATTGATGAGCGAGTTATGCTGTAAGTGTTTTAGAAAAGACGGGGTAAGCGCTGTATGCCAATCGTTAGAATGAATAATGTCCGGAACCCAATTAATCACCCTGGCCATCAGTAACGCTGCCATGGAAAAGAAACCATATTTATCTGTATCGATAGGATTATCACCGGAGTACACAGGTGCATCTGGTGGTATCTTTTCACCATCGATCAGGTAGACCGGTATTCCAGAATAGTCTGTGAAATATATATTTACCGCCAGCAATTTGTTTTTGTAATCAATCGCAAAAGAGGCAATTAATTCTGGGTCAATAGGCTTGTGCTTGATTGCACCATGATATGGCAAAACCAACCTGACATCGAGAGAAATATTTCGCCCATTGTACTGATTGATTTCACGTAAAGCTTTTGGCAGTGACCCTGCCACATCACCAAGCCCACCGACCTTCACAAATGGCTCTGCTTCAGACGCCATGAAGAGAACTTTTATTGTTTTAACACCTGCTTGTTGATTATTCATCAGCGTGTTATCTTTCATTGATCAGTGAAATGTAATCTTTATTGACGGCGTTTTCAGCTGTAAGGCTCATCTTTTCGATCAATTCTCTGGCAAGCTTTGCTTTACTCTCTGCATCACGTCTGCTCCAGGTTCGGCTTTTGATTTCGAGGAAATGTCCCAATTCAGGCCTGGTAAAGTGGTCTAAGTTAATAAAAAATTCCTCGCCTGCATACTTTATCAAGTAACGCAGCCGTTCCTTTTCAAGTTCTTTTTCTGCACTGGGCGTAAAATATTCACGATAAAATCTCAGGCTTTGGGTGGCAGGTGCTAGGTATCTGCTGCGGGACAAAACAACCTGGCCAGGAAGTGATAGCTCACGATTTGGGCCAATGTGAGTCAATCTAGACCTCACTGAACTTATTTCACCTTTTCGATCAATGAAGTGATCTTCTCGGTAACGAATGTACCCCTGGTCAGGGTCGGAAAATGAAAAGTAAGTGTCATATTGGCGGTAGTGACGGATTCTAAGCACATCCAAATCCAGCGCCTCGATGGTTTTGACAACCATGTCAATGTCATCGACTGGTATTTTAATTTGTACTTCAAATGATTCCTCTTCAGAAGCACCACCGATAGCAATTAATTTTGCCAAAACAGATTTTTCACGTTCAAGCAGAAATGCATCAATCTTCTCTGCATAAACCTGGCTTTGTTGGAGCAGTGAATTCTCATCGAGTGTTGTTAGTTCTCTGTCAAGCAGCACCCATTGCCCATTTATCATCACATCTGTGACATCGCGTCCCTTTGTTGAATAAACAAGTTGTGAATATATCCCATTCGGATCATGGTTATAGCGTGGCACGTTGTGAACAGGAGAGATATCAACCAGAATCAAGTCAGCCTTCTTTCCTACTTCGAGAGAACCGGTCAGGTCAGCCATGTGGAGTGCATCAGCACCGCCAATTGTAGCCAGCCGAATCACAGTCTTTGCCGGCAGGGCAGTGGGGTCATTACTAACGCTTTTCCCAAGAAAGGCAGCCAGCCGAATTTCTTCAAACATGTCCAGATCATTGTTTGAAGAAGGTCCATCAGTGCCAATTCCCACCTTCAAACCATGTTCCAACCAGCTGTCCACCTGTGCAAATCCTGAAGCAAGCTTGAGATTGGAGGAGGGATTATGCACAACACCAGCTTTGGCATGGGCAAGTGTGTGCATTTCACCATCATCTATGTGTACACAATGAGCGGCAATGACTTTGGCCTCCAATACAGTCTGTTTTTTTACGTAGGGCACAACAGGCATACCCCTTTCACGTCGCATATTTTCCACTTCATTGGCTGTTTCAGAAATGTGTATGTGGAGGGGAACATCATATTCTTTCGCAAGATCTGCACAGGCATTTAAAATCTCATCTGTGCAGGTATATGGTGCGTGTGGACCGACAGCAGGTATGATCAAATCATTACCTTTCCAATGTTCAATAAATTCACGCGATAGTCTCAAAGATTCTTCGAAAGATTGGGCATCCGGCGTTGGAAATTTCAAGACCGTTTGCGCACAGACTGCCCGCATTCCCGCCTCTTCTGCAGCTTGCGCAATTTCGTTTTCAAAATAGTACATATCAGCAAAGCATGTAACACCGCTTTTGATCATCTCTGCAGCAGCCAGTTTGGTACCAAGCGTCACAAACTCAGGTGATACGAACTGGCGTTCAACTGGCATCATATAACCAAGGAGCCACACGTCAAGCCGAAGATCATCAGCTAAACCGCGCAGCAGTGTCATTGGGACGTGTGTGTGGGCGTTAATCAAACCTGGCATAACGATTTTTCTGTTGCAATCAATCACCTGGGCTGAATCATATAAAAATAGAAGTTTTTTTTCAGGTCCAACAGCAACAATTTTGTCACTGGATATGGCAACTGCACCTGGCTCAAAAACATCCATATTGTTATTTACGGTAATTACAATTGCATTTGTAAGTAAATAATCAACTGTCTCAGACATAAAAATGTTCCTTTATGAGTTCTAATTCTTGATGATTCTGCGAATTTGATCAAGAAGTGAATTGATTGCCCAGTCATCAGCCATTGCCGGCGGGCCGCCATAATAACGTGTTGTCTGGAATGACGAAATGGGTGTAATCAAACGAGTTTCAAGTCTCGCATTTTCACTACTTCTAACCAGGTTGGTAGCAAGCGTTAATGCCGACTCTGTTTTTGAATTTTCCTGATATGGACAATTTGCTCTAATCAAAATGGTACCTGCATCTGTATAGGCAATCTCAGCGTTGAGGGGGGCTTGCTGTAGGAGTTTTGCAATATTTTCGGAAAAACCAGCGCATGTTATCGTGATCGAACCAGACAATTGTGACATCGCGTCCAAAGTAGTGCTGATGAGGGTATTGCTATCAACACCAATAATTGCATCACCCAACCGTTCTTTGATGGTCTGATAGACAGTTGCGTAGAGTGCTTCGGCTTCCACCTGAGATGCAGCTTTAGTTGTAACTCGTATGTCTATCTGGCCTGCGTTTGCAACCAATCCAATAGTTGGATTTTCGTATCGTTCCAGATCGCCTATCAATTCATCAATCTGAGATTCGCCTGCACCGGAAAGGTGAATCACATGGATGTACAGCGAATGTGAAAGCTGGAATTTATTTTTCAGATATGGAGTTATTTCTGTTTCAAAGATGTACTCCAGTTCTTTTGGTACACCAGGCAGTGAAATAATCACAGCACCATCATTATCAATTAGAAATGCCGGCGCCGTGCCGACATTATTGAGGACCGGTTGAGCAGTGCGGGGGAGGTACGCCTGGCGGCGATTGTTATCGGTAGCAACACGACCATAGCGCTCAAACCTCTTTAGAATAATCTGCCAGAGCGTGTCATCAAAAACCAGATCCGTATTTACGGCAAGCGCGATAGCTTCGCGTGTAGGATCATCAACCGTCGGACCCAATCCACCAGTTGTAATAACGATATCTGATCGTGCATGTGCTTCTCGAACAACTGCAGCAATCCGTTTTACATTGTCTCCAACTGTTGTCGTGCGGTATAAGTCAATACCCAGCGACCTCAGATAACGGGCAAGTGTGCAGGTGTTTGTATCCTGTATTTCACCGAGAAGTAATTCTGTGCCAATAGCGATGATTTCTGCTGTGGCCAATTTCACCTTCCTGAATTATGGGTATAGTTCATTTGTCTATTTGAGCTAGTTTAGCATGGAATTAATTATTGTCAATTAATCATCTAGAGGTAGTAAGAGGAACGTTAACTTATTTTATAATGATAATGTATGTGAAGTTAGAAAAATTCTAATCAGTTTTGCAGGAAACCCAAGGATGCTGTTTATCACTGATGATATTAATATAGACGAAAGCCTTATAAAATACGACTTTGTCAAGTCTTCCGGACCTGGTGGGCAAAATGTCAACAAAGTATCGACAGCTGTTCAACTCCGATTCGACCTCAATCAAGCAGACTCTCTTCTTCCAGAAGTAAAGCAGCGCTTGAGAAAAATCGCTGGCAGTCGGGTAACTGATGATGGTTTCTTGATCATTGAAGCAAAAAGATTCCGGTCACAGGAAAAGAACAAAGCAGATGCGAACTACAGGTTGGTGAACATGATTCTGCAGGCACTTGAAGCACCAATTGTTAGAATTCCGACAAAACCTGGAAAAACTGCTAAAGCGTCCAGGTCTTCTGGAAAGAAAAGAAAGTCTGAGATCAAGAAATCCAGACGCTATATTCCGGAGGACTGGGAGTAATCGTTACAATCTCAACCTTGTGAAAACGGTGGGGGAGCAGCAGCATTACGAAACCGATTTATTTAAGATGAAATTAGTAGAATATTTTACAAAATTTCGAGGCTCTTCCAATGTCAAGAGTCTTCTTTTTTCACTGCTGGAAGGTTTGTATCTGGAAAGGTAATTTACCGCATGCTTTCGAAAAAGGATCAAACCCAGCGGGTCGCCATAAAATGAAAGGTTAAGTTCTAAATGATACCTCATGGTTTCCGCAACAAGTTCTGGGGAAGGATTTTCGGTGCAAGTCTGGTCAAATATCCAGGGATTTCCAATTGCGCCTCTGCCAATCATTACTGCATCACAATTTGTGTGCTCGTGCATCTTAATAATGTCGTGTAGCTTAATAATATTGCCGTTTCCCAAGACTGGGATTGATAGATTTGCCTTTATTTCACGTATTGCTTGCCAATTAACGGGGTCAGTAAACTTATCAGCGGCTGTTCTGCCATGTACAGCAATAAATGAAGCGCCATTCTCCTCAAGAAGTCCAGAAATGAGGTCGTAATTCAATGATTGATGATCATACCCCAACCTAATTTTTGCAGAAACAGGACAGGTTAGGGTGGTGGTGAGCTCATGCATCAAATTGGCAATCATCCTGGGTTTTTTTAGCATTCCGGCACCAGCGCCACGCAATTTAATGCCGTTAATGCTACATCCGAGGTTAATATCAATAAAGTCAGGAGAGAATGTCTCAAGGTGTTTTGCAGCTTTTACAATCCTGGCAGGTTCATTATCATAGATTTGAAATCCAATTGGACGTTCTTCATCTGAAATTATCAATTTCTTTGCAATTAGCTTTGGCGCGTATTGAATATCCAATCCATGGATAAATTCTGTATAAAAGATATCAGCACCAAAACTTCTGCAGATAGTTCTAAAAGGCAGATCTGTGTAACCATCCATCGGCGCTAAAGCCGTCAGGACGCGATTAGTATTGTTATTTCTCAATAAATCTATGATTAAATCTGACATGGACTAAATATAATCGAAAAGGTGAACATTTGGAATACATAGTTTGTCGTATTACTTATAAGGTTTGCACAAAAAATGAATTAATGATTTTGCAAGAATCACCTTGATATTTGTTAATTTTGTCCGAGTATTATAGTTAGTGATAATAATACTTATCATAAACAACTTTTATAAAGACTGATACATATTGGTCGTCCATCCCCCACTACAATACTATGAGCGGTGATTATGATTAACCTTAGTTTTCGTGAATAATGTAATTGTTCATCTATAGAATCCCATAAATGCAACCGAATGAACCTATAAATACCCCCCCCTACTGAGGCATTGTCCTTCGGATATTGATATGATATATAAGAGTTGTGCGGAGAAACGTCTATCAATGAGGAATTATTTATGAAACTCGATTTGAAGTATGGTTCAGGTACCAGAACTTTGACACTGGCTGATCAGTATGAAGTTGATGTCATACGGCCCGGTGTGAGCACTGCAGAGGCTGTTACCACTGACAAGATAATACAGGTTATTCATAATCCCATCAAGTCAACTTGCTTGTCTGCGCACCGGCAGGTAAAGAATGTGGCAATTGCCATAAACGACAAAACCCGTCCAGTGCGGTATGACCTTCTCCTTCCGCCACTTTTGGAGATCCTGCATCAAGAGTTAAATCCTGGTATCGAAATCACTTTATTCGTTGCGTCCGGCACTCACACGCCAATGTCAATGAAAGAATGTGCTGAGATCATTCCTGGATTTATTTTTGAGAAATATCCAATTCATGTACACGATTGCGATAACACAGAAAATCAATCGTTTCTTGGAACAACTTCAAAAGGAACACCTGTCTATATAAATACCATGTTCTATCAATCTGACCTCAAGATTGTTGTTGGAAATATTGAACCGCATCACTTTATGGGTTTTTCTGGCGGGGTCAAAACAGCTGCAATTGGTCTGGCATCAAGAGAGACAATCAACAAAAATCATCAAATGCTGCTTACTGAAAAGAATACCGTAATTGGACAGTATGAACTAAACCCGATGCGAATGGATGTTGAAGAAATTGGTGAAATGATTGGTATTGACTACGCATTGAATGCCATACAAACTGTTGATAAAACCCTGTTAGACGTCTATTTTGGTCATCCACAGGCTGTTATGTTAGCGGCAATTGATGTCGTGCGTAGCAATTGCCAGGTAGAAGTAAGAGAAAAATATGACGTGACAATTGCTTCTGCGGGTGGTTTTCCAAAAGACATCAACCTCTATCAAGCGCAGAAAGCGATTACAAACGCAGCAAAATTTACTAGAGATGGCGGTCACCTGATCCTTTTTGCAGAGTGCATTGAGGGTATCGGGAATTCACGCTTAGTAACATTTATGGAAGGCATTTCCACTGCAGATGGGGTTCGCAAAAAATTATTGAACGAGGGATTTCAAGTTGGGCCACACAAAGCGTATCTAATTGCAAGAGATATCGACCGCATAAACATTCACCTATACTCAGAGATGAATGATGATTCAGTTAGATCGGTACTGTTAAGTCCAATTCCCCGCGAATCAGATAAATTTATAGAAGGTATCCTCAATGCCCTGCCGCCCTCAGCAAAGATTGGGTTTATCCCCAATGCAGTCATTACAATTCCGGTCTGATTTATGCATTAACGGAACTGATAAAGGCTTTTGGCGTTATAATTGACATACTCTCTATGGTTATTTCTCAGAGAAAAGGATTTGTTATGGACAACATGGAAAATGTAGATTCAAAGACAACAGTTGCTATAGATGTGCTTTACACAATTGTTCGATATACTACCCTCGGCGTTGAAGGTGTGAGCAGGTTGGAGTTGATTCCTGGCAGCGTAAATCGAATACTCACTGGAAATGTTGTTGATGGTGTAAAAATTATCATTGAAAAAGATCTTGTCTACATTGACTTATTTGTGGTCTTAAACACAGGCATAAATGTCAGGGATGTAAGCCACAAAATTCAAGCAGACGTTACTCGGGCAATTGCTGAGATGGTTGGCATGGAAGTCGCACGAGTAAATATTCACATTGAAGATTTTCATTACAACGCAATTGCAGAAGCAAAAATTTAGATATGAAATCTCGCACCAAAGCAAGAAGTATTGCTTTGCAGGTTCTATATGAATATGATGTCACCGGTCATAAACCAGGTGCTATCCTGGAACAACGGCTGGAAGATGCGGAACTGGATCTTAAAAATGCAGAATTTTCCCGCCAGATAGTCTTTGGGATCATTCCTAATATTCAAAATTTAGATGAAGTAATTGCAATCCATGCACCTGAATGGCCTATGGATCAAGTGGCGATTATTGACCGTAATATTCTTAGGATTGCATTATGGGAATTTGCCATTCTCGATGTGACTCCATTGAAAGTTGCTATCAACGAAGCAGTCGAATTGTCCAAGGTGTTTGGGTCGGATTCAACACCCCGCTTTGTGAATGGTGTTCTTGGCAGCCTGGCCAATAAAGAAAATGAAGTTAAACAGGCTTTAAGAAAGATTGCCTCTTAATTAATACTGGGATATTTATGCGCACTCAATTAAAACGATTATTTCTTATTGCTCTGTCTTCTTTTCTATTAATCGCCTGTTCACTCCCCTCTTTCTCTGCACTGGATAGCAATCAGACTAAGTTAGCTGAAATAATTTTTGAAGTAGAGATTCCTTCAGCCACATCGCCCGGCGAGATTGTTTACATTGAGATATTCGAGCCATTAAGTAATAATACTACACGCAATTTAATGAACCTGAAAGATACCTTACATTTTACTTACAGTATCAATCTTCCAACCGGGCAGATGATCATGTACCGGTATTTGCGCGGCGAGGCAGCTGATGTTGTTGAAGCAGATACTTCAGGTAATTTGATTTCATACAGAAATATATATATTGAAGCACCATCCTATATTCAAGATATTGTCAGTGCCTGGTCTAACCATGGCTACACAGGGATGACAGGCCAAATTCAAGGAAGTCTAACATCAGAATTGCCACTTCAAAATTTCTTTGCATCAGCCGCTGGTATAACAGTACCAGTCAACGAGCAAGGCAACTTTGAGATAAACGGTCTCAGACCTGGTACACATTGGCTGGTAATATACAATGCAGAAAACCTTATAAAACCGTTTCAACAGCAGGCTATTATTGCACCAAATGCTATAACACCAGTGATAATTACATTGAACCAGTGAATTTCATTACAGAGAAAATTTGATTCGGAATACGATATAGTATTTAATATTTTTACTTTAGTACTTCGTTTCAGTTGAATTATGCTTTTGAAGGTTTGACTAAATTACTACTATATGGAGGTAAATCATCGTGCAGGTTTATGGAAATGCCAGCTATTACGGATTAGAAAACCACGGATTAACAAATTTAAAGACAGTTTATTGGAATCTTTCGGTACCAAAACTTGTTGAACACAGCCTTGCTCGAAACGAAGGTGTTTTATCGAGTACTGGAGCATTGGTAGTGAATACAGGTATTCATACTGGCAGGTCACCTAATGATAAATTTTTTGTCAAAAGGGATAATAATGATGATAAGGTAATTGATTGGGGTAAAGTCAATAAGCCTATATCACCTGAACATTTTGAAAGATTATATGCAAAAACTCTGGCCTACCTTCAGAATCGCGACCTCTTTGTTTATGATGTCAAAGTAGGTGCTGATCCTGCCCATACATTACCGGCACGGATTGTTGCAGATAAAGCTTGGGCAGGTTTGTTTTCACATGACTTGTTCATTCGTTTGACTGCTGATGAGCAAAAATCACACACTCCAGACTATACATTCCTAATTTGCCCGGACCTGGCCGCAGACCCTAAAACTGATGGTACTGTCTCCCCTACTTTCATTGCCGCTGATTTGACCAGGAAGATTGTACTGGTAGGATCAAGCAGTTATTGTGGCGAAATTAAGAAATCAGTCTTTACAATTATGAATTATGTTCTGCCAAAATCAGGTATCATGCCTATGCACTGCTCAGCAAACCTCGGTGAACACGGTGATGTAGCCATTTTCTTTGGGCTATCCGGCACGGGGAAAACCACCCTTTCATCCGATGTTGATCGACGTTTGATTGGCGATGATGAACATGGATGGTCTGAAAAAGGCATATTTAATTTCGAAGGCGGATGTTACGCTAAGACAATCAACCTTGATCCGGAATTTGAACCAATCATTTATAATGCTACGCGCAGATTTGGTACTGTCTTGGAGAATGTTGTCCTCGACCCTGAAACCAGAGAGCCTGATTTTTACGATAATTCATTGACTGAGAACACCAGGGCTGCATATCCACTGTATTTTATTGAAAATTATGTCGTTGAAGGTATGGGTACCCACCCTAAAAATGTCTTCTTCTTGACCGCCGATGCATTTGGCGTAATGCCGCCGGTTGCCAAACTAACAGAAGAACAAGCCATGTATTATTTTCTGGCTGGCTACACATCAAAATTAGCTGGAACTGAGAAAGGCTTAGGCTCAGAACCTGAGGCCACATTCTCTGCCTGTTTTGGCGCACCGTTTATGCCGCTGCATCCTAACGTCTATGCTCAATTGTTGGGAAAGAAAATTCGTGAATATAGGACAAATGTCTGGTTGATCAATACCGGTTGGACTGGCGGACCTTATGGGGTTGGACATCGCTTCAAGCTTCCATATACTAGAGCTATGATTCGTGCGGCAGTCAAAGGCGAGCTTGACAAGGTTAATACAGTCAAGGATGCCTACTTTGGATTGTGGATACCTGAGCACTGCCCTGGCGTTCCAGATGATGTTCTGATGCCAGACAAGACCTGGAGCAATAAAGCAGATTACGCAGTACAGGCACGCAACCTTGTAGAGCGATTTGAAAATAATTTCGCCAAGTATAAAGGCGTGGTCTCTGAAGATATTCTAAATTCAGGCCCGCATCTGTAATTTCTTATATGCACAACAGGAGTATCGCTGCGCCCAAGAGAAAAGGCGCATAAGGAATGACTTTATATGGTTGATAGTTTCTACTTATAACCATGATCAGAAGTGACGATGCTGCATAAAGGCCGGCAGACAGAATTGCAAGGAATATTCCGGGAATAATACTTGGCCAGCCCAACAATAAACCAATTATCCCTCCAAGGTGGACGTCTCCAAAGCCTAGAGGGATAATTTTTTCTCCTTTTTCAATGTTCTTGCTCAGTTTTACTGAAAACAACTTTCCGAGAAGAAAGAATGCCAGCATGGGTACAAACCCACCCAAAAAACCAGTGATTGTTGGAATAAAGTCGCGCAAAAATATACCAATAGCCAATGACAGAATATATCCAGCGAGTATCATTGGACGTAAGATGAAGTGGTGCTCAATATCAATCACAGAAATCAAAATAAATAGAAAGAGAACAACTGCCATCAACTGTGGTTGAAGCGCAGGTGTTTTAATAAATGCGCATGCAACGAAAACCGTTGGAACAATAAAAATGATAATCCAATGCCTGGCTCTATACCCTACTGAAGATTTGAGGTGGATAAGCCACGGTAAGAGATAATCAAACATTCTGATAGCTCTATTATTAGCCTGCTTAACATAAGGGGATGGTAACTTATCAGCAAGGAAATTAATCACTGACCCGGCAAGATAACCTGCCAGCAATGTTACAATTATTTTTCCTAGTGGCATACCCATATTGTATCAGGTGGACATGAAAGCGCTTACTTCAAACTCGGTTGAACAATTATTGTATAAATGGACGCTTGATCAAGAAATCCGTGATCAGATTGTTTCAATGGTTGTTCAGGATGAAAAAACAGGTGTAACTGGAATTTTCCCTCAAGAACTTGATCAAGACCTGAAAAATGCACTGGAAAAAAATGATATCAAATCGTTATATACACACCAGCTATCTGCATATGATCATTTAAATACTGGAAACAATGTTGTTATTGTCACTGGCACTGCAAGTGGTAAATCTTTGTGTTACAACCTACCTATACTTAATGCCTTGCTGCGTGACCCGCGCAAAACCGCGCTGTACCTCTTCCCAACAAAGGCATTGACGCAGGATCAATATCAAAAGCTGAACCTCTTGTTAGGGAAGATTCCAAGCAATAGAATTATTCCTGCGGTTGCCATGTATGATGGCGATACACCTTCAGAAACCCGGAGAAAAATTCGTGAAAATGCTCGAATAATATTTAGTAATCCGGACATGCTCCACACAGGCATTATGCCCTACCATATGCTTTGGGATAGATTCTTCAGTGGCCTTTCCTACGTTGTTTTGGACGAGGCGCATTATTACCGTGGTGTGTTTGGTTCTCACATCGCCAATCTAATCAGACGAATGAAACGGCTGTTCAATCATTATCAATCCAACCCTCAATTTATCCTAACTTCTGCAACGATCGCAAACCCTTTAGAATTCTCAGAAAAATTGATTGGCGCACCATTTTCGCTTATTGATGAGGATGGTTCACCCAAAGGTAAGCGCTATTTTTTGATGTATAACCCACCTGTAATCGACGAAAAACTTGGTATTAGAAAATCTGTGAATGCAGAAACGCAACTGCTTGCAAAAGATATTTTAAACAAAGATGCTCAATCTATCTTCTTTATGAGAACAAGGAAATCGGTAGAGGTGCTGTACAAGGAGCTCAAAACGCGTTTTCCGCTTTATTCTCCCCACATATATAGCTACCGCAGTGGATACTTGCCTTCAGAGAGAAGGAAAATTGAAAAGGACATTCGTGAGCGCCGATCGAAAGTAACTATTTCTACAAATGCCCTAGAACTCGGCATAGATATTGGTGGTTTAGACGTCATTTTGATACTGGGATATCCTGGGACAATCTCTGCAACAAAACAACAAGCTGGACGTGCCGGCCGACAGGGTGGCATTTCTGCTGCGGTTCTATTAGCATCCTCCAATCCACAAGACCAATACCTGGTCAAGCACCCAGAATATTTTTATCAGAAGCCGATAGAAAATGCATTAATCAACCCTGATAACCTGCTGATCTTGCTTGAACATTTGCAGTGCTCAGTATTTGAGCTGCCATTCAACGAGGATGATTCCTTCGGTGATTTGCGATATTCTCAGCTTCGTCCAATCCTGGAGTATCTAACTCAAACAAAGACCATACACTATTCATCAGGAAAATATATATGGATATCAAGTCAATACCCATCACAAGCTGTATCGCTAAGAAGTTCAGATGCAAGACGGATAGCATTAATTGTTGATGAGCTTGGAAAACAGAAAATGATCGGGGATATCGATTATTCATCCTCGCTGTGGATGGTTCATCCACAGGCTGTATATTTTCATGCAGGTGACACTTATGAAGTACAAGATCTTGACCTTGAAAATAATAAGGCTATTTTAATATTGACTCAAAATGAGGATTATTTCACAGAACCCATTAATTCGATGAAGATTGACTTAATAAACTTACTTTCCAGTGAGACTATAAAAGCTGGGCACCGTCGTTATGGAGAGATACAGGTAATTTCAAAGGTAACTGGATATAAAATTCGTGATTGGCGAACAAAGTCGGTATCATCGATCATCCCTTTAGATATGCCAGAAACGACTTTAAATACAACTGGTTGTTGGTTTTCAATTAGTAATCAGGTGATTGAAACCCTTAAACGCCAAGGATTATGGAACAACGATCAACAGGATTATGGAAGAGATTGGACTAAATTGCGGAAAAAAATTCTTGATCGCGACAATCATACCTGCCAGCATTGCGGCATGCATGAAGATACCATTCCATTTCATGTCCACCACCTCATACCGATACGAAATTTTGATGACATAATGGTGGCAAATAGGAGCGATAACCTTGTGACTCTCTGTCCCGAATGTCATAAGCAGGGAGAAATGGCTGTAAAAATTCGCAGCAGCCTGGCAGGGCTTGGTTATGCTTTACAGCATATAGCATCACTATTATTGATGTGTGATGTTAACGATATCGGTAAGTATCATGAGATAAATTCAAACTTGGCCGATGGCGATCCAATAATTTTGTTATACGATCAGGTTGCTGGAGGAATTGGATTAAGCAAAACAATTTATGATTTGTATAATGACCTGTTTGTAAAGACATATGAATTGGTGAGTCAATGTAGTTGTGAGGATGGCTGCCCGTCGTGTATTGGCGCATCGAGCGATTTTAGTAATGGCAGCAAGGCTATGGTTCTGGAATTACTGCGTATGCTAATCGGTGCACATGACTGAATCACATTCTTTTGAAGATATTCTCAACAAAATAAAAGCACTTGGTCTTCATCAAGGTGCTGACCAGTTGCGTCCAAAACAAAACAAAGACATTACCATTGATAAAGTAATTACCGGCCACTACGATGCCAATGAATTCGGTCAGACATTCATCAAAGATGAAATTTACCCCAATTCTTACAACCACGGTAATGTCGCCTTCTCGAAAACTTTTTCAACTCGTTTTGAGTTCATCTCTAAATACAGCAACATCGATTTCAATCAGAAACTGATTGACCACACGTTGTTTTTTGACACCGAAACAAGCGGGTTATCTGGTGGTGCCGGGACCTTTATTTTCCTTGCTGGTTATGGTTACTTTACGCAAAAAGGATTTGTTTTAAAACAATTCTTTATGGTTGACCCTGGTGCAGAACAATCTTTACTTCAATCCATGGAAAAATTTCTACCAAGTTTTGAAGTTCTTGTCTCTTTTAATGGCAAGTCATTTGATGAGCCCATGGTGAATAACCGCTACAGGATTTATGGTTTACCTTCTCCCCTGTCCAGTATGCAGCACTTTGACATGCTGCATATTGCACGAAAGTTATGGAAGCTACGGTTGCCGAGCCGAGCCTTGAAAGACCTTGAAGTGGAGATCTTAAGGCTGCAACGCTCGTCTGAGGAGATCCCGGGCTGGCTGGTTCCGGAGATCTATGCTGAATACCTGCACACCGGTGATGCCTCTCCCCTGGCGGGTGTCTTTTATCATAACGCAATGGACATCCTATCTCTGGCTGCCTTGACGATTCATGTTGGCCAGGCATTGGATGAAATTGATAGTGATATTACAATGCCCCCAGAAGACCTGTATTCAGTTGCTGTGATGTGCAGAAATGATAACCAGGTTGAGAAAGCATGCAGTCTGCTCGAAAGGTGTCTAAAAGGTAATTTAAACAACGAAGTTAATGAAAAGGCAACTATACTATACGCAGATTTACAAAAGAAGAAAGGCGAATTTAGCAAGGCTGTGAATTATTGGGAGTCAGCTGTTGATCACTACAAGAATTTGGAGTCGGCTGTCGAATTAGCAAAGTATTATGAACATCATAAACTTCAGTATGATATCGCTATCAAGTGGACAGAAAGAGCTATTGAGTTAGCTCAAGCCAGTACACTGCCCGACTATAAAAAATTGATGCAGCATCAAGAACTTTACAAACGACTGAACAGACTTGTAAAGAAAAAGGAAATCGTCAATAATTAAGTCGAATGTTATTTCAACGCAGATAACTAATCATAAGGTGGTCTAATGTATGAGCAAAATGATTTTGATAATAAATCTTATGAATGCGTCTATACCGCCCAGGGAAAACTGGAGGCTGAGAGTATCAAGGCATTTCTTGAGTCTTTTGAAATACCTTCAGAGATTTACCAGGAAAGTGCCGGCACTGTTTACGGTTTGACTGTGGGGATACTCGGTGCAGCAGATGTGATGGTACCGTCACCTCTGGCTGAACAAGCTCGTGAGTTGTTAGAAAAACTGGACAGAGGTGATTTTGAGTCTGTTGATAACGATATCTGACTAAAAATAAACCGTTTCTCTTTCAATCCGTTCCCAGAAGCATTTTGTTAACAATTTTGTAATTTTCCCCGGTACGTGCTCGCCAATTTCAATTGAATCGATTTTCTTCAAAGGCAGAATTGATCTGCTGGCGCTTGAGATAAAAGCTTCTTCACACTCATGTATCAGATTGTATGAGGGACTATCTAATAAAACCGGGATACCTGCGGTAGTTGCTGCTTCGAGAATAATTGAGCGGGTAATTCCGGGAAGAACCTCTTTGCCAGCCGTAATCAATTTTCCATCCAAAATTATGAAAAAGTTGCTTGAAAGGCCTTCTTTAATCTTGCCTTCCTGGTCGATGAGCAGTACTTCATTGACATCACTTGGGAATGATTTTTTAATTTCCAAAGCGTCTGCAAGAAAACTTGTAGATTTGGCTTCAGGATTATGTCGATTAAAATCCTTAGATATTGCAATAGCTCCTAATGCATACTCTTCTGATGATGGTGTTTTTAATTCCTCAATAGATATATATATATCAAAGGTTGGCTTTTCTAAATCTACTGTAATGCGCAGTCTTTTTTCATGGGCTGGAAACTGATACACAATTGTGTGCAGTGCTGATTGCAGTGCTGTTGGATTGAGTTGGATAACATTTCCTTTGAGCCTGGCAGAGTTTTCAAGACGGGAAATGTGTGACTGTATCGGATAAGTCTTAAATTGATAATAGGACCTGAATGTTGTATACACACCTGATGGTAGATTACCAGATAGAGCATCTATTGAAGAGAACCCACTTGTTAAAACAACCTGTTCGGGTTTTGTGTAAATTGGGCCTGATAACTTCCAAAGTTGAACGTGGTTCATAATGCTCCTTGTGATTTCATAAAGGGCAATTATACATTTGAATTTGATTGTTTCAAAAGGGAAAATAAACAATTCTATTGAGATAACTCTTATGAATAAATAGATCTTGTTTGAATGGAATCATCACAATCACCACAATGAGATTACGCAACCTTTTTTCTGTAAATTTGAGTCAGAAATACCCATAGTTCTTTAACAATCTAATGACTTGCCAGCACAATAACGTTTTCCGATCTGCCACTCCTCACTCATCTCCATCAGCATCGCAGAAATCAATCTGAGACATGAAGCCTCGTTGGGAAAAATACCAGCAACTCTTGTTCGCCTTCGAATCTCCTTATTAATCCTTTCCAGACTATTAGTGGTCCGTATTGTCCTGCGATGCTCAAGAGGAAAGTCAAAGACCGCAAACCCTTCAGCCAGATTGTCCTCCAACCAGGCCGATAAGCGTGGTGCAGTGTCAGCGTACTTCTGGATAGATGTCTGTAGAAGTTCTTCTGCTGTTTTTCGATCAGGAGCGTTGAACATAGCCCTGATGTCAGCCGCAACCTCCAACCGCATCGATTGCTTTGGCAAATATGCACCAGCATTTTGTTGCAGATGAAACTGGCATCTCTGCCATGGAATGCTGCCAAACACAGCTCTTCTGGCTGCTCCAAGACCTTCGTGGTCATCACTGATGATCAGTCTCATCCCATTCAACCCTCGGTCTTTCAGGCTTTTCAAGAAGGCCTTCCAGTGCGCTTCATGCTCACTGAGGGACACAGAAACACCAAGTACCTGCCTTTCACCCTCTGGTGTTATGCCTGAGGCCACTAAAACAGCTGCATCTCGTACCTGGCTTGCTTCCCGTACCTTCTCGTATCGAGCATCCACATAGAGGTATTGGATCTGTCCCAACGGCCTTTCCCGCCATTCTTGCAGAACTTCATCCAATTGTGCGGCTGCCCGGCTGACCTGTGTGGCTGAAATCTCTACGCCGCATAATTTCTCCGTGATGGCTTTTACCTTGCGGGTGGACACCCCCTGTACGTACATCTCCGCCAGCGTGATCGTGAGAGCTCTTTCACTACGAAGCCCTTTCTCTAAGGCGGATGGATAAAAGCCTCCCTCCCTGACTTGTGGCATGGCAAAGGTGATCTCTCCAACACGGGTCTTCATAGTCTTGGGCTTGAAGCCGTTGGCGTGGCCTTTTCGTTCCTCTGTACGCTCGTAGTGCTCAGCCTGCAGGTACTTTGATCGTTCAACTTGCATGGCGTTGTTGATCAGTACTCGCATCAGTTCCGGAATTGCATCCAACCCTTTTTCCGCTATCTGATCTACAAAGGTATAATCATTTTGGTGAGTCATTATGTTCTCCTTTTTTGGTTGTGGTGACCTTAAGGATACTTCTGACTCACCAATTTTGTTAAGGTTCTGCAATTTACAGAAAGAATGTTACACCAACCACAATGACGGTAAAAACTACTTGTAATTGACAAATATATGATATATATTATATACAGTCCCACAAAAAATATAATATTAAGGAGAGAAAGGATGGCAACTATGAAAAAGCGTGTTTTAATTCTTTTAAGTGTCATATTAATTTTGTCAATGTTCTCAGGTTGTACAACTGGAACTGCACCGACCACGACAGAAAGCAGCACAGAGGCTGCTGCTCCTGTGGCTACTGAAGCACCTGCTCAACCTGCTGCCACTGAGGTAGCAGCTACCGAGGCAGTGGCGACCGAGGTAGTAACTGAAGCCCCAGTTGAAGAACCAACTGAACTTCACATCGCCATGTCGGTAGTACCAACAAACCTTGATGTGGTTATGAATACAGCAGATGATGCAGCACAGATTGCCAGTGGCCCCATTTTCGAACAACTGGTTGCAATGGACAACACCTATAAACCCGTACCTGAATTGTGTACAAAATGGGATATGTCTGAAGATGCAACTACATACACTTATTACCTTCGAGAAGGTGTCAAATTCCATAATGGCGAAGAAATGAAAGCAGTAGATGTCGTTGCTTCAATGAATCGCTGGATTGAAGGAGCGGATAATGCAAAAAGCCTTGTCGGCGATGCCCGTTTCTATGAAGTTGACGAGTACACTGTTGAGATTAAGATGGCTGTTGGATCACCGTATCTGAACTTAATGATTGGCGGTCTTGGTCAACATGCGGGGATCATGCCAAAATCTGTGATTGATGATGTCGATCCGGAAAGCAAGTTAGTCAAAGAGTACATCGGAACTGGTCCTTACGTACTTGAGAGTTGGGTTGAAGACCAGTACATTAAACTTGTTACCTATGGAGATTACCAACCCTATGGAACCGAAGGTGATTATTCGGGTTGGGCAGGATATAAACGTGCAGAGATCGACACTATATACTTCCATTTTGTTTCAGATCCTAATACGGTTTTAGCTGGTATGCAAACTGGTGAATATGATGCCACCGACGGTATCACTTATGATAATTATGATATGTTTGCCAACGATGATAATTTCTATATCATTTCAGCTGAATCTGAACAACCTGCCATGATTTTTAACAAAAAGGAAGGTTGGGGAGCGAATGCAAAATTCCGTCAGGCAGTAGCAACGTTGTTGAATATTGATGATATTATGCTGGCTGCTTATGGTCAACCGGAATTTTTTAACCTCTATGCATCCTATATGTTTAAGAGCCAGGCTGATTGGTACACAGATCGTGGTTCAGAATTTTACAACGTACAGGATACTGAAAAGGCAAAACAGCTCTTTGATGAAGCTGGTTTTACACCCAACGACACATTCATAATTCTTGTCGCCAGTGATGCAGAGGACTTCTACTCAATGGCGGTTGTTATTAAGAGTCAAATGGAAGCTGCAGGATATAAGTGTGATTTGCTTGTATATGACTGGTCTACTTTCGTAACCGTTCG
The DNA here is from genome assembly GCA_040768445.1 of Anaerolineaceae bacterium. Lineage (GTDB taxonomy): Bacteria > Chloroflexota > Anaerolineae > Anaerolineales > Anaerolineaceae > JAXGMV01. Next base: position 2,529,930 of record JAXGMV010000001.1, on the reverse strand, counting down.
AAATAATGAACCAGATAAATACAATGCATTCATTACCTCTTTCTCAGAAAAAGTACTGCCAAATATGAACTTGTTCTTGAGTCCATCATGGGCAGGATGGTGCACTGATGAAAGAATCGTCGCAGACCTTGCGAAAATTGGAACAAGTGTTGATTTTGCAACTGGTCAACAAACCTGGTTTGACTTACAGGAGTACATGCTTGTGGAAAGCGTACCAGTTGTCAAGTTTGGGAATACAGTAGCTTGGGGCGTCGTTAGTAAGAAAGTCCAGGGTATGGAGTACTTTAACTGGATGACCTTTGTTGATGCAGAGATAGTAGAATAATCACCCAGATTTGAATTTAGTATGTAATAATTAGCTCGTGTCGGTTTCATTTCCACCGACACGAGCTAAATAAAAACGTTATCCTTTCCTGTTCTGCCATGGAGGAATAGCCTATGCAGAAGTATGTCCTCAAGAGACTACTTTCTCTCATTCCGGTATTATTTGTTGTTTCAATAGCAATTTTTCTTTTAATTCACCTTACCCCTGGTGACCCAGCTGCAATGATGCTCGGTGATCAGGCAACTAATGAGTCAATCGCAGAGTTAAGAGAATCGCTTGGACTGAATGACCCCTTACCGATTCAATATCTACGGTGGATTGGGGATATTTTCAGGGGTGATCTTGGTAAATCATTATTTATGAAAGGCTCGATGATCGATATATTATCGACTCATCTAATACCAACTCTTCAATTAACTACTTTTTCTCTAGTTCTGGCAGTACTATTTGCAATCCCACTTGGTATTTTTGCTGCGAAATATCGTGGATTGATACCGGATAACATCATCTCAATGGTGTCAATTTTTGGTATTTCAATGCCAAGTTTTCTTCTCGGTTTGATCTTAATCCTCATCTTCGCAGTATTTTTAGGTATTCTTCCAGTTGCTGGGTACAAACCGATCTCCGAAAATGGTATTGCAGAACATTTACGTTATATGGTTCTGCCGGCTGTTGCCCTTGGTTTTATTGAGGCAGCCTTGATGATAAGAATGACTCGCTCTTCTATGTTGGAAATTCTCAACAGCGACTACATTCGTATGGCAAAATCAAAAGGAGTATCAAGTTTTGTGATCTTCACAAAACATGCTCTTAGAAATGCGCTGATCACCATCGTTACTGTCATTGGTCAAGCATTTATGGTATTGCTGGGTGGTGCTGTTGTTACAGAATCAATATTTAACATTCCCGGCATCGGAAAACTCACAATCAATTCGGTTATGAGGAGAGATTATGAAGTAATTCAGGCAGTTGTCCTTCTTGTTTCCCTTACAAATGTACTGGTAACCCTACTGATTGACTTGTTGTATGGCTTTATTGATCCACGAGTCAGGATAACAGAATAGGTGTAATAATGGAAAAACAAATAAGCGAACTCCTGACGATTAAGAAGACCTTACAGAAAGAACAACGTGATCTTCTAATTAACAAGTTTCTGAGAAACAGGTTAGCAGTAATAGGGTCAATTATTGTTTTATTTATGATTTTCCTGGCAATATTTGCGGACGTGATTTCTCCGCAAGGACCACTGGATATGATTGTAAAAGATCGGCTGTCGCCGCCAAGTGCAAAATATCTCTTTGGTACAGATACTTTTGGGCGAGACGTACTTTCAAGAACGATTTATGGTGCGCGTGTTTCCATGTTAATTGGTGCATCAGTAGGTATTAGCTCGATGATTATAGGAATGATATTGGGTTTATACGCTGCCTACTATAAATCTTTTGATGGGATATTAATGCGCATTTGTGATGGCTTGAGTGCAATGCCCTCTACACTACTGGCTATTGCTTTAATGGCTATGTTAGGTCCAACGATTGTTAATGTAATTATTGCCATGAGTATTGTCAACATACCACGTTTGGCACGCATAACCCGTGGTGCTGCCGTTGTCGTTAAGGAACAAACATACATTGAGGCCATGCATGCAACCAGTGCCTCGAGTTTCCGAATTATTTGGGGTCATATTGCGCCGAACGTTCTATCTCCCGTTGTTGTTCAGACAACATATACGTTTGCAAATGCCATAATCACTGAGGCTGCTTTGAGTTTTCTTGGTGTGGGTGTTCCTTTACCAGATCCCAGCTGGGGCAACATCCTCTATGAAGGAAAAACTGTGATTTATAAAGCATGGTGGATGATTGTCTACCCCGGTATGTTCACTGCTCTGGCAGTTTTAGGGATGAACATCTTCGGTGATGGCTTAAGGGACATACTAGACCCTTATACAAAATAAGGAGCCTGAATGATGACAGATCGGTTATTAGAAGTAAGAAATTTAACCACATCCTTTATAACAGATAGAGGCATAATGAAAGCCGTTGACGGCGTTTCACTTCACGTTGATAAAGGAGAAATTCTTGGTCTTGTTGGCGAGTCTGGATGTGGAAAAAGTGTGACATCTCAGTCGATTATGCGATTGTATGACGAAAAGTACCTGGCAAGTTATCAAGGCGAAATCTTATTTGAAGGAACTGACTTATTAAAGTTGCCAGAATCACGAATGCAAACCATTCGTGGAAAAGAGATAGCCATGGTGTTTCAGGATTCTTTAAGTTCTTTAAATCCTGTATTTACAGTCGGTAATCAAATTATGGAATCTCTGCATATTCATCAGGGAATGGATAATACGGCTGCTCGCAGTCGTGCTATTGAAATGCTTCAATTGGTAGGCATTCCATCACCTGGAAAACGTGTAGACCAATATCCACACGAGATGTCAGGAGGTATGCGCCAACGTGTGATGATTGCATGTGCACTAAGTTGTCATCCAAAGTTATTAATTGCTGATGAACCGACAACTGCATTGGATGTTACGATCCAGGCTCAAATTATTGACTTGATTGTTGAATTAAATGAAAAACTCAACATGGGAGTAATTTTGATTACCCACGACTTGTCAGTAGTTGCTGAAACATGCCAACGGGTTGCAGTAATGTATCTAGGTCAAATTGTCGAAGAAGGCGAGGTTGGTTCATTGTTTGACAATCCGCTTCATCCCTACACAATTGGGCTTTTGAATTCCATACCAAAAATGGAAGGTGAACGGTCAGAAAGGCTGTATGTAATTGAAGGAATGGTACCAATGCTTAATCAAATTCCCACAGGTTGTCGTTTCAGACCTCGTTGTAGTTACGCAACTGAAATATGCGAAAAAGAGATGCCAAATCTAAATCAGATCAGCGCCTCTCAATTTGTTCGGTGTTGGAATTTTGACAAGATTGATAGAAGGCTGGAAAGATGATTGAAAAGAATAAAGATATTATTTTATCAGCTAAACATGTTAAGAAGTATTTTCCAATTAAAGGTTTTTTTGGAAAAATTGTTGGTAATGTAAAAGCAGTTGATGATGTGTCATTAGACCTTTATAGGGGTGAAACATATGGTTTAGTAGGCGAAACAGGATGTGGTAAATCGACCCTAGGCAGAACTTTAATCAGGCTGTTGGATGCAACTGAAGGCACTATCAATATCGAAGGTCAAGATATCAGCAAAATTACCACTGGTGAAATGCGGAAAATGCGGCAGAAAGTACAAATGATTTTTCAAGATCCGTATACTTCATTGAATCCCAGAATGCGGATTGGTGATATCTTGAATGAAATTTTAATCATCGAAAAAATTGGAAAACGGTCTGAACGCATGGATATAGTCATCGAGATGTTGAGAAAAGTGGGTTTGCGTATAGAACACTATTACCGTTTTCCACATGAACTATCAGGTGGTCAAAGACAAAGAGTAGGCGTTGCAAGGTCCATTATTCTAAACCCTGATCTTATTGTTTGCGATGAACCGGTGTCTGCGCTGGATGTGTCAGTGCGATCGCAAATAATTAATCTATTATTAGACTTACAACAAGCGCTTGACCTTACGTACATGTTTATATCTCATGATATGAGTGTTATTCGATATACTTCCAGAAGAACAGGTGTGATGTACTTGGGTCACCTTGTTGAGGAAGCGATAACTGATGAGTTATTCAATAACCCAAAACACCCCTACACGCAAGTTCTATTATCAGCAGTTCCGTCACCTAACCCCCACACCAAGAAGAAACGGATAGTGTTACAAGGTGATTTACCTTCACCAATAAACCCACCACCGGGTTGTGTGTTTCACACACGCTGTCCGATTGCTGTTGATTTGTGTAAAAATGTCTGCCCTGAGATGAAAGAGATCAATTCCATGCACAAAGTAGCCTGTCATCTTGTAAATAACTAATCAACTATTATGAAATCTGGATATTATAGCTTCAAGAACACCACCGCCAATTGCAAGAGACTTGTCTGATACATGATGAATTAGACGAATGTCTGTTCGAGGATCAATGTCTCCGATCTTCATGTTTTCGAATACCTGTAATCCACCCATGATCAGACCCCTCACCATCCCTTCGATTGGAGTAATTACCGGTTGTTGGTTAACATAACCAACTACTTCTTGTTTATGGACCTGGTCACCAATTGATTTTGCCGCAGAAAATATACCATCACCTGGCGACCGAATCACCCTCTCAGATGCAAAATTGTTGACGGGTTCTGGTATACCTGTATCAGCTTCAGCCTGACCGTCCCAATATACACGGCCTAAAAATGGACCCCTTTTCGTTTCAACCACCGCATCACAATTCATTCCAGCTGTGAAACCTGGACCGAGGCCAATCAGTAATGCTGGTTGGAATATCGGTTTTTCAACTGCTTGTTTCAACATTCTTCCATCAATAATTACATCTGGTTTTACAATTGGTAAAGCCGCTCCCTCAGGGTCAATGATTACCGGGATTATTTTTTCGAGCAAAAGTTTTGAAATCTGGTTCAGGTCTCTTGTAAGTTTTCCAGTAATGCCTTCGATGGTTATATCGTTTTGATAAATTGCTGATGCAAATGAAACCGTTCGACGCACAGGTACTGGTTGGGGTAACTCGCTGATAATAACGTCGTAACCACACTTGTGAAGGCGGCAAGCTACACCGCTTGATAAGTCACCGCCTCCACGAATGTATAACAGCATTCTAATCCCTGTTCAGTGCAGAAAATACAACTTCTGCTGTCAACGGAAAATGATTGATCCAGACGCCGGTAGCGTTGTGAACTGCTGAGTTAAGCGCAGGTGCTAACGGTATAAATGGCATCTCACCAACTCCCCTGGCGCCCCATGGACCAACTGGATCAGGTATTTCCAATATTCTGGTATCAATACGGTCAGGGATATCCAATGCAGTGGGTATTAGGTAAGTTGATAATTTTTTAGTTAATACCTTCCCATCTTTCTGTATGAAGTTCTCCATCAATCCGTATCCCAGGGCCTGTATCAGGGCGCCCTCAATCTGCCCTTCAACCTGAATGGGGTTAATAGCCTTTCCAACATCATCAGAACATGTGATATTTTGAACCTCAAGTTGTCCTGTTTGAATGTCAAGTTTGATCACTACTGCTTCTGCAACATATCCGTAAGAGAAATTCGGATTGCATTCGCCCGTTTCAGGATGATATGGTGTTGTTTTTGGCGAAAGATAATCGTAATAACCTATTGCCGGCCTTTCTTCTTTTTCCCAATTTTGTATCGCTAATTCCGCAGCGCCTTTTATGGAGTTACCTGCCATAAATGTCATACGCGAGGCAGATGCACTTCCTGCATCATCCGTGAACCCAGTATCAGAAAGAACTAATTTAACTCGGTCTGCACTAATATTTAAAGCATCGGCTGCCATCTGAGTAAAAACCGTGTGAGCACCCTGGCCAACTTCAGCACCGGAGTGATAAAGAATCGCTTCTTCGATTGAATCATGGCCGTGTAGCTCAATTTTTGCCTGGCAGTGGTCTTGAAAACCAAAAGAAAAACCGACATTTTTTAACCCACAAGCGATACCTATGCCATATAAAATGTGAGGATCAGCAGATTTATCGGTTTTATCTGTTTCCCTTACCCATTCACCAGATTTGTTAACCCAGCCAGATGCAAGCGCACAATCTTTTACAACCTTTTTCAGGCTGACTCCCTCTGGCAAAGGTGAACCTACCGATGTCGGGTCGCCTTCATCTAACAGGTTGAGCATACGTATTTGAACGGGGTCAATATCAAGCGCTTCTGCAATTTTGTTTATCTGCATCTCTGCAGCAAAAGCGGCTTGTGGCCCACCAAAACCTCTAAATGCACCATTTGGAAGGTTGTTAGTGTAAACAGCACAGGTATTGACCTTCACATTTGGAATCTTGTAGGGTCCTGTAGAAAGAAGCGTTGCATTTCCGAGAACTTTTGACGAGGTATACGCATAGGCTCCAGCATCAGCTATGACATTAACCTCAGCAGCAAGCAAGGTACCATCATTTTTGGCCCCCCATTTCATTCGCAATATATAGGGGTGTCGTTTATGATGACCAATGATGGACTCTTCTCGACTCCATATGATTTTGACAGGTCTGTTGATGCCCTTTTCGTTCAATCGTTTGACAGCAAGTCCAAGCACAAGTTGTATTGTCAGGTCTTCGCGGCCACCAAAAGCGCCTCCAATGGCAGGGTAAATGATTCTCACTCGATCATGTTCGAGATTTAGTGCATGAGCAATCTGTTTCTGATCGCCGTGCGTCCATTGGCCTGAACAGACGATTGTTATCCTGCTCTCTTCATCCAGGTAAGCTACGCCCGCCTCAGGTTGAAGATATGCGTGTTCTTGAGCAGGAGTATAGTAATCGCTTTCAATGATCACATCAGAATCAGAAAAAGCTTTCTCAGTGTCACCTTTGATAATTCGGTATTTGATGTAAATATTTGAGCCATGATCTGGGTGAAGCAAAAAAGCAGAGTCTTTTAGTGCTTCTTCAGGATCCGTAATTACTGGCAGCTCTTCATACTCAACAATTATTTGTTTAACCGCTTCTTCTGCCTGCTGTTCTGTTTCTGCAATTACGACTGCAATCTGGTCACCGATAAACCTGACACGATCTGCATAGAGTTTCGAAGAACCAGGACCACAGAGAACAGGCTGATCGTTTTTGATTAAGCCGTATTCATTATTCGGAACGTCTTTTGCTGTCAGCACAGCAATGACACCATCGACTTTTTCTGCCTTCGTAATATCAACCGATATGATTATTGCATGGGGTTTATCTGAAAACTTAATCTTCAAGTACAATTGATCAGGATAATTATAATCAGCAGGAAATTTTGATTTTCCCAGAACTTTTCCAACAGCGTCTATTCTATTAATAGATTGACCAATCGAATTCATTCTTATCTCCTGTGCAGGTTTACTCATTACTTGAATACTGATTTATCAACGCTTGCTTTTTCAATGGCACTGATGATCTTGTAATAACCTGTGCATCTGCACAAATTGCCTGAAATTGCCTGTTTAATTTGATCACGCGTTGGATTTTGGACTTCTTCAAGAAGTTTCACAGCAGACATGATAAATCCGGGTGTGCAGTATCCACACTGCACAGCACCTTCTTCAATAAATTTCTTCTGAATAATATGCAGGTTTTCTTCAGTGCCGATGCTCTCTATGGTTTGAATTTCAGCCTTATTGGCTCTTGGAGCCGGCACAAGGCAGCTCATCACAGCAGCACCATCAAGAAACACTGTACAGGCACCACATTCACCCTCTGAGCACCCATTTTTTGTGCCAGTGAGCATGCCTTCATCACGCAGTAAATCCAAAAGAGATTTACTCCCATCTATTTTGAATGATACATGTTTACCATTCACTGATGTATGGATCTCACCCTCTGTGTTATGAACGGACGAGTTAACCAGGTAATTATTTTGCTGTGGTTTTTTACCCCAGAGAAAAACGGGATTCTCTGGATAGCCTGTTCTTTCCTCATGTTTGGCTATTGAAGTTAAGCCTCGCTCGCTTAGCACCTTAATCAGGTTTAATCGATAGTCTGCTGAGCTTCTAATATCAGAAATTGGTTTCGCAGCTTCCATAATTATCAAGCTGGCTTCACCGATTATCTCTGCGGTAAGTTTTTTACCGGTGAGAAATTTCTCTGCTTCCTTGGCGTGGATCACAACCGGTGCTACGGATCCTAAAGTGATTGATGCATCAGTAATTACAGCATCATCAAACGCGAGGATAATAGCCAGGTTTACAACCGATATTGCCTGTGCTTTCCGGAGCCCATACTTGATAAACACCCCTCGTTGGTTGGGTTTCATAGCAGGAAAGGAAATATCGACCAACATTTCATCAGGTTTTAATTCAGTCTTTCTTAATCCAGTGTAAAAATCGCTCAGTTTTAACTTGCGAGTACCGGATTTTGATTGAAGTGTGACCTCAGCGTTTAGTGCCATCAGTGGAGCAATCGTATCATTCGCCGGAGATGCTGTTATCAGATTGCCAGCCACAGTACCGCGATTACGTATCTGAGGTGAGCCCACTTCCCAACAGGCTCGAGCTAACGGATAAGCATATTCATTAATGAGTTTTGACGCAACACATTGATTGTGAGTTACTGCTGGACCTATGTGAATATGCTTGTTTTCATCGAGCGCAATTTGGTCTAATCCAGAAATTCGGCTAATATCTACCAGTATGTCTGTGTCTTTCCGAACACCTTCCTTTATTTCGATCACAAGATCAGTTCCGCCAGCGATAATTCGGGCATTTTCTTTGTATTGTTTTATTATCGATAGTGTTTCATCAACTGATTTTGCATTGATATATGTTGACCACATAGAAACTCCTAATCTCTTAGACTCTCGCCGGATTTATTATTAATCGTTTTCATAACTTCAGATATGATACAGACAGCAATTTCTTCTGGTGTTTGTGCACCCAGGTCGAGACCAATTGGTGAATAGATCCTTGCAATGTCATCCTTGCTAAGACCATTCGCAAGAAGTCGTTCCTTCGCTATTTTCCACCTTCTTCTCGAACCGATCACTCCAATGTAAGCTGCAGGTGTTTGTAATATCATCGGCAGGATTTTTACATCTATCTCATGGTCTCGGGTGGTTATTATAACAACAGTATCAGTATCAATGGAAATATTTTCAGTAATTTTTTCCACATCTGTTACGATGCTCTCATCAACGAATTTAGATAATTCTCCGCTAGACTCCTGATCACGATCATCAACCATGGTTACGTAAAAACCAATCCATTTTGCCAAAAATGCGACTGCTTTTCCCACATGACCGCCACCTATAATGACCGCCTGTTTAAATGGGTTTACTGGTTCAATGAAAACTTGTAGTGACCCACCACAAATTCCAGGATCTCCTTTTTCAGGGTCAACCATGTTGTACGATAGAATTGTGCTTTTCCTGGTCTTGATGGCCTCTTCTGCATATTGGCGAGCTCGAAGCTCAACATCCCCGCCACCTACTGTACCAAACGTCTGGCCGTCTTTAGTTACAACCATTTTGCTACCTGCTGAGCGCGGTGTAGAGCCTTTACTATCAATGATTGTGCAAATAGCAAATGGCGTTCTCGCTTTTTCTAACTCGGTTATTACTTCAAATATGCTTTTCACAGAGGTTATTCCTATGTTATCTTTTCTGCATCGCTTCCCAAATTCGTTTAGGCGTTGCTGGAATTTGATTTACATGCGCACCTGAGGCATTGAGAATAGCGTTGCCGACTGCAGGTGCAACGGCATCCATTGGAATCTCAGCCAGGGCTTTTACACCAAATGGATGTGTTGGCTCGAATGTTTCAACAAACAGGACTTTCATTTCCGGCATTTCATCCGAGCGGAAGATGTGATAGCTGATAAGGTCCGTTTTAACAGGTGTTCCATCACTCTGATAAGTCATCTCTTCACAGACGGCATAACCCAATGCCTGGGTCATTCCGCCTTCAATTTGCCCGGATGCTGTCGCAGGGTTGACAATAATGCCTGCATCGACAGCCATAACTAACTTATCAACTATTAAGTTTCCGGTCTCAATATCTAAGGTAATCTCGGCAAATTGAGCTGCAAATGGTGGCGGCGATGATTTTGAGACAAATGAATCTACCGCCATGATTTGTTCTTGATCTTGTTGGTGAAGTGAATGTAATGCGATATCCTGGAGTGAGATTACTCTTCCGTCAATGTAGTTCGCAGCAGAATCTCGTAATTTGATATCTGATAATTGATAAGATTCAACTGAAGCATTGTCCTTAGCAGCAAGCATCATTGCAGCTCGTCGTTTGATCATTTCAGCGGCTTTTTGTGCTGCCCTGGTTACAGCGCCGCCAGAAATATAGGTGGTGCTGGATGCATAAGCGCCCTTGTCAAATGGTGTGAAATCAGTATCTGAGGAGTACACAATAATTTCTTTAATTGAGGTGCCAAGAACTTCAGCTGCCATTTGTGCCAATATGGTATCAGAGCCTGTTCCAAGGTCTGTTGCACCAATGAGGAGATTAAACGAACCGTCATCATTCAGCTTGATACTTGCACCGCCCATGTCAAGATAAGGAATTGCCGTTCCATGCATTGCCAGTGACATGCCAATGCCCTTTCTCAAGTGTGGCTTACCTGGAATCGCTTGCCATTGGATATTTCCATATTTTTGATCCCAGCCCATGACCGCTTTTGCCTGCGTTACGCACTCTTCAATTCCGACAGTGTGAATAATTTCAGGTTTGGGCTCTCGTCCTTCTGACCAGGCTGTGCTGAAGGGATGTAATTCTCCCGGTCTGATAGCGTTCTTTAATCTGAACTCAATTGGATCAATATTTAATTTTCCTGCGATTAACTCCATGTGTCTTTCAACCGCCCAGGTACCCTGAGGCACGCCATACCCTCTAAAAGCGCCCGCTGGTGGCGTGTTGGTATAGACAATATCAGCATAAAATCGAATATTCGGGTTCTTGCGGTATTTTCCATCACCAACATAGATAGCCATGGCTTTGTGCCCTGTGTTGCCGGTCACAGTTAATGCATGACAGCCATATGCTCCTGTGTCACTCAGTGCATACATTTCATTTGCAGTGATAGTGCCATCTTTTTTGACACCAGTTTTCATATGAATGGTCATCGGGTGTCTTGATCTCGCCGCTGTAAACTCTTCCTGACGCGTGTAAACATAACTTACTGGTCTGCCAGTGGCAATCGTAAGGTGGGCAGGCACATCCTCCATTAAAACTTCCTGCTTGCCTCCAAAACCACCTCCTATGCGGGGTTTGATTACACGGATTTTTTTGACAGGTAAGTTCAGAACTGGCGCAAGCATTCTTCTTACGTGGAAGGGCACCTGTGTGCTGGTTCGAATCACAAGGCGATCATCTTCATCCCAGTAAGTAATTGCCGCATGGGGTTCAATATGTGCTTGCTGAACTTTTGGTACAGCATAATCTTCCTCAAATATAAAATCTGCTTCTTCAAATCCCTTATCAACATCACCGATATCAATTCTTATTTCTGAAGCCAGGTTTATTGTTGGATTCGAGTCTGCGAAATTGACATACTCAGGTTCATCATGAATAACTACTGCGCCTTGTTTCATTGCTTCAGCGGGATCCAGGATAATATCTAAAGGTTCATATTCAACGTCGATGAGTTCAAGAGCTTTCGTAGCAATTTCAACAGTTTCAGCTGCAACAAATGCTACCTTGTCTCCAACATGTCGGACTTTTTTATCGAGAGAAAATGAGTCCAGTGGTCCGGGAATTGGGTCTGATTGACCGGCAGTTGAATAAACTATTCGTGGGATATCCTCCCATGTAAGCACTGCAGAAACCCCTGGTAGGGCTTTTGCTTTAGTTACGTCAATCTTCTTAATGAGTGCATGTGCAAAAGGGCTTCTTAACACTTTTGCATGTAAAAGACCTCTAATTTCAAAATCCGAAGTAAAAGCAGGCTTTCCCTGAACAAGTTTTGCTCCATCAACCTTTTCTTCTGATTTTCCAACAGTCGCCCAGTCGTGCTCTTGTTTTGTTGAGGTTTGTTTTATGACAAGTGGTTTTGTCAAGGTGAAGGTGTCAATATTATTATTTGAAGGCGAAAGGTTACTATCAGGCAAATCTTCAAAATTTGTGGCTTCATTGATTTGATTATTTAATTCATCTGTTTGATTGAATGTATTTTTATGCTTTAATCGGTCAACTACCATTCTTACAGTTTCTACAGGCTTTAGATAACCAGTACACCGGCAAAGAATGCCTGACAAAGAATCTCGTATTTCGGCATCTGTTGGGTCAGGGTTTTTCTCAAGCAATGCTTTAACAGCCAAAATCATCGCCGGAGTACAGTAACCACACTGAACAGCACCTGATTCTAAAAAAGCTTGCTGAATAATGCTGAAACCCAAATTTTTTGACCAACCTTTTTCTGGTTTCTCTCCCTGGCTCTCAATTGTTTCGATCGAATGGCCATTTAATTCTATAGCCAGTACCTGGCAAGAGTTGATTGGTCTGCCATCTAGTAATACGGTACATGCTCCACATTCGCCTTTTGAGCACCCACCGAACTTTGCGCCAAAATAACCAGCACTTCTGAGTAATTCTAAGAGATAGGTTCGTGAATTGACTTCAAATGACTCTGATTTACCATTGATAAGGATCGAAATATTCATACCGACACCTCAGTACTATTAATTGGCCTCAAAATTCTTTTAGAAAGTGTTGAAATTATATTCTTATAATAATTAGAAGAATTTTCTATTGGTAAATTATGGCTACACGCAATATTAATTTGTTCAATAAATCCTTGCGTCATGGTGCCATCCAACACTAATTCAGGTTTTAAAGTAAGTCCGCCTAACACGACCCTGGTTCTTCCGCCTTTCCACCTGGCTGCTGCCAAGCTTATTTCCGGCAGACTCATTGGTGTATTTGCACTCCATTCAATATCTGCGTATTCATATGCAGGGATAGTAACTTGTTTTACAGCCAAGAATCTTCTGTCTTTTTCATCAATCCATTGACCAATTGTCAGCAGGTCATTGTTTGCAAGAGTTTCAATTTTCACATCTAATGCTGCCAATAACGACATGAATAAAGACTCTCCACTGCAGGTACGTAATATTGTGCCGATTGTGTGCCTGTTACGCTTATTCAAGCCAAACTCCGCAGCGATTACTCTTGAAATTATCGGATTTGTAGTGCTGTTTGAATGAATACTTTCAAGTAGAGTTCTCCCCCCTATCAGTAAATCTTTATCATCACTCTTTATGTAGTTAAGTTGCAAGTCTTGTAAATCTAGCATAAAACCATCACTAGTTCCTTTTATACAGCCTATGTCCTCTGGAAATAATAAGTTTGTCTGATTTGATTTTATAATCAGCGTAGCCTGTTCAATATCAGTTGGTCGTGAATAATTTTCACTCATTATCTAGTGCCTTTCAACTAATTATCGGTGAGAAGGTGTCCACTAAAAGTTTAACATTACCCCCCACCGGGTATAAAATTGGGCAGGTGCATCCGTTATGGATGTACTCTTGTACTTTCTGCCTGGCTTCAGTGGGTGTTCCGGAAGCTGTTATGCGATGAATCAAGTCTTCAGGAACGAGATGTTTTGCTTGAGCAATTTGTTCTTTTGTCGCCGGCCATCCCAGAATCTTTTGAATCTCCTCTACTATGTCAGCGGATACCCCAGACGCTTTAGCAATATGGGGCTGCTGCGCAAGATATTGTGTAAGCAGTTCACGCGTGTAATCGATTGCTACATCATGGTCTTCATCAACAGAACAAACGATTAACTGTGGTCGATCAATATCATCAATTGTTCTTCCACCTTTTCTTGCGCCAAGTGTCAGCATATCCATAGCTTTCAGGTTATATTCAGGGGGTACGCAATAATTTAAGACCACCCCATCTGCAATTTCTCCAGTCATCATCATCATTTGATCACCTGTTGCACCTATGTAAACAGGCACATTCCTGGGAAAGCGTCTTCCGTGAACAACATCTAATTCAATATTGTCGACATGAACGAATTCGCCATCAAAACTTACTCTTTCCATATTTAATAACCGTTTGAACACAGTAACAGTTTCTCTCATTGCCTTGAGAGGTTTTGTTCTATCAATACCAACATTTTTTGCAAGTGGATCCCACCATGCGCCGATACCACAGATTATTCTGTCAGGTGCTAAATCATCTAAAGTTAAGAATGTCGATGCCAGCAATCCTATATTTCTTGTCCAGTTATTGATTACACCGCTTCCTACTTTAATTTTTTCAGTGACAGCAGCATAGGCTGCCATTGGAACAATAGCATCTCGCACCAACCTGCTTTCAGCTTGCCATACAGCTGAAAATCCCTTTTCTTCTGCATACCTAACAAACTCTAATCCTTCACGTAAATCATGAGAGTCCTGCAGATATAATGCAACCTCATCAGTCATTGTTATTATCCTTTCCTAATTAGATGGTATATAAAATAAATAAATTCGGTTCATTTTTACCGAAACATATCCTGCTCTTTATTCCTTATTAGCTCTCTCAAGTTTGAAGCTCGTAATGAATAAGGAAATCCCCTTACATGCACAACTGGGACACCTTCGTCAGTTTCACCCATCATTAATGAGGCTGCAGCAGCCAATTGATCGGCAGCGGCTGTCTGTGTTACCTTTAATTCATAACCAAATAAATCGCTATGACCACGAAGATCTACGAGGCCTGGAACGCCGGCAAGTCCAATTGTCATTCCAATTGAGCCATTCCTCCAAGCCCTGCCGTGTGAATCAATAATGAGTATGCCGACATCTCTTTTCGTTAGATTTTTTACAGATGCCTGGTACTGCTTTGCTGTCAGATCCGGGTTTTCTGGCAGCAACAAGATCACCTCATCTGATTTACCTTCTTGATCAATAACGTTTGAATGATCTATTCCGGCATTTGCACAAATAAATCCATTTTTATGTTCAGCAATGATTGTTCCCGTTTTAACACGCAAAATTTCATTACTCTCCTGAAGAACTGCTTCAACAAACCTTGGATCTTTTCCTGATAACTGTGCCATTGAAATTGCCTGATCCGAAGGTTGGTATTGAGATAAATATCTCACTCTACCTTCTGACTTTGAGACTATTTTTTGGGCAAATACAAGAATGTCACCATCTTCTATCACAATATCCAATTTATCTAAACATGACAATACAATTGGAATTATTTGGTCATCTTTATTAATCATACCAATTTCGGTGATTGGAGTGATTACTAATGGGATTTTTTTACCACTAATTATTGCCATTTAACGTATAACGCCGGTGATTTTGATGCCTGCTGATTTCGTATTATGCTGTTTATTAATTCCAAATAATATCGATGTCATACCTTCGACAACAACAGAATTTTCTTTTGGTCCAGCATCCCAGGCTGTCATGCCCGTACTTTCAATTAAACCAATGATCAGCTTTCTAATTTCTTTTTTTGAGCCGCAAACCAAAATATCACAGGAAATCTCTTGATCAGACAACAAGTTTTCATATGAGATATTTTGGAAAGCATCAACAACTTCTGTACTTTCATCCAAAATTTCAACTGCTTCAAGTAAAGCACTGCCTGCATTCGGAGGTTGAAATACCGATAATTTTGGTGGTACAAGAGGAACCGTTACATCAATAAGAAGCTTATTTTTCAAATCTTCCTTCATCTGATCTAACATGTCTTTGTGTGCAGAAAACGGAACTGTCAAAACACAAATATCAGCTTCCCTGACAGCGTCTGAATTTGTGAGTCCAGTGACATTGTTTTTACCAACCATCTGATTAATCAAGTCTGCTGCAGCCTGCGCTTTTTCCAGCGTACGGGAGCCAATTAGAATTTCATAGTCTGCCTGTGCCCATTTATACGCTAATCCTTTGCCTTCTTTACCAGTACCGCCGATTATCGCAATTTTGTTTATCCCGTTAATCATCGAGAAACCTCCGATTAGTTAGTCATTTCAAATTTTTGTTGATATCTTTTCCATGTTGCAGAGGATATTTTTAATGCCTCACACATAATCTTTTCTTCATCAAGTGTGATAAGTTCACAATCTTTCATTAAGAATTTTCCATTTACCATTGTTGATTTGACCATTTTTTCATTAAAGCCAAAGAGAATATGCCAAGGCAAGTTACCACCAGTTAATTGCGTGTGCGGGTGGTAATCAACCATAATTAGATCTGCGGTCTCGCCTATGCTAATTTCTCCAACTCGTAAATTGTTGAACAACTGATTTACAAGATTTCGATTATTTTTTATCGCCATATCAACAATGATATTTCCATTCATCGCAGCGGGTGATTTTTTGATTAGCTTGTGTGACAGGTAAGCAGTTTTCCATTCTTCCCACATTGCATTTGAAAAACCATCGTTGCCAAGACAAACCGGAATCCCTTTTTCAAGCATTCGCTCAACTTCAGGTAAGCCAACCGCATTATTCATATTTGACCGGGGTTGATGTGTAACCCATGTTTTTGTTTCTGCCAGTAAATCCATTTCCTTTTTATTTAGATGTACACCATGCACAGCAATAGTCTTTTTCCCGAGGACAGCATGTTTATAAAGTCGTTCTGTGACTCGCATGCCATATTTTTGAATAGAGTCACGTTGATCAGCTTCTGCTTCTGCCAGATGAATGTGAAACCCAATGCTATCTTCTGCAGTCTTTTTGCACAGTTCTAATGTTTTCTCGCTCAATGTCATACTTGCATGCAATCCGAAAAGTGCCGCAATTTGATTATCACCATTTTTCCGGTTATGGACGCTATTAATGAATGATAAGTTTTCTTTAACTCCCAATTTGGCTTTTTCAATACCATCACGATCTGTCACTTCGTAACAAAGTGCAGCTCTCACTCCTGATTTTTCTACAACATCAGCGATTATATGTAAAGAACCTTCAATTGCGTTCTGTGAAGCATGATGATCAATTAAAGTCGTGGTTCCATATTTTATCGCCTCTATAATTGAGACTTCTGCAGATGATCTGACGCCATCAAGGTCCAACGACTTATCGAGTGGCCACCATAACTGCTCTAATATTTCCTTAAAGTTTTGAGGTGGCTTGCCTCCCACAGCCATACCCCTCGAAAATGCACTATAAAAATGGGTATGCGCGCAGATATTTCCCGGCATGATATATTTGCCATGCAAATCAACGATTTCTTTTTCGTTCGGGTACTTTTCTTCCAGTTCTTTTGAAATACCAATATCAGTTATTATAGAGCCTTGAATGTATAAAGTATGATTGCACAATATATCGCTATTTTCATTCCAGGTGATAATGTTAGCGTTTTTTAGAAGCATCGGCATTTACCTTTTTTTGAACAATAACGGCTTTCATCACAATTAAATATACCTTATAATTTCATTATCTTGCACTATAGGAGACAAAAATGACACCTTCTGAATTTGACTATATAGAAACTCATAGAGACCGATTCTTATCTGATTTGAAAGATTGGTGCAGCATTCCATCTGTGTCTGCCGATTCCCATTTTAAAAATGATGTTGTCCATGCCGCAGAGTGGATTAGTAAAAAACTAACCGAACTGGGTTTTCAATCTGAAATTATTCCTACTGCAAAACACCCTGTTGTAATAGCTGAGAGAAAATCATCGAATCCAACATCAAAAACCTTACTGATCTATGGTCATTACGATGTCCAGCCGGCTGATCCATATGATTTATGGCATTCAGACCCATTTACACCAGTTATAAAGGACGGTTACATTTTTGCGCGTGGTGTCTCAGATATGAAAGGTCCGACGCTTATATCTGTTTTTGCCATAGAGGCTTTATTGAAGACATACGGAGATCTACCTGTTAATATAAAATTCCTGATAGAAGGAGAAGAGGAAATTGGATCACCCTCTATCAATGATTTCTTATCAACTTATAAAGATAGATTAAAAAGCGATATATCGCTAAATTTAGATGCTGGTATGGCTGATATTACAAAACCTGGCATTGTCTACGGACTGCGTGGATTGGCTTCTTTCGAATTAAAACTGACAGGTCCTGACCATGATTTACATTCAGGCTCATTTGGCGGAGCTGTACAAAATCCAGCACAGGCGCTTTCTAAAGTTTTGGCTGGACTTCATGATGAAAAAGGACATGTTCTTATTCAAGATTTTTACGCTTCTGTGAGACAGATTACAGCCGAAGAACATGAAGTTCTCTTACAAACACCGCTTACGAGTGAGAAAGTTAAGGCGTTTACAGGGGTTAATGAAACCTGGGGTGAACCTGAATTCAATGTCGCAGAACGGTTAGGTGCAAGGCCCACTCTTGAGATCAATGGTATGATTTCCGGCTACACTGGTGAAGGCAACAAAACTATTATCCCAAGCTGGGCAAGCACAAAAATTTCGATGCGCCTTGTGCCGGATCAGGACCCACACATAATTAGCGAACTCTTCAAGAAACACTTAGAGAAGGTCGTTCCTTCTACTGTCAAATGGGATTTAAAAATTACTGGAGGGTCCTATCCATTCATCATGGATCGAGATTTAAAAGAGCTTGCAGCATTTTCAGACTCCATTTTCAAAGCATGGGACATAAAACCAATCTTTCGCAGAGAAGGCGGCAGTATCCCGATTGTAAACAAGTTCAAATCAACCCTGGGGCTTAATTCAATACTCTCTGGCTTCTCTACACCTGACAATAATGCTCACGGTCCGAATGAAAATTTATGTATCGATTCTTTCTTCAAGGGAATCAAGACTGTCTGTCTTTTCCTTGAGGCATACGCAAAGTAACAGTTTTAGAAGGAAATTTAATAATGCAAAGTGAAAGAATGCCAAGCTATGGTGGGCAGGCTCTTATTGAAGGTGTACTCATGCGTGGCACGCACGGTCTGGCAGCTGCGTTTCGCCAACCGGATGGAAACATCGTTATCAAATCTGAAACCCTGCCGGCGATTTATCAGTCGCGCATCAGAAAACTACCTTTCTTGAGAGGTTTGATTATTCTTTGGGATGCGCTTGGATTAGGGATGAAATATCTTACTGTCTCAGCCAATATTCAGGCTGATGAAAATGAGAAAATAGAAGGACCACTATTGACTTTCACCCTTATCTTTTCTCTCCTCATCGGAATTACTTTATTTTTTATATTGCCTGCTCTTCTAGGTGGCTGGTTCCAGAATTTGTTCAATATTAGTTCCTGGTTGAGTAATTTGCTTGAAGGCTTTGTCAGGTTACTAATCGTTGTTACTTATCTTATTTTGATAAGAAAAATGGATGACATAAAACGTGTCTTTATGTATCACGGCGCTGAACATAAGACAATCAATGCTTTTGAAGCAAAAAGTGACCTTATCCCTGAAAAAGTGCAACAATTCACAACAATACATCCACGCTGTGGGACAGGGTTTCTGATAAGCCTTGTTCTGATATCAATCATTTTCTTTTCAATGCTTGGTCCAATGCCGCTAATAACCCGATTGGTCACTAGAATCTTATCCATTCCACTATTAGCTGCATTTGCTTATGAGTGGATAAGGTGGTCAGCAAACAGACTGACCAATCCAATTGTTAAAATATTGATATGGCCTAATATGTTTGCACAAAAATTAACCACTAGTGAACCTACCCTGGACATGCTGGAAGTATCAATAGCATCTTTTAATGCAATGTATGAGCAGGAATTATCACTTGCCGAGATGAAAAAAGCCAAATTGAGTCCAGTAAATGTTATGGATTAAGTGCAATAAATAATCTAAGTATTCAGGTGCGTCGATGAGTAAATGGGTGAACCAATTAACGATAGGTATCTTAATTGGTTTATTCTTTTCAGGACTTATTCTGTTTGTAAGTTCAAAACCTGGCGGCGTTCCAATTACGATCGCAACGCCCACACAGTCACCTGATATCTACGTGCACATTGATGGCGCTGTTGAAATACCGGGGGTTTACAAATTACCTAGAAATAGTCGCGGAACAGATGCAATTTCGACAGCAGGTGGTCTTTTAGAAAATGCCGACACAGCTAATCTAAATTTGGCATCACGATTAGCTGATGATTCCAAACTATATGTTCCTTATAAATCTCAAAATTCTAATTACGTACCACGATCATATAGCCCTGACCTTTCAACCAAATTAAATATCAATACCGCTACAGTTAATGAATTAGACGAATTGCCAGACATCGGCGAAAGTAAGGCGCAATTAATTGTTGACTATCGCAATACAAATGGCTTTTTTCAAACGATAGAAGATATTTTGAATGTGCCTGGTATCGGACCGGCAATCTTTGATAAAATCAAATTCTTGATCACTGTTGAATGATTGATTATGTATATATAAGAGGTTTCCATGGGTAAAAAAGAAATACTTGAAAACGAGTTGAAACAAGCAATGCGAGAAAATAACTCAGAAACTAAAAAAGTTATTCGGCTTGCATTAAGTTCAATTAAGTTGGCTGAGGTGGATTTACGCAGAGAACTGTCTGAACAAGAAATAATTAATATACTACAAAGAGAAATCGCGAACAGACAAGAGACGATATCTGAAGCTCAGAAAATTAATCGATCTGATTTAATCCAGGAAAATGAATCGGAAATCCTAATCCTTTGTAATTATTTACCAGTTCAGGCTTCTGAAGAGGAAATTCTTCAAATCATTGGTGAAGTTAGAGCGATGAAACAAGATGTTACAATAAAAGATATGGGGTTTGTAATCAAAGAAACTATATCTAAACTTGAAGGTCGTGCAGCTAATAGTGTGGTAAGCGCACTTGTAAAAGAAGTCTTAAGTGGCAAGTAATGACAGGAAATAGTGAATCAACAAAGTCTAATATTTTTTTCAACATCATCATTATCTCTATAACGATAATCGTATCATTTTTTGCTATTCTCTCTCCATTAATCACAAGCAACTCTACAAGGGCTATCGCTATTGGTGATGTTAATCAACAAGATATTCTTGCACCGTACACTTTCACTTATGAAAGCGATGTATTAACAGGTTATGCTAGAGATGATGCGGAAAAATCAGTGGCTCCTGTATACCTGCCACCCGATCCATCAATTATCAGAAAACAAGCTGTACGCTTGCAAGCGACATTAGCCTTTATCACAGCTGTAAAAAATGATTCCTTTTCTTCAAATGAAGAGAAGATGGCTGATTTATCTGCGCTGTCTGATATCAGACTCACACATGATACTGAACAGATATTAATTTCTTTAGATAAAGATAGATGGGAGTTAGTTAAGCAAGAGATAATTCGAGTATACGAATTGGCTATGCGCAACTCTATTAGAGAAAATCGTTTGAGGGATTTTCAACGAACAATTCCGTCTCTTGTAAGCTTTTCTTTCCCCGACGACCAGGCTGCAGCTATTTCTGAGATTGCGTCTAGTTTTATTACCCCAAATAGCCTTTTTAGTGAGGATCTGACTCAACAAGCCATCATTGAAGCAAAGCAATCAATTAACCCTGTTAATAGAACTTTTATGAGCGGTGAAATTATCATTAGCCGCGGCGATATTATTACAGATCTCAACTATGAGGCTCTTGAAAAATTTGGCCTGGTATCAAATGAAAATACACCGGAATTAATCATGGGTGCTTTTTCTTTGGTGCTGATTGTAGGACTTTTTCTTTGGGTTTATTCAAAACGTTTGGAAGGCTTCAAGCAGTTTTCAACCCTTCAATTTGCTTTACTTGCAGGCATGTTTTTAGTCTTCCTCGTTCCAGCCAGAGTATTTTTACCGGGCCATTCTGTATTACCATATTTATACCCTCTTCCTGCCTTTGCAATGACTATAAGTTATCTGCTTGGTCCTCAATTAGGCATTATATTCTCAATAATCTTGAGTATTTTTTCTGCATACTCATTATCATCCGGTATTGACCTAACGCTTTTTTATCTGATAACGTCAATTTTCAGTATTCTCTTCCTCGGAAAAGGGACACGAATTGCATCATTTTTCTGGTCAGGTATCATTGTCGGAATTACAGGCACGCTTGTCATATTAGCATTTAGATTTCCACTCCATGTAACCGACGTGACTGGAATACTTACGCTTTCAGGTGCTGCATTCTTTAGTGGTATGGCTTCTGCAGGTTTGTCTATATTGTTACAATTCCTTGGATCCAACCTTTTTGGTATGTCAACTGCGCTTCGTTTGCTTGATATTTCTCGGTCTGACCACCCTCTTCTCCAACAATTGCTTCTTCAAGCCCCTGGCTCATATCAACACAGTCTCATGATTGCAAACATGGCGGAACAGGCAGCAAAGCAAATTAATGCAGATTCGCTTCTTGTGCGGGTTGGGTCCCTTTATCATGATACAGGTAAGCTGCTAAACCCAATGTATTTTATTGAAAATCAACCAAATGGATTTGAGAATCCCCACGATTCTCTTGATCCTGAAGAAAGCGCAGAAATAATTCTAAATCACGTACCTGATGGTGTGAAACTTGCTAAGAAACACCGTTTACCTAACGTAGTAATTAATTTTATTAAAGAACATCATGGTACCTTACTCACTAACTATCAGTATTCAAAAGCAGTAAATAATGCTGGCGGTGATGAGACACAAGTTGACAAAGAAGTTTTTAGATACGCTGGTCCACCTCCACGATCACGTGAGACTGCGCTTGTTATGCTGGCAGATGGCTGTGAAGCACGTGCACGTTCGATGCACCCTACATCAGAAGCAGAAGTTCGATCGCTAGTTGTTGAAACATTATCTTACCTGCAATCAGAAGGACAGCTTGCGATGACTACTTTTACATTTCGAGATATTAATCAAGTGATAAACTCATTTGTAAACACCTTGACCACAGCACACCATGTACGAATTAAATATCCCGAAATTGTTCAAAAATCAAAACCTGCTTTGGACGAACCGTGATCAATCTGTCAATCTCACCCTTATGCCCAAAATCACTCTGTAGTCAGTCTTTAAAAAAGGCAATTTCACAAATTCTAGACTCATTATCGATTAACGACGATATAAGTGTCGTTATCGAAGATGATGCATTCATCAAAAAATATAATTCAAACTACAGAGGAATTGATAGTCCGACTGATGTTCTAAGTTTCGGTTCAGACGAAATTGATCCAGAGACGCATAACCGCTACCTTGGTGATGTGATCATCTCATTTGAAAAGGTGTTATCACAAGCAATTTCACACAATGTTTCAGAAAAGTGTGAATTGTTATTGCTAATCACACACGGAATTCTTCACTTATTGGGTTATGACCATGATACGTCTATAAATAAGGATAAAATGTGGCTTCAGCAATCAAAAATTCTTGAGTCATTTGGTTGTTACAACAATGGAGAACAATAATCTTGAAACGAGAATATTTCTTTAAGCGCCGTTTATCATTCAAATATGCCATTAATGGCATTGTCTATGCGCTTTCCACTCAACAAAATCTTATCATTCACCTAATTGCTACACTTGCTGTCGTTATTGCTTCTTTTATCTTTCGACTCACTACTATAGAATGGACTGTCATTTTATTAACAATATCTTCTGTGTGGATCGCAGAATTATTTAATACAGCTTTTGAAAAAACCGTTGATCTTGTAACGAGCGACCATCATCCATTAGCGAAAATTGCCAAGGATGTTGCAGCTGGGGCTGTATTATTTTCCGCGCTTTCTTCAGTTATTATTGGGTTACTTATCTTTTTACCAAAATTAATCTCTCTATTATGACTTTCTTGTTTGGTACCGTCGGAGCGCCAATTTCAACACCGAAGAAGCCAGGAGGCTCAGTCAGTGCAATCTTTGAAATAAACCGGCTTGGGTTATCCGCTCTTGAATTAGGCTGGGTTAGATCTGTTAATATTTCTGAATCCTCTTGCCTTAATATTCATAATGCTGCTGAAGAACATAAAATAGCTTTGAGTATTCACGCTTCTTACTATATAAACATCAATACTGATGAGAATTCTTGGCCCCAGCACAAACAAAGGCTGCATAAAGCGGTATATTTCGGCTCCATTGCCGGTGCAACAGACATAATCTTTCATCCTGGCTCCTATATGGGAAAAGAGTCATCCAAAGTTTTACCAGTAGTAAGTCAGCGTCTTAATGAACTTCAAAACGACTTGATTCAAGAAGACATTTCTATCACGCTCCGTCCTGAGACGATGGGTAAACCATCTTTGATAGGCTCATTGGATGATTTATTTGAAATATGTGCACAGGTAGAAAGGTGTTTTCCCTGTCTTGATTTCCCGCATTTATTTGCCAGAACAGGCGGTAAAAAACCTGTAAGCGTAAGTGATTTTATTGAAATATTATCCTGTTATGAATCAGTATTTGGTAAAGCTTCACTTCAGTCCCTGCATATCCATGTCTCAGGAATAGACTATACAGAAGCAGGTGAGAAAAAGCATCTTCCATTAATTGAGTCTAAATTTAACTATAAAGCACTGTTATCTGCCCTACGCGCAAAGAATTGCAGCGGTAGAATTTTATGTGAGAGTCCAGAGATGGAAAGAGATGCAATTCTTCTATAAGAATATTGGGAATCGCTTTTATAAATACTCGCGTAGACTATGTTCTACAGCATATGCTGCAGCTTCTGCCCTATTACTGACACCCAATTTTGATAAAATGCTGCTCACATAATTCCGAACTGTTCCTTCTCCCAAAAAAAGTGACTTGGCAATTTCTCTATTAGTCTTTCCTTCAGATACAAGCAGCAGCACATGCTTTTCTTGTTGCGATAAGCTAACAAATGCTGAAGCTTCCTCTTCTTTTACCGCCCTGCGCACTTCTTGAAAAACTCTTTGTGTCACAGCAGGATCAAGCAGTGCCTCTCCTTTACCCACTGACTCCAACGCCCTGACTAAATCATCTCCGCCAATTTGTTTTAAAACATAACCAGAAGCTCCTGCCCTTATGGCTGAAAAAAGCATTTCATCCTCAGCATAAGAAGTCAGCATGACGACCCTGGTAGTTTCAAATCGCTTGGTAATTTCTTCACAGGCCTCTATACCCGATGCCCCAGGTAAACGAATATCCATTAGTACAATATCAGGTCGAAGTTTTTCTGCCTGTTCGATTGCTTCCCGGGCAGTTCCCGCTTCACCAACAACTTCAAATTGTGGGTGATGTTCAAGGAGCGATTTTAAGCCGAGACGCACGACTTCATGATCATCAACCAACAATATTCTTTGTTTTGCCATAGCGTTTCTCCACATTATTTCAAACACTCAGAACCTTATTAGAACTGCCAATGGTATAGATTTTAGTCTATTCTTGTCATATTTGCAAAAATCGGCAAGCAGATAATAATTTGAGTGTATACTATTTCATGCTGATCTACCTCCTGCAAACATGCTGCACAACAATATTATTAATATGATTAAAATTTCACAGTATGCTGATAAGCTAAGAGAAAATCATTTATTCCAGGAAGATACATCTGACTGCGGGCCTTACGTCATTGCCATGTCTCTTAATGCAATGTTAGTCAATGCGTTTTCTGGTATAGATATAAGCAGGGAAATGAATGCTTCCCACTGGTTGTTTTTTATCCCATTGATAATGCGTATACCGTCCTGGGCTACGTTTCCCTGGGGTATTACCTGGTACGTCCGACGCCAAGGATTACAGTCCAACTGGCACATTTTTGCTACGCTCAATTCACTTATTGATAACATCAATAAGCCCCATTTACAAATTGTGCTTGTTGGTGGTTACAAACCTTTGTGGGCTCATTACAAAATATTAGTTGCTCATGATGAGACAACTGATGAATTTGGATTTATTGATCCAGGATCACCTTTATCAAACATTGTATGGCAGAAGAGCGCTGTGTTTTATAATGAGTGGCGCCATTATGGACGATTGAGAGTGATCATCAAAGATCCCTCCTCCATCGAAATCAGTCCTGATGTTTCAATATATCTATGAACAAGTGCTATCGAATAATTAATTCATCACACCCAGAAAAGCCCAGTCTTAAAGTTGCTTCTGCCCACAATTTCCAATCCCGGCTCAGAGGTCATTTTCGAAATCTTGCAGCAATAGCATGCGAAGGCATCTATTTTAAATTTCCAATTGAGGGAAAAGTTTTCACCGCCATTCATACGTTTTTTATGAAAAAACCGCTTCTTGCCCTGTGGATGGACCAAAATAATAATATCGTAGATAAGAAAATAACCAAACCCTGGCATATATATTCTCCCGGCAAGAAATCGAAATATTTGCTTGAAATCTCTCCATCAGAGTATAATTTCTGGAATGTTGGAGACAAAATCGAGGTCTATGAAATTTTTTAAAATTCGACTACTTTTTGTATTACTCATTTTGCTGCTTAGTTTTAACTGGGTAAATGTAAATGGACAGGATGTTCCAGTCTACCCAACGTATATTGTTGAGACTGGCGACACACTCAGCCTAATTGCATTAAAATTCGATGTCGATCTGACTCAACTTGTTTCAGTCAATGAAATTACTGACCCAAATGCGATTTCCATTGGAACGAAATTAAATATTCCCGGGTTCGAGGGTATATCCGGTACCCTCTCATTAAAGACAGCTGGTCTAACTAACTCATTAACTGTACTGGGTAAAAAACATCAGGTCCCAATAAACAATTTAGTTAAGTTGAATCGGTTAACCTCCCCACAGCAAGTTTATGTTGGATCTGAACTAATCGTGCCAGAAGCTAACGAGGATCAGCCAAATGAGTTCTTTCCAGTGGCACGGCTTGCAAGTAACCCAACGGTATTAGAGACATCCGTGGCGTATGGCATTAACCAATACATTTTTGTTTATGAGAACTTACACACAAATTCCTGGCAAATCACGCCAGAAACAAACCTGTACTCAAGCACCCAGATGCATGCCAGTAGTGAGTATTCCCCAGTAATTAACGATATATGGATACAACCACTGCCTTTACAGCAAGGATCTACATTCAGTGTGAATATTGAAACAATAGAACCTGTGGATATAAACGGTCTTTATGACGATCTAAATCTGGATTTTAGTTTAGTGGGTCCCAATCACTACACATCTCTGATCGGTATCAATGCAATAAACCCGCCGGGATTGCACCCCTTAAAATTGTCTGTCCAAAAAGATGGAAATCAAATATATGAACTTGAACAATTCTTGTTAGTGAACGCTGGTATCTTTGGCGAGATGCTTGCATTAACTGTTGACCCTGCAACAATAGATCCAATTGTAATTGCTGAAGAAGAGTCTGTAGTTGATCCGATAATCACGCAATATACAGATCAAAAGTTTTGGTCTGAAGAATTTGCCTATCCCCTTGATGATGCGTGTGTAAGAGCGTTTTATGGTGGTGAGCGTATTTATAATAACACTTACAAATACTATCACACTGGTGTTGATTTTGGCATTTGTGCAAATAATTTAAATATTTATGCCCCTGAAAATGGGGTTGTGGTTCTTGCTACCCAATTGCCAATTCGTGGAAATATCACCATAATCGACCATGGATTAGGGGTTTTTTCAGGCTATTTCCATCAAGATAATATTGCTGTAAACGTTGGCGACCCTGTAAGTAAAGGCCAGCTAATTGGCACAATCGGTAATACTGGTCGGTCAACAGGAGCACACCTTCATTGGGAAATATGGGTAAATGGCATATCTGTAAACCCGCTGTCATGGGCAGAACGCAGGTATCCATAATTCGTATGGTTTTATTAAGGTATAATATTTTCGGCAAGGATAGCAAATAATTAAGATTAACATAATAAATACGGAACACTAATGAATATAGCAAACATGACACTGAAAGATAAATTTTGGGATAATTACCAATTCACTGAAGAGGATTTTGAATACCTTTACAATTTTCTGCTTGAAATTGAAAAACCACAAACAACTGAAGAACTTGTTTCTGCTTTAGTTATTTATCGCATCACTGAAAAAAAAGAACGCCTTCGTACTAATCAAATGGCTGATTCGTTAATCTATCAACCAAAGTCTACTTTTAAACTTGGTGATAAAGTTTCATTACCTTCCTTTGACTGGAAAATAGGTACTGTCATATCTATTCAAGAAGCAAAAAATCCAATTAATGGAGACTTTAAAAAGGTTGGTATTGATCTTCCGGTTATTGGTATCAAATATTTTGCATCTGAGTTGGAAGAACACGGTTTAAACGCACCAATTCAATTTGACGATAATGACCCGCAATTAAACCCTGACAATGTACTAAAAAATTACAAAAAAACGCTACAACAGAAACTTGAAGCGCTTCTAAGCGAAAATGATGACCTGGTTTCAATTGCCAGCAGATGGTTCCCAAGATCATTGCTTATTGATGTCAACATTGGTTTTCTACACCTGGCAGAAGCATCGTTGGAGATGTCTGCCGGGGGTCCATTAACAACTCGGAAAATTATGGAGCAAATCGAGATGCCTTTGACAGGCAATTCGAATCTTTCAGAATTTTCATTGAATTTAGCATTACAGACTGATGAACGTTTTGATGAAGTTGGTCCAGCAGGCGAGATTCTCTGGTTCTTAAATAGAGCCGAACCTGAGTGGGTTCGAACCACGCCTCCTTTCCTGCGTTTCGATGATAAGTATAATGAAAATGATCGCATCTCTTTGGAAGATAATGACCTATCCCATTTAATTATTGATGAACTTGAACCTTATGAAGAAAATAATGTGGATAGTGTCAATGTTAGCCTGTTATATCCGCACTGGAGATCAGGCACTCTTCCGCTTACAGGTCCAATCAAATCAATTTTCCCTACTGCGTATGAATCGCCACGAGTTCAGTTTTCTTTTATGGAAAAGAGTACAAAGAGTCAATTCAACGGTTGGGTTGTTCGGCATGGTAATTATATTTATGGTCTTCGCGAATACTTTTTAAAAGAGGAAATTATTCCTGGTGGAATCATCACGATCGAAAAAGGTGACAAACCAGGCACGATAATAATTTCCTCAGAGAAAAGAAAAACGACTCGTGATTGGGTTAGAACAGTCCTGGTGGGTGCCGATAATGGCATCGTGTTTGCTATGCTTAAACAATCTGTGCCCCGTGTGTTTGATGAAAGACTTGTCAATTTCGTTCCAGATTCCAATGTTTTAGACGAATTGTGGTCTTCACAGAAATATGCTCGATCACCTTTGGAAAAAACTTTACCTTTATTCATGAGAGAGCTTGCGAAATTAAATCATCAGGGACAAGTACATGCAGAAGAACTTTATTCTGCTATTAATCTTGTTAGAAGATGTCCACCAGGAATTGTCATTAATACACTCAACAATGCGGACTGGGCAGAATATATGGGTAATCTCTATTACCGCTAAATTCGCCCTGCAAATGGATGTTTATGGAAACTACAAAGAAATACAGCCTTGTAAAACCAACACTTGACACACCTTTTCACATTGATTTCACATGGTGGAAGCAAAACGACAACAATTGGCGTATTCACCTACAAAGTTGTTTGTGTGCAAGCCATCAAGAAACTATTTCCTCTATGGATTCTGAAACCATTGATTGGGTTGACCCGGTGACAGCAGAAGTCCTTGAGGTTGATGCTTTGCAACATTTGCTGATATCTCACTGCTCGAAAGAACCTGACTTTATATCAGATTTCACCACATTAGTGGATGCGGTATTTAGGACATTCCTCGCAAACGGTAACTCACCACTGTCACCGGTTCAGCTTGAGGCACTGATCAACAAACCTGCAATGACAATTTTACGCACGCTATCAGGTCCTAAAGTATATAAAGGAATCAGACCAGCATGAGAAGCCTTTAGAGGCTTCTTTTTTTATTAGTGATCCATCTTTCTAACAATAGGGAATTTTATCAAAACAAAAAGGCCATAAATCAGGGAAATGGCAGCTCCTGTACCCAATGCTATGGGCGCACTGAATAAATCAGAAAAAGCGCCAGCTTGCAGCCCTCCAAGCCGCATCATACCCTGCATGGAGAGCGTATAAAAACTCATAATACGTCCCCTTAATTCATCAGGGCTATTCAATTGAAAAAGAGTATTTGCCAGTGAATTTTGCCATGTAAAGCTCAATCCCGTAATTAACATCAAGATTACTGAAAAAGTAAAATTTCTTGATAAAGAGAATAACAACAGCACCAATGGAAAACCAATATTCCCAATGGTCAGCAATCTCCCATGTTTAGCGTTGGCCGGCAACGATGCAACAATTAGTGCGCCAATAACTGCACCTACGCCAACAGCAGCCAGAAGAAAACCGAGGGGTAATGCTTCAGGAGCTCTACAGTGAATATTGATTATATCATTAGAGCATATAGATTGAACAATATTTTGGGAACTGGTTAACAATACCTTGTTAGCGAAAACGGGCATCAAAGTATTGTAAGGCATTGATAAAAATGCACTAATTGCAACAAGTGATAAGATCACCGAAAGTGCTTGGCTTTTACGTATATGAGACAGCCCCTCAAGAATGTGTTTGCCATAACTGATAGATTTATCGCGCTTTTGGGCGTGTTGTGGCAAGCCTTTCATAATTGTGAGACTCACAATAATTGATAAGAATGTGAAACTGTTTATAAAAAAAGCAGATGCTTCTCCAACAGCCGCCACCAAGAATCCCGCTAATGCAGGACCGATTGCTCTAGCTCCATTAAAAATTGCAGAGTTTAATGCCACTGCATTTGTTATGTCTTCTTTTCCTTCAATCAACTCAACAATAAACGCCTGTCTGGTTGGCATATCCACTGCCTGCGTGGCGCCAGAGAATACAGCCAGCAGATAAATGTGCCACACTTCAACAGCTCCTGTATAAGTTATGATCCCAAGAGTAATAGCTATTGCCATCATCACAACTTGAGTGATCAACAAAATTAATCTTTTTGAGTACCGATCGCTTAAAGAGCCTCCCAGTAATGAGAAAGGTATGAGTGGGAGCAGAGATACAAAATTCACCATACCCAGTGCAGTTGCAGAGCCTGTAAGTCTATATACAAGCACTTGCTGCGCCATAATTTGCATCCAGGAGCCTATTAAAGAAATTGAATATCCAAAGAACCAAATCCGATAATTTCTGTGTCGTAGTGCCTTAAAAGTAGGAGGAAGTTTCATGATAAACGAATTCTTTTGAAAATCTTGTCAACGCCAAGCGGTCTAATTAATGGTAAAATCATTGCGAGTTGCCCCTGTAGCTCAATGGACAGAGCGCCGGACTTCTAATCCGTAGGTTGTAGGTTCGAGTCCTATCAGGGGCGCTAATAATTTAATCAGATTTTCTTTCATTCTACATTCTCAGCTCTTAATTTAGGTATGTAAAATAATGCTGCAATGTGCAGAAAAATGGTCACGAGTAACAATCCATTTAGACTTAACAACTTGAGTAAAACGCCGCTTATCCCTGTTACTAGAATAACAAGACCCAATAATGTATTGGCAAAACCAATATACAAAGATCTTGTCTGCGTTGGAGATAAATCTAACATAAGTGCGTTGCTTGAGACAGATAATCCCGTCGCTCTAAAACCGTTCAATATAAAAGCTGGAATCAGCAGTATCGCAGCAGCAACTGGTGATATCTCAATAATCGATCCAGCAACCATCAACAATAAAACAGCACCCGACATCAATAAACCAGCCGTTGTAGCAATATTCATTACTCGCTTGTTACCAAATCGTCTTGTCATTCTACCAAAAACAAAATTTGCCAATAAATTGCTCACTGTGTAGAAAGCCAGGTAATAACCCACAAATGAAGTACTGCTTCCAAAAACCTTTTGAACATAAATGGCATAAAATGGAATTGCAGATCCACCAAGAATTTGAACAGATCGTATTAATAAGAATTTTCCAAAGTTTGTATCTTTCTTGATCAGCAGTGCAGCCTTGCGCAATTGAATTTTTAATGAGTCTTTCGGAAGCGTTTGAGATACTTCCTCTTCCTTGATCATTGAAAATGCTATCAGGCCAAGGGATGCGAAAATGCCAAATAAAACAGCCAGTAATCCAAAATTTTCGGGGAATTGAAACTTACTGCTTTCATCCAATATTTTCTTTACACCAAAACTTGCTGCAACCCCACCCAGACCTCCAAGTCCATACCGCCAGGCGAAATATTCGCCCCTGCTTCTGGGCTCAATGGTCTTACCAACAATTTCCATAAAAGGTAAACCCCCAAGACCATTCATCAAGGAAGATAGCGTATAAACAATAAAAAATAAAATAATCAGCAAGCTCTCATCATGAATATAAAAGATACACGCAATCATTAATATCCAAGATACTATCCTGGCAATGCTGGCTTGTCGATACAGTTTTACCTTTTTGGGGTAGCTCTGAAGAATTCCTGATACCCACAACTGTGGTAATGCCCAGGCTGCATCTCTAATGGGCACAATTAATCCCAACAGTAAGGGAGAGTCAGTCAAGTAGCTAAGAAAAACTACAACGACTAATGTCGGATCAAAGAATATTTCGCCGGCTGTATAAAGCAAGCCGTTCAAAACACCTAGAAAGTAATTCCGTTGTGATGTGTTAAAACGTGACTGCACAAAGTAAACTCAGGGTTTGGAATAATAATAAGAAAATTTCAAGAAATTTTTACTGGATGTTATTAAATTATAGAGGCTATTATAACTTATCTTGCAGAGTATCTTCTCCGCTTATATAATCAGGAAAAAGAATAATATCGAATAAAAACACCAAGCATTTCTATCATACACAATTTTCATACATTGGTGTATCTATGCAGAAAAAAATCGGCTTAGCATTTAGTGGCGGTGGTGCAAGAGGATTTGCCCATATTGGCGTTCTTAAAATTCTTGAGCAATATCAAATTTCACCGCAAGTTATCACAGGCACTAGTATGGGCGGATTAATTGCAGCAGCTTATGCTTCTGGCTGTCCATTAGATGAACTTGAACATCGTGCGCTTGCCTTATCGAATATGCGTGAACTGGTCAAACTGTTGGACCTTCACCCTTCCCGCAGAGGATTTCTTGATTGGGCGAAAGTATTTACATATGTCAAAGAAATCATTCCTGAGAGCGTCCAATTTCAAGATTTAAATTTAAAGCTTGGTCTATGTGCTGTTGATATTAACACAGCTCATGAGGTACAAATTTCCTCAGGTTCTGTGCTTGAAGCGGTATCTGCGACGATTGCGTTTCCTGGGCTTTTTTCCCCGGTCACTATTAATAACCATGTGCTTATTGATGGCGGCATTTTAAACAATCTGCCATCTGATCTGGCAAAACAAATGGGCGCAGACATAGTTATTGCAGTGGATGCCCAGACAAATCCTCGCTATGACCCACCATGGCAAAATTTACCTTACAAACCGCGTTGGCCACTTCCAATGCCTGCGTTTTTTCAGGATATTTATAGAGCTGGATTAATCATGGTTGAGCGAATAGCAGAGATGAACTTAGAGAAATCACAGCCTGAATTGTTACTTCGCCCTTCAATGGCGCCGGATATTACCATGTTTTTCGGATTTCCACGCGCAGCAG
Organism: Anaerolineaceae bacterium; assembly: GCA_040768445.1. Classification (GTDB taxonomy): domain Bacteria; phylum Chloroflexota; class Anaerolineae; order Anaerolineales; family Anaerolineaceae; genus JAXGMV01. The sequence goes on along the minus strand of JAXGMV010000001.1, from coordinate 2,496,572 downwards.
AGATTATTTCTTCTGGTGAACAAGCGATTTTTGATAATTTACCGAAAATTCAAGCATTAATCTCTGAGTGACACATGACAGACATAATCCAGATAGATAAGTCCTTATACATCACCCTAAAGCATAATTGTTTGATAATTACGCAATCCACTAATACTGGGTCAAATGTGTATAGTTTTGACCTGGTTGGCCGTTTATGGACTGCTATGCAGAACAATATTTCTTATCGGCAAGGACTTGATGGAAAAATTATCGCGAAGTGGATTGATGAAAAAAATAATCGGCACAGAAAATGGTTACCGAATACTGAAACAGTTGACCTGCTCATGCAGACAAGGGAGATACTAGCTACATGCATTGCAAGATTAGAGTTTTTATTAGCATCAGATGAACAGCAAAAGCTAAACTTTCGTCAAATCTATCAAACCCTTTTGAAGATAAAAACCTATGACGCCCAGGCAAGAGAAACAGACATTGCACATTTTCACACTGTATACAAGCCAGTAGGCATCTTACCCCCAGACCAATACATGGCTGTATTACTACAAGCCACAGAGGGGTGTTCATTCAACAGCTGTACTTTTTGCACATTCTATAAAGATCAAAAATTCAAAATAAAATCTCTTCTAGAATTTACAGAACATGTGCTTGAAGTCAAAGCATTTTTAGGTGAGGGACTTTCATTAAGAAGGACAATTTTTCTCGGTGGCGCTAATGCCCTTGTCATTCCAATAGCACATCTTGTACAACTTTTAGAAATTGTTAATGATAATTTTAATGTTGAAGAATTAGGCGGCATTTACGCATTTCTTGACGGTTTTGCTGGTGAAAAGAAGACGGTTGATGACTACAGGAATTTATCTAAACTTGGTCTCAAAAGGATTTATATTGGGTTAGAAAGCGGTAGTGATGATTTATTGAATTACTTGCACAAGCCGGGCAACGCAAGAAGTGCTTTGACTACTGTGAAACATATAAAAGAGGCGGGTATCGCAGTTGGTGTTATTGTCCTGCTTGGTGCTGGTGGAAAACCTTATTCGCATCAACATGTTAGTGAAACGATCAAAGTATTAAACGAAATGCCATTGGATCTTGATGATATTCTTTATTTTTCTGAGCTGGTTGAATTTGAGGAAATTGATTACCTCAAAAGAGCTTATGACAATTCCCTTGAACCACTTTCGCTCCAAGAAATTGTTAAACAACAAGATTTGATTGAGCAAAATTTGATATTCAAAGAAAATGGAACACCACATATCAGCCGGTATGATGTGCGTGAATTTGTATATTAAATAATTAGACCAACTGTTATTCTACACAGCTGGTCTGTATTTCTAACATTTTATAAGCTACACGAATTTTGCGCGAATTTCAGCACTCACATAATCCAGGATAGCCACTGTTATGGCAATAAACCAGACGGCAATTCCTGCAGCACGATAATCCAGCAGTCTAATCCACTGTGATAGCAGGAATCCAATACCGCCGCCGCCTACGAATCCAATAATAGTTGACATGCGAATATTGATATCCCATCTGTAGATGGTAAATGAAACAAATGGCGGAATCACTTGCGGTACGACTGCATACATTACCACCTGGTACCAATTCGCACCGGTAGCTTGAATCGCCTCGATTGGCCCGGCGTCAATAGACTCTATCGCTTCAGAGTATAATTTCGCCAGTGCAGCTATAGAATGTAAAGTGAGCGCGAGAATACCGGCGAATGGTCCAAGCCCAACAACAATCACCGCAATGATCGCCCAAATAAGTGGCTCAATAGAACGGATAATGTTCATCAATGTTCTGGTAAGGTAATAAAATACCAGTCCAATTTTTGATCCTGACATCAGATTTCGCGCAGCAAGGAAACTGAATGGCAGTGCAAGGATGATGCCGAATAAAGTAGCCATCATCCCAATAAAAATCGTTTCAATAATTTTTTCAATAGCAAGTTTCAATTCCTGGCTTGGTACTGCTTTACCAAGGCTGGTAACTTGCCGTGCCTGTATTTCCCATTCAGTAACTTTTCCTGCAAGCTGAGGTGAGAGCAGTCTGTAAGGCCAAATAATTTCTATCGAAAAATGCCCATTCTCGTCTGGCATGGGTGCGATATACTCTCCTCCCTGTCTCTGCCGAAATTCATTATTTATAGGATCTCGCCACCAAATATCCACGATTTTTCCGGGCTCAAAGTTATAGCCTTCAAAAGTTAGCGTTGTGCCCACTGCACCCAGTGATTCACTCGGTTCGCCGCAAGTTGGTGATACCATCAAATAAGGTTCATCAGATTCCGGGGTTTCATAAACAGGAGCTGTGTTTGAACAGGGACTCTCAACGATCACTTTTTTAATCGTTGTAACTTCAGGATAAGATATTGCCCGTTCCCACGGCCAAATAACCTTCATAAGTGCGGGTCCGGCATCGCTTGCCTGGCTGACCATTCTAAATACGTTTATCTCACCTATTTGCCAGCCTAATATAAAAAATACGAAAATAATGACAGCAAATAGTGCAATTGAAGAATGCCGATAGGATTTTGCTGCTAAATAGGCATCGATAGCAACCCAAATATAGAAAATAACAAGTGAAATTGATATGACAACAAGTAGCGGTTGAAGTCTAAATGACTTTGCAAACACGCCCAAGACTGTTTCCGGCTGTGCACCCAATGCGGCTGCCAGGTTTACTCGCCAAACCAGCAAGCCAACAAATGATAAAAATGAACCGAGAATAATTAACCCTGCTCTGAATGATCTGGCCAGTATATGACCTGCACCCGGTAAAATCAGGGAAGCGATCGCGCACAATACCGGCGATACAAACGGTGGTTTTATGTCTTCATCTTCTGTTCTTTTAGTTACTTTTCTAGCGAGGTTAATACTCATTGATCACTCCCATCTACTAAAACGCCTTCAAGTCCACCACCCATTCGCTCAGCTTCTTCACCATAGATATCTTTAAACTCTTCATCTGTCATTTTTAATACTTCTTTTTTTGTGCCTCTGTATACAATTTCACCTTGTCTTAGACCTATAACGCTTGTACTGTATCTTTGCACAAGATCGAGATAATGCAAACTGCACAATATTGTCATTTCATCTTCACGGTTCAATCTTTCAAGGTGTTGAAGAATTGAGTGCGCAAGAACAGGATCAAGGCTTGCTACTGGCTCATCTGCCAGTATTAATTCTGGGTCCTGCATTAATGCCCGTGCAACACCTACCCGCTGTTGTTGACCACCACTCAATTCATCAGCCCTTTTCATAGCCTGGTCAGCTATTCCCATTCTCTCAAGCGCAGCTTTAGCTTTTTCTTTGTCACTTGAAGAAAAATTATGCACAAGGCTGTTCCAGGTTGGTGTGTATCCCAAGCGTCCAGTCAGTACGTTCGTCATCACATTTGAGCGTTTTACCAGGTTGAATTGCTGAAATACCATGCCAATATGTCTTCTGGCTTTACGTAACTCTTCGCCTTGCAATTTCGCTAAATCAACGCCGTTCCAGATTATTTCTCCCTCAGTAGGGTCTATCAACCGGTTAATACATCTTAAAAGGGTTGATTTTCCAGACCCACTTAATCCAATAATAACCATGAATTCGCCATCAGGGACGCTAAAACTGACATTCTTCAACGCTACGGTTCCATCATTGTAAACCTTGGTTAAATTCCGGATTTCTAGCATAAGTTTTCCTCCAGTATAAGCCAACAATAAAATTGTACTATTAAATAAATTGAGGGATAGGATAACCTATCCCTCAATTTGCTTAATATTTATTTACTGAAGATCTTGTACGTTAATACCTGCAGCGTCCAGGATCTGTCTGAATGGATCGTAGAATGTATCATCGTGCGCAGCAAGTGCATCCCACTGGTAAGCTTCTGTCAACGCAGCAGCACCGGCTTCATTTGACCCCATCGCAATTAGAGATGCATTAATCTTCTCCCGCATTTCCTTCGGGAAAGTGGGATGGTACTGAACTCCATCATTGGGGATATCTACAGAAACTTCAATCACCTGGATAACATCCATCACATCCGGGAAATCGGCTTCCACACGGGTGCGTGCATCAATGTAGGATGATCCGGCATCGCAATCGCCATTGTAAACACCTGCAACTGCTGCATCATGAGAACCTGCATCCACAATCGTCAGGTCGGTATCCGGGTTAATCCCTGCCGCTTTCAGCGTAATGCTTGGGATTATCCAGCCGCTGGTGCTTAGTGGGTCAGGGCGGCAGAATGACTTTCCCTTGAGATCAGCAATTGTGTTCAAACCGCTGTCTTTGCGGGTAAAAATCTGCCCGTTGTAGACGGCGCTGCCAAACCGCTCTGCTACAAGTTCAGCCTGGGCGACACCTTTTTCGGCTGCAAGAATGTACGCAAACGTTGCCAGTGATGCCATGTGTGCTTTTGGCGGATCACTTGCTAGAGCTTCAATAACGCCAGCATATTCAGTAGCCACAAGTGGCTTTACTACAAGACCGGTTTCATCAAATAATATTTTTGAAACCTGTTCAAAGCCAGCAACCACACGTTCAGTTTCACCTGATGGAACAACAGCCCAAATGATTGGGTTTTCTTCAGTTCCTAGTTCAGGAGCTTTTGGTTTGCATGCGCCAAGCATCATGGAACCAACGACAAGAACTATTAGTGCTAAATACAAAATTCTTTTATTCATAAAGATACTCCTCCGTTTAGATTAATTTGTTTACCAAACAAAGCAAACTTATCAAGGTTAATCATACAAGACTTGTATTCTTATTTCAAGTGATTTAACCTAATCAAATTACATAATTTTTGTTAAAGATTTACATTCAAAATTCTATGAAAAAAAGAGGTAAAATTTCGATATCAATTTTTGAGGTGTATTATGCCAATCTATGAATATCATTGCAAAGACTGTGGAAAAATATTTGAGGTGCGAAAATCTTTTTCAGAGTCCAACACACCCTCCACCTGCCAGTATTGCCAAAGCATGAATACTGAACGAGCGTTATCGCTGTGCAACGCACATTCAAATGGAAAAATTGTTGCTTCTGCAAAATCAAGTTGCAGTGGCTGCAGCGGTGGAACCTGTTCGTCTTGCCATTAATAATCATCAGCTATACTCAGGAGTGTTTCATTGCATCATTTGACAAAAGGGTATGCAATAATCACGGGCGGTTCAAGTGGAATTGGTTTTGAGCTAGCCCGTTCATTTGTTGAGTCAGGCCAATCAGTTTGTCTAATTGCCAGAGATATTGATAAACTTGAGGTTGCTGCAAAAAAACTCAAACAGCGTCAACCAGCACCAAACGGTTTTGTAGACTTTTTATCAATCGATGTAGGTAATTATCAGGACGTACAAGACCATTTAGGCTCCTATTTAAACACTCATGGGGCACCGGGTTACCTATTTAACTTTGCAGGCATCGCTCATCCCGGAGAATTTAACAATCTCACAGCTGATATTTTCTCCTCAACAATCCACACTAATTTACTTGGAACTATCTACCCCACAATAGTCACCTACCCTTACATGCAAAAAAGAGCAAACGGCCATATTATCAACTGCTCATCTGTTGCAGGTTTTTTGGGATTATATGGGTATACAGCCTATTCAGCTTCAAAGTTTGCAGTCAAAGGGTTTACCGACTCGCTTCGGCTTGAATTGAAAAATGATAAGATCGATGTCTCATTGGTATTCCCGCCTGATACCCAAACGCCCCAATTGGAATATGAAAATAGTCTCAAACCAGCTATTACCAAGGAAGTTAATGGAATCTCGCATATTGTTTCACCTGAATTTGTTGCGTTGGAGATTATTAAAGGCGTACTTCGAAAGGATTACCTGATATTGGTTGGTAGTGAAACAAAATTATTCTATCATCTCAGTAACGCATTAGGACCATTAACACACCACTTAATGGATTTTCTGGTTGCGCGGGCCAGGAAAAAACTCAATATTTATTAGGCTCATTTACCTGGTTTGGGGGGAGATAATGTGAGTAATATTTGTAATTCTCATGATCATATTAACTAAAGCATCAATGCTTCATATGTTATACTCTCAAACATAACTTCTATTAATTCATATATCAAAAATTTGGAGAGCGTATGAAAAAAGACTTTCTTGATATTGCTGATTTTTCCAGTACAGAATTACAAGAAATGTTAGATTTAGCCATTGAATTAAAGAAAGAATTTTTCAATGGCGGTAATGCCCCCGTTCTTAAGAATAAAGTCATGGCGATGATTTTTCAAAAAGCCAGTCTCAGAACGCGAGTGAGTTTTGATATGGCTATGCGCCATTTTGGCGGTGATGCGCTCTATCTGTCGCCAAATGAAATTGGCCTTGGTAAACGCGAATCAGTTGCAGATGTCGCCCGCGTATTAGCCGGTTATGTTGACATCATTATGGCAAGGGTTTTTGAACATAAGCACATTCTTGAGCTTGCCGAGTATTCTTCAGTACCGGTTATCAATGGTCTGAGTGACTATAACCACCCCTGCCAGGGTATGACAGATGTACTGACGATGCTCGAACATTATGGCAAAATCAAAGGTTTGAATGTAACGTATTTAGGTGATGGGAACAATATGGCTGTCTCTGTCATGGATGTGTGTGCCAAATTAGGCGCAAATTTCACCGCAGCATGCCCTGATGGCTATGGCGTTGATCAAAGCGCTATCAGCCACGCATCACAGTTTGCCAAAGAAAGTGGCAGCACGTTGACATTCCATACAGACCCCCACGCAGCCGTTAAGGATGCTGATGTGATTTATACCGATACTTGGGTTAGTATGGGCCAAGAAGAGGAAACCGAAAAACGCTTGAAGGTGTTTCCAGCCTATCAAGTAAACAAATCGATCGTTGATGAAGCAAAATCATCGGTGATCGTGATGCATTGTCTCCCAGCGCATCGTGGCCAGGAGATAACTGATGAGGTCGCTGATGGGCCGCATTCAGTCATATTCCAACAGGCGCACAACCGTCTGCATGCTCAAAAGGCAATCATTTACAAACTACTAGTGAGGGAATAAAAATATGAAAACACAAAATTACATCGATCTTGAAGAAAAATACGGTGCGTTTAATTACCACCCGCTTGATGTTGTAGTGTCGAAAGCAGAAGGAGTCTGGGTTTATGATGTGGAAGGTAAAAAATACCTTGACTGCCTGAGCGCATACTCTGCTCTCAATCAGGGTCATGTTCACCCAAGAATTTTAAATAAAATGGTTGAGCAATTAAAAAAGGTTACACTTACTTCTAGAGCTTTCAGAAATGATCAGCTTGGGTTATTTTATAAAGAACTATCAGATATCACAGGGTTTGAAAAATCTCTGCCCATGAACAGCGGTGCTGAAGCTGTTGAAACCGCAGTCAAACTTGCCCGCAAATGGGCTTACACTGTCAAAGGCGTCCCGAAATATGATGCAGAAATCATTGTGGCTGAGAATAACTTCCATGGGCGCACAATGCTTGCAGTCACTGCCTCCTCTACTGAATTCTACAAAGAGAACTTTGGCCCCTTCCTTCCCGGCATTAAAATTATCCCCTATGATGATCTGGATGCAATCAAAGCGGCCATTACCCCTAACACAGCAGCCGTAATGCTGGAACCTATCCAGGGTGAAGCTGGCATCATCATGCCTCACGACGGTTATCTAAAGAAAGTATCCGCACTTTGCAAAGAAAATAATATCCTGTTAATTTGCGATGAAATACAAACTGGTCTTGGAAGAACTGGCAAGATGTTCGCTTTTCAACACGAAGGCATCCGGCCTGATATTGTAACGATCGGTAAAGCCCTCTCTGGAGGTTTTTACCCGGTATCAGCCGTGTTGGCTGATGCAAAAATCATGGATTTATTCCTTCCTGGTGAGCACGGTTCCACATTTGGAGGTAACCCACTTGCTGCAGCCGTTGCTCGCGAAGCATTAGCTGTACTTGTTGACGAAAAACTGGTTGAGAATTCTGAAAAACTTGGTGAATATTTCATCGATCAACTGGCAGAAATTCCAAGCAAACACGTCAAAGAAGTTAGAGGTAAAGGGCTTTTCATTGGTATTGAACTTAAACCTGAAGCAGGCGGTGCTCGCAGGTTCTGTGAAGCGTTACAAGATAACGGCATACTTGCTAAAGAAACACATGACAATGTGATCAGGTTTGCACCACCATTGATCATCGATAAAGAAACCATTGATTGGGCACTTCCGCGAATCAAAGAAATCTTGCAAACACTGTAATATCACAAGTCATTGAGTTGTTGTATGCATTGGAAAACTTCATATCAGAATAAACTCGTAAACGCAAACGAAGCTGTCAGGAAAATTCAATCAGGAAATCGAATTTTCCTGACAGGTAATTGTTCAACACCCAGGATGTTGCTGGAGGCTTTATTAGCCTATGCGCCTGAGGTGAAAGACTTGACCATTTATCATGCGCTGCTTGTCGCAGGTTCAGAGTATGTAGCGCCAGAGATGGAAGGTCATATCAGAGTTAACTCGCTGTTCATCAGTGCCAATGTTCGCGAAGCGGTGAACCAGGGAAGAGCTGACTTTACACCGGTTCTCCTTTCTGAGTTTCCAGTTCTTTTTTCCAGCGGGGTGATTCCTCTTGATATTGCCCTTGTTCATCTATCTCCACCAGACCAGGATGGGTATTGTACATTTGGTATTGAGTCCGGGCTAACAAAATCTGCTGCAGAATCTGCAAAATGCATTATTGCAGAGATAAATCCACAAATGCCGACCATTATTGGTGATACAAAAATACACGTCGATGATCTTGATTACATCGTTGAAGTTGATTACAAGTTAGCTGAACTTCCTCAGAAGAATGAAAACGGACAGGAAGTTGTCGACAAAATTGGTCAAAATATATCTGAATTAATCCCAGATGGCGCAACTTTACAGCTCGGAATTGGTGGCATACCAAATGCTGTTCTTAGTTACTTAAAAAACAAAAATGACCTTGGTATTCACTCAGAATTATTTTCCGACGGAATCATAGATCTGGTCAATTCTGGCAATATCACAGGTAAAGCTAAGTCTATACATAAAGAGAAAATTATTGCCGGGTTTGTGATCGGCAGCACTGAACTGTACAGTTGGGTCGATAAGAACCCACTGATTGAGTTTCACTGTACTGAGTATGTCAACGATCCATTTGTTATTGCTAAGAACGATCGCATGGTAGCTATTAACTCTGCGATGGAGATTGATTTTACCGGCCAGGTATGTGCTGATAGCATAGGAACAAAACTTTACAGCGGCATAGGTGGACAACTTGACTTCATCTATGGTTCATCGAGATCAAAAGGCGGAATTCCAATTATTGCATTGCCAAGTTCTGCACGCTTGAAGAACGGACAATTTATCAGTAAAATTATGCCAACATTAAAAACTGGCGCTGGCATAACTGTAACTCGCAACCAAATTCACTATGTTGTCACTGAGTACGGAGCTGTCAATTTGTACGGTAAGTCAATCCGTGAACGCACACTGCTGTTAATTTCCATCGCTCACCCACAATTTAGAGATGAATTATTTGTTAAAGCAAAAGATATGAAATATGTCTAGCAATCATCTCCTGAAAAGGAAAGCTAAAATTGTCGCAACGATTGGTCCTGCCAGTCGAAGTGAGCAGAAATTACGGGAGTTAATTCAAGCGGGCATGAATGTTGCCCGTTTGAATTTTTCTCATGGGTCGCAAAAAGAACATGGAGAAGTAATTGATTTAATCAGGCAAATCTCTTCTGAACTGTTCATACCTGTTATGATTTTATTTGACTTGCAGGGCCCCAAGCTCAGAGTAGGTACACTGCCCGCTAATGGTATTTTCCTATCTGTTGGATCAGAAGTATACTTCTCGGATATTACCTCAAACAAACCTCTTTCGACAATTGCTGTTGAATTAGAGTCAATTCCTATAAGCATACCCGGCTTCTTTTCGTCCCTAGACATAGGTCACCGAATACTTCTTGATGATGGAAAAATCGAGATAAAGATATCGCAAGCTGCTGATGATCATGCCATTGGCCAGGTCATTGTTGGAGGAAGTCTAACCTCAAACAAAGGAATTAACTTACCAGATACATCCTTATCAATATCAGCTTACACAGAAAAAGATCGTTTAGATTTGTCTTTTGGTTTATCAAAAAAAGTGGATGCGTTTGCTCTGTCATTTATTCGCACTAGTGATGAGATATCAACTGTCCGTTCAGAAATCAATTCACTAAATAAAGAGCTGGACTACAACCCTTACATCATCGCTAAAATTGAAAAACCTGAGGCAATAACAAATATTGACAGCATTATTGATATAGCAGACGGCATTATGGTTGCTAGAGGTGATTTGGCAGTTGAGACATCTATCAATAAGGTGCCTGTTTTCCAAAAACTAATTGTTGAAAAAGCAAACCAACGAAATAAATTTGTCATCATTGCCACTCAAATGCTTGACTCTATGACATCAATGTTAATACCTACAAGAGCTGAAGCGTCTGATGTTGCTAACGCAGTGCTCGATAACGCCGATGCCTTGATGCTTTCAGGTGAAACAGCCATTGGTAAATATCCAGTTGAAACCCTTGAGAGAATGTCTTCAATTATTCTTGAAACAGAACAATCTGCCAGGTTGTTGAAACCTCATAAACCTTCATCCACTTACCCAAATGAAACAGATTCATTATCAATCGCCAGGGCAGCCAGCGAATTAGCATTGGATAGCAACGTCTCCAAAATATTGATTTTTACAGTCAGCGGGAAGACTGCTCAGCAGTTATCTCAAACTCGAACTGAGATTCCGCTGGTGGCTTTTACGCCAAATGCCTACACGCTAAATAAGCTGAGTGTATTGTGGGGAATAGAAACTCATAAAATTGATTTTTCTTCTTCACTTGATTCTATGATAGCAACCGTAGATCAGCATATGAAGCTTGCCGGCCTCCAACAGCCGGGAGACCAGGTGATCATTGTCTGTGGCTATCCATTTGGCGAAGCTCGACCACCAAATTTTCTTTACTTACACACATTAGTTTAATAAAAAATACTGGCGACTTTAAACCGCCAGTATTTTTTAATGACAATCTCAAAATCCTTTAGAACATTAGTTTATTTACTTGTTCAAGAACCTCTTTAGAAGGTCGAATATCTTTTTCGGTCAAGCGGTTTAGTGGCCGCTCGACTAAATTAAATTTATCATGAAGTACTGGTTCATCGGTATCAATATAGATTAATCCGGTGATCATTTGATTTTTTCTGTAAGCCTCTTCAAGCACCTTGAATGCTTCCCATCTGCTGGTAGGATCATAATCCTTTTCAAGCTTTTTCAGCAAAATCGTTGAATCATCATGTAATTTCACACTCTGCACAGTGCCTGGCTCATAGTCTTCAATGGTGATTTCATCTCTGGCTGGAATGAATGTCATATTGTGAAGGGGCTCTTCATTTTGTCGGCCAAAGAAGTAGGAATGCATTGAACTCTCTTTGTTATTGAAAGTGACACAGGGGCTGATTATGTCAATCACTGCAATACCATGGTGACTCAGCGCAGCCTTTAGAAGCTCTTTTACCTGCTTAGGATCTCCGGCAAAAGTACGGGCAACAAACGTTGCATGAGCTGCTAACGCTTCCATACAGATGTCAACCGGCAGATATTTTGTCCTGCCTTGTTTTTTCAATTCTAAGCCTTGTTCAGCAGTCGCTGAGAATTGACCTTTTGTCAAACCATATACACCATTGTTTTCAACAACATAAACCATAGGTGTATTACGTCTTACAGCGTGCTTAAACTGACCCATACCAATGCTGGCGGTGTCCCCATCACCACTGACCGCAAACACCTTAAGCGATGTGTCAGCAAAAGAAGCACCAGTAGCCAGTGAAGGCATACGTCCATGCAAACTATTAAAACCAAAAGATCGAAGCAGAAAATATGTTGGGCTTTTGCTTGAACAACCAATGCCGCTGAATTTTAATAATTTTTCAGGCACTATGTTCAATTCATAACATGCCGCCACGATCTGACTGGCAATTGAGTTATGTCCACAACCCTGACATAGTGTGCTCGCGGCACCTCGATAATCATTTCGGGTAAGTCCTGCAAAATTCACAGATGAGCTTGTTTCAGTCGCCTGTTCGCTCATGATTATTTCTCCTCTTTTTTGGAAATCAACTCAATGACATTAGCTGCTGAGAATGGCATGCCGTTGCTTCTTGCAGCTTTTTTAATTTTTACTGCGTATTCAGGGAACTCCATAAGCAGTAGCTGTCTCATTTGACCATCATGATTCATTTCAACAATAAATATCTCATCATGATTTTCAAGGAATGTCTTTACTTCTTTAGTGAAAGGTGTAGCCCGCAAACGTAGATAGTCATAGTATCTTCCATCCGCAGCAAGAATGTCGCATGCTTCAGATACTGCAGGGTCAGTTGATCCATATGCAATAATACCAACACGGGATTGATAATCTTTCTCGAGTATTGGTGCTGGGATGTAGTCCTTTGCAGTATCAAACTTCTTCATAATTCGAGTTAATACTCGTTCCCAGACAATTGGGTCTTCTGAATACTTGGTATATTCATCATGACCTGTACCTCTACCAAAGTATCCGCTCTTTGTGTGCTGATTACCAGGGATTGTCCTGTAAGGAATACCGTCACCATCAATATCAAGGTACCTTCCCCAGTCACCGTTGCGTTCATCAAGAATCTTAGCGAGGTCGTCTTCCCACAATACCTTCCCGCGATCAATTGGCTTGTCAGGATATACAAACTTAGGTGTCATCCAATGATTCATACCCAAATCGAGGTCTGACATTACTAACACAGGTGTTTGAAACCGTTCGGCCACATCTAACGCTTTCCATCCAAACTCGAAACATTCATTAACACTACATGGCAACAGTGTAATAAATCGTCGATCGCCGTGGCTGCTAAAATGCGCTTGTGTAATGTCTCCCTGTGCTGTGCGAGTAGGCAGCCCCGTACTCGGCCCAACACGTTGAACATCCCAAATGACAAGAGGCACCTCAGCAAAAAATGCCAGGCCGAGGTATTCAGCCATAAGACTAAGCCCTGGTCCTGAGGTGGACGTCATTGACCGTAATCCCGCCCAGCCACCACCTACAGCCATACCAATCGCAGACAATTCATCCTCAGCCTGAACAATGGCGTAAGTGCTTTTTCCTGTTTCAGGCTCAACCCTATACTTGGGCATATATTCGATCAATGCTTCTACCAGACTTGATGCAGGTGTAATTGGATACCAGGCTGTTAATTGTACGCCGCCGAAAATCGAGCCTAATGCGCCGGCTGTATTCCCATCAGCCATGATCCAATTTTGTGTTTTATCTAAAGGTGAAACATAGAACGGGTCTTTTTTGATCAAATTCTGCTCAGCCCACTCTGCCGCTCTCTTGATTACCGCAAAATTTGAATCAACAGCACTTTGTTTACCGCCGAAGTTAAAATCAATCGCTTCATAAATAGCATCGAGGCTAATATTCAGCATCTGAGCGACAACACCAACATAAACCATGTTGGCAATGTACGTCCTCAAGTTACTCGGGATATCACTTTCCTTCATGATCTTTTTTACGGCCATAGGGTAAACTGTGATGTCGTCTCTTTCAAAAGGCAGTGTTAAATCGTCTGTATAAAACAGCACGCCACCAGGCAAAACAGACTCCATCTCTTTTGCCAGTGTTACCGGGTTCATTGCTACCACAATTTCAGACTGTTCAACCCTGGCAAAATAACCCTTTTCGGAAATTCGAATTGTGTACCAGGTAGGCATACCCTGGATATTAGATGGAAAAATATTCTTCCCGGATGCAGGTATGCCCATTTTGTACAGCGCCCTAAGAATGGTCTGGTTAGAAGTAGCGCTGCCAGAACCATTTATTGTGCCAAAAGTGATAGAAAAATCATTGATAATTTTCTCTCGAGAAACATTCACTTCTTTTTGCGATGGTGTATCCTCTGCCATTTTGTCTCCTTATTGTTAGAAATACTATTCAAAAGATTGTGCGTTACTGTTAGTTGTTCTTTGGTTGAACAAATCCATATGTTCGCGCATGAGGTTATAACCCAATGCTAAATCATTATTAGCAACTGCATCAACAATTTTCCCATGATATAACCAAACCTTTTCTAAATAATCAATTTCAGGTGTTTGTAAATATCCAAATTGTTCAAATAAATCCCAGTAAGTTTCTAATAATCCAATTACGAATGGATTTTGAAGTTTTGAATATACAAGCATGTGCAACCGCCTGTGCTCGCAAGCAGGCAATTCAATGGGAATGCACAAAAGTTTCTTTTTTGCTGTTGAAACCAAAGCGTACATCTCAGAGATATCTGTATTGTCAATTAATCGAGCGGCTTCATACCAGTAAGATAACTCAAGGTGATTTCGAAGTGATGTATATTGTTTGAATAAAGAGGGGGTTCTTTTTATGCCATAACAAGTCGAAAGCTTTACGGTGTTCGAAAAATTGTATGGCAGTGTTCGCATACCTGCACGAGGTTTTATCTCAATAAATCCCAAAACTCGTGCGACCTCTAACTGTTCTCTGAGTGTTGATAAGCTTATACCAAGCGCTTTACTTAATTCTGATAAGGAAGGCATTTGATCTTCCTCACCAGGATAATTATCAGAGAGATACTCTAAAAAATTTGATAGCATGTTATTAATCTGATGAATAAATAATAAATTGCCACTATTTGATTCATAATATATTATTCATCCGATTTATTTAATGATAACAGCTAAATATTTCTTGTCAATTAGTAATTTAGTCCTATTAATTGATACAAATATCACATCAACAACACAAACCCAAATCTTAAAATGTAAGGATTATTAGTTTTTATTCAAATAGAATTTGATCTAAAGAAAATTCTTTTCTTTGATTGTCAGGTGTTTCAACAATCACAGCTTCTTTTAGTGGTAACACATCAATCACCCTGCATTCACCAACCGGTGTTTTGACAATTTTATTCTTTTTTGGCAATTTCTTTCGTGAACAAACATACTGATCATACTCATAGATGAGGCAGCATCTTAACCGCCCACAGATACCAGTAATTTCGGTAGGTGTTAGTGAAATATTTTGTTCTTTTGCCATTCTGATCGAAATGGAACTGAATTCAGTCAAGAATTTACAGCAGCACCGTTTGTCTAAACCGCATGCACCCATTCCGCCAATTTGCTTTGCCATATCCCTGGGTCCAATTTGCCTGATATCAACCTGGGTTGGTGAGAATTTTCTACTAACCGCCTGCCTCAGCCGCTTGAGATCAACTTTTTCATCAGATTCTGAACTAAACGATACAGTCAATTTTTTGCCATCAAAACTATATTCAGCAGAGATGATCTTAATATTATTAAATTTCATCTCCGCAGCTTTTTGCTGAATGTAGCGTAATGCCTGTTCTTCTTTTTGTATCCAGGATTGATGCAGTATTAAGTCCTGCGGCGTAGCTTTTCTCTCAATGGGTTTTATGCCGGATATATCTTCTACAGTTTCAGGGTCAGCAAATAACGCAATAAATCCTATCTGGCATCCGCGGCTCGTTTCCACAATTACCGGATCATTCAAATTTAAATCATCAATGCCTGACGAATTAAAATGATAAATTTTTCCAACATCGTTGAATCTGACACCAACTACATTTTTTATTTCTTTCTTTTCCATACCACTCACTGTTCTTCGCACTAACTTAAAGAACAAACATTATAATCTATTATTTATTCAAACTGATTGGGGTTGATATTTTGCCTTTTTGCTAAACGAAGCACATCACTTTTTGCCTGGTTGTATTGTTCGATCAGGTCCTCATCAGTACCTCGAAAACGTCGAATTGTCTGCAATGCACATTGTGTACATCCCCTCATTGCCCTAAACGAGCCGGTATTGCATGAAATACATCCACCAAGCCTGACCATTAGATACACAAAAGACAATTGAGCCAAAAAGTCGCTCTTTGGGGAGGTAAGTTCAAGGATAAAACCATTCCATACCTCCCCTCTGCTTTTTTGAAGTTTTGATATCACCCTTAAAGGAAATAACAGTTCGGTGTCTGTATTGTACATAAACTATGCTTGTTTCGCCGCTTTGGCAGCCAATTTTTCTGCCTTTATCGCCTCTTCTATTGCGAAATTCTTGGGACGAATTTGTTTGTAATACGAGGCAGGTTTTAATAACTTCTCAAGCGTGTAAATATTATCTGCGAAACGATCATACGACGTAATTTCGTAATCATGATCCATTTTTATCGCGTCAAATGGGCAAAATTCTGCGCAAAAACCACAGCTCATGCAAATATCAACGTCAATGTTATAGATTGTCGGGTTGGGCATTGGACGCCCAGTTGCAGGGTTTACTGCCCTTGTAATCCATATACACTGGGGAGGACAGACTTTAGCACAAATACCGCAGGCAGTGCATCTGATCTGCTTGTTACCCTCGTCGTCAATATCATAAACCAGAAACGGTAAGTAGCGAAATTCTTCCGGAACAGGTAATTTTTCCTCCGGATATTGAATTGTGAACAACCCCTTTGTATCGCTGGTTCGCCTTGCCTCTACGCCTTCTTCCGTAAAATATCGTTTCCGCCCGCCTTTAATATCGACAGTATAGGACTCAACAAAGTGAGCTAAAGCAACCCAGATCCCTTTTAATATGCCAAAACCATTGATCTGCATCTCTTCCTCCTACCTGTCAACTTCGCCAAGTGTAATGTTTACCGAACCCAAGACAGCAACCGCATCTGCGATTTTCCCACCAACAGTCATCAATTGCAGTGCGCTCAGGTTTACAAACGTTGGAGCCCTAACGTGGTATCGCCATGGATTAATGCTCCCATTAGAAACGATATAAAAACCTAATTCACCTTTTGGCGATTCGGTTCTAACATAGGCTTCGCCTGGTGGAACCTTAACCTGATATTGTGGCTTTCCTTCTTGAATAGGACCGCCAGGTATGTCTCTGACAATTTGCTTTAAGATACGTACACTCTGCCGCATTTCTTCAAGCCTTACCAAATAACGGTCCAGTGTATCACCTTTTGTACCTGTCACAACATCGAACTCAAGACGGTCATAAATGCTGTATGGATCTGCTCTTCGAATATCATAAGGGATACCTGTTGCTCGCAAGACCGGCCCGGTAACTGAATATCTAATTGCGTCTTCTGGTTTTAAAATACCTACATTCTCGCATCGTGACAGCAGGATTTCATTCTTGGACAAGAAATTATCCATTTCATCAATTTTTCTCTCAAGTCTGCTGATTAATTTTGAAATTTTCACCAGCATACCATCAGGTAAGTCATGTGCAACTCCGCCATATCTAAAGTAGTTGCACATCATTCTGGAGCCTGATACTTCTTCAAATACATCAGCAATCAGTTCCCTTTCTTTGAAGGCATATAAGGCAGGTGTAAAAAATGCACCAATGTCATTCGTTAGAAAACCAACCAGTAGAAAATGATCCAAAATCCGTGTCAATTCTGCCATCATCACACGAATATATTCTGCTCTTTCGGGAGGTTTTACACCCATTAATTTTTCAACTGTGACTGCAAGCGCAAAGTTGTTGATCATTGACGTGATGTAATCAAGCCTGTCAGTAAAAGGCATATTTTGCAGGTAGGTATTACGTTCACCAATTTTTTCGTGATTTCTGTGCAGATACCCAATTGCAGGCTTTAGATCAACAATTGTCTCGCCTTCAAGAACAGTCGCCATGCGAAATACGCCATGCGTGGATGGATGCTGGGGGCCAATATTGATAATGACACGTTCGGTTTTTATATTTTTGTCATCACCATTTTCTATTTTGCTTAAAGACTCATAAAGTGCAGATTCTACATCAGGGTCGCATTGATAAGGGTCGAAATCATCCGGGTAACTAACGTTGTCCTTGTATGGCGTTTTGTCCTCCGCCCTGTAGGCAACACCGGAAGGCCATCTGCTTTTGAATGGCTTTGTTTCCTCTTCAAAATATGGTTCGTGCCAATCTTTCCTCAATGGATACCCATTGAAGCCTTCCCACATCAGAATTCTGCGTAAGTCAGGATGGCCATCGAAATGAATGCCCATCATGTCATACACTTCGCGTTCCTGCAATTCTGCGCCCGGATACAAGGGCACCAATGAGTCCACATGTGGATTGTCCCTGGTGAGTTTAACTTTTAGATTAACACCCTTACCGCCGCTCATCTTGTAAAGTTGATAGACAGCTTCAATATGATCCTCAGGGAAATAATCAGTACTTGTTACCATCGATAAGTAATCGTAGTGATATTGATCGCGAAGTGTTTGAACAACTTTGACCAGATTCTCAGGCTCTACGTAATAACCACTATAACCTTCACGGCTGTCCGGTGTTAATAATCCATCGAATTTTTGAGCTATCGTATCTTCTCTGAAGGCACTTATGTCGTTCACTTATTCACCTCGCTCATCTTGATCATTTGCCAGGTTCTGGCTCAATTGTTTCTCCAAAGCCAACTTGCTTGAAATAGATTTAATTTCATCAAATCTTCTTGGATCAATCAAGTCGGGTCCTAATATCGGTATAGGAATTTCAGTGCTAATATCTTTTTTGTACCAATAAGCATCGCCTTTAATTGTTTGAGTATCAATTTTCTTCTGCAATGCAATCAGTCCATTGAGAAGTGCTTGTGGTGTTGGAGGGCATCCAGGAATATATACATCTACAGGGAGAAATTTATCTATGCCGGATACCACGCTGTATCCCTCCTTGAATGGACCACCACCGGATGCACAGGCTCCCATGGCAACAACATACCTGGGTTCAGCGATCTGGTTATACAAGCGGACGATTTGAGGAACCATCTTTTTTGTCACTGTGCCGGCAACGATCATAAAATCTGCCTGCCTGGGACTCGGTCGCATTACTTCCATGCCAAACCGCGCAAAATCAAATCTGCTTGCGGCCAGCATAATCATTTCAATGGCGCAGCAAGCCAATCCAAACATCATTGGCCAGAGTGAATTGCGGCGGCTCCAGTTATACACTTTATCTAAATTAGTAATGGTTACAATTTGTTTTAGCTCTGGTGGTATGTCATAACCTGGCGATTGAAATTCCTCTGGATCCATTTAGCACCTCAAATAAATTGGTTTTTTATTGGGGACATGCTTGTTTATAAAGACTTAATAATTTTAGCATGCTTACCTTCTCTGTCAATCAATAATAAAGTAAAATTATTTTATGTTTAATCACTTGTCTTCACCGAACACCAGAGAATTGATCCTTGATTTTTTGAGCGCCAGAGCAGCCTGCTGTGATGATCTAAGTCAAGCGCTTCATTTGACTAAGCCGGATATTCAATATCATCTCAATGCACTGCTTTCGAAAGGCATGATTACTGAAATAAGGTTACAAAATTCCATATCATCACGTGGTAGACCAAAAAAGTATTATCAAACTGATGTTTCCCTTCAGAATGAATTTTCTCAAGATTTACATCAAATATTTCTTCTACTACTTAAAAAGCTTCAAGTTGATCGTAGCTCTCTACTTCAACAAGTTTCGACGACACTCTTTGGAGAAGCCCGTTCTTCAAATAACTATATGATTGCATTACAAAACCTTATAAAGAATTTTCACGATCACCATTATCAGCCACGCTGGGAAATACGCAGCACTGGCATTGTGATCCACTTTTCAAATTGCCCATTCAGATCATTTATTAAGGACACTGATTTTTTCTGTAAACTTGATGAGTTGACGATTGAAAATCATACAGGCTTTTTGGTCTCGAAAACACATTGTCAAAGGCTTACGTCACAGCATTTTTGTCAATTCATGCTTACTCCAAAATAGGAAGATTCAAAACCTATTTATTCTATACAGCTGCACTGTATTTAATAGATAATTGCTTTATAATATTAAGTTAATATGAAAAGAAAATATTATTCTCCTCGTCGTGAAGAACAAGCAATGCACACCAGAAAAGCCATTCTTGACGCTGCTTATCTCATTTTTTCCCGTCGCGGATACGAAACAACAACGATTGAAGCAATTGCAAATGAAGCCAATGTCTCGCCTGAGACCATTTATGCAACCTTTAAGAATAAATACAATCTCTTAGATGCCCTGGTAAATCGCACGGTTGGTGTGTATGATCGACCATTAAACTTCAGTTCGGCTTATAAACTTCCAAAAACTTCCAATATTGGAAATGACATAATGCTTGACCACTTTGTAATTGAGATCACTAATTTGTTGGAGTCGTTCACTGAGTTATTGATTATTATTCGCAATGCAAGCAATACAGATAACAATATCAAAGATATGTATGACCGCCTCTTACTGAATTGGAGAAACAGTGTAAAAAGTTTCCTGGGCCAGGCCTTTTACGGCGATGATATTCATACCGGTCAGCTACCTGACGAATCACTACTGGACGCCATTTGGGCTATTTCAAGCTGGGATGTATTTCATCTGCTAACTCACTACCAAAACTGGTCAAAATTAGATTACAGCACTTGGCTGAGTGAATCTATCAAACAACAATTGATAATTTATAGGAGATCATATGGATCCAATGAATGACCGAATTGCAATCGCCTGGAGTGGCTGTAAGTCATGGGTACAGGATATAGATGGTACACCAATTATTACGTTGATATTAGACTTTCCTCTAGAGGGTATCAATCAGTCTATAACCCAATTAATTTCACCAGTGATTAATCTGAAAACAACAGTGATCAAAACCGATGACCCCGGCACATTATCGTACATCCCAACCGAAGAAATTGAAAGAGCGCTTGAAATGTTCACTTCAAAGAGTCTTGCAGAAATCAGTTTTGATTTGTTGCATGATCTGAATGATCTACTGCTTGATCTGCATTTCAGATTATATTGGGTTGACAAGGACAAAGCTTTAATTGAACTGAACTGGTGGAATGATCAGTTATTCCCGGATGACACAGATGATCCACAAGCTAATTTTTCTTGCCTGGCAAAATACTTGCTTTCATTACAATCACTATTTAGTGCTAAAGAACTCCACATAGGTAAAGAATCTTCATTACTTGCCCCGGCTAGTGACGTTGAATTTATCAAAGTTTAACGTTGATTAACTAATCATAAACAAGGCGCCTCAAATAAAAACGAGGCGCCTTGTTTATTATTCAACAGTTACAGATTTTGCCAGATTCCTAGGCTGATCTACATCCAGACCCCGGCTGGAGGCAATATGATAAGCCAATAACTGCAGCGGTATCACAGAAACTATCGGGCTGAGCAGCCATGGAGTAGGTGGTATCCATAGAACATGATCAACCAGGTTGGTTATGAATGTATCACCCTCAGTTGCCAGAGCATATACTGGTCCACCCCGCGCCTTTCCCTGTTCAATTTGGCTGATCATCTTCTCGTACCATGGATCTTTTGGCGCCAGCGCAATAATCGGCATGTTTTTGTCTACTAATGCAATCGGACCATGCTTCATTTCACCAGCTGGATATGCTTCAGCATGAATATACGAAATTTCTTTCAGTTTTAACGCGCCTTCATAAGCAATTGGCATGTTGACACCCCTGCCAAGGTAGAGCACATTTTGAACATCTTTTAATGTTTCTGCTATCTCTGCAACATGTGGCTCATTGTTTAAACATTGTCCTACAAGGTTTGGAATCAATCGGAGATCGGTTACTAATTTTTCTCTTTCTGCCGGTGAAATCACTGAGCGAAGTTCTGCAAGTACAATTGCCAGCATATACAGGTCAACCAAAGGCGCGGTAAATGCTTTCGTTGACGCAACACCGATTTCAGGTCCTGCTTGCATTGAAATATATCCATCTGCAATTCGCATTGCCTGAGAACCGATGGCATTAACAATTGACCACAGTATCGCACCTCTTTTGCGTCCTTCATCCATCGCTGCCAAAGTATCCGCTGTTTCACCAGACTGGGAAATAGCAAGCACGACAGTGTTCTCGTCGACAATTGGTTCGTGATATCTAAATTCAGAGGCAAACGCAACTTCGGTTGGGATTTTTGCAATGCGTTCGAGGTAAATCTTACCAACCATACCGGCATAAGCAGCTGTTCCACAGGCAGTGATATAAATCTTGTTAATCCTTTTCGCAATCTCTGGCGTCAAATTTAACTGGGGCAGCCTTATTGTTAGCTGATTAAAATCAACTCTTCCAGCAAGCGTATCTGTTAACGACCTTACCTGCTCAAAAATCTCTTTCTGCATGAAATGCCGATACTCACCTTTTTCAGCAGATACTGGGTCCCATGAAATAGTGTGAATTTGTGGTGCTACAGGCACATTATCCAATGTTTGTACGGTTACACCATCTGCTGTTACCTCAGCCATCTGGCAAGATTCAAGGAAAATCACTTCTCGTGTATGCTCAAGAATCGCAGGAAGATCAGAAGCGATAAACATTTCACCACTGCCTTTTCCTATTACGACACCACCCGCATTACCGATTCGCGCAGTGATGATCTTATCTGGCTCCCTGGAACTCATCACGACAATTCCGTGTGCACCTCTTAGCATTTGTAAAGTCAATCGTGCCGCATCTTTTATATTTTTTCCTGAGTCCATGTAATGTTCAATCAAATGAACAATTACTTCAGTATCAGTGTCTGAATTAAACGTAGCGCCTTCCTGAAGCAGTTCATCTTTTAATTCAATAAAATTTTCAACAATACCGTTATGAACAATGACAACCTCACCAGTGGCACCGATATGCGGATGAGCATTCTTTGCACTTGGCGCACCATGAGTTGCCCATCGAGTATGTCCAATACCCATCTGTCCTGAAATTGGGTTTTCCGTAATCAATGTTGAAAGGTTGTTCAATTTGCCTGCATCTCGTCGAATTTGGATCTTACCATTCTGAATAACTGCGATGCCAGCAGAGTCATACCCCCTATATTCCAGGCGTTTTAAACCATTTAATATAATAGGCGTTGCATTTCTTGGTCCTATATAACCAACAATACCGCACATGAATTATCCTCCTGACACCAAATATTTAATATTTTGTGTCAAAAATTTATTTTCTATTAAACTGTCTCAATCATTTGAAAAGAGTGTACAGATGCTGATGCACCTGGAGGGCTTCCGCTGAACATTCGATTTTCCCATTGCGCATTGCAATGGTTAACATTCCTTCGAAGGAATGAACCCTCTCCCTCGTCATTTTCATAGTCATGGATGAGTAACTATGAAAGGTCATGCGCTTAATGACTCTTTTCCTATTAAGTTTTTATTAACCTCCTTGTCGTTGATATTATACCTGAGCAATACAATATAATTTGTTTCTCTTGTTAAACTAAACAGCCTCGCATAAACAGCAAGGCTGTAATTGACTTCCATTCCTTTTACAAATGTTTGCTTACAACTTCAACCACATCTGGGAAATCAATCCCATGTTTCTTCAGTGTCTCAATAGTGGGTATGCCATTATTTGTCCAGCCGCGATATTCATAGACAAGATCGACCAGTCGGTTATATTGATCTTCCCTTTTTACTCTTAGCGTTTTAATTCTTTCTTTTAGAGACATTATTCCAGGATCCATACCCCATTTTTCTTTTAGCTCGTTATCATAAAAAGACTCTTTTGAAAGGTATTCCTCTTCGCTTACTGGACCAACAGCTCTATAAGGCATGTAATCATATTTGCGTGTACCAAATCCCAACCTTAGGTTGAAAACTCTCTGGAAATGATAGACTCTCGCGGATTGCGCAATGAAGTCTTCTTTTGTCGCTTTAACTCCGGTCACACCCTCATATAGCCATGTATAGTTCTCGATATGTTCAGGAAACTCATTCGGATCTACAGCTGTTTTATTACTCTCAGGTGTTATATCGTTCCAAATAAGCTTGCACATGCCATGCAATGAAAACCAGGTACGCAGAATTGGGTAATAAGACAATGCCTTTGCCTTCTGTTCGAGTGTCGGCATCTGGTTCTTTACTTTATCTTGCATTACAAGCAGCGACTCGTCGTGTTGTGCACCCTTTGAGGAAAGACCGTAACCAGCCTGTTGTGCGACAGCTTCCTTGGTAATGTATTCTGAAATTTCCATTCCCTTAGATTCCATGCCAATCTGGTTCAGGAAATCATAATCAAGGCCGTATCTTTCAGCAAAAATATGCTTTAATGCACGGCTGCCCTGACCTACAACTACACCGAATCCTTCACCTCTTGCCATTTGATGGAGGATTTCAAGAGCCGCATCAGAATTTCCAAAGTTCAGTTCAAGGCCGCCAGTAATCTCTTTGTTAATGAGGCCCCTTTCGTAGCATTCCATGACAAATGAAATTGATCCGCCGGCAGAAATCGTATCAATACCGTAGGTGTCGCAGTAGAAGTTGAGTTCCAAAATTGCTTCTGGGTCAAAAATTCCGCAGTTTGACCCCAAGGCGCCAAGAGTTTCATATTCAGGTCCATCAACCATCACTGTTTGACCTGCGTAGGGTCCAGTTTTTAATGTAAACCCGGTAATGCCATGAGCACATTGCATGGTGCAGCCATACCAACAGCCATCCGGTCCCCTGCGATCATAGCGGTCTTTCCAAAGTCCACCAATAATCTCCTCTGAGCGTTCATCCTGGCCATATTGAAAGTTTTTCACAGGCAATAACTCAAATCTATTCATAATATCAACAAGATATGGTGTGCCCATGCCGCGCATATCATTTTGTGAAGCATCAAATTGTGTGATCTCTCGATTAATACGCAGACCAGCTTTGCGAACAAGTGACATATCTGCCACACCGTTATTATCAGGGCCGATATCGCTGAATTTCACAACCACAGCTTTCACCTTTTTATTGCGTAATACCGACCCGGCACCACCACGCGCTGCCTGTTTTATTCTGACTTCATCTCGCTTTGTGTCGTAATATGATAGGTTGACACCGCACATCGGTACATGATCAGCTGCCTGCCCGGCAGAAACAACAGAAACACTGCGCAGGTTATCTCCACCATACATCTCAGTGAGCTGTCGGCTGATAATATGTGTATCAATTTCTTCTAAAGGCGCTTCTTCAATTTGAACAATGCCCGTATCGCCATCAATGAATATGATCACATCATTTTCAGCTTTCCCCTGAATCTCAAGAGCATCCCAGCCAGCAAATTTCAAGTACGGCCCAAAGTATCCGCCGCCGTTACTGTCAATCACAGAATGTGTCAGTGGCGAAATTGTCGCTACAATTGATTTGCCTGTCCCGGGGAAAGCAGTGACACCGCCAATGACACCGCAGGAGAGAACAAACTCATTCTCCGGATCGTCCCATTTTGTTGTGTCTTTAACGCCATTCCAAAGCAGCCACAAGCAAAAACCCCTTCCGCCAGTAAAAACATCCTTCATTTGTTGAGTGACAGGGCGGCTTTCGATTTTGTTATCTTCTAAGTTTATATACAGTGTTCGATTGGCATACCCCCTTACAACTGGTTGCAAATCATAGTTATAAGTGCTGATAACTTTATGTGCAGCTTTGATAGTATTCAGGTCAAGTTTTTCCATTAAACGCTCCTGTCAAAGAAATCAAATAATTGGTCTCATTTTCTAGTATACCCAGAATATGGTATTTATTGTTTCAAAATTTATCACATTAACATTTGATTTAAGTAACTTTCACATCTATCTATAATAACTAAGGCTTTATTATTATTTTCATAATTAGTTCCCTTACTTTTAATTTGCTGATGTAAAATACACATAGAAAATCTTAAAATCGAAAAATTAATGCAAATGCCTTCTAATCTAGAAATTTCACTTTCAAATAGGATCGCATCGTGAAACTGCTTCGATGGTTTACCGATCCAAAATCGCCAAACGTAATCAAACAAAATTTTATTAACGTTCAAATTGATGCAGTTGGTGTTGGTTTTATTGCTGCAGCTGCGCCTTTTATGCCTGTTTTTCTCACCCGCTTGGGAGCCAACTCTTTAATGGTCAGCCTGTTGACCATTATGCCAGCAATTACTGGTTTCTTACTCGCCATATTCTTTGGCAGAATACTTCAAAGACAAAAAAATATCATCCCGTGGTTCAGTACCGCCAGATTAGCAGTCATTTTCGCATATACCCTTACAGGTATTATCACGTTCTTTATTCCTGAAAATAAGTTGATCGCACCTATCCTGATTATCTGGGCTTTTGCAACCCTTCCCCAAACCATATTAGCGATCACTTTTACTGTCGTGATGAACGCTATCGCAGGACCCAGCGGCAGATTTGAACTGATGACCCGTAGATGGACTGTTCTAGGTATTACAACAGGGGTGACTGTTTTCTTGGTTGGACAATTTTTAGATCTGGTCATTTTTCCTTTGAACTATCAATTAATGCTCATCATTCTTTCAGCTGGTGGTTTGATAAGCTATATTTTTTCAAGGAGGATAGTGATAGAGCCAGCGCAAATTCCTCCGGCAGAAAAAACTCATAATATTCTTGAGAGTGTAAAAGAATATTTTTACTTGATTAAAAATGAAAAACCATTCATTAGTTTCGCATCCAAGCGTTTGATCTTCTTACTTGGTTTTTCCATGACGATACCACTCCTGCCCATGTATTTTGTGAGAGTTGTGGATGCGTCCGATAGCTGGATTGCTGCTATCAACACAACTAAAACAATCATTATGGTATTTGGATACTTTTTTTGGTCAAATCTTCAGGGTCATAAAGGCTCAAAACCCGTCCTGCTTCTGTCCACTTTTGGTGTCGCTATCTATCCAATTTTAGTTGGTGCTTCTACAAATGTCTGGACAATTTTACTGCTTGCTGCTGTGCTTGGTATATTTCAATCTGGGTTGGACCTGGTATTTTTTGAAGAATTGATGAAAACGATTCCCCTTGCATACAGTCCAACCTTTGTTTCATTTGCTCAGAGTATTCAATTTTTATCAAGTATAATTGCCCCATTCTTGGCCAGTTTTGTTGCTGATAATTTCGGATTGTCTCATGCATTAATTCTTGCCGGTATCATCCAATTTACAGGTTTTATATTATTTGCCAGCCAATATTTTCATCTCCCAATTTTTAAACATAAGAAGAGCATCCAATAAGTATCTGAGGTGTTTTATTATTCTGTTCTTATCTTTTCCTATCCAGGAGCTTACATGACCTCAAATCAAACGATAACCAAAGATAATGCAGTAAACAAAGCAAGGTGGGGCTGGTATCTGTATGATTTCGGAAACTCAGCCTATGCAGCAGTTGTTTTACTGGCTGTTTATTCTGCATACTTCAAAAATGGTGTTGTTGGTGGCGCAGAAGGTTCACGACTGTGGGGAATTTCAATTGGAATTGCAATGCTAACTGTGGCAGTGATATCGCCTTTTCTTGGTACTTTGGCGGATTATGCTGGCATCAAGAAAAAGTTCTTATTCTTCTTTACGACCATTGCCTGTGTTTTTACCGCGCTGCTCTTTTTTATACAAAAAGGGGATGTTTTCACAGGCATGCTGTTTTTCATACTGGCAGAGATAGGATATCGCAGTTCCCAAGTATTTTACAATGCATTGCTACCAGATATTGCACAACCCGATGAGATGGGAAAAGTTGGCGGTAACGGTTGGGCAATCGGTTCAGCAGGCGGCATTGTTTGTTTGTTAATTGCTCTGGCGCTTATTCAACTAATTGGTGGAGAATTTATTATTCGTTCCACTTTTCTAATCACAGCGGTCTTCTTTGCAATTTCTGCAACACCGCTTTTCTTGTGGTTAAAAGAAAAGAAAAATACCAACAAGCTGCCTGATGGAACCAATTATTTCTCTTTTGCATTAGATCGCTTGAAGGCAACATTTAAAGAGATAAAACACTTCCGTGAATTAGTAAAGTTCATCATATCCTTCTTAATCTATAATGATGGCATCATTATGACTCTGGATTTTGCTGCAATAATCGGTGCGGTATTGTACGGATTAACTCAGCAGCAGCTGATCATTTTTATGATCATTGTACAGTTCACAAGCGTTGCTGGTGCTTATATATTTGGTATCTTACAAGACCGTATGAGCAGTAAGTACTCTCTCGTTATTGCGCTTATCATCATGATAGCCAGCGTTGTTGCCCTCTTATTCAACAAAACATTAACTGGATTCTTCATCATAGGTGGTGTCGCAGGTTTTGCACTAACTGGTGTTCAATCTGTTTCACGAACCTTCGTCGGAATGCTTAGCCCGCGTAACAAAACTGCGGAATTTTATGGTTTCTTTGCATTAGCAGGCAGGTCTTCTTCATTCATTGGACCAACAGTCTATGGCATAATTGCCGCTGAATTTGCACTGTATTATCAAAAAGCGGGGCTTTCAGAAATTCTCGCCGAACAGTCAGGTCAAAAAGTGGCAATCGGGTCAATCATTGTATTTTTAGTCATTGGATTTTTCCTTCTTATGCTGGTTAATGAAAAGAAAGGCAAAGAGGCATCCAAAATATATTAGATGGATACTACAGCTGAATCAAAAATTACTAAGTACGATGATCGCAAGCCAGTTAGATGGTTGTTCAAGCGGTTAATAAATCTCAACCTCCATTTATTGACTGAATTCAAAGTGTACGGTGTTGAAAATATTCCTACCTCTGGTGGTCTCCTGGTTGTTTCAAACCATTTCAGTTTCATTGACCCAGTTGTCTTAATTCAAATTATGCCAAGACCCATCGAATTTGTCGGTGGGTCTGATTTACCAAATTCTCCATTCATATTACGCTGGATACCACGTGTATGGGGAACCTATAAAGTACATCGAGGCGCTTCATCCAGGGATGCTCTTACTGCTGCCCAGAATATTATCAACAGCGGTGGCGCACTTGGGATTTTCCCCGAAGCAGGAAGCTGGGCAAAAGTATTACGCCCACCTCGTCCTGGCACGGCTTTGTTAGCTGCTCGTACAGGCGCTCCAATACTTCCTGTGGGCATGGATGGCTTAACGGAGGTTTTTCCCTCACTTAGGCGTGGTAAAAGATCTAAAGTATCCATCAACATAGGTAAAATATTTGGACCATTCAAGCACGAAATTCATGGTCGCCAGGATAGGGTCATTCTGGATGAAATTGGTCATCAAATGATGCGTAAGATATCTGAATTGATACCTGCTGATAAAAGAGGGTATTTATCTGAAGATCCTAAGATTAGAGAAGCGGCAAAGGGTACTGAAATTTATCCCTGGGAAAATACTCAAGAAGATTGATGACTGAGATGCGATCACTTCTAATTTCTCTTTTTCATTGACATTAATTACAATTATTAAACTTACAAAAATTGTTTATAATTAAGATTGCATGAAAGTTTTTTAGCAACAGTTACGATCAAATATAAATACCACTTTCTAATAATAGGAGCAAACAATATGAATATCCCTGCTGATCTCAAATTTACAACCTCTGATGAATGGATAAAACTTGAGGGTTCGATAGCGACACTTGGTATTAGCGACTATGCGCAAAATCAACTGTCTGATATTGTCTATGTTGAAATAAATGTTGAACCTGGTGATTCAGTAAAGAAAAATACTGTCTGCACTATTCTTGAGTCTGTAAAAGCTGCTGCCGATGTTTCTTGTCCGTTGACAGGAACTGTGGCTGAAATCAATGAGTCGCTGGCTGATAACCCGGAATTGGTCAACACTGATCCTTACGTTGGCGCCTGGATGATCAAGGTTGAAGTAACAGATCCTTCAGAACTTGATTCCTTAATGACTGCAGCAGAATATGAGAAGTATATAGAGGAGAGAAGCCACTAATGTTCATCCCCCATACCGATTCTGAACGGGAGGAGATGTTAAAAACAATCGGAGTAGAAAAATTGTCCGATTTGTTCCAGGACGTACCTGAAAAATTCAGGTTCCCTGAACTCAATCTTCCTGATGCACTAACCGAGATGGAAGCTCTGGCTCAAGCCCAGGAGCTGGCAGCTGCGAATGAAACGACCCAGGATTTGGCTTGTTTCCTTGGCGCAGGTTCTTATAATCACTACATTCCTGCCATCGTAGACGCAATCATCCGTCGTGGAGAGTTTTTAACAGCTTACACCCCCTACCAGCCTGAAATATCCCAGGGAACATTACAGGCAGTATTTGAATATCAGAGTCTGGTATGTGCATTAACTGGCATGGATGTAGCCAATGCATCACATTATGATGGATCAACGGCTGCAGCTGAAGCTGGTGTTTTAGCTTATCATCACTTCAGAGGAAAACGGAAAAAATTTGTTCTATCGCCTTCGGTTCATCCCGATTACCGTAATACCTTGAGAACCTATCTCAGCGGCCGTGTTGATTTAGAGTTTGTTGGTGATGAAGAAAGCACAGATCCGTTGGCAAACCCAGATGAATTGGCCAGTCACATCGACATCAACACCGCCATGGTTCTTGTACAGTATCCAGATTTCTTTGGCAGGATTTATGATCTGTCAGCCCTCTCGAAAAAAGCCCACGAAGCAGGCGCAATTTTCGTTGTCGCAGTGAACCCGCTCAGCTTAGGATTATTAAAACCACCCAGTGAATTTGACGCTGATATTGTGGTTGGTGATGGTCAACCACTTGGACTCCCAATGTCCTTTGGTGGACCCTACCTTGGCTTATTCGCCACAAAAAATGATTTCTTTAGAAAAATATCTGGCAGGCTGGTTGGTGAAACTGTAGATGAGCAGGGCAGAAGAGGGTATGTGCTTACATTAACTGCCCGTGAACAGCATATCAGGCGTGAGAAAGCAACATCAAATATTTGTACAAACCAGGGACTGATGGCGCTTGCATCTTCAGTGTATATGAGCGCTTTGGGTAAGCATGGCCTTAGAAAAGTTGCTCAATTGAATTATCACAAAGCCCATTATGCCGCTGAATGCATTGCGGCAATACCCGGTTTTAAATTGGTCTCAAAAGAACCTTTCTTTAATGAATTTCTGGTCGAGTGCCCGATGCCTGTTTCCGAACTAAATGAATACTTATTGGAATATGGTATTTTAGGCGGCTACAATCTTAACGACTGCTACCCATCAATGAAAAACACAATGCTCCTTGCAGTAACTGAGATGAACCTTAAACAAGATATTGATTTCCTATGCGAAGCACTGCGGGAGGTGAGCCATGACTGAACCTACAATTTTTGAACTCTCATCACCTGGGCGCGAAGGGATTAAGTTTCCTGACATAGACACCCCTGAGTACAGCTATCCAGAAGGATTTGTCAGGCAGAATCTACCCATGCCAGAGCTTTCTGAGATCGATGTTGTGCGTCACTACACGCACCTTTCTCACCTTAACTACAATATCGACTCTGGTCTGTACCCGCTTGGCTCATGTACGATGAAGTACAACCCAAAAATCAATGAGGTTACTGCCAGACTGCCCGGATTTGCAAATATTCACCCACTCCAACCTGTAGAAACTGTACAGGGTGCCCTTGCTTTGATGTACCAACTACAGAACTGGCTTGCCGAAATCACAGGTTTGGATAAAGTAAGCCTTCAACCTGCAGCAGGTGCCCAGGGTGAGTTTACTGGCGTAATGGTGATAAGGGCTTACCACTTATCACGTGGCGACACACAAAGAACTAAGATTTTAATCCCGGATTCAGCCCACGGTACAAACCCAGCTACTACTGCAATGGCCGGCTTTGAAGTTGTGAATATTCCTACAGATGAAAAAGGTAACGCAGACCTTGAAGCTTTAAAAGCTGCTTGCGATGATAAACTTGCCGGTTTAATGCTTACTAATCCAAACACTCTTGGACTTTTTGACGAAAACATCTGTGAAGTCACCCGTATGGTCCATGAAGCAGGTGGTTTAGTATACGGTGATGGAGCGAACCTCAACGCCCTGCTTGGAATTGCTCAACCAGGTAAACTGGGTATTGATGTTCTGCACTACAACCTGCACAAAACATTCTCTACCCCTCACGGCGGTGGTGGACCTGGCTCTGGCCCTGTTGCAGTTATTGAAGAATTAGCAGAGTTTTTACCCGGTCCAAATGTAACGATTATCGAAGAAGGCACTGAGGAAATTCCCCCATTGTTCGGATTCTACATGCCTGAGAAGTCCATCGGCAGGGTCAAATCATTTTTTGGCCACTTTGGCGTGATAGTGAGAGCTTTCACCTACATCAGTATGCATGGACCTGATGGATTACGAAAGATTTCTGAATATGCTGTCTTGAATGCCAACTACATTATGGCGAAAGTAAAGCATGCCTACAAATTGCCTTACGACCGAATTTGCAAACATGAATTTGTGGTTGAAGGTCAATGGAAAGATGCTCCTGGTATTCATGCCCTTGATGTCGCAAAGCGACTGATGGATTACGATTTCCATCCACCGACCAATTATTTCCCACTCATTGTTCCTGAAGCATTGATGATTGAACCGACTGAAACTGAAAATATGCAAACACTTGATGCCTTTTGTGACGCGTTGCTCAAAATTGCAGATGAGGCTCACACACAGCCTGAATTGTTAAAATCAGCACCTCACAATACGCCAATAGGGCGTCTGGATGAAGTAAAAGCAGCTCGAGATTTGGTTTTGTGCTGCTGGATACCTGATGAAATTGTCTAAGGATATAACATAAAGATGAGGCCGGTGTTTTTTTCTGACACCGGCCTCTTTCTTTTTCTCATTCGAATTTGGTTTTGAGATACGTTTCAACCATTTTTAAAGCACTGTCTAAACCTAATGGATTCTTGCCACCCGCCTGTGCAAGTGTAGGCTTTCCGCC
Organism: Anaerolineaceae bacterium; assembly: GCA_040768445.1. Lineage (GTDB taxonomy): Bacteria > Chloroflexota > Anaerolineae > Anaerolineales > Anaerolineaceae > JAXGMV01. The sequence goes on along the minus strand of JAXGMV010000001.1, from coordinate 2,463,845 downwards.
GCCACCGCCGTCGACTTCTCTTGCAATAGTTTTGACCAGATCGCCTGCATGAAGTCCCTTCTTTACAAGATCTTCACTCACACCAGCAACCAGCACAGGGTTCCCCTCGAATATACTGCCAACTACAACTACACCACTGCTGTATTTTTGCCTGAATAAATCAGCCAACTGACGCAAATTATCTGCATTGGCATCCTCAACTCTAGCACTTATAAATGGGGTGTTATTTATCGATTTTACTGTGCTCAATTTCTCAATAAATTCACTCCGCAGTTGTTTCTCCCGAAGCGCAAACACTTGTTTTCTTGATTCATCTAGATCCTGCTCAAGTGCAATTATTCTTTCACCCAGTGTCTCAACAGGTGTACTCAGCTGCTTAGCAGCCTTGTTGAGTATAGTAATTTTTTCCTTCATATAGTGATAGGCGTGGATACCGGTGATTGCTTCAATTCTGCGTATTCCTGAAGCTACGCTTCCTTCAGATATGATGATAAATATTCCAATATCGCTTGTATTATTTACATGAGTTCCGCCACACAACTCATAAGACGAAAATACATCATCTCCCAATGCAACGGTTCTTACAACATCGTGGTATTTTTCACCAAAAAGTGCTGTTGCTCCATCTGCCAAAGCATCTTGTAGATTTTTTTCTTCAATTTTCACAGAATAATTCTTAAAAATTACGTTATTTACGCCTTCCTCAATTTGCTGTAATTGATTAGCGGTAACACTTTCTGGGTGTGTAAAATCGAATCTCAACCGATCTGGTGCAACAAGAGATCCAGCTTGACGCGCATGTTCTCCCAATATCCGTTTCAATTCTGCGTGGAGTAGATGCGTTGCCGTGTGATTTCGCCTGATATTATTTCTACGGTCAAGGTCAACTTCCAAAAACGCCTGGTCGCCAACCCTTGGTACGCCTTTTACAACCATTCCTCGATGAACAATCAGACCAGCAGCAGGTCTTTGAACCTCAGAGACACGTATTTGCCAGTCTTCTGATTGAACACTCGAAATAAATCCGATATCGGATACTTGACCACCTGATTCCATGTAGAAATTCGTCACTGGTACCACGACTTCAACTTGATCACCATTTACTGCAGAGTCAACAAGCTCACCTTCGCGTACAATCCCGATAATTTTTGACTCAATTATTTCAGATTGGTAAGGGTTATGAATTACTCCCTTTTCATCCAATAAGTTGGAATTCATCAGTTTGTCGGCAACATCCCTGTATACATCAACATTTTTATTTCCCATAATTCCCATGGCTTTTCCAGCGCCTGATATTAATTTATGCTCTTCCATCGCCAGTTTAAAAGCTTTTTCATCAACTTTTATGCCATACTCAGATGCAATATCTTTTGTGATCTCTAACGGTAGTCCATGCGTAGCGTATAAATCAAAACTTGTTTGGCCATCAAGCAACATTTCGCTATTAGCCTTCATATTCGATAGGATATCTTCAAGAACATTTAGGGCAACGTCCACGGTTTTCTGAAATCTTGTTTCTTCTCTTGTCAGATTATCAAGAATAGCTTTCTTGTTCTTGCCAAGCTCAGGATAAGCGTGTTGATAATCTCTGATCACTACTTCAGCTATTTCTGCCATAAAAGGCTTGTGCAAACCCAGTTTTCTACCAAATAATGATGCCCTCCTGATGATCATGCGGCACACGTAATTCCTGCCTGTATTTCCTGGTGTTACACCATCAGCGATTAAGAATGATGCTGCCCTTGTATGGTCTGCTATTACACGGTATGGCGTCAGGTTAGCATTTCTATCTTCGTCTGAATTGCCAGTAATGGCTTGAACTTTTTTTATCGATGGCAACAACAAGTCTGTCATGTAATTAGAATAAACTTCCTGCAGCACGCCAACGATTCTCTCAAGCCCCATGCCTGTATCGACATGTTTTTCCGGCAAATTTTCAAGTGTGTTTTCATCGATCCTGTTATATTGTATGAAAACCAAATTCCACAATTCAGTAAACCTTTTACAATCACCGTTAACAGTACATGTGTGGCTCTCGTCACCTTGTTTATCACAGTGCTCAACCCCAAGGTCGTAATGAATTTCGCTGCATGGGCCACATGGGCCGGTCTCAGCCATTTCCCAGAAGTTATCTTTCCTTCCGAAATGCAATATGTGAGTTGGTTCCATTCCAGGCTGATTCATCCATGCTTCAGTAGCTTCAATGTCTTCCGGTATTTCATTCTGATCATCTCGAAAAACTGTCACCCACAACCTGCTTTTATCTAGTCCCCAGACATTTGTCAACAAATCCCAGGCGTACTCGATCGCCTCTTTTTTATAATAATCACCAAATGACCAATTACCCAGCATTTCAAACAATGTCTGATGAGTATTATCGCGCCCAACATCATCCAGATCGTTGTGTTTACCGGCTACGCGCAAGCATTTTTGAGAATTTACAGCCTTCTTATATGGGCGTGTATCCAATCCTAGAAAAACATCCTTGAACTGTACCATGCCTGCATTTGTAAATAATAAAGTCTGATCAGTGCCTGGTACCAGCGATGCAGATTGGACAAACGTGTGGCCTTTATTGACAAAATAATCTATAAATGATTGTCGTATCTGCGCGCCAGTCAATTGTTCTCTCATAACCAACCTCAATGTAGAATGCATAATTTTTTAGTCACCGAATTATAAGCGATCATAAACCTCAACGCAATTAATAATGGGCTGGATCTAATCCCAGCCCATTATTGCAACCGTTAATGCTATCAACCATTACCTTGAGATTGCTAATTTTGTCATCTTTCCCTCCGAGTTAAACGTAACCCTGGCATAATGGTAATGCGTCCGTTTATCCTGCACGATCTGCTTGGAAATTGTTACCTTTTGGGGTTTCTGGCTGTCGAATACTTTTTGCTGATTGTTGGTTGTTTTATTATAAATATTTCCAACATGCTGCCTAGTGTAAGATAGCTGTCCCCCGGAAAGACCTGGAAGGTAAGAGTCTACAATTACTTTAGCTTCCTGTAATATTTTTTCATCAATCACAAAGCCGTTATTCCAACTGTTTTGGTCCTGGCTGTCAGAAATTAATGAGATAGTCTCTTCATTTTGGGTACGAATAAAATGCTTTGATTTTAGTTTATCTCGATTAGGTGTATACAAAGGATCGCCGTAAAGAACAAAAGAAAGCAAAGTCTTTTGATCTTCGCCATCAAGGAAGTTTTGCCGGCGTTTCATTTCATGTACAAATTCAACCTTTGCTTTGATGAAAGCCTCGCCAGTGCTGATCCCGTTCTGGACAAACTTAAGAAAATAATTAGCCAGTAAATCAGCGCCAATCAGAGGTGTGCTAATAGAACCATAAGCGACACAAGTTGAGCCGATCAGGCAGTTGGCACCAGTTGCAAGAAACTTCAATGCCATTGATGTATCATCATTCTTATTGTTAACAAAAGCCCCGTAACACGCTTCTGAGAAGATAATCTTTGACTTGGTTGCTGAGGATTTTATCAAAGCGGGTGTGATTGCAATTGGATAATCAGGACCACTAACTGGATCTAAAACGTCTCGTTGCCCATACCAATTTGGTGAATCCTCCAGACCGTGTAAGTTAAAATAGCACATCGGTGCTTCTGTGATCTTTTCAACAGTAAGCGTTTCATGGTTATATGGTGGCGATATTTTCAGCAGATTGCTGCCACCAATTGGACTAAAAGCAGCGATTGAAGCGCGTCGCCAGACTGAAGCTGAGTAACCAAAGTTAGAAAATGACTTCTTTGTTTTCAATTGCTTGAATAAATTAAACAATCTTGAGAACGATTGAACAATAAAGTTGATCTTATCAAATAATGTTTGCTTTGGTGGCTGACCACTTAAGTAGCTGGAAATCACATTTCGCAATTGAATTAGCAATAAGCCAGCGTCGGTCTGATTATCACCAGGCAACCTGCCTACTTGCCAATCCGGAATAAAATAATTGCTGTCAATCGCTGAATATGGATTGTCTGATAGTACATGATTGTCCATATCATCGGTTGGATTAGGCAGCTGATGAAATGGAATGATTTCATTCCCACCAACAATTAAAACCGCCCCAATCATAGAACCTTTTTTTGCCAGGTTTTTGTCCAGGTCAGTCAAAGCAAGCTTGATTTTCCATGGATCAACCTTATCAACAGGATTTAACCCTAGTTTCAACATACAATCTTTATCATCTGGAAAAAATACAATGGAGCCCCAACCGTTTTTCTTTTTTATATAATCCCCCAATTTAGACATTTCATTGTCAATAACCTGTGCAGTGTGCGAACCATATTTGTTAGTTAATCCTGTTTTACTGCTAAGGATTACATAAACAGGAAACCTTCCTTCAGATTTTTGTAAATCATTTCTATGAAGTTTAGTTGTCAAGTTAGTATAGATTTCATCGATCTCCACTAACTTTTCCCTTTTTACTTTATCTTCTTCAGGGCTAAATTTAAATTCAGAAGAACTATCAAATGTAATTCGCTCATTATTCTCTTGAGACCTAACTGTCGAGGAATCATCACTCTCACCACTTACAGAGGTTTCAATAATCTGTAATTTATTAGAGTCTATAAATGCTTTTTGAAGAAGGACAGATGACTCTACAGTTTTACCAGCACCTTCTGTCAATGAGGTCCATCCAAATAACGCTGATATATCGTAGGGAATAGGACGTTCTAAAGGAATTTCAAGTGTGTCAGGCCACATTGGCTGATAACGGAAGCGATCGTTCCACAGCCGCTTGGCTGCTACGCCAGCGATATCTTTTACAACGCATTCGTGCATTAGCTGCATGCCGCCGGCATCGTCGCCGCTTTGAATTTTTACATCAGCCAATATTAGAGAAATTTGCAGGCACTCGGGCCAGCGCCGATGATACAAATCAGCTAATTTGAGAGTCGAAGGCAAATCTCCTCGTTTGTGTGTGATTAATAAATGCAAAATCGCAGTTAAAACATAGTTAGGTTTAATGCTCATCACTTGATGAAGTAAAACCTCAGCTTTGTTGATTGCATTTACGTTGAATTGTTTATAGGCAGATTTCAAAATCGTTGGCCAGCCGACATAAGATTCTGAGGATTCAATTTTCCCGTTTAATATGTAATCAGCTGTTTCACATGAAAAAATATCCTTATATTTTTCACCAAGATTATTTTTTATTGCCTTTAATGTGGCTAAGAGTTCAATGTTTAACGGGTCTTTGATGAATTGCCTGTGGGCTATTTCCACTGCATCTGTGTGCACACCAGAGAACAACTTGTTTAAGGCAAACTTATTCGCTACATCGATATCACCTGGGTAAATTGCTAACCACTCTTCAGCCAGCTGCTCTGCAAATTTGTAATTTGCTGTCTTTAGAGACGCATTCATGATATCGAGCAAGAGATCACGCCCGACCATTCTGCGTTTCATTGTGTTATTTTTTGAATTCTGGCGAAAGTCCATTGTTACTGGTTCTCCCATCATGTATTATGTACCAGGTTAAGTGCAATAATTGCGCCAAGTTGACGATGTATCGTTAAATCGCCAGGAGCAAGTGTTGATGCTTTCCTCAGCATTTTTTCAGCACTCAAGTAATCCTTGCAATCCCGCTGTACTTGTGCAGCCATGAAATAAGGTTCAGGTCGTTCCGGGTATTGAAAAATTGCTTTTTTAAATGCATCCAATGCAAGTTTTGTTTCGCGTCGATCAATGTAGCTTCTTCCAAGCTCAAGCAAGTCATCTAAAACTGGATCTTGCATTTCAATTGCTTTCGCCAGGTAGAAGATCGCTTGATCTAGATTGCCTAATTTTCGATTTATTCTTCCTAACAAACCAAGTGCAGCCCCATTTTCTGGATTAATCCTAATTGCCTGAAGTGCATTTTGCTCAGCGCCTTGATGGTTTCCTTCACTAAAATCTATTTCTGCAATGGCAAAGTGAACACGATCACTTAAGTCAATACTTTTTCCTTCAAGGTAGTCGTTCAAGAATTTCCTGGCAAATTGCGAGCCTTTAATTGCATTTACTAAATGCGAATATATAACTGCATTATTCTCTGAATTAAGATTTATCGTTGGTATTGTATCCAATTGTGCAACAGCATCTTGAATCTTATTTTGTGCAAGGTAAGTTTCTATAAGAGCAAATTTCGCCAGCACATCTTCAGGATTCTGCTTCAAGCACTCTTTCAACACTACTTCAGAATTGACATAATCTTGAGTTTTAAATAATAGTTTCCCGTGTTTAATTTTCAAGCTGAGGGATCCTGAATTATGCTTTAATCCTTGTTTTACAACCTCAAGTGCAGCAGAATAATTGCTCATACTTGTGAATAAATCTGATAAATGTATCCACGTAGCAATATCATTTGGATGATTAACCAAATATTTCTCTAAAACGGAATTTGATTTTTCTGTTTCGCCAACACGAGCATATAAATCTGACAGTCTATTGGTTAAGTCTGCATCGTCAGGTGCATGAGTGTTTAGTTCTTCCAACACATAAAGTTCAGTCGGAATATCTCCCACTTCTCTACATATTGAGAGCGCCTCTTTGGACCACTTTACCGCTTCAGGCCAAACTTCAATTGCTCTCAGTATTGATTGCAACGCATTCTCAATCAATCCGGCATTCTTGCTAGCTTGAGAATAAAGATAGAGCGCTAGTGGATCATCTGGCCAAGTCGATAAGGCGTCTTCTGAGTAATTGATAGCTTCAGGTAAAGAAAGTCTTACCGCAGAAAGGGCTTTAAGTAATAGCGTTGCATGATCTGTGAATTCTATTGGGAGAACATCCAATCCTTTTTGATATTCGCCATTTTGTGTATATATGCAGGCGATTGTCTTAGGATTTATACTGCTAGTAATTTCTCTATCGAATTCCTTAAAATTAATCTTTGATTTGTTACTATAAACATCCAACAGCTTGAGGTATTTATCCTTATGTGACTTCAATTCCATTTCTTGGAATAATTCAAGAGATTTGTATGCCTCATTAAAAAATCGTTCAGCAATAATAAACTCATTTTTTCGTTTATTACTGATATTACATTGATTAGCAACGGTTGAGCATGTAAACCAATATTCAAATATCTCTATGCGCAGTTTTGCCAGTGACAGGCTGTCTGGATTTTTTTGTGATAATTTGGAGGCTAAATCCAAGGCTTGATTCCAGAGATAGTTATCACACAATGCCCTGCATAGTATTTGAACAGAAAGTTCTACATCGCTTTGTGCAACCACGCTTAAATCAAACTTGTGGTCTGTTATTGATTGTTTTTCAATCAAGCCTGATACCAGTTGAGCAGCTTGCTCGAGGTGATTTTTTGAAACAGAATACTCATTCACCCTGGAGTCTTCCCATTCAGTGAAAGGACTGGAAAACAGTGAGTCTTTGTTAATTTTTCCTAATAAAATGATCTCCGATGAGGATTTGTTCAAAGGAGCATTTAGTGAATAAGCTAATATTTGCCTGACAAGTATTGCTGAAAATGCATTCTCTTGCTCTTGATCGAGTGTTGATAAATCGTAACTATAAGGATCGAATAACGTATCAGGCAGTGATGCTTCCGCACTTTGATACTCCACGGTTTCCAAGAATGAAAGATAATCCAATAAAATTAAGTCACCCGGATTATTCGTAATTTCTTGCTTGACAAGCTCTCTGGCTTTTCTGTAGTTTTTCGTCAGCACATAGCATTTTGCCAAACGATAAACCATACCAATTCCTTTTGTAAACACAATCAGATGTCGTTTATCGACCAATCTTCTAATTAATTCGCCTGGAATTTGGTTTTCACTGTTGATCTTGATCTGCTGAACATTCGTGTGTAGTTTTTCCAGTATTGTGATGCAATTAGCGTAATCCTTTGCACATGCAGAAACTTCTGCGTGTAAGGTTACTAGAATATTCTCTTCTGGATAAGTTTCCATCCCTTTCAAAACAACATCAATGGAATCCTGATATTTTTCATTCGCCATTAACAGGTAAGCGTGAGTAAAGTAATCCTCCAGCGACAACTGTGTTTTACCATTAATTGACATGTTAAAAACTTCAAGTGATTTATATTCTTGACCCATATCATGAAATGCAAGGCTAATTTGTTGTAAAGCTGAATCATTTTCACTGTAGGCTTGCAGCAGTTTTTCCAATTTTTCACTGGCTTCTTGAGTCTCTCCAGATAAAATCAATAACTCAATGAGTTGTAAATTATTTTCCAGTGATACTGGCGCATGTAGTAGCTCGCTTTTTACTAATTCAACGGCTTTACCGTATTGTTTTACCAATTTCAATTGCGTAATTATCCAATCAAGTGTATCAAGCCTGTTGCTTGTCGAACACAGCAATAAATCACATGCTTTGTTTGCCTCGTATAATCGGTTATCCTGGAAATTAAATTTTGCCAACAGTAAATATAAGGTTTCTTCTGATGGTTTTTCTTGAATAGCAGTATTTAATGCAGCCAATGCTGCGTCAAAATTTTTTGAGTTTGCGGCTATAACAGCCAAACCACGATGCATTCTCCAATGCATGTATGATATTTTTTCATCATGTAAGTCCATCAATCCATGATAAATATTGAATCCAAGTTCAAAATCCCCGAATAACAAATTCATTTCTGCCAGGTCTAACTCAAATTCAATATCTCTATTGTCCCCACTGATTGAACATTCCAATTGCTTGTAGATATTTTTTGAAAATTCAACCATCTCAGCGTTGAATGTTATATCCAACAGCCATAAGTGCATCAAAAGTTTTACAGCAAAGTGAATATACTCTGGAGTGTATTCCTCAATCTGGTTTTTTATGAGGGCAGCAATTGCTTCAGAAAACTTACCGTTTTCCTCCAATTGCTTTGCATAGAGAAAAACAACTTCACTGTCAGAAGGCCATTTATGATATGCCTCTTCCAAATAATTATTAAATTGAGTTGTTAATTTGCTTGTATAAGCCAGTGCATAAACTTTTTTTACCAGGTTCTTATTTTCAGGCGCTAATTTAGCAATGCTCTCAAGGATCCGCATGCTTTCTTCTTGAAGGCCCAAATTATGGTACGCGTCTGCAAGTTCGTATTTAATGCTTTGTGAGTTAGGAATTGCGACGTGAGCAGATCGTAGCGTGGTTATCAATTGTTCATTTTCATTACATATCTGATAATAGCCAGCAAGCAATAACCAGACACTTTCGTCATATGGCGCGATGATTGTCGCATGATTTAGATTGTTTTCAGCTAATTTTTTATCACCTAAGTCAAAGTAAACTCTTCCAAGGTGTGCATACGCCTTTCCGTTTTCCCCATCTAGTTTAATTGCATTTGAGAAAGCAGTTTTTGCGTCGTTCAGATAACCCAGATAATGACTTACCCTGCCATAATTTAGCCAGTCTGCAACTGACACGCTTTCTGTTGAAGTAATTTTTTGAAGAAATTGATAAGCTTTTAAATGATTATTGCCATGTTCCTGTAGTGAAGCAAGGGTACGTAAATTATTGATATCTCCCGGGTAATGGAGATAAAAATGGTATGCCAATTCGAGTGCATGGGCGTAATCTTCTTTGCTTTCTGCAACTTTTATTAATTGTTTCACCGGTTCAGGTTCAACTGAAATCAGTTGGGTAATGGGATTTAGAGTATCAAAAAAACCATCAGGAAGTTTATCTATTGACAGTGAAGCAACATAGGAGTTCACAAGCGAATGCTTTACCCGAAACGGGTTCGTTAGTACACTGTTACGAAAATTTTCCTCATCCAGATTTTTGTTTTCTTCAGATACATTATTGTTTCTTTCTGATATTTCTGTATCATCAATAATTGAGGAGGGATCATTTTGTTCTGCAGCAATTTCCAACTGCCAATCATAACGTTTTTCAATCTGTTCGAGCCTACTTTTTATCACTGACTCTGAGTCTTCAAGCTCGACTTCACTCGACTGAATATTGAGGCCTTCAAGATACTTTTTTGTCAACCGTTCAACCAGCTGATACAAACCTGACGCTAATTCAGGTTTCTCAGCAAGGTGATAAATATCTCCTATTGCTTTGTAGCGCGAGATATCATTGATCAGGTGTGATTTTGCAGGAATATCAGGCGATTGAACAATATCATCAAGAATGGGTTCTATATTGTATTGAATAGTATTTTCAGCAATTGCTTTGACACTGTTCCGATAACGGGACTGGTACAAAGGCTTAAGAATGCTTACCTGTGTTTCTATCTCAGTAGCATGTGCTGTATTGTTAACAATTTCTTGTATTTCAATATCATTGAGTTGTTGAGTAAAAAGTATATGCAGGTATATATCTTTGCCTAACGCCAGTTCTTTTGAGTATAAGAAAGCTCTTAAGTATTCAGTTGGATCGTTTACTAGTTCAAATAGAACTGAAAACGCTGTCTTCCATGCAGCAAAATTTTTTCCAGGTTTTTGTTGATTCTCTGATCGTAGCAATACATCATCAACTAAAGTTTGATAATTCACACCCCCAGCCAGTCGATTATCCAGCTCCAAAGCAAGCATACCGGCTTCTGAAGCGAGGTATGGTGTCAGTTCATGTTTCACAACTTTGTCAAATAGATCTACAGTTGGCAGATCTATTTGCAGATTTTTTTCTGAGCTATTGACCTCACCATAGGAGCCTTTTGTATCTAATGGGAATTTTATGCCTAGTGAAAAAAGCACTATGCCTGCAATAGTCCAGGCATTCATTTGATTCCCGTTAGCTTCAATAAAATTTTGAAGAAAAGCCGGTTCTGTTAGCGTAGACCAGGCAATTGGGTCAGCAGATACAGCAGAAACAATTGACCGGCTTTTGTCAATTGTGAATATTTTCTCCAGCTTTTCGTAGAGCATAGAGAGATTCATTTATGATCCTAAAAACAATTTTTCTAATTTATCCTGCTTATAAAGTAATACGAAACCATCACAAAAATAAAACCAAACGCCACAAGGAGCATACCAACGCCTCGGGTGGTTTTAACTAACTCATCCAAAGAATCGATAAGCATTGCAGTATTTCCCACCAACCCTGACAGATCTTCAGTGATACCCTTGTGCATCAATTTTGCAGATTCACTGGTGATTAACCGCACGTCTTCACCCATTACCCTAAAGACCAGGATTAATACGCCGGCTACAACAGCAACAATTCCAATGACGAATATGGCGATCGTCATCACAAGTAAAATATCATTTAATGTAATAGGGTTCATCATACCTCCTGGATTAATCCGTATGAAGTATGATGCAAGTTCTGTGCCAGATATGCTTCTAGCTGTTAATAATATCTAAGGGTAAATGTCCAATATCAATAACCGCATCATCACAGAATAACATGGCTCTTTCAATTGCATTGCTTAATTCGCGAATATTTCCTGGATAATTGTAATTTGTCAAAGCAGTTAAAGCACGCTCTGTAATATTCGTAATATTCAACCCCAGTTTCATATTCTGAAGCTGAATGAAATATCCTACAAATTCTGGGATGTCTTCTTTCCGATCACGTAATGGCGGTAAATGCAGGTCTACAACTTTCAAACGATAATACAGGTCCTGTCGAAATTGATTTTCCTCAATCATGGAAGGTAAATTCCGGTTGGATGCAGCGACAATTTGTACATCGACCTTGATTAAGTTGGTACCTCCAACGCGGCGGAATGACTTTTCGTCAATTGCCCGAAGTAATTTTGCTTGAATATCCATGGGCATTGAAGATATCTCATCCAAAAAAAGGATTCCGTCATCCGCGATTTCCATTAATCCATATTTATTCTTATCTGCGCTTGTAAATGACCCCTTTTCGTGGCCAAATAATTCTGTTTCCAACATTGTGCTTTGAATAGCAGCACAATTTATTGCAATAAAGGGTTTATCACGCCTTGGCCCACTTTTATGGATAAATTTCGAAAGAATTTCTTTGCCTGTGCCTGTCTCCCCGGTGATCAGAACAGGCGCAGATAGTTGTGCAGCACGTTTTGCGTAGCTGAGTGTTTGCTGGAATGAAGGGCTTTTTCCTACAACAAACTCAACTCGTTGTTGATTGTTTCTCAGGTGGTCTAACTCGCGCTTCATCCTTACGCCATCACCTGCACGTTTAAGTGTCTGCTCAAGTCGCTCGAATTCAAATGGCTTCGTAAGAAAGTCGTGTGCGCCATTTTTCATAGCGTCGACAGCCATATCAATATCGCCGTAACCTGTTATCAAAATAACGGGGATTCTTACTGGCATTTGAGAAATCTCGTATAACAGATTAGGACCATAACCATCAGGTAAGCGAACATCAAGTAAAACAATATCAGCATCGCCATCCATTACGTGTGTTCTACCTTCTGTCAGGGTTGCCGCTGCAATAACTTCATACCCTTTTGCTTGGAGAAATTCTCCAATATTTATCCGTGCTGGGTCCTCGTCATCAATGATAAGTACAGTAAGACTCATTCGATTTTTTCTCCGTATTTGATAGGCAGATAAACAAAAAATACAGTACCACCAGGGAAAGTTTTAAATTTCATTGTGCCCTTATGTCCAGTAACTATCCGATAGGAAATCGCCAAACCGAGCCCAGTGCCATTAGTAGTTGTTGATACAAATGGTTTAAAAATATCCTCTTTAATCTCATCAGGAATACCTGGACCAGTATCGGATATGGCAATTTCCACGTGCGGCATGCCTGCCAACTCAGAAGTTACTCTCATTTTTACAGAGAGTATACCCCCTGTATCCTTCATTGCCTCAACTGCATTGCCAATGAGATTAATAAATACTCTCTCAAGTGACCGAGAATCGCCATTTATACGGGGTATTTCACCATCAAATTGGAAATAAGGCTCCACTTTTACTTTCATGAAACGTGGATGCCATTTATCAAGAACTCGCTGTAAAAGGAAAATTAAGTCGATATTTTCCATGGCTGGCTCAATCGGTCTTGAAAAAGCCAAAACTGATTCCATCAGATGATTGATGCGCTGGCAATCCGCTTGCATTCGGTTGATATTACCAAGGTTTGGATCATCTTTTGATAATTTAGTTTCTAGCAGTTGTAAGCCGGTTGAGATGTTGTTAACAGGATTCCTAACCTCATGGGCAAAAACAGCTGAAAATTCACCTAATATCGCACGCTGTTCAAGGTGTTGTGCTCTTAGTTGATACTGCTGACGCTCACTTATGTCGTCAATAATGATTAACATAGAGACAACATGATTATCAACCAGTACAGGCAAGGCTTGTATTTTTACTGGTACAGTTTGACCATCTCGCCTGTGAATAGAAAAATTTCCGATATCGTGAATCCCTACTCCTGAGAGCGCTGTTTTTAATGCTGACATAAGTCCTTCAGCACCAATAATTACATTCTCTACAGGCTGCCCATTTACTTCTCTGTCTGAGAAACCAAGCATTAACTCTGCGGCATTGTTAATTTCAGCAATATTAAAATCGGGTTGAACCACCAATAACCCCTGCCGTATGTTTTCCATTTGAGAATTTCTAACAGTAAGATTGTGTTCAAGGTCAAATTTTAGTTTTTCAAGATTGTGATAAATTAAAGTATTCTTGTAATAACGTGACAGCATATTCACAATCATTATCAAGTGAGCTTTGTTAAACTCTTCCGCAGGTTTTTCACCCCATCCTATTGCAATCAATCCAAAAAGAGAATTTTCGTTCCCAAGCGGATTTGTTATCACTTGAAGCAGGTCTGCGGCCTTTGCAGAAGTATGAATTTCTGTAATTGTTGAATCTTTGCTAGTCCACTTATAAGATTGTGACAGGCGGGCAAAATCAGATATTGGCAATTGGGCAGGAAAGATGAGAATATCTGGCTCAAGAGTGGCTGCTTTTGAGAGATAGTTATGATTATGGTCTATCTGGTAAATACAAATAAAATCACTTTTACACAGAGATCTGAGTATTACCAAAGCTCTTTCATAAGCCTGTTCCAATTCAGTACTATCAACTAAAAATTCAATATCCTTGAGAAATATATTTTCAGAGAGAAATAATTTGTTGCTTTGATTTCCTTGCGGTTTAACTTTTATGAGTGCAATATTTTCAACATTCTCAAGCAAGCGAATGGTCACACTAACTGTAATGGGATCAAGCAATTTTCTCCTCAGGTTGCTTTCTTCAATTGTCTTTTCATGGAAATCATCATTGTCTCCAAATGAAAAATAGTCACTGATTTGATTTCCTACAACTTCTTCAGGTAATGTTCCTGTTAAAAAATAAAAGGCATCATTTGCAAAAATGATACTTTTATCAGAAAAATTGAATAATGCTACCGGCTCAGAAATGAAATCGATTAACTGTTTTAATAATGCCTTTCTCTCTTCTCCAGTTTGGCGTTTTTTCATAAAAAATACTCATGCATCATTTATGTTTGTCTTGCAGAAGTCATAATTTTCCGCATGTGAGCTGGAAGTATTCCTTCCATTGCCCGATACTTGGCTACTGTCCTTCTGGCCACATCGTAGCCTTGTCTTGCTAACAATTTTACCAGTTCCGAGTCACTCAGTGGTTTATTTTCTTTTTGAATAATTTCTTTTAAGACCGTGCGTGTTTGAAGGCTTCGATCGAAAAAAGCAGCCATTGGAATAATTTTTCGGTTAGGAAGCTGTACTGACTTGTTCGAAACTGCCCTTGAGATCGTAGATTCATGCACGCCTAATTCTCGAGAAATCTGAACACGTGTCACCGGATTCAAATATTTTTCACCATGGATGATAAACTCTGTTTGAATAGACACGATTCGCTGCATCAAACGCTTCATTGTGTGGTTCCGCTGTTGTATGCACTTCACAAACAAAGAAGCCCTTTCAAGGTCATTCTTCCATTCTTCTTTTTTCTCATCATCAGCTTCTTTAATTGCTTGTTTAAATAATGGATTAACTCTTAAAGTGCCACTCAAAGGCATGATAATTTCCACAGCCAGTGGTTTTGTGGGGTCTTCATTGACGTGATTAATAATAATGTCAGGCTGATGATATGCAGATGGCGCGTCGTTTCCCGGTTGTCTCTGATCACCCCAGTGCGCTCGGCCAGGAAACGGGTAAAGATTGTCACCAATAAATTTCGCTGCTTGCTCTATTTCTTTTGATGAGCATTCTAACAATTTTGCCATTTCACTGAACTGCCTGTGGCTAAGCATGTCCAAATGGCTACCAATAATTTGTCGAGCCAATTGTGTGTTTGGACATATGTCAGTCAACATCTCCAGCTGTATCATCAGTGCTTCCACAGGCGATTGTGATCCGATGCCATAAGGCTCAATTCTCTGTATCGCTTTTTGGACAACTTTTACTTCAGCTAACGGTACATGGAAATAAGATGCAACTTCATCAAGCCCAATTGTGATAAAACCGTCATCATCCAACGAAGCTAATAAAAATATCAAGATCTGCTGTTCGGTCTCAGAAATTTCTGCTGCAACAAGGCGATAAATATAGGCGGAAAGATCCTCTTTCGATGGTGTAAAACTATCCTCCATCATCGAGTCCCCATTGTCCCTGTCAGTGTAATTTGAAGAATAAAAATCATCTCGGGGAGAAATAAATACGACAGGTTCATTCTTTGTGTTGGCGCTTGCCTGGGTGCAGATTGGGCATGTGCCTCGCTCAGGTAAAACACGTTTACATGTTGGGCAGCGTCTTTCATCTTTTATCTCAAGTGCAGGATTCGCAGCTATCTCTGACTCAATTTGCTGGCGTAGTTCAACATTAGTTAGTGAAAGTAATGCCATGGTCTGAGCCAAATGAGCTGTTGTAAGCGGTCTAATATCCTGAAAATGTGATTGAAACATCTCTGTCCATCCTCAAAAGTAAATCTATTATATAACATTGTTGCAAGTTATATGCCAGCAATAGATTCACTCTCTGATGGTAAAATCCTCTAATGGCTGAAATAATCATCATTGGTGGAGGTTTGGCTGGTTGCGAAGCAGCATGGCAGGCTGCCGAGTTTGGACATCATGTGCAATTATTTGAAATGAGGCCAGGTAAAATGACCGAAGCTCACACTACTGATGGCTTGTCAGAGCTGGTTTGCTCCAATTCACTTGGTTCACAACTAATCACCCGTGCATCCGGGTTATTGTTTAACGAACTGAAATCCCTTGATTCACTGCTTGTTGATTGCGCTGAACAAACCCAACTGCCAGCCGGCGGCGCTCTTGCTGTTGATCGTGATAAGTTTTCTGATCTTGTTTCACAGAAAATTTTTAATCACCCAAACATTACAGTAACCAGGCAAGAAGTCGTAAATTTGCCACAAGACCCTGTAATTATTGCTTCTGGTCCGTTGACATCTAACTTGCTGAGTCAAAACCTGAAAATTTTTACTGGTGAAGACAACCTCTTTTTTTACGATGCACTCGCACCTATTATCACACGTGAGTCAATCAATTTGAACCATGCGTTCTTTGGCTCGCGTTATGAGCGAGGTACTACCCAAGAAGGTGATTACCTCAATTGCCCGCTTACTTGTGATCAATATGAACTATTCATCAATGAGTTATTAGGTGCAAAGAGAAATTCTCTTTCTGACTTTGAAACCAGAATTGACAATGGTGTAAAAGCAGGTAAAGGAGAGTATTTTGAGGGTTGTCTTCCAATTGAAATTCTCGCTGGACGAAGCCCGATGTCTCTTGCATATGGTCCAATGCGCCCTGTTGGTCTTATTGATCCTGCCACAGGAAAAAGACCCTATGCTGTTTTACAACTTCGTCAAGATAATATCGCTGGATCGTTGTATAACCTGGTAGGCTTTCAAACCAATCTTTTGTACTCAGAACAAAAACGCGTATTGGGCATCATACCAGCTTTAGAAAGAGCTGAGTTTATGCGCTTTGGACAAATGCACAGAAACACTTACATAAGTTCTCCGAACCTTCTTAACAGTACACTTGGTTTCAAGAACAATAAAACAATTTATGCAGCCGGCCAAATCACAGGTATTGAGGGATATCTTGGCAATATTGCCTCAGGGTTTGTTGCAGGAGTAAATTTATCCAGGGTTTTAGATAATCAGGAGCCAATTAGTTTCCCCACAACTACCATGATTGGCGCTTTGTGTCATTATATTTCTAATGCTGACGTGTTACACTTCCAACCAATGAAAGCAAATTTTGGCTTGTTGCCCTTTCCTGAACTTGTTTCAAAAACTAGAAAATCAAGAGTAGACTATTGGATTTCTCAATCACAGCAGGCAATTTCTGAATTAAAACAAGTCCTATGAGTTCATTTCACTCGAAACAGATCAACGCATGCCTGATTTACTTAATATTGTTTTTTTCATCCAGCTTGCTATTATCAGCATGCACAAAAAGTGAGCTGTCTACAGATTTTGATTCATCACTGGCTTATACCTATCTCCAAGAACAAATGAAATTTGGCAGCCGGCACCCTGGTTCTGATGGCCATGAAAAAATTATCAATTACATTCAATCTGAACTGACAGACTCTGGCTGGTTATCTGAAACATGGCAATCCGAATATAAAGATGTGAAAATCACAAACATAGTTGCAAAAAGACAATTCAATGCTGATAAACCCTGGATTATCCTGGGCGCACATTATGACACGCGCCGTTATGCTGACAGAGATCCGATTGCAACAAATCAATTGCAGCCTGTACCCGGGGCAAATGATGGTGCATCGGGTGTTGCTGTACTGCTTGGCCTCGCTGCTGCCCTGCCTCAAGATCTTCCTGTTAACGTCTGGCTGGTCTTTTTCGATGCAGAAGATCAGGGAGATATCAATGAGTGGCAGTGGATTGTCGGGTCTACTCATTTTGTTGAACAGCTAACAGATTTACCTGATCAGGCATTAATTGTTGATATGATAGGAGATAGCGATCTGAATATTTATTTAGAAGGTAACTCTAACCCAGCCCTGTCCAATAAGCTTTGGACGATTGCCAACAACCTTGGTTATGCAAATTACTTTATACCTGAACCTAAATACTCAATGCTTGATGACCATACACCATTTTTACAGGCAGGTATTGATGCAGTAGATATCATTGATTTTGACTATCCATACTGGCACACCACCAATGACACCACGGATAAAGTTTCATCAGAGTCGCTACACATTGTTGGTACCGTATTGTTTGAATATCTCACAAACTATGATTTGCATAATGAGTAATATTATATTAATGGAATTTCACACACTGGGATTTTATGTCCAAAAAAACACCTGAATTTACAAAACCACCTGTGGAACGCGCATTTCTGGTCGGCGTTGAAGTACGATCTGATAATCAATTACTTTCACTTGAAGATTCTCTTGCGGAATTGGAATTACTATGCGAAACAGCGGGGCTGTCAATCGTTGGTACTACAGTCCAGAGGCTGTCACAACCAAACCCGGTTACTTATGTTGGCTCCGGTAAGGTAGAAGAAATAAAAGCGCTAGTAGATGAATTTCTTGCTGAAGTCATAGTGTTTGATGTTGAACTCTCACCGCGCCATTTGAGGGAGCTGGAGAAAGAATTCAAGGACAAAATTAAAATAATTGATCGCACAGCGTTGATCCTTGACATTTTTGCTCAACATGCCCGTACCCGAGAAGGAATCCTGCAGGTTGAACTCGCACAGTACGAATATCGTCTCCCGCGTTTGACTCGTGCCTGGACCCACCTTGCCCGTCAGGCAGGCGGAACATCGGGCAGAAGCGGATCAACTGGAGGTGTCGGCCTGCGTGGACCTGGCGAAACACAACTTGAAGTTGACCGGCGAGAGATAAACCGCCGTATAAGTTCACTAAAAAATGATTTAGAAAAAGTGCGAGAGCATCGTGAGAGGCATCGTGCTCAAAGGAGACGCTCAAGAATTCCGATTGTGTCATTAATTGGCTACACGAATGCCGGTAAGTCCTCTCTGCTCAATAAATTATCTAAATCTGATGTATATGTCGCAGACAAACTGTTTGCCACCCTTGATCCTACAACCAGGCGTGTGGATCTACCCGATGGTGAAGTAGTGTTATTTACTGACACGGTTGGTTTTATTCAAAAGCTACCAACCCAACTGGTCGCCTCATTTCGTGCCACTCTTGAGGAGATAAATGATGCTGATTTTCTCATTCATATGGTGGATATCTCCCACCCCAATGCAAAGGCGCATTATGAAGCTGTGAGTAAAACGTTGAATGATATTGAAGCATCCCATATACCAGTAATAACGGTATTAAATAAAATTGATCTTCTAGAAGAGATGCCTTCTCAGGGGGCCATTGACTGGTACCCCAACCAGGTGTTAATTTCAGCCAAAACTGGCGAAGGCTTAGACGAATTACTCATATCAATAAAAAAGTTTTTATACGAAACCTTTATTCCAATCACCGTAAACCTCCCCTACAAAGAGGGTCAACTGATTTCACTATTCCACGATCAAGGAAAGATTGATCGAATCTCTCATGAATCAGGTGGCGTTCTGATACGTGGATCCATCCCAGCGCGTTATCATGTCAACTATATTCCCTATTTATCGAAAAACAAAAAAATAGACCCGCCGCCTGATGAGGATGACATGTCTACGAATTGATAATTAAGTTGGAATAGTTGGGAAAAATTACCAGATAGAACAACCGGCCTGTTAAGGCCGGTTGTTTATTTCTTCTTATCTTCTATACTGATGACTTCTCTACCCTGATAATGCCCACAGCTTGGACATACTGTGTGTTGAGGTCTCATTTCACCGCAGTGACTGCATTGTACCAGCGTTATTGCTGTTAATGAATCATGCGCACGCCGTCGGTCGCGCCGACCTTTTGAAATTTTCCGTTTTGGAAGTGGTACCATAAAAATCTCTCCTGTCAAAGAAAAAGCCTGTCAGTGTCAAATTACAGGCAGAGGTGAATTATACAAGGATTGCCATAAAAGTCAAGGTAACAGCCCACTTTATTGTATCTAGCTGTTATTATAAGTGATAATTTAATGTTTTATCTTCATGTCGGGGCGGGCGGATTTGAACCGCCGGCCTCACGGACCCGAACCGTGCACTCTAGCCGGGCTGAGCTACGCCCCGAACAGACAAGATTATAATCTTACATGCAGTAATTCGCAAGCACAATCAGATGCATTTTTGATTTTATCCGTTGCTTAACATTTTCTTGCATCAACGTAGCATCAACGTAGTAATAAATATGTTTAAAGATGATAAAATTGAAAACTAATGAGAAATTTTACCAAGGAGAGTACTTTACATGGCAAATGACAAAGTTCGAGTTGCAATAATTGGAATTGGTAACTGTGCTTCATCACTTGTTCAGGGTGTTCATTTTTACAAGAATGCAAAGGACACAGATAGAGTTCCTGGCCTGATGCATGTCAATCTTGGCGGTTACCATGTAAATGACATTGAATTCTCAGCTGCTTTTGACATTGTTGATACCAAGGTTGGAAAAGACCTCTCAGAAGCAATTTATGCCGAGCCAAATAACACTTACAAGTTTTGTGATGTACCAAGGCTCAATATTAATGTCGATCGCGGCATGACGCATGACGGATTGGGCAAATACCTTTCACAGATTGTGAAGAAAGCCCCTGGCCCAACAGCAGATATTGTAAAGATTCTCAAGGATACAAAAACTGACGTTGTTGTCAGCTACCTCCCCGTTGGTTCTGAAATGGCTACCAAATGGTATGTTGAGCAAATCCTTGAGGCTGGCTGTGCATTTGTGAATGCCATCCCGGTATTCATTTGCAGTTCAGATTATTGGGCTGATAGATTTCGCCAGAGAGGGTTACCCATTATTGGTGACGATATTAAGAGCCAGTTGGGTGCTACTATTCTGCACCGTGTCATTACCAGTTTGTTTGTTGATCGCGGTGTTCGAATAGACCGCACCTACCAGCTAAATTTTGGCGGTAACACTGATTTTCTCAACATGCTTGAGCGCGAAAGACTTGAATCCAAGAAAATTTCGAAAACAGGTGCTGTCACCAGCATGATTCCCTACAATCTGGGCGATACCAATATTCATGTCGGTCCAAGCGATTACGTGCCCTGGTTAACGGATCGAAAATGGTGCCATATTCGAATGGAAGGCACAACATTCGGTGAAGTACCGCTTAACCTTGAGACTAAACTTGAGGTTTGGGATTCTCCCAACTCTGCAGGCGTCATCATTGATGCAGTACGCTGCGCAAAGATCGCTCTTGATCGAAAGTTATCAGGCCCGATATACGGTCCTGCATCATACTTCATGAAAACTCCCCCCAGGCAGTACCAGGACAACATCGCCCGGGAAATGACTGAAGCTTTTATTCGTAACGATAATGTGGCGAGTGAATAAGAATTAGAGGTTGTAATAATGGACAGGTTAAATAGGCAGTTCATTCGGACAATAATGCCCGTTCTACTGCTTTTAGTATTAGCAGGCTGCAGTGGAAGCACTAATCAGCAAATTCAAATTGACACAACTGCTATCTTTGAGCAGGCGTTGCTAACCGCGACATATGCTGTGCCAACAACAGATGTGCCGATAGCTACACCTGTGCCAACCAGTCTGCCTATACCAACTGCCGAGCCCACGCTACCTCAGGTGAATCGGACTCCACCTGATTTACCGCTTATCTACACCAGCGAATTGCTGAACCCTCTTGACTATCCACATGTCTATATTGAAAACACCTGTGAATTTTTAAGAAATAAATGGCTGCCCGAAAAGAGCATCCCCGGAACTGTGGTAATGCCCATCATGTTCCACTCTATTATTGATGGGGATGCCATCCAGCCTGATATGATCACCAGGGAAGATTTCGAACTGCTGATGCGCTCATTGCATGAACAGAATTTTGTACCGATAAGCACCAACCAGCTGCGCGATTTTTTATATGAAAACGCAAAAATTCCTGACAGGTCAATACTATTGATCGTAGATGACAGGCATTATGCCGACTATTTTGAGGTCTGGTTTCAGCCTTTCATGGAGGAATATGGTTGGGATGCGCCAGTGATTAATGCCTGGATCAGTCACCCGGAGACTTTGCCGGCTGTTTATGACGGAAATATCCGCTTAAATCAACAGGGTTTGGTGGATCACCAGGCACACGGCGTAGTCCACAACATTAACATACAGGAGTGGACACCTGACACTGTTATCGAAACAGCCATTTATGGAACAGTCACAGCTGAGCAATTTGTTAGAAATGAGCTAGCCGGGTCCATTTCTACGATAGAAGAAAAATATGGCGAAAAACCAATTGCATACATATGGCCTGGTGGTGGGTTCAGTCTGTTAGGTGCCCAGATTGGTCGTGAGGTCGGTTATGAATTAGGATTTACAATAAATCCACGCGGACCGGTGATGTATAACTGGATTCCTCTCAGTGACTCTGCCGACCCGGCAAGACCTTCTTATTTACCAGAAGGTTATATTAACGATCCATTGATGGTTTTACCGCGATACTGGGATACAGATGCGCTCTATCACATTGATACCGTCAGAACAATTGGCAAAGAATATGCAGCCATTGCACAACAACAGCGCGATGTAGAATTAGAATATTATGAGATTGTCTGTTCTGCTGAATACGGACCAATTGAAACTTCTGCACCATGATAGAAACCCCATATCAATTAAGTGATTGTATTTTTTGCAAAATTGCTAAACATGACTCTCCTGCCAAAATTTATTACCAGGATGATAAGGTAACGATTTTTGAAGATATTCATCCGGCAGCTGAAGTTCATTTATTGATCATACCCAATAAACATTTTGCTCAGCTTGAAGAGCTCAGTGAAGATAATTTCTCAATCTTCGCATCACTCTTTGCCGCTGCTCGTTTGATAGCAGCAAAACTTAACCTTTCCGAACGCGGCTATCGTCTCATTCTTAATAACGGCTTAGGTGCCGGACAGACTGTACCACACCTTCACTTGCACTTACTTGCAGGTGAAAAATTGCCAGGCTTCCGACATGGTTGATAGACACTCAGGATCGCCCAGCGGTCTTATAGTTTTATCATTTATCTTTGCCAGTATTTTTATCTTGACGGCATGTTCATTTGAGACCTCCACGCCTGATACAATCACACACACTAGTACTCCGACCTTCTTCATTCCAACTGCAACACCAGTTTATGTAATGGAACAAACAGCAACACCTGATGCACCTCATCCTCTTCCCACTTTGAGATCTGATGAAGTGCAGTATATTATCCAGCCAAATGATTCACTTGGTACGCTTGCTAATTACTACGGTATTACACTAAAGCAGTTGGCAGAAATTAATACTATTGATAATCCTGACCTGATTTATCCCGGACAGTCAATCTTAATCCCTCCACCAGCACCAATTGGCGTTGGGCTTGAGTACAAGATAATCTCAGATGATCTCCTTGTAAATTCTCCTGCAGTCAACAGCTTTGATGTGTTTGAGTACATCACCCATTCAAATTCATTTCTATCAAGATATATCGAGATCGTTGATGACACGCCTTTGTCAGGTGCTGAGATCGTTTACAGAATATCTCAGGAGTATTCAGTCAATCCAAAACTGTTACTTTCTCTACTTGAAATACAGGGGGGCTGGTTGAACGACCAACAGCCATCTGAGATGTCACTAAACTACCCGCTTGGCATGCAGAGTCCACACAGAACAGGTCTATATCGGCAGTTAGCCTGGGCAGCAGATTCCTTAAACAGAGGGTTCTATTTATGGCGGATCAATGGTTTAAATACCTGGCTCCTTGCAGGCGATGAGTTGCTTTCTATTTCACCTGTTATCAATGCTGGTACAGCTGCAGTGCAGTATTTTTCAAGTCTGCTCCACAATTATGAAGAATGGCTCCTTTTCTGTGGTCCCGACGGTTTACAAACTACTTATATTAATTTATTTGGCGATCCATTCATTCAAAATCCTATTCAAGGAAAAATGATTCAGCAACCTTTGATGAGGCTTCCTTTTTCTTATGAAGAAACGTGGTCATTTACAGGCGGACCGCACGGAGGCTGGGGAAATGGTTCTGCCTGGGCTGCATTGGATTTTGCTCCACCTGGAACAGAATTGGGTTGCTTTACCAGCGATAGTTGGGTTACGGCTGTTGCAGATGGCATAATTGTTTACGAAAATAATGGGTTGGTTATTCAAGACCTCGATGGAGATGGATACTCACAAACTGGCTGGGTAGTGATTTATCAACACATCGAAAGTCGTGATAGGATCAAAGTGGGAACTATTGTGCAGGCGGGTGATCCAATCGGGTATCCTTCCTGTGAAGGCGGCATCTCCTCTGGCACACATGTTCACATTGCACGAAGGTATAATGGTGAATGGATTGCCGCGGATGGTCATATACCATTTGTGATGGATGGTTGGGAGTCCAGAGGCACAGGCCGAGTGTATGACGGCTATCTTATACGTGAGGGACAAATTGTTGAAGCTTGGGCAGATCGCCGAGAAGAAAACCAAATTAGTCGCTAAAAAATCAGCATTTTTAGCTCTCACTCTTCTTCTCTCAGCTTGCGGTCAGGTGGTTGTATATCCCAGTGAACTCACCGCCACGGCCTGGGCAGCACAGGGAACACCTCAAAGCTCGTCGACCGAAATTGCCTCCGGCTCCGGGTTAACTGATCTTGAAGTCATCACTCCTGTTCTACCAACCGTTCAAATATTGCCGGATGTGTACACTGAGACTGAAACTAGTCCAACAGCCGAAGATACACCTAGCAGTCCGGTTATCGTATCTACACCTGTCACACCAAACAATGGTCAACCTCCTTTTATCTATTACGCACTAACTGGTGACACGTTGCCAGCTCTCGCAAACCGGTTTGGTGTTGAAGCGTCACAAATTTCTTCTTCTGAGCCCATACCACTTTCAGGATTGATCAACCCGGGTCAATTATTGGTCATTCCTAATAACTTGCAGGAATTTGGACCTGAGGATGCAGTTTTTCCGGACTCTGAAGTCGTCTATTCGCCATCATCAATTGGCTTTGATACAGAAAAATATGTGATGGATGCTGGTGGTACATTAAGCAAATACCGTGAATACCTTGGTGGAAAGTGGATGAACGGGGGTGAAATCATCCAAAAATATGCACAGGAGTATTCCATCAACCCGAGGCTTATTTTGGCACTGCTTGAATACCAGAGCAATTGGGTATTTGGTGCGCCGCAGAATATTGCACAAAGTGATTATCCAATGGGCTGGAAAGAATATTCTCAACGGGGGCTTTTAAAACAACTTGGCTGGGCGGTAAAGACGATTAATATTGGTTACTACCAATGGCGTGAAGGCAAACTTGACACATTAAAATTCTCCAACAATTCTGAACTCAGAATAGCGCCTTCCTTAAATGCTGGTTCAGTTGCTTTACAGTACTTCTTCTCCAAAACAATTGCACAAAGAGATTGGAACAGCGCGTTATATTCTGCAGAAAGTGTAACTGCTCTCTATGAAGAAATGTTTGGAAGCCCCTGGCTTCGAGCACAACAGGTTGAGCCTTTGTATCCACCTGATTTTTCACAACCGAATTTTTCACTCCCGTTTCCAGTTGGCAACACATGGAACTATACTGGCGGTCCGCATGCCCCATGGGGGGAAGTTGGATCTCTGGCAGCGCTTGATTTTGCACCGCATACTGATCACACCGGCTGCGACCCTTCAATAGAGTTTGTCACTGCCATTTCTCCAGGTTATGTCCTCAGGGATGGAAATGGGTATATTATTGTTGACATAGATGGTGATGGTCATGAGCAAACTGGTTGGGTAATTCTTTATTTACATCTGGCAAATGCTGAAAAAATAAAAGCGGGACAGTGGATAAATGAAGGTGATCCATTAGGGCGCGCATCTTGTGAGGGTGGTCTATCAACCGGTACCCATGTTCATCTTGCACGAAAATACAACGGCGAATGGATGGCTGCAGGTGGGCCAGTACCATTTACTCTCAGCGGTTGGATTGCTGCAGAGGGTTCAAAACCATATCTTGGTACAATGACGCACGGTGATTTGGTATGCACTGCATCTGTAGTTGGATCACACGAATCCAATATTACCAGGTTAGAATAGATTGGCTACATATTGGCGTCATTTAAATACTATGAATTTCACTAAAAATTTATTATCAAGTATTATTCTAGTTGCATTTTTGATTAGCGGCTGTCAGCCGGCTGGTCAATCAGCTCAATTAACAGTTGAAGCAGATAACTCAGCCACTCAGAGCGCTCCTGCTTATGAAGCTACACTAAAATCCAGTCGCCCCAATTATGCACCTGGTGAGCTGGTTGACTACACTGCGCAAATTGGTGATACCCTGCCTGCTTTAGCGGCACACTTTAATACGACTGAACTGGAAATTAGGGAAAACAATCCGATCCTTCCACAGGACGTGACAACACTTCCGACTGGCTTGCCCTTGAAGATTCCCATCTATTACGAGGCTTTATGGGGGAGTCAGTATCAGATCCTCTCCGATTCAGCCTTTGTTCATGGGCCAGTTGATGTTGGGTTCTCTGCTGTGGAATTTGTAAACGCTAGCAATGGATGGTTAAAAAACTTTGTGTCATATAGCGGTACTGACAGATATGTTGGTGGCGAAATCATTGAACTTGTGGCGAAGAATTTCAGCATCAGTTCAAAATTACTTTTGGCATTATTGGAATACCAATCAGGTGCATTATCAAGAGCATTGGCAGATGAAACGGAATCAGAATATCCTCTTGACTATCATGATTGGCGTTATGAAAAACTCTATTTACAGCTAACGTGGGCAGCCAATACGCTCAACAATGGGTATTACAGTTGGAAAGCTGGCAAGCTTGATTCATTTGAACGGTTAAATGGAAAAATTGAACGACCTGATCCTTGGCAAAATGCTGCGACAGTCGCTCTGCAGTATTATTTTTCTAAGATAATGAATGACGATGAATACTTTAGGGCGATCTCTGAAGATGGCATTGCCGCTTTATATCAATCGTTATTTGGCGATTCATGGGTGATAGAACCACATATCCCTGGTAGTTTACAACAGCCCGAAATGCACTTCCCATTTCTTGCCGGCAACCCCTGGGCATTTACAGGAGGACCGCATACAGGCTGGGGAACAGGTGAACCATCTGCCGCGATAGATTTTGCTCCCCCTTCAGTTGTTGGAGGTTGCACACCGTCAACTGAGTTTGTCACTGCTGTGGCTGATGGTATCATTGCGCGTTCTGAATATGCGATTGCGGTTCTTGACCTGGATATGGATGGTGATGAACGAACTGGATGGGTGGTATTTTACCTTCATCTGGGTAAGGACAATAAAATTCCACAAGGTGTAATTGTCAAAACTGGGGATGTCATTGGTCACCCTTCCTGTGAAGGTGGACGCTCTACAGGCACACATATACATATCGCACGAAAATATAACGGTGAGTGGGTTAATGCTTCAGGCCCATTGGCATTCAACCTCGAAGGATGGATTGCCAGTAGTTTTGATGAGCCATACAAGGGTGCTTTAACAAAATATGGTAAAACCGTAATTGCCTGTGTTTGCTCCGATATCTTCAGCCAGGTTTATTCAACTTTTCCTAAAGCAGAAAATTAATTATCATTTATTTGAATAATGTGACGGATTTCCGCGCTTTTACTCATCATAGCCTGAGCTGGGCAGTACTTCGTTTCTGATAACTCAACTGCCCGCTCCACTGCCGCTCTGTCCAGATCACGCCCACACAACGAATAAGTAATCAATATATTAGTAAAAATTTTGGGATGATCTTCCGCCCTCTCGGCGTCAATTGACACTGTGAACTTGTCCACCTGCTGCCTCTTTTTTGTTAATATTGAGATGACATCCATCGCCGTGCATCCGGCTAATCCTATCAGCAGCAACTCCATTGGTTTGAACCCATCATTATCTCCACCCACTTCAGTGGCAGTCCCCAAAGGGATAGAAAAACCTGAATCTGCCTCTCCGCTAAAAGACATTCTATTCTTCCACTCCACGCTTGCCTTCATTCAATTCTCCTTATATCTAATTTGTCCAAAATAAAAAATCGATTTTTTGAAAATTTTACAGGTATTGTTTCATTTACAAATCCGATGAGAACAACGCCTCAACTGAAGCGATTTTCTATTATCAAGTAAAACCTCCACATTCGTGCCAATCACACTTCGTGCAGTACCTGTTCAACATCCCGTCAACCTCTACAGTTCTCTCACCACAATGAGGGCAAATTGCCAGACACGTTTTAGATCCATTCGCCGAATAGTCAGAACAGTTATTTTCCTGTATTTCACAAACCAAATTTAGCAACCTGTTTTTTATTTCCGCAGGTATTTTTTGTGACGTTAACCGCTGTGCGAGGCCAATTGTTTTATTTGTTGTGTTTAATAACAATGTACAATCTGTACAATTTGTCAGGTGAGCTTCCAACTCAACACAAGTTTTGGTATTAAGTTCGCCATCAATGTAATCAGATATAACCGCAAGCCATTGTTCACATTTTTGATGAGTAACTTTATTAATCATTATTTAAAACCTTCTGAACTAATGGCAAAATGTTCAGTGATTGACTCTCGCAGTTTTAATCTTGCACGCATAAGGCGTACTTTTACTGCAGCCTCAGTGATATTTAATAAGTCTGCAGTCTCTTTTATAGAATTTTGTTCTAAATCTCGCAAAACAAAAACTTCCTTTAAAGGGTCAGAAAGCCCATTGATTTCTTCGTTTAAAAATTCCGAAAATTCACCTGTTAAAAATGTTTCTTCAGGTAAACAACACCAATCAATAAAATTGATTTCAAGTTCACCATCGTCGCTAATTTTCTCAATGAGTAAATCTGCCATATTTGTTTTCTTTTTTCGAAGGAACATGAGGGCTTCATTGGTTGCGATCCGGTAAATCCAGGTGAAAATCTCCGAATCACCCTTAAAAGTATCAATATTTTTCAAAACCTTAATAAATGTCTCCTGCAGTATATCCTCAGCGTCAGCTTCATTATTCACAAATCTGTATGCCAATCGATAAATTTTTTCAGAATATTGTTCTACTAACGTATTGATATCTATTTCAAGCTCATTATCAGGTTTGTAGTCTGCTTGCACAGGAGGATATGGTAAATGGTTACTCATCTATATACACAATAATAAATGAATTATGACAATGCCCAATTTGGCAGAACATCCATATCAATGGGTGAAAAATCCTTAACCAGGTAATGA
This sequence comes from Anaerolineaceae bacterium, assembly GCA_040768445.1. Classification (GTDB taxonomy): domain Bacteria; phylum Chloroflexota; class Anaerolineae; order Anaerolineales; family Anaerolineaceae; genus JAXGMV01. Next base: position 2,434,695 of record JAXGMV010000001.1, on the reverse strand, counting down.
AAATAACCTGCTGTGCTTATCATTGCAGCATTGTCAGTACACAGCGACAGTGGCGGTATGTACACCGGCCATTCTGATTTATTTACCATTTCCTGTCTGAGCAAACTGTTGGCAGATACACCGCCAGCAAGAAGGACATCTTTAACTTGATAAACTTTTGCGGCTTGCAGCGTTTTATCAACCAGCACATCGACGACGGCCTGTTGAAATCCGGCAGCAAGATCATTTACCGGTAATTCTTTATTGTTTTCCTCAATTTTCTTAACTACGCGCAATACAGCAGTCTTTAATCCACTGAACGAAAAATCCCAGGTACCTTCAAGCCTGGCGCGTGGAAATTGAAACGCTTCGGGATTGCCTTGTTGAGCTGCTTGTTGAATTGACGGGCCACCTGGATAAGGTAGTCCAATAAGCCTTGCCACTTTGTCAAACGCCTCACCAGCAGCATCATCCAATGTCGCACCAAGCCGTTTATATGCTAAATGTGATTCCATCAGAATTAATTCTGTGTGTCCTCCCGATACTAAAAGTGCCAAAAGGGGAAACTCAGGTTGGGTATATTCTTTCTGCTCGTCTTCTCTGAGCCATGCTGAATAAATGTGTCCTTCCAGATGATTAATGCCGATCAGTGGTATATTCCTTGCAAGTGATAAGCCTTTTGCAGTATTCATCCCTACCACAAGCGATCCAGGCAAACCAGGCCCCCTGGTAACCGCAATCGCATCTATATCATCCAGCGAGAGGTGTGCTTTCTTGAGCGCTTCTGAAACCACTTCTTGGATCACGATAATATGTTGGCGTGAAGCAGCTTCAGGAAAAACGCCACCAAACTTACGGTGTAAATCAATTTGAGACGCAATAACATTCGTGACTAATTGGCTGCCATTGACGACCACTGCTGCAGCAGTCTCATCGCATGAACTTTCAATACCAAGAATCCGTGTCATTTTCTCTGTTTCGGTAAATGGATACATATTTTTTACGCTTTCATTGGAACTATAAGGTCATCAGGGTAGCTAACCAACTCTTCAAGCTGACCACTTTCTGTGATCAAAAAACTGTTTTCAATTCTCACACCCATCTCCTTATCTGGAAAATACAATCCGGGTTCGATGGTGATAACAGCATTCGGCTTTATGACATCATCTTCTCCGAATGAAGCCCGGCATAATGGTGTTTCGTGGATATTCAAGCCAATACCATGTCCCAGGCCATGGATGTACCCATCGCTTGTTCCAGGTGTAGATAACACAGTTGGAAAACCTCTTTCCTCAAAAAGCCTACATGCTTGCTTCTGAAAATCATAAAAGTGAGCGTTTATCCGAACATCATCAAGCATTTGATAATACACATTCTTGACACTGTTATACACATCAATTGTCTCAGAATCAGCATAGCCCAGACACCAGGTTCGTGTAAAGTCATAAAAGTATCCGCCGCCCCTCTCACACGGATAAAAATCAAACACGATGGTTTTGCCAAGTTTTATCACATCGTCAGGGTTGCCAGCATTATGAGGAAAACCTGCATCACGCCCAATTGCAAAAATAAAACCTTCTGGTGTCTCAAGTCCACATTCTGAAACAAGACGATTGATGCGGGCATGTACTTGTCCGATAGTTAATGGGTTTGCACATTCATCAAGGACAATTTCACCTTTGACTTGCCTGCTTGATAAATAGTTTTTAATTTCATCAACGATTTTTAGTGCACGCTGTCCAACAGACCTTATCCGCTCAATTTCAACAGTGTCTTTTGTTTCTTTTGCCTTCTGAATCACATCAACATCCGAATTGAAAACCCAAATAATAGCTGGCAGTTGATTCTTCAACTGTTCCAAGTCTGCTAAAAAAGTGTGCAGTTCAACCTTACCGTAAATACCTACGCGCATGCCTTCAGTAAGCCCGACGTCATTAAACATACTTTTGTATTGCAGTGCTCTTGCCTTGTGCAAATCACCCCCAGCCTCCTCAAGCATCGCATTCCAATCATATTTACTGTAACAAATGGTTTCAAGTCCAGTGCGTCTTGCTTCATCTCTTTCAATGATTGAATGAAACATCACCGGTTCTTTTCCCCGCATCTTAATTAAATCAGCATGTAAAACATTAGCAATGCCCGTCCAGTAAACCATAGCTGGATTGTGCATCAGCCCACCAGTCACCAGCAGAGCATCAAGATTTTGTGCTTGCATGAGAGCATCGATATCGTTTTTCATAGTATTGATCTTTTATCCAAAATAGATTTGATTGAATCCATTAGAGTCGTTTCCTGACTTTCAAAAACGGTTCGCGGGTCAAAACAAAGTTGATCAGCTTCAATTCTTGCGATGACTGGAACAGGAAGTTTCCTGAGTAATCCAAGCATTCTATCGGGGTTTTTCACTCGTAGTTTTAACAAGTGAGTTGGCAGCAGCTCTTCAGGAAGGCTGCCACCGCCAACCGTAGAATATCCTGCCTCAACCGCGCCGTAATTCAAGCTGTTTCGCCAACCTTCAGCTGTTTTCCTAATTGCTTTCTCTCTCTTGGAAATCATTTGCCATATCGGAATGGCTTTTTCGTAATCGCCAATCAGATAATGTAGAAGCGTCTCTTCCAACAAAGATAATGCAAGTTTATCGGCTCTTACAGCGCGTGCTAATGGGTGCTTGCGGATTTTATTGATCGTGTCTGCCTTTCCAACAATGATGCCTGCTTGGGGGCCACCAAGAAGTTTATCTCCCGAAAAGCACACAATATCGGCACCAGCAGCTACTGAGTCCTGAACTGTAGGTTCGTAGGCTAAGCCATATTTTCGAGTGTCTACTACTGCGCCAGAGCCAACATCATCAAGAAAGAGAATTTCTCTCTCATGTGCAAGGTTTACCAGGTCACTTAATGCGGGTTCATGTGTAAACCCAATGATTTTAAAATTAGAGTGATGCGCTCGCATTATTAACGCCGCAGGTTCACCAAGCGCGTTTTTGTAGTCTTCAAGATTCACACGATTAGTGCTGCCAATCTCAACCAGTTTTGCACCTGATTGCTGCATTACTTCCGGAATCCTGAAACCATCACCAATCTCGATTAATTGAGTTCTAGAAATAATAACTTTTTTGCGTTTTGCCAATGCAGTAAGGATAAGCAGTAAAGCTGCAGCATTGTTATTCACAACCAGACCAGCTTCTGCCCCACTGATTTTTATCAGTAACCTTTCGACTATACTGTTTCGCGATCCACGTTTTCCTGTAATTAAGTTGAACTCAAGATTAGAATATGAAGCTGTCACCTTTCCTGAGGCAGATAGAGCCTTCTCACTGATTGGCGAACGACCTAAATTCGTATGCAGCACCACACCTGTTGCGTTGATGACAGGCTTTAGTGAAGGTGAAGAGAATGCCACGAGACTATTTGTCATCCTGTAAATGATTTCTTGATCACTTGGAACAGCCGCCCCGTGTTTTACTTCTTCTCGAATTTCATCAAGTTCTAGACGTAGAAAATCAATTGTCAATTTTCTGCCAAATTGATCAATCTGGCTAATAAGGACACTGTCCTGCAGTAAATGATCGACCGAGGGAATATTTTTAAGATCAGTCATCGTCGGTTTTACCTAGGACATTCCAACGGCTTTTTTCGCGATAACGAATAATGAATTCTATTGTCAAAATTCCAGCAGCAATAAATAAAGCCAAAGCTGAGTTTAATATGCGTCCAAGCTGCAGCCACAAAAGCAGGTCACCGTATAATCCCACCCACAATGCCCCTCTAATGATTGTCTTAGGGTTTACATCCTGTTGACCTGCAAAACGATAATTCAAAAATGCTAGGATCGGAATAGATGTGCCGCATAATGCAATCGTGAGACAAAAATAAAAAAGCCAGCGAGGCCAAAGTGTTGGCACAGTCATCTGTACAATGAACCATAAGCCAATCCATCCGGCTAAACCTGTTAGCAAGCCAATAAAAAACACCTTGGTGAGAGAAAATTTATACCTGATATCCATGGTTTTTATTATAACTTATGCCCAAATTCTGACATCTAAATTTTTTTTTATTTGACGAGCTGTAACTCTTCATTACAATCTCATTCCAAATAATTTGACCTTGCATAATCGTTATGGTAAACTCTTTTCAAGTTCTCTACTCATCAAGAGAGGTGGAGGGACCGGCCCTGTGATACCTCGGCAACCCGTGAAGTAAATGTGGTGCCAATTCCGGCAGACTATCGAGAAACTTCGGTCTGGAAGATGAGAGCGGTGGATTCGTAACCTCTCTCGATTGAGAGGTTTTTTATTACAAGGAGATATTTTGGCAGACAAGATTAAGTCTTTCACAGGTTTTAGAGAAACCCTTAAACACAAGATAATCATTTTTGATGGCGCCATGGGAACCAGCCTTCAAAAACAAAACCTTTCTGCAGATAACTTCGGTGGTGAAAAGACGTTTGGTTGCAATGATTACCTAGTTCTCACATATCCCGACGCAGTGGAAAAAGTACATCGCTCATTTCTGGATGTTGGCGCAGATGTCATTGAGACGGATACATTTCGTGCCAACCGGTTAACCCTCGGCGAGTATGGACTTGGTGATAAGACATTCGACATCAATTTCGCAGCGGCACAGCTTGCCCGAAGATTGGCTGATGAATATTCGCAGTCTACTGGACAGCCAAGGTACGTTGCAGGCGCAATGGGTCCGTCGGGGAAGCTACCATCGATCAATGAAAAAGAGCTTTCAAATATCACCTTCAATGAGCTTAGTGATCTTTTTTATGAACAGGCAGCCGCATTAATTGATGGTGGTGTGGATCTACTATTGATTGAGACTTCTCAGGACATTCTTGAGGTTAAAGCGGCGATAACTGGTATCAGAAAAGCTCTGATTGAGAAAAACAAAGACTTACCTATTCAAGCGCAGATAACCCTTGATACGACTGGAAAAATGCTCCTAGGCACCGACATTGGCGCTGCATTGGCAATATTGGAAGGTATGCCAATTGACGTCATTGGCTTGAATTGTTCTACCGGGCCAGAACACATGCGGGTTTCTATTGAATACTTAGGTGAAAACACACATCTTCCAATATCCTGCATTCCCAATGCCGGCTTGCCATTGAATATTGACGGTGAGGCAGTGTACCCTATGGCGCCTGAACCATTTGCTGAATTACTGGGCAAATTTGTAATAAACAACAATATAAATATCGTCGGTGGCTGTTGTGGAACTACACCAGACCATATTAGCCTGCTTGTTAAATCGCTAAAAGACATAACTCCTCAGGCAAGGGAAATCAATAAAACTGCTTGTCTCGCCTCGGCAACAATTGCAGTACCGATGAGACAGGAACCAGCGCCATTCCTTATTGGAGAACGATTAAACACTCAGGGTAGTCGAAGATTCAAAGAACTTATCATAAAAGAGGATTACGAAGCAATTCTTGATATCGCCCGCAGTCAAATTGATAATGGCGCTCATGGTCTCGATGTTTGTGTCGCCCTGACTGAAAGATCAGATGAAGCAGAAACCATGCAAAAGGTGGTCAAATCGCTTGCTCCTGTCATTCAAGCGCCATTCATAATTGATACAACTGAACCTGATGTCCTTGAAGCTGCTTTGCAATCTGCACCTGGAAAATGCTTGATCAACTCCACAAATTTTGAAAACGGCAGAGCAAAGGCTGATCTCATTTTTTCACTTGCACGGAAGTATAACGCTGCGGTCATGGTATTAACAATCGACGAAAATGGCATGGCTAAAACGCCGGAAGAGAAGTTACGCATTGCAAGAAAGGGTTTTGAGATCGCGGTAAAAGATCACGGCATTCCGCCCGGTGACCTTGTTTTTGATGCGCTCACTTTCACACTTGCAACTGGCGACCCCGAATATGCAGACTCAGCCAGGCATACACTTGATGGTATAAAGTTAATCAAGACGAGCCTCCCCGGTGTGATGACCTCACTGGGTGTTAGTAATGTCTCATTTGGTTTGTCACAAAACGCCAGGTCAGTGATTAACAGCATCATGCTTTACCATGCTGTGCAGGCGGGGCTGGACATGGCGATTGTAAACCCAGCACATATCAAACCCTACGCTGAGATTACAGAAGTTGAAAAGAGCCTTGCCGAGGACCTTCTTTTCAACAAAACACCTGACGCGCTTTACAAACTGATTTCATACTTCGCTGAACACAAAGGGGATGAATCGGTTGAAAAAGTTGATCAACAGCTGCACAATCTACCAATTGATGAACGTATCCAATACCGGATAGTTCAGAGAAAAAAAGATGGTATTGAACAAGATATCGATGTGATGATTGATGACAGGGGTGATTTGAGCCGGCATGAAAGAGCTGTGCAAATCTTAAACTCTGTATTGCTTCCTGCGATGAAAACGGTTGGTGATAAATTCGGCTCAGGTGAGTTAATTCTGCCCTTTGTGCTGCAATCGGCTGAAGTAATGAAACGAGCCGTGACCCATCTTGAAAAATATCTTGAAAAACAAGAAGGTGTATCAAAGGGCAAGGTTGTTATTGCTACGGTTTATGGTGATGTTCATGATATCGGTAAAAACCTTGTGAAAACGATCTTTTCCAACAATGGCTATGAGGTAATCGATTTGGGCAAGCAGGTGCCAGCTGAAACCATCATCTCAACTGCAGTTAAAGAGAATGCTGATGCTATTGGATTAAGCGCATTGCTTGTCAGCACCAGTAAACAAATGCCGCTAATTATTAACGAGCTTCACCGCCGTAACTTGAATTTTCCTGTACTGATCGGTGGTGCTGCAATTAATAAGCGCTTTGGCCGCCGAATTCTGCTTACTGACTCGGATGAATACTACTCACCCGGTGTGTATTACTGCAAAGATGCTTTTGAAGGGTTGGAAACGATTGACGCCATCATTGACCCTGACCGATTTAAAGTTTTGAAACAGAAAAACAAGGAAGAGTCTGCTTTTGAACTGGGCAGGTCGCTTGAACCCGAAAAACCGCATTTACAAATTATTACGAAATCTCAGGTGCGCCCCGCTGAAAGTATCCCTACGCCACCCAAATGGGGAGTATTTACGGTAAACCAAATGCCGATCGATTCTGTCGCACAATATGTGAGCAAAAACGATCTTTATCGCCTGTCCTGGGGCGCAAAGAACAAACGTGGAGATGAGTGGAAAGCACTGGAACAGGCATTTGAACAGCGATTTAACAGCATGCGAAAGTCAGCCATTCGAACGAAGTGGTTATCTCCGAAAGGCATCTATGGTTATTGGCCTGTGCAATCTGATGGTGATGAATTAATTGTATACCATGCAGATACATATCAAAAATCAGGGCAGCTCGTAGAATTTAGTCGTTTCAATTTCCCCCGTCAATCGAAAGGCGAATACCTCTGTCTCTCAGACTATTTTTCTCCAAAAGAATCAGGGATCATTGATGTTGTGGCCTTTCAAATTGTCACTGTCGGACAGCGAGCAACAGACCTGTTTGACAGTCTGCAAGATGCAGGAAATTACAGTGAAGCATACTATACGCATGGTTTTGCAGTTCAAATGGCTGAAGCTGCAGCTGAATATTTACACAGGCACATCAGGCAGGAACTTAAACTGAAATCAGACCAGGGAAAACGATACTCTTGGGGCTATCCGGCTATTCCGGAGCTTTCAGAACATGCCAAAGTTTTCCAACTGCTTCCAGCTGAAAAGGAACTGGGCATGTCCCTAACTTCTGCGTATCAATTAGTGCCTGAACAATCAACCGCTGCGATTGTTCTACATCATCCTGATGCTAAATATTACAACGTCGGCGATCGGCGAATAGATCAATTGCTAAAGTAAAGCGAGAAAGTGTAACCAATGCCAGATAACAAACAAACCGAAAGCAACCGTTTTTACTCAAGAATAAGGGAAACTAAACCAATCATATCCGATGGTGCAATGGGAACCCTGCTGCATCAGCGCGGTGTGTCATTTGATGATTGTTTTGACCATTTGGATTTGAGCGACCCTGCACTCGTTGCGGAGATTCATCGAGAATACATTGAAGCTGGTGCAGAGATTATCTATACGAATACCTTTGGTGCCAACCGTTATAAATTGTCGCGACACGGTCATGAGGATCTTGTAGGAAAAATTAATCAGGCTGGTGTTGAACTTGCAAAACGTGTTGTTCTTGCTTCGTTCAAGGATGTATTTATTGCCGGTGATGTCGGACCGCTTGGAGTCAGGCTGGAGCCGTTTGGACGTGTAACGCTTGTAGAGGCGAGAAAAGCTTTTTCTGAACAAATCCAGGCTCTTGTTAATGCTGGGATTGACCTCCTGGTCATTGAAACTATGACTGATTTGTACGAAATCAGGGAAGCAATTCTGGCGGCAAAAGAAATTATGCCAGAACTGCCGGTAATCGCGTCTATGACATTCACCAGGGATGATCGCACCCTGCTTGGTGATTCCCCGGCAAAAGTTGCCTTGCAAATCCGAGCAGCAGGTGCTGAGATCATTGGTGCAAACTGTTCTGGTGGCCCAAACCAGCTGCTAAGAATTCTCAAGCAAATGCGGCAGGCAGTGCCTGAAAGCTTTTTTGCGATCAAGCCAAATGCAGGTTGGCCAGAACAAGTTGGTGGACGAATCATGTATGCGGCTGCACCGGAATATTTTGAAGAGTACGCCCGTTCCTTCTGGCAGGCGGGTGTCAATATCATTGGTGGATGCTGCGGCACAACACCAGCACACATCAGTGCCATTCATCGCGCTTATCAACGGTCTCTCCCAACAATTCAAATAGACGAGATCTCCACAGCCTTGGATGAAATTGCTGAAAATGGTATCAAAGAATCACCGACAAACCTTTCAAAGAAATTATCAGATGGCGAGTTTGTTGTCGCAGTAGAAATGGACCCGCCCAGGGGATTATCTCTTCACAAGATCATTGCTGGTGCAAGCTTGCTTGTAGATTCCGGTGCAGATGTCATTAATGTGGCTGATTCCCCGATGGCACGCATGCGCATGAGCCCCTGGGCTGTTTGCAGCATCATTCAAAAAGAAACAAAAACAGAAACCATCCTGCATTTTCCAACCCGCGGCAGGAACCTGCTCCGAGTACAGGGAGACCTGCTAGCTGCACATGCGATTAACGTTAGAAACGTCTTTGTCGTGATGGGTGACCCCACGGCCGTGGGAGATTACCCGGATGCCATGGACAATTACGATCTCGTTCCATCCGGCTTAATCAAATTAATTAAACAGGGGTTCAACGCCGGCGTTGACCACGCGGGCAGCGATATCGGACAGCCCACCTCTTTCTTTATCGGCTGTGCTTTAAATATTCAAAATCCTGACATTGCTCATGAAGCAAAGGTATTGAACCGAAAAATTAAATCTGGTGCTGATTTCATATTGACCCAGCCAATATTTGACCATCGCCATGTCAAACGCTTCCTCTCTTTTTTTGAAGAAACCTATGGTAAATTATCTCTTCCTCTTCTAGTGGGCTTATTACCGCTTGTAAGCTACCGGCATGCGAGTTTCTTACAGCACGAGGTTCCGGGCATCATCATTCCAGAGGAAATCTTCTCACGTATTGAAAAATCTGGCGATAATGCTGCCAGGGAAGGGATTGCTATTTCACTTGAATTGGTGAATGAGATACAATCAGAAGTGCAGGGCATCTACCTCATGCCGGCATTCAACCGGTTTGACTATGCAGCAGAGATCATTGATAACATCAAATCAAGGACACCAAAAATATGACGGTACTCGCGATTGATATTGGTAATACAAACATTACCATCGGTGTATTCGAAAACAAAAATATGACTGCCCACTGGCGCCTGGCTACTGACCATGAGCGCATGCCAGATGAGTATGGCATTCAGATTTTAGGGTTACTCACTAACATCGGGTTAACAAAATCCGATTTGGAAGGAATTTGCCTTGCCAGTGTTGCACCACCGGTGACTGGCAGGGTTATCCAGGCCTGCCAGGAGTATTGTTCTATCAACCCTCTCATAGTAAATCATCGATTGGAGACGGGCATTTCGATCTTATACGATAATCCAGACGCTGTCGGAGCTGACCGTATTGCGGATGCAGTTGCAGTAAAGCACCTGCATGGTGCGCCAGCGTGTGTTATTGATTTTGGCACTGCAACAACCTTCAATGCCATAAATCGTAGCAATGAATACCTGGGTGGTGCCATCGCACCTGGAATCGGGATTGCACTGGACGCGTTATTCACTCGAACAGCCAAACTCCCCCGGATAGAACTTGAAACACCACCTTCAGTGATTGGGACAAACACGGTTCACGCCATACAGGCGGGAATGATATTTGGGTATGTTTCATTGGTTGAAGGTATGGTGTCAAGATTCAAGGAGCATCTTGGTGCTGACACAAAAATCATTGCTACTGGCGGTCTTGCAACCATTATCTCCTCTGAAACAGATGTAATTGACATTGTGTCACCTTGGTTAACCCTCGAAGGGATAAAAATTATTTGGGATCTCAATAAACCATCATGAACCCATTACAAAATAAGAAAATCATTCTTGGAATAACTGGTTCTATTGCTGCCTACAAAGGCGCTGACTTAGCCTCAAAGCTGCACCAGACTGGTGCTCAAGTCAATGTCATATTGACCGAAGCTGCAACAAGGTTCATCAATCCTATTTCTTTTGAATCTGTGACAGCTACCAAGGCTTTTATAGATTCTGATTTATGGGGAGGCGAAGGTCATGTCATTCATGTCGGACTTGGCCACACTGCGGATTTGATGGTTATAGCGCCGGCTACTGCCAACACCATTGCCAAATTAGCCAATGGCATCGGAGATAATTTGCTCACAGTGACAGCCCTGGCAGCACGGTGCCCTCTCGTCATTGCACCAGCGATGGATGCTGGCATGTATGCGCATCCTGCCACTCAGGAAAATGTCAAAAAATTACAGGAGCGTGGTGTCATTTTTATCGGCCCAGACGAAGGGCACCTTGCTTCAGGTCTCACAGGTCTTGGACGTTTTGTTGAACCATTCGAAATAATTGGACATCTACGTAAAATTACTGCGCAAGGCGGCCCACTTTCTGGGAAAAAAGTGATTGTCACTGCAGGTGGAACGCAGGAAATTATTGATCCCGTCAGGGTTATAACCAATAGATCTTCAGGTAAACAGGGAATTGCGGTTGCACAAGCAGCAATTGATGCTGGCGCAGAGGTGACCTTACTATATGGCTCGATCCAGGCACCCCTCCCGTATGGCTGTCAGTGTATCAAATTTCAAACTGCAGCAGAACTTCAAGCTGCACTTATTGAACAATTACCGGGTAGTCATGCTTTAATCATGGCAGCAGCTGTGGCTGATTTTAGGCCAAAAAATGCAGCAAGTCAGAAGATTAAAAAAGAACACGGAATAGAATCAATTTTTCTTGAACCAACAGATGATATTTTACTGGCCGTTTCTCAGGTAAAGACAGCAAAGCATTACCCCAAGTTTATAATAGGTTTTGCTGCAGAGAGTGATAATCTGATTACAAACGCAACAAAAAAAGTGTCCAAAAAGAAACTTGACATGATCGTAGCAAATGACATCAGTGCACCGGATGCAGGATTTAGCGTCGACACAAACAGGGTATCTTTGATATTCCACGACGGAAAACTAGAGCATCTACCTCTGATGTCAAAAAGTGAAGTTGCGGAAGCAATTATTGAAAGGCTAATTCAACTCGATAAATAACAAGAGACGTTTTAGAAGTTTTGCATATTCTCTCACTTCATAATTGTTTTTGAAGTAACCCTTTTAATTTTTGTTTTTCCTGTGATTGTTCAAACCAGATTTTCTTAATTAAGGCTATTCTAGACGGGCATAAATGACTGAACGGATACTGGTAATTTCTGACATTCACGGGAACATGCCTGCTTTGGAGCAAGTTATCTCACATGCGGGTGTCGTAGACCAGGTCTGGTGCCTGGGAGATATTATTGGTTATGGGCCACACCCAAATGAGTGTGTGGATTTAATCCGCCAATTGAATCCTGCTATTTCGATCATGGGCAACCATGATGCCGCTGCTGTTGGCCTTTTGAGTCTATCTGCGTTTAATTATGAGGCCCGAATATCATCTCAATGGACATCATCAGTGCTGTCACAAGAAAACTCTGAGTACATAAAATTTCTACCTCAACAAGTTGTTGTAAATCATGCGACCCTTGTACATGGCACACCATCGAATCCTTTATGGGAATACATGCTTGACAGTTATACAGCACAAAAAAGTTTTTCCCTCATAAAAACTCAATTGTGCCTTGTCGGACATACCCACATTCCAGGGATCTTTCACTTAAACCAGAACTTGAAATCAGTGAATTGGGTGCCAGCTGATAGCAAATATCCTTTTGTCATCTCTGCTGAAAAAAGGATGATCATTAATCCGGGATCAGTTGGACAACCAAGAGATCATGACAATCGTGCCTCTTATGGGATTTTATCAGTCGGCAAAGAGAACAAGACCTGGCAGAATTTTCGTGTATCATATGATTATCTTGCTGTTCAAACTGAAATTTTCAGGAAGAGACTTCCGCACAATCACGGTGATAGGCTGACTGATGGCTGGTAAATTGGAACAAATTGCTAAGGACTAACGTCACTTGAGTAACAGTTCTTTTATTTCTGAGGAGGAGCAAATGAAAAAGATTCGTCTGTTAACCATATTTCTTATCACGATTCTAAGCCTGTCGTCCTGTGCATCAATGAACAGAGGTATATCAGAAACGGTTTCACAAAGTATGCCAATGATGGCACCGGCTGCCGAAGCGCCGATGGCATTTGAGAAAGAGATGGTCACTTCGGAAGGTGAATACAGCGTTAGCGGCAATGTGGCTTATGACTCAACCGCAGCACTTGAACGAATTGTAATAAAAAACGCCAGCCTTGCTATCATTGTTGATGATCCCGCAAAAAATGTGGAGGATATCATCCGCATTACAACAAAATACGGTGGTTTCGTTGTGAATTCTAATGTTTACAAGCGGACAATGGCCAACGATGTAGAGGTGACACAAGCATCGATGATGGTCCGTGTATTATCAGATCAGCTTGATGCTGCGATGGAGGAAATTAAAGGATTGGTCAATAATCCTGAGACCGATATTCAGTCAGAAAACATTATCGGCGAAGATGTAACCAGCCAATACACTGACCTGCAATCACGCCTCCGCAACCTGGAAGACGCTGCAGAAAAATTGCGTGAAATCTTGTCAAAAGCAACAAAAACTGAAGATGTGCTTGCAGTTTACCGAGAACTAACCAATGTTAATGAGCAAATTGAGGTTCTCAAAGGTCAAATCAAATATTACGATGAAGCAGCAAAATTATCTTCGATCTCCATCGAATTAATTTCAAAGGATTCAATCCAACCATTAACCATTGGCAAATGGGAACCAAAAGGTGTTGCACGGGATGCTGTTCAAGCGCTGATAAACGCAGCAAAATTCTTTGTAAACCTAGTAATCTGGACAGGGCTTTTCGCAATCCCAGTAGTCTTATTATTTGTCGCTCCAATATTATTGATTATTTGGATTATTCGCTCTCGTAAGAAAAAGAAAGCAGCTAAAGAGCAAAACCCGGAGTAGCAAAAGTAAAGTTAAAACCGGCTAACGAATCTACGTTAGCCGGTTTTTCTATCACAATTATGGATTTATTCGAATACCTTTTCTCTGATACGAAAACTCAAATGATTTTGGCTTTCAGTGATCAAAAAAATGATATGGTTGTCTACATTTTCAATTCTTACATATCCCTCGTTTACGGGAGTCAAGAACTGTTCAAACGTGGTCTCCATTTTATCTATGGATGTGACTGCCAAAATCACAATGCCCTGGCTTTTGTCAGTGCCAACTGCGCCAGCGTATGCTTGAATGTATTGGTCACCGTATTGAGTTTGATAATAGTTTTGAATCACTGCGACTTCCGGTCTAAACATGCCGCCATCACCCTCGAATATTCCAGTTTCAAAATTAGGGTCATCTAGAATAGGAATTTCAGCCTGTTTTGCATCAGGCTCTCCACCAATATCAGCACTTAATTGTGTGTATAACTCTAATTGATGCTGCGCCATGGTCAGTTTCTCTTGCAGTGAGTTTCTGGCTTCATCTGTCAAAGAATTATCTTTTAACATTTTTTCATATTCATTAATTTGTGCGTTCAATTCTGTGACCTGAGGTGACTTGTCACTGCCGATCGCTTTACTACCCACCATTGAAGGTCGCATCATCATTGCTGCAACAACGCTTACAACCAGAACCAACACAACCAGAGCAACAACTACAATAAAGAAATTCGATGATAATTTTTTCTGCATAATAACCTCACTAAATCAGACAGGCTTTAGAATGAATATCACACATGCATCGCTATAACATGCATACGCGTGGTTTCTTCTATCAATCTCTTTAGGTGCAAGAATAATACCAGAGAGGCGCCTCTATATTTTTTGTCTAAGTTGTTAAATATTTTGGGATTTATTTGTAAAAGATATTTACGATAACACTCTTGTCTACCCTTAGAAAAATTCGATAAAAACCATTTTCGATTTGAGCGAATTTGACAGGGTCATCACCTGCTGTCGCGTACGCCGGTTCCACTGGAAGGTATATATCTATAAAGCCTTCAGCCTCATGCTGGAGATTCAATTTAATAGAGCAAGAATCGCCCCTCATTTCAAGAGCTTCAACTTCCAGTCCCTGAGAAATGTGAAGAGAACCACCCAGATAAACTGGTGTTGACGAAAACGACCTTACTGCAAGCAGAACAACACCATGAGGGTTTATAGCACCTGTCCAAAGCGGCTCCCCCTTACTGCTGATCCTAACCTGATCATCCCAGTATGAACGCACAAAATAACGGTCAGAATTTAGTTTGAATTGATCGCATTTAATAACAGCTTTTTCTTTTTTATCTGACCAATTAAAGTATGCCAACAGATACCAGTCACCCGGGGCGCCACTTAGTGGCAATTTTATTAATTTTGGAAATTCGTTCTGCCAAAGGTCAACAATTACTGCACGTTTATCAATCAATGGGAGTAGTCTTGCGCCTTCGGTAACATTTTCCTCTGATAATTTTTTAAGATTATCAGAAATGATGTAAGAGCCACCTGTTAATGCAACCGCGATGATATGACTTTGCCGCTCAGCAAGTGTGAGTTTCTGTTTATCCCTTAATTGCACACAATCCGGGTCATTATTCCACCACTTTTTATGTTGGTGCGACCTTGTAAGCATGTTACGGATTGCATATTTGGCAGAAGGCATTGTTTCTTCATTTTTCAAAATGTTCCTAACACCAGCAAATTCAGGTGTCCAAGATTCACTTATGTCAGTGGATATACGCATCCCATCAAATAATCCAATACCTGCACCTATCGGGCATCCACACGCAAGCAAGTAAGTCTCTTTACCTGCTACTTCCCTGATAGCTTTAAACGATATATATAGAGATTGTGCCCTGGTCTTGGTTGGATCCAAGTGCTTCCCTTTCAAAGCGCCTGCATATAAAAAATCTAATTTAAGGTAGTCAAATCCCCATTGATAAACCGCGTTATCGATTAATTTACATACATGATCATGCACACCTGGATGAGTCAGGTCTAATGCAGTTGTCAAACCATTCCATCCAAAGCCCGCATTGACTGGTCGATCATCATAACCTTTGAGAATAAAATCCGGATGTTCCTTTTGAATTTGACTGTCTGCTTGAAGAATATAAGGTGCTAACCAAATTCCTGGCGTAAAATTCTTTTTTGCAACGTAGGAGGATATATCAGTCAAACCGTGTTCAAAACCTCTTTTCAGGTCATACCAATCGCCGATCTTGGTCACAAAACCATCATCCGTTTGAACAAGTTTGAGCGGTAGCTTTTTATTGAATTCCGCAAGCATTTTTGTATTCTCTTTTATCACTGTGTCTGATATGTCCTGAAAGTACTGGTACCAGGAACACCACCCGGTTGGTGACCCTGAGAATTCCCTACATTGGTTTACTTGGTTTACAGCCTTGAGATAATCATCGTAAGGATGTTCGTTATTAAGTGAGACAAATTGAAAATATGCCCAATCAGTTACAAATGTCATCCCGGGGTCAATTCGAGCCGAATCACCATTTGCCCACATTTTTAAGCTGGCTGAAGTTTTTGGATGCAAGTCAATTGATATCGATCCAAAATTTTGCTGCTGTGTCAGAAAACCTAATACTGCTCCTGTTTCATGGCGAGTATCCCCATAAAGCGCATAGAAATCGCTCCAATAATGGCCTGCCTTATTATGCTCTATCGTCCCATAATTTTCTGACCGTGCTGCCAAAAATGGTCTTAATTTCGTTCTGTGCTGGTGTGTTAAACCCTTTTTTATGCCTGTACCTGACCAGGATTGCCATCCGTTAGAGAAAAAGAATTGATCCTTGAAATGAGAGTCGGAAATGCCAAGAAATGATTTGTGGTTCTGATTGCCGGCAGCTTTGAGTGAAAGATCTAGTAGGGTGATTTTCTCAAGCCAAATAGGCTTTCTTGATTGATTGGATAGCTTAAGCCTCCACTGAATTGCCCGGGAGTTACTGCTGATCTTATACGTCAACACGTAATGAATACCAAATTCATCTGGACCCAATGTCAATTCGATTTGCTCTCCAGAATTGTGTGTTGCACTGGACTGATCAGTCCAAGAAAACAATCCCCAGTTGTCGTTCAAGCTGGAGACACTCCTGCCCAGCGACGAAAAATTAATGCCAACTTGGATGTTTCTTAACGCAGTATCGTGTATCTTTGAAATGATTGAAAAATTGCCATTTTCCGGATCAACTGCCAGGCACAAAAATTCATTTTCAATTTTCAAATTTTTAATCTCCAGGAAAATTCATTTTCTCTTTATTAATCTTATCATATACAAATTACATAAATTTTGATGGCGGCGGCAGATGGTATAATTTTCTCCATGCCATCAATCGTCGCATTGGACTTAGAGACCACAGGGCTAAATCCCAACTCAGATACAATCATAGAAATAGGCGTAGTTAAATTCAATGAACGACGTATTGAAGAAGAATGGTCAACACTAATCAATCCGGGTGTCGCTATACCGCCAGTTGTTTCACAGCTAACCGGTATTACCAATGAAATGGTAAGAAATAGTCCCAAATTTGTTGACGTTTTTCCCGATCTAATTCAGTTTATTGGCAACCTGCCCATACTTGGCCATAATATCGGTTTTGACCTGTCGTTCCTGAAAGCTGATCGTTATTTTCCTCACAATGAAGTAATCGATACTTTCGATATCGGCGCTGTTCTATACCCAACGGTAAGCCGATATAACCTTTCCGGCTTAGCTCAAAACCTGGATATTATCGTACTGAATGCCCACCGAGCGCTTGATGATGCCCGCACGACCCGAGCCCTTTACAATGTCTTTATTGAAAAAGGTATGTCTCTGCCGCTCAACCTGTTAGCAGAGTTTACACGTTTGAGCGAAACCTTTAGTTGGGGTGCGAACTATTTATTTCGAACGATTCTAAAAAACCGGACCAAAACGGTTATCCCACCTGAAAAATCAGATATACCGTTTTATCTGAACAATTTTCTTCCGGAACAGCCAGTTAATGGTTTACCGATCAAGCCCAATGAAGTAATTGTGCCACTTGATCCAGATTTGGTTGCATCTTTTCTTGATTATGGTGGACTTTTTTCTAAACATTTCACTACTTATGAAAATCGTTCTCAGCAAATTGAGATGGCAAAATCAGTGTCACGAGCATTCTCTGAAGGCTACCACCTCTTAATAGAAGCAGGCACTGGTACTGGCAAATCCTATGCCTATTTATTACCTGCTGTTCTCTGGGCTGTTAACAATAACCGCCGGGTTATCATTTCAACGAACACCATTAATCTTCAAGATCAATTAATAAAAAAAGATATCCCTGACCTAAAAGCTGCGATGGGATTGGATATTCAAGCGTCTGTCTTAAAGGGCAGATCAAATTACCTCTGTCCCCGAAGGCTTGAGAGTCTCCGTAATCGTGGCCCTGAAAATGCTGAAGAGATGCGCGTTCTCGCCAAACTCCTGGTATGGTTGGAAGAAGGTGGAAAAGGTGATCGTAATGAAATCACGCTCACTGGCCCGGCTGAACGTGATATCTGGTCCCGCCTATCGGCTGATGATGAAAACTGCAAGTCAGAAACATGTCTTAGCCGGATGGGTGGTGCCTGTCCCTTCTTTCAATCCTATCAGAGTGCGCAGACTGCTCACATTATTGTTGTCAACCATGCATTGTTGTTGGCAGACATCGCTACCGGCAGCAGAATTTTGCCGGATTATGACTACCTCATCATTGATGAGGCACACCACCTTGAGTCTGCGACGACAAATGCGTTAAGCAACCGAATTACCCAATCAGACCTGCTTCGTCTATTCCGCGAATTAGGTGGTCTTTCTGGTGGCGTCTTAGGACATTTAAGCAATTTGGCTAAATCAACTCTCAAGCCATCTGATTTGGCATTATTTCAAAAATTTGTCGAATCGCTCGATGATATTTCATTCCAGCTTGAAATTGATATCAAACAATTTTTTAAATCAATTGATGAATTTTTAATCTACGCAAGGGAAGATCAACCGATTCCAGGTTATGGCCAACAACTGCGCATACTACCTGCAACTCGAACGACGCCGAATTGGGAACCTGTTGAACTAAATTGGGAAGCAGCAGCTGAGAAATTCACTGCATTTTTATCTCAACTATCAAAAATTTACACTTCTATTGCCTCTGGTCAAATCTTAATGAATGAGGAATTAGAAGATACCTTATCAAATCTCAGTTCAATCAACAGGATGTTTTCTGAAGTCTACGAAAATATCAATGCGCTTGTCTCAAAACCTGATTCTGATTTCATCTATTGGATAGAGTTGTCTCCAAATCGCAATCAAATCATCCTCCAAATAGCCCCACTGCAGATTGGGTCAATGATGGAAAAGTATCTATGGCATGAGAAAGCCAGCATTGTTCTGACTTCTGCAACGCTTACCACCAATGAAGGCTTTGATTATCTGAGAGGAAGACTGAACGCCGATGAGGCAGATGAAATAGTGCTGGGCTCACCTTTTGATTATCAAAATTCAGCACTTTTGTTTTTAGCCAATGACATCCCAGAACCAAATAATGCGGCTGCCTATCAGCGCGCTGTGGAAAACACGATTATCAAGCTTGCAAAAGCAACAGATGGCCGCATGCTGGCATTATTCACTTCCTATGCGCAGCTTAAACGTACGTCGAATGCAATAGCTCCCGCCCTGGGAGAAAAAGGTATCGTTGTTTACGAACAGGGAGAAGGCGCTTCTCCCAATACACTGTTGGAAAATTTCAAATCTGCTGATAAAGCAGTATTACTTGGCACAAGGTCATTTTGGGAAGGAATTGATATTCCGGGCGAAGCGCTCTCGGCCCTTGTCATTGTGAAACTACCTTTTGACGTTCCCTCTGATCCTATCATCGCAGCAAGGTCAGAAACCTACGACAACCCGTTCAATGAATTTCATTTGCCTGAAGCAATTTTAAAGTTCCGTCAAGGCTTTGGACGGCTTATTAGAACCCAATCTGATCGTGGCATTGTAGTACTCCTCGATCGCCGGGTTCTCACCAAACAGTATGGCAAGTATTTTATTGAATCTTTACCTGACTGCACAATCAAGACAGCACCTATTCAGGAATTGCCCGTTATAGCTAAATCCTGGTTGGGGAAATAACAGATGAGCAACCTTAAATTATTCATTTCATTTTATTAAATATTTCTTAAAATTCCTCATTTGTTCAATTTGCCACTTGCAAAGTTGCAGTTCTTAATGTATGATATATCATATATTATGTGATTTCAGGACAATTCACCATGGAAACCAAATTAAACCCTCTTTCAGCTCCAATATCACTCGAAAAGTTTGCTTATGATGCCATAAAAAATGCCATCATCTCTTTTCAATTGGTCCCTGGTCAAAGCCTTGTAGAAAGCGAACTGGCATCAAGGTTGGGTGTTAGTAAAACACCTGTGCGTGACGCCCTTCTCAGGCTGGAACGAGAAGGTTTTGTAAAGAAAATTGCTTATACTGGTACATACGTTTCTGAAATCAATCGCAAGAACATTGCTGATATTTTCATGATAAGAGCGCATCTTGAGGGTCTCGCTGCCCGTCTTGTGTCTGGAAAATTTTCTCCTGAGCAAATTTTGCAGGCGCAAAATTACATCAATCTCATGGACGAGGCCAGCAAAAAAGGCGAAATTAAAGAAGCATCAAACCAAAACAAATTATTTCATGATCTCATTATTAATAGATCAGAAAGTGAATGGCTCATTCAAATATTATCCAATCTTGATGATCACTTAAAGCGCTACCGTATACTTTCAAATTATCAAAGCGGCAGGTTGGAAAAATCCACCCAGGAACATCAGGAAGTCCTTGATGCCATTGGTCGAAAAGATCCTGATACCGCAGAAAAATTTATGAGGCAACACATCATTAGCGTTCTTGAAGATCTTGAATCGCAGGATGATTTTGAAATTCTCGTGTCGCAAGCCAGTCAACAATTTGAAAACTAATCTTAGTCAAATATAAGGAGAAATAAAATGACAAGTAAGTTCCAATATCGATATCAGTTGTATAAGCACCTGCAGGCTAATCAAGCCAACATTTATGCCGAATGCCGCAAAGCTGGTGAAGAATTAGGCATTACATCTGAGGTCAAGAATAACATCGGTGCAACCGGTGCCATCTCTGGCTGCCACGGTCTGCTCTCACGCGCAGTTTCCGAAGCCATGCACGGTTATGGTCGAAAAGTTGTTCACAGTTCTGTGCTAGATGAAGAACTGCGCGAGGTCGTCAAATCAGTTTACGGTGATGACTATGATGTAGCACCAACCAACACTTGCGAAGGCGCATTGGTCATTTTATACGATGTTCTCTATGCACCCCCAATGGCTGGTCGTGGTGATAACTATCGCGGTCGCTACCTGGCCCCTTACGAAAGGCACATGCATCACCAGGGAGCTTACGGACGCCCCTTCCCTCCGAAATACAAAGAAATTAATGCAGAACGTGGTGAAGCCGCTGGTGAGTTAGGTGTAACTGGAAAACGCCAGACCAATCTGGAAACTGTGTACGTTCGCATGGAAGGCGCTGACTACAGCCTGCATGGTATCAAGCACAATCCTGTTATCAATTTAATGCACACTGATGCGAAGAAAACTCTTGAAAGCTTTGAAACACTTGCAGAACGCCACAAAGAATTGCTTGTCGGTTTCGCCAGTATTGCCTATGACACCCCCGGTTATGGTTATGGGGAGAAAAATGCCAATGGTGCACCTGAACTACAGGTTGGTCTTGGTAAGTTAGCTGCGAAGTATGATGTTCCTTACATCGTTGACAATGCCTGGGGTGTTCCATTCCTTGGTACCGACATCCGCAAGACTAACGCTGACGCCATTTGCTACAGCATGGACAAAGCCTCGGGTTCGCCCACAAGTGGTTTGATCATTGGTAAATCTGAAACAATGGTTCCAGTTCGCCGCGCAGTCGGTATTCATGGCGCCCGCTACGGCACACTCTCTTCACATGGTAAAGCAGCCCATGTTGGCTTCGATCCTGGCAAGGAAGCTCTGGCTGGTATGATAGCTGCATTAAAGATCCTGCGCGATCATCCAGAAGTCATGTTGAATGCTCTCGATGGCCTGTACAAAATTGCATTGGAAGAGTTTGATAAACTGCCCAAGCAGTTACAGAAGGGTTGGACCATCACCAAATCTGTCAACAGCAATGCTGTTGAACTCAACTACGAAGACACCTGGGCTGGTGATAAGTTCGGTATTCCGATCTTCTCAATCGAAGACATGTATGCCGGCAGCAATGTTCTCCAGAACGGTATGGCCCAGATGGGCATCATCCCAACTATCGCCTACGATGCCAATATCTTCATTTCCAATGGTATCGGTAATGTTGACGAAGAAGGCCGCCTGATGGAAAAAGAAACCCGCTTGATCGTAAAGGGTGTTCTCAAGACAGTGGAAATCATTTCCAAGTATGCTGGTCTGCTCGACTAATATTAGTTCGACGTCAAAAAACAAAATGTAGTATCACAGGTAATGAGTAACTGTCTTCAAGACATTACTCATTACCTGCATATGTAACAAGGGGTCAGAAGGACAATATTCTATGGAATCACGGGCACTTGATCAAGTATGTGACACGATTGATATTGAGACTTTTTTAATCTGCCAGAATGAAGATGATGCAAAAGATATTGCCTATAAACTCGCAAGTGAGTTGAACCTCGGCAGATGTGATATTGTATTTCTTGAGCACAAAGGGCTTGGCGCGCGTGTAAGGCTGCGCAGCTACATTCATCATCCGGGTGACCACTACAACTGGCTTGAGGGAGGAGAATAACCGATGAAAACAGTCATTCTTGCACCACTCGATCCAGTTCATGACAATGCAGTAAAACTCATTAAACGTAAATTATCAGAGCTCGGTTATAACGCGATTTCAATGCGCCCAGGTACAACTGTCGAAGAGGTCATTCAACTTGCTCAAGAGACAAATCCTGCTGCCGTTCTTGTTAGCCGAACGCTGGGATACAAAGTTGCTGAAACACTCAGCCGCCTGGTTGACCTCGCTGAGGCAGCAGGTGTTCGTGAGCACACGCGCTTCGGTGTTGGTGGGATGGCGTTGACTAAAGAGACCGGCGCAGAGCTTGGCTTTGATGCAACCTTCATTGGCGAACTGGATATTAAAAAAGTTGTCAATTTTATTGAAGGCAGGCAAAGCGGTCTGGCTGGTCTGGATGACTTGTCTTCATTCAAAAAACAAAAACCTGACATTGTTGAAGGCTTTTCCTACGAATTCAAAGACAAGGAAATTGAACGGCTTCTTGATCAAATCTCTGACCAGATACTTGATTGGGTAAAAGGAAAAAATAGCACCGGTATTGAACGTGCAAAGATTAGATCTGAAATGATCGCAGAGAACGTCTCTGACCCGGAAACCGTTTCTAACACTGAAAAACGCGATAACTTAATCAAGAAATATATCGCCTTATGTGACCCAGACATCCAGGCATTTTATAACGACAAGCAGCTCCCTTCAGGTGTGCGTTGGCTTAGCAAAGAAGAACGCGAAAATCTTCCTGTTCTTTATCAATCACGAATCGACCTCTCAAACACACTCCGCCACAGCGACCAGAAGACATACTTCTTTGCCCAATACGGTACAGGTTGCCCGGTGATGGACGTCGTTCACATCCGCATTGCTGAAGCCTGGGGAATTGATGGTGTGCTGCATTTTGATCCTTCCTGGAATGCCCAGCGTGAAGGTCTGTTGGAAGGCTATCTTTCCCACGAACATGACGGCACCATCTTAACCCTTGAAAATTTGAAATTCATCAAGCATTACATGGAGCCTTCAACGATCTGGAATGTGCGCGGCCATCGTGGCTTAAACACGCCTGAGATGCAAGTCCTGGCACATGCTGCTGGTGCAGATATCCTCAAAATTAACATACCCTACGGCTCAACCGGCGGCGGCACTGATCCTGCTCGCCTGACAGTTGATGGTGTTTACTCATTAAAACTTGCAGGTGAATATGGGTTGCCATTTGATATTCCGGGAAATGATGAGCTTAGCGGCGTACCTCCCCACAAGACATTTGCCGGTTTGCTGATCATGATGGCGCTAGGTCTTAAGTTGAATGCAAAGCCCATTCCAAAACCGCTCATGTGTCTCTCGCCATACATGACCATTTACGGCCGCATGGACGATAATATGATCGATATGAACCTGGCGAAATTGGCTGTCTGGCAGGACATCGTAGACACTCCCGTTTGGCCCGGTGAACCGATTGGTTTCATGACACATACACCGGAACGAGTTCAATCATCGATGACCACTGCATTGCATGCAGCGCTGGCTTGCAGCGCTGGTGTGACAGCAGCTACAATCGCCTCATCTGATGAAGCGTACTCTAAGGGTCCAATATCTTCACAGGCACGCGTTGATACGCTCAGAGCAGTAAAAGATGCCTTACGATTTGTCGGTAACGGTGCATTCCTGCCTACTGCAGAATGTGAACTGATCAAAGAGGAGATCCACAGCGGTATAATTGATGTGTTAAAAACAATTGCCAAGCGAGGTGATTTTGTAGCATCAATTTATGAAGGATTGCTTGGCAACGAAGAAGATGGGCTCTTCCCAGGGCGAACAGGCAAAGACACCATTATCACTGGATAATAACAACCATGAAGGTCATCGGTTTCGCCGGCACAGCAAAAAACACAGGGAAAACCACCACTGCTTCAAAGGTGCTTTCCTCAATGAGGGATCAAGGTGCACGCATAGCCGTTACAAGCATCGGCTATGACGGTGAAAACATTGATAATGTCACCGGATTGCCCAAGCCGCTTTATTACCTGAAATCTGGTGACATTATCGCGACCGCAGCACAATGCCTTAAACCCGCGAGTCCATCCTCTTATAAGATTATTTGCGAGACGGATGTTCAAACAATTTTAGGCGCTATCCAAATCGTTGAGATCATCCAACCGAATACCTATACCCTGGCTGGTCCAAATCGCAGGTCAGACCTGGAGATTGTTCTCAAGATTCTGAAACAAAATCAAGTGGACTATACATTAGTTGATGGTGCTCTAAACCGTATCGTACCAATGATTTGTGCAGATGGATTGGTAATATCAACAGGCGCATCCTTTGATGACCAGATTGACAACATAGCCGCTCATGCTGAAGGATTAGCACAGCTATTTAACTATGATACAACCAAGCCTGTTGAGAAGTTTAAACATATCCACCTGGCGTTAACAAGTGGAGTTACGGCATCAATTCCATCTTCCTCATTGATCTCTCAAGAAATTTTTGAAAAGTTGTTTGCTCAAGCATCAAAAGGGTTTGACCGGTTGACGATACCAGGCGCGTGCTACCCAGATTTACTACTTAAGCTTTTAGATAAACTTCCAAACACGTACAACCCCAAGGAGTTAATCCTGGGTAACCCACTTTATCTAATTGCCTCTGGTAACCCGATATTATGGCAGGATACATTGCAGAAGTATGAAAAATCTGGTTATAAAATCAGTTACTGCGAAACGTTGCCTCTGCTTTTTATGACAGTAAATCCATTTTATCCCCGCTACATGCAGTCAACACACACCTACACTGCGGCTTATATCAACGCTGCAGAGCTCCTTGACGTAATTCAATCACATGTAAACAATACAACTGTCATCAATGTGGAAGAGACTACCAGCAGTGAATTATTAAATTTAATCAATTGAGGTAAACCATGAGTCCCGATCCGTATAAAGATTTATCGATAAAGCATCCACCAAACCCTTGTTATTCAAAAATTCCAGTTATTGGAACAGTCAATACTTTGCTACACGCAAAGAACGACCGTCGCGCACTTGAAATTAGCCCTTACCCTTCACGAGCTTTTCAGAAACACGAAGTGCATGAATTGATCATAACGCCAGAAATGGATGCTGGTCCGAATGCTGTAGTCAATAATGTCATCTATTTCTGCTTCTTTGAGATGGATAATTCAGGTGTCTTGTGGGTTGGCGACACAGTAGAAGTTGATGGAGTTGAGATTGGCACACTGGCAGGCTATGATTTCACCCATCTGCCAAACCACATGAATATCATTGTCAAATCTGATCATTTTTTAAAGACCGGAAAAGAGGCTGGTTCCAGCCTGGGTTCAAAAATTAAGTTCACATTTAATCCCACTACATAACTGCAAGCATCAAGGAGAGTTAAACGAATGAAGAAAATTAATGTGGCAGTATTAGGATGCGGTCATATTGGCGCTTATGCCGTACAAGGGCTGAAGTTGACCGAGGACATGCATCTGGTTGGCATCGTTGAATTGGGATGTGAAATTCCAAAGATTCAAGCCCGTTTCCCCGGTGTTGAAGTTGTAGAAGATATTAACATGTTGACTGTGCGTCCAGATGTTATTATTTTGGCTTGCCCAACAAGAGTCGTACAAAAAGCTGCGCCAAAATTTTTAGAAATGGGGATAAATACGGTTGATTGTTTCGATATGCACGGTGAACCTTTTATGCAATTAAAGAACGCTCTTGACCCAATAGCACGAGCACACAATTCTACTGCCGTGATGGGCAGTGGCGTTGATCCGGGTGCCAGTACAATGGTCAGAGCTTTGTTTGAGATCTGGGCACCAACCGGTCTCACTTATGTGAATTACGGACCGGGGATGAGTATGGGACACACCGTTGCTGCCAAGAGTTACGCCGGCGTAAAAGATGCTTTATCAATCACCCGCCCTGGAAGACCAGGCGTTCACCAGCGTGATGTTTACCTTGAGACTGAGGATGGCGTAGATTTTAAAACACTAACAGAGACGTTGATGCAGGATCCTTACTTTGCACACGATGAAGTCAATTTCTTTGAGGTTGATCGCGTTGCGCCTTTGGTTGACATGGGCCATCGTATCCGGGTGTCGCGTAAAGGCGGTGCCAGCGGTGTTGATAATCAACTGCTGTCTTTTGATTCCCTCTTTCACAACCCTGCTTCTACAGCCCAAGTGATGATATCATCTGTGAGGGCTGCGATGGCACTTGATCCTGGCGCCCACATTATGTTAGAAATACCGCTTATTGCTTTTCTACCAATCTCTGCAGAAGATGTGATCAGAAGACTCGTATAAAAATTAGATCAGACTGATTTTTATTCTACTCGTTTGTTCCAGTAGAAGCCCGGTGAATCTCTCCCGGGCTTTCTTGTTGCTCAAAACCGGAGACAACAAATATTACCTTCGTTTCACCCTGTGCTAAGTTTTTCCACTTATGAGCCATATTAGTAGTGAATATCAATGAATCACCAGGTTCAAGAATGTAAAGATCCTCCTCAACCTGATATTCAAGCTTTCCAGTCACACAGTACACGAATTCATAACCACTATGATACATACTGTGCGTGCCTGACCTGGCATTCGGTGATATTGTTGCAAACGCGGCTTCCATTTGTCCTTCAAAACGTTCACCACCCATTGCTTCCCAAATACCACCTTGAAAGGAAAATGCATTTCGATCCTTGTTTTTACAAAAGACGATTTTCTTTCTACTTGGCTCTTCTCTAAATAGAGAAGTAACAGGTACCTCTAATGCTTGAGAAAGTTTTATCAACGTACTAACGGATGGAGAAGTAAGGCCTCTCTCAATCATGCTGAGTGCATTAGCTGACAAACCACTCAGTTTTGCCAGAGCCCTCATAGAGATGCTGCGCAAACTACGCAAGTAGCGTATCCGGCCACCCACATCGATACTTGTCTTATTTGATGACGAATTATCCATAAATTGCTCCCATAACTCTAAAAAAGCTTATTTTATGACAAGATTCGAAATGTTGTCATAAATAATTATATACAAATTCAGGGAATAATCCAGAAAAAATGACAAAAAAGGTGCAGCAAACTAATGCTGCACCTGATCCACTGCACAAACTCAAGTTTAGAACAGCCCTACAATCTTTCCAGTTTCAAAATCGATATCGATATCATAGTACCCTGGTCTGGTTGGAAGTCCAGGCATCGTTGACATAGTACCCAGCAGCGGATAGATAAATCCCGCACCAACTGAGGCGCGTACGTCTCTGATCGGAATGCGATAACCAGATGGCACACCCTTTAGCTCAGGATCATGGCTGATTGAAAGATGCGTTTTTGCCATGCAAATAGGAAGCTTGTCAAAGCCTAATCTTGTGTATTCAGCAATTTTTTCTTCTGCCTCTGGAGAATAATCCACGCCATCAGCTGCATAAACTTCCCGTGCAATCGTTTCAATTTTTTCCTTTATTGACCAATCCAAAGGATAAAGGAATTTAAA
This sequence comes from Anaerolineaceae bacterium, assembly GCA_040768445.1. Taxonomy (GTDB): domain Bacteria; phylum Chloroflexota; class Anaerolineae; order Anaerolineales; family Anaerolineaceae; genus JAXGMV01. Next base: position 2,406,785 of record JAXGMV010000001.1, on the reverse strand, counting down.
TTCTGATTGTTTTTCAGCAGCTTTCACAACTGCGTGAGCCAGGTCAACAGCGCCTTCACCGCCTAATTGCCAGTGATTGCATATAACTGCATCTTCAGCTCCTCCTTGTTCAATAGCCTGCTTTCTCACCAATTCCAACTCAGCAGGAGTATCTGTGAAAAACTGATTAACTGCTACAACAACTGGAATGCCATACTTCTTGGCAGTTTTGATATGATGATTCAGATTAGCAATACCTTTTTCAAGTAGCTCAAGGTTTTCATCAGTGTAAACCGAATCTAGAGGCCGTCCGGCTACAACCTTCGGACCACCACCGTGCATCTTTAATGCTCTTATGGTTGCCACTAATACAACTACATCAGGTCGCAATTCCGAATACCGGCATTTGATATCCATAAACTTTTCCATGCCCATATCAGCGCCAAAGCCAGATTCAGTAATGACGTAATCTGCCAGTTTCAACCCTATCTTGTCTGCCAGTATAGATGAATTACCGTGGGCAATATTGGCAAATGGACCTGCGTGCACAAAAACTGGCGTCCCTTCAAGTGTTTGCATCAAAGTTGGTTTGATGGCATCTTTCATCAAAACTGTCAAAGCGCCAGCCGCACCAATGTCATCAGCAGTGATTGCTTCACCACTCCTGCTAACGCCGATAACGATACGTCCAAATCGTTCCCGCATATCTTTGAGGCTGGTAGTTAAGGCTAAAATCGCCATAATCTCACTGGCAACTGCAATATCAAAACCAGTTTGTCGCGTGTAGGCTTCTTTCTCACTTGGTCCGAGGCCTATTTCGATGCCGCGCAGTAACCTGTCACTAGTGTCAATCACACGCCGCCAGGTGATTGACTCGGGGTCAATATCTAACCTGACGAAACGACTGCGTTCCTCCTGGGTCATATCTTCAGGGTCAGTTTTATCAATGCCCAATTTTTTTAATCTCGGAGCCATATTGCGAGAAAAATGCCGTTTCCCCTGTTTATCCTTTGGGAACAAGTTGGCAAATAAGCGTTCATCTGTTTGATTCGCTTCATGCAGCATGCGGGTATCAATCGCTGCAGCCAGCAAGTTATTTGCAGCAGTAATAGCGTGGATATCACCTGTCATGTGGAGATTGAACTCTTCCATGGGGATAACCTGGCTGTACCCTCCGCCAGCTGCACCGCCTTTAATGCCAAATGTTGGTCCCTGGCTCGGCTGCCTGATTGCCGTGATCACGCTTTTCTTTAAATGGGCGCCCAATGCCTGGCTTAGACCAACAGTGGTGGTGGTTTTCCCTTCGCCCAACGGTGTAGGTGTAATTGCAGTCACATCTACATACTTGCCATTTGGAACGTCCTTCAACCTGTCTAAAATCTCAAGTTTGACTTTTGCCTTATAAGGGCCATACATCTCTAATTCGTCATCAAGAATCCCCAGCTCATCCGCGATTTGTTTGATTTGTTTAATGTCCGATTCCTGGGCAATCTCAATATCACTGGGTACTGGTAAGTGGCGTTTTAGGATAATAGGAGAAAATTGTTTCCAGTCAGGTTTACTAACAGCACACATACTCTTGCTCCTTTCTTGGATAGTGGTCAGATATACTCATAATTATCCATGAATAATTGAATATCTGCAAGAATTATTTGGAGTTATTTCCTCAACAATAGCGTGTTTCTCCCAATTCTTCACAAGATAAGCAAAATACGCTATTCAAAATATTATTTTGTAATTATGATTATTAAGTATATAATTTTTTTAACAGAACGGTTTTTAAACCAATACAATGTTCTATTAGATAAGGAGAATTTATGGCATACACACTTCAATCAAAAGTCGGTGATTTCTTCAAAGATCCAAAAGGTATGGCAATTCTTGGGCAATACCTGGAAGAAGCATCCAAAAACCCACTCGTGGATATGATCAAAAGCATGGCAATTGAAGATATTCTTGAACTGCCGCAGGTGAAGGAATTTGGCATTACCAAGGCAATGGTTCAGGGTGGATTGAATGACATCAATACGCGCGTGAGCAAGCTAAAATAACCAATCACAAATTAGAAATACTGGATCGGCAGACAATCATCTGCCGATCCTTCTATTAAAGCTAAATTTTTCAATCTTCTCAGTAATTCATGTTTTGGAGTAATAAAAAGCCCACAATCAACAATTTTGTTGATGATGAGCTAAAAGGTGGGGCGAGAGGGGGTCGAACCCTCAAGATGTCACCATCGACGGATTTTAAGTCCGTTGCGTCTGCCTATTCCGCCATCGCCCCAACGTTTCTAATTTTATTCCATTTCACCAGTTCGTCAAGCCTGAATGACCCAGGTGTTTTATAAAAGTATCCTATTTATATAATGCAAAGGCGCCTAAGCTTAAATAAGGTCTAATTATTTAAGGTATAATAAACAGGTAACTTGGGGATGACAGGTTTCGACGGGAAAGGATAGCCCTAGATTGCGAGCCGAGAGGTACCGACCTCGTAAAATCAGTACAAACAATTAAGTGCCAACCGCACTTCATACGCCGCAATGCCCTTAGCCGCCTAGGCGACGGACAAAGCGCAATAGTCTCTTCGTAGGCTACGTCCTCCAGCTCCGCTCTCTGACCGGTAGTTGACAGGGCGAAAATAAAGTCAGAGTGCTGTGTCTCAACGCTGTTAGAGGCACAAAAGAGGGCTTTCGGGTCCAAGCAGCTGGTACAGGCATGGTATGTTGATCCATCATGTTTGTATAAGAACAAATGATCATCTACGCTCGTAGACATCTGGTGGTGGAATTTTTCGGACGCGGGTTCGATTCCCGCCATCTCCACCTAAAAGAAATGGCTCATGCCATTTCTTTCTTCATCTCCAGTTAACCAATACCAATCCAGCAATACAGACAATTAGACCAATAACCTGCTGACCCAATAGATGTTCTTTGAACAACAATGCACCCAATGGAATTAACATAACTGCGACAATCACATTTGATACGAGAGAACCCAGATTAATATTCCAGCCGGCGCGGTAAGCCGCCAGGTATCCGAATTCAATTCCCAGGATGGCAACAGCCAAACCAATGCTTGCCCAGTTGATTTCCTTAAGCTCACTGGTGATCCCGGCCTTTGGTGGAACAATTGCAATATAGATAAGACAGGCTATCAATGCGATGGCGTAAGTAACACTTAATCCAACTGCAGGATTTACATTTGCCGGTGTGTATTTCTGAAACAAGTGATACAGCACACTTGATACCACAATGATTAGAATTGTTCCAAAATAGACCAGGTTATTCATTCTCGCTCCAATCGTATTCATGGCATCACCATCATTTATTTTCCCCTAAACATGGCTGCTGCTTCACACGCATCCAAGGGATACTTCCCAATCGCAGTCTCGTCAGAAAGAACAAAACCCTTGTAGCCAGCTGTTAGAAGATCGAGTAAGTGACAAACTTCAGATCGTGTTGGGATATCAAAAGCGGTCATGTGCTCAAGAACCTGTCCCGCCATCAAAACAGGATGGGTAAATTGCCTCAAATTTTTTGTTACAGTCTGAACAGCAAACGCCAGTCTATTTAATCCAATCTCAGCGCCCAGGTCTCCACGGCAGATCCACATTTCATTGCATAATTGATCAATTTCATTTATGTCTTCCAGTGCTTCTGAACGCTCGATTTTCGCAATCAGGTGTTGTTTACTGCCAAACCAATCGCGATAACGGTGCATCTCTTCGGCATCTTTTATGTAAGATATGGCATAGCGTATTTCCGGAATGTTCCTGGTTCTTTGATAAATCAGCAAATCTTTCGCATTTGGATTTTCGACCCGGTATTTTGTATCCCGCATTGTGATCCCTTTGTTAGAGGTTATTTCACCACCCTTGATGACTCTTGCAGAAATTACTGAACCGTTGATCGACTCAATTTTCAAAACACTATTCGCATCATTCAGTACAACAAAGCCGTCTGACTCTTCTGCTGCCATAAAAAAATCTGCATGTGGAACAGGTAGAACGTTACGTTCAGCTGCAGTAATCCCCAATTTCAGGGTTATCAAACTTTCCTCTTCAAGTAAATATTTTTGTAACTTGCCAAGCCGCCATTTGCTACCTTGCAGGTCTATGACGATATATGGTGTTTTAGGCAACCCATTAAAGGTATCCAGTAATAAATTTACTTGTGAAAATACTTCTTCCGCTGATAAATGTGATGAATTTAGGCGAAACCCGGATACGCCTGCTTTCCACATAGCCCGCCACATATCGACAGTGGTCGACGCCGGCCCCAGAGTCGCCACAATCTCATATTCCATCGTTCCTCCAGTTTATATTCAGGCTGTCTCAGACTCGTTGGCAGATCAAGCCTTTCAAGTATCCTGCCTCAGGAAAATTTAATGCCGTGGGATGGTCTTCAGACTGTCGCATGGTATCAAGGATCACAGCTTGAACATTGGCATCAAGTGCAGAATCAGAAACAATTTTCTGGAATAATTCAGGAGTCATGCCGCCTGAACAGGAGAAAGTGAATAACTGGCCGCCAGGTCTTAAGAGCTTGAATGCTAGGAGATTGATATCCTTGTATCCACGAGCCGCTCGTTGAACCTGGGCAGAAGTCCGCGCAAATTTTGGTGGGTCAAGAATGATCATGTCATACTTGGCATCCCGGTCACGCTGCGCTCGCAAGAAATGAAACACATCTGCTTCAATCCAAGTAGCTATCTCAGCATGACAATTCAGTGACCAGTTTCTTCGTGCCATTTCAAGCGCTGGTCCGGATGAGTCAACTGATGTAATCGCTGCAGCTCCTCCCAATTGGGTGCATATACTGAATGCGCCGCTGTAACAAAAACAGTTTAATACCTCTTTTCCCTCTGCTTGTTCATAAACTTTTATGCGGTTATCACGTTGATCCAAATAAAACCCTGTTTTGTGTCCATCTGCAATATCAACCAGGTACTTGATTGAATTCTCGTAAATCTCAATGTTGTGGTACTGGCGTCCACCTTTTACCCAGCCTTTTGTGAGGGGCAATCCTTCAAGCTTGCGCACATCTTCATCAGACCGTTCATAAATATCGCCACATTCCTCAACTTCCGATAAAATTTCAATGATCTCCCTCTTCCATTTTTCAATGCCGGCAAAAAGAAACTGAACAACCAGCACATTCTCATAACGGTCGACAATCAAACCGGGTAAACCGTCTGACTCCGCATTAATTAAACGGTAGGCATTGGTTGTTTTCAGAGACACCAACGACTGCCTCAAGTTTTTCGCCTGCAAAATTTTTTGTCGAAAGTAGTTTCCGTTAATATCCTGGTCTTCTTCAAATGCAAAGACACGGATGAGAATGTTGGATTCAGGGCTGATAGCCCCAATCGCTAAAAAATTACCACGATTGTCATAAATTGTTAACTGGTCACCCGGTAGATAGGAACCATCAATTTTTGAAACTGCGCCAGAAAATACCCATGGATGCCTGCGCTTGAGTGAACTTTCACGGCCTGGTTTTAAAGTTACTTTTATCATATTGTTTTGATTAGGGCTATCTAAAATCGATCATTTTCAAAAGTGTTTCTTCGTCAATAATCTGCACACTAAGCGATTTCGCTTTTGCAAGCTTTGAGCCAGCATTATCTCCCGCCAGCAGCCAATTTGTATTTTTACTTACAGAATCCACAACTTTACCGCCATTTGACTGGATCAGAGTTTTCATTTCATCTCGTGAATAATGCGGGAGTGTTCCAGTGATCACAAATGTCATTCCTGACAGAGCAGTTGAGGTTTTATCATTGGTTTCTGATACTCCCTTCTCCACCGGCCAAACACCATTCTCTCTCAAGCGGGTAATCAGTATTTGATTGGCTTCTCTATCAAACCAGTCAACTATCGCCTGTGCGATGTTCGGTCCAATGCCTTCAATTTTCTGAAGCTCATCTACCGTGGCATGTGCAAGATTGTCAAGGTTTTTATAGCTGTCTGCCAGGGTGACTGCCATCACCTCACCAACACCACGTATCCCCATCGCAGAGATTAATCTAGAAAGTTTTTGTTTCTTTGATGCTTCAATTGCAGAGAGTAGATTATCCGCTTTTCTCTCTGCAAAACCTTCTACTGTTAAGAGTTGTTCTTTGTTTAGTGTATAAAGATCAGGTACAGATTTTACCAATCCAGCATCAATAAGCTGCTCAACTATTTTTATCCCAAGCCCTACAATGTCCATTGTTCCCCTTGAGACAAAATGCTCAACATTTCTAACCAACTGCGCCGGGCAGCTGCTATTGACACAATACCAGGCCACCTCTCCAGCAATGTGCTCAACCGGTTCTCCACATGAAGGACAATTCGCAGGAGGAATATATTCCTTCTCTGATCCTTTTCTTGCGTCAAAAACTGGCCCAATGATATAGGGAATAACATCGCCGGCTCTTTTGAGCAGTACACGGTCGCCTATGCGAATATCCTTGTCTTTGATATAGTCAAAATTATGCAATGTGGCTTGCTTTACGACAACACCACCAACTTCAACGGGGTCTAATATAGCATAAGGCGTCAGAACGCCTGTTCGACCTACATTGACTCCGATATCTGCCAGCCTGGTTGTCACCTCACGGGCAGGGAACTTGAGCGCAATCGCGCCGCGTGGATCACGACCAACAGATCCAAGTTCATCAGCCAAAATAAGATCATTTATCTTGATCACTATCCCGTCAACTTCAAACGGTAATTGATCTCTCCGTCCATTCCATCTTTCTGCTGATTTTTCCACTTCTGATAAATCTTTGCAATATTCGACAAACGATGTGACAGGGAAACCAAGTTGCTTCAGGTAATCGAGTCGTTCGTGTTGCGTATTGGGAAGAGCATCATCGCCAACTAAAATGTCGTATGTAAACAACATGAGTGGCCTTTTTGCAGTGATTGCGGGATCAAGCTGACGTAATGAGCCGGCTGCTGTATTTCGCGGGTTTAAATAGGTTTTTTCGCCGGCATCCAGCAGTGTTTCGTTAAGCTCTTTAAAATCATCAAGAAGAATCAGTACTTCACCCCTTACAACAAGCCGATCAGGGATATGAAGCTTACTTTCTTTTACCGGGATGCTAAGGGGTAAACTTTTAATCGTTCTGAGATTTTGGGTGATATCTTCTCCGATATCACCATCACCACGTGTGGCACCCTGAAAGAATGCCCCATTGCGATAATCCAGAATGACTGTTAGCCCATCAAATTTCGGCTCAACGACAAAATCAGCTATGGTCACCCGTTCATCAAGCTTTGAGATACGATCAATCCATGCTTTTACATCCTGGAATTCAAATGCATTTGCCAAACTCAATACTGGTTTCGGGTGCTGAATTTTGACAAATTTTTCCACAGCTTGCCCGCCCACCCGTTGAGTCGGCGAGTCTGCCATGATCCACTCAGGATGATCAGCTTCAATTGCCTTAAGACTGTTCATCAACCTGTCATATTCCAGGTCACTTATTAACGGCGTATCCAGGACGTGATAGCGGTAATTGTGAAAATTTACCTGCTTCTTCAAATCAACATAATGGGTGTATTCATTTTCCTCAGTCATAAATGAAATTATAGCATTTTTGTTCTTTTTGCTGGTTGGAGTAACATTCTTTCTGTAAATTGCAGAACCTTAACAAAATTGGTGAGTCAGAAGTATCCTTAAGGTGACCAAACCAAAAAAGGAGAACATAATGACTCACCAAAATGATTATACCTTTGTAGATGAGATAGCGGAAAAAGGGTTGGATGCAATTCCGGAACTGATGCGAGTACTGATCAACAACGCCATGCAAGTTGAACGATCAAAGTACCTGCAGGCTGAGCACTACGAGCGCAGAGAGGAACGAAAAGGCCACGCCAACGGCTTCAAGCCCAAGACTATGAAGACCCGTGTTGGAGAGATCACCTTTGCCGTGCCACAAGTCAGGGAGGGAGGCTTTTATCCATCCGCCTTAGAGAAAGGGCTTCGTAGTGAAAGAGCTCTCACGATCACGCTGGCAGAGATGTACGTAAAGGGGGTGTCCACCCGCAAGGTAAAAGCCATCACGGAGAAATTATGCGGCGTAGAGATCTCAGCCACACAGGTCAGCCGGGCAGCCGCACAATTGGATGAAGTTCTGCAAGAATGGCGGGAAAGACCATTGGGACAGATCCAGTACCTCTATGTGGATGCTCGATACGAGAAGGTACGGGAAGCAAGCCAGGTACGAGATGCAGCTGTTTTAATGGCCTCAGGCATAACACCAGAGGGTGAAAGGCAGATACTTGGTGTTTCAGTATCACTCAGTGAGCATGAAGCGCACTGGAAGGCCTTCTTGAAAAGCCTAAAAGACCGAGGGTTGAATGGAATGAAACTGATTGTCAGTGATGACCACGAAGGTCTTGGAGCAGCCAGAAGAGCTGTGTTTGGCAGCATCCCATGGCAGAGATGCCAGTTTCATCTGCAACAAAATGCTGGTGCATATTTGCCAAAGCAATCGATGCGGTTGGAGGTTGCGGCTGACATCAGAGCTATGTTCAACGCTTGCGACCGAAAAGCAGCAGAGGAACTTTTACAGACATCTATCCAGAAGTACGCTGACACTGCACCACGCTTATCGGCCTGGTTGGAGGACAACCTGGCTGAAGGGTTTACGGTCTTTGACTTTCCTCTTGAGCATCGCAGGAGCACCCGGACAACCAATAGTCTGGAAAGGATCAACAAGGAGATTCGCAGGCGAACAAGAGTTGCTGGTGTTTTTCCTAACGAGGCCTCATGTCTGAGATTGATTTCTGCGATGCTGATGGAGATGAGTGAGGAGTGGCAGATCGGAAAACGCTATTGTGCTGGCAAGTCATTAGATTGTTAAAGAACTATGGGTATTTCTGACTCAAATTTACAGAAAAAAGGTTGCGTAATCTTTTGCTGTTCACACAGGCAGTGTTAATAATGTGTTTAATATAGTCAAAAAGCAAATATTTGATTATGATATAGTTATTAATGATTGGCATATTATCCGATCATAGTGAATTCAATACAGCGAGATGTATGTAAACAGTATTCCCAATTTTTTTATCACATACGGAGATAACGATGAAAGCTGGCAAATTGATTCTTTTCATCCTCGCAGGTTTTGCACTCTTATTTGGGTTTCTCTACTTACTTGGATCTGGTGGCCAGGGTGGCGGCGGTGGCAGTTGGGTAATCTTCGGTATCATTTTCATCCTGATTGGTTTTGTGTTGATATTTCTGGCAACACGTATCAAAACCAAACCGGATGGCAAGTCAACTAACAATGTGACCTACAATATTGATCTTCCAGGGAATGTAAACATGGATACGATTAAATGCGAGTCTTGCGGTGGCACGCTGGCCCCAAAAGATATTCAAATGGTTGCCGGTGCACCAGTTGTTACCTGTCCCTGGTGCAATACAACCTATCAAATCACAGAAGAACCCAAGTGGTAATCAGTTAATAGTCAGGAGGACTTGCGGATGAAATATAGATGGCTTGGAGGCTTTCTTTGTTTAATTCTTGTACTAACAAGCTTTTCGACTGTTGCCGCTCAAACCTATTTATTCCAGGTAGAGGCTCAAAAGGTCAACCTGTTCATAAATGAGGACGGTTCAGCATCGATAGAGTACACGATTGATTTTTACAACGAACAATCCGCTGATCCGATTGACTTTGTGGACATTGGTCTTCCCAACAGCAGTTACGACCTGTCGAGTATCACTGCCGAAATTGACGGCAAGCCAATATCTCACATCAAGAGATCGCAGTATGTGAATCCTGGTATCGAGTTGGGACTGGGTTCTGATGCTATAAAACCAGGTGCACGCGGCCAAGTCCATGTCTGGATTGGTAATGTCAGCAATATGCTTTTTAAAACTTCCATTGAAGACAAAGGCGAATACGCCAGCTTCAATTTCATGCCTAATTATTTTGGTTCTCAGTATGTCAAGGGATCTACTCTGATGGAAGTTACTCTTTACCTGCCACCAGGTATTGAACCAGAAGAGCCGGTGTATTACACACCAAAAAATTGGCCCGGGGCTGAAGAGCCGGTTTCTTTCATCGATGATCAGGATCGTGTTTATTACAATTGGTCGGCTGCTAACGCCAATGCCCATTCTGAATATTTGTTTGGCGCGGCATTTCCACTTTCGATGGTGCCAGAAGGAGTTGTTCAGGCTGAGCCGGTTGCGGTATCTGGCAGTTCAGTTGACCTGGGTGACTCACTGTGCTGTGGGATTTTCTTTGTTGGTTTTGCAGCATTCTTTGGTTGGACCTTCTACGCAGCGACTGTAGGTGCAAAGAAGCGCAAACTCCAATACTTACCTCCAAAAATTGCTATTGAAGGTCATGGTATTAAACGGGGTCTTACTGCTGTCGAAGCAGCAATATTACTCGAGCAGCCAATGGATAAAATCCTAACGATGATCTTGTTCTCCACCTTAAAGAAAGAAGCTGCAGTTGTAATCACACAAGACCCGCTTGAACTTGAAATACCTGAGACTCTACCAGATGATCTGAGAGCCTATGAAATTGAATTTCTTGAAGCATTTCGCAATAAGGATAAAAAGAAAAAGCGTGATGCACTGCAGGAATTAATGATTAATCTTGTACAAAGCGTTAGCAAGAAGATGAAGGGTTTTAGCTTACGAGAAACTGTTGACTACTACAAGAATATAATTGAAAAAGCATGGCAGCATGTCGAATCAGCCGCTACTCCGGATGTTAAGGTAGAAAAATATGACGAGGCAATGGATTGGACAATGCTGGACAAGAATTACGATGATCGTACAAAAGATCTATTTGGACCGTCTCCAGTTCTTGTCAGACCTCCCACCTGGTGGTGGCGTTACGACCCAATGGTACGTCCCTCTTCAGCAGGCGCAGGCGGCACAACAGGCTCTGCACTGCCATCTAGTCCAATGTCCCAACCCTTCGGCAATTCTTCATCATCACCAAGTCTCCCGGGAGCCACACTGGCTGCTTCAATGGTTAACAGTGTTCAGAACTTCTCATCAAATGTCATTGGAGATTTGAACGCATTCACAGGGAATATCACTGAGAAAACAAACCCGGTACCGAAAACAACTACCCGCAGCAGCGGTGGAGGCGGTGGACGCAGCTGTGCATGCGCCTGCGCTTGCGCCGGATGTGCATGTGCTTGTGCTGGCGGCGGCAGATAACTGTGGGCTTGAAATCTTTTTTCAGCAAGTCACTACTTCACCCAACAGGTGGAAACTCGCTTCCGCCTGCTGGTCTTTATCACTACCAACATGCAACATCTGGAGGAAAATCATCCGTCCATTTGCGAGTAGAACAGGACAGTACAGGTGTACTGCTTGTCAATGCAAGCAGGATCTATCATCTCAACCAGACTGCTGCGTTTATGGCATATAACCTGATCAAACAGGTTGATGAAACGGGGATTATCACCAGTTTGATTGATACTTATCAACTCAATGGTAAAAATGCTCTTGAAGAGTATCGGGCTTTCAAGAATACTTTTTATCAGATGATCGACCCGGATGATCACTGCCCAGTGTGCGATTTTGACTTTGATATTTCATCGCCTTTTTCACACATGCCTTCAGCGCCGTACCGGATGGATTTAGCGCTCACCTACCGTTGCAATAACGCTTGCCACCATTGTTACAATGACCGTACCCGCAATATCAAGGAACTGAGTCTTGATGGTTGGAAAAAGGTTATTGACATGGTCTGGCAGCAAGGCATACCTCAGGTTGTATTCACTGGTGGAGAACCGACACTGATTGATTTCTTACCAGAACTGATTGCCTACGCGCAAAATAAAGGCCTGGTTACCGGCATGAATTCAAACGGTCGCCTTCTAAGAGATGCAAAATATGTAAATACACTTGTTGATTCCGGGTTGGATCACATTCAGATTACCTTAGAGTCTCATCGAGAGTCAATTCACAATGACATGGTTGCAAATGCCAAGGCCTGGAAGCAAACAGTGGCTGGCATTAAAAATGCACTAGCCAGCAACCTTTATGTGATGACCAATACAACCCTGCTCACCTCCAACGTGGCTTATCTGGAAGATCTGCTGAATTTCTTGGCAGAGCTTGGTGTCAAGACTGTTGGCTTGAATGCCCTGATCTATTCAGGTTCTGGTTTAAAGGTGCAAACAGGATTTCCTGAAGAAGAACTTCCAGCGCTGCTTGATAAGGCAAAATTGATTTGTGAACAAAATAACCAGCGCTTGATCTGGTATACACCCACGCAGTACTGCCATTTCAATCCAATCCAAATGGATCTCGGAGTTAAAGGCTGCACAGCTGCGCTCTACAACATGTGCATTGAGCCTAATGGCGATGTTTTACCCTGCCAGTCTTACTACGAACCGCTTGGCAATATCCTGTTGGATGATTGGAAGTCTATTTGGAAACATCCATTGGCTGTTGACTTGCGAGAGAGAAAAAGCGTGCCATTTGAATGCTTGACTTGCGAATTGTTGAATGAATGTGGTGGTGGATGCCCCCTTTCACGGAAAGCAAACAAAACCTCCCGGCCCAAACCGGTCTACTCACCAATATAATTGGAGGAGATATGGATTTAGTAGCCTTTATCAAAGAAAAATTGTTTAACAAAGCTGCGCCTTTGCCGGCAGGTGTCTACCATTATGCTTCCCCCCCTGGAGTTGAAAAACCTTACCGCTATCATTTACGAATTGAACCTTCAGGCGATGGCATCCTGATTATCAACGCCAGCACGGTGCTTCATTTAAACCATACTGCTGCAGAATATGCTTACCATCTCGTAAAAGGGCATACGCCAGACGAGACACTGCAGGCAATGGCTCCACGGTACAACATTCCACCTGACAGCATCAAAGAAGATTTCAAATCGTTTACTGAAAACCTGATCAACCTGTTAGAAACACCTGATCTTGATCCAGTAACTTTTTTCGATGTTGAAAGAGCAGTGCCGCATGGTCAGCGCAGTTCAGCCCCCTATCGGTTGGATTGTGCACTTACTTACCGGCTTGCACACGGTCTTGACGAAGCGGTCTCCCCATTAGATCGGGTCAACAGGGAACTGGCATCAAGTGAATGGAAAACCATTCTTACAAAAGCCTGGGAGGCAGGTATTCCCCATGTAATTTTTACTGGCGGTGAACCTACCATCAGACCAGATTTGGCTGACCTGATTGAACATGCTGAATCGCTTGGTATGGTAACCGGTCTTGTTAGCGATGGTCAACGGTTGGCGAATACTGAGTATTTGCACTCACTCCTTGAAAAGGGATTGGATCATGTCATATTAACCCTTGACCCATATTATTCAGAATCAATGGAAGGGCTAAGAGACACGCTTTCAGAAGATTTGCACGTTACAGTACATCTGACCATAACCACAGAAAACTTTGGAAAAATTGACGATTTATTGCGGCAAATTTCAAAATTTGGTGCAAAATCTGTTTCTTTCAGTGCAGCCAATGCAAGCCTTATGCCTCAACTCCTGGAGGCTCAGCAAAAAGCCAATGACCTTGAGCTTACAATGGTATGGGATATCCCTGTACCTTATTCACGCTTCAATCCAATATCAATGGAATTAAAAGCCAATCAGCAATATACCGATGGTGCAGCGACAGCCTGGCTTTACCTTGAACCAGATGGTGACGTACTTCCATCTCAGGGAATCACCGAAAAATTGGGAAATTTCCTGCTTGACCCATGGAATACAATCTGGGATAAGGCTGAAAAATTCCACAATGGATACTAAAGACTGGCATGCACGTTATTTACAGCAAGCCAACTGGACACAATCAGCTAGAAATTACCTGTTAGGCAAGATAAACCCCGTGCCTGGCAGCACAGCGCTTGAGATTGGTTGTGGCACCGGTGCTGTTTCATCTGAAATCAGGTTAACCCAATCCGTACGAGTTTATGGAATTGACATCGATCCATCTGTTCTTGCTTTTGCCTCATTGTCTGACTCGGATCTCAGACTCGCCCAGGCAGATGGTTATCACTTACCATTTCCTGACAACATATTCACTTTTTGTTTCTGCCACTATCTGCTTTTGTGGATCAATCACCCGGTTGCAGTTCTGGAGGAAATGAAACGTGTAACGGTGCCTGGTGGACACGTGACTGTTATGGCAGAGCCAGATTACGGAGGAAGTGTCTCGTATCCTGATAATTTAGAAGCCATTACAATGCTTCAGACCAAATCACTTATAAAGCAGGGTGCCAATCCTTTCACAGGCAGAAGAATCAGCGCTTATCTTCATCAAGCCGGTCTACACGATCACTTTTTTTCAATAATGGGTGGTGAATGGCAAGGCAGCAAGAGTACAGGAAATGAACTGTCCTCAATAGATTATCAGGTGATTAAAAGTGATCTTGCGATTATCGGAGAAAATGACACCGCCTGGATTATGGATGGTTTGTCTGAAGAAGGAAGCGTGCAATTTGTACCTACCTTTTTTGCACTGGCAATTAAGCATGATTATTAAAAGTTAAGGTTGCATTTAATGGAATTCAGAGTATAATTTGGAAACGATTCGGGGCGTGGCGCAGTCCGGCTAGCGTGCTTGCATGGGGTGCAAGAGGTCGAAGGTTCAAATCCTTTCGCCCCGACAAAAAAAACGATCTCAATGATCGTTTTTTTCATACCTGCACCATTACCGAACCACCCTATTATTAAGAGAAATAAAAATGAATATTACTCTCAGCATTGCCTCCCTTGATGAAAAAAGTATTCTCCGCCATCTGCTGGAATTGTATTCCTATGAATTCAGCGAATTTGACCATTCGGATGTTGATAATCATGGCCTCTATGGTTACAACTATCTGGATAATTACTGGACCGAGGCCGGTAGATACCCTTTCATGATACGAATTGACAACAATCTTGCTGGATTTGTTCTGGTTAGAACCATAACCGAACCAGATAACAACCAGTATTTCAGCATTGCAGAATTTTTTATAATGAAAAAGTACAGAAAATCTGGAGCAGGGCGTAATATAGCCTTTCAAATTTTCGATCGTTTTCACGGATCGTGGCAGGTCGCAGAGATTGAAGAAAATAAACCGTCTCAGGCATTCTGGAGAAAGATCATTTCAGAATACACAAATGGGTATTTTACTGAGATTTTCCGTGGTGATGAACAGTGGCATGGACCAATTCAATCTTTTAACAACGCCAAGTGATTATCAATTGTCGCTGCTTGCACCAAGCAATCTGTAATCTGCATAATCGATAAAATTTATTGTCTGATAAAGATGCCCGTTATCCATTGTAAAATTTTACATTTAAACAAATGGAAAACAGTTTGAAGTTATAATGCAATGCATGTTCGGAAATAGCCAGGTTTTTATTGCCAATCATGGAAAGATCGACAATGAGTCTCACCAAACATGACCGCCTGCCATTGGTTCTAATCGCGCTGATCAGCTTCATCCTGCTTGTATTGGGCTGGAAATTATTCTACTTCATGACCGATGATGCTTACATCGCATTTCGATACGTTAGTAACAGCATCTTGGGGCATGGCTACGTCTGGAACCCTCCGCCTTTCAAGGCTGTCGAAGGCTACACAAGTTTCCTGTGGGTCGCGTTGTTGGATGTAATATGGAGAGTATTCAACCTCGAGCCGCCCCAAATCGTAAACTTTATCTCCCTGGGTTTCTCTTTTCTAACAATTCTTCTCAGTATGATAATGATTTACAAACTCGACTACCCGGAGAAACTCAGAAAATACCGGATATTTTTTGTTGCGCTTGGTGTGCTTGGCGTTCTGACAAATCGCACCTTTCTGACATGGTCAAGTTCTGGCCTTGAAACAGCCATGTTCAACTTTTTCTACTTGCTGTGGATTTACTTCGTTTTATTTTTCAAGCCCTTCACCAATAAATGGTTATTCAATTTATCCTGTGCCGCAGTGCTGGTTTACCTCTCCCGACCTGATGGTGCTTTGATGGTGTTAACAACTGGCCTTCTGGGTGTCTTGATGCTGATTCGCAATTTTGAGAGCATCAAAAAATCAGTGCGTGTCTTACTAAATTTTGCTCCACTTTTAGTTATCCCTATTCACCTTATTTGGCGCCAATATACTTATGGTGAATGGTTCCCAAACACCTATTTTGCTAAAAACATGCCTGGCAGAATTTGGATTGAGGCTGGCTTGAGATATTCCGGGTCTTTCATCATTGAATACGGATTGCCAGTATTCTTACTTACATTTGCTGCAGTTGTACTTTTCTTTGTGTTTTCAAAGAAGGTACCGTTCAGGAGACTTCTGCTCCTGGACATCAACCCTTTACAGCTAATAAAAGAGCCCTCATTATCCATGAGTAAGCTCACAAATCGTGGTCTGGGTTGGTTCAGGCTTGGCATTCCATTACTTATTAGTTTGTGTTTATCGATCTTTTTTTATCTAAATGGACGCCCTGTGCTATCTACCGGTATATTTCTTCTAACAATATACCTGTTGTCTCTATTGGGATTCCTGCAATTGTCAGTTATCGAATTTGCAGCAGCATCGACAGTAATCGGTCAAATTGTTTATTACACACTATTAATAGGTGGCGATCACTTCGAATTCAGGGTTTACAGCAATTTAATCCCGCTGATCTTCATAAGTTTTATATGGGCAGTTAAAAAGCTGACAGACAACAAAAAGATTGCAATCAGCCTGTTAACATTTTTTGTCCTTTTTTCGTTACCTGTTCAATGGCTGCATTGGAACTACACACATAATTTAACTACACGAAAAGAAACCCGGTACCTGCAAGTATCAGTAGCAGATGAGCTCAAACAAGACCTACCATCTCTTCCCCATTTTGCCTATCAATATCTAAAATTTTATGACAATATGCAAGCCTGGCTGATCAATCATGGTAACTGCATGCGCCACCAGGAACACAAGGTATTTTTCAATGGTGTTTACAACAGTGTCATTCCACCCAGATCTGTTGGTGAAAAAATCACGAATGATGGTTACCCGGTGATCGTTGCCGGCACCGTAGGTCTGACTGCCTGGTCACTTCCTAATGTCAATGTCATTGATTACTTTGGTCTGAATGACTATGTGATAGCTAGAAACCGCGTTAAATTTGAGGAGATTCCACTGGCTCATGAACGCATACCCCCTGTTGGCTATCTTGGATGCTTCAAGCCAAATGTCGAGATAGCTGATCGAGGCATAAAAATCATAGAACGTGAAGAACCTTTAGCTGCCGAACAGATAATTGCCTGTGAAGCTTACTTTATGGGTATTTTCCGAAATCCATAGCGATTCCTAATTCATACTTTTCTTATCCTATTTTCCTTTGGTATAATCTCAAAACTATGAAAAAGTTGACACGTCGCGACTTCATAAAAATGGGTATGCTCGGCATGGCTGGTCTGGCGTTTAACAAGCCTCCTATTGATGGCTTCCCTACCGATCCGGTAGATATTGGCAGGGTAAGCACCACCGCGCTTAGTGTTTACAGCAGACCATCGGACAAATCAACCATCCTTTACCAACGTTATAGAGATGAACTGGTAAATATTTACAACGAGGTTATATCTGATGAGGGACCAGATTACAACCCCCTGTGGTACCGGGTTTGGGGTGGTTACATTCACAGCGCACATTTGGTTCGCGTCAGCACATCATACAATCCCATTACCTATCATTTTCCTGAGAACGGTCTGATTACTGAAGTGACCGTTCCATACAGCCAGTCAATGCGTTACTCGAAAACAGAAGGCTGGGCGCCTGTTTATCGCCTGTATGAAGGGTCAGTTCACTGGGTCATTGGAATTGATGAAGGCCCTGATGGTCTGCCGTGGTACAAAATTGAAGACGAGATGGATGTATATTACACCTATCATGTGCCGGCCCCGCATCTGAGGGTGATTACAGCAGCAGAGATTGCGCCAATTTCAGTTGATGTTCCTTTTGAAGATAAACGGATAGAAGTATCCATTGCTCAACAAACCTTGACTGCCTATGAAGGCAGCACAGCTGTACTGCACACCAAGATATCTTCAGGTATTCCAAACAACAACCTTCCCAAAGATGTTACACCGACCAAAACCCCTCGCGGCACATTCAATATCGCTTCAAAAATGCCGTCAAAACATATGGGCGATGGCCACCTGACATCAGATATCGAAGCATATGAAATCCCGGGCGTTCCCTGGGTGTGTTTCTTTGAACCAAAAACAGGCGTTGCCACCCACGGCACCTACTGGCATAGAAACTTCGGCACGCCGATGAGCCACGGGTGCGTCAATATGGTATCTGAAGAGGCAAAGTGGCTCTTTCGCTGGGCAGATCCCAAAGTAGAGTATGAAGAATTTAGAAAATCAGTCTGGGATAAACGTGGCTTTGGTACCCAAGTGATTGTTTATTAAGTCAATCCCCTACAAACTCAAGAAACACCTGGTTGCCAAGGAACACCCCCCGTTGGGTCAATTTATAGCGATCATTCGCGACATCGAGCTTCAGTAATCCCTTACTTACACATCTTTTGATTTCATCAGAGAAGACTGATTCAGGTTCACATCCATATCTCTTTAAAAACTCTTTACGGGAGACGCCCTGCTCAACCAGTCTCAAGCCCAACATCATGGTGTCCTGCATGTCCTGGTATTGAGTATTTTGCTGAGATTCTTCCCTGCATGCATCAGCAGATTTTGACTCTACCATTCTGGCAACACAGTTGAAATAGTCTACAATTCCACGTACATTAGCAAATCTGAAGTTTTTCCAGTAGCTATGTGCACCAGCCCCAATGCCAACGTAAGGCAGATTTTTCCAATATTGAAGATTGTGCCGGCATTGGTTTTCGATGCCACCTCTCTGCCAGTTGGATATTTCATACTGTGTGTAACCTTCACTGGGCAAGTATTCAATTGCGAAAGCATACATATCTGCTACCAGGTCAGGGTCTATTAGAGGCAGTTCGCCACGCTCATATTTGAAAAATAAGGGTGTATTTTCTTCAATTGTCAGACTGTATAGCGAGATGTGATTCGGTTGTAATCTAATTGCTTGCTCGAGTGAGTACTGCCAATTTATTATGGTCTGCCCTGGTAGACCAAACATTAAATCAAGGCTGAAATTCTGAAAGCCTGCTTCATTTGATTTTTTTACTGTTTTCTTGACATCCTCAAACCGATGAATGCGGTTAAGCAGAATTAACTCCTGGTCAACGGCAGACTGCATCCCAATGCTTAACCGGTTGATATCAAGTTGCCTATAAGTATCAAACTTTTTCGCGGTCACAGTTCCTGGATTGACCTCAATCGTAGTTTCACAATCGGCGTTTAGTGAGTAATTTTCCTTGATACACTCAATAACTCTTCCGATCAATTGCTCTGGCATCAATGAGGGAGTACCACCGCCCAGGTACAGGCTGTGAACAACACTTGACTTATCAGCCATAAAAACCAATTCTGTCATCATCGAATCAATATACGGGATCATCAAGTGTTCAACATTTGAGTATGTGTTAAAATCACAATAATCGCATCGCTTAGAACAAAATGGGAAATGCAGGTAAAGACTTACAGGATCATCAGGCATGAGCCAATCATACTCTAAATAGTGTTAGCCGGCGATCTGCAGAAAAAGATAATCCCAGACCCTATGATATAATTTTTGCTTGCTTATTCTTACTCAAGGAAAAACAAATTAATGAGTCCTGAGACAAACACAAACCCAACAAAAACCTGTCCCACTTGTGGGTCCAGGATACCTGAAAACGCAGCGCGCTGCCTGGTATGCGGCAGAAGTTTTAGCTCCTCGCAACAATCCGCTGGGACAAAAGGCGTGCAAGGTCCAAAAATGCCTGAGCTCAGGTTAAGTCTACCGATTGCACTTGGCTTAATGGCAATATTAATCATTATTGGTGCCGGTGCTGTCTATCTCGTACTTAGCGGCAATGAACGAATTGTGGAACCAACACCGACAGTAACGTTGACGTTAACCCCTACCATAACCCTGACACCAACTGCAACAAACACCTCGACACCAGAACCGACGGCGACACCACTGCCACCGTTTGAATATACTGTTAAAGCCAATGATACCTGTGGTTTGCTCGCTGCCATTTTCAATGTCTCCACAAATAGCATCATTCTGCTGAACAACCTTTCAGCTGACTGCACGCTTTCTGTTGGCAGGACTTTGCTAATACCTCAGCCCACGCCAACACCCTCCCCTTTACCTACTTCGACTCAAAGCGAGCTTGAATCCATCGAGGAAGCCTGTGAAAAGCTGGAATACAAAGTAAACGCCAACGATACACTCGGAGGTATTGCAGCCAATTACAATGTATCGATGGAAGCAATCAAAGAGTATAACGGCTTGACCAGCGACATTGTCTATTCCGGTCAACCGCTCATAATTCCCCTATGTAGGAGAAACCCAACTCCTGGGCCTACACCCACCGCGACGCTTCCACCACCCTACATCGCAGCGAACCTGCTCCTGCCCGTTGACGGTTCGATCTTCTCGTCCTCAAACGATGTGATCACACTGCAGTGGTCTTCAGTTGGAACGTTAAGAGCTAATGAACTTTATGCAGTGACCATCGAAGATGTTACTGATGTTGATGCGAAGAAGTTTACTGAATATGTAACTGACACCAAATTGATAGTGCCATCAAATTTGAGACCAGCCGGCGATGTACCTCACATCTTCAGGTGGTGGATAGTGCCAGTAAGGCAAAGTGGCACCACGCCTGATGGGCAGCCAATCTATGATTCGGCCGGTGCAATTAGCGCCAAACGTGTCTTCAGCTGGTACGGTGGTGGTATTACCACACCGACCCCCTAGCACAAAACTACAGGCTGGCACTACAACAACCAGCCTGTAATTATTTAAATAACCCTTATAACTTTTTTATTCATTCTCAAGATAATGGGTTGCCATTATCGCTGCTGCAGCACCCATCCCTGCAGATGTTACAACCTGTCGGTATATGGGATCACATATTTCGCCTGCTGCATAAACACCAGGAATGTTTGTTTGCATCTTGTTATCAACAACAATATAACCGTTATCGTCCATCGCAATTTGATCTTTGAAAAGGTCCGAGTTTGGTTTATGACCAATGAAGATGAACACGCCATCTGTAGCAAAATCCTCCTCTAGACCTGTCTTGACATTTTTTATGGTTACTGATTCAACCTGCTTTTCTCCATTTATGCTGGTAACAATTGAGTCAAATTTGAAATTCACCTTTTCATGCGCCATGGCTCTTCTCTGTAAAATTGCCCCAGCACGTAATTCATCGCGCCTGTGAATAATGGTCACTTCCTTGACAAAGCGTGTCAGGAATAATGCTTCTTCCAGTGCAGAATCGCCGCCACCTACAACCACAGCTTTCTTGTCTTTGAAGAACCATCCGTCACAGGTTGCACAATATGAAACACCTTTACCGGTCAATTCTTTTTCACCAGGCACGTTCAAATGATTGGGTGTTGCACCTGTTGTGATGATCATCGACTCAGTTATAAATGTTTTACCGTATATTTCAACTTTATAAGGTGTCGAGGATAGATCTACCTTTGATACACTGTCAAACTCCACCCTGGCACCAAATTTCTCAGCCTGTTTTTGGAAAAGTTCTCCCAGTTCAGGCCCTCCAATACCATCTGGAAATCCAGGATAGTTCTCAATTGTGTAAGTCAATGCTGCCTGGCCACCCGGTTGTATGCCTGTGATTACAACGGGAGCAAGCTCAGCCCTGGCTGCATACAAGCCGGCGGATAACCCGGCAGGACCTGAGCCAATGATCACCAGGCGCACATGCTCCTCAATATTTTGTTTTTTATTTTTATTTAGGGAAATACCTTCAATCATTTAATACTCCTAACAAAACCATTTCCATCTTTAGATGTCCGTATAACACTAAAAGTTACATTCATTTTAATGATTTGATGCAGAATCAGTAATTTCTAGCCCACGGTCAATAATTGACATGCCTTCAGCTAGCTGCTCGTCGCTGATAATTAAGGGTGGAATGATCAACACAGTGTGCCAATGGGTATAAATAAACAAACCGTTCTTTGAAAAATACTGGGCTAATTTCGTCATCTCAGGGCTGGTCTGATTGAAGGGAGCCATCGGTTCTTTTGTTTTCCGGTCTTTCACTAATTCAATAACACCAAATAACCCAATCGACCTCACGTCGCCAATTGATGGATGGCGATCTTTCAATTCATCAAGCATATCGTGCAGGACTTGACCGGTTTGAGCAGCCTTTTCAACAATGTGCTCATTTTGCATGACCTCAATATTTGCGATTGCCGCTGCCAGGGATAATGGATGTCCGTTATAGGTTAATCCGCCAACAAAGGGTTTTTCATTGAAAGCATCAGAAATCTTCTGCTTCATAGCGACTGCACCAAGTGGCGCGTAACCTGAGGTTAGCCCCTTTGCCATCGTCATGATGTCTGGAACAACATCCCAATGGTTGACAGCAAACCACTTGCCTGTCCGACCGAAACCACTCATGACTTCATCAGTGATCATGACAAGGTCGTATTTATCGCATAACCTGCGAACCCCCTGCATGTAGCCGTCAGGTGGAATGATGATTCCGTTTGTTCCGGTAATGCTTTCAATCAATATACCCGCAATTGTCGCAGGATTTTCATATTGAATGATTTCTTCTAAATGGTTTAGATAATCTTTCGATAAATCTTCTTCAGATATGTTGGGGTTTGTACGGTGAAATGTAGACCGGTAAGCGTATGGATCGAGAAAATGTACAACTCCGGGCATCACAGCAGGCTCCCAGGCTGTCCTGCGAGGGTCACCTGTCAGGCTTGCTGCGCCGAAGGTTGCGCCGTGATAAGAACGATAACGGGTCAAAATCTTGTGTCTACCAGTATAGGCACGTGCAAGTTTGATAGCGTTCTCATTCGATTCAGCGCCGCCTAGCGTGTACAGGTATTTAGTCAGTCCCTCTGGTAATATTTCAGCTAATTTCTTCCCTAACAACGCACGCGGCTTTGTAGCCATCTTCGGTCCCGCAAACGGAAGTTCTCTGGCTTGCTGGACGATCGCATCAATCACGTGTTGATTGCCGTGACCAATATTGACACACATGACCATCGAATTAAAATCTAGATAGCGTTTTCCATCTGTATCATAAAAATAAACCCCTTCAGCCCTGGCAACCGGTAACGGCTTTACATTCCCCTGGGCTGACCATGTCCAAAAATTGTGCTTGATCGACAAATCAAGGATTTCTTCATTGGTGAGATTTTGCATGATTCCCTCAATTGGCTTAGTGAAATTAATTGCCGAGTACGTTTCTATTATACCGTCAGGAACTTGTATTTGAAGGCTATCTTATTTGTATTTCTCAAAATAAGGGGCGTCATTGTCACATCTGTATGCCTTGTCGTTTTATTCCTTTACATAATCTGCCATTATTCCACTGACTCACTATATTTTACTAAAATTTGATAGATGGTCATTATCTTTCCAAACTAACAAAAAACGCCCCTTTTCAGGGCGTCCCTTATCAGTCATATAATAACTATCCAGGTTTACTTCTTCTCGTGCTTTGCTTCAACAGCCTTATCGAGCGCTTCTCTAATTTTTTCTGGCTCGTGGATGACCAGCGGTAGATGAGAGGTACAAAGATGCAGTTTCTTTTCCTTGTAGTATATAGTAATTAAAGGCGCTGCTTCCTCACTTGAATCACACACAACACATTTCTTAACTTTTGCCATGCAATAATCTCCTTATATTTTTCCAGAAATAAAAGTACTGATGTTTTTATTATCCTTATTTTATCTTATTTATCTATTATATGGAATAAATCATTCTATAAATTAACAACAGGCAAAATTTTCTGGCTTCTTCTACCTGGTGAATTCAAAAAGATACTGCAGAAACTTTTTTCGTTCCCCCTCAGTCATAGGTCTTGGTTTACCACTTTCTTCAAGAATAGCTGTCAGTAACTCTGTGTTGATCAACCTGCCCTGATAAAACGTGTGCAGATCAATCATTTCTAATCGAACTGCCGGATAAGGTTCACCAGAGCCCAGATCCACCAGATGCCCCAAACCGTCAGGGTTGCGCATCTGGTCGAACAAAAAATTGCCCAACCCGTAGTGGATAAAAGCTTTATCAGCCAATTGCATCGTCTGTGGCACATGTGATTGACTCCCTTGAACAATAACAGCGCCAGCAGCTGCCAGACGATCAAAATCGCGCTTCTGATTTGGAGAGGGTTTCGTGTCGTAATATTCGTAATACTGTAGTGTGACAATTGGCAGAAATCCATCTCTACGCAGTATAGCAATTTGATTTTCCATTAAATCAAAATCGCAAGGCGCTGCACCTGGACGACCTTCTTTCGCCCACACAAACTCAGGGCCAGCAATATTACAACCGATGAAAGCGAATTTATTGTTGTTGTGTTCAACGATCTGAGGGTTTTGCGCAGTCGAGAGGTTAGTACCACCTGCATAGACCGGCCAACCACGTTTTTCATACAGGTCTAATGTTGCTTTAAAAGCAGGAACATCCCAATCAAACAGATGATTACCGGATAACTCAATAACATCCGGCTCAAGGTAATCCAACAGATCTAAATATTCCGGCCGGCTGCAAAACTGCAGACTCTTCTGATACCAGTTGGCTGTCGGGCAGGTTTCTGAAAAAGCGACCTCATTAGAAATATGCAGCAGGTCAGATGATTGAATCCAGGGATAGATTTCGCTTGCAGGGTAAGTCATTCCTTCTGTCTCCATGAGGACGCCCAGTCTGCGAACCAGCGCTGTTACACCGGTCATCATTAATCGGGTAATCTTATTGCTTTTCCGGTTAGTCACTGGCAGCTGCCCTAGCCCAGGTGTGGCTGTGCCGCCTTCACCATCGAAAGAAAATTTTATGGCCAAAGGATATCCCGTATCAGTAAAGTCGATATCCAAAATACTTGCCTGGTCAATTTTTAACACTTTCAAATTGGGAGTTAATGACTCAAATGGCAGGATGGCATAGATATCAGGCTCGCGCCAATCAATGCTTTCATAAGCTATTGTTTCGGATACACGAAGTTCAGGATAGTTGCACTCCCCCAATACTGCCTCCAACTGCTCCAATGTTTCCGCACTTAACAATAAAGGCGAGTTATTGAGACTGT
The DNA here is from genome assembly GCA_040768445.1 of Anaerolineaceae bacterium. GTDB lineage: Bacteria > Chloroflexota > Anaerolineae > Anaerolineales > Anaerolineaceae > JAXGMV01. The sequence continues at coordinate 2,381,668 of JAXGMV010000001.1, read as the reverse complement.
TTGGCATTTTACCACGCCACGCGTCAATTAGGTCTTTACTGGAGATATTATCGGTCAGGGTGGTGAAAGTTGCTGTCAGGACATAGTAATATATAAAATCCCATGGCTCACCGGTTTTGGATAGATCTAAATAAAGCTGAGCATCATCTTTTTCTTCGACTGTTGTCATCTCGCTGGAAATTTGAACTTCCTCACGGAATACTTCCGGTAGTAGCGGTGAAACCCATAATTTCAAATCCCGGGTTGCCACTATCTCAGCAATTTCGGGGTTAATATTTCCATTGTTGGCAGTGGAATAGACAGGTTCAGCTGTCTTTATCACAGCCTCAGTAGCAGGTACAGGCTGAGGTAGAACGCACCCAATTATCAGAGAATGAATAATGATTACTAAAAATAAACAGGATGATTTGGACATTATCAATATTTTCGTGTTGTCACCTGAGTTTGTAATTATTATACAAGCGCATTCCTTTTTGCTCCATAATCAGCTCCTGATAGTTTCTGATAGCGATCTAATTTATACTTAGAGGAGAATAACCGTTTAAATCAACCAAATGTTGATAAAGTGATAAATCTATTAATCGCAGGAGTATATTATGCGCGAAGTAGCCGTACTGGGTATCGGGCAAACCAAAATTGATGAACACTGGGATAAATCGCTGCGAGAACTGGCGGGGGAAGCGTCGCTATCTGCCATTAATGATTCTTCAACAAATAATGTCCAGGCAGTCTATGTAGGCAATATGATGTCGGGTTCAGCCAATAAACAGCAGCATTTAGGCGCATATCTTGCTGATTGGATAGGTTTACGTTATTCAGAAGCGATGCGTATCGAAGCGGCCTGCAGTTCCGGCGCTGCCGCTTTTAGAGCTGCTGTTATGGCTGTTGCTTCAGGTGATGTAGATAGTGCACTGGCTGTCGGTGTAGAAAAAATGACTGATTCACCCGGCGCTGAAATTACAGCCCAATTGGCTACAGCCGCAGATGCCGATTGGGAAGTTGATCAGGGTATCTCTTTTGTTGCCCTCAATGCATTGTTGATGAAACGTTATATGTACGTTTACAAATGGCAGCATGAGCATTTTGCGCCATTTTCCATTAATGCCCACGCTAATGGAGTCAATAATCCAAACGCTCGTTTTCGATCGGCAATCACCGAAAAAGACTATTTGAGGGCTGGGGTAATTGCAGATCCCATCAATTTGATGGATGCCTCTCCAATGGGTGACGGCGCTGCAGCGGCGTTGATTGTGCCTGTTGAAAAGGCAAAAAGCTATAGCCAGGTCATTGTTCAAGTCACTGGCTCAGCCGCTGCTACAGATACGATTGCTGTTCATCACCGCTCGGACCCTCTTTGGCTGGCAGCTGCTGCAAATTCGGCTGCTGAGGCTTACCGCCAATCAAGAATCTCTCCGGATCAAATCAGTCTGTTTGAATACCACGACGCCTTTACGATTATGGCTGCCCTGTCGCTTGAGGCTGCTGGTTTTGCCGAACCTGGCCAGGCGCCCAGGCTTGCGCTCGATGGTGATATTAAATTGGTTGGGAAAATACCAGTAGCAACAATGGGTGGCTTAAAAGCTCGCGGCCATCCAGTTGGGGCAACAGGCATGTATCAAATTGTTGAAGCTGTTGAACAACTTCGCGGTCAGGCTGGTAAAAATCAGATAGAGAATGCCCGATATGCTATGGCACAGAATATTGGTGGCAGTGGTTCGAACATCATCACGCACATCCTATCAGCCGTAAAACAATAATGAGTGATACGCTATTACATAGAATTAACGCTTACCAGCGGAGGACTTTTCGCGAACTGCCCGATTTACGAGTCACCACAATCGACCAGGCTGTCGAATTTGTCAATGAGCGTGGTTTTGTTTTCTTTTGGCCGCTAAAAGGACTCCCCTTCCCAAGCTTGTGGTCAGCGGTTGCTGGCAACAGACCAGTTGCTGATGAGCATGATGATCCAGGGCATATCACCTGGGGATGGAAAGATTCACTGCTTGGTACAAAACGATTGTATTACAGCAAGTTGATCAAACACAGAAACACATTTATCTCTAATCAAATGCTGCCCAATTTTTATGCATTATCTCCTAACTATGGTGATTTTGAAACGGATTATCTTGCCTTATATTCACAGGGCAGCCTCTCCTCTGAGGCGAAAGCGGTGTACGAGAGTCTGTTATTCAATGGGCCACTTGATACGCTCTCCCTCCGAAAGTCAGCAAACCTCAGCAGTTCTGCCAGCAGCGCACGTTACACAAAAGCAATTGACAAATTGCAGTCTGATTTCATGGTGATGCCAATCGGAATCAGCCGCGCTGGCGCATGGAACTATGCCTACACCTATGACATCACCGCCAGGCACTTACCGGAACTAATAGACCAAACACGTTTTATTGACGACGATCAGGCAAGAAGGGCAATCCTCACAGCATACATTACTACAATGGGCTGCTGCGATAAATCATCTATACGAAAATTGTTCAGCTGGGATGACGAATATACAGCTAAAATACTTAACCTTCTTGAATTAGATTGTGTCATTCAAAAGGCTTATCTCAATCCCGAAGATAAAAAGGAAATCTGGGTTCTTCCTGAGCTCACGTGTTAGTACCGCTGTTGTATAATTTTCTCAATAAATAATTACAATTCAGGGAAAACTATGTTTGAATTCCACGTATCTCGCAAATCTCGCAATACGTTCGGTTTTGACCAGTCTTTGTTTTCGTATGACGGTAGGATGATTTTTGCCAATTTCAAAGCAGCAAGAGATGTAGCTCAAATCATCAATTCAAAACGAAACAAAGATAATTTACCTTTCCTGTCTATAAAGGCGAGTTACTTAAACGCCATGGGGTTAATTGATGAGATTTATCATCACTTGCTTGCCAACCACAAAAACCAAAGTGGAGCAAACCTGTTTGTAGAGGCGTTGGAATTAATTGAAACACAATTGTCTCCAGAGATCCTTTATGAAACACTACAGAATTTTGTGTACCAATTTCCAACCACTGCAATCTATCAAAATCAAACCACAATCTCTGCCTACCTGGAGGAAGATACTGCAGGGATTCCTAATAGAGCCATCGCGCTTGAGGAGATGTTGCTATTATGGATAGAAAACAATAATCCCGCCTTTCAACCTTTCAGTGCACTTTTCTCCGACAGTGAACTAGCCAAATATTCTGATTACCTTAACGTGATCAATGTTCTCAAAACGCATTTAAAACAACAAAATTCCCCTTCCACAGGTTATGAAAACCTGTGGGAATTGTTGTTGAGCCCAATCAGAGCTGCGCCAAACTCACTGTTTGGTCAATTGGAATTTTTAATAAAACGCTTTGGGACCATTTTGGGCGATCTCTATTTCAGATTATTAAGCAGTCTTGATTTTGTCAAAGAAGAAGAAAAAGCCTCATTCACTGGTCCCGGCATCTCTGAAGTGCCGGTTTATGATCAGTTATCCCGATATGGCTCAAGTGAAGACGCAATCGGTTACAGCCAGGACCAATTCTGGATGCCGAGATTGATATTAATTGCAAAAAATATCTACGTTTGGCTTGATCAACTATCCAAGAAATACCAGCGCCACATAAAACACCTTGACGAAATACCAGACGATGAACTACGAACACTTTCTGAATGGGGATTCACTGGCATCTGGTTGATAGGTCTGTGGGAAAGAAGCACTGCTTCAGCAAAAATCAAGCAATTATGCGGAAATCCAGAAGCAATCTCATCAGCATATTCCCTTAAAGATTATCGCATCGCTGATGATCTGGGTGGCGAGCCAGCCATGGACCACCTGCAAAGGCAGGCCTGGCAGTTCGGGATACGCATCGCCAGCGACATGGTACCCAATCATATGGCTATCGATTCTAACTGGGTTATGCAGCACCCGGAGTGGTTCATCTCATCCGCTCACAGTCCCTACCCTGCTTATACCTACAATGGTCCGGATTTGTCGCCAACACCGGGCGTATCAATAAACATTGAAGACCATTATTACGATCGTACAGATGCAGCAGTTACCTTTAAACGATACGACCATCAGACCGGTGAGACACAATACATCTACCACGGTAATGACGGCACAAGCATGCCCTGGAATGACACAGCCCAGCTTAATTACCTGCGTGCTGATGTAAGGGAACAGGTAATTCAAACCATTATCTCAGTAGCCAAGCGCTTTCCAATAATTCGTTTTGATGCGGCAATGACCCTCACAAAAAAGCACTTTCAACGGCTGTGGTTTCCCTTGCCTGGATCTGGCGGCGATATAGCATCTCGTGCAGAGCACAGCATTTCAGCTGATGCGTTTGACAGCTTCATGCCTGAAGAGTTTTGGCGCGTTGTGGTCGACAGGGTTGCTGCTGAAGTGCCAGACACATTGCTTTTAGCAGAAGCTTTTTGGCTGATGGAAGGGTATTTTGTGCGCACCCTGGGAATGCACCGTGTGTACAATTCTGCCTTTATGAACATGTTGCGGGATGAAGAAAATGAGAAATACCGCAAACTCATCACCAATACGCTTGAGTTTGACCCCCAAATTCTCAACCGTTATGTAAATTTTATGAATAATCCGGATGAGCGTACAGCTGTGGATCAGTTTGGCAAGGATGACAAATATTTTGGTATTTGTGCTCTGATGGCAACCTTACCTGGCTTGCCGATGTTCGGGCATGGGCAAATTGAAGGTTTTACCGAAAAATATGGTATGGAATATAAAAAGGCCTACTGGGATGAGAAAGCTGATTTTTACCTGGTAGAGCGTCACGAGAAACAGATATTTCCCCTACTCAAGCACAGGCATCTTTTCGCTGGTATTGACAATTTTCAATTCTACGATTTTGTCAGATCGGACGGAAGTATTGATGAAAACGTGTTTGCTTATTCAAATCGTTTTGAAAATCAATCAGGTCTGGTGCTATACAATAACAAATACCAGAAGACAGCCGGGACAATTCAGCAGTCAAGAGCATTTGTACAGCACCTAAACAGTCACCATAACCTTGTTACCAAAAAATTGTACGAGGGTCTGGCAATTTCAGGTGATCATGGTAAATACACGATATTTAAGGACATCGCAAAGGATACACGCTACTACATTCGTGAAAGCAGCCAAATCGTAGAAAAGGGCTTATTTTTTGAATTAGAAGCCTACTCTCTGCATACCTTTGTAGAGATATATGAAGTTGATGATGATGCTTGCGGCACCTACCGGCAACTGTGTGATTATCTGGATGGTGCTCCGGTTGCCAACCTTGAGTCTGCGGCTCACTTTATCAAGACACAGCAGATCATTTCAGCTTTTGAAGCTTTAATCAACCCTGGTTTTTATCGTTACCTGCTGGATTCTGCTGGCGATTCTGATAAGTCTGAAGCAATATTTACTAATGCAATCGACCAGGCAAAGGCAAAATACTCCCATCTGCTCAGCGAAATCAAGGATTATAAGTTGTTAGAAAACAATAATGATCAGTTGATTGTTGCTGAAGTATTAAATAATCTTGATTGGCTGTTGTCTGAAAAATACTCCCCACAATTTCAAAATGCACTAAGTGATGTGATAAAGTGCACTAATTCACTATACCAACTGGGCAAACAAGACACCAAAGATTTCGTTTCATCCATCCTCATCACCTGGATATTTGTCAGACAAAATGGACAGCTTGAATCAATGAATGATTATCCTGTGATTTCTCATGGCTGGTTTCACGAATTCAACCGCTCAGACGCAGTTGCGAGAACATTTGAAGCCTTACTGAAACGTTCCAGCGCTGAATTTGACCTGGATATCTCTTTGATTAGTGCCCTGATTAAACTGCAAAATTGGTATCAAGTGGCTTCTCCTGACTTAGGCATATCAGCAGAAGTGCTGTTAAATGAATGGTTTGCTACGCCTGAACTTGTAAGCTATTTAATGGTCAATAACTACAATGAGACGGCTTTTTTCAATATGGAAAGATATGAACTTCTAACAGCCTGGTTCTGTTTAATCGGTGCGTTCGGAATTGAAACTGATTCGGAATTAACATCTGAGCAAAAAGAGAAGCACCTTAACCACCTGTACTTAATCAAGGATAATCTTCTTACCCGTCTGAATAATTCAAAATATCAAGTCAATAATTTATTTGCTAAATTGAGTTAAGGCTTCAAGACGCCGTTGAGACTAACCTTGCCATGTGGTGATTGAACACCAGGTCTGCGGTCAAACCTGAGCGCCAGCTTTTCACATTTTTCAGCGGTACCAGAAGCTCATCTGGTAATTTGTGCCCTGTTGCTTTTTCTGTCAACCAAACTGCCGCCGCCGCATATGCCACATTATTTCGCGGCTCAATTCTGTCAAAATCATCAAAGAACCATGCGCAGGAGGTAAACATGCGCTGCCTCTCATACTGCGCTTTTAGCAGCTGTTTGACACGAGTTTTGTCACCATCACTAATGCCGCCAAACTCTCGCTCTACAAATTCATCTTCTGAAATACTGTGCAGGATCACAGCAATATACTCTTCTCTGACATAAACAGGGTTCTTGTGTAACTGTCCTATGTGGCGAACATACTGCTCATCAATGTAGGCTGCGATCGTGTTGAAGGCAGCTCTAAGGGGTTTCTTCCAATCGCCATTTGGTGTACAGTCACAGATCTCAGACCAGCGTTTTACACCATGGTGACAGCTCCAGGATGTGTTCTCTTTGATGTTGATTTCCTGTGTCACGCCATTCTCTTTAAGCCATTTTGCCGGGTAGGAGTTATCAATTCCAGCATTTGGGATGGATGTGCTGGTTAAATAAGCCAGAAATTTATCTCGAAACGCATGATGATGTCCATACGCTTCTCCATCTGAAGCAGCCAGGAGAAAGCGTGAGTCCGGTCTTCGTTTCGAAAGTCGACTTTTTGAAATCACATAATTTTTAACAAAAGTATCTGCATTCTCAGTTGCGATCGAATCAAAACTGACCCTGTTACTTAAGTCCTGGTTGTAAAAAAATACAGTAATACTGCAGCCGTTTGGCAACTTAACCTTATACGGCAGGTCAGAATGCACAGCTTTGCCTTCTACCTGCCATGGAGCCAAAATTGTAAATTGAATGCCGTTTTCAACACACAATTCAAGCGTTTCCAAATCAACCGCTGTTTCAGGCAGCCACATACCCTGGGGAACCCAACCGTAACGATGGATGTAATCCTTGATACCCCATCGTATCTGTGTTTGCTTCTCCTGCCTTGTGGCTAACGGTAAGATTGTGTGATTAAACGCTTGCGCCATGGCATTTGACACACCATCTCTTTCATAAACCTGTTTTGCCTGGTCAATGATTCTTGCATAAGTGAGACTATCGTGCATTTCAAGCCACATTGCCAGCGTGGGACCAAGGTCAAAACTGATGCGGCCGAAATTTCCAAGCTCAGCATTTGGCCGGTAGCACTGATCGTTGATCCGTTCATTCCAGTTATTAAATGGTGTCGCACCAGGTTCAATTGGGATCGATCCTGTTAACGGATCTTCTCGTGGAGGCTGGTAAAAATGTGCATGGATGCAGAAAGCAGGTTTACTTTGTTGGATGTTTGGCATGAGTCAGCTCTCTTAAATAATCAAGATTGTTGCGGAAACGTTCTGGCATGATGCCGAATTCGCTCGGCAGGACATTTAGACTGGTTGTCCGATCTACTGCAAGGTAATCCAGCCAATAGATAGAGATAGGGAAGTTCCTATTTGAATTTTCCAACCAAACAGACAGGCCTCTCAAATATGGAGATGGTATATTCACAAATGGCTTATTCTTTCCGATTTTCTCCATAATAATCAGGATGATTTCCCGAAAAGTTAAGTATTCCTGACCGCCAATTGAATAAATTTTATCCATAGAATCGTGGTCATCAACAATCATTGCCAGGCATGCAACCAGGTCTTCAATCCAAATTGGCTGAAGTTTCGCTGACCCGTCTCCAGGCATAAAGAAAAATATCGGGGACGCCTGTATTAACCCGACAAACGAAGTGGTAAATTGGTCTCCAGGTCCAAAGACTGCAGCAGACCTGATAATAGTATGCGAAACCTTGCTCTGAATTACGAATTGCTCGCCGATACCTTTCGCTTTCATCACAGGGAATGCCGATGCCCGATCAGCACCAATATGGCTTAGCAATACAAAACGAGCCACACTCGCACTCTCGGCAACTTCAACCAATGTTCGTGTGCCGAGAATATCAACATTCTCCATGTCAGCATAAGTTCCACGCCGCTCAGTTCCGGCAAGGTGGATGATGATATCCACATCACGCATGGCAGCCTTCAGACTCCTTGCGTCCTGGTAACTGCTCAGCGCTACATCGATCGGGATACCTTTTGGAATTTTTTCATAATCTGAGGATGGATGAAGGAGAATTCTTACTGGTTTTCCAAGTTGAGTTAACTTCTTTACCAGGTTACTTCCAATAAAGCCTGTGCCGCCTGTCACTAAAATCATATTGCTAAATTATAGCAGTTATTAAAACCCGTATTTTGGCACAATACTTGCTCCGTAAACGGTATCAAAAGGATTTCCTGATAACTAATTAATAGGTGGCAAATATGGATCAAATCGCACTCAAGCAATCTCGAATTGGATTTCACTATTACACTGATACCCTGCATTATGCAGAAAAAGATTTACAAACCTGGCTCCCAATTCTAAAAAAAATGAAAGCCTCCTGGTTGGTTCTGCAGACATCTGAAAATCGATCCATCCCGGAATTCTTTATCAGAGGTTTGATTGAGGAAGGTATCTCGCCAGTTATTCATTTTACCGTTCCGCTGGGTGCCAACCTTGAAAAAGAACTGTTCCCGCTCATTTACACCTATGGGAAGTGGGGAGTGCACGAAGCCATTTTCTTTGATCGGCCAAATCTGAGATCATCATGGCAGGACAACGCCTGGGCACAGGCAGATATTGTTGATGCTTTTGCCAACATCTATCTTCCCCTGGCAAATATGGCCATTGATTCAGGGATTAATCCGGGTCTTTCACCTTTATATCCTGGTGGAAGTTACTGGGATACAACTTTTTTGAAATCAGTTTTGGAAAAATTTATCAGCCGCCGCCAGTCGTCGGTAATGAACAACTTGTTTCTGAGCGCCTATGGCTGGTACAACCATCACTCACTGGATTGGGGCGCAGGCGGTCCTCAGAAATGGATTAATGCAAAACCCTATCAAACGCCACAAGGTGAACAGGACCACAAAGGTTTTAGAATTTACGAGTGGTACTCATCCGTTGCTCATACTGTAACAGGTAAAAGTTATCCAATCATCCTTTTAGGCGCTGGCATTCCCTGTGATCCTGCACAAGCCAACCTGATCAATTTCCGTTGGGATAACCATGCAGAGTTAAATATGGCAATTGGCCGGCTCTTAGAAGGTGAGCTGGTATTAAACCCTGAACAAAACGGTGCCTACCTACAACCAATCAAAGATGAAGTGATGGCTTGCTGTTTTTATAAGTTGGCAAGTGACTTGAAACCTGGTGAGATCGATTTTGCCTGGTATCACGGAACACAGGCGAACATTTCTGTTACAAACGAATATCTTAATTGGACTGATATTAGCAGTGAGCAAATTGCCTCGCCTGTTATAAAAGCCTCTCAACCTGTCAACGGGCGGTCAATTTCGCATTATTTGCTGCTGCCGGTTTATGAGTGGGGAATAGCTGATTGGCAGTTGGATGTCATCAGACCTTTTGTTAAGAAATATCAGCCAACCATTGGTTTCTCGATTGAAGAAGCCTCAATGGCTGACCAGGTCACAGTGCTTGGGAGCAGGCAAAGTTTTTCAGATTCTGATTTAAACCGCCTGCGTGAAAACGGCTGTAAAGTTGTCCAGATCACTGGAGATGGCACAAGTATTGCAACTCAAATGGCACAGAGGTGACTATTATGATAAATACCGCACCAGAGAAAAAAATGAAATCAACACCCATTACGTTTCACCTGCCCGTGATAAAAGTCATCGGATTAGGTGGCGGTGGGTGTAATGCGATTAACCGGATGATCGAACTCGGTTTGCCAGGTGCTGAGTATATTTGTGCAAACACAGATGCCCAGGCATTAAATTCTTGCCTTTCAGAAACGCGCATTCAGCTTGGACCAAAGACTACTCGCGGGTTGGGTTCCGGCGGTGTGCCTACAATTGGCACAGCAGCTGCAGAGGAAAGTGCTGCCAGTATTCATGCTGCCTTAACAGGCGCTGATATGGTGTTCATCACTGCTGGTATGGGTGGCGGCACAGGCACCGGCTCAATCCCTGTTGTTGCGCGAATTGCTCAATCTATTGGTGCTGTCACAGTTGGTGTTGTGACAACCCCCTTCTCTTTTGAGATGGGTAGAAGACAGAAGAACGCATTGGAAGGCCTTTCACAGTTAAGAAAATATACCGACACTCTCATCACAATCCCAAACGATCGCCTCTTAAAAGTTGCTCCTAAAGACTTACCGCTTGAACTGGCATTTAGGCTGGCAGATGACATTTTGCGCCAGGGTATTCAAGGCATCACCGAACTGATCACTCAGCCGGGCTTGATCAATGTTGACTTTGCCCATATCCGCAGTCTAATGTTAAATGGCGGTGGATCTCTACTTTCCATTGGTTATGGCCAGGGAGAAGGCAAAGCCGTCAAAGCTGTTGATCAGGCGCTGCATCATCCTTTGCTTGAATCCGTTCCATTGGAGAATGCAACAGGTATTATTACAAACTTTTCTGGCAGTTCAAGTTTATCTTTCATTGAGGTGGCTGAAGCACTTACCAATTTACAGAATATGACCAATCACCATGCCGATATCATTCCTGGTATAACTCAAAATGAAAACCTTGAGGACCGGGTTCAGGTGATTTTGATCATCACTGGCCTTGGTGGTACTCCCATGGAGTCCTCTGCGATGGTCACCAGCAGGGATATTGAGAAAAAAGAACCTGAAAAACCCGTTATTAAAAACAACTATCATGAAGAAAAAGACGAACCCTTGACATCCATGGTCTATGAAAGTGTCTCGTTGGATCTTGACGTTCCTGCCTTCATGCGCCGCAGGACTAGGTAATCAAAGGCAAACACAAATGGATTCAAAAATAAGTCGTTCTATTGCCAACATAATTTATCGAGACTACCCCGAATTCAAGGGTGTTACTCCAAAAATTCAAGCACAAGGTGAAAAATTCCTGCTGGTTTTTCAGTCTTCCTCAAAAACAGAAGATGGATATCCGATTACGAGAACACTGCGTGTCGTTGCTGCAGCAGATGGCAGGATAATAAAAAAGACGACTTCCCGCTGATGAGGCCATCATGAATCAGACATTACCTCAATGGTCACTTTCAAGAAACATCGAACTAGTATTTTGGGATATTTATATCTCAATATTGTCTAAATCAAAGCTGGTGCGAAAAGTTTTCAAATTTTTCGCCACGCTTTCAATCACCTATGACCTGCCTGAGGTAATGCGAAAATCAAGCATAATTAGCATATCAGGTCTATTACTGGGATCTGCAGCTTCACTATTCATTAATCTCATTAGCCTTTTATGAATTAAAATGAAAAACAATTGACTTATTATTAAGTGAACCTTTTATAATTATTAATTCGAACCTGATCGTCTGTATTTCAAATATTAAGAATTGAAATTATTTTATGTCTACACGTAGTTATTATTATATAAAGCTGGTTTAGATTAACTAATATGAAAAATTTCTGGATTATTGCAGGTATTGCTTTGCTTTCGGGTTTTATTTATTTAGGCTTTTACCTGACTGAAACCTACCTGTTGCCAGTTATTAATGATCCGACCCCAAATGAAAACCCACTTAGTTTAGATTTTCAACGCACAATATTATTTGTCCAAATTGACGACATGACTGCACAAAATCCAAACTTACTATCTGTGTGGGCATTTTTCATATCAAACGCAGATTCTTCTCAAATTATCATCAAATCCATTTACCCAACGGTCACAGATGAGCCGCAAACGACTCCACTTGCAAGATCATTTTCAATATCACGGCAAAACCAGTTGTCCAAGAGTTTCTTGCATGAAGTTGCTAAGCTTAATATTCCATACAACAATATCATCATCCTTGATCAAAGTGCGTTTAAGACAATAGCTGAGTGGATCACAGCACATGCCATCAACTTATCGCCAATTCTTCCGGAGAGCATTGACGATGCACAAAATTCTCTCGTGCAGGATGCAGCAGTGCTCAACGAGATATGCCGTTTCTTGCCAGGGGAAACCTCTTCACGAGGACCTGCCCCAGCTTGGAACTCGTTAATCTCGTCACATTTCAGCAGTGACTTCTCATTTGATGACATGATCCTTTTGTGGGACTTGCTAACCAGTGACCAAACATCCCTGCAATGTGAAGTAATTGCCAATCAATAGCGAAATATTAAATATTCACTTCCCTTAAATAACCCACGGCTGCCAGTTTAAATCCAGGCAGCCGTGAGAATTGTTAACCACTCGTCAGGATATCTGCTTCATGATCTTACCTTCTTTGATGACAATCTGGATATTAACCTGGTCTTCCATCAATCGGATATTTGCAAGCGGATCGCCTTTTACAACGATCACATCGCCAAGTTTTCCTGGTTCCAATGTGCCGATCTTGTCCTGCCATTCAAGGCATTCAGATGCTGTTTTCGTTGTTGCAATAAGTGATTCCATTGGTGACATGCCGATATCGCACATCAAACCCAGTTCGCGTAAATTTGTGCCGTGAGGCATTACACCCGCATCAGTTCCCATAGCAATTTTCACTCCAGCTTTATAAGCTTTTGCGATAGACTCTTTATGAATTTCTGCAACTGCCTTAGCTTTTTGAATGACCACAGGCAACAAAACCTTTTCCAATTCAGGATTCTCAACAATTGAAACCGGTGCAAGAAGGGTTGGCACCAGGAAAGTTCCCCTCTCCAACATAAGGTCTATAACTTCATCATCCAGGTAGATTCCGTGCTCAATTGAATGGATGCCTGCAAGAACTGCCTGTTTGATCCCTTCTGTACCCTGTGCATGAGACATTACCTTGACATTTCCGTGATAACGCCCTTCCTGGACGATCACATGCAATTCTTCTGGTGAGAATTGGGTGTGTTCCGGTCTATCGGTTGGGCTCATCACGCCACCTGTTGAACAGATTTTTATAACTTCAGCGCCTGCGCGCAGTAATTCACGTGTTCTTTTGCGCACTTCTTCAACACCATCGCAGCGCGATGAGGGAAAACCAGGATAACTATCAAATAGATTGGTATCAATTCCAGAGGGCATCCATCCATCACCGTGACCGCCAGTTATTGAAAGAGCATTGATACTGATTTTTAACCTTGGGCCAACTATTAATCCATCTTCAATTGCCATCTTGGTACCGAGATCAGCTCCGCCGGCATCCCTCACGGTTGTTATGCCCGCATCAATCGTACGTTTCATGTAAACAGGCGCTTGATAAAACTTATATGAAAATGGCTCGCTTAACATCTTTTCAAGGCTGTGTTCTTGAGACATGATGTGCACATGGCTGTCAATCAGACCAGGCAGTATCGTCCCGCCAGCCGCATCAATCACAGTTACATTTTCTTCAGATATCTTTATGGAGTCATAAACCCCAACAGCTGTAATTCTTTGATCCTGAATATAAACAACCCCGTTCTTTATTGGATCAGCGCCAGTACAGTCGATTAAAGTTCCATTTTTAATTAATATGTTTGACATGCGAAGCTCCTATATGAGTAATTTAGAGAATTTTCCGAATGACAATACCTGGCGTTGCCATCGTGTGTGTATTGTGTTCAACAACGATTGTGCCGTTAACCATAACATAATCAATCCCTTCCGGTTTTTGAAAGGGGTTAGCAAAATCAGCTGTATCAATAATTTTCTCAGGATCAAAGATTACAAGATCAGCCTTGTTTTTCACTTTTATCACGCCACGATCTTTTAATCCCAGAGTTTGCGCGGGCAAACCGGTCATTTTCCATATCGCTTCTTCCAAACTCAATATTTTTTCCTCGCGCACATATTTACCGAGAACACGCGGGTAAGTGCCGAAACTGCGGGGATGCGGAACACCTTTTGCATACTCACCTTCGAATGGCATGCCTGCGCCATCTGTCCCTATCATCATGAAAGGGTACTTCAATTGCATTTTGACATTATCTTCTGACATCATGAATAACACCATCCCCATTTGACCTTTTGTTTCTAAAAGGGCATCGAAAATAAAAGTATAGGGGTCTTTATCTGCTTTTTCTGCCAGAAAAGCAATCGTTTTACCAGTATAGTCAGGTTTTTTTGATTCAGATATGAAAACTTTGTCCCATTCGGCAACCTTAAAGAATCCCTCATTTTTCATAGAGGCGATCATTTTTCCGCGAGTTTCTTCATTCGTTAATCTCTCAAATATCGCTTGATATCCACCCTCCTGCGCCCATTCTGGTAAGACAGCGACCAGGCTGGTAGAGCCGGCAACGTACGGATACATATCTGCCGAAATTTTCACGCCTTCAGCCCTGCCGTTATCAAGTATATCCAGTCCAGCTTGTGCTTTGTCCCAGTTCTCTGCACCAGCCGCCTTGTAATGGCTGACATGTACCTGTGAATTCGATCTTCTTCCAATTTCCACAGCTTCTTGCAATGCTTCAAGCAGGGTGTCGCCTTCTCCACGAATATGGCTGAAATAGATACCGCCTTTTACTCCGAGTGGTTTGCTGACCTCGGCCAATTCATCAGTCGTGGCATAGGAACCCGGAGGATAAATCAGGCCGGTTGACATTCCTGCAGCCCCCTCAATCATTGACTGTTCGACAATATTTTGCATTGTCTCCATCTGCTCTTCTGTTGGACGATCCGAAGAAAAACCCATCACTGCTGCCCGAACAGCTCCCTGCCCTACAAGTGGAATAACATTAGGTGAAACACCAATTTTCTCAAGATAATCAAGGAATTCACCAAATGTGCTCCACTCCTGGTCTGGTAGTTTAGGAAGATCATCTGAGTTGATGGTTGCCATGAATTCTTCTCTGGAAAACTCCGCTAATGGCGCAGGAGAGAGCCCGCAGTTACCGGGCACGATTGTCGTGATGCCCTGGTGCATCAAGCTGTCAGCGGTTGGAAAAATTGGCAGAGACACATCAGCATGAGAATGCATATCAATGAAACCAGGTGCAATGACCCTGCCCTTGGCATCAATAGTTCGATCAGCATGTACATTCTGCAAATCACCAACTGCAATGATTGTGTCACCATCAACCAACACATCGGCTTTAAACCCTGCTGTGCCGGTGCCATCAATTACCAAACCATTTTTTATTAATATTTTCACAACTGCCTCCAATTAATTTATATAGGTACAACTCCCCCTGAATAATTCTATCAAGATGGTACTTAAATGCAAGTTATAGTAACATTCTTAAATAATCAACTTTTACAGAGGATAAAATGATACCTGTTAGAGTAACCACCTCAATACCTGGACCACGGTCTCAAAAAATCATCACCGATGCCTTTTCCGTCATATCAAGAGCGCAATATGCAGGATTATTTGGCGTTGCCCTGACATCTGGTCAAGGAATTTACGTGACCGATGCAGATGGAAACACCTTTCTTGACTTTTTAGGTGGTGCGTCTGCTGCCTGCCTTGGATACGGCAGGGAAGACTTGATCAATACTTATGCAGAGACCGCTAGAAAGATGCAGCACAGCTGTTTTGCATATTCTCCTAATGAAGAGACAGTCAAACTTGCTAATAAACTCATTCAGGTGACACCCGGAAGTCATGATAAACGGGTGTTGTTTGGTCTAACTGGTTCTGACAGCGTTGATGCCGCAATCAAAATTGCTCAACGCTATACTGGTAAGCCGGTAATAATATCCTTCAAAGGTGGATATCATGGTTCGACTGGGTTTTCAATTGCTGCAAATGGTTTCTCTGGTTTACAGCAAGGTCTCTACCTCGGTGAAAATTTCATTATGTGCAATTTTCCTCGCACGGAGATTGAGGCTGCAAACACTTTAGAGCAAGTCGAATCCTATTTAAAAAAAGGGGATGTTGCCGGGTTAATTACTGAAACGATTCAGGGAGACGGTGGTAACGTGGTTGCCCCTTCACAGTTTCATCAGCAGCTCTATGACCTGGTTAAGAGTTATGATGCAGTGCATATCGTAGATGAGGTTCAATCCGGTGTTGGACGCAGTGGCAAGTGGTGGGAAATTCAACACTTTGACATCATTCCTGACATTCTCTGCGCTGGCAAAGCGCTTGCTTCCGGTTTTGCACCAATCAGCGCATGTGTGGCGCGTGCTGAAATGTCAGAAAGACTTGGAAAAGCACAGCATTTATTTACATTTTCCGGTCATCCGCCAACTACGGCAGTTGCTGTAAAGGTTTTTGAAATCATTGAAACTGAAAAATACATCGAAAATGCAGCTGTAAGAGGCGCCCAGCTTGTAGAAGGTCTTAATAAATTGATTGATAAGTATCCATTCGCCAAAGAAGTTCGGGGGAGAGGATTGCACATTGGTTTCGAGGTTTACGATGATGATAGAAAACTACCGCTTGGTGGATTATTTGCATTTCGGTCAGCGGAAAAGGGACTCTATCCCGGTTACTTTGGATCTAACAACGAGGTAATGCGGCTTCATCCACCCTTGATTGTTTCAGACGAAGAGGTCGCATTTGCTATTGATGTCATTTCTCAGGTTGCCGAAGAGTGGTTTACTGGTATATTTCCAAAAACTACTATTGAAAATTACCGCAAATTCGCTGTTGGGCTGGGCAGCGATTAATTTGACATTAACCAGGAGGATGTAATGGAAAAACGAAAACTGGGTAGAACCGGGCATCTCAGTACGGTGGCTGTTTTTGGTGCAGCTGCATTTTGGGAAGTCACACAAGAGCAAGCAGAGTCGACCATGGAGGCTGTCATCAATGCTGGGATAAACCATATTGATGTGGCGCCTTCATACGGCACAGCTGAAATACGGCTTGGCCCCATTTTAGAAACCGAGCGTGATCGGTTTTTCCTTGGTTGTAAAACATTCGAAAGAACATCGGAGTCGGCTTGGCGTGAATTGAATCAATCTCTCACTAATTTGCATACAGACAAATTTGACCTGTATCAAATGCATGCAGTGGCTACAATGCAGGATCTGGATGATGTCACCCGCCAAAACGGCTCTCTTGCTGCTGCCGTTCGTGCTCGAGAAGAAGGCTTAACAAAGTTTATAGGCATCACATCCCATGGGTTACAGGCACCAGATGTGCTCCTTTCCGCATTGGAAAAGTTTGATTTTGACACTGTTCTCTTTCCAGTTAATTTTATATTGTTTAGTAAGCAAGCCTACCGTGAACGAACTCTGGAACTGTTGGATGTCTGCCGGCAGAAGGACATAGGCGTAATGGCGATTAAATCAATCGCAAAGGCACCCTGGGAAGATCGGCAAAAGTCGTTCACTACATGGTATGAGCCTTTCTCAACTGAAAGTGACATCCAGGAGGCGATCAATTTCACACTTTCACAGGACATCACTGCGATTTGTACTGCCGGCGATATCAATGTACTGCCGATGGTCATTTCTGCCTGCGAAGAATTTTCCAGGTTAACAGATGCAGATCAAAAGAAGCTCATTTCTTCAGGTGGTACTTATAAACAAATATTTACCTAAATTGAACAGGTCGCTGATAAGCAATAGCTGCTGTAATTCGGCGTTTACAACTGACATAGCATTTGACATGGAACCAGGAAAGTGTCAGAAATTAAGCTAAAAATTTATTTTCTGCTAACTTATGCTACTGATACCCGAACCATTTGTTAAACTTATCACCCAATTACCAGGCAGCTTGATGTTCCACCTGGCAGTGATAATCTGTGTTGCCGTCACCCTTTATTCAGTCATACTATTCCGTTGGCAAGGCGCCTTAAACCAATCCAAACACGTTGTATCTGGTTTATCAATACTATTATTCCTGCAATTCACTGTCCTTTTTGTTGAAGTTGCTTCCACCTCAGGTTATCTCAAAGACAACTTTTTTGTGTTTATCACGAATATAGCCGTTATTTGCTTGTCGATTGTATGGCTGACCTGGACCTGGTGTTCAGTGCGCGTGACGAAATCAATCAACTACGTTGTGATCGGAATTTCTACACTCTCATTGGCATTTTTCGTCTATACAGCGATCACGACCATCAACCCAGCTGCAGAATCTCAGTATGATAAGAATCAATTTACTATGAACTGGGTTCTAGCAGGAACAATTTTGTACCTTACCGGTATTGTGATCATTGCAATTTCCAAACCCGCTAATCGGGGTGTAGCGATTTTACTCCTTACGCTGCTCTCCGCAGGAATGGTTGGTCAGTACTTTTTCAGTCTTAGTGGATCATTCTTACCTTTCCCATTAAGAATTGCCAGTCTTTTTGCCTTTCCCTTACTGCCGGGAGTCATAAAGGTCCTGCATCCAAAACACCAGTCTAATAAAACTGGTATCGTTAGTAATGAGCAAATTGACAGCCAACAGCAATCTGTGAATTTTGAGCTAATAAATAGAACTGCGCAGGACTATGAGACTCTTGTCAATCAACTTCAAAGCCATGTAGAAACCTTGCTCCTGAAGATAAACCACGATGATGACATCACAAAGCTGGCATCACTTGAATCGTTACTTTCAGAAACAAGCCAATTGCTTCAGGATACGACCAGTCTCAACTATCTGGTCAGTCAGTGGTATGACTGGTCAGGCTCGTCAGGAAAATATTCACAAAACCAAAATGAGATAGAACCAGCTGCCTGGAAAATTTATCAATCCATCTTTGCTCTGAAGGGATACTTTATTACGCTTTCTGAACCAAATTTCCCTCTGGCAGAGATCTCTCGAACTCACGTTGAAGAGGAATTAAGATATTTCATCGATGAAATTGTTTCCAGTCTACAACAAATTTTGAGAACGTTTAAAGATGATCATCCAGAAAATCTGCCAAGTAGGCGACAAACTAATATTCACCAGACATTAGCAGCTGCAGTTGCTTCAGTTGACAAAATCATTCAACAAAAAAATGTCGCGCTCTCACTCAAGATACCTGACAACTTGCCTGACCTGAGTATCCCTTCAAAATTTTTATACTACCAGCTAAACCGCTTATTGTCAGCTGTATTAAAAATGATGGATGACGACTCAGTTATTTATTTATCAGTTGCTACTGGCGGAAAAGTAACAGGGCAGGTTCATTTCTCCGTTATCGCCCCAAATTTGAAGCCGTCCTTACCGCATAATATTGATCAGTTGTCAAAAGATATTGAACAGAAGTTCACAACGGATCAAATAGAGTTCTATTCTCAGATTGAAACTATCAAAATTGTCATTGCACCAGTATCAGGTCAATTGGAATTTAATCAAACTGAAAATGATAGTATTAATATATTGCTAAAATTCCCAATTGACTAAACCTATTTTTTCCATTACACTGTAATTATCTATGCGAATTATTCTACACTTCAAGGAGTCTTGAATGGACGCTTCTTCAGGAGATTATTCTGCTCATATCACTTCTCAAACTACGCTTATCCCTGCCCTGCATTCATGGGAGATGTATCTCAACGACCAGGGAAAATCTTACTACACGGTTAAAGCTTTTCTTGGCGACCTTAATCTGCTTGTTTCATACCTCGCACCAGACCAGACAATTGGTTCAATCTCCACCAATGACCTGAATAACTTTCTCAATTGGCTGCAAGATGGCAGAGGTGTGCCCTGTAGTCCAAAGAGCCTTGCAAGACGGATTACCTCATTAAAAGCCTTCTTTCGCTGGTTGAATACTGCTGGCGTCATCGCAGTTGACCCTGCCGAAAAAGTCCTCCAGAAAACTGTTCTCAGCCCACTTCCCATTGTGCTCACAGATGAGGAGGTTGAAAAAGTTCTTGAGGTGACTAACAATAAAAGGTCAAAGTCTAAACCGGATGCTCGCGACCATACTCTGCTGCTATTCTTGCTTGAAACTGGTGTAAAGAAAGGTGAATGCTTGAATGTTCACATTAATCACATTGATTTAGAGGATCCGGAGTCTCCATTTGTGTTTATTCGGTATGCTAACCCACAATATCGGTACAAAGAACGCAAAATTCCTGTCAGCAAAGAGTGGATTGCCAGCTATGAAGAATACATCTCTCAATACAAACCTGAGGAGTATGTGTTTCCGTGGTCGCCGCGCAGGCTTGAATACTTGCTCGAAGACATCGGACAGGAAGCTGGTTTGACCAAACATCTCTCGTTTGACATGTGCCGATGGACATCCTCAATCATGGATTGGAAAAACGGTGTAGACCATGAGCAAATTCGCCAGAAACTGGGTATTTCAAAAATCCAGTGGCGTGAGATTAGTCTAAAAATCAAACAGCTGGCAGAATAACGCAGTTCAACTATTTTGTGTAATAGCAAGGATGATGACTCTTTGGGTTGTTTCATCCACTTTGTAACATTCAGCAATTTGATAACCAGGCACCCAGGCAATTGTATCCCCTGCATAAACCAGGGGATATTTTTGTCTGAATTGAACAGGGATTTTCTGATTGATAAAATAATCAGAAATCTTTGATGACTTTCCATTCATCCCAAGTGGCGCAAATCGGCTGCCAGGCTTTCGATTTTGTACCGTCAGATCACCTGTCACCTTGTCATAATCCAAAACTGCGGAAAATTTGCCTGCTATTGAGAGGATTGATGCATCGTTTTCACGTATCTCTGAAGTAAGTTTATAACCATCTAACAAATCAATTGTCTCGCCAGGATGAATCACTGCATGAAAATTGTCACCTGTTTGTACGATGCTTTCACCTGATGGTTGAGGTTTTCCAATCGACAGAGTAAATTGTGTCTCGCTTATACGCAGCCAAATATCGCCATAAAGATGGCACTGCCTGCTTCTGGGTGGATTCTTGATATAAAACAGGGTTCTATTTAACAACTCAAAATCGTAATCGCCTTGAGATTCTGTGAGCATCTGCAGAATGTGTACTAGTAGATTCAACTGCAAGGAGCGATCACAGTCAAGAAATTCTGCTTTCGACACACCAATAGTGTTCTTTGTCTGGCGTCTACACAAATGATCAAATTCTCGGATAACCATTTTGTGTATATACGCAAAATCAACTTCTGTGACCTGTGATAATTTTTGAATGGCTTTTTTGACCTGCGGATTAAAACTTTCCAGATAAGGGATCAAATCATTTCGTAATCGATTGCGAAAATAAGTTGTATCGGTATTCGTTTTATCGATGACAGGAATTATGCCATTTTCTGCACAATAACTATCAATATCATCCCGCCATATGTCCAAAAGTGGACGGATGAGCGCCGTTGCTTGGCTGAACATAGTTAAGATTTGACAGTGCTGCATACCAGCCAACCCTGAAAGTCCAGATCCTCGAATCAAGTGCATCAGCACCGTTTCTACCTGGTCATCAGCATTGTGACCAACTGCAACATGCCTGGCATGATAGTCTTCTGCAAGCCAGAACAGGAATTTATAACGCAGAATCCTGGCGCTTTCTTCAATTGTTGCTTTGTGGGAAGACGCGTAGGCGTTTACATCTTCTGAGCCACCGCAAAAAGGAAGTTTTCTTTCTTCAGCCATTCTTCTGACATAGGCAGCGTCCGCGCTACTCTCAGGCCGAAGCTTGTGGTCAAAATGACCAACAATGACAGGCTGGCCAGCTTTTTGTAGCAAATCCAATAGCGCCATGCTGTCTGGTCCGCCAGAAATGCCGGCAATAACCACCTCACCAGATCTTACCCCGCAGGCCTCTCGAAGATTTGTAATGAATACATCTTGCATATTTTGGATATTTCGCATAAATTGATTATACTTAAATCCTGATAAGAGAGACTGGATAATTATCTTTTTCGTTCTATCCTCTCTTTTATTCAGGCTGGGAAATGTATGTATGTTATCAACTAGCATTGAGCTATATCTGAAAGTTATAAATGGCACCTCATATATTAATTATTGATGACGAAGCGGATACTCTCCGGTTAATTGGGATGGTATTAAAACGCGAAGGCTACGATACAACTACAGCCCAAAGTGGGTCTGAGGGCTTGCAGTTGGCTGTGAAGGTTAGTCCTGACCTGATCATTCTTGACATCATTATGCCAGACATGGATGGCTATGCAGTGGCAAAAAGCTTGAGAAGCAACCCTACCACAGCTGGTATTCCAATCCTTGTATTCTCAGCCCGGGGACAATCACCTGCCCACGCCGCAGAGTATAAATCGGACATAGATGATTACCTGATTAAGCCAGTACACCCAACAGAGCTGGTTACGCGCATTAAAGCACTGATCAGCCGATCAAAAGCCAGTAAAAACCCCGCCCGAAAAAAGACATTGATCGGCTTCATTTCAGCTTCAGACAATTACAACTCTTCTATTGTAGCTTTGAACACAGCCATAGGGTTGAATAAAGTTACTAATCAACGGATATCAGCAATTGAATTAAAACCTGGCATTGGCAGCTGGCATATAGAGCTCGGTTTACAGAATGTTGAGGGATTGGCACAGCTCTTTAAACTTCGCCCAACAGAAATAACGCCTGCCCTGTTGAGGAACAAGTACATTGTGACAGATTTTGGCGTTGACCTTCTGCCATCGCATTCATCCTTTCTCGATGTCGAAAACAAACGTTATGAAGGGCATATAACACAACTGCTTCAAAACAGCATGCAGCTCAATCAATCAGTGCTGGTTGATATGAGCAGTACGTTATTATTCGACATGATTAATATCCTGCAAAGCTTTACTGACCTTTATATTGTTTTTGAACCGAACCCTGTTTCGGTGTATAAAACTGCTGAGCTGATCGATTTTTTTGATAATTACGCCATTAAGAAAGACAAGCGCTTGGAGCTAATTATCAACAATCATGGTGTTAATGAAGGGCTGTATCCGCTTTACAATATTCAAAAAGAGCTTCAATACCAGGTTAATAACTCACTGCCATCATCACCAAACCTGGTTTTACAATCATCGCTTACTCGAACACCGCTTGCGATCGCTTATCCAAACTCTGAAATCACCAAGGCATACCTGAAGCTGGCTCAATACATTCAACAACGCATTTAACTTAAAATATTTACTGAGAAAATCATCCTGGCGCTAACGGCTACCGTGGCGTCCAAACTGCCGCTCGAGCATGTCGACTGATAAATGGATCATGGTTGGCCGGCCGTGCGGGCAAGTGCGCGGGTTAGCACATGCCTCAAGATCATGGATCATTTGTTCCTGTTCGGTCTTATCAAGCAATTTTCCAGCTTTTACTGCTGCACGTTTACAAATCCGGGCTATTAGCCGCTCAATCAGAACTTTTTCAAGAGGAGCTTCATCCTCCTCCAAATCTTCAACAACTGCCCGGATCATCTCAGCCGGCTCACCTGCCTGCAAAAAAGCAGGGACACCCCGAACTTGAAATAATCCTGGTCCAAACTCAGTAATGTCAAAACCAAGTTGGTTTAAGTTTTCAAGATTATCGACAAGCATTTTCGTATTTTGTGGCGAAACACTGACAATGACAGGCTCTATCAGGGTTTGTGTGGGTATTTGGGTCTTTATCTGGTTCAAGTATCTTTCAAATAGAATCCGTTCGTGTGCTGCATGTTGGTCCACCAAGTAGAGGCCGTCCGGACCTTCAGCAATGATGTATGCAGCACCTACCTGTCCTACAACGTGCAGAATTGGCACCTGGCTTTTAGGAAATGATCCCTGACCTATATTAATCACACCTGAAGGTGTACCCGAAAATTGGCCTGGCGTTGAGGAGCCAGTTGTTCTTATGTCACCTGCCATCTCCCAGGCAGGATCAGGAATTCTCTGAGCATAATAAGGTGTTTGCCACTGTGAATTTGATATTAGCGGCATTGGCGAGGAAGCCATCAAAGCGCGCCTGATTGCCCTTTGTACTGTTGAAAAAACCAGGTCAGGATTCTTAAACCTGATCTCAGCTTTTGCGGGATGTACGTTGACATCCACTGCTTCAGGATTAAGCCCGAGATGGATGAAACTGATTGGATACCTGCCAACCATCAGCATCGTGCGGTACGCCTGGTAGAGTGCTGTTGCCAGGCTGGCATCCTGAACCCACCGTCCATTAACAAAAAAAGTGATTTCTCGCCTATTTGAGCGGGTGATCCCTGTCGGGCTGGTAAAACCCGTAACTTGAATATCCCTCTCTTCCAGAACAACCTCAATCATTTGTTTGGCGATCTCAACCCCATAAATGCCGGCTAATACCTCGCGCGTATCGCCATTTCCACTGGTTTTCAGAATCGTTTTATTGTCTTGATAAAGGTGAAAACGCAGGTTTGGATAAGCTGTCGCATAACGGGAGATCAGTGAAATTACCTGC
This sequence comes from Anaerolineaceae bacterium, assembly GCA_040768445.1. Taxonomy (GTDB): domain Bacteria; phylum Chloroflexota; class Anaerolineae; order Anaerolineales; family Anaerolineaceae; genus JAXGMV01. The sequence continues at coordinate 2,357,247 of JAXGMV010000001.1, read as the reverse complement.
CTGATCTCTGTATTGTCCTTTTTAAGAAATTTCAATCGTGCAGGAACGTTATAAAAAATATTCTTCACAGTGACTGTGGTGCCCTGTTTTACACCTACTTTTTCAACTGGCTGCGCAATTCCAGAGTCAACAATAATCTTGCCTCCATAACTGTCTCCCAAAAATTTTGATGTGACAGTCAACCGAGAAATTGAGCCAATTGACGCCAGCGCTTCTCCGCGGAAGCCCAATGTAGTGATATTAAACAAGTCGTCTGCAAAATGCAATTTGCTGGTAGCATGACGGCTGACAGCGATTTCCAGCTCATCCAGAGGTATGCCATCTCCATCATCAACTACTTCAATGAGTTTTTTTCCCGCATCATTAAATCGAATGATAATATGCTTTGCATTGGCATCAATTGCATTCTCAATTAATTCCTTTACCACAGATGCAGGGCGTTCGACAACTTCTCCAGCAGCAATTTGTGAGGCAACGTCATCCGGCAAAATTGAAATTTTAGTAGCAACCATGTGAACCATTATACCAATTTGAAAAAATAATAACCTGCTGTTATTATCTAGAGCGTTGAAGAGTAAATATGAAAATCCTTTTTTATGCGTCTTTCAGGTCAATTGTCGGTCAAAAAGAATATCATCCTGGCTTCACTGAGCCAGTGACAATTAAACAATGCATTGATTCGGTTGTGGGAAGGTTTCCGCAGATTAAGCAGCACTGGCTGGACCAGGCAGGTGAACTGCTACCACATGTGCATGTTTCTCTAAATAGGGTAGATGTTGACTTGCTAGAGATTGGGTACGATTCGCTTGTTTATCCAGGCGATGAACTGGATTTCTTTCCCCCAATTCAGGGTGGATAATTGCCTAAAAAAAAGTATTTTGAGTAATCGAATAATAGTAATAAATAATACCTGAGACAACATGGGGTGTGAAGGAGACAAACAATATAATCAGGTTCTTTGTTTTGTTATCTTTTGTCTCAAAATAATTCTTCAACCAAAATCGTGTGACTGCTACAAAAAGTAAGAACAGCGCTATCTCACCGCTCCAACCAAAGTTGCCATGGATGAACCTGACACCTTCTTCGGCTAACAGATAAGTATACAAAGCACCAATGATAAAACACATCCAGCTGAGAATAACCGCACCATCATTTTTTATTTTCTTACGGTAGAAAATGGTAATCACCAGTGGGAAGAATATTGAAAGTAGAAATTTTAGCAGCAAATTATTTGAATAATATTGCATCACGCTAAAAGGTGAAAAAATAATACCCGGCTCATTCGGTGCATAGGCCGTCAGATATTGTCCTGCCATAATCACGACACCTGGTAGGAAAAATCCAAATAGCAATAGTTTCCATTTTATTGGCTGTTTTGTAAAGTAAAAATACATGGTGTACAAACCTAAAACTGGTAGGAGACATATCAGGTAATTAGGTTTAACAAAGGCAGAAAGCGCAGTGAAAAGTGCAGAAATGACAATTAATAATGGGCTAGTCTGTTTTGATTTTACAAACAGTACAGCGAAAGCCAAATTCACCAGGGCAATTGGTTTTAATAAATTGATGGTTGGATTGTGATAAGTGTTAACACCAATATATCCAAGATAATGCAGGTTATCGTCTGCAGCAAAAAGCGCGATTGGTGCTGCTATACTTAGCAAGACACTGAAGAGTACTGAGCTGACCAGGCATTTTCTATTTGGACAGGTATTCATTAGGATAGCTGAGATTATCATGCCGGTTACAATAGCCACCACACTGGCAACCAGTACTGCGCTCCACTCATAAGATACACCCAGGATCATTCGAACCCCATAAACAAACAACTGCCAAAGCGGTCTGACAGCTATGTGGATGGGAATATCAGCACCCGTTTCAATTGCTTTAGAAAAAGCGATATGATCTGGATAATCATTAAAAGTATTAACCATGATTTTTGTATAAACCATGGGGATGCTGATGGTTGCTACAAGCAGACCGGCAATCAAAATACCATACAGGTATTTCCAATGAATGGTTTTTTCACGCATTTGATTTACTTTCCGCTTCAAGTACCGGTCTGCTGGCGTTATTACTCTATCAGATTTTACAGGCCAACCATCTGATTGAATTCATTGATCAATTTGTCCATCTCCGGGATTTGGGATTGAATCTCCAACCAGTATTCAGGGTCATACCACTGAGCCTGAATCTCCTCGTATGTCTTTCCCTGCTGTTCCACCCAGGTGTAATATTTCAGGTTATGAATTCGGCGCCGACCTACATATGATAATTCCTGGAAGTTATCGGTCGTCACGCCCATCAAATCCCTGCCATAAGCTTCTGCGGCGCTAAAAGCGTCAAAGGTGCCGAATTCCTGGTGATATTCTTCAAGACGGGTGCCATATAACTCCATCGAGTCAGTTAACACGGTCAAAACCACGTCATTTCCCGACAATTCATTGTATTTGGCAAATTTTATCGCTGAAAGGAGATTGGCAATACCTGAAAAACCCAAAAGATCCAACTGGCCAACAGTACTCTCAGGCACACCCTTCTTTAAGAGGTATTCCCTTCCACTCGGCTCATTGAAAAGGCGTGACAGATTGACCACTGCATTATCGTCAATTGCAGTTACCATGTCAGTATTTCGTACGTTATGAATCCATGGAACGTGTTTATCGCCAATACCTTCGATTCGATGTGCACCAAAGCCATTTTCCATCAGCGTTGGGCATTGTAGTGCTTCGCTGGCGATGACCTTTGCTGTAGGATAAAGCTGTTTCAAATAATCACCGCTGCCAATGGTGCCGGCGGATCCAGTTGTGAGTGCCACACCAGCATATCTACCGTTCTTTCCAAGTTCCTTTTCCAGCACTTCCTGCATGGCATGACCCGTCACATCATAATGCCACAGGTAGTTGCCAAATTCATCGAATTGGTTAAAGATCACCAATGCTTCTCCAGACGCACGCAGTTCATTACATTTGTCAAAAATCTCTTTTACATTGGACTCGCTGCCCGGAGTAGCGATAATTTCTCCAGCCACCTTTTTTAACCATTCAAAACGTTCCTTGCTCATCCCTTCAGGTAAAATTGCTACTGATTCGCAAGCCAAAAGTGCTGCATCATAAGCGCCACCACGGCAGTAATTACCCGTTGAAGGCCAGACAGCCTTCTGTGTAACCGGGTCAAACTGGCCAGTGACGAGTCTTGGTACCAGGCAGCCAAAGGTGGCACCGACTTTGTGAGCGCCTGTTGGGAACCACTTACCCACCAGGGCAATGATTCGGGCGTCTACACCAGTTAGACTTGATGGGAATTCCATGTAGTTCACACCACCATAATGTCCGCCAGTCGGGACAGGCTCGTTTTTCCATGTAATTCTAAACAGGTTGCGTGGATGGATATCCCATAACCCAATACCTTTCAGATCATTTTTTATTCTCTGTGGCACCAGGGTTGGATCTTTCTGCTGCGCGAAGGTGGGGATGATAATATTCCGTTCCCTGGTACGTTTAATAGTATTTTCAAGAGTTTTTGAATTAATATCCAAATTTATTCGAGTCATGATTGATATGCTCCAATATGCATTTAATAATTTCAGTTCTATCTTGTGATTAAAGTACCGGTCTCACCCTTAAGGGCGCGCCCGATATTCTCCGGGTTAGTGATAATCGCCTCTTGTCCGCCTGCCTCAAGGAAGCGAATAATCGCCTGAACTTTTGGCGCCATTGAACCTTCGGCAAAATGAATACCTTCATTCAGGTACTGTTTAGCTTCTGCCAGAGTAATTCTGTCCAACCATTTTTGATTTGGTTTACCAAAATTTATTGCTATTTTTTCCACTGCGGTGGAAATTAGGAACAAATCAGCTTTTATTGATTGCGCCAAAAGACTGGATGCATAATCCTTGTCAATGACCGCTGCAGTACCAACATAATTACCATCGCCATGGTCAATCACTGGGATACCGCCCCCGCCAACAGTGATGACAACGATGCCCATTTCTACCAGGCGTTTGACTGAGTCAAGTTCAACCACCTCTTGGGGCATTGGGGAGGCAACCACACGCCGCCAGCCGCGACCGGCATCTTCTACAACAGTCCAACCCAGGTCACGTTCACGATGTCTGGCTTCAGTTTCATCCATAAAACCGCCAATTGGCTTGGTAGGTTTTGCAAAAGCTGGATCTTGCTGATTGACCAATACCTGAGTAATAATTGTGCAAACGTTTTTGTTGATTTTCCTATGATACAGTTCATTTTGAAGGGTTTGCTGAAGCATATAACCGATTAGACCTTGGCTTTCAGCACCGCACACATCCAACGGCACTTCATGCATTCCCTCAACCCGGTGCGCAATTTCAGCTTGCCGCAGAATGAAACCCACCTGTGGTCCATTGCCATGACCAATCGCAACATTCCAGCCGTTTTCAATCATATCGGCAATATGGTATGTGGTCTCCTTGGCAGCCTGGTATTGGTCTTCTATTGATTCATGCTTTTTGTCCTTAATAAGTGAATTGCCCCCAATCGCGACAACTGCTGTTTTTGCCGACATTAATATCCTCCAAGATATTTATAATATTTAAAAATAATACCTGATTTAACCATAAACTGATGAATAATACTATACTGATTATTACCTGTTGTGAAATCGGTTGTCATAATTCCTGTTTTTTTATAATTTGACGGTTATCTACTGACGGTGTATGATTACAATGTTCAGGCAAGCCGGGTGATCGCGGCACTCCATTGGGGTGTCGAGGAAAGTCCGCACTCCATAGAGCATGGCGCCGGGTAACGCCCGGAATGGGAAAACCTGTTGGACAGGGCCACAGAAACATACCGCCTGTTATTTCTTCGGAAACAACAGGTAAGGGTGAAAAGGTGGTGTAAGAGACCACCGGCAGTGCAGTAATGTACTGGCCAGGTAACCCCCGCCAGGAGCAAGACCAAGCAGGGTCAAGGTGCATTGCGCAGAAAGCGGCTCGTTTTCTCACTGATAAAGTGCTAGATCCGGGTAGGTTGCACGAGTTGTGTGGTAACACCCAACCCAGAGAGATGATCGCCCAGGCAGTTCCGCTGCTGGACAGAATGCGGCTTACAGGCTTACCTGAACACTTCCTGCGGCCAGACCCCATCGAGGGATTATAATTCGGCTTACAGGCTTACCTGAACACTTCCTGCCGCCAGACCCCATTGAGGGATGATAATGCGGCTTACAGGCTTACCTGAACATTACCTGCCGCCAGACCCCATCGAGGGATTATAATTCGGCTTACAGGCTTACCTGAACACTTCCTGCCGTCAGACCCCATCGAGGGGTGATAATGCGGCTCACAGGCTTACCTGAACACTTCCTGCGGCCAGACCCCATCGAGGGGTGATAATGCGGCTTACAGGCTTACCTGAACACTTCCTGCCGCCAGACCCCATCGAGGGGTGATAATGCGGCTTCCAGGCTTACCTGTCATTCACCTGTCACTGGTTTGTTGTTTAATAATAATTCTTCACGTCGTATTGCCAGTTGATCACGTACTTTTTGTGCATCTTTTGGATAAGTGAAATAAAACATTGTGAACAAGATTCCACAAATCAGCCATGGAAATGGAACTGTCCATAGTAAACCGCCGGTCAATCCAATCTTGTCAGATATTGCGCCGGCAATTAAACCAGAGAACGCCGACAAACCTCCTTCAATCAAATTCACAACCGAATACGCACTTGAGCGCATCTCTGGCGGCACAACTGCCTGCATCATGGGTTCTTTAGCGCCGCGCCCAGGCCATCCAATCATTAATGCCATAAAGAAAGCCAGCGACAATAAAGCCCAGAAACTCATTGTTTTTGCTTGAGATAAAAGAATAAAGGATAGTGGGACACCAGATAACACTGAGAATTGACCAATAATTGTACGACCGTATTTTGGGTTGATTTTTTCAGCATAATCGCCAATAACACCACCAACGAAATTACTGATGGCAGCGCCAATTACAATGACTGCAAAAACCAACGGCGCGCTGCCTACCGTAGTGCTGAACTGTATTTCATTGGTATAACCCAGCTCAGTCACCATCCAGTTAATAAAATAAAAACCCATTACCACCCATGGCATCGTCCCTGTAATTCCCTGGAAGATTGCCGCCCAAATTGTTGGTATTTTTAATGTCGAAAAAACATCCTTCCAATTTATCTTGTACTTTTCAGCATTCTCGTAGGTCATCAAGCCCTTTAACTCAGGTTCTGCAGAACCCCTGGGTGGTTCATCAACAAAAAACCAGATGATGAGACCCGACAGAATACTGACCATTCCCAGACCGAGAAAACCCCATCGCCAGAGTTCAGGTGTTGCCACGAACCCCAGAGCCAGTACGCCAACGACCGTTCCCAGCAGCCCAACAAAACCAATGACCCCCAATGCCCTGCCGCGCTTAGATTGTTCAAAATGATCGCCCAACAAAGAAAACGTTGCCGGCATTAATGCGCCAAGACCCAGGCCTGATATCACCCTGATAATTAAAATACCTTGAAAACTTGGCATCAATCCAACCATGGCTGTCCATAGACCCCACACGCCTGTGCCGATAACCATAACAAGCTTTCTGGAGCACTTGTCAGCCATATATCCCCAAATCGGAGCAGTTACTGTTTGGGCGATATTGCGCAAAGTGGTCATCAAGCCAAGCAATGTGTAACTCACACCAAATACTTGCTGAATGATCGGGGATAAAACACTCATTGCCTGTGCTTCACCCTGATCAATCAGATAACCAAAACCAAGGGCAAACAGTGTCTTTCCTGATTTTCCCTGTGATTTTTTCATCGTTCACCTCTACGTTATTATGGGATACCAACAATTATAGGTGATTTTTAACTTTCAGTAGTGTTTACAATAAATCCAGAGAATAGGGTGTTTCCTGGTACACATAATAATTCAACCAGTTGGAAAATAACAAATTCGCATGTGCCCGCCATCTAACCAATGGTGTATGTTCGGGATTATCTTCAGGAAAATAGTTCCTTGGCATATCAATGGGCAAATCACGATAGAGATCTCTGACATACTCTTTCTGCAAAGTATCGGGGTCATATTCAGCATGGCCGGTCACAAAGATTTCCCGCTCATCGCATGATTGTGCCAGAAAAAGCCCGGCTTCATTTGAGATGCAAAGTGTTTCAAGCTCAGGGTGTTGTGTAATATCTTCTACACGCACTTCTGTGTGTCGTGAGACCGGTGCATAGAAGATATCATCGAATCCCCGTAGCAATCTGGTATGTTTTTTGACAATTTGATGCTGAAACACGCCAAACATCTTTTTCTCTAAAGGATATTTTTTTATATGGTATCGATAATATAATGCTGCCTGCGCGCCCCAGCAGATGTATAACGTAGAAAACACATGACTCGCGCGCCAATTCAGGATTTTAATTAAATCCTGCCAGTAATCTACATCCTCAAATTGCATTTGTTCAACAGGCGCACCTGTGATGATAAAACCATCAAATTTCTTGTCCTTGATCTCCTCAAATGACCGATAAAAAGTTATCAGGTGCTCTGCTGGAGTGTTCTTGCTTAGATGATTTTCCATATGCATCAATGTAACATTTACCTGCAGTGGGGTATTGCCTAAAACACGTAACAACTGTGTCTCAGTAATAAGTTTCGTAGGCATTAAATTTAGAATCAATACTTCTAATGGACGGATATCCTGGTGTACGGCCCGCTCTTCCGTCATCACAAAAATATTCTCCTGTCTCAAAATATCAATGGCTGGCAAGTCATTTGGAACATTTACTGGCATAAGCTGTTGCTCCTGGAGTAGTTTTTACAGATTATACTGAGTATTCACCCATTCAGGAGCGAATTTTCCCTCAATATGGGTATGTGGAAATATAAAGTATAATTTTTGAAAATTGCATAAACAGCATCTTTATTATAGAAATAGATGTGCTTGGAGATTATTATGAAAAGAACCGTCATATTGAGTTTATTGCTACTCGCCTTGCTCATAACATCCTGTAGTAACAAGGAGACCGTATCAAGTAACGAGCCTGTTCCAGGCCTTGGAGAAACCTTTGCTGCTTATACAATGGAAGCGCAGTTAACTAAGTGGTCAATCTCAACTCTTCAAGCCAAGGTGACTGAGTTATCCAAAACGGCGACCCCATCACCCACTCCAAAGAAAACAAGCACTCCCCCTGCTGCAACAGCCCCTGTTGTACTGGCTACTACATCAGGTAGTCAGTCATCAATTGATAAATGCTATGCAGCAAGCTATGTAGATGACGTCACCATTCCAGATAATACGGTTCTGGAACCCGCGCAAAAGTTTACCAAAGTTTGGCGTTTAAAAAATGTTGGCACCTGCACATGGGAAGCTGGTACGACGCTGGAATTTTCAGGTGCCAGCCAGATGAATGGCCCTGCATCATCAGCCATAACTTATTCTGTTGCACCCGGAGAGTCGATTGATGTTTCTGTAAATCTTGAAGCTCCAACAATTAAAGGCAGTTACATTGGTTATTGGCTTTTGCGTAGTGAGACAGGTGAACTATTTGGCATTGGAAATGAGGGAAATGGTGTTTTCTATGTCAAAATTGTTGTTGATGAATTGGCAAGACCCGCAGGTGCTAACATTGTTTTCAGCTTCACTGAAAATGCATGCCTGGCAACCTGGACTTCTCAATCAGGAGGCATACCTTGCCCTGGAATTCAAGATTTTGCTAAGGGCTCTGTTCAAACAACAAATAACCCGGTCATTGAGGGCGATGTTAAAAAGCAACTGCCCACTATCATCATGATTCCTAATGATGGCGCTGATGGCTTTTTGACAGGCGTTTTTCCACCATTTCAAATTAACGCCGGTGACAGATTTAAATCAACCATAGGTTGCCTCGCAGCCAGTCCCAGTTGCGATGTGGATTTTGAGCTGAGCTACATTGCAGATGACGGAAAAACTTATCTTCTTGGTGCTTGGGGCCACACCATGGATGCTTATCGTGATGAGGTAGATATCGACCTGAGTAACCTCGCTGGCACAACACCAAGATTTGTGTTCACGGTTCGCAACAACGGCTCATCTGTTGACGACCGGGCTTTCTGGATGTGGCCAAACATTTGGCGATAAAGCTAACATAATTTGGAATTAACTTTAAGGTTATGCAAAACCAGTTAGACTAATTTTCAAGAATATATAAATCAAAAACAAACATATGCTGAAATTACTCAGTGTGTGTTTGTTTTTTGATTAAACTGCATGAAATGCATTAGAATAAAATTGTGAACCTGATACTAACGCACGAACAGGCTGATTTTGACGCAATTGCATCTCAATTGGGCGCATACCTTGTTAATCAAGATTCTCAACCGCTCTTGCCGCGACGATTGAACCGCAATGTTGCTTCCTTTGTAAATGTATTTGAAAACCAACTACCCTTTATTTACCAGCATAACCGTCAGGTCAGTTCGATCAGTCAAATCACGCTTGTCGATACACAATCTTTGACCACACTTCGAGGTATGAACGAGGCGACAACAGTGATGGTCATTGACCACCATCCTTTGAAGGCCGGAATTCCCGTTGAATGGCAACTCAATCTTGTAGAGTTTGGCGCCTGTACCACCTATTTTGTCGAAATGATAAAAGATAAGGGCATTTCCTTCAATGAAATATATGCCACACTACTTTTACTGGGTATTTATGAAGATACAGGTTCACTAACATATGCCAATACAACCCCGCGTGATATTTATGCTGCCGGTTACTTACTTGAAAATGGTGCTGATCTTGGAATTGCCAATGAATATCTCAACCCTGCCCTATCCATTCAGCAAAGAGGACTATACAACACACTACTATCGGCTGTTGAGTCGCATGACATTAATGGCCAAAACATAATCATCACGCAATCAGAAGCGCTGCAAATGAGCGATGAAGTCTCTTCTGTAGCACATAAGCTGCGTGACTTGCTTGACCCTGACGCGCTGTTTGTCATGGTTGCCACGAATGATGGCATCAGAATTGTTGCCAGGTCAACAACTGATTACGTCAATGTTGGGCAAATTGCCTCACACTTCGGTGGAGGTGGTCACAAACGTGCCGCAGCCGCACTTGTCCTGTACCCGTCTGAATCACCAGAGACTGTCACACAGTTCCTGTTTCGTATCCATCAAGAGATGGTCACAATACTGCCAAAGTATATAAAGCCTACCGTAACGGTCGGTCAAATCATGTCCACAGAACCATTTTTACTGACGCCTGATACCCTTGCAGAAGAAGCCATTCACACGATGCAGCGTTTTGGTTACGAAGGCTATCCGGTAGTTGAAGGCGATAAGGTGGTTGGATTATTAAATCGGCGAGCAGTTGACCGGACGATAGTTCACAAGCTTAACTTGCCTGTAAAACAATTAATGGAAAGCGGAGAAGTATTTGTTTCTCCCAATGACTCCATTGAGCACCTGCAATTAGTAATGAACAACACTGGCTGGGGGCAAGTGCCGGTTGTCTCACCTCAAACAGGAAAAATTATTGGTATAGTGACGCGTACTGATTTATTAAGCAGTATTGCAAATGGAAATGCAGGCCACAATGGCAGACAGAATATATCTTCTCGTCTTGAGAAGATTCTATCAAAAGGCGAGATTGCACTCTTGAAACTAATATCTACCGAAGCATCAAGGCTAAACTTCGCTATCTATATTGTGGGTGGTTTCGTGCGAGATCTACTGTTAAACAGACCCAGCAAAGACTTCGATATTGTTGTTGAAGGAAATGCGATTGACCTGGGCAGAGCATTGGTAAAGAAATATGGCGGAGAAATTGTCAAGCATGGTCGCTTTGGCACTGCCAAATGGAAAATTGATACCATCAAAACTGGAGAGATTTCACTCGATGATAAAACTGTCACGTTTGCTGCAGTAGAATTACCAAATAGTATTGATCTCATCACAGCCAGAACTGAATTTTACGAACACCCAACTGCCCTACCTACAATTGAAAGATCAAGCATCAAACTTGACTTGCATCGTCGAGATTTTACAATCAACACCATGGCACTCAGGTTAGACGGAACATATTACGGTGAATTGTATGATTACTGGGGTGGTCTCAGCGATTTGAGAAAAGGTCTTGTTAAAGTTTTACACTCTTTGTCGTTTGTAGATGATCCTACACGCATGCTGCGTGCTGTAAGGTTTGAGCAGCGTTTTAATTTTTCTATTGAAAATCGCACAACTGAGATGATGGCTGAAGCATATCCACTGCTTCACCAACTCTCAGGTGACCGAATTCGTCATGAATTTAACTTGATTTTCATTGAAGAGTCAGCGATTGAAACCATGGAACGCCTGAACCAGCTTGGACTCCTATCAGCAATCCATCCTGAGCTTAGCTGGTCTAAAGAACTATCAGGTAGACTGTGTGATTGTTCAGACAGCGCAGAACAATGTCCATGGACAAAATCAAAAATGGCGTCACAAATTCCCTGGCAGGCAGCTATTGGATACCTTGCATGGTGGGTAGATTTACCATTTGAACTGATCCAAAATTTGTCACAGCGGTTCAGACTTCCAGCTGAATTGAAGCGTTCCATTTTGATGGCTAAAGAAATTATTGACACAAGCGATCATTTTACAACCATGCTGCCCAGTCAAATTGTCGATTTACTGGATAGAGCACCTAAGTTAAGTTTGTTTTATATCTGCTGCACAACACAATCTGTAGAGATTAAATCTGTCCTTCATAAATATCAAACGGGATGGAAGACGATTAAACCGTATACCAGCGGAAATGAATTGAAATTAATGGGGATTCCACCAGGATCGGTGTACCGGACAATTTTGCAGCAGATACGTGATGCCTGGTTGAATGGATTCATCAAAACTTATGAAGATGAGCAAGAACTCTTAAATCGTATAATCATTGAACAAAAACCAGGGTTAAATCAGTATTCATGAGTTCACTGACCCACACTATAAACATTAGGCCAATCAACCAGCACGAGCTGATGGAAATGGAATGGGAAGGTGAGTATTCCTGCTTCCGCCGAATTTATGCTGAAACCTTCAACCGCATGCATGCAGGCCTTGCAAATATCATCGTAGCTGCAACAGAGGCATCCTACATCATAGGCCAAGTTTGTCTTCAATATGACAGTAATCGTAAGGAGCTGGCGGATGGCATCAGCCGTGCCTACCTGTTCGCTTTCCGCATTCGCCCTGAATATCGCAATCTTGGGATTGGTTCAAAAATGCTGGCTTATTGTGAGAATGAATTGGTAGAAAAGGGTTATACTTACCTCACCCTTAATGTGGCAAAAGAAAATAACTCAGCAATAAGACTCTATCAGCGTAAGGGATTCAAAATTGTAGCCCCTGAACCTGGACAATGGTCTTACATCGATCAACACGGCCAATTAAAACATGTCAATGAACCCTCATGGCGCTTCCAGAAAAAACTGCGGTAATTGTTCAACAGCCCATAATCTTTGACAAGATTACAGTCATACCTTAAAATAGTAAGGTTATAAATAAAATAGAATCAGAGGAAAGACAAGAATGAAAGAGTATTCAACCGACTCACTACGTAACATCGCTCTTGTTTCCCACAGCAGTGCTGGAAAAACAATGTTGACTGAAGCATTCCTTCATGCAACAGGTGTTACCACCAGGCTTGGCAAAATTGAAGATGGGACAACATGCTCAGATTTTGACGACGAAGAACATCGACGCGGCATATCCATTTACACCAGCGTAATACCGATTGAGCACAAGAACATAAAACTAAATTTCCTTGACACACCCGGTTACAATGACTTTATCGGTGAGATGATTTCCGCATTATCAGTTGCCGATGCGGCGGTTGTTGTTGTTGATTCTGTCTCCGGTTTTGAGGTTGGAACAGAAATTGCTTGGAATTATGCCGATCAATTTAACCTTCCCCGGATGTTGTTAATCAATAAAATGGACCGTGAAAATGCCAGCTATCAAAAGGCATTGGATTCAGTTGCTGAAATTACAAACACTCGCCTGATTCCCATCCAACTTCCTTTGGGTGAGAAACAAGATTTTACAGGTGTTATTGACTTGCTTTCCATGAAAGCGTACAGGGGTGACGGCAAGACAGCAATCGATATTCCTGCAGAATATATGGAATCAGCTCAAAATGCCAGAATGCAGTTGATTGAAGCAGCTGCTGAAGGTGAAGATTCCCTGCTTGAAAAATACCTTGATACCGGTGAATTAACGGACCAGGAAATAATGAGGGGTCTAAAAAACACTGTCCTATCTGGTGACTTTATTCCAGTACTTGTCTCTGCAGCTTCTGCTGAAATTGGCATCTTCCCACTTCTTGACTCATTTGCATCGCTTTTCCCCTCACCAGCCGAGAGGAAACCTGTGGTTGCTGAAGGTAAAAATGGACAGGTTGAATTAGTGCCATCAGACTCTGGACCTCTGGCAATGTATGTGTGGAAGACAACAGCTGATCCATTTGTGGGTAAACAAACCTATTTCAAAATTTTCTCTGGTTCACTTAAAACCGACACAAGGGTATGGAACACAACAAAAGAATCTGAAGAGAGAATGGGCGGTATTCAAATTGCACGTGGTAAAGAAAATATTACAATCCCCGTGATTCATTCTGGTGATATTGGTACTGTGCCTAAGCTAACTGACACAGCCACCAGCAACACACTGTCAGATAAAGCGCAAGCGCTATTAATACCTGTTCCAGAATTTCCACACGCCTTATACCGAGTGGCAATTTTCCCAAAAACCCAGGTGGACTCAACCAAGATCAGCCCCACACTAACTCGCCTGTGCGAAGAAGACATGACCCTTTCATGGTACAACGAACCTGCTACCACACAGACCATTCTCCAGGGTATGGGCGACCAGCATATTGATGTTGTCATCAGGCGAGCTGAATCAAAGTTCCAGGTTAATTTGACAACTGGCGAGCCAAAAGTGCCTTACCAGGAAACTATTACCCGCAGTGGCACTGCCATGTACCGTCATAAGAAACAAACTGGCGGTTCAGGACAATTTGGTGAGGTACACCTGCGTGTCCATTCTTTGGCCGATGAAGACTTTGCCTTTGAGAATAATATCTTTGGTGGTGCAATCTCTTCCAGCTACATGCCTGCTATTGAAAAAGGCATTCGCAGTGTCATGAAAGAAGGTATCCTGGCCGGGTATCCTGCTTCAGGTGTAAAAGTTGAAGTATTTGATGGGAAAGAACACCCGGTTGATTCTAAACCAATTGCATTTGAAATCGCTGGTCGTGAAGCTTTCAAACTCGCTTTCAAGGACGCGGGTGCGGTTTTACGCGAGCCAATTATGAATGTCAGGGTTGTGGTACCTGAAAGTAACATGGGTGATGTTATTGGTGATCTCAATACCCGCCGGGCGCGTGTTCAGGGTATGGATACTGAAAAAGGCCGTTCAATTATTAACGTAACCGCCCCTCTGGCCGAAATGCAGCGCTATACCACACAGCTGCGGTCAATCACAGGTGGTCGAGGCCTATTCACTATGGAGCTGTCTCATTATGAGGTTGTTCCACCAAATATACAACAGGAAATCATTGCTGCCCGACAGCGGGAGATTTCAGCTCAGAAGGAAGAATAAAATCGCAGAGGCGATCAAACAGCTGGAGAGAAATGGTCTTTCCAGCTGTTTTTAATTTCTCATAGTCATACTTCTGTTACAGGATAAACGCTCATGAATCTATCTGAATTAACGGGTGAAATGAATAAATTTGTTGAACAGCAAGGCTGGTACGCACCTGGTAGTAAAAGACCGCAAACACCCAGAAATCTTGCCATCTCTCTTGCGCTTGAAGCTGGTGAAGTGCTGGAACACCTTCAGTGGGGAGAAATTGTGACAGATAAGCAAGCTTTTGCCGGCGAACTGGCAGATGTTGCTTTGTACTTACTGCAGCTCGCTCAGGTAACAGAAATTGATCTTGAAGAAGCAATCCATAATAAACTGGAAATAAACAGGTCAAGAACATGGTGATTATCCTGCGGAACTCTTTCCTATCACACTTTAGAAAGAATTAATTAGACAAATAAATAAGACAGGCATTAGCCAAAATCCAGCTTATTGCGTATAATTCGATCGTTAACATACTGGCATTCAAGGAAAAATTATGGCTGAAGAGAAACTTGTATCACGCGCAGAGAACTACTCCGAATGGTATAACCAGGTAATTTTACGAACCGAAATGGCTGATTATGCACCTGTTAGAGGCTGCATGATCGTTCGCCCATACGGTTGGGCCTTGTGGGAGAATATCCAAAAATCACTGGATGGTGCATTTAAAGCAACTGGCCACGTAAATGCAGCCTTTCCACTGTTTATTCCGATGTCTTTTCTGGAAAAAGAAAAGGAACATGTTGAAGGGTTTTCGCCTGAGCTGGCAGTTGTAACAATTGGAGGCGGTGAAACACTTGAAGAACCTTTAGTGGTACGTCCCACCAGTGAGACAATCATCGGTCATAGCTACTCGAAATGGATTAAATCATACCGAGATCTACCTGTGTTAATCAACCAGTGGGCAAATGTTGTCCGCTGGGAGATGCGAACAAGGTTATTCTTGCGTACGCTTGAGTTTTTCTGGCAGGAAGGACATACAGCTCACGCCACTGCAGTAGAAGCTGAGGAAGAGACAAGAAAAATTCTGGATCTCTACACGAAGTTTTCAGTAGAGGATGCTGCTGTGCCAGTGATTCCAGGTAAAAAATCAAATAAAGAAAAATTTGCAGGCGCCCTTCACTCCTACACGATCGAAGCCATGATGGGTGATAAACGAGCATTGCAATCGGCAACTTCACACAATCTTGGTCAAAATTTTGCAAAAGCATTTGATATCAAATTCCTTGATGAGACAAACCAGCTTCAATATGTCTGGACCACTTCTTGGGGTTTATCAACCCGTTTTATTGGCGGCATCATCATGACCCATGGCGACGACCAGGGTCTCATCCTGCCCCCTCGCCTTGCTCCCATTCAAATTGTTATTGTTCCAATCTACCGCAATGAACTTGATAAAACTGTTGTCATGGAATTCACGAACAAGGTAACGCAGCAGCTCAATGGATTTCGCATCAAGTTAGATGATCGCACTGAAGTAACACCCGGTTTCAAATTTAACGATTGGGAAATGCGCGGTGTTCCCCTCAGAATTGAGATTGGTCCTAAAGACGTGGAAAAAGGCGTGGTAACTGTCGCGAGACGTGATATTCTTGGGCGTGAAGGAAAATCGCAGCTGCCAGCCGAAAATTTAGCACCACAGATATCTGAGCTTCTTAAGACTGTCCACAATAATCTTTATCAAAAAGCACTAAAGTTCCGCGATGAACATATTTACTACCCTGAAAATTACCAGCAGATGGTTGAGATGCTCCAGGATGGCTGGACTTATGTTAATTGGTGCGGCGATCCTGAATGTGAGGCAAAAGTAAAAGAGGATACTAAAGCGACCACACGCTGCATGCCCATAGAGGATAACCACCCCTCAGGGAACTGTATCATTTGCGGTAAACCGTCTACAACAATGGTATATTTCGGGCGAGCCTACTAGTTTGCCATAAGGGCTGATAAATAAATCAGCCCTTAATTTTTTCAATGCCTGCAATCCTATTAACCAAACTCAACAAAGATTTAGAAGAAATATTTGCTTATTTTTATGAGACCGATGTCTTTGTTAATAAAATTTGTTTTCTATACGAAACCTATGCGAATTATTCTCTTAGATCAAATTCAGAAATTTCAATACTTAAGGACATAGTTTCCTATAATTCCCCATCATTGCTCACAAACCAAATTGTCATTAGTCTGAAGCCATTAATCTTCAAGTATCCTGACCAGGCGCAGGTGATCATTGAAGCTTTTTGGGAGAAGAAAATCCTAGATATAAAGCTGCTTGCAACTAAATTATTATGCACTTTGAGTGAAAATTATCCAAATGGCGCTATAAGCATGATCGCCAAATGGTGTCATCCTATGCCTGAAAGGTTCTTTGTTGATGTAGTATTTTCCAATGCTGCCATTCATCTCATACGTAATAATTTGGCGATTTGGAGCCAGCAAATGGTAGCCTGGTTGAGCAGTGCAAATGTCGAAGATCAGACACTTGGCATAATTGCTGCTATTGCTTCAGTTAAGGAACCTAACTTCATCAACCTGCCACCTATCTTTGATAACATCACCAGCCATTGCCTTACTGGACACCCACAATATTTTTATGATCTTGAATCGCTACTTATAATACTCGCCAATCACTCTCCAAACGAAACTATGCACTTTATTCGACATCTTGTAGGCTTGGGGATGACAGACAATACACACAAGTTGCTCAGGAAAGTAGTTCAAACCTATCCAAAGAATGAGCAAGATGCAATCAAGAACCTGTTGAAATCTGCTCTGCCTTAGAAGAATCCAACTACACAAGACGTTACTTTTTGGTACTTCACAATCATCTGGTATAATATACCGTTGACTGGTCCTATTTCTGGCTTCTGCTGGGTATACGGAGACCTGCACAAAATAAAAAGGAGAATGCATACGTCATGCCACTAAATAAAGAAGTAAAGTTATCAATCATAGAAAATTATCAGACTCACGAAGGTGATACAGGTTCTGCTGAGGTTCAGATTGCCCTCCTGACCAAACGGATCCTTGATCTCACTGAGCACCTCAAGCTGCACAAGCATGATGAGTCCTCACGACGCGGTTTATTGAAGCTGGTTGGTCAACGCCGCAGGTTGCTTGGATATATCCGCAAGAAAGACTTCAACCGCTACAAGACCATTACTGAACAGCTTGGCTTAAGAAAATAGTGCTGTAAATTTACTGGAGCAGATAAACCTGTTTAACTGCTCCAGTATGAATGATAATATCATTCTTCAATCAACAGCCCGTTGGATAAGATATTGAATCTGGTTGAGTATCAGATACTCACTCACATTCAGTAGCTTATCAACGGGTAAATTAAATAAAGGATAAATAAATGAAACCAGAAGTAAAAACCTATAGAACGACCGTTGGTAACAAAGAATTCGAATTTGAAACGGGCAAACTTGCAAGTTTGGCAGGTGGCGCTGTAACAGCCAGAACGGGTGAATCAATCATCTTTGCTGCTGCGACCATGAGCGATTCGATCAGGGAAGATGCAGATTTCTTTCCTCTGTCGGTAGATTATGAAGAAAAAATGTATGCCGGTGGCAGAATACCGGGATCATTTTTCCGCAGAGAAGGAAGGCCAAGCACAGAAGCAGTTCTTATCGCTCGCTTGACCGATCGACCTATTAGACCAATATTCAACAAATCGATGCGAAATGAAGTCCAGATCATAACTTTCTCTCTTTCGTCCGATAATGAAAATCCACTCGATATTCTCGTTGTCAACGCATCTTCTGCTGCGCTGATGATCTCGGACACTCCTTGGGATGGCCCAATTGGTGCGGTACGCATTGGCAAGATCAACGGCGAATTTGTTGTCAATCCCACATTCAGCGAGATGGATAATTCCACACTTGACCTTCGTCTTGCTGGAACAAGAGATGCAATTTTGATGGTCGAATGCGGTGCAAATGAAGTACATGAAGATCAAATCATAAAAGCCATTGAGTTTGGTCACAAAGCTATTCAACCGATAATCGACCTGCAGATCAAGATGGCTCAGGAAATTGGAAAACCAAAAAAGGTTGCCACCATTATCGAGCCAGACAAGTCGCTGATCAACGAATTGATGGAAAAGTATTCAAACGACGTCTACCAGATGTTGGAAAACTACAAAGATAAAACAACCCTTAATCAGGGAATTGATGAACTGCGAGATCAAATAATTGAAGCATACACATCGGAAGAAAATCCTGAAATCAATAAACAAATTAAACCTGCCTTTGACGAGGTTTTCAAAAAAGTAACTCGAAACAGAATTCTCAACGACGGTAAGCGTCCTGATGGTCGTGGTCTCGAAGAGATTCGTCCCATTTGGTGCGAAATTGGAACCAGCCCGCGTGCCCATGGCTCAGGTCTTTTTACTCGCGGTGAAACACAGGTCCTGACCCTGGCGACACTGGGAACTCCCAAAGAAGCACAGGAATTGGATTCTCTCTCACCTGGCGACCTGAAAAGATACATGCACCATTACAATTTCCCGCCATACAGCACTGGTGAAGTTCAGCGTTTGCGCGGTACCTCACGTCGAGAGACTGGTCATGGCGCGCTGGCTGAGCGAGCGCTTGTTCCTGTTATTCCATCCGAATCGGAATTCCCTTACACACTGCGTCTCGTATCCGAAGTATTGGCATCAAATGGTTCATCATCAATGGCGTCCGTTTGTGGCTCCACACTTGCATTAATGGATGCTGGCGTGCCCATTAAAGAACCTGTTGCCGGTGTTGCCATGGGGTTGATTAAACAAGATGACAAGTTTGTTGTGTTGACTGATATCCAGGGTATGGAAGACCATCTAGGCGACATGGATTTCAAGGTTGCCGGTACTAAAAACGGCATTACCGCCCTTCAGATGGACATCAAGATCAAGGGTATTACAACTGAAATCATGCGTGAAGCCCTTGAACACGCCAATAAAGCTCGCATGAACATTATGAACCAAATGCTCGAAGTGATTCCAGAGCCGCATAAACAGTTAAAACCGCATACGCCTCGTATTACAACCATCAAGGTTCCGACTGAAAAGATTGGTGCAGTGATTGGTCCTGGAGGGAAAACTATCAGAGCCATTCAGGAGCAGACAAATTCCCGCATCGATATAGCAGAAGATGGTACGGTGTTTATTTCTGCGACGAGTGGTGAAGCAGAGAAGGCGGCTCGTGACTTTGTGCTATCACTGATTGAAGTTCCTGAATTAGGCAGAATTTACACCGGAAAAGTAGTCCGTATCGCTGATTTTGGTGCTTTTGTAGAGATCCTGCCTAATGTTGATGGCATGGTCCACATTTCTCAACTTGACTCAGAACGGGTAGAAAAAGTTGAAAATCTCTTCAGCCTCGGCGACGAAATGACTGTCATGGTTACTGGTATAGATGACTCCGGAAAAATCAGGTTATCACGACAGGCAGTACTTGAAGGCTGGACGCTTGAAGAAGCAGCAGGAAAAGATTCGCGCGGCGGTAGCCGAAGTAGAAGCTCTGGCTCGCGTGATCGCAATGACAACCGTTCATCAAGCCGCGATCGCAATTCGCGAAACAATCGCAGAAGTTAATCTACAAATAGCTAGAAAATATCATCAAAACAGGCTGAAATCAGCCTGTTTTATTTTGTCGCAGTGGGTAATGATGGCATTGAATAACCAGGCAGCCCAAGTCTCTCTGCTATGGCAGCGCGCATTGCGTGCCTGTCATCCCAGGGATATTCTGTGGTACCAAAGCACATTGACTGTTCATGGCCTTTTCCCAGGGAAACAACCAGGTCGCCTGCACGCGCGTAATTAACCGCAGTACGGATTGCATCACTTCTATCTGGCACGCAGATAAATTCCTTTCCTTCTTCGGCTCCAACCTCTATAGCGGCATCTTTCATATCCTGAAGAATTTCATCCAGTGATTCTGTACGTGGGTCTTCAGCAGTGAAAACCGAATAGTCCGCCAGTATAACTGCAATTCTGGGCATCAGCTTTCGCTTTTCTTTATCACGCAGGCCGGCAGATCCAAACACACAGATTAAACGCTTCTTAGTAATCAATCTTAGCGCCTGCAGCACACACTTGATAGAGTTGGGTGTGTGTGCAAAGTCAACCAGCGCTAGAAAATCCTGACCCAAATCAATATTTTCCAACCGTCCTGGAACTGGATGTGCAGTAGCAATACCTTCTTGTATCGCCTTACAATCAACATTTAACACAGTTGCTGCTGTGATTGCAGCAAGGCAGTTTGAGACATTGTAATCACCAATAAAATTGCTCTTGATGCCAAAGCGTTCTATGCCAATATTTACATCAAATTCAGTGCCTTGTGAAGTGTAATTGATATCTGATGCCGAAAAATCTGCCAGTTTGGTTTTACCATATGAAATGTGCGATAAGTCACTTAAAGATGACAAGTGCTCATAAGAAACATCATCACGGTTTATAACCCCAACACCAGCAGGCTTTGAAAGGTCTTTAATGTTTCTTACCAGAAATTTGAATAACCTTGCTTTTGAATGCAGATATTCTTCGAATGTTTTATGGTAATCAAGATGTTCGTGTGTCACGTTCGTAATCACTGCCACATCAAAGTAACATTCATCTACCCGGTGTTGTTCCAAACCGTGTGAAGTTGCTTCCAAAATCACATGTGTAATGCCGCTGTCAACCATTTGTGCAAGGTAATTTTGAACTTCAGTGGGTGGAGGTGTTGTGACATGCAGGCCAGTATCCAATATTATGTCACCAATCATGGCATTCACAGTCGTTATCATACCTGTTTTTTGACCAGCTACTTTTAAAATATTAAAGAGCAAGTTGCAGGTTGTAGTTTTACCATCAGTACCAGTAACCCCAATCATTACCATTTTTTTAGCGGGAAAATCATAATAAGCTGCTGCTGCTGTGGCCAGTGCTGCCTGTGAGTTCTTAACTTGCACATAGGGAAGTGAATTCAAGTGGCTATCAATGGGTTTTGTGCCAATAATTAACGTGGCACCACGATCGATGGCGTCACCGATGTAATTGTGACCATCTGAATATTCACCAGAGGTAGCTACAAAAATATCGCCGTTAGATACCTGTCTCGAGTCAGGCGTTACACCATTAACCTCCGACTCAGGCATAACTGCAGGCGACTGCTCAACAATATCAAGATAACCAAGAAAATCAGCAACGTGTTTTTGTTCTGCCATACGAAGCACTATCCGGTAAATTTCAACACTAAGTGGCAGACAATTCATGCCTGCCACAAGTTTACTCCCTAAATAAATTATTTTAAATTATTTGATCTGATCTTTTAGTTCCTGCAATTGACCAAACACAGATCCATCCATTACACGATCGCCCACTCGAATAACCAGACCGCCTAATATTGATGGGTCAACGCGATAAGTCAACTCAGCTTTATCACCCAGTGTTGCAAGCAGCTCTGTTTTAACAGAGTCTTGTTCTTCATCTGTTAGTGGAAGCGCACTGGTTATCTCAGCAGTTGTTCCACTCAATTGTGAACTGCCTTCGAGCACAACAACTTTTCCATCTTTTACACCTGAGAAAAACTCAGTTAGCAATTGACGCTGGCGTTTTTCATCGTCAATTAATGACGCGCCAATAAGCTTGTGTGCTGCAGCAATTGCCAGAGAGCCTACTTGACTACGCACATCACGCAGAACTCTTGTTCTCTCCTGTTCCAATTCAGCAAATGCATTTTCTCGCGCTTTGGAGGCATCAGCATCGGCTTGAACCTTTATTTCACGCGCTGCTTGTTCTGCTCGCTCTGAGGCCTCACGGATGACTTCTGATGCTTTTCGCTGTGCATCAGACAGAATTTTTTCTGCATCGGCCTCAGCATTCTTTCTCGCTTCAGCTGCAATTCGTGCATCTTCTAAACCTTGAGCGATGTTTAAGCGCCTTTTTTCAAGAATTCCAAGTACTGGTTTGTAAACCCAAGCTCGCAATACAACAAAGATGATCGCGAAGTGAATAATTTGTACCAGCAGGTATCCCAGATTTATGCCTAGTTTATCCAAGGGAACTTCCTCCTTCCTAGCTGTTATTTAGAAGACAAACAAGATTAGCAGAGCAACAACAAGACAGTAAATCGCGACTGCCTCAGCAAATGCAATCCCAAGGATCATGTTTGTCAGTAAATTGCCGGAAGCATCAGGATTCCGTGCCATACCTTGAACAGCGCCATTTACAACAATACCGATACCAGCACCTGCTCCAATTGTGCCAATCATAGCCAGACCAGCACCGATCAATTTTGCTGCAGCAACAACATCACCTTCCATAATATGCGATACCTCCTAAGTATTAGTGTTCACCGTGGCCCTGAGTTGCCTGAGCCATAAATACCATTGTTAACATACCAAAAACAACTGCCTGAATTAAACCTACAAAAAATTCCAGCATTAAGAAAATGGATTGTGCAAATACCGGAACAAGCGATCCAATTACAAAAAGCATCACCATACCGGCGAAGATATTGCCAAACAACCGGAAAGAGAACGATAGTATTTTGGATATCTCAGAGATAACCTCTAGAAGTCCTACTGCCCAATCGATAAATCCAAAGATTGGCTTTGAGAAGAAAGTTTTTACATTCCAAAACTTATTAAAATATCCCATGCCCAGTGCTCTGACGCCAATGACTTGCGTCATAATCACAGAGATTAATGCCAGCGCAACAGTAAAGTTCAGGTCTGTGGATACTACCCGAACAAATGGGATAATATTGTAACCATGCTCTTCTGCTGCCGGTTTTACCATCGCCTTTATGCCATCAGTAATGGACAATTCAGAGAAACCTTCAATCCCATGTGAGGCTTCATGCCACAATCCAATACTGTCAACACCTGGAATGAGTTCCATCCAGTTGGCAATTAAAACGACAAGTGTAATCGTGGCAAAATAGGGGAATATTGTCTTAGCCCACTTGGAACCTGCTGTTTGCTCTGTCAGGTTGTAAATCATTTCCAAAATTGCTTCGATTGCACCTGAGATCCCATGGGGAACAAGATCACCTTTGGTTTCCGCACGCTTGATCGCTTTTCTCACAGCCAGGACAATTCCAATTAAAATCAGATCCACTATAAGCAGGGCGATCATCGTATTGGTTAGATAAATATCACCAATAAATGGCAGGCTCATTATTGGATTCTTTGAGAGTACTTCGGCTGGAAGTTGTATATGAGGTCGAATTGGCGGGAAGTACCTGGCACCAATTAAACCAAGAATAATAAAAAGCAGAACAAACCAGCGGTTAACACCCCATCGCCATTTAGTCTTCTTCGTATCTTCCAATTTTCATGTCCTCCTGAGGTTTTTCAACTGCTGTAAATTTGCCTAGTTGTATCCTGGACACAGCACTCTTGACTAATTTTAGCATAGCAAGAACAGATAAGGGGATACTTAAAATAACAAGAATCAGTGTGACAATTGGTTTTGTATCTAGCTTATTATCCAGCCAAAGGCCAAAAATAACGGCAACAAACACGATGATTAATGTCAAACATCCCGCCTGGCCAGCGACTAATGCCAGCGAGATGTTTTTCATTCCAAAAATTTTTTCGTCAGTGTGCTTCTCAGGTGATTGCATTAGGCCATTATATCATTTACTGATTCTTTAGAAACCGAGAAACGCAGCTGCAGCTGAACTGGAAAGTCCAAAAAATGGTGCAATTACAAATCCTATTATGATGATTCCCGTAATGCAAAACGAGAGAACAGCCTTTCTTCCAGTTGCCAGAATAATTGGCTTCTCTTCTTGTTCAGACCTGTAGAGGTAAACCACTTTTAGAACAGTCAAATAGTAGTACAGTGCAATAATCGCATTGATGATGCCCAATATTGCCAGCCACAATAAATTACTCGAGTTCACAGCTGATGCAAATACCAAAACCTTGCCGATAAAACCTCCAAAAGGAGGTATGCCAGCCAGCGACAGGAAGGCTATGAGAAGGAAAAATGCCAGTAAAGGTGACCTCCGGCTTAACCCGGCGTATGCAGAGATTTCATCTGAGCCAAGGTGCTTACCAATAATGGAAATTAAACCGAAGGCTGCAATATTGGTCAGTAAATAAGCTATCAAGTAATACACCGTTCCGCTTGCGCCAAGATCAGATGCCGCAGCCACACCGATAAGCATATATCCAGCTTGCGCAATTGAAGAGTAAGCTAACAGGCGTTTAATATTCTTTTGTGTCAGTGCCAGTAAGTTACCGACTATCATGGTTACTGCAGAAATCACAGCAATGATAATGCTCCAGTTGACAATGACTGATGGAAATGCTGCAAATAAAAACCTGAGTAAAACGGCAAAACCAGCAGCTTTTGATGCAGTCGAAAGAAATCCAGTTAATGGTGTGGGAGCGCCCTCATACACATCTGGCGCCCAAAAATGAAAAGGCACTGCTGACACTTTAAAACCAAAGCCAACCAGTACCAAGACAAATGCTGCCATGATCAGGTACAGCGGGAATTGACTGGTAGTTAATGCAGCGCCTATTTGTGCAAGGTCTGTTGTGCCAGTAAAGCCGTATAACAATGAAAAACCAAACAACATTATTGCAGAAGTCGTGGCACCAAAAAGAAAATACTTCATGCCGGCTTCAGCAGATTTTCTTTCTCCAGTTATAAAACCTGCCAGAATATACAAAGGTATAGACGTGGTTTCGATTGCCAGGTAAAGCATGATTAAATTGTTGGCAGATGACATTAATGACATACCCAGGGTACTGATGACCAGCAGGATATAAAATTCACCATGATCAGTGAGTCCTTCGTGGTCTAAGGAAAACAATACGGTCAGGGCTGCGCCTAGCAAGAATAAAAGTTTAAAAACAAACGAAGCACCATCCAGGATAATTAGATTTCCCCAGACTAATTGCGCTGTTTCAACAGGCCAGTTTACCAACCAGGTGAGGACGAAAGCAAGGATCAATCCTGCAAAAGCTACCCAGGTAATAATTTGTTGACCTTTTTTCCGAGCTAAGGCGTCGACAGCAAGCAATACTATTGACAAAATAACCAGGCAAATTTCAGGCAGTATTGCCATCAAATTAGTAGTCATGTTACCGGGCATGCTAAAATCCTCCCAGCAGTGCTAATATGTGATTAACGCCAGACTGTACAATTGGCTCAATAACACTTGGGAACACGCCAATTGCAATCATAATTACCGATAATAAACCTATTGCCAGCTTATCCAACTTGCCGATATCTCCTACAGTTGCATTATATTCCTCAGATATTTCACCAAAAAATACTTTCCTGGTGACCAGTAAAATATAAGCTGCAGTGATGATCACACCTAAAATCGCAATAATTGCAACGATTGGTTGTGCTTTCCAGGCGCCCATAAATATTGGGAATTCAGCAATAAAACCTGAAAATCCAGGCATACCCATAGACACAAGACCGCCTATTATAAATCCTATAGCTGCCCAGGGCATCTTCTTATAAAGGCCTCCCAGCTTGGAAATATCCCTGTTGTGAGTCCTGTCATACACCATACCGACAATAGAGAAGAATAGAGCTGTCATCACCCCATGAGAGAACATCTGTATCCCTGCGCCGAGCAAGCCTTCATTGGAGAAGGTCGCAAAACCAATCAAAACCAACCCCATATGAGACACGGATGAAAAACCGATGACGTATTTAAAATCTGTTTGTATTAGTGCGATGAACGCGCCATAAACGACATTGATAGTAGCCAGGATAAGAATTGCCGGAGCCCAGAAACGTGCGCCATCTGGCAGAAGCATAATGCCTACGCGCAATGCAGCAAAAACGCCAACTTTCATTTCTACGCCAGCCAGCATCATGGAGATGGCTGTTGGTGCCGCCACATGCCCATCAGGCGCCCAACTGTGGAACGGGAACATGCCTCCTAGAATTGCAAACCCAACAAATACAAATGGGAACCAGAACTGCTGGAAGGCTGTAGAAAATCCAGCGTTTTCAAGAGCAATCAGATCGAATGTCTGCAGGCCGGAGCCAAAGTAAATACCAAGGCTGCCAATTAGAGCAATGACCGAACCGATGAACAAGTACAGCGTTAATTTCATGCCACCGTATTCACGGGTCTTGGGATATCCCCACATGACGATCATCAAGTACTTCGGGAATATTGCCAGTTCCATAAAGAAGAATAGCTGAAAGAGATCAAGCGATGAGAACACGCCCAAAACGCTTGTTCCCAAGAACATCATAAATGAGAAGAATTCACGCGGCCGGTCATCAATGTTCCAGGAGACAATTACACCGCAGAATAATACTATACCAGCAAGCAACACCATCGGCGCGCCCATGCCGTCGACGCCCATCATATACGATATGCCTAACGCTGGCACCCACTCCATTTTCTCCAGGAATTGATACCCACCTACAGATGTGCTATACGAAAAATAAACCACGAACGATAAAAGCATGGTTATCAATGAAGCAATCAAAGCAAATAATTTGATTTGCTGCTTTTTTTCAGCTGGTGTAAATAATATAATCAGCCCTGCTATGAGCGGAAGAAAAATGATAATGCTAAGTATAGGAAATTGCATTGAACACCTCTTAATACCACATCATAACGGCTTTATTGATGAGCTCCAGGATCCATGCCGGCCAGACCCCGATTAGCAGCATTAGTACCATGAGAGGTGTAATGACCGCCAGTTCTCTCACATTCATTTCAGAAACAACGCCAACCCAACGCTGATTCAACTTTCCGTGTAATACCCTTCTCAATCCCTTGAGAATGTAAACACCTGTAAAAAACAGTCCTACAGCACTCAAAGCGGTTGCCAGCATGAAAACAGGCCATGCACCTCTGAATACCAAGAATTCAGAGACAAATCCCGCCAGGCCTGGCAGACCAAGCGAAGCCATCGAGACAAATACCAGGACTGATCCATAAACCGGCAGGATAGCGTAGATACCGCCGTAATCATCCAGGTTTCTGGTATGGGTCCGGTCATAGATAACACCTACCAGGAAGAACATACCTGCTGCAGATAGACCATGAGTGACCATTTGCAGTACTGCGCCGCTTGTTGCAAAATGAGAATTGACTGTGCCAGCTGCCCACGCAGCTACCGATACGCCCAAAATTACAAATCCCATGTGATTGATAGAAGAATAAGCAACCAATCGCTTAAAATCTGATTGTCCAAATGCCCCAAGCGCACCAAATATAATAGCCAAAGTCGCAAGTCCAGCTAGCCAGCCCGCAAATTGCTTCGATTCCACAGGGTAAAGGGGCAGTACCAATCTCAAAAATCCGTAAGCGCCTAACTTCAAAAGCACGCCAGCCAGGATCATAGAACCTGCGGTTGGCGCTTCAGTGTGAGCATCTGGCAGCCAGGTGTGGAATGGCCAAATTGGGACTTTGACAGCAAAAGCAATCACAAATGCCCAAAAGGCGATGATTTTCACTGTGGCAACTGGTATTCCAAATAATGCACCTGTTGTTAGCGCAGGCCAAATCTCGAATAGTTGAACAAGGTCAAAGGTTTTAGCAACCACGCCAATCATTTGAATTGCAAGGAGCAATCCCAGCGAACCGCCCATGGTGTAAAGGATGAATTTCAATGATGCATAGTTTCTATTCTTGCCACCCCACTGGTTAATCAGGAAGTACATTGGTACCAGCCCAATTTCCCAGAAGACAAAGAATATCAACAGGTCAAGTGATAAAAACACACCCAGCATGCCTGTTTCCAGCAAGAGGAACAGGATCATGTAGGCTTTAACTTTTTCCTGAATGTTAAACGATGCCAAAATTGCAAGCGGCGTCAAAAAGGTCGTCAGCAGCACCATGGTGAGTGAGATGCCATCAATACCAAGATGATATGATGCATCTATCGCTTTGTACCATGTGTACTTTTCCACCAGTTGAAACCCTGTTTTATCAGGATCGAATAACCCGAACCATATAAAAACTGAGATTATGAACGGAATCAGGCTGATGATAAAAGCCGTCCATCTTATTGATTTCACCTGCCCAGCTGGTATAAATAAGATAGCCAGGGCACCTACTGTCGGCAGGAATAAAATCAGCGTGAGTAAATGATTTGCAATGAAGTCCATCCTCCGCTCCCATTAACCTCTTTTGTTAGAAAATGACAATGAATAGAACACCAACTATGACAACCATTATCATGGTCAGCAGTAAATACATTTGAACCTGGCCAGTCTGGGTAGATTTCAATGAAAAGCCAACCTG
Source organism: Anaerolineaceae bacterium (assembly GCA_040768445.1). GTDB lineage: Bacteria > Chloroflexota > Anaerolineae > Anaerolineales > Anaerolineaceae > JAXGMV01. Next base: position 2,328,379 of record JAXGMV010000001.1, on the reverse strand, counting down.
CCTGGTTCCTGCAGATAGTCCATCACCGCCTCCGTTAATTACTGGCAAGTCAATTTTTGTCCTGAGGAAATTACCCAGCACCATTGCTCCTTTTCCGAAGCCATGCACGATGCCGTCGATGATCTTCTTGTCCATCCAATTGGCTGTAAAAATTTCAGACAACCAAATTGCCGGTTTAATAAATATGACTTCGTATATTTCATCAAAATAATACTTATTTTTAAGAATGGTATGTATTCCACCAAGACTTGCTTTTAACGGGTCCGTCATGTTGGCTTTATTCACACGTTTGTATACTAAATATCCGAGGAATAAGCCCCCCAAAGCAACTAGTAGGGAGGTGAATAACGGCACCAGGCTGTGTGCAGCATGAACTTCACCGTGCCAAGGAAGCATTGATCCCAAGAATTCTTCAATCCAATTCGGAACCAACCCACCAATTGCAGGAAATGCAGCAGGAATCCCAATCCATCCAGCTGTTATGGCAAAAAATGCCAGGATAATCAATGGCACTGTCATTGTGGGCTTGGATTCATGTGCATGTTCAGCAGATTTTGTACGGGGCTCGCCAAGAAATGTCAGGGTGATCTGACGCATGGTGTAAAAAGCAGTAAGAAGAGCCGCAAACGCCAAAGTAATAAATACCGCTATTTGACCGCTGCTGAATGCTCCCGATAGAATTTCATCCTTTGACCAGAAGCCTGCGGTAATCAGTGGAAAACCAGAGAGAGCAAAACCTCCGATCAGGAAAGTCCAAAATGTAGCTGGCATCTTTTTCCGTAAGCCGCCCATGTTGATCATATCCTGCGGATCTATCTTCTCGTTGGTATGCAGCACGCCGTGTTCCATGCCATGAATAACTGACCCTGAGCCAAGGAAAAGCAGCGCCTTAAAGAATGCATGGGTCATCAAGTGGAAAGCTGCCGCAACAAAAGAACCAATCCCAATCGCCGCGACCATGTATCCCAGTTGTGAAATGGTTGAGTAAGCAAGCACACGTTTAATATCATTCTGAGCAACAGCAATTGTTGCCGCAAAGAGCGCTGTAAAGGCACCAATTATCGCTACAACAGTCATTGCAGACGTGATTGGATTACCTGGGAGCCAGCCAGCACTGAGAAGTGGAAAGAAACGCAGTGATAGATAAACACCCGCAGAAACCATTGTCGCCGCATGAATCATTGCTGAGACAGGTGTCGGGCCTTCCATTGCATCTGGAAGCCAGATATGCAAAGGGAATTGGGCAGATTTTCCTACAGTACCAAGGAAAATCATAATTCCAATTAATCCTGCCCAGGATAAACCAAGAACAGGCGCCTGCAATGAAGATAACTTCGCAAGAACCTCGGGGTTAGCCAATATTTCCTGGTAATTCAGACTGCCAGTCAGGTAATAAAGTGCTACCATGCCCAGCATCATGAACATGTCACCAACGCGTGTCGTCAGAAATGCTTTGACTGCAGCATTTCTGGCTGAATCTTTCCCGTACCAGAAACCTATGAGCAGATAGGAACATAAGCCCATGATCTCCCACGCCATGTAGAGCGTTAAAAGGTTATCCGTAACTACCAGGGCAAACATACCAAATGCGAAAAGCCCAAAAAATGCAAAAAACCGCGCATACATGGGCTCAACCGAAGGTACCTTATGAGAATGACCTTTATCATCCAGTACAGTTGCACCATGAGGCGGTAAACCTGCTACATCATGATCTCCCTTTGGCTGACCATAATTATGATAGCCAATGCTGTATATAAATATCATCAAGATGGTCCATGCCACAAAAAACAGTGTCACAGTTGATAAGGGGTCGATTTGAACACCTATTGATAACCAGTTTTTCCCGGTTGGCAGCCACTTGATTGAAGATACAAGCGGGTGTTCCGCAAGATGTTCAACCCTGATCGCTCCAGCAACAACAATCATGCTGCCCAGCCAGGATAACCCTGCGGCAAGTATGGCTATCCAATGACTGACAGCTTTTGAATGGTTTGTAAATAGGCTGATTATAAAAAATGCCAGCAGTGGTGGTAATGGAATTAACCAGATAAGTGTTTCGGTTGTCATATCACCTCAATGCGCCTTTATTAACCCTTGAGCAGGTTCATTTCTTCAACGACCACAGTCTGTCTGTTGCGGTATTCAGAGACAATCAATGCAAGACCAACAGCTGTCTCCGCTGCTGCAACAACAAAAACAATGGTTACAAATACCAAACCCTCTACTGCTGGGAGGTGCAAATATCTCCAAAAAGCCAGCAAATTGATATTGACAGCGTTCATCATCAATTCAACACTCATCACCACTGCCACTGCATTACGCCTGGTTAATATGCCAAATAATCCAATGCTGAAGAGCGCTCCGGAAAGAATGAGAAACCACGATAACGGTATCATTCTTTACCTCCTTTTTTCTCTGCTGCTATATAGACTGCACCTACCAGTGAGGCAAGCAGTAATACTGAAGCAATTTCAAATGGTATGACAAATCCTTCAGGATCCACCAGCGCTTTTCCCAGGACCTGGGTTATGTCAGAGTTATCAGTCAACGATGTAATCTGTGTGGTACCAAACTGGTTCCAACCAGCCATAATTACCAGGAAAACTACCAGAAATCCAATTGTGGTTATTGCCGCCAGCCACCAGTATTTATTAAGAACTTGGTGTTGATTATTTAGAATTTCCTTTGTCAGCATTATGGCAAAGACAATCAGGATAGCAATCGCCCCGATGTAGATAATCACCTGAACGATTGCAAAAAAACTGTTATCTAACAAAACAAAAATGACAGCAACACCGAATAGTGACAGAACCAGCCACAAGGCAGAAATCATCATTCTTCGGCTGGCAACAACCATGACAGCAGATGCCAGTATGATGAAAGCGGTTAAAAGAAATAAGAGTTGTAAGGGTGTCATAACACTGCTCCATTATCAAGTGAAGCCGCTGGCTGTTCATTACTGGTAGCAGCAGGTTTCCGCATATCAGTTTTGATGACTTCGCGTTTTACTCTTTTTAGTTTGTTGCTGACCATTAGGTCTGCAGCTAAAAATACAACCACGTTCATCAGGAATAAAATGGCTACACGTAATATTGTGGTGTCAGCTGGAATGAGCTTATTAACCACAGCGGTCAACATCACCAGAATCAGTGCCATGGGTGTCAGGTACTTCCAATTGATATCAAGCATGTGGTCTATTCTGAGCCGGGGCATCGAACCTCTGATGAGTAAACCCAGGAAATAGAAAACGCTTGTTTTAATCAACAAATATACAATTCCCAAAATCGGATACTGCTCAACAAATGGACCGCGCCATCCGCCCAAAAATACTGTAGCGAAAATCAAGGACATCGAAAATGCCCTGAGAAAATCAGCGACATAAAACATCCCAAATTTCAAACCAGAATATTCCAGGTTAAAACCAGAAACCAGCTCAGAATCAGCCTCTAAAAGGTCAAAAGGTGACCGTGCCATTTCAGCGATTGATGTAATGAAGAATATCAGAGCAGCTGTAGGCATCAGGAAGATAAACCACACATCCTGAGCCATGACAATTTCATTCAATGTGAATGAGCCTGCAAACATCACAGGAATCAATAGCACCATTGCCATCGGCACTTCGTAGGATACAAGAATGGCAACTGCCCTGAATGCGCCAATCAAAGAATATTTGTTATTTGAAGACCAGCCGGCCATTAACTCAGATACCAATCCAAAGGTACCTACGCCAACTAAATAAAGCAAACCTACGTTGAGATTAGTGACAAATACCGTCGGCATCAACGGAATGACAATCCATAACATTAATACTGATGCTACAGATAAGACCGGTGCAAGGTTGAAAGGTACCCAACTAAAACCAATTGGATTGATATATTCTTTGATAAAAATCTTTGCCATATCCGCAAATGGTTGGAATAGACCCCAGGGACCTAGTCGGTTTGGTCCTATCCGGTCTTGAATTCTCCCAAGAAGTTTACGTTCAAGCCAAATTAAGAAAATGGTGAAAAGCATTGCGCCAAGCGGAACAATGGCTGCACCAAGTGCCCGTAAGATAAAATCAGCGGCTTCGGCAAGCATACCCCACTTGACGAAAAGGCTGCTTAGCCATTCAGCGACAAAATTGATTGGATCAGCTATGAAATTCATCTGAAACCTCTATATGCGGTATGTTCGTTATGACCATTCCAACAGACCTTTTTTCCATATGTACAACAATCCCCCCAAAAGTATCAACAGGAATATTACACCTTCAATAATGGCGAATAAGGACAACTGGTTGTAAGCCGCTGCCCACGGAAAGAGGAAAATAACTTCCACGTCGAATACAAGGAAAACCAGGGCAAAAATATAATATTGAATTTTGAACTGAAATTGATTTTTGCCGACAGTTTCAATGCCGCACTCATAAATAGAATTCTTTAATTTATTCGATTTTTTTGGGGCAAGCAGACCGGCTAAGAAAATGGCTACAGCGGGTAAGAACATCGACACCAGGAGAGAAATACCAATGAATGTCCAATCAGTTTGCATGATGCTCCTATCAAGACACTATTCAGTTTTTTAATTATTGTGCAAGTGCATAAATTTTATCATAATAAATTTTAATACATAATAATTTTAAGGTATGGAATTTTTTACACCATTAATATTTTTTATTGCGTGAGTACTATTTTTTTGATCAAGAACCCAAGGACACAGAAACCCGCAATTAACAAAATCAACATCACTTGCATATCAACTTTAGAGAAACCCAATATTGACCTGACCTTCATGTATATTGGATAAGCGCTAACAGGCAGTTTAACAACCTCTGTCTCATTGCTTGTCAATACGTAAATGTAGATCCAAAGAGTTCCTTCAAACGAACCTTCCGTGTTTGAGCACACCTTCCATGAGAAAGCTTGTTCCGTACCGACAACCCAGGGCCTCTTGACTGCGCCTGCCGGGTCAACTGACATTCCGGGAAAAACAAGTGCTGTTTCCAGGATGATATTTGTATTTGGCTGAAGTGAATATCCTTTAGAATTCGCCAAGACCGCATCTTTAAGCTCATGGAAATACGCTTGGTTCTCATCTATCGTTAGTATCACACTGTCACAATCACCTTTTGAAATCGTTTTTGGATGTGAAATCACAATCCCAGGACTATCTGTAAATTCGCTTTGATTAATTTTCAAATACGCAACATATATCATTACCAGGGTTAGTGACAGGAGTAAACAGAAATATCGTAAATATGTGCCCAATTTTTGATCCATGGCGCATTTTATTTATCGTTTGTGATAGAGAATAAAGCTGAAGCGTTCGGAATGAGTAAATGCGTAAACTGATTGTTAATTACACACGAAGTGCATAAGCTAACGAAAGTGTTGTTAGAGAGCATATTGAAAAAGGTTGTTTTCATCACTGCAAGTCTCATTCAGCCCCTATTATACTCAACCAGATCTCCGAACAAAAACACAGCTGGTAGGTTTTGTACCTACCGGCTGTGAATAAAATTGTTACGTTTGTAGTTATTCTGTTGCCATTTCAAGTGCGGTTAACAGTTTATCAGCTTGTTCAACTGAAATCTTTCTTTCCTGCACCATCTTGATAATCATAAGTTTTTCCTGCTCAGTCACCTTATCCTGGTCTTCTGTAACTTCAAGCGTATCATCTAACCTTGTGCTTATCCCCAAATTTTTCAGGTTGAAATCAACTTTGCTCAATGCATCCTTAATTTTTTGTTCAACACCGGCCAATTTACTATTGACCTCTTGTTCAAAGGCTTCAGTATCAAAAGAGACAAAATCCATTTTCGATTTTCGCTTTATAACTCTTTGTTCTCTCAATGAATCCCAAACCAAATCCAGGTTTTCAAAAAGTGCTTGAACTTCATCGGTCATTGAAGCCGTTGACGTTATATGTATGTCACCATCTGCCACTATATTGACATCGTTAGCAAATTCTTCAACACCAGAAGTAAAACGGCGTGTATTCATTTCTGAGGTTTGGTCAGTCAATGAAATCTTGATAACTTCAGATTTGCTTTCCAATTTGTAGTTCATCCTGAATAGTGGTGGAATGAAGAGTTTGACATCACCATTTGCACGCAAATTCACGTTACCATGAGTATCACCTAGCAAACCAAGTTCAATGTCGCCATTTGAAGAGATATTTACAGAATTTCCTAATCGATTAAGTGTTACACGGCCATTACATTTACTCACAGAAACAGTGCCAAGTATTTCATCGCCTTTTAATTCGCCATTCACTTTTTCTATCAATAAAGACCCTGTAAGTTTATTAACCAAGCACTCGCCATCAATCTTGCCGATCTTTACATTGGCTAGAGTCTGAACTGCCAGTTTCCCATTCACTTTGATAATTTTTACATCGCCTGATATCTCTCTGATACGCACATTGCCAAAAGCTTTTTCAATTTCCAATGACACATCACTGGGTATATTGATCAAACAATCCTCAAAACTCACAATTCTCAAGCCATCAGCATTTTGCTCCACCCTTTGGGTGTAATTATTGATATCAAGTGTGATGTCTGGCCTATCCCATCCTGTAATATCCAGGTTACCATATGCCTTTACAGTTAATTTCCTGGATTCAGGTACTTTATATGAAACATAATTATTAGTCATTTTTTCACCTGGCAAGATCAAAGAATAGTTAATTTAAACAGTATACTTTAACTATAATAGCATTATATTTAATTTTGTCAAGTACTTTATTAATTATATTGAATAATTAAGTAATATTCTTTATTTTTGCTTTCTCTTTGCTTCTTCCCAATAAACATCCATCTCTTTTTGCGAGAGTCTACCCATCTGTTGGTTGGTTTCTTGAATCCTTCTCTCTATATACTCAAACCGATTCTTAAACCTCGCGTTAGATTTTCTCAGTGCACTTTCAGCATCAATGTCATACCACCTGGCGAGGTTGACAATAGAGAATAATAAATCGCCAATTTCATCTCCTAGCTGCGATTGATTTGAAGCAAGGTTTATTTCGTTAATTTCTTCAACAATTTTTGCCTTTACACCATCAATATCAGGCCAATCAAAACCAACTCTTGCGGTTCGCGTTTGATATTGTTGTGCCTGAATTAACGCTGGCAACCCGGAAGAAACACCTCTTAGTAAACCATTTATCTGTTTCTCCCCCTTCTCCTGCCGCTCAATCTCCTTAAGCTTTTCCCAGTTTTGAAGCACATGGTCTACTGACTCGACCTTCTCACTGGAAAAAACATGTGGGTGGCGTGTGACAAGTTTGTGGCTAATACCCTTGAGTACGTCAAAAATATTAAAATCACCTGATTCGTTAGCAATCTGGGCATGAAGCACAATCTGCAGCAGCAAATCACCAAGTTCCTCCTGTAATTTTGCTGCATCCTCTTGATCAAGGGCTTCAACTGTTTCGTATGCCTCTTCCAACAGGTACGGTCTTAATGATAGGTGGGTTTGTTCCATATCCCAAGGGCAGCCATCTGGTGCGCGCAGTCGGGCAATTACATTCAGTAAATATTCAAAAGTCGATTCTTCTTTCCACTTAGGAACATACAGAGTGGTTGTCAAACCAATGTGTGAACTACGATCTATCTCATACAGGCTAATATGCTCAACAACCGTGTTGTCAGTGCCGGCACCATGTACCATGATGACTGGATATTCATCCGGATACACGGTGGTTAACATTAATTTCACTTCTGAAGCAATATCTTTGGAATAGATTTGGGCAATTAAAAGGCTTTTACCAAAATTTACAGGCGGTAGTAGAAAATCTTTTATCTGCAAGGCATCAAGCAGTACTAACCCATCAAATGGATCTATCTTCAGATGAGTAAATACAGGCTCAAGAAAACTTATTCCTTCGATTATCCTGCACCGGATGCCTTCCTCTAGCGCTCTCTTTATGATTGCAGGCGCAGTGGTTTCAGCAACATATGGGTGTCCAGGAACACAGTAAACAACGCCGTTCGGCCTTTTGCCCAGTTCAATCACTTGGTCAATTATTGCCTGGTAAACATCCTCGAATACATCAGCATGATCATAAAAGTGATCAAAAGTGTAAATGTCTATTGAATCTGGCAATTGTTCAGTACTGAACAAACTCCCTGTACGGAAGTAGAGTTCATCAGCGCTATTCAAAATTTGCCATGCTTCCCTGGTTACTTGATCCGGTTTTCCTGTCCCACAGCCAATGATTGTGATTCCAGCTTGATTATTCATTTATCTATTCCACTTTTCTGTGTAATTTTTTCTACTTAATTCTAATCCGAGATCGAATTCACACTATTAAAACAAAAAAGGAGGCTGTCCCAAAAGTATGGGCAGCCTCAAAAACTTTAATATAATAGGGGGATGAAAAGACAAATCTTCAAACGATACGAACCACAACAAGCAATGCTATTACCACCGAGCCTGGAAGAGCTGATACCTGAAAGCCATCTGGTAAGGGTGGTGAGCAAAATGATCGAAGAGATCGATCGACTGATACTGGAGAAGCAGTACAAAGGGGGAGGGACAAGCGCCTACAACCCACAGATGCTGCTGAAAGTCATCGTATATGCCTACACACAACGGGTGTTTTCCTCGCGGCGAATAGCGAAAGAACTGCGGGAGAATGTGAATTACATGTGGCTGAGCGGGATGAACCGTCCAGACCATCGAACCATCAACCGCTTCAGGGGGAAGGTTATGAAAGCGGTGATCGACGAAGTATTTTACGGGGTAATAGAGCAACTGATGGAAGCGGGCTATGTTGATCTGGAGCACTACTTTGTAGATGGGACAAAGATAGAGGCTAATGCGAACAAATACAAATTTGTGTGGCGGAAGAGCACAGAGAAGAATAAAGCCAAACTGCGAGAAAAAGTACAGCAGTTACTCGAAGAAATAGACGAGATAGAAGCAGCGGAAGAGGCGAAATACGGAGAGAATGATTTAGAAGAAGTAGGGGAAGGCAAAGAAATAGACGCAGAGAGACTGAAAGAAGCCGCCAGGAAGATCAATGAACGGTTGAAAGAAAATCCGGAAGACAAAGATTTGAGCAAGGCCAAGGCGAAGTTGGAGAAAGATTACATTCCAAGGATGGAGAAATATGAACGGTATGAAGCGATATTTGAGGGACGCAACAACTTCTGCAAGACCGATAATGACGCCACATATATGCGGATGAAAGAAGACCACATGAGGAATGGACAGTTGAAGGCTGGCTATAATGTGCAACTGGGGACACAGAAGCAATTTGTATTAGGCTTCAGCTTACATCGCAGGGCAGGAGATACCAGTTGCTTGAAAGAACACCTTGAGAAGTTCAGGCTGTGGCTGGGGGATTATCCCAAAAACCTGGTGGCAGATGCGGGATATGGCAGTGAAGAGAACTACAGCTACCTGGACCTAAACCACATAACAACTTACGTCAAAGACAACCGCTTTCATTACGAACAGAAACGGAACTATAAAAAGAAACAGCCTTATCGGGCAGAGAATTTTGCCTATTATGCTCAAGAAGATGAATATGAATGTCCACAAAAGAAACGTTTACGATATGTGTATACAAAGCCATACAAGAGTGAGAATGGATACACCTCAGAACGACGCATATATGAGTGTGAGGATTGTTCACACTGTCCTGTAAAGGCAGAATGTACTCGGGCAAAAAATAACCGGCAGATACAAATAGGCAAGGAGTGGGAAAGGCTCAAACAACAAGCCCGTGATAATCTACTTTCTCCGCAAGGATTGGTATTGCGATCTCGGCGCCCGGTTGAGGTGGAGGCTGTATTTGGCCGTCTCAAGGGGGATTGGGGGTTCAGGCGGTTTCTTCTGCGAGGAATTGATAAAGTGAGTACTGAATGGGGAATTCTGTGTATTGCACATAACATAGCAAAAGCAGCGGTCGTTTGATCGCTGCTTTTTTTTGTTCTTTTTTATTTCTTTGTTTGTTTTTGTGGTTTATTCAACTGTCGAGGCTGACTTTTTGGGCAGCCCCTTCTTATGTACATAGACTGCAGGTTTAACGTTTGGTGTAGGTAGGTGCTTTGCGGGCTCGTTTTAAACCAGGTTTCTTGCGTTCCTTGACTCTTGGATCACGAGTTAGGAAACTGCCACGCCTGAGCGCGCTGATTGTATCTGGGTCCATCTTTAACATCGCCCTGGCCAGGCCAAGCTGAACAGAGTCTGTCTGACCTGTCACGCCGCCGCCTTCGACTTTTACAGTAACATCGAAGGTTTTTCTGTCTAATCCAGCGGCATTTAGGGGTGCCACAATTGACTCAGGATCACCAAAGCGGGTAAAGTATTCTTCTAACGGCTTATCGTTGATCAGGAATAATCCTGAACCGCTCATAATTCTTACTCGCGCAGTGCTCTCTTTACGCCGGCCAATACCTTCAAAATATTGAACTGCCATTTACCCTACTCCTTTACTGCACCGTCTCAGGATTTTGAGCCTGATGTGGATGATCATTACCAGCATAAACTTTTAATCTTTTTAATAATTTCCTGCCGTGTGAGTTGTGAGGAAGCATTCCCCAAACTGCAGCTTTTATAACACGCTCTGGAAACTTTTTTAGCTGATCACGCAAGGTGATGGTCTTTAAACCACCTGGATAGCCAGAATGGGCGTAGTATTTCTTATCATCAAGGCGTTTTTGGGTGAACATGAATCTTTCCGCATTGATTACTACCACAAAATTGCCCATTTCAACACCAGGTGTATAGGTTGGCAGATTCTTACCCAATAGATAGTGCGCAATCTGGGTAGCTAATCGACCCAGACTGGCTTCGTTGGCATCCACCAGCCACCATTTTTCTTCAGTTTTTCCTTTAATGACATATGTCTTTTCCACTGTCATCTTCTCCGATCACAATTTAATAATCTCATAATTACTGAGAAGTTAATAATTCTTCTTTATTCATATTCTACCGATTCCAGTACAAGGCCGTTGGGAGGAGCAATTTCCGGCAGCAGTTCTTTCTGACCTTCTATTGCCGTGGCCAACTCGCTGATAGCGAGTTGGGTCTGTCCAACTAACACTATGGCTGCAACCAATCTTCTCACCATGTGATAAAGAAAACCATTTGCTGTCACATGATACAAAAATTGCTGATCTGCCAGTGCCTGCCATTCAGATTCTCGAACTATCCGTTCAGTTCTGCCGTCCTTCCTTGGCGGTTTACCAAATGCACGAAAATCATGCCTGCCCTTGAACTGCAGTGCCGCTGTTTGCATCAAATCGAACGCCACTTCAGGCCATACTCGCCAGGCGTAACGATCTAAAAGGGGGTTTCTTACCGGTGAACAGTAAATCAAATAGCGGTAGGTCCTCCACTTGGCATCATAGCGAGGATGAAAACCATCTTCAGCTAATTCAGCTGACAGGACAGAGATATCATCGGGTAAATTGGCGTTTACCGCCGCCTGGAGCGCATTTACACCATGTTTCCAGTCGAAGGTAAACACCACCACCTGACCTTCTGCATGCACGCCAGCATCGGTTCGGCCGGCAGCTAAAATGGATGAACCTGTCCAGCCTATTGCCCGAAGTGCATGCTCCAGTTCTAATTGAACTGTCTTCTGTTTACCCTGTCTTTGGTAACCCGAATATTCGGAACCATCGTAGGATATGATAAGTTTGTAAGGTGCCATACCATCCAGAACTTTTGGATGGATTATTCTTCAACCAACTCGAGCATTACCATTTCAGAGGCATCGCCTTGTCGCAGACCTAATCGATAGATCCTTGTGTAGCCGCCTGCACGATTTTTATAGCGCAGTCCAATGTCATCAAACAGCTTTTTAACAACTTCGGGTGATCCGCCAAGCTTAGCTGCGGCTAACCTTCTGGCGTTTACCTTCTCAATATCGGAGCTTTCAGCTGAATTTTTTGCAAGCGTGATTAATTTTTCAGCCTCACCTCTGATAGCATGTGCTTTTGCGGTAGTTGTTTGAATGCGTTCGTGTGTAAATAACTGCTTAATCATGATTCGCTTTAATGCGATTCTCTGATCTTTGCTCCTGCTTAATTTATAACCTGATACTTGGTGACGCATTTTCGCTTACTCCGTTTTATCCGGTGATGTTAAAAAGCCTTTTTCGGTCATCTTCTGTGTTAGCTCGTCCAGGCTCTTTTCACCAAAATTTCGTATTGACATTACAGCTTCATCGCCCTTATCTAAAAGTTCCAGAACATCGCCAACAGTGGTAATGCCTGTCCTTTTTAGAGAATTGAAAACTCTGACTGACAAATCCAGATTCTCAATAGGCGTTTCAGCGGCTTCGCTGGTCAGGTGGCTGCCGGTTGGTTCAACTTCAGGTTCAACCACAAACACTTCTTCTGTAATACCCGAAATGTATCGCAAGTGATTGATCATAATTTTTGATGCATCACCCAGCGCTTTCTCGGGTGAGATTGTGCCATCTGTCCAAATTTCCAGTGTCAGGCGGTCATAATCGGTATTTTGTCCAACGCGGGCAGAACCAACAGACCAGTTTACCCTCTTCACCGGTGTAAATATTGCATCAACAGGTAACTCCCCAATTGGTAAGTAGCCGATTCTATCGTTTGATGGGGAATATCCACGACCTCTTTCAACCGTCATATCGATTTCGAGTCTTGCATTCTCTTCATCAACAGTGAAAAGATCCAACTCCGGATTGACAATTTCAACTTCAGCCGGCACTTGAATATCAGCTGCAGTTACTTCTCCTGCACCTCTGACTTCAATATGCAAATGTGATGAGTCAACATCATGCAGTATCATGCGCAGTTGTTTAATCTTCAGCATTACCTGTATAACATCCTCACGAACACCAGGAATATCACTGAACTCATGCATGACATCAGAAATCCTAATTGATGTTACTGCTGCACCATCTAATGACGAAAGCATTATTCGACGCAATGCATTGCCAACTGTTACACCAAAACCTCTTTCAAGAGGGCTGATGATAAACTTGCCATAATTCCGGGCTTCAGCTTCCCGCTCAACTTTGGGGGTAACCATATTATTAAGAGCAGTCAAGTTCCACCTCGTTATTTCTTCTAATTCCGACAAAATTCAATTTCACAATTACCTGTTACCTGGAGTAGTATTCAACAATCAACTGCTCGTTTAGGTTGCCGTCAATTTCACTACGTTCCGGAATTCTTAACACACGGCCTGAAAGGGACTTCAGATCGCGATCAAGCCAAAGGGCGCAGTTTTTCTTTTCAGCAAAATCAGGAAGCTCGTGGAAATACACATTCTGTCTTGAGCTTTCACGTACGCCTAATTGATCGCCTGGTTTCAATAACATTGAGGGGATGTCAGTACGCCGGCCATTCACGACGAAATGTCCATGGTTTACGAGTTGACGTGCCTGATTACGGCTGTCAGCCAGACCCATGCGATACACAACATTGTCGAGGCGTAACTCAAGCAGTTGCAGCAGATTCAAACCAGTTAGACCGCGTAATTTGTTGGCGGTGCTAAATGTACGCCTGAATTGCCTTTCAAGAGTGCCGTAAATTCTGCGTGCTCTTTGTTTGGCTCTCAATTGCTTTGCATAGTCTGATTCCCGCTCACCTCTGCCCATCAGGTTTTTCCCATGCTGGCCTGGTGCGTAACTGCGACGATCGAATGCACATTTAGGAGAAAAACATCTTTCTCCCTTCAAAAACAACTTTTCACCTTCTCGGCGACAAAGTTTACAAACCGGTCCAATATATCTCGCCATTTCTTGTTATCTCCTCTTACACGCGGCGTTTCTTGGGAGGTCGGCAGCCATTATGAGGAACAGGTGTAATATCAGCAATGGATCTAACTTTTATACCAAGTGATTGTATTGCTCTGATTGCTGATTCCCGTCCTGGTCCAGGTCCTTTGATTATGAGATCAACTTCCTGCACACCCATACCCATGGCAACTTTCATTGACTGTTCTGCAGCAAGACGCGCTGCAAATGGAGTGCTTTTACGTGACCCTTTAAACCCAGCAGATCCTGAACTGCCCCAGCAAATTGCATTGCCCTGCAGATCAGAAATCGTAATAATGGTGTTATTAAAGGACGCAAATATATGCACTTGTGCAGTTGAAAGTGTTCTCTTCGCTTTTTTTGGACCACTGCTACGCCGAGTTGATCGTACGTTTTGTGCCATAATACCTCACTATAATTTGTTTCATTAACTAGATAATCACTTAAACTTGCCAGCCCGGGTAAGCAGCCGCGAGGAGAAACAACCCTCTCTTCCCGGGCAGGCTGTTAGAAGTGTTTATTTCTTCGTTGCGCCTCTGCGGCGACCGCGACCTGCTACCGTACGCTTCGGGCCTTTGCGAGTTCTTGCATTCGTTCTTGTCCTCTGGCCGCGAACTGGCAAATTACGACGATGGCGTAAACCACGATAGCATCCGATTTCAATGAGGCGTTTTATCGCCATCTGTTTTTCACGTCGAAGATCACCCTCGACAGAATAATTCTGAGAGATGTAATCACGCATCAGGTTGGCTTCATTTTCGGTTAAATCTTTAACACGGATGTCTGGATTTACTTTCGTATCAGCCAAAATTTTCGATGCACGAGTTGGTCCTATACCATAGATATAGGTCAAAGCTATTTCAATGCGCTTATTGCGCGGCAGATCTACACCTTCAATTCTCGCCATAACTCATCACCCTTGTCGTTGTTTGTGCTTTGGATTTTCACAGATAACAAATAAAATGCCTGAACGTTTTACAATCTTGCATTTTGCGCAGCGTTTCTTAATTGATGATGTTACTTTCATTTATTACTCCTCGTTTCACAACCACTCGCTGTTGCCAAAGTTGTTATTATAATTGATCAGTTACTAATTGTCCAGCAATTTGTGCGGGACTTGAACCATCCCCTAAGGCCGTCAGTATCATTGGACCACTCTCAGTGACTGCCACGGTGTGTTCAAAATGGGCGCATAATTTTCCGTCTGCAGATGCGACAGTCCATTCATCATCAAGCGTGCGAGTCATAAAGCTGCCTGTCATAACCATGGGCTCCAGAGCAATCACCATTCCTGGCTGAAGAACAGGTCCTCTTCCAGGTGTGCCAAAATTGGGCATTTGCGGTCCTTCATGCATTTGTCTACCAACGCCATGACCGGTGTATTCCCGAACAACCTGGTAACCTTTGGATTCAACATAGTGTTGAATAGCCGCAGATACATCACCAGTACGATTGCCTGCTACCATTTTCGAGATGCCTACATAAAGCGCTTGCTCTGTAACCAAAATCAGGTCTTTTGCTTTATCAGTAGCTTCGCCTACCACAGCAGTGAAGGCGCTATCACCTACAAAACCATCATAGACTGTGCCGCAATCGACAGAAACAACATCACCGGCTTTCAATTTCCGTTTACCTGGGATGCCATGAACAAGCTCTTCATTTATACTGACATTCGTACTTGCTGGATAAGGATATGGACCCGGGTAATTCAGGAAAGGAGAGTAAACGCCATAACCTTTCAGTACAGCTTCAGCCGCGGCATTCACATCAGCAGTGGTATTACCCGGACTGAGTGCCAAATAAGCTGCCTGAAGAGCTTCAGCGTTGATCCTTCCTGCTATTCGCATTATTTCTAATTCTTTTTGACTTTTTATAGTCACATTCCGATACCAAGCCATGATCTTTACTAAATCCCTACAGCTGCCAACATATCTACAGTGACCGCTTGAATTTCTTGTGTACCATCAATTTCTCTTAACAATCCAAGTTCTTTGTAATAAGCAATTAATGGCTCAGTTTGTTTAAAATAAACTTCTATACGATTCTTAACAGTCTCTGCTTTATCATCATCCCGCTGCACCAGGTCTGTGCCATCATTATCACAGACACCAGGGTTTACTGGCGGGTTATATTTCTCGTGATAGACACTGCCACACATGAGACAAGTCCATCTTCCAGATAATCGCTCAATAAGCACTTCTGCAGGCACAGAAAGATAAGGTACAGCGTAAACACTGCCCCCTACCTCACCCAGCATTCTTTCAAGTGCTATTGCTTGATCAGGTGTCCTGGGAAAGCCATCAAACAGAACTCCTAACTCACAATCAGGTCTGTTGATCCTTTCCCGAATCATCGAAATTGTTAATTCGTCAGGAACCAAATCGCCTTTTTTAATGAAAGCCTGGGCAGAAACACCCAACTCAGTCTGGTTCTTGATGTTCTCTCTAAAGATATCACCCGATGAAACATGGACAAGGGTGAGTTCAGAGGCGAGAATTTTCGCCTGCGTACCCTTACCTGCCCCGGGAGGACCCAGGAGAACGATATACTTCCTGTTCATCTTAGCCTTTGATTAAACCTTCATCGTAACCATGGATCTTTAATTCGGTTTCGATAATATTGAAAGTATCCCTTACAACACCGACAACAATCAGCAAGCCAGCTGATGACAGCAAGAATAAACCTGAATTGCCAGATGTTGGTAGAATCATTCCAATTATGTAAGGCAGCACGGCAACCAGTCCCAAGAAAAGAGCGCCAGGTAAAGTGATCCTGCGTTGAACTTTGGTCAGGTATTTTTGTGTTGGTGAACCCCGTACAACACCGGGTATCTGTGCACCCTGGCGTTTAAGATTATCACCGTAATTCTGTTGTGTGAATAACACATCCGTATAGAAAAAGGTGAAACCAACCACCATCAAGAAATAAAACAGGATATACCATATGCTTTCGCCGCCAAATACTCGCGTCACGCTGGCAGCAAAATTTGCCAACCAGGCCGATTTTGATGCAGTGAAATAACTTGCAACAATCGCTGGAAAAGTCAGAATTGACTGTGCGAAAATCAATGGGATCATGCCTGCCATGTTGACCATAAGGGGGAGATTACTTCTAACAGGCATCGACATGCGGTTGCCAATTCGTCTTCCCGGGAATAGTACAGGAACATTCCTTCTACCCTGCTGTACATAAACAATAGCAAAAATAGTAAGAAGCAGGATCGCGACAACAATAATCAGCATCCACCAACCATTTTGTTTGTCACTTAACAAGCCAAGCAAATTCTGCGGCATTCTTGAAACGATACCTGCGAAAATGATCAGGGATAATCCCTGGTTAGGAATACCATATTCAGAGATTAGTTGACCCAGCCAAATACCAAACATCGTACCAGCAATCATACTGATGATTGTGGTGACTGTGGGAAGCAAATTTGGGCCGCTAAAACTGAATGACATTAAAGGAGCCATGCCGCCCTGTGCAGCCAATGAGTTAAAGATGTTGATTTGTCCAACAGCAGATAGCAATGCCATAGGCACGGTCAAAATTACCGTCCACCGTTCCATCCATTTCCTGCCTTCGCGTTGATTTTCTTTCATCTTCGCTTCCAGGGCAGGAATGATTGGTACCAGCAACTGCAAGATAATTTGGGCAGTAATGTATGGATACACGCCCATTGCCAGGATGGAGAATGTTGAAACAGTGCCACCTGACAGCAAATCAAGCAAATTAAATAGATTTCCACCAGCTCCACCAGAAGTTGCCAGGGAGCCAAGGATTTCACGGTTTACGCCTGGCACAGGAATATTGGCTGCTAGCCTGTACAGAACTAGCAGTCCAAGTGTGATCAGGATTTTTCTCCGGATATCTTCTGACTTCCATAAGTAGCGCCAAGCTGATCGCTTCATAGTTTGGCTCCTTTGTTACTCAGCCGTCTGATTTGGTTCTTCAATAGTGCCGCCAGCAGCTTCAATTACTCGTCTTGCGCCTGCTGTTACTCTGTCTACGCGCACTTTAAGCGCTTCTTTAAGCTCGCCAGCACCCAAGATTACAACTGGTTTTTTGACATTATTAATAAGTTTTAATTCTGCCAGTGCTTGACGGTCAACCACACTACCAGCTTCAAAACGATCAAGTTTATCAACAGTCACTTCGCTGTATACAACTCGGTTTGGCGGGGTAAATCCTTCACCACGAATGAACGGCAGCCTGCGGAAAAATGGCAAGTTACCACCCTGCCGATAGAGGTTACCACCAGCGCCGGACCTTGAACTTTGGCCCTTTGTGCCCTTGCCGGCTGTTTTACCCTGTCCAGCACTTATACCGCGGCCAACGCGTTTTCGTGACTTTCTTGAACCTTCATTTGGTTGAAGATCATTCAATTTCATCTTAAATCCTATTCTTCTACCTTTACCATATGACTGACCTTGCCAATCATGCCTCGAACCACTGCAGTATCAATGTGTTCAACTGTCTGGTTCATGCGGTGCAATCCCAAAGCCTTTATGGTGGCCTTCTGTCTGACAGAATAGCCAATTGGGCTTTTGACTAATGTAATTTTTACCGTTTTTAAAACTTCTTTCTTAGCCATTCTTCCTCCGTTCCCAGAATGGGAGTAGAGACTTCGCAGGCTTACCGCGTCGTGCAGCCTCTTCTTCTGGCGATTTCAACTGACTAAGTGCATCGAAAGTTGCTCTAACGACATTAAGGTCGTTTGCGCTGCCTAAAGACTTCGTCAAGATGTCATGTACACCAGCTGATTCAAGCACAGCACGTACGGCACCAGCAGCAATAACGCCAGTACCGGCAGATGCGGGTTTAATCAAGACACGTGCGCCTGCAACTCTGCCAATAACTTCATGAGGAATTGTTGTACCGCTTAAGGCCACTTTCATCATATTTTTATGTGCGTGTTCAGTAGCTTTACGCATGGCTTCAGGTACTGCATTAGCTTTACCCACACCGAGTCCAACATTTCCATTATTGTCACCAATAACCAGGGTAACCCTGAAGGAGAACCTTCGTCCACCTTTAACAACTTTGGCTACACGGGCAATTTCGATAACACGTTCATCAAATTGAACTTCTAACGGTTGATATTCCATACTCTCCATAATCAACGTATCTCCATCATTACTACTGTGACCTGCTAAAACTGCAGTCCAGCTTCACGTGCAGCGTCAGCTAACTCTTTTACACGGCCCATATATCTAAAGCCGCCTCGGTCAAATACAACTGATTTTATTCCTTTTTCAGCAGCTCTTTCGGCGACCAGTTTACCAACCATTTTTGCCTGTTCGGTTTTTGTTTTGCCACCAAGCTGTTCCTTTAAACCTTTATCGAGTGAGGAAGCAGAAGCAATGGTGACACCAAGGTCGTCATCAATAACCTGAGCATAAATATCAGCCAGGCTGCGAAATACATTCAAACGTGGTATCGACGCAGTTCCATGAATATTTTTTCTAACGCGCCGATGCCGTTTTAATCTTGCTTCGGTTCTATTTATTCTAGCCATTCGACATTATCCTACCTTATGCTTTACCAGATTTGCCAGCTTTTCTGCGGACTATCTCACCTTTATAACGAATACCCTTGCCATGATATGGTTCAGGTGGGCGCAATTTCCGAATATCAGATGCTACCTGGCCGACAACTTCAACGTCATAACCGTTGACTTTTAATTCATGAGTCTTTGGTTCAACTTCGAAGCTGATCCCGGTGGGCGGAGCGACAGGAACAGGATGTGAATAACCAATATGCAATACTGCGTTATCCCCTTCCATCTCAACCCGATAACCGACACCATTAACTTCAAGAATTTTCGTGAAACCAGTACTAACACCGACAACCATATTGTTCAGCACTGCACGCGTTGTGCCATGAAGTGCTCTTACATTGGCTTCATCAGATTCACGTTTTACATTGATCTGATTGCCATCCTTCTCAAACAAAATTGATGGCGAGAAAACTCGTTTCATTTGTCCTTTTGGACCCTTGACTGTTACTTCACTCCCTTTGATATTAATCTCAACACCAGAAGGAATGACAATAGGCATGCGACCTATACGAGACACTAGACTACCTCCTCTACACCAATTGGCTACCAGACCTTACAAATATACTCGCCGCCAACACCCAGCTGACGAGCGCGCTGTCCGGTCATAACACCTTTAGGTGTAGTAAATATTGCAATACCTAAACCGGAAAGAACCCATGGGATTTCCTGTTTCTTGGTGTAAACCCGTCTACCAGGCCGGCTTATTCTTTCAATACCTGTAATTACAGGTTGCTTCTGGCGGCGTTCTCCAACATATTTTAAAGTTATCCGCAAGACTTTTGACACCGATTGTTCGTCTTCTACAACCTCAAAGCTGTCAATATATCCCTCTTCTTTCAAAATACGAGAGACCTCAATTTTCAGCTTTGTACTGGGCATGGATACAACACTGTGCCCAGCCGACAAGGCATTTCGAACTCGGGTTAACATATCAGCAATAGGATCATTTACGCTCATTACAACTCCCTCCGAGGTCTACCAGGATGACTTACTGACACCAGGTATTTGCCCTTTCAAAGCATATTCACGAAAACAAATACGGCATAAACCAAAACGTCTCATATATCCACGAGGTCTACCGCACACCTTGCACCGATTCCGAACCTGGTTCGGATATTCGCGCCGCATTTCACGATACGTCATGCATTTCTTTGCCATATTAACCTTTCCTAAATGGCATGCCCAGCATTTCAAGCAGAGCATATGCCTGTTCATCATTATTTGCAGTCGTCACAAAAGTGATTTCCATTCCCCTGACTTTGTCAATTTTGTCATATTCAATTTCAGGGAAAATCAATTGTTCTTTCAGTCCCAGCGTATAATTGCCACGTCCATCAAAAGCTTCGCCCGAAACACCACGGAAATCGCGCACTCTGGGTAAAACAATGTTCAGTAAACGATCAACAAATGACCACATTTTTTCGCTGCGCAAAGTAACTTTAGTGCCAATGTCGCGGCCTTCACGCAGTTTGAAGTTAGCAATGCTTTTACGTGCTTTGGTAATGATTGGTTTTTGACCGGTTATCAAGGTCAAATCACCAACCGCAGCATCCATCGCTTTTGGATTGTCCATAGCCTCACCGAGACCAATGTTCACAACCACTTTCTCAAGCCTGGGGACCATCATTTTATTATCATAATCAAAGGCCTTCATCATATCTGGCACAATGACTTCTTGGTATTTTTGTTTCATCCTATTCATCATCCACTCCCAGGTTAGCCATCAATCAAAGCGTCACAATTCTTACAAACACGCTTTGGCATTTCATTGTCATGGACGATACCGACTCTTGTTGCCTTGTTGCATTTTGGGCAAACAAGCATGACATTAGAAATATCAATTGGCGCTTCATACTTAACAATACCGGGGCTGATTGTTCTTCCCTGAGATTGAACCTGTTTTTGGTGCTTGGTCCTGATATTAATACCCTGCACCACTACAGTTCCGTCTTTTGGTAAGACTTTTATAACTTCGCCACGTTCACCACGATCTGCTTCGCGACCGCTGATGACTTCAACATTATCACCCTTACGAATTTTCATTTTCATTGTCATTCTCCTGTTCACACGCTATAAAACTTCAGGTGCGAGCGAGACGATCTTCATAAATCCTTTTTCTCGCAATTCGCGCGCTACAGGTCCGAAGATGCGTGTTCCCTTGGGATTTGACCCATCAGTATCCAGGATCACAACAGCATTGTCATCAAACCGAATTGAGGATCCGTCATCACGGCGCCATTCTTTTGAGCACCTTACGATAACAGCTTTCACAATGTCGCTTTTCTTTACAGAACCCTGCGGCGCTGCTGTTTTAATAGTACCGATCACAACATCGCCAACCCGTCCATACCGTCTTTTTGAACCGCCGACAACATGTATTACTAGCAGTTCTTTGGCACCAGTATTGTCTGCAACTTTAACTCTGGACTCTTGTTGAATCATGGTTATGCTCCTTCTTCAACAACAATATCTTCACCAGAGCGTTTGACAATTGATTGCACAACCCAACGTTTATCTTTAGAAATGGGTTTGCTCTCAACAATCAAAACTTCATCACCCAGCTGGCAACCTAAGAGGTCATGTGCTTTTACTCGCATTGCATCATGGACGACCTTTTTGTAGACTGGATGCTGGTATGTTCTTGATATTTCAACAACCGCAGTTTTCATCATCTGGTTGCCGACAACTTTACCTGTTAGACGTCGTCGCTTATTCATTATTCACCTTCTTGTCTGGCGGTCTGCAAAGCACGCTCACTGATAATTGTTTCATACCTGGCAATTTCTTTGCGCATCTTATTCAACCGACTTGTATCAGTCAGCTGTCCTGTTACAACCTGAAAACGCAAATTCATCAATTCCTGGCGTGCGTCGTCGAGTTTGTTTAATATTTCTTGTGTTGCAAGTAATCTAATCTCTGCAGTTTTCATTGCAGCTCTCCACTTGTATGTTCTTTATCTACAACCTTTGTTTTTATGGAGAACTTGTAAGCAGCCTGACGTAGTGCTTCTTTCGCTACATCTTCAGGTAAACCGGCAATTTCGAACATGATCCTGCCAGGTTTTACAACTGCTACCCAATATTCAACATTCCCTTTTCCCTTGCCCATACGTGTTTCTGGTGGTTTCTGTGTGTATGGGTGATCAGGGAATATTCTGATCCATAATTTTCCACGACGGCGCATTACACGAACCATAACCCTTCTTGCGGCTTCTATCTGGCGTGCTGTAACCCAACCCGGTTCAACTGCCTGGAGACCAACGTCACCAAAATCGATATTACCACCACGAATAGCCTGTCCGGTCATTCGGCCGCGCTGTTGTTTTCTATATTTGACACGCTTTGGCATTAACATAATCGCTACCTCTTTCAAATACAGCAAACTAGCTGCGTTTATTCACTTACGTAAACACCTTCAGTGGATTCAGCCTTTTCCTCCACTTCGGGCATAACTTCGCCTTTATAAATCCACACTTTGATGCCGATAATGCCATAAGTGGTTAAAGCATTAGTCCTGGCAAAATCAATATCAGCTCTCAAAGTCTGCAGCGGAACCTGTCCATCACGCAGCCAAACCGTTCTTGCCATTTCAGCACCGCTCAATCGACCTGATACCTGGATTTTAATACCCTTGGCACCCTGCCGCATTGCTTGTTGAATGGCACGTTTCATTGCTCGACGGTAACTGACACGGCGTGTAATCTGACTGCCGATATTTTCAGCAACAAGAAATGCATCGAGATCAGGTTCTTTTATCTCTTTGATCTCAAGATCAATTTTCTTTGCGGTTAATACAGCCAGCATATCGCGAATCTTTTTTACGCTTTCGCCTTTACGCCCAATTAAGATGCCTGGTTTAGAAGTATGAATGACAACTTTGACTTTTCCAGGAAATCGCTCTATCTCAATGGTTGAAACGCCTGCGCGGTCAGTGTTCTTCAAAATCATTTCTCTGATTTGAAAATCTTTCTGCAGCTGATCAACATACTCAGTACCATCAGCAAACCAGCGAGCTTCCCATGGTTTTGAGACGCTTAAACGAAAACCGATTGGATGTACTTTACGACCCATAATTGCTCCTGATAATTCCTCTCGTGATTAACACTCTCATCCGACTCTGCTTATTCTTTCTCACGCAGGACAACAACAATGTGTGAATTCCTGCGTAGAATCGGCTTAAACCTGCCGCGCGCACCAAAACGTCTCCACTTGCGAGTAGGTGCCTCATCAGCAAAGATTTTGTGTATGAAAAGGTCTTCTCGGCTAACACCGAAGTTTTCTTCAGCGTTAGAAACAGCTGAATGGAGCAATTTATGCAGATGACGTGCAGCTACTTGCGGCATGAACTTCAGCACATTCAATGACTCCACAGCTTTCTTGCCACGCACCAGGTCTACAACAAGCCTTGCTTTTTGGGCTGATACGCCGCAGTTACTTAATTCTGCTCGATATTCTGTAGCCATTGCCTATCTCCTGGTTGACTTCTCTGCCATGTGCCCGCGGAATTGACGCGTTGGTGCAAATTCGCCAAGCCTGTGACCGACCATGGTTTCAGTTATATAGATGGGCACATGACGACGACCATTGTGAATCGCAATCGTGTGTCCAACCATCTGCGGAAAAATTGTAGAAGCACGAGACCAGGTGCGTAATACTTTCTTTTCGCCTTTGGTATTCATTTCTTCAATTTTTTTCAAAAGTTTCGGGGCAATGAACGGCCCTTTTTTCAATGATCTAGACATAACTAACACCTCTTCTATCGCTTGTCAGCAGCAATAGATACTCGATTATTTTCTACCAGTGCCTGCGTTACGCCGGCGGACGATGTATTGATCAGTCTTTTTGTTCTTACGAGTCCTGTAACCACCTGCAGGTTTGCCCCACGGAGTTTTAGGACCTGGCATACCAATTGGCTGACGACCTTCACCACCACCATGCGGATGGTCTCTAGGTGACATCGCGGTGCCACGAACAGAAGGTCTGATACCCATGTGGCGCTTTCGACCAGCTTTACCAAGCTTGACATTACCATGATCAAGGTTACCGACTTGCCCAATTGTGGCAGTACAGGTTTGAAGCACCAGGCGCACTTCGCCTGAAGGAAGTCTTACCTGTGCATAATCACCTTCTTTTGCAAGCAGTTGTGCCGCAGCACCGGCAGACCGGACCAATTGTCCACCTTTGCCAGATTTCAACTCCACATTATGGATCATAGTACCCACAGGAATATTTGAAATTGGCAGGTTATTGCCAGTTCTGATATCTGCATTAGAGCCTGAATTAACCGTATCACCAACCTTCAAGCCAACAGGAGCGATAATGTATCGTTTTTCGCCATCTGCGTAGACTAGTAACGCGAGTCTTGCTGTCCGATTAGGATCATATTCAATTGCAGAGACGACTGCAGGAATACCTGACTTGTTACGTTTGAAATCAACAAGTCTGATATATCTACGACTTCCGCCGCCCTGGTGACGAACTGTAATACGTCCCTGTGCATTGCGACCAGAGTGCTTTTTCTTGATCACAATAAGCGAACGCTCTGGTTTGCTCTTGGTGATCTCTTCGAATGAATAACCCGTCATGTCGCGTTGTCCGGGTGTAGTTGGTTTATAAACTTTAATCGCCATTACTCAACCCCTTCAAAGAACGGAATGCGTTCGCCTTCCTGGAGTGTAACGATAGCTTTTTTATATCCAGCTGTGCGAACGACTAAACGACGGCTTTTGGCTCTGCGTGTTCGTTTTGCAGGAACCCTGATCACGTTCACGCGTACCACATTCACATCAAACAGTTTTTCAACTGCGTCTTTTACCTGAGTCCTGGTGGCACTGTCTGAGACTTCAAACACATATTGCTGTAAACTACTGAGCAAGTAATTTGATTTTTCAGTTACCAGCGGACGTCGGAGCACGTCATAAATAGTACTCATAATAATCTCCTGCCTATCCCAGGTTAGCTGCAATAACATCAAGCGCAGCTAATGGAATAATGACCTTATCAAAAGATAACAGATCACGAATGTTCAAATACCCGGCAAGCATTAGCTTTGCGTAAGGGATATTGTTCGTTGCTCTAACCACTGTATCAAATTCCATACTCTTCTCAGGATAGAGAATTAGTACGCTATTGGCATTCGTAATCGAATCCAGTGCCGCTGCCATCAATTTGGTTTTTGGCTCAGCCAATTTTAATTCATCAAGAATGATGATATTAGCATCACTTGCCTTGGCAGATAATGCTGACCTTAACGCTGTACGACGCATCTTTTTTGGCATATCAAGTGTGTAGTCGCGTGGCCTCGGTGTGAAAATCTTTCCACCGCCTTTCCACTGTGCTGATCTGATTGAGCCCTGCCTTGCACGACCGGTGCCTTTTTGGCGCCAGGGCTTATGACCACCACCCGCTACTTCGCCGCGCACTTTTGTTTTATGTGTACCAAGTCTGGCGTTTGCCATTTGTCGAACGAAAGCCTGGTGCATCAAATCGGCGCGAATAGGTGCTTCAAAGATCTCAGCTGGCAGTTCAACGGTTTTCACCTTTTCACCTTGCATATTGAGAACATCTACTAACATATCCGTTTTACTCCCTTAATTATGGAAGCCAGTATTCCAGCGAGCCGGATTACTGTTTCCTTCCTTCACTGATCATCAATAGAGCTCCACGCGGCCCTGGAACAGAACCACGCACGCCCAGTAAGTTTCTTTCAACATCAACAAGTGCAACCAGAAGATTCTGCGCAGTCACTTTTTCATTGCCCATGTGACCTGGACCGCGCGCACCTTTATAAACACGGCCTGGAGTAGTACCAGAACCGCGTGAACCTGGCGTTCTTTCTCGATCTGACTGGCCGTGTGTTTTTGGGCCGCCCCTAAAACCATGTCTCTTTACTGCTCCTGCAAACCCACGACCCTTGCTTGTACCCGAAATATCGACCTTCTCACCGACGGCGAAGATATCGGTTTTTATTTCATCACCCTCTGCAAAGTCGATAGATTTTGCCCTAAACTCTCTTACAAAACGTAATGGGGGAAGATTGTTTCGTTTTAAATGACCAACTTGTCCACCCGTCAAACGTTTAGGCTTTACTTCTTCGTAACCCAACTGAACAGCAGAATAACCATCCACTTCTACTGTTCTTAACTGGGTAACGAAACATGGCCCAGCTTGAATGAGTGTTATGGGGATAGCCACACCGTTCTCATCAAAAATCTGGGTCATGCCGATTTTTTTCCCAAGAAGCCCTTTAAACATCTTTGATATTCTCCTTTTGTAGTTATATTGACGAGACTGTCAGCTTGGGCTTAGCTGCATCATCTCCGTGCACAACACAGTCAGTCAGCCGGTCCGCAATATTCTTTTTTATTGCCTACCGATCTGCTCTTATGCTGCCTGTCTTCTTTGTTAAGCAAACCTTGCAATTCTATCACCAATAACATGATCCCGCAAGGGATAATGTTATTGGTGAATTAGTAATCCGTAACTAAATTTTTATTTCAATATCCACGCCGGCCGGTAAATTCAAACGCATTAACATATCGATTGTTTTTGAGTCTGGGTCAAGTACATCGATAAGACGATTATGTGTCCGAATTTCAAAATGCTCATGCGAGTCTTTGTCAATAAAGGCTGATCGTCGAACAGTAAATTTCTCGATTTTTGTTGGAAGTGGCACTGGTCCAACTACCTGTGCGCCGCTGCGTTCAGCAGTTTCAACAATTCTCTTGGCAGATTGATCCAAAATACGGTGATCAAATGCTTTCAATCGAATACGAATGCGTTGTTTAGCCATAATTCTATAACCTACTCGATAATTTTGGTAATGACGCCGGCGCCCACAGTCAGGCCGCCTTCGCGGATAGCAAACTTGGAGCCCTGCTCCAGGGCAACCTTGACAATCAGTTCAACCATCAGGTTGACATCGTCGCCGGGCATAACCATCTCAACGCCTTCAGGCAGGGTGATCGAACCGGTCACATCCATGGTGCGGATGTAGAACTGCGGTCGGTAACCCGGGAAGAACGGTTTGTGGCGTCCGCCCTCTTCACGTTTCAAAACGTACACCTGGCTCATGAACTTGGTGTGTGGGGTGATGGAACCGGGTTTGGCAACCACCATACCGCGCTCAACATCGTCGCGCTCAATACTGCGCAGCAGCAAGCCAAGATTGTCGCCTGCCATACCGCTGTCGAGGGTCTTGTGGAACATTTCTACACCGGTCACAACCGTGTTCATGCTCTTGTCGCGCAGACCAACGATCTCAGCCGGATCACCGACTTTGACCATACCACGGTCCATACGACCGGTCACCACGGTGCCGCGTCCCTTGATCGAGAACACATCTTCAACCGGCATCATGAAGGGTTTGTCTGTTTCGCGTACCGGCTCGGGGATGTAGCTGTCAACCACGTCCAAAAGTTCTTTGATGCTGGCGTACTCGGGTGCATCTGGATCAGTTGAGGTGGATTCCAGTGCCTGCAGGGCGCTGCCGCGTACGATCGGGGTATCATCGCCGGGGAAGCCGTAGCCGGTCAGCATCTCACGCAGTTCCATTTCCACCAGTTCCAGCAGTTCGGGGTCATTCATCTGGTCAACCTTGTTCAGGTACACCACAATGCTGGGCACTTCCACCTGGCGGGCTAACAGGACGTGCTCTTTGGTCTGGGGCATGGGGCCGTCGGGCGCTGCCACAACCAGGATGGCACCGTCAACCTGCGCTGCACCCGTGATCATGTTCTTGATGTAGTCACGGTGACCGGGCATGTCCACATGGGCATAGTGCCGCTTCTCGGTCTGGTATTCAACATGCGCAATATTGATCGTAATACCGCGGGCTTTTTCTTCCGGTGCATTGTCAATCTGGTCATAGTGCCTTATGTCACCTCTGCCAAAAAAACTGCAGTACTTGGTGATCGCAGCGGTCAACGTGGTTTTGCCGTGGTCAATGTGTCCCATCGTGCCCACGTTCAAATGCGGCTTGTTTCGGTCAAATTTCTGCTTTGCCATAACTATTATCTCCTTAAAAATTCCAATCGTCAAATAATCTAAATATTTAATATTTTTTCAGTCAGCGAGCTGGATAAAGGCGCATAATGATCAAACTCCATGGAAAAGATGCCTCTTCCCTGGGTTGCAGATCTTAAGTCTGTTGCATATCCAAACATCTCAGATAGCGGGGTTAAAGCCTTTGCCACCTGCGTATTACCATGTCGCGCTTCGATACCAAGTATCTCAGACCGACGTGCATTCAACTGTCCCAGCACATCACCAAGATATGTTTCTGGCACATGAACTTCCACTTTCATGATCGGCTCTAATAACACAGGAGCCCCTTTTTCCATTGATTGTTTAAAGCCCATTATGCCGGCTGTTTTGAATGCCATTTCGCTTGAGTCGACTTCATGAAATGAACCATCAATCAAGGTGACTTTAATATCAGTCACCAAGTATCCAGCCAAAACGCCGCTTTCTGCTGCTTCCAAAACACCTTTTTGTACAGCAGGAATGTACTCACGTGGGATAGCACCGCCAACAATTTTGTTTTCAAATATTACGCCGTTACCACGCATGATGGGCTCGACATTGAATACAACATGTGCATACTGACCATGTCCACCAGTTTGTTTGACATGCTTGTAACTGAAATTCATTACAGGCTTAGTGATCGTCTCGCGATAGGATACTTTTGGTTTGCCAACATTGGCATGGACACGAAACTCTCTTAACATCCTGTCCACCAAAACATTCAAGTGCAGTTCACCCATTCCAGCAATGATGGTTTGCCCGGTTGACTCGTCTGACCTGACTCGAAAAGTAGGGTCTTCTTCAGAGAGCTTGCGTAGAGCATCGATCATTTTCTCCTGGTCAGCCATTGTTTTTGGCTCGATGGCAATCATGATCACTGGCTCTGGGAAAGAGATATTTTCAAGTATGATCGGAGCTCCGGAATCACAAAGCGTATCACCGGTAAAACTATCTTTCAAACCAAGAACAGCAGCAATATCGCCAGCTTCAACTTCATCAACATCTTCACGGCGATCAGCATACATTCGTACCAGACGGGTTATTCTTTCGCGTTTACCTTTTCCAGTGTTCAACACAGTGGAACCTTGCTTTAACGTACCGGAATAAACGCGGATATATGCCAGCCTGCCCATATAGGGATCTGTAACGATTTTAAAAACTAATCCACTGAAAGGTGCTTTTTCATCTGAAGGACGCTCAAGTGGCTCTTCAGTGTTCGGATGAATGCCTCTCACTGCAGGTACATCAAGCGGCGAGGGGAGATAATCTACCACTGCATCCAAAACAGGCTGAACGCCTTTATTTTTCAATGATGATCCACAGAATACAGGCGATATTTTGTTCGCTATAACAGCTTTCCTTAGCGCCTGTTTTAATTCATCATTCGATATTGGTTCATTCTCGAGAAATTTTATGATTAAGTCATCGTCCAACTCAGCAATTTTCTCAACCAATATTTCACGCTTTTGTTTGACGATGTCTTTATACTCATCTGGAACAGGAGTTATACGATAATCTTTACCGAGTGAATCTTCCCAATAAAATGCTTGTTCGGTAATCAGGTCGATAACACCAGAAAAATTTTGTTCATTCCCAATAGGTAATTGCATTGCAAGTGGGTTAGCCCCTAATCGCTGCCGAATTGAATCTATCGTGTAATCGTATGAAGCGCCAATACGATCCATCTTATTGGCAAAGCAAATTCGAGGAACTTCATAACGATCAGCCTGTCGCCAGACTGTCTCACTCTGAGGCTCGACTCCTTGCGTGGCATCAAATACAACTACACCACCATCCAGAACTCGAAGAGACCTCTGGACTTCTGCAGTGAAGTCAATATGCCCGGGTGTGTCAATGACATTGATTTGATGGCCGTTCCACTCAGCTGTAACCGCTGCGGAGACGATCGTAATGCCGCGTTCACGTTCCTGAGCCATCCAGTCAGTAACTGTAGTACCTTCGTCCACCGACCCAAGACGGTAGGTCTTGCCAGTGTAGAACAAGATACGTTCAGTTGTGGTAGTCTTACCCGCATCAATATGCGCGATGATACCAATATTTCTATAGTTTTTAAGCGGGTAATTCCTACTCATGATTTGTTCTAACTCATCAAATCTTTCTGCACCTAAACACGATAGTGTGAGAAGGCACGGTTTGCCTCAGCCATACGATGAGTTTCTTCGCGCTTGCGAATAGACGCACCCTGGTTTGTAGCAGCATCGAGCAATTCGCCAGCCAGTTTTTCTGAGAAAGACTTTCCTGAGCGTGCTCGGGTGGAGCTGATTATCCAGCGCATGGCAAGGGTCATTCGACGATCAGTTGGAACTTCCATCGGAACCTGGTAAGTAGCACCGCCAACGCGACGTGGTCGTACTTCCATGAGCGGACCAACATTTTTCAATGCCGTTTCAAGTGTAACCAATGGATCCTGACCATTCTTACTTTTCATCATATCCATCGCATCATAGACTAACCGGGTGGCAACACTCTTCTTGCCATTCTTTAAGATTCGGTTAATCAAATTTTGCACTGTCGTGCTGTTATATTTCACATCCGGGAGCAATTCCCGCTTTTCTGGTTTCGTTCTTCGCATTCAAACTTCTCCACTAAATCGCTATTATTTTTCAGCAAGATAGTATGCTGTTTATTTTGGTTTCTTTGAACCGTATTTGGATCTTCCCTGTGATCGTTTAGCGACACCGGTTGAATCAAGCGTACCTCTCACAATGTGGTAGCGCACGCCAGGCAAGTCTTTCACACGTCCACCGCGCACAAGAACTACTGAGTGCTCCTGGAGTGAATGACCTTCACCAGGGATGTAGGCAGTTACTTCCAAACCATTAGTCAGCCTTACCCTTGCAATTTTTCTTAAAGCTGAGTTTGGTTTTTTTGGTGTCATAGTTCTAACTACAGTGCAAACACCACGTTTTTGTGGTGCACCCGCATTCTGGCGCACCCGCTTTTGCTTCATCGAGTTCAAGGTATATTGCAGTGCTGGCGATTTGCTTTTAGCCTTTCTAACCGATCGGCCTTTCCTAATTAATTGATTGATCGTTGGCACGTTTTGCCTCCAAATTCCTTTCTATTTTCTAATTCATTCTCCATAAAGGGAGGCCATCTAACGCAATGATGGCCTCGCCTCAATCTCTGGACAAGTAGAAGGGCGAACCCTTCGTAGCTCATGACAGGGAGTGATTTTATCACGACGAGGTATGACCGTCAAGATATCTCTATCTCAAAGAACCGAAATCCTCTCCCAGGCTTAGAAGCCCGGTGTCAATTCTGGGAGGTTTAACTCGCTCTTCATCTTTTCCGAATTTAATCACCTCACCTGAATCCATAATTGCTTCAACTGCCAAACCAAGACTCTGAAGTTCTTTGACCAGTACACGAAAAGCAGCTGGGATACTTGGCTGTTCGATGGGCTCATCTTTGACGATTGCCTCGTAGGTATTTACACGTCCCTGAACATCATCAGATTTGACAGTCAACATTTCCTGAAGTGTATACGCGGCACCATATGCTTCCAATGCCCACACTTCCATTTCACCAAACCGTTGTCCACCAAACTGCGCTTTACCGCCAAGAGGCTGCTGTGTAACGAGACTGTATGGGCCTGTTGAACGGGCATGTACTTTGTCTTCAACAAGGTGATGCAGCTTGAGCATGGTCATTACGCCCACAGTCACTGGGTTATGGTAAGGAATACCTGTTTTTCCATCTCGTAAATGCTGTTTTCCAAGGATAGGAATAGGCTGCCCAATTTCAAGAGAAAGTTTCTCGGCTGCTTCAGCAACCTTTTCCATTGATAAATCGGCATTCTCAATACCATACTTATCCAGCCAAATCCGCAAGGCAATATCCTTAACTTTTAAATCTTTTTCTTTGCCGGCATTGTTCGCCTGTAGAACATCTCCAAATTCAACCAGCTCATCAGGATTATGTCCTTTATCACGCAGCCATTCAATTAAGCAAGCACGTCGTGCAAAGATTTGATCATTGAGTTGATACACATCATATCCACGCTCACCAAGCTTATGCTCAAGATATAGCAATCTGGCCTCATCATCATCTGCGAGCGTCTCAGGTGTATATCCCTGGTCTTTGACCCAGTCCCAGGCTTTATCCCGTGCTTCATCCCATGACTGTTCAATCAACCACGCTCTGGCCAATTCAGTCTCAATTTCATCTTCAGTTGCACCATCAAAAACTGGTGTGATGGCTCTAAATCCTAATCCACGAGCTGCCCATCCAAGATGAGTTTCGAGGATTTGGCCAACATTCATACGGCCAGGAACACCGAGGGGATTCAAAATGATATCGACTGGTGTGCCATCATCCAGAAATGGCATATCCTCGATTGGCACAACACGTGACACAACACCTTTATTACCATGGCGGCCAGCCATCTTGTCACCAGCAGTGATCTTACGATGCTGGGCTACTGAAACACGCACCATCATATCTACGCCAGCTGATAAATCCGTATTGTCTTCACGAGTGAATACTTTCACATCAACAATCTTGCCGCGTTCCCCATGGGGCATACGCAAAGATGTGTCTTTAACATCCCTTGATTTTTCACCAAATATTGCCCTAAGAAGTCTCTCTTCAGGGGTCAATTCTTTTTCGCCTTTTGGTGTAATTTTTCCAACAAGGATGTCATTTGGTCCAACTTCAGCACCAATGCGGATAATGCCGTTTTCATCAAGATCCTTTATTGCATCCTCACCTACATTGGGAATATCACGCGTAATTTCTTCAGGCCCAAGCTTGGTATCCCTTGCCTCAACCTCGTATTTTTCAACGTGGATTGAAGTAAATTTGTCATCCTGAACCAGTTTTTCTGATATGAGAATAGCATCCTCAAAGTTGCCACCTTCCCATGAAAGGAAGGCAACGACAACGTTTTGCCCTAATGCAAGATTGCCATTAATAGTTGAAGATGAATCTGCCAGTACATCACCGCGCTTGATAATTTGGCCCTTGAATACGGCCGGCCTCTGATCAATACAGGTTGATTGGTTCGAACGCTGATATTTCTTGAGTTTATAGACTCTGTCTTCGCCTGACGCTGTGTGCAGTACTACCTGCTTACCATTTACCTTGGTAACTGCGCCATCTTCATCAGCAATAAGAACTTGCCCAGAATCAAGCGCTGCATAGCCTTCCATACCGGTGGAAATCAGGGGAATATCTGGATTCACAAGCGGTACTGCTTGAGCCTGCATGTTAGAGCCCATCAATGCACGGTTTGCATCATCATGCTCTAAAAATGGAATCAATGCTGCAGAGACACCGACCACTTGATGCGGTGCTACGTCCATGTAGTTAATGCCATCAGCAGTTGAAATAATAAAATCTGAGTGATGCCGGCTGGAAATCGATTTTTCAGCAAATTCATTGTCTGCATTCAATTCGGTATTTGCCTGGGCAATTACAAATTTATCTTCAGCATCTGCCGAAAGATATTCAACTTCATCAGAAACAAACGGGGTCACAAAAATGGTCTGGCGCTCAAGTTTGCTGATCGCCTTTAACTGTTTAGCGCTGACACGATCTCCCTGTTTAGCTAAAACTTCTCCTGATTTTGGATCACTTACATCCTGTCGAATTTCACGGCCAAACAGCTTAGGATCATCAGAAGCTACTGTTTTATATACTTTTCGATATGGCGTTTCTACAAAACCGTATTCATTAACTCTGGCAAAATTTGCCAGGCGTCCAATCAAACCAATGTTTGGACCTTCCGGTGTTTCAATGGGGCAAATTCGACCATAATGCGAGTGATGAACATCACGCACATCAAAGCCTGCCCGTTCACGGCGTAAGCCGCCCGGCCCCATTGCAGATAAGGTTCGTTTGTGCCTCAACTCAGCCAGCGGATTTGTTTGTTCCATGAATTGTGACAGTTGGCTTGATCCAAAGAACTCACGCAACGCAGCTACAACGGGTCGAATGTTTATCAGAGAAACCGGTGAAATTTGATCCTGGTCGCGAATTGACATGCGTTCTTTGATGACTCTTTCCATCCGACGCATTCCTACACGCAGTTTATTTTGGATCAACTCACCAACGCACTTAACTCTGCGGTTTCCAAGGTGATCAATGTCATCCTTTTCTTCCAATTCATTATTGATCATGATCATTCGGCGTACAAGGTTGACAATATCCCACTTGGTGATGGTACGGTGTGTGACAGGAATATGTGCAGTGAGGTCCAGCTTTTGATTGAGTTTATAGCGACCAACACGTTCAAGATCATAGTGCCGCTGGTCAAATAACTGCTCTTGCATAAATCCCCTTGCATTTTCAAGGTTTACAGGGTCACCAGGGCGCATCTTCTTGAAAAATTCAAGTAAAGCTGCTTCAGCAACTGTGTTACTTCCCAAATCCCATACGGGTTCCTGCTTGATGGTTGCGGTAATGAAGAGACGATCAGGATTGTTATCAATATCCTGGAAAAGGTTGATAATCTCCTCATCTGTGCCAGTTTTTATCGGTGAGTCACTTAATCCATCATCAACAGCAGCCAATGCACGCAGGAAAATTGTGATCGGGACAGTGCGTTTACGGTTGAACTTCAAGATTAAATAATCATTTTTGCGCGTCTCGAATTCCATCCAGGCGCCACGATCCGGGATTAATTTACCCATTGCCAATCGATGACCAGTGGTACGGTCTACGGGTGCTTCAAAATATACGCCTGGTGACCGAATAAGCTGGGAGACAACCACCCGCTCTGTGCCATTTATAATAAAAGTACCCTTTTCAGTCATCTCCGGGAAATCACCCAGGAAGATATCAGATTTGATCGGTTCAGATACTTCCGGCCCTGCCAGCAGAACAGATACGTAAAGAGGGCTGGCGTAAGTTAAATCGCGCTCGATACACTCTTCAATACTGTGCTTTGGTTCCCCAAACCAGTACTTTAAGTTCCAGTCCTTGATCTCTGGGTTTCGGGTCGGAAAGTAGAGTTTGATCCCTTTATTGTAGGATTCGATCGGTGAGATCTCGTCAAACAGGTCAACCAATCCCTCACTTTTTAAACGCCGAAATGAATCAAGTTGAACATCAATTAAGTTTGGAATATCAAATATTTTCGGAATTCTCGCGTAGGATCGGGTTGGTAAAATAGAAACCATAAATTATCTCTCCCAATTTCAGGTCAACAAAATTAAAACAATACACAAAGGTATGCTAATACCTAAATTAAGCCAATTGGTAATTATACCAACGTATCTATAGATGGTCAAGAATTTTGCTGTAATACCGGTATTTTCGTGAAGAGTATATTATCTTGATGATCTATCCTGCCCTGACCATCAATTATCAGTTATTTAGTTTATACCACAAGAAAGTCCACAACCAGCTTAACGCTTCAGTATTTTGTTCAATTGGTCAGTGACCTCAGTTGGATTTGTGAATAACAACACCTGAAAACCTGCCTTCTCTGCACCAATAAGGTTGTGCGGAAAGTCATCAATGAAAATACACTCTTCTCCCTGCAAACCCAGTCTGTCCAGCATTAGTAAATAGATCTCGAGGCCAGGCTTTCTCATGCCGACCTCAGCAGAAAAAACCACTTCGTCAAATGCATATAAAAAGGGATGTGCTTCGTCCACTAAACTGCGCGCATTTGACCAGGCATTACTGATTAATCCAGTCTTATATACTGGTCTTAATTTATTAATATATGTAACCAGCTGATGATCCATCGCATCACCAGCCCAAAATGCTTCAATGAATTCAACCAGATCATTATCCGACAACTTGAAATAGTCCCTGACAAATTTCCAATGAGTGTCTGCGTCAATGATGCCTTTCTCCGCCTGATGGGAAGACTCTGACGAAAATACGACACCTTCAAGTTCCTGTCGGGTTAAGCCGAATTTTTCTGCCAACTTTTCCCGATGTGATCCGTCGACAGTTCGCAGCAATACGCCGCCCATATCCCAAATAATTGCCTTAATATTCATTGTTTACTTTTTTCCTTAGCTGATAAGGGTACAAATAAACCTGTGAGTTATTTATAATAAGAGAATGAACTTGAGTAAATATAAAAATAAAAAAACCTTTAATATAAGCCTGTGTGTTCTATTGGGGTTCCTGTTAAGTAATTGTACCCCAATCACCTTACCGGAATCACAAGCCTCTTCATCAAGTGGTGAAATTACCACGCCTGCAGTTACTGCTCTGACTGAAGAAGACCTGCCTTTTGGGTTTGTTGCTGTCGCTGAAGATGACCCTGCAGCCAGCAGCTTACTGAATGCCGGTCAAGCAATCGCAGAGTCGTTTATTTTTGCTGAAATTACCTCTATTACACAATACGGGTTCAGTGAGAATGACAATTTTGCACTAATAACCAGCGGTACAATCGAACCTGTGGTTGCGATTGAGCGCGCAGTGTTTGATCGCCGGCTTTTACAAATAATAAAGGCACCTGGTAAAAATTTACCTTCAACCATGCAGAATTCTGTCCTATTAACACCTGATACACCGGTGACACCTATCCAGTTGTTTTTGACGGGTACCATATGCCAGGTCACCTGTGATAATGATGATCTGCTCATTGATTTGTTCATCGGCAGATCAAAATCAACGGTTTTCTTTGTATATTATTTACATAATCCTGGCATTGATCTCCCTATTGATATCTTCGAACTGTCAAAATTACTTGTGTTCAAGAACAACAAGCTGCGTCAAGTATTGGAGTGAATAAAATAACCATGGAAGACTTTGTAAAACAGGTGGAAGATCTGATTGGAACGCGGTTAAACGAACTACAGATTAATCAATTTTCAGTATTTGAAAATGAGTTATTGGAATGGAATCAAAAATTTAACCTGACAGCCATCCGTGATGCCCAGGGAATTCGAGTACGCCATTTTCTCGATAGTCTCAGTTGTGTTCTGGTTGCGCGCGAACTCGGCGGATACCGTTTGATTGACATTGGAACAGGTGCCGGCTTCCCAGGTATTCCATTGAAAATTCTTTTTCCAAACATTAAACTTGTTTTGGTTGAATCAATAGGCAAAAAAGCAACATTTCTGGAAAATGCTGCCAACAAATTAGATCTATCCGATGTTTCTATTCTCCAAACTCGTGCAGAAGAATTAGGGCAATCAAAACAACATCGTGAGAAATATGATGTGGCTCTTGCCCGCGCGGTAGCCCATTTGCCCACGCTGGTAGAATATTTGCTGCCTCTCTTAAAAATTGGCGGTTTCATGATTGCGCAAAAAGGCGCATCAGGCCCCGCAGAATTACACCAGGCCCAAAATGCTGTTAAACTGTTGGGTGGAGAGGTTAGGGTTATTAAGCACCTTAACCTGCCAACGGTTGTCGAAGACAGATACTTGATTGTTATTGACAAAATTGCCCGTACGCCTGATGGTTATCCAAGGCGAACAGGTATGCCAGCCAAGAACCCAATAACTTAAGAAAGCCTTCGTTTTATTTCTGTCAAATCTGGCTTATTTGTCCGCTTGTGACACGCCAAACAGATGCCGATTCTATGAACTTATCTGAAAACATGTGAACATCGGATGAAGTCATGATTGACTGTTCATAATCAGCCAGGTATTTCTGTAAATCTTCGCGCCTGTGTTGGTCAAGTTCAGCCAGAATTTCATCTAACAAAATCACAGGCCAGTTACCTGTTCGTTTATGCATCCACGCCGCTTCAGCTAATTTCATCGAAAGAATTGCTGTTCGTATTTGTCCTCTGGAACCGAAATGTCCAAGGTCGATACCATTGGCAAAATATCGGATCTCATCTCGATGCGGTCCGATTGTCGTGATTCCCCGAACGATTTCTTCCTGTCGGATACGCCCAAGAGCATCCAAAAAACGAGTGTTGATTTCTTCAGTTGTCAGACGCGATTTTTCATTTGCCAAACCGAGTGGTAACGCATACTGATCAGAACCATTTTCAACGGGATTGAATGCCGGTCTGTATTCGCATCGTAAGATTTCTTTTTCACCTGTCAGGAGGCTGTGAATGGCAGCTGCGAGGTTATTCATTTCCTCAATAGCTACTGTTCTCGTATGAACAATTTCACTTCCCAACCTGGCAAGAATCTGGTCCCAGTAATCTATCTGATCACGAGGGCTGCGCCCTTCAAAAACTTGCTTGAGTAAAGCGTTTCTTTGACTCAATGCCTGGTTGTAATCCGACAGCAAGCGAGAATGATTGCTTACAGCCTGTACCAGGACAAGGTTTATATATTTGCGCCTTTCTTCTGGGCCATCTTCGATGATCCTGGACATCTGAGGTAAAAATATTACCGCATTGAAGTGACCAATGACATCATGCAGGTTCTTTTTAATGCCATCATGAAGAATTTCTTTCCTAAATCTGTAGGTAGAATCAATTTGCCTTTCCTGAATCAAACGAACTTCAAGATGATGAATTTTATTACTGCGTGAATAATCTGCCACAATGCGGCCAACAACTACTTCATCAGCAGGTGCATGAAAACTGACGAGTTGACGATCATTCTGCGTTTGAAATGAAGTCATTGTCGCAAGGTAATAAACTGCTTCAAGTAAACTGGTCTTACCCTGAGCATTGTCACCTGAAAGCAAAAGAATCCGCCTTGGAATGTCCATATCCAGGCGGGCAAATGCTCGATAGTTAGTCAATGACAAATGGGTTAAGTACATGAATTAAACATCTTTTAATGACTTTTCTTCAACTTCGCTTGGCTTCCATACTTCATTGGCGCGGTCAGTAAAGATAATGCCATCCAGGTGGTCAATCTCGTGTTGAAATATCCTGGCAAGCCATCCGGAGGCTTTGATTTTTACAGGTTTTCCATGTCGATTCAAACCTTTAAGGACGATTGATTCGTGACGGTCTACATCACCAATTACACCTGGAACAGATAAACAACCTTCGATACCATTTTCCATCTCCTCAGACCGTTTAATAATCTCAGGATTAGCCACCACGTATAATTTTTTAGGTTGATTCTCTTCTTCCTCACCATACTCAACAGTCACCAGGCGAAGTTGTTTCGCCACCTGCGGCGCAGCAAGACCAACCCCGGGTGCTTCTCTCATCAAAGAGATCATATTATTCACCAGCTCTTGAAAATCATCATCAAAGCTGTTAACTTTTACAGCCTTTTTGCGTAAAACTGGATTTGGAAGTGTTACTATTTCATTTACTGCCATATTTACTACCTCAAAGTACAATTGTCTGACATATTTTACCGTTAATCTATATCATCTTCCTGACCTAATGGCGATTGATTTTCTTTGGATACCATTTGATGATAAGCTGCAATCATCTCTGCCATTCGGTTTCTTTCCGAAATTTGTCTCTCCTCGTTTGATTTTTGTTCCAGTGTTTCCATTCTACGGAACAATGCCTGCTGGATAAATGCAGGATTATACACATTATCAAAGGTCAAGGTGGAGTCCCCTACACGGATATACACTGTGCCGTAATTCAACAACAGACCAATAATACCTAACCGCTTGTATTCGATACTCAGAATATTTTTTATTTGCGCAGAATTTTTTTCTTCTCTTCCCAGGGGTTTCTTGTAGACATCAAGAATCTGCTCATCAGAAATTACATAATAATCATTACGCCAATCGAAATATTTATACAGCAACCAGGCCAGGGTTACTGATAACAAAACGCCAAAAAGCAAATAAAAAGATGGGTCTGAAAAGAAATTTATCAATCCAGAAGTGCGGTAAATCGAAAAAGTGAGCAGCCCCAGAAACAGGACAGTAGGCAGGAATAATCCTTTTATTAAAAAGATCCAGTGCGTCCAATACGTAACCTGATTTTCTTCTTCTTTGATGAGTGAGAATACATTTGCCAGGGCAGATAAAAGCGACCCTGCCTTGGAGTATTCTTCTGTCGGTTGTTCGTCTTCAACAACCCCTTCACTTTGGATAATAGGAAGACCTAATTCCCTGCGAAGTGTGGTTTGTACCTCTTCTTTTTCATGAACTGAGTTAGTGGTTTTGTTCCTGCTCCACAATGTTTCAATGATATCTACTATCAATGATGGGTTCTTTTGACCTGGAAGAACAATTAAACCGGTGTAAGTTTTTACGAGAATATCACCATAAGCGAATAACCTTCCCAGCAATGAGGTCGCCGCTGTCACTGACAGGATGGCACTCATCGGTGACTCGTGCTGACTGTGATAAAAAAACATCACTTTCTCTTCGAATAATACCCGCCTGCTTGTGATGACGGCATAATCATTTACCCAATCAATAATGCACCAAACAATCCAGGCTAAAACAATAAATAAATCAAGCCCAAACAACAATAAACCACTGGTCATTTCAGTCGATCGATAGAAAGCGTTGATTAGTGGAAGTGTTATCGCAGCAAAAAATAACGGCAGCAACAATGAAAATACGAGGTGAATGGGGTGTCTTCTGGCAAGGAAGTATATCGACTCCTCTGCAAAACGAGTATGAGAGCCTTTTCTAACTGCCATTTTATGACTTTGATATAAAACTGAGAGGGGTTGATAAAGCTCAGGAAACTGCTTCACAACTATTCTCAAGTTTCTTCTGTCGATTTTTGCAATGGACACCGGTGTTAAAGCTCTTGCACTGTAAGGTGCCTTGATTCCTGGCTCAAGCATCTCATAATTGAGCAAATCACCCCGTTCAATAATGCCAGCTTTTAATACCTCGCCGCGACCGGCTACTTGCAAAGTCAACCTGATTTTGCCTGAAAGAATAAAAAAAAGCGACTCATCAAGTTCACCCTGGTTGATAATGAAAGCGCCCCGGTCATACTCAACAAGTGTAAAAAATGCCGAAAGGGTGCCAAGCGTTTCGTTATCCAGATGATGGAACAAAATATTGTCAGATAAAAAGTCAACAAACGCGTCGTCTTTTTCTTTCATAAGCATAAGTATAAACCGGATTTATATGGCAATATCAAACAACCAGCCGGATATTCGGCTGGTTGTCGTTATTTTGACCCAATAAAGTTACTGTTCTAACTATCCTTATCCTCAACTGAAGCCACATCTGGTTTCAAAGCTTCGAAAGTAATTTCGCCATCTTTAGCATCAACAACCACAGTGTCATTTTCGACAAAAGTACCTGAAAGTAGTTTTACTGATAGCGGACTTTCAACGTAGCGCTGCAGTGCTCTTTTCAATGGTCTGGCGCCAAATTCTGCATTGTAGCCTTCACTTGCAAGCCACTTTCGAGCTGCATCTGTAAGATTTACCTTCAAGCCGTGTTCAGCCAATCTTTCGCGTACCTCAGCCATTTGTAAATCGACAATTTTCAGCATATCTTCTTGTGATAATGGCGCAAAAACGATGGTTTCATCTATTCTATTGAGAAACTCCGGTCTGAAGGTGGCTTTTAGGGCTTTCTGTATTTTCTCATGTGCTTCACGTTCTTCAGCATCTTCAGTTTTTGACTGCAGGAAGCCGACTGTTCCGCCGCGTTTCACAAACTCGGTTCCAAGGTTGCTGGTCATAATTAGAACGGTATTTCGAAAATCGACTGTCCGACCCTGTCCATCTGTCAACCTGCCATCATCTAATATCTGCAGCAGTGAGTTCCAAACCTCTGGGTGCGCCTTTTCAATCTCATCAAATAAAATCACCCTATACGGTCTTCTTCGGACAGCCTCAGTCAATTGACCGCCTTCCTCATAACCAACGTAACCTGGAGGGGCTCCAAATAAGCGTGATGCAGTATGCTGCTCACGGTATTCACTCATGTCAAGCCTGACCAATGCATCTTCATCACCAAACATAAATTCTGCCAGGACTTTTGCCAGTTCAGTTTTTCCTACGCCAGATGGTCCAATAAATATAAATGAACCAATGGGTCGCCTTGGGTCCTTTAGACCCGACCTGGCACGCCGGATAGCATCAGAGATAGCCAAAACAGCCTCAGATTGACCGATAATTTTCTCCTGCAGTCGCTCTTCCATGTGCAGCAGCTTTTCAGCTTCAGTTTCCATCATCTGGTTGAGGGGAATACCAGTCCACTGTGCAATCACAGAAGCGATGTCGTTGACATCGACGATCTCATCCAGC
Source organism: Anaerolineaceae bacterium (assembly GCA_040768445.1). Taxonomy (GTDB): domain Bacteria; phylum Chloroflexota; class Anaerolineae; order Anaerolineales; family Anaerolineaceae; genus JAXGMV01. Next base: position 2,286,011 of record JAXGMV010000001.1, on the reverse strand, counting down.
TTGTGCTCCAATTCCCATTTATTTCTTTTTTCATTAAATTCGCTCTGCAAGCGCAAGCGTTCGGCTTTTTTCTTTGCAGCGCGCTCATAATCGCGTTCAACACCAGCTTGCTCCTCCTCAGTGATCAATCGGTCCAAATCGGATTTCAACGCTTTTAGTTCAGGTGGGAGCGAATACAAGGCAACCCGTAATTTTGCTGCTGCTTCATCAATCAAATCAATCGCTTTGTCAGGCAACCGCCTGTCAGTCACATAGCGTGCTGAAAGCTTTACGGCTGATACCAGGGCTTCATCAGAGAAACGGACATTATGATGGGCTTCATACTTGTCCCTTAAGCCCTGCAGCATCTCAATGGTTTCTTCAACGTTTGGTTCATCAACAAAAACTGGTGCAAAACGTCTCTCAAGTGCAGCATCTTTTTCAATATGCTTGTGATATTCATCCAGGGTAGTCGCGCCAACACACTGCAGTTCGCCACGCGCCAGTGCAGGCTTTAACATATTGGAAGCGTCCATGGCACCTTGTGCAGCGCCAGCTCCGACAACGGTGTGCAGTTCATCGATAAATAAAATAATCTGACCCTGTGAATTTTGGACTTCCTCAATTGCAGCTTTTAGCCGTTCTTCAAATTCGCCTCTGAAACGCGACCCGGCAATCATGGCACCAAGATCGAGTGATATGACGCGCTTTCCCATCAAGATTTCCGGTACATCATTGGTCGCAATTTTTTGGGCAAGACCTTCAACGATTGCTGTTTTACCCACACCGGCTTCACCAATCAGCACTGGATTATTTTTTGTTCGGCGGGAAAGCACCTGCATCACCCGCAGTACCTCATCATCCCGCCCTATGACCGGGTCGAGTTTTCCCTCACGTGCAAGGGTTGTCAGGTCGCGGGAGTATTTTTCAAGTGTCTTGTATCGGGTTTCAGCATGCGGGTCAGTAACTTTTTGTCCGCCGCGCATCTCCTGTATCGCCTGTAATACCCTCTCACGATTGATGCCAGTCGATTCAAGCAGCCTGGCAGCAGGTGTGTTGCGTTCGCTTAATATCGCCAGGAAGATATGCTCAGTCGAAATGTACTCATCCTTCAGCCGATTTGCTTCTTCATTGGCAAGATCAATAATCCTTTTGACGCGTGGCGTGATAAAGATTTGCCCGGCACCCCCACCAAAAATATTGGCTTTTGGGCTTGTGCGTAAGATATTGTCTAACTTTTCTGTCAGCACACTTGGTTCGATATTTATCATGCTGAGAATTTGGGTAATCACACCTTCTGGCTGTTCAATCAGTGCCAGCAAAATGTGTTCAGTATCAATTTGATTGTGCCCATAACGTTGTATGATTTCAGCTGCTCGCTGTGCAGCTTCCTGGGCTCTTTCAGTAAAACGATCAAATCGCATCATAGTGGCATCCTTAATGTGTCTAACTATTTATAAAATTCACGACAGATTATAGCATCTGTTATTTTATTACTTTACTTGATAATTATAAGATGGCTGTTAGAACTAATGTAAAATAATTAAGTGCCAACCATTTATCCGCATCATCCAGCAAACATCAGATTAATCAATCCTCATAAAGACCTTGCAGAAATTGCAGATCTCATCGAGCTTTGTTTTCAAACGCAAATGGACCCGGATGGTTTAGATTACATCCGCCAGGTCAGAATAATTAGCAAGCAACCTGAGAGAATTCAGTGGTTTCCTGTCAAAGGTGAAATGTTCTCATACCCCCTGTTTGGTTTTGTTTGGGAGCAGGATAGTAAGATTGTTGGAAACCTGACACTCATTCCGATACGCTACAAGAGCGATTGGATCTTTCTGATCGCTAATGTTGCAGTGCACCCTGATTATCGGCGATTAAAAATTGCCCACCACCTGACGGAACGCGCAGTCACATTTGCCAGGATGCATAACATCGAGACATTATGGCTGCATGTTAGAGAGGATAACCAGCCGGCAATTTTGCTCTATCAAAAATTCGGGTTTATCGAAAAAGACCGAAGAACAACCTGGGTACTTCAAGGCAAGCTTAATTCCCTGCAAACCAATTCCAATGTCAGGCTGCTTAAACGTCCTCAAGGTTACTGGCAGCAGCAGCTCAAATTACTCAATGAAAATTACCCGGAGGAGCTGCGTTGGAATATCCCGCTACGGAACAGTGCACTGCAACCAGGAGTTGTAAATTGGATTAAAAACACGTTGATTGGTTTCAGGCCAAAACACTGGATAATTGAACAGAATGATTCAGTTATTGGTTCTGTCAGTTTTGAGCCGTCTCAATACTTTGCCGATTACCTTTGGCTTGGTTTTCAGCCAGAAAACCATAACGGTTTGTTGAAAGATGTGCTTAACTGTTTATCGCAAGACATTCGCCTGACACGACCCCTTCAAACCAATTACACAAGTAACACAGCCGAGTGCGAATTCATCGCTGCCGGCTTTGAAAAATTGCATGCACTTCTATGGATGAAGACTGATATTTCTCATTATTAATCAAAAGTGTCTGCATTTTTCATTTTAACTGATCGTCATATGACAGTTATTTGGATATAATACACCTGATGCCCTGATTGGTTATCGAAAATGAGTCTTTCCACCACTGAGGAGCCGCTTGTGAGTTCTGACACACCAAATTTGTCACAATATATGGATACTGAGAGTATCGAAAATGAAACAATCTCTCTGGCATCTCACAATGTTGTAGTGATTGTGCCTGCATATAACGAAGAACGCTTTATCGGCAGCGTTATCTTGAAGCTGAAAAAGCTGCCTGTGACGGTTATGGTTGTGGATGACGGCTCCGAGGACAACACAACAGAAATTGCTGAAGCTGCCGGCGCAGTTGTTCACCGCCTTGAAAAAAACCAGGGCAAAGGTGCAGCACTCAATCTTGGTTTTCAAAAGGCTCGTGGTCTCAAACCAGATGCTATTGTGATTATCGATGCAGACAGTCAGCATCTGCCAGAAGAATTGCCCCATCTGGTAGCGCCAATACTCAAAGGTGATGCAGATATTTCCATTGGCTCGCGGTATCTGAAAGATGTCTCAAACACACCTAGGAGCCGGCGCATTGGACACAAATTTATCAACCTGGCAACAAGCCTCTCTTCCGGTGTATATGTCACTGATTCACAGAGCGGTTTTCGTGCATTCTCGCCAAAAGCCTATGATCTGATACAGTTTAAATCTGAAGGGTTTTCTGTCGAATCGGAAATGCAGTTTCTTGCGGCAGAACATAATCTCAGGCTGGTAGAAGTCCCGATAACTATCAGGTACAGCGATAAAGCTAAAAGACCTGCTGTTCAACAAGGCATGTCCGTTTTAAATGGCATCCTGCGTCTTGCTGGACAGTACCGCCCCCTGCTGTTTTTTGGAATTCCAGGTCTATTATTGCTACTAACTGGTATCGTTTGGGGCTTGGTTGTCATCCAACGCTATATAGCCACACAGAAACTTGCCACAGGCTATGCAATGATCACGGTCCTGCTCTCCGTTATCGGTTCAATGATGATGTCCACTGGCTTCACGCTTTATTCTATACGCACTTTATTAATTGATATGCTCAAATCTGACAGGCGTGACCCGGACCAACATGTCTGATGCGGGTTCACTGGAACTCACAAGCCATATGATCAGGGCATCAATCATCATTGTTAATTACAAAACGCTTGATTACCTTCAAGCCTGTTTGACATCCCTTCAACCAACCATCACACCATTTGATGAAGTCATTGTTGTTGATAATGATTCAAATGACAACTGCGCCGAGGTACTGCCCGCCAATTTTCCCTGGGTAAACCTGATCTTAAGCGATGAAAACCTTGGTATCGGTGGTGGTAATAACCTAGGCGCAAAACATGCCCGAGGCGAGTTTCTTGCCTTCATTAATCCCGACACTGTCGTCACCCAAGGCTGGCTTGATAATTTGATTGAAACACTCGAGACAAACCCTGATGCAGGATTGTCAACTTCAAAAATATTGTTGACAAAGACCCCTGACAGACTAAACACTTGTGGAAACGATATGCACATCTCAGGGCTGACCCTGTGTCGCGGTATGAACGAACCATCTAACAATTTTCCAAATAGAGAGTATGTTAGTGCAGTGTCAGGCGCAGCCTTTGTCATCAAGAAGCATTTGTTTGACAAGCTCGGTGGATTTGACGAGTCATTTTTCATCTACATGGAAGATGCGGATTTGTCACTGAGAGCCAGGTTGGCGGGGTTCTCATGCATGTACGAACCTGAGTCAATTATTCACCATGACTACACGCTTACTTTTGGACCTAATAAGACATTCTATCAGGAGCGTAATCGCTATATGATGCTCCTTAAAACTTTTTCCTTTTCTACACTTTTACTGCTTCTGCCAGTTTTATTATTAGCTGAACTTGTATCATGGGGATTTGTGATATTAAAAGACCGCAGTCGATGGAAGAACAAGTTTCGTGCTTTTGGTTGGATTGTGAGAAATTGGAAGGTGATTATGTCTAACCGGGCAGACGCTCAGGCCTTAAGACAAACAAGCGATCGTGAGCTAATAGGATTACACACCTTCAAGCTTGACTTTGATCAGGTAGGTTCTGGGATCATTTCGACAGGTGCCCACATAATATTTGACAGCCTGTTTTTTGTTTTTACCAAATTGGCAAAACTGCTTATTTGGCGTTGATCACTTCAGTTAAATACACTACTTAATTTTTATAAATCGATACTGGACAAAATCGCTGTTTTCATACAGCAGTTCAAACTCACCAGATTTCATCTTTTCATCAATGAAACCCATAATTTCATCATTACCATTTGTGGGCGCCAGAAGGTAACTGATCTCACCGGTTGATAGGAGCTGGAAAAATTCTTCACTCGATTGGTACCAGTGACTGACCTGTATTCCCTCCAATCCAGGTAAGTTATTGATAGGATAATTTGTCAGGATTTTTCCTGCAGGATTATTCTCAAAGTAAGTATAAACCGCATTATTGATCTCCGGGCTGAATATCTCTTTCTGTTGAACAACCTGCCTATCAGTCAATGAGTTCGAGTCAATGAACATCCCAACGATCGCTGCTGAGATTGCAAGAATTAAAATTAAGACAAAGATTTTTATCCTGCCGGGTTTTAAATTATCCAAAAAGCGGATAACAAAAGACAGTCCCTCATAGAGACCCAAACCCGACACTATTGCGATTAAAGGAAATACCATCGTCAAGTTACGGACATCGTAACTCGCATAGGCTGCCCAAATAAGAGTAAACGGTGAAGCGACCACACCCCCAATAATCTTCCAGTATCGCTCAATGAATAGAAGTGCAGGGATCATGATGATCACCAGCACAAGATATTTTTCAAGCGACAACAATCCTGGTATTAGTGTTGCAAGGAAGCCTGTCGTCTGATGGGCCGAAGCGGTCTGCTGTGCTGGTATGAATAGATGGGTATCGCTAGCAATATCAAAAAGGATATGGTAATACTTATACGCATACCACGGAAAGGTAACAACCAGAGGAATTAATAATAGAGGTACGATTTTCCCCCAGCTTTGAAGTTGCTGTTTCAACGGCCTTTTCCCATAAACCTCAAGGTACCCAATAATCAATACCGCAGCTAAAGTAAATAGACCAGGTTGTTTTGTGATAGCTGATCCTGAGGCTAAGAGCACTGCCGTCAGATAATAGCGCCGCTTCAGAAACTGTTCATTAGCCTTAAAAGATTCATACAACAACCAGAACGCCATTAATGACATGAATGCCAGTGGAAGGTCAACATAGCCTTCTGCTATGTATTCACTCGAGAACTTTTTTATCATAAACCGCAGGATTATCACTGCAGCAAAAAAGCCTGGTGTTTTTGCAAACCCTGCTCCAAATAACGAGAGCAGCATGAGCAAAGAGAACAGCGGCATGATCGACTTGGCAAAAAGTTGAATATCACGTGTTCCAAGGAAAACATAAGTCAATGCCCAGTTGATCGGAATAAGCTGCGGGTAATCATCAGTGGATAATGGAATGGTATTACTTGCCCAATCCACTGCCCATTTATTCCATGACACAACAGCATCCCAGGAATTGAATACCGTCCCTATGTTGAACCGCAGAAAACGGCTGATCCACTCGATGGATGTTAAAGCAAGTACCAACAGAACCAGGATCACACCAAACCTGGTAATTTGAGCAAACTTGCTTTCCTTCAAATCAGAAAGTTCCGGGAATAACTTCCTAACCGCCAGTACCGCTCCATCCCAGGTCTTAATAACAACTTTTTCAATGTTGTTTTCAAGTAACGGTTTTCGATACAGATAGAAGAAAATAATGAGTTCAACAAGAAAGAAAGCCAGGATAACCGGGCGGATAAAGAATTGAAGGCTGGTCAGCATAAAAATGAACACATAATTCACTATCAGGCTAACAGCGGCGATTGTAGAAATATGAAGAAAAATATTTTCTGGAAATTTAAAAAATTTACGGACGAGCAAACCAGGCAAGATGAGCATTTGAAGAATACTGCAACAACCCGCAATAAACATCAAATACACTCCTTGGGTAATTTTTGGTTGCTTGTCATTTTAGCCATTGTATCAAATAATGGATCAGATAATTCATTCTTGATCCCAACCCTGATCTATTCCAAAACCTTATTGTGCGCGATTATTTTAGAATTTTTTCGTATATGATTAAGACTACAAAAATTATACTTTAGCTGATTGTTGCGGTGGAATTATTGATTAAAATACTGAAGGGAGTCGAAATGAAAAAATTTATTGTCAAATTATTAATTAATGGCGTTGCACTTTATGCGGCAATAGCAATCATGCAGGGCAGAGGAATCACGCCACAATCGAACAACTGGATTGATATCGCCTGGCTGGCGCTCATATTTAGCCTTGTCAATTCGCTCATCCGGCCAATTTTACTAGTGGCAGGGTGCCCTTTCATCATTCTCACCCTGGGGCTTGGTGTCTTGGTGGTGAACACCTTGATGTTTTACCTTGCAGGTGTTATTGGAACCAATTTCGGCGTCGGATTCACTGTTGCAGGATTTTGGCCGGCGTTTTGGGGCGCCATCATTGTAAGTGCAATCAGTTTTATCCTGAATATATTTATTAAGGATGATCGTCACAGATAGTAGATAAGCCGGGCAGTAAAATAAAATTTACTGCCCGGAATTTGTTATTTCATTATGGTTGTTTAAAACGCATCACACGGTTATTGCCCGAATCACTGACCCAAATGTTTCCCTGGTTATCAACGGCCAAATCAACTGGCAAACCAAATCTAGAATTATCAGCCCCATAGTCTCCCCAGCTCAACAAGTAATTACCATCTTTATCAAACACAATGATACGATAACTCTCTGGGTCGGTGATATAAACACGTCCTTGATCATCGGTGGTCATGTAAGGTTTGTTATCAATACTTGTCCCGTACCACGCTGAGACTTCCCACTGCTTCTCCGGTATGAAGGTGTGTTCAGTCATTCCTTCTCTAAAACTCTGAATGCGTTGGTTCCAGGTATCTGCAACATACAATATGCCTTCGGCATTGACAGCGATACCAACCTGCTCATCAAACTGTCCTAATGCCATGCCGGCAGTGCCAACCTGCCCCAGGTAATCTCCCTCACTTGTAAAGATAACGACCCGTTTATTCCCTGTATCGCTGACATATACCCTATCCTTAGAATCTATAGCAACGTCTCTTGGACCATAAAATGCATTCGGGCTGCCATCCTGGCCAAAATACCCCCACGAGGTGATGAATTCGCCATCAGCAGTGAACTTCTGAATGCGGTGATTCCAGGTGTCTGCTACAAAGACTGAGCCATCACTGCCGACAGCAATTCCCCATGGTTCTTTAAATGTTCCAGGTGTGCCTGTACCCAGGTCGATGTCACCATAAGCACCCCAGGCAATCTCAAACCTACCATCTGCCGAGAACCGCTGCACGCGGTGATTTCTCATATCAACCACATATAATCGACCGTCAGGAGACGTGGCAATTCCTTTTGGCTCCATAAATTGACCAGTCTCAACCCCTGCGCCGCCGATAATCAGATCAGATACCAGTTTGAGCACATTGTTTTCATAAGGATCAACTGTTTCGGTGTCAGGAATGACCGGTGCCACGCCATAATTCCATATTTCCGATATGATGTCTTTGCGAATATAAAGCTTAAATTTGCTGCGAGGAGACCAGTTTTCAAGTGTTAAATCCGTTTTTCCGGTCACTTCAGCGTATTTTGTGTAATCGCGATTCAGCCAGATGTTGAAGATAGCCTCACGCATGCCAGGCGTAGTAATCGCATCAGAAATTCGTTGCCATGTTAAATTCCAGTAATCCTGATTGGGCCACCAAAGACGCATGTACTCATTTTGGATATAGGAGTCTTTGATGATAGGTTCCAATTTGCCGTAACTATCCTCACCAGCAATGATGATTGGATAGTCTCTTAAATCACGGGTTGGCGTATCTGCAAACCAGTGTTTGTTGGGATAATTCCTGAAATACCACCAAAACGGATACAGGCTGTCATTGTCGTAAGCCACTTTTATATCAAGTCCGCCGGTTGTCCGTCTTGATATCTCCTCAACTTGTTCGAGAATATCTTTTGGTCCGCGTGCGGCGTGCGCGTAAACCAGGTATTCTTTAGCATTGTCATAATTAATAAAATTTGCCATATAAGCTGTTCTGGCAGTCAATAGACCTAATATTACAAACACAAACAAGGCAAATGTTCTAATAATCTGGTTGAACGACCACTGTTTTATAAAGTAATACAATCCGCCAAGGCTACCGGCAAAAAATAAGCACGCAGAAAGAAATGAGGTGGTAGTACGCAGTTGATCGAGGGTGTTACCCTGGAATGGCGGTGTCGCACCTAATATGCCACCCATTACTGAAGCAAAGCTGGTGAACAGGATTGGAAGCAGTAATAAAACAGCCAGGGCAGATTTTTTTGGATATGTGTTCCAGTTGATTTTTTCGATCAATTTTCCAATGCCCCAAGCTGCGCTTAGCAGAAGCGGTAGTGCAACATGCACCGTAAGCCAGGGCATCTTTTCTCCAGCTATGCTGTAGGCAAGCAGGCTGGTTATTGACCAGAAAAGTAACAATATGAGAACAGGGACGGAATTTGTTTCAGTGACTTGGTATTCTTGTTCGGTTGTTATTATTTCAGAACGCTCATCATAGCCAATGGTGAGATCGTCCTCAGGGGAACTGCGAGTTTTTTCTGGCAGTCGCTTCAACCTGATGCCGAGATAAGCTGCCAGAATAGTTCCCGCAGCAGCAAGGTACTCATAAACCGGGATCTGCACCAGGCCAAAGTAATACCAGGGTTGGCTGCCCCGCTCTACTCCCTGCTGTAATAACCAGTAACCTAACGAGCCAACGATGCCGGTGAAGAAACCCATCCCATTCATGAAAAAAGAGGTATATAACACAACGAAAATGCTGTAAAACAGGATGGCATTAAGGATCCATACTCGCTTCTGCCATAAGACACCAATTCCAGCGGAGATGACCAGCATAATGAACAGCACCGCACTGGTTTTTAACAAACCTGGCAGCTCATAATCCAGTGGATTCCATCCAATAATTTTCATCGGAAAAGCTGTCAACTGTGGAAGCACCAGTGTCCCCAGCAGGATCAACAGGTCAAAGGAACGTTCATGTTTGATTTGCTGCCAACCAAGCGAGCGAATCAGAATGGTTATCGCAAAAACACCAAGGATGATGGCGATTGCAAGGGCACCCACCTCCAACGCAATAATGTTGTTTGATGTTGCGGCAGCTTCTACCGCCCCCTCAACTGCTGGCGCTGCCTGATCAGCCGTCGGTTTTGCATTTACTGCTGCAAAACCAACTGCAGCAAGTATCATTCCGATGGCACCTGCAGCAAATATTAGAAAATTAGTTTTATCCCTTTGAGCAGGCCATTCCATCCTCAATAAGACTGCCACAAAATACAAAGCCAGAAATAGCAGCATTTGGGCTGCATAGATATAGGCAGTTTCCTTTGTTGCAAAATGTAAAGCGGTGACCGCTGTAAGAAGAAATAGAGATTTATGGTCACCCCTATCAAGGTACCTTAACACAGCATAAATTGCCAGAACAGTGAATAATGCTACAAACGCTTCATTACGCGTATAACGCCCGTAATAAAGCATGTAGGGCGAAATTAGGAATAATGCACCACCAATGACTGATCCGCTTTTTCCCAGGTATTTCTTGAACAAAAACAAGACTGCAGCAACCGTTGCAACGCTAAACAAGGCAGAGGGTACCCTTGAAGAGAAATCATTATCGCCGAAAAGGAAATAAGAAAGAGCAACCAGGTGAAACTGCATTGGCCCATGTGTCACAGGGTCATGACGGTACACTCGTCCCTGGAAATAGTCAAATGAAGGAACTACATGGTTGACCTCATCGTGACTCATAACCCGCCAACCCAGTCCATAAAACCGGCTGATTAAGGTTAATACCAGGATTAGCCCAATGATCACAGGGTATGCGTATTTCTCAATGTAATATCGAAATTCACTTCTTGGTGAGGACTCTAAGATGTCTTGATTTTCCATATCCCTTAACAACCACGGTGAGTTATTTTCTAATGCCGATCATGGTTTTGATTGCCAAAAATTATAATATAGAAATCTCAGCCGCCCGATACTGGGCGAAAGAAATGAATCTCGTCACCTTCATTGACAAGCTTGTTGGCGTTGTCGACCAATTCGCCGTTGACTGAGATTTTAACATTAGGAACTAATGAGTAATGATCTATCAAATCCTGGAGACTAGTTAGCTGGTTACATTGATGGGTTGTTCTTTCCGGTTTTGACCGAGAACCTTGCAAAAATACGCTGCCGTGAAAGTAGATTACGATATCCATTATGTTCTGAATACTATCTCACAAAGATATTATTAACCTGTTGAATTAGATATATAACCACTCAATACTTTAAGGTATTGAAATATTAAAATAGTTATAAATTGCTGTCGATAATTGTGCTGTTAATAAGTTTGCTTTATCCCAAACAAGCTGATTGGGATCATAGAGAAATATTGTAAGTATATAAGTTGTGCCTGGAGAGTAAACGATGCCAACATCACCAATCGTGTGAATCAACCCGTCTGATTCAGTAATCCAGCCGTGCTTGTGTGCAAATTGTGTTCCATCTGGTAAACCAGCCTGAATCAATACCCCAATTTTGTTCATGATGAGGTATGAGATCATGTCTGCACATTCATTTTGCGTAACCTCACCAGGAAAAACTGCCGCAAATGTGCCACCACCCGTTTTAGAACAGGTGTAGATATCCCTGAGAAGCATACCCATCTCAATAGGTGTCGTTTGATTGTAATCATCCTGGTCGATTATGATGTCAGACCGCTGGCTTGCCGGTGACTCAATCTTTTTCAACAAAGGCGCTCCCGGGTAAAAATAACCGGCTAAAAAAGTGTTATTGAGGCCAAGTGCCAGCAGGTCATCTGTTACCATCAATGGCCCAAGGTTTTTCTCAAGCAGCGTTTCCATTAATTGATCCGCTGGATCATTTTCTGATCTTTCGATCATCAACTGGATTAAATTGAGAACCTCTTCCGGGTATGGCTGCTCTATTCGTTTGAATGCTGAAACCATGATAGGAATTTTCATCGTGCTGGCAGCTGTGAAACTTATTCCGGGTTGAATAAATTCACCCAATTGATACGCAAATGACATTTCCTGAGATGACTGGAGATCATACAGATACACTTCGGTTATTCCTGCAAAGTCTGACACATCGATAATTTGATGCAGCATAATCTGAAGATTTTCAAAAGATGGCCTGACCGGGTTGATGCGTGAATACGTCAGATTAACGGTCCGTTTTGTTGGAGATTTCAGTGCGTTTTCAATCAAAATGACTGCTCGATCAATATCCAGCTCAGTTCCTGACTCACCTGTCTCAAAAACGACATCACCCGCCTTTGGCATAATGGTGGCTGGCACTTTATCGTAACGAATTGCAATTTCCTCTTCTAAATATTTTCGCAATCGTGACTTGGATATCGACGCCCGTAATGGAATGTCACTTGGCTCTGGAAACCTGTTCCACAAGTAATCCCAAAAAGCATTCCAAAAAGGTTGGTTAATTCGTTGCAGTTCAGCAGCTGCAAGCATTGCAGCAATATCCAGCTCAAATCCTGCAACTGAAGGTTTGATCTGTATCGAAGCATCCTGATACCGAATCTCGATCGGTAAACCGTATGCCTGAATCAACCTTGATGCTGCCTCATTACTATCAAGCCCACCAACCGACACACTACCAATTTCCATGCCCGGTGGGTAAGTATTGCGAATGCGGCTGTATTGAACCAGCTCTAATACCAACAGCAGTACAGAACCAAAAATTAGCGCAAGCGATACCCAACGCAAGATGGAGTAAATGCTGCGGCTGTTGAAGTTGAACGTAGAGTGATAAGTGTTATTCTTCATAAGCTCTTACAATAATTGGTCAGCGATGCTGGTAAGTATAAACGAAATTATTTAGATTACAGGCATCCATACACACATGATCGTTGAAAAGACCATTGGGCGAAAATCCTGCTATAATCAGCATTCAATAATTTGAACGATACGTCATTTACTCGCGACGTATTTTTGGGAGGTTTCTTTGAAAAAAGCGTTAATAACAGGTGTCACTGGGCAGGATGGCTCATATCTTGCTGAGTTTCTCTTGTCAAAAGGATATGAAGTTCATGGACTGATCCGCAGGGCAAGCACATTTAATACCCGCCGGATTGACCACATTTATCATGACCCACACAACCATGCCCAGCTATTCCTGCATTACGGTGATATCATCGTTCCGGAAACATTGCTCAATGTCGTATATAACATCCAGCCTGATGAGATTTATCATCTTGCTGCACAGAGCCACGTTCGGGTTAGTTTTGACATGCCAGAGTATACGGGTAACGTGACCGGTCTGGGCGCGATAAGAATTCTTGAATCCATTCGCAAGGCAAACGCTCAAATAAAGTACTATCAGGCGTCATCCAGCGAAATGTTTGGCAGTGCCACACCTCCCCAAAATGAGGATACGCGTTTTGAACCGTGCAGCCCCTACGCAGCGGCAAAAGCCTATGCTTACTGGGTGACAAAGAACTATCGTGATGCTTACCAGATATTTGCCTGCAATGGCATTTTGTTCAACCATGAATCACCCAGGCGTGGAGAAACATTTGTCACACGCAAAATTACCCGGGCTTTGGCAGCTATTGTTGCAGGAAAACAAGAGCACCTGTACCTGGGCAACCTTGATTCGAAACGGGATTGGGGTTATGCGCCTGAGTATGTTGAGGCAATGTGGCAAATGCTGCAGCAAGAAACGCCTGATGATTTTGCAATTGGAACAGGTGAAGCACACACGCCACGTGAATTCCTGCAGGAAGCTTTTAGTTATGTGGGATTGAAATGGGAAGATTACGTCAGAATAGACCAGAGATATTTCAGACCAACAGAAGTTGACTACCTCCTATGTGATGCAGATAAAGCAGAGAAAGCGCTAAATTGGAAACCAAAAGTAAAATTTCATGACCTTGTCCGCATTATGGTCGATGCAGACCTTGAGTTAATGGGCTTAGAATCACCCGGTGAAGGTAAGAAAATTCTTATCGATAAATTTGGTGGTTGGCATCGCTGGGAGCACCAGGTTATCAGCATGGAGTAATTTAAACCTGCCCCTCGAGTTGATCATTCATTCGAGGGGTATTTTTTTGTTGCATAATTAGAACTAATGTGCTATTATTGTGGTAATTCACGCTTCGAGGTTGAGATGACCACAAAATTTTTAATTCCCCCTGCTGTATTATTTTCCATCCTCATGATGGTGCTGGCGATCAACTTTCTAACCAAGCCTGACATAGCTCTAGCAAGCAGTTCTTCCACCAATCAACCTCAGAAGATTGTTGTAACTAAAGACAGCACTTGCTCACTTTCTCAATATTTTCCAGAGTCAGTACTGCAGTGGTGCCAACTGATTGAAGAAAATGCGGCGGCTGTCTCACTTGACCCCAATCTTGTTGCAGCTGTTATTCTACAGGAAAGCGGCGGTAATGCGTCGGTTATTTCTCACAGCGGGGCTGTAGGCTTGATGCAGGTCATGCCGAGTGATGGCATTGCAGCCAGTTTTCAATGCATCAACGGACCATGCTTCGCTTCCAGGCCTTCAAGCAATCAACTCATGGATCCAGCATACAATGTTAGATTTGGCACACAAATGCTGGCCAACTTAACCGCAAAACATGGCAATATTCGAGATGCGCTATACGCATATGGGCCAATGAGCGTCGGTTACAGTTACGCCGATATCATATTGCAATTATTCAATAATGCGGTGGACTAAATTTTTTATTTGCTTGATTATTGAATTAATTCAAGAAGTTCCACGGGTTTACCCGGTAGGTGTCGCTTCGAATCTCGAAATGTAAGTGTGGTCCTGAGGAGTTGCCAGTACTTCCCATAGCGCCAATTACATCTCCCTGGTAAACATACGATCCGCAACCAACATTCAGTGTGCTTAAGTGAGCATAAAGGCTCTGCCAGCCATTGCCATGGTCAATAACAACCATCTCACCATAACCCCAGTCATTCCAGCCCGCATAAACCACCACACCACTGTCAGATGCAAAGATTGCATTACCAGTATTACCGCCAATGTCGATGCCGTAGTGATTAGTTTCTGGTGAATAATCGAAGCCGCTTAAAAATCGTTCAGTGCTTGGCCAAACGTAGGTGCTTGTGCCTATTGGTCCTTCTGTGATTGGTTCACATGCGCCAGCGCCAAGCACTTTGGCTACAGCGGGGTTTTCACGGGTAATGCGCGGCGCGCTCCATGTCACAAATTCACGAACACCACCAGGGATGATCAGCCATGCCCCAGTTTCAATGTTTGGATTGGCAAAATCGCCAACGCCCTCTAATGTCAAATTGTTTGCCGGGTAAGCAATTATTTCTTCAGGTGTTACACCGTAATATTCCGCTACACCATTCAAACCGTCGCCAGCGTGCCATTCATAATATACACCGTTAGTGGGGAGGATATTCAATTCCTGACCCGGTTTTAGATTATGAGGATTATCTGCAAGTGTGTAATAATTTCCCCACAATATGGTTTCAGGGTTTAAATTAAATTTTTCTGCAATGCCAAATATGGTATCTCCCTGTTCAACGACGTATTTTGTGATTGAATACCTTGGTCTGGATGGAATGTTCGTATGCAGAGTGGTTAACTTGAAAACACCACCTGCTCCTGTCATTGTCTCAGGCGTGCTGATGTCATTTTGGACAATCTCAGGTAAAGGCTGTTCAACAACTGCAACCTCAGATTGTGTTGATGTGTTGGGTGAGCTTTTACCTGGCAGGTAAAATTTACCCATTATCCAAACCACCACTATTATCATGGTGAATGACAAAACTGCCGTGCCGACGCGAAGGGAAACCTCGCCAAGACCTAACCTGACGAGCTTATCCAGCAGTTTATTCCAAATTGACAAATCCTCTACAGTGACATCATCACTAAGCTGAAGATCTGGTGTGTAATCACCGATGTTATTGTTCTTTTGATTATCCATATCTGACCTATTTGGTCATCATAACATAGCGATTTTTTATGGTCAAGGAATAGATTTTTCCGTGTAAACTAAAATATTTTATGGTAAGCTGGCAGGTATAATCGGTGGTTGCCGCTTACTTCAAGGCATATTTAAAATAATAAACAGCATGATATTATCATTGATTAGAGGATAATGCCCTCTCTACCGAATTTTTAACAGCAGGACGGTTGATAATGAGTGCAGAAGCAAATAATCACCCGGTAGTTGTTTTAATCTCAGCCGACGGTGAATGGCAGGCAGTTATTGAGTCCCTTTCACCAGCTGAAAAGTATGCCTCACCCTATGGTGAATACTTCTGGCATACGGCTGGTGAAATCAAATTCATCATGTTTCAAAGTGGTTGGGGCAAAATTGCAGCTGCAGCATCTACGCAATATGTTATTGACATGTTCAAACCGCAGATAATAATCAATATCGGTACTTGTGGTGGTTTCTTAGGTAAAGTCCAGCAGGGGGAAGTCCTGTTGGTCAATAAGACAGTCATTTATGATATTGTTGAACAAATGACTGACCAGGATCAGGCATTGGCCGCCTACACTACTGATATCGATTTGGACTGGATCAAGAAACCCTATCCTTTAAAGGCCAACAAAAACATCCTGGTGTCAGCAGATCAGGATATTGTCCCTTCATGCATACCATACCTGATTGAGAAGTATTCTGCTGTTGCAGCAGATTGGGAGTCTGGTGCTATTGCCTGGGTAGCTGGTAAGAATCAAATTCGTTGTTTAATATTACGCGTTGTCTCCGACGTGGTTTCACCAGAAGGATCACCCGCATACAATTCATACGAGTACTTCACTCAAGCGTCTAGGATCTACATCCCGCCGATAATCGAATCGCTGCCTCAATGGCTGCGGATATAGATGGCGTGTTCACCCATTTATATTAATCAAATTTTTGCTTAATTTACCCTAATCTTGCCCGTTCTTCTTCAACAACAGAAATGTCCAGCTTTTTAAACAGCGGTTGAGGAGATTGTAATTTGGTACCGGGCTTTAACTCGCTAGGTTTCCAAATGAACTCTCTATCTGGCGAGTTATACATAAGCACTTCATGTTTTCCAAGCTGATCTTCTACTGACTGGACCACCTGTTCTCCAAAGAGCGGTGTTGAATACCCAAAGAACCCATGAAGTTTCTCACTGGTAAACGGTAAGAAAGGTGCAAACATGATCTTCAGTGAATCGATGGCTTTAAGAGCGGTAAAAATGGATCTGCCAGCCGCGGCTTTATCCTGTTTAACCATCTGCCAGGGCGCAGTTTGATCCAGGTATTTATTGACTTCTGAGGCGATTCTCATAGCCTCGCTGAGGGCTGCCCGCAAATGCACCAGGTTCAATTCATCACCAACTGTGTTAAAGCCTTTTTCTACTTCTGCCAGCAATTGCTGGTCAATTTCAGTCAAATCTCCTGGATTAGGGACGATGCCATCCCAGTGTTTGTTAGCAAACGATAGCACACGATTTGCCAAATTACCCCAGGTTGCCACAAGTTCGTCATTGTTGCGTTTGACAAAGCCTTCCCAATCCCAGTCAGTATCCTTTGACTCGGGCATGTTCATCGTCAGGTAATACCGCAGTGTATCAGGGTCATATCTTGTAAGGAAATCCCTGCCGTAAACTGCCCAATTGCGGCTGCCTGAGATCTTTCGGCTTTCCAGATTCATAAATTCATTGGCTGGAACATCGTATGGCAAAGTCATCGGTAATGCCGGCTGGCTACCGAACAACTCATCGAATTTTGTCCCCACGCCAATCAATTCGCCAGGCCAGATGATAGCGTGAAATGGAATGTTATCTTTACCAATAAAGTAATAGGCTTTGCAATCAGGGTCATGCCACCATTTACGCCAATTATCAGGCTGGTCATGCAGTTTTCCCCATTCAATGGTCGCTGACAAATAACCAATCACAGCCTCAAACCAGACGTAAAGGCACTTTCCATTCCAGTCCTCAAGCGGTACAGGAATACCCCAGTCTAGGTCACGTGTGATGGGACGTCCACGCAGCCCCTCAACCTCGATTTGACCCAGGGATTGTTTGATGACATTTGGGCGCCAGAAATCACGTTTACTTTCTAAAAATGAGACAATCTGTTCCTGCAATTTACCCAGGTCAAGATAATAATGTTCCGTTTCACGAAGCTCAGGTGTTGATCCATCAATTTTTGATTTTGGATCAATCAACTGCGAGGCATCAAGCATGTTGCCGCAGGAATCACATTGATCACTGCGCGCATCTTTTGCACCGCAGATATAGCAGGTTCCTTCAACATATCGGTCTGGAAGAAATTTTCCCTGGCTGGGTGCATACCACTGCAGTTCGGTATTCTTGTACAGGAAACCGTTTTCTTTTAGCGCAAGGAATATCTTCTGAGATACTTCGGTATGGTTTTCTGTATGTGTGCTGGTAAAAAGATCATAAGTCAAACCGGCTTTCTGGAATAACTCAAGAAAACCAGTGTGAAAGCGCTTATAAACATCCAGAGGTGAGGTATTTTCTGCATCGGCTCTAACAGTGATTGGGGTTCCGTGAGCATCTGTTCCAGATACCATGAGAACATCCCTGCCCATCATGCGCTGAAAACGTGAAAATATGTCAGCTGGCAGGTAAGCGCCTGTCAAATTACCGACGTGAATCTCAGCATTTGCATAGGGCCATGCAACAGCAACTAGAATGGTCTCGGTCATACAACACCTCTCATCTGGGGACTAGTTAACAAACGGATTTTATCACGAAACAAATGCCCATCGAACCCATTAATGATAAAATCCAACAATCTTGATTACCAGCAGGCAGCATTGATCAATCATTTTAAACGCCTTTCAAAAGTATTTCCCCATCAATTCTGGCTCATTTTTGTAGGCATGTTTTTCAGTACCGTTGGCGCCAGTATGGTATGGCCATTCATGACGATTTACATGTCTCAAAAACTGAACATCAGCCTGACAACTGTCGGCTGGCTGATGATGTTGAACTCAATTCTCAGCCTTGTTTTTGCCTTTGCTGCCGGGGGCTTGGCAGACAAGATCGGTAGAAAATGGATTATTGTCTCTGGACTGGCTGTCAATGCACTGGGATACCTGTTCATGGGACAGGCAAATTCGCTGATCGAAGTAATTATTTTCTTCGGAATTTTCGGTGGTTTTGGCACAATCTACCGTGTTGGTGCTGACGCCATGGTAGCTGATCTCATTCCCGAGAATTTTCGTGCAGAAGCCTATGCTGTGCTCCGGCTTAGTCAAAATGTTGGTGTAGCGATGGGACCGGCTATCGGCGGTTTTCTTGCGGGAATTTCCTATTCCATTGCGTTCATTGCAGGTGCTTCTGGTTTAGCCATTTTTTCCATACTATCCTTGATTTTTGCACGAGAAACCCTGCCAAAGAGTGGGCTTCCAGCACATGAAAGACCAGCGGGCGGCTATGGTCCTGTTTTTAGAGATATCCACTTCCTGGTCTTTATCCTCTTCATGACAATTATCTCGCTTGCTCCATCGCTCATCTGGACATTAATGGCAGTCTACGCAAAAACGCAATACATGATTCCAGAAAGCAGGTTTGGTTTTATCCCAACAGCAAATGCATTGATGGTAGTTTTTCTGCAGGTACCGATAACCAATCTCGTGAAGAGATTCCACCCACTCTTCTCAAGCGCTTTGGGCGCGTTCTTTTTTACGATTGGTGTGCTTTCAGTGGCGTTTGCACAAAATTTTTACGGTTTCTTAATTAGCATGATCATTGCTACTATTGGTGAGTTAATCATCATGCCAACCTCCACAAATTACACAGCACTCCTGTCGCCGCTCAATATGCGCGGTCGGTATATGAGCATTTATTCGCTCACCTGGGGCATCGCTTATGGCATTGGCCCACTGCTTGGCGGTTATATGTACGACCAGGTATCTCCTGTGTCAGTCTGGTATATCGGTGGTTTAATTGGATTTATTAGCGTGCTTGGCTTTTTAGCTATGTTTTACAGGAAAACCAGGCAATCGCTAATCTGAAACTAATTGCAGGTTAGTAATTCTAATCAGTAAACAGCTTCTTCCGCTTCCATAAAATATAAGGAGCTGCAATTTTTCTTAAGTAATATTTAAAAACCAACCTGGAAAATCTTTTTCCACCTTCGCGGTAATGAATCTTAAGCATCTCATCCCAACAGGCTTTGTCAGCAATCACCGTTTTTGCATCAGCATGCAGTCGAAAATTGGCGATCACTCCTGGGTAGTACATGATTTGTGTTATCTCAGCCAACCTGACCCATAAGTCATAGTCCATAGCAAAATAGAACTCGGGATCAAGAGGGCCTATCTGTTTCCAGCAATCGGACCTGAAAAAGGCTGCCTGTTGGGGGATATGCACAAACCCATCACGCAGACGTTTTAGATCGGTTTGTGCAGCATTGAATCTGCCGATCACCCTGCCATTTTCATTGATAAAATTGGCATCACCATAAACAAGGCCAACATCAGGGTTGGACATAAAATAATCAACTATTCTGGCAACTGCATGTGGTTCAAGCGTATCATCTGAGTTGAGCCAGGCAAAAATCTCCCCGCTAGCCATGGAAAAACCCTTGTTTATTGCATCAGTCTGGCCTTTATCTTTCTCAGAAACCCATGCCGCCAGTCGATTTTCATATTTTTTTAGAATATCAACGGTGCCGTCAACTGAGCCGCCATCGATAACCAGATATTCAATATCTGAATAAGTCTGATTTAGAACAGACTGAATGGTTTCTTCAATAAATCTTGCCTGGTTATAAGATGGTGTGATAATAGAGACTTTCATTTGATTTGAGAACTTTCTATTTTCTTTCCTTTAGATTAAATATCAGGTAGTCCCCACCATCCTTATAAACCTGATTATGGTTGGTTAGCAGTGACTTCAACTCTGGCTGACTTTCAAATTCTCCAAACAAAGTAATAACAAAATAGTCCTTGCCTCTTGTGATCTCTTCAAACAATTGTTTGGTGTCAAAGGTCATGCCTGCCAGCTGACGATAATTGAAATCACCTGATGACATCCAGTGGGTTGATTTCACCCAACCCCAGTAATATAACCTGAATCCATAATCATGTGTAAGGCCGACAACTTTTGCCTGCGGACCCAGCTCTAAACCTAATGACTGCCAGATACCCGCTTCATGCCGGTAATCATCTTTCTTGAGCTGGACCCGAATATCCCATGCAGTTGTTATGATCACGAACAGTACAATCACTGCCACTACTATAGAAGCAACTTTTTTTGAGTGAAGATTCCTCAATAAACTATCGCCAACAGCAGAAAGCCCAATGGCAACCAGTGGAACAAGGGGTAATTGATAATAGTCATGAGTGATTATGTGATACGAAAAGGTCATACCATAGATAAAGTAACCAACCCATCCAAACAGCAATAACCAGCGGTATGCCTTGTTAGGAATTAGAAACGTGCCGACGAGAGCAATCAGCAGCCAGTGAAACCCGATTGTGGATTCAACCATGCTTTTCCACTGCAGGTAAAAAATTGGGTCAATCCACTTTTCAGGGAAAAATCGCAGGTTAAATTGACTGGCGAGCAAGCCTGTAACGTAATAACCATAGATGTGATAGGTTATGTATGGCAGCACCGTCAGCAAACCTAAGATCCAGATTTTCTTATCTTTTAACAGGGTTAAAAAGTTTTGTTGGTTAAGAAGAAATGCCGCAAATGGAAAAAGGATAAAAAAGACAGCTGTTGATTTAATAAAAATGGCAAATCCTGCAGTCAAACCTGCGATAATTGTATTTCTCCACGATCGATCAAGGCTCCATTTGACCAGGGTAAGATACGAGATTACGATTGCACTGACCAGTAAAGGGTCGGGCATAAATGCGCGGCTGGCAATGGCACCAAACGGCAGCAGCCAGAAGAAAAAGAAGGCCAGTACTGCAGCAGTCTGGCCAAGCATCAGGCAGACCAAGCGGTACAAAGCAAGTGCACCAATCAACCAAAATACAATGGACAGAACCCTGGGTACCCACAATGCTTCCTGGTTGAGTAAGCTGTAGGCAGAAGCGCTCAATCGCTCAATAATCTGTGGTTCAATCATGCCCTGATCTCTCCAGGTGCTGACAGCCAGATCCCTGATTTCCGGTGAAACGTCACTTAAGTGTTCATAATACATCCCGCGTGCAATAACAGCAGAGTGAAGCTGCCGGGTAGGATTGAAATCAAGCGGTAGATCAGTCAGATCATAAAATCTGACCAGTAAACCGGCAACAAGAATCAGCAGTACAGCTGTCACGTGTAGAAATCTATTCTGGAGAAAATAATCTCGATTCATTGTGTCTGCACACTTTATTAAGGCAGGATAAAGACGGGCTCAAGTGTTGGCTGACCAGGTTTGGTAAGGTCAAAGATAAGATAATCTGAACCGCGTTCAAACAACGGATAGTTAGATGTTAACACTGAGAGCAATTCAGGCTGTCTGGCAAGATCTTCAAAATCGGTTATCACAAAATAATCCTTGCCTTCAATCTGGCTTTCAAAATCTTGTTCAAAGCCATCAGTTCCCAGTGAACGGATGTACACATCGCCAGTTTTCATCCATGGTGCTGGGTAGATGAGTCCCCAATAGTTAAAACCAGCGCCATAATCTTTTAGCAGGCCGATGACGCTGGCATTTTGGCCGCCCAGGCGTTCAGTTGTATCTGACCAGAACTCCGGCGCTGAGCGATAATTTTCTCTGTTTAATTCAGACCTCACTTCGAACAACTGATAACCGCCCCACAACACGAACAGCCCGAGCAGGAGGAACTGATTGATAGCAGAAATCCTCTGAGCAGAATACCAGCAATACGCTTTTTCAACTGCGGGCGCGATAGCCAGAGCTGCTGCGGGTATCAGCACAATATGATAATAATCATGGGTTGATATATGGTAAGAAAAAATGAAGCCGCTAACCAGGTAACCGGCAACCAAACCGCCACTCAACAAAGACACTAGCTGGTTTTTTGCAAAAATCAAACACGTGAGTGAAAAAACCAATAAACCAATTCCAACTGTCTGATCGATCTGTCTCAACCATCTCAGGTAGAAACTGATTTGTGTGTAAAACTCCGGGAAGAAGCGCAGTGCTGTGTTGTTTCGAAGGTAGTCCGAGATAAATAATCCATCAAGCATGTAGATTGCAGATGGTAAAACCATTAGGATAAGAATGACGATAAACTTTCGGTTCCTCAGTGCTGTGTACAAACCACTGTGGAATGCCGCATACCCAAGTAAGACGCTACCCAAATAGAAGAGAACAATTTGCTTTGATAGTACAGCTAACCCAAGCAATAAGCCAGTAAAAACTGTAATTTTCCAGGAAGATATTCGATGCCATTGTTCAAATGCCAGCAAGGATAAGAGAATCAGGCAGATCATCAAAGGCTCCGGCTGAAATGACCTGCTGGCATAGACACCATATGGCAGAAGCATGTAAATTATCAAAGCAGCAATGCTGCCAATAGGTCCGGATAGTCGTTTACTCAATAACAGGAGAGCAATTCCACCTGCCGTCCAAAAAAATATGCCATAAAGGCGTGCAATCCACAGCTCATCCCGGTTGAAAAGACGATAAGTGTAAGCCACCAGGTATTCATTGATCGGCGGTTCGATAATGCCTTCAGTGATACCCATGATAATCATCTGCGATTGCTGTTCCACAGGAACTGCACCGCCCATTTTGGCATAAATACCGCGTGCCATCAGCGCTGAATGTATTTGCCTGGCTGGATGGAAATCAAGTGGCGGGTCTGTAAGATCATATAAGCGAATACCAATACCGGCTGCGAAGATTGCCAGTATCAGAAGTTTTTGAAGCGTAGCAGAAACCCCTTGATGTTTAATGGACTGCATGATGGAGATTTTACCTTGAAATCGCAGTTAATGTTTCTACCTGATGTGGAAGAGGAGATAACCATTGCCCTGGTCATAACGGTAATGAGTGTAAAGAAACTCTTTCAAATCCGGCTGATTGTCTAATTGTGACAATGCAGTAACAAGGAAGTAGTCCTTTCCTTCTGCATACTGCTGAAACAGTTGATCAAAGTTAGTTTGTTGGGCGCCTGCCAAATCTCTTAGATTAAGGTCAACATCTGCCGGCCAGATGTCAGCTTTACGCCATCCATAATAGCGCAGGCGCATGCCGCTGTCGCCTGTGAGTGCAACCACCGAGCTACCTTCCGGTATTGCTTCCCCAACTTCCTGCCAACTTACAGGCTCAAGGGTGTAATCAGAAGCATATAATATCGATCGTGACACCCATAGGTTGTATCCCATCGAAAAAATAATAATGCCTGCAGCAAAGACTCGCCAGAACAGAGGTTGTATTTTGATGTTTTCCAACAAAATAGAGAAAACCGGCGCAATTGACAGGCTGGCTACAGCCACCAGCGGTAGATGATAATACTCATGCGTGGTATACTGGTAAGGAAAGATTAGCCCATAAATAAGATAACCAGCCCATAAACCAATCAGGATTGGTTTATAGCCGGCTTTTGCAAGAATTACTCCCAACAAAGCCAGGGTGAAAACAAATAAGCCCATCAAACCCTTGATCATTGCCAGCCAATCAGCATAAAAATTGGTGGTAAGTAACATCCAGCTGAAAGAAGTGCTCCAGAATGACATAAAACTGCCAGAGCGTTCTGGCTGTAACAAGCCGTAATGAATCAAGGCAGGTAAAACTGTGATTGAGAGTATGGTCCACACTTTGACAGATTTTATTACTCTAAACAGGCCCAATCTATGTAGGGTTACAGCAGCAAGAACTGGGAAAATGTACAACGCCGCAACCACTTTTACCATCACTGCCATGCCTGCCAGCACACCTGCAAGGAGTGCCATTGCCCAGTTTTGTTTTTCAGACCATTTGTCGATCACCAGTACAAATAAGGCTATCCACATCACCATGAACGGTTCTGGTTGAAATGAACGGCTGGCGACGACACTGAAAGGCAGTAAGAAATAGAGGGATAATGAAATGACGGCTGCGGTTGTGCTGACGTATTTACGGATCAGCAGCCAAATAACTGCACCACCCACAACCCAATAAAGGCAAAGGATAACGCGTGAGATCCAAAGCTTTTCTGATCCTGTAAGCAGGTATGCTGCGGCAACAATGCTCTCAAGAATTGGCGGTTCATAAGTCTCAAGTGAAGCCAATTCCGAGGCTAGTTCTTTTTGTTCAACAGTATAGTCAGGCGAGAGCGAATAATAGATAGATCGTGATATCAGGGCTGAACGCAGCTGACGTACTGCATGGAAATCTAAAGGCGGATCCTGCAGATCATATAAACGAATTCCTATACCAAACAGAAAAATCAATGCGACAGCTATTCCAAGCCAGAACTTTTGCCTGCTTTTATGCTGCCCCAACCCACTTGAACTGCGAATTTCACTCGCCATTATTTCTCATTTTGTCTGAGTTTGTTAATTTTTTACTAATTTCGTCATATTTTTTCAGTTGCGACAAATATCTCTTCTGCTTGATCCTTGTGCCAAATAATGGTTGGCTCAGGGTAAATAATATCCTTCTCCAATCGTGCATCGCAGTAGAAAGATCCAATTTCATGCAGGCGGCATAGGCTCTCAAAGCACTCTGCCACTGGCCAGCTTCTGCCAGATAGTACCCATTCAATTGATGCGCACCAGCTCGAATTTCCCTGTCATGATTTTGAAAGGTGGTACTTAAATCATCGTTCTCAGCCATCCATTCGACAATTCTGAAAGCTTCCTCGCCGAAAGATCCTGCTTCAGCAATATTCTTTGCCTCGCTGTGATACCGCCCTGCAGCGAGAAATTCAGGTAAGTGCCTGATTTTTGCGATATTGGCTATGCGCAGCCAGAGATGATGGTCGAGTAAGTATCTATAGGACGGATCTAGGTTACCTGCTTCTTCAATTAAACGCCTGCGAAAAAATACTGCCGGCTGATTGATGATCTTGAATTTCATCAAATCCAGCAGTCCATAAACGCCAGATCGCATAAGATTAAAAACCTGACTTTTCTCATCGACTGCCAAAACATCGCCATACAATAATCCCAAACCAGGTTCTTGCTGGAATACGTCTGCTACTTTTTTAAAGGTATCTGGCAGATAAAAATCGTCTGAGTTGATCCATCCTACGACCTCACCTTTAGCCCGGTCAAGCCCTTTATTGATTGCATCTCCCTGGCCTTCATCCTTCTCAGAAACCCACCAGGCAAGATGCCTCTCATATTTCTTGATAATCTCAACACTGCCATCATCCGACCCACCGTCAACCATGATATATTCAAAATTATCAAAGGGTTGCGTTATCACAGACTTGATAGTCTGCTCAAGGAATTTTGCTTGTTGAAATGAGGGCGTAATAATCGATAGGAATGGCATGGTCGCAGCCATTAGAACAGATCGTTATAGGTAACTTTCTCAAATACAGTCAACTTACCACCAACAGTGGCGTCAAGTACCTGTCTGCTTGCATTGCTATACGCAGTTTTGGCCTTGTTGTAGGCAATCTCAGATGTCTCAAGGTCCGGCAGCTGCCACCTGAAACCTTTGCCAAAATAGCCTGGGTGAAAATGGTTGGGGTCATCACCGCTTGAAACCACAGTCGTGTTGGGTGTGCCCTTTGTGACAAAATTATGGTCAACACCAATCAGGATTACTGTTTGAAAGCCCAGGTAAAATGCCACTTGTAAAGCCGTATATGTGACGGTTGCACCCTCCCAAAGCCGATGGCGGATATCCTCACTGAACTTTGGACCCGTGTAGGTCGTATGAAGGAAGAACAGGTCTTTTTCGGGTTTGAGCCATTTTCTGCTACGCCAGGAAACAAAGCGCGGCAGTTTCAGGTTTTGGATATCAGCAGCACACTGCTCTATGACCAGGTCATTGACCGACAGGTAGTAGGTTGTTTTGAACCCAAGCTCATCAAACAGCATATAGATGCGATTCATCCCCATCGTAAATTCATTGCGTAAGGGTCTCAAATCCATTTGCTTTAGGCTTGGGCCATTGCCAATGATGAAGCAACGTTCGCCAGCATGTTTGTCCTTTAAATCACCAAGTTGTTGGATTGTGTCACGCCGCCATGGGTGTAAAATTGCGGCGGGCAGCTCTCCAGTCCGTTTTAATGCATCATACCCCTGTGCCAGCTTAATAGCTGCAGGTTGCGGCAGGACTCTTTTGACAAAGCTCTTTACTGATTTCATTCTGTGCTCAACCTTGCAGTTGCTCCCCCATCGACAATCATTGCCTGTCCGGTCATGAAAGACGACTGCTCATCATCAGCCAGGAAGTAAATCGCATGGGCAATTTCCATCGGCGTGCCAATCCTGCCATTGACGGTTTTCCTCGCCAGGTTTTCCAACCTGGTGACCACTGTTCCACCGGATACGTGGCCGCGATCAAGCCCGGCACGCAGCATTGGCGTATCCACTGCACCAGGTAAAATCGCGTTGACCCGAATGTTATCTTTCGCAAATTCAATCGCCATTGCACGGGTCAACGCCAGCAATCCCCCTTTGCTGGCTGCATAAGCAGATATATTCGCGGACGTCGCTACTGCGTGAACGGATGAAACATTGATAATTGCACTTGAGTCACTGCGGCACAGAAGCGGGTATGCCAATCGGGCTCCGAGAAATACTGAACGCAGGTTGGATGCCATGACAGAATCCCACTCCTCAACAGTTGTCTCCAAGAGTGGTTTCGAAATCTGGATGGCCGCATTGTTTACCACCGCATTCAATCGCTTCGAAAATTGACTCGCTTTCTCGTAAATCCCTTCGATATCTGACGGGTTAGAGATATCTGCATGGATATACAGGCCATCGTTTGGAAAATATTCGGGTGGATCGCCCCGGTCAACGCCAATCACCTTCCAGCCTTTCTGGTGAAATAAAGCTACTGTGGCAGAACCAATGCCCCCAGACGCGCCGGTTATTAACACAATCTTCTGTTGTTTCTCTGTCATAACGAAATCCATGTGAAGAAATTAAATTCTTGATGTAATGAGATATCTCAAATAAGAGTCTCTAAAATAGTAGAAATTTTGATGCACTATTCCATCACCCGCATTATATCAGGCTAAACCTCGCATGTACTTTATAAACAATCGCTTTGGCAATCCCTATTCATCGCCACGTATTGCATCATGATTGTCTGGTGCAGAAGTTAGAAATCACGTTCAATCAAACGTTCTTGCGTAATACATCAAGGTCAGTGGTTTCGATGCCCAATCCTTCAAGCAAATTTCTTATCGTATTCCAGTGCACGTTTTCCCAGGCAATTGGACTTGAATTAGAGTTATGGGATGCCAGAAGCACATTTGACATTTGTCGCAATGGCGAAGATTCAGGAAGCGGCTCAACCTCAAAGACGTCTAAAGCAGCGCCTGCCAGCCTGTAATCTTGCAACGCGCGTACAAGTGCGCTCTCGTCAACAATTGGTCCCCGGGCAGTGTTGATAAAAATTGCAGAGGGTTTTACCATTGCCAGTGTTTCATCATTTATAAGGTGAAAGCTGCTTGGATTTAAATCGCAGTTGACTGAGATAAAATCAGCATTTGTTAACATGTAAGTCAGGTCAGCCAACTCAAGATAATTCTCACTCACAAAATCATGCGGCAGCGGTTTAATATCGTTTCCTATTAACTTCATTCCAAAGGCTTTTGCCCTTCGTATAACGGCTTTGCCGATATTACCGACGCCAATGACGCCCAAAGTGCATTCTGACAGAGATCTGCCGTGCAGTTTTTCCCACTTGCCACCCTTAACCAGTTCGTTTTGCCAGGGAATCTGCCTGGCAAATGCCAGGATATAACCCATCACAGTATCAGCAACAGGCAAGGTGAAAGCATTGAGTGTGTTTTTCACTTCCACACCGAGCCGGTTCGCTGCTTCTTTGTCAATGGAATCAATGCCTGTGCCCCATTTAGAAATCACCTTCAGCCTGGGCAGGCAAGTTTTAATGACATCCTCTGTAAAACGATCGTCACCGCAGACTGCGCCATCAAACAATCCGGCATAGGTCAGAATTTCATCCTCAGACATTCGTTCTTTTACATTCGGTACGATGAGGTCCAGATTGTAATGATCGAAAACCTTTTTAAACCGGTTGACATAGGGAATCATGTATGGCGCAGAAAGTAAAATTTTGTGCATAACCAGCCTCTTTGTAATAACCGCTTTCAGGACTTATGACTTTTGATATTTCTTTCTCATCAACAGGTCAACAACTGCAAAATCAAGTTCTTCATCAATATCCCATGCCTCATCGGCATCAATTTCAAACATGAATGGACGCAGTCCAAGACGGTTTCTGCGGCTCAGTAAAGTCTCTTTGGAAAAGATATAGATACACGAATTTTCCTCATATACTGGGGGAAGATCCTGGGTTTGAAGCAGTACTGAAGGGTTATGATTAATTGCACGTCCCAGTTGGTCCCACAGACGTGTCTGCAATCTTGTCACTGAAAATAGCGAATCATAGGCTGGATAATTGTTGAGCAGGGTTACTATTGCCTTCGAAATTGTCTCACTGCGCAGCAGCGGGTTGGTGCTATGGGTTTGAAGGTAGAGATCAGCGTCTGTTTGTGAGGTGTCGTACATCAAGATTTCGTTCATGGGCACATCATCAGCCAAAAGGTGCCCCGGTCGGTTTATACTTTTTACATCCGGATAATGTTCGGCTAATCCTTCCAAAATGACGGTGCTGTCAGTATCAACCACTACCTCAGATATTTCAGGACACTTCAGCAGTGAGTCTATGATGTAAGTGTACAATGGTTTGCCAGCGAGATCCCTGAAGTTTTTTCCCGGCACACGCTGAGAGTGATGTCTCATTGGCACCAATGCAGCAATTTTCAATTTTTCCATCAGATGCCCTCCCAAGTTATTTTACAGGTCGAAATAATTAATCACCATCATGATAATGGATCGGTTTTACTTCCCGTTGGGATGATTGATTCTGACTGTCCAGATGTTTGCCAGGATAATAAAACGCCTGTTTCAACTGCCACGTCAGTGAGCCTGTTTTTCTGTATCCCTGGTAAGTACCCCAGAACTGCATCGTTCGAAATAAAAGTATACTCTTCAATTCAGAAGTTAACACCCTCTGCCTTGTCGCCGATTTAACATCATTGTTGACATTGCTCATCCATAATTTAACAACATCTATCAGATGAAAATGTTCATGCGGGAAAATTTGTTTGAACGCCATTGCTTCCCGTCTGTACCGGTTGTAGACGTTTCTCCAAGTTTCATTGTGTACGTGGATAACCTCAGCGTCTCCCTGGTAAGCGATGTTATAACCGGCTTTAAAAGCCCAATTTGCCCATTCCAGGTCTTCAAGACCTGGCAGCCCCTCATGATAGCGATGCTCTTCCCACAAGTCCCGTTTTATCGCCGAATTGGCGTTATTGCAGAAAGGGTTCTCCTGATGCAATACGGATTGGTCAGGATACCATTTAGCAAAAATCTGGTGTTCAGAATATTTGGTTTGCTTTGCACCCCTCTGCTTACCGTAAGACAATGCTGTCTGCGATAACTTCAAAGGCTCAAGTAGAGTCTCAAGCCAGTCAGGATAAACCGGGTAAACGTGAGCGCTGGCGATAACAACCAGATCAGATTCAGCATGACTTATTCCTAAATTCAATGATTTACCAAAAGTAAAGTCTTTCGGTTCAATTGAAACGACCTCAGCGCCCATGGATTTGGCAATTTCAACAGTATTATCAGTCGATCCCGAATCCACCAGGATAACCTGAACATTCTTGACTGTCTGCTGGTCAATGCCAGCAATTAACCTGCCAATGTGCTTATCTTCATTGAACGCTCTGATAACGATTGAACAATTAGGTTTCATGAGTCCATCAAGAATGCTTGATTATTAAGAATACCGTCCAACACCACTCTGATTGTTGGAGAAATTTCGGGTTTTAACATATCAAGCGAAAATCTATTGAATTTGACATAGCCTGGCCAAATATTATCATCCCTCAGAAAGCCATTGAAGGGCAAAGATGTCTTGAAAACCTGGTAGTAAAGGAATTTTCTGGCATTTTCTTTGAATTCTGGGGGTACAGCTATGCTTTCTTCCATTGCAAGAAAATCCCCAGCCATCTCTTTATATTCTGCGGCTGTTTTTGGAAAGAAAACCGTTGGAACCTGTGTGAAGCGAGCCTTGCCGCCGCACAATACTGCTGACCCAAGCAGTGATGCCTCAAGTCCAATTGTCGAATTGTAAACCATCACAAATTTGGAATTGGTAATGATCTCATAGGAACTGAAGTACTCATCAGGTGGAACAAAGAGGACATTATCCAATTTGTGAATGCCATTGCTTTGCACCCAATCAGCGACACTTTCTCTGCTTGCTTTGCCAGGTCTTGATTCATCAGGATGTGCCCGTAAAATGAACAGGGTATCCGGGTGTTCATGAATGATATTCTTTACGGTATCAAGCCACTGAAACATGTCTGAAAAAACGACGTTGGCATGACCCTGGCTGGTATCAAAAATCACATTGGTAAATATCGGCACAATTTGCCTGAAGCGTGCGGCTTTATCCCAAAAACTCTGTTCTAGTTTTTTCATCTCAGGCCAAAACCTTATGCCGGCCATGGAAAAGTTGCCCTGAAAACGCTGCTGCAAGTAATCATCCAGCAACCTGTCCTGCTCTTCTGACATTACAAAATCTGCAGGGATATCAATCGGGTAAGCTGTCGCCTCACCATCAGTAAAGAAAGCCGACAGCGGTTGAAGTCCTACTTCATGACTGATACACCTGATTCCCTTCTCACAGCACAGGCGTTTGACGACGGCTTCGGGAAAGAACATACCGTTGAAAACAACAACAGCTGAAGGGGATTCAGACTCGATAATGTCTATAAATTGCTGCCGAACATTCCATGCAGAAAGGACATAGCGCTTAAATAACTGTTTTGTGGATTCGTCATCAACAAGATTGTGTCGTCTCAACGCCCAGCGAATGGATGGTAGAACCAGCTGTCCTAGTGGAAAATCATTGTGTGAAAATATGCTCAATGCTTGCACGCCAAGACCATCCAAAGCTTTTTCCAGACCTTCATCCTTTTGATAAGGGAACCAGACCGTTTCTGAGCTGGAATACACAGCTGTTGACTGGTAGATGCAGGCTGAGCAAGGCGGTGGTTCATCGAGATTATCACGATTGGTGCCTAAAACACACTGTGCCATACCAGAATGGCATACAGCATGAATCACACGAACACCTGACAATCTTAACGCCCACGATGTGAGTAAAGAATAAGCAGCATTCAAACTGATACCGGTGATCCGTGTTGATGCATTAAATATCAAAACTGGACCACGGGTTACAGCCGGTGATGTTCGCATCACTTCCCGAGATATTCTCAAAATATCCTGGTTTGTTCGATGCTGCAGCCAGCGCCGACGAACACCCATGTAAGCCCGTTTCAGGGAACTACTCATGGGCGATCGTATTTTCTCCGAAGCTTGGACATGACCGGCAGTTCGCTGTCATAAACATGCTTGATACCGTCACCAAGTGCCTGCTCAGTCACCCGTATGTATTTAACCATGCGCTCAAAACCGACTGGCTCAACTGACGCTGCCTGGTCGCTTCCCCACATGGCGCGGTCCAAGGTAATATGTCTTTCGATTAAGCAAGCGCCCAAAGCCGCTGCCACAACCGATGGTATTAAACCAACCTCATGACCCGAATACCCAATCGGACAGGTAAAAGTATCCCGCAGTGTTTTTATCATATTCAGGTTTATTTCGTCCGGCGCGCACGGATATGAACTTGTAGAATGGCACAAGATCAAATTGTCAACATCAACTTTCCCAACAGCCGCCTTGATTTCCTCCATGGTGGACATGCCTGTTGACAAGATCAAAGGTCTGCCAGTGGCTTTCAATTTTTCTAACAATGCATGGTCTGTGAGCGCAGCTGATGGAATCTTATGACAAATTGGGTTGAAAGCTTCAAGAAAATCTACTGAGGGTTCATCCCAGGGAGAAGCAAACCAGTCTATGCCGATTTCCTTCCCATAACGATCTATCTCCTGGTAATCATCAAAAGTTAATTCAACTTTGTAGCGATACTCGAGATAAGTAATATAGCCCCATGGTGTGTCTCGCATCAAGTTCTGCTGCTCAAGGGGAACACAGATTTCTGGTGTTCTCTTCTGGAACTTTACTGCATCCACACCGACCTCTTTTGCTGCTTTCATCAATTCTTTTGCAACCTGCAGGTCACCATTGTGGTTGATACCAATTTCAGCCACGACATAGGCTGGGTGTCCATCCCCTATCATGCGATTACCAATACGAATTTCTCGACTCATTACATCTCCTTGATTAAGGACTGCTTTTTATTGATTGTTATTAAGAATTAAATCACATAACTCACGTACAGCCCCGCGGCCGCCGTTCTGTTTAAGAATCATATCAGCCCTGGCTGCTGCATCCGGCTGCGCATCTGCAACAACTACAGCGCACCCAACCATGTCAAAACAACAGACATCGTTTGTGTCATTACCAACAAATACGACATGCTGACTATTAATTACTTTTTCTTCTAGAAACCTCTTCAACTCAATGTCTTTGTTTTTTACACCCTGGATAACTGGCAGCGAGAGTTTACTGCAGCGTGCGCTTACTACCGGGTTAGTCTCTGTTGACAACACAAGTAGCTCCACGCCAGCTTTTCTGAGGTTGTTCAAACCAACACTGTCACTTCGGTAAGCAGCAACCATTTCATGTCCCTGCTCATCAACCCAAACCCGATTATCAGTCAATACGCCGTCAAAATCAAAAACCACCAGATCAATTTTATCCGGCAGCTTGCGTTTCCTTGTTCCCGGCGTAACCATCTCCAAACCACCATACTGAACCAGCCACTCCGCCTTAGCCCAGTCATTCAGGTTATCAATATCAACTGTGAATTTTGGATCTATCAACAATGGGTAGATGACTTCGCCGCTCATGGAGCCTTTTTCTAAAATAGTGCTGGCTCGTATGGCATCAATATGCCCGGTTTGCCAGTGAGTTGGAGGAAGTGCCTGCCTGGGGGCATTGTATGGCTCATTTATTCCGTTAACATGCAACAACGGCTGCATGGGCTGGTTTTCACCTGCCAGAACCCACATTTTATGTGGATTTTGCCCTGATGGAACCACACCTCTAACGGAATCTGCATCTGGATTATTCATCAGGATTCTTACAGCCAAATCTACACAATCAACAGGTCTGATAGGTGACGTTGGCCGCAGCTGGATGACAATATCAGGAGAATAATCCTCGTTCGTTTTCAACCACTCAAGGGTGTGGACAAACACCGGATAATCCGTTGTCTGATCTTGGGCAAACTCTGCAGGGCGAATAAAAGGTGTCTCAGCGCCAAAATCTCTTGCGACAGCCGCAATTTCTTCATCATCTGTAGAAACGATTACCCTTGTGACTGTGCTTGCGTTTTTCCCTGCTGCAATGCTGTAAGCAATCAGGGGATACCCTGCAAAGTGGCGGATATTCTTCCGAGGAATTCCTTTTGAGCCACCCCTGGCTGGAATCACCGCCAAAACTTCTGGAACATTTACCATGCTGTCCAGCCTCCATCAACTACAAGGTTTGAGCCAGTCATGTAGCTTGATGCATCTGACGCCAGGAATAATAACGCGCCGTTCATTTCATCCTTGTGTGCCATCCTGCCAATCACTGTTCGGGAGGAATAATTATTGAGAAAAACCTCATCGTGACTGTTGTAAACACCACCAGGCGTCAGGGTATTGACCCGGATTGGTTTGCCGGCATAATAGGTCGAAAGGTATTTGGTTAATCCCAGCACGCCGGCTTTTGTCACGGTGTAAAAAACAGGCTTAAATTGTTCCGGTTTTCCCGGCTTTTGATAAATACGTTGATCAGGTCCAACAAGTCCATATGTAGAGCAGATGGTGATAATCGATCCACCGCCCTGTGCGAGCATGGGTTTCACTACAGCCTGGCATGACAGGAACATGCCTGTCAGGTTAACATCCAGTGCTTGTTTCCAGGCGTCCAGCTGGTAGGCTTCGAAAGAATTGTTGTTGTGTTCGCTAACATGTTCAGCATCAAATTTGGGATCCATAGCGGCACTGCAAACCAGGATGTTCAAACCCCCATATGCTTTTATCGCTGTATCAGCCATGTTGATTGTGGACTCTTTGGAGGTGACGTCTACTTGAACGGCCTTGGCAGAATATCCCGATTCGTTTAGCTTGACAGCGACTTCATTCGCTGCCTCATAATTCATATCTGCGATAATCACATTAGCGCCAGCTTCTGCCAGCGTGCGGCAGAATTCTTTGCCTAACAGACCTGCACCACCTGTTACAACCGCAGTCTTACCATCCAGTTTGAACTTATCAAAAATGTTACCCATGAATTCACCTTGTTTAATAGATACTACCAAAGATGTTTCCATCTTCAGCTTCACGATAAATTGGAACGCCTTCAGTCAAATCAATCATCCACTGGCGATCATCTTGACTATCCAACAGGAATGCATAATCAAATATTACCATTACTGCATTGCCACTCAGTACATTCTGACGGATTTCTTCGACATCCTGTGCATAATTCTCACGCGGCGCATTGGTCGCAGGGTTGATTGGCGAAGGCAGCACATAAGATGGTCGATCAGCCAGCAAGTATAAAGCCGTTGCCTTGTTTGTGTAAACAATCATTTTGGGCAGGTTTTCCACTTCGTTGATAAGCTCTGACTCCCGCCACTCAGTGCTGGCAAAACCCTGCCCCTCCTGTCTCAATTGTTTCACAGTGTCCAGGCTGTCACCAGCAAATGAAATAATGAAAAACAAAACAGCTAACCCGGCTATCACTTTCCCGTGTAGTTTCTTGGAGGCAAGCCAGCTGAACCACCACGCAGAAAGAACTAATAGTTGTACATAAAATGGCGCGAGGATTCTGTGTTCAAAAATCGGGCTGGCATCGACAAATAACAATGAGAGCACCAGCACTGCCAGGTAAATGAGTGTGTAAGCAAGGTTGATGAAAATCGCACGATCAGCAACTTTATCAATTTCACAAGTTGTTTTATACAGCCGTATTAACCAGACCGCCGTTAGAGCGAACAAAACTACAAGACCAACAATTAATAGAATTCCAAGATATGGTAGAAAGCGTCCAACCAGATTACCGCGCTCGGGCAGCAGCCAACCCCAGAAATTTTCCAGCCCTTCGTTGATCTTATAGGCTGGAATCGGGTGATACACCAACTGACGATTCGCAGGGTTATTACTCACCAGGAAATTGCGCAGCAGCCAAATGACTGGCAGTGCCAGGCTGGAAACAGCGTAGATGACTAAAGTTTTCAGCTTGAATAAAAATGGCTTCATATCATTCTTTGCCTTCTCTGCCAGGAAAACAACTGCCATAGCGATTGTGAAAAAGACTGATGCACCAACATATCTTGTCAAAATTGTGCCACCGGTGAGTAAGCCAGCAATAATCAACAGCAAATAACGTCGCTGCTTTAGATAATTTAGATAGACAATCAAAGCCAGCAGACTCAGGAAAATATATAACGGCTCAGTCATGGCGTATGTGTGGGCAACAAAGATGGGTGACGAGATGGTAAAAAATAGAGCCGCAAGGAAAGAATAACCTGTTGATTGTGTCAGCCTTCTTGCCATCCATCCCACCAGGAAAATATTGCCGCCAAACAAAGCGATGTTCAACACTTTGGCACTGACAAGGGCATCCATGCTGGTCAACATCAAGCCTGAGATCAAAATTGAGAAAAGAGGTGGATAATTTGTGATCGGGATCGGGCTGGCGTTGCCAGTCAGGCGGCTGTAGCCATTACCAGCAATGATATTCCTGGCACCAGCAATATAACCCACAGAATCGTTGACCAGCCCCATGCCATAAGGCGTTATCGCATTAATCAGCACCATGCCTGCAACAGAGAGGAAGACCAGGGGCATTATTAACCAAAATCGATTTTCAATCTTCATTGTCTTCACATCATATCCTAAACAAATGAGTATAACTAATCATCGTAGTAGAAAATGCCGCCATCCGAACCTCTAAACGCCTGTTGCAATCCATTTACCAGGCTGAGGATACGCTCCTCTGTACGCTCATGGTACAGGCCGGCTAACTGATCATCAATCGAGTCAAACAACACCAGTGCTGCACCTTCCTCGACGAACTGCCTCTGGGTCGGGTCAGTGTTAAAATCTCCTGAGCCGTACGGATAAAATTGACTAACAGGCTCATCAGCATAGATTTCCTGCAGTGGGTAACTGAGTCGATCTGTCAGGAAAAGCACAGCATTGGTTTCATTGGTGATCAAAATTGTTTCGTCAGGTAACTGTCTTACTGCCGCTATCGTCTCAGAATTACGCCAGGCAGGCGCCGTATAACCAAGCCCCTGCTGAAAATTGTAATTGACTATGCGTAATGAACGAACCCCATAAACTGCAACGAATACGACAAGTGCTGAAGGAATAAGTAAATTAATCAGCCTGCTTGAAAATAATCTCATTACTTCAGGTATTGAGAGGATAAGAAGCCACATCATTGCTATGTGAGCCGGCGCAAACATCCTGCTGCCAATTGTGATTGGCGGATAGGTTAAGAAATATATCCCTGAGATTACCAGTAAATATATAAAGGTAAATATTAGCAGGATGTTGCATAAGGCTAACTTCTCCACAGTCCTGTCAGAATGCTCCATACCAGCATTTTTTCGTAACACAATCACACCTGTGATTATCAAACCAATTAATACAACCACCAGAAAAATTGTGTTCAGTGCTCCTGGGTATGGAGGGTTTTCTATCAAGGACTCAGGTAATAGCCAGAAAAGAAGAACCTCTTTCAACTGAGGTAAGTAACTGGCAAGGCGCTGTGAAATTTCAGGCCAGTTCAGCAGGCTGCGTGACGCGATGGTATTGGTTTGAGTAAGATCAATGACCAGCCAGATCAGCATGGGAAATAGTGCTGTCACGCTGTACAGCACAACCCGTTTTATCAATACAGGTAATTTTTTAAAGTCAGAATTTAGAATGAGTACCAATAAACCTGTGATAATAAAAGCGACTGCGCTGTAACGGGTGAGAAAAGACAACCCGGCAAGTATTCCAGCCAAAATGAGCAATGCCGTACCTTGTTTTCTTAGTTGAAATCGCCACAGCACAGCCAGGCTTAAAAAACCGAGCCATATTGCCAAAGGCTCCGACATCGCCCAGGAGTAAACAGGCATTAGTATTGGAGATAACGCAACTGCAAAGCAGATCAAGCCAGTCAGTCGCGCTGATTGAGTCGTTGAGAATGTAACAACACCAACCAGGATTACCAGCAAGCCGAATAACAATATATTCAGCCACAAGGCTGTTTGTACCAGATTCAAACCAAGGAACGCAAAGAAGCTGAGAACCAGTGGATAAAATGGTGGGAAATACGGCAGCAGCCTGGTGCCGCCTCCAGGTTCAAACAACACCAGTCCAAATCCCTTGGCAAGGTTTTCAGCTGTCGTCAGGTAGATGGTTGCATCCCCACCCACACCAGGTCCATGATGCATGCTGATGCCAACAAGGCTCATGCCTGTCAGTGCTGCAGCAGAAGTCAGTATTAAAGCGATGGGATTCTCTCGATAAAGAGTCATTAACAACTCACTTATCCTGGTTAATGAACAAATATTGTTCCTCAAATTGGCCTATGAAATCCATATTGTTTGCTTCGAGAAACGACTGTATTGATGCCATATCATCATAACAACAGCTGTCTACCAAAATATACTTTACCTCAAACTGATTTAGTAATGCCAGGCTGGCTTCATCAGGAAATCCTTGCAGGATTGGCATAATTCTCGTGTACTGGGTCGGCGGGAAGGCATTGAAAAATCCGCCGATATAAGGCTTATTGTGAATCAACGTATAGTAGGTATTTTCTTGATCTTCCGCTTTTTCAAATGGCAGCTGAACCAAAGGCCCACGATCTAATTGCTCTGCCAGGTAATAATCAACTGGCCTTGCTTTGATTTCAGCAAACTCCGGAAACAGGCCTGGATAAAAATCCAGAAAAACCAGCAAGGTTAAAAACGCTGCTGTTAACCACCTTTTTGTTTGTTTTTGGCACGATATGATCCTTGCCGCTCCAAACCCTGCCAGAACCCCGAAGAAAAGCAGGGCAAAGATGCCAAATCGCATGAGTGAGCGCAGCTTGGCATAAAATGGGAAATATTTGAACAAAAAATACCCCGGCAGCGGGATTGGCAAGTCCGACCTGCCTATTAGGTCAGCAAGGAAAGCAGGCAGTGCGATCTCCACCGGCTCACTGAGCCAGTGTAAATCTGTGCCCATCGCCAAAATGATTGAAATACCAATTCCCCACAGTAAGAATCTGCGCAGTCGATCCATTTTGAAGGCAGGGTTTCTAATTAGGGCAAACCCGGCCAGCACAAGAGTTACGACACCGATGTAGAGCGTTCCTTCAACCCACATTTCCCGGTTGAAATGATCCCCCACCCACTGTCCCCACAGGAAATGATCCGTCGATGGCAGGATAAAATCCGTTGGGCTGGCGGAATATCGCCGGGTAATCCAGATATTGCGGTCCGGTAAGCCACCCTGCCCTAACAATGAAAAATATGGATAGATAGCAAACAGCACCAGAGGTAGTGAGACCAAACCGACAGCAATGAGGTTTATCCAAAAATACTTTTCCTTGAATGCTTTCTTGTTGATGAAGAGTATATACACGAGCACCAGCAAGGCGGTAATGAACAGCGTCATGAAGATGTAATAGGTTGAGGTTAATGCAATCAAACCCAAAGAGATGCCGGCTAAAAGGACCCACTTATATTGGATCTTAAGTCCATTCTCTTGATACGATTTCGACAGAACCTCCCACAATCCCATAAAGTATAGAGGAAACCACTGGATTCCTGACAGGTTCAGGTGGCCAATTAAGAAATGGGCTGTGTGATAGGGGATAAAAGCAAAGATCATACCGCTGACCAGTGCCGCACCACGACTTTTAGTCAGGTGACGTATCCAAATGTACATGGTAACGCCAGCAGCTGCAAAGCTGAATAGCATAGCGGCGTTGTAACCAAATGTGATACCGCCGAGATAAGAAAATCCAACTCCGATCATCACCATGATTGCGGCAATCTCGGTGTACGCCATGCTCCATCCCTCAGGATAGTTTAAAAACCAGACATCAAACGGATTAACATGCAGTTCAAAAAGTGCTTTGCGGAACCAACCAACCATCCAAATAAAATAGATGTTGTCCCCAATTCTCCCTGCGATTGAATCACTCATTTTCTGAGCCAGGGGCCAGGTCATGATGATTGCCATCACAATAAAAAAGCTGACGACTGATATGGCTTCTATGAACTTATGCAAACGCTGATGGTTATCCATCCAGTTTTTCCCGTTATGCCCCAATCGATTCCATTTTAGCCAGGCTGTTGTTTGAACTCGCACGATAAATGGCGAGTGCAACTTTCAGTGCATCAATACCATCCTCTAGAGAACAAATTGGCAGTGCTGTGCCCTGAGTCACTTCAATGAAATGCCTTGTTTGGGCGAGAAACAAATCATTTCTTTCAAAACCTGCCGGAAGGTCATACGACTGCCACTGGTCTGCTTCAGCGTTGTAAAAGCGTGTGCTGCCATCCGCATTATCCCAGAGGATCTTCCCAACCGTTGTGGAAATCTCCAGTTTATGCACAGCAGGTCTCTGGAAGTAATCAAGATGTAAACTACCGACAACCCCGCTGCCGAACCTGAGTCCTGCTTCGGTGTAATCCTCCACCTCAATTTCAAGATCGCTGACCTTTCCGCTAAATGCCCAAAGGTCTTCAATATCACCGAATAACCACTGCAGGTAATCGATGGGATGTGAAAGAGTCAATACCACACCACCGCCCAACGCTCTTAGTGAGGTGTAACTCTTACGATAATCCTCCCATGGATGCCAGGCGGGAAGATACTCACCCCATTCAGAACGAAAACTTAGTGGGCGACCAGCACTGCCGTCAGTAAACAATTTTTTTATAGCCAAGATACCTGGATGATACCTGAACTGGTAGCCTACCAAAACATGTATTTGATTCTCCGACACAGTCTTGACAAGTTCCGATATGCCATCAAGGTTATGTGAAATCGGTTTCTCTAAAAATAAGTGACAACCGCGCTGCGCGGCTTTTAACGCAACCTCAAGGTGATTGGCTGTTGGGTTAGCCACAATCACTGCATCAGGCTTGTGATCAAGCGCTTTATCCAGCGAATAATAAACTGGCACGTTTTTAATCTCATCTACTGGCAGCGTGGATTTTCCTGTACGGTACAGGGTAATATCCGTATAGCCCAAGGCCTTCAGGTTGCGATAGTGACGCCGACCAATTGATCCAAAACCTGCAATCAGGAATTTCATTTTACACCCTGCCTTTCACTGGATGGTTTTCTGTCGAGGCACGAAATGATGAAATCAGCAGTCCGTTTGCCAGAGCTTCCATCTGTGAAAGTGCATTCCTGCCTGATAAACTGCTGCCGTTCTCTAGAATGGCGTTCAGGATTCTCCAAATAGCTGTTGATCGCGGACTTCAACGTCTCTTTGTCAAAAGTGGCAATACCTGCACCGGCTTTGATAAAACGTTGATGAGTTGGCCAATCGCCAATTTTTGAGAGGGCAAGCGAGAACCTGCCGGGTTTATTCCACCCTCCAGGTGCGTCAATACAGACACTCACAATCGGTCGGTCATGAATAGCAGCTTCGACCACCATGGTGGAATATACCGTCAGGAATACATCTGCGTGCGCCATCATGGAACACTTCTCGGGCATGTCCTCACCGGAATACCGGCCCAGTTCACCGCCAAGTGCTACTGGCTCAACCACGTGAACATGTGGAAGCCGTTCGGCCAGTGCTTCAATTTTTGCTTTTTCTTCAGCAAAGAGTGGTTCATCCATGAAGTGGTTCGGATGCAAACGAATTAAAAGCTGAGAAGGTTGTACTAATTCATCATTTGCTACCAGCTCAGCGATTGCTTCAATATTCTGATAATTGGGCGAGAAAGTGATAAAACTGCAGGCGTAAGAAAGCAGCTTGCGGTTGGGGTCCAGATGATGCAAA
Organism: Anaerolineaceae bacterium; assembly: GCA_040768445.1. Taxonomy (GTDB): domain Bacteria; phylum Chloroflexota; class Anaerolineae; order Anaerolineales; family Anaerolineaceae; genus JAXGMV01. The sequence goes on along the minus strand of JAXGMV010000001.1, from coordinate 2,244,201 downwards.
TGGTAGTACTCCTGCTTTTTCATTAGCCAGGTTTGTCTAAAATAGCCATCGTAAGATGGAATACCACCGATATTAACAGCATCTTCCCGCCAATCAGAGCCCAAAATCAACTCCTCTTTTTGGTTTTCAGACCAGCAGGTCACCCAATCCACCGGTGCACCGGGAATAGCATAGCTGCTGGGATTATCCCAGCCCACAATCGCACCCATGGTAGGAATATCACGTTCTACAGCCTGCCGCATCAGGTAACGGTCAAGCCGCCAACCAGGTGTGCTCGCAATCACCAAAGATGGTTGATACCTGTCAAACAGGTCTCCATACAGGTCAGGAACATATTTCATCTGGCGCCTTACCAGCATTTTTCTTGCAGTCGCCGATGCTCGAAGAACTTTGACCAACCCTTTCATGATTGGCATCATCAATTTACGTTTGCCTAGCGCCTCATAACCAACCTGTTGAACGTGGCTGTCCATCGCTTCAGGGTTGATTTTAGATGAGCCGCCAACACGTCTCAGAAAATTTAGCCACCACTGTTCTGTTGCATTCACAGTAGAAAAATAGTCATTGGCTTGTTTCAAGCGCAAGCCTTCAACATGCAGGCCAGGCCTGCCGAATTTTTCCTCGATCTTCTCTTTGAGCGAATCATCCGTCAAAAGTACAACTTCATTGCCTGCTTCCAGCAGCGCGGGAATAATATCACTCTGCAAAAAATAGACAATTGCAAGCCCATGGTCTGCACTGATAAATACTGTTTTTGTCATAAATACTCAAGTTATCCTTGATAAATAGTATGATACACGAACTTTTTCAAGTTAATCATTTTTGAAAATACAAGCGAAAAATTCTGTCATGAAGCGCGAGCAGTAATTTTTTAACAATTGGCACATCGTAGAATTTTGGGTTAGCAGCCTTGATATCCTTTTTGGCGGTGCCAACTACATTTTGACGGAGATCATCTGGCAGTGTATTACTCAGGTTCATCACCAACGGTTCTGCAGTCATCAGCCGAAGCAATCCTTCCTCATTCATGCGCCGGTCAAGCTGCCTTACCTGACCCATTGGCCTGTCCATATCAAACGGTAAAAACCGCGCAAGGGTGGATTTAAACGCTGTAAACTGCCAGTGTGAGCCGCCAATAACTGCGGGTACATCTTGATACCGGATTAAGATATCTTCACTTTTGGCAATCAAATCGCGGCTATATTCATCACTCTGACCAAGGCTGAGATTGAAAGAGTGTATTACGTCAAAAGGAACCAGCTGACCTCTATCAAGCTCAACGCCCGCTGTCGATTGTGCCCACTCAACCGTGCTGGTATAGAATTCCGGCGGTGTGCGATACGGCCGGGCTGTAACCATACCCACATTCGGGTACGTTTCCAACAATTCAACCGATTTTGACAACCAACCTTTGGAAAAAAGGCAGTCATTATCAGCAAACGCAATAATCTCTCCCGGCGCGCCTGAGAGCATAATATTCCACGCGCCTCCCTTGCCCAGGTTATGCTCAGAAAGCATCAGGTACTGAATATTGCCGAGATTCTTCTGCTCGACCAGATAATCAACAACTCCAGCACAACTGCCGTTGTCAAACACCATCAGATCATAAGGTAGGTCAGTGCTTTCACGTATGCTTGATAGACACGTTTTTAATACATCAAGCATTTCAGCATAAAACCCACCAATAAAAGGTATGTAATTTAAAACGGCTACCGTAATCCTGTTTGGCTTCACGACTTCATTGACATTTTTTGCGGGGTTCTGTCCAACTCTCATTTGTCACCGGTACCCTGTTCATGATTGATGTTGTCATCATTTTTTCGCTCAGATCGAGTTCGCATCCATTGTCTCAGTTCTTTATAAGCCTTGCCGGGGTGAAATAGCGCAAACGCCAGGTTCGCCAGAATTGGCGATCTTAATTTTAATAGCGGAAAAAGCTCTAATTCGCGTTTGAAGCGCTGTATGGTAAAACTGTATTTCATTACATCGCCATCAATAATCTGATAATCGGCATCATCCAGGTTGAGGATAGTTCTGTTGCCGCCTGCCAACCTGACATTCTCGTAAGTTTCAGGCAGCCTGTAATGTGATTGACCTCCTGGAAGGTGGCGGTAGTCATGATCCTGGTGAACAATCGTAATCGATTTTGTCGCATCTATCACCGGCCAGCCCTCAAGCCGCGCCTTGTAGATCATCCAGTTATCCCACCCAGCCCGGCCGATTGCAAAATCAGGTATCGCCTGGAAACAGTTCCCGGGAAAGATGAAGTAATCACTGCCACCGCGAGGATGCAGTTTACCTGTGCTTTTTACCAACCTCATAAACTGATCAGCATCTTTGTCTGAAAATTCCATTTGCTCAGTGATACTCATATCATAACGCTGCCCGACAAGCAAAAATGAGTCATGGCTTGCACTTATCATACGAGCCGTTTCCAAAAAATCTTTAAAAAGGATGATGTCTGCATTGACATAAGCAAAATTTTTTGCTGGCGCTGCCATTCTACCAAGGTCAAATATTGAACTGATCAAAGGTGTGCCTGATTTATTTTTCTTTACATTCGGATAATGACTAACACCTGCAGCAGACGCAGCCTCAGCAATACCCGGCTCATCTCCTATCAACACAATTGAAACCTCTGCACCAAGATTGACCCATGAACGGATTGCATTCATCTGAATCATCGCTATATGCGAGTCAGTAAACGGCTTGGGAGCTGTGAAGAGCGTCAATGTACTCATTTTTTCACACTCCGCTCATCCACATCCTGGGTGACTTTGGCTTTGATATTGGCATTAATCTGAGCCAAAGATGGATCTTGTTCGACAATTGACAGGATATCTTTCCATGAATAGTTGTCTTTATCAGGGATCCGGTAGTATATCTCTCTGATCAGATCAAGATCAGCCTGGGTGTCGACTGTCCAGCGTAAATGGCCATAGTCCGGTTCAGTTTGCAAAACAGCTATATTGAAGCGTCCATCTTCATCATAGAAATACGGCATTACGTGTTCCCGCTCATATCCCTCCGACGCTTCTTGCCAGGCTCGTTGAAGGCCAGCGTAGGTACAGGCTTCGACATCAAGGCCAATTGGGAAAGTTCGTTTCCATGGCGGCGGCAGCCTGTTTGCTGCGAAATCCAGCTGGTTATCAACCAGCAGCTCTACCACATTATCAATGAGCTGTGGGTCAAGCAATGGACAATCTGCCGTCAACCTCACCACAACATCCGGCTGGTAGGGTTGAACTGCCTGATTGACCCGATCAAGGACATTATACTGCTCGCCCCGAAAAACCGCTGTACCCAGTTCCTGGCAGAGAGTTGCAATCATGTCATCGGCAGTGTCATCTGTGGTTGCCACAACCAGATCATCCACGCTACTTGCTAATTTGACGCGATTGATCACGTGAGCAAGCATCGGCTTATCACCGATAGTCATCAGCACCTTTCCAGGTAACCTGCTCGATTTATTTCGCGCCTGTATCACTGCAATAACTTTCAATGCATCTCCTTTTGAGATTTCTCAACCACATGTTGATAGGCATTCAACAGTATGTGAAAATTATGTGACCAATCAGCTTTTATTTCAGCCTTGTGTCTTGCTGCAGCTTTAATAGAGTCTAAACTATCGCGTAAACCGTAGGTATCCAAAATTTTTCTGGTAAGTTCGTCAACATCCCCTGCAGTAAACCTCCAGCCTTCAACAGTCTCTGTAACCCACTCGCGGTTGCCAGGTATATCAGACACCAGTGCAGGCAGTTCACAGGCCAGCGCTTCCATCAGGGACACGGACGATCCATCACTGTAGGATGCGCTGATGTAAAGATCACTGGCGTGATAATAATCAGGCAGCTGGTCATTGCTGATCTGTCCGGCTAAATGAACCTGATCTTTGACACCTGAAGTTTCAATCAACTGAGTTATTTGTTCTTTCATCGAACCTGTTCCAAGCAGCAAGAGCCTTAACTCGGGCGTATGTTTAGAGGCATTAATAAAGGCATTCACGACAGTGTCAACGCCGTACAGGCTCTCCCACGAACGGTTTGACAAGATAACAAATTGATTTTGCCAGCCAAGTTGTTCTCTGATCTCTGAGTTTGCTGCCGGTGAAAACTGCTGTAAATCTATGCCCCATGGAAACAAGAAAATGTCTTCTTCCTGCATACCAAATGCAAGTGCTTTTTCCTTGACCGGCTGACAATCACCAACGAGACCTGCTGAATGACTGAGTGTATAACTGGTAATCCATTTGTTGATTGGGTTGCTGTCTGCAGAGACCAGTAAATCGCTGCCCCACGACATGGTTAAGACGGGCGCGACTTCATTCATCACTGCGAAGAATGCCACATGCTGTATTGGGCCGGCATGAACGACCTCAGGTTTGATTTCAGCCACATGTTTCCTAATGGCATCACGGTATGCAATCGACTGAAACCAGGAGAACGGCTGTTCACTCAAACTGTTCTCCAAAGGCGTTACACCCTGAGGTAATTTCCTGGATTCCCTGTGAAATTTTGATGCAGACAGCTGCATGGAAAATATCTCATTTTCTGTCTCTGCCAGAGAATTAAGAAAACGGAAATCGTGGGGTGTGTATTGTTCGGTCAAATACAGGATGCGCACTATTCACCAAGCATGGTCCAGTAAATTTCCTTGCCCTGTGGGATGTCCATCAGCGCTTTAGTGCCTATCACATTACCGATCTCGTTAGGCAGTATGGCACCAGGGGTTGCAGGTCTCAGCACATCGATCATGTCTCTTAAAAAAGTTTCACCCGCCTGAATCGCACGGGCAGCCCTCAAGCAGCGTCGTTGTAAAATAACCGTTTCTTTTTCATTATCTGTGACAAATTTCTCGCGTGACCCAAGTGCTCGTTCGAGCTCTCGTGAATTCTTAACCATTGTCGCCCAATTTGAAGGGTTCATCGCGAATGGATGGTCAGGTCCTTCACGATCATTGTCATCAGTGAAGTGTTTTTCTACCACTCTGGCACCTAAAGCCACAGCTCCCAGCACTGCGGAATGCCCCGGGGTGTGGTCTGACAACCCGAGAATTAACTCAGGAAACATGACCTGGTAGGTCTTCAATACATTCAGGTGGACATTATTGTAGTTTTCAAGGCTGCCGGTGTAGTTTGTGTTGCACTGCATCAGAACAAGCTGTTTGTTTTTAGCAAGAATTGTCCGAACTGCAGTCTGGACTTCACCTATTGTTGCCGCGCCAGTGGCAAGCAGTACAGGTTTGCCTTTGCCAGCGATGTAATCAAGTGCTTCCAGCCAATCAATCTCTCCAGAGCCGATCTTAAATGCAGGTATGTACGGATCGACTTCATCAATGGTTTCAAAATCATACGGAGATGTAAAATAATCAATGCCAATCTCTTCACAGAACGCCTTTAATTCGGGTGTCCAATTAGTTGGGATTGAGGCATCCTGGTAAATTTCAAAAACCGATTTTTTCCAGTTTGCTTGATGAGATTGTTGACTGCCCAGTGAACGAAAGCCAAAATCAGAGACGATTTTTGGTGCTTTAAAATTTTGAAACTTGGCCGCATCTGCACCGGCTTGCTTTGCGAGTTTGATTAAGTACTTGGCACGCTCCAGACTGCCGTCGTGGTTTGCGCCAATATCAGCAATGAAATAAACAGGGTGGTTTTCGCCAATAACATGACTGCCAATTTTAATTTCCATTATTTCACTCCTCAAAGTAAATACTGCTACGTGGCATAAGAGAACAGCCTCTGCGGTAAACCGTTTTTATAAGCTTCATAAAAATCAGCCATGCCAGACATCTGGTCGGGCATATCTCTGTTTAGTAATTTACTGATCTTCGACACATCCAATATCAGGTTAGGTGATCTGGCCGCAGCCAAGCCGCCTTCTGTCCAGGACACCGGAGCAATGAGATCTGAATCAAAGTTGAAAGCATTTGCAATTGCTACACCGAACTGGTATTTCGAAGTATGCTCCCTGCTGACGACATGATAGATGCCAGAAGCGCTTGTTTCAGCCAGCTCAACAAGGATTTTTGCGAGTTGGCCGACATACAATGGACAGAATTGGATATCTGTAAATCCTTTGATGTGGTTTCCTGCTTTAAGTTGGTAATAAAACCACTCTGCCAGGCTTCTCTTTCCAGTGATGCTCCATCCGTAAAAATTAACCCGGGCAATAACTGCGTCAGGATTATGCTGAAGGACAAAATTTTCAGCAGAGAATTTTGTCCGCGCATAAACACTCAAAGGATTTGCTGTATCTTCCTCGGTGTATCCGCTTGAACTCCCATCAAATACTGCATCAGTTGAGATATGAACAAATCGAATACCAGATTGATTCGTCAGTTCAGCAAGTTTTTTAGGCACCTGAGCATTGATCAGATCCGCTTGATCTGGATTTTTCTCACACTCATCAATATTGGCCATTGCGGCACAGTGGATGATACAGTCAGGTTTTTCCTGCTTAACCAACGCTTCAAGACTATCTAGTTGACCTAATTCTTGTTTGATGATTGGAAAAGGCGCATAATTTAGAGTTCGGTTGTTGACAACACCGGTTACAGCTTGATTTTCAGCCAAATACAAGCCCAGATGAATGCCTAACAAGCCGCTAACGCCAGTAACCAGGTACCGCACGGTTATCCTTCCAATCCATTTTCAGTCTCAAAAGGTCTGACAATTTCCTTGATTTCTTCGTAATTTAACCAGTGTTCGTTTGTGTTGGATGCGTAACGGTAATCTTCAGGCAGCTGTTTACCAACCTCTGACCATTCTCTGCCAAACCAGAGGGCTTCTGCCGGCTGAACAACATACATATCTGGCATCTCAATAGTGGATCTTGCTTCGTCGTCGGAAATTAACACCTCATGAAGTTTCTCACCTGGCCGGATTCCAATGATCTCAATCTCTGCCTGAGGAGCAATTGCTTTTGCCAGGTCTAAGATCGTAGTGCTTGGTATCTTGGGTACAAAAACCTCGCCGCCGTACATTTGCTCAATACAGCGCACAACAAATCGTACACCCTGTTCAAGTGATATCCAAAATCTCGTCATTTGCTCAGCAGTGATTGTAATCTTCCCGCTTTCCCTTTGTTTGAGAAATAACGGTACCACACTGCCGCGGCTGCCTACAACATTTCCATAACGGACACAGCTGAACCGTGTCGCCATACCGCCCGCATAAGCATTGCTTTGCACAAACAGTTTTTCTGCAGCGAGCTTGGTGGCGCCATAGAGGTTAATTGGGTTGACTGATTTATCTGTTGATAAAGCCAGCACTTTCCGAACGCCGGCATCCAAAGCAGCATCAATCACGTTGCTTGAACCAAGGATATTGGTTTTGATGGCTTCCATCGGGTTGTACTCGCAAGCAGGCACTTGCTTTAAAGCTGCTGCGTGGACAACAATATCAACCCCGTGCATAGCCCGTTTCAAGCGTGGCAAGTCGCGAATATCCCCAATAAAATAACGTAAAGATGGGTGGTTAAAGCCAGCTACACGCATTTCATGTTGCTTTAACTCATCCCTGCTGAAGATGATCAACTTAGCCGGATGGTATTCTTTCAGCATAATTTCCACAAATTTTTTGCCAAAAGAACCGGTACCACCGGTGACAAGGACAACTTGTTCATTCCAATTCATAATCGCTGCCTCATTTTTCTTTCTATTTATGAATAACGATCAGGGGATACTGCCCTTTTTCGCCAAAATATCTCGGATATTTTTCTTCAAGCAAGTATAAAAGTTTTAGTAAAAATCTACCTGCAAGTACGCGATGGATGATTGCCCTGAGAAACCTGACATTGACGCTTCGCCACACAAAAATTTCGAACTTCATTTTTTTAGATAGTGTCGACCGTATCCAGTCAGCATCCATTTTTTCAATAAATGTACCCTGCGGCTCCGTCTGAGTTTCTTCGACAATATGTCGGGAAATTTTTTGAGATGTATCTGACTTTGCCTGAGGTTTTACTTCTTTTTTCTTATTTGCAAGCAGTTGACCGACATTTTCCATAAACCGGACCAGCCACCAGGATTTCCGCATCAATTCCGAATCAGTCCAGCCGTTGACAACTACACCCGTCGAAGCAGGCATTAATACCCGATGAAACTCAACGAATGATTGTTTTTGCTGGTTGATAGGCAGGTGATGCAGGGTATGCAGTGATACCAATCCATCAAAAGCATTGGCAGCAAACGGCAGGTTTGCCACATCAGCCACCACATATAACCCATTATCGCCAATTCGTTTCCTGGCTTCTCTCAAGGCGACAGTGGATATATCGAGGCACACCCGGTAACGGTACTTCTCAGAATAAGTTAAATATTCTGGATATTGGATTGGGCCTGAGCCGGCATCCAACAAATACTCTCCACTTGTTTTCAGATGCCTGTTAACCCGCAGGTGGCATTTGGATATGTATTCATGTGATACTGGACGCAAATCCTCATAGCGCGCGTTTTGATAGACACCCTCCCCCACCATTTTCCATCCGACTTTATCATAGAACTGTCGGACCTGATCTTTTACATCTGAATCATTCATGTCTCTACTGCTTTAGATATCCTTCCATGGAATTGGCTTGCCTGTAAGGTAATTTAGTGTATCCAGATAATCACTATCCTCACCATCTAACAATGCATCAAGGGGTCTTTCATGATAATCATCCCATAAGCGCACCAGGTGCCAGGGAAAAGGCCTAGGATACTCAAAGAAAAAACGATAAGCATAACGCCATGCAAGGTCAACCTTTTCGCGGGTCATCTGGAATTTGCTGATGTTCTCGAGCATTTGCCCAATCGTCTTGTAATAGGTGACCCAATTATCCGGGTCGATAGTAAAGCCTCTGCCCCTGTAATGGGTCTTGCCTGCGACGATAACCGGAACACCGCTCAAAGCCATCTCCATACCCACCGTTGTAGTATATACCAGTCCAATATCTGCCACTTCGATCAGGTCGTAAGTATTAACTTTATCCTTGGCTCCTACAATATGGATGTATTCTGGCAGAACTGGTGACACACTTTTAACAACATCTATCATGGATAAGCCGTGGGTTAATACCTCGCCCGGGTGAACCCTGATAACAAGCTGAACATCAGGCCGTCCAAGGAAATATTGCAGTGTACGCGTAATCCATTCCGCCATGCTCGAGCTGAAGATTTGCCTGCCAAGTGTTAACGAATCGCCCAGCACGTTTGTCGCTAACAGTACAACAGGGCGTTCATCTAGTTGAAGGGCTTTTTTGGCTTCCAATGCGCCCTGTGCAGGCACATCCTGCCAAAGACGGGCAAAGTTCTCTACCAATGAGGCTCGCTGGCGTGCTGAGAAAAGTGATTTTAACCGCTCCATTTGTTCTTCGGATAACGGGATATCCTTTTTCGCTTCCCAGAGATCATCCGTTTGCTGCTGCATAACTTCCTGGTTTTTTGCCATCCAGATGTGCTGACGTTGGTCACCAAATTCATAGGTGACGGTATTGATCTTCAGGGACCTGGCAATTTGAAAGACAATTCCCTGTTCTTGTATTGTGCCGTTGGGGACAATCACCAGGTCTGGCTTTGATTCTTTTAAGTATGGGTAAATTGCCTGAGCAGCAAAGAAATTGCGCTCACTGCGGAGTTTGTAAATGGCACTGTTCTTGTCAACATCTTCATTCTGCAGGGTGTACTGGCTGTCATAATGTGAAATCAGTTCAACCCGCTCCTGAATATCCGGTGGCAGTGGTTTATAAGTCGGTTTCAGATTCAAAGCAGGCACAATCTGCATTACAGGAGAAGCGATATCCAGAACCTTCCTCGCATAGGCATTCTGCCGGCGCAAGTCAAACTTATTAATTGGCAGCTGCCAGTCTGAGTAAGGTAAAAATCCAAAACTTACCCTGTGCCCCAAAGCGGAAAGTGCCACGCCCATCAAAGCTGCGTGTTCAATCCAGTAATGCAGTGAAGCAAAAATGAATATCTTTTTTCCTACAGGCGCACCTTTTTTGGCGTCCTGAGCAATTCTGACCATCTCTGGCAGTTCAGCGTTCAACCCTTTTAACGAGAACCTTGAATGAATCGGTTTGCCCCCCTGTCTTACAAGCCAGTAGACCTCAGCAGTGAAGGGAATTTGTCCAATTATGTTTTTTATGACATCTTTGCGTGAAGAAGCTACCATTCTATTCCCTCAATTTCCCAATCTAATAATGGTCTCACCGTACCAAGCCGTGGTTCTGGCCACTGTTTGCCAGGGGCACCAGAGCCATCCACGCTGAATGACAAAGCTTGTTCATCATGGAAATATCGTTTAATTCGAAAAACCGATGCATTAACGCCGACAACATACCTTCCTTCATTGAGAAGATTTGCCGGGATGGTGCACCTGCTTGTGTACATACCTGGTTTCCTTGTTGTTAACTTTTCATAGGTGTCGGTGTTGTCTGTATCAAACGAGGTTAGCACATACTCACCCCGTGGTGTTAGCAGGTAAATACCTACGCGCAATCCTGTAATATCCCGCTTGATACAGTAGCTAATTTCAATCACAATCGGCTCAACTGATCTGAGCGAATCTGACACTTGTCCGGTTGGGTTGAGCAGCTTGATAGAAAGAGGTCTAAAATCAGGGTCACTGCCGCTGAAATCTTCATCAGTCCAACTGCGCTGACCTTCCTGTGACAAGCCACGCGAAAGATAGAAGTCTACTGCGTCAGTGCTTGGCGCACGTTTGATCAATTTGCCGTGATCAATCACCAGTGATTCTTCAGTCAGCCTCAAAATCGCAGACATGTTGTGACTGACAAAGAGAACTGTTCTGCCTTCTTTGGAGACATCACTCATCTTGCCAATACATTTTCTTTGAAACTCTGCATCCCCTACTGCCAGAACTTCATCAACCACCAATATCTCCGGCTCCAAATGTGCTGCTACAGCAAAAGCCAGTCGTAAGTACATACCGCTGGAATACCGCTTCACTGGCGTATCAATAAAATCTGCCACCTCAGAGAATTCTACAATTTCATCAAATTTTTGATTGATCTCATGTCGTTTCATTCCCAAAATTGCGCCATTCAGATAGATGTTTTCTCTACCTGTCAGCTCAGGATGAAAGCCGGTGCCAACCTCAAGCAGCGAGCCAACCCTGCCGTTAATTTCTACTACACCTTCTGTGGGTTCAGTCACCCGAGATAGGATTTTTAGGAGGGTGCTTTTACCAGCGCCATTCTTACCAATGATCCCAAGCACTTCACCTTGCTTTACGTCAAACGAGACATCTTTGAGTGCCCATATCGATTTGTCTGTTTGAACAATATCCGTTTTTGTGTTTGGTTGGAAAATTCCCGCGATAGAATCGCGCAAGGTTTGATACTCGATCAGGTTTTCACCGATCTTGTAGCGTTTACCGAGATTCTCGACACGAATAGAATAATCGCCCATATTGAAACCAGCTCATCAGACCAGGTCTGAGAAGTGTCTTTCCATTCTTTTGAAATAATACATACCGCTAACTAATAACACTACTGAGACAGCAATGGAAATATATAGTGTCAACCCAGGAGCACCTTGCTGGGTGCCCAAAATTGCCCATCTAAAACCTTCAACAACGCCCGTCATTGGGTTTAACGAATACAAAACTCGCCACTGTTCCGGGATCATACTGGTCGGATAAACGATTGGTGTGATGAACAGCCAGAACTGTGTCAGAAATGGTGTGATGTACCCGATATCACGGTACAGCACGTTCAAGGCTGATAACCACAGCCCAACACCCAGTGCAGCAACGATTGCCAACAATAAGAAGAGTGGTAATGTCAGCATGTTGAGGGTTGGTTGAATTCGATAAAAAGCCATCATTGCCAGCAAGATTACAAAAGCAATCAGGAAATCTACCACGCCTGACAACGTTGACGATAGTGGCAGGATGACACGGGGAAAGTAAATCTTCGTAATCATGTGCCGGTTCTGAACGAGGGACCGGCTGGAGATGCTCAACGCATTTGAGAAAAGTTCCCATGGCAGCAGCGCAGCGAAGGAGAATATCGGGTAAGGAACACCTTCTGACGGGACCTTGGCTAAACCACCAAAAAATATCGTGAACACAACCATATTTAAAAATGGTTTAAGCACCGCCCAGCTGGCGCCAAGCAGAGTCTGCTTGTAACGCACCTTTAGATCGCGCCAGGTCATAAAGAATATGAGCTCGCGATATATCCACAGATCATGGAGATCCAGCGCAGACCAGCCGCTGGGCGGCTTGATGATTATTTTTCTAATGCCAGAGTTTTGCAACGTAGACATATAGTTAGATTTATTGCGGTCTGGCTGCTTCGAACCACTCAATCGTCTGCCGCAAGCCTTCCTCAAAGTTTGTTTTAGCTTGAAAACCGAACAAATCTCTTGCTCGTGAGACATCCAGCACCCTGCGCGGTTGACCATTTGGTCTGGAAGTGTCCCAGACAATACTTCCCTCGAAAGCGGTTAGATTGGCAATCAGATTTGCAAGATCTTTTATGGAGATCTCAAAACCTGAGCCAATATTAACCGGTTCAGCACCGGAGTACTTTTCGGAAGCAAGTACAATCCCCTCGGCGGCATCCCGGACATAGATAAACTCACGCGTTGGCGAACCGTCGCCCCACACGACAACCTCTTTGCTGTTGGAATCACGTGCTTCGATGAATTTCTTAATCAATGCAGGGATAACATGCGATGTACGCAGGTTGAAGTTATCGTAAGGTCCGTAAAGGTTTACCGGGAGAAGGAAAATGGCATTGAAGCCATACTGCTGTCGGTATGACTGTGCCTGAACCAGCAATGCTTTTTTCGCCAGACCATAAGGCGCATTTGTCTCTTCCGGATAACCATCCCAGAGATTGTCTTCTTTGAATGGTACAGGGGTAAATTTTGGATATGCGCAAACAGTTCCAATCTGAACAAATTTTTCAATACCAGCAAGATAGGCTTCATGCATCAACTGCACGCCCATCATGATATTGTCATAAAACAGTTCAGCCGGTGCTTCCTGGTTAGCGCCAATACCGCCAACCTTCGCAGCCAGATGAATGATGATATCTGGTCTTGCATCTTCTAACATTCGCACAACATCCTGGTGGTTCACCAGGTTGTAATCTTCGATCTTGGGCACAAATATCTCCTGTGCCCCTTTGGATCTCAGGTTTTCCAAAACAAATCGGCCAAGGAACCCTGCGCCACCTGTCACACATACACGTTTTGATTCCCAGAAATGATTCATTTACTCTCTCCATCAATCAGTAAATTCCTGTCAGCCCAAATATCCTCGTTTGCCAGGTGGACTTTTAAGCCAACAATTTTTAGCAGTGGTGCTGATAGTTCATCAACAATTTCAAATCCCTGCTCAAGGCATGTTAATTTGCAAATGTCATAAACATCACCTTCTCCCTGCAAACGGATGCACTTGATATCTTTCTTTTGAAGCGTGTCCAGTACCTGGATGGATCGTTCACGTACAAGACGATACAGCTTAAAGGAATTTTGAATATAGTCTATTGTCAGCTTTGCGCGTAAAGCCAGTCCTTCGGGTGTGATGATGTAACGTAATTTCTTTCTCTCGACCCTGCGCACTTTGACATAACCTTTCTCAACCATTCGTTTGATATGCCAGTTAATGGTTCCAACTGCAACACCAAGCTGTGAGGCCAGTGATGCCTGTGTCGCGTCAGGGTTTTGCTCTATTGACTCAAGAATTGTCAATTCGCGTGTATGTTCGATTGATTTATCCATAACCTTTTTTCAATATTCAGTTACTGAATTATAACTGAACGAGGCTTTTCTATCAAGGATGAATTCATTCACATGGAGTTTTCCACACCAGGCGCAGACAAATATCTATTTAATTAGGCTATTTATTTAAGAATTTTGGTTGGTCCAGGTAAAAGAAAAGCGCAATACCTGCCAGAATGATACCCAGGAAAGCGAGGTTCGCATAAAGCGGTTTGAAGCTAATTGCCACAAAAGCAAAGCATGCCAGTGTAAGGGCAGCTGTGTGCATAATGTTTACCACCCTGGCAGCATCAACGCCGACATTAATTAGCCGGTGGTAAGTATGGTCTCGGTTCGAGCGATAAATAGGTAAACCACGCCTGGCGCGCGAGAAGGTTACCAGGCAGGTATCATAAATGGGCACTGCTAATAGCAGTATCGGTGAAAACCATGAGGAGCCCTGGAAAGATTGTATGGGAGTATATTCAATTGCAAGCACTGACAGGATGAACCCCAGCAGTAAAGCGCCGGAATCACCCAGAAATAACCTTGCCGGCCGGCTGTTGAACAAGTATATGCCTGCACAGATACCAGCCATGGTAGCGCTGAATATAGAGAGAACTTGCTGCTGCGAATCAAACGTTGCCAGCATAAAAAAGGCAAAAGCCCAGCCACTTAATCCAACGGCCAACCCATCCATGCTGTCCACCAGGTTGATGGCGTTGGTGACTCCAACAATCCATATCACGGTCAGTAATTTATCAAGCACATCGTATACCCACTGCGGTCCGCCAAAGTTAAAAAGCGGATACTCAAATATGCGAATATATAAACCTGACTGAATCACAAGTACAGCTGCTAGCACCTGAATGCCAAATCTCAACGCTGGCGAGAGGCTGCGTTTATCATCCCACGCACCTACTAAAAAAATCGCTATTGCAGAAATTATGAAAAGTAGATATTTCTTTTCTGTCCACAAACCTGAGAGAAGGATCATTACCATAAGACTGATTAATATGGCAATCCCGCCAGCCATTGGGGTTGGCCGTAGGTGCTGCTTATGCGGTGCGGTTCCTGGAACATCCACCAGGCCAACTTTCTTTGCCACTTTGACAGCAACAAATACTGATGCCAATGAAATCAAAATTCCTAAAAGGATCATTTCAAACATATATGACGCTGCAGGTAATTGATCAATCATTTAGAGGATCCGGGTTATGCTGATTTATATAATTGTAACGTAGCGTTGTTTACATGGTAAATTGAAAATCTATTTTCAACCAACCGCCTGCCCTTTTCGCCCATCACTTTGCGCATCGCAGGATTGCCGATCAACTTTTCAAGTGCTGCAGCCAGATCTTCTGCATCATTTCTCTTAACTAGCAGACCATTTTCACCATACCGCACAATCTCCCGGCAGCCCGGAACATCTGTTGTGACTATCGGTTTGCCGCAGGCTGCTGCTTCTACCAGGGCTTTTGGCAAGCCCTCACGATATGAAGGCAGGCAGACGATATGTGCAGTTCTGAATGCCTTTACCATGTCGGACTGCCACCCTAACCACTCAACCACACCCTCACTTACCCATCTATCAACAACAGGTTCAGGTATATAGTCAGGGTTTCCGGGATAAATGTCGCCAGCAAGGATGAACCTTGCCTGCACACCTTTGTCTTTCAATATTCGGGCTGCTCCCACAAATTCACTGATCCCTTTGCTGTATAACAATCGCGCTGGTAAAAGCACTGTAACAGGCAGCTGTGGCTCCTCAGTTGTTTCAAACACATCAATATCGACACCTGAGCCTGGTATATACGTGGTTTGATCTGCCGATACCAAACCCAAATCTATGAACAGGCTGCGATCATCTCGATTTTCAAATATTACGGTAGTTTTTTTGAGAGTCTGTCGATAAAACCATTTGACAAAAAACCGGATGACTTTTGCCTTGAATTCGTTGGAAATGAATACGTAACCCAATCCGGTTATAGAATTGATGATTTTCGGCACATCTGCAATTTTCGCTGCGAAAGACCCATAGAGTACCGGTTTGATAGTGAAGTGATGAACAAGATCGGGCTTTTGTGATTGATAAAGCTTGATCAATTCAAGCAAAGATCTCAATTCTGTAATTGGATTAATTCCCCTTTGTGACAGTCTGACAGCATGGTGCCGAAACCCTTCCGAAGCCATCTTCTGTGCGTACTCACCGCCGGCAGAGACGAGCAGCAGCTGATGCCCTTCTTTCGCAAGCTGCTTGATCAATGATAGGCGGAAATTGTACAGAAACCAATCCGTATTGGCAAATAGAATGATCTTCAAATTAATCTCGCTTTGCAGCAGGTTTTTGTTTCATCTCTGTAAAGTTTCCCGTGTAAATCCTGCCTTTATACCAAAAGCTATCCATGTTTGTGTTCTGCTGCTAGATCGAGCAATATTTTCTCCAGCAGCTTGAACTGATCAGCACGTGTAAGTCCCTGGTGTACCGATTCAGGTAGTTGCCTGATGAACCCATTCTGTCGTTTTTCGTTCATCCAATCAATTAGCTGCTGCTTGATAACGTTGGGGTCATTAGTTGCCAATCCAGCCCCTCTTGAGACAATCAAATGTGCCGCTTCGTCCTGTTGATGAAACTTTCCAACAGCCAAAATTGGACGCCTTGCACCAAGGTATTCATATAATTTGCCGGTTAAATTTCCTTTAACTTCAGAATCATTCCACAACAACAAAAGTAAAATATCCGATTGTACCTGTAACTTTATTGATTCTTGATGTGACACAGTGGGATGCAAAAAGACTTGATCGATTAGATCATATTTCACTATACTGCTAGTTACACTCTCCGAATATCTTCCATAAAAATTGACTTTTATACGCTTGCCATCGTGCCTTAGTGATTTGATTGCCTCAAATAATGGTATCGGATCTCGATACTTTGGTACAAGTAAACCTGTGTAGCTAATTACCAGATCTTCAGAAAACCCTATTGTTTGTTTGAATTCGACAGGGTAATCATCAGGATCAAAGCCATTTTGAATGATGTGCACGGGTTGAGAATAATTGGCTCGTAAAGCGTCAGCCCAGGAATTCGATACGGTTATGTGTGTTGTTGCGGTTTCAAGTATTTTTCTTTCAAGTTTCTTTTCGAAAAAAAGACGGAAATTTGAATATTGATAATTTTGATTGCCTATCCACAAATCTCGTAATTCTGCAACCCAAGGAATGCTAAATCTCTTACTTAGTAAATGAGCAATAATCAATGACGAATATGGTGTTGCACTTGCATATATGATGTCAGGTTTCTTCTCAATTATTAATTGGACCCCCATCTTATAAGCAGAATAAATCCACCCAACAGCCTCGTCTGGAAAATTGGTCACTTCTTTGTAAAGCTTTCCTAGCTTGCTAATTATTGTTGACCCTGAAGCATAACCTTTAACTGAGACACTCTTTCTACCGCCAGTCGCTAATTCAGGAAGATAATTCACGTTCACCCATCTGCTCGGTTTTACTTGATCAGCAGGAACTTCAAGCGTTAAATCATCCGGTAGCGGCAATGATTCTGCTGTAAGAACTCTAACATCATGTCCATTTGAGTGAAGATATTTAGCGAATTTTCCAGTTCGAATTGAACCGATGGTGTTGTAAGGCGGAAAGTAAAAAGTGATGAGTAAAATACGCATTTAATGGCTCAGAAATTCGAATAAATGGGTTAGTTATAGTCTCGCAACTGACTAACATGCTTAACAAAATTTTGTTTGACATAAGTATATCAGCATGATAAAATTTTGGCTTAGTTGCCCCCATCGTCTAGCGGCCCAGGACGTAGCCCTCTCAAGGCTAAAACGCGGGTTCGAGTCCCGCTGGGGGCACTACAAATAAAACACTCTGTCCCATCGAGGGATGATATTCGAGTCCCGCTGGGGGCACCACCAACCGCCTTGAAACAGCGGTTTTTTTATTAAATTTCGTTCCCCATAAATGGATATCATTGAAATCAATAATACTCATTATTTCAATCACCCGGCCTCTTTCGGTGGTGTATAATCGGTGCTATTCCGGCTTTATTAAAGGTTATTACTCTTAGCGATGAAGCTTTCACAGAAAATTCGGGACATTTTTTCCACCCGCTGGAAAAAGACCCTGATATTGATGTTCTTTGCCCACCTTGTCTCTTCAATGGGATTTTCAAGCATATTCCCCTTTCTTCCACTTTACGTCAAAGAGCTTGGCACCGACACCAACTTAAGCATCGAATTTCTGTCTGGTCTGGTTTTCGCCAGCCAGGGTGTCACCATGATGATTGCCTCACCCATCTGGGGTTCGCTGGCAGACCGCATGGGCCGCAAGCTGATGGTTGTCAGATCGATGTACGGTGCAGCCATCATTACTTTCTTGATGGCATTCGTTGGCAGAGCAGAAGACCTGGTATTATTGCGCGCTATTCAAGGTACGATTACCGGTACTATTGCAGCCGGCAGCGCCCTGGTTGCTGCAGAATCGCCCCGTGAAAGAACTGGATTTGCACTGGGTATGATTCAAACTGCGCTCGGTTTGGGTAACGCCCTCGGGCCAATACTTGGCGGCATCATTGCTGATTTGCTTGGCTACCACGAGGTGTTTTATGTTACAGCAGGGTTGTTACTATCCGGCGGATTGATTGTGACCTTCGGAATCCAGGAAACCTTCCAGCCCATTCGCAAAGATAAGTCTCGCCCTCGCATGTTGGATAACTGGAAGAAAATTTTCTCAACCGCTGGCATGAAAGCAGCTTACAGCCTGCGCTTTATCAGCCAGCTCGCCAGCACAACATTAGTCCCTGTAGCACCTCTGTTCGTCCAAATGCTTCTGGTAAGTTCTGCTGGCTTGAATACGATCACAGGACTGGTTACCGGCGTCGCTTCAACTACCATGACTCTCAGCGCGGTATACCTTGGTCAGGTCGGTGATCACATTGGACACCGCAGGATATTAATCTGGAGTTCACTTGCGGCAGTATTACTGTTTATCCTTCAATCCATGGTGCAGGATGTCTGGCAGCTGTTGTTTCTTCAAGCGCTTGTGGGGGTAACTGGCGGAGGCATTGTGCCATCAGTGAGTGCATTGCTAACCAGGTCTTCAAAACATGGTGATGAAGGGACGGTATTTGGGTTGGACAATTCCATTACATCTGCCGCCAGGGCAATTGCCCCAATGATTGGCGCTGGCATAGCAGCGGCATTAAATTTGCGTGTTGCTTTTCTTTCGATATCGGTACTTTATGGGGTAATGCTGATGACCACGGTCAAGTACGTCCCCGAGTCCAAGACTGTCAATTCGCAGCCTAAATAAGAGATCAACTCTGAGCCAGGTAGGCTACCGCACTACCTTTTGTTTCATCCATCACAATTGCCAGATGGTGATTTTTCTTATAATCATCAACCTGGATCATTTTGATCGATGACTTGATATCGTCTTCTATCTCAATGTGATCGTCTATCACATTCTTTGTATGATAGAAGAAATCATTGGAAAACTTAGTTTTGTTATCATCCAAATCTATCGCCAGCGGATAGATTTGCGCTTCCATCAGATCCTGGAAGAAGTGGGTGCCAAGGGAAGGTTCCGGCGCAACCCCAATGCCTGATCCTGTAACCTCAACCAGCGCTGCACTGCCGTAAATATCGCCGTAATTTATGGGCACGCCTAAATCTGCATTTGAACTACCCCAACGGCCTGGCCCAACCAGGATAAAGGACTTGCCTGGCAGTTTTGAATTGAGCGATGAAATAGCTTTGACCAGCTTATTGCGCTGTTGCTGGGTCTTAAGTCTGTTGTAACCCTCTGCGGAGACAAAAATGACATATTTAACACCAGTAACAAAACCATCCGGTACAACAAAGTGGGTGGAGAAAATGATGTTTTGCTTGCTGAGGTTTGCCGGAAGCGACCATCTTTCGGTTGTTTTCAACCGGCTCTGAGGCCGGCACTGAAGCAAATGGATATTGACGTTTTGACGTCCGTGTTGTCCCTCTACAAACTGCAGCGTAAATTCCAGGTCTACTGGCATTCCGTAAGCAGACTCTAACGATTTTAGTACTTTTTTCATCCGTTGTGGAAATGGACTCTGAACCAGGAGCGGTTCAAAAGTCAACACGAGCTTCGACTGTTCATCCTCTAAGACCCTGCTTTTAATGTTGGAGAAATAACCTTCATCGAAAATTTGTGCAACCTGGCGAATATACGGGTATTCCTTATTCAACACATCCGAGACAGGCAGAGTCTTAAAACTATTTTCAATTAAATCAATTACATCCACAAATCTCTGCGAATAACTGCTGATTGCTTTTGGATCGGTAGAAGGCTGCAGCAGCGGGTGACTCAATGCCACCATGCGTGGATAATCATTGCCAACCCTTTCGACAGCGCGTGTGCCAAAGCCCCACACTAACCTGACTAAGCCATCATCTTTTGAAAGCTGAGGCGACCAGCGGTACGTGTTATGACTGAATGCCACGCCAGCTGCATGCGGCAAGTAATACCGGCCAAAAACTTCTCCCTGCACCACCTGGATCAACAACGCCATGCGCTCGTCATAATCCACCAGTTCCATTGAACGCCTGTAAAGCAGTGCTGACGGGTTGAGCGTGCTGGCATAAATATGCCCCATTGCTTTTACCAATGCTTTGAGGTTTTCCTCAAGACTTCCCTGGTTGGGCAAGAAAACACTTTCATATTTGCCAGCAAATGAACGATCAAAATTGTCTTCCAAAAGACTGGATGACCGAACGATGATTGGTTTTTTACCTGCGCTTTCAAGAATCAAGCGCAGTTTCTCAAGCACATCAAATGGGAACGTCCCAGCCTCAAACTTCCTGACAATATCTGGGTATTCAGAACGCATCTGCTCTTCAGTTTTATATTTTTGATTATTGAAATTGCCCAGATCGTTATAAGCCATGAAGGTGTAATACTCACCAGAGCCAACATAATAAGACTCAGGAATCTGCAGGTGCGCCTTTGTTTCCTCATCCGCAATTTGGTGCAGGATGGTGTAAGCCAGTATCAAACCCGCCGCCTTACCACCCACACGACCAGCGCCAATTTTGTGCCGTCTGATTTCCTCAAGATCATCAATGGTTAACCAATCTCGAGCTATTCGAATATACCGCAACTGATCACTGATTAGTGTGCGGATCAGTGCCACCTTTGCTTCCTGAAGCCGGTGATCCAGTTTCTGTCGCTCATTTTCAGGAAGTCTCAACAATGTTTCAGCATAATCAAACACCAGCTCCATAGGGGCCAGTTCAAGGTTGAGGTTATGCGTCAGGTCGTGCGGTTTTGCTCCCTGCTGCGTTAAAACATCCGCAAGAATTTGCTGGAAGTTTTCAAAAGACAACTGCTGGCTGAAACGCAAGTCTGTCAGGTTATCCCGAATTTTATTAAGTCGCTCCTGCCAGTTTTCGGCACTTTCTTCAATCTCAGGGTTCCGCAAACCCTCTCTACTTTGCGACATGATTGCAAGGTTTTGAACTGTCTCTTCAAGATCCTTTTCCTTGACAATTTCCCGCTCAATCAACTCCATCCGCATTCGTTCCCTGATAGCTTTTGAAAGCATGGGATAATCCGCCAACGCCAATTGAATTTGCATAAACCGTTTGCTGGATCCTGGGGAAGTTGTCGGGTTTTCCATTGGTGCGTCTCCTAATTACAGGTTGTTGATAATAATGATCTTTTTTAGTTGCATACTCATCTCCACATAATACTACAACAAAAACGGCACTCCATAGAAAAAAACACAGCCGTTACAGTCAAGGCTGTGTTGTTAAGATCTCATCTTTTTATCAATTACTTCAAGGCTTCTACACGGCCAAACTGCCGGTATGGCGAAAGGCTGTCGAGAATAAGTTCGTCATTCGGCGAAAGCATTTTTTGTATCACCATACGGCTGATCAACTCTCCCACGCCTGGTCCAAGCATGAACCCCTGTCCGCACATACCAATCGCCATTAGATATCCACTTAACTCAGTACTCCAACCAACTAGCGGAGACCCATCAGGTGTCATCGGGTATAAACCTCGCCAGGTTCTTCTCACTCGAATATTAGCCAGCTTGGGGATTAAGTTCACCATGCGTTTTGCGACCATTGGCAGGAAACGGCTGGTTTCACGTCGATCAAATCCCCAGATACTCGGATTAGGTGTAATGCAGAACACCACCTGGCCGCTGCGTAGCTGAAAGAAGTAGTAATTGACAGAATCATCCGTGGGGATAATATCTACCATCATGGGCTTTAGAAAAGGTGCGACTGGCTCGGTGATCCCTGCCTCATGCGAGTCCGGTGTAACAGGATGTGATAACCCGGCTAATTCGCCCACCTGCTTTGCCCACGGACCAGCAGCGTTGATCACTACCGGAGAATAATAAATGTCCTTATCTGTAGCGACCCCTTTGATTTTTTCATTTTCTATAATAAAGCTAATGACCTGCTCCAGGTAGTGGAATTCTGCGCCATAGCTCCTGGCAGCATCATAGTATGCATGACCCGCCAGCAAGGTTGAACAGTGACCGTCATTGGGTGATAGGGTACCGCCAATTAGTCCATTGGGATTTAGGTCAGGGATTTGCGCCAACAAAACCTGCTTGTCCAACCAATCGATAGCCAAACCATACCCTTTTTGAACGACCAGTAAGTTCTTGAGAAGCTGCTCTTCCTGCTCCCGGTACGCCACAAAACAATAACCGCCTTTGCTCCACTCAAGGTTATGTCCATAAGCCAACTCCCAGTTGGATACAATCTCCAAAGTTCTCTGGCACAATTTGATTTTTGCCGGATCAGAATGGGTTGCTCTGATTCCCCCGATAGCTGCCTTGTTTGACCCCTGTCCCTGGCTGGCAAACTGGTCAATCACAAGCACTTTTAACTTGCTTTTCGCTAAAAATAGCGCTGCAGGAACTCCAACACTGCCTGCACCAATAACTATCGCATCATAGTGATTCGCTTTATTCATTGTCACCCTCATCCAGACCAACAAAGACACCAAGCGGTACTTCAACAAACAGCGGTCGCTTAACGTTCATCGTTACTTCACTCAGCGGAATATTTTCTTCTCGGAACAACCTCAAGATTAGCGCAGTGCAGGTTTTTCCACCGCAAGCTCCCATACCCGCTCGCGTAACCGCTTTGATTTCGTTGAAATCCCGGTAACCTTTTCTAATCAACTCGCGAATCTCTCGGGCAGTCACCCGTTCACAGCGGCAAACAATGGTGTCATCTTCGATATGTTTGACATAACGGTCCATTGGCTGGTTGACAGTGGGATTTTGCAGTCTCAAACCAGCGATATCCCTGGCTATCACTTTTGGTACCTGAACCTGAACAATGAATGTCGAATCGGAAGTCGGAATGCTGTGAACATTAATTACTTCAGCATCTCCTAAAGCGTTACCTTCAGTATCGATCACGGTGACCAAGTCACTTGATAAAATCATTTCTTTATCAAACTCATATGGTATTGAGACGTAAGGAAAATCCGGGTTGAAACGAAAATCAACAAGCGTTATTGCCAAACCAGGGCAGCCTGCGACACAGCGCTCACATGCAGCACAGCTGTAATTGTTGCCAACAAATGTGGGTACACTGCGAATATCATCCCGCCTCAAGCTGATCAGTCCATTGATACATAATGCCGTGCATGGGTCACAGGGAATTTCCTGTGTACAGTGGATGACGGGTATTACGCCAGCATCCATATCGTTGAGATTATCTGCTCTCAGAACCTGTCCAGGTTTCGATTTAAGCACTTCGCCGGTAGCAATCCATTCTTTCGGGATCTCACCAACTGGATAGCCTAATGATTGTGCAGCGTGTAATCCAGTGATCTTGCCTGAAAAAATTGCAGCCGATGCCTCAGCTATTTCCTTGGCATCGCCGGCTGCCAGTGCCGGCATTCCATATTCCTCAGCCTTGTGTGTGAATTCGTCTACAGGGTCAAGTCCGACAGCAATCAGGACAGTATCGCATGCAAACGATTTTTCAGTACCTGGTATTGGTAGAAAATGTTCATCAACCTGGGCAATAGTCACAGACTCAACACGATCAGTGCCATTGGCGCTTAAGATGGTGTGCGAAGTGTAAATCGGTACCCCCAGCCGGTGCAGCTTGTCTTTATGGACTTTATACCCACCGCACTCTGCCATCGCTTCTACCAAACCAACAACCTCAATATTTGCCTGCAGTGCATGATATCCAGCAATCAATCCAACATTGCCACCGCCTACAATAAATAAGCGCTTGGCAGCCTTCACCAGATCCCTATTAACTAGTGTTTGAAACGCGCCGGCACCATAAACACCTGGCAGGGTGTTGCCATTAAAAGCGAGGGCTTTTTCCCGTGCACCTGCTGCAACAATCAGAATTTCAGGTTTAAGCAACACGTATTGGTGGTTATTTTTTAACACACCCACATAATGATCGCTAAAAACGGATAGCGCTGTGGAATTGAGCCACACTTCAACTGTATTTTGCTGCTCAACATCCCGTGCGAGTATTTTTGCGATATCAATGCCGCGCGTGCCGGCATATACTGCCTCAACCGATCCAAAAAATCGGTGGGTTTGCAGCACCAATTTGCCACCAAGGTGATCCTTGTCTTCGACGATTATGGTTTCAATTCCTAACTTACCCAGCTCAATGGCAGCTGACATGCCTGCTGGTCCTCCCCCGATAATCAGAGCCTGACAGGTTCTCTTTTCGATATCTGCAGGCTGTAGGCATTTATTCACTTCCGGAAGTACTGGCAAGCCAATCATCGGTTCTACCCGCATGCCTTCTTTCACAGGTGTCATGCAAGACTTTACAGGTACATGGTCAGCAAACACCATGCATTGAGAGCACTGCCCGTTGGCACAAAATATCCCCAGTGGTGCATGATCTTTGCGGTGTTCGCCAAAGATCATCACATCATTGGCAATCAGGGCAGATGCCAGCATCTCACCCTTTTTCGCTTTAAAAACCTGGTCTTTCAAAAAAAATGTTACCCACTCAGCGGAGTCATCGGTCTTAAGAATTGGATGATGTTTAATACGATTGTCACTCATCAATCACCTGCTCACTTAAAGTATTTGTTTGTGATCACTACTTTGAGACCTCTTTGATATAGTTGTAAATCGTTGAACGGGTCACCCCAAGGATTTCAGCAACTTTTGGAACAGCATTTCGCCAGTTAAAAACACCCTCCTGGTCAAGGTAACTGACGAGCTTAAGTTTTTCCTGGCGATCCATAATGCCAACAGGTTTATTAATTCTTGCAGCTGCCAGTGTAATTTTTTGCGTAATCACTTCATCCAAATCATTAGAGAATGATTCATCAACCGGCTGATCTACCAGCGGGAATAACCCGGAAACCATTGTTTGCATGGCAGCCAAAATAGACACATCAACATTGATTGCCATAGCAGCGAAATAGTTACCCTGTCTGTCTCTGATAAAAGGTGCTGAACAGCGCAGAATCTTTCCATCTTTTGTATGTGTAATATATCCACTCAGTTTTTCGACCTGCCCATCGCGCAAGGCCTTTACACCCAAATCTGTCATGGGAGATCCTATTTTTCGTCCTGTGATATTGCCAATGATATAAATAGCCGAATGGTCCATATCCAGCAAGTTGTGAATAACCACTTCACACAATCCTGGAAACAATGCGGCAATCGAATCGGCTACAGCCCGCAAAGCAGAAAACACTGCTTCATGTTCATCTTCAAGAATATCCTGTGAAACTACTGCATTCATAGTTGGCACTTTCAAGTGTGGGAATTTTGCGTTGGTATTTGGATATCCTTAGTATAGGGTTCATTATACAAATTGTCAAATTAATTTAAGTAATTTTAACAGTTTGTAAACTAGCATAACGTCATCTTACTAAAATTTTGACAGTTCATTTTTGATGATTTATAGACACTGACGCGATTAGGAAGTTTATTGTAAGATTAGCCTTGGTAAGAAAAGTTTTTCGGATTAATTGAAAAACGATAAAACACAATTCACTAACAAGGAGCTTCAATGAAAGTCCACATTTCGGTTGACATGGAAGGTATTGCTTGTGTGACTCATGGAGATCACACCAAATTGGAAGGTGTTGAGTATGAAATGGCGCGCAAATGGATGACTGCAGAAGTTAACGCCGCAGTGGAAGGCGCTTTGGAGTGCGGCGCTACTGAAATTGTGGTTGCCGATTCTCATGGGCACATGCGCAATCTCTTACCTGATGAATTGAACGAGAAAGTTCTATTGGTGCGCGGCTCCCCACGCCGCCTGACCATGATGGAAGGGATTGACTCAAGTTTCGATGCCTCCTTCATGATCGGGTACCACTCAATGGCTGGCACACATCACGGAATTCTTGCACATACCTACCTTGGTCGGTCTGTTTATGCACTGCGCCTGAATGGCTTGACTGTTGGAGAACCTGGCTTCAATGCCGCAATTGCCGGTCATTTTGGGGTACCTGTTGCACTTGTCACTGGCGACGACACGCTTGCAGCTGAAGTTAACAACATCATGCCTGCCACAGAACAAACAATTGTCAAATGGGTCATCAGCAACAATGCAGCCAAAAACCTGACACCAAAGGAATCTCAGAAAAAGATCAAAGCCGGTGCTGTGAACGCCCTGAAACGGTTAAATGAGATCAAGCCTTTTGTGGTGGAAACACCTGTGAAATTTGACGTTGACTTCATGCTGCCCATTTCGGCAGACATCGCTTCGGATATCCCTGGTGTTGAGCTTGTGAATGGACGCACGTTATCTTATGTGGGCAAAGACATGCTGGATGTTGTTAAGATCTGGCGTTTAATCATCAATGCTTCTCTGACTGCTTTCGCAATCTAACAAACAGTGGTTATCCGTTGTTTCACACAACGGATAACCACCCTGATGTTCTTTCCTCCCACCATATCTATCAATTATGCCTGACTGAGCGTATAATACAGCCCGGTTATTAAAATATTTACGGATGAAAATCCAGGAGTCTTCTTTTGAAAAGCACCACACCATACCTGGATCTTAAAGAGACGCTGTCTGACAACCGCCTGCTTGGGCTTTGGCGGTTGACAAAGGGATTCAGGCTCAAATATGCTGCAGCAACCATCAGCCTCGGTATTGCAGCAATTTCAAAAACCAGCACCTACCTCCTGCTGCGTTATTTTGTCGATCATATCTTCGCTGAACAGGGACAACGATTTCCAGTTAGTGTTATTGCTGCAGGTTTTGTTTTACTTGCACTGGTGGAAGGTAGTTTTTCCTTCTTGAGCGGCAGGTTTGCTGCCAAGACGTCAGAAGGTATTACTCAAAGGCTGCGTGATTACCTGTTTGACCATATACAGCACCTCACCTTCTCCTATCACAATCATATTGATACCGGCGAATTGGTGCAGCGGGTAACTTCAGATATCGATGGCATTCGGAGATTCTTCGCCGAACAAGCTATCGGTATTGGCAGGGTTTTCCTGTTGTTTGTGATCAACTTCTTTTTTATCACCCAAATTTCCTGGACACTGGCTTTGATATCTATTGTGATGGTACCAATCATCATTTGGATCTCTGCTTTCTTCTTCAAGCGGATTATTAAGACGTATGAAGCTTATCAGGAGCAGGAGGCGGTCATCACCACCACGTTGCAGGAGAACCTTTCTGGTGTGCGAGTGGTCAAAGCATTTGCCCGGCAAATCTATGAAATTGACAAATTCCAGAGAGGTAACTGGGAACGTTATATTCGCGGTAAGAAGCTGACGACAATTCACTCCCTATTCTGGCCGGTATCGGACGTCATTTGCGGTTTACAGCTGCTTGTCGGTTACCTGGCTGGCGCACTCATGGTGATGAACGGCACGATTAGCATTGGCGATTACGTGGCATTTGCCGGCGTGATTATCTGGATCATCTTCCCTATGCGCAACTTAGGCCGCTTAATTGTCCAAACTTCAACCGGCCTGGTATCATACCAACGTACAACCAAAATTATCCGGGAAGATCGTGAACCATTGGATGAAGGCATATCGGAACAACCTGGTGAATTGAAAGGGGAGATTGAGTTCAAGAATATCTCCTTCTGGTACGAGAAGGATTTCCCAGTCCTGGAAGACATCACCTTCTCTTGCAAACCTGGCCAGGTTATCGCCCTGCTTGGATCAACCGGGTCAGGTAAATCCACGCTGGTCAACCTTCTGCCGCGCTTTTTCGATTACAGCATGGGAAGCATCACACTGGATGGCATTGAACTAAAACAATACTCAAGAAAATACCTGAGACGCAATATCGGTATTGTGGAACAGGAACCTTTTCTATTTTCACGAACTATTCGTGGCAATATTACTTATGGTGTTGAAGGTGATATTCCCCAAGAGCAGATTGAAGAAGCCGCTAAAGCAGCTGCTGTTCATGACTCGATCATAAAATTTCAGAATGAATACGACACCCTGGTTGGTGAGCGCGGGGTTACCCTATCCGGCGGTCAAAAACAGCGAGTAGCCATAGCACGAACGTTGCTAAAAAATCCCAGGATATTGATTCTTGATGATTCAACCTCTTCAGTTGACACCGAGACTGAAGCAGAGATTCGACAGGCAATGAACAAATTGATGGAAAATCGGACAACCTTCATCATTGCCCATCGCATCCAATCCATCATACAAGCAGACCTGATTCTTGTGATGGACAAAGGCAGGATCGTGCAAATGGGCAAGCATGAAGATCTCGTGTCGAAACCCGGAATTTACAAGGAAATCTATACCATCCAGACTCGTATTGAAGAAGAGCTGGAAGAGGAAATAGCAAATGCCGGCTGATCAATATTTTGAGGAAGAAGAATTTGAGGCCAGTGTCAACGGCAAGACCCTGGTTCGCATCCTTGGTCTGACAAAACCACACTGGCGCTGGGTAATTGGATTTATCCTGTCAATTGCCCTTGTATCAGTGCTGGATTCTGTTTTTACCTTTGTGAGCAAGCAGATCATTGATGTTGGCATTATCCCCGGCGACAAACCTGCACTGTATAAATTTTTGACAATTTACGGCTTGTTAGGCATCGTACAGGGTGCCGGCGCATTTGGATTTATCTATCTTGCCGGCGTGCTGGGTGAACGCATCCGTTATGACTTAAGCCAGAAGATGTTTGAGCATCTGCAAAGTTTGTCACTGTCCTACTTCAGCAAAACGCCAGTCGGATGGATCATCTCTCGCGTCACCTCAGACGCTATGCGAGTGGCAGATTTGGTCACATGGGGATTACTGGATGTCACCTGGGCTATCATCAACATCATCACCGCCCTGGCATTCATGGTTTACATAAACGCTACGTTGGCTATCTATGTAATGGCTATGCTTCCAGTGATTTACCTGGTATCCATCGAATTTCGCAAAAGAATACTCAAACAGTATCGTGATGTCAGAAGAATCAACTCAAAAATAACCGGTGCCTACAATGAAAACATAACCGGCGTCAGGGTGGTCAAAGCCCTTGGACGTGAAAAAGCCAACATGCAGGAATTCAGCTTGCTTTCAGGTGATATGTACAGGGCGGGATACCGTGCTGCCTGGTACAGTGCGTTATTTCTCCCTGCTGTTCAGTTGATTGTCGCTGTTGTTCTTGGGGCTATTGTTTACTATACCGGCACAAAAGGCGTAGCATTGGGCATGACGGTTGGCAGTATCGTTGCTTTTGTCTCCTATGTCACTTCCATGATGTGGCCCATCCAGGATCTTGCCCGTGTGTTTGCAGAAATTCAACGCTCAATTGCCTCAGCAGAGCGAATTTTCTCAATGATTGATTCAGTCCCTGAGATCAGGGACCGTGATGGAGCCATTGATCCGGGCACGATTAAGGGCGCAATTGAATTTGACAATGTCAGCTTCTGGTATGAGGAAGACGACCAGGTGCTGACTGATTTCTCGCTCAAAGTTAAGCGAGGTGAAACAATTGCGCTGGTTGGACCGACTGGCGGCGGAAAGACAACCATTGTCAATCTCTTATGTCGTTTTTATGAACCAAAGCAGGGTGTCATTCGAATTGGTGACAGGGACTACACTGATTACTCACTGCACGCCATCCAATCAAGAATTGGTGTTGTCCTGCAAACACCGCATCTGTTCTCAGGCTCAATCAAACAGAACATTGCCTATGGCAACTTGAAAGCCAGTGATCAAGAGATTATCGAGGCGGCAAAGCTTGTTGGAGCACACGATTTCATTATGAAATTTGAGCACGGCTATGATGAAGAAGTTGGGGAAGGCGGCAATCTCCTTTCAGTTGGGCAAAAGCAGGTGATCAGCCTGGCACGGGCTGTGCTGGCAGATCCGGAAATATTCATTATGGACGAAGCCACCAGTTCAGTTGACACTTTAACAGAAGCACTGATCCAAAAAGGGATGTCACACTTGATGCAGGGCAGAACGTCATTCATCATTGCGCACCGCTTATCAACCATCAAAAAAGCTGACCGAATCATTGTCATTGAAGCTGGAAAGATCGCAGAAATGGGCAAGCACAATGACCTTTTACGGCAGCGTGGGAAATACTATCACCTGTACACCCGGCAGTTCAGAAGCCGCATGGATGATGTGTTGGATCTTAAAGATAATTTAGCCACTAACTGATTTCAATATAATAAAATAAATGTGGGCTGTTTTTGGATATTCAACAGCCCACATTTAAGTTATTGTTTTACCTTTCGCTTACCAACGCTTGATTGGGTGACTGTAATTATCGCCCGTTTTAACTTTGACGACCTCATCTTTATCATTCAATTCAAATATCACCAACTCACCCAGGCCGCCAATACCGTACTTCATATCCATTTTGAAGGTATGCTCGCCAACAGGTATGAGCCGTGTGGGTGATAACATCGGGTCAGCAGTAGTTGGGTCAATAGCAATCAGCTCATCATTGCAGATCAATATCTGCATGTCACCCCATACACTGCGATACCGTCCTGTGTATTTTTTCCAGGCATCTGGCGCTGGCATTTTTTCCGGCTTTGGTGCAAATACCTTCACCACCTCTGGGGCTACCCACTCAAAAAACTTCTCAACATAATACGCTGGCAGTCCATCATCCGCATTCGTGAAAACGATCGCTCCAACCTTATCTTCTACGTTGATATTAACCTGTGTTCTATAACCCTCCAATGCCCCGCCGTGTCCAATCAAGGTTCTATCCTTGATACGTGCAATGCCAAAACCCAGCCCCCAACCCGATTTCCAGTCCGGCTCAAGCCACTGGACACGATGCATTTCTCGTAAGGTTGAAGGTTTTAAGATTGCTGATTGTTCAGAGTTTGCTTGAATTTGTAGCATTGCGAATTTTGCAAGATCCTCTACGCTGGTTGTCATGTTAGCCGCAGGAGAAATAGCTTTAAGGTCGCCAAACGGGCTGATCGTTCTTGTGCCATCCGGCAGCCTTCTACCATATCCAACAGCCAGGTCAGGATGATCAAAAGGAACAGTTTTGGTGTGCGAGGCGGACATATTCAATGGTTTATAGATATTCTCTTCAACAAAGTCGGTGTAAGGGACACCTGAAACCACTGATACAATCTCGCCTGCCAGGGAGAGCGCCAGGTTGGAATACTTCCACTGTTTCAGCGCAGGTAATGCAGGTTTCTGCCCGGGAAGTGCTTCAATCATCGCTTCCCGCTCCGGGAAATTACTGTCAGTCCAATATGGGAAAGCCGCTTCACGTGGCAAACCGGAAGTGTGAGTGATCAACTGCCTGATCGTAATGGGTTGTTCTTCAATCTCAGAATTGTCCATCTTGAACCACGGCAGGTAATCCTTGATTCTGTCATCAAGATCCAATTTTCCTGCATCCCGCAAAATCATGATCGACGTAGCGGTAAAGAGCTTGGTGATCGATGCAACGCGGTACAAGGTTTTCTCAGTGGCGGGGATGCGGCGGTTGATATCCTGGTAACCAAAACCACACGTCCACAACACTTCCTGGTCATAAATAAGCGCAACTGACATACCCGGTAAACCGCGATAAGCCATCTGGGCTTCTATCCATGCGCTCAATAAGTCAATTGCCGGTAGTATGCTTGTTCCCTTAATCTTTTCAGCTATCATCCAATCACCTCCAATTAATGTTATCCCTGATTATTCACTCTAGACATTAAACCACAATATGATTGATACACCTTTTTGTAAATTTCAACATTCCGGGGATTGGGCAGTGTGGTTAGGTCTTGATAATCAACAAACAGCCTGTTGGCTTCGATCGTTGAAGAAAACGCACCGCTCCCAACCCCCGCAAGAATGGCAGCACCCTTTGCACTGGACTCAGCCGTCTTGGAGACAATCACTTGTTTGTTAAAGATATCTGCAACCAACTGGATCCACAACGGGTGTCGGGTTCCACCGCCTGAGAGGATAATCTGTTCACTGAAAACACCCAATCCCTCAAGGATGTCAGAGCCCTGCTTTAGTGACATGATAACCCCTTCCATCACGGCCCTAATAAGATGTTGTTTGCCATGTCGAAGGGATAACCCTGTAAATGAAGCCCTTGCAGACGGATCCATAAGCGGGGTCCTTTCACCCAACAAGTAAGGATGGAAAAACAGCCCCTCACATCCTGGTGAGACAGTCGATGCCTCGTCTGCCATCTCTGCATAGGTTTGGTGAGGGCAAACAGTCTCTCGCAGCCAGTTCAGGGATAGCCCCGCAGAGAGGGTCGCCGCTTCGTAATGCCAGGTGTGTGGTACTGCGTGGCAGAAGAGGTGCACCCGCTGATTGTTATCCGGTACGGGCTGGTCGCAGACAGCCAGTACCTGCCCACCAGTGCCAATCGTGCAGGTAACATCATTTGGCCTTACAGCGCCCTGCCCTACTGCCTGGCAAGCCTGGTCGCTCCCACCGCAGATGACTGGTGTGCCAGGAAGTAACCCAAGTGCTTCTGCCATCTCATGTTTCAACGCGCCAGTCAAAGCTGTAGAGTCAGTAATCTCGGGCAGCAGACTTCGAGGAATGGAAAACCGATCCAGAACTGACTCTGACCAATTCCGTTGCAGATAATTCAGCATCAAAGTCCCCGATGCATCACTGGGATCCGTCCAGACCTCTTCAGTAAAGCAGTATCGCAGGTAATCCTTCGGTAGCAGCAGTTTATGGGTTCTTTTTGCTGTTTCAGGTTCGTGTTCGCACAGCCACAACCAGCTGGGCAGCATAAAACCGGTTACCACGGGGTTACCAATTTCGTTGATTAGAAAATCACGCGCGACCATTCCCTTGATGTGCTCACACTGCGCTTCACTGCGCTGATCAGCCCAGATAATAGCCGGTCGAATCACATTAAAGCTGTTGTCAACACAGATCAATCCGTGCATTTGCCCGGAGAAACTGATGGCAATCACATTACTCGCTTTTAACCCTGCCTTATCCATGACTACCTGTACACAATGAATAGTGCTGTTAAGCCAGTCAGCAGGATTTTGTTCGGCCCAGCCAGGATGAGGTGTATGAAGTGAATAGGCAACAGCAGCGTCTGCTATCGTTTTACCAGTGTCAATTGATAACAGCAGCGCTTTAACGCTTGAGGTTCCCAGGTCTATTCCCAGCAGGGCTTGATTATTTATTGAATCCATTTTTTGCTTGAGCGAGTTCAGTTAATCATAAGGAATCAGTCTTTTAAATTGACAATTGCCTCAAGTGCAACCTGAATTTCATCATCCCACCCCTTTTCGACTTTGGCGGCAAATGATCCATCATAGTCCAGCTCACCAGTCATCAAATTTCCTGAGACAGATGCAATCATCGCACCGCGCAAGTTTCTTAGCTGGCAAATAACAAATATGGCGGCGCTTTCCATCTCAATTGAAACAATGTTCAGCTTTCGTAAGTTAGCCAGAAATTCAGGCGTTTCTGCATAAAAAGCATCATCAGAGCTGACAATCCCAACTTTATAGCTAAAATCGAGTCGGTCTTGCAGCGATTTTGCAGTTGTAATCAAGCTGTGTGTAAGAAAAAGATCAGGAACTGCTGGAAATTCCAGTGCAGCATAGTATCTGGTGGTCCCTTCGTTACGCATTGCGCCGGTAGCAATGACCAGATTTCCCGGGTGAAGGTCAGGGTCAAGTGCGCCTGTACTGCCTATGCGAATAAATGTGTCTGCCCCGACATTGGCAAGCTCTTCCACTGCAATCGCTGTGGACGGACAGCCAATCCCGGTGGATGTCGTAGAGACCTTTATCCCCTTATAAAATCCGGTGACAGTCCGGTATTCCCGCTTATAGGCAACCTCCACGGGCTTCTCAAGAAATTTGGCCACTCTTTCAACCCTGGCAGGATCGCCGGGCAGCAGCACATACCGACCCGTGTCCCCCGGTTTCAGATCAATATGATACTGGTGCCTGCCTTTTTGCCTGCTCTTATCAACTATTTCTGCCATGATGACAGTTCCTCCTCACAATCAAAGGATAAATATTCTTGCCTGGCATGATGGAGCTTATCCACATCGCTCGTATGGTTACTACCAAGAATAAAGTAATCTGCTGAACCATCAGGAAATTCTTTTGAATGATCCAAAATAATTTTAACGACGCTTTCTGAAATTGTATTCGTCACATCTGTCGAAGTCCTTTCAACTTGCCAGTTTGTACTCTGCCATACCTGTGATAACTCAAAAGCAAGCCGCATACCCGGGTGTTTTCGCGCATAAATGGGTCCCTCAATAAATGCACAGATCCCAAACACATCCCAGCGGAAATAATCGCTTAGGTCAATTTGCCGCCAGTGCTTCAGAAGAGTCTGCAGCCCCAAACAAATCGCCTGTCTCTCAGTATCTTCATGAGAGAAATTATTAGCAACACATTGCACGGGATCGAACCCTTTACTCATAGCCATAGAAAGGACAAACTTTAGCCTGAATGCATTAAGCGGCATATCCTGGTAGACATGGATTAGTGATGAAAGGTAATCTGTGTTTATTAGTTGAACAGCAGGGTCCAAACCTCGACCGTGTATGAAGAGATCATGCATGGATACTTTCGTGGCCATAAATTCAGCCAGTATTGCAGCTGCCAGCGGAAGATCAGTTATTTTATCTGCCTCTTCACAGAGAGCTCGCGAAAGTTGCTGCAGCATTTGAGCAGGTAATCTACTATAAGGACCATAGTCTTTGAAAAGTCTGCCTGCGCCAACTCTTTTAGGGTAATTGCAATCTACCGGGATGTTTGTTTCAGCATAATAGGTGGTGTTTTCAAAATCGTCACTCCCCAGATGCCAGCGAAATGCTTCGTTCATACCGCCAAGCACAGTGACTGGCTGTTTTTGATAGAGATCCCTCAGTTCATCCAAAACAGTCTGGTCAAACTTGCTTGTGCAGCAAGCCTCCAGGTAATCCAGCTTGATGAGGTTTGCATAATACTCAAACAAAGTAAAGAGGGATAGGATATGCTTTGGTATCGTAATCAGGTCTTTTTCTGGCATAGCGTTACACCTCCAGTACTATTATGATGGATATATAAAAAAACACGAAAGAAGTGTGTAATCTTTCGCTGTTTTCCTGAGAATTCATCAATTTTCTGGAGCTTACTATGTTCGTGACAGATGTACCGAATCCACAATGCCAACAATTACCGAAATGATGCAGGCATCAGGGTTATTCAACACCTGTCTGGCACCGTTTCCTTCCCGATTTATCAGCACTGTATCGCCAATGCCGGCATGTGTATTATCAATTGCAATAAAGTCACCATCCGCTTTTTCATCTTCAAGAAATAACGGCTGGACAACCAGCAGCCGCCGGTTTTTATAATGCGGGTGGCTGATGGTGGTGACCACTGTGCCAATTACTTTTGCCAATATCATTATGGCTCCCAATCGCTTCTACACAAATTAAGAATAATAGTTTGACCCTTCCTTCAGGACAAAATCAAATTCGCCATCAGGTCGGACAACCAATTCATCAACTATGCCCACCAGGGAAAGATCAATCGGGACGAACTTCACATCACGCATTGAAAGCGCTGCTTCACGTGAGCGCACCATCACACACAAATCACCCGGGCCAGCCTGAACAACATCTGCCGCAACCTGGAGCATACCGATAGGTTGTAGATGCCTGTCCAGAGGCTGAACCACCAGAAGTTTGACACCCTCAAGGTCTGGGTATTTGATCGTGCAGACTGCAGTCCCTTGTACTCGCCCAAATAACATAGATGCTACCTGGTGGAAATATTGTTCAACACACGCTTGATGATTGTATCCAGCAAAACCGGGTCAACCTGGCCGCCTAACCTGGCAATCACAGCATCTTTAATGCGTTGGTTTAAGTCTGGTGACGTGCTGGCTGAGACACTGCCGGCTGACACTTGTGGCGCTGCGGCAGCAATCTTCGGCTGCAGTGCTGCACTGATATATGGGCGAACAGGTGCGGCGGGTCTCTGCTCTGTGTGTTTTACCAATCGCACTCCAAGGCGTTCTGCCTTCTCGTACGCTAGTTCGGTAAGAACCACGTCATCTGTCAGCTCAAGCGACAGGATGCCCCGGCTGACCATATCCTCAATATCTCGTTCTGTAAAAAATTTCTTTGGCATTAGCCCTCCAAACCTGGAGTAAGTTATCCAGGAATGCCTTCCAACTCATCGATAGCCTGCACAACTGCATTTTTCGCTGTAACGATTTCGGACTCTGAGCCAGACAGCCAGAGACGTCCAAAGCGGCCTACTGATGAGACATGCACAATTTTTATATTGGCTTTCTTTTCAGCTTCGTTGCAAGCGTAATTGATATAAGCCGCCGGCGCACATTCAACAACCAGCAAGGTCTCACCGGGAACAAGCATACTGCCGCGTCTGAAGCGGTTAAGCAACTGAGCCTGGTAAGGATCTATCCGGGTGATGACCTGTATGGAAGCAATTTGTGGTTTAATACGGTCTTCTTTTCTTAAACCCAGTCGATCAAGAACAACCTGTCCAGCTTCAATCACAGCTGCCTGGTTCAGGGAATGCACTTCGAACATACCAAACTCGCGTTCCACAATCTGGGCACCTGGTTTTGCTTCAGTCGCTTTTACGGCAATATCAACCATCCTGAATACTTCATTACCAGGAGCCATCTCAACATAAAGAGATGCCATACCCTCGGTCGGCAGGTCACCCTGAGTGACAGTACCGACAAATGCTGCATACTGGGCCTGCATCCTATCAAGGAAACAGTAACATCGTAAAGAAAAAGAGTCAGTTGCCATAATCATTACCTCATTTCAATTCAATCGTACTCGTTATACATCGCCATTCCTATTGGCGTGACAAACAATGGATGCTCCGGAATCGTGGTCGGTATGCCAGTGTACTCCTCTATCACTTTTGTCATACCTGGAAAGGATGAAGTTCCTCCAACCAGTGTAAGTTCTTTGACACCCTTGTTCCTGACGTGCCGTGTGACAATGCTGCCAACTTTCTCCATCACCGGGCGAATGACTGGAAACAGGCGTTCCTGCTGAGAAGGCGTTGTTTTAAGTTTTTCGGCTTCTTCAAAACTAATATCCAATGCACCGGCAATCACCAGTGAGAAATGTGTACCGCCAGTTGCTTCATCAGCAGTGTAAACAACCTTGCCATCCTTGATAATAGCAATTCCGGTTGTTCCGCCTCCCACATCTACGATCGCGCCATTTTGCAGCCGCATCACCATATTGGCAGCACTTGGCTCGTCGATTAATCCGGTACATTCGAAACCAGCTGCCTCAATTACATTCGCTGTCGACCGTACTTCTCCCAATGGCACGCCAGGAGGATAACCACTGGCAGCAAATTTTAACTCCCTGCCAATCCTGGTTTCAACCCGGCTTTTCATTCCACGAACGATGTCCACTGCACCAATATAATCAACCACCAAACCATCTCTGACAACCTGGGCAAACTGGTATTCGCCTGCTATCGGATCATAATTTTCATCGAGAACAACCAGCACAATATAGGCTGTGCCCAGGTCAATACCGACATGCAGCTTGTGTCCGGCTAAGTCAGGCACGTGAGGCCCGTTTGTTCTGTTTGCCGGAAGAACAACCTTTTGAGCCCGGTTTAATAGTGCGCTTAATGCCGCAGTTCCGGGCATGTTTCCAGGTTCATTCACTGTTTAGCAGCTATTTCTTGGTTTCTGTAGTTCGGCCACCGAAATTTCCACGGGTCTTCTGCGGAAGAATCATTTCAACATCTTCATGTGGACGTGGAATGACATGAACTGAAACAAGTTCACCAACACGTTTTGCCGCTGCTGCACCGGCATCAGTTGCTGCTTTTACTGCGCCAACGTCGCCGCGTACCATGACGGTTACAAAGCCACCGCCAACATATTCTGAACCAATCAGAACAACATTTGCCGCTTTCACCATAGCATCTGCTGCTTCAACTGCGCCAACCAGACCCTTGGTCTCGACCATTCCTAATGCGATTAATGCGGTATCAAAAGCCATTTCATTTACTCCTTTTATTAACTAAATCGTTATTTTAGATTCAAAATCTCATTGATAACTTCAACGACAGTTCGTTCAATTTCCTGATAGCTGGGTCCGCTTGATGTTGGCGTTCCCGGCATAAATGCCGCTGAAGGTGGTTCCCTGATTTCATATGCAAGGCGCTTTATATTGAATAAATGATAGACGGTGATATTATCTCCGGTTATTGAGCCGCCAAAACCGCCTGCCCCAAGTGTCAATGAGGGCATTACACCGGTAGTGTATCCTATTGCGCCTAACGTACCCATGGTGTTCACCAAAATACGAAACACGGGTTTTTCAAGACCAAATGCTATAATTGCTTTTTCATCGGTGGCATAAATAATCTGTGTATGGCCCCTGCCACCAAATTGAATCATCTCAATCGAACGATCACAACCTTCCTGCCAGCCGTTGACATCATACCAGCCAAGAACCGTGGTCAGCTTTTCCCTGGAGAGCGGCTCTTCCCGACCAACAGATTTCAATCGGGTAACCAGAATGCGCGCTGAATCAGGAACATTAAATCCCGCCATTGCAGCCAGGTACTGCGGTGATTTGCCGACAGTCTCAGGTTTAATGGCGCCGTCTGGGGAGAACAACGTGCTTCGCAGGGCATTTGCCTGTGCTTCGTTGACGAAGTAGGCACCCTGCTGCTGCATTAGCTCAGCCAGCTTTGAAGCGATGGGGGCATCGGCAATCACAGCCTGTTCAGTTGCACAAATAGTGGAATGGTCAAATGCCTTGCTGGCAACAATATATTTGGCAGCCTTTTCAATATCAGCAGAGCGGTCAACATACACCGGTACATTGCCCGGGCCAACCCCATATGCTGGCTTGCCTACAGAGTGCGCAGCGCGTACCATCGGTGTGCCGCCTGTCGCCAGAATCAATGACACGTACTTGTGATTCATCAACTCCTGCGTTCCAGGCAGTGAAACATTGCGCATACAGCTTATCAATCCATCTGGAGCACCGGCAGCAACTGCAGCCTTAGCCATAACATCTGCAGCATCAAAAGTGCATTGCTTTGCAGATGGATGAGGCGAAATAATGATGGCATTTCTGGCTTTGACCGCAATGAGGATTTTATAAATTGCTGTTGAGGTTGGATTGGTGCTGGGTACAAGGGCCACGACCACGCCCATTGGCCAGGCAATTTCTTTCAGTCCCCTTTCAGGATCTGTCCGCACCACGCCAACTGTCTTTATGTTGCGAATGCTTTCCCAAACCATTCTTGAAGCAAATTCGTTTTTAATCTTTTTATGAGCTGGCACACCATAGCCAGTTTCTTCTGCGGCCGATCTTCCCAACCTGTCAGCTGCCTGGTATGCGGCATCCGCCATTGCCTCACAGACTCGATCAACTGTCTGCTGATCAGCATGCATCCAATGCTGCTGTGCCCCCCTGGCTGCGACAACCAGATTTCTGGCTTCCTGAATTGAGATCAAGTCTTTATCTGCTAGCATCCTAAATCCAATTTAATAACTTAAGATTTCTGAAAAACAATCTCGCCGTTGATACTCAATGAATCGATTACAGCCATGATGACTGCATCGACGGGCGTGTCTTTGGTAATTGTTGTCTGCCTGGCGCTTGATCCTGCTGCAGTTAAA
The DNA here is from genome assembly GCA_040768445.1 of Anaerolineaceae bacterium. Lineage (GTDB taxonomy): Bacteria > Chloroflexota > Anaerolineae > Anaerolineales > Anaerolineaceae > JAXGMV01. Next base: position 2,204,401 of record JAXGMV010000001.1, on the reverse strand, counting down.
ACCAGGTCACCAACACCGGCGTCTACAGTGTCAATTGCTACAAAAGGTTTTCCGGATTCATTTCCGTGCTCATCAGTCTGACGGACAATCAGTAATTTCTTACCGTGCAGTTTCTCGTCCTTAATTGTTGAAACCGTTGAACCAATTACTTTTGCAATCAGCATGATTGCCTCCCATTCATTGTCAGTAACCCTTTGAATCAGCCGCGACAGATTTTTCAGCTGATTTTCCGGCAGCAATAATTTTCACACCTGCACTGGCACCAATACGTGTTGCACCAGCCTTGATCATATTTTCTGCGTCTTCTCTAGTCCTAACACCGCCAGAAGCTTTGACACCTATGGTTGGACCAACCACTTTTCGCATTAATTCAATGTCCTCAACAGTAGCGCCACCACCAGAGAAACCTGTGGAAGTTTTCACATAATCTGCACCCGCTTCTTTTGAAATCAGGCAGGCGGTGATTTTCTCTTCGCGAGTGAGTAAAGATGTTTCTATGATGACCTTCACCAGTGCATTGCCTTCATGCCCGGCCAGGACTACTGACCTGATATCCTTTGCCACAAGTTCAAGATCACCGCTTTTTAATGCACCAATGTTGATTACCATGTCAATTTCGGTTGCGCCTTCTTTGATGGCATTATTCGCTTCAAAGACTTTTACATCTGTCGCTGTAGCGCCGAGAGGAAAGCCAATCACAGTGCACACTTTTGCCTGGCTGCCTTTCAGAAGTTCTGCACATAGTTTGACGTGAGATGGGTTTACACACACAGATGCAAAGTTGTACTTGCGTGCTTCATAACATAACTGTGCAATTTGATCGTGAGTAGCATCAGGTTTTAAAAGCGTATGATCAATCATACTGCCGATGTTCGTGTCACTTGGAATGTGTCCAAGTGTCGATGTTATCCTTTCAGCGCCTGCGCTGATCACATGACCCACATTATCAAAACAGGTTTTTACACAAACACCATCTGAGCAGGAAACCTCACAGTAAGATCCTTCAGGGTGATCCTTGCGGTATTTTTCTTCCTCAAGAGCAATTAATACTTCTCGAGCGATAACTTCTATAATCATTTCAACAGTCTTCGGGTCTGTTGTCATAGTTCTTTATCCTGTTTTTAAATAGCTGCGCTCAATCTCAAGCAGTTTATCGATCCTGTTTTGGTGCCGGCCGCCTGCATATGCCGTTTCCAACCAGGTTTTTACAATCTGTTTTGCCAAATTGATGCCGATCAAGCCGGCTCCAAGCGTCAACATATTGGCATCATTATGCTCACGGCTGTTAGACGCGGTGGCATAATCATAACAAAGCGCCGCTCTAACACCAGGCACTTTATTGCCTACCATACAGCTGCCAATGCCAGCGCCATCTATCATCACGCCCCGCCAGGCAGTGCCTGCAGCAACCATAGAAGCAACGGCATGCGCAAAATCGGGATAATCAACAGCGTTTTTATCCGGGCAGCCGCAGTCAATAACTTCAAAATTCAGCTCATTCAAATAGATTTTCAAGCCTTCTTTTAAATCAAAACCACCGTGATCCGACCCAATAGCGACCACTTTTTTCGATTCAGATTTTTGTTTTGACAATTCAGCTGGAACAACAGGCTTGCTGATTGCAGCTTCAGTTACAGCAGGCTGATTAACCCGCGCAAGCACTTTTTTGACAATTTCGTGGATCTCGGAATCATTTATCGGCAGCATCACATTTTCAATTCTATAACTCAAGCATTATTTGTATAATTACTTGACAATAGTGTAATAATTGATCATAATGATCTTATCTGGTAATGACCACATGACAACCTCACCGTATATTAGTTTACCACAGGCAGGAGCGCATGTCAAGAATTGTTGATCCCAATGATATCATCCCAAAATATTATCAATTAATTAATATCATCCGGAGTAAGATTGAATCCGGTGAATGGCTACCGCATGATCCCATTCCATCTGAAAGACATCTTGAGACTCTTTACAACGTTAGCAGAACCACAATCCGGCAAGCGCTTGGAATTTTGATTCGACAGGGTTATTTGTATAGAGAACACGGTCGCGGTACATTTGTCTCGCCGCAGAAGCTGCAAAAAGGTATGACAGAATTAACCAGCTTTTCTGAGGATATGCAAAAGCGTGGACTCACACCCGGCGATGTGATCCTAGAAATAGGGCCTGTTGATATTCCGTCAAAAATCGGACAGCTGTTGGATCTCGATCCAGACATCAAGCAGCTATTTAAAATTGAACGGATTCGCCTGGCTGACAATAAGCCGATGGGATTACAAACATCTTACCTGGTATTAAATGAAAATCAGGTTATTGAACAAAAGGAACTTGAAGAAATAGGCTCTCTTTACAAAATTTTGCGAGAAAAATTCAACCTCATTCCCACCGAAGCAGATGAAACACTTGAAGTCACCGTTGCCTCTCATAGAGAAGCCGCCCTGCTGCAGGTGACTGAAGGATCACCACTGCTCCTCAGTGAACGAGTATTATTCTCACAGTATCGCCGCCCCATTGAGTTCGTGAAAATTCTCTATCGCGGCGACAGGTATAAGTATTACGCCCGGCTGACGCGCTGATCACATCTATGGCATTGTATTTCGAGAAGTACAAGTAATTTGGGACGGATAATTTGGGCGAGCTATTACCCCAGGATCAGAGGGATGAGTATCGGCACCAGCACAGTCAGAACGATGCCGCTGATAATTGAAATTAGCACATAGTCATTTCCTGCGGCTTTATGTATTGACGGAAGTGCCGTATCCATACTCGTTGCCCCAGCCATTGAAATCGATCCCCATTTGCCAATCCATTTGTAGACAAGTGGAATCAATAGAATTGAGCTGATCTCACGCAGCAGATTTGAAAGCAGTGCTACCACACCCAGACTGCTGCTGTAGATCTCAGTGATCAATATGCTCGAGAGGCTGTAATATCCCATGCCAGCACCAACTGCCAACCCCTCAATAAAGCTAATGTTGGGAAGCAGCAGCGAGAAAATGCCTGCCCCTAACAGTGAGCCAGCAGCGATAAACAAGGGAAGCAACATATACCCAAAATGAAAACCTCTGATGTGCTGGATTGTCCGGCTGTCACTGCCTACAGAAACGCCAATAAAAAAAAGCAGTGCGAGCACTACCGGCATCGTCAAATTTGATGCAGTTAAAAATGCAGGTAGTTGTTCCACTTTACCCAGAACAAGTCCCACACAAAATAATCCAAAAAAGAACAGGCTTCTTTTCATTCTGGTTTGTTGATCATTTTTCCAAAGGGGATAGTAAATAAGATGCTGCCAGTTATTGCACCTGCTGTAAGGATCAGCGCTTCAAGACCAAGATTGTAAATTCCAGAGAGAACCACAGGATCATTGCCAACACTATAACCTAAAAGGATCAAGAGAATTGCCATAAATAGATCCTGCAGGCCCTTCATTGCTCGCAATACCTTGCTTTTAGATTTTATAATGTACCCAAGCAGGCATCCGCCGAGAAATGTAAAAATGATGGCAAGCAACGAATAGACTCCAATGAATAACGATATGCTTGGTGATAACTGGTCGTAATTGAAGGGTCCGCAATTTTTTTACTCTGTACTGCTAGATTGCGAACTGCCTTTTTATCTTTTTTTTGGACCCTCTTTACTCAGATTTACTTTCATCATTTGAATTTTCAATCTGGTTTTCAATTCTCTCTGTATTAACGTTTGAATTTGAAATAAATTCATTCAAAGCGGAATTGACCATTTCCGGGTCATTTTCCAATTTACGCAATTCATCTGTGATCGCCGCTTCATTGACTATTTTTGTCTTCAAATCGCGCAGTTCTCTGGACGTTTCAACAAAGGCTGACCAAACAGGAGAACGTGTAACTTGAGTCACCAGTTTTCCTGCATCACGGGCAAGCTTTATCATTTGCGTTGGGCCTAAAAGGATAAGCGCTAAGACAAAGATGAATACAATTTCCAACAAGCCAAGATTGAACAATCTCATCGCAATTTATTGCCGAATTCTAATTTGCGCCACATATACATGCATTATCAGGATAGGCCAGATGGAGGGTCATCCTGTGAATCGGTCTCATCAATGTCGCCTTTGAGACCTTTCCTGAAGGCGCGAATACCACTTCCAAGCTCCCCGGCAATTTTGCTGATGCGCCCAATACCAAATATTAATAGAATGATTACCAGAACGATCAATAATTCCGGTAAGCCAAAATTTCGAAACATCTCTTGCTCCTATTCTCTACAAAACCAATTGGGTAATTATACCTGAGCATTACCTCGCCAGATATGCCAGTAGTATACTCAGCCAAAAGAGGATAAACAGAGGGATCATCAACAACAGCATGTTTACCGGGTCAGGCGTCGGTGTGATAAAAGCAGCCAGTACAGCGATGACAATCAATGCGATCCGCCACTGTTTCAACAACATCTGATATGTTATCAACTTAATCTTTGCCAATACGAACGAGACAATTGGTATTTGAAAGCTCATTCCCGTCCAGAACATCAAATTAATTACAAATGAATAATAATTTCTCAGCCTTGGTGTGGTTTCTACCCCCATAAAATTGATCAGAAACGGCAAGGCAGACGGAAGCATGACAAAATAAGAGAAAAGCACACCTGCAACAAAGAGGGCAAAAACGAAGGGCAGAGCTGTGAATAGCCAGCGAGCTTCTGTTTTCGATAATCCCGGTAAGATAAATGCTACGATCTGAAATAGTATGACGGGCATCGCCAGGATGAAGCCACACAACAACGACACCTGCATAAACACACCGACATTTTCGGTGACCTCGATAGAAACAAGCCGCTCAATCCCTCCAACCGGAACTGCGAGATATTTGATCACCCTTTCAGCAAAAATAAAACTAAGCACCGTTGCGGTAAGGAGAGCAAGAACTGAGATCAGCAGCCGTTTGCGGATTTCGTTTACATGTTCCCAGAAGTCGAGTTCTTTTTCTGTAGATGCCATAAGTTTCATATTTCTAAATTTTGTAACCCGATGATTATGTCAGTAACTAGAAAAAATTATAATCCAATTCGCACCAGTGACCTTGAGTATATCGTTAACGAAAAACCGCCTCATTGTTGCTGTCAATGAAGCGGCAATAGCGGATAATAGATTTTTTGTTTACAAATATGATTGCTCGCGCAATTTTTGGATATGACGATCTATCTCAGCCTTTGCAGATTGCGACACCGGCAGGAGTGGCCGACGACTGGGACCACCATAATAGCCACATTGATCCATCGCATATTTCAACCCCGGGATACCGTATTTGCTCGTCACACAGGTATTTAGTGCCATAATTGCCAGCTGCAACTTCCTTGCCTGCTGCAAATCGCCTGCCGCAAATGCGTCCATTATCTTTGATATTGGTTCTGAGCCAAAATTTGCAAAAGCTGTTATGTTCCCAGGAGAACCAACGCTTAAAAATGGTAAGACAGCCCCGCCGGTGCCGGCAAACACGATAAAGTCAGGCCTGTGACTCAGGAGACTGGCCATCTTAAGAATATTGGAACTGCTGTCCTTAATGCCCACAATATTTGGGTGCTCAGCCATTGCCAGTAAAGTGTCCAGGGTGAAGTCGATCCCGCTGAACTGCGGAACGTTGTAAACGAACACCGGAATTGGTGACGCATCAGCCACAGCGGTATAGTGCTTAACCAGCACTTCATGCGTCATCTGACCCTTGTAATAATTCGGCGGCACTATCAACGTCGCGCACGCGCCATATTGGGCTGAGAGAAGTGTTTGTTCAATTGTATCTTTGGTGGTCTCCAATCCTGTTCCAGCGATAAACAACTTGCCGCTGGTTTTGAATTTCTCTCCGACAACTTTCCAAATTTCAGCTCTTTCCTGGTCATTGATGTAGGGGGCTTCGCTATTCGACCCCGGCATGACGACGCCGGTTAGTGAACTGGCAAGCCATTTGTTTAAATTTTTACTCAAGGAATCATAATCAACAGATTCATCTGCTTTGAAAGGGATCGGAATAGGTGCAAAAACGCCTGTGAATTCGGTCATATCTAATATTTCCTTATCGGGTCATAAAGATTAATCAAGGGTTCATCATTAATAAAGCGTTTCAAATTCTCACAGAATAAATCGGTTAAACGGCTGTTCTCAAGATCAGTTGTGCTGGCAGAATGTGGGCTTAGGAGCACATTGTCAAGATCCCAAAGCGGGCTGTCAACAGGAAGTGGTTCTGTTTCAAACACATCCAGCACTGCACCTGAAAGGTGTTCTGAACGCAGCGCATTAATCAATTCGCTTTCATCCACTACACTACCCCTGCTGATGTTGACGAACAATGCACCCTTTGGTAATAAATACAGTTCCTTCTTGCCTAACATGCGGTGTGAATCTGCTGTGAGTGGCAATGCCAGAACCAGTGTAGATAGCTGTGGCAGCATATTGGCAAGTTCTCCAGGTGGGAAGAAACGGTCAAGATTTTCAGATTTTTCTACCAGGTCAAGCCCATAAACAGTCATACCGGAAGCCTTGCAAAGCCTTGCAACTTCCATCCCGATATTTCCCAGACCGACAATCCCCACCACTTTTCCTTCCAGGTCATCTGTGGAGTAGCGGTCCCAAATTCTATCCCGCCTGAACTGCTGAATTTTGTCAAAACCGCGATAGTGCATCAAAATGCCCATCAAAACAAACTCTGCTAATGGCTTCTTATGTATGCCGCTGGCAGTTGTGATCTTGATATTTGCCAGGCTTTCATTGAAACCGTACTTTTCCATCATCTGGCCAATGCCTGCGCTGGATCCCTGAATCCATTTCGTTGACTGAAGCAGTTCAGGTAGACTCTCCAGGTTAGTTCTGTCAAAATCAAACAGGATATCTGCGCTTTTCAATAGAGTGTGCCATTCTTTTTCCATTTCAACAGTTCGCGGGTTGATCTCAGAGTAATGATCGTTTTTATACCTCGGCGCAGGCAGCCACTCAGGTTTATTGATCACTTCAACCTGGTTGCTGACCGCTTGAATTCGTTCAACATATTCCGACTCAAGGTAGGTAGTTATCAGCAGTTTTAATTTTTCAGCAGTTCTGTTCAATTTACACCTCACTACAGATAATTTTCTCAGCCCAATCTGCTCCATTTTATCAGGTAAGTTTACCTCTTCCAGTAATATCCCAAACTTCTTCGACAAAGCCATTTCGAATCCCCACAAGTTTGTCATGTAGAAAAACTGTCCAATCTTCATAACCAGGGATGAAGTTAAGTTTGTCACCGGGCTTCAGACTGCTGCTGCCTTCTGGAATTGTCAATACACCGTGCTCAGAGGAAAGGGATGTTAATTTGAATTGCGGGTATTCCACACATTCCGGCATCACACGCTCACAATTAAAGGTTTTTCTGCCGGCATCAATGACCGCCCAGCCCGGGTTAACATGACTGCTTACCGCAACCTGTACATAAAGGGCGTTTCCGGTGCCAGCGCCCCAGGCATTGTAGGTCAGATCCCCAAAAACTGACCCCCCTGTTTGGATTTCAGTGACGCCTGGAATGGCTGCGGTCAGCCGGTAACTGCCGCTGCCGCCGCAGCTGACCATCTCAACTGGTATGCCTTCACTCCGAATGAGAGAAGCCGTATCAGTGAGTTTTGTTATTGCCTGTTTGACCTTAGCTTCCTTTTCTTCAGGATCTTGAATTGAGACAACATGTCCTTCCCACCCCATCACGCCACGAAATTCAACAGCCGGAAGTGTCATGATGTGTTTTGCCAAAGCCAATGCCTGCTCACCAGGGTTAATGCCGGCACGGTTCATACCGATATTTACCTCAATCACAATGCCGGGTTTAACATTAGCATTGACAGCGGCTTTTGAGATCTCGGTCGCATTCACCTGATCATCAACGGCAACAGTAACGTCATTCTCTTTGCATAGATTTACCAGACGTTCAATCTTTTTAGAACCAACAATCTGGTTGGCAATCAGGATATGATCAATGCCCCCCTTAACCATGTCTTCAGCTTCACCAAGCTTGGCACAGGTTACACCAATTGCGCCAGCATTGATCAGGCGTTTGGCAATATCAGGGATTTTTATCCCCTTGATATGCGGTCGCCACTGCACATTTTTGTTGTTGAGGTAACTGATGATGGTATTCACATTTTTTTCAAAAATAGCCATATCAAGCCATAAAACAGGTGTGTCCAACTCTGATAACGGTTCTCTGGTCATAGTTTGCTCCATTGATTAAATCAAAATGCTTACTGCCTGGTTATTATCGCATACAAAATGGCAGGTTGTGCCATAATATTTTTATTGAAATCTGAATGGAGGTAATGAAATGCGCAGTGAAATACGTATGGAATATATGACCTGGCAAGAAATTGAAGCCGCTATGAAAGAAGGATACACTACAGTTGTGCTGATCTCCGGATCAATTGAACAACATGGACCTCATCTACCGCTGGGCACTGACACTATGCTCGGCTACGCGTTGGGTGAAGCTGTAGCAAAAAAGCTCGGCAACGCCCTGGTTGCCCCGGTCATTCGACCGGGTTTATCCGAACATCACATGGCGTTCAAAGGGTCTTTGACACTTTCACCAGCAGTGTTCAAAGCGACTGTCAGTGAAATTGTTGACAGCCTGGTCAGGCATGGTTTTAAGTCAGTCGTGCTGGCATCCAGCCACGGTGGCAATGAATCTGCTCTGGTACAACTTACACCAGAACTGGCAGCTAAGTACACTACTGTGAAGTTCCTGGTCAATTTTGATCTAACGCCTTTGTTTGCACAGCTCGCAAAAATTGGCGCCTTGGATGGCATCGACCTGGCTGCACTTGGCGCACACGCCGGCGAATTTGAGACCTCAGCCATGATGGCCTACGATGAAACGCTTGTCCGAAATGACAAGCTTGATGTCGGTTTTCTTGGCGACCTTGTGTCAGATGAAGAATCCATCCAGAAGCTTATCAAGAACGGCTTGCACAGCCTGACTGACAACGGCATCCTGGGAGATGCCAGGAAATCAAACAAACAAAGAGGTGAAAAGTATCTTGAAATCTTTGGACAATCTGTGATTGACGGACTCCACGAACTCTAATTCTTTTTATACCTTACATGATTTGGAACAGCCTGCGGTAACAGCTGTTCCAAAAAATGAAATACCTTTCCTGCTGTTTGGAAATATTAACCTAACCAACACCTATTGCTGGAGGGGAAAATGTCTGAATCAAATTGCTTTGAGAAAATTATCCTGATAGCACGACCAGCAGCTGGCAAGAGTGAAATTATTGCCTACCTGAAAGCGCTACCCCTCATTGAGCGCAGGGAAGAATTTCACATTAACCAGATTGAAGAGATTGATGATTTCCCCATGCTGTGGACCTGGTTTGAGGAAGATGAGATCCTGGAAACCATGGGCTACCCGCGTTTACATTCAGATACAGAGGGGTATTTCCTTGGCAATCACTTGTGGAATGTTTTAATCAGACGCATGTGCCTTGAATACGACAAAAAACGACGCGATAACCCTGATTATCACTCAAACAAAACCAGCCTGATTGAGTTCTCGAGAGGCAGCCAGCACGGCGGTTACCGCACTGCATTCAGTAACCTCACAACGCAAGTAATACAGAACGCAGCAGTACTATATGTCAATGTGTCCTGGTCAGAGTCGCTTCGCAAAAATCGCAAACGTTTCAATCCCAATAAGCCCGACAGCATCCTGGAACATTCGCTTCCGGATAAGAAGTTGGAGTTCATGTACAAAGAGGATGACTGGCATGAGCTTGCGCCTCAAAGCAAAGGATTCTTGAAAATCAACGATCATGATATTCCATATGTTGTTTTTGAAAATGAAGATGATGTCACATCGGCGGGCGGCGCTTTGCTTGGCGAAAGGCTAAAATCCGTTCTCAGTCAATTATGGAATCTGTATACACAGGCAAAATAAATCGTTTCTGGCATAAAGCTTGTAACTTAAAGGGAAGGCATTCAGCCGTTATGAAACAAAAACGGAGACATTGTGAAGTTAAAAGTATTCCTTTCCAGTTCCTTGATCGCTGCTTTTGCGCTTCTTCAGTATTTACTCATACCAGCTGTAGTTGCTGACAGACCAATCCAGTTAATCAAAGCCCAAAAGAGCATTTCAGCGCCTCAGCCACCAAATTTAATCGGACCATCGGGTTTCAGCCTGATAGATCAGCCAGAATTCATCTGGCAGGCATCCATTGATGCAGATGCCTATCTGCTTCTGGTTTATGATGGCACGCGTAATGTGCATAATACCTGGTTTACCTCAAAAAATGCCAACTGTACTCAGGACACGTGCCGTATTAAGTCGTCAACCAGGCTTTCTTATGGCACCTATTCCTGGTGGGTTCTGGCAAAAAACAGCGCAGGCGAAAGCCCCTGGAGCAGCGGTAGGACCTTCGTTTATGGTACGGCAGCCCCTCCTGCAGCGCCTGTTTTGAAATCACCTTCTGGAATTATTCAGGAGAATAAACCGACTTTCACCTGGACTGGCGACCCAAAAGCCACAGATTTTCTGGTTCTGCTCTATGACGGTAAGACCAACTTGATTTCCCGCTGGTTCACGCGCTCTGAAGCAAATTGCATTGATAACACCTGCACTTTTAGCCTCGGTCTTACCTTGCCATCCGGTAGTTTTGACTGGTGGGTGCAAGCGCGGAATAGTTCCAGTGTCAGCGCCTGGAGCCAGGGTAAAACTTTTATTATCGGCGGCGGGCAGCTGCCGGCTGCGCCTGTGCTGGTTTCACCGAAGGGGGAGATCTCACCAGTGAAACCAACGTTTACATGGAACACGGTCGAAGGTGCAAACGGTTACTGGCTGTTGCTTTACGATGGCCGAGTGAACACCGTAGCGAGGTGGTTCAGTCCATCAGAAGCTAACTGCACAGGCATGCAGTGCTCATTAAAACTGGATATGACGCTTGCTCAAAAGCCTTACTCCTGGTGGGTTCAGGCGAGGAATAGTTTTGGTGTTGGTCCATGGAGCAAGGGAATTACTTTCTCAGTCACAAATACCGTCAAAGCACCACCTTACACAACCAGTTATTACATGAAGACAATTTCCAGTACGGCTATGACTAATTTAGGCTGTGAAATCGGTAAACAAAGTGTCAACAACCCGGGACGGGATGATTTCCTGGTCACGTTAGCTTATGGTATGCCTGTTGAGATCGGATCAAATTACGGGGCAAGCCTATTTGGTTTCGGCCCGGTGACTACAGCCCAGATTGGCGATGCCATCAAAACAGTTGGAAGAGCTTATGTTACCTGCTCACCGAATGAAACCGTGTCTCACCTCAGGCTTGGTATAGGCACCAGTAATTATGGCAGCAAAGTGACAGAAAGACATGGAGCTGCCTGGGCGAAAATGGTCAATGACGTTAATACCTGGTTTGCTTCACAGGGCTTGATCCTGCGGGTTGATGCAGTTGGCATGAATGACATGGAGCTGTCATGGAATACCGTATCAGTCACCCGCGCCTGGTTGAAAGGTTACGACTCTGTCAATCAATTCCCGCTCTATAACTTCGGCGATGCTGCCGGCTGCCCAACAAGAACGCGTCCCACCTGGCCTTGCACCAATGGATGGAGTCAGGAAGACGTCTGGTACATATCTTATGGATCCGGTGCATCCTATGCACTGCCGTTGATTTATGCCGACTCGGGTGTTAATGCAGAACAATGGGCGCTACTCAGCGAATATGGTTTTACACGGCACGGTTTGCCAATTGAATTTGTGGGCGTGATGACTCAGTACCAATCCTGCATCCAGGTTGGTGGCTGCGGCACACTTGACAACACCCCTGAGGAGGGTTGGACCTTCCTTTACAAAGAACTTCAGCTCAACCCGGCAACTGCGCAGTACCTGCGCTATTCCACTGATATTATGTGGCATACGAGCAACTAGGCAAGAGATTATTGCCTAGCAATGGGACACATACAATTATCTCCAGAGAGGACACTTCTTAAGATTTCATCTTACAAGCAATTTTGGGTGGCGAGAGTGGGTTTTACGCAGTGCTGGATGCTCTATACAGTAAACCCACGACTAAGGGATTAGAAAAGCAAAACCCCCAATAAAGGGGGCTTGAGTGTGGCGAGAGTGAGATTTGAACTCACGACCAAGGGCTTATGAGTCCCCTGCTCTGCCACTGAGCTACCTCGCCGAAACGTCTGATATATTACTACGTGTCACCTATTTTGTCAACAATCGCGAGAATTTTTTACTTAGGGTATAAATCCCAAGCCCTTCTCTTTTAGCGACACAAATTTACCGTCGCCAATGATGATGTGATCAAGCACATCGATGTCCATAAGCTTGCCGGACTGAGTCGCAACCCTTGTCAAGTTGATATCCTCCGGGCTGGGTGACGGGTCACCACTGGGGTGATTATGCACCAGTATGATGGATGCGGCATTGTTCTGGATAGAACTGCGGAATATTTCACCCACCCGCACAGTCGAGGCATTCAGCGACCCCTTGTACAATTTCTCAATTTTCAACAGGTGATTGCGGGTATCAAGGTTGATCACCCACAGGTGCTCCTGGGTGAAAGCGGTCATCTCATACTGAACCAGGTCATAAACCAGCCGCGGCGACCCCAAAAATGGCTTTTCAACCGTGTCCTCAAGTGACAATCGCCGGCCCAGTTCTATGGCAGCTTTTAGCTGCGCCGTCTTTGCTTCTCCCAACCCTTTTATAGCAGAGACTTCAGTGAACGATGCCCTGTGAAGCCCTCTCAAACCACCCACTGTAGTCAATACCCGGCTGCCCATTTGAACAGCATTCTCACCTTTTATGCCTACGCGTAGCAATATGGCGATCAGCTCAGCATTTGACAGCGCCTCAGCGCCGACTTGTGCCAGTCTTTCGCGCGGTCGGTCATTTACTGCCATGTCTGCAATTCTATAAGAGTATTTGTCTTCTGCCATTCGTCTATTATAGAATAATTTACTTGGTAAAACCCTAATCAAATAGATCTTTAATTAATATCTTAAGGCCGCTTCAAGCGCATCAAGCTATTGTCCATGCTATAATTCAGAATCAGGCAGGGTCACCAGAGACACATCTGAGATCCAGGTCGTCACTCTGCAGAATACCGATATTCATCTGTCCTGACTTCATACAAGGATTTATAACCCTATTGGATCCAATGAATAATTCCAACCCTCGCATTGAACCCATCGATTACCTTGTCATTGGACATATCACGCAGGATATAACCCCCAATGGTCTGCGGCTTGGTGGAACAGCAACTTACTCTGCCCTGACAGCCAAAGCTATAGGCCTGCGGCCTGGTATCGTTAGCTGTCATCATGAAGATCTCGACCTCACCCCTCTCAATGGTATTCCTATCATCTCGCATTTCTCAGAATACACAACGACTTTCAAAAACATCAACGCCCAGGGTAAACGCACTCAGTACATACAACACCGCGCAGACCCCGTTGAATTGTGGATGGTCCCCGAGACCTGGAAACAAGCGCCTATCGTCCATTTTGGACCGGTTGCCCAGGAAATTCCTGTCACCATGATCGGGCATTTCAACAACCCTGTCATTGGGTTAACACCACAGGGGTGGTTCAGGTCCTGGGACACGGAAGGGAAGATTCACTTTACTGAATGGCCGGAATCAGCCCTCGCGCTGGAAAAGGCGACAGCAGCTATTTTGAGCATTGAAGATGTTGGCGGTGACCAGAGAATCATCGATGACATGCTTTCTTCGATACGAATACTGGCACTAACCGAAGCCAGCTCTGGCTCAAGGTTATACTGGAATGGCGATATCAAAGGCTTCAGACCGCCGCCAACTGAAGAAATTGACCCGACTGGTGCAGGCGATATTTTTGCCACTTCCTTTTTCATCAGGTACGCCCAAACCAAAGACCCGTGGGAATCAGCCCGTTTTGCGACACTCATTGCCGCAAATTCAGTGACCAGACCTGGTTTAGCAGGCACCCCTACACCGTCTGAAGTTCAAAACTATCTTATCGAAGTTCTTCAGAAGTATTAACCCATGGCGCGCATATATACTATTGTCAATCAAAAAGGTGGAGTCGGAAAAACCACAACAGCCATTAACCTTGGTGCATACCTAGGCGCTTATGGTCAAAAGGTTCTTCTGATCGACCTGGACCCGCAAACAAATGCCACTTCATGCCTGGGTGTAGAGAAAAAAGCCATTCGCGCTGGCACCTATGAAGTGATTATCGGAAATTCGGACTTAACCTCTACCATTCTGCATAACCCCCGATTTAGGCTATCCATTGTCCCCTCAACGCCTGCCCTTGCAGGTGCTGAGGTTGAGTTGATTTCTATGGAAAACCGGGAGTATCGTTTACGAGAGGCGATCAGTTCAGTAAAAGATCGGTATGATTACATACTCATCGACTGCCCGCCATCATTGAGCATCCTCACGGTCAATGGTTTGGTGGCAGCCCAGGATGGCGTACTCATTCCTGTCCAATGTGAGTATCTTGCACTGGAAGGATTGACCCAATTAACACAAACCCTTACCCGTGCCAGGAATTCCCTGTTTCCAGGGCTGGCAGTACGCGGCGTTATCCTCACCATGTACGACGGCAGGACAAATCTGGCCCTTGATGTGGTCAAAGAAGTCAGAAAATACTTCTCTGACCGTGTCTTCCAGACGATCATCCCGAGAAGCATCAGGGCAGCTGAAGCGCCTTCATTCGGTGAACCTATCTCAATCTATGCGCCCGAGTCTACTGCCGCACATGCTTACAGCGAACTGGCAAAAGAAATACTGCTGCAAGACGGCATAATTAAACCTGAGGGTCCGGATTAAGAGAGGGATATTATGGCAAGAAAAACTGGATTAGGACGTGGTCTGGATTCACTGATTCCCGAGAGACCAGAGTCTGAACAACAGGGCGGCGTTGATATGGTCGATATTTCTTTGATCTCTGCCAACCCCCGCCAACCGCGAACTGATTTTAACACGGACGACTTAAATGAATTGGCTGCTTCCATCGGAGAACATGGCATACTGCAGCCATTAATCGTTACCCGAAACCCGTTAGATGAACGCTACACGCTGATCGCAGGTGAACGCCGATTGAAAGCCGCTAAGCTGGCAAATCTGCAGGCGGTGCCGGTAATAGTCAGGGAAGCCGATGATTTAAGCCGGCTTGACTTGGCATTAATTGAAAATATTCAGCGCACTGATCTCTCACCGTTGGAAACTGCAGAGGCTTACCGCCAACTGCACCAAGATTTCAATCTTTCTCACGAGGAAATCAGTCAAAAAGTGGGTAAAAGCCGCGTAAGTGTTACCAACACACTGCGGCTTCTCAACCTTCCCCAAAAATTAAAAACTGCACTGCTTGAAGGCCGTATCAGCGAGGGACATGCCAGGGTACTGTTAGCCCTGCAGACCAGCGAGGCTCAAATTGCTGCAATGGAGACTGTAATCAAGAAAAACTTGTCTGTCAGGCAGACTGAAGAACTGGTAAGAAAGTATTCAGGTGAAGAAGTAAAACCACTGCCCAAGCCGCCGCAAGCGCCTGAAATTACCGCAATTGAAGAACAATTACGCAATAAACTGGGCACCAGGGTCAATTTGAACAGTGGGAAAAAAGGCGGTTCTGTAGTTATTCATTATTACTCTGACGAAGAACTTGAGTCGATACTACATCAGTTACTGAGGTAATGAAATTATGAAAACGCTATACAATGCCAAAATTTACACTATGGACCCTGATTCACCTACTGCGTCAACAATGGTCATTGACGGAGGAAGAGTCGTTGCCATCGGCGGGCCAAACCTGAAAAACCAAATTACTGACAAAACTGAAACACAGGATATGCACGGCGCAGTCATCCTGCCGGGTTTGACTGATGCACACATGCATTTGGAACATTTTGCCTTCAGCCATCAGCAGGTTTTTTGTGAAACTGACACACTTGAACAATGTCTAAAAAATGTTGCCGAAAAAGCTGCCAGCCAACCCAAAGGCACATGGATACAGGGCTGGGGTTGGAATCAAAATGTCTGGGCTGGCGGTTACGGCACAGCCGCTGATCTTGATCGTGCCGCACCTGATAATCCGGTTTTTATGGCTTCAAAATCAGGTCATGCAACCTGGGCAAATTCGTTCGCGATGAAACTGGCGGGGGTCGACAGCTCAACTCCAGACCCGGAAGGCGGCGTTATCCAAAGAGATAAAACCGGTAACCCTACCGGCATTTTCTTTGAAACGGCAAACAATCTGGTTCGGAAGGTTATTCCACAGGCAACTGTGGAAGATTCCGCCAGGGCTATAGCTGCTGTCCAGCCAGTATTATGGGCAATGGGCCTTACCAGCGTTCATGATTTCAACGGTATCAGGTGTTTCTCAGCTTTACAGCAGTTAAACCAGGAGAACAAGCTAAAACTCAGGGTTACAAAAGGCATCCCTCTCGATTTTGCCGAACATGCAGCTGCTGTGGGACTGCGCTCAGGATTTGGATCTGATTTTCTTCGCATTGGCTCAGTAAAGATGTTCGCTGACGGCGCACTTGGTTCTCAAACTGCAGGCATGTTAGAGCCATTGGAGAATCTGCCTGACAGCACTGGCATCATGTTGATTGACGCCCAGACTTTATTTGAGCATGGGAAAATTGCCGTCGAGAGTGGTCTCAGCCTCGCAATCCATGCGATAGGCGATAAAGCAAATCGGGTTGTCCTGGATGGTTTACAGCTTCTACGTGAGTATGAACAATTGCATTCAATCTCTGGACTAAAACACCGCATTGAACATGCCCAATTGCTTCACCCTGATGATATCAAGCGCTTATCAGAGCTAAAAGTAGTCGGATCAATGCAGCCAATTCACACGACCTCTGATCTGGATATCTCAGACAAGTATTGGGGAGCACGGTCTGAAGGTGCGTTCGTGTTTAAGACGCTGCTTGACCTGGGCACAGAGCTGATATTTGGTTCTGATGCGCCGGTGGAAACACCAAACCCATTTATTGGACTGCACGCCGCAGTAACACGGCGCCGCGCTAACGGAGATCCATCGCCTGATGGATGGCATCCCGAACAAAAAATCACGCTCTATCAAGCCTTACAGGGTTTCACTACAGCTCCTGCTGCCTCTAATGGTGGTTTTGAACGATCAGGCGCATTGAAACCTGGTAATAATGCCGATTTGATCGCTTTGGATGTTGATCCGTTCAATATCGATCCTCAGGATCTGCATTTAATCAAGCCCTCTAAGACAATGGTTGCGGGCGAATGGGTTTACGAAGAAAACTAAGTTCTTCGGCATAGCAACTTTTGATTTTTCTGGAACACTCGATAACGATATGGAGCAGGCACGCTTAGTAAAATCACTCGGTTACAAAGACGCTGAACAGCTGGCTAATGTTATGAAGTACAGCACCTATATTCACCGTCACCTTGACTGGCGCATGCCTGAAGATTGGCTTGGCAAACAACCATTTCTTTTACTTACAGATGAACATGGACCACAGGCAGCCATAGCTTGCCCTGAAGATCCACCAGGCATAGCCTGGATACGGTTCTTCGCCTGTTCGTATTCCGTCAAACTTCTCCAAACTTGGACTGAACTGCTTCGCCCTGCATTAATGGATTTCCATGCTGCACGTCCCATACTGGCGGCAGTCGCTGTTCAAAGCTTGTTTGATCACTTGCTTTCAAGCAGCGGTTTCATCAGCCACCAGCGAATTGTTATCCTTGAGTGGTTTGCCGGTGATCCTGTTGCAGTGAAGTTGAATAATGATGTTTCTATCCGCCCAATTATTCAGGATGATATTCAAACAGTAACGAACGTAGATCAAAGTTCATTTGAAAAACTCTGGCAGCTATCACAAGCAGGCCTGCAGGCTGCCTATGACCAGTCATCTTATGCAACAGTGGCAGTCTTTGATGGTGAAATTATTGGTTACCAAATTAGCAATCTGACGACCAATAGTGCACATCTATCAAGATTGGCAGTACTGCCTGAACATCAGAATAAGCACATCGGCAAGATGCTTGTTGACGATTTACTGAATTTTTACAGCCAGAGAGGGATCAAACATATCACTGTAAATACGCAACATAATAATTCAGCTTCGCTGGCATTGTATCAAAAATTGGGATTTACCCTGACAAAAGAGAGCTTTCCCGTTTATGTATATCCCTACGGAGAGTTCATTCTTTAATAAAGACCAAACTGCGTAAACAACAATACTAGTGCAGGCACAATGATCAGGGCAGGTAGAAAATTACCGGTCCTGATTTGTTTAATTTCCAGTATTGTACTGATCCCTATGCCCAATAAAATGATACCGCCAACAGCCGAGATTTCGTTCATTATTGCTGTACTGATTAAACCCTGCACCTGGCTGGCAAGTAAAGTAATTCCACCCTGGTAGAGAAAAATAGGAATGATGGAAAATATCACGCCCACGCCAAGAGTCGATGCAAAAGCGATCGAAGCAACACCATCAAGGATCGATTTCACTGCTAACAGAGAGTAATCGCCGCTCAGCCCATCCTGTATCGATCCCAGGATGGCTACAGGTCCAATGACAAATAACAACGAAGAGGTCATAAAACCCTTGACGAAGTTATTCTCTCCCGGCGAATCGTACGCTGCCTTGTGCAAGACCTTAGACTCAAGCCAAACGCCAAAGTGCGCCAGGCGCATTTCTATCTGGAGCCATTCACCTAATATTCCACCGATCAGAATACTGCCTAAAACAACCAGGACATTGTGAGAATCGAGGAACATCTTTATACCAAGAACCATTGTAAATAAACCGATGCCGGAGACCACGGTTTGTTTTATCCGTTCTGGTAAGCGGGAACCTAACAGCAACCCAAGAAGTCCGCCAAGGGTGATCGCAACAACATTGATAATCGTACCGATCATCTTATTGCTTTTTCTTTGCCAGGGTAACAGAGTCGGATTGTGACAAATATTCTGCGATTTCCAACGCAAATAGCAGGGATGATAAACGGTTAATATACTTGAGCGTCAATTTATTCCTGAGTAGCCCTGCACTATTCAACTCTGTAACTCGACGTTCAGCTCTGCGAATAATCGTACGGGCAAGGTCAAGATAGGCGCCTGATTTTGTATCACCAGGGACAATAAATGCCCTGGGTGGCTTGTACTTGCTTGACAGGCTGTCTACCTGTGCTTCAAGGGCAGTAATTTCTTCATCTGTAATAAAAATAAAATGCTCAGCAGCTTCATCAGAAGCGCCTAGCTCGCTCATTAATCTGTAAAGATTGCGCTGTGTTTGCAGCATAATCTCTTTCAACTCATCGATTTCGTTAAAAGCCCTGGCGATGCCAATCGCTGCATTGGCTTCATCCAAAGTGCCAAGGGTTTCAATCCGAATATCAAATTTATCCACCCTCTCACTGCCTATTAAACCAGTCTGTCCTTCATCACCTGTGCGGGTATAAAAAGATCTCATAATTTCACACTCTTCTCTTGGGATAAAGTCACGTACAGATACCAGAATTTTTCTGGCCCGAATTTTTTGCTATATGGCTCTTGCCAGACAAAGTCACTGGTGTAAAAATTTTTCTTCAGGTAGCTATCACATATTCGCAGCTGCTCTCTTGCACTGGGGCTAATCGGTACTTCGTTGTCAGAGAGCAGTTGCACGATCGCACGCCAGCGGACATTGTTGGCATACTCTGAACGGTTGAAGAACCCCCTTTTATCGATCTCTCTCAGGTAATCGTTCCAAAGGTTAATTCTTGCAGCAATTTCCTCAGTCCCCTTCTTCATCAAGTTGGCTTTCCATTGTGAGTGAAAATCTTGAAATTGCTGCTCCAGCACATCAAGTTCCAATGCAATGGGTTCAGGTAAGCTGAGGGCTTGCAATCTTTCAAAGGCTAGATAGAGATTACCCAGTGTTAGTTTTGATATGCTGGCCGCCCTGTTCTGGTGCCCGTAATACACCGGCCAAAACACTTCTTTTGACAGCATGTAAGCCTGTAATTCAGGAATGCTGGCCTGCAGGAAAATAAGATCTTCCTGATAGATCAGATAGTCTGCCATTACCACCTCCTGAAAATAATGTGTACTATGGGCTGACTTCGGTTGCGCTCAGGTTGGTGTTTTGCATTCGCGATACAAGGTACCAATCAGTCACAGTGAGAAAACGATCACTACTGTCAAAAAGTGGACCGATTGTGACCCCTTTTATCTCCTGGTCAACTGCATAGGTATAAACAGGAAAGTATAAAGGAATTGACGGAATCTCATCATTAAATATCACCTGAAAATTCCGGTACAGCCGCGATCGTTCATCTATGTTATTAATCGTTCGTGCTTGTTCAAGGTACTCGCTAGCTATACGATTATCCCATTGAGAGTAATTCTGCCCGCCTGTTGCTTGAGCCTGGTCCCAAAACGGATACGGATCAGGATCCGGAAAGCGTGATAGGTTGAGGTCAACCAGTGCTGCTTCGTAAGAACGGCTTTGCAACCGTTCAGTGATCATTACGGCATAATCAACCGGGTTGATCGTGACTTTCACACCGATAGCTGCCCAATCCCTTTGAATCGCTTCTGCAATCGCCTGATGTTTCCCATCATTGGGATAAATCATTTCAAAAGTGAGCTCAACGTCCTCTTTCATTCTAACGACAGACTCTTCGGAGGCAATTACATACCCTGCTTCTTTCAGCATCTGTGCTGCCTTATCAGGGTCATATTCATAGGCGATTAACCCGTCAAAATAAGCCCACGAACCTGGCAGTATTGGTGAATTGGCAACAATAGCCTGTCCGGAGAGAATTTGGTTGATGATCTTCTGGCGATTAATGCCTAACAGAAGAGCCTTTCGAATAGTCTCATCCTGGAAGAATTCCAGTTTGACATTTGCAAGGTTCAGGAATACCAGTGAAAACTGTGGTGTCCTGCTGGAGTAGAGGTTTAAGTCCTGTATCTTTAGAACGTCTGGCAGAAGATCATCGGAAATCACACTGATTCCCTGGACAACATCTTGTTGATAAGCAGCAAATGCCGAAGCGCTGTCCGGGTAATAGCGGAAAATGAATTGTTCGATGTAGGCTGGGGGTGCGTAAAATGCCTGGTTGATTGAGAGCGCAACGCCGGCAATTTTTCCGTCCTCAACAATCAAGTTGTCAAACTTGTAAGGCCCGCTGCCAACTGGTGACAGGTTGAAAGGATCATTTTTAATCTGCTCAAAAGTTAAGTGACCAAGTAGATGTTTCGGTAGAACACCAAAACTCAAGTAATCGGTAAATGGTGAGAAGGGTTCAGGTAATCTGAACTGCAGCATGGTATCGGCAAGCTGAACCACCTCAATCTCTGACCAAAAATCCTGAAGATCTTGGGGTACAACATCGCCACCCTCTCTCATCAACTCAATTGTAAAAACGACATCCTCTGCAGTGAGGATTTCACCATCGTGGAACTTGATGCCTTCCCTGAGTTGGACGTTATACGTGCGTCCATCAGCAGAAACACCCCATGCTTCTGCAAGGTCAGCCAGGGGCAACCCACGATCATCATATTTCAGCAAGCCTGAGTAGATTAACCGGTCCACTGCCCTATCAACGTCATTATAATAATCAAGCACAGGGTTGAAGCGTTGTGGTTGACCGATTAGGGCTTCAATGTACGTGCCGCCCTGAATTGCCTCCGGCTGCATGGTAATCGGTTCTGGTTGTTCAATCAACAGCAGAAAACCAACTACAAGCCCTGTTAGAAAAATTATCAGAAGTTGCCAGCGAATTCGTTTCATTGCATCTATCATATATTTTAAACGACCTTCTCCCCGTCAGGGGAAAAGTTCAAATCAATATTGGTAATATTATTACTGAATAAATACTGTGATAAGCGTAAGAAGAAAGAATAAGGCACTTAATCCAATAGTAATGTAAAAAAGAGTCTTCTCAATCCCTCTTCTTGCAGTAAATACACCGCCAGCATCCTGTCCTGTTAAACCGCCAAGACCGATACCTTTGTTTTGAAGGATTACGCTGGCAATCAAAGCGACTGAAGTTATAATTAACGCAATTTCAAAATATCCGACAAGCTGCACAATTAGCCTCCTTGGTAAAAGCAGTTGAGATTATACCTTTTTAATGTAAGAATCGTCAACTAGAATTTTTAGATTCTATCAATAAAGGTAAATTAAAAAGCAGAGAATTGGATCACTATGCATGAATTCATTGTAAACGTTCACAATCATACCAGGTATTCCGATGGGTCAAAAACACATCGCGAATTAGCGCTGGCTGCTGGTAGAGCAGGCATTGACGCTGTAGTCGTTACAGATCACAACCTTCTTGTTAAGGGTTTGTCAGGCTATTACCCTGTTGGTGATCGAAATATTCTGATTATCGTGGGCGAAGAAATTCATGATCGTACCTTGATGCCACAAAAAAACCACCTGCTGGCATTCGGAATTACTGAAGAGCTCAGCGGATTAGCGTCAAATACCCAGAACCTGATCACACAAATTAGCAGGCATCAGGGAGTATCCTTCATCGCCCATCCATTTGAAGATGCGCTGGCATTGTTTAATGAAACAGACATCACCTGGGAAAATTGGCAGGTTAGCGGGTACACTGGCATTGAGTTGTGGAATGGCTTAAGTGAATTAAAAACCGTCATAAAATCCAAAATACATGCAGTGTTCTATGCACTTTTTCCTGCCTATTTAGCTCACGGACCAAACATTCAAGCCATGCAAAAGTGGGATGGACTGCTCAATAAAGGCTGCGTTGTGTCCGGGATTGGCGGAACAGATTCGCATGAGCTAAGCCTTAAAATGGGACCTCTAAAGAGAAAAATATTCCCTTATGAGTGGCACTACCAAACCATAAACAACCATCTAATACTGAATGAGCCGCTCTCAGGAGAAGCAGATGGTGATATTTCGAGGGTGGTGCAGGCATTTAGTAATGGCAATTTCTTCATTGGTTACGATTTGCCAATGCCAACAACTGGTTTTAGATTTTATGGCTCTGGTGCAACCAGGCAAATCCTGATGGGAGAAATAACAGACCTTTCTACCAGTATCACACTACAAATAAGCCTTCCATCAACAGCGCGAACTGTTTTGTATCGAGATGGCGTATCAGTTGCTGAGTGGATGGACAATGAGAAATGTACCTACATTGTCACTGAACCAGGCGTGTATCGATGTCAATGTTTCATTCGGTATCTTGGAAAAGAACGAACTTGGATCATAAGCAATCCAATCTACATCAGAAAAAAAGAGCTTCGTACCACCTTTTCCCAGGACAGCCATGCTTCAGGGTCAGATAGATCAAACCTAGTATAATAACTTTATGATGCGACTTTATTTAGATCAAGTTGAGAGACAGATTGAAGCATTTATAGAGAGTAATTCTCTATTTGCCCATTGGCTTGATCCGCGTATAAAACTGGCAAATTTATTGACCTCAGCCATGGAAAACAATATGCAGGAACTGCCTGACGGGTCAATACTCGTTCCCAACAAATACATCATTTTATTGTCAAATGACGATTATGTATTTTGGCAAGATCACCTGAGTGAGATTGATACACTGGCTTTACAGTTATTTACTGTGTCACGCGAATTGCAGCTAAAGATGACGTCTCTACCGGTCATTCTATTGGAAACAGACAGCAGGTTGGCTCCCAGGGAGATCAAGGTATTCAGCGATATCATCCACGAGGAACATTTCTCAACGACCGTTGTAAATCTTGAAAAAGATAACGAAACGAACGAAGAGATACTGCCGGCAAATGCCTATCTATTATACAATGTTGATCACTTATTCCAGCTCACAAAACCTCTGGTGGCAATCGGGCGCAAGCAGGATAATGACCTGGTTATCGAAGACCCGCGTGTTTCAAGATACCACATTCAGTTACGCGCAAAAAATAACACCTACATTCTCCTGGATCTCGACACAACAGGCGGTACGTCTGTGAATGATCGTCCAGTCAATCAAGTGGCTCTCAAATCTGGCGATGTGATCTCTCTGGCAGGTGTTATTTTGATTTATGTTGAAGATCAGGAAAACCAAATAAGTGATACCACCCAGACAAAAAAGGTCAACTCAGAAGGTGAGGTGAATTCTTGACAGAAATTGTCGTGCTGGTTTTCAGAATTCTGTTAGTCCTGGCTCTCTACAGCTTTTTAGGATGGATTTTTTACCTGATTTTCACTGATTTACAAGCAACGAACAGTAAAATCATCTCACGCAGAATACCTATGATCACCATTACGCTTGAGAATGAATCAGATAACCCATTGTCGTTCGAGGAAGCTGAAATAACAATTGGCAGGGATAAAAATTGCGATATTGAAATTCATGATGATACCGTCTCTTCCCTGCACTCCAGGCTTTCCTATCATCATAACCAGTGGTGGGTTGAAGATTTACAATCCACAAATGGAACATTTCTGAACGATGAGAGGGTGTTTACCTCAATCGTCATGATTTCTGGTGATGAGCTAAGACTTGGAAACGCCCGACTCATGGTCAGTATGAAGAGTTAACTGCATATACAAAGTAAGCAATTCCGAGACAAAAGTTAATCAAACGAACTTCTCCATTTACACAATTTTGGAGGTAAAAATGAACAGTCAACCACACTTAGGGATTATTGGCGGATCGGGTTTATATAATTTTTCCGCTATTCAGGATATTGAATCATTAGAAATGGACACACCTTTTGGAAAACCCAGTTCTCCGATAATTTCTGGTCGCATAGCAGGCAAAAAAGTATCATTCCTGGCACGGCACGGCATTGGACATTTCATCACACCATCAGAAGTCAACTATCGGGCGAACATCTATGCGCTAAAAACTTTGGGTGTCACCGAAATTGTTAGTGTGAGCGCTTGCGGCTCACTTCGAGAAGACTTTTCGCCTGGTGATATCGTAATCCCCAATCAGATCTTTGATTTCACCCACAAACGGGAGAGAAGTTTTTTTGGAGAGGGTTTGGCCGTGCATGTAGGTGCAGCTGATCCATTCTGCAGCAGCCTTTCCACGTCCCTCTCAAAGGCTGTTGTTGATGCAGGTGGAAAAGTCCATAACGGGGGCACTTACATTACCATTGAGGGACCAAGGTTCTCAACGAAAGCTGAGTCCAACCTGTATCGTTCCTGGGGCATCTCCATTATCGGCATGACTGCCAGCCCAGAAGCATTTCTGGCACGCGAAGCTGAGATCTGCTATTCAACTATGGCTCACGTAACTGACTACGACGTCTGGCATATCAGCCAGGAAACCGTCAGCGTTGACCTGGTTGTTCGAACACTGCAAAAAAATACACTTCTTGCACAAAATGCCTTGATCAAATTGGTTGAAGAATTAGAGACCAACCCGGACTGCCCATGCCATCACAGTCTGAAGGACGCAATCATTACAGGTCGTGAAAAAATCTTACCTGAAACCAGGCATAAACTGGACATTCTATTGAAAAAGTATCTCTAATTGTGAAAAGACTCTTTCCATCATCACCGGCTGTTGAGGATCAAATACAAGGCAGGCTGCTGTATGCAGGCTTAATATTTATCCTTATTCACGCGCTCATCTTGAGTCTGGCGCCAGTTGTACGTTCGCGTGGACTGGATCTGACTATCAATTTTGTACACTGGGCGGGTGTGATCGTGTGGGCAGTGTGTTTCTCTTTTCTTCACAGGCAATCACAAAAATTCCTCCCAAATAGGGACCCATACTTATTACCAGTTTTTGGATTATTAACAGGATGGGGTTTATTAACCATATTCAGGTTGCTGCCATCATATGGTTTTAAACAGGCACTTTGGTTGATCGTAGGCACAGCGGCAATAATTACCATCATTCGCACACCCAATTTTTTGCTTTGGCTCAGACGGTATAAATACATCTGGTTAATTTGCGGTCTTATTGTAACCGCCCTGACCTTTGTTGTTGGTATCTATCCAGGCGGCGCAGGTCCAAGATTATGGTTGGGATGCTGCGGTATCTACCTGCAGCCTTCCGAACCACTTAAATTGTTGCTTATTGTCTATCTTGCCGCATATCTCGCTGACAGGGTACTGCTGAAAATAGATTTTATGAAACTAATCGCACCAACACTAATTCTTACAGGATTAGCGTTGGCGATCTTATTTGCTCAGAGGGACCTTGGCACGACGACAGTGTTTTTACTGCTCTATTTTACGATGATCTACCTCGCAACTGAAGATAAAAAAGTTCTGATATTTGGTGCAATACTCATAATTAGCGCCGGCATATTGGGTGTTTTGTTTGTTGACGTGATTAAATTTAGAGTTGAAGCCTGGTTAAACCCCTGGCTCGACCCAAGCGGAAAATCCTATCAAATTGTACAGTCCCTGATCGCAGTGGCATCCGGCGGATTACTGGGTCGGGGTATTGGTATTGGAAACCCGGTGGTTGTGCCCGTTGCCATATCTGACTTCGTGTTCTCAGCGATAGCTGAAGAGACAGGCCTGGTCGGCTCACTGGCACTGATTACCCTTTTTGCAACCCTCATCCATCGCGGTTTTAAGATTGCCTCACATGCGGTAAATAACTATCACCGTTACCTGGCTGCGGGAATCACGGCATTTCTGGGCATTCAATTAATTCTGATTGTCGGTGGTAATTTGCGTATGCTGCCCCTGACAGGTGTAACCTTACCTTTTGTGTCATATGGTGGTTCTTCCTTGCTCACCTGTTCAATAAGTATTGTCTGCCTTCTGTTAATCAGCAATATTGGTGAAGTTGAACCTGCGAAAATGGTCAATAAACAGCCATTGATATTGGTGTCATTGCTGCTTCTCTCGGGTCTGGCAGGCTTATCCCTGCTGAGCGGGTGGTGGTCAATTGTCCGGTCAGAGAATCTGGTAAACCGAACGGACAATCCAAGAAGAGCTATCAACAATCTATATGTGAAACGTGGCTGGTTATTAGACCGCAATAACCAGGCCCTTGCGCTTACCACCGGTACACCGGGAAAATACGCACGAGTTGTCACCTACCCATCACTTGGAGCGACGGTTGGATATTTAAGCCCTACCTATGGTCAGGCTGGGCTGGAAGCAAGTCTTGATCCATACCTGCGAGGCTTGAAAGGAAATACATCATCCTCCATCTGGTATAACAACTTGATCTATGGATCACCTCCCCCCGGATTAGATATTCGGCTTAGTCTTGATCTTGAGCTCCAAAATGAAGCTGATGACTTACTTCGTGGGCATAAGGGAGCAGCGGTAATGCTAAATGCAGCCAGTGGAGAACTGTTGGTTTTAGCCTCTCACCCTTATTTTGACCCAAACCAGATAGATTCAAACTGGCAGATGTGGATCAATGAGGTTGATGCACCGCTTGTCAATCGCGCCACACAATCAAAATATCCTCTTGGTACAGCACAGAGTGTTTTTATGCTGGCCGCAATAGATAACCTGGATAGTTTACCCCCACTCCCCGATCAGCTCACTGCGGCAGTTGGAAATTCAATTCTAACTTGTGCGTCTCCATTTACAGAAGAGATTAGTTGGGGACGTGCACTGGTCAATGGCTGCCCTGGCCCAGTTCTGGAATTGAGTAAGCAGTTTAGCGCATCTGAATTGATTGCCCTCTATAATACGCTTGGTTTTACTACCAGTACAAGCAGTTTACCTTTATTACAGGCAGATCCTGACATCATTCAACTCTTGGACGAACCAGATAAAGCAGCACTGGGAATTGATCAGATAAAAGTAACACCGCTGCAAGTAGTAATTGCTGCTGCAGCAATCAGTGCGGATGGCAAAAAACCAACACCTGTCATTACCCAAGCAGTAAAAACAACAACACAGGGATGGGTGATTTTCCCTCGCAGTTCTTCCACTGCAATTATAAAAACTGACAATGCAAGGGAAACCGCAAATTTTCTATCAATTACTGGTAAGCCAGTATGGGAAATTACAGGCTTATCTTTTACCGACAGCCTGCCAGTAACCTGGTATATCGCTGGAACCACCTCCGATTGGAAAGGCACTCCGCTTGCTGTGGTTGTCCTGCTGGAAGAAGACAGCCCTGATACAGCCAGGCTCATTGGTGATGGTTTAATGAATGCAGTTTTAAAACAAGCTGAGTAATATTTTTTTCAATTAGCTTAAAATACAGGATCAATTCGTTTGGATTGATCCTGTTTGTTCTCTTTTCTGAAGAAGCATTATTTGATTCGTAAAAAGTGTCTTTTTCCAACCTGGAGAACCCCAGCTGAAGCGATCTGTCTTGGGTCGTCAATAATCACATCGTCCAGGCGTACACCTTTCTGCTCGATCAACCGCCGTCCTTCACTTTTACTTTTCGCCAGGTTGGCATTCATAAGTAAATCAAGGATTGTTTCATCACCAGTTAGCAGATATTCCGGTATGTCTATCGGTTTTTCTTTTTGCTGGAACAACCTGATAAAAGCCTCCTGGGCAGCATCTGCGTTCTCATCACCATAAAAGCAGCCAACTACTTCTTTGGCAAGGATCATTTTAGCATCTCTTGGGTGAATAGTCTCTGCTTGAAGCTCGCCATTGATCTTATCAATCTCATGTGGTGTAAACCGGGTTACCAACTTGAAGTAATCAGGCATGGCAAAATCCGGGATGCTCATCACCTTGCCATACATATCTTCCGGGTTGCTGTTAAGAGGAATATGGTTCCTCAGCGATTTACTCATCCGGATCACGCCATCGGTTCCAGGCAAAATACCAAGGATGATGCCGATATTGGGCTTTTCTCCATAATATGTCATCAACTTTCTTGCAGCAGTCAAGATATTGAATAGTTGATCGGTGCCGCCAACCTGTACATCTGCCTTCAATGCGTACGCATCGTAACCTTGCATAATGGCATAAAAAGTTTCGTGCAAATAAACAGCATCACCCTTTTCCCAGCGTAATTTAAAGTTTTCCCGCGTTAGAAATTGCTGGATGGTAAAGTTTGATGCCAGTTTAATCAGCTCAGCAAAATTCAATCCGCTCAACCACTCGGCATTATATCGGACTGCTGTTTTCGCCGGGTCCAATATTCTGAATGCTTGTTCTGCATAAGTTCTGGCGTTTTCCTCAACTTCAGTGGATGTCAGTTGTGGTCGCAATATATCCTTATCTGATGGATCTCCAATAAGAGAGGTATAGTTACCAATCAAGAAAGTGACTTCATGACCCAACTCCTGGAACTGCCGCAATTTTCGCATTGTAACTGTATGCCCAAGATGCAAGTCAGCTTTTCTCGGATCATAACCACAATAGACCCTTAACGGACGTCCATCTTTCTCCACCTCGATTAAGCGTTCTTTCAGCTCCACCGCCATTGCATTGGCAAGTGCGGTATCTCCATATTCGGTACCTTGCATCAAATATGAGACTTGTTCATCGAAGTTCATGGTATCCTCCGTAAATTCTTGGGGCATTATAAAGGTGTATCATATCAACACCTGTGTCAGTCAATACTAAACAGGGTGATCACCTGTTATGGCTGTAGATCTGTTCAAGGGCACTGGCAATGTCAGGGTATTGAAATTTGAAGCCGGTTTCTTTCAGTTTGTCTGGTACAGCTTTTTGGCCTGCCAGCACCAGGATGCTCATCTCTCCAAGCACAGTACGCAGCAAGAAAGCAGGTGTTGGGAACCAGTAAGGTCGTTTTATCGCTTTCCCCAGGCTTCTTCCAAAACTATCCATCCTTGCAGGTTTTTCAGACACCAGGTTGAAAGCACCATGTGCGCCTTTATGAACAATTAAATGCAGAACAGCCTGTGCCAGGTCATCTATATGAATCCAGGGCCACCACTGCTTGCCGCTGCCTATTGGCCCGCCCACGAACAGCTTGAACGGTAGACTGATGAGATTTAGAATGCCACCTTGACTGGCGAGCACAATACCGGGTCGGATGATCACTCGTCGAACACCGAAAGATTCCACTGCCCTGGTGGAATTCTCCCACTCAACTGCTAGCTTTGCCAGAAAATCAGAGCCAGCAGGAGTGTTTTCTTTGACTGCCGTCTCACCAGTGTCACCGTAAATGCCGATACCTGAGACCTGAATAAAGACCTGTGGTTTTGTTACCATTTGAGATACAGCATCGGTGAGTGCTTTTCCTGGCTGTAAACGGCTCTCTCGTAAAATGACTTTGCGCTTAGCTGTCCACAGACCTCCTCCGATGGATGCGCCTGCCAGGTTAACGATGGCGTCAATGCCTTCCAGTTGCTGAGCTAATTCGCCTGCTGACTTTCCATCCCATTGCAAATAAGTGATATTCGCAGCAGAATCCACTACTTTGCTGCGTGTGAGGATAATCACCTGATGACCACTTTCAACCAGACGTTTTGTCAAGGCACTTCCAATCAAACCAGTTCCACCAGCAATGGCTACGCGCATTCTTTCCTCCAAATTAACAAATATTATCCTGCTAATTGTACCTTTAATAGAAAATGCTATAATTTTTTTTAGCAGGTAAATATGAACCATCATGTACTTCTGCTTAACGCAAATTATGAACCAATCAATGTCTGTAATCTGAGAAGAGCGCTTGGATTGATGATTAACATGAAAGCGACATTGGTTCTTAACGGGCGCGGGTTTGTCCGGGGCATCAACAATGAATACCCAATACCATCAATTATTCGCCTCAACTATATGGTACACAGACCGCGTCCTCATCTCAAGTTGACACGAGAAGAGGTTTTCCGCAGGGATAATTACACATGCCAGTATTGTGGAAACTCAAACCGCCAGTTGACGATTGATCACGTTGTCCCTCGCCACATGGGCGGGCAAAAAAGTTGGGCAAATGTAGTTACTGCGTGTGCCAGATGCAATCACCAAAAAGGTGGTCGGACTTTGAATGAAGCCAAAATGACGCTGCTTTGCCGCCCATACGAACCCCCTTCTTCAGCATATTATATGCACCAAAATTATTTGAAACAATATTCAGAATGGGAGCCATTTTTATCAGGTTGGTAAACAAAATCCACCAGTACCGATACTGATGGATTCTAAATTAAGCAAACGGTACTAATGCTATTCTTCAGACACTAAGTCACCTTCGTCAGAAGAAATCTCATTCTCAGTAAAATCAATCTGTCGTTTGACAAAAAATTCTCTATAAACGAGCAGACCAGCACTCGCCAGGGCGATAACGGCCATCAATGTTTGGTTGGCATTAATTGAAGCCACTTTTGATGGGTCAAGCCTCAAGAATTCCAGGAAGAAACGTGCGAGCGGATAAAGAATAAGATAAAATTGGAATATATAACCTGGTTTAAGACTTGTTATAAATTTGCGTGCTACCCATAACAGCAGCACCATCGTAAACATATTCCACAGAGACTCATACAGGAAAAGAGGATGATAATACGCTTGATCGGCATACTCAGGTAGACGGTAGCCTGGCTCGATGAATATTTTCCAGGGCAAATTTGTGGGGGCGCCGTACACCTCCTGGTTTACATAATTGCCCCAGCGGCCAATAGCCTGCGAGGCAGCAAGACCAGGTGCAATAATGTCAAGCCAAACTA
Organism: Anaerolineaceae bacterium; assembly: GCA_040768445.1. GTDB lineage: Bacteria > Chloroflexota > Anaerolineae > Anaerolineales > Anaerolineaceae > JAXGMV01. The sequence goes on along the minus strand of JAXGMV010000001.1, from coordinate 2,172,897 downwards.
ATAAATTGAGCCCTTTCTTCCTTGTATAAATCCATAAAGCCAAAACGCCACCCATAACGCCACCGGGGATTCCCAGTCCACCTCGCCAAATAGCCAGCATATCAAGTGGATGTGTCAGGTAGTATTTGGTTGTTATACCCTGCTCGACCATAGAGGCAGGTGGTGTCAGTATATGCCAGATACGTGCACCAATAATACCGACGATTAACAGCCATGGCAGCACATCCCATATTATTTCCGGGTCTTCACCGCGTCTTTTTGCCTCAACTGTTGACAGCCAAGCGGCAAATATCGCGCCGAGCATGATTATTACACCGTAATAATGAATGACTAATGGGCCAATCTGTATACCTTCTCGCATAAAATCTCTTTAACCTTTCAGAACTAACGAATTATTTACCTTTATTCATTCGGTCGTAGAATTTTTTCCGCACATAAAACACCCTTTGCAGAGCTGTGATATGCGTGAAAATCGCCAATACCCATAACGCAACAATTGGAATATTAAATATTAAACATGGAATTAAGATGAGATAACGCTCAACCCTTGAGAGCAGCCCGATTTTCGAATCAAAACCAAGTGATTCGGCTTTGGTTCGGGCATAAGAAACCATCATTGATCCTGTTACTGCTAAAAACGCAAGGATGACGCCTGTAAAGTTTTCCTGTATACCGAAATAAATCAAAAGGCTGCCAAACAACAGGATTTCAGAGTAACGATCTGTTACTGAATCCACAAATGCGCCAAATGCAGTTGGCTCACCCCTAATACGCGCCATGGTGCCGTCAACGGCGTCTATTGGAGCCATGATCAACGTAACCAATCCACCCAGGGGCACCCTGCCAAAAACGATTAACACTGCAGCAGCGAAATGACCAATCAATCCAATGACAGTAACAACATTGGGATGTAGTCCAATCTTAACCAGCCACCCTGCTACCGGGTCAAGGATATGCTTGAAGACTTTCCTCAGGTAATCTGTAAAAGTCTTAGGTTGTTCTTCTTTCAAGGCTTCTTCCACTCATCACTCCGATTCACGCCATTATACTCGCAAATTTTCACTTCAAGTCTCTTGAAATAGCATTCAGTTTATTCATCTTCAAAAGACTCTTCGTCTTCTTCTATTGGAGGAATAAGCACATCTCTATCCTTACCGCCACCCAGATTAGGACCAATGATCCCCTCTTCCTCTAACTCATCAATTAATCTTGCCGCCCGAGGATACCCAATTCTAAGCCTGCGCTGCAGCAATGAAGCGCTTGCCCGCTGGGACTTGCGCACGATCGAAATCGCTTGATCCATAAGTGAATCTGTACCACCCTTCTCATCTTCGATCAAACCCTCCCATGGAGGAGGAACGATATCTGAGAGAGCTGTCTCTCGCCAGAAGTTAATCAGGTTTTCAATCTCCTGGTCAGATACCATGACGCCTTGCGTTCGAATGGGACTGCTCGCTTCAGGGGGAAGAAACAGCATGTCGCCGCGCCCTAACAACGTTTCAGCGCCATTGGTATCCAAAATAACTCGCGAATCAACTGAGGAGGCAACAGAAAACGATATTCTGGCGGGAAAATTGGCTTTTATCAAGCCAGTTATTACGTCTGTGCTTGGACGTTGGGTAGCAATAACAAGGTGAATGCCCGTTGCCCGCGCCATTTGTGCAAGGCGGACGATACTGTGCTCCGTCTGATCTGGAGCAGACATCATCAGGTCTGCAAGTTCGTCTATCAGGATGACAATTTTGGGCAGCTTTTCGCCGTTCTGCCGGCTAATCTTTCGATTGTAAGTATCAATATCACGCGTTTTTGCCTGCTCAAGCAAACGGTAGCGCCGATCCATTTCAGATAATGCCCAACGTAGAACGCCGATAATCCTTTCAGGATTGGTTTCCACTTTTCCCAAAATGTGCGGCAGACCATTAAATCTTATCAGTTCCACCATTTTTGGATCAAGCATGATCAGGCGAAGGTCTTTCGGTTGATTGTTCATCGCCAGGCAAAATGTGATCGAAGCGATCGCCACAGATTTTCCAGAGCCGGTGGTACCGGCAATCAAGAGATGCGGCATGCGGCTAAGGTCAGCAATAACAGCTTGACCCGAGACATCTTTGCCAATAGCGATAGATAGAGGTGTGCCGGCCTTTTGAAATGCCTGTGACTGCAGCAGCGGCTTCAACCGAACAAGTTCACCCTGTATATTGGGCACCTCAATACCTACAAATGACTGACCAGGAACCGGGGCTTCAATTCGCATTCTCTCCGCCGATAAAGCCAATGCAAGATCTCTTTGAAGGCTTTGTATTTGGGAGACTCTAATTTTCTGTTTTTGAATTGATCCATCGGGAGCAGTTTTTTCGACATATCCAGGCTCCACTGCAAACTGTGTAATCGTCGGTCCAACCCGGTAACCAATTACCCTTGCTGGAATGCCAAACTCAAATAACGCCTGTTCTATTTGACTGGCTGTGTTATGGATATTCTCTTCATTGAATTTATAAGTGATCTCATCCAGCAGAATCTCAAGACCAGGCAGTGTATGGGGGCGTTTGACAGAGAAGACATCATGGCTGGCTTTACCGGACTTCTTTGCGCCCTTTGCCTCAGAAGTCACACCAACTGATGAAGTTGCTAAAGTTAAATCACTTTCTATGGCAATATTTTCGTTCATTGCATCCACGTGATGTGACTTATTCTGAATGGCTGATATGCGAGAATCCAGTCCTCTTAGCAGCCTGAGCAGGTGTCTGCCAATATCGAAAACATAAAACAATAATGCGGCGAGTAAGACAAGAATGATGAACCAGTCCAGACCATCGGGAAACAACATCCTGGCGCCTTCAGCCAGACCCCAACCAATAATTCCGCCATCTTTGCCCTGCTCTGCTCTCTCGAGGGAGCTTCCTCCAATCATTGCCATAATTGTCAACAGGAGGAATAAGATCAATTCCAAGCCAAATAACTTCGCCGGTACAATTTTTGGAAACAGCTTAATGTGATTTTTCAACAGGAACAACGACAGCAGCATGGCTGCCAGCAGAATTAAGAAACGCCCCCAGCCAAACCATCTTTGCAAAAACGGAACCCAAGCATCAATGAAAGTTCCACTTGTCAGTCCTAACATTCCAAGGATCGTCATTAAAGTTAAAGCTATGAGTAGCACTCCAAGAATATCAAGACTGAACCGTCGAAAACGTAACCAAAGAGCATTTAATGACGTAAGAAATTGTGACGGTTGATTTTCAGGTATGCTTTTTCTTGGTGAAGAGGTTTTCCTGTTGTTTGTTGTTCTTTTTGTCCTTACCGGTTGTCCCATTAATTCACTGCCAGTCTTAACCCAAGTCTTCGTTTATCGATATCAATATGGATTATTTTAACCCGAATTGTATTCCCAATCGGGTACAGTTTTTCAAGTTCTTGTCTTGAATTATTAGCATCCAACGAAGATACATGAATTAAACCTTCAATTCCAAGGTCAAGCCTGGCAAAAACCCCAAAATGTGTAATGGACGTGACAATCGCATCAGTGACATCACCGATTTCATAACTGCTTTTTAGCAGCTCCCATGGGTTTGGCAAACGCTTTTTCAAGCTCAGTGCAACTCTGCCATTTTCTTCGTTAACATTCAGCACAACAGTAAAGATTTGGTCATCAAGGTTCAAAATATCCCTCGGGTTCTGCACCCTGCCCCAGGACAATTCTGATACATGTATTAAACCCTCCAAACCGCCAAGATCAACAAAGACGCCAAAATCGGTGATATTTGTGACTGTGCCACACACCTCGTCACCGGGCTTCAAAGATTCAATCAGCGCTTTCCTTTTACCACTTCCAGCCAGTGCGGCTCGCTCTGATAAAACTACTCTATCCTGCTGGGGGTCACATTCAATCACCTTCAACCGAATGTGTTTACCCAGGTATTCTCTAAGCCGTAAATCCCTGGTTTCTTCGTCGACACCACAGGGCATATCTATCAAATGAGAGATAGGCACAAACCCATGGATCCGATCTGACTGCACAAGCAGTCCCCCGCGATTATAAGAATAGGTTTCGAGAATTATTATTTCGTCTTTCTCAAGTAAATACTGAACATAATCCCAATCCGGCTTATTGAGATTATCATCTATCATCACTGCCTGAGGTTTAAATTTTGCAGTTGTTGATTTTTTGTCTTCTTCTGCAAGAACAGCAGCCCACCAGCCTTCATCAGGTTCTGCCCCATTATCCTGGTGATCTATCGGGGCATTAGCACAACAATCCATTCAACCTCCCCATCGCTCTTCCATGGCAACAATAAATAAATATATGATTAATTATATTGATATTTTATATATGATATAACAAAATCAGCGGGTCAATTTTCTCTGGCATTTTGCTCCATCTCTCTCAAGCTTTCTGCCACTGCGTCTATTGCCATGCGTTGTTTCCTGTATAAATCTGCCTCAGAAACAGCCAGCTTCAAGGCAATTTCCCGCACTTTCCTTCCTTCGAGAAACTTCATCTCCAGGATGTTATATATAATCCATTCAGCGGTGAATCGGCGATCACCCTCAGGTTTTGTTCTATCAATAGCTTCCTTCAAAATCGTCCGCAAGGCCTGTGCACTATTATTGTCATTTTTTTCCATTGCGTCACGCACCACTTTCAGCTGCAGCAATGGACTTTTAGTAAATTTTGGTCCCCCCCAGTAATGCGTAAGCGCATCTCTAACCCAGTTAGAGATTTCCTGTGTCTCAATATTTACATTGCCTGCAATTAGTTGATCTGCTTCAATTTTTCCTGTACCTCTCAGCCTGAGCAGCCATTCATCTCCGGGAACAATAGCTTGAAGAGACTCAAATGATGATTGAAGCTGCAGCCAATCTGATAACGAGGTGGTGATCCGCTCAGCGAGTCGCTGCAACGTGACCAAACGTTCAGGGTCAAACATCGAAAATGTAGAATTGCTGATTCCTAAAACACCAATTAATTGTGCCGGCTCTTCATCAATCTGTCGTTTTAAGGCAACAAGTAGATCATCACCCCATTGAAAGATATCGGACACTGACCCATTTTGACGCACTGCCTGTTGAAAGTTCACCCGCAGAGCAGGTTCATCGCGACTATTATCTCCAATTGACACGAAAATCGCTTTGTTGTTTTCCTGCAGGGTGCCCAGGTAAGCCCCACTGACCTGCAAACTATCACATAAAGCCGAAAGTTGAAGTTCTAGCAATTGAACGAGATCATTGCGCGTCAGCAGCCGGTTTTCAAGGGTGTGTAATTTCTCAATTTCATCACGGTCGTCACCAAACAATAATACGCGTTCGCCCAGAGGCCGAAAAAGGGTGATTCCATACTGTATGATCAAAAAGCTCAAGAGCATCACAACACTGGACACAGTGCCGGTATATGGTATGTCAAACGTGTTACCTACCCTGTTTATCGAAGTCATTATCCCAAGTGTAAGACCGGCAGCAACAGGTCCGCGCATAATCCACTTGAACAGCCTGCTCTTTATTACCCTGTCCGGCCAGGATACACCATAAAACGAAACTGAGTAAGCCATTACGTTGATAAGCGCTCCGACAATGACATTGGTAAATGCAACGCTTATCCAAAATATGAGGGGATGTTTGCCGGCAAAACCTGAACCGAACAACATGAACGGAAAACTACCCAGAATTGGCGCAAGGCTGGCAATAATCAGGTAGAGCATCCTTCGACGGCTTGTCGGTGTCTTTGTTCGACGGTAAGCTCGTAAAAAATTGTAGATGGAAAAAAAGATAATGATCAGGTAGTAGAGCGTAAATAGTGTCGTTACAAGTGTATTTTCAAGGTGAGGTACCTGCTGGTCAAGGATTACAGCATTGAAGAATTGAGGGAACGGTAAAGCAAGCAGCATCAATGCAGTAAAGATATACAACAATTTAACAAGCAGGCTTCGCCGTCCCCGGCTTGGCTTTCCAGTGATAGTCAATAAAGCATCAGAAAAATGAAAATAGGCTGCCGGTAAGATCAAAATACCAATCCACTCAACACGCAGCCAAAATTCGATTTCATCAGACCGTGAAAAGGTACTGCCAATTGCCTCGGCAGAGTAAATAATAACAAGGCAGAAAAGTATAATGACAAAAGTTCTTGCCACTTTGTCTTTAAGATTAAAATAGGAAGCATATAGCAGGAGAGAAAATGCATTTATTGCCACGCCTGCCATTAATATTTGGCTGAGTGTTCTAAAAACGGGAAGAGCTAACTGCCAAATGCTCACAACAATAAGTCTTTTCTAACTAAAATCAACCTAGTTATCGCAAGTATTTTGCAAAGAACAAAGCAATGTCCTGGTTGGGATAGTAATGATCATTATATCCACTGAATTCAAACCCTAATTTAGTTGCCAGCCTGATACCGGGATAATTTTTTAACTGCATTTCGATAATCAACCAGCGTAAATTCCGGTCAACTGCCCATTCCTGCGCAGCAATGACCATCGCGCTTCCAATCCCTTTACGACGCATTTTGTCATCCACCACAAGATCTGAGATTCGGGCAGTTTGTGCATTGGCTTGCTCAACTATCTTAATATATCCAACAATTTTTCCAGTATGTAAAGCTGTGAGTGTATCGCCTTTTAGCAGCCAATCGCTGTTTTTTAAGAGGTAATAATTGGGATAATAAACTTCAACTGACCGGGGCAAACGCATCTCTCGAAGTTTTATGTTAACCTGTCCATCCTCAAGCAGCCTATCCATCTGCCAGACATGTGAGGTCATGTAGTCGTGGCGAAGGTTTATGAACAACTCCACATCTTCAGAGATTGTCGGCCGGACTTCTATCCTGGGCATAGTCACTCCTCTTCATTCGGTTATCACAATTGTAATCGGTATTATACAGGCTGGAAACGGATTATTTTCATTGTCACTGGCAACCAGCCTGAGTTCATAATCTCCCGGTAATAATTGCTCGGTATTCCAAGTACCACCAACAGGTTCATCTACCTTCTTAGTATCACCTGCTGCAATCGTGGTCCACGTCTCGCTGCCAATGGGCCGATATTCATATTTATAGAATCCTAGGTTTGCGTAATTGACAGTCCCTCGCAATTCCACAAGACCACTAATTGAAGTGCCTGCTTCGGGGTATGTCCATTCCAGTATCTCATCGATACAACCTTCACCAATCAGAACAGAAGTCATGTTGGGGGATGTTTCTGAAACTTCAGTGGATGAAGTTTCTCCTTCTCGATTATCGCTGGTGATAGTGACTTCTGTTGAATCCAAAGTACTTATATCTGTGTTGACAGGGTTTAATGGTGCAATAAACGTCACCAAAATAAATTGGGCAAGGATTATCAAGAGAACCAGACTGGTCATGGTAGCCGCGTAAGAAATCCTTCTTAATGCCGCTTCCCTTTCCAGACCAAAAATCGCTTTACGTAATTCAAGCCAGGCAATAACCAGTTTTCGGATCATTAGAATAGCAATAAGACCGAGAAACAGGTATATCCATGTCTCATTGGCTTTTAAGAACAATAACAGGTCTTGCATAGTTGAGAAGTTTGGCTACAGCTGGATTAAGATGGATAATTGCGCAAAAATCCACTGATCACCTGTGTTAATTTCGGTACCAACACTTTTCCGGCTTCCAGAACTTCATCATGTGTGGTTATGGTGCTGCCATCAAGGTTTGCTTTGTTGCTAATACCAGAAATGCCAAGGACTCGCATGCCGCCATGCTTGGCAATGGTTACCTCTGGAACGGTTGACATTCCGACAGCATCCGCACCAATAACCCGCAGGAAACGCAAATCGGCTGGGGTCTCAAACGATGGGCCTGATAAGGACACATAAACGCCTTCACGCATTCCCAAATCATTTTCACGACTGATGGACCTGGCAATCTCCATGAATTCCTTATCATAGGGCTGGCTCATATCTGGAAACCTCGGTCCAAACTCATCCAGGTTGGGTCCTCGTAAAGGATTCTGCCCTGCCATACCAATCAGGCCAATATGGTCGGTGATCATCATTAAATCACCCGGATTGTAGTCAGGATTAATCGCACCAGCCGCATTGGTAACTATCAAAGACTCGATGCCCATTTTTTGCATCACTCTCACCGGCAGAGTAATTTCGCTCATCGAATGACCTTCATAAAAATGTGCCCTGCCTTGCATTACAAAAACATTCCTGCCTTCCAGTTGTCCAATCAGCAGTCTGCCGCTGTGACCAACCACTGATGATATTGGCCAGGCTGGTATTTCTGCGAATGGAATGATGACAGGTTGATCAACCATCTCAGCGAATGAACCCAGTCCTGATCCAAGAATGACAGCAACCTGCGGCTTGATAGCAATTTTTTGCTGGATGTAATCTGCTGTCAAGCATATCTGTTCATAAGTGATAAATTTTTCCATGGTTGTCCTCTGGCGTTGTTAGAATCAATTGATAAATTTTTCCCCTCGAACTGATTGAATTATAGCAGATTACTGCCTCTTGAATTTTGTAGCTGTTAAATAAAGTGGCAGGCAGTCAAAGTTAACTGCCTGCCTGATTGATTAGTACAAAACTACAATACTTTTGAGAATGCGTCAATTGTGCGTTTTACACCTGCATCATCTATATAATAGTGAACTACCAACCTGAAGCGGTTTAAGCCAACTACACCCACTTTTACGCCATACTGAAGCAGTTTTTCTGCAACTTGTGCAGGGGTTTGTTTCACGTCAGGGTGTAAATTTAAGAATAGCATGTTACTTGGAGGCGGGTTGTATTCGACAATAATTCCGGGTACTTTTGCCAGCCCATCAGCAATTGCCTTTGCTCTTGCGTGATCATCGGCCAGCCGATCAACCATCTTCTCCAGTGCAACAATTCCTGCGGCAGCAATAATGCCTGCCTGTCTCATACCACCACCAAGCGCTTTTCGGATCCGTTCAGATTTATGGATAAAGTCCTTGCTCCCGCATAAAACAGATCCTACTGGCGCACATAGTCCTTTACTCAGGCAGAATGTTACAGAATCAGCCGGCTCAGTCAGCTGGTTGACCGGTACACCAAGGGCAACTGCCGCGTTGAATATCCTGGCGCCATCAATATGCAGCGCCATGTCATTGTTACGGGCAATTTTTGCCACCTGCCTGGTGTATTCCACACTCAACGGTGAACCACCACAGCGGTTATGCGTATTCTCAATAATAACCAATTTAGAAATGGGCATATGTGGGTTGTCTGGTCTTACAGCACCCTTTAACTCTTCAAAGGCAATTGTGCCGTCTCGCAGGTTTGGTAATGTGGAAGGGTGAACACCGCCCAGAGCAGCAACACCGCCAGCTTCAAACAAGAAGGTGTGGCTCATTTTGCCCATGATCACTTCATCACCTCGGTTGCAGTGTGTCAGTACAGCCAGCAGGTTTCCCATGGTACCTGAAGGCAGGTAGATGCCTGCTTCCTTTCCCAGGCGCTCAGCCGCCATCTCCTGCAGCTTGTTGATGGTAGGATCTTCGTAATAAACATCATCACCAACTTCAGCATCAGCCATCGCTTTTCGCATTTCAGGTGTTGGCTGCGTGACAGTATCAGACCTCAGATCAACCCAATCCATAGTTACCTCCAAATATTATTTTTTTATTTAAGTTCTGCAATTAAATACTGCAATTCATCAGGGAGCGGTGCTTCAAAAACTGTTTCCTCACTCTTACCTGGCAAAATGATACTGAGCATTGAAGCATGCAAGAAATGTCGCTTGATCGGAATTGACGATTTCCTGAAGCCATAAAGTGTATCCCCGGCAATTGGGCAACCCAGGAATGCCATATGCACCCTGATTTGATGCGTGCGACCTGTGAATGGATGAGCCTCTATTAAGGTATGTTTCAGAAAACGCTTAATTTCAGTATATTCGGTTATCGACTCGCGGCTTTTTCCCTGAGGATACACCGACATTTTCTTTCTATTATTTGGATCACGTCCAATGGCTGCTTCGATGCGGCCCCTGGTTGTCGGCGGATGTCCATCTACCAGCGCTGTGTAGACTTTGTGGACCTTTCGCAACTTGAACTGATCCTGAAGCCAGCGGTGCGTTTTTTCATCCTTGGCAATCAATATCAATCCTGACGTATCCTTATCCAGCCTGTGAACAACCCCCGGACGAGCAACACCACCAATGCCAGTTAATTCAGGGGTATGGGCAAGAACTGCATGAATCAGTGTGCCTGTTGAATGGCCTGCAGATGGATGCACGACAATTCCCGCCGGCTTATTGATGACAATTATCTGGTCGTCCTCATAAATGATATCCAGAGGTACTGCTTCTGGAATCAATTCAGATTTTGTCACCTCAGGGATGGTAACTTCAATTTCATCTCCAGGCAATAAAACCTGGCCCGATTTCTTTGGTAAATTAGCGTTGACTGTCACACAACCTGAAGAAATTAGCGACTGAATCCTGGCTCTTGAAAAATCACTTAACTGGCTGACAAGATACTTATCCAGCCTTTCAGGATCTATCTGATTGAACGTGAATGAAACGTGTTTTTCAACCATCAAATACAATCACCTTGTGATGTTAGCTCATCACAGTCACCTTCTGTTAAAGCTTTCTTCGCCTGTTTTTCTTTTCTATCCTGCAACCAGAACCCTAACAATAAGACAACTACACCAATTGTTATCGAAGAATCCGCGACATTGAAAACCGGAAAATTTCCAACAGAAATAAAATCTGTAACATGCCCAACGATAAACCTGTCAAGCATGTTGCCATAAGCGCCTCCCAACTGCATCGCCATTGCCAAACGCAGAGTCCAATGTTCATTAGATATCCGGGGAAAAATGGCGATAATCGCGATGACAACTGCTAATATAAAAATTTTAAAAATATCATTTGATCCCTGCAGCATACCAAAGGACACACCAGTGTTGTACCAGTGAACAATTCGGGCATATGGTGTTAACCAGTCGGCAATAGGCAATACCTCACCCATGCCAAGATTCTGGCGGATGAGGAACTTGGTCCACTGATCCAGAAGTACAATTGTTCCAGCGATAGAGAAAAGGAAAGCATAGTCCTTGAGCAGTTTATTCAAAAAATCCTCCAACTTAGAAACTGGTTTGATTTTACTTCATTTTCTCTGATCTGATCATTGGGTCGAGATAATCACACAGTATGACATCCCCATTTGGATCATGTATCGACAGGTGATGCCAGACCATCCTGGTCGTTACTGGATTTTTAAAATAGATGAGATGGGATAGACATTTCGAGCGGCAGTCACTGGAGCCAAATCCTCTAATTACAGAAGATGCACCTGCCATCTCCTGAAAAACAGTCACCCAGTAACACTCTTTCGGAACAGATGCATTTGTATAGAGAACTCCTTTAAGGCTTGTATGGGGCATCAGGTAATCAATATGCCAGTGAAGCGAACCACTTGTTCTCAAATGATGTTGAATACGACCACGTATGCCGCCTGGTCCAAAGGCACTGCCGGTATAGGCATAATCACCCTTCTCAAATTTTTGCTCTCCAAGGAAGCCGACGCTGCATTTGATTGCCTGATCAAGATGCATTAGCAAGGCATATGAACCTTTACTGTTGGGCAATTCAGCGATCAATCTCATGTGGTTTTCTTTGTCTATGTGAAATCAGATACAACAGTCTTGCATGCAGTAAGCAGCTGCATTTTTCTAAATCGCTACTCATAAAATGAGTCAACTGGTCCAAAAACTTGTCCTGGATCACCTGTTTGCTCATCTTCCGTAACGGGCTCAACCTTAAAGAGGTGATTCATCCGCTGTGCTTTGGTCAGCAGATAAGCAAGATTGTCTTTTGTTACTTCTGGTATCAGGGGTATTCTTTCGACAACTTTGATACCGCCTGCCTCGAGTGCTTTTATCTTTTCAGGGTTGTTTGTTAATAGCCTGACCTTGTTAATACCCATATCCTGCAGTATCGCTACGGCAATCCTGTAATCCCTATTATCAATTTTGTGTCCCAAGAGTAAATTAGCATCAACGGTATCAACACCCTCATCCTGAAGATTATAGGCGCGCAGCTTGCTTAACAATCCAATACCCCTGCCTTCCTGCCGTAAATAGATGATTAAACCGCGTCCGGCCAGGCTGATCATCTCAATGGCGCTGTGCAGCTGCTGCCCGCAGTCGCAGCGTTGTGAACCAAGCACATCGCCGGTAAAACACTCAGAATGGATTCTCACCAGCACAGGCTGATCGGTATCGTCAATTTCGCCCTTAACAAGTGCCAGGTGTTCCTTATCATCCTTATTGTTGAGGTACAGGCACAATTGAAATTCGCCAGCAGAGGTTGGCACCCTGGCACAAACTTTTCGATAAACTCGTAAATCATCACTCATTTATGTTTCCTGTAAATAAATTAGCATTCCTATTGTAAATCAAAAAAAGGGTTATTTATAAAATAAACGACCCGGCTAATCGTAACCGGATCGTTTTATCCTGATAAATGTAGTAATTAGGCTTTTTTCACTGTAAATTCTACCGTTTCACCATCAAAAGTGTCACCAGCGGTCTCACCATCACCCAGGTTCTCAGCGGCTGTCAATTTGAGGGACAGTGTTTCACCCATAATATATGGTTTGAACTCTTCGATTGCCTGCGACAATTGTGGGCTGGCAGAATAAGTAACCTCAATCCTGTCAGAAATATCGAGATTTATTTGCTTTCGAAAATCCTGTATTCTGCGCACAAATTCCCTTGCCAGCCCTTCAAGGATCAGTTCAGGTGTAAGCTCTGTCACCAGGGCAGCCAGGTATGCGCCATCACTGGCAACCGCAAAACCTTCGTGCGCTTGAACCCTGACCTCAACCTCATCTGGCAAGATCTCAAAAGTCTCCTGGTCAATCTCAATAGTCACAGGCTCATTTGCCAACAGCTTTGCTGCCGCTCGCTCACCATCCAATGCCAGAATAGCTTTTTTCACTGCAGGGAATTTGCTGGCGTATTTTTGTCCCAACTGCTTGGGGAGCGGGTTGAGGCTGTATGTGACTGCCTCAGTGGCAGCACTTAACGACCGAACCTGCTTGACATTCAATTCATCCGCAAGAATCTCCTGGTACTTTAGGATGACGGATTGTTCTGCAGCATTTCCGACCGTAAATGCTGCTTCTGCCAGTGGTTGCCGCACCTTGCGATTCGCTTTGTTGCGGCTGGCATGGCCAAGAGATGCGAGTTTAATAACCAGTTCCATTTCACGATTGAGTTTCTCGTCAATGAGGGTCTCGTCATAAGCTGGCCAGTCAGTCATATGTACAGAAATTGGCGCATCCTCATTGCTCGACCTGACCAGGTTTTGATAAAGCTCTTCAGCCATGAACGGCATTGAAGGCGCCATAAGCTGGCTTAACGTAACAAGTGCCTGGTAAAGGGTTGCATAAGCTGCCTGCTTATCGCCATCTGCCTCACTCTTCCAAAAACGCCGTCGTGACCGCCGCAGATACCAGTTTGAAAGCTGGTCAACAAAGGCTTGTATAGGACGCGTGGCGCCAAGTGAATCGTAATTCTCCAGGGCATACGTCACATTTTTTACAAGGGTATTAAGAGATGACAATAGCCACTTATCAAGATCAGAATACTCATACTCTGCCTTTGAATCAGGTAGCCAGCCATCCAAGTTTGAATAGGTGACAAAAAACGAGTAGGTATTCCATAGTGTCAGCGAGAAACTGCGAATAACTTCTTCAACCAGGTTCTCTGAGAAACGTCTTTCCTGACCGGATGGACTGGCTGTGTAAAGATACCAGCGCACGGCATCTGCACCATGCAGGTTAATCACATCCCAAGGGTCTACAACATTCCCCTTCGATTTCGACATCTTCTGCCCCTCACCATCAAGGATTAAACCCAGGCAGACAACGTTTTTGAAACAGACCTCATCAAAAAGTAGTGTGCTGATGGCATGCAGTGAGTAGAACCAGCCGCGGGTTTGATCGACTGCTTCGCAGATAAAATCTGCGGGAAACTGATTTTTGAACTTTTCCTGGTTGTGCTTGGGATAGTGCCACTGTGCCACGGGCATCGATCCTGAATCAAACCACACATCGATCAATTCGGGCACGCGTTTCATCGTGCCGCCACATTCAGTACATTTCAAAGCAACCCGATCTACAAACGGACGATGCAAATCCATGCCGCTCAAATCCTGGCCGGCATTTTGTGATAATTCGTCGAGTGAGCCGACACACAGTTGATGATGGCAGCCTTCACACTCCCAAACCGGCAGCGGTGTACCCCAGTAACGCTCTCTTCCGAGCGCCCAATCGACATTATTTTCAAGCCAGTTTCCGAACCTGCCATTCTTGATATGCCCAGGATACCAGTTAATTTTGTCATTCAAAGCAACCAGCCTATCTTTGAACTGGCTTGTGCGGATATACCAGGTGGGACGAGCATAGTACAGCAAAGGCGTCGAGCAGCGCCAGCAGAAGGGATAGGTATGCGTCATACGCCCCGCCCTAAACAACAGGCCGCGCTTATCTAAATCGTCAATAATGAGTGGGTCGGCCTCCTTAACAAATTGACCGCTCCACGGACGCACATCAGGAATGAATGTGCCATCAGAAGCTACCGTTTGCAGGATGGGCAGATCATGCTCCAATGCCAGGTTCATATCTTCAGCACCAAATGCCGGAGCAATGTGCACCAACCCTGAGCCATCCTCTGTTGTTACAAAATCAGCCATGAGAATATAATGTCCTGGTTTTTCAAGAGGCATGTAGGTGAATAGAGGCATATACTGCTTATCCTTCAACTTGCTGCCCTTGAATTCATCCACAACTTCAATTTCTTCTTCGCCAAATACTTGTTTAACCAGGGCTTTTGCCAGGATTAATTTCTCGCTGCCTCCCTCAGGCACCTGTCGTTTAACGAGCACGTAATCAATATCAGGATCAGCAGCAATTGCCACATTCGCTGGAAGTGTCCAGGGTGTTGTTGTCCAGACGAGCAGGGAGACATCAGGACTTTCTACCAGCGGCATTTTAACAAAAACTGAGGGATCTTCAGCATCGCGATATCCCAGTGCTACCTCATGGTCAGAGAGTGGTGTGCCGCAGCGAGGGCAGTATGGAACCACCTTAAAGCCCTGGTAAAGGATATCCTTGTCCCAAAAAGCCTTCAAAATCCACCAAACGGATTCGATATACTCATTTTTGAAGGTTACATAGGCGTCCTCAAGATCAACCCAAAAAGCAATTCGGTCAGTCAGTCTTTCCCATTCCTGGATGTATGAAAAAGCAGATTTACGGCAGAGCTCATTGAAAGCCTCGACCCCATATGCTTCAATCTGGCTTTTACTGGTAAAACCCAGTTTTTTCTCAACCTCAATTTCCACCGGAAGGCCATGCGTATCCCATCCACCACGCCTGATGACATGATGCCCCTGCATAATTTTGTAGCGCGGGAAGATATCTTTAAAAGCACGCGCCAGCACATGATGAATGCCAGGTTTGCCATTGGCGGTTGGTGGGCCTTCATAAAACACATATTCCGGACCACCTTTCCGCTGCTCGGTAGAGCGTTTGAAGATATCCTCGTTTTTCCAGAACTCGAGGATAGCTTCTTCCATTTCGGTTGCATTCAATCTTGGCGATACTGGTTTAAACATTAAGACTCCTCAAAATAAAATATCATCCGGGTACCTGTTATTTAAAGCAAAAACTTCGACCCCATCCAGGGACGAAGTGTATCTCCGCGGTACCACCCTGCTCCAGGCATCTCTGCCGGTCTCAGCCAGGCGCATCATTGATAAGCCTGAATCATTGTAACGGGTGATTAATCCGGCGTACCTACTGACTGTCAATCAGCGTTCAGATTGCAACTACGGAAGGATTTTCAACTGTAATACCTGATCCGGCTCTCACCATTTTTTCCGGATTCGCTGGCAGGGCTAACCAGTTTACTCGTTTCCATCATCGTTTTTTAAACAAACCAAATTATGCCACAAAGACATGCTTATTGCAATGATAAATAACCATCATCTAACTGCTTAATGTGGCACTTGTTATATAGGCTTAACTAACAACTCCAAAAAATAATGGCACAGGATCAACCTTTACATGGGAAAATTCAAAAGCCCGCAAAGCCTGTTTTTTCACGTCCTCCAGCTTTTCATGACTGGATGCATGGATTGTGAACAACAGCTCACCTTTTGTCAGGTAATCGCCCACTTTGTGAGGAATAATCAATCCAACAGAAAGGTCAATGGCGTCATCTTTTTTCGCCCGCCCAGCGCCCAAATTGACAGAAGACTCACCAACGATCCTGGCGTTGATTTCACGCAGATAGCCGGATTCAGGGGATGGGACGGTTTCGATTACTTTTGCTCCAGGCAGTCTTTCAGGGTGGTCAATATAATCACCATCACCTCCCTGGGCAGTTACCATCTGTTTAAACTTCCGCAGTGCCGATCCATTCAGAAGACTCTTTTCTGCCGAAGCATACGCTTCTTCTTTGGTCGATCCGTGACCAGCCATGAACAACATATAGCTGGCAACCTCCAGGCAGTGCTGTGTAAAATCAACTGGTCCGTTTCCTCGCAGCGTGTCAAGTGCTTCTCTTAGTTCAAGGGCGTTTCCTACTGCGTATCCCAGGGGCTGATCCATATTAGATAACAGCGCAGTCACCTTCCGACCATTTTCTGAGCCGATTTTCACCATCAGTCGGGCAAGTTCTTGTGCATCCTCAAGTGTACTCATGAATGCACCTTTCCCAACTTTCACATCCAGAACAATCACGTCTGCCCCAGAAGCAAGCTTCTTGCTCATAACAGATGATGCGATTAGTGGAATTGAAGGTACCGTACCGGTAACATCTCGGATGGCATACAATTTACCATCTGCAGGTGCCAGATCCACATTTTGACCTGTGACCACTATCCCGGTTTCACGCAGCTGACTTTTAAATTCATCAACAGATAAATCAGAGCGGAAGCCAGGAATTGCGTCAAATTTATCAAGTGTTCCACCGCTAAAACCAAGCCCGCGTCCTGACATTTTCGCAACTGGTTGCCCACATGCAGCAGTGATGGGTGTCACAACAAAAGTCGTTTTATCACCAACGCCGCCAGTTGAATGCTTATCAACTGCTATGCGCACAATATCATGCAGATCAAGCTTTTCACCTGATTCAACCATCGCCTGGGTAAGATGTACAGTTTCGTCATCTGACATGCCATTTAACAGCACGGCCATCGCCCAGGCGGAAACCTGGTAATCAGGTATTTCGCCAGAAGTAAAACCCGCGACAAAATAATCAATCTCTGCCTTGGTTAATTGCTGCTTATCTCGCTTTTTGGCAATCAAATCAACCGCTTTCATGACGGCACCTATCCTTTCAAAGTCAATCATAACTTAAAAACAATCGTTCTGTAAAAAAATACAGAACGATGATAGCCAAAATTTAGAGAAAAAATCACTCTTTGAGCAGAATCACAACCTTGCGATTGGGTTCTTCGCCGGTACTCTCAGTAATAACGTGCGCATGATCTCGCAATTCCAGATGGATCAAACGCCGCTCATTTGCTGGCATAGGCTCCAGCATTTGTCGTCGCCCGGTAGATACTGCCTGGTCAGCCATGCGATGAGCTAATTGGCGCAGTTGTCTTTCACGCCTCTGGCGATAACCCTGCACATCAATACTGATTGGCACCCAATGTCCCAGTTCTTTTCCAACAATCAGGCTGGTGATATATTGCAGTGCATTCAATGATTCTGAGCGTTTGCCAATCAATATCGATAGATCTTTCCCCTGAATTTCTATTGCAATAAGTGGGTGTTCGTTTGCTTCATCAATAACCCGCAGTTCAGAGGTAATGTCGGCCTTTACGCCCATCTTCTCAAGTAGATCGGCCACCACATGTTCAGTCACTTCAATGGCTAACTCTTCATCGGAATTCATTTCGGTTTTATCAACAACCTTTGCAGGTGCTGGCTGGACCTCATCAAGATCCATTGATTCCATCGACTCAACCTCTTGTAAAAATTCGTCAGAAGCATCTTTCACTGTCAGCCGAATTCTTGCCTGTCTTGTGCCTAGCCCAAACAGCCCCTTATTGCCATGGTCCAGAATTTCCATTTCAACAGCATCTTCACTCAAACCAAGCTGCTGCAATCCATTATCAAGTGCTTCTTCGATCGTCGGTGCAATAACTTCCAGTGTTGTTTTTTCTGTCATTATTGTTTCCTTATTTAATTATTGAAGATTTATTTCTTTTTTATAACCTTCGTTTCAGCTTTTTTCCCAGGCAGCAGATTTTTCCAATTCAATTTACCCATAATCGCATACTGCACAATACTTACAACATTACTCACCACAAAATACAATGAAAGACCCGAGGCAAAGGTAAAGGCGAGATAGCCCATCAGAAATGGCATATAAATGGTCATCATGTTGCCCATCATTGCTGACTGGTCTTTAGGGTTGGCGGATGGCGTTTGCATGAGTTTTGACTGCAGATAGGTCGTGACAACGACAAATATCGCCAGGACAGGTATGCCAACGTTAAGAAATGGCAGGTACAATCTTTCAGGCTGACCAAGATCCATCCATAGGAAAGTACTGTTCAGGGGTAAAAGCGATGCAACATTCAACCAATCTGCGTTGATGTGGCGCACAAGGCTGAGCAGTTCGATCGGGGAGTTAGCAAGCGTCCGGATAATTGCCTGGTACAGACCGATGATGATCGGAAATTGAACAAGCGTTGGAAGACAGGATGACAATGGATTGATTCCCAGTTCTTTGTAGAGCTTCATCTGCTCCTGGGCGAACTTTTCCTTGTCATTCTTATACTTCTCCTGCATCTCTACATATCGCTTGTCAGTTTGCAGTTTTTGCATCCCCTGAGACGCTTTAATTTGAGAAGCGTTCAATGGGTAAGTTACTAAACGGATTAGTATGGTGAATAAGATAATCGCCACACCAAAATTACCACCAACCCACGTATAGATCAGCAATAAAACATTAATAAACGGTGAAATAATCA
The DNA here is from genome assembly GCA_040768445.1 of Anaerolineaceae bacterium. Taxonomy (GTDB): domain Bacteria; phylum Chloroflexota; class Anaerolineae; order Anaerolineales; family Anaerolineaceae; genus JAXGMV01. The sequence goes on along the minus strand of JAXGMV010000001.1, from coordinate 2,153,909 downwards.
GAGCATCCCACATGAAATTTCCTGCCTTTACTCAGGTAGACTGAAGGTCCACTTTTTGACCCCTGATAAGTTATAAGCAACCAGCAATTCCTTAGATTGGCTCAAAGGAACGATGATTACATCTCCGGTGTAATTGGGTGTGCCGTATAATTTGGCTTCCAATTTATCTTCCCACTGGGGCACACCATCAAAATTGACCATTACCACTTTTCCATCTTCATCATTAAAAATCAGTCCATCTGGGGTGAGTGCGCCAGATCCGGTAATAATACCGCCTGTGTCAACTTGCCAAAGGATCTCGCCAGTTGTGATCTCAACAGCATGGATTGTACCGCTGTAATCACCAACATAGGCTGTATTTTCTTTTATAACCGGTTTTGACCACACGCCGCCTTTCAAGACGGTACGCCAGGCGATAGTACCATTTGCTTCATCTAAAGCCAGCAGTTCGCCTGCGAGGGTTCCGATGATGATTTTCCCGTCAGCGTGATAAGAAGGCGAGGAATTAATGGCGCCACCACAATCAGTAGCCCAAATTTGCTTTCCACTGGCAGCTTCAATTGCATACAAATAGTGATCCATTGACGGTTGGAAGATGGTGCCGTTGCTGGATGCTGGTTGAGACCAAATTGGCTCATCAGTCTTGAATGTCCACTTTAGTTTGCCTTGATTGTCTAACGCATACAAAGAACGGTCAGCATTGGGTGCATAAAGCGTATCGCCAGAGAATAATGGTGACCCAATCCACCGCCCTTTAGCGGCTTCAAATTTCCATGCTTCCAGACCGGTATCTTTATTTAATGCATAAAGTGTGTGGGTAAAATCACCAACAATTACCAGGCCATCCATTACCGCTGGCTCAGCAAAAAATTGAATTCGAGCATTCGCCTTGTCTGGATAGCGCCATTTTAAGAGTCCAGATTGTGCATCAACGGCATAAACTCCACTGGCCGATGCAAGATAAGCGATACCCTCCTCAGAGGATAACCCTGGCCAGCTGGTGGCACCCATAGCGCTGGAAGAGCAGCCGGACAATATCACAGCGGCTGCCACAAAAATAATGATTACTTTACCTAGATGTTGTCTCATGTTTGATTTATACCCGAAAATTTTCCTAACTTATGCTGGTAGTTTCACTTAACAGGGTCATATCCACCAGGATTGAAGGGGTTACAACGTAATACTCGCCAAATTGCTTTGATACTGCCACGAATTACACCATATTTATAGATCGCCTGGTAACCATAATGTGAACAGGATGGGTAAAAACGGCAGGTGTTACTTGGTAGAGCAGGTGAAATAAACATCTGGTACAGCCTGATTAAAGAAAGGAGACCCAATCTGGGCAATGTCCACAATGTCAGGGGTAAATCTCTAAGCCTGGCTTCATGGCTGTATTCAGAATTACAAGTCGTTTCCATTTATTCCCAATATGCCTGCTTGATGTAATAAACGTTCAATTTCATTCTTCAATTCTTGATATTCAGTACAATTAATTGAACGGCGGGCAATTATCAAAATATCAACGCCAACAGTTAGGAGCGGCTGGAATTGCATCAGGCATGCTTTTATTCGTCTGCGAGCTTTGTTTCTCTTTACAGCATTTCCTACCGCAGTACTGGCAATCACCCCAAGACGTGTCTGGTTTTCGAAATTCTCCAAAACCAATAAGACCGCACATGTGCCAGCTAATGAACGCCCTTGACGTTGAACCTTTTTAATATCAGAGGTACGTGACAGGCGAACGATCCTTTTCACCTGTCACCCTTTGATGAAAAATAACATTTGAAATTATACCCGGAATTACTGCAGCGCCCATTGTCATCATCCTAGTCTTGGCGCTGTTATCAGTTCTACCATTTGGCTTTTTTCACATGGTTATTGGCTTTGACTGTCAGCTGATGGCGTCCGCGCAAACGTCGTCGCTTTAGTACCTTTTGACCATCTGAAGTTGACATGCGCGCTCTAAAACCGTGAACTCGTACGCGTCTTCGTTTCTTCGGTTGGTAAGTCCTTTTTACCATTCTCTTTCCTCTCAATTATTAATATCGCTTCGTAAGAAGCGCAATTGGCTATTATACCCTGATCAACCTTGCGGGTCAAACAGATTTTGACTATCTGGCAGGTTTTGGTCCAGTCAGTATTTTTTGAAGCCAGGTCATACCTGTTGCATCCACAACTGCTAAAACCTCATCATTGACTTCAAATACCGTGTTTCCGCGCGGCACTACGATTTCACCATGACGTATTACTGCAGCAATCACACAATTGCCTTCAATTTGCAAATCCTTGATCGCTACGCCAATAGCCTGCGCGCCAGCAGAAATTTTTTCCTCCACCAGGGAGTAATTCCCACGGCGCAGCTTTAATAACGTCATCATGTCGCCTAGCGACATCTCTTCCTGGATGATACGTGTCAGAATATCCGCATGATTGACTGCTACATCAATGTTAAATTTTTCATTGAATAACCAGGCATTACCGGGATTGTTAACCCTCGCAATAATTCTGGGAACATTGTACTTCTTTCGAGCCAGATAGCACACTACCAGGTTCTGCTCGTCTGAAGAGGTTACGGCAGCCAACACATCAGCATTCTCAATATCAGCTGATTCCAGGATGTCTGTATCAATGATGTTTCCTTCAATGATGACTTCAGTCGGTAATTCGCGATGTACTCTATTCAATACTTCTTTTCTGCTTTCAATCAAGTAGACTTTGTGTTTATGATTGATCAGTTCTTTTGCCAGTTCAGAACCTGTACGTCCACCGCCAATAATGATTACAAACATATTATTTTCCCTCCTTGAGGTCAAGGATTCGTTTCCTTAATGCATCAATTCCTTCAAAGGTTGCACTGACATCAAGGATATCACCTTCATAGAGGATTACATCATTTGAAGGGATACTGGCTCGACCAGCTCGAGTCAAAGCAATGGTTATACATCCATCATGCGGTATCAACAGATTGAGTGGTTTCATATGCCACTCTGCAGGAACAATGATTTCATAAACCTCAACCTCACCATTGCCAGCTGAATAGACCGTGTGAATATCAGAATAGTTAATTAGTTCTTCAATCCTCTGGGCTCCCCAGCTTGTTGAACTCACAACCTGTAGATTGAAATCATCAAACAACTCACGACAGAGCGGATCATAATTTCTGACAATCACATGTTTTAAGTTAAAAATCGATTTGGCTATATGTCCAATTACCAGATTCAATGCGTCTGAGGTGGTTACCGCCACCAGACCATCTGCTTCTTCAATACCTGCTCTGAGAAGCACATCGCGGTTCATTGCATCACCTTCAACCAGCTTGCCATTAAAATCCGGTTTCAACGCACTGAACGACATGCTGGTATTATCAATTACTGATACTCTGTGATTCCTTTTTGACAATCCCTGCGCCAGCTCTGAACCCAATCGACCACAACCAACAACAATTATGTTCATAATTACCTCAATCTCTTTCAGCTATTTAACCTGGTAAGGCACTTCAGTGATCACAATATCGGGTCGGTTTAACAATACATTTCGCAATGTGTTGGCCGTCCTGGTGTGCAGGACATTGCTCCATGCCTTTGCAGGAACAAACTGGGGCACAACAATCGTAATCACTTCATTAGGCTGACTGCGTTCGTCAACAATGTCAATGTATTTCAATAATGGTTCGATAAATAATCGGTAAGGTGACTCAAGAATAACGAGTCGGTAGCCTTCGCCCCAGGAATCCCATTTCTTTTGAATCTTCTCCGTCTCTTCCTGGTCAATAGATACATGTACAGCTGTGATGTCGTCAGATATCGTGCGGGCATATCTCAGCGCTGCTAATGTGCCGCGATGTACACCACCAATCGGAATAAGAACTCTCTGGCGTGTAATAACTGGTGCACTGCCATAGTTTTCGAGTGTTAGTTTGCCGGCAACCGCCTTGTAATGATGGGAAATTACCAGGAATATTGATATCAAAATTGGCAGCAATAAAATGACAATCCAGGCGCCGTCAGCGAATTTCGTCACAGCAAAGACAACCATAACAACTGCGGTCGTAACTGCACCAAAGCCATTAAAGAACATCTTTAATTGCCATTTACTGTCTCGGTGCAAAACTGAACCACGTTCCTGGTAAGTCTCCCCTTCTTTTAATTTTCCTGACTTATGCCAGCGGACAGCCATACCCAATTGTGACAGGGTGAATGAAAGGAACACCCCGATTGCATAGAGCGGAATAAGGTTTGTGACGCTTGCCTGGAAGAGAATCACCAGCAAATTAGCAATGAGTGCTAATGAGACAATACCATACGAATACACAAGCCGGCTTCCCCGGTAAGTCAACTGACGCGGCAGGAAGCCGTCCTGCGCAACTAAAGCACCAAGCCTTGGAAAACCTGCAAAGGCAGTATTTCCTGCCAGGACAAGGATAATTGTCGTGGCGCCAATAACTGCCAGGTAAAGTAACCCTCTTCCGCTGAATATTGATCTTGCAATCTGCGAGATTATTGTTTCATATTCAGACGGTACTGAATGAAGATGATAAGCCAGGAAGGTGATTCCAAACATTAATGAGCCTAATATGAGGGACATAAAAATTAATGTTATGCCTGCATTTTTGCTCCGCGGTTCCTTAAAAGCAGTGATGCCATTTGAAATCGCTTCAACACCGGTCACTGCAGAGGTACCATTCGAAAAGGCTCGCAAGATTAAAAAGAAAGTAATTGGCTGCATACTGCCGATCAGTTCAAGTTCCGGAGGATCAATCACTGTACCAAGTGTACCGGTGAAAAACTTTATAAACCCTGTAATAACCATCCCATACATGATGAATACGAAGAAATATGTTGGGAGAGATAAAGCACGTCCCGATTCCCTCACACCTCTTAAATTAATCACCATGATAACAAAGACAAGGATAACAGCCACTGTCACACGGTATTCATATAATACTGGGAATGCAGAAACCAACTGTGCCACACCGGATGAGATAGAGACGGCAACGGTGAGGATGTAATCAGTCAATAGCGCTGCCGCTGCTACCAGGGCAGGAAATTCACCAAGATTGTCACGGGCAACGATATAGGCTCCGCCGCCATTTGGGTAGGCATGTATGGTTTGTTCGTAGGATATTGTCAGGATTGTGAGCAGTGCAATGATTGCAAGTGATATAGGTACAGACAATCCAAAAGCTGCAGAACCTGCCAGTGCCAGGATAACCATCATTTCCTGTGTGGCATAAGCAGTGGAAGATAACGCATCAGAAGCAAATACTGCCAATCCAACTGCCTTGCCAATAGTCTCATTAGGCGCGTCTGCGGTAGACAGTGGTCGACCGATCAACCATGTACGCCATGATTTTGGCGGCGAGTAATTCGAATCCTGGTGCAGCACCGTGGATCCGTGATTATGATCAATATCCATTCTGCTCCTCATACCCTGTGCACTGGGTTAGTGCTATCGACAAAACAAACCTGCGAATTTTACTACCAAGCAGCCCGAAGTCAAGACTAATCCATGATCTCAGCTAATATATTATTAACCCATGCATACCCGAATTATCCGAATGGTTCAATTTTACAACACTAATCTCATTCCAAAGATTAGATTTTGATTCTGAACGAATTCGCAAATAATTGTCACTTAACCCGGATAACTGCCATGTGACACCATCGTTTGTCTTTGAGCGCTCCCACAGCACTTGCAGTGATTGATCAACAAACTGCTCTGAATACCGCTGTTGTGACAGGTTGAAAAGCTCTTTGACAACCTTAAACCGCAGTTTTTTCTCAGCCGGGTGTACTTGATCAGCAAATGAATAAGCAGGTGTATGTTGGCGTGGTGAAAAGGTAAAGACGTGTCCACTTGCAAATTCCATCTCTTGGATGAACTTGCAGCTCTCCATGAAATCATTTTCATTCTCACCTGGAAATCCGACAATTATATCGGTGGTGATCGCAATTAATGGAGATACCTGCCTGGCAGCCTTAACGACATTACGGTAAGCATGGGTATCTCCCCTGCGCCGCATACGTTCCAATGTTCTGTCGCATCCGGATTGCAAAGAAAGGTGCAGGTGCCGGCACAGACGCGGATTCTCCCATAACTCAAAAAACCCTTCATCCAAATTCCACGGTTCAAGTGAGGACAACCTCAAACGAACAATATCTGTGTCAGCCAGCACTGTCTTGATTAAGTCTTTCAAGTTGGAAGGATGATTAAAGTCTCTGCCCCATGAGCCAAGATTCACTCCTGTCAGCACGACCTCTTTCACACCGGATTCAACTGCGAATTGGATATCCTCAAGTATTGATTTTGTTGAACTGCTGACGCTTCTACCGCGCGCAACCCGGGTGACACAGAAGGTGCAACCATTGTTGCAGCCATCTTGCGCTTTAATAAATGCGCGGGTTCGCATTTTTTGACCAGGAAGCGCTTGCCTGCCTGAATTTTGTCCAATGTGATAGTCCAAAATGCCCAGGACAGTTTCTGTGAGCTCACTTTTATGCGCATTTGGAATAACCTGAACAACACCATCAAGACTCATCACCGCATCAGGTTCTAATGTTGCCCAACAACCTGTGACCACAATTTGTGCTTTTTTTGTACGGCTGCTGCGCCTGATGCTTTGCCGTGAATCAGCAACAGCGTTGTTTGTAACCGCGCAGGTATTAACAATAACAAGGTCTGCATCTGCAGATGATGAGACAATCTCATGGCCAGCATCAGAAAAACTTCCGGCCATCTTCTCAACTTCGCTTTGATTAAGCCGGCAGCCGATCGTATCAAAATAGACTTTCATTTTATTAGCTGGGATTCTTGAACAATAAAATCATCAAAATGAATTTCAACACCTGCTTCATCATAAGTTCCAACAATGACACCAGTTTGACCTTGAGATAACTGGCTGTCCTGGACGGTCGTAAGAAATTGGTCATTGACATAGAAAACAAGCTGCGAACCGAGACAATCAGCCCTAAGGTGATTGCTTGATTGTCCGGTATTGATAGCCGGTGATAATTTCATGTTTTCTGATGAAAGAAGCTTGTACTCGCCATCCAGCACACGCATGATGCCGTAATATCCATCAGAGCTAATTAAGAATGCATAATAATTCTTTGCATCTGCATACCTGCAAATCAATCCAAAATTATTGTTATCTGGTCCATCTTTTTTTTCGGCCAGCACTTCAACTTCCACATTTTTATAATTTTGGCCGGTTGTTGACCAAAAGTCATAATACGACTCATCGACCCGGAATCGTAAAACGCCTTCCTCAATCACAATCTCTGCACCCGGCTGGTTATATGTACTCCAGGTTGTGGACGGATTACTGAAGTCATCAGCAAAATAGGTACCCTCGATTGCTCTTGCTGGCGATGGTCCAGTGATCTTAAAGGCAGCACAAGCAGTTGCTAACAAGGGCAAGAAAATGATCAGGCCGGCATTAATCAATAAACTGGTTCTCTTCATATCGCCTCAATAATAACAGCAGACGTAATTTATTCTAACATTTTTGCATCTAAATGCGAACATGACTTGATACCCTGTATTTAATGAGCACGTGTCATGATTAAGAAGTCATTATATGAAGAGACATAACCATAGTGAGTATTAAAACACTTTTTTCTCCGGGTCACTTCCTTGCTTTCCTTTGCCCAGTTCCTGTGATCTTTCATAGGCAGCCCAGATCGCCCTGGAAATGGCTGTTCGAAAACCCGCTTTTTCAAGGTAATACAGCGCAGCTGCTGAAGTGCCACCAGGCGATGTCACATCATTGCGTAGTGCAGCTGGATGTTCTTTCTTTGATTTGTAGTAATCCACTGATCCTCTCAACGTGTGATAGACCAGTTCTTCAGAAATTCTGCGTGGAAAACCCAGGTGAACACCTGCATCAATCATGGCTTCCATAAATAAAAAGACATAAGCCGGGCCGGTGCCAGACAGTGCGGTCGCCATATCAAGATAGCTTTCATCGTCTACATATACCTCACCACCAAGCGCTTCAAAGATCTGTTTGGCAAGACGCAGCTGGCTTTCTGTAACATCTCTTGAATCAGTCCAAACTGTTACACTCTCGCCGATCTGAGCGGCAGTGTTGGGCATTGAACGGATGAGGCTCTTATGGTTGAGGCCATCTCCCAGCATGCTTAGGGATGCACCGGCTATGACTGATATCACCACAGCATTCTGATTGATTAAGCCATGGAGATCCTTGAGAACTGCTGGTAGTTGCTGAGGTTTTACAGACAAGATGACTGCATCGGCATTTTCCACCGCAAGCTGGTTGTCTGTAAAAGGGTTGATTTGATACAGCTGCCTCAGCTCTTCGCCGCGTTCAAGCAGAGGTCCGGATGCATTGATATGATCGCTGACGGTCACTTGAGTTCTGAGCAAACCAGCGATAACCGTCTCACCCATTACTCCTGGACCAATGACTGCAATTTTTGGAAATTTATTCATCGTTGTTGACCTTTATTCATTAATTGTTGAAGACCACATACAATAGACAGAAGTGGAGAGTAAATGCTTGCCGCTTTGTTCTGCCAGTATTGTCTCACCCATCTCATAAGCACCGCTGCCAGCCGGCAGTATGTCTCGCAGAGCATGATTCAGTGTCAGGGCAGAGGCTTTTACTGCATACGCAGTGATCAGGAAAAACAAGGGCTTCTCAGACAATATGGTTTTACAACTCTCAAGCAGTGTAGGCAGCCATTTGTAAAAATCCCAAACTTCGCCCTTTGGACCACGCCCAAATTTTGGTGGGTCCATCAAGATACCATCGTAAACTGAGCCACGTCTTGCTTGCCGATTGACAAACTTGATCGCATCATCAACCAGCCAGCGTACTTTGCCACTGTTGGACCCAGTTAGCTGCTGGTTTTCCATTCCCCAGGTGATTGCCTTCCGAGAGGCATCAACGTGAGTCACATCTGCGCCTGCATTGGCTGCCGAGATGGACGCCAGTCCTGTGTAACCGAATAAATTCAGAACATTAGTCGGACGCCCTGCTGTACGGATTTTCTTGGAGACGCTGTCCCACTGCGCCGCCTGTTCAGGGAACACACCCACCTGTTTTGAGCCTGATAGCTGGATGCTGAAATTTATGTCCTTGTATGAGATTGTCCATTTCTCAGGTACATATGGCTTTTTGACCCAGTGACCGCCGTTTTTCTCATCTGAGGCGGTAAATTTTGCATCTGCCTTCAACCATTCTGAGTCATTTAGGCTGGGGTGCCAGACTGCTTCTGCATCCGGTCTTACCAGGACATACTGTCCAAAACGTTCCAACCTTGAACCATCGCCGCTGTCCAACAGCTCATAATCTCGCCAGTGTGGTGAATGTAAAAATTTATAATCAGGAACCTGGAAATTGCTTGTCATACTCACCATTTAATCCTCAATATCAAAATATTATAATGCACCTTTACCTGCTTAAAATTTTAAGATTGAGACGAAGGTACGCTGTTTACTGCAATCCGGATATATAATCATATAAAACCATCATTCACTGAGGAAAGGGTATTTTTAAAAATGAAATACGACTTCGATACAATTCTTGATCGTCAACAATCCGAAAGCATCAAATGGCTGTTATATGACAAAGATGTGCTTCCGATGTGGATTGCTGATATGGATTTTGTCTCACCGCCGGCTATCCTTGATGCTTTACACAAACGGATTGATCACGGTGTCTTTGGTTATCCAACAGAAACTGATGAAATGAAAGAAGTCATTGTAGACTGGATGGCGCGCCGTCATCAATGGCATATCACAGCAGAAGAAATCTTGTTCTTCCCGGGTGTTGTCAGCGCCTTCAATCTTGTCAGTCATGCGGTCTGCCAGCCTGGTGATGGCGTCCTGCTTCAGACGCCTGCCTACCCACCATTTCTACAGGTAGCCAGTAATGTCAATTTGGTTCAGCAGGAAAATGAATTGATTGCAGATAAGAACGGCTATTATCAGGTTGACTTTGATGCCTTTGAAAAATCAATCGAGCCCAACACAAAGCTCTTTATCCTGTGTAACCCCCAAAATCCAGCTGGAAGAGTCTTTACTAAATTTGAGTTGGAAAAAATGGCAGAGATTTGTCTTAGCAAAGGTGTGACGATTTGTTCAGATGAAATTCACAGCGACCTGATTTACTCAGGCTATAAACATTTGCCAATTGCATCGCTGAACGATGAGATCTCAAACAACACTGTCACCTTGATGGCGCCCAGTAAAACCTTCAATATTGCCGGTCTTGAAGCCTCGATGATCATCGTCAAGGACAAAGTATTGCGTGAACGGATCAAGAAAGCCGGCGGTGGGGTTGCAGGATGGGTCAATCTCCTGGCACTGGTGGCAATGACAGCTGCCTACCGGGACTGCGAACCCTGGCTGGATGAAATGATGGTCTATCTCGAAGGAAATCGTGATTTCCTGTTTGACACTGTCAACAAGGAATTACCGGGTATATCAATGGGTAAACCTGAGGGCACCTACCTCGGTTGGCTTGACTGCCGAGCAGCCAACCTGCCTGAAAAACCATCCGATTTCTTCCTTAAGTATGGCAAGCTGGCTGTTAACGATGGCCACCGATTTGCAAAACCCGGCGAAGGATTTGTGCGCCTGAACTACGGCTGCCCCAGGAAGACGCTTGAGGAAGGCCTGGAACGGATGAAAACCGCCCTAAAGCATGCTTGATCATTTCTAGATAATAATTACAAAACATGACTGTAAACCGCCCGGAGGATAAATCGCGACCAAAACATTCATCAAAGTTACTGCCAGCCGCACTGGTAGTGATGATCTTGATGAGTTTGCTGTTTGTGGAATTTTTCCTTCGGGCGGCAGGCGGTATTCTCATCGTCGCTGATCCGCTCGAGAAATCCGATGCCGCCTATGTGCTGAGCGGCGGCGGGATAGAGCGGCTTGAAGAAGCTGCATTATTATACAAGAACAAAGATGTCAACCAGGTGATACTGACAGACACCGGTATCACCCTGCCGGAATTTGGCGATTATACAAAGATCATGCGGTTTGAAGCAACACGCCTTGGTATTCCCTCAGGGGCAATTCTCATCACTGAACAGGTGGTCACGTCCACCTGGGATGAGGCAGTTGCTGCCAAAAATACCTTCAAGAGCCGAGGCATTGCATCAGCCGTTATCGTCACTGAACCCTATCACAGCCTCAGGACGAAACTGATCTTCAATCGCATCTTTCGCGGCAGTGACATCATGATCACCATCCATCCGGTGAGAGGGCACTGGTATCAATCAACTAACTGGTGGCAAACCCTTGCCGGCTGGGAACTTACCATCAACGAGTATTTCAAGCTGCTCGCTTTTTTCCTTGGATTCCGATCTGGATAATGAAGAGGCTGTCCCTTTTGAAGGACAGTCTCTTGATTTTAACTATTCAAATTTTTTGAATTATCAAACTCTCCCCATCATTTTGATCTGTTTATTTCAGAAAGAAATCAGGCACAAGATAACTCTTTGTGGCTCTCTTACTGAATCAATTCCTTGAGGAATGAACTGCCAATAAGCGGTGCATCCAGGCCAAATATCTCACAGATCGTCGCACCAATATCAGCAAAGGAATTGCGGGTATCCAGGTTTATACCTTGAGTAATGGCAGGTCCAAAGACAAGCAATGGCACCATCTCTCTGGAGTGATCGGTGCTTTCGGTCGTTGGATCAACGCCGTGATCGCCAGTGACAATTGCCAGGTCGCCTGGCTTCATCGCTGCCCTGATTCCTGGCACGAAGGTGTCAAACCGCTCCAGTGCCTGGGCATAGCCTTTGGCATCATTGCGGTGACCGTATATCATGTCAAATTCTATCAGGTTGGCAAATATCAACCCCTCAAAGGGCTCTGCCAATGAATCGATCACAGCCTGCGCGCTTTCATCATTGTCCAGGGTGTGCTGCTTGTGGGTAATGCCGCGATGACCAAAGATGTCGTCAATTTTGCCGATAGACCAGACTTCTAAATTCGCATCCACCATCCTGTCCATCACGGTTGGCGTAGCAGGCAGCAGTGGATAATCCCGTCTGCGGTCAGTTCGTTTGAAGGTGGCAGCGCTATCACCAATAAACGGCCGGGAAATGACCCTTCCAACTGCATGTTCGCCACGCAGTAATTCGCGGGCGATTTTTGAAATGCGGTACAGTTCGTCAATCGGAATAACAGATTCATGCGCTGCGATTTGAAATACCGAATCAGCTGATGTATAAATGATTGGATATCCGGTTCGCAAATGCTCCTCACCAAGGTCTTTGATGATCTCAGTGCCCGAAGCTGCATAATTGCCCAAAGTTTTTCTACCAATCAAATGTTCATATTCGTCCAATAATTCCCGGGGAAAACCATTAGGGTAGGTTGGCATTGGTTTATCCAGGTAGATTCCCATCATTTCCCAGTGACCGATGATAGTATCTTTGCCGGCTGATTGTGGCTTCAAACGTCCATAAGCGCCAGTCGGGTTTTCAACCTGGGCAACACCAAGCATCGGTGTAATATAACCAAATCCAAGTCCCTCTAGATTGGGGAGGGTCAAACCGCCAACTTCCCGGGCGGTATTACCCAGTGAATTGCTGCCAGCATCTCCGTAAGCAGCCGAGTCTGGCGCTTCACCTGCACCAACGCCATCCAGAACGATCACTGATACACGGTTAATTTTCATATCTCACCTCATATGCTGTTGATTGTATTAATTATACCCGTTCAGCCTTTGCGGTATAACCTGTGTTGCGGCACCTGTTACCATTGTGGCTATGCGCAATTTTTTGATATCATTATTAAGATTGACATTTTAACTTTGCTCATCTACACTATCATCATGCTTGCCCGCATTTATTCCTGCGCAGTCATCGGTTTGGATGGCGTCATCGTTGAGGTCGAGGTGGATTCATCCCAGGGCCTGCCAAAGATGATCATTGTGGGCTTGCCCGATACGGCTGTCCAGGAAAGCCGCGAGCGTGTGCGTTCAGCGATAAAAAATTCCGGTTATGTTTACCCCCGAAAAAAAGTAACCGTCAACCTGGCGCCGGCCTCCGTCCAAAAGGAAGGCCCTTCATACGATTTACCCATTGCGCTCGGTGTGCTGGTCACCAACGGCCAGGTTCCACAGCAGGAGTTCGAGAAAACACTTGTCATCGGTGAGCTATCATTAGACGGTAGCGTCAGGCATGTGCGTGGTGTTCTGCCAATGGCTGCCCTGGCACGCAGCGAAGGGTTTACACGTGTTTTTGTTCCAGAATCAGACGCCGGCGAAGCAGCACTCATCCCTGACATAGAGGTTATCCCGGTTGCGTCATTGAATGCGATTGTTGATCATCTCACCAACACACGACTGCTAAAACCTGCTCAGGCGACTGTCGTAGCTGATACCGCCATACAGGTTGATACTGATTTTCAGGAGATCAAGGGACAGGAACATGCCAAGCGCGCGCTTGAGGTGGCGGCGGCGGGCGGGCATAACGTTTTATTCATGGGACCACCAGGTTCTGGTAAAACCCTGCTTGCCCGGGCACTGCCTTCCATCTTGCCATCAATGACGCTTGATGAGTCGCTGGATGTGACTCGTATTTATTCCATTGCCGACCAGCTCTCTGCAGATACGCCGTTGATTCACCGCCGGCCTTTCCGAGCGCCGCATCACACCATTTCACATGCCGGCCTGGTGGGTGGTGGCAACTGGCCGCGACCCGGTGAGGTCTCACTTGCCCATCGCGGTGTCCTCTTCCTGGATGAGCTGCCGGAGTTTGGTATGCGGGTCCTTGAAGTCCTGCGCCAACCCATCGAAGATAAAATGGTGACCATCAGCCGGGCGAAAAGCTCGCTCACCTTTCCGGCCAACTTTCAGCTGGTAGCAGCTATGAACCCCTGCCCTTGCGGCTATTACAACGACCCGGTGAAAGCCTGCACCTGCTCACAATCGATGATCACCCGCTATCAGCACCGCATCTCAGGCCCCTTGCTGGATAGAATTGACATCCATGTCGAGGTGCCGCGTGTCGAATTTGAGAAACTCAGTGATAAAAGAACCGGCGAGCCATCGGACGCCATTCGCCGCAGGGTGGAAACTGCCCGTGCCATTCAAGTGAAACGCTTCAGCCTGGACGGAAGCAGCCCGGGAAAGCTGATCACCTGCAATGCCGATATGCGCCCTGCCGAAGTTCGCAAGTACTGCGTGCTTGACCAGGCTGGCACGACCCTGATCAAAGCTGCGATGAGTCAGCTGCAGCTTTCAGCGCGAGCCTATCACCGCATTCTCAAGCTCTCACGCACCATTGCCGATCTTGCCGGCAGTGAGACCATTCAGGCTACGCATTTGGCAGAAGCGCTGCAGTACCGCCCTAAAAATTTGATGGCGTAAAAAAGCCTAGTTCAACTGATATTCAGCCTGGAAGAAGCGGTATTCTTTTCCCCCATCAGTCTCGCTCCATTGGCCGCAAAATGCTGATACTTCACCCTGTGTTGGTGAAAATTTTTCCCCATCAATTGACAGCCACAAGCCCCCACCAGTCTGAAGATCGATGCCGGTCGTAATCATAACCGGGGGCTCGAGGCTTTCAAACTCCGCAATGGCATTCCCAAACGGGATGTTGTGCAGCATCCTGCGAAAGCGCCCAGCATGCAGGTTTGGTGAGCGGTCCAGTAAAAAGGTGCTTTCAGGCAGTATTGTCAGATAGGTTCCTTCAGGTAGCTGCATCTCAATCTTCACCAGGTCTGCAGGGCAGGCTGTGTCTGAAGTTTGTCGAGATGAGCCAAACAAATAAAACGAATTCGGCGCTGTCAACAACCCCGCATATAAAATAATAAATGCTACGAGGCTTGCATTAGAGAAGGAAGGAAAGGTCTCACGACTCTCTGCGATTTGCCTGATTTTTAAACGCGTGAAGATATCCTGCAGTCCCAGCGCCGGCAGGGCTGCCAGGAACGGTATGACCGCTGCATAAGAGCGCATGCGGTTCGTATCCACCGGTGGCACAAAAGGCACTGAAAGAAGAATGCCTGCCCAGGCCAGCAGGAGAAGGCTGTGAATGGGCTTTTTCCGCTGTTTCCAGGCGCGCACGCCGCCCCACACTGCCAGCGCCATCAGCACATATTGAACCGCAAGGCTCAGCGCTCTATTTTCCCCCTCGACATAACTGTAGCTGTTGTACCATGTTGGCGATATCAAGTAATAATACTGCCTGCCTATGCCTTGCACCAGCAGTA
The DNA here is from genome assembly GCA_040768445.1 of Anaerolineaceae bacterium. Taxonomy (GTDB): domain Bacteria; phylum Chloroflexota; class Anaerolineae; order Anaerolineales; family Anaerolineaceae; genus JAXGMV01. The sequence goes on along the minus strand of JAXGMV010000001.1, from coordinate 2,138,699 downwards.
ATGGATAATGGACAATATTTTGTAATGCGAGACGGTAAATCGCGTTGGCTTGTTGATCGGTTGGCAGCTGCCTTAACTCAGGATGATCTACAAAGACCTTATCCCAGCGCATGCCACCCGTGGTCAGCCCGTAAAACGAATAGGAAAAATTGGAGAACGTTTGCGACCCAGGGCTGCTGAGGTGTTTGAAGATAAGCTGGTTGAATCCAAAGCACACCAGGATTACTCCCACACTAAGCAAACCCAGTAATAATTTATGCCGCATGGATGATTTTGCCTGCTGCAAGGTAGTTGAAAGCCACCAACCAACTGCCAACAAGATAAAAAATGGGCCGGCACGCGAAATTAACCCGAGCGCCAGGGCTGCCAGGCCAACCAAAGCCCGTTTTATGGACCGTTGCTCAGCAGCCTCAAAAAACAAGGCAAATCCAATACCGCCAAGCAACAGGCCAAGGTTTTCAGTCATCAATGATCCGGCAAAACGACGGTAGTAAAAAATCAGCAGTGTCAGGAACAATGCAGCTGGTGCCGGACCAAATCTTTTTATCACCACCCTGACTGCCAGCCAGCATCCCACAGCGGTCATCAGTGTCAATATTACCTGCACGAGCTGTAAGTTGCCATTGGCAATCCCAAGCACCAACGCAAGCAGACTGGTGAACAATGGCCGGCGTGAAGCAATGCCGGAAAAATTCCAGCCGTTCAGCAAGCGCTGTGCATCCCAGTAGTAATTAGAGGCATCACTCCAGGGCAACAGGCCGCCGATGTACAGCGTGGTGGTGTTGCCGCTGGCCTGCAGACCTGAGAGTGCAAAAGCAAAAAGAACCATAGTGGCGGTAAATGAAACTGCCGGCTGAAAACGTGCGGGCAGGGAGAAGATAATAGTAAGAATAATGAATGTCTGCGGAAGGAACAGCACGAAACCGGAGTACACCTGCAAGCTTATCGGCCGGAGCACGGTAGTGAATTGGTCAGTCAAGATAACAACACAGCATATTCCTGCAATTACTAGCGCTATCAGGTATTGAATTAGCTTAGATAAATGTTTACCGCTCAAGGTAATCCTGGTTCACTTGGATGACATAGTGTTCTTTATTAAAACATGAATAACCTGAATTGGGATAGCGAGTGGCAATACGATCTTTTACTTCAAAATAAAAGGGAGACTGATCACCAATTCAAGGTCAATCTCCCCTTGTGTTTAGCTAAAGAAATGATTAAAAGGTGAGCACCACAATGCCGCTGATAGTAAGCAGCATACCGATGACAGTTTTGGCTGTTAACGGCTCAGTCGCAAAGATCAGACCCATCAATGCGCCAAAAAGTGGTGAGGTAAACGCAATTGGCATCACTTTGTTTAACGGCGCGCCTTTAATGGCGGTATAGAAACACAACATACCCAGTGCGCCGGCGACAACACCACCGCCTATGATCATATACAAAAGTGCTTTTGGTCCAGCCTGCGGCAATGTTTTCCATTGAGGGAAACTGGCAATTCCCAGGATAACTACGGCGACTGCTGTGCGTATGGTGATGCCCATCGTGGGAGAAAGGTTCCCCAGGTGCAAACCCTTCTTTTCAAAGTATCCCCCCACACCCCAGGCAATGGCTGTTAATAGTGCAAAAAGTTGTGGTTTCATGTGTTCTCCTTGGAAAATAATGACATATTTTAAAATATTCTACCTTTCATTGACCGGCGTGTGAAGCGCGTTGTCCAGGTGATTTATTACTGGTTTTATGTTAAATTTTTCAATTCTGAACCTAAACATATTTAAAACAGTTTCAAAACATATTGCATATTCCCCTAAATATCAGTATACTGTGGGTACAAGTGGTAAATAGTGGGTGAAAGTGGCGCCGGATGAGCCGGCGTTGCGGTTTAATTGAAAAGGTAGAACTTATGTTCTTTTTGGGGCAATACGAACACTCAATTGATGATAAGGGCAGGATGACAGTCCCATCCCGTTATCGTGACCTGCTCTCAAACGGCGCTTACATCACACAGGGTTTTGACAATAACCTCATGGTAATGACTGTGGAGACATTCCAGAAACTCTCAGAACGCATCAACGCCATGAGTATAACCGACCCTCTCTCAAGGCAGTTGAAAAGGCTTATTTTCTCCAATGCCGACCGGGTTGATATAGATAAATCAGGGCGAATTTTAATACCTGGTTTTTTGAGACAGACTATACAACTTAATGGCTCTGCTTTCGTTGTGGGTATGGGCGGCTATTTTGAAATTTGGGAACCGGAAAATTGGCATAAGAATGACGCTGAATCAAAAAATAATGAAACCAATGAACGCAGGTTCGCAGCATTTGACTTAGCCTTCTAATCTGATGAATACTGACTACACACTTGATGGTCTTGGCCATCAACCAGTACTTTACCAATTTATAATCGAAGCTTTGCGCCCGATGCGTGGTGGCAAGTATATTGACGGAACAGTAGGCGCGGGTGGGCATGCTGCTGGTATCCTGGAAGCCAGTAGTCCAGATGGATTACTTCTGGGATTGGACCTTGATCCTTCAGCCATTGAGCTGGCACGCCAGAGACTTCGGCCTTTTGGTGAGCGGGCGGTTGTAGTACAGGCCTCCTACACCACCATGCAAACCCAGGTGAACAATTTGCGGTGGGACAAAGTGGACGGCATCATCATTGACCTTGGTGTTTCCTCAATGCAGTTGGACCAGCCAACCAGGGGCTTTTCCTTTAGAGAATCTGCGCCTCTGGATATGCGCTTCAACCCGGATAATCCGTTGACAGCTGGCATGATTGTCAACGACTATCCAGAGGAAGAGATCAGCCAAATCATTTGGGAATACGGTGAGGATCGCCTATCCCGCAGAATCGCAAAGGCAATCATCAATCACAGGCCAATTGAAACCACAACACAACTGGCAAAGATTATTGCAGACGCAAGCGGGCAAAAATATCAGACCATCCATCCAGCGACCCGTACATTTCAGGCGCTGCGCATTGCGGTCAATGATGAGCTGAAAGGGCTGGAGAAGGCTATTCCGATGGCGATCAACCTGCTGAAAGTGGGTGGGAGATTGGCAATTGTCTCATTCCATTCACTTGAGGACAGAATCGTCAAAACGAGATTTCGGATTGAAAGTAAGGATTGCATTTGCCCGACAGATCAAATTATTTGCACTTGCAACCATAAAGCGTCGATTAAAGAAGTAACACGTAAACCAATCATTCCGGGAAATGAGGAAATTGCTCAAAACCCGAGGGCACGAAGCGCAAAACTGCGCATTGTTGAAAAATTGTAATTGGCACGTTATTTGCAATCATTATGGGTGTGACATAAGGTATTGGTAATATATGGCACAAAATCTTAAGCAAGCCTTTCACCAGGCACCCTGGCGGAGCCGGTTCCAGAGAGTATTCTTTATTCTCCTGGTGCTGGCAGTTGCTGCTTTAATTGCCATTCTTCACCTATATATCTCAGCCCAAACCTACACGACCAAAGTCGAAACACAGGTGTTGCTTGATCGTCGATCTGAAATCGTCAATCAAATTGCTGATCTTAAATCGCAGAACGCCCGTGTTACCTCTTTTGAAGAAATGCAGAGACGCACCGAAGAGATGAATTACCAGGACATTGGTGCACAGGTTGTTTACAAGCCCATCCAAGGTTACGCAGGGCGTCAATTTGAGTACAAAGCCCCTCTCCCACACAGTGTGGAAATCCCACCATTTTTAAAACCCGAATACACACAATCAATCTGGGAGTGGCTGTTTCAAAGCGGTCTAATTACAGGTAGCCTGGCGGTTAAATAAAACTATGAAAAAATTTCTTTTTACCCGATATTCATTCATAGGCTTCTTATTTACCATTTTTGGAATTGTCATTTTCCTCTGGATGGCAAGAATTCAAATTGGTGTTCACAAAGTTCAGGCAGCAGCACCAGAGGAAGAAGGATCGCTTTACACAACAGAAATCCTTGATGTTGAACGAGGAAATATTTATGACCGTTGGGGCAAACTTTTAGCAGGCAACAAGGTCGTTTATGAACTCAGTGTCAATCTTGATATGGTGCAAAACCAGGACACACTGGATAAAGAACTTAAACGTATCCTGGGCATTGATTATTACGGTGTCATAAATAACGTAGATATCATGAAATATCGTTATGTCACCTTGACTGATTTTGTGACGACCGCACAAATTGCTGAAATTGAGGAAGCGATCCGAAAGTACAAGAACTACTTGCCGGCGAAAAAATCTAAAGAACCTCTACCAAGCATGAGTGGCCTGGAGTGGACACCTCACTTGGTGCGAACATATCCTGAAAATACTCTGGCATCAAATGTCTTGGGATTTTATGCCTACAAAGATAGGAGCGGCGGTGGGCCGCATTTTGGTATTGAGGAGAAGTATGATGACATCCTCAAAGGAACGCCCATCAAACTCACCTATTCCAGCAGTACTGTACCGGGCCAATCCTATTCAGCGGCTGGTGCAAGCCTCGTCCTGACGATTGACCGTGAAATTCAGGCAATGACCGAAGATATTCTTGACGGTGCGATTGAAAAAACCCAGTCAGTTGGCGGCACGATCATTGTCATGGACCCAAAAAATGGTGAGATTTTGTCCATGGCGATCAGTCCTCGCATGAATCCCAATGAGTATTGGAAGCCCATCGAGACCAGCAACAGCGCCTCCTATAATCGGGCGATTGACTACACCTATGAAACTGGATCTGTTTTCAAGGTCTTCACCATGGCTGCCGCAATTGACACAGGGATGGTTCAACCAACAACGACTTTTGTTGACACTGGCAGTTTTGAAATTGGTGGCATCGTGATCAAGAACTGGGACAGCAATGCTTGGGGTCAGCAGGACATGATTGGCTGCATGCGAAACTCCCTCAATGTCTGCCTGGCAAACCTTGCAAACGAACTTGGTCCAACAACATTTTATGAGTACATCAAACGTTTTGGGCTAAACCAACCGACAAATATTGACCTCTCAGGTGAATTGACCTGGCCTGTTCATTTTCCCGAAAGTCCTTTCTGGGGTTTGGCAAACCTGGGTACCAACTCGTTCGGTCAGGCAATCGCTACAACACCCATTCAGATGATCACCGGACTCTCTGCAATGGCGAATGATGGGAAAATCATGGCGCCGCATGTGGTAAAGACAATGATCAAGAACGGCGAGAAATTTGATATCCCGGTGCAGCTGGTGGCAACACCTATCAGCGCAGAGACTGCCAGAACAATGACCGAAATGCTGACGATATCAGTGCAGGATGAAGCTTTCTTCTCGGACCTGCCGGGTTATTTGTACGCAGGAAAAACCGGCACCGGTGAAATTGCGACTGAATTCGGTTATACCACATCAGAGACTAACGCCTCATTCGTTGGTTGGGGGCCGGTTGATGACCCTCGCTATATCATTTATGTTTGGCTCGAAAGACCAAAAACCGCTATCTGGGGTTCTGTGGTCGCCGCTCCTGTCTTCAGGGATGTCATGAAGGAATTGGTAGTTTACCTCAACATACCGCCTGATCAAACCAGGCAGATGTTGTTGACACAATAAAGGTTGATAAAGTGCTTAAATTGGCAGACGTAATCGAAGCCTTGACTGGAATAAAACCTGAACACGCATCGCTGGTAATCAGTGAAGCGGTCATTGATTCACGCCAGGTGATTCCAGGCAGTATGTTTGTCGCCTTGCCAGGAGAAAGGGTGGATGGTCACGACTACCTTGAGAGTGCCTTCATTAGAGGAGCGGCTTTTGCGCTTGTGCAAAAAGACACGTCTCAAGAGGTTAAAACCATCCAGCTAAATGATACGCCAACCTTCAATTTTGATTCCCTGCACCAGCCTTTCTGCATCCAGGTACCCGATACGCTAAAAGCATTGCAGACGGTTGCGAAATTCTGGCGGTCGAAATTACCGCTTAAGGTAATTGGCATTACCGGTAGTATAGGAAAGTCAACAACAAAAGAACTGGCAGCAGAACTGCTTGACAGGCATTATCGAACAGCGAAAAATTATGGCAATTTGAACAATGAAATCGGTCTTCCCTTATCCATTCTCCGCCTGACGGATGGCTACGAGCGTGCGGTGTTGGAGATGGGTTTTTACCTACCGGGCGAAATCAGCTTGCTGTGTGAAATTGCCACACCTGAGATTGGTATCGTTACCAACATCGGTCCAGTTCACGCTGAGCGGGCCGGGTCGCTTGAAGTGATTACAAAGGGCAAAACTGAGCTTGTCCAGGCATTGCCGCCCCACGGCTGGGCAATTCTGAATATTGATGATCCTCTTGTCAGATCAATGGCTGAGCACACAAAAGCCAGGATCTTCTTCTACGGGCTTTCACCTGAAGCTGATCTGTGGGCAGATAATATCGAAGGTCTTGGAATGAATGGGCTTCGTTTTTCCCTGCATTATCAGCGCGATGTCATCAATCTCAAGGTGCCATTGATTGGAAAACATGCTATTCACACCATCCTCAGGTCAGTTGCGCTCGCCTTAGTGGAGCAGCTTAGTTGGGATGAGATCATCACCGGACTGCAGTATGGACGCAGTCAGCTGCGCATGGTTGTGGTCAAGATGAAAAACGGTGTGACACTGCTTGATGATTCATATAACTCATCACCAGATTCAGCACTGGCCGCACTTGACCTGCTCTCTGAAATGGAAGGCTTCAAAGTTGCAGTCCTGGGCGATATGCTTGAGCTTGGCTCATTCGAGAAAGCAGGTCACTTGAAGGTTGGAACCAGGGTTGCAGAAACTTGCAGCAAATTCATTGCCATCGGTCACCGAAGCAAAATCATGGTAGATGCAGCAGTAGAAGCAGGAATGAAAACTGACAACATTGAATGGTATCCGGATGTTCCCGAAGCGATCAGATCGATCGATAAGTTATTCAATGCGGGCGATGTTGTGCTGGTGAAAGGTTCACTGGGAATGGGCATGGCAAGGATTGTCACAGCAATGGAGAAAGCAGAATGAAAGAGACTTCACTGGCACTGGCATTAAGCACATTGAGTTTTATGCTCGCAGTAATTTGGGGTTCTCCTCTTTTGCGCGTCCTGCGCTACTTCAAGGTCGGCAAATTGATCAGGGTTGAAGGACCTGACCGGCATAACACAAAAGCTGGTACGCCCACCATGGGTGGCGTGATGATCATTTTACCTGTCATCCTGCTTACAATTCTACTCAATGGCGCAGTCATCATCGGTGTTGGTGAAGACTATATGGGCAGCGAGGTGCTTCTGCCAATTGGTGTGCTGGTAGCGTTCAGCCTTCTTGGCGCAGTTGATGATTGGGAGGGTATCAGGGGTCATCGCCGCGGCCTGGGAATGAGAGCTCGAACCAAATTCATCATGCAGGTTATCCTGGCACTCATAATCGCCTTGATTTTAAAATATGTGCTTTATGTGCCTGAGTTGTACTGGCCAGGCGCTGAAGAGGCATTTTCGCTCGGCATTTGGTACATACCCATCGCTGTGTTCATGATTGTTGGCATGTCCAATGCTGTCAACTTGACCGATGGGCTGGACGGTTTGGCAGGCTTGATCAGTGCCACAGTCTATGCCGTAATTGGCACAATCGCCTTGATGCAGGATCAGGTTTTCATCGGCCGGTTTTGTTTCACTCTGGTTGGCGCCCTATTTGGTTTCCTCTGGTATAACGTTCACCCGGCACAGCTGTTCATGGGTGACACCGGGTCATTAGCGCTTGGTGCAACCATGGCGGTCATTGGCTTGATGACCGGCCAGTGGCTAATTATTCCAATTATTGCGATTATTCCTGTGAGTGTAACGCTAAGCGTTATCCTGCAGATCGGGTATTTCAAACTCACAAAAGGGAAGCGATTGTTTAAAATGGCCCCCCTGCAGCATCATTTTGAGCTGTTGGGATGGAGTGAAACGCAAGTTGTTCAGCGTTTCTGGATAGTGAGTTTGTTGTTTGCGATGTTGGGCTTAGCCCTGGCGATGGTATAACAATGGAAAATTGGTCTGGCAAGCGCGTTCTCATTCTCGGAGCTGCCCGTCAAGGGTTGGCTTTAGCCCGCTACTTATCTGAGCAAGGGGCGTTTGTTACCTTAAATGACAAACGCACTGAGGATCAATTGCTTGAAGCAAAAGAGAAATTGGCAGACCTGAGCATAAACTGGGTTTTTGATGGGCATCCTGTCTCACTGCTGGAACAGGCGGATTTGCTGTGCTTATCAGGCGCTATTCCTGATACACTGCCAATCGTACAGGAAGCAAAACACCGTGGACTGCCCTTGTCAAATGATACCGAAATTTTCCTGCAGAATGTTCCCTGCCCGGTGATTGGTATTACAGGTTCTGCCGGCAAGACCACGACCACCACATTGGTTGGCAGAATAGTTGAGGCTGGAAAATCAGAGAACCAGACAATCTGGGTCGGCGGTAACATCGGCCAGCCGCTGCTCAACGACCTGAAATCCATGAAACCGAATGATCTTGTCATCCTGGAGTTGAGTAGTTTTCAACTTGAACTCACAACACTTTCACCATATGTCGGCGCTATTTTGAATATCACCCCAAATCATCTCGACCGGCATGGAACGATGGAAGCCTACACAGCCGCCAAGTTACGCCTGTTGGATTTCCAGACAGCAGATGATATCGCTGTTCTCAACCACGATGACCCTGTTACCCGGGCTGCTGCAGACAAAGTGCACGGAAAGTTGATCACTTTTGGCTTCACCAGACAACCGGATTTCGAAACTCAAGTGTTTGAACGCGGCAGTGACATCATCCTGCAAAAGGGTAATGATGAAACGGTTATCATGTCAGTTGATGCGATAGAGCTGCGCGGCCGGCACAATGTTGGAAACGTGATCTCAGCCTGCGCGATTGCCGCTGCTGCCGACATCTCGCCTGCTGCAATGCTGGAAAGTGTCAAAGGATTCACCGGTGTGCCTCACAGGCTTGAGTGGGTAAGGAACGTAAACAGTGTGAATTGGTACAACGATTCAATCTGCACCGCCCCAGAACGAACCATTGCGGCAATCAATTCATTTGATGAGCCAATAGTGCTTCTACTCGGCGGTAGGGATAAGAATTTATCGTGGGAAAAACTGGCACAGCTGGTACATCAGAGGGTTGACCATGTTGTTCTTTTTGGAGAAGCAGCTCCTATTGTCAATCAAGCGCTCACTACGGATGGTACTTACCAGAAGCCATTGACACTTCAAATAGCTAAGCATTTGCAAGAGGCTGTCAGGCTGGCGGCTCAGGTAGCTGAACCCGGCTCAGTAGTGCTGCTCTCCCCCGGCGGCACAAGCTTCGATGAGTTTTATGATTTTGAAGAACGAGGCAGGTACTTTAGAAAGTGGGTAGGTGAATTGCGATGAACGTTGAAACCAGGCCAATCGCCCAGGTCAAGAAGACCATTGGCAGTGTCTTTCCATTTGATATTTTCTTGCTGCTAATTGTGGTTGCATTGGTCATTGTCGGCATTGTGATGGTGTATTCATCAAGCTGGAACTTTGCAGTATGGGCTGGCAGGGATACCAGTTACCTCTTGACCCGCCAGGTCATGTGGCTTGTTGTGGGCACAGGCGCAGCGGTTTTTGCCAGCCTATTTGACTATCATCGCTACAAGCCGTTCCTTCTCATTATGCTGGTTGGAACAATTGGTATGCTTGCCGCTGTTCTGGTATTTGGAGAAGAACGCTTCAGTGCTACAAGAACCTTCATCGCCGGTGCTGGTCAGCCTTCAGAATTTGCCAAGCTTGTGGTTATTATTTATCTCGCTTTCTGGTTGTTCAACAGACGGGAAAAGATCAACAACATTTTCTTTGGTTTGATTCCACTTGCCGGTATCTTAGGATTGGTATCATCATTCATTGCCTTACAGCCTGACCTGTCTGCTGTCATCACAATTATGGCCATTGGCGCAATCATGTTCTTCTTGATCGGTGCAGATTTTCGACAGATTCTCTCTGTCATAATCCTCATGGCAATTGCCGGAAGTTTTATCATCTTTTTCAGTGAAAAAGGCCGTAACAGAGTCAACGAATATATGGCTGGTCTGCAAGATCCAGTCAATACGTCATATCACATTCAACACTCCATGAAGGCAATTGCAGAGGGCGAGTTGTTCGGTGTTGGCATTGGAAACGGCACAGTCAAGTATTCGCTGCCTGTTTCATGGACAGACAGTATCTTTGCTGTAATCGTCGAAGAAACAGGCCTGGTCGGTGCTGCGGTTGTGATACTGCTCTATCTCCTGCTGTTGTGGCGCGGCTTATATATCGCCAGTCGTGCACCTGATGAGCTTGGCAAGCTCATGGCGGCAGGTATAACGTTGTGGATTATCCTGGAAGCCTTGATCAACATGGGTGTTCTGGTTAACCTGATTCCATCAGCTGGTAACGCTTTACCGTTGATCAGCGCTGGTGGGTCAAACCTTGTTTCTGTTTTGATCGGTCTCGGTATCTTGATGAACATTTCGCGCATGACCGCAAAACAAAAACAGGAAGAAGAATCTAGCAGGAGGTATGCCGGTGCGGTTGTTGATATGCGCTGGCGGGACGGGGGGCGGAGTTTACCCCGCGCTCGCCGTTCTGCAGACACTAGAAGCTGACAACCACGCAGTCTTGTGGGTAGGCAGTCAGGGAAGCATGGAAGCTTCTTTAGTTCAACGCGCAGGTATCCCTTACAGGGATATCCCGGCTGCCGGTATTCACGGCGTGGGATTAAAACATCTGCCGCGCAATACATACCGCATTCTGCAAGGTGTCAGCGCTGCCAGGAATATTATCAATGAATTCAAACCGGAAGTGCTCTTCTTCACAGGTGGTTATGTCTCCGTTCCAGTGGCAATCGCCGGCAGAAAACTGCCCATATTGCTATATGTCCCTGATATCGAGCCCGGTTATGCCATCAACCTGGTCTCTCGCTTTGCAGATGTGATTGCAACAACTGTAGATTCTACACAGCAGAAATTAAGTGGCAAAGCGAAAAAAATCACAACTGGATACCCGATCAGAAGCAGTTTAAGTCGAATGAACAAAATTGAAGCATTGAAGTTCTTCAATCTCAAAAATGACCATCCCACACTTTTTGTCTTTGGTGGAAGCCTGGGCGCCAGGGCGATCAATAATGCTTTGATACCTCACCTTCCTGAACTACTTGTGCGCTGCAATATTATTCACCTCACAGGAACTAACAACTGGCAGGATGTTCAGCAGCAGCTGGCAGGGATGGCGATTGATAGCAGCGCCAACTACCGGGTATACCCGTACTTGAATGAGGAAATGGCAGCTGCATTCTCAGCTGCAGATCTGGTTGTTTCACGGGCTGGCGCGTCGTCTCTGGGTGAACTTCCCTATTTTGGTTTGCCGGCTGTGCTTGTCCCCTACCCACACGCATGGAAGTATCAAAAACTCAATGCGGATTATTTGGTATCAAGACAGGCAGCAGTGATCCTTGAGAATCAATATCTTGACGATCAGCTCGTACCAGTTGTTCTATCGCTTTTGGACCAACCAGAAAGACTGTTAGCTATGCGCAAAGCGATGGAGCACCTTGCCACCCCATCAGCAGCTCAAGATATCATGCAGCTCTTGCTGTCTATGGCTCAGTCAGGCACCAGAAAAGGAGCAGCAGCATGATTGGTTTGAACGTGCTTTTCTGGATACTGGTTATCCTTTTTGCTTTCATAGGCTCAATGAGAGGCTGGGCAAAAGAGTTGTTGGTTACTTTTGCCTCCATCCTCGGGTTGTTCATCATTACTGTCCTGGAAAAATATGTTCCCTTTGTTCGGGATAACCTCGTGATGAACCCGTCAACATCGCTTTTCTGGTTCAGGTCAATTGTGATTGGCGTTCTGGTATTTGCCGGCTACCAAACACCCAACCTGCCAAAACTGGCAGAAACAAACCGGTTTGCTCGTGATCGTTTTCAAGATCTGCTCCTGGGTCTCTTCTTAGGTGCAATCAATGCGTTTTTGATCTTTGGCAGCATCTGGTGGTATATGCACCAGCTTGAGTACCCCTTTGATATTATTTCTGCTCCGTTGGCAGGAACGGCGGCCGGTGATGCTGCACTGCAGCTTATCAAAATCTTACCGCCCACTTTCCTGGGCGCACCGGTAATTTATTTTGCAGTGGCAATTGCATTTGCATTCTTGATGGTGGTATTTATCTAATGGAAAAAGTGCATTTCATCGGGATTGGTGGTACAGGCTTATCAGCCATTGCACGGGTTCTCCTGGAACGCGGTTATCGTGTCAGTGGATCTGATCAAAACGCCGCGCCTGTCCTTGAAGATCTTAAATCCCTTGGCGCTGAAATCTATCTGGGTCATTCTGCTGAGAACCTGAATCAAGTTGATCTGGTGATTCGCTCTTCTGCGATACCAGCAGTAAATTCTGAGGTGTTGGCTGCCCTGTCAGCAAACATCCCTGTCTTGAAAAGGTCTGAGATGTTGGCCTGGCTGCTGAAAGATGAGAAAGTCATCGCCATTGCAGGCACCCATGGCAAAACAACCACTACTGCGATGATGGCATGGACTCTCAATCAGCTGGGATACGATCCATCATTCATTATCGGCAGTGTATCTAAAGATTTGGGCTGCAACGCCCACGCTGGGCGGGGTGAATACTTTGTGATCGAAGCTGATGAATACGATTATATGTTCCACGGTATTCATGCTGATTACGCTGTAATTACCAGTCTGGAGCACGATCATCCTGACTGTTTCCCAACATTTGAGTCCTACAATTCAGCCTTTGAAACATTTGCTGATCAGATCAAACCTGGCGGCAAGTTGATTGTTTCTACTGACAATGCCGGCTCACAGGAATTTCTTAAACAACATACTTACAATTCATTGACCTATGGGCTCAATTCCCCTGCTGAAGTCACTGTTGTGGAAAATCACCTTAATGATAATGGCTGCTATTCCTACACTCTGGCTCCTCGAAAAACCATACAGACAGACAATGAAGTGATAACAGTTGAGCTGTCAGTGCCCGGGCTTCACAATCTCACCAACTCACTGGCAGTACTTGCCGTGATCAGCGATTTGGGACTTTCTCTGAAGCAGTCTGCACAAGCTCTCTCAAAATTTTCCGGCACAGGCAGGCGGTTTGATGTGCTTGGTGAGGTTAATGGCATCGTTTTGATAGATGACTACGGTCACCATCCTACGGAAATCAAAGCCACACTTGAAGCAGCCAAACAGCGCTACCCAAATCGCCGGCTGTGGGCGGTCTGGCAGCCCCATACCTACTCAAGGACCATCACTTTAATTGACGCCTTCGAAAAAGCATTTGACAAGGCTGATCTGGTAATTATCACAGACATCTATGCCGCCAGAGAGACGAATGAGGGCTTTTCTTCCAGCAAACTGGCAAAGGAAATGGGTCAATCGACAATACAACACATTGGGAACCTTGATGTTGTGATGGCTCACCTTCTGAAGCACTGCCAGCCGGGAGATGTGGTTATTGTTCTCTCTGCAGGAGATGCAAATCAGATCACAGCTGGTTTATTCAATATTTGGCAGAATAACCATCCAGAGACGGAGACAACACCATGACAGCAAATACTAACCGTCTTGAGATCATGCAACAAATATTTGGAGACAAACTCCAGGAAAATGTGAACTTGTATGACTATACGACCGTTCATGTTGGCGGTAAGGCTGATGGGTTTGTCGTGATTCATTCTATCGAAGAAATCATCACTGCGGTCAGCGCGCTGCATCAGAATGGTATTCCTTATAAGCTGATAGGCAGCGGTGCAAATATCGTTGTCAGTGACAGCGGTTATCGGGGTGTCATCCTGCTCAACCGTGCTCATAACATCAAAATCGACACCCACGGTGCAGCACCAGTTGTTATCGCTGAATCCGGCGCTAATTTCAGCTCCATGGGCAGAACAACCGCCCTGCGCGGTTTTTATGGCATGGAATGGGCAGCCACAATTCCAGGGACTGTTGGCGGCGCAGTTTACGGTAATGCCGGCGCATTTGGCAGTAATACGCAGTCCTGCCTGATTGAGGCAGATATCTTCACACTTGATAACGGCAGGCAGACCTGGTTGACCGAGCAATTCTGCTATGAGTACCGCTCATCTATCATCAAACGCGAGAAATCTTCCGCAGTAATCTTGAATGCAACATTCAGGCTCGAACCAGGTGACACTAAGACAGCCATGGCTAGAATCAAGGAGTTCAACACTAAAAGGCGAAGTACCCAGCCTCCTGGCGCCAGCATGGGATCGACCTTTAAGAATCCACCCGGTGATTATGCAGGAAGGCTTATCGAAGCTGCAGGTCTCAAAGGCACAAGTGTTGGAGAAATGCAAATCAGTGAACAACATGCAAATTTCTTCATCAATCGCGGCGAAGCCAAAGCAAAAGATGTTTATGAATTAATCCAGTTGGCAAAGAAAACCGTGTTTGAGAAATTTGGTGTACAGCTGGAAACAGAAATTGAATTATTGGGCGAGTTTTAGCCTGAGCTATCAGGTAGTTGTGATCATTAGTCAGTATAAATTGGAATGAAAATAATGAGTACAGAGCGAGGACCAAGATTAAAATCGAAAGCCGACCTGGTGCGTAAACGCAAGTCGTTGACCAGTTCTGCCAAGGTTGAGAAGGTCCGCAGAAAAGCTCTGGGGGCTGAAAAGAAATCGCATCAACTCTTTGCGTGGAAAAGTAAAGCGACAGGGTCAGGTTATTCACTTAAATCTACCCGTCCAAGACGGAAAATCAATATTCCCCTATCCGACCAGGGATTGGAAGTCCAGGTTCCCATGATTCACCTTCCAAATCCAGGCTGGCGTGTTTTATCAATTGTGCTGTTAGCCATATCAGTCTCACTGATCACAATAGCATCAGCCTCTCCGATATTCAAGGTGGACCAGTTGGAGATTTATGGTGTAACAAGGCTTCAGCCATCAGAGATTGAGAGCACATTGAGAATAAATGGCGAAAATATCTTTTTGGTTGAGCCAACCCAACTCCAAAATAGGCTCTTGAATGCCTACCCGGAAATCAAGAATGTTACAGCTGAAGTGACTCTACCAGGCAAAGTCTCTGTGATTATTGAAGAACGCATTCCGGTTATGTTGTGGACATATGACCAGATTTCGTTTGTGACTGACCAGTATGGAAAAATGTTCACTGCCAGGAGCACGGATGACGTTGCCATTTCCATACAGGCGGAAGATCCACCACCCCTTGTGCCAGAAGAGTTCTTCATGGGTATAGAACATGTGGTGGAATTCAACCCTGACATGATTACCCTGATCGAAGAAAATGAAGATGACCAGATCAAATACCACATGATTCTGGATCCAACCATCAACCAGGCAATTATGAAACTCAGCAGCATGCTTCCTGCCGGCATCACGCTTGCTTATAACCAAAAAGGCGGTTTGGGCTGGAATGACCCGAATGGCTGGAAGGTATATGTTGGAACTGACCTGTCGAATTTAGATCAAAAATTAATTGTTTATCAAAATATTGTTGAGCATCTTCAACAGTCACACATGAAAGCAAGTGTGATCAATGTTGAGTATGTGCATACGCCTTACTATCGTCTGGAGCGTTAATTATGGAAGATCCAATTGTTGTTGGAATAGATATCGGTACAACCAAAGTATGCACGCTGGTTGCTAGAGTTGAAGAAGAGCACAACCTGCGTATCCTTGGTGTTGGCATTGAGCCTTCACAGGGTATCCGCAAAGGTACGATCGTGGATATTGCAGCCGCCTCTCAAGCTATCACAAGATCGGTTGAAAAAGCCCAGCGCACATCTGGACTGGAGATTACCTCTGCGCTGGTAAGCCTGGCAGGCTCCCATGTCTCATCAGTAAACAGTCGGGGCGTTGTCGGTATTTCCGGCAGGGTTATTGACCGTGGTGATGTCCAGCGGGCTCTTGAAGCAGCCCAGGCTATAGCCATCCCGCACAATCGTGAGATTATTCACGTCATGCAGCGTGGATTCATCATCGATGGTCAGGAAGGTATTCGTCAACCGTTGGGCATGCACGGTTACAGGCTCGAGGTTGAAGCACACATCATCACAGCTGCAGCTGCAACAGTTGAAAACCTCAGGCAGTGCGTGCAGGCTGCGGGCGTACAGGTATCACAATTTGTTCTTAATCCCCTGGCGTCAGCTGAAGTGGTGCTTTCCGAAACCGAACGTCAAATGGGCGTGATCGTCTGCGACATTGGCGGAGGCACGACTGACCTGGCAATCTACATCGACGGCGATGTCTGGCACACGATGGTGCTGGCAATTGGTGGAAACCACATCACCAACGATGTTGCCCATGGTCTGCGCCTGTCAATTTCACAGGCTGAAGAAGTGAAAAAACAGTACGGCATCGCCAACAAATCCAGTGTAACGCCTGAAGAGGTCTTCAATGTGCGTTCCTTTGGCGAAGATCATCCCGTAAAAGTGAAACGAGAAGACCTGGCACTGATCATTGAAGCTCGTGCAGAAGAGATATTCGACCTCGTCTTACAGGAGATTAAGCGCAGCGGCTATGACGGATTACTGCCTGCCGGTATGGTTCTTACCGGTGGCGTGAGCAATCTACCAGAAATTCGAGCGCTTGCAAGCAACATCCTTGGTCTGCCGGTTCGAATCGGCAAACCGGAAAACCTCGTCGGGCTGGTTGATCAGCTTAACTCACCCGCCTACTCAACCAGTGTAGGGTTACTTTACTGGGCATTACTTATGGATGAATCTCTCTCCGTGACACGGAAGGAGTCTTATCAGTTTTCAAGAAGTTTCGATTGGGACGCAATCAAGACTTTTATAAAAAGAATGTTGCCTTAGCAAAAATAATATGACGCAATTATAAGAAGGAAATCAAAAAGGAGAATATTATGGAACACAACAATCAATCACAATCATTGGCAGAATCATTTGCACGAATCAAGGTGATCGGCGTTGGCGGTGGCGGATGCAATGCCGTCAACAGGATGATCGATGAAGGACTGCAAGGTATTGAATTCATCACCGTCAATACCGATGGGCAAGCCTTGCTTCAGTCTCGCGCTCAAAAACGGGTTCGAATTGGTGACAAAGTCACCCGTGGACTTGGTGCCGGCGGCAACCCTGAGATTGGCGAAAGTGCAGCCGAAGAATCTGCCGAAGAACTATACGAAGTGCTCAAAGGCAGTGACATGGTCTTTGTCACAGCTGGCCTTGGCGGTGGTACTGGCACAGGTGCAGCTCCAATTGTTGCACAGATTGCCCGTGAAATTGGTGCTCTGACCATCGGCGTGGTCACCCGCCCCTTCACATTCGAAGGATCTAAACGGCAGAAATCGGCCGAGCAGGGTATCGCAAAACTAAAAGAACAGGCTGATACCCTCATAGTCATCCCTAATGATCGCTTACTGCAAATTGTTGACAAGAAAGCAAACCTGCAGGATGCCTTCTCAATGGCTGATGACGTCCTGCGTCAGGGCATCCAGGGAATCTCTGAGCTGATCACCATCCCTGGCCTGATCAACCTTGACTTCGCCGATGTAAGAACCATCATGTCCGAAGGCGGCGCTGCGCTGATGGCAGTAGGTCACGCTGGCGGAGAGGATCGCGCACGCCTGGCAGCAGAGATGGCCATATCAAGCCAGTTGCTGGATGTAACGATCAACGGTGCTCGCGGCATCCTCTTCAACGTTACCGGCGGACCAAACCTGACCCTGTTCGAGGTCAACCAGGCAGCAGCTATCATCAAGGAGACTGCACACCCTGATGTCAACCTGATATTTGGCGCTGTAATTGATCCTAACATGGGTGATGAGGTAAGGATCACCGTGATTGCAACCGGTTTTGATCATTCTGCACAACAGGGGATCATTGATCGCCCCTTTCGCGCAGGCGAAAAAGAACCTGCCAAGAAACCTGCCCTGGTTGGAACAGGAATGATTGATTCTGGTGCGTCGCTCGCGCCAGCTGAGTTTACGCCGAAGACCATCAATACTGATGACCTGGATATACCGGCATTTCTGCGCCAATATAAAAAACTTGGGCAGGCATAGCCGATATTGGTAATTCAAATAACTGTAAGAATAAACCTGGATATTGGCTCTTGAAGAAGAGCATCTGAGACGCTGTTTGTAGTTGGTTGATTGTTTAGCAAAAAGATACTGGTGGATCATTGATCCACCAGTATCTTGTTACTGATTTGAATGCAGCTTCAAATATTATTCAAAGTAAGCATCGTGGAAGTTCGGGTTACCCGCTTTATCCCACAAAATACCTTTCAGGTCAGCGCGGTGTGCAACGTTAGTGTAGCTGGCGAAAATCGGAATCCAGGCGAACTGATCAACCATATAGTTATTCAGCTCAGTGACATATTTTTGCCGTTCTACAGGATCCATTGTGCCATCAACCAGCTTGGCGAGTCGCTGAGCTTCTGCGTCATCCCAGCAGTTACGATTTGGAGGAGTGACCATAGACGCAACAATGGTGGCATCATTCAAACCATATGCGCGGATGAAAAATTCCTGCTGGCAGGCAACCAGCATCTCAGCCTGGGTGGCTGATTCCATCTGGGCTACTTCCAGCTGAATACCAATCTCAAGCAACTGGCTCTGGATCGTCTCTGCCAGGCGTTTGATCTCATCACTCTGGAAGACTGCAAACTGTTTGACAATTTCTTCGCCTTCGAACTCGCGGATGCCATCACCGTTGGTGTCAACGATACCAGCTTCATCCAAAATTTGTTTTGAGAGTTCTGGATCATAAGCGAATTTTTCTTTAGCATACTCATTCTGTTCTTCCAGGAAACCCCAGGTTGAGGGTGGAACATACGATGCAATTGAGTAAGCCTCGCCGCCAAATGCTGCCAGGATGGCTTCATCACGGTCAAGAGCGTGTGCAAGGGCTTCACGGAAGGCAATATTCTGGTACAGGGGTTTGGTAAAGTTCCAACCAAAATACTGAAGACCCCAGTCAACACCCTGGTTGATTTTGATATCAGGGTTGTTCCGAGCAGCTTCAAGGTTCTCAGCAGCAATCATGATGTAGCTGGCTTCGCCAGATTCCAATGCTGCATAAGAGACATTGGTGTCAGTGTTGAAACGAATTTCAAATTCTGCTACTTTTGGCGGCTGGCCAGATGACCATGGTGGACCCCAGACATACTCAGGATTAGCCTTATAGAGTACATGGGAATTCTCAACAATCTCAACCGGGATGAATGGACCGGTGCCAACGGGGGCTGATCCAAAACCATCATCACCAAGCTCCTGGTAAGCTGTGGGGGAAGCTATGTAGGTCAAATAGAGATCGGCAAAGAGAGCCGCATAGGGCTGTTTGAGGTTCATTTTCAATGTGAATTCATCAACTACCTCAAAGCCCTCAAAATAGTCTACCCAGTTTTGGTTGATTTGGGCACCGTTGTCGATGTCAAGATAAAACTCATAATTCCACTTGGCAGCTTCAGCGTTGAAGGGTGTGCCGTCATGGAACTTGACATCATCGCGCAAATGGAATGTCACTGAGAGATTATCCTCAGCAATTTCCCAATCTTTGCACAAAACGCAAACGTAGTCATCCAGTTCTAGGGTCGGGGCTACCATCGGGTCATACATTGCGCCCTGTGTCATGGTAAACCATGGGGTGCGGAAGATGTTCAGGGTATAGAAACCCGTATTGTCAATAAAAGTAATTTTTCCTGTGCGTTCTGCGGCAGGTTCTTCAGCAGCTGGCGCTTCAGTCGCGGCAGGTGCTTCGGCTGCAGGAGCCTCGGTTGCGGCAGGTGCTTCAGCTGCAGGTGCTTCAGCCGCGGGTGCTTCGGCTGCAGGGGCGCAGCCAGCAAGTACCATGCTGGAAATGATCAGAACTGACAGCAGGATCCACCAAAAATGTTTCTTCATCTTTCTCTCCTAATAAATTTTTTCTATATCTTGGAAACGATGTGATACTTTTTTTGACTTTATTGGTCAAGTTATCAATAGAAATAACGTCGGTTTTACCACCTCCTTTATCTGATATTGAATAACATATCTCGTATGAAAAAATTCTAACATACTTTTTTCTTTTCTGCACGGTAAACCCCACCAGGCTGGATAATAGTTAAACCTAGTAGCCTATTATCGCTAGCAAAGTTGAACATAAATTGCACTCCCGGGGCTCCCTTGACTTTATAGGTTGTACCGGTGTAAGGGACCAATTCCATCTCTTGCTGACCGCTCATGGAACTCACCAGGACATCTTCACCTTTTAGGTTAATCGACAAGTCTTTTCCATCAACATTATAAACACCACAGAATGCTTCAAGGTACTCCCTTGTTTGCATGGCTTTATCGGCTGTTCTGGTAAACACAATCTCCTCAACATTTGGCTCAAACGGAGCAGAAAGTTTATTAATAACGCCCATTGTGTCAGTTGAGAATGCTAGCTTAAGGATATTTTCTTCAACCTCAGGACTCCTGGCTTCGAAAATATCATAGTGATAGTGTGTAAGATTGAATCTCAAACCGTTGTACACCGCTTCCAATTTTCCATCTATAAGCCTTATTTTCAGATCTCCGTAACCTGGATGATTGAAAACACCAGCATAGGCATCCAGCGGGTGTGATAATTCAGTCTCTTTGTGCCTGATTTCTTCAGCAACGCTCTCAGCATTTTCAGCAGCAGCCTTATTCTTTTGCTTTGCTTCAAGCAGGCGTCCACTCCAATCCACCGGGGAAAGTTTGAACAGTTTATCGTAGACATAATAGGTGGGAACATAACCAAATGATGAGCCATCGATATTTGTCAAAGCCACCACGCCAATCTCTTCATTTGGAAGGAAGGCAACCTGGGCAGTAAAACCATCAATGTGGCCGCCGTGATGGACTGACTTCATGCCGCGATAGGTCTCTACGAACCATCCAAGGCCATAAGAGCTGTTGATGATCTCGTTATAACCAGCCAGGTCTTTGAAAAACGACCCTGTGATCACCATATTCGGTGCGTGCATCTCATCCAGGTTCGCTTTACTGATAATTCTCTTTCCTTCTAATTCTCCACCATAAAGATGCAGCTGCACCCACTTACTCATATCTTCGATGCACGAATTGATAGAACCAGCAGGGCCAACCGCGTCTAAATTGCGGTAAGGCACAGACTCCAACCCGGCTTTCTTCTCAACATAGGCACAGGAGGCATTGTCATCCTTTGCCATGACATCAACAGAAAAATTAGAACGCGTCATACCCAATACGTCAAAGATTTCTTTTTGGCAAAAAGCTTCCCAGGTCAGACCAGAAACAACTTCTATCAGGTAGCCGGCTGCCATGAACATCAAGTTTTGATACTGCATGATGCTGCGGAAGTCTTTGTTAGGCTGCAGGTACTGCAGGCGGTCAAACAGCTCTTTGCGTGAAAGGGAGCTGCCGTACCACATCAAGTCATGACGCGGCAATCCTGAGCGATGACACACCAGGTCGCGTGGCGTCATACGTTCACTGGCAAATGTGTCATAGAGCTTAAATGTTGGAATGTAGTTGCGCAACGGCACGTCCCATTCCAACAGCCCCCTATCGACCAGGATTCCCATGCACATGGTCGTAAATGCCTTGGAAGCCGACCCAATGGCAAACAAGGTTTTTTCATCGACAGGTTTTCCCTGTTCCTTGTCCCGTAGACCATAACCTTTTGAATAAACAACTTTGTCTTTTTTGATAATTGAGAGTGCCATTCCGGGAATAGTCCACTTCTCAATTTCTGACTGCATAAATTGATCGAGATCTTTGACAGCCAGAGTGTCCAGTAATTTTTCAGTCATATCCGTGTAGTCTCCTTTGTCTGATAATTATGGTTGAATAGAAGTTTGTTTTACCAGCCTGTTCAGGTTTGGAATCATGACGTGCTATCTTATCAACCAGATAACTTAGGTTGATTTCCAAATTACTCATACAATGATAAATTATAATGGTAGTAGAAAAATCAATAAGCATTTTAAATATATATCATGATCACCAAATATTGGTGACGACCACTAATAGTAAAAGGAACAGACAAAATGGAATTTTTATCACAGCCGATGGAAGAGATACGCTCAAATTTTCTAAAACGCTATGACCCGCAAAACAGCGATACAACTCCCTATCAGCGATTTGAAGCTGCAGTCAATCGAGAAGCATCCGATAGAACACCATTTGACTTTTGGGCTGTTGATGAAATCCAGGAAAGGCTTATGACCTACTTCCAGGTTTCATCCATGGAAGAGGTTTTGCAGATCCTTGGTATTGATGCCCGCATTGTGACTCCTGAATACATTGGGCCGGCGCTTGAAACCTGCCCTGACGGTTCTTTTTTTACTGTCTATGGATCGCACAGGAAAAGTGTGTCCAACGAATTTTCAACCTATGAGGAATATGCCAGTTATCCGCTGGCAGAAGTTCAATCGGTTCAGGAGATCGAGACCTGGTTCCGGTGGCCAAAATCTGAATACTGGGACTGGGCAGGGCTCCCGGCTCAAATAAATGCATTAAACGCAAAAACACGCTACCATATCCGTTACGACGTAGGCGGTATTTTTGAGACTGCTTGGGGTCTATACGGCATGGACAACTTCATGATGGCTCTTTTCGACAAACCGGAAATCCCGTGTGCAATTATGGATTGTATAACCGACATATTCATCCAAAATGTGCACAACCTGATGCGGGTGGCACAGGGAAAAATTGATATTGTTTACACTTATGACGACATCGCCATGCAAAATGGTCTCCTTATTTCCCCAAAGATGTGGAAACAGTTTATTCTGCCACGCCACCAGCGCCTTAATGCTGTGATCAAACAGTATGACCTGAATATTTTGTACCACTCTTGTGGTGCGGTTTACCCGATGATCAACAACCTGATTGAAATGATGCACATCGATGTTCTTAACCCTCTACAACCACTGGCAGCCGGCATGGACATGCAGCGCATCAAAGATGAATTTGGCAGCCGGGTTGCCTTTCACGGCGGCATTGACCTGCAGAAAACCATGTCAAGCGGTACGCCGGCTGATGTGACTGCTGAAGTAGCTGACAGGCTGAACACGATAGGTCGGGGCGGTGGTTACATCTGCACCACAGCGCACTATATCCAGGCTGATACACCTCTCAATAACATACTGGCTCTCTACCTGGCGCCAAGAAACGCCCCCAACTAAGTTTGAAAAGCTCCCGTCACCGGGAGCTAATTTTTTAATTACTTTTGTACTTGTTGGTAGAACGGCTTGTGTACGTCATGTCCACGTGGTTCAGGGAACCAGAAGACAGCAAGAATAAAGGTAACAATTTCCAGAGCAGCTATAGTAGCAAATAGGGCTGTGTGGGTAAACTGATCAACCAGTAACCCGCCAATGATCGGCGCAAGTGAAAAAATCGGACCAAGCAGCGTGTTGGTAATCCCAACATAACGGCTTGTTTCAGAAGGTGGAGCCATTTCAAAAATGATGTTTGGATCGCAAACTGTAGCGCCGGCATAGACACCTCCGACCAACGCTGCAATCAAGTAGAAAGCCCATAAACCTGGATTGATTAGCGCCAGGGTTCCCTCAACGATAAGGAAGAGCATCATTCCCTGGAGCACTTTTTTATACCCAAAGTGATCTCCCAACCACCCCCAGACAAACCCCATCAGACTTTGGGAGATCAGAATGAACATGGTGAAGATGCCAATGGTGCCGGAGCGCAAGTCATACTGGGTAATTGCATAGATGCTGAAGAACGAGTTGCCCATCATGCCCAATCCCACCAGTCCTCGAATCACCAGGAAGCGTTTATACAAAGGATGGGATGCAATTTTGATCGGGATAGTTCTGACAAAGGTTGAAAATTTCTCTTTAGCTTCAACAACCGGCAAATCAACCTCTTTGAACATGGCAATCAGGAATGGTGAGATAAACGAGAAGCCAAACCCCAACCAGAATATCGTTTGAAAGTTGAGTGGAAAACCGAGCCTGTCAATCAGCCGGCTGGCAATTGACGAAGCAATAAAACCGATTCCACCACCCAGCCCGACCATGACACCGTAGAAAAGTCCGCGATTCTTCATGATCGCTTTACTGATAAAGTCTGAATACGCAGGCATCATCAAACCAAGTGTTGATGTAAACAAAGCATAAGAGATAAAGAACAATAAAATTGTCACCTGGTTTGTCAGCAAGCCCATAAACTGCGCGGTGAGCGCTATCAATAAAATACCAACTCTCTCAGCGATGGCAGCCCACAGAATGAAGTATTTCTTGCGGTTTTTACCGCTTACCAGGTAGGCACCTATAAGTTGTGGAAAATACTGTCCCAGGAAAAATAGGGCAGGTATCAGGCCGATCAACAATGCACTGCTGGTGAGTTTGGACATGAAATACGGCAAAATGGTATCCTGCGACAACATAGCCATTGAAAAAGTAAAAAATGCAGAATCCAGCGAAATAACAAAGAAGTTGAACAGGTAATGCTTTTTGACCTTTTCAACATACTCAGGGTATGTCCTGGTTAAATATTCGATATCATTGCTTGCCATATAAACAGTCTCACTTCACAAGAAGATTGGGCATAAAAAAATTATGCCCAATCTTATTCAGGATTTTCACAGAGGGTAATTATACTTTCTTTTTATCTTCTTCAATCAGGACTTTCAAACCTTCAACGCCAGCTCGAATTGCCCGATCAATGTCAAACAAGCGCATTGATTCTTCGATGGCTTTAACCTGTTCTTCAGTTTCTGGCTCGCCTTCAAACATCTCTGCCATAAGCATCACGCCGCTTGCTCGCTTGCTGTGAATACTGCTGATGACAAATATTGCTGCAGCTTCCATCTCAGAGCAGATCGCTCCCCCATCAACCCATGCTTTCCAGCGGGCTAACAGGTGACTTGCTATCGGCATGCGTTTCGGATCGATTTCGCCGTAAAACGAATCTTTCGATTGTGAGATGCCAAGGTGATATGGGATGCCGGCATTGATGGCGCCCTGCCGCAGCGCCTGGACAACTTCCACATCTGCCACGGCTGGAAAACCTTCCGGCATATAATGCAGAGTCGTTCCTTCATCCCGGATAGCACCTGTCACAACAGCAACATCGCCTGTTTTGATATTGGGCTGCATGGCACCTGATGTGCCTATGCGAATAAAGGTATCGGCTCCAACTGCAATCAATTCTTCAACAGCAATCGCAGTCGATGGGCAGCCAATACCAGTCGATGTGACAGATACCTTTTCACCAAGTAATGTGCCTGTGTACGTGACGTACTCACGGTTTTGGGCGACAAACTTAGGGTTATCAAAATAACTGGCGATCTTCTCACATCTTCCCGGGTCTCCGGGCAGAAATACGTACCTGCCAACATCTCCTGGTCTCAGATGAACGTGATATTGAAATTCTGGTGCATCTTTAATAGCGCTCATGGTTACTTCACTTGTTTGTCTTGTTCAATCAGTATCTTGACAGCTTCAATCGAGGTCTTGATCAAGTCAGTCAAATCTTCTACTGAACCAAGATTGGGTTCATCACTTTCCTGGTTCGCCGCCACAAGCATGACCCCGCCAGCGCGCACCCGGTGAATACTGCTGAGGATAAATAAAACGGCCGCCTCCATTTCAGAGCAAATGGCACCGCCCATCTTCCATGCTTTCCACCGTTCCAACAGCTGGTTGGCAATCGGCATTCTCTCCGGCATGTGCTGGCCGTAGAAGGAATCTTTTGATTGTGAAATGCCTATCTGGTAGCGGTTACCAAGCTTATCTGCGGCCTGTTTTAATGCCAGCACAACATCCAGGTGAGCTACTGCCGGGAATTCAATTGGCATGTAATGTTTTGTGGTGCCTTCATCACGGATTGCCCCTGACACGATGGCAAGGTCGCCTGGTTTTTGATAGGGCTGCATGCCACCTGAGGTGCCAACACGGATGAATGTGTCAGCGCCAAGCATGATCAGCTCTTCAACAGCAATTGCAGCTGATGGGCAGCCAATTCCAGTGGAAGTGACAGACACCTTCTCACCAAGTAAGGTACCGGTGTAAGTGTTGTATTCGCGTTTATATGCAACCTGCTTTGGGTTATCAAAATGAGAAGCAATCAATTCACATCGACCAGGGTCGCCTGGCAGAAAAACATACCTGCCCACATCCCCTTTTACCATGTCAATATGATGCATTTTTTCAGTAAATTTTGGCATAATAACCTCCTTTTAAGCTTTTAATACCAATGAAATTGCAACAGTAATATACGCCAAAAATCCAATGGTTGAAAATGTGACCAAACCAATTGCCAAAGCCGGTGCGAAAACCATCGTGCGGCTCCAATCGAGTGAAGGAGTGGTCAGAATGAAAATTAAAACAACAATGGTTATTAATAAACCAATTGCTAAAATCATGTAGTCTTTTGTAGTCATGCGCACATTACGAAAACTGGTTTTTTCTCCAGAAGATCCAAAAGCACGTGATTCCAAAGAAATTGACAACTGTTGCACCCGTTCAATGGCACCCACAAATACCGGAACCATGCTTGGGAGCAAAGCACCAAAGCCTGTTCCCTTCAATCCGCGTGATTTTTGTGCACTCAATACCACACCAAATTCCTTTTGGAGGATTGGGATGAGCTGTAGGGTCATTGTGAGGATGAAATTTAAAACATATGGCATACCAATCTTCTGTAAAGAAACAAATAAGTCAGTCGGATGGGTAGTCATGATGGCAACCAGTGCAAAAGTTGTCATGGCATAAATCCTGAGCACCATGGTGACGCCGCTGTAGATGCCTTCCTGGTATATCATAAACGGGCCAACACCGACGATGGGTGTCCAGGGCTTTGGAAATGCGGGGGCAATACTTTGCATCACGATCAGGGTCAATGCAATCGGGAATAATATGAGTGCCACCCTCAAAAACGGTTTCCAAATGCCACCAATGGTGACAAATAACAATCCAAGGATCGTCATGATCCCTAAAATAGCCGGGTTCCGGGTGGCGAATGACAGCACCAAGGCACCCAAAGCCCAGGCAAATTTTGGTAATGGGGCCAGTTTATGTAAGAAGGAATTTCCCGGAACCATTGTAATAGGTATAGCAACTCCACGCATATGAATACTCCTTAATTAACAGATCGATAATGACTATTTCAACTTGGTTCCTAAAACTTCAACCATTTCCGGCACGCTGAGAGCAACTTTGTCTACAAGATTCCTGTCCTTCAACCTCAATGACAGGTCAGTGATCTGTGGCGGCATCAGGTGCGTGCTTGACATTAACTCTCGATTAGAAAAAACATCTTGTGGAACAGTGTCTGCAATAATGACTGAATCGCGCATCACAATCAGCCTTTCGACAACTTCAGCCAGAAGGATCATGTCATGAGCCACACATATTACTGTTGACCCTTCATCACGCAATTTTTTGATTAACTTGTACACGATTTGTGTGGTTATGTTATCCTGGCCAGTTGTGGGTTCATCAAGAACAAACACAGCTGGGCGCATGGTATATATCGAAGCCATTCCAACTAATTTTCGAAGAGGAAATCCGATCCTGTAAGGATGGTTTTTTCTAAACTTACCAAGATCAAAGAATTCAAGTGCTTTTTCTTTTCTTTCAACTATTTCATCTTCTGGTACACCCAGGTTGCGCGGTCCAAATTCCAACTCCGCTTCAACAGTCCGGGCAAATAATTGGTGGTTTGGGTTTTGAAATACATAACCAACGGTTGCTGCTATCTTTTGCACACGTACTGGTTTGGTATCAACACCATTGATGAAAACAGTGCCAGATGTAGGTTTTAATAGACCGTTGAAATGTTTGACCAGGGTGGTTTTTCCCGATCCATTTTGACCAATCACACCGATTAGCTCGCCCTGGTTGATGGTTAAGTTGATATCTTTGATAGCAACAACACCACCAGGGTAGATATGCCCTAGATTCTCACAAACAATGATGGGCTCTGTCATAAAATACCTCTCGTAATAATGGTTTACTTCAATTTTTCAACAAACAGCGCTTCAGCTTGATCAAGCGTAACTGGTAAATGCCTGGATTCCTCAATAATTCTTCTGGACTGCAATGCATCTGTCAGTGCTGTCACTTGGGGGACTCTCAATCCGATACTTGTGAGCTTATCAACATTCTGGAAGACTTCTTCCGGGGTGCCGTTAAGGATTATCTCTCCATCATGCATCACCACAACTCGGTCTGCATAGGCCGCCATCACCTCAACCTCATGCTCAGCAAGGATGACGGTCATATTTCGTTTTTTGTTCAAGTCGGCTGCAACAGAAAAAACTTCCTCTTTACCAATTGGATCAACATTGGAAGTCGGTTCATCCATCACCAGGATCTCAGGATGCATGGCAAGCGCTGAGGCAATGGACAGGCGCTGCTGCTGCCCACCGGACAATTCAAATGGCGATCTTTCTTCCAAGCCAGGCAAACCTACAATATCCAGCACTTCTTTAATTCTGACATGCATTTCTTCTGGAGGAATACCAAGATTCTCCAAACCAAGCGCTATTTCACCAGCAAGTGACATTTGGCTGATCTGAAACTCAGGGTTGTCAAACACCATGCCAACAAGTTTTGCGAGCTCCCTGGTTGGGTATTCGTCCGTGTCCATGCCCTTAATTTTTACGCTGCCTTCTTTCTCAGCCATGATCATATTCGGAATCACGCCATTGATGCATAATTCAAGCGTGGTTTTCCCAGAACCATTGAGACCCAGTAAAGCAACATACTCACCTTCATAGATGGTCAGGTTGATGTTTTTTAAGGCTGGTTTGTCTGTGGCAGCATAAGTTACCGCGAGGTTCGAGATTTCGATAATCGGCTTATCACCTTTCATATGGATGTACTCCTGACTATTGATTAGAAATATGGCGAGAGCACCAAAATCAGCACCCTCGCCATTTTATTACAGGGTACCAATGACCGGAGGATTATTCCTCGTCATCGGTAAACTTAACGAATGTGACGACCAAACCTGCGATAAGCACAAAAACGCCGGTCACCATAGCGGCGCCTGATAGAATACCAAACGCTTCACTGGCGATAAAATCAAGATCGGCAATTTGCTGTGAAAAAGATGGCAATAAAATAATTAATATTGCCAGGGCAACAATACCCATGCCAAGGCCTTCTTTAGCGCCAACTGTCACCTGTTTTTTATCCATAATTGTCCTCTCTATCTCCTATCCACCGCGAGTTAAGGCAATAGATAATAATATAACCGCAACACCCACTATGATACCGACAGCAATCCACAGGACTTTCTTCATACCACCTGCTTCAGGTAGCTGCAGTCCGGCAGTGAGGTTCTCGGGAAGTGCTTCGATGATTGCCAGGGCAACAAAACCAGAAATGATTTTGTCAGCCAAAGACACAAGAATATTTGATGAGAATACTGATGTTATCAGATTCTGGCCCATAGCTACAAAGGTCGCTGTCATCAAATCGGCAAAATGGCCGGTTGCACCGCCAAAGATAAAAACGTAAATGGGCACGGCTACCAGAGAGACAAAGAACGCAACCAGCATATTCAATAGGAAATAGCTCCAGTATTTCTTGCCCCATCCCCAGCGAACGCCGTAACCCCAGACAAGAGCCCCAATGACGTTGCAGGCTGCAAATGGTAAACCAATTGGGCCGCTGATAAAAGAGCTAACAACATTAGTGATCACACCAACAAGAGCACCCCACCATGGGCCAAGAACGATTGCCACTACGGCCGTTCCGATCATATCCAGGAAAATGGGCAGCTTAAGGGCAGTGTTGATTAATCCACCAACAATATTGAGGGCTGCTGCAACCGGAACCAAAGCTACTACATAGGTCAATGGAATCCGGCTTGATTTCTTCTTGCGAGCTACAGGTTGTGCTGTACTCATAGGTCAATCTCCTTTTATAAATATAGATGATGAAAAACGTTTTCTTGCTGTGGCTTAAAGTTCAGCCTTTGAAAAACAGTTTTATCTAATGTGTGCCCTCCTTTCTTAATGATTTTCTCTTTACTTAATAACCCATTTCACAGATCTTCGTTGTAAAATAATGGAAAGTTTGTCAGTTTATAAGCTTTTGTCCTTCTGCATAATCCATGACACAGCGGAATCCAGCGCCTACTACGCCTTCAATACCTGAGTCTTCCGGTCGTGTGAAACAGCGGTACGCACACCTGGCATGATTCATAGTGAAAAATGAATTACCACCACGCAGCACCTTGAAGCGTTTACCGTATGCTTTACTGTGATAAGTTGACCCTGGGTATGCTTCATACCATTCAGAGCACCATTCTTCCACATTGCCGCCGGTCTCATAAACACCGTAAGGACTAGCGCCTCCAGGGTGCGCATCAACAGGCGCTGTCATCATAAACTCGCCACGGTCCCACACCAGGGTGTTGGCTTCATTCATGTTATTGCCCCAGGACCAGCGTCTGCCATCGGTACCGCGCGCTGCTTTTTCCCACTCTGCTTCGGTAGGAAGCCGTTTTCCCGCCCACTCAGCATACATCACTGCTTCAAACCATGAGATACGGTGTACAGGGTGGTTCTCAAGTCCGGTTGGAACTTCAAACCCACCCCAGTGGCGTGGGAACATCGCGCTGGTTGCATCCATATAACGCTTATATTCAGCATTTGTTACGGGATAAATATCTATGAAATAGTCTGGCAAATATACATGCCGCATTGGCCCTTCATTTTCAAATTCTTCACTCCCCATGATGAAGTCGCCATGCGGGATCAACACCATAGTTTTGCCGTCGTTTGCTATTATGTGAATAAGTGTCATTAGCGAGTTACCTCTGACTTATGGAGAGATATGAAACCTGATTTTTAACAGCGATTATTTCGTTTTATTTTGTGCAGGGATTTTATAAACTCAAGAAATACAGTACTAAGATGCATCATGCAGTCCTGTTCAACTGGTAATTACCACACGACCATATAATGATTAATCCTATCATAGAAATTATTCGCAGTCAATGATTTTTAGAGTTTATATTTATTAATTAATAATAATTATCAACAAGATATGACCTCACAAACAAATTGATTTTAATCCATAACACGAAGCAATAATGCTGCATTCACGGCCACTTTTAAGCTCCGCTCTCATATTTGAAATATCCGGGTTTACCGGATAATACCGTGCTGACATCACCGTTCGGTCATTGACATAGAGTTCGAGCACTGACCTGTCAAGGAAAAGCCTGAGAGATAAATCATTGCCCTGGTTAACGATCGGACAATCCCTGAGATTTCCTGGAATATTTTGATCAGCTGATGCAATCGTTGTATCCACTTTAACAACACCGTCTCTTGTATTAATTACGATCGTTAGCTTTTCACTATCATCTGTGTCAAAGGCGATAGAAAACAATAGCTCTACTGGTTCCACATATTTTAGTTGGATCTCATATTCAACTGACCCGCTCTCAACGCCTGTGAACAGATCCGACTTATCTCCCTTATTCAATTGATAGCTGGCTGTCTTATGGTTCAGACGCAGCTGCTTAAGTTCATCAATTGGCGATATGAGCAGCTCACCTGAGGATGATAATTTCAATTCACGCGGCAGTGAAGCCAGGCCAGCCCACCCGGCTTGCTCGGCATACTCCGGCGGGCGGTCTTCACTAATCCAACCAATGGCGATTGTCCTGCCGGTGTCATCTTTGAACACTTGCGGGGCATAATAGATATTGTCGCCATGGTCAAATTTTTGAATTTTTTCAGGTTGAAACTGCCTGTCTGTATAATCACCCAGCATAGCCACAGTATATTTTGGCTGAAGAAAATCACAGGCTGAGATGAGTAAAAGGCGTTTGTTGCTGTGGTCAAACCTGACAAAATTAGGGCATTCCCACATGCTGGCAGTGTAAAGAGGGTCTGTTTCATTCTGAGACCGACTGTATAGTTGGCCAACATACTCCCAATGAGTCAAATTACTGCTGTGGTACAGCAGTACAGTACCTCCATAATCCTCAATGCCGCTGCCAATCACCATCCACCAGTGATTATCTTCCTGCCAAACAAATGGGTCTCTGAAACCAGCCAGTTCAAGTCCCGGCGGTGGCTCAGGGATAATCGGGTTCTTTGCGTACTTAACAATTTCGCTAAGATTGTGTGAACCAACAGCCATGCACTGCGCCTCAGGAAAGACGCCCGTGTAGAAAAAGACAGGTGCTCCTTTTGCGTCAATGGCACAACCGCTGAAAACACCATCTGCATCCGGGCTGCCTGGCGTTGGTGCAAGGGCTATGGGAAGATGCCGCCAGTGAACCAGGTCTGGTGAGACAGCATGCCCCCAGTGCATGTTTCCCCAAAATGGTGCATCCGGGTTATGCTGGTAGAAGAGATGGTATTCCCCCTGCCAGTGAATCAAACCATTAGGGTCATTCATCCAATTTTGTGGTGGTAGAAAATGATACTTTGGGCGATGTGTACTTATCAAAGCAGCTCCTCATAAATCAAATTATTGTCCATCAACACTCCCCTGACACCAGAATACAACACAACTCAAAATTACGCAAAATAGTTTTTTCCATTAATTCCTCTACTGCTCATTACGCCTTTTCCTTATGGTTTGATAGAATCAATTAACCAATACCTTGCCATAGGGAGATCAACCTGATGACCGAATTATTAATATCGAATTGTGACATTCTGACTGTAGAAGCTCAGGTGGTTAAGTTCCGGCAGAAACAGGATATCTGGATCAAGGACAACCGCATTACAGCAATTACCGACCACCAGGATAAAACAGATAATCCAGGTGCATCTGTGCAGTGTATTGATGGCACCAATAAACTGGCAATTCCGGGCTTAATCAACACACATGCTCACGTGCCGATGGTGCTTTTCCGCGGGCTGGCAGAAGATGTCACAATCCCAAGCTGGTTTAATGATTTTGTTTTCCCATTGGAATCCAACGAGACGCCGGAAGATATTTACTGGGGAGCGTTGCTCGGCATTGCTGAGATGATCGAAAATGGTGTCACCAGCTTTGCTGATCACTATTTCTTTATGGATGAGGTGGCGCAAGCCGTTGAGGATTCTGGCACGCGAGCAAACCTTGTCTGGGCGGTCTTCGGTCACCAGGGTGAGAGCAAACTCAAGGAAACCGGTGAATTTGTAAAACGCTGGCAAGGCGCAGCGGGTGGCAGGATCACTACCTGGCTTGGACCTCACGCACCTTACACCTGCTCACCTGAGTTTTTACGGCTTTCGTCTAATTTTGCCAAAGAGCTGAATGTAGGTATTCACATCCATGTTTCAGAAACAGCCGATCAAGTGAAGATGAGCTTAAAGGAACATGGCAAAACGCCTGTTAAAATCCTGCAGGAAGCAGGTATTTTTGACGTGCCAAGCATCCTTGGGCACTGCCTCTACCCAACCGATGATGACATTGAAATCATCAAGAATGCTAACACCGGCGTTGCTCATGCCCCCAAGACATACCTGAAACACGGCGGCGGCACCGTAGACCTGAACCGCTACCTGCGAGCAGGTGTGCCGATTGGGTTGGCAACAGATGGCGCAATGAGCAATAACACCATGGACATCCTGGAACAACTGCGTTTGATGGTTCTCTCACAAAAAGACCTGGCAAAAGACCCGCTGGTCATGACCATACCAGAAGCGCTTGAGATTGCTTTCAATGGCAGCGCCAGAGTCTTTCAGCATGCAAATGACCTGGGTGATATCGCTGTCGGCAAGCTGGCTGACATTGTCCTGATGGAGCAGGATGGCCTTTCCGTCTTCCCACGTTTCAACCCTGCTGCCAATCTGATCTATTCATCCAACAGCCGTGATGTCAATACGGTTATTTGCAACGGCAAGGTTTTGATGCAGGATCACAAGCTCTTGACAATCGACAAAGACACGATAAAGCAGGAAATAATGAAACGGCTTGAACGCCTGTCTCAGCGCGTACCTGAAAAGCGAATTGCCTTCTACCCATCCTAATTACCGGTTCAGAGGACATCAATAATGCTCAAAAATGATAAGGTACTGCTGATTGGCGACCTGAACATCGACAACATTGTAAAAATACCGGTTTACCCTGCCCCTGGTGGAGATGCCATCCCCGACAAGTTGGAAACGCATATTGGCGGCGCTGTCGCTAATACTGCCTTTGTGCTGGATAAACTTGGTCAACCAGTAAAGATCATATCTGCACTTGGCGAGGATGTCTGGGCAGGGGTGATCATGAAAACATTTTCAGGTACCGGTATTGACCTTTCTAAGGTCATCCACACAGATGCCGATACAACCGGCATGATCATCATCCTGGTCACACCCGATGGTGAGCGCACCATGCTCAGCTACCGCGGCGCCAATACCCGCCTTACCCCTGAGGCTATTCATCAACAGTCTTTTGAAGATGTCGGCATCCTGCACATCTCTGGATATGCCTTTTTAAAAGAACCGCAACGCAGCGCCTGTTTCAAAGCCATACAAGTTGCTGAGGAGCTGCAAATTCCGATTAGTATTGATATCGGGCTGGAGCCAGCTGAAAAATGTCGTGAGCTTTTTATCTCCCTCCTGCCAAAACTTACTTTTTGTATCACTGGCATGCACGAACCTGATATCTTTTGGGGATGCAAACTTATGGAAGAAGCAGCCAGTAAATTCCTGGCATCAGGCGTAAAGATCCCTGCCATCAAACTGGGTGCTGACGGCTGTTATCTTGCCCGCCAGTCAAATCAATTTTATCTGCCGCCCTTACCTGTACAGCCTGTGGATTCAACTGGTGCCGGCGATGCCTTTTCAGCCGGTTTGTTGTATGGTTTTATGCATCGTTTCTCACTCAGGCAGATGGGTATTATGGCAAACTTAACTGGTGCACTGGCAACCCTATCTATCGGTGCAGGCAATAACCTTCTCGGGAAAGATGATATTCAGTCGTTTTTCAACGCGTCCGGCAGGGATTTATTGACTGACCCAGATTTTCAACACATTCACCGTGCCCTTCTCGTATAGCAGGGAATAGGCAAAGGATTGATATGCTCAAGGGCGATCATTTTATACAGATCTATCAGAAAAATGCATACGAATACCATCGCATGATTGCAAAAGAGGATGTTGAGAATCATTTGTTGTCAACAATCGAACAGCTCTGCAATCATGATGACAAAATCATCCTTGATCTGGGTTCCGGCACCGGTCGAATACCGCTCCTTTTGCAAGACAAATTCACTAAGGTAGTTGCACTAGATATCCAGCGTCACATGCTGCAGCATCAAAAACAGATCAGAAATGATGTAAAAGGTACATGGACGCTGCTGCAGGCCGACATGTGTTGTGTACCAATTACAAACGCAGCAGTCGATATCTGCATCG
Source organism: Anaerolineaceae bacterium (assembly GCA_040768445.1). Classification (GTDB taxonomy): domain Bacteria; phylum Chloroflexota; class Anaerolineae; order Anaerolineales; family Anaerolineaceae; genus JAXGMV01. The sequence goes on along the minus strand of JAXGMV010000001.1, from coordinate 2,103,404 downwards.
CTGGCTGGTCAATTGGACACACGCGCGGCTGGTATCCGGACACCTGGCACAAGTTCATCAGCACCATGCTGGAGGAGATGACGCGGGTGACCAAACCAGGCGGGTCATTGCTGGTCATGGAAACGCTGGGTACCGGAGCAGTAGAACCGGCACCACCTTCCGTTGAGCTGGCAGAATATTATCAGTATCTCGAGAACGACTGGGGATTTCAAAAAACAATCATTTCGACAGATTACCAGTTCACGAGCGTTGACCAGGCGGTTGAGTTTACACAGTTTTTCTTTGGTGACGAACTGGCTGCCAGGATCAGACAGAACGACTGGAGACGACTGCCGGAATTTACTGGTATCTGGCATAAAAGACTATGAATATGTCGTCACAATGCCACAAGCATTTTATTGAGTAGTCAGTTGAGAAAGGATGAATGCCATGCAAGAAACAAAAATCAAAGTCGCTCTAATAGTAAACCCCATCGCAGGCATGGGCGGTAGAGTCGGTCTAAAAGGCACTGATGGCGGGATGCACATCAGAGCGGCTGAGCTTGGCGCAACGCCCTTGAGTCCTGAGCGGGCAGAACAGGTTTTACAGCATATCAGTGAAACTGACAGGATCACTTTTCTCACCGCTCCTGGCAGCATGGGCGCGGATGTGTTCAAAGCGGCAAGTATTCCTGCAGAAACGATTGGCAGTACTGCAGAGGCCACTACACAAGAGGACACAATCAGGATCACTCGAATGTTTCTTGAAGCAGGTGCTGATCTGCTCGTCTTTGTTGGGGGTGACGGCACTGCCAGGGATGTGATGAATGCCATTGGAACCAGCCTGCCAGTGGTTGGGGTACCTGCTGGCGTCAAGGTGTACAGCGGTATATTTGCCTATTCTCCAAAAGCCGCAGCTGACATGGTCGACGCTTTTGTCAACGGGGCTGGCGTTACTGAAGAAGAAGTGCTGGATATTGATGAAGATGCCTATCGAGACGACCGGTTGTCTTCCAGGTTTTATGGTTTGCTGGCTGTACCGGATGTCCGCAAGGATATCCAGGCGGGCAAAATCGATTACGCCGGCTCCATTACCTCTGAGGAGAACAAGCAGGATATTGCCGATTGGGTTGCTGAACAAATGGATGTTGAGACGTTATACCTGCTCGGACCTGGTACTACGGTTAAGGCTGTTGCAGATGTGCTAGATATCAAAAAAACCATCCTGGGGATTGATGCAATCTACAACAAACAGCTCATTCAAGCTGACCTTAATGAAGCAGGTATTCTTAACCTGCTGGGCAGCTATCCAGCTGTAAAAATGATTATTACACCGCTTGGTGGGAATGGATTTATCATTGGCCGGGGCAGTAAACCCTTCTCGCCGGCTGTTTTGGCAAGGATACCACGCAACAATATTCAGGTAATCTGTACACAGGAAAAGCTCGAAAAACTGGAATGCCTCAGGGTAGACAGCGGTGATGAAACGCTGGACAGCGCATTATCCGGTTTCATCCAGGTGACAAACGGTTATCGGGAATCCCGGATGGTAAAAGTGTGCAGCTAACTGCCTGTTAGCTAATGAATTTTTTATATAGTTAAGAGTACAAGCGAGGCAGCCAATTCTTTGCTGCCTCGTTTGTATAGTCACCATCCTGTTTTTATGCTATAAATGGGAAATTCAATCCCCATTGAGGTCTTTATGGATATCTTTGAAAAATGTGCAAGTTTTACCTATGCAAAAGAAGCGATGGACGAAGGCTATTATCCTTATTTTATTCCACTGACTGAAAGTGAAGGCACAGTAGCGTCTTATAAAGGACACTCGCTAATTATGTGTGGCTCAAATAATTATCTTGGTTTGACCACCCATCCAAAAGTGAGAGAAGCGGCAATTGAAGCCATCAAGCATTACGGTACGAGCTGTTCTGGATCCCGGTTCCTCAATGGCACCCTGGAGATGCACGAACAACTCGAACAAGAGCTGGCAGAATGGGTTGGCAAACAAGCTGCTCTGATCTTTTCCACCGGCATGCAGGTTAACCTTGGTACCATCAGTTCACTGGTCAGCAAACAGGATATTGTTATTCTTGATAAAGATGACCATGCCAGCATAGTTGATGGTGCGAAGTTAAGTAATGGAAAAATTGAGCGCTTCCGCCACAATGACCTCACTCACCTGGATCGGGTGCTGAAATCCCTGCCAGAAAGCGCCGGTCGTCTGATTATCGTAGATGGTGTCTTCAGTATGGGCGGCGACCTCGCTCCCTTGGATAGACTGGTAGAGGTTGCAAAGAATAATGGTGCCAGGATCATGGTTGATGATGCCCATGGACTGGGCGTCACTGGCGGCGGGAGAGGCACAGCCTATCAATTTGGCGTCACTGACCAGGTTGACCTGATAATGTCCACTTTCAGCAAGTCGTTTGCATCTTTGGGTGGTTTTGTCGCCGGCGATGAGGGCATCATCCACTATATCAAGCACTTTGCCCGCTCATTAATCTTCAGCGCCAGCCCCACACCCGCCAATACTGCTGCTGCCCTGGCTGCCTTGCATATCATGCGCGATGAACCGGAACGCGTTGCCAGGGTTAACGAAATTGGCGATAAGATGAAGAAGGAATACCAGCTTTTGGGTTTTAGAACAGGAGAATCTCAAACACCAATCATCCCAATCATAATTGGAGACGATCAACTGACATTCAACACCTGGAAACTTCTGTTTGAAGCAGGTGTATTTGTCAATCCCGTCATTTCTCCGGCAGTGCCACCCGGTATGCAGCTTCTGCGTACCAGCTACATGGCGACTCACACAGATGATCAGCTAAACCAGGTGCTGGAGGTATTTGAAAAGATCGGCAAACAGGTTGGTTTGATTTAGATCTTAATTTATTTTTTTTCAAATCAGTGATCTGTCTTGAATTTCAAGGTGGATCACTTTTTTATTGGTCGCACTGTGCAATTCATTCGCGATTGTGTCGTGGCATTTTCAGGAAGCGTAATATGCTATAAATAAGGTTAACTTATCAGTTTTAACTTCTTAAGGATGGATGGTCATGCATATTTTAGCTGTTGATATTGGTACGGGTACGCAGGACATTCTGCTCCACAATACCCGGCTAAGTGTGGAGAATGGTTACAAATTGGTGGTTCCTTCACCCACCATGATCATTAATCGCAAGGTAAAACAGGAAACCAGCAGGCGCAATAGTATCTTGCTTGAAGGCTGTATTATGGGCGGCGGACCTTCAAATTGGGCGGTAAGAGGGCACCTTGAGCAAGGTTTGCCAGTTTTTGCCACACCTGATGCTGCTAAAAGCTTCAACGACGACCTCGAAGTGATCCGTCAGTCCGGCATCACCCTCGTCAGTGAAGACGAAGCCGCAAGTCTCCCAGACTCAATTGTTCGCATCAAATTGACTGATTTTGACTTCGACAGCATCAACCAGGCATTTATGCAATTCGGTGTTTCACTCAACCAACTTGAGGCAATTGCCCTGGCTGTATTTGATCATGGCAATGCGCCAGCGGGTTATTCAGACCGCCAGTTCAGGTTTGATTACATCAATAATCAAATCACAGAAAATGACAGGTTATCAACTTTTGCTTTCACTTCCTATGAAATTCCGGCCGCTATGACACGCATGCAAGCAGCAGCTGATGCTGCAGGCAGTCTTGGAATTCCTATCGTGGTTATGGACACTGCGCCTGCTGCAGTGCAAGGTGCGCTGTTGGATGAGAAAATTAGAGGTCAACGACAAAATATCATCGCCAATATCGGCAATTTTCATTCAATAGCCTTCAAAATCAACGACGAAACTATTGAGGGTGTTTTTGAACACCATACCGGGTTGGTTAACTCCAAGATATTGGATAGGCTGATTTCAAAGCTCGCCGATGGTTCCTTGACACATGCTGAAGTTTTCTCAGACACAGGTCATGGCGCATGGGTTAAACAAAAGAAGCAAACACTGCTTACCGATCCAGATATCCATCTGACCATCACCGGACCACGCCGCAGCATGATGAAAACCAGCCATTTACAACCATACTTTGCTGCACCTTATGGCGACATGATGCTGACGGGGTGTTTTGGACTGTTGAAAGCTGTGGCAGATTGTATACCTGACATACATGATGAAATCATTGATTCATTAACTGGCCCAAGTCCTCAAAATAACGCACCATGGGAAGCGATTTAATACGAAATCTTTACAATCGTTTTACCTGAGCTTTACCCGAAAGGGGCTGCGCTGCGATAAGATATATCTAACAGGAGCATTTCCATGCCAAAACCAGTTATCCTTGTGATTGATGATGAGCCAAACATTGTAAACCTCGTGTCCACCTATCTCAAAGCAGAATCGTTCGAAGTGGTCACAGCAGCAGATGGCGTCACAGGGTTAAAGCTATTTCGCAACCAAAAACCGCAGTTGATCGTGCTTGACCTCATGCTGCCTGACATGGACGGACTTGAAGTGCTTTCTCAGATCAGGCGCGAATCAAATGTTTATGTCATCATGCTTACTGCACGTTCTGAAGAAACCGATAAAATCGTCGGTCTTTCTGTTGGCGCTGATGACTACGTCACCAAGCCATTTTCACCGCGTGAACTGGTTGCCCGCATCAAGGCTGCGCTGCGCCGACTCACTTCTCCACAGGCTGAAAGCAATTCGCTGGTTTTCGCCCATACTAAGATTGATCTTGCCGGTCGTCATGTCACGGTCGATGACCAGGTTGTAGAACTAACAGCTATTGAATTTGATTTACTCAAGACACTGGCTGAACACCGCGGTATGGTTCTGAGTAGAGAGCAATTGCTTGATAAAGTTTGGGATTATGAGTTTTATGTCGATACCCGCGTTGTTGATGTTCATATCGGGCACCTGAGGCAGAAACTGCTGCGCGAAGACCTGATTTCAACCGTGAGAGGCGTTGGTTACCGATTCGAAGACAAGGTCGAATAATCGATGATTAAACTGGTTCGCAAGCACCTATTTTGGAAGATATTCCTGTCCTATCTTTTCGTTATATTGATAGGTATTGGTGTCATGGCTGCCGCAGCTGATATCACATCAGCCAATTCATTTGAGCGGCACCTCGGTATGATGAACGCCATGATGCAAGGTGGGCCACAGGGCAAGGGTGCTGGAGCACAAGGCGCAGGCATTGAATTATATAGAAATTACCGCACCTCAATCCTTGAAGCCTTCACCCTTTCCAGTATCGCTGCGTTTATTGCAGCCCTGGCTACCAGTGCCCTCATGTCTTCCCGTTTTGTTAAACCAATACAAGCGATGACTGAGGCTAGCCGGCATATTGCTAATGGCTATTATCATGAACGGGTGACCTTGAGAGACAATATCGAAGATAGCGATGAGCTGGGGCAGCTGGCACACAGCTTTAACCAAATGGCTGAGAAGCTTGAACAAACTGAAACCATGCGACGACAGCTGCTTGGAGACGTTACACACGAACTGCGCACACCTCTGACAACCATAAAAGGCTCGATGGAAGGCTTGATCGACGGTATGCTGCAACCAGAGCCTGAGGTTTTTCAACGCATCTACCATGAAACCAGCCGGCTTGAAAGATTGGTGGATGACATCCAGGAACTTAGCCGGATTGAGGCTGGCGCTTACCAGCTCAATATGACAGAGATAGATGCCGTTAGCGCAATTAAGAAAGCAGTTCAATTTCTGCAGCCCCAGTATGATCTGAAAGCGGTCACCATCAACTTTAACCCTAAGTACACAAATAGCTATGTCATTGCAGACCCTGACCGTTTAAGCCAGGTTTTGGTCAATATGCTTGGAAATGCACTGCAGTACACCAACCCTGGTGGACATGTTGATGTATCGGTTTCAAATTCGCCATCTGAAGTGGTTTTCAAGATTAGCGACACGGGTATAGGCATCCCACCAGAACAGTTGGAAATGATCTTTACCAGGTTTTACAGGGTTGAAAAATCACGTTCGCGCAGCAGAGGCGGCAGCGGCATTGGCTTAACTGTGACAAAATCTCTGGTTGAGGCAATGGGTGGCAGGATCTGGGCATACAGTGCTGGTGCCAACCAGGGAAGCACATTTTCATTTACCCTGCCTGCAGCTAAATAAAAACGCAAGCTCTATCAAATGTCTTTCTAAAAGATTATCTCAATTCAATAATGCTTGTTATGCACACTCAAGCAATCCATTTACAGTAAAATAAACCTATGGATTTATTTGATCACGCCATGCAGGAAGATATGTCACAATCTGGACCGCTGGCTGCCAGGATGCGCCCATCAACTTTGGATGACATCGTCGGGCAGGATCATATCATCGGACCCGGCAAACTTCTCAGGAGAGCCATTGAAGCTGACCGCCTCTTTTCATCGATTATCTTCTTCGGTCCTCCCGGAACAGGTAAAACGACATTGGCGCGTGTCATCGCGCAATATACAAAAGCCCACTTCTCCAACATCTCAGCCGTACTGGCTGGCATCCCTGACTTACGAAAAGAGATTGAGGAAACCAAAGAACGCCGGCGCTTGTACCATCAACGGACGATTTTGTTCGTCGACGAAGTCCACCGTTGGAATAAAGCCCAGCAGGACGCCCTGCTGCCTCATGTTGAAAGCGGATTGATCACCCTGATTGGCGCAACCACTGAGAATCCTTATTTTGAAGTGATCAAAGCGCTTGTCTCTCGCTCAAGAATCTTTGAACTCAACCCATTGAGCGACAATGACCTGGAGACAATCATTGACCGCTGTTTGCTTGACACCCAACGTGGTTATGGCAAATTGAAAATTGAATTCGAGAAGGATGCCCGTGAACACCTGGTTAATCTCTCAGGTGGAGATGCGCGCAACCTGCTGAATGCGTTGGAACTGGCAGTTGAAACGACAGCCCCATCCGCTGACGGCATTATTCACATTTCGCTAAAAGTTGCTGAGGAGTCAATCCAAAAACGGTCGCTGCAGTATGACAAGAACGGCGATATGCATTACGACACCATCTCAGCGTTCATTAAGTCAGTCAGGGGGTCAGACCCTGATGCAGCCATATATTGGCTGGCAAAAATGCTGGGTGCTGGCGAAGATCCACGGTTTATCCTTCGCCGATTGATCATTCTCGCAGGTGAAGATATCGGGTTGGCTGATCCTCAAGCGCTGACCGTCGCCACCTCAGCCGCACATGCCTATGATTATATCGGTATGCCTGAGGGTGTTTATCCAATTGCAGAAGCAACCCTGTACCTTGCCACGGCACCCAAATCAAACTCTGCCGGGGCTTATTTCCGAGCATTGCGGAAGTTGGAAAGCGAAGGCGCTGGTGCAGTGCCAATCCATTTAATGGATGCCAGCCGCGATGCGGTCGGTCTGGGTCATGGCAAAGACTATAAATATCCGCACAGTTATCCAGGGCATTTCACACCCCAGCAGTACCTTCCTGATAGTGTGACGGGTACAGAGTTCTACCAACCGTCAGACCAGGGCTATGAACGTGTGATTTCAGAGAGACTGGCCGAGTGGAAAAAACAGCGGGCAGACGCCATGTCAAACCAGGTAAAACCAGGCGCAAATAAACAGAAATGACCATTGTCCTTCTGGTACGTCACGGGCAAAACGATTACATCGGCAAACGTCTGGCCGGCCGTTTACCGGGTGTACACCTCAACGATGAAGGTCAAAGGCAAGCCCAGACCCTGGCACAGGCACTTAAAGAACTTCCTATCAAATCAATCTATTCCAGCCCCCTGGAACGTGCTGTCGAGACAGCTCAACCGCTGGCTGATGTAAAATCCTTGCCTATTTTGATCAATCAGGCATTGTTAGAAGTGGATTTTGGAGAGTGGACTGGTATGACGCAACAAGAGATGAAGAGCCACCCGTTATGGCATACAGTTCAAACAAATCCGGCTGAGATGAGATTTCCTGGGGGCGAGTCATTTTCTGAAGCCCAGGAGAGGATAACAACCGGATTGAACAAAATTATGATGCAGCATGACACAAATGAAATGATTGCTTGTTTTTCTCACAGTGATGCCATCAAGCTGGCGATCACCTCTGCTTTAGGTATGTCAATTAACACCTTCCAAAATCTCATCATCAATCCAGCTTCAGTGTCAATTTTGAAATTTACAGCTAACAGGAACGACCTGATTTGTACAAATTGGCAGCCTTTCCTGGCAGGTAGTCTGCCATCAGAAATTTTGCCTGCCAACCTATAATTTTATCAAGTGGAGATGACCGATGAAAAGAGCTATCCGTTGGTATGACTACATCACCATCAATATTTATTGGTTCGCGCTTACCACCCGCAGCCAGGTGCTTGCTCCGCTCATTATTCCGCTGCTGGTGCAGCAATTTGTCGGTGAAGCGGTCAAAGGCGCTTATGTTGGTCAGATTCGTCTGTGGGCATTAATGACGGCGGTTTTGGTGCAGTCGCTGATGGGCATCATCTCTGACCAGAGCCGCTCAAAATGGGGTAGGCGTCGTCCGTTTATCCTGATCGGTACCATTGGCGAAGTGATTGCATTTGTCGCTGTTGGCTTCATTGCAGGATTGGATGGGCTAACAGGCTACTGGCTGCTTTTCGCAATTTACATTTTCTCAATGGTGTCCTCCAATACAGCACAGGCAGCCACACAGGGACTCATACCTGACCTTGTTCCAGACGAGAAAAAAGGCCGTTTCTCCGGCGTGAAAGCCCTCTTGGAACTACCGGTGCCTGTCATTTTTGTCTCATTTGTTATCGGTAAACTTGTCAGCGCTGGAAAAGTATGGGAAGCGTTGTTTGCATTGATCGCAGTCATGATCATTGCTACGGTCATCGCCATGTTCATCCCGGAGACACCCTTTACAGAAGAAAAGAAGAAATTAGATTGGCAGCCCTTTATCCGACTGGTGGTTATGACCGCAGTATTCACAGTCACCATCCTTGGGGTTGGTGCAGTGGTCAAATTCCTGATAACACTGAACGTTTCAACAACGTCGCCTGGCAATTTCATTCCTGGCGTTATTGGTGTGATTGGCATGGCTGTGGCTGTGGCATTTGGCGTTTGGGCAAGCATCTATGTCGGCACCGGCAAGAGTTCATCTGAACAGCCAGACTTTGTGCTTTGGGTGATCAACCGCCTGGCATTCCTGGTTGGCTCAACCAACCTCGCCAGCTTTATGATGTATTTCCTGCAGGAACGTTTTGCAGACATGGCAGGTGAAAAAGCAGCCGGACCAGCTTCACGGATTATCATGTTTGTCGGCATCTTTATTCTCCTTTCAGCCTTGCCAAGCGGCTGGTTGACCGATAAGTTTGGCAAGAAACCACTGATTATCCTCAGTGCTGTTCTGGCAGCAGTGGGAACCTTTGTTGCCATTGCAGTGCCCAACCTGACGGTTATTTCAATTGGTGGTTGTTTCATCGGTGCGGCAATTGGTTTATTCTATGCTTCCAACTGGGCGCTGGGAACAGATATCGTCAAAAAAGAACAAGCCGGGCAGTTCCTTGGTATCAGCAACCTGGCCGGCGCCGGCGCAGGGGCAATCGGCGCTTATATTGGTGGTCCAATCGCTGACAGCGCTGGATACGTCCTGTTAATGTCAATATACGGTGTGTTATTCATCGCCTCGATCATTCCAGTGATATTCATAAAGGAAAAACGCGCATGAACAATGGTGTCCTGCTTGGTATTGACATTGGAACAACTGCTACAAAAATTATCATAATCGATCTTCATGGCAGTTTGTTGGCTGACATTTCCCTGCCATCGGAGCTAATTTCTCTACATGCAGGCTGGGCTGAAGCAGATCCAAATTCTTGGTGGAGGAATGTCCAGCAGGGCATACCGATGGTCATGCACCAGGCTGGGATTGACACCAGCTATGTACTTGCTGTTGGTGTGAGCGGTATGGTGCCGGCGCTGGTCCTGCTTGACGAGAACAAAAAGCCACTGCGTAACAGCATCCAACAAAATGACGCTCGAGCATATCTTGAGGTTGTATACCTGGGATCAAAAACCAGATCAGCGGAAATTCTCAGGAAAACAGGCTCTGCCATTACACAGCAAAGCATTGGCCCCAAAATGTTTTGGCTGGCTGTGAATGAGCCTGATGTTTTACAAAATACCAGGTGGGTCATGGGTTCATATGACTTCATCAATTTCAATCTGACGGGGATTCCCACTATTGAGAACAACTGGGCACTCGAAAGCGGTCTTTATAATCTGAATGAAAAGAATTGGGATGACGATTTGCTGGCTTTGTGCGGTATCAAGCGCAGCCAGCTGCCAGCTGTCAGACAGTCACATGAAATAATCGGATATGTGACCTCTGAAGCAGCTCAGGCAACTGGCTTGCTGAAAGGCACTCCCGTAGTTGCCGGCAGTGCAGACCACGTTGCTTCTGCTTTTTCAAGCGGCGTATGTCATAATGGCGACATGCTGGTTAAACTGGGTGGATCCGGTGATGTGCTTCTATCAAGGGATCGCATCGAAGTTGATTCGCGTTTATTCCTTGACTATCATGTCATACCCGGGTTGTATATCATCAATGGCTGCATGGCAGCCAGCGGATCAATCATTAAATGGTATCAGCACAATTTCGCGCCATCGGCAACCTATCGAGAATTGGACAAAGAAGCTGAAGCGATTCCGGCTGGCTCTGATGGATTGATCGTCCTGCCGTATTTCCTGGGCGAAAAGACACCTATTTTTGATCCACACGCCCGCGGTATCATTTTTGGATTAACCCTTCAGCACAACCGCGCACATGTATACCGCGCAGTCCTTGAGGGCATATCTTACGGTTTTCTCCATCACCTTGAAATCTTCAGTGAGCTGGGCTACGACATCACTCGGGTGCGGGTTTCCAACGGCGGTGCAAACAGTGAATTATGGCGGCAGGTTACTGCCGATGTATTAGGGCTTCCTCTGGAATATATACACCGCCATCCAGGTTCATCATTGGGGGCAGCGTATGTTGCCGGTATGGGAATCGGCGCCTTCAAGGACTGGTCAGAGATTGAACGCTACATCAGGGTAAAAGGCATCACACAGCCAAATACTGTCAACCACGAGTACTACCTGCGCCAGTTCCAGCACTACAGGACGCTTTATCTCAATAATAAGCAGTTATTTTGTGACTATTCGCCTGACATGTCACCTGCATGTGATGAAGACCTTCCGTAGGGACAGGCGTACAGGCACAACCCACAGACACTGTATCCATCCCTGGTTTCCATTTGCTTCAGATGGGTGTCGCAGGCAAATGCATCAAACCGAAGGTCGCGCTCTTCATCCACTGAGAAAGCGCGTCCGGTGAATGCGTTGACCGGGCAAATATCCACGCATTGCGTACAGGTACCACATCCTAGTTCAATTTCCTTATAAGTGCTTGTCAGCGGTGCATCGGTAAGCACGGTTGCCCACCTTACCCTCGGCCCATGAGACGGTGTGATCAACAGGCAGTTTTTTCCAATAAACCCTAACCCTGCCAGCCGCGCCGCCATCTTGTGGGAGAATATACTGATCAGCTTGCTGCGGTCAATAGTTTGTGATGCTGCAACAGGTAACGCTCGGTGACCGTACTTCTGCAAAATGCTTGCGATACCAGACGCAGCATGATCAAGGCGCTGGTTGATCAGGTCATAAGCATGGTGCCTGTACTGCATCTTCAAGGCAACATCATTGACAGCAGCAGGCAGCTGGTCAACAATTGGGTTAATCAGCGCAATTCCCAGCGATACGGCAAACGGATAACCACGCACAGAGTCATGGTAATGCTTTTTCAATGTGTCCTGAACATCATCAAGATCAGCTACACCAAAATAATCCACCTTGCCCAATGCATAGGCCCGCAGTATCGACTGTTCCATTATTGCTCCTTTAGCCTGACATTTAACAATTTTTCAAGTTTTTGTCCAGAATCTCTCTTCACTTGTGCGTGCAAACTTTCGCCAATCGCATTCATCGTCACAATAGCCGGAAAATTCTCCACCCTGATCAGCCACATTGCCTCAGGCACTCCGAATTCCAATTTATAGACAGCGAGAACTTCCTTTATGGTTTCAGCGATCACAACTGCAGCGCCGCCCACTGCATGCAGATAAACTGCAGGCTCCTGTTTCAATGCAGACAGTGTTTTTGCCCCCATACCACCTTTCCCGATAATGCCTCTAAGGTGAAAATGCTGGATAATCTCAGATTGATAGACTTCCTCGCGTATGGAAGTTGTTGGGCCGGCTGATAAGAAAGTGTAGCCGTTTTGCTTGCTGCCAGAGACAACCGGTCCACAGTGATAAATACAGCTGTTGTGAAGCACTTGCTTCAGCTGATGATAAATATCTAAATCTGTGTCATTTGCCGGGTCTGTTTGTGCAATGAACTTATCAAACAACCACTTGTGCGCGCGATCTCGCGCTGTCAGAATATAGCCGCTGATCAGGACGACTTCGCCCATACGCAGCGTTTTGATTGCACCAACATCCGTTGGAAATTTCAACCGTGTGCAGGTCTTAACCTCATTCATAATTGACCTTGTTATCAGCAATTACCATACGTCGTCTGCGGTAAGCCCAACACATGTAAGACACAGTAACAAAATAACTGGCAGGGAGGGTATACAGCGCGCTTATCTTCACACCCAGCAAGGTTGTCTTCCCGCCAAAACCCATTGGACCAATACCGAGTTGGTTGGCATCTTCAAATATTAGGTCTTCTAATTGTTGCAGATCCTTATCCTCGTTTTTCCTGTCCAGTCCATTTAGAAATACCTTTTTCGACTCCGCATACGCAGAAGATCTGTCGCCGCCAATAACAACGCCCAACACTCCAGGGGCGCAGCCCAAACCCTGTGCTTTGTAAACCGCATCCAGCACAACTTTTCGCACTCCCTCTAGGTTGCGTTCAGCATTTAGACCGTCGTCCGGCAGTGCGTACTGCCGCCCAACATTCTCACATCCGCCGCCTTTCAGGAGAAGGTAAATAATAACTTTATCGTCCTCAATTTCTTCAAAATTAACACTTGGGAAGTGATGATCTCCAATATTGTTTCCAGAATTCACACCTGTTATTGGGTGAACTGCATTCGGTCGAAGATAGTTCCGGTTAGTCGCTTCTGCAACAGCTTCGTTGATTGTTCGCTGAATTGTGTTCTGGCTGATGTTGCCTGGCAGCTGCACGAAAAACAACGGGGTTCCAGTATCCTGGCACATCGGGCAGGATTTTTCCCTTGCCAGCTGAACATTTTTTATGATTGTCATCAGTGCCTGCTGAGCAGGCGACTCTGCAATTTCAATTCTGGAGGCTTGTATTAACCTTTTCTCAACATCAACTGGGAGATCAGTTGCAGCCAGACGGATAAGTTCAACGACCTGATCGCGGAAATTTTGAGTTTGAAAATGATTGGTGTTTATCATTCTTCGGTCCATTGTCCTTTCTCCCATTATAATTAGAAAATTCCTTTTCCAGTAAAACCAAGATCGGACATTCTCATGCACAATCTTCCTGAACAACAATTAACCTATCAAGCGGGTGAATATCCTGTCGCACAGGGGCTGATGGCTGGTAAAGTCGTCCTTGTCACAGGCGCCGGACGCGGGTTTGGCAGTGGTATTGCAAAGGCTCTTGGACTGGAGGGCGGTGTTGTCTGTATCTCAGATATTAATGACGATGAACTGGCTCAGACTGAAAGTGATCTGAAGGCTGAGGGCATCGAAGTAATGGCTGAGCACCTGGACATCAGCGACTTGCAAGCTTTTAGACATGTTGTCCAATTGACGGTAGAACGATACGGTCGCCTGGATGCGGTTGTTCAAAATGCAGCTTCGCTTCCATTAATCCCATTCGAACAGATATCTGAGACTGTATGGTGGCAGCAGCTGCACATCAACCTGGGCGGGATGTTTAACGCCATTAAGTCTTGCTGGGATATATATAAATTACAGGGTGGCGGTCATATAATCGGCATCGGCAGCGGATCCAGTTTCCGCGGCTTTAAGAATGAGAGTGCATACTGCGCCAGCAAACATGCGGAAGAGGGCTTGATTAAATCACTCGCACTGGAAAGTGCGCCACACAAAATCTCATTTAACACCATTGGTCCGGGAAGAAAAATCAAGCCTACTGGCATTACGCGGCAACAAATGTTATCCATACCATCAGAAGAAAAAGCAACCTGGGCTGATCCTTCAGATTTGGGAAAAGCCTTTGTCTGGTTGATCAGCCAACCGCCCGGTTTATTCAGTGGTTTTCGTTTTGATGCTGGTATCCTCGTTGATACGATTGAACGGGAAGGTTATAGCTTCAGGTTCTCACCAGAAAAGGTCACCAATTATGTGGACGACTTGTTAGCAAGAAAAGCCTGGTATGAGAATTATCCAAATTCATGAACACAACCTACATGAAGCATATTGATGCAGTAAATTCTTAAAATATCATGATCATTCTGGCAATTCAATACAGTTTGACTGCTGATGTAATAGAATGAATAGTATGGAAACATGGTCTCTCTATCAATCACCATTCACCTGGCGCTATGCCAGCCATGAAATGCGCCGGATTTGGAGTGAAGTCAACAAACGCCGGCTTTGGAGGCAGGTCTGGATTGCGCTGGCTCAAGCGCAAACCACCTACCAGTTGGTATCCCGAGAGCAGGTGGAAGATTTACAACGACATGTTGATGACATCGACATGGTGCGGGCAGCAGAGATTGAAAGCCAAATTCATCACGACCTGATGGCTGAGCTTAAAACCTTCGCTGAACAGGCGCCAATTGGCGGTCCGATCCTTCACCTCGGCGCTACCTCAATGGATATAGAAGACAACGCAGAAGTTATAAGGATAAAAAGCGCGCTGTCAATCATACAAAATCGCTTGCGAACGCTGCTCTCCTGCCTGTGTGACAGGATTGATCAGTATGTAGATTTGCCAGTTATAGCCTATACGCATTTACAGCCAGCCGAACCAACAACCCTTGGTTACCGCCTTTCATTGTATGCTCAGGACTTGCTGGAAGAGTACAACCATCTTGAGCATGCCCAAAGTCATCTGCGCGGCAAGGGTTTCAAGGGCGCTGTTGGTACTGCCGCCGCTTACATGGACCTCATTGGAAGCGAAAACTTCCCGGCATTTGAAGGAGAACTAAGCCGCTTGCTCGGTCTCAATTTTTACCTTGCCACCCACCAGACATATCCTCGCAGCCAGGATTACCATCTTCTTTCTGCGCTGGCTGGGCTGGGCGCCAGTTTATACAAAATGGCATTCGATCTGCGAATCCTGCAGTCTGCCGGTTTCGGTGAGCTTTCAGAGCCATTTGGAAAAAGCCAGGTCGGGTCGTCTGCCATGCCTTTTAAACGCAATCCTATCAATGCAGAAAAAATTGACTCACTAGCTCGTGTTTTGTCTGTGTTGCCCCAGGTAGCCTGGCAGAATGCCGGCAACTCACTGCTTGAGCGCACACTGGATGACTCGGCCAACCGTCGTTCTGTTCTCCCGGAAGCATTCTTGATTAGTGATGAACTATTAATCACCGCAATAAAAATTATGGATGGGTTGGTGGTCAATACTGCGGCAATCGCGCAGAACCTGGCAAAATATGCCCCATTCTCAGCAACCGAGCGCATTCTGATGGCTGCCAGCAAGAAAGGCGCCGACCGCCAGGAGATGCACGAACTGCTGCGCATCCATGCCCTGCAAGCCTGGCAAGCAGTGCAATCGGGAGAGACTAATCCTTTAATAGAAACTATAAATTCTGACCCTGCGATTGCCCGGTTCTTGTCTCCTGTCCAAATAGACGAACTGCTGGATATGAACAGCTACACCGGCATTGCCGCACAGCGTTCAAAAGAAATGGCTGCCGTAATCAGGGAGCAGCTCAAATTAGAAACCAGTTAATTGAAGAGGAGTTTATGATCAACGACCAACTATTCACCGCCAACGATGCACTCACCTTTGATGATTTGCTGATAGAACCCGGTTACAGTGAGATTTTACCTTCGCAGACCAGTATCCGAGCCCGTCTGGCTGCTGGTATATACCTGAATATTCCTATTCTCTCAGCCGCAATGGACACCGTCACGGAAGCAAAATTAGCCATTGCATTGGCACGCGAAGGCGGCATTGGCATTCTGCACAGAAATCTCTCACCCGAAGCACAGGCGAAAGATGTTGACACAGTCAAGCGCTCTGAATCGGGCATGATTTTTGATCCCATCACTCTGCCACCAAATGCAACCCTTCAGCAGGCCGAGGACATCATGGCACGTTTCCACATCAGCGGCATTCCAATTGTTGATGCTGAAACGGACAAGCTGGTTGGCATACTCACCAATCGGGACATCCGGTTCACCGAACCCGCTGACTTTACCAAACCAATCAGCTACTTCATGACTTCTGAAAACTTGATAACTGGCTCAGTTGGCACCAGCCTTGAAGAAGCCAAGAAAATTTTACAGAAACATCGCATTGAAAAGCTGCCGCTGGTCGATGACCAGGGCAAGCTTGGAGGTTTGATCACGGTCAAGGATATCCAAAAGAAGGTTAAGTATCCCAACGCTGCAAAAGATGGCCGCGGCAGGCTGCTGATAGGTGCGGCAGTAGGTGTGGGTACTGACCTGGAGGAACGTATTGAGTTGATGAGTCAGTTCGGCGTGGATGTCATTGTAATTGATACAGCACATGGACACTCAGCCGGCGTGATTAAAGCGATCAAGCGTATCAAGGCAGTCAATCCTACCATGCCAGTAATTGCTGGAAACGTGGTCACTGAAGCAGGCACTCAGGCATTGATTGAAGCCGGTGCAGATGCAGTGAAGGTTGGTGTTGGCGCCGGCTCAATTTGCACAACGCGGGTCATTTCTGGCGCTGGTATGCCACAAATGACCGCCATCTACCGCTGCAAGAAAATCGCCCGCCAGTATGACATCCCAATTGTTGCCGATGGCGGTATCAAATACTCCGGTGATATTGTCAAATCAATTGTTGCCGGTGCAGACACGGTCATGCTCGGCAGCCTGCTGGCCGGGCTGTTAGAGTCTCCCGGCGAGATGATCTTGTACGAAGGCCGACAGTTCAAATCTTATCGCGGCATGGGCAGTATGGGCGCGATGCAGGGATATGGCCGCGATCGTTATGGCAGTGGCCAGGACGGAGCCAGAAAACTTGTCCCCGAAGGCATTGAAGGAATGGTACCTTACAAAGGCCTGCTCTCTGAGTTTATCTATCAGCTGGTTGGTGGGCTGCGCTCAGGTATGGGATATGCTGGTGCCAAGGATCTGAATGACCTGCGGGAAAAGACCCGCCTGGTACGCATAACTTCCGCTGGTTTGATTGAGAGTCACCCACACGATGTGACCATCACGCGCGAAGCGCCCAATTACCAGAGAGGCGAATAAGCTACGAAATTTTTAAACAAATTGTCTGCTGGTTTTTACTCCAGCAGGCTTTTTACTTAATCCTCAGGATATCCGCACAACGCCAGCGCACCTGGGCCAGTGTTGATGCCGAGAACCGGCCCGGTCATGTTGATGATCAACTCTTCCGGACTGAACTCCTTGGTAATCCGGTCAGCCAATTTTTCAGCTTCACTAAGCAAATTGCCGTGCAGTATTGCAATGCGAAGATTATTGTGACTGCTGAGAGACTTGAAGAATTTGTCATACAGCGTGCCAACGGCTTTTTTAAATGTGCGCGTCACACCGGATGCTTCAACCAGGCCCGTTGCGTGATCAATATACACCAGTGGTTTGATATCCAATAGCGATCCAAACAACCGTGTGGCATTACCAATCCGGCCGCCCTTGTAAAGGTATTCCATAGAGTTCATACTTACGTACTGCACCAATTTTTGGCGAACGCGATCCACTTCTTTCACAATTTGATTGACCTGTGCGCCTTCCTCACGCAATCTGGCAGCCTTTAATACCTGCCAGCCCAGGGTCATGGTCGGTCCCTTCCCATCCAATATGTGAATGGGTAGGTCAACAGTCTTAGCTGCATTCATCGCCGCCTGGTAAGCGCCGCTCATCGCTGAGCTGATTGTGATGGTGATAATTTCCTGCGCACCGTCATTTTTCGCTTGAAGAAACGCCTGGCGGTATTCCTCCTCCGTAACATGTGCACTGGATGGGTAAACAGGGTCTTTTACCAACCGTTCGTAGAAGGCTTCAGCCTGCAGGTCTATCCTATCGCGAAACTGCTTTTCACCCCAAATGATGTAATGCGGCAGCACTTTAATTTGGTATTGTTGGATTAATGCCTCAGGAATATCGCAAGTGCTATCTGTGAGGATTTCAATTGAATGCTGTGCCATGAGTGATCAACCTTTTGGGGGGAAATTTATATTTGAAATCATAACATAATTGAGGTTATATCATTAATTGAAATTTTTTTGGTCCCTCATCACCCATACTATTCTCAATCGAATTGGTTAATCCGGTACCGCATTTTCAATTAATGCATTTCTATGCATAATTATAATAAGAGTGTTTCACCCATCTAAGAAGAAATTAGGGTTGCAAGAAATGATGAAAACAAACTTGACCAGGCAAAGGATTCTGATTATTTATGGCGTTCTTGCGGGCTGGTCTCTGTTGATGGTCTGGGTATGCCTAAAAGGTGGCATTCAGCATGATTACAAAGCCTACATCACACAATGGCAGCTCCTGCTGAATGGCGATCCTCCCTGGTCGACGAATAATGCCTACGGACCGCTTCACACAATCTTGGGCTACCTGTTGCCGCTTTGTCCTCTTGCGCCCAAGTTCTTAATTGTTGGTTTTATGCTCATCAGCAATATTTTACTGGTGAAAGAATTACTGAAAACCAGAGAATTGGATTCGATTCATCTGGTTTACCTGCTTTGCGTTCCAGCAAATATTCTTGTAATCGGTATGGGGGTTATCTACGGGTTAAATGATGGGCTCGTTGCCGCGCTGATGGTTTTTGCAGTGCTATCAAAAAGGAAAGGTTTTTCATTTTTTACGGGCTTATTGATTGCACTCGCCGGACTGCTAAAATTTTATCCAATTCTAACGCTGCCATTTTTTGGACTGAATAAGGGGCTTCTTGATTGGAAGATAATTTTCTCAGGAGCAATTACTTTTTTGATAGGTTTTTTGATTTCAATTATCATTTGGGGAACCGGTCCTATCACACCTATCCTTTTCAATACTGGTCGCGATCCCACCCTCTTATCAATCTTGCTCGCACTCAAAACAACTTTCGGTGATCGAGGGCTGATAACTATCTTGATCAATTCAAATAGTTACTTTGTTCTTGTTGGAGTCATGATCACCTTCATTTTTGCTTGGAAAAACAAATTCTCCTGGTTGGAAGGCGTTGTAATTGCTTACCTGGTGATGTTGACAGTTTACAAGGTTGGCAACCAACAGTTTTACATTCCCTTCTTATTCCTGGTTGCCTGCCTGCCGCTTCTTAAGACCAGCTCTGCAGATTGGATGGCAAAGGTATTGATGATTGTCGCAGTATTCTTAAGCATCTATCACTTTGGTTACCAATTTGGATCTGACAGATATCGCATGGAATTAGGTTGGGTTCGTTATTATGGCGGCTTTGCCTCATTCACGATAAATACCACAGCGTTAATTGCAGTTGCACTCCGCTCAAAATTTATAAGCGGTACTGACTATGAGCAGAGATATAGTCCTGCAAAGGAATGAAATATAACCGATGATGTACTGTATAAAGAAGTGGCTTATCGCAAAATAAAAATAGCCTGGGCACTTACCTCAGGCTATTCCTATTGCTTTACAAAATAAAAAGTGAGCGCGAAGGGGCTCGAACCCTTAACCAATGGCTTAAAAGGCCACTGCTCTACCATTGAGCTACGCGCCCAAACACCCGATGATTTTATCACCAGCCACCCAACACGTCAACCATACACAGCAAAAAAAGCAGCATCAAATTGGATTTATTAAGAAAAAATCAGCCCTGATGGTACTAAGGGCTGATTTTCAACCATCACAAATTCAAAATTATTTTACAACTGGTAGTTCTGCTGCAATCCAGGCATTGGTACCGCCGCCAAGATTCTTGACATCGGTGTAACCAATCATATTCAGGGCGATCAAAGCAAATCCGCCGCGATGACCTGACTTGCAGAAAACGACCATCGGTGTGTCTTTATCTTCAGGCAGTTCTGAAAGGCGGGTGAACAGCTCCACGATCGGAATATTGACAGACCCTTCAATGACGCCATCAGCTGCAAGCTCTTCAGCTGTGCGTACATCCAACAAGAAGATTTCCGATTCCACCAAAGCTGTGTTTAGGTCTGCTGCTGAGATCGCTGAGAAACCATCAGGCAGGTTAGAAAGATATGCTGACAGTGCTTCAAACTTGATTGGGTCTACTTCTGGTGCAGTACCTGCGGCAGGTGCTTCGGGCATTGATCCAGTGACAGCTGGAAGTTCTGACTTTAACCAGGCTCCCATACCACCACCAAGGTTTTTCACGTCCTCATATCCAAGCTGAATCAGGGCTGCAGCTACCAGTGCACCACGGTGACCTGAGGCGCAGTAAACCACAATCGGTTCATCCATAGCAGGCAATTTATCTAAATTGTTGAGAACTTCGCGCGTAGGAATATGGACAGCACCTTCAATGTAACCATTTGCTTCAAGTTCACCAGCTTCACGCACATCCAGTAGGAAGGGTGGGTTTTCAACGAGAGCAGTGTTGAGGTCAGCAGCACCAATGGACCGCATGTTATCAGCCAGGCTGGCTAAGAAGGTTCCCCACTCAGCCTGCCAGTCAACCACGCCGGCAACCGGCAGTTCAGCAGCTTTCCAAGCACCAAAACCACCGCCCATGCTGATTACATTGGTGTAACCAATCATACGCAAGGCCGTCATGGCGATCCCTGAACGATGACCCGAACCGCAATAAATAACAATGGGGGCATCTTTTTCAGGCAGTTGATCTAAGTTATCCAACATTGTCTCATAAGGCAGAAAGACCGTGCCTTCAATGTACCCATTCTTTTCAACTTCATCTGGTCTGCGAGTGTCAACAATGAGAAGATCTTCACCATTGATAATTTTCTCATTCAAACCAGCTGCGTTTGTTGCATAAAAACCTTCTGGAATTGCTTTAAAGAATTCATTGAGAGACGTAAAAAGTTGTTCATCTTCAACAATTGGGGTGCTGATTGATTCGGGATCCGCAATTGGCTCAGTAGTAAGAGCCAGCTCTGCCTTCTTCCAAGCGCCGGTTCCACCACCCATGTTTTTAACATCGGTATAACCAAGTGCAGTCAGGGCAGATAATGCAATCGTTCCACGATGTCCTGAACCGCAGTAAACCACAATTGGATCATCCAAACCGGGCAGCTTATCCAGGTTATCCAGCAGATCACGCAATGGGATATTCACAGCACCTTCAATATAGCCTTCTGCAACTTCAGCAGGTTCACGTATATCAAGCAGGAAAGGAGGATTCTCAACCAGCAGATTGTTTAGATCTGTGACTGAAATCGCAGCATAACCATTTTCTTTGGATAAAGACCCAAATACATCTGTGAATACTGCAACAAAATCAGTTGGCTCAGCAGTAGGTTCAGCTGTTGGCGCTTCAGTTGGGGCTTCGGTCGCAGCTTCTGTAACTACGACCTCGGTTGCAACTTCAACCTCAGGAGCAGCCTGCGGTGCGCAAGCACCTAAGACCATGCTGAATATCAGCAATAAAAACAGGGGCAGGTATAACTTTTTACTCATCTCTTTTTCACCTTATTTATCTAAAATGTTTTTATTTTTTACAGGAAAGCAAAAATGCTTTCCTGTAAATAACAAACTTATTAATTACCTACGGCAGCAGGTACACTATCAACAATTACCGGTGCATTTGCCTCAAGCTCTTCTGGCTTCACCTTATCTGCAGTAAGGAAGATATCAACATTACCGTGACAGGCATTGCAAGTCTCAGTCTGTGGTGTGTTGCGCTGAATGTTATGCGGTGTCGTGTACTTCCAGGTGGTGGCAGCATTAAATTCAGACAGCAGGTTCTCACCGTAGTAGCTGTAGCTTTCTGGATCAATTGGCACGTGCCTGACAGGCACATACTCATACGGTCTTTCTTCACTCTGCAGGGGATTTTTCCCGATAAAGAATGTGAAGTAGGTGCTTTCGGTTTTAAACTTTGGATTTCCTGTCGTCTCGCTAATTGATACATGGCAGCTGTCACAGCTGCTGTATGTGATAGAGTGACACACCTGGCAGGACAACTTGTCCTGGTGAATGGCATGTTGGCTAATTGTATCTGTAGCAGATCCAACTTCAGCATGGCAGCTTGTGCATTTCGGTGTTTCAGCACCATCATAGCGATTGGTTGCTCCCATGGAATCGTGCATTTCGCTACCTGTATGGCAGTCTGTACATTTCATTCTGCCTGAGCGGAAGTGTACATCACCAACAAAACCTTCATTTTTACCCATATATTCATTACCAACACGGCTGCCATGGCAGGCTGTGCAAGTACGGGTCATCGGAGGCGTTTTGACGAAATTATGCCCATCTAACAAGCCGCCGCCTACACTTTTTGGCTGAGAAACGTGACACTCACCGCATGATGCGTGGCAGGATGAACAATGATTGTCAAACATCGTGTTCAGAGCTGGGTCTGTAATGTCAGCACCGCGTGCCACAAACGAGTCCCAATAGCCTGCCTGAGTGGTGTGCAAAGCGTTTACGTAGGTTGCTGTTTGGTCTCCATGGCAGGTACCGCATGCATTTTCAGGATCTCCTGCCGGATCGGCAATCAAGCCTTCATGGGCAGCCGCCTTGTCAGCCACCTGAACACCGCCATGGCAGTCTACACAACTCGCCTGGCCATGAACAGAGGTCATGAAATCTTCTGATATGAAAACCCTTTCCCATGGCTCCAACGGAGCCACAGAGCCACCTCAGCCAACACCTTCAGATTCTTCTTCAACCTCGGGTTCAACTGCAATTTCAACCAGCAAATCTTTATTGGTGTGACAGTCAACACAGGCATCGGCTGTTGAGGCTTCAACCACTGCTTCAGTTGCTTCAACCGCTTCAACAGTCACAGCAGGCTTTGTTGGGTCCGGAACTACCCTGGTGACCTTAACTTCTGTAGGATCAACTGTTGCTTTTGGTTGCGTTGCGCAGCCAGCAGTCATGATCAGTATCAATAATGTGATAAAAACAAGCATCTTTTTGATCATACACCTCCTCCAACATGTGCTATTATGCTAACAATTAATGTTATTTTAACATCTATTTTTATTGTAGTGATAAATATCACCTAAATTATAGCATTTGACTTTTTTATACTATAATATTTACTTATAGATTAATCTCAAAAAGGTTTACAATGCTTGATGCCCATCAACTCAAGATATTTCTAATTGCAGCTGAGACATTAAATTTTTCTGAAGCAGCCAAGAAACTTAACATGTCTCAACCAAGTGTGTCACAACATATCCAATCATTAGAAGCCCGTTTCGGTACGGCTCTATTCAAGCGATCAGGCAGAAAAATGATCCTGACAGATGCTGGTGTCACGCTCCTGCCCCATGCACGCAATATTGTCAATTCATCTATCAAAGCTGACAAAGCAATGGAATCAATTAAGAATGCGGTGTCAGGCAGCCTCCTCATTGGATGCACGACCACACCTGGTAAATACGTTCTACCTTCGCTGGTGGCGAATTACATTCGCAGTAATCCACTTGTAGATGCAAACATTTTGCTGTACTCCCGAGATTTGGCCATTCAAAAGTTGATAGACAAAAGTATTGATTTTTGTCTGGTAAGCAGTTTTCAATACAATCCCGTCATCCAATATCACCGGTTATTTGCTGACCCGATCGTTCTAATTGCACCTGAAGATCACCCCTGGTCAAATGAAAAAGAGATTGAATTGGATGATTTAAAAAATGCTGCCTTTCTACTGCGGGACAGGGTTTCAGGCACGTTTCAATCGCTGCGCGACGAGATGGCAAAACATGGTTTGGATATATATTCTCTGCCTGTGTCAATGACCCTTGGCAGCAGCGAAGCCATTGCTGTAGCTGTACAGGAGGGAGTTGGCGTTGGTTTTGTATCCAGGGTTGTAGCAAAAAAATTTGCTCAAAACCGTGTAAAGATTATATCTATAAGGGACTTCAATATCTACCAGGAGATATATATTTGCCGTCTTTGGCGTGAACCTTCCTCCACTTTGCAAGACTTATTTTGGGAGGAAATCTCATCCCCCAATAATCCAATTATTAAAAACCTGGAATCGAACCATTTTGACGAATAATTGACAATCAGATAATCAGCCTGGGGTAATCTGTTCAAAATTCTCTTTAAATATCAAATGTCAATCAGCCAACTCCAGAACCCTCTCGACGTATGACTGTGTAAGCTGGCAGCTGGAAGATAGATAACCTGAGATTTGTTTCCAGTTGACCTCTAAATCCGATCTCGCAATATTCTTCAAGGCTTCATCGATACAACCTGATCCAGCGTAATAATTTCCAATGGTCATCAACCACATATCCACATAGCTCGTTGCATCAGCCGGATATTTCCTGACAGAATTCCTGACCAGCTGCCCTGTTTGCAAGGCGCTGGCTTCAATGGCTGCTGCCAAAAGGTCAATTTCAGCATCTGTCCCTATTAATGTAATCAACTGTCCTCGCAGAATTAACTGTTCAATCTGTAAGAGACTGGCGTATCCAGCAGAGCAGCTTCTCTCACCCAATACCGGGATGCAGGTTTTTAGGTAATAATCTTGATTCCATAATAAGATGAGATTGAGGCCGTTTTCTGTTAATCTGCCAAGTCCCAATTCATATGGATCATCCGAAACAGGCCAAAACTGAGATTCCTGGGCAATGATGCCCTTCAACAAGTAAGCAGGAATGTTATGCCTGACAGCAGCTGCATATATTAGTTCATCGTATTTGTTCTGCCAGGATATGACTGCGTCAGCCGCAGCTTGCTCACCACAAGTGGTTGCAACACCAAACCCGGCTAACCCACGTCCTGGGCAGGCACTTGCATCAATCTTGCCTTGCTGAATGAGGTTGCCTGCCAGAAATACATAACGGTTTGAAGTCGCCAGGTACTGCGCTGCGATGGGTTGTTCAAGGTACTCCGGTAGCAAGGTATCCATTGGTGGAAACATGTCCCAGATGGCGGACCCGCTTGGCGCATACTGAGACCACTCATCTGCCAGAATATCCAAATAGTAAATATCCTCTTTATCAAACTTGTGGATTGTTCTGTACTTGATCGTGATATGTTCGCTTTCATCTCCAAAATCAGACTTGGCCCAATACTCCAACCATGCGCCTTGCTCGCCGGTCAATGGCAGGTAAATTTCACAAGTTGCAAGGTTACATATCTGGTCATAATCCTGTATGCGGGTGTGAATACTGGTGATTTTGTAGCCTTGAACAGGCTCAATACCAATGATCTTCAACTGTGGCAGTGAACTGCAGGCTTCACCGGGCAGGCAAGTTCTCAATTCAGTTTTCAAACTGATGGTTGGGTATTCAACTGTTACATTAAATTCATGTTCAACCTGCTGCACATAACGCATCATCAAGCCACTGCAGGCTGATCCATTTTTTTGATTGGTATCAATATTACACAACGGTGTTTGCAGCCACTGCTGTTGAATTTCCAAACCGCAATTCTCAAGGATTAATTCATGGTCTGGTGTTTCGCTGAAGGTGGTGTAGATGTCACAAACTTTACGTCCAGTTTCCCAGCCAACAAGCTGCCAGTGATTGGCAAGTGACTTATACGAATACTCTCGGACACGTAAATTTGTTGTAGTCGCGCCCTCATTATCACCCCTGGCCGAAGAATAGCTTGCATTGTTCACCAACAATACAATGACCATTGCAGTCGACAAGGCGAACTTTATCAACCAGCGGACGCAAATTATTCCACCCCTGCCGGGCAGTTTATTCGTGTTGTGCTTAATGAAAACTGGTATCCTCATTAAATAAACTTGCCTTCTCAGCAGGATTGGATTACTGTCCTAACGGTTGTATTAAATTTCTAGTGACGATCTTTTCAACTTGTTTCTATGTTAAGCTATAAATTTCTCTCGTTGTATACCTGAGGTGAAGCATAAGGTTATAGGCAGTAATCGAGCATGTTAATGCCCCATTCATGGGCTGTCCTGATATCCGACCTTGATCCACCTTTAATCTTGCCGGACCATGCTAAAGAATACCTGGCAGTGGAATACACGACACCTTTGGCAAGGAATACCTGACTGCCAGCATGACCATCAGGTGGTGACGCAAACAAAATCGGGGTTGTCAGGATTTTGTCGTTCTCTCCAATCGGTTTTAGATCCACAGACATATTGCGGAAAAATTCGCTAAATGAATCTTCCGCCGCCTCATCAAGCGCTTCAGCAATAACTGCCCCGCCTGACTTTAGGTACGTTTTCAAGTTACTAATTTGGTGTGAGTCGAGCTTAAATGTTCCAGTACCAGCGAGATAGAGTATTGGAAATGCTTCCAACTCTCCTGAGATCGCAGGAATACGGTCAATGATCAGGTCAAAAAGGGATGAACGACGGCATTCCCTTGCAAGGTAAGTCCAGCCTGAAAATACATCCTTACTAATTTCACCACCTAGCTGGCATATCCCAACTCGAACTAAGTGTCGTTCTATGGTTTTTACGTTTGACCTGAAACGCAGGTCAATTTCATCCTGACCAGGGTAGGCCGGTTCAGCAGCATTTTTGATAGCTTTGGCTCCTTTCGAAGCGCTTACCCTGGCAAGCTCAACCGCCGGACGTTTGGGCAAACTTGTTCGAGCAGCAATCACAAATTCGTTTTGGATATAGCGTACATCGTTCTTAGTTGCGCCAACTTCCCGTTCACCATGACCGAGCATCAAGTAAAGCTCGCCCTCTGTGACTGAACCAAAATCATACGCAACCGGTTCGGTAAGAATAATAGCTTGCCCAGCCTGGTCAATGGCCATACCGGGAGATATAAACACATGATGATCAGGAGGATCATTTGCCACCACCTCTAAGCCAGTCACGATACCCGTACCGTGCAGCAGCAGATCATGTGCCTGCAGCGCAACACGGTGTTCATCATGCGCCTCGCGCCAAATATCGGCTGTAATTGACATTCCATCAAAAGGTTTGATGTGACTTTTGGGAAATCTATTAAGTGCGTTGATATCGTTCATCGTTATATGCCTTTCAGTTAGATGGCTGTTTCGGTTTCAATAAATTCACAATTCAGATCAACATAAGCATGCGCAGGAATCAATGTCCTGACAGTGTCAGTTAGTTTATGCAGGTACATACCTTTTGAGTAATTCATTTTTGCCAGGTCCTCATCAGGCACTTTTATGTTTATCTTTACAGTATTGGATTGGTTGCCTTTCCCAAGCGCTGTTTCAACGCCCAATTTAGATCCTCCACCTAGGATGAGGTTCCTCGACCGTTTTTCTATTACTTCAGCGTCTCTGTCGGTATAGGCTTTGAGATATGTCTTTATCGATTCGAGGGTGCCACGCTGCTGGTACATCACCATTGCTGAGCTTAAGAGCTTTCGCTTCCTATCCACAGGCAGTCTCTCGTCAAACGTCATCCCAATCCAGCTTGATAACCAGGGTAAAAAGCCCGCTGGTGTCAGGAGTGGATCAAAGTAACAGTACACCTGGTCAATTTGTTGGCTGCTTGGCTTCCAGAAACTTTCAATGAGCATCAGAAAATGGTTGATAAAATGGTCACTTTCATAAATTTCAGGCAGATGATTCATGTATCTGCCACGCGAAAAAACTGCCAGTTGAATGGCTTCACTTACTAAAAAATTGAGGTCTGAGTCGAATAGTTTGGCTTCACAAAGTAGATATTGATCAATTTCAAAGGTGTTTATTCGCACATCCACTTTGATCTCATAGTTGACAGCCGCTTTAGAGACTTTATCGACAGGTATTCGCAAAATCCTTTCCTGATCAAGCTCGGTAATTGAGAGGGATGGTTGCGATAATCCGGCAGGCAGATGGTATCCCTCAATTTCCATCACACCCGGTAAACTCAACTGGCAGATAATGTTCTTATCTTGTGATGGCGCCAGGAGGATATATAAAGACACCTGCTCATTAGGGTAGCAGTTATAACGGTCAACAGCCAGACGCAGTTGTGCGGGTGTTTGCGACAAAAGGTGTTCGTTATCCATCCGCTTATCCTTTCTGGTATAGGTCCTGAATGTTGACAATTTCAATCTCATGGTCCAACGAGCAGATCAATCCATCATCAGGGATAATTAACACTTTATCAAGCTTTGACAGCTCAGGATTTTGAACTGTATCAAACGCAGGGTTTTCTTCAACAGGCATTACACGGCGGTACAGAATCTCAACATCTAGCACATATTTAACCTGCGGAATTTGTTGAATGAGAGAGATGATTTCAGCAGCAAATAAATCCCTGCCGAATGGCCAACCTTCCCATTTTTGGCCTCCAATCAACGGCGGAGTGATGCCATCCAGTGGTATTGGTGTCAGATAGCGGTTTATTTCCTCGTTTACCAGACGGGAGACTTCCTCTGTTTGAACGAACTCCTGAGGAACGATTTTGGCATTCACCTTTACGCCAGTATAGACAGGTTCTCGTACATGGAGCGATGTGGTCATCAATCGATATTTGTCCAGGTAGGTTCTGATTTCTGTTTGCAAAGCATCGTCCAGCCTCAAGGATGACAGGTTGCCAACGATTAAGGCATCAGCCACTGCAGGTACAACCAGCACCGTAACAGTTCCAGACGCATCTCCTGGTAGTTCATTGGGGGTCAAACAGCGCGCACGTGCGACTGATCGTGAACAACCGAGCGTGAATTGTTCAAAATCCTGTGCCGTGACAGCCCGGTGCTGTGTTTGAAGTTCTCGCTGCGAGCGCATCTTTAGTTCGTCAATGGTTTCCTGGTCTCGACCTCCAACCGCCCTGACCAGGTTGGTGACACGCGATACATAAGCCATGGATAAATTCATGGTATTCAATGTGCCAGCAGGTAAGTTGCCTTCCACGCCTCCCCCATAGCGGTAGCGGGAAAATCTGATGCGTCGTCCACTTTCAGGAATTCGCCCATACTGATGGACAGTTCCATCCTGCTGTTTCACTGAAGGCCCACAATGAACGACACCTGAAGCCGCATCCAATACGAAATGGCGGTCGTATCGGCTGGAATTTGCAAAATTATCTACTTGCTTCCAGGGCACAAACACCACTTCACCATTGAGATACTCCTCGACCTCTAAGGTTTCATTCTCTTGAAGACTCAACACGGGTGAATGACGGAGAGTGAACAGTTGAGCAGGCTCGCCGGAGCTGGTACCAAGCAGTTCTCCATCGACATTCACAGAATGCATCGCTGAAGTGGTTGCACCGATACTGAACACACTCAGATTCTTCACACGAGGGCTTTCCGAGTACATACCCTGCAGAGGATCGCGTTGTTCGATCCGGCAGCGAATCCACTGGGCTGTCAGGCCGTACAATGTGCCTGGGGCGGTGTTGAGGGGCAAATACAGCACCAATTTTCCCTGTTCATTATTTAAGCCGCCAGTAGTATCCTTTTCACCTTCCATTGTCGATAAGCTCAGAGGAGTCCAGGTACCGCTCTTTGTCATCACTTCCCAAACCCAGGGTGGATCTTCCCGGCGAATACCCACTGCTTCTGTTGGATCACAACTGAATTCCATCTGAAGGATATGGCCGGATAAATCATTTTTCTCGTCAAAGCCAAGGTAAAAAGTATCCCCCATTCTTGGGATCTTACTGAACGGATGAAATACTTCGAGCCCAAGCCTTGGGAAATAATTCTTGTTAAATTCTTGTTCGGTGCGCACCTGTGTGAGCAGTGGTGGTACGATTTTTAACTGATGGTTGGTGGTGAAGATTACTTCACCTTCTGATACTTCAGATCGCACTTCCATTCCTTGTGGAATGTGAACCTCCTGGTCAGACCCAGGTGTTATTGGCAGCGGGACTGATAACCAGAATGTTAATTCCGTCCTGGCACTGTTAGCAGGTTTTCGCTGAAGCCCAAGCATCTCCAAGAATTTCATGTAATTTTTCTCTGGCACGCGATTGAGCCGGTAAACCATCAGTTCAGTCATCCAGGCAAATAATTCAATCAGAGTGATACCAGGATCGCTCAAGTTATATTCTGTCCATTCGGGACAATAGTGGATAATCCGCTTGCGTGCCTCGTCTACAAGGTCCCTTTGAAAACGCAGATCATCAAGGTTGGGTACAGGTAAAGTCATGGTTCACTCCTGAATCTTCAACAATCAAATAATTTCCTGTTCAGCTTCAATATAGAACGGGTACACAATGCTGCGGGTGTCATGAGTAGCTTTTATTTCATAAGAAATTTCTGCCAGCAGTCCTCCATCACTTTGATCATCAGCGCTCACATCAACACTGATCAACTCAATACGCGGCTCCCACATGCGAAGGGCGTCATACACATATTCTTGCAGCAGGCTGATAGTGGTTGCCGACCTCGAGTCAAACATTAATTCATGCGCCCGGCATCCAAATGTAGGCCGCATCACCCGCTCACCTGGCCTTGTTCCGAGAATAATTCGGATGGATTGTTCAATATCAGTACTGCCGGTCACAAGCAGGATTTCTCCACGAGCATTCATCGTCACTGGAAAGTTCAATCCATATCCTAAATACGCTTTAGCATTGTTAACCATAACTTTCCTTTCATGCAATCAGTGTTTTGATCGCGCCTTTAGCAATAGTTGTGCTCACAGGTACGCCTGTTACCGGGTTGACACCTACAACAGCGCTGGTTACTCGGGCAGCAGGTCGTCCGCCAATTAAAACAGTTGGGCTGCCCATGGTAATTGATCCCTGGCAAGCTGCCCCGGCAACCATGTCACCAATTACTGATGCAGGCATATTTTCAATCAACACCGTTGCCACGCCCGGTCCGGTAATCGTGTCTCCGGTGGCAGTTAAATCTGCTAGTCGTGCTGCTGGAAATGGCATAGCGCTCCTAATTGATCTTCACAATACCGCCCTGGATCTCTACCATGGCGTTACCCTTGACTGAAGCAGCAGCATTGGCTTGAATATCTACTTTGGTACCCTTTAAAGCCGCACCGGCAGCCTGCAAATCCAGCTGTGAGGTTCCAGCCTTGACGTTGAGGGATGTTTTTGCCTCTATCGCTGCTTTTGTATCTGAGCCAATACTGGCATCACCCTTACTCTTGATGATAAGTTTGCCGCCAGCTTCAATCATCAGATCACCCTCTGCCTTGATTGTCATTGCTTTCGTTTTCGAATCAATGACAATGCTGTTCTTTTCAGTTTTGTCCTGGATGATGATTTGCTCTTTTCCCTGCGTGTCATCCAGGATAATTAGGTGTCCACTGCGGGAACGAACAACCCTCTGATTGATCTTTCCATCTCCGCCGTAAATTGCAGTTGTACCTTTTGGCGGCTTATCCATGCTGTTCCATAAGGCGCCAACTATGTATGGATAATTCATATCGCCATACTCGAACGCAATCAGCACTTCATCATTGACCTCTGGTGTAAATAGGAAACCCCTATCAGCGCCTGCGCTGGGGGCAGCGACACGTGCCCAATCGCTCTCAACCTGGCTCAGGCTCTCCGGCATCCAGGGATAATTTACCTTTACTCTTCCAAGATTCTCCGGGTCTTTGGTACTGGTCACTTTTGCAACAACAACCCCGTTTATTCGGTTTTGAGACATCTCATCACCAACCAACAATTCCCTCACAGAGTATGGATTTCTGCCAGAAACCTGGAATTGAACAGTGTATTCACCTTGCCGCCAAACATGCCTGGCTTCAGTGATGAAGTATGTGCCGCTAAACCGCGTGCCAACGCCCGTAACAGCGGCAAGTGAACCGGCTAACAGGTTTGGATCCCCGGTTGTAAGCTCGCCTTTTGCTTTAATAAACTGACTTTGATTGCCGGCAAACCTTGCATCAGCTATAGATTTGGCTTCACCTGTTGATCTAACCGCAATACTGGGCTGAAAAACATCTTCTGAAATCCCAAATGCTGAGGTCACTGTGGCACTGCCGGTAAGCAGCTCACCGATCTTAGTTTTTTGCAATGATGACGAAGATGTCGAAGATACATTTTTCTTGGTTTTCGGATCCCAGCCGATTGCAGTTGACTTACTGACCAGTCCTGCTGAGACAATTCTTGGCTCAAAACGGTTAAGGTTTTCGCCCCAGGTCAGAAGGACAGGAGTCAAAGAACGTGGCGTACCGGCGTCAATCACTTTCAAGAGACTGCCATCTGAATATATCTGATAACCAAATAACCTTGAACGCCCGGTTAGAAATTCCCAGTTTGTTTGGTTTTGTTGAAGGATATATTCATTTATTTGACTGGGCACACCTGATACTGATGGGGTTAGACCGCATTCAGCTGCAATTTTGCTTATCAGGGCTGTCTCATTCATGCTTGAAAACGCCCGGGTTTGTTTACCACGCATCAGCCGGTGAAGCTTGTCATATCCCCTGATCCTTAATTGAGCGCGGCCGTTTGCAAAGACTGGCTCGATTGATGTAATTTCACCTGAGACCAGTGTATTGGAAATGGGTGCTGTACCGGTTATCTTATCAGTTATCCCAAATCCAACCGAAACTTCATTGCCTATCTTAAACCGGGGATCTAGGTCAAGATATTTGAATATACCAACATTGGGATCAGGGTCATCCTGAATGACGATAGTGAACATGGTCGGCATGAACATATTGGTATCAACAACCACTTCCACCACATCGGCTGAAAGAAGAACATCTTCAACCATCAATATTTTGAGAACAAATTTATCTATAAAATCACCCATGATTCACTTTATAACTTTCAGCGGATGCCCTGCGGAATCGCCAGCAGCTGGCCATCCTGCAGTGAGAATGGGTCATCAATTCCATTTGCTTCAGCAATTGCCCGCCAATAACGAGCATCCCCATATTCTTCAAAAGCAATTTGATCGAGACGCTGCTGCGAATTAACGATCCGAGTTTTTCGTGAGTCTGTCCGGCTGGTCGGGTTTAATGCCGGCAGAACATCATCGCCAAAGAGGAATTCATTTTGCATAAATTCAACTTCAGCCTTTGCCCGGATAGGTGTGCCATCGGGCGAGAACATCGTAAAAGTGATGCTTACCTTAGTCACCACAGCTGAGAAAAGTGTAATTTTTCCCCAAACAAATTTCACTGACGGTGGATTTGCATAAGGAACTTTGTACATCGACAACCCGGCGCCGCGCATGGTCAATTTGAGGAGCTTATTGGTGTAGTCCCGTACATCAACCGGATCTTTACCCGGACAAAATGCATAGGAGTCGAAAAACAAATCGAGCTTGTAAGTTGCCGGCTCACCTCCGCCGAATTTCAGAGAAGGCGAGTTGAAATTTGGCATTTTCTCAGAAGTCCAACTGGTTTCTTTTGTAATAGCAAAATTCTGAGGATTAAATTGACACTCAATCTCTCCAAAATTTGGCGGAACCAGTGTTGACCATTTCAACTTTGCCTTTTCAAGTTTTACATCCAGTGGCATGTTTCTACTCCTCTCAATTTGCAGGTATTACCTGCCTAACGATCGCTCACGTTCAATTTCAATCAGGTGCTTGATGTATGGAAATACATCTTCTGCCAGCCTGTCATAGTCAAGTTCTTGCGGTACAGGTTCAGGGTTCGACTCCATGTTCCTCTGCACAACTGCCGGGCTGGAACTTGTCTTTACAGAAGATAGACCCCCGGTTTCAGCTGTCTTTGATGGCTGACGCCGTTTTTGTTCATTTAATAAAACCGGGTCTTCTTTTTTGGTTGGCACAACCGGCTCAAATACCTGTGGGGGTGTCACCACTTCTTGCATTGATTGGGCTGTCTCAACTTGCTGTCGTGGGGTCTGCATCCTCAACGGCAGGTGAAGTTTTGCGCCTGGGAAATCCTGACTACTGTTGTAGCTGGTAGATTCAACGTCAGGCAGGGTGTCACTTCCAGGTGGTTGGAAATCGAGAGCCAACCGACGGGGTTGTTGTTGTGCCGGTGAAATAATTGGTGAAGGTGTTTTAACCACAAAGGTCTGGGGATCTTCTGTGCCAGCGATTTGTTTTGGCTCTTTCTTTACGATTTCTTCTTGCAACGGTTCAGAAGTAGTATATTCTCGGGTGAAGCCCAGTTCCTGGAAACCCGCCTGCCTGTTTGCATGATCAATGCTCGGATCACTGCTGGTAGGTGAGGTGAACAGGTATTTCTCACGCCTGATGATCGGAGGCTGTGATTCCTTCGGGCCTTGTGATGACATCTTTAGAATGGCGCTGGTTTCTGCATCAGTGTGCAAAAGTCCCATCCCGCTCTCTCTATGCTGTAACAAAAGAGGTTTCAGGTCATGAGATCCAGTATCGACTGGTGTGCTGCCTTTTTTTTCATCGCCAACCTGACCGGGAGGTTCCATACCAACCGACTTAATTACAGAACTGCCTTCAGTCGGCTTCGGACTTTCTGGTGAAGGTTGATTAAAAATTACTGCTGATGGCTTAGTATCTGGCAATTTTTCTGCAAACGTGTCATCAGAATCAGTCTGGCGTTGAACTGATGGGCTGGTCGATGGCTGGCTCGCAGGTGGGGCAGCTGATATGCGTCTGTTGTTTTCCACAGGTTTTGCCCTCGGAAGAGGCATTTTCTCAACAGCGGGTTTCTTTACAGGTACAGCCACAGGAAGGTCTTTTAATGGCTCACTCCTGATCTGCGGGCTTTGTTTCACTGTTGGCGGCGTTGTCTCTGGTTTTTGTGGTTGTGGCAAACCTTGTTGAGCAGAGTGATCCTCAGTTACTGTCAGATCAGGTTCACTCTGTTCAGGTGAAACAATATCTTCGTTTAACTCCTCAGGAATAACCTCGCTGATTACATCTTTTTCAACCGGGCTTAGCGAAGCAGGAAAAGCCACTTCTGGTTTCGGCTGCTCTATTTCCTCTTCAACGGGTGGTCTTGTGCCGGTAATTTCATGCACTTGCGTAAACAAACGTTGACCAGGGGCAATATCAACTTTTGTTGGACGTTTGCTTTGTCGCTGTCCCTGAGTGTCAACCATACCAGGCTGGGTCTTGGAGGGGGGAATGGTTTCACCATTTTTTGGTAGTTTCTCCATCCGTTGGATTACAGTGCCCCGCTTCATCTCCCCCGGTTGAGCCCGTTCTTCTTGTTCCTTCCTTGCCATACCCGGGAATATGCGGTCAACTTCGCCCCAAGATTTTGCCCCTCTCGATAAGCTTGCAATTGATGAAGCAAATTCCCGCGCCAGCGTGTATTTTTGCAGTACCAACTTTTCAAAACTTGAATATCTGTCCGTGGGTAAAACTGCCGCCCTTTGGGTTTGGATGAATGGACGCTTCTGGGTAATCAACAAATCTTTTACACCCGCTGAAGGACTATGCGCAATTTCACTGCCGGATATTTCACGGTGTTTAATCGTCCCCATCAGCCAGGATGGCAGCATGGTAGAGATGTGCTGTTTCTGTTTTACTAAGCGATCAACCATCGGATTCTGTTCTGACAAGGTCTCTTCCAATCAACTAAATTTTTGCCGCTTCAAAATAACCAAAAGTCAGCTCAAGGCTCTCAATCACAATTTTTTCTGAATCGCTCACACTCAAATCGGATATTTTCCACTTGACCGGGTAAGCGTCAAAAAAGTCCCATTTCCGAACAATAGTATAGGCATTGGGTGCTGGCCTGCGTTGTATGAGCGAGAAATTTTTGGTTTGAATCCAACCATCCAACTGTCCATCCATCATCCATTTATAAAAGAAATCGGACGAAGACATGCCTGTTTCAAACCTGATATGCCCATAGGAGATCTGTCCGGGCAGCTCATAAGTGTAGGCATTCAAGCCACCCTCAACTACGGTTTCAATTGCCCTGCTCACTTCCAACTCAGTACAGGATTGAAACAGCGCCACAGTCACATCACCAATCTCAATGGAAAATTGGTATGCCGGTATGGGCACTTCCTCAAAATCACTCAAAGGCTCCAACCCACCACTGTACTTGGGTTTTGCCGGCTTTTCCTTTTTAAGAAGTAAACCGCCCATCATTTACCTGCCTTTCAATTCATAGACCAGTAATACGTCAATTAACTTCACAAGAAACTCGCATAAATCGGTATCTGGATAGGGTGATTTATCCATGACCTGTGCGTTCGTTTTCAATTTCAAGTTTTTCAAGCAATTTTTCATAAAGCTTTCGAGCCAGTTTTTCAAGGTCAATGCCACTGCTTGAAACAATCCCTTCGTTGTGTTCAGGCTGTTGATCAGCTGTAATTGCTTTCACGGTTTCCATTAAGATCAATTACCCTGATTTAATCGCTTGTTAATATCCGCTATCTCTCTTACCCAGCGGCGTCTGAAACGGTGATCAAATTGCATGATCGAATCCGGCTGCCAGTGAAAATAATAGGCAATGTAGGCTATCTCCTGGTGCAGCTGATCCGGGGGATAGCCAATCATTCCCCCCCCAGGGTTGATAAGTCCATTTCAAAAGGCTTATTGCAGTGGGGGCAAATGAATTCCTTGCGCGTCTGTCCTGTCTCATTGATCTGCCGATAAAATGCTTGCAGGTAAGACAGGTCAGCGGTGAAGAGATTTTCTATCACATTGGTATTCACTGCTGACAATTTGCCAAGGCTCGTAATCACGCGTGCCAGCAGCACAATGACGATATAGGCTTCATTATTTTGAACACGCATATCATTAAGTATGGTGATCTCATCCATAGCTGTGGCAAGCCGCATGGTACCTTTTTTGTGCAGGTTGCCCTCTTTATCGACGTATCCCATCGGAAGTTCAAAATCAAATTCGGTTTGTAGGCTCATGCTTTACCTTTTTTATAAAAATGACATTTCAATTCGTTCAGCCTGGATTGTCAATTCCTGGCAAACATAATACAGGCCACCCTGTGTATGCTGATTGAATGAGAATCCGCCAATACTGGTTGGCAGTGCATTGGTGATGTCCCACTTGACAATGGGCTTGCCCTGCATGTCCAGCATCACAATATTCAAGTGTTTGCGTGCATCCTTTAGTTTGCCTTCGGAGGCAAGTTTGAACCAGTTATTCAGGGCTTCACCTTCAATGTTCAAGGCGTGTACAAGGGTAATGGGTGAAAAGCTTGTTGCTCCGGGAACATATTTTGTGTCTGAAATACCATTTTTATCAACAATGGTATAAGGCAGCATCGCTACCTTCATATCACCGCCGGTTAACTCCTCAAATTCCGCCATTTTTGCCATGGTCGGAAAATCATAGACAGCATATAGATATGAAGGACTGGCTTCCTCACTCATACCGCGCTCCTTCCCAGGGTTATCCAGAATTTATTGCGTCTACCTGGATAACCCTGGATACATTAACATTTAGCTGACGCGTTCAACACCTTCATGAACGATTGTGACATCTTCAATCATGTAATTGGTTGATCCGGAATCCATCTCCGGGCCAACAACTTTGCTTGGCCAGGCGTTTTCAAGGTTCCAGCGGGCGATCTCAGTATTATCCTGAGAGTAAGCAATAATCGAGCAGTTGGTTCTGGCTTCGTCGATCTTTCCCTCAACAACTGACTGCCGCCACTTCCAAATATCCAGGTTGCTGGTGACGCCGCGCTTCATCGTGATGGGTGTCCAGGTCAGCCGTCCAGGCAGCTGCCGAATAATGGTCTCTCCGGTATCCGAATTGACCAGTTTCTGCGAGATCACCTCGGTCTCTGACCCAATGCCGCTGACAGAATTAAACATGCCTGATAATTTACCTTCAATTTCCAGGCCGAACTTAAACGCAACAAGCGGATCTTCTCGTTCGGGCATAGTAATTTCTCCTTAATCACTCAGATATTTTTCTACTCAGCACCTGGACCAGCCCACTGACTGATGCGGAATATCACAAACTCAGCTGGTTTGACTGGTGCCATGCCAATCTCAATAATCAAACGTCCAAGATCGCGGGACTCAGATGGATTTAGTTCATCATCGCATTTAACATAAAATGCTTCAGCTGGCGAAGAACCAAACAGTGCACCATCTCGCCATACCATTCGCAGGAACGCAGAAACATCTCGCGATACCCTTGCCCATAACTTCCGGTCATTCGGCTCAAATACAACCCACTGCGTACCATTCTCAATGGATTTTTCAACGTAGTTGAACAACCGGCGGACGTTGATATAACGCCAGGCTGGATCGCTGGATAGTGTGCGGGCGCCCCAGATACGTATACCTCTTCCGGGGAAGGCTCGAATGCAGTTGACACCAATCGGGTTCAGGGTATCCTGCTCGCCTTTTGTTGTCTGGTAGGTGAGCCCTACGGAACCCAAGACCACTTCATTCGCTGGCGCTTTGTGAACACCGCGCGTGTTGTCGCTGCGAGCCCAAATGCCGGCAATGTGACCTGAGGGAGGAACGTTGATGATCGTATCCGTTGCAGGATCCATGACCTTGATCCAGGGGTAATAAAGTGCTGCATAACTTGAATCAAACCCGGTGACGTTCATCCGCCATTTCTTGATTTCCTGCGGCATCAGGTCTGGTGGTGAATCGAGGATTGCCACGCGATCACCCATTCTCTCGCAGTGTGTAATCATCATGGATTGAACAGCTTTGACCATCTCTAGGTTGAGTTTCTCACCAGGCATGGTGGTCATCAGGTCGGGGACACAGACCATGGTGACGTTATCCAAAACCTCAAGCCCCTCTACACCCGTCCTTTCGCTGACGTCACCACGAAATTCACTTGCCTGAGGTGCCTCAAGCAGTTTCTTTTCAATTGTCAGCGGTTGTTCCTGTTCTCGAGGTGAGGCCTTCTCAATGGAGGATGGTTCAAGGACAGTCAATTCGATGAACTTTGGAAAACGATTGTTCTTGTAAGCAACAGCTACCTGCTTTTTACCGTCAACAACAGCAGTCTGGAGCTTGGTCTCAGTTAATACCTCGAGCGGCTTCCATCCACCAGTCGCAGCTTCCTTTTCAACAAAGAGCGTAAATGTACCCTCTCCAGTTTCCGGTGCTTCGGGCTGCTCGCCTTCCTCGCCTTCTTTCGCTCCGCCTTTCTTTGCTGCCGGTGCTGGAAGCTGTAAATCGCCTACACGAACTCGCATTTTCAGACCTTCAACACCTGCCTGGCGTGCACGCACTTTAAGAGCTGGTTTTCCCTGAGCATTCAGTAACTCAGCTTCAGCTTTTGGAAACGTGCGTACACTGACAACGTAGCAGCGGGAGCCACCATTTGAAAAGTAGCCATAAACAGCTTGCGGAAGTTGAATACCTGGGACAAATGAACCAAATCGTTCAATGAATTGTGTCCAGTTAGTAACCAGCTGGGGTCTGTTGAGCAAATTCTCAACAACCAGTTCGTTATCAATTTCACGTACCAGCTCTGCCTTTTCTGTAAAGCCCACAAACGCTGCCATTGCCGTGCCCACACCTTCAATCGGTTTTGGGCCTCGGTCAACTTCTTCTACATATACACCTGGTGATAAATATTCTGGCATGGTCTCTCTCCATTTCAACTGAAATTATCTGGCGATTAAGGATCAATACTTCATCCCTGATTGATACATGATTTGTGTATGTTTGCTCTCCTTTCCATTTACTTGATGATCCGAAAAAAATACCTAAACCGTAAATTCATAGCTTGCTGAGGGCACTTTTATGAGCTGTCTCTTAAGCACTTTTTGGTTGTAAATGATATCCAGGTGATACTCACCTTCCAAAATATTGTGAATAGCAAACCTGCCTCTGGTATCGAGCGGCAGTACAACCTGATTTTCAACCATCACCACGGTAAGGGTCGATGGATCGTACTTCTCGCTCTTTATCGACCCACCAACCGAAAGGTATTTCCTGTCAATTATCTTGGTGACAACAGTCTTATTGTCATGGGCGCCAAATGTAGTATCCTGAAGCACTCGAGCTTCACGGGTGCGCACAGATGGAAATACCTGCGGCTTATGTGGGTCAATTGACAACGTAACTGTCAGCAAAATCCCCGGCCGCATCTCATTGTCCAGAACGCCCCAAATCTCAGAGAATTTGTCCACTGGACCCATTTCAGGCTGAAAGTTCGCAATATCCACTGGAATCGGAACTGGCTGGTTTACAAGTCTTTCAGTCAGCAAGTCGGACGGTAAAAACGGATTGCGCAGTATCCCACTCAGCGCTGAAGACAGCATCAAATGCTCATCTTCAGGATCCTTCGCCCACGCAGTCATCAGGTAGCGCAGATCAATCCTGACCGGGTTACGCCTGACCTCTGCATTACCGTCAGGGCGGGTTGTAGTTGTGTACTGCTCTGCTATCCTGAGCCGTAGGTTCTCGCGAATATCAAACAGAAACAGGTTGAGAGTCGGCTTGCTCAAGCGGGAGGACCATTCCCGTTTAGGCTGGTCGAACATTATCTCCACCTCATTTCGTTTAATCTCCATTTCGCGGGTCAACATTTTCCGCAAAACTTCATCAACATCGGCTATCACAGGTCATTCCCTCCTTAGTGGTGCATCACTGCACCTGGCAATGATTGAATGCACTACTTCTTCCCCAATTGATCTTTCAGCATCTTGTTCTCTTGCATGAGCTGGGCAATGATGACTGCATAACCGCCGCGATCGCCGCCGCCGCTGCCTTTGGCTTCCTCTTTCTCATCACCCCCCATCCCCAAGGCTTTACCTGCCATAGAGCCGATCTTCCCAAATGTGTCCTTGTGTTTACCGTAGAAGCCTTTTGCCTTTGACAGGAATGATGGGGCTTTTTCTTTTCTGTACAGATCCATTGCGTTCTTATCGCCCGATTTTGCTTTTTCTTTCAATAGTTTTCTTCGTTCGTCCAAAGCTACAGTGGCAGGGTTCTTTTTGAAAGGACCACTCTTGTGAAACTCCCGAAGCTGGCTTTCCGCATCCTGACGTTCCTGTTCAGTGGCATTCGGATTCTTCAACGTGCGAACAAGGGTCTCTTTTTGCGATACCTGAACCATCTTCTTGGTATCCACTCCCTGGGCAACATCACGCGAAAATCTGTGTGACTGCTCATCTTCCACTTTTTGTGTGCTTGAAGCAAGTCTTGCTTTTGCGCGAGTAGATGATGCGTCAGATGAGCCCATATGCTTCGCCTTACTGGCAATCTGCTCTTGCATAGTTCTACTGCTGGGTTTGGTTGCTTTAATTGTGTCCAGAACCTGCTGTCCCTTGGCTGTCAGCGGCTTCCCGCGTGGCGTTACAGGTTTTACGGTCGGTTTAAATTCCGGCGGATTAAGTGCAGGATCTTTTTTCTTTTTCTTAAACCAGTCGGTTATTCCCCGTTGAACAACACCTCCAGCATCTGGCTGCATTTGGATTTCTTCTTCATCCTCTTGCATCTGCAATTCTTCTTCTTCACCTTGCATTTGGATTTCTTCTTCATCCTCCTGCATCTGCAATTCTTCTTCCTCTTCCTGCATCTGGATTTCTTCTTCCTCTTCCTGCATCTGCAATTCTTCTTCATCCTCCTGCATCTGCAATTCTTCTTCCTCAGACTGCATTTGGATTTCTTCTTCTTCCTCAGACTGCATCTGCAGTTCTTCTTCCTCTTCAGCCCGCTGAACGGCTGGAGATGGGGCACTGATCACAGACTGGCTGCCCTGTTTTCCTTTGAGATCGGCTTCTTTTTCCATGGCAGAACCTGGTGATCCAAGTTTCAATTTTCCGCCGGAGAACTTGCTGTTACTTTGTTGAACGACATGCGTCAGCTCATGAACCAGTGTCTCGCGTCCTTTTTGGGTACTGGGTGCAAACACCCCATTTTTAAAGTAGATATCAGAACCAATCGTAAATGCTCTGGCATGAATCGCACGGCTCAGTTTGTCTGCCTTTTCATCTGTGTGCAGTCTGACATTACTAAAATCATGGTTCAGTTTTTTACCAATATCCTGCTGCAAATTCTTTGGCAGAGAGGCGCCGTTTCCCCGAGACTGCTGAATGGTCGAAGACAACTCGTCATGCAAATTGCCCTGCTTATCTGTTGGTTCTTGCTTTTCTTCATCCAGGGCGCGCTGCACCACCTGGTTTCCAAATTCTTTTTGTGCAGTGAGCACATCTTCCGGTCTCATGGTTTCAGGTGCATTCAGTAGTTGACCGGGAGTCATCTTCCTGGTTTCACTTGCTTTCACCTTACTGACCGAACCATGCGGTTCGGTTTTCGCTTTTGTCACCGATTTTTGATAAGCAGACATGCCGAGCTCCTTTCTCACTCCTGATAGAGAAAATCTCTGTCCTGGACAAGTTTTCCCATTTTTTGTAATTCACGCTTCACACCATGCATGAGGTGTTTCATACCCACACATGTTTTACTGTTATCAGGTCCATTTTCATCAGCTGCCAGAAAGGCGGCTGTGACAATACAGTTACGGATACTCCCGCCAGCCAGTTTAAAGCGTTTTGCAAGCAGACCCAGGTCAACTTCATCATCCATTGGCATTCCGGGCGGCAGCAGCACCTGCCAAATCTGCCGGCGGTACTCTTCTTCGGGAAAGGGGAAATTAATGATGAACTGCAGCCGGCGGGTGAAAGCCTCATCCAGGTTGGCTCGCAGGTTGGTCGCCAGGATAGCCACCCCGTCATACGCTTCCATGCGCTGCAGCAGATATCCCACTTCAATGTTGGCATAGCGGTCGTGCGCGTCTTTTACCTCTGATCGCTTACCGAAGATGGTATCTGCCTCATCAAAGAACAGGATGGCATTGCTCGTCTGGGCTTCGTTAAAAATCCGCTCCAGGTTTTTTTCTGTCTCACCGACATACTTGCTGATCACCGTTGACAGATCAATGCGGTACAGATCGATTCCAAGTTCGTGGGCAATTATCTGGGCCGCGAGGGTTTTACCAGTGCCGGGAGGCCCTGTAAAGAGAGCGGAAACACCCATGCTGCTGGTCAATTTCTTCCCCAGCCCCCACTCCTCAAGCACTTGTGGCCGCGATTTAATCATGCCAACCATTTCATGCAGCATGCTGATTGGCGTTTCAGGCAGTATCAGATCGGTCCATGAGTAGCGCGGCAGTATTTTATCTGCCATTGTTGACAGCTGGTGATTTGAGTGGAAGCGAGCCGCTTCGAACAAATCCTGGCTGTTGAGTTGGCGTCCTTCTTGAAGCGCCTGTGACATGGCAGAACTGGCAGCCGCAACAATCTGCCCTGTTGTCAGGCTGAACTGTCCGGCAATCATTTCAATAGATTTCTGAGGCAATTCATCGGCAACACCTTCAAGCAGTTCTGTCCACAAATCTGCCCTCTCGCCGGTGGATAAAGTCTCGAAGTGAATGCGCATCAAGGGATAATCATTGCCGGGCATATCATCTGCAAACCTGAAAGGTTTTTTGCTACCCAAAATGACTGCCTCATCAAGCAATCTAACCACCTTAAACGCTTCCGTCATTAGACACCCATCAGGTGTGAAAAAATGATCAGCGTTTTGAATGTAAAGTATGGCACCCAGCATACGGGCGTCTCTCACGGCAGAAGATAATTGATCCTGCTGAGCACCATCGTTAGACTGGTTACTTTGTCGAATGATCAGCAGTGGTTTCTCAAGGCGTTGGGAGATTTGTCTGGCTGCAAAATCCATTTGAATGGCATCTTCACCGATGAGAGAGATGAGCGATTTAATTTCTGCAATGACTTCTGTAGACGGCAGGCTGTCCACGCCAAAAATTAAATCATCTATTGTATGCTGATCGCCTTCCTCAAACGGCAGATACTCAATGCCAGACTTTTCAGATTTTGGCAGGTAAGCACCAAGCAGCCAGGAAACGACCTGTGGAGCAGCCTGATACGCTTTCCGCAAGCTGTTGGGAGGGCGATTATTTTCTTCTACTGGCAGCAGCAAGCGGAAAAGGCACAGTGATTGTGAAGGCTCAAAATAAGGTAAGTAGTCCAGCCTGCCAAGTCCCTCTGGGACAAGCAGGTTGAGGATCAAATCAACTGATGGTTGTACGCGTGTAACGTCATCCTGCAAGTAGCCAAATATGCGTTCATAACGCAGATCCAGGGCTGGCGCCAGGCATACCACAAACGCCCACCACTCAAATTCACTCAGATTAAACGTCTGTGCAAGCTGGCGTAAGCGCAGTGGTATCCCCTCTTGATCAGCCTGTGCTTCTATGTCTTTGATCTTTTGCGCAGCACTTTCGAGGTCCTTATCAAATTGCAGGGTTCCTTCTTGAGAAATGACTGCCATGCTGCCCCAATTCAGCCCGGGAGCTCGTTTGGTAAGCAGCAAGGCTTCCTCAGCATTAA
This sequence comes from Anaerolineaceae bacterium, assembly GCA_040768445.1. Classification (GTDB taxonomy): domain Bacteria; phylum Chloroflexota; class Anaerolineae; order Anaerolineales; family Anaerolineaceae; genus JAXGMV01. The sequence goes on along the minus strand of JAXGMV010000001.1, from coordinate 2,059,120 downwards.
TCCGCAGCCCACGAAACCGGTCATCGAAATTCTGCCCGGCAGATTGCCAGCGGTAAATCTCACGCTCAAGGCGCGTGTCAAGATACTTTAGAACCGCTGATAAATAATCCCGCTGAAGCCTGTTTTCAATTACCATTGCGAAACAGTCCTAATCCATCTCCAGAATTCCCCGGGCGATCACCTGCTCAAGAGCTTCTCTAAAGTAATCTTCACTGACACTGGTTATCAACCCATCATCAACCAATAGAATCTCGAATATTTGAGTCTTATTCTGTCCGCTGGTATCAAATGCCACCTGGCCTATGCAGGGTACAGAGAGGTTCATTCCCTTCAAAATATCTCTCACAGCTTCTCGCCTCAGCGGCAGTTCATCTGTCGCCGGATTGATAAATGCCGAAAGCCGGCTCTCGACAGGCTGCTGTTCCTCTGCCTGTTGAAGCGCTTTCTCTAACAAAAATAGTGCCGCATAGGATTTTGCCTCATAAACCGTATCGATATCACCCGGGCAGTCGGATCTGTCAATTGCCTGGCGGATCAGGTAAACACCATCTGCCTCCGCTGAAGTGAGAAACCAGTGTGATGCAAAGCCACCTTCCACACCAACCAGTAATGGCATCAAACCATTTTGATAGGCATTTTTCAGCGCCTCAACAAGCTGTATTGACATTTCCGGGTCACTGCACACCATGTAAACCAGGTGGGCGCCGCTTTCTGAAACATCCTTTGCAATGGTCTTTAGTTCCATTGGGTCTGGGTTCTCGGTCTTAAAAGGCTGATAGAGCGTGATCTCCATTGAGAGCGACATGGCAGCCTGCGCAGCTGCGACTGCGGCACTTTCGCCAAACGTGTTTTGTTCGTAAATGATCGCCAGCCTGCCACTGTTCTCATTTACTGCGGTGCTTCCTTCAACTGAAGGTATTACTGCAGGTTTTAGAATCAAGGAACCAAATATGTAGTTTGCATAAGCACTGGTGGGCGCGCTCAGGTTGAATGCCCAGAGGTTGTTTGAAGGCAGAATGTTTTCGCCGCTGGTGCTTGGTACAACCATCGGTACGTTGAAGAAATTCACCAACGAGACAGCCTTCATGGCTGCTTCATTGGTCGATGAGCCGACAATTGCTGTGACATCATTCTCTTCGACAAGTGTCCTGACTGCGATCTGCACATCATCAACGTCGGCGCCTTCGATTGCCTGGATAGTCGGAATATCCAGGTTCAACGTTTTTGCCGCCTGGTCATAACCGGACTGCTGTTCAGCGGCGATCACTGGCGCACTTGCCGCAGCTTCTGCAGATGCGCCGCCAGACAGGATGCCGATTTTCGTCTGCTGTACCTCATTAGGCGCGCATCCGCCAATGCTGCCAATCAGTATCAGGATTAATGCTATTTGCAGACCCTTCAGATGTTTGTTGAACAATTGTGGCTCCATTTATCTAAGGTGCTTTCACACTAAAACCGGCCGAACTACTGAGTGTAGCGGCATTGAACTTCGTTGATCCGGGATAGTCGTAATTGATTTTGATATTGGTAGCTACAGCACTGAATTTGATACTGAATTCAGCATAACCCTGAGCATCCAGTGTGAGGTCGTAATATTCGTTGGCAGCAACAGCATCATCATTGATGGTGAATGTTCCGCCAGTCGCAGTCACCTTTACCGTTCCAGAAGGAATAATCGCATGGGACGGATTATCATTGTCAACCACCCTAACCCTGAATTTATATGCGGTTCCTGTGACAGCCGAATTAGGCGTACTAGTATCAAACGGGAAGGTCGAGACCCAACTTGTGCCATTGTAGTACTGCAGACTGGTTATTGAATTGTGTTTCTGAATTGAATACGTATACTCCTCATACGTGTTCGCCACAGCAGGTTTTGCATTGAAGTACTTATTCTGGACATACCTGATTTTTAACTTTTGACTGACACATTCAGAAGGTGAAGTTAGCGTCAACTGCGCTGTCTTGGTATCGATAATCTTTTTGTCTGAAATTGTGCCGCAATCTGCAGAAGCAAAGATTTGCGTGTCAAAATTGGTCACCGATGTCTCAATGGGCGGCAGGGTTGTATCTGTATTTGTAGTGGGCGTCAAACTGATTGTGATAGGCAGAGGTACATCAACATAACCATTTGTCGGGCTGGGCGAAACAGCGATGGAGAGATCCTGCTTCTTTACCCCGTCATTTGAATATGAGCGGGTTGACTTATAGCTGTTGTTATGTGAGGTGAAACTAAAGGTCGTATTTTGCCCGGGAGTATCTGCTGTTGACTTAAATACGATATAACAGGGGTTATTGTAAAGTTCAAACTCAATATTCCCCCAGTACCAATAATCCCATTTTAACTTTAACCAATTAAAGCTCTTATCGACGTAATCTGCAGAGCTTAAAATTGTGCGTTGGTTCAATCTTACTTTTATAGCATTCTCTGTGCCGCAGGTGCTCTGGCTCCAATCAATAGCCGCAGCAACATTATCCGGGAAGGTTATTACGATTGAGTTATCGTGGTTGAGATAATCATCAATAATCGCTGCATTAGATGTGTATATCGAACCCCAATTATTGTATGAGCCATATATAGAAGTTATGCGGAAACTGAGGCTGTACTTTTCACCAATGTGGAAGGTTGAAAGTGTTGCAGGGGAAGCATTGGAGATCATTTCAGGGTGGCCTGCAATCGGAAATCGCTTGACGTTGGTAGTCAGGGTGAGATTATCTGCTACCTTAATGTTAACGAACTTGCTGGTGGTGGCAGTACTGCTGAATGCAAAATCGTCGCCTGCGGTCAGATCATCGCCGGCATTTGCAAAGGACAACTCAAGTTCAACCGGATAAGGCAAGGTGGCATTGTTGCTGCCGCAATTCATGGTGAAATCCAGCTTGGGACCGGGCGGCGTAGAAGTGTCATTCCATGTCACCTTGACCATGTATTCCCCTGCTGTGCCTGTTCCCGGAGCGCCGATTGTACAGTTAGGCACCGCTGATGAACCAATCACCGTCACTATGACATTGCGTCCAAGGAGTACTTTATCGTTAAAATCAACCCCGGGGATATCAAGCTTGATTCTGGCTTGCAGTTCACGGTCGACAATCAGGTCAGTCGGCCAGGCGTTAGCGCCTGAGTTGGAGTACCACCAGGCAGATTCAGTTGTTACGGTGTTCAATTGGCTGATAGAATACTGTCTGCTGCCGCTGCTCGCCAGGAAACCGCCTGTGCCTGCTTCATAAGTACCCACAAGTTCAATACTGCCAGCTTTTTTCAAATAGATAGAACTGGGCGCCGTAGTGCTGTTGATAGTAATTGCCCCGGTTGTACTGTCCTGAGAACAGTTGGTAGTATCGCTGCAGGCAAAGCTCTCAAGGCTCTTGCCCTCTTTTTCTGTGATCGTGATTGTTCCATCAATTGGGGTGTCTTCAGAATCCCTCAAGCTGACCAGGCCACCTGTACCGGTCATTTGAACGATCTTTCCTACCACAAGATTATTATTTTCCTCAAACACCACTGATGTGTTTTTCAAGACATTAAGTGTAAAAGTGCTGGCTTCGACAACATTCATGTTCCCAAAATAATACGACTCGCCGCTAGCATCATCGAACTTGTAACTAACAGTCCATGGATTTTCCAACGAATCCAACCCAAGAACTTTACAGACAAGTTTATAAGTGCCACCAATGATCTTGACTGAGCAAGTCCACTTATCTTCACCCACAACTGTCCCCAACGAACCCTTTGAGCTGAATTTGAAAGCGCTTTCAGGTGGTTTCGGCAGGATGGATTGAATATTAGCAAATGGGTCAGCCGTTCGAAAATTGAATGTCAGTTCAGTATTTGCAGGATCAGCAGTACCGAGCTCACATCCGGTCAGTGTATCAGGGTCTGTGCAGATATCAGTGCTCAGATGGAATTTTACCCGCCCGATATGAATGCTTGGCTGTTCAAAGGTTGTCGGTTCAATTTCACCCGAGTCATGATAGTACTCAAACAATAACAATCGCGTGCCAGGCACGAGAAAACGTGGAATGACGATATTGGCATAAAACAGGCCATCCACCCGGTTAAATGTGGGCGTCTGTCCGGTATATTTTTCAGCGGTTGCACTCGCCAGGAACAGGCAGCTGCCGGGAACAATTTTCTCAAAGGCATCCTGCTCGCAGATGCTGACATTGACCTTACTTTTACTGTCATCTGGAACACTCAAGGTCAGCGGTCGTACCTCTACAATAATTCTAAGTCCCTGTTCCATGGCCAGTTCAAACGCAGGATCACTGATATTGGTGATATCAGTACCAGTTTGTAAGACAAAATAACCTGGCACCAGGTCAACTTTAGTACTCTGAACGAAAATTACGGCTGGTGGCGTTGGGTAGGGAGCCGATGTCGCCTGGAGGTAAATTGAATCACCTTCATAGCTGGCGGTAATGTTTTTCGCGCCGGGCGTGTTAAATGTCAGGTCGCAAGATAATGCAGGCAGGTTAATATCACATACTGAATACCCATCAGTCACGACCACTTTACCGGAAGGAGCCGGCTTATCAGCAGGTATTTTCAAGAACTCAACCGTGACGGTAACTTTCTGACGCAGGATAAATTGATCTGCGTCTGTATAAACGCTCTTAATCTTGATGCCAATAGGAATCAAGCTCGGGTCAACAGTCACATCCACTGGAGAGGCAGTTGACAAACTGCCATTCCATGCTTTCAACAAGAACGTTGTGCTTTTATCGACTTTCAAGGTTTTAAAACCCTGCGGGTTGATCCAGTCAGCAACAACTTCTTCACCATTATCGACACCCTTTGCCAGCTGAATGTGGGTCCATTCTCCAGAGACTGACCAGGAGAACTGCACATCGCCGGCACCGACCATTTTGGTTGGCACAGCCTTGAAGAAATCAACTTTTGGCGTTGTAGGAGGTACACCGTCAAAGACATTGACCGGCAGCATAAAGATCTGTTCCAATTCACCGCTCTTGGCAGTCATGACAAAGTTCATCGATTCCTGTGGAAAGAATGGCTGGCGTCCTTTGCTTGGAAGTGTCTCCGTGAATGGAGCAATTTTCACATTCTCAACCCCATCAACTTCCCACTCAAGCATTACCTGTTCGCCCTTTGCCAGCTCGCGATCCGGCATGGAAAATTCCACCCGGTAGCCGGTGTCACTGGTTTTGTCCATAATCAGTTCAACAAATTTATTGGGGAAATCAGATTCCTCATAATTTGGCTGGGGGTTCAAAGAGACAGGCAAAATGGCTGCCTTGTGTGGGGACCCTTTTGCGTCCACAGATTGCCTCTCTAAAGCGAGGCTGTCACGGCTTGGCACTGCAGCCGTGCTGCCGCTTGTGCTTACCCACACACTGAACTTATTGATGATAATTTTTGGTGGAACAACTTTCACGAACATACTGCGCAGCTCACTACCGGACAGGCTGTCTGCCCGCAAAGTGATAACCGAATCCTCTTCAAGCAAGACTGACTGCTGACCGCTAAATTGGTCCTTGGGTAGTTCGTAGACTACCTCATCAATTGTCAACAGCACTTTTTCTGCCTTGGTTACTGACCAACGAATATTAACTGGAACACCTTTGTCGACAATACGTTTATCAGCAGCAAAAACGGTTATCTCTGGAGATGGCGGAACAACCAGAACCGTTAAAGCTGCTCTGCGGTCCAATCCCAACATGCCAGATAACCAATTCCCTGCCACCAAATCATAAGTGGTGGATTGCTGTGGAGCAACTGTTAACCTTTTCATGCCCCTGGTGACTGGTTTATCGGTGTTTGAGATGCTCAGCCGGCCGGCAAATGGCGAAACTGACCATTCCAATTGGGTTGTGTCACCCAGCTCAATCACATCCTTGCTGGCTGCCACCTGGAAATAATTGATGCGTGGTTGGATCAGAATGAAAAGTCCAACCAGCACCAAAAAGGTTGTAAACAGGATAGAAAACCAGCCCAGTAAGGGACGGCTCACTACTGCGCCGCTGACCGTCTGTGGCGCTGCGGCTTGTCCGGCAATATTGATGGTAGTGGTGTAGTGATAGCGTTTACTGCGAAAAGAAATAACTGGCTGCTTGATTGGCGTTATTTCAATGGGCAGTTCCAACTGGTCTGCCTGCGCCACAGGCAGCACTGCCTGGCGGGTCAGGCGGTAATCTTCTCCCAACACAAAATCGAAATTGCAGCCGTTTTCTTCATCCAGGGCGACCACATTAAAATCAACGCCAGTGTTGCTTTGATTGTTGATCGGAAGCTGGACAGTACCTTTGCGGTCACGCCAGCGCACTGTTTTCTGCCGTGGCGACAAATTGCCAACCATGAATTCATAATATGGCAGTATGGTAAGGTCAGTGCGGGTTACCGACTGCTGCCCCGGATAGTTGGGCGAGGCAACCACAATACTGATCGGGTGCTTGCCGGCTGTACTGCTCGATGCACGCGGTGGTGTGATGCCAACCCTGACATTTGCCCGTTGACCCTCATTCAGATTGATGAGACGCAGGCTAACCTGTACCCATTCTTCAGGTACGCCAGTGACATTCACAGAAAAACCCGCTACAATCCTGCCTGCATTGATAATTTCAAACTCATAAATGGCTGTCTGTTCAACCTCAACTTCTGTTTGTTGGGTTACAAGGTTGACCAGGATATTCTGTTCTCCGTCATCTCTCACGGATTGGGCTGATTGCATAGTCTCAGCCGCCTGATCCCTCATCACCAGGTGCATGCCTGATGGTGAAGATCCACGGCTGAGAAAGATCGCATAACTTCCAATGTCAACACGCTGATTTTCACCAACACTGGCTGAAGTTGTTTGTAAAGGGTTACCTTCGATTTTAATTTCAGCATCAGGCGCAGTTTTTATGATGCGTATGTTGCCATTTTGCCGGTAAAAAGCCGCATGGAACGGCAGTACACCCATGCCAGAGATACTGATGTGATTGTCAGGATGGCTGCCAATATTGACCAACGGCAGTTCAAACTCGAATTCATCCCCTTCTTTGGTTGGGTTACTATTTACTTGGCCGGTAAAAAATTCATTCATAGCTCAACCCTCTTATCTCCACACCAGCAAAACAGCATAACTGGCAATTAGTACCAATCCAGAAGCCAGGAGAACTGTTAGGAAACTTGGCAACCAATAATGCCATCTCTTAATCTGTCCGAAATTAACAACGCCCTGTTTTGTAACTGCTTGAGGTGAGCGTTCAAAACTACCTTCAGGTACCTGCTGCGAAATCACCTTGTAACTGTAACTTCCGTCAGGATAACGTTTTTTGTGAGCACTAATCTTTAGATCAAGCTTGATAGACTCGCCGGGGTTAATCTGCCTGGTCTGATAGTATTGCTCGACAGGCGTCAAATCAGCCTGCATGTGATCCGAAATGACCACTGTTTGTTTTAGCTCAGAGGTTGAGCCAGTCGTTGCAGTTGAATACTTCACCGGGCTTGAAGATGTCTGACCGGGTAAAGCTTTTCCCGCCAGCCTGCCAGATTGTTGTTGAACCGAATCAACTTTACGCTGCATTTCCTTTGGCTTATCCATTGCCATCTTGCTCTTCGTTTGAACATTTCTAAGCGCAGCTCCTTGTTGTTTCATCGACTTTCCCAGCTCACCGGGCAGGATGCTGCCTAGCATACCCATCAAACCAGCTGCTGCGCCAGTTTTTGCCACTGCTTTTTCAGAACCCTTTAATAATTTACTCGCATTAACAGCTGGTTTTCCCTGAGCAGCTTGAGGAGCAGCCTGTGATTGTTGGGGTGTGTTTCCTGTTTTCTGTCCAACTGCCTGATAACCTGTGGTCTGACGGGCACCACCATCCCTGGTGCTGATTGGGATGTCAACTATTGGCAAAGGCACTTTGTTCATTAAGAATATAAACTGTAGAAATTCTTCTTGAGATACTGCTTTCAGGTTGTAAAACCCACTGACATTACCAGTATTTGTGAGATTGATTGTGTGAAGTTTGACTAATTTTGGAAACAGCACCTTGCGCAGTCCAATACCAATCAACACTGCCAGCAAAATTGATCCTGAGATTATGGCAACAGTCAGCAATCCTTTTATTACGGGTTCAGACCAGGCGCTTTGCAGTAAAGCTTGCATTGATTATCCTTTTAGCTCTCGTCCCAATAATCTTCAGACTTATTGCGTACAATTTTTACTTTATTCAAGTCCAACTCCCTGGCATTTTGTAGAGTCGCCTGGCCTGCTGACTCTGCACTTTCAGCGACAGGATCATCACCTGCTGGTCTAGCGTCTACACTTGTGCTGGTTGATGGATCAACAGTCAATGGATCATTTAAAATCTGACTCCTGCCTGACTGATCGGTTTTTGATTCAGGTGGCTTGACGATTGGTGCTGCCTGGTTTGCGTTAGCAGCATCGAGTATGGAATCGACAGATGTCGTGTTCGAAATGTTGGGTTGTACACTGCGCACAGGTTCATTGTGTTTCGCAATAGTGTTCGCTGGTATGCGGTCATTATTCTTTGGTGCAGCCTCAACACCTGCAGTGAGATCATCAACAATCTCTAATGATTGGCTAAAGTCAGGCGTGACATAAAGCCGTTGCTTTAGTCTATAAACTTCGCCGGGATAAGAATTGGGCGCGGTGATGGTAAGAACAAAATCAAGCTCCCCTGCTGGCGGGCTGGTCTTTCGATGGAAAAGCCGCACACCAACCTCTTCCTGCCCACCTGGATGCAGCATTGGCACAGGGTCCAGTTGACAATAATCCTGCGGGATGCCATCCAATTTCACATCAAACTGGCAGGCATCCATCTCACCAGCATTAGTAATCACCAAGTAGCCGGTCAGATCAAGGTTGGGCTGTAAAACCGTATCCGGGAATTTGAGCTGTGCTTGTATATGGTTTGCAGAATTAGTTTGAGGAAAACCCTGGGAGGGTTGAAATTTTAGCAGGTATTCACCAAGGACAATTTCATCATTTTCAGAGATGTCATAAATAGCAAATGGTTCCAAGATGAATGAGCCCTGAATGGTATTGACCTTTGTCTGCCCATCAAGACCAACAACCCGGATACCGGTTGGAAATTGGTGATCTGATAAGATCTGTATCTGAATTGGGGAAATAGAAGAGGATGATAACTGAATATCGGTAAAATCAGCACTACCAACAAGCGTTACTGCCTTGCCTGGTTCAAATTGTTTTGTCCACCCATTCGCTTGAGTGATTGTTATCTTCATCGCCTGCCTGCAGATAGTACTTCCCTGTATTTTCTTTTGACAATGAGATGTGATGTTTACTAAATCCTTATAACACCATATCTATCAGCTCAGCATCGAATATGCGTAAAGCAATATTTAGTTATCTATTCCAATATACCTCCCATCAAAAATTGACGGACACTCTAGATACCGTTATTATTACTAATAATATCTAATTTATCTAATAAGTCAATGGTTTAATCGTAAAAGCGGACAGACCGCTCTGTTAGATTAATTTTAGTGACAAACCAATAAATGTCAACAAAATTAATTGATCAATTTGTTATATTTCATATTTCATTATGACTTTTTTTACAACCCTCCCTCAGTATCGCCAATCCGTTTGTTGCTTCTGGAGCAATCACAGCGGTAATTCGTGTATGCGCTTCTAAACGAGTACTGGCTTTGGGTACCCATTCTCTTTTACCATCATAACATCTGACAATAATACATCCTGAAGGGAGTCCAAGATCTTGTATTTGTTGTCCTGAAAATGCCGAATGTGGTTGGACAGTAAAGTCTATCACAATAGGATTACTTTTTTGAGATTGAATTCCCCCTTGCCGTAATTCTCTATCAAGCAAAGCCTCGTATATTGGTGTGTCCTTCAACCCCTCAGCCACAATATATGCGCTGAAACAACTTACCAACAGCGGGAGCATTTGCGAATAATTACCGGTCATCTCTACAATTAACATGATACCGGTCAATGGCGCACGCACAATGGCTGTGAACAGTGCTGCCATGCCTACAACTGCATAAACTGCTGGTTCGGGAACCAGATTTGGCATTAACACAAACGCTGCTTTCCCAACGCTTGCCCCTAATAATGCGCCCAACACAAGCAGCGGGGCGAATATACCGCCCGGCGCGCCAGTGCTTGAACTAATGTTGGTGAAAAAAAAGCGCAAAACAAAAAATAAAGGTATTAGTCTCAGCGATAATCTTCCGTTTAAAGCTTCTTGCGCCAGGCTGTGACCGCTGCCAACCAAAATTGGCTCAAACCATCCTGCCAGACCTATAACACCTCCAACAATAGCAACTGCAACAGTAAAATGCCTTTTTGGAATTCTTGTAAATAATTTTGTTGAGGTTAATAAGCTTTTATTGAATATCACACCTGACAAACCGGCTAAAACCCCCATCACTGCAAAAATGGGTAGGGAGCCAAGTGGAGAAACTGGATAACTGGGAAGAGAAAAAACAGGGAATTGGCCAGCGCCTATCCTGGCTATAATGTCTGCAATGACGGCTGCAATAAACGCTGCGCCAAAAACAATCGGTTGAAAATCACGACGAACTTCCTCCAACACAAAGATAAGTCCGGATAATGGTGCATTAAAAGCAGCCGCTAAACCTGCACCTGCTCCGGCAGAGATCAATGTCAACCGCTCACGTTCTGTAACCTTCAAAAGACGCGATACACCATCGCCGACAGCCCCACCCATCTGGACAGTAGGTCCTTGACTTCCCAGGGCTAATCCGCTGCCAATAGCAATAATGCCGCCAAAAAACTTCACGGGCAGCAACCGTTTAAAATTCATCACTCTGAAGCGCTGTAGAACAGCTTCCAAATATGGAATACCACCTCCACCAGCTTCAGGCGAAAAACGTTTTACAACCACAACCGAAATAATTGCACCAATTATGGTCAGTAAAATTGAAAACACCCATCCATAAGATGTATTTTCTTTTAACCAGTAAATCAAATTTCTATGCAGGTTCTCAGTAGTGCTTAACGCAATGCGAAATAATAGGGCAATAACACCCGCAAAAGCACCAACCAGTGCTGCCCGCGGAAAAATCCATCTGCGATGCTGTCTGACGCTCAGGTACTCCGTCAACTCAGAGTCTGACTCTTCACTTTGAAAGACTGACTTCTTATCCATCTCTTGTTCTAATGACGCGTTTTTCTTCGTCAATTATCAAGAAAAACATTTTTTCAGTGCTAATTATGTATGTAATCAATCACTCTCTTATTCAAGTCCTTCGTCCAATCTTTGATGACAAGAGATGCCGCCTTGAAATAATTAATCTTTGATCCAGTAAAGGCTGCATCAAGTTCACTTTTATCACACACAGTACCCAAATTCGTTTGATCAACGCGCTGTTTCAACTGCATTAACATCTGTCTACGTTTTTCAAGATTTTGCTCAACTTGAACAATATGATCAATCTCAGACATCAATTCGATCGCTTCATTTATCCGTTTGTCGGTGGCGTTGACTTGATCCACATCCAACACACCAAATTCGCCCTTCATCAGGTTAAATTGACGACCTGCTTCATAAGTGGCAGCTGCAATTTGATCGCGCGACATCCATTGTGTCTCATAATTGAGAACATGTTTCCAGGTGGGTTGCAACAATATTTGACGGTGTTCTTCCAAAGTGCGGGCAAAAAGCCGATAGCCGTGCTTTTCTGGCGCTTCAAAAATAATACTTCCAGGATCAAGAAAAGGGGCCATTGGTGAGATGAAAGGAATAACCAGGTGTTCACCCATCTGGTGATAGCGCTTGAGTAAATTGCGTGAGTATTCAACAGTGCCCATAACCGACTCATATGTCTGTTCTTTTAAGCCAACCATGAAAAACAAGTCGAAGCGATCAACGCCTGCCTTAAGAGCATAATCTATCGTACGTTCCAGCGCTTCGTTAGAATAAGAACGACCAAAAGCACGACGCACATGTTCATCATGTGATTCCATGGATATTTCGACAGTGAATTTAGGAATTGCTCTTGCCATTTCTTTGAAGAATTCTTTTGTACCCGGGTCAAAAAGCTCAAACATGATATGTTTTTCATAACCCGCGATAGCATCAAAGAAACGATGATAATAATCATCCCCTGCCTGACGTGGGTCCGCCAGGACAAAAACTGGGCCATTGCTGAACTCACCGATTCGACGAATGTCTTGTGCCAGGCGTTCTGGGGATCGATAAGCAGGACTGGTGCGATTATGGATATTACGGAAAGCGATAGCGGATCCACCGCAGGTGAGGCAATTATGTGTACATCCACGAACTGTCAGCGCTGCTGTAATTGGGTATTTCATCCAGGTTCGGAAAGGTTTATAGGATGCCAAATCTCGATAGCGCACTACCGAACGCAGTACATTAGAGTAATCCATCAGCAAATCATCAATGTTATCCGGTGAGTATGAAATTGGATTATCATGCACAGTGCCATCGGCGTCTTTCCAAACCAGGTTGGGAATGGCGCTTAGCTCTTTATTCGCTGCAGACAGAGCAGTGGGGTGTGATATGCCTCCGTTTCGTAAATACTGTATGAGCATCAAAAGAGGAACTTCTGTGGAATCACCTTTTAAAACAAAGTCAACAGCAGGATAGCGAATGAGTTCATCAAAATAATAAGTTGCGGAAAACCCGCCGAAAATTACTGGCGCTTCGGGATGAAAGCGTTTGACCAATTTAGCAATTTCGATGGAGCCATGCGCATGCACCATCCAATGCAGGTCAAAGCCATAAGCAAGAGAATCCAATTTTTTAATATACTTCTCAACATCAAATTGCTTGTTATCCAGCATACGTATTGCAAGATTTACAATGCGAGCACGCAATCCATGACGTTCCAGGTACTCAGCCATGGTTGTAAATCCAACGGGATACATTTCAAAGACAGGGGTAGAAGGCACCATATCAGAAACAGGTCCATACAATATTGACTCCTGGCGGAAATCATATACCGATGGTGCGTGCAAGAATGTTAAATCAGGAGTTCTCATATAATTAGCCTTTCAAGAATTGAATATGCTATTCATCAACTATCAAACTGACTAAAAATTTGAGGTGAAAGAATCACCTCAAAAAGGATAAAACTATCAGAGAAGAATTCAAATTAACTTACAATCACTTACCTTCGTTTTTTCTGTAAATAAGAAATCATCTGATGTAATGAAGTCACTCCGAGCATCGGCAGGAAGAATAATACTCCTTTTTCACAGGCAATAATTCAATATCCTGACCGATCTTTATTATTTGCTCGAAAAACAGCCGTGTAATGAAGACAAGTTATTATATCCATTAGTATTAAATAAATCAAAAAGCATGGATAAAGGACTTTTATACACGCATCATCATTACTTAGATATTTAGAGCACAGCGATAATTGAACACTGTGCCAGCAATATGCCTTCTGCTTATGTTTTCGGTTATCAAGATTTTTCCAACCGTTGTTTTATATTGAAAGCTGTTGTCTTCAGTAGAAAAATCATTTCAAAACCTTGCGTAATTGCTTAAAGTAATCCGCCGCATACTTGATATGGCTGCCGTACCAGGAGAATATTCGGCCATCAACATAAATTGCTCGTTTTTCAGAAAATTGCTGGTTAAAAAAATCGATATCGTCATCATTGAAAGAAAATGGTTCCGATGATAGCAATAAATAATCAGCTTCAATCATATCTTGTAAACTAGTAATCGGATATCTAAGTCGATCCTTAAATATATTTTCAAAACCGCATAACCCCAGCATATCATTGATATAAGTATTTCCCCCTGCTGCCATAAATGGATTTTTCCATATTAAATAAGCTGCTTTTTTTATGGGAAATGAAGGCAAAGATTCGAGACTCATGGATATTTCACGCACCAGGAGATCTGCCAGAAATGTTCTATTGGTAATTTCTCCAATCGATCTAATCATGGTCAAAGCACTCTCATGATTTGCAACATCACTTATCCAAACATTGTAATCATTCTTGAGACGTAAGATTTCATCGCGGATATTTTCTTCTTTGCCGCCAATGATTAAATCAGGCTTAAGTTGCTCAATAGCAGAGAAGTTTAAGTTTTGAATTGTGCCGATTTTTTTGCGTAGTACTGTTTTATTTTCTGGTAAAACACAATGTTCAGTTACACCAATGATTTCTTGATCTAATCCAAGATCAAATAACAATTCTGTTAAGGATGGAACCAATGAAACAATCTTTTCAGGATATTTTGAAAAGATCAATTTATTACCAATTTGATCCAGAAATTCCATAATCCTCGCCAGTATAACTTCTCAAATGAAACAATGGAATATCTACAAATTTCAAGCTTATCCCTCTTGATCCTTTGAAACACTACTTAATGCAGTTTTGACTCGCTTTGGTGTATAAGGCAGTTCGTGCATCCACACGCCAATTGCATTGTGGACAGCACTTGCCATTGCCGGCGCAACACCATCCGTAGCTATCTCGGCAACCGATTTTGCCCCAAATGGTCCTGTTGGTTCGTCAGTCTGAACAAATATCACATCTGTTGCCGGTGAATCGTTAGCACGTGGAATTTTATAAGTGCTTAAATTCGCATTTATAGGATTGCCATTATCATCAAACAGCATTTCTTCAGTCAAGGAAAAACCAAGCGCTTGAGACATGCCGCCTTCAACCTGGCCAGCAGCGGTTATCGGGTTGATTACCCTTCCACAATCCACAACCATTAACATACGCTCTGTTTGTATTTTTCCAGTTTCAGTGTCCACTTTTAACTCAACAAACTGCGCAGCGGTTGGCGGCGGACTTACCGGGCTTAGATGGGATGCGGTTGCCATAATTTGATGCTGATCTTGTTGATGCAAGCTGCTCAAAGCAATTTCTGCCAGAGTTAGTGTTTTGCCATCTGGAGAGATTACTTTTTTGTCTTGAATTGCGAGACTCTCAACCCGATCAATACCCAATATATTTGCTGCGTGACTTAATATTTGTTCTTTAATCCTCGTTGCAGCCTTTAACACTGCACCGCCGCTTACATAGGTGGTACTGCTGGCATAAGCACCTTTATCAAAGGGCGTAAAGTCGGTATCGGATGAGTAAACGATAATATCATCCAATGAAACACCCAGCGTTTCCGCAGCTATCTGAGCGAGTATCGTATCGGAGCCAGTGCCTAAATCCGTCGCGCCAATAAGCAAATTGAACGATCCATCATCGTTCATTTTCAAGGTGGCGGCTGCCATGTCCAAATTTGCTATACCGCTTCCGTGTATCACAACAGCTGCACCAATACCACGACGATAACGTCCTTGTTGTGTTTTATAACTTGCCCTTTTCTCATAGAAATTTGTGGCTTTGAGACCAATTTCAACGCACTGTTCCATACCACTCGATCTCAGCGTTTGAAAGACACCTTTTCGCCCCTCCCCCAATTGCTCTGATAGGTGCATTGGATCGCCGACATTAATCCAGTTATTACGCTTAAACTCGATGACATCCAGGCCTAATTTTTCAGCAATTTCCTCCATCAGCACTTCTATACCAAATTGACATTGCATGGCGCCATAACCGCGAAATGCGCCAGCTGGCGGCGTATTTGTGTAAACAACATCACAAACAAATCTTGCGTTTGGTGGATTATACAGAGTCAACCCCTTGAAACCACCAACCATATTCACAGTCAATCCATGACATCCATAAGCACCGGTATCACCGATTAAATACAAACTTGCGCATGTAACTTTCTTATCTTTTACGGCAACTTTATAACGCATAATGTTGGCATGCCGGCTTCGTGAACTGGTAAACTCCTGTGTTCTGGTGTATTCCATTCGCACAGGCAGCCTTGTCCTTATAGTTAGGAGAGCACATAAATCTTCCAAAATCATTTCCTGCTTGTTACCAAAGCCACCACCAATTCTTGGTTTAATCACGCGAATTTTTTTGACGGGAAGATCTATGAGCGGTGAAAGCATGCGTCTGATATGGAATGGTACCTGGGTGCTTGTGCGCACAACCAGGCGATCGTCCTCGTCAAAATAGGTGATGCACACATGGGGCTCTAGATGCACATGCTGTTGCTTGGGTGTTTTATACTCTCCTTCAAAGACATTGTCTGCATTTGCAAAAGCTGCATCGACATCACCAACTTCTGCCTCAATGTGATGAACAATATTATGTTCTCGGTCATATATGCCTTCGGTATCTATTTCATCATGAATAACAGGCGCGTTTCCTTCCATGGCTTTTTCCATGTCAACAACTGCTGGCAGCACTTCATAATCTACATCTATTAATGCCAGTGCCTGGTTTGCAATATCGAGACTATCAGCTGCAACAATCGCAACCCTATCACCGACATGCCGGACTTTGTCATCGAGCACAACCTGGTCATAAGGAAGTGGTTGCGGGTAACTCTGCCCGCCTGTTGCATATTTAATTCTGGGTATGTCTGTGTGTGTTAACACAACATGAACACCTGGCAGAGCACGTGCTTTACTGGCATCAATTTGGCGAATCCGGGCATGCACATGAGGGCTGGTCAATAAAGCACCATAAAGCATTCCATCAGGATGAATATCATCTGTAAAAACCGATCTTCCCAAGGCGAGCTTTTTTGCATCAACCTTAACCTCCGAGTGGCCAATGACTGAGGTTTTGTCCATTGATTGTGGCGTAAAAACGATCGGTGCAAGCGGAGAACTGCCGCCATTCTTTCGGTAATACGCTTCTGGCAGTTCGAGATCTCTAAGATCATCGGGAAGAGCCATATCTATATGCTTGTAAGGTTGTAATTCCTCACCTCGCAAAATTGATGCCGCTCTTTTGACCGCATCCACAGTTCGTACATAGCCGGTGCATCTGCACAATACATTGTTCAGAGCCTTGCGTATTTCATCTTCACTCGGATTGTTTTGGTTTTTTAGTAACGCATAGGCTGATAAAATTTGTGCAGGTGTGCAATAGCCACATTGTATGGCCCCAGTTTCTATGAAAGCCTCTTGCAATGGATGTAATTTATCAGCGCTACCAAGGCCTTCAACAGTGATAATCTCTGAATAGTTGGCATCACATGCTTTGATTTTGCAGCTTTTAACAGGTTTGCCATTCATAAGCACAGTACAGACGCCGCAAGTACCGTCGTCACAACCCGACTTAACACTCATGTAAGAAGCTTTTCTTAAAGCCTCAAGTAATGTTTCTTGCAGATTTACGAGGATTACTTTTTTAGTTCCATTTATTGTTAGAGTCACTTCAACTATTTTTTTATCCATAGCAATCACTCTCCTGTTTATTATGCAATCCAGTTATAAGTCCCAACCTGTCACAATTTTATAAAGGATTAACCATACAATAAGGAAATTATTTAATGCCATTTCCATTATCTAACAAAAGTTAAAAACACATTAAATCTTTTCTGAATTTTAACCCGGTCTCATGACTGTTGGTTAATATAAGGTCTATTGCAAGAATAGTCGCTTGATGCGCCTTTTACATCCTCAAAATAGACCTTTTATCTTAAGAAAAGCTTTTGTTAATTATCTTATCAAGTGCCTTCATAGAGTTCCCACATTCGGGCTAACTCATCTTCTTCACACTTTATTTCATCATATTTGATACTTTTACTATCTGTGAAAATTTCAACACCAAAGCCATTTACCACTTCACCAATATCCGCAAACAAAATACCACTGGAAATCAAAGCTTTTTCTGCCTCTCTAACACTTACGGCTGGAATTGTTGCTGCCAATGAACCAGATGAAATCATTTTCATCGGATCAAACTCAAACACTTGTGCAAAACGCCCAACAATATCAGGCATGAGAATACGATCTGAATGAACCTTAAATCCTAAATTAGACAATTTTGCCATTTCAACAAGTGTTTCCTGTAAACCTCCACGGGTAACATCATGCATTGATGTGGCACCAATCTCAGATAAAATCATGGCTTCTGGGACAACGCTTACACCATTCATAAGTTCACGTGCATCATCCAGGTTCTGATGAGACAAACCCTTTTCAAGAGCAATTTTTGAGAAATCATTTGCTAGAATTGCTGTTCCTTCCAGGGCTATCCCTTTTGTGATGAAAATATGATCCCCAACCCTAGCGCCACCTGTGTAGATTGGTGCCTGGTCTGTTAGAACGCCCAATGCAGTAATAGAAACTAAAGGTCTTGACAAGTTTGCTGAGTAACCTGTGTGGCCGCCAATAATGCTAACTCCAATTTCTTTTGCCGCACGATTCGCATCCCTCATAATTTCACCAACAAGGGCTTCATCTTCCCTGTTTGGGACCAGCAGCAATATCAAAATCCAACGCGGCTTTGAGCCTGAAGTGGCAATATCATTGCAAGCCACATGTACAGCCAACCAACCAATGTCCTTCACTGCACCGACGATTGGATCAACATGAGATACAAGAAACCCATCGCTGATCCTGGTAATCGCCACATCTTCTCCAAAAACCGGACCCAAAATTACGTCAGGGTCATTTGATTTAATGTGCGGGTGAATATATTTATTTAGAACATCTAGTGAAAATTTTGACATGAGCAGTCCTTGAATAAGGTTTCCATTTTTTAATGCTTTTTTACTATTCTTTCAAATCGGACGGATAAAAAGCTGGCGCCGCTGTCCAAAACTTTATCCCGTTACGAACAACACTTTGCGCCCTACCACAAGTTGCAAGTTCATTGAGGGCATCAACCACATTAATTTGTTGCCATTCTGATAAAGTATCGACTATCTCTGTCTCTTTCATGGGGTGCCTGGTGATTATTCCGATGACAGCATCCACCAAATCACTATCAGAAGAAAGATCATAAGTACCTTCAGCTGGGGGAATAATCCTGCTGATATTTCCCAATATGCTGCTTGCACGCGAAAGACCTTCCTGGTCTGGTGGTTTAACCCAAGATTCCACTGGCGGCCGGGTTGGCTGCAAAATATGCACCTCTTCAGGTTTTACAAGCTCAAGTTTTTGAGCGATTTCTTTTAGTGTTTCTTCTGTATCATTGACATCTTTCATCAACATCAACTCAACCCACAATTTCCCATCATACTCTTGGCTAAACTTTATTAGTCCATCAATTGTGCGGTCATAAGTAATGTCAGGGTGTGGGCGATTGATTTTTAGATAGAGTTGTTCATTTCCTGCATCTAAAGAAGGTAGTACCGCATCGGCGGTTAATAGTTCTTGACGTAATTCTGGTAAGTACAATAATGACCCATTTGTGATAACTGCAACAGGTATCGATGTTAGTTTTTTCACTTTATTAATCAGTGAACCTATCCCACTGTGCAGTGTAGTCTCCCCCGAGCCAACGAATGTGATCCAATCAATCTCTTCTGGTTTATGCGCTTGTAAAGCCTTTTCCACTTCTTCTATAATATCCTCTTCGGCAAAAAAGGCTTTTCTCTCATTCGTTACCGGTCTAGTACGGCCAAGTTGACAGTAAATACAATTCCAATTGCAGGTTTTCAGCGGAACAGGGTCAATCCCTAAGGATTGGCCAAGACGGCGGGTAGGCACAGGGCCAAATACGTATTTCATTCATAGCTCCTTACATTTTCAACAGTATTAAAATTTTCATAATTTTTCACCAGTCAATGTGTCAAAACAGCCAACGCAATTTCAAAACAAATAATAATCAATCGTTACCCTCTTATTTGATTTCCATTCCAGAAACGAACAAAGCTTCACGCAATGTTGTCACGGCAAGCGTTGCACAATGAACATGGTCTTCTGGCAACCCCTCCAAAGCCTTCAATAAATCTTCTGGTGTCAATTTCAACGCTTGAATAGTTGTTTTACCTCTAATAATTGTTGTGATCATACTGCCACAAGCGTAAGTTGCATCGCATCCATCTGTTAGAAATTTTGCATCAACGATTGTGTCATTTTCAATTAATAAATCAATTTGCATGCTGTCACCACAAGGTCCTTTAAAATAACCTCGTGTTGTTGGATTTTTCAGGATTCCAATATTAGCGTGAGCCGCAATTAAACCCTGCGCTTCTTTGGAAAGTACATGTTTTTCCTGCTGACAGTCAGATGTTCTATCGTTAGGGTGGTTAGTTTTTAAGTTGGATTGATTATCGCCTTGCATGATTTTGTCAGCAATTCCTTTTTTGTTATTTTTTAAATTGATCGAAAATTATTATCTACTCTCTTATCAATTGAGTGCCACATTTAGGGCATTTGCGATCCAGGCATCGTTCACCAGTTGTGTGCTCCTCGCGATAACCACATTTTGGACATATACACGCACCGGCTGGGCCAGCTCCGGCTTTGTTGCCACCCCCCATGCCGCGCCCTTTACCTTGGCCGCCCCCACCACGTCCTAAACCACCAGTTCTTTTTGCAATTCTGTTGAACATTGTTCCTCCAATTTGGGCTTGTCCAGGTCGTTCTAACATGAATACTATCTGTATGTTGCACTTATCATTAAACAAGACATCTTAGTCCTCTTATCCATCAACATATAAATGAATAGATCATCAATACTTGTGTGAACTCAGTCAGAAGAGCCACTTACCCTGACCTCCTGCCTCGACGCTGTCTCCGCCTGCGGGCGTTGAAATTTATTGCCTCATAGTCTGATAAAGTTGAAACCGCCTCATCCCGTGATACCAGTTTTCGATCAAGGTAGTTTGTTAGACTTTTCATCACCTGAGGCAAAATTTGTTGACTGGCAAAAGTCAACACTTTTTCGCTAATGCTTTGGTTAGATCTAACCGGGTTCTCAGTTGTTGTAAAAGACTCTTTTGTCATGTACGGGGTTGTGATTACAATTGGCTTTTTCTTAAGATCCATCTCCAAAGCACCTGTTGGGCATACCTTAACACACGCCAGGCAGGATACGCATTTGTTCTCATCAATGAAAGGGATACTGTTCTTAAAATAAATGGCATCATGTGAGCATACTTTCAAACATGCGCCACATCCATTACAAAGTTCTTGATTAATGATTACGTCCATAAAAGCTCACTTCCTGATAATATTCCTGATGATTCTCATTGACTGATACTATCATTCAAGTGTTGTTCAACTAACCTGTCCTTGCTGTCTGACGGACAAATAATTAAAATACAAGTGGTGATATTTTTTGTATGGTTTTCCCAGCGATGAGGCAGATGCGCCTCGAAAATGAGGCTGTCACCGGCTTCCATTGAGAATTTTTGATTTCCAACATAATAAACAATACTGCCTTCCAAGCAGTAGACAAATTCTTGGCCAGTGTGAACATACATTTCCTCGCCGCTGTCAGAATTTGGCAGTGAAGTCATCAACAAAGGCGTTGCTTCACCCAAAGCGATACCACCACCCATATCCTGCAGCTCTCCATGTGGGAATAAAGTATGCGGGCGTTCTCCATATTTTTGAAAGACAACATTTTTTTCTTCATAGGAGCAGTCAAAGAAAGAAGTTATTGGCACCTGCAATGCTGTCGCTAATTGTTGCAATGTGTTTATATTGGGTGAAGTTTTTTCGTTTTCGATCAAACTCAAAGTGTTGAAATTCAAACCACTCAAATCAGCCAGTGAACGAAGTGATAATCCTCGTTCTACTCTTAGTTCTTGCAGCCGCTTACCAACGTTAATCTCAGAATTACTTTCTTTTTCACCATTAACCTGCATAAGGGCTGTCAAACTGCTTCGCCAATAGCTCTTGTGAATTAATTGTCGATTTCGGGATTGTGATTGATTAATTTTTGGCATTTGATCACCTATATAATGACTATACTATTATTATAGTACTATATTAGATATTTACTACTAATTTAGTAGTACGTTTCTAATGATTCTAATTGGATTAATTACACAATCAGATCATATTTTTATTTAGCATTCTGAGGCCTACATTAATTAGAAATCGGTAAAGCTCCAAATAACCGTTGATAATGCTTGTCTGATCACTCACTTTTAATATGCTTGGGCAAAATTTCGAATAATCCATTGCACAGTTGCCAAACAACGATTTCTATGCAGCTAAAAACATCATAAATATGTATGTTCCTGGGAATAATTTTAAAGGGGTTACATAAGTTATCACAAAGTAAGGCAATTAATAAAAAGAGACGATTAAGAAACAAGCTTTCTGGTCGCATGGCCAATAAATTGGCAGCTTGATGATTTGATGGACGCAAAACACATGGCTGATCTGTTAAAGTCTCAGCCAATGAGTGATAGGTAAACTTTTGATGTAAGAAAAATGGATTTTCCTTTAATTGCCTAAAAATAAACTAATCAATTGACCTCTTGTCACAAGCTGATCAAGAATTCTGACACTTGACACCAGGCATACCGGTCAAGCCGGCTTCCCGATTAAACCTATCCCATGCTTCTCCATAGTCTTTATCTTCAAAGTACAGGCTGCTTCGGCCAGCGAGTTGGTATACCCAGCTCATTGTCAACTCAGATGCGCGTTGAAAACAAGCTTCGGAGAACTGTTGCTTCTCACGAGCAGTACCCTTAATAACCGATTGCGCTTCTATGATAAACCTGTCTTCAAGCGCTTCAATCTCGCGTCGAATCTCTGCAGCAGCTCCATCAAAATCTGCCATAGCGCGGCGATGCAACAATTCTCCAATCCACCAAAGTGACTGTGGTTCGAATGTCTCCGTTGGCAGACTTCCCATATTTGGAAGGTCAATTCCAGGAAAAAGCGGCTTAAATATTGATACACAGGTGCCTGATGTTCCAGTGAACCAACCGATGCTTCCATCAGGGCTCACTTCTGAAGCCATAGCACCGCATGCATTCCATAAGCGCGACGCGCCAGGCCCGGCATGCATACAGATGGCATGACCTTGTGCCGTAGCCGGGTGATAACCTTCCGGGTGGTTTCGCAGCAAATTGAATGCATCCCTTATAGTGATGCCAGTTCCAATTTTTTCTAAAAAAGTGCAGGTGATTTGCTGTCGTTCGACTGAACCAATTGACTCAATAGGCTTAAGATCTGCAACACTCTCAGACCAATTAATTTCCGGATTTTGATCAGCCAAAGAGCACAAATCCCAATCTGCATCGATGGTGTAAGCATTAGAAATAGATGCAACAGGCCCAACTTGTTTTGCAGCCCATTCACGCCCGGCAGTTTCAACCACCCAGGCTTCTGTGGTGTCTGAGATCAGAAAACTGGAATCAAAATGCGAATTGCCAGCCAGCTCGCAGTTACCACCCTGGCCGTACTTGCTCACCGCTTCGCCGATAACAGTCACTGCTTCACGTGCAGTTGTAGCCCTTTCCAAGCCAAGGCGAAGCAAATCCATCGTGATCAAACCGTCATATTTTTCAGCCTGCATCAAGGTAGAATAGACAGCTTCATTGCCAATTGCAACACCATATTCATTCAGACCGATTTCTCCTCCCCAGGTCCAAAATGATTTGCTTAGGATTACATCATGTGTAAGTTCAGCCTGAGGAATTACGCAATGGGTAGCAAGTAGCAGCTCACCCGGCAGATGTGTTTTCTTGGGCAATCTTATTAACGCATGTGCCTCATTGACCTGGCAATCAGCGTTCTTTGCAAGAATGACTGATTTTTCTGCGGTGGCGGACGGTAACGCTACAAAAGTATCACACATGAGTAATGCTCCTTCAGGCTGGTCTTAACTAATTATTTTATACTAAGAAGATTAATCACGGAATCAAGATTCGAGTCAGCCGCCAACTCCCTGCTAAGACTAACCTATCAGTACGACCAGATAGCATTAATATCGTTCGTAATTTGACATATTCGAATTGTTTCAAACGCAATTTGCCTTTATAATTTAAGGATGAAAAAGATAATAATTGGTATATTAATACTATTTGTGCTCTCTTCCTGCACTGTAAGCTCTCCACAAACAACTGAGTACCTGCCCAGTACAACAGTTGAGGAAGTGTCTCCATTAGAGGCGATCAAGAATTGTCAGCCTGAACCATATACAGTGCCCACTTTGCCTGCAAGCATTCCCCCCTACATTGCATTGGATAAAAGCATCGGTCTGCATATTACTGGCCGGCACCAGGTTATTGACCCGGCGACTTACCAGCTCAAAGTCAGCGGAAAAGTCAACAACCCGCTGGAACTAACCTATGATCAGATTAGGTGTCTCCCCACAGTGACTGCTGATCCATTGCTGGTATGCGAGGGCTACTTTGAAGATCAAGCGACCTGGACAGGTGTGAAGCTCGCTACCATTCTGGAGATGGCTGATATCCAACAAGATGCAACAGCTGTTCTGCTCGTGAGTGCAGACAAGTACAAAGTTCAATTATCACTCAGCGAAGCATTGGTACAGGAAAGCTTTTTGGCGTACGAGGTGAATGGTCAAACCCTCCCCATCCTGCACGGCTTTCCGCTAAGAGCAGTTGTTCCAGGTTTGAATGGTGATGATTGGATTAAGTGGCTGGTTGAAATAGAAGTGAAATAGAAACAAATTTCTAAAGTAACTTAGCTTTTTATCGATAATTTTAGATTTTCTGACCAGGTGCTAATTATTGTGCCAATGGTTTTATTTTCCTTAAATGCCAAACAACTCATTCACAATTCGCGCCACAAGGCTTCTAGGTAATATCACAGGTTTACCAGTTAATTGCGCTACCATACGCTTCATTTGCAAACTGTAACCCATGCAGTCGAGACAAATGAGAGAGACATCCCTGGATCGTAATTCTGGCGCCGCGCTGCATACAGCTCCCATATCTTCGTAAGGTGAAGCAGAGACCACTTCGACATCTACGCCGCTGTCATGCCACCACTGTTTTACTTGTTCAACCTGTAATGGGTCTGGCGTTAAGACGCCAACCAGTTTACTTCTAGCAAGCTGCCTGACGACTGCATGGAACAACGGCTGGGGAATTAGCAGGGGAACATGACACGAAAGTTCATGGAATGTGCCGGTGCACAGAACAACGACACCGTCAACTCCCTCAGTCTCTGCCAGTTCAATACAATTTTGAACGAGCTGAGGCACCTGGTTGCCGTCCAGTTTCACCACCGTGCCATCCCGCATGCGAGTAACCAGAAGTTCATTTCCTGGATTTGGCATTAAGTTAGTTTGTACCTGGCTGAGTGTAAGTTGATCCAGCGCGCCGTATTCGATTAAGTCAATATTATCTGCAAGAAGGCAACGCAAGTCTTCGGTCATATCGGCTCTGGGCGACTGACCTATCGTGATACAAGCAATCCGTTTTCTCATCACTGTCACTTTCTTTTACTCTCTGCTCATCTTAAAATGTTATGGAAATGCGTATGGAATTAGCGCTTTTCCTATCGCTTCCTCACATGGCTTGAAAAGGTTTTTATCAAACATGGTGCTGCTGAGAAGCAGATTCGCCTTGGGTACACAGACCAAAATGACTTCAAGACCATTTTTTACCTGGGCACTGCAAAGCGGCATGCCTGATTTTGCATCCAATAGGGCAATTAAATCTGGGAAGGTAGCCAGGCGCTCACTATCCTCTTCAACCGTCATGTACTCATTCCAAAAAGTGACCTCAACCTGTTTCTTTCCATATCTAACTTTAACACTGCCTGAATCAAAACCACCTTTTGCCGTTAGATAGAAATCCTGTGTTGTACCGCGGCACAAGACCTGGCAATTCAGCTTCTCGTGTAGCACGTCAAGCAGCTTGTCAGGCTTGTTCTCATTTCTAAGGAACAATTCACCAACCTTGGCACAGACGGTTAGCGCCCCAGCTGCGCTGTTCTCTTTAACATATGCTGCATCAATTGGGTTTCTTAAGACTGTGATAAAGCCACCCGAGAGTGTGGACGCCTCCCGCACCAGCTTTGAGGTGGAAGCAATTGATCCCCTCGCACTCATCGCTAAATCGTTAGACCCTGTCCCACCCACTGCGACCTGGAGGGTTTGATAACCGGGTTTGGAGTCTAGACCCATGGCTCCCATGACACCCGTTGGATGCGCCCTGCCATTACAAGCGCCATCTACGATGGGCAGCCCATTTACAGCCGCAGCTATCCAGCCATTTGTGATGCTGTGAGCACCAGTTTCATTTGAGATAATGCCATTGATGGGAGATTTATAGCTTTCGATAAATAAACTGTAAACCCGCCTGCAGTGTTCAGTTGTGACAGCATCTTTCCCTGTCGACGGTGAGCCAACAAGCGAGGCGGTCACGATGATATCCTCTGGTTTGAACTCATCCATGGCAGATACTTTAATTTTTCCAGACGTTAGTGCGCTCTCCAAAACATCCAGTCCTCCTTTCGGCATGCCGCCCCCGCCACCGCCAAAAAACCAGCCGCCATAGATCGCGTTTTTGCCAGTCTCAAAATCCAGATAAAACATCACTTTCCTCCAATGATTACACTAATTCCTCATGTTTTTCAGTTTGATCAGGCAATTTGCCCAACCGCAGATTTGCGTAATCCTTCAGGATCATGCATCCGTCCAGCTTTCCAGACCAGCCGGACAGAATCAAGATTGTGAATATTAACTAATGGATTCTTTTCAAGCAGCACCATATCAGCCTGCTTGCCAACGGTGACAGAACCGGTCAATGAGTCAATTGATAACTCTTTTGCAGCCTCAATGGTCAATGCTCTTAGCACTGCTTCAACCGGCATTCCGCAATCACACAGGTTGGCGGCTTCCCTTACAATCGCTTTTCCCGGCAAGATCAAGGGATAGGACGGGTCTGTCCCACAAAATATCCTGCCGCCCAGACGGTACAAATCGCCAACAAATTTTCTTTGTTTCTCAAGTAAGCGATCCTGCTGGTCAATCGCTTTCTGGTCACTGTCCCATGTTTTTCTTCGATCAAGGTTTACCTGTTTGGCTTCATCACTGAGATACCGCCAGGCATTGATGGAGTCTAGCCAATCTGTGTAGTTTCTGCCATTTAGCATGAAGGTAATTATCGTCGGGGTAACGGCTGTGTTGTGTTCAACAATCACTTCCATAACACGCTTCACTATGTCAGCACTCATATCGAACTTATCGAGACCGTCCATATCCACCTTTGGTGACGGGATTTGATGAAATTCTCTGACAGTGTAGAAACCATGTTCAATTCCATCCAAACCTGCCTCAATAGCACTTATTGTTGGGCTCATCCCGAGGTGACCATAAACCTTTTTTCCCCTGGCATGACCCAGCTCGCAAACTACTTTAATCCAGTCTGCTGGCATATTGCTGTAGACTTTGAAAAAATCTGAAACCTTGTCGCGCTCATCAAAATAGTTGTAGATATCTTGAAGCGACTCACTGGGTTTAAACCACTTCACAATGCTGGGCGCTTTGTCAAAATACCAGCCGCCAGTCATGATCCTCGGTCCAATCAATTCACCTTTTTCAATGGACTGCTTCCACTCGTAGGTTGCCACAGGATCAAACTCACCCGGTGTGCGGACGGTCGTGATACCGCCGGCAAGATAGAGCGGACAGTATCCTGCATGCTGGCTGCGCATCTCATCACTTGCACGCCCATAAAAATGACCATGCATTTCAATCAAACCTGGCATCAGGTAAGCACCATGACCATCGATCTTGACAATGCCAGGTTTGAGATGAGTATCTCCGTTATTGATCTCAGCTATCAAACCATCAGTAATCAAAACAGAAGCATTTTGTATCCAATGGTCACAGTTGTTTGAAAGAAAATTTATATTTTGGATTAGCGTTGAAGTTGGCATGGTTTACTCCAGATAGTTTTTAGGGGTTAATTCAATGATATATCAAGTAACTGAAAAACGTTGAATTTTGAAGTTGGGAATAGCGGGTTTTCTTATGGTTGATGTCAGGAAAAAAACACTGCTATTATCGTTTACCAAAAGTCAGAAACCAGAAAATCAAATCTAAAACTTAAAAACTATTGCAATCATTGATAATTGGTGCTATATTATTCCGAAAGGGAACTATATTATAGCTAAACGGAACAATAATGGCTCAATCATTTGACCAAATAGATTATCAAATTATGCTTTTGTTACATCAAAATGCAAGAATTTCTGCATCTGAGATCGCACGTGATCTTAACGCAAACGAACGTACCATCCGTAAACGCATAGACCGTTTGATCAGGATGGGTGTTTTTCGGTTAACTGCCATCATTAACCCGGAAGCGTTCGGGTATATCATGGCGGTGGACATATTTCTTGATGTTGACTCACGCTTGGAAGACAGGATTATCTTAGAACTTCAGGGTATGCCGGAAATATCTTATATAGCGCTGGGTCAGGGCACCAGGGATGTATCGATTGAATGCCGGTTTAAAAATAATGAAGAGATGCATGAATTCATGCGGAAAAAATTACCATCCATTCAAGGCGTTCAGGTGAAAGGTATCTCACTCGTGCCGCACGTCATTCGCAATATTGATGAATGGATGCCTAAGGAGGAAGATTTTAGAACGTCAGAAAGTTATGATGAATAGCCATTTTTGTTATGTTCTACGCAGAAAAAAACTGCAAGGTTTCAGTCGGCGGTAGACAAATTATTGATTACCCCAGAGAGGCAGTAAAAAATAGATGTTTGTCTACTGCCCAGTGCTGGTGAGTGGGATTGGAAGCTGAGATTCCTGATTGAGAAGCTGCCTTCATTCAGCATTTGCTGGTCCGGTTGGTTTATCGCAGGCATCATAATGCAAGCAGCGAGCTGAAAGCGTGTCATCAAGGAAAGATTGAAAAGTCAATAACTGTTTTCCGCAAACGAGACAAACTAGAGAATTAAGAACAATGGAGACAAAAGTGGCTGAAACAGCTCATGTAACAACAAAAAGACCTAAAGGCTATAAAAAAGTTCTTCGTTCACTGGATATGACGCTGTTTACGATTTGTGCCATCCATGTAATCGATACTCTTGCTCCTTCTGCTGCTATCGGCCCATCAACAATCTCATGGTGGATCATTACACTTATATTTTTCTTTATCCCATACGGGTTGATCACTGCAGAACTGGGAACAACGTACCCTGAACAAGGCGGAATGTACGTTTGGGTTAAAAAAGCCTTTGGCGATAAATGGGCAGCTCGAACCACCTGGCTGTACTGGATTAACGTGGCCCTGTGGATGCCATCTGTCTATATTCTTTTTGCCGGCATGTTCTCACAGCTCTTTTTTCCTGACCTAACATTATGGGTACAAATAGTAATTGGCATTTTCATGACATGGCTTACAGTGTGGATCGGTACAATGACATTGGGATCTGTAAAATGGGTCCCAAATATTGGCGCTATATTGAAAACATTGATCATGGTTTTACTCGGTGTTGGTGCCTTTTTCTATGCCGGGAAAAACGGTATGGCAAACGACCTTTCATTTCAAAATATCATGCCAAAATGGGGCGCGGGACTTTCTTTTCTGCCTGTAATTGTATTTAACTTTATGGGTTTTGAACTGATGTCAGGCGCTTCTGCTGAGATGAAAAATCCAAGTAGAGATATTCCGCGAGCAATCATCATCTCGGGAATATCAATAGCGCTGTTCTACGTCCTTGGTACCGTTGGAATACTGATGGCTCTTCCCCTTGAAGAGCTGGGACTTGTAACAGGAATCATTGATACACTCTCCATCTTGTTTGGAGGAAGTGCTTTGGGAGATCTTATTGTTCTCCTCTTAGGAATCGCTGCTCTGTATACTTTTTTTGCAAATATGGTCACGTGGACAATTGGTGCAAATCGCACAATAGCTGAAGCGTCAAAAGAAAAACGGCTGCCAGAGATTTTTGGCCGGGAACATCCTGTTCACAAGACACCTGTTGGTGCATTCATTCTTACTGGAATCATATCAACAGTGGTTATCATCCTTTTTGGCTTTATGGCCAGATCGACAGATGAGTTGTTTTGGACATTATTTGCCTTCAGTTCAATGGTATTTTTAATGCCATACCTGGCATTATTTCCAGCATTTGTGAAATTGCGTATTAGTGACGTAAAAATTCAGCGGCCTTATAAAATTCCCGGTGGAAAATCACTCATAACCACTCTTGCCATCATCTGCGAATTATTTGTGCTGCAGGCAATAGTTTTCTTTGTCTGGGTACCTGGTGAACCAATTGACATGGCCTTTGCCACTCCGGTTGTCTTTGGAGTGATAATCACTCTCATTATTGGTGAGATTTTAATTGCAGCAGGTATGAAGAAAGCGAAATGATCCAAGATAACCTGAACTTGAACAAGGCTTAATTCACGTTGATGGACAGAAAGGAGGGTGTGAAATAAATGTAAAAGTAACTGGGCATAATGACTATCATCTGTAAGGCCATTTTCATTTTTATCAATTTTGTTTTTTAGGAGAATCACATGGGATTAAAGCACTTTATTGATACACAGGATTTCTCAAAGCAGGAACTGCTGGATTTGATTGATCTGATACGCATGATTAAAGCCGCCGACAAACAGGGCGCAACACCTCGCCTTTTGGAAGGTGCCTCCCTCGCTATGCTCTTCGAAGAACCCTCTACCCGGACGCGTATCTCCTTTGAGGTTGGAATGGCAGAACTGGGTGGGCAAGCATTATATCTGAAACCCGGCGAAATTCACCTTGGTGTTCGAGAAAGCCTTGGAGACACCGCTCAGGTCATCTCTCGCTATGTCGACGTCATCATGGCGCGTACACTTAAGCATGAGACCATGGAGGGTTTAGTTAAATACGCTACTGTACCTGTTATCAATGGTCTCACTGATTACAACCATCCAACCCAGGTCGTGTGTGATGTGCTCACCATGATTGAACATGCACCACAGGGTAAAAAGCTGGAAGATTTCAACGTCACATTTGTCGGTGATGCCACAAATGTGCTCAGTTCGCTGATGTTGATTTGCACACGACTGGGAATGCATTTCACCCATGCAGCACCCGTCAAGTACCAGGCACCGAAACAATGGCTTGATTGGGCGCAGGAGAACTGCAAGGTCTCAGGCGGCTCTGTGCGGGTAACTGATGATCCAATAGAAGCTGTAAAAAATGCTGATTTTATTTACACTGACCTGTGGTGGTGGGTGGGACAGGAAGCTGAAATTCCTGATAGAGAAGCTGCATTCATGCCAAACTACCAGGTTAACATGGGCCTGTTGAGCAAGGCGCCCGCTCATTGTAAGTTCATGCACTGCCTTCCTGCTTCACGCGGTGTTGAAGCCACAGATGAGGTGATGGACTCAGCACAATCAGTTATTTTTGATCAGGCTGAGAACCGTTTACACACAGAGAAAGGTCTGTTGGTTTGGCTGGTTTATCCAAGGCTTCAGAGAACGAGTAAAGAACTGAAAGCTTATCATCAAGGAAAGATTGAAGATTTCCTCAAAAGCAAATTCTAGTCTTTTTCATTCTATATATTTTTATGGAGGTAATCATGGCTAAAGCATCACAAGCAACAACAAAAAGCCCAACAGGATTTAAGAAAGTACTTCGGTCGCTGGATATGACGCTGTTTACCATTTGCGCTATCCTGGTAATTGATACGCTGGCACCATCTGCAGCAATTGGTCCTTCAACAATATCATGGTGGATTATCACTCTAGTTTTATTCTTTATCCCATACGGACTGATTACTGCCGAACTCGGAACAACCTACCCAGAACAGGGCGGATTATATATTTGGGTCAAAAAAGCATTTGGTGATAAATGGGCAGCCCGGACAACCTGGCTGTATTGGATTAACGTCGCCTTGTGGATGCCATCTGTCTATATTCTTTTTGCCGGCATGTTCTCACAGCTCTTTTTCCCTGATATGAGCCTGTGGCTGCAAATTGGAGTGGGTATCATCATGACCTGGATTACCGTGTGGATCGGTACCATTACCCTTGAAACAGGAAAATGGATCCCAAATATTGGCGCCATCTTGAAAACATTGATCATGGTTGTGATCGGTGTGGGTGCATTCTTCTATGCTGGCAAGAATGGAATGGCAAACGATTTATCCTTCAGAAACATTCTTCCTGAGTGGGGAGCGGGTCTTGCATTTCTACCAGTGATTGTTTACAACTTCATGGGTTTTGAGCTCATGTCTGGTGCCTCTGAGGAGATGAAGAATCCCAGCAAAGACATTCCTCGCTCAATTATCATTTCAGGCGCGTTGATCGCACTTTTCTACATTCTGGGAACAATCGGTATTCTGATGGCTGTACCGCTTGATCAACTTGGCCTCGTCTCGGGCATATTGGATACACTCACCATATTGTTTGGTGGCACAGCCATTGGTAATGTTGTTGTATTGATTTTAGGAATCGCTGCACTTTACACCTTCCTGGCGAACATGGTCACCTGGACAATTGGTGCAAATCGCACAGCAGCTGAGGCGTCAAAAGAGCACCAGCTGCCTGAGATTTTTGGGCGCGAACACCCGGTTCATAAGACGCCAGTGGGAGCATTCCTTCTTACAGGTATTATTTCAACGGTAGTGATTGTCCTGTTTGGGTTCATGGCAGGATCGACAGAAGACCTGTTCTGGACGCTCTTTGCCTTCAGCTCAATGGTCTTTCTCCTTCCTTACCTGGCACTCTTCCCAGCATTTCTTAAATTACGTGAGAGTGATTCCAAGGTAAAACGCCCTTACAAAGTTCCCGGTGGAAAAACCCTTATTACCATTCTTGCCATCATTTGCGAATTATTTGTGGTGCAGGCAATCGTTTTCTTTGTTTGGGTTCCTGGTGAACCAATAGACATGGCGTTTGCTGTACCCGTCCTTATCGGAGTTCTCATAACAGTCATTGTTGGTGAATTTCTTATATCGGGTGGTAAGAAAAAACATTAGAATGTGGGCGACTAATACCCTAATTAATTTGGTGTATACCCCACAAGAAGGTGAATATGTCATTTTTAATTGAAAGTACGCCAAAAAAAGACGGTTTCTACATGCCCGGCGAGTTTGAAAACCATACCGGCACCTGGATGCTTTGGCCTGAACGTCCGGATAACTGGCGAATGGGAGGCAAGCCCGCTCAAAAAGCATTTGTTAATGTGGCATCTGCTATCAGCCAGTTTGAACCGGTTACCATGGCTGTCTCTCAATCACAATACAGCAATGCTCGCAATTTGCTACCGCCACATGTACGGGTGGTTGAAATGTCCTACAATGATTCCTGGATGCGCGATTGTGGACCTACTTTTGTGACAAACCGGAAGGTTATACGCGCAGTGGATTGGGATTTCAACGCCTGGGGCGGATTAACAGGTGGGCTTTATTTTCCATGGGATTTGGACGATCAAGTTCCAGAAAAGGTGTCTGAGATTGAGCGTGTCGACCGTTATAAAGCTAACTTGGTGCTTGAAGGCGGGTCAATACATGTAGATGGACAGGGCACCTTGCTAACCACACGTGAATGCCTGTTGAATGAGAATCGTAACCCTGATAAAACCCTATCAGAAATTGAAAGCTTGCTGGGAGAATATCTCGGAATCTCACACGTTGTATGGTTGAATCGCGGGATTTACAATGATGAAACCAATGGGCACGTTGATAATATATGTTGTTTTATACGTCCGGGTGTGGTTGCATTGTCATGGACAGATGATAAATCTGACCCACAATATGAAATCTCACATGAAAATTACGAGATTTTGAAAAATTCTACTGATGCTAAAGGCCGTCAACTTGAAATTCACAAAGTGCATCAACCCAATCCAATCCTGATCTCTTCAGAAGAAAGTGAAGGTGTGGACGCTGTGGATGGCACATTGCCACGCCAGGAAGGTGATCGACTGGCTGCTTCATACATCAATTTTTATTTCTGCAACGGTGGCGCTGTTATACCACTTTTCAATGACCTGCACGACAAACTTGCTCTGGTGCAGCTGCAAGAGCTGTTGCCAGATCGCAAAGTAGTTGGTGTATATGCACGCGAGATCCTATTAGGCGGTGGAAATATTCACTGCATCACCCAGCAGCAGCCAGCTGCATAAAACTGATTCAGTTAAGGAACATAAAACCCTGGTTATCCAACAAATGACCAGGGTTTTTTCTTCATATTGAAAAGCCACCGAAGGGAGTCGAACCCTTGACCGGACGATTACGAATCGTCTGCTCTACCAACTGAGCTACGGTGGCAATGGTAAAATTATACCAGTCACGAGAAAATTTTGGCAAGAATTCATTAATATAACAAACTTTAGAGGCTATATGAATAAGTCATTACGAGTTGCCATGCTTTCTTATCATACCTGCCCACTGGCAACGCTGGGAGGTAAAGACACAGGCGGCATGAACGTGTATGTACGCGACCTGACAAAAACGCTGGGACGTCTCGGCGTTCATGTAGATGTTTATACCCGGTCTCAGGACGAACATGTACCGCATGTGCTGCATGATCTTGGCTATGGCAACCGTGTTGTTCATATTCCAGCTGGCCCAGAAGTGCCAATGAGTAAACAGGATCTTGCTTCGTACATCCCAGAATTTGTGAACGGAATCCTTGATTTTGCAGCTGAAAGGGACATCCGATACAATCTCATTCACAGCCATTATTGGATGTCAGGCATTGCAGCAAAAGCGTTAAAACAAGCGCTCAATGTCCCTTATGTGCATATGTTTCACACCCTTGGATTAATGAAAAACCGGATAGCTCGTTCGCCGGCTGAAATGGAGGGCATGTACCGCATATCTGGTGAGCTGGAAGTGATGAAATCTGCTGATTGCATTATTGCAGCGACGCCCGCCGAAAAATCACAGATTGAGTATCTATATAAAACATCGATTAATGATCTTCAGGTTATTCCACCTGGCGTAGATACCAGTCATTTTTACCCAATTCCAGCAGATGAGGCTAAAGAGGTTATTGAGATTCCCCAAGATCACAGGATGATACTCTTTGTTGGGAGAATTGAGCCATTAAAAGGCGTTGAGACACTTATAAAAGCCATCGCAATCATGTATGAATCAGGTTTTCTCAAAGAATGTCCACATCACTTGAGCATTATTG
Source organism: Anaerolineaceae bacterium (assembly GCA_040768445.1). Taxonomy (GTDB): domain Bacteria; phylum Chloroflexota; class Anaerolineae; order Anaerolineales; family Anaerolineaceae; genus JAXGMV01. The sequence continues at coordinate 2,024,305 of JAXGMV010000001.1, read as the reverse complement.
GCGGCAACCCGAATGATACCCATGAAGACCTGAATTCAGAGATGCGCCGCTTAATTAATCTCAGCAAGGAATACAAAATCGAAGATTTAATCATTTTCCTCGGAAAACGCTCGCAAGATTCGCTGCCGTATTACTACTCTGCAGCTGAAGTGGTGGTTATGCCATCTCATTATGAATCATTTGGTATGGTGGCACTCGAAGCCATGGCCTGTGGTACACCAGTGATTGCTTCACAGGTAGGCGGTCTTGCTTACCTTGTCAAAGACGGAGAAACTGGTTTAGTTGTACCAAACGATGACCCACAGGCACTTGCTGACAGCTTGATGAAGGTCTTATGCCGCAAAGGGATACGCAATGAACTGAGCCAGAATGCTGCTGTCTATGCGCAAGATTATGATTGGGATATTATTGCTGGAAAAATAATCAACTTATATGAAGGACTGCATTTACCAGTAGGTAATGAACAGGATTATCAGCACACCTACTAGACTCAACGATCTATTTTCTTTTTTTGAAGCTTGCTGCCCTTGATAATAGCCTCTGATCCAAAGCGCATTTCAATTTCTTTCATAACGTCTTGCAGCTTGAGTTGTTTTTCATCCGGTGCTTCCCAGATATTAAGTTGATGCACCTGATCAACAAACCCGCTAACCCCAACACCTATCAACCTCACCGGTTTATCTTTTTGCCATATGTCATGAAATAATTGTTCAGCTCTACTTACAATGACTTCATCCTGGTCAAAAGGTTGCTGGTAGCTTATCTGTCGCGTGTGGGTTTCGAAATTTGACCAGCGAATCTTGAGCCTCACTGTTGATGCCGAAAATCCCTTCTTTCGCAACCTTTCGCCGACTTTACCCGCCATTGTCTTGATCGAGTTGATCAGCACTTTTTCATCCGCCACATCCTGGTTGTAGGTGTGTTCCTGGCTGATAGACTTTATTTCATACTCTGTTTGTATCTCACGCTCATCTATACCTGCAGCATGTTTGGCGAGGAAGTAACCATTTTTTCCAAACAGCTTGATAAGTGTTGCCTCTTTCGCCTTAGCCAAGTCGCCAATTGTGTTCATGCCAACAGACTGCAGTCTTTCTGCAGTTTTCGGACCAACTCCCCACAGAGCTCTGACTGGTAGAGGGGCAAGAAAAGCTCGCTCCGTGCCAGGGGGAACATTTAAGATTGAACAGGGAGGTGTTGGTTTCTTGTGACGGTCTTTACCCGCATCGGTAGCAATCTTTGCCACCAACTTGTTGGTTGCGGTACCCAGCGAACACGGTAACCCGGTTTCAGTCATGATCCTGGTTTGCATCTCCTGCGCAATGTCGTTGATATCTCCCTCTGAGTCAGATACATCAAGGAAAGCCTCATCAATTGAAAGCTGCTCAACCAGGTCTGTATATTGATGCAGAATCGCCATTACTTTTTTGGAATAGTCTGAATACGCAGAGAAATTGGAGGATACAATCTGCATCTGGGGGCACAGCTGCAAGGCTCTGCCCATTGGCATAGCTGATCTGACCCCGAACTGTCTGGCAGCATATGAGCATGAAGCAACCACACCGCGCTGATCAGGTCTTCCACCGACAGCGAATGGTTTTCCCCGTAACTCAGGTTTCAATAACTCCTCAACGGAACAGAAGAAAGCATCCAGGTCAAGGTGAATGATTTTTCTGGTTGACATGGTTGAAGACTTAATTATTTATTGTTGCTGGTTTATGCACTATTTCACCAACACCAGTTCAGACCAGGTTGTTGGATTTGTGAGCCGCCTGCCCACCTGGTTTGATGCCAGGCTTTGCTGAATTATTGTACCTTCAGCATCATTGTCAGATATTCCCAGTGAAAATCCGTAGGCTTGTCCGCCGGCTGGTGTGATACCAAATACTGTCCAGGGGATGGCAGCCTCAACCCGATACACGCCATTACTGCTTATGGAACCAATAGTGAGATTAGCCGTTCGGCTTCCAGAAGAGGTCTTTGGAAACCAGAGATATGCCTCCTTAACCCCATTAGTATTGGGGTTTCCAGGAGATATTCCCAATTGAAAATCATCAGCGTTCAATTCGGTACTGAAAAAATCGCCTGCCAGGTCTCGATCTAACAAGATCTCTATGCTGTCACCCATGTAAATATCATATCCAGATGCCTGTTGAACGTACTTATCATCAATGACTTTCACAGCAATATACAGATTGTCATTGTCCCACCCAATGCGAAATGAGCCCTCAAGATCTGTTCTGTCTGTCCAATTATTCAATCCAAAATTAATATATGCTGCTGGATAAGCAGGTGTTGTCCACTCGTCCCAAACACCATCAATTACAGGTTTTTTTGATAGGAATGTAGCTGATATCTTTGTTCCGCTGCGTTTAGCGGTTGTTGCTGGGGTAATTGTATGGGTTGTTTTTTGCGTCACAGCCACAGTTGGAACAACCGAGCCAGTCTGTGTGACCGTCATGGTCGGAATTGGTGTGTTTGTCAAATACGGTAAAGAGCTGGCCAATGTTGCAGTTGCGGCACCTGTAACTTGACTTGGTGTCGTTTTTGTCTCTTGTTGAGTCGGAGCAGTGCGGGTTAGAATAGTCGCCTGCGCCATGATGGCTGTGATAGTCCTGTTAGGGGTTGGAAAAAGTGCCTGCTTTGGTGTGGTAGGTAAATTGCAGGCTAAACTTAACATTATCAAGAAGGTAAATAATATTACCCAACGTTTATTGATTGACATTTCTCCCTCTATCGTAACTTTCCTTTGTCCAAGCTAATAAAGTACTCAGACAATTACCTTATTCTATCATCATGCTCAATTGAGGTTATTTCGAATATCCTCATTTAGACCTTAAATAAGTGATACTCTCAATCGATGATGTTTGTGGAAAGAGATCGAATAGTTTCGTTGTGTCTACCTGGTATCCGCCGCGTACCAGCCGGGAAAGGTCCCGTGCCAGTGTAGCCGGGTCGCATGAAACATAAGCAATCTCACGTGGTTGCATCTTTACCAGGTAATCTATCACCACAGGATTAAGACCTGCTCTGGGCGGATCAACCATGACAACATCCGGCTTAACCTTCAGAGCTGGCAGCACTTTTTCAGCGGTGCTTTCATAAAGGCTGACATGATCATACTCATCCATATTGATCACAAAATCGCTGCAGGCGCTTGATGAGACTTCAATGCCTATCAACTCGCGGCATTTTGGAGCAAGAAATGTAGAAAATAAACCAACTCCACAGTAAAGATCCAGCACAACGTCCGAAGACCTGATCTCCAGATTTTGCCTGATTTCATCAACCATCTTCTCAGCCATGTGTGTATTCACCTGGAAGAATGACCCGGCAGAAACATGGAAAACCCGGTCATGGATTTGGTAATTAAGGAAATCGTCTCCAGCTATGATAATTCTGCCGGCAGGGCTCAGATTCACAGCTGAGACGGGCTGTTCAATTGTCATGGTTGGCAGGTCTAATGTTGACGATTCAAAAATCATCATAACTGATTCATCTGACCCTGTCCGCAGCTCAATTCTTTCAAGACCGGGGAAAGGTTCAATGTCAAGCACAGGCCAAAAGTCATTGAGAGCTGTTTCAGGAAGATGACATTCTGTAATCTCTATTACAGAATTCGAATGAGGTGTCATAAAACCCGGTTTGTGATGATTACCCAGGTGAAATTGAATTGCGTTGCGATAGTTCCATAGTTGTTCACACACGCTGCCCAAGTGAATTGCCGGATCTTCAAAACCACCTATACGCGTGAGTTGGTCACGCAGCAATTCTGACTTCAAAGTAACCTGTTTTTCATACGCAAGGTGCTGATAGTGGCATCCGCCACACACGCCAAAATGTGTGCATTTAGGTTGGATTCTCTCCGGTGAAGCTTCAAGAATTTCAACCAGCTTGCCTTTGATGTAACGATTTTTGACCTCAATCGCTTCAACCGATACAAGTTCACCGGGCAGACCAAAAGGGACAAAAATAACCCGTCCATCTGGAAGCCGCCCCATCAAGTCACCGCCATAGACAAAGCGGTCCAATCTCACCTGAAAAATTTCTGGTCTATCCATTAAGCCTTCTTAAATGCTCATAATCACTGTAACTTCAGTTTTCGCTGAGATCAAACATAGGAATTTGGAGATTCTGCTATTACCCTTAGTGCTTTACGCTGCCTTGAACTGGTGCCGGAGTGTCCTGTTGAATTGATGATTTATGCCTGTGCGCCTGCATCTGTTTCGGCGCTTCTTCTTTTGCCAGGCGCCTGGTTTCCTTCACAGTTTTAACAAGCATCATGGAGACTATGAATACACATAAGGCAATTATTGCAAAATCAAAAAGTGTCAAATTTCCCAGAAAAGAGGGAATGGGTTTGAGATTTGTGAAAAACAGGACAAGATTTGCAATGATAGCGATCAACCTCACTTCAGTTGGACCAATTTTTGCAAATGAGAGCTCAAAGACCTGATTGACATTATTGAGTAAGTAGACAAGGATTGACGCCTGTAAGTACACAATAGCACCCATCAAGCCGATGATAATGTTGACGTACGGTGAAAGTCCCAGGCCAATGCACACCAATACAATACCAACTGTGTCTACTACATGGTCAATAAAATATCCGAATTTTGGGCGCTCAATTTTTCGGTACCTTGCAAGAGTTCCATCCAGGCTGTCACCAAACCAATTTAATATGAATCCAAAGGTTGCCAACCATAAGAAATTTTCATTGAGCCTGGTTAGACCATAGCTCACAGCAATCAATATAGATGCAAATAAGCCCGTACCTGTAAGGATATCTGGTGTTACCCAGGCTGGCATGTGGGCTGCCAACCACTTCAAAGCAGGCCGTTCCAATGGACCCAGCAGAATATCATTGACCCGTTTTTGCTTTGGTTGTTTTTGAGATTTTGCCTTTTTCCCCGCCATTATGACTCTCCTGTATTCATAGATGAATTACGAATCTTTACTGGCTTCCGGCCAGACCGGGTAGAACATCAACCACTGATCTGGCGCCTCAGAGATAAAGCGCTCAGCGTCTTTGAGCACAACCTCTGTATTCATTACTACCTCATCAACTAAATTTCCAGCTTGCTTCATGTAATGCAGCTGGCTGCCTTTTACCAAGTATCTACCCTTACTTTCATAATAACACGCAAAGACCGCAACCGGTACGTCCAGTTCCATAGCCAGCCTGATATGCAGTACCGGCAGGCTGGCAGGTTTTCCAAAAAACAAGGGGCGGTATTTTTGTTGAGTATCATTTTCAATAGGTCGATCCATGCCGGTTATGACACAACCGCCAGCCTGAAGATGTTTTCTTGCCGCCTTAAGCGCCTGCGGAGAGATGGGGATGACATTCAAACCAGCTTGTTGTCGGATGTAGTTCTGGTACTGGTAACTTGGATTGGGATTTGGATAGGACAGCACTTGAATGTCCAGTCCCAATTTGCCCAGCACCTGGCCTGTGAGATCAAAATTACTCAGGTGTGGTGCTACCACCACTACAGGCTGGCCGGACCTTATTCGTTCTATGCATGATAATGTTTCAGGTTCAAAGGTAAAACTGTTGAGCATCAATTGTGGTCGCGGAAGGTAATAAAAGAAGTCAAACAGCATGCAGGCGTTTAGCTGCATCACTTTTCGACACAAGATGTTCAGCTGCTTTTCTGTTAATCTATTGTTGTGAATAACACTTTGATTAGAACGGACCGCCTTCATGATCCGTGAGTTTGGGAACCATGACATCAGCGCACCTATCTGCCTGGCAAGAAAATATCCAACAGAATGTGGCAGGTGCTTGCCAAGAAACTCAAGAATTCGTAAAGGAAGTGTGGTTGAAAATAGTTTATTTTCTGCCATGATAAAAGATTTAGAGGACAAATAATAAGGAAGACACACCAACTGAGTTGGTGATCTTATTCTATCCTTGCTTTGTTAGATTTTGGTTAGATTAACGTGGGGAGCAAAACACCCACTTACCAGAATTCATTTCGTGAAGTGGAACGTGGTCGCTTGTCCACTTATCGCAGAACTTTTTACGATAAAATTGAGGGCTGCTTGCTACTTCTACGTGAACAGAGAAAGGCGGAGAGTGTGGGATTCGAACCCACGGTACCTTGCGGTACACGCGCTTTCCAGGCGCGCGCGTTAGGCCAACTACGCTAACTCTCCATTGCTCTATCTCATCGACTGAGCGATGCGAATTATATCACAACCTCTCAGGTAGAAAAGGAACTTGACCTTTGCTAAGTTTCGATGAGCCTTTATTTCTCGATGGTTTTTAAGCACCCTGCTTCACTAATAAATCTTTAATCCTGTGCAATATTGCTATTGCAGTTTTTTATAAACATCAGTATAATATCGTCTGCGTGGGCGGTTAGCTCAGTTGGTTAGAGCATCGCGTTGACATCGCGAAGGCCACTGGTTCGAGTCCTGTACCGCCCACCATTTGCTCTCTTATCTGAAGAGAGCTTTTTTATTAAAAATAGTGCTTGCAATTGATTACCATAAGTTGTATAATCTTTGCCATAGTAGATATTGAAACACGAAGACCAGGACGAGTAAGTTTGTGTGCCTGGACAGAGATAGAGGATCACCGGCTGAAAGTCCTCTTCCAAAAGACATAAACAGAAAACCACCTGCGAGTGTGAACCTGAATAGAGTAAGGGAAACGGCTGGCTGCGTTATAAGCCCACAAGATAATCAGGTACCTGATTAAATTGGGTGGAACCGCGTGAGAATGACCTCCCGCCCCAATATGGGCGTGAGGTTTTTGATTTAATGAATGGAGGAACAAATGGCAGAAAAAATAAAAGAGAAATACGAGGAATCAGCGCTATATCGGCTCAGGCACTCAACCGCTCATGTGATGGCGGAAGCTGTTCTTGAAAAATTTCCTGAGGCGAAGATCGCTATCGGTCCACCAATCGATGACGGTTTTTATTACGATTTTGACCTTCCCAGGCCACTGACACCGGAAGACCTGGAAGAAATCGAAGCGCGCATGAAAGCCATCGTCAAAGAAAAGCACCTGTTCACTAAGGAAGTTCTCTCAGCTGAAGAAGCTCGGAAGCTCTTTGCCGACCAGCCTTATAAACTTGAACTGATTGACGGCCTGGAACAGGGCGGTTTTGATGAGTATGGTAATCCCCTGCAGGAAAAACCGGACATTTCGATATATAAACTTGATCATTTCACAGATCTGTGCCGCGGCCCACACGTTGATAACACCAACGATATTAACCCCAAGAGCATAAAGCTCCTGAATGTTGCCGGCGCATACTGGCGCGGCGATGAACGTCGTCCAATGCTCCAACGCATCTACGGGACAGTGTGGGAGAGTGAAGAAGAACTGCAGGATTACCTTCACAGGATGGAAGAAGCCCGCAAGCGTGATCACCGCAAGCTGGGGCGCGAATTAGACCTGTTCAGCGTCTCAGACGAGGTTGGACCTGGCATGATCCTTTGGCATCCGAAAGGCGGCAGAATCAGGCGGGTTGTTGAACGGTTTTGGGAAGATGAGCACGAAAAGGCTGGCTACGAGTTTGTGTACACACCGCACATTGGACGTGCAAAGCTGTGGGAAACCAGCGGACATCTGGGCTTTTATAAAGACAATATGTTCGCCCCAATAGATATCGAAGGACAGCAGTACTATCTCAAACCGATGAACTGCCCCTTCCACGTCAGCATCTTTAATAACAAACTGCACTCTTATCGCGACCTGCCCATCAGGCTGGCTGAGAAGGGAACAGTTTATCGTTACGAGCGCAGCGGCGTTCTTCACGGGTTGATGCGTGTGCGCGGCTTTACCCAGGATGATGCGCACCACTTCTGTGCGCCAGAACAAATGCCAGCAGAAATCGACATGGTGTTAAGCTTTTCACTCCACATGCTAAGATCATTCGGTTTTCAAGAAATCAGTGCTTTCCTCAGCACCAGGCCAGATAAATACGTCGGCGACCCAGCATTATGGGAAGATGCTGAAAAAGCCCTGCAAAGCTCTCTTGAACGGGCAAATCTACCGTACGAAGTTGATCGCGGCGGTGGTGCCTTCTACGGTCCCAAGATTGACCTGAAAGTAAAGGACGCCATCAACCGAGAGTGGCAGTTGACGACGATTCAATTCGACTTCAACTTCCCTGATCGATTCGATCTCAATTTCATCGGTGAAGACGGGCTGCAGCACCGCCCATACATGATTCACAGAGCGCTTTTAGGCAGCATGGAACGGTTCTTTGGTGTACTGATTGAGCACTTCGGTGGTGCATTCCCGGTCTGGCTGGCACCTGTTCAGGCAGTAGTCATCCCAATCGCAGACCGCCACCTGGACTATGCACAAGAGGTAGTGGCGCAGCTGAAGCAAGCAGGCATCAGGGCTGAGGCAGACTCTCGCAGCGAGCGTATGAACGCGAAAATTCGAGATGCCCAGAATCAGAAAGTCCCTTACATGCTCGTCGTCGGAGACAAGGAAATTGAGAATGGACAGGTAGCTTTGCGTCTGCGCTCTGGCGAAAACCCTGGAGCACTAAGCCTCGCTAAGTTTTTGGCGTTCGCACAAAAAGAAATAGCAGAAAAAATATAAACCGGATTTACAGCCGCACTGCTAATAATTCAGCAGTGCGGCTTAATAATGAGCTGATTTTGTCAAATAACTGGGTTAAATTGATATAATTCGCATATTGAGCGCCTTCTGCTGTTGCCTGAGTATTGGTAATATGGTATATTTTTTACAACTTATCAACAGCCGGTTTAATTATCAGAAAATGAAAGGGAAAGCACTATCAGTACAACTAATTATCCAGTAAACGAAACTATTCGAGCATCGGAAGTCCGCTTGATCGGACCCAATGGGGAAAACCTTGGCGTCGTTCCCATAAAAGAAGCACTAAAAATAGCTGTCGAAGCCGAATTAGACCTTGTTGAGGTTGCCTCTAATGCGGAGCCACCTGTATGCAGGGTTATGGACTTCGGCAAATTCTTATATGAGCGAACAAAAAAAGAGCGGGAAGCTCGCAAAGCACAAACCAAAATTGAGATCAAGGAAATCCGTCTCAGGCCTAAAACAAACGAACACCACAGATCATTCAAAGTCCGTGACGCTCGCCGCTGGCTGGATGATGGCATGAAAGTGAAAGTGACAGTGCGTTTCCGCGGCAGGGAGATCACATACCCGGAACTTGCCCTGGAAGACTTAAGGGAAATTGCCGAGGAGCTGGCTGATCTGTCTACTATTGAGCAAGCGCCTAACCTGGAAGGTAAAGTCATGAATATGGTTTTAGCGCCTGTCAAGCCGGCAAAAAAGAAATCGTCTTAGATTTTTCACCCGCTGAGGAACATTGAATTTCGCCTTTTACACGGTAGCAATATCGGTGTATAATAACGTTTCGTGCATATCGGTCGCATTAATATTAGATAGAGGAGTTTTAAAGTGCCCAGGAAACATACTGCTGGTAAAACAAAATTAAAGACCCATAAGGCAACCTCCAAGCGCTTCAGGTTGACAGGGTCCGGTACTCTTGTTCGCACCAAAGGCGGAAAAAGCCACCTCAGGCGCCGCACTTCCCAGCGGACAAAGTACAAATTAGATGAAATGGTCGTTGTAAAAGGCAAAAAGATCATCAAGCGCGTCCTTCGTCTTGCTCCTAACATGAAAGACAAGGAATAATCGAGTAATTAACTGGTGCGGCTGTTGGGTGTTAGCAACGGGTGAATCATCACCGGCGCCCAGGGGTTCGCAAAGGAGTTTCTAATGGCAAGAGTAAAAGGTGGTCCTCAGGGACATCTGCGGCACAAAAAAGTATTAAAACTCACCAAAGGCCAGCGCGGCAGCCGGCATCTGCTCTTTAGACGAGCAAATGAAGCCATGCTGCACAGCCTGTGGTATGCCTATCGCGATCGTAGGGTTCGTAAACGCGATTTGCGCAGATTATGGATTGCTCGTATCAATGCAGCAGCCAGGCTCAACGGTTTGACTTACAGTAAGCTAATATATGCTTTGCGTAAGGCTGAAATTACAATCAACCGTAAAATGCTGGCAGACCTTGCAGTACGGGATCCAAAGGCATTCACCCAAGTTGTTTCCAAGGCATTGACTGCCTGATCGAATCTGGAAAGCGACCGAATGTTTTTCCAGGTTCACTCTGACAGTCCTGATCATGAGTGAACAGAACGCCCCGCAGTAACTGCGGGGCGTTTATAATACCAGTATGCATATTTCGTCCATTCAAAATCCAAAAGTACAATGGCTGCGCGCCCTGCTATCAACTCGAAAAAAAAGAACGGAGGAGCAGCGCTATGTAGCAGAAGGCATACGCTTGATCGAAGATGCAGCGCAGTCTGGCCAGCTGCCAGAGTGTGTTTTTCACTCAGATCAGCTGATTACACGCGGGCAGCTGCTTCTTAATAGTTTTATCGAAAAAAATATTGAGACAATTAATCTCACCACCGAACTGCTCAACCGTATCAGCGACACGCAGACAAGCCAGGGCATGATCGCTGTTTATAAAATACCTCAGCCAGTCATTCCAAACAACCTGGATTTCATTCTCATTATTGATTCGGTCAGAGACCCGGGCAACCTTGGCACACTTCTACGATCTGCATCAGCCGCCGGTGTGCAGCTATGCCTGCTGACACCGACAACTACAGATGGCTATGCTCCCAAAGTGCTGCGAGCCGGCATGGGAGCGCACTTCCACGTGCCGGTTGTTGACAAATCCTGGGATGAAATCATTCAGATTTGCTCAACTGCAAAGCCGGCCTTAGAGGTATTCCTTGCCGAATCCAGTGACGGAGACCCTTGTTGGCAGCAGGATTTCAAGCAGCCTTTGGCGCTGATTATCGGTGGAGAGGCATCGGGGGCTTCAGCAGCTGGAAAAAACCTGGCTTCAAAAAATGTTAAAATTCCAATGCCCGGCCGCGCTGAATCCTTAAATGCAGCGGTTGCCGGCAGTATTTTACTATTTGAAATCGTCAGACAGAGGTTGCTATGAAAATACGTTCAATCACCAGTTTTTTTAATCCATCCCTGGAAAACCCGGGTGCCACCCTGGCGCATCTTGCCAGGTTTACAAAGGATGCTGTTTCAGCATTTACCAGCGAGACCATTGAAGTTCAAACAACCCGTCTTGCTACGGTACCTTTTGCCACTTACACAGACCTGTCAGATAGATCAAGCACTATGAAAGTCATCAAGTCACTTGAGTCCTCTGCCAGGGATGCCGGCTATAACTATTTATCAATTGGCCCTGCAATACCTGAATATCCAGAAAGTTATGCACTAATTCCAGAAATTTTTTCCCAAACTGAAATCGTCTTTGCTTCAGGCATTATTGCTGACAGAGAGAAAGGCTTGTACTTAAAGGCAATTCAAGATTCCGGAAAAATTATCTCCGATACGGCATTACTTGAACCAAATGGTTTTGCAAACCTGCGTTTTACTGCTCTGGCAAACGTACCTCCATTCGGACCATTTTTCCCTGCGGCGTACAGCAGCGGTAACGAGACAGCTTTCAGTCTTGCTGTTGAATCAGCTGACCTGGCAGTTGAGGCATTTCGCAAAGCCGGCTCACTCTCCGAAGCGAGACAATCCCTGCTCAATACTTTGGAAACAAAAGCACAGCAGATGACTGTCATCGCTGAACAGTTATCCAATCAGTATGGTATTCCTTTCAAAGGATTGGATATTTCTCTGGCGCCATTCCCTGAGGATAGCTGTTCGCTTGGAGGTGCTATGGAGGCATTGTGTGGGGAATACCAGCTGGGATTGAACGGCTCGGTGGCGGCAGCTGCATTCATCGCAGAAATTCTGGATAGGGGCAGCTGGAAAAAGGCAGGCTTTAACGGATTGATGCTGCCCGTTCTGGAGGATTCAATACTTGCCAGCAGAACTATATCCGGAACTTATGGTGTCAAAGATCTTCTTCTCTATTCTGCAGTTTGTGGAGCCGGCCTGGACACTGTTCCCCTGCCTGGTGTCGTCACCAGCGAACAACTTTCAGCCCTGCTGCTGGATGTCGCCGCGCTGGCTATTCGCTTGAACAAACCGCTGACTGCCCGCTTGATGCCTGTACCAGGGAAAAAAGCCGGTGAGCTAACCAGTTTCGATTTTGATTTCTTTGCAAATGGCAGAATTCTTGACCTTCCAGCAAAACACCTTTCTAAATTGTTCTCTTCTAATGAGGTGGTAGAAATCAAATCAAGGTTCGATACACAACAGGAATAGATCACTTGATCTGTTTAAAATTGATAACCACCAGGTTCCTGTCACAACTGTTGTAGGTGTTAAAATAGACACGATCTGAGAGCGGTTCGTCAATCTCACTCAGAAGCCTGACCCATAAGGTCTTATTGGATTCCACTGGTCTTTCAGATAATGTGAATTCAAAACCAGCTGGTCCGTACTGCAAGGATGTTCCTGATAAGCTGGTCAGGTTAACCTTTGTGTCATTTAACACTCCCCCAAGTTGAACTTTGATGGCAGGAATAGGTTTGCCGTCCAAACCTACAACCTGCCCCCCCACTCCCATCCACTGGCAGTTGCCATGGTCAGCAACAATCAGTCCCCCATTGATGGCTGCAGGTGCATTGAGCACGGCGTAATGAAAATCTATTACTGGTTCAGATGTAACTTCCATTAAGGGCTGTGTGACAACAGGATTTGGTATGATGGGGGTATTTCCGGGCTCAGTGGAAAGTACAACATCAGGCTGATTATTACCCTGGGTTGAAAAAAAATCAGGTGCCTTTGTTGACTGACCTAATTCTGCAATTGCCGGCATCATGGGTGGCGGGAATGGATTAATTGGGCTCTGAGGATTGATGAATATGATTAAAGTTACCAGAAACAAAGGTACGAGGCAAGCAAGGACTACCAGGGTCAGGCAGTTCCACATACCGGATGATTTCCTGCGGTATCTCTGGCTTCTAAACCAATCGTCAGATGGGTCAATCATTCCCTTATCCTGCCCCTTGTTTAACTTTAATGCTAATCAACAAGATACTCTAACTGTGCATCCTGCAGCCGGTTGTTGACCCAATCTAAAACCGCTGCCTGCGTGAGAATCTCACGCGCATCTGGTGATAACACCCTGCTTTCCTCCCTGTCAACAACATACACAATATGAAATCCAATCTCCGTTTCAATTATTGTTGAGAATTCGCCTGGCTGAAGAGCAAAAACAACATCATCCAGTTGAGGCTGTGTTAGATAGCCTCTTGGAAACCAGCCCAGTTCTCCTCCCGTAAGCGGGTCATATTGATATGCCAGAGCATCAAAATCGCTGCCCGCCTGAAGCTGGCGCAGCAGCTGTTCAGCGTTTGACCGTTCTCTCACGAGAATTTGCCTGCCATGAATCTGATCCTGCATATCAGGCACTGTGGAAATGATGCGGTCTTTCTGCCAGTCAGCGGCAATCTGTCGGATCAAAGCTTCCTTAAAGAGTTCAGGTGTATAGGCATTTTCAGAGAGCCACTGGTTAAAAACTTCCTGTCCACCTATATGCTCTATCAGTGTATTAATGCGTGTGTTAACATCACCATCACTGATAACAAATCCCTGGTCATAAGCTGCTGCAGCCAGGACTAGCTGGCCGTCAAGTTCTGTTCGCACCCGTTCAATTACTTCCTCAGGAGTTAATGATTTCCCGCTGATCTCGGCGGCTGCCTCTACCCGGATCTTCTCTGATTGATACTCCTCGATTAATATGCCGTGTTCACCATATCGTATGGCAAAGGGTAACGCTGTTGCGGTAGGTAGCGGAACAGTCAATGTGGAAACTGCTGTTGGTGTACTGATGTCTGTAGGCTCACTGGATTGCACATTCGTACAGCCAATAAGAGTGGTTATTATCATTAAAGTGATAATAAATAATAAAGGTCGAAATGGTTTTTTTGAGTGCATTTTCCTGATTATACCTGCTCGATCAAAGTATTGCCAAATATGCCAGGTTTCTCTTCTTCTTGAAATAGTAAATAGAGCAGGAATAAGGCTCATGATGTGAAACCCAGGCTGTCGTCGCCTCTTTAATCTCGCAGGTAAGTTTTAAGATTAAGGTGAGTAAATTTAAGTTAAAAGCTACACGACACATCATATACACAACATACGGGGGCAAATAACTTATTTCATACAGATAGCCTGTATATATGGTTCTGTTTATATGGGCCAACCAAAGGATATTTATCAATTCTCCAACCATTAAGCACTAATATGCCATGAATTTATTTAGATTTGGTTTTCTAAAAACTGCTTGATTGTCTGTTTCTGTTGTGCTACAATCATTTCACATCGTATATACAGAGTAACTCCGAGTAATAACCCCCACATGTAGGGGTTATTGATTCTCACAAAGAAAACATCAATATCAGCAGCGCAGCAGGAGGATTAATGCACTGTCCCTATTGTCAAAATGAAAAATCTCGTGTTATCGATACCACCCGCGACTCCAGGGGAGCTATTCGACGACGTCGTGAATGTGAGCGCTGTGGAAAAAGATTCAGTACATTGGAACGGCCAATTCTAGCGACACCTCTGATGATAAAGCAAGATGGCAGCCGAGAAGAATTCGATCGGGAAAAATTAACACGGGGTATTCGCATCGCCTGCGCCAAACGGCCTGTCTCTGCATCCAATATCGAGAGGCTGGTTGGGAATATTGAGAATAAATTACAGCAAATGGGAAAGCCAGAAGTGTCCTCACGGATCGTTGGTGACATGGTAATTTCCGGATTGAAAGAGCTTGACCACATTGCCTATATCCGTTATGCAATCGTTTACCTGAGACTTGACGACCTGCACGCACTGCGGGATGAAATTGACCGACTGTTGGAATCATAAGGAGTACAGCATGGAGACACCATCTATTACCGGTATCAATGAAATCACAACCCCTCCCTTACCTGAAGGCTTACCAGCTATGGATTTAACTGACAATGCCCGTCAGGTACTGATCAGGCGCTACGTTCGGCGCGGTAATGACGGAAACGTTAGTGAAACGATTGAGGAAATGCTGTGGCGTGTTGCCTACAACGTGGCTGCTGTTGAGAAAGAATGGCACAATGACGTGGATAAACGTGCTGTCACTTTCTACAACCTGATAGCTTCTAAACGCTTCTTTCCCAATTCGCCCACATTTACCGGTGCTGGAACACCCCTGGGACAGTTGGCAGCCTGCTTTGTACTGCCAATTGCTGATGACATGGGGCGTAAATCCAATGGGATTTTTCAAACGCTGCGCGATGCGGCATTGATTCAACAGACTGGCGGGGGTAATGGTTTTTCATTCTCGCGCATTCGGCCCGGCGGCACACACGTAAAAACATCCGCCGGCAAGGCTACCGGACCCATTGGTTTCTTACGTGTTTATGATCATGCCTTTGGCGAGGTAGCACAGGGAGGCTCGCGCCGCGGTGCAAATATGGCGGTACTCAGGGTAGATCATCCGGATATCGAGGAGTTTGTCACCTGCAAAACCAACGAGAATTTAATCACCAATTTTAATATTTCTGTTGGTATCACTGATAAATTCATGGAAGCAGTGGAAAATGACCAGGAATGGGAATTGAAATTCCCTGATGTCATGGATCCACGCTACCGCAAATTTGATGGGTCCCTCGAAGAAGCTGAAGCCGCTGGTATTCCAATAATTGTTCACGGTCGTGTTAAAGCAAGGGATTTGTTCAAGAAGATCGTCCAACAGGCGCATCACAACGGAGAACCAGGTTTGCTGTTTCTCGATGCAGCCAACCGCACCAACCCTGTGCCGCATCTCTACAGGCTTGAGGCTACCAACCCTTGTGGTGAACAGTGGCTTGGCCCTTATGAAAACTGCTGCTTGGGTTCAATTAACCTGGCGGAGCATCTTGGACCGGAAGGATCTGTTGATTGGGAAAAAATTCGTGAAAGTACCGAAATGGCAACCATCTTCCTGGATGATGTTGTTGATGCCAATGCGTACGTACCGTCTGTGCCGCAGTTAAAAGAGGCAGCTCTCAAAGCCCGCCGGATTGGACTGGGATTAATGGGTCTGGCTGACTTGATGTATCACGTAGGTATTCGCTACGGGTCAGTAGAAGGCCAGGAATTTGCAGCACAGGTGATGGAATTTATCCGCTACCATTCTATGAAGACATCTGTTCAGCTTGCCCAAGAAAGAGGCGCATACCCTGCGATCAAAGGCAGCATCTATGACCATGAAAATTTTGTGTGGACTCACCCCCTGCCTATCAGAGCCTATGAGTATGTATGGGATCGTCCAGAAATTGACTGGGAAGACTTAACCGTACAAATCAAGGAAAATGGCATTCGAAATGCCGCACAAACCACCATAGCACCAACCGGCACAATTGCAACTGTTGCAGGGTGTGAAGGCTACGGCTGTGAACCTGTATTTGCCCTTGCTTATGTGCGACATGTCAATGACAATGGCAAGGATTTACAATTGGCTTATACCAGCCCGCTGTTTCTGAAAGCGCTTGAAGAGGCAGGGATTGAGCCACAAGTTCGGCAGCAAATAATTGAAGAAGTGATGAAACAGGGTAGTGTGTCTCATATCGATTTGGTGCCTGAAAAACTGCGAGAGGTATTTGCTGTCTCCTCTGACATTACTGCCGAAGAACATGTTTATATGCAAGCCGCCATGCAGGCTTTTGTAGACAACAGCCTCTCAAAGACGATTAATTTCCCGCCATCAGCTGTTGAGGATGATGTTGCTACAGCCTACATGCTGGCTTGGAAATTGGGATGCAAGGGGATCACAGTATACATTACTGGCTCACGAGAAAAGGTGGTCCTTGAAACACAGGCTACAGTAGAGAAGAAGAATGGGAAAGAGCCCGTGCCAGCCACTGAACAGCCCGTATTATGGCAGTTCACAAAAAAATATCGACCAAAAATGCTGCCCGGGTTTACTTATAACGTTGAAACACCCCTTGGCAAAGCTTATGTCACGATCAATGAGAACGGCAACAATTACCCCTTTGAAGTATTCATCAACACAGCAAAAGCTGGGTCTGATACCGCCGCAGTATCGGAAGCGATAGGCAGGTTGATTTCCTACATCCTGCGCCTGGCCTCTCCCATTGAACCGGACAAACGTCTGGAAGAAGTTGTACACCAGTTATCTGGTATTGGTGGTGGAAGGTCACTTGGTTTTGGGCCTAACCGTATTCGCTCTCTGCCAGATGGTCTGGCACAGGTGATTGAGGACTACCTGCAAAAGAAAAAGATCAGGCTGGCAGCATCAGGTGAAACAGAAGTGGTAGATGAACCCGTTGAAAGCAAACCGGCCTTCGCTCATGCCACGCCAATGCAGATGACCGTTGGTGACCTTTGCCCTGAATGCGGCCAGGCTGCGCTGGTCAATGAAGAAGGCTGCAAAAAGTGTTATTCTTGCGGTTATAGTGAATGTTGAAAATCCATACCCACTCATAATCATCCTCCCCTGGTTGTCACCAGGGGAGTTTTTTTGAGGCTCTTTAATTATTATTGACAATGAAACAAGAACTTCTAATGTTTATTGACATGTTAATTGACATAAAAAAACCTATATGTTATTATTAACTTACTTATGTAATAACATAGTAAATTGCACCAGGGAGACAAAATGTCATTAACTACTACACTGTTGGGTTTTATCAACTGGAAGCCTTTTTCAGGTTATGAGTTGAAGAAAATCTTTTCTGATTCAGATCTGTGGTACTGGAGTGGAAATAATAATCAAATATACACTTCACTATTGGAACTCCATCGCAGTGGCGCCATCAGCCAGAAGATCATTGAGCAGGAAAATCTGCCGGCAAAGAAACTCTACACAATTACTGATAAGGGAAAGCAGTTGCTGCAGGAGACTCTCAGCAAAGATCCACAAATTCCAGAATTCAAAAATGGGTTCCTGACGCAGCTCGCCTGGGCAGATATCCTGCCCGAAGATGAGTTCACTAGCATGCTTGACGCTTACCAGGCTGAACTGGAAGCCCATGTTCTCCTCCTGGAAGAGAAACAGCGCCGTCAGTTACTAAAGCCAGAGCGCTCCCAAAAAGAGGCGATTATTTGGGAAAAAATTGATGAGAATATCCTGGGTTATTACAAGCGAGAACTTGAGTGGGTTATCGATTTGAGAAATAAACTTCAGACACTAATAACAAATTAAGGCTGAATAATGGACAACTACACCATACTGACAATCAACACAAAGAAAATTATCAAATGCCGTCCGGAATTCAAGATCACAAGCGAGAATGATGCTTTGGAGATGGTGTCTGCGTGTGGTGAAAATGGCACTGACAGGGTTATAGTAACCTACAGCAACCTGCCTGACGATTTTTTCAATTTACGTACCGGTTTAGCAGGAGGAGTGTTACAAAAGTTGGCCAATTACTTTATCAAAGCGGCGGTTGTCATGCCTTTGAATTTAATACCACCAGGTCGGTTTTCAGAGCTGGTTTATGAATTGAATAAAGGCTGGCAGTTCAGATTTTTTGACACAGAAGAGCCAGCTATTAAGTGGCTTGCATCATTCTAATCAGTAGAATAATTGCTGTTCTATAGCAAGACGAATTCTATACTGGCAATACTAAACTGTTATACTTAAAAAATACAGGCAATTATTTTTAAGAAGGATAAAAAATGCCAAAAACTGCGATAGTTACTGACACAGATTCAAGCCTGCCAGAAAATATTGCTTCACTGTATGGTATTCAACAGGTGCCAATTTTAATTCACTTTGGCGAAGAGACATTCACCTGTGGCGAGAATATCACTGATGAAGATTTATTTGTTCGTATCGATCGAGAGGGAATTCTACCAACCACATCTGCCCCACCACCCGAAGGATTTGTCCGCGCCTATCAAAAAGCCTTCGATAGTGGCGCAGATACAATCATCTGCGTCACGGTCAGCGGCAAAATTAGCAGGACATACGAATCAGCTCTGACAGCTGTTGAGGAATTTCCGGGAAGGCAGATAACCGTGATTGATTCACAAATGCTGTCAATTGCACAGGGCATGATGGTGCTGGCAGGCGCTCAAGCGCTTGCAGCCGGCGCAGCACACGATGAAACGGTTGAAATAATTCAATCAGCCGGTAAACGCATGCACCTGTTTGGTTCACTGACAACACTGAAGTACCTGGCAATGGGCGGCAGAATCAATAAGACTTCTGCCATTATGGCTGACCTGTTTGTCATCCGTCCCCTCCTCACTGCCAGGGATGGTAAACTGGAACTGCTTGAAAAAGTTCGCACCAGCAAGGCAGCAGCATTGAGGCTGGTTGAACTAGTGATGCATGAATTAGAAAATAAAACTTTAGAGCAAATTGCATTTGTTCATGTGGTCAATCCTGAAGGTGCAGAAATTCTAAAACAGCAACTTGAGAAACGGATCACGCTGCCTGATGACATTCTGATTACTGAATTTACACCCGGGCTGTCTGTGCACGGCGGTAAAGGGCTGGTCGGTGTTGCTTTCACAACCTCTGAAACATAGATAACAGGTCAGCTAAGAAAAGCGCTGACCTGTTATTAAAACAGTGTTTTTTTAGGTCTTATTTATTAACAGGCAGACCCCAGGCAATAAATGAACCATTGAATGGGATTGAGATTATCTCAGCGCCTGATGCCGGTATGACCGACAAATCCACACCATACAGCTGCATCTGGTCACCCAAGCCAAGAGCAAATGAATAATCTGGTGCCCAGAGCACTTCACGCAGTTTTAATTTAACTGAATTCAATTCTATTCTGCCAGTTACGCCGTCCAGTCCTGATTCATACAAGCTCAAAGGTTCGGAGCTGCCATCAGGAATTCGAGCTGACTGACCATATAAATACATCAGGCTATCAGGTTTGTTTTGGACCGCCCAACCAACGAATTCAAAAGGTCCATCCTGGGACTCGGCTTCAACCAGCGCATTTGTTGCTCCACTCTCAGGATCCAATGTCCATAAACCTGGTTGTATCATGCCGAGGAAAGGACTGCTGACATAAATGGTAGAACCATCTAATGACCAGCTCTCGTTGCAGCACAATGAAGATGGCGATGCTGGCTGCACCAATTCTGAGCGGTTAAGATGATAAACACCGATCGTACTTCCTTCGTAGTAGCCAATATCAACAATCAACCTGGTACTATCCGGCGACCACAGTGAAGGGGCATAAATTTCCTTGGGAATATCTCCAGCACCTGCTACGGTCTCAACCAGGTTTTCAATCTCAAGGGTTACTTTTTTACTTTCCAGGTGCAGGATTCGTAAACCGCCCTGTGAAAATGCCAGGATTTTCCCATCTGGTGACCAGCTTGGCCGGCCAATTTTCTCCCGCCAAAAGTACTGATCCGTTTGGGATATTGGCTCACCCTCTATCAAAACCTGCTTATTCTCACCAAGTGCGCCCACGTACATGATTTTGTTATCTGTAATGTATGCAATTGATCCATCCAAGGGGTTAATTGCAAAATCAGTAACCTCCAACGGTTCATCAGTTATCTTAATTACATCCACCCCATTTGGCTCCAGGCGAAAAAGTCCATTCTTTCCACCGTCATCATAAAGATAATAGATTGGCGCTGGCAGTGCTACCAGTGACTGACCATTTTCTGTGGCAGTTGCCTGCTGAGTGACAGTCACCTGCGTAGGTTGAGAAGTCTCTGTCGCAGGTGAAGCCAGGGTGACCTCAACTGCTGGTTGGGTCGAAACCTCCGGGGTTTGTTGGGGCATCTGGGTGCATCCAGCAAGGGTCAAGATTGTCAACACTGCAATTTCAGATAGTTTTTTCATAAAACACTCCGATCATTGATGTAGAACACGCATAAAGTAGTATGCAATATTCATACCATTCAATTATTCTAGGTAGCAAATTTTTCAAACTGTTTAACAAAAATCACTCCCCGGTGATTTTTCAACCAGCCGGGGAATGAGTCATTAAATGCGTATTGATAATAAATTTTATGTTCCGGGACCAAACTGCATGATACGGGGGTTGATCCACATTGCCCAATCCTGGGCAGAATCGCCATTTGCAGTAACGATAAATATAAATTGGATGGATTTTCCAGCAAGTGATGAAAGATCAATGTTTAGGTCTCGTATTGAACTGTCATAGGTTTCTGTCCAGGTGCCAAAAGACTTCAAGGTGGGGTCGCCATCAACATAATAATTAAGTTGATATTTTACGTTGCAAGCTGCTCCACCTGACCGACAACCAATCTTTGCAAGAAAACGCGATCCCGCAGGGATGACCATCGGTGGAAACTTTCCCTGAATTAATCCGTTAGGGTCATATCTTGGGTGTGTCTGAATCCCTGGCTGTCCTGCAGGATTTCCATCTTCCATAACAGGGTTACCAACCAGAACAACAAACCCTTCAGTGTCAGAAGTTGTGCCCGGGCACGGGATATCTCCGAACGGTGGATAGGTTTTCCATTCTCCTGTGCACATATTATTAGCAAAATTGTAGACTTCCAATGCAATTGCAGGTGGTGCAAGGATAGCTTTTGCCTTAATTTCAACCCAAAAAGGATTGCCATTGGTCAAACCAAACACCTGGCCACGGTCATTGCGCAGCTTCCAGTTACCCCGGTAGGTGCCGGCAGTGTTAGGTGCTTTTAGGCTGAGGGTGATATCAACAGTTTGGCCGGGATACACGTTGCCAGTCAGGTTTAAATCCATAGGCCCGTTCATCTGCTCGCCACCAAAGAAAACGACCTCATAAGCTGTGGTCCAGGTGCATGATCCTGCATTGCGCAGGCGCCAGGTTTTTGTGAAGCTTTGCCCTACGTTAAATTCTGTGCCGTCCGGGACAGTGACATCCTCAACAAACGATGCCTGGTCACATGGCAGCGGTGTGGCAGTAAAGACCTGGGTGTTGGTGGGTCGCAGCGTGCTGGTGGGTTGAGGAGTGTTTGTTGAGATAGATATGGCGGTAATAGTGGCAACTTCTGCACTGGTCGTCGCATTGGCTGCATGGGTAACTTCAAGAGTTGATCCCGGTACTGCAGCCTGCGTGAGCATCACTTCAACCGTTTGCGCTGCAGCGGTTGACATTAGATCAGACTCACCATCTCCTCCTGGTCCCGGGAGGTTGCAGGAAGATACCAGCACCACGACGACGAGTAATAAGCTGATTATCCGTAACTTTCTTGCCATCTCTGACTCCTTTCCGGCGTTATTGCTTTCCACCTAACACTACAGTAGATTCTGGCTGCAGTTGCTACATCACTTCGCCTTTTCAAATTTCTTATACGTATGATAGCAGATTCTAAATCGAATTACTATGACCTGTTTTATAATCATTAAAACAGTTGTGTAAGGATGATCACATGCCGAAAAGATTGATACTTGTGGCTGGAAATATTGGTTCGGGAAAAACTTCTCTGACAGAGAAAATTGGTCAGCGCCTGGGTTGGCAAACTGCCTATGAGTCTGTGGTTGATAATCCCTACCTGCCAAATTTTTACGCCGACATGAAAACCTGGTCTTTTCACTTGCAGGTTTACTTTTTGGGGCATCGGGCTCAGCAGCACCTTGACATGTGGAATCTGTCCCAATCGGCGATCATTGACCGCTCAATATACGAGGATGCACACATTTTTGCCAGAGCGCTGCATCAAATGGGCAACCTGACAGAACTGGATTATCTCTCCTACCTCAAGCTATTCAATATTCTCACACAGGGATTGCCAAAGCCGTCCATGCTGATCTATTTGAAAGCGCCTGTGAAAGTGCTGATGAAACGCATTCAACAGCGCGCCAGGAATATGGAAACGGGTATTACACCAGATTACCTTGAGCTGTTGGACAGTTATTATAACGAGTGGATTAGGTCATTCGATCTCTGCCCAGTGCTCACGATTTCAACAGACGACCTTGATTTTGTGCACAAGTCAAAACACCTGGATGTTGTGATACAACGCATACAGTCAATGTTTGCAGTCAAAGAAGAGGTCAATTTTAGTAATCAGAATGACCTGTAAGCAGCTACACGTTTTTAATTGCCTCTACCCACAGGGCAATTACTTCATGCAGTTCGTCTTTTGATATTTCCAGGGCAGCACTGCCAATGGTTATTTCAGTCTTCTGGTAAGCCGACATGGGTGATGGGAAGAACCTGAAAAGCATCACAATCGATTTCTCCCGCGCAATCAACCCGGCAGCCTGAAGCAGCGCATCTTTTTCAGCCCTGGCATAGAGGTGGAACATATTCGTCTGCGGTGGATTTGGAACAACCTCGAAGATTTCATAAGCTGACATCATTCCCGCTATCTCGACTGCTTTATGGTAAAACGCATCCATTTGATCGAGATATTCCTGCAGCCCTTTTTTGGCGGAAAGCACATAAGGGTACAGACTGCGCAGGTTACCACCGTGACGCCTCTGCCAGACCTTAGCTTCAGCAATAAATTCGGTATCACCGGCAAGCACTGAACCGGTGATACCGCCCAGGCCCTTGTAAAATGAGACATAGACACTGTCAAACAAACCGGCTATCTCCGCATATTCACACTGGTAGAATGGCTTGCATTCCCACAATCTTGCACCGTCCAGATGCACTTTGATACCGCGAGATCTTGCCCAATTCACCTGCGCCAGCAGGTCTTGCCAATCAGGTAACTGCCCGCCGATTTCCCTCTGCGGCAGTTCCAACAGCAGGACAGATAACGGACCATGTAACTGATCAAGGTCAGCCAGCGTGATCAGGCAGTTTGGCTGGCCGACCAGCACAGCACACAGTTGATGCAGAAACTCATAACCTTTTTGCTCATGTATCTCCAGGTGACAGGTCGGGTGGAATGCCAGCGTGCGAATGCCTGCCCTATCTGACCAAATCCGCATGGCAATTTGCTGTGCCATGGTGCCGCTGGGCATAAATACAGCTGCCTGTTTACCAAGCAGTACAGCAATCTCTTGTTCGAAATCTTCAATCAGGGCTCCGCTCCCATACACATCACTGATAGCCTCAGCATCGACAAAATTGGCAAGGTCTGACAGTATGTTCTTAACAAATTTCTGCACGGGGGCATGATATGTCAGCGAACGTTGACACTTGTTGATTATGGTTTGCAGCTCTTTCTCATCCATTGTCATCCCTCAAATATTTTGGATTATTTTATATCCGCCGGCGATTCATCCGGATTCACCGCTTTAAGGATTAACTGATTGTTCACTTGTTCAACCAGTAATGCAAAATTAAACCGGTCAATGTCAAGGCATAAAGCCAGGTCAGACTGTAGAATTCTGTCTGTTTCGTTATCTTGTCCGTTCGCAGAACCAACCCATGATGAGGCTTTTTCTAAATACGAGTTAGGAGATACCCGCCGTCCACTCAACCTCTCGCACATGTATTCTGCCAGTGCAACATCTTCGATACCGCCAACACCATCCCGTACACCGGTAGCAACCAGGGCCAGGGTTTTGGGATATGTTGCTTCAAGGAATTTTAATGTCGCTTCAGCGATCACAAACGAACCGGCTAAGAGAGGCACCTTGTCCTGATACAGAACCATGCCCTGGGTACCAGAGGAAGTACGCTGAATGATGGTTTTACCGCTGAGGTCCAGTTTATGAATTTCACTGGGGGAATTCCAAAGGTCAAATCCAGGTACGCGTTGTCCGCCTACCTCACCCATCACCAGTGACCCGGGATGAGCTTCTTTCAAGCGCAGAGCATGTTCAACAGTATCAGTCATGATCACTGCAGCAGCGCCAGCATTAAAGGCAAAGGCAGCCGTTGTGAATGCCCTGCAGACATCAATCACAACTGCAGCAGCACAAGAGGCTAAAGGATTTTCAAGTGTGACAATTTGTGTTTCCATAGAGTTAATTTACAACCTGTTCAATCGCGAATAGGTGAGTGGTTCTTTATCAGTATAATGGAGATGGAAAAATTATGCAGTTGTTTGATGAAAAAAACACAGGCATCTATTTAGCATAATTTCTCCAGTGCAACTAATCGATCAAGTTTCCGTATATTGGGTTAGAGCATTTGTTTATCAGGAGCAAGTGTGAAATTAGAAGAGCAGGATTGGCTGAAGGCAGCCATCGATGGTGATAATGAGGCATTTTCGAAACTAATTATGACCTACCAAACACCCGTCTATAACCTCTGCAGCCGTATGCTGGGCAACCAGCAGGACGCTGAAGATGCTGCCCAGGAGACTTTTTGGAGAGCTTATCAAAACATGCGCAAGTATGACACTGACAGATCGTTTATCACCTGGCTGCTGTCAATTGCTGCTCATTACTGCATTGATCAACAAAGAAAGAAAAGACTGGCATCTGTGGATTTTGATACCCTTCCAGAAGAAATCATACCGGATTACAGCCAAACAAGCCCTGAACGCGCACTGTCGATGAAACAACATAATGCCCGTCTACAGGACGTATTAAACCAGCTTGCACCTGATGACCGTGCAGCTATTATCTTACGCTACTGGTATGCATTTTCTGAACAGGAAATTGCCGACACTCTGCAGTTGTCCATCAGCGCAGTAAAGAGCCGGCTTTTCCGTTCTCGAAAACAGATTGCGGTCCTTATTGGTGCACAAGAACGACCTGGTGGACAGGTTAGAGAGAGGGAATATGAATCATCAACCATTTGAGAATATGATCTTCTCTGAAGAAATAACTGCTGCCGAACAGGTTGAGCTACAGCAGCACCTGGCTGATTGTGAAACGTGTTCAACATTATCGCAGTCCCTGCGCACGTTTGAAACAATGGTCAACAGCGCTGGCATGCATCAGCCTGCAAACGGTTTTCTCAATCGCTGGCAGCAAAACCTGGCTGAACGGCAGGTAAATGAGCAGTCGCTAATGGTCAGGCGCTTCTTTTTATTCCTCGGCTTCGCAAATATTGCCACATTTATCCTGATTGCTGTCTTCACACTGTTAACGGGCTCGCCGGTTAAATGGTTTGTGAACACCTTTTTGCAGATCAGCCATTCCATCATGTGGATAAACATATTTATTGATGCAGCAAGAACATTTTTCTCAAACATTCCCCTGTATTTACCGCTAATCGGTCTGATCTCAGCCGGTATGATCCTGCTGGTCATCATGATTGCCTGGATATTAATGGTATGGCGTTTAGCTTATCAAGGAGTTCCAAATGAGTAATAAATCTGTGCTAAATCTTTTTCTGATCCTATCAATTATCATTGCAGCGTTGGTATTTCCCGCACCTGCTTCTGCCCAATCAAGTTTGAGCGTTGATTTTAATGACGACGGTGGCAAGCTCGTGATTGGCAGTTTTTATCACCTCAAAAGCGGAGAATCACTGCACGGTGACCTGGTGATTATCGGTGGACAGGCAACCATTGATCCCGATAGCCAGGTTAATGGCAGCCTGATACTTACCGGTGGTTCAGTTGAAATTGACGGGACAGTCAATGGAGATGTATTTGCAATGGGAGGTAGTGTCAACTTGCTTTCCAACGCCATCATCAACGGTGATGTCTCAACCATAGGTGTGAACATCAACCGTCAGGACGGTTCGAAGATCAATGGAAATACCAATACCATTAACGAAACTTATAATTTCAACCTGCCGTCTAGCAAAGGTGAGGGATTTACCGGTATCCAGCCTGGAATTGATGGTATGGATGTTTTAAGAGCAGGGCAGAATTTCCTTCAGTCAGTCTTTTGGAAGTTCTTTCAGGCGCTTGCCTTAGCCATCCTGGCGGCTGTAATTGCCCTACTGGCCCCCGATCCGACACGCAGGGTTGCCAGGTCCATCTTCAATGCACCTTTCATTTCTGGCGCCGCAGGCATCCTTACCATATTTGCCGCCCCTGCAGTTCTTTTACTGCTGATTATCACCATTATTCTCATCCCGGTTGGTCTGATAGGCTCGATCCTGCTCGGCATTGCATTTCTCTTTGGGTGGATTGCGATCGGTTATGAATTGGGTATAAGGCTGGCAGCGGCAATTAAAGTGGACTGGGCGCCTGCCATATCTACTGGCGTAGGAACACTGATGCTCAGTATTCTGTCGGCCGGAGTCGGCTGGATACCCTGCATCGGGTGGATTCTCCCAGCCATCGTCTCTGTGATGGGACTTGGTGGTGTCATTATCAGTAAATTTGGCACAAAAACTTACCAATCCAGCGCATCAAACAACACTACTGCTTCGATTGAACAAAGTCAGATTCGAGTCACTGAAAACAAGCCTTCAGATTTCAATTCACCTGAAGACATATCAGCCAAAATTGTTGATGACAATATTGATCAGTCCAGTGACATTGATCAAGATGGTTTATCTGATTGAGGGTAACTTGCAAGTAAATGTTGGCATCAGGTTAGAGGAGAAAAAATGAAAACGACACATCTTATCACTCTTATTGCGATCAGCATTCTGCTGCTCTCATGCACTGTAAATATACCCACAGAGCAAGTTGAAGTCTCAGACACTATGACTTTACTCATCTCCGAGTCTCTGCCTGAGAGTAGCCAGCTGGCTGAATTACAAATATCAATGGCAGGAGGCAAGCTCGATATTACTGGTGGAGCCGACAATTGGGTCGAAGGTAAGATAGATTACAATGTTCCTCTCTGGCAGCCGGAAGTCATCAGAACTGACAACAGGCTGGAAATTACCCAGACGTGGAAAGAAAATCTCAACTTTTCTGACAAAATAGTGAATAAATGGTCACTAAAATTGGGGCAAGCACCAATGGACATCACCATCAACGCCGGCGCTTATGACAGCAGGCTTGACCTGAGTGGTGTACCGGTTACTGGCCTGGATATCAGCGATGGCGCAAGCAACACAGTTGTGACTTTCAGCGAACCCAATCCAGCGGTGATGGAAAAACTGCAGTACAAGAGCGGTGCATCGAATATTGAATTCGATGGTCTGGGTAACGCTAATTTCAAAGAGATGCGTTTTGAGGGTGGCGCCGGATCCTATAAATTTGATTTTTCAGGTCAGCTACAGCAGGATGCACAGGTTGATATACGCGGCGGCGCAGGTTCATTTGAGATCATCATTCCAGCGAATACACCTGTCACCGTCATACTCAGTAAAACCCTTGGTGAGGTGGCACTCGAGGGAACCTGGAACATAAACGAGCAGGAATATACCGCCTCCGGTACTGGACCCGGACTCGAAATTGAGATCAACCTGAGCCTGGGCAAGGTGAAACTGATCAAGGAGTAAATATTAATATTAAGGTTTTAATTAAAAATGGATGCGGCCATTATTTTAACAGCTGCATCCTTTTTTTTAATTTATTCGTCTTGATTTATCTCACAGGCACCTTATTATTCAAATTGCTGTTTAACAAAAATGCCAGCAATCCTGAGACAAGCAGCATTCCGGCAGTCAGGTAAAAGACCGATATCACACCGAGATTGTCAGCCATAACACCACTGATCATGGCGCCAATCGCGCCGCTGGCAAACATGAAACCCAATACAAGACCGGATGCCAAGGCCATTCTGCCCGGGAATATTCGTTGAGCCAGGATGATCAGGCTGCTGTAAACTGAACCAACAGTAAATCCAGCTACAGGCAGTAAAAGGTAGTACCAGAGTGAGTAGCCAGTTTGTGCAATAAAAAATATCGGAATGCAAGCCAGTACAAAGCCTGCCATGATCACCTTGTGCCGGGCTACACGATCGGCGAGATAACCGCCAAACACATTGCCAAATGCCCCGGCACCGACATACAAAGAAGCAAGCAAGCCATAAGTGCTGGCCGATTGTCCTAAATCGCTCAGATACTTGGGAATAAACAGGCTCATATTAGTGCCTGCCCACGAATCTACGGTGATTACCATAATCAGGACAGCCACATACCACCACACGTATTTGTTTTCCGCCTGAGCAGTTGGTACTTTTGAGACCTCAGATATTTCAACAGGAAGTCTTACATTTTTATATGCAGAGAGGATGTAAAAACCAGTCAGGCTGCCAAGCAGTCCCAGCGAAAACAATCCTCGCTGTCCCCAGACATCCAGGATGGCACCAGCCAGGATTGGCCCAAGAAAGAAACCAAATTGGCCAAAAAAGAAGTAAATCGAGGTTGCTGTGGATTCGCGCCCGTTCCCATCTGCCTGGCCAACCAGGGTAGCTTCCACTGTCCCAACCGGATGAAATATGCCTGATCCAATGCTGGCAATGATAAACAAGATCAAACCGGGCCAACCGGGTATGATCATCGCCAGGCAGAAGAAGAACACCATCCAAAATACGCCCAGTGAAGATATCCATCGCCGGCCATAGCGGTCAGAAAAATGCCCGGCAAATGGCTGAACAACGGCTGCAACCAGGGAGTACACCATACCAATTGTCGCAATAGAGGTATTTGTTAACCCTAATGGAATACTTAAAAACGCCAGTAAAACATTACGAACACCGTTTAAAACATCCACCGTAAAATGACCGAGACCGGCTGCGACAAACCGTTTATTATTGAATAGTGACATGAATGATTAAACCTCAGGGGGCATGTAGAGTCGAAAGCTTTGGATCAGTTCGTAAATGGGTTGCGGGAGAAAGTACTTATAAGGCATACCAGCGGCTATCCTTGCCCTGATGTCAGTTGAGGAAATTTGCAGCAGGGGAACATCAATAAAGGTTGTCTTCTCTAGTACACCTGGCAGACGCTCTTCAACGGTCGCAAGGTCGATATTGACACCGGGTCGGCGCATAACACCCAATCCAGAACACACAGCCAGGAATTCCACAGGCCTGTACCAGGTGTGCAGGTTTGCCAGCGAATCGCCGCCCATTAAGTAAATTAACTCATCATCAGGATATTGCTGGGAGAGCAAACGCACTGTGTCTAAGGCGAAATGCGGACCCTGCCTTTTTAATTCAATATCAGAGAAAACAAACTTCTCTTCAAGGGCAACAACTGCTTTGACCAGTTCAAGTCTTTGATTTGTAGGGTGTTTGTATTTGTTCAGTTTGTGAGGTGGGTCTGGTGTGAGTACCCACAATACTCTATCAAGTGAAAGCTGGCTGATAGCTTCAACAGCTAAGATCACATGTCCCAGGTGAGGTGGATCAAACGTTCCGCCAAAGATGCCCGTTCTCATAGTCTTATTAATCCGCCCACTCAAGTTCAAAATCAGCAATCACCACGGTATCCCCTTCTTTGACACCTGCGTCACGCAGCGCTTCATCAATTCCCAGCTTGACAATCAATCTATGAAAGCGCCTCACAGAAGGATCATATTCCCAGTAGGTCATTTCTGCAGCGCGTTCAATAGCAGCACCATCAACCTTCCAGCCCCTGTCTGTCCGGCTGACAGTAAAGTCGCGTGCATCACTCTCCGGTTTATAAATCGGAATCTGCTCTTCATAAACAATCTCAGGCAGTGATTGCAACAGCTCAAGTGCTTTCCATAACATTGGTGCAACGCCTTCACGTGTCATGGTAGAAATCGGGTAAACCTTGTATCCTTTTTTCTCCAACTTACCCTTGATGCTCGACCATTTTTCAGCTACTTCCGGTAAGTCCATTTTGTTAAAAGCCACCAATTGGGGCTTCCTGGAAAGTGCGGGGTCAAATATTGATAGCTCACTGTTAATCTGCGTGAAATCGGCTACTGGATCTTCTGAGAGCCCATCGAGGACGTGAATCAGCACCCGCGTACGCTGAACATGGCGGAGGAAAGCTAGTCCCAAACCAGCGCCAGTATGTGCGCCTTCAATCAGTCCTGGTATATCCGCCAGGACGAGTTGATTGTCTTCATCCAGGTTGGCAACACCAAGATTCGGTGCCAGGGTTGTAAATGGATAATCGCCAATTTTTGGCTTTGCATTTGTAATGGCTGCCAGCAAGCTTGACTTTCCAGCATTTGGCACACCGACAATACCCACATCGGCGATCAACTTCAATTCCAGCTTGAGATTCTTTTCCTCTGCCGGTTCACCCTTTTCGGCTATCCTGGGTGCCTGGCGGCGTGCCGTTGCAAAGTGCTGGTTGCCCCTTCCCCCTCTACCGCCTTTGCAGATGATTATTTGTTGACCATCATCAGTTAAATCCGCCAGCAAATTACCATCATTCTTATCATAGATCAGTGTTCCAACAGGAACAGGAATAATCAGGTCATCAGCAGATCTGCCTGTCTGGTTGCTGACATTACCATTTTTACCATCATCAGCAATGTACTTCAACTGATGTCGGAATTTCGCCAGAGTGTTCAGAGAACGCGTTGCCTCGAAGATGATGTCACCACCTTTTCCGCCATCACCGCCGTCTGGTCCTCCACGGTTGACATACTTTTCTCGGTGAAAATGAACCATACCATTTCCGCCTTTGCCTGAACGGATATAAATTTCGGCTTCATCAATAAACATAACACAACGTCCTTATCACATCACGTCAGGGCTTTTTATCCCCAACAGGTTCAACGCATTCGAAAGAGCCTGCTTCGCTGCTGCTACCAGGTATATCCTGAAGTTTTTTTCATTTTCTGGCGCTTGCAGAACCGGGCATTCACGGTAAAAGTTTGAAAAAGCTTTTGCAATTTCAAAAGACAGGTTGGCAATTAACAGCGGCTTATACTCTTCAGCTGCACGTTTGACTTCAGCTGGTAAACGTGTGATTAGATCAATCAATTCGACTTCTTCTTTTCTTAAGGTATGCGATGGGACAAGGCACTCGCCTAATACGATACCCGATTTCCTCAAGATACTGTTGGCACGAACAGCAGCGTATTGAATGTACGGAGCAGCCTGACCGTTGAAGTCCAGAGCAGATTCCCAATCGAAAGTAACAATTTTTGTACTGTCGCGCGAAAGCATTGAATATTTAATGGCACCCAGCGCGACGGCTTCAGCAACATTCTGCTGCAGCTCAGATGCCAATTCAGGGTTCTTCTCTTTGACAATCACCAGCGCTCTGCGGGTCGCCTCGTTGATCAAATCATCAAACAGGACAACCGTACCATCTCGTGACGACATTGTCACATTGCCGGGCAAATTAACAATTTCATAAGCCAGATGATGGCATTTGTCTGCCCAGCTGTGACCAAGGAGCTCAATTGTCTTGAAAATCTGCTGCATATAAAGCGACTGCCTGACATCAATCACGTAGATTGATTTATCAAGCTGATATTCATCAAATTTTTGTGCAGCCAGCGCCAAGTCTTTGGTTGAGTACAGGGAAGTACCGTCGGACCGCAGGATCACCAGCACACGATATTTTTCTTCCAAACCCAGAATTTCATCTAATGGGATGATGACTGCCCCTTCCGGTCTTTCATCCTTTGCCAATCCCTTTTCTATCAGTTCATCGACAACAACTTTACCTGAGTCTTCAACATCACTCTCAAAGTAAATACGATTGAATTCAACCCCCAAGCGTTGATAAACCTGGTCAAAGCCTTCAAGTGACCACCCTCTTGACTGTTTCCACAAGGCAACGATTTCAGGCTCGCGCTGATCCCACTTGCCAAACAGGGCTTTTACCTCGGCTTTTACATCCGGGTCATCATATAAAGCATCCGCTTCGGAATAAATTTCGCCCATCCAGCGAGTTCGATCAGCACCGGGTGTCTCACCGTTGTGATTCTTCAGGTAAACCCACAGCCATTTGATCACATGCAAACCAATATCACCGATATAGTTTGCACGCACCACCTTGTAGCCCGCTGCGTTTAAGAGCCGGCAGATTGAATCGCCGAGGATTACGTTTCTCAAATGCCCGACATGAAAGGCTTTGTGAGTATTTGGCTGTGAAAATTCCACCATAACTTGCTGATTATTAGGAGCAGACCTACCAAAAAACTCCTTCTCCTGCAGCACACTGGCGACCACATGCTGTGCGTAACGCTCAGTCTCGTAGTACAGGTTCAAATAACCATTGACAGCTTCCACACGTGAGAAACCATCTGGGATTGCAAGGTAATCAGCGACTTGCTGTGCAATCTCTTGTGCCCGCTTGGGAACAACAATTTTCTTTCCCTGTCTTGCTTCAGCAGCAGCCACCTGGAAAAAGGATGTGGAGATGCCCCAACTGCCGCTAAATGGTATCCATTTCCAATCAAAAGAGGGTAAAGCCAGTCCATGCTCCTGGCAGTAGTAGCTTATTTTTTCTGTAATTTGCTGTTGTTCGCGCTCAAACATACTGTCCCTGTGCAAGTCTCATGCTTTCTTAAATTCAACGGAATTTTTTTCAACCGGAGTCATATTCCTATTATTCTAATGCAAAAGCGGGAGCGTTCACTCCCGCTTAAATGCGTATCAATTCCGGAAAACACCGGGAAGAACGTTACGACTAATTCGCGTCGTTCAGTTTCTTCATCAGGCGGCTTTTACGCCTGGCAGCATTATTCTTATGAATAACACCTTTGATCGCTGCTTTATCTAACGCGCTGATTGCCAGTTTCACTTCCTGCTCAACCGTTTCAACTGAACCGGCTTCTATGGAAGTTTTTGCCTTTGCAACCAATGTGCGGGCTTTACCGCGATAGATACGATTTTGAACACGACGCTTCTCATTTTGTTTATTGCGTTTGATCGCAGATTTTATGTTTGCCAAAACTACGTTCCTCCAGAATACTAATTCTTACAAATTGCAAAACAAGATTTTACTCTATACTTGCTGATTTGTAAAGAAAACTTGAGTAATCATTGCTTTTTCTTGTTTATAACCTGTCCCAGTACATTTATTTTTCTAATGAACTTCTAAGGCCGTGTATTAATGCCTGTTTCTGATCAGCTGATAAGCGAGCCTCTGGATGAATGATCCTGTACTGTACTGGCGGCATGCTGTTGTTGTTGATGACAAAAGCAAACTCTTCTGGCATTATCCGCCCATCCTGCCATTCGCTGAAATTAAAGAATGACCTGCCTGTGGTTACGTCATACTCCAGAAGCCATGAAGCCGGAGCAACCTGGCTGTACCAGGGCCAATTGGTCTCGTTGCTATGGCAGTCAAAACAGGCATCCCTGGCGAGTTCTCTTGTTGCAGTGCTGTCCCAATCAGGTTCACTTATTACAGGTGGGTTACTGAGATTTTTTCCAAATGGCAACAGCTGCATGATAATAAAAGCAGCCACCAAGACCACAGCTATGGAAATGATTAGCTTCTTTTTCATATCCAGAATCCCACACTTTAACTTAATAGAATTGATAAATTACCTCAGTCAAATTCAGTTCAAGTTCATTTATCTTGCAATGCCGCAACACCAGGGAGGGTTAACCCTTCCAGCATTTCAAGTGAGGCGCCACCACCAGTGGAAATATGGGTAATTTTCTCCGCCAGACCTGACTCCTGAATTGCGGCTACAGATTCACCACCACCGATTACTGAAACACATCCGCTATCAGCTACTGCCTGTGCAATGCCAAATGTGCCGGAAGCAAATTTTTTGAATTCAAAGACACCCATCGGACCATTCCAAATCACCGTGCCAGCATTTTTTATAACTTCACTGTATTGTTTCACTGTTTCAGGTCCAATATCCAGGATACGCCATCCGTCTTTCACATCGCCAGCTTCAATAACTTCAGTATTGGCATCTTCAGCAAACGCATCTGCCACAACGACATCCACCGGCAATATCATCTTTTCGCCGCCAATGGCAAGAATCTCCTTTGCAGTGTCTAGAACATCCTCTTCCACAAGGGAATCACCCATTGCCAGTCCCTGGGCTTTGAAGAATGTATTCGCCATACCGCCGCCTATCAAGATCGTGTCAGCTTTATCAAGCAGGTTCTTGATCACGCCGATCTTGTCACTTACTTTTGCGCCTCCGAGAATTGCCACAAAAGGTCGTTCAGGGTTGTCGATTGCCTGGCCGAGGTATTTTATTTCCTTTTCCAGCAAAAAACCTGCGACTGCCGGCAAGTAATTGGCAACACCCTCTGTTGAGGCATGTGCCCTGTGAGCTGTCCCAAAAGCATCATTGACAAAGATGTCAGCCAGCGAAGCCAGCTTCTGTGCCATTTCCGGGTCATTCTTCTCTTCGCCGGCATAAAAACGGGTATTCTCCAACAGCAGCACCTGGCCAGGAATGAGTGCATCAGCCGCTGTGCTGGCTGACTCTCCCAAACAGTCATCAGCAAAAGCCACAGGTTTACCCAACAACTGTGCAAGATGTTCAGCCACAGGTTTCAGAGAAAATTCTGGCATAACCTTGCCCTTTGGACGGCCAAGATGTGAAGTAAGAATGACAGCAGCACCCTCATCAATCAGGTACTGGATCGTCGGCATTGCAGCCCTTATACGGGTGTCATCTCCCACTACACCCTCTTTGACTGGCACATTGAAATCTACACGCATTAATACCTTTTTATGCTTTACATCAATATCTTTTATAGTTTTCTTCTCAAACATCTGTTATCTCCGTCAGTCAGATAGAAATAAAGCAGGTTATCCAAAGCTGCTTGGCAAACCTGCTTTATTTGTCGCAATTAGAAAATATTAGAGTGATTTGGCAAGCAGTAAGGCAAGGTCTGCTGTTCTGCAGGAGTAACCCCATTCATTGTCATACCAGGTCACTACCTTTACCATATTTCCGTTCAAAACCATGGTAGATTGTGCGTCAATAATTGAGGAACGCGAGTCGCCTTTGAAGTCCATGGATACCAGCGGTTCAGGCTCATAACCAAGAATACCCTTTAGTTTCCCTTCAGCGGCTTCTTTGAATGCTGCATTCAATTCATCAACAGTTGTTGATTTCTTTACCATTGCAACAAAATCAACAATTGAAACTGTCGGAGTTGGGACACGTAAGGCAAAACCGTCAAATTTTCCCTTTAGATCTGGAATAACCAGGGCAACAGCTTTGGCCGCGCCTGTTGTGGTAGGAATGATGTTCATGGCTGCTGCACGAGCCCGCCGAAGATCTTTGTGTGCCAGGTCGAGGATTTTTTGGTCATTTGTATAGGAATGAATGGTGGTCATCATACCCATTTCTATGGTCAACAGGTCATGCACAACTTTTGCCGCTGGTGCAAGGCAGTTGGTAGTGCAGGATGCATTTGAGATCACATGATGAGTCTTGGGATCATATTTATCTTCATTCACACCCAGCACAATGGTCAGATCCTCATTCTTTGCGGGAGCGGTAATGATAACTTTCTTCGCGCCGCCATTTTCAATATGGGCATTAGCACCGGCTTTGCCTTTGGCGGGGTCACCAAATTTATCCCTGAAAACGCCTGTACCTTCAATAACGATATCTACACCAAAGTCTTTCCAGGGCAGTTTTGTTGGATCTTTTTCAGCGAAAACTTTGATGACCTTGCCGTCTACAATTAAGTCCTCGCCTGAGACACTTACCTGTCCATCATAAATGCCATAGTTCGAATCATATTTAAATAAATGTGCATTTGTTTCTGTGTCAAATAAGTCATTTATTGCAGCCACTTCAAGCTGGCCATTTGAGCACTCATTGATGGCCTTTAAAACCTGCCGCCCGATGCGGCCAAATCCGTTAATACCAACTTTTACTGTCATGGTTACTTCCTCCTGTTAATTATTTCAATAATAATCAAAATATTCAAATTTTTCAAGTTTTCTAAAATCCTTCTTTCATTGGCAGCGGTCCCGTTTTCTCATAGAAAAGATCCATGACTGTTTTTGCCAGCTTTTCAGAATCATGCCGCCAGGGGTTTTCAATATCCAACAGGTCAGCAAAATAGACAGGATGCTCAGCCTGCAGGGATTTGGTTCCGGTCACCCAATCCACACCGTCAGGCAGTGTTACCAGAGTCTGGTTGTTTACCAGGACCATGTCAAAGGCTTTTCTACCCAGATGTTTTTCAATCGTTTTGATGTGATCTTCAGCTGTAAAACCGTCTGTCTCACCGGGTTGCGTAGCAACGTTCGTGACATAAAACTTTACTGCTCTGCTTGCTTTGACTGCATCTGCCAGATCTGGTACCAATAAATTGGGCAGGATACTGGTATACAGGCTTCCTGGGCCAATCACAATCATATCAGCAGAGAGAATTGCTTGAATTGTCGGCGGATATGCCAATGGATTATCGGGTTCAAGCCAAACCTTTCCCACGTGCCCCTTGGTCATGGTAATCTGGCTCTCACCTTTCACCCGAACACCATTCGGCTTATCCTTGATTGTGACATCTGCAACCAGTTTCACATCGTGCAGTGTGGCAGGAAGCACTCGTCCTTCAATAGCCAGCACCCTGCCAGATTCGGCGACAGCTTCTTCAAAACTACCGGTAATATCGGTCAGGGCTGTGATCAATAAATTTCCCAGAGAGTGTCCCTCAAGTCCAGCGCCACTTGAGAACCGGTAACGAAACAATTGGGTTACCAGTTCCTCATCATTCGACAGGGCAGCCAGGCAGTTGCGAATGTCACCTGGCGGCAGTATGCCAATATTCTTGCGCAGTTCTCCTGAAGAACCACCATCATCCGCTACAGATACTACCGCAGTTAGATTATTAGTATAAGGTTTCAAACCTCTCAACAAAGTTGCCAGGCCAGTACCACCCCCAATGACGACAATTCTTGGTCCCCTTCCGCGTCGACGGTAAGCGCTGACAGCTTCAACAATATTTTTACCTGGTGTAATAAAAGGAACCAGCAAAGATCTATTAAATCCCCAAATTCCAAACGCTATCAAACCAACCCCGACTCCCCCAAAGACTAACGCTCGTAAAGGCCTGGCCATGAAGCGCAATGATAAAGCTGACAGAACTGGCAGCCACCATGTGGTTGGAGCTGTTCTATAGATATCAAGCAGCAAAATCGCTGTTCCAACCGCAATCAACGTGGTACCGAGGAATATAAGCAACAGCCAGCGTTTAACACCCAACCCTGGTGTGAGCCATTTTACTTCCCGTTTTATGCTGCTGAAAATACGCTGGAACAGGCTGGTTTTTTTCTGATTCATACGTCTAAATCATAGCAGTGATCCTTTATTCAGTCAATAAAATCAAACCCTGCATCATGAATGACAAAACTGTTGACGTTTATACAGGACATCAGATGAATATGTAACTTAATTCAAAAATATCTGAATGCTATAATTAGATATCAGGGAGTTTATTACCAACAATAAAATATTATTGTTGCCAATATCAACCAAATTTCAAAGGAGAAAACTATGAGTGCGAAGATCATGCCGGGGCCAAAGGCAAAAGCAATTGTTGAACGCGATAGTCAAGTCATATCACCATCCTATCCCAGGGCGTACCCGTTTGTAATGGATAAAGGAAAAGGTGTTGAAGTCTGGGACGTTGATGGAAATAGGTTTCTTGATTTTGCAGCTGGTATTGCCGTTGCCTCGACAGGACACTGTCACCCACAGGTTGTGAAAGCCATTCAAGAACAGGCAGAAAAATTCCTGCACATTTCCTCAGATTTTTATCATGAGAAATGGCTTGAACTCGGTGAGAAAATGGACGAAATAGCGCCCTTTAAAGAGAAGGCTGTTTCATTCATGACCAATTCCGGCACTGAAAGTGTTGAAGCAGCTATTAAACTTGCCCGCTATTCAACCAAAAGACCACAGTTTATTGCGTTTCTTGGTGGTTTCCACGGCAGAACAATGGGTGCAGTGACTATGACCGCCAGCAAGTACACCTATCACCAGGGTTTCTTCCCTTTGATGAATGGCGTCACCCATGTACCATATCCAGATCCGTATCGTCAGTTGTTAGCACGCCGAAAGGGTGAGGATTACGGTGAGACGGTGGTTAGATATATCGAAGAATCAATCCTTGCCAGGACTGTGCCAGCAAAAGAAGTAGCAGGCATCATCATTGAACCAATCCAGGGTGAAGGTGGTTATGTTGTCCCGGCAGATGGCTTTTTCCCTGCGCTTCGCAAATTATGCGACAAGTACGGCATCCTGCTTATCGCTGATGAGGTTCAGTCCGGTGTTGGTCGAACTGGCAAATGGTGGGCTATTGAACATTTTGGTGTGGAACCAGACATCATGTGCGTAGCAAAAGGCATTGCCTCTGGTGTCCCACTCGGGCTAATGGTAGCAAGAAAATCTGTTGCAACCTGGCCAAAAGGTACTCATGGCAACACCTATGGCGGCAACCCTATCGCATGTGCAGCTGCCCTGGCTACATTGGATGTCATTGAAAAAGAATATATGAAAAATGCTGCTGAGGTTGGTGAATACACACTGGAAGCCCTTGAAGAAATCCAGGTTCGGCATCCTTCCATCGGTCAGGTTCGCGGGAAAGGCTTGATGCTTGGTATTGATTTTGTAAAAGACCATGAAACAAGAGCGTATGCTGATGAGCTGCGAGAACGGGTTGTTGACCTGGCATTTGAAAGAGGTCTGCTGTCATTGGGTTGTGGCCCAAGCACATTGAGGCTCTCACCACCTCTGGGCATTACCCGCAGTCAGATTGATGAAGGCTTAACGATCATCGAAGAGTCAATAACCATCGCGGAGAAAGAACTTCTGTAAACATGCTGCCTGACATTCGGGTTCGGCAACGAGATTATTTACTCGAAATCGCAAAAGCACTGACCCAGGAGCTTGATCTCAACAAGCTCTTGGGACGAATTTTAAATATTGCCATTGACATCCTTGCGGGTAAGGCTGGTTTGATTGCGCTTAAATCGCCCGCTAAAGGCTGGCAGATAAACGTGTCCAGTGGATTGGCACCCGCTTTTCTGAATTATGTGCAACCATTTCTCACCGATCTTCCAACAACATCCGAAAATGCAATTAAGAATGAAATTCCTGAAATCAATCGCCTGTTGACAGATCTCGTCAGTGCAACCTCAATGGGCTCGTTGACTGGTGTCGGACTGCCGCTGGTCGCTCGCGAGCAAGTAGTGGGTGTCATCTTCATTTTTAGAGCCTACCAGAGCGTCTTTTCGCTTAATGACCGTCTCCTGCTGGGTAGTTTTGCTGACCAGGCTGCCATTGCCGTACAAAATGCGCAGCTTTATTCTCTTGTAAGCGATGAAAAAAAGCGCCTGGACGCGCTGTTAGATTCAGTTGCGGATGGGATCTTCATCTTAACCAGTGACCACAAGGTCGAACACTGCAACCCTGCGTTTTCGCAAATAATTGGAATCCCACAAGACCAAATCCTTCAATCCAAACATGATGAACTCATTACCTGGATGCGTACACCGCAAGGACTTCCGCTTGAAGAAGCTGAAGCTGGCGGATGGCCTCTCACCCCGCATGCACATCTTTATGTGGAAGGCGATTTAAAAAGGAGCAGCACCCCGCCTTATGTCGCTGTCGGGATCACTTATTCGCCGCTTCTCACCTCTGAAGGCGTGATTAAGAATATCATCGCCTCGGTCAGGGATATCACACGCTTCAGACAGGCTGATGAATTGAAAAGTACCTTTATATCGATTATCAGTCATGAACTGAAAACACCCGTTGCCTTGATCAAAGGTTATGTTTCAACCTTGAGACGTGAAGATGTTAAGTGGGAAAAAGAAGTTGTCCAGGACAGTCTGCAGGTAATTGAAGAAGAAGCAGACCACCTGACCGGATTAATTGAAAACCTGCTGGATGCCTCCAGGCTTCAAGCAGGTGGTATAAAAATTAATCAGAGCGATGTCAACCTGGTCGAACTTACACAAAGGATTGCAGAACGAATGGGCGTTCAAGCTGAGCGTCACCAAATTGTTGTTGATTTCCCACCTGATTTTCCGGTCATCATCGGAGATGAGCAAAGACTGCGGCAGGTATTGAACAACCTGGTCGCCAACGCTATAAAATATACCCCTGAAGGAAAAATCATCATCACCGGGTCAGTAAAGCCCGATTCTGTGATGGTGTGCGTCAGCGATCAGGGTCCGGGCATCGCTTCGGCGGACATTCCCCATGTGTTTGACCGCTTTTATCGGGCTCCAGATATGGCACGCAACACCAAAGGTGCCGGGCTTGGTTTGTACCTGACAAAAGCAATTATTGAAGCACACGGGGGATCAATCTGGATCAATCCCGAGAAAGATAAGGGTGCTCAAATCTGTTTTACATTACCGCGTTAGCGAAAAACCACCCTTGACCGTCGTGGTATAATCCAGCAAAATTCTTTAAAGACAGGAAAATACAATGCCCCAAACGCAAACTACTTGTCCCAATTGCCGTCAACCGGTAATTGCTGATATTGAACAATTATTTGACGTTGGTGTGGACCCGCAAAATAAACAGCGCATTCTCAGTGGAATGGCTAACCACATCTCATGCCCAAACTGCCGCTATGAAGGCAGCGCTGCCGTGCCTATTGTTTATCATGATCCAGAGAAAGAACTGTTGTTGACCTATTTCCCCCCTGAATTGGGTTTACCTCTTAATGAGCAGGAAAAACGGATTGGACCTATCATCAATAAAGTATTTAACAACCTGTCGGCTGAGAAGCGAAAAGCTTACTTACTGCAGCCCAAAACCATGTTGACGATGCAGACAATGATTGAGACGATCCTTGAAGCAGATGGCATTACGAAAGAAATGATCCAGTCACAACAAAAAAAGATTTCTCTGATTGAGCGCCTTGTTAATGCAGCACCAGACGTTCGAAAGGAAATAATTAAACAGGAAGATGATATCATCGACCGTGAATTCTTCAGCATTTTCTCGAGGATTATTCAGGTATCGCTGCAGCAAGGTGATCAGCAAGGCGCACAAATGCTGGCCGCTCTGCAGCAGGATTTACTTAATGAGAGCACTGCAGGTAAGGAATTAGCCGAGCAGTCAAAAGAGGCTGAAGCAGCTGTGAAGTCTTTGCAAGATGCCGGCAAAGAAGGCTTGACTCGTGAAAAACTGCTGGACCTGATTATCAGCGCTCCAACAGAAACCAGGTTAACCACGCTGGTATCTCTGGCACGGTCAGGTATTGATTACTCCTTCTACGAGACACTGACTAAACGCATTGATGAAGCACAGGGAGATGAAAAAGAAAAGCTTTCAAAACTACGAACAACAATACTGGAGATAACCG
This sequence comes from Anaerolineaceae bacterium, assembly GCA_040768445.1. Classification (GTDB taxonomy): domain Bacteria; phylum Chloroflexota; class Anaerolineae; order Anaerolineales; family Anaerolineaceae; genus JAXGMV01. Next base: position 1,982,462 of record JAXGMV010000001.1, on the reverse strand, counting down.
ACCAGATTGACCAGGCAATGAAACTTGAACTTGAACAAACAAAAAAGCTGCTTGATTCAATTCTTGCTTCTCCAAATGTTTCAGAAGCCACCATGCAGAACATTAACGCTGTCAATGATCTGTTTGTTGACCTTGTAAAATCGGAACTCCAAAGCGCCCGGCAACAGGGAGATTTAGAGAAAAGTGGAAAACTTCAGCAGGTATTTGAAGTCCTTCAAAAACTTAGCTCACCACCACCTGAGTATGAATTTATTGAGGAATTATTAAGTTCAACAGATGATGATGAAATCATCCGAAAGCTTTCACAAAATCCTGATAAGCTTACTCCTGAATTCTTACAACTTCTAAATGGCGTCATAACCCAGGGAGAACAGCAAGACAAAGAGATGGAAGGGCTTGAAAGCATGAAGAAAGTGTATAAAATGGCATTGCGGCAGTCAATGAAAGCTAATTTGCAAAAATAATTACCTAAGAACTCAATAAATACTCCCTGATAAATCAGGGAGTATTTTTGTTTTTTTAGTTATTTTCCAATCGTAGTCCTGAACCCCTCACTGTGATGATGTATTCTGTATCCGGGTCATACATGCCTATCCTGTCTCGAAGTCGCCTGGTTAATGCATCCAGCGCTTGATCACTTATGCCATCAAAAGCATCCTGGCCCCAAATTTTCTCAAACAATTCATCGCGGCTGACAACTTCACCGGCGCTTTCATAAAGTGCATGCAACATTCGAAATTGGTAAAGAGACAATGGGGGGATAATCTCATTCCCTGCAACCCATACTCTGCGAGATTTATAGTCCAGGTTAATACCACTTAAGACTGGCGTAACTATCGGGCTTTCATAAGTCATTGGCATAGTGGTATCTGATCCAAGAAAAACAAAATGTTGAACCAGCGCAACAGTGATCATGTCGCCATCCTGGACATATTGCGGCTCAACAACTCTTTTCTCATTCAGAAATGTGCCATTTTTACTGGCGAGATCCTCAAGGAGAACACCCATTGTATTGACATGTAATCTGGCGTGATATCTTGAAATCTGTCGATCTGTTATGACAATATCACAAGCAGGCTCTCGGCCGATTGTTAAGGTGTTCTCGATTACCCACTGTTCTCCATTCAATGGTCCAGCTTGACCAACCAGGACAGGATGCCCGGTCACATTTCCTTCCATTAATCCCTCCTGTCAAATATCCAGTCATGTGATAAATCAATAAATACTATAATATAATAATAGCTCAAGGTATACCTATCTGATCGGTAAAATTAAAACCGCCACGTTATAAAAAGATTTTACCACCAGCGCCCTTGAGGAGGAGAATTTTTTGTTATGCCGGTCCCACTAAAAGCCGGGGAAATTTTACGCGAACGCTACCAGATCATCCGCATCATTGGACAAGGCGGTATGGGAAGTATATACCTGGCGGCAGATCTTCGACTTGAAGGGCGCCAGTGTGCGCTTAAAGAAGTGGAGCATGACCGGTCCCTTGCTCAAGATGTTGTAAAAGAATCTCGTGATCAGTTTTTTAGGGAAGCTACTGTCCTTGCCAGGCTTGATCATCCCAACCTGCCAAAAGTATCGGATTACTTTTCAATTGAAAACCGTGATTACCTTGTCATGGACTATATTCCCGGCAAGGATCTGCGAACACTCATGACCGAAGCCATGCAAAACAAAATCTTCCTTGAAGAAGAGGAGGTCCTTGCATGGTCTGTGCAGTTGGCTGATGCATTAACCTTCCTGCATAATCAAAATCCACCCATTCTACATCGAGATATCAAGCCCAGCAACCTGAAAGTCACGCCAAGCGGCGTGTTAAAACTGGTCGATTTTGGACTGGTTAAACTTCTGGCAAAAGGAGAGGTGACCATCACAATACTTCAAGGACAGGGAACTGCTCTATACACACCCCTCGAACAGTACGGCGGAGATGGCAGTCACACAGATGCCAGGAGTGATCTCTACGCCTTTGGGGCAACCTTATATCATTTGCTAACCAACCGCCCTCCCCCTGAAGCCCGTGAACGCTTTTTAGACCCTGACATTCTTACACCCCCGCGCCAGATCAACCCAAAAATCAGCAACAGGGTTGAACGATCAATCCTGCTGGCTATGGCACTTCACCCAGATGACCGACCTGCCACGGTGGCTGATTTTGAAGAAATGCTTGTTGGCAGCCGTAATCCCGGCGTCAGGCGAAAAACAACACCGGTGCGTCCCCTTACGATCCGATCGATTTTGGGGCTATTACCTGAAAAATACCTGTTCTACAGTGTAATTGGTTTGATGCTGGTCAGTTTTATCTTGACCATAATTACCTGATCATCCGCTAAGCGCTTGTTTGCCGCCATATGTAGCCGGCTAACAATCCTGACAAATTTCCCGCCAATATCATCATAACAAGTCCTGCCAATCCAGCCTGTTCAATCAGGCTGTCGCTGCCAAGAAATCCTCCTGCAAGGATGATATAGGCAATGATCCCGCCAGCGGCTGACAGAAGCGCCCAACGGACACCCCATCGAATAGAATATATCCTTCCACCCATCCAGTAGATCCCAGCAGAGATCAGCCATATTAGTGACATGGTTAACAACCAATCCATGCCGGTTGGTCCTTTAGGAACTTCTACAACCGGTACTGGTTCAGAAGTAGGCGTAGGAATGAACTGGGTGGCTGTTGGTTCAAGGGTTGGTGTAACCGCCTGAGTAGGAGCGATGACAGTAATGGCTGCCTGCATACCTCCAACAATGTTTAACCTTAGAAGGTCAGATGTATTTGCAGGCTCACTCCTGACGCTAATCTCCAATGTACCGGGATTTGTGATCCTGTAGACGGTTCGGGCAACCCCGTTTTTCGTAAACGTTTCAACCTGCTGGCTTGTTTCTGTTTCGCCAGATGTTCGAAAATTGAAACGTACGTTAGTACCATCAGGCACCATATTCTGGTTGTGATCGAGAATCACATCCGTTACCAGTGGAATATTATCGCCAACGTCAAAAGTTGGAATTTCTGCCGGTGGGAGCGTAGCCAGACCAGGTTCAAGCGTGGAAGAAAGCCCTTCTTGATAATTTTCAATATCAAGTCTCAGTTTGATCACCTGGGCCGGATCCGGTGACGTCATTTCTATGAGGTCATATCCAATTCCTGGTACTGAAACTGGTAAAGCGCCTGTTGGAACAATCTCCTGGAATAAAAGCCGTGTCGCCACATCTACTGCTGCAGGTATCTTGCTGAATAAGCCATAGTAAGCTGACAATTTTGAGATATCTGTGGCATCCAGGTAATAAGGTGCATTAAAGGAAAAACATACGACCTTTTTATTTTGAAGTAAATCGGGTCTCTCGGACAACAAACGGTGCAGAGCCAGTGATTCAGGTCGATCATTCTGAACGTTGAGAAGTGAAAACACCAACCAATTGGCATCTCTCAAATCATTTTCAATCGTTCCTGTATCCTCTTCCTGGTTAAGGTAATTAACTAATTCCTTGAAGGTATAAGAACTCAAGCGGTAAGACATAACTTGCTCTGAAGCAGAAGGGCCATAAAGTTTTAACACACTGTTGTGAAACGCATCCACAGCAAATGATGGTTTGATGACACATTGGTCACACTGTTGGTATGTTGAGGTATCTGTAATAAAGACAATTCTGTCGCTTATTCGCGGCGGCTGTGGTATTGAATTGATGAGTTCATCCTGGCTGGGGCTGATCAGTGTGGCTGAAGATTTGATAATCTCGAAAGCTGTACTGGCAGAATTGCCAAGCTCCAATAGATTTTCAATTGACGGTTTTACAAGAGAATATGAAAAATTTGAGTAGAGAGAATACTTCAAAGTCAATAATCGCTCGACTGACATATCTACTCGTTGTGCAAATGCTGAATCTTCACGATATTTTTGAGAGAAAAAATCGAGTGTGCGAAGAATGGTTGTGTATTGGTCCGGGTCGCCAGAGGCAACAAAATTGTCCATATAAAGCAGATCATTGCCAGCCAGGAAGGCATCACGCGCTACCTGTCTTGCATCAAAAGTGCGCATCACAGGGTCAAAAAACATTCTAACCGCCTGGCTGCCAAGATCGTCACTCACGATGATGCCTTTATTGGTTCGCCAGGCTGCTATCTCAGGCAGTTGTAAAAGTTGCTCCAGAGCGTTTTGATCAAAGCTCATCGGTTTGGTGCTAACCCGAATATTGCCTTGAAATCCCTGGTAGCGGATATGAGAGACCAACAAGCCGTCAGTCGCCATGCTTGCATCATCAGTCATACCGGTTACTGAATAAAAAGGTGCCAGTTCAATTTGCTTTAGCTGCTCAAGTGACTTACGTACCGTTGCTACTTCAACTTCCGGCAGCCGATCAGAACTTCCACGTCCGGGAAAGTGCTTGGCTATTGTGGCAAGCCTGTTATTACTGCCGGTATGAATACCTTTGATCAGGTATTTGCCCATCTCACCAACCCAAAATGGATCACCCCCAAAGGTGCGCGTGCCGAGGTCGTCACTGGTATCGGTATGCAAGATATCCAATACATCAAGCGACGGTCCAAAATAGAGGTTGAAGCCCAGGCTGGACAATTCTTTACCAATTACTGCACCAGCTTTTTCAGCCAGGTTCACGTCCCACGTAGCGCCAATTGCCATCTGGTTAGGCATGGCGGTTAATCCGCTGTAGATCTGGTCAAATGGGTAGAGATCGCCTTCCTGCGAGATTGCCACAAACAGCGGAATGTACTGAGGCGAGTACATTACACCGGTAACCGGATCTTCATCCTTGAGCAAAGTGCCATTCCACTCATGCTCTTGCAGCTGAGAGATCATCGTATAAGAGGCGTTCGTGGTATCCGGCTCTGGCACAAAGTTATTATTATCCGCAGTCAACACCACTCCACCGACGTGATGCCTGACGATCAAATCATAGATCAAAGAGTCCTGATCGACATCTGTCCCTTTGAATGTGATCAAGAAGAGCTGTCCAACCTTTTCCTCAGGGGACATATTGCTCAGCATAGTTTTCGCTTGAAGCTCTGGCGAGGGGACCTGATAAGGCGGCGCTTCAGCTGAGACAGTGATAACACCATGTGCCGGCAGTACGACACAAAGTGTCAATATCACTCGCAAAAAGATAGAGAGCACCTTCATTTGTTTAGAGCCAACTCTCTGGCTAACTTTGGATTATCGGTAATGATCCCATCAACCCGCATCTTCAACATGCGCAGGATGTGCCTTGGTTTGTTCACAGTCCACACATGGACACGCCGGTTGAGTTTATGTTGTCTTTTGACACACCCTGGTAATGTGAGCAGATGATAAGGATGCATAAACTCTGGTTCAGCATCTTGTTTTTTTCTGCATGATGAAAGCAAACCTGATATGTTGACCGGTGTCAGTAAACCAACTGGACATTCTGATAAGAGTTTCTTAATTCTGTTAAAATTATTCGGATTAAAAGAAGAAAAATGCACCCTGTCTTGAACAGCATGTGATTTCACAATCTCGGCAATTTTTTCAGGCAGCAAATCGTCAGGTGTTTCATAATTGGTGATTTCAACATTGATAAGTAATTTTCGGCCAACTTCCTCAAACACTTCATCCAGTGCGGGAATCTTTTCGCCTGAAAAACGATTGTCAAAAAAAGAACCAACGTCCAGAGTTTTAAGATCGCTGAGAGAAAAATCACGAACCCTGCCCTCAACGCCCGCTGTGCGGTTCAAGGTCTGATCATGAATGACGACGACTCTGCCATCACTGGACAGCTTTGCATCCAACTCAACCGCATCTGCGCCGTGCTCAACAGCCAGCCTGAATGCGCTGAGGGTGTTCTCAGGTGCAAAAGCGCTCGCACCGCGGTGAGCTATAAAGTAAGGAGGTTCTAAGGAGTAAATGTCATTCATTATTTGCCCGCCAAAGAGAGAGATGATGTCAGGTTGTTCTAACCAAATTATAGCATGCCACTTTCATTCATTTAATTTTTCTTGTTCAATCAGTGAACATACCTTATAATTCAGCCTATGGAAATTTCAGTCGTAATCCCTGTATATAATGAGAAAGATACCATCAGCCACATCATCGACCGTGTAACTCAAACCGGGCTTATCCATGAAATTGTGATTGTCGATGATGGATCAACTGACGGTACCAGGGATGTGCTGGAAGATTTGAAAAAGAACCCCCTTGTCAGGGTTTTTCTCCAAGAGAAAAACCAGGGTAAAGGTGCCGCAGTCAGAAGGGGAATTGAAAACGCATCCAAGGATGTGGTTATCATCCAGGATGCTGACCTTGAATACGATCCGCGTGATTACCCTGCTCTGCTTAAGCCGATACAGGAAGGTATTGCCGATGTGGTTTACGGCTCCCGTTTTCTTGGCGGCTCTCGCCGCCCGATCTTGTTCTGGAATATGGTTGCCAACAAAATCTTGACCTTTATCACCAATATCCTGTACAACAACATCCTCAGTGATATGGAAACGGGTTACAAAGTGTTCAAGAAGGACGTCATCAAAGACATCCCACTGCACGCAAAACGCTTTGATTTTGAACCGGAATTTACAGCAAAGATTCTCAAACGGAAAGTTCGTATCTTTGAGGTGCCAATTACATTCAATCCCCGTGATTATTCGCAGGGAAAGAAAATTCACATGAAAGACGCTTTTGAAGCAGTTTGGACGCTGATTAAATACCGTTTTGTTGATTAGCAGGTTTGATATCCCTGACATTCAACTGAAGCGACTGCCTGCCCTGAAATTCATTCACCTCATAAGCAAATAATAAATCCACCTGTGCGGGGAGATCCTCAAGCATATAGCCCTTGTTAAATGCAATTGCGTCAAAGGTATACCTGCCGTCATTCACTGAAAACTTCAAGTGTTTTTTATCACTGCCAACCGCTTTGGGATACCTGACAGTGAGATTCCGGCCAACAAACAGGGCTTCAGGGTTGGTCATTCCACAGGGTTCAAGCAGCTGGAGTTGTTCAATCACTGTTGGATGCAGGACCGCTCCTTTATCATTCTTCTCAGGCAGCAAGTCAGAAAAGTTGACTTCAAGGTCATAACGTAATGTCGGTGTTAGATCGAGGCTGCTCAACTGTTGAAAAGCAATTTCTCCAAGCCGCAGTTTCAGTTCTGGTAACTGCTCGTTTTTCACAGTAAATCCTGCCGCCATCGCATGACCGCCATGTCTTTTCAACAGGCCGGCACATTTATCCAATGCCTTTGTGATGTGAAACTCAGCGATGCTCCGGCAGGAAGCCCGCGTCTCTTCCTCACCTCTAAAACCGACAATAGCAGGACGGTAATAACTGTCTGTTAATTTCGATGCGGCCAGACCAACAATACCCATATTGAACTCAGGGCTGACTGAAAAAATGAGGTGTTCATTACCATCATTTTCAGCCATTGCCATTGCCTGTTCCTGTATCTCAGCGGTCATTGACTGGCGCAGCCTGTTTTGGTCGTCAAGGCGCTGGGCAATCACACCTGCCTCTAAAGGATCAGATGAGATTAACAGGTTCAATGCATCAAAAGCTGTTTCCAACCTGCCAGCTGCATTGAGACGGGGACCAATGGTAAAACCCACATCTCTGGCAGTCACAGGTTTTGCACCGAGACTGGCTGCCCCCATTAGCGCCCTCAGGCCAATATTTCGGCGTTGTTGGAGCTGTTTTAAACCGGCTTTAACCAATGACCGGTTCTCTCCGGTTAGCGGCACAAGGTCAGAGACCGTACCAACTGCTACCAGGTCAAGCCACTCATCGGCTGTTTCAATGGGCATATTTCTGTTGAGGAGAGCAGCCTGTATGATTTTGAAAGCCAACCCGACTCCTGCGAGTCCCTTTTCCGGGTACTCGTCTCCCGGTTGTTTCTGACAAATCACAGCGGCAGCCAGAGGCAGGTCCTCTCTCGGTTCGTGATGATCGCTGATGATCACATCCACACCTAATTGCCTGGCATATTCCACCTCTGCAGGTGAGCGGATACCACAATCAACTGTGATGATCAGCTGCACTCCCTCCGAAGCCAGGTGTTCGATTGCGTCACAGTTCAAGCCGTATCCTTCTTCAAAGCGGTTGGGTATATATGGAGAAACATTGGCATTCAGACTTCGTAATGCCAGCATCATCAAAGCTGTGGCCGTTACCCCATCAGCGTCATAATCGCCATAAACGGCAATCTTCTCGCCAGCGTCAATTGCCTGCCAAAGGCGCACTACCCCTGCTTGCATACCTTTCAGTAAAAAAGGGTTGTGAAGTGATCCTTCCTGGTACAGGAATAATTCTGCCTGTTCCTGGGTATATATTTTTCGATTGAACAACATCCTTCGTAAAACAGCAGGGTAATCCGCTAAGTTTTGCTCATTTGTTTCATTATCGGTGGCTATTTGCATCCACCTGGTGTCTGTGACTTTTTTCAATCAATGCTCCATTTATTTATCTGACATAAACACGTGATACTCGAGCGGCAATTCCAGCAATAACCTCATAATTGATAGTCCCCCAGCGTGCTGCAACATCATCTGCCGTGATCGTTTGCTCACCCTGTTTGCCAATGATGACAACTTCATCACCTATTTTCGCCTCAGGGATGTCACCCAACTGCACCATGCATTGGTCCATGCACACACTGCCTATCACCTTAGCTCGCTTGCCTGCAATTAACACTTCATTTCCTGGTACTCTCCGGAAGCCATCTGCATATCCAATTGCCAGGGCGCCAATCATTTCTGGTTTCGTCAAGACATATCGGTGACCATAACCCACACCATATCCTGCCGGTAGTTCCTTAACTGAGATCAGGCGGGTTTTCCATGAAAGAATTGGCTTGAGAGCAGCTGGGACAAGGGCTTTAGATGATGGGCTGAGACCATACATAGCTATTCCTGGTCGGACAAAGTCGTACCAGGCATCATTGAATGCCAGTGTACCGCCTGAGTTAGAGGCGTGTACAAACTCTGGTTTGAGGTTATCTTTTTCAAGGTCTTTCACCAGGTTTGCAAATTTTGCGAGTTGTTGATTGGTTGCAGGCAGTTCGGGTTCATCTGCCCGGGCGAAATGCGTGAACAAACCTTGTAAATTAATACCTGGCAGTGATCTCAGGTATTTCGCCATTTCAACGCCTTCTTCCGGGAAAACGCCTAACCGCCCCATACCGCTGTCAATTTTCAAGTGCACATTGAGTGTTTTTCCACTCTCTATGCCTGCAGCAGCATAAGCCTGTGCGGTTGCCCGGTCATAAACAGCCAGGCTGATATTCTCCACAGCAGCCAGCACAGCCGAACCGGGAGGTGTGTAACCCAATACAAGGATATGCGCATTAACACCTGCCTGCCTGAGCGCTAATGCTTCTTCCAGGCGTGCGACACCGCACCAGGGTGACCCTGCTGCTTCAGCAGCCAGGGCAATATCCACCAGGCCATGCCCATAGGCGTTGGCTTTGACAACAGCCATAACTGGCTTTCCAGTCATTTTTTGAAGTTCAGAAAGATTTTCTTTGAGTTGGATTAAGTCAATTTCCAACCATGTGGCCAGGTTTTGAATGTTCATGAGTGTTAGTATACCTTTCAAAAATCCATCAATCAAGGATTGTACATCCCTGACCCGGATGGAGGAACATCAGCTTATTAGGTAATCAGGCAACAGCAATGGTAATTATTTTTTACTCCCTGCCGGCATTAAGCCTTTCCTGGTATGCCTGAAGCTTATCCCACTCGCCTGCAGCTGCCAGGCGTGCCTGGCTTGGCCATGTTTTTGGATTTGCAATTCGTAAACCAGCATTTTTCATAATCTCTGAAAGCTGATCTGGTTCACTTACTGCCAGCTGATCAAACCTTGTGATGCCTGCCTCAGCCAAAATAAGCTTGATTTTCGGACCAATACCTTCGATAACAGTCAGATCATCAGGCTTGAAATCGATGACGGTTGATCTGTTATCTGGTGCTTCATCTGCAAAATCAATCGGCACATCAGCGGGTTGGATTATCTCAGGCTCAGTTTCAATCGGCGTTGAAAGTGGTTCTGCCTGCATTTCACCTGCAGGCTCACTGGAACTAAATTGATATCCGTCTTCATGATGAGCACCTTCGGCATGTTCTTCAATGGGTGGTTTATGAACTGTTGACTTTTCAGAAACACTGCTTCTTGTCAAAGCCCACACAACCAGGGCAACAACAATCAAGAACAGGAACAGCCACAACCACCAGGGCAGTGATTTTTGCACCAGGAACAAGGAATAAACATGTAGTGCATACATAAGTACCCTCCCTAAGATCCTAACCAGATTTTAATATCATTATATACACAACACGTGAAAGCAGATCACTCAAGTGTTAGCAAGTTTATGATCATGATTCGTTCTTTAGCATGCTGTGAAGAAGGTTATAATTTGGCAACATGGAACAATCTAACTTCACATTCACTGCCCTTAACTCAGATCATAAAGCCAGGGTTGGAGTCTTCACCACACCTCACGGCAAGATTGAAACACCGATATTCGCTCCTGTGGGAACCCAGGCAACTGTAAAAGCCGTTACCCCTGCTCAACTGGAAGATGTCAAAGCAAACTTAATACTGGCAAACACATATCACCTGTACCTGAGACCAGGTGATGAGTTGATTGCAGCACAGGGTGGTCTGCACCGTTTCATGCATTGGAACAAGCCCATACTGACTGACTCTGGCGGCTTCCAGGTGTTTTCGCTGGCTGAAATGCGCAAGATTGACGAAAACGGTGTGAAATTCAAAAGCTACCTGGATGGATCCATGCATTACCTGACACCAGAAAAATCCGTCAAGATTCAGGAAAATCTTGGCGCAGACATTATCATGGCATTTGATGAATGTGCTGAACCGTATGACGAAGCCTACAGCCAGCAGGCAATGGAAAGAACGCACAGATGGGCTGAACGCTGCTTGGTTGCAAAAACCCGCACAGACCAGGCTCTCTTTGGCATCGTTCAGGGTGGCATTTTCCCTCACCTCCGTAAAAAATCTGCCCAAGAAATTGCATCACTTGGCTTTCCCGGTCACGCTATCGGCGGTTTATCTGTCGGTGAGACAAAATCTGAAATGCATGCCATGCTTGAGATCGTAAATGACATATTGCCAGAGGACAAGCCCCGCTATTTGATGGGCGTCGGTGCGCCAGAGGATATCATCAATGCTATTCATCGCGGCGTGGATATTTTTGACTGCACCCTGCCCACCCGGCTGGCGCGGCATAAGGCGGCGTTTACCTATCACGGGCGCATCAACCTGCTCAACGCTATCCATGCCAATGATCCGGCACCAATTGATGAAACCTGCGGCTGTTACGCTTGCACTCATTTCAGCCGTGCATACATCCGTCACCTGATGGTTGCCCGTGAAATTCTTGGCGCTACATTGCTATCCATCCACAACCTTTACACGCTCTTAGACCTCACCAGACGCGCCAGGCAGGCGATACAGGCAAATAATTATGATGACTTTGCAGCTAAATTTTTAGAAACATATAAACATAAGAAATCCTGAAGGAGAATGCATCCATGACGCTCATACAATCCATCATCCTCGGCATTATTCAAGGTATAACGGAGTTCCTGCCCATTTCCAGTTCAGCACACCTGGTTCTTGTTCCGTACTTTCTAAACTGGGATATTCCAGTTGAACAAGTTTTCCCGTTCGATGTGCTGGTTCAGCTTGGTACCTTGCTGGCAGTGATTGTTTATTTCTTCAAGGATCTGATTCACATCATAAAAGCATTCCTGGCTGGATTACAGGACCAAAAAGTCAGAACTACCCTCGATTTCAGGCTGGGCTTATACATCATTATTGGCACACTGCCGGCTGGAGTTATCGGCTTTTTGCTTGATGACCTGGTTGAAGCAGCCTTTAACAGCCCCCCGCTTACCGGGATATTTCTCTTGGTGACTGCTGGGATTCTGTTTATTGCCGAACTGCTCGGAAAACGCAACAGGTCTATCAGCCATATGCGCTGGCAGGATGCGTTGATTATTGGGTTCGGGCAGGCACTGGCAATTTTCCCGGGAATTTCTCGCTCTGGAGCAACAATTTCAACCGGTTTACTGCGTAATCTCGATCGCAAGACTGCTGCAAGGTTTTCATTCCTGCTTTCAATACCGATCTTTATTGCAGCCGGCTTGCTGAGCGCACTCGATTTATTTGAGATGAGCAATTTAAGCGAGTTTCTGCCAATCCTACTGGTCGGCTTCATCACAGCAGCAATTTTCGGCTATTTGTCAATTCACTGGCTGTTGAAATTCCTTGCCAAACGGTCGTTGAAACCATTCGCCATCTACTGTCTTATTTTGGGTATCTTCACACTTTTATTTGCTTATGTCTTTTAGGAAAGTCGTTGTCCTCCTGTTAGTTGTTTTCCTGCTCAGTGGGTGCTCAAGCCACCAGGCTGAAACAACCTTGACTGCGACAGCTGTCATACCAGAAATCTGGGATATTTCTATACCACCCGACCTGGACTGGCTGCGTCCGATTCTCAGCACCTGTGCACAGGCAGAGGACAATGTTGGATTAATAGAAGCAGGTCTTCCTTCAGCAGATGCTGATAACCGACCTTTTGATTTCAGGTTCCTGATAGGTGACACTTTATCAAGTAATAATCCATTATTTAACCTTGGATCAGAACACCTGGCAGTGATAGTCCACCCGGACAATCCTCTCACCGAGTTAACCTGGCAGGAGCTTGTGAATATCCAGGCAGGTGTGATTACCAACTGGAATGCTATTTCAAATGGTCAAACAGATGGTTTCTCAGAGGCTATCGTCATTTTTAATTATCCAGCTAACTCTGGTATACAAATTTACACGGATTCATTTGTTACTGTAAACCAAAGAGCCAATTTTTCAGCACTTCTGGCACCAGGACCTTATGAGTTGATGACCGGCGTCAAGATGGAAGTTGGCAGTATTGGCATCCTGCCTGAAAGGCTTGTTGACGAAAGTGTCAAACAACTTGTGCTCTCCGGCATTGAAAAGCAGGACTTTGCGTTACCCATCCTTGTGGAAACAAAGACAGAACCTTCGGGTTCTGCCTTAAATTTCCTGCTTTGTGTGCAAAACAAAATCAAATAATCCCTTTATGTGTCATCAGAAAGGGTAATATTTCCTGATAAAAGCCTTTACCTCATCATAAAACTGGTTGAAGTTCTGCCTACGTATGTTGTGTCCGGCATTTGAAATATTCACAATTTTTACTTGTTTTACCGCAGATTTAATATCATCTGAGACGTCAGGGATAATGATCGCGCCCAGGTCATTATTTCCGGTGAATAACAATACCGGGCAAGTAATTTTTGAGACATAGTCGCGCCAGAACGGTCGCTTTTCCAAAACAATGTTAATAACATTTTCGCTCACCTGCTTCTTGGCTTTTGCCCATTGGAAGAACTCAGACTCACGCCAATCTGGGTGATCTAAGCGACCCTTTTCGATGACATCATCCAGGCTCATGGTTGAAAATTCCAGAATGCTTCGCCTGAACTTTTCTGCGCGTTCTTGTTTGGCTTCCGGCGTTTCCCTCGATAGGTCTTTAATGAAAGGCGGATCCTCTAATATCAGGCTGTTCACCCGTTCAGGGTATCCGGCTGCAACCAGCGCTGCTGTCTCAGCACCCAGGGAATGGCCAATAATCGGTAATTTTGGCAAATTCAGCTGATCAAGCAGAGCAATAACATCATTTACACGGTCTTCAGCGCTGTAACCAAAATTGGGTTTATCTGACAGTCCATGACCTCGGGCATCCATTAATATGACATCATAAAAAGGCTCAAGCGCCAAAGCAGTATCATTCCAGCATAAGCCGCTGTCAGTGATACCGTGCAGAAATAATATCGGTTGCTTTTCATCGCCTGTACGATAATAATGCATCTTGACAGTATCCCTTTCAATATGTCCATAGTAAAGTTTTGCCATGTTCTAATCCTCATCTCTCAAGTAGGTGCTTAAATAGTTTAACATATTGCCAAAAGCATCATTTAGATGAACACCATTATACTTAAAGGTATCATCTAACGAAATGAGGAAAGTTTCTGTATCATGGAACCATTCAAGCTTGAGCGCTACTTTGCCATCTATGAATTTACAACCCGTTACCTGCTCTGCGCTTCGGATTGTGAAAGCCTCTCTCTAAATAACCTGCTTTCATATGCAGATGAGGAAGCAAAAAACCTGTGGCAGAACTTGTCACTTGGCTACACCGATTCGCTGGGGCATCTCCAACTAAGAGAAGAGATCAGCAAACAGTATAAGATAGTCTCTCCTGAACAATCACTTGTCGTTGCACCAGAGGAAGGCATATATATAGCTATGCGCTGCCTGCTTCAACCAGGCGATCACGTTATTGCCATCTCGCCAGTTTATCAATCACTGTATGAGGTTGCAAAAACTATCGGTTGTAATGTCAGTCAATGGCATTTGCACCAGGAGGATAATCACTGGTCGTTGAGCCTGTCAGATTTGAAAGCACTGGTCAAACCTGAAACCAAATTGGTGATTGTCAACTTCCCTCACAACCCAACTGGTTTCATTCCTGACCAGGTATTTTTCACAGGACTGGTTGATTTCCTTTCAGAGAAAGGTCTTTATCTGTTCAGCGATGAGATGTACCGGTTGTTGGAACAAAACCCATCCAACAGGCTGCCATCGGCCTGCGATGTTTATTCCAAAGCAGTCACATTATCAGGTTTATCAAAGGCCTTTGCACTGCCAGGCTTACGCATTGGTTGGCTGGCAACCCAAGATGAAATGCTGTACAAAAAGTTTACGTTGTACAAGGATTACACGACCATTTGTTCCAGCGCGCCTTCTGAGATCCTTGCGATCATTGCTATGCGAGCTTCGCAAGACATTCTTAGCAGGAATATGGACATTATTAACAAAAATCTTGCGCTGGCTGAGGCATTTTTCAAGCAACACACCGACACTTTCCGCTGGCTGCTCCCATCCGGCGGATCAATCGCCTTTCCTGAGCTGCTTATGGACATGCCCATCGAAAAGTTCTGCCATGAACTTGTCAGGTCAAAAGAAGTCTTACTTGCCCCCGGCAACATGTTCGATGCGCTTGGAAATTATTTCCGCTTGGGATTAGGACGCAAGAATTTCCCTGAAGCGTTGAAACTATTAGACGAGTTTGTCCGCGAAATGTAAACTGCCGGCTGCATCACAACGACAAGCTGGATGTGAGAACAGACAATTGCATGAGCAACCAGCTTTTTTCGAAAGGTTATAATTTTTTAGCCAGCAATTTTTTACACTTTTGTAACTGCATAGAGCGCCATGGCCTCTTTGCGGGCAGCAGTATGATCAACAATGGGTTCCGGGTAATCTTTTCCAATCAGGCATCCAGAAGCTGATTGCACATCTGACGGCATGAGCCAGGGCTGTTGTATGTACGCATCCGGTACCCGGACAAGCTCTGGCACATATCTGCGAACATACCTCCCGAGTGGATCATGTGTTTGTCCCTGTGTCACCGGGTTAAATATTCGAAAATAAGGTGCGGCATCGGTGCCGACACCAGCTGTCCACTGCCATCCGCCATTATTGGCAGCCAGGTCACCATCCACCAGGTTCTGAAGGAACCATTTTTCACCAATTCGCCAATCTATTAAAAGATCTTTCACCAGAAAAGAAGCCGTAATCATTCGGGCGCGGTTATGCATCCAACCTGTTTTCAGCAGCTGGCGCATGCCGGCATCAACGACTGGGTAACCGGTCAACCCCTGCTGCCACGCGCTAACCAGTCCGGGATTATCCTGCCAGCCAATTGCCCGGTACTTCTCTCTGAATGCTGTCTTCAAAACATGTGGGTAAAAGAACAGAATCACATTATAGAATTCCCGCCAGGCCAACTCCGATAACCAGCTGGAAATACTTTCACGCTCCGGCCCACCCTTTGAAGCAATCAATTTGGCTTGTGCCAGCGAATATGCTCTCAACGGTGAAAGCATACCAAACCGGAAATAAGGTGACAGGGTTGAGGTCATATCCTCATCAAGACGGTTTCTGCCCTCTGCATAATCGTTTATTGGACCATCCAAGAAGGCCTGCAGGCGACCTTCAGCCTGCACTTCGCCGGCAGTAAAATCTGGTATGGCAGAGAATTGTAGAAATTCTTCCGAAGGATAGCCATGGTAAAAGTTAAGTGCTTCAGGTTTCCAGGGATGATACTGCGGCATGGGTTTTGCCTGCCAGGAGCGGTGAAATGGCGTAAAGCTTTTATAAGTTTCTCCTGTTTCCCTTAAGAACTGCATGGGGTGATGGATAGTAATGCCGTTGATCAAATGCAGAGATACCACACGTCCAACAACTTCATCACGCTGCTGAGAGTAAGGCGTGTAATCCTCACCTGCAAAGACCGTCTCAATATCCACTGTCTGCTTGAGTTTGTGAAACACCTGCTCAGGCTGCCCTGCCAGCAGAATGACTTTCCCACCATATTGCTCCAACTGCCGAGTTAATTGCGCCAGCCCATCAAAAAGGAATTTTTTTCTCACTAAGGGAGCAGTATCAATTAACTTAGGGTCAATGATGAACAACGGAAGTATCGGTAAACCAGTGTCAGCGGCTGCTTTTAGAGCAGGATTATCGCTGATACGCAAATCCCGCCTGATCCACCAAATCACAATTTTACTATTCTCTTTTTTAATCACCATTACCTCAAACAATATATGTCTTTAATGCAGAAAACCGCCTTAAGCGGTTTTCTGGTTCACGCTGCGGCAACCTTATCGCAAAACGAGGAGGGATGCCGCAGCGCTACGTGGGGAACTTTTACTATCATTCATGATTGGCACCACCTCCTCATAATAAGATGGCAAAGCAATAACCTGTCTTGAGTATTGCATAAAGCTTTGCTCTTGTCAAGGATAAGAAAAGGCACCAGGCTGTCATACTGCTGTATAGTGTTTTACAATACCTGCAAGCACCTGAAGGATGACAAAATCAAAACATATTCTTAATCAAATTAATTTTTTTTCTTTTATCTTCCTCATCCATGTATAATGAATGAATACACAACATCACTAGACGCATTTCTTATTATGATATAATTGGTATAAATATGATAGAAAATAAAACGCTTCCTGAAGAAACATCTGATAAGTCGTCGAAAACAGAGACTGCTAATCAAAACGTGCCTGGTAAAAAATTATGGTTGGTTATCCTGATTGCAGTACTGCTGCTGGGTGGTTTTATCGCTGGCATTGTATTGCTGCTTGGTGCAGAGCCGGAAAAAGCAGGCCAGATTAGAGATATTTTTATCATTGTCATGGCAATGGAATTCCTGGTCATCGGTGTTGCGCTGATAATCTTGATTATTCAAATTGCCATACTGACAAATTTGATGCAGAACGAAGTAAGGCCGATCCTCACATCAACCCAGGATACTGTCAACACCCTGAAAGGCACAGTCCGGTTTTTATCAAATAATGTATCAGAACCAGTTATCAAATTAAATGAGTACCTGGCTGGTTTTAAGAAACTTTTGGATATACTAAAATTAACGAAGTAATTTTTTAGATACAACCATTATTGAAAGGAGTGAAAGATGGCTGAAAGAGATGAATTTGGTGCATTTTTGGTTGGTTTTGTTGTCGGTACATTGACTGGCGCTGTAACCGCTTTGCTGCTTGCCCCTCAAACAGGCGAAGAAACCCGAGGTGTGATTCGCGATAAGGCTTATGAGTTAAAAACCAAAGCTGGTTCAACCGTTGAGGATGCTTACTCACAGGCAGAAGCTGCTGCCCTTGAGGCTCGCTCGAGATTTGAAGAACTTGCGAACACAACAAAAGCAAAAGCTTCTGAAATCCAGCATCAGGGACAGGTTGTGCTTGAAGAGCAAAAAGCAAAAATCAGTGATGTAATTCAAACCACAAAAAAGAAAGTTGATACTGCAAAGAAACCTGCAGAAACAGACGCCCCAGCTGAGGTATAGGGCTGGCAATAAACTAAAAACTTGAGCCGTCTTTCCATAAGACGGCTCGGTTTATTTTAATCACTTTTCTACCACGCTTCCAAATCATGCAAGACATCCGGTATGTGATCAAGCAAATCACCTGCCAGTACTGATGCGGATGTTCCTAATAAATCCTCTGCCAACAAACCGCACTGCGCGTGTATCCAGGCACCGGTATATGCTGCTTCATAAGCTGGCACACCTTGCGCTCTCAACCCGACAATGATTCCTGCCAGTACATCACCTGTGCCTGCGCGTGCCAGCGCTGCACTGGCAACCGGAATGATACAGTAAGCGCCGTTCGGTTCGGCAATTACAGTCAATGCGCCTTTCAAAACGACGACCTTGCGCCAGCGTGCTGCATATTCACGTGCAACGGCTGTTCTTTTCTGTTGAATCTCTGACACCGGGATATTCGTCATTACTGACATTTCGCCAGGATGCGGTGTCAGGATGGTCTCTTCTGGTAAATAAGTCCACCAATTTTCAATTTTTGACAGGTGTTTCAAGCCATCAGCATCAATGACACACGGAGGAAGAACCCTTGGGCTATCTTTTTCGGTTGCCTGATTTCCTGTCACAAAACCGATACTGCTTCTACCCCGGTGAGCGCCTGAGCCTTCAAGTAGATATTTCATAAACAATGTGGTTGTACTTTCCATTCCCCAACCCGGACCAAGCAACAGACTGGTTGCACGTTCAAGGTTACTCAACAACGTCTCAGCCCCAGGTTGGGAAAGAACACCCATTTCATGAGGCAGCAGCAGCCAGGTTGCTTCCGGAATTTGACCTGCAAGTACAGCATGCAGGCATGCCGGCAGGCCTACCTGCACCAACCCAGCGCCAATTCGATACGCAGCAGAAGCAGCCAGGTATGCCGCGCCGGTGTAGTTCACAGACCCAGCGACAACCATTGCTGTGCCAAAAGTCCCTTTGTGGGAATCCATGTCCCTTTCAGGCAGGTTCGCTGATGCCAGGTCAGAATCTACAACAGCGGCATTGACTGACTTCCACTCAGGTAAATCCTCAGATAAGCCAATTGGTACAACATGAAGTGTACCTACATATTTGAATGCTGGCATCATCACCAACCCGGTCTTTACTGCCGCCATACAGACGGTCACATCCGCCGGCAGCACCGATGGGTCTGCTTCACCTGAATCACAATCAACACCCGAGGGGCAATCCACCGCCACAATCGGAATGCCACCGCGTACACTTTTGACATGATCAAATACATCAGCCAGTTCTGGTTTCAATGGCAGTTTTGCGCCGGTCCCAAGCACACCATCAATAATGACTTCAGCGTCTTCAAGTCCTTCATCCAGGTTCTTGAAATCCGTATCATCAGGCTGCTGCAATAACTCTCCACCTGCATCAACAAATGTCTTTAGCAAAGGATCATCTTCCTGACGGGGCAGTACCAGGTACGCTGCAGCGCGCCAACCGTGTTCTATTAGCACAGTCAATGCGACAAGTGCATCACCGCCGTTGTTACCAGAGCCTACCAATGCCAGGGCTCGCAGTCCATCATCCTGAAAATAGTCCCTAACAACCTCAGCCACACCACGTCCCGCGTTCTGCATCATCTGAGCATAACTCAACCCTGAGCGATCAGCCTCACGTTCTATTTTTCTCATATCATCAACCGTTACCAGTTTCATAGCCACCTCATTCCATTTCTGATTACATATTCATTATACTTTTTATCAAAAGTTGTTATTGATGAAGTTTTTATGATAACCTTGTGAAAAATAAAACTAACCAAAAAAATGGTGACCTCTTAATCTTTATGAAAAAATACCTGTACTTCTCTGTTTTTATTTCCGGCTTGACATCCCTGGCATTGGAAATGGCAGCATCCAGGTTGTTGGGCAATACGTTTGGTACCAGCAACCTCGTTTGGGCCAGCATCATTGGTCTCATTCTGTTATACCTGGCAGGCGGTTATTTCCTGGGAGGTTACTGGGCAGACCGATCGCCCCATTACAGAACTTTTTTTCTCATTCTCATTCTGGCGGCTGTCTCAATTGCCGTCGTACCAGTTATTTCAAGACCAATTCTCAGGCTTGCAGCTAACGCTTTTGATGAACTGCAGCTTGGAATCATGTTTGGCTCATTCACTGTCGTCATGATCCTATTTGTGATCCCAGTCACACTGCTGGGTACCGCTTCTCCATTTGCGATACGCCTTGCAGCAACCGACTCGAGGAACCTGGGCAGAGTCTCTGGCAGGATTTACGCCATCTCTACCATTGGGTCTTTTATCGGCACCTTCCTGCCGGTGCTTGTTTTAATCCCATTAATTGGCACTTATAAAACATTCCTGGTAATTGCTGTAGTACTTGGTCTGGTCGGTTTGTTAGGGCTATGGTTGACTGCCAGCAAAAAATCTGCATTGGTGGGAATGATCATTCTGGCAATTTCAACACCAGTACTGTTGTCAGCCGGCTTCAGCGGTACAGATAAATCCACCCCAAATCTGATTTACGAAACCGAATCAGCTTACAACTACATCCAGGTGCTTGAGATGGACGGGTTTCGCTACCTGCGCCTGAACGAAGGACAGGGCGTACATTCTGTCTTTCACCCTGATATTTTTTATTACGGCGGGCCATGGGAACAGGTACTGGTAGCCCCGTTTTTCAACGAAGCACCGGTCAATCCCCACGAAATTGAACGGATGGCAATCGTCGGACTGGCAGCTGGAACAACTGCTCGCCAGGCCTCCCGGGTATATCACAACATGGTTATCGATGGCTATGAGATCGACCCAAAAATAGTTGAAGTTGGAAAACAGTATTTTGGCATGGACTTGCCGAATCTGAATCCCATCGTGCAGGACGGACGTTGGGGATTGGATCACAGTCCGTACAAATATGAAATCATCAGCATCGACGCCTATCGCCCGCCTTATATTCCCAGCCACCTGACCACACAGGAATTCTTTCAAATTGTCTACGATCACCTGACAGATGACGGCGTTATGGCAATTAATATTGGCCGAAGCCCGGACGATCGGCGCTTGATCGACAGCCTTGCCACTACTATTCGGACAATTTTCCCAACCATTCATGTGATTGACATCCCGGATACATTCAATACCATCCTGTACGCAACTGTAAAAGAAACCTCCCGCGAGAACCTGCTGGCAAACTACAGACACGTAAGACATCTGAGCAGTGTTGACCCTCTGCTCACACAGATCATGGAAATTACCTTAACCAGCCTGCAGCCTGATCCGCCGACAACACAGGTGTTCACGGATGATCATGCCCCCATTGAGTGGATCACAAATTCGATGGTTCTTGGTTATCTGATGTTTGGAGATGTGGAGAGTTTGGAATGAAAAAAATAACAAAGATATTATTGACAATAACCTCACTAACAATTCCTTTCTTTCTAATCATGACGGCAGTGAGAATCATGATCAGCCCCTGGTTTGCTCGATTTGAGTACAACCGCAGCAGTTTCCCATCAGATTCATATGGCTTTTCAAAGGCTGAACGCCTTGAGTATGCGCGCCTGTCAATAGTATATTTGCTAAATGATGCCGATCCTACCTTTTTATCGGATATCAAGATGGCAGATGGCAAACCGCTGTACAACGAGCGAGAATTATCTCACATGGTTGACGTCAAAGTGCTTGTGCAGCGCATGCTCATCGCCTGGTATGTTTTTCTAGGCTTGGTCATTCTGGTGACACTGCTTTCAGTGGTGACCAATCAGTCAGGTCAGTATTTCACAAGTTTAGCCGCTTCAGGCTATTTCACCATCGGTCTTATTGGCTTAATCCTGGCTGGTATAGCGATTGGATTCAACAGCCTGTTCACAGGCTTTCACCTCATCTTTTTCAAGGGGGATACCTGGCTGTTTAACTACTCCGATTCGCTGATCAGACTCTTCCCCATGCAGTTCTGGCAGGATGCTTTTATTGGCATGGGGCTAATTACGCTCATCCTGGCAGCTGCACTGATAGTCACCGGGCGCTATTTCAGCAAGAAATTCGCTGCATAGATAAAAAATGGGGCTGCCCAAAAAGTCAGCCTCGACAGTTGAATAAACCACAAAAACAAACAAAGAAATAAAAAAGAACAAAAAAAAGCAGCGATCAAACGACCGCTGCTTTTGCTATGTTATGTGCAATACACAGAATTCCCCATTCAGTACTCACTTTATCAATTCCTCGCAGAAGAAACCGCCTGAACCCCCAATCCCCCTTGAGACGGCCAAATACAGCCTCCACCTCAACCGGGCGCCGAGATCGCAATACCAATCCTTGCGGAGAAAGTAGATTATCACGGGCTTGTTGTTTGAGCCTTTCCCACTCCTTGCCTATTTGTATCTGCCGGTTATTTTTTGCCCGAGTACATTCTGCCTTTACAGGACAGTGTGAACAATCCTCACACTCATATATGCGTCGTTCTGAGGTGTATCCATTCTCACTCTTGTATGGCTTTGTATACACATATCGTAAACGTTTCTTTTGTGGACATTCATATTCATCTTCTTGAGCATAATAGGCAAAATTCTCTGCCCGATAAGGCTGTTTCTTTTTATAGTTCCGTTTCTGTTCGTAATGAAAGCGGTTGTCTTTGACGTAAGTTGTTATGTGGTTTAGGTCCAGGTAGCTGTAGTTCTCTTCACTGCCATATCCCGCATCTGCCACCAGGTTTTTGGGATAATCCCCCAGCCACAGCCTGAACTTCTCAAGGTGTTCTTTCAAGCAACTGGTATCTCCTGCCCTGCGATGTAAGCTGAAGCCTAATACAAATTGCTTCTGTGTCCCCAGTTGCACATTATAGCCAGCCTTCAACTGTCCATTCCTCATGTGGTCTTCTTTCATCCGCATATATGTGGCGTCATTATCGGTCTTGCAGAAGTTGTTGCGTCCCTCAAATATCGCTTCATACCGTTCATATTTCTCCATCCTTGGAATGTAATCTTTCTCCAACTTCGCCTTGGCCTTGCTCAAATCTTTGTCTTCCGGATTTTCTTTCAACCGTTCATTGATCTTCCTGGCGGCTTCTTTCAGTCTCTCTGCGTCTATTTCTTTGCCTTCCCCTACTTCTTCTAAATCATTCTCTCCGTATTTCGCCTCTTCCGCTGCTTCTATCTCGTCTATTTCTTCGAGTAACTGCTGTACTTTTTCTCGCAGTTTGGCTTTATTCTTCTCTGTGCTCTTCCGCCACACAAATTTGTATTTGTTCGCATTAGCCTCTATCTTTGTCCCATCTACAAAGTAGTGCTCCAGATCAACATAGCCCGCTTCCATCAGTTGCTCTATTACCCCGTAAAATACTTCGTCGATCACCGCTTTCATAACCTTCCCCCTGAAGCGGTTGATGGTTCGATGGTCTGGACGGTTCATCCCGCTCAGCCACATGTAATTCACATTCTCCCGCAGTTCTTTCGCTATTCGCCGCGAGGAAAACACCCGTTGTGTGTAGGCATATACGATGACTTTCAGCAGCATCTGTGGGTTGTAGGCGCTTGTCCCTCCCCCTTTGTACTGCTTCTCCAGTATCAGTCGATCGATCTCTTCGATCATTTTGCTCACCACCCTTACCAGATGGCTTTCAGGTATCAGCTCTTCCAGGCTCGGTGGTAATAGCATTGCTTGTTGTGGTTCGTATCGTTTGAAGATTTGTCTTTTCATCCCCCTATTATATTAAAGTTTTTGAGGCTGCCCATACTTTTGGGACAGCCTCATTTATTTACGATACTGATTACTTCTTGGCTTTTCCCTGGGCAGCAACTGAAGCAATGGCAGCTTCCACTGCAGCCTGGTCACCAAGATAATAATGCCGGATGGGTGTCAGGTCATCGTTCAGTTCATAGACCAGCGGCACACCGGTTGGAATGTTCAAACCAACAATCTCATCATCAGAAACATTATCAAGGTACTTGACAAGCGCACGCAGGCTGTTTCCATGCGCCGCAATCAACACTTTCTTGTCTTCCATGATGGATGGCGCTATCACCTGGTGCCAATAGGGCAGGAACCTGGCAACGGTATCCTTGAGGCACTCGGTCAACGGCAGTTCCTCTTTTGACAATGACTTGTAACGCGGGTCACTGCCCGGGTATCGTTCATCATCCACTGTCAGGGCAGGAGGCTGGGTATCATAACTTCTCCGCCAGATGAGAACCTGCTCATCACCAAATTTTTGGGCTGTTTCGGCTTTATTCAAACCTTGCAGCGCGCCGTAATGCCGCTCATTTAATCGCCATGAATTGATAATTGGCAGCCAAACCAGGTCCATCTCCTCAAGTGCTATCCACAAAGTTCGGATGGCGCGCTTCAATACTGAGGTGTATGCGATATCAAAAGTAAAGCCACCCTCCTTTAGGAGCTTGCCAGCGGTGTGAGCTTCGTGCACGCCTTTTTCTGTCAGGTCAACATCAGTCCAACCGGTAAAGCGATTTTCTTTATTCCAGGTACTTTCGCCATGCCTGAGTAGAACAACTTTTTTCATGTCATCTCCTTCATATCAATTTTTCATCTATCAGTGCACCAGCCTTGATAAATCCAAGAAGAGTCACTGATTTTTTCTCTAGTAATTACTTAGGGATGATTATAGCCCAACAGAGAATATTTCTCAAACAAGGCTATATTATGTAGGCTGACACTAATTAATCCTGACGCAAAAACGTATAATATTAAATGACCTGAGACATAGCCTCACAAAAAGGAGACAATTGTGCCCACTGCATTATTATCTGTTTCTGACAAAACTGGACTGGTTAATTTTGCCAGTACATTATCCGGTATGGGATGGAAGTTGTTAGCCAGCGGAGGCACTGCCCGTGAAATACGATCCGCAGGCTTGGATGTGCGTGAGGTCTCACAATACACCGGCAGCCCAGAAATCCTGGGAGGCCGGGTGAAGACTCTCCATCCAGCTGTGCATGGCGGTATTCTGGCCAGGGAAACTGATGAGGACCACCTTGACCTTGAAAGACTGAATGCAGAGATGATAGACATGGTGGTGGTAAACCTGTATCCCTTCCAGAACACCATCTCACAACCCGATTGCAGTTACGAACAGGCAATCGAGGGAATTGACATCGGCGGCGTTGCATTGATCAGGGCTGCAGCGAAGAATGCTGACAGGGTTACTGTCATCACCGACCCGTCTGATTATGATCCCACTATCGAAGCTTTAAAAGAATCCGGCACAATCAGCGCTGAATTGCGTCACAAACTATCAGTTAAAGCCTTTCAGCACACTGCTGCCTATGACATGGCGATTGCCCACTATCTACAGAATCACTTTAGCCCGGGCAGCTCGATCATTCCCGATTTCCTGGCGACATTTCCCCGTCAAAAACTGCGTTATGGTGAAAACCCTCATCAGGAAGGCTGGCTGGTACATTCTACCGGCACAAATGGTCCCCTCGGCGGAGAACAGGTACAGGGAAAAGAACTGTCATACACCAATTTACTTGATCTTGATGCAGCCTGGAAAGCAGCTTGCAGTTTCGAACGCCCTACAATCTGCATAGTCAAACATCTCTCACCCTGCGGCATTGCCAGCGCAGATACGCTGGCTGAAGCCTATCAATTGGCATTGGCGTGTGACCCTGTCTCTGCTTTCGGGGGAATCATTGCATCCAATAAAATAATAGACGAAGTAACGATTACACAGCTCAACCAGTTGTTTGTCGAGTGTATTATTGCGCCAGGCTATACACCTGAAGCACTGCATTTGTTGTGCTCAAAGAAAAACTTGCGTGTCATTATCATGTCTGAGGCATTGGTCCGCCCCGCGTACGAAATCCGTTCGATTAACAATGGGTTATTGTGTCAGAGCCTTGACCAGGGTGACCCACATGACACACAGGATTGGCGCGTGGTTTCTAAACGCGAGCCCACTGAGCAGGAGATGCAGTCTATGATGTTTGCATGGAAAGCTTGCCAGCATGTTAAATCGAATGCGATTGTCTTCGCCAAAGGTGAAGCAACGGTGGGAATCGGCGGGGGGCAGCCAAACCGTGTGGACTGCGTTCGCATTGCTGCAACACGTGCAGGAACGAAATCCATAGGCGCCGTAATGGCGTCTGATGCATTTTTCCCTTTTCCCGATTCTGTTCAGCTTGCAATAGAAGCAGGTATCACGGCAATTGTTCAACCAGGTGGTTCAATACGCGATCAGGAGTCAATTGATGCCGCAAATCATGCTGGCATTGCTATGGTATTTACTGGCTGCCGGCACTTCAGGCATTAAGCTGATGGATAAAATTCCCCCAATAAAAAAACCCCCGCCATGCCGTGTGTCGCGCAGTTTTGAACCTGCTTGCGCAGGCTGGGTTCCTGTCTAAAATTTTCGCCTTGGCCGAAGCCTATCGCGTCCATTCTATGAAACCAGAACCCTCAAAACTAGTGTTGGCTCAAAACCGTATAATGCAACATCACGTACACAGCAGGGTTAATTTGCTTATACCATATTTTGGATCAAATGTGTAGAGTGTGGGATGTGAGCCATATGAATAAAGGAATGAAGACAAATACAATCAGAGCATTCATAGCGATTGAGCTTGACAATCAAATCAAACAGAAACTCAACCAGGTTATCCTTGAGTTATCATCAAAAATTCCCTATCGCCTGCGCTGGGTAAAACCGGATTTAATCCATTTGACGTTGAATTTTTTAGGCAATATCCCTCTATCAAATATTAGTGCCGTTTCAGACTTGATGAACAAAACAGTGAATGACCTTAAAGTTTTCAACGTGGAATTTAAAGGAATGGGTTGTTTCCCAAACCTCAACCGACCAAGAGTAATTTGGATTGGTATGGAGCAATCATCCGAACTGAATACTTTGCAAAGATCACTTACAGATGCCTTGAGACAAAATGGGTTTGAAATTGAGACAAGACCGTTCAGTCCACACCTGACTCTGGCAAGGGTACCGGAGACAACACTGCAGCAAGTGTTACAGCAGATTGGCGGGGCTGTTGAACTTTACAAGACTTTAGAGATCGGCAATATGGAAATAGCACAGCTAAAATTAATAAAAAGCGATCTTACACCTGTAGGTCCGCGTTACGCCATACTATCAACCGCATTTCTTCAAAATGAGAGGCGCAGTTAGAGATTTTTTCATAGTATACTAAACTCAACATTTAAAAACCGAGGTGAATTCTGGAAACACTTGATCTGGCACATGTTGTAATTGAAACACTGGAAGAGAAAAAAGCAGAAGAAATTATTCTGATTGATCTAAAAGAAGTAACTGATTTTACCGACTATTTCATCATCTGCAGTGGCACCAGTGACCGCATGTTGGACAGTTTGGCTGATGCAGTTGTTGAAAAAGTTAAACACGATCACCAAATAATCCCAAAACGCGAGGGAGATCCAGCAGAAGGGTGGCTTTTGGTTGACCTGGGCGACATCGTGGTACACCTGTTTTCACCTGAAATGCGCGAGTATTACCAAATTGAAAAACTCTGGCAGCAGGGAAAAACACTGGTACATTTTCAATAAACAAATCAATCTATCGCTGAGCGTTTATTTAAAAATAACACTTCCTGATTTTGCTTTCAGGAAGTGTCTTGCTTTCTTTATATTGATTTTAGCTATGCATTAATCGCTGCAAGCACCTCTGCGCTGTGATCTGCTGGCTTGACTTTTTCAAAAACCTTCACAATTTTGCCATCGGGACCAATCAGGTAAGTAGTGCGCAAAACACCAAAATACTCACGTCCCATCATTTTTTTCAATGCCCACACGCCATAAGTCACGCACACTTCATGGTTGATATCTGCCAACAATGTAAAAGGCAGTTGATACTTCATCTTGAACTTAGCATGTGATTTGACATTGTCAGGGCTTACACCAAGAATGACCACACCTGCCTTTGTATAAGCTGAGTAATCATCCCTGAAATTACAGGCTTCAGTTGTACATCCAGGCGTATCGTCCTTGGGATAAAAATACAACACAACGTATTTTCCGCTGTAATCAGACAGCTTATGCGGCACGCCATTCTCATCTTCTAACTCAAAATCTGGTGCAACAGCACCTTGTTTCAATAACATAATCATCCTCCTTCAATTATCCTGAGCAATTTAAGATGATTTCCCCAAGACGGGAAAAATCATAACCATCCAAACGTTTTAGCGCTGACACAAACTCGCCATCATGGATAAGATCCATTAAAGGCTTTAAAAGTTCTCCTACAAGATAGCTGCATGGGATAGCAAGGTCATAACGCTCTTTAAAGAGAGGTATGAAGTCGAGGTTCAGCGCCCTGGCTGCTGCCGTGATGCCCATGCCGCAGTCTGCTCTTCCGGATGCTACGGCTGCTGCAACTGCCAAATGTGTGTATTCCTCTTCTGCATACCCTTGAATGCCGGCTGCAGGAATGCCTGCCCTGCCTAGCTCATAATCAAGCAGCACCCTGGTTCCTGATCCTCTCTGGCGGTTGATATAGGTTACATCCTCCCTTGTCAGGTCAGCCAGCCCGGTTATTTTGAGAGGATTGCCCGATCTGACAATCAATCCCTGTTCCCTTTCCGCCCAAACCATCAATTGTATTGGCGTATCCGGCAGGTATTGTGCAATGTAAGAAAGGTTGTACTCACCTGTTTCAGTATCAAGCAGGTGTGTGCCCGCAAGGTGAGACTCTTTACGCTTGAGTGCAATCAAGCCGCCCAGGCTGCCAACATTGGATGAGACAAAGCGCCTGTCATGTCTTGCAAGGTACTGCGCAAGGATATCAAGGGACATGTCATGCGAACCAATTGCAAGAATTGTTTTTTGGATATCTGTTCTCTTACGATTCAGCCGCACTTTTTGCAGCGTGCCAGCTTCAGCGCCCTGCACTCCCCTCGGTAATACCATGATACCGTCTGCACGAACCAGTGATGAAATCACACCAGCGCCTCGGGTTAGGGGCGCAATTTTCATGCTGCCATCAACCTCACCAACAACAACACGAATAAAATCATCGTCACCCGCCGGCGAGGTAATTTTTCGCGTCAAAGAACCGGTCACTTCATCGTGTCCACTCTCTGACATCCCAAGCCAGCGCCTGATAATTGGTTCAATGAAGATATCACCAGTGAGTGCAGCTGACACCGGGTATCCAGGCACACCAAAAACTGGTACTTTCTTGTTTGAGCCATCTGAACGGACAATAATACCGAATATCACCGGGTGCCCCGGTCTGACAGCCACACCGTGAAAGATCAAATCACCGAGTGTCTCAACTACCCTGGCTGAATAATCTTCAGAGCCGGCTGAAGAACCGGCATTGATCAACACAAGATCGGATAAATCTACTGCCTTTTGCACCTGGTCACAAAGTAAATCAAAATTGTCTGGCGTAATTGGATATCTGTGAGCCTCTGCACCCCAGGAGGTAACCTGGGCAGACAGCACCAGGGAGTTATACTCAATAATGTCTCCTGCTGCCACCGTCTGTCCAATGGGCTTTAGTTCATCACCTGTTGGCAGAACAGCAACAAGTGGTTTCTTGCTCACTTTGATAGTAGTGATGCCGCACGCCGCAATGGCGCCAAGGTCTACAGGTCTCAGTTGGTGACCCGAGGGCAGGACAAGCTGGGTTGCCACCATATCCTCACCCATCGGTCTGACGTGCGTCCAGGGTGAAACTGCTGAACGAATTCGGATGGTGTGAGGACGGTGAGGGTTTTCAGACAAGTTCCCATTTTCATCAAGCGCTTCCACCTGTTCAATGGGTATGACTGCGTTCGCCCAGGCAGGTAGCGGGTCACCAGTATCCACATACTGAGCCTTATCTACAGTACTGAGCAAGACAGGCTGTGAAGGAATGGCATGAACAGTATCTTTGCTCTTTACGGCAAACCCGTCCATCGCTGATGCATGATAGTGTGGTGATGAAATTTTTGCCCACACAGGCTCAGCCAGTATCCGTCCAAGTGCATTGGTATCAAGCGCTATCTCTTCATCTGCGAGCATGCTTGACAAACCAGATGTCTGTAAAGTGGCATCAATCAATTGCTGTGCCTTGTCGAGTGGAATATCCCTGAGATAAACAGACATTTAATTTTTGCCTCAATTCTTATGGTGTAGTTGTCGTGCCTGCTTCGATGCCCTCAATTGAGCCGGTCTCAGGTGTTGGAACAGCTATAGGTTTCCAGGGCAGGATGTTGATGAAATTATCAATCGTCCAATCATTTTTTACTTCATATCTTGCCAGGTAGTAAATTGTCCCTGTATTATGCTCAACTGTGTTGAAAATTCCTGCGGCTGAAGTATAGCCCCAGGAGGAGACACGGCTGCCGACTTCAGCATCATTATTGCCATACGGGTATGCAAAAGATTTAACTGGCACCCCGAATTTTTCCTCAAGACGCAGCCGTGAACCAGATATTTCATCAGACAACATGGAATAATTTTGTGTCAGGTCAACACCAGTCATACCTTTTGAACCGATCTCCCATCCTGCAGCAATCATCTCCTTAATTTGTGCCTCGGTGAGTACACCCTCACCATTTACTTGAGCGGCTGTCACATACAACGTGCCAATAAAGCCATAGTGCTGCATGATTGGAAATGCCTTGTTATAGATACCAGTGGTGATGACATCAAAAGTGATCACAACCGGTTTTGCTGGTAATTCAGCTCCAAACCAGATTGCTTCTGCCAGCGTTGAAACCGGTATGGAAGTATAGCCGGCTTCTTTCAAAACTTGCATTTGATGACGAAACTCGTTTGATGGGATGTCAATGTTGGTCTCCCACTGGTAATACAGGTTATCTTCTTTGCCATCACCAACATGGAAATACAAGAGTATGGGTGCAGTTGCTTTTCCGGCTGTGTTAAACGACCAGGTTGCTGTTGGAATAGGGACAGTGGGTGTCGAAGTCGGTTCAAGTGTGGCTGTGGGGGTGATAGTCGGTTCCAGCGTGGGCGTGCTTGTTGCTTCTGGGGTGACATTTTGAGTAAGCTGAACTGCAACCGTCATCGCGGCTTTGGTATATACCATGCCAGGCTCTTCTTCCGTTTGTGCAGTTGAACAGCCAGTTAGCATCAGTATCAATATAAATGGTAATATGCGTAGCTTCATAATTCTTCCTCCTAATTACCAGGGCAAAAGGTCGTTGAACTGCTCAATTGACTGCCCGTACTTGATCTCAATCCGATTCAGATAATAAATCGAGCTGTATGAATGCTCCCAGGAAAGACCCAACCCGGAAGCGCCAGAATAGCCATAATCTATTGTTTTCTCAAACACCTGCGCATTGACCATACCAAATGGATAGGCAATGGTATTGACAGGGACGTTAAATGCTTTCTCCAGGTATTCTTTTGACCCGTAAAGTTCGCGATTTAAATCTGTGGCTTTTGAAAGGTCTGCATGGGTCATGGTGTGGGACCCAATTTCCCATCCTGCTTCAAGCAGATTTTTCACCTGGTCATTGCTGACATAATCAGGAGAATCAATATAATTACCAACAAGATAGAATGTCCCAACAAAACCCAACGCTTGCATGACCGGGTAAGCGTTCTGGTAGACATCAAGGGTGCCATCATCAAAAGTTATCACCACCGGTCTTTCAGGAAGCGGCGCGCCAAATTTGATGGCATTCACCAATGAGGAAATGGTAACTGTTTCATAGCCTCTGGCTTTTAATGCAGACATCTGATCTGAGAAGTCCTTGATACTCACAGCATAGTTGCGGAATTTTGGCTCATCGCTAATGTGATGGTAAAGCAAAACTGGAGTGTTGATCACCTGAAATGGCTGCATCCATTTCCAGCCGGCAAAGCTATCATGGATTAGAAATGAGGAAGATACCGGCGTTTCTGTAACCTTAATATCCGGCACAGGTGTTGCCTGAGTGTCTGGCTCAGTATCCTGCTGTAATAGATCGGCCAAATAATGCGCACTTCTCAGAATTGGCCCTGTCCCAGTAATGGCATGGGGTAACACTGCAAGGCTGTAAAAACCGCTTGTGCAGCCGCCAATAATGAGTGAGATCAGGACAATAGTTATGACTATACGCTTCATCATTTACCATATGAACCGCTTTAGAGTGACTTAAATAATACACGAGACGCTGGTAAAAAAGCAAATCGAATTTATTGCTGTCCGAGGTAATCGCTGGCAATATTTTATAAGTAATGTTGTCTAAAATGGATAAACCTCTATCAGGCTGCCGGCAGCAAGTCCATTGGCATATTCAGGTATTACAGTCAAACCATCGGCATGTGCAAGGGTAAAAATGAGGTTGCTTTTATAGAAGATCGGGTCTGCAAACAGGGTACCATCTCGCTCAATCAACCTGACCGGCATCCAATCTTCCCTGCCAGAAGATGATGAGAGGTTGACGGATAGCACTGCTTTTATTGAGAATAACCCAACAGTACCCTTCCTGCCAGACAGTTTATGAATCACAGGTCTCAAAAAACGCCGGGCAATCACCAGAGCACTGACCGGGTTACCTGGCAACCCAAGAACCGGCTTACCCTGGCACACTGCCAGGATGGTCGGTTTGCCAGGCTTGACATTGACACCGTGAACCAGCACACCGGGTGGTCCCATTGTCTGAATTACCGCTGCTGTGAGGTCCCTGGTGCTGGCTGAAGAGCCCGCAGTGATCAACACTATGTCACAATCATGCAAAGCTTGCTGAACGGTTGCAGACATCAGTTCAAAGTTATCGGGCTGTACACCGTAACGTTCAGCCGTCCCACCTTCGTTTTCAACCAGGGCGCTCAATGTGTAGCTGTTGATATCCCTTACCTGTCCAGCGTCAGGTACCTGGTAAGGTGAAATAACCTCATCGCCACTGGAGATTATGCCCACGCGTGGCTTTTGGTAGACAGCTATCTCATTCAGCCCTACTGCAAGCAAACTGCCTGCAACGGCAGGCGTGACCACATCTCCTGCATCAAAAATCACTTCACCTGCCCTGATATCCTCGCCGATCTTTACGACATTGTCTCCGACAGCAGCAGTTTTAAAAATTTCAACTTCGTGATCTGTCACCAGTTGGGTGTTTTCAACCATTACAACAGCATCAGAGCCTGCCGGAAGCATACCGCCCGTATGGATTAAAGCGCATGAGCCAGGCTTGAGTGCAATACTCGATTTTTCACCCATCTTGACTTCACCAGCGATTTTCAAGTAAGCCGGCTGTGCTTCACTCGCACCGTAGGTATCTGATGCCATGACAGCATAACCATCTACAGTGCTCCGGTTGAAAGCTGGTGAATTTTCTGGTGAGTGAATTGTTTTGCCAATGATTCTGCCGACCGCTTGAACAGAACTTAACCTCTCAATCGGCAGGCGTTTCTCCGGTAGATTTTTGAGGAACAGTTCCAAAGCCTGGGTAGGCGGTAATAAATTCAAAAATTCAGGCATATTAATTTATCCAAAGTGATAAGGTGATCATGTAGGTTGTCAGACCAAATATTGCGTATGACAGTAGTTGGATTAACCGCCACTGAGGTTTTGCACCCTGTGTAATCCGGGTGAAATGAAAGACCTGCAACAATCCAAAAGGTAAAGTCAATAGGGCTGGCCAAATTAGTACACCAGGGATTTTCAGCATGAACGATGCGCCTATCCACAAATAACCTATTAGAATCGCAAGATTATGCAGCGTCATGCCATTTTGCCAGCCAATCACCTGGATGAATTGCTTACCGTATTGCTTGTCATCCTCAGGGTATGTCTTGAGTGATAATGCAATAAGCATGGCAAAATAGAACAGCACAATTGGAAAACTCAAGAGCCCCAGCAGGCGGTGATACTCATTTGTCTGCAAAAAGTAGGCAACTGCCGGGATAACGACTGCCACTAAAAAGGTCTCAAAAATATTACTGAATCCTGATCTTGATATTCGAAACACTGGCAGCGTACATAACAAAGTGGTGACTGCCGCAATCAATACCATGAAGGCAGCTGCGGACCCGAAATTATGTGAACTGATCAAAGCAACCAGCAGAAAAGTTGCAATAGTAAGCAAACCCAATGCCAATGTCAAGAACATTGTACGGAAACGTTCGAGTGTTGCCGGTTCAAGGTTAGCCAGGTCGTAGGTGGTAGCAGGTTTATTCCTTCTGACAAAATATGTGGCATAAAAGGCTGAAAGGATCATCCCACCACTCATCAGCAATAACAGAAATACAAGGCCGCCGGTGAAGCTTACCCAGTTGAGTGCCTGACCAAGGTAGTTAGGAATAGCTGCCCCAAAGAAGTAAGTAAGAACGCCCAACACAATTGGGCGTATTCGTAAGGAATTAAGTACAAAGGGGATAAATTTAGATTGCATACGAAGAGAACAGACAGGTACAGATATTTTGTTATATCAATTGGTATCCACCATCAACAGCCAGAATTTGACCGGTGATGTAATCATGATCAACCTGGAACAGCACTGCTTTGACAATGTCATCAAGCATACCTTCCTTTTTCAAAGGCAGTCGTTGGACAAGTTTTTGCCACTTCTCATCAGTCGTGTCCGGTGAACGCATGATCAAACCGGGGGCTACGGCGTTAACTCGTATGGCAGGCGCGTAAGTGCGCGCTTGCAGCCTGGTCAGCATGTTGATGGCTGATTTTGCAGTGATATAAGCAGGATATCCTGTCCAAATCCGTTCAGCGCCGGCATCCGAGATGTTGACAATCACACCCCCCTCCGGCAGCATCAACTGCGCAGCTTTTTGCCCGCAAATCATCGGTGCAGTCAGGTTGAGAGCAAAAGTGCTTTCCCACAATTCAACTGACATGGTCTCAAGGCTCCCAGATGACATCACTGCCGCTGAATTTACCAGCACTGCAAGATGCTGTTTTGACTCTGCTATTGTCGCAAACATACGGTCAATCTCATCCGGGTTTCGCAAGTCAGCCTTGAGAGGCAGCCCTTGACGACCAATTGCCTTGATTTCTGCTAACGTTTCCAGCGCTGGCTTTTCTGATTGATGATAATGCAAGCCAATGTCAAAACCTGCATTAGCCAGTCCAAGGGCAATGGCTTTACCCAATCGATGCGCAGCACCAGTAACCAGCGCTAGTTTAGAACCTTGAGTATCTCTCTCCATATCTTATTCCATTTTCAACCTGGTTTCTGAAAAGCGACCAAATTTTATTTTAGCATACTTGCCACCTTGAATTATGTAGCCTATTTATAATTTTTTCAGTGGTGCAAGGGCACCCATTTTTTGACTTTTGTTTCCATTTATGCTATTCTACTGAGTTGTTGTATAAATTTTCAGGATAATAGAAGGTTTTTGAATGCAAAGAGAGCGTATTTCTGAAAATGTCTATTGGTTTCAGAGTGAAATTTATGCCCAGGTAACAGCCGGCATTATCGCTGGACCACATTGGGCTGTTCTGATTGACACATTGGCTGTACCTGAAGAAACCATACAAATGCGTCAATTCATTGAAGAGGAATTAGGAATTCCCGTCCGTTATGTGATTAACACGCACCATCACGCAGACCATACCTGGGGCAATTGCTTCTTTCCAAGGGCAACCATACTGGCTCACACCCTTAATCATCGCTGGGTGATTGAACGCGGACAGGCGGCTCTTGAGCAGGCAAAGAAACACAATCCAATGTTCAAACAGGTAAAAATCATTCCACCACACCTCACCTTCAATGAGGGTGAGATATCTCTCAGGGTCGGAAAAAAGAACCTGGTCCTGATGTTGACTCCCGGTCACTCAGCTGATGGCATTTCAGTGCTGGTTGAAGAGGACCGTGTCTTGTTTACCGGCGATGTTTTCATGCCCCTTCCGTATATAGTCGGTGGTGAGATTGAAGAGATGACAACAGTCATGAAGAAAATTGGCAAGATGGGTTTGGAAAATATCGTCCAGGGTCATGGCGACATTGTGCTGCGAGGTGAGATTGAAGCTGCAGTAAAAGAAAACCTGGACTACCTGGCAAACATAAAGAAAGCTGCCAAAACAGCCTTGAAGCGGAAAGACCCCCAGGAATACCTGGAATCTATCGATATTGAATCTTGCGGAAAAAGCCGTGTAAACCTGGGCGGTCTGGCTGAAGATCTCCACCGCAGAAACCTTGCTTTTTTGTATAAACAATTGGCTGCACAAGAAGTTTAATCAGGATTAATCAGCAGATTGTTATACCGTAAAGATAAAAAGACTATTAATCAGGCGCTGGTATTTTTCGGCGCTTGATTTTCTTTTTTCTTGGCAAAATATGCTCTCAGTCCAACCACCCGTTCAGTCCCATCTCTCAATCGCCTGATGTTTGGAAGCAGAGCGATAACCAAAAGAATCATTGAGATGACACCATATAACACGAATACCCAGGATGAAAGTCCCATCGCGGCCCTGACTGTAAACACAATAGTTGCCGCTGCTGCAATACTCATTGTTGCAACAGAAGCATAACCAACAAAAACGAATACGAGTGCCAGGACTGGCAGGAGAATCAACCAGATTGGCGGCCATAATGAAATTGCTCCACCCAGGCACGTGGCGCCACCCGCACCACCACCGAATGCCAGGCGGTTTTTCTCATTCTTATGGAGTAAAAAAACCGAATAGTTGTGGCCAACTACAGCCATCAAGGCTGCAGCAACAATTGCAAGTTCGGATGAAGGCACAAGCCAGCCAGCAAATAATCCAGCTGCTATTCCCTTAAACACATCCATTAAACCAGTCAATAGTCCTGCACCAAACCCGGCCGCGCGCATCGCATTTGTACCACCTGTTCGACCGCTGGCAATTTTCCGTACGTCTTTTCCACTGATCAACTTTACAATTATCAAGCCGGATGGAATAGATCCCAATAAGTATCCGGCAGCACATGCTAATATACTGTTAAGCCACATTCCGAGTTGTGTCTCCTTTTATATCAAAACACTCTTGAATAGTCATCGTTACGGAACTCAGTTATATTCAACATCGACCGCAGTCCAGGTCTTATTTTCAATCTTATAACAAGATAGGCTGGCGCCGCACTCAAACGGAGCAATGATAACACTTAACACTCCCGGGTAAGCGAACTCCTCACAGTCGATCGCAGAAGGAGTTGTTACCCCATCAGGATGGGAGTGCACGATAGCAATCAGATCCAAATTTTGTTCTTCAATTTGTAAAAACGCCCTGAGCTGTTCTTCTGGTTTCATAGAGTACCTGTTTGTGGTGTGAAGAATGTTCTCAACCGGAAGGAACAATTGTGCGGTTTGATCACAGCCTGCCAGCAAACCACATCCCTCCTCAGGCAAACAGCCAAGATGATAGGAGATCATCTGATCGCTTAGAACCTTTGATATGAATACTTTCAAGTGGGTCATAAATAAAACTACAGAAATACTGCCAAAACGATGCACAGGACAATCATAATTAGCGGCTCAACAACGGCAGTTCGCCAGTCCCTTCCTTCTTCAATCAGGCTGGCATACGATGTTAACCCATACGCCGGGCCCACCAATAGAGTGCCAAACTTCACCGGTTCAATTGACCAGTAATGCATGCCAATCACCAGCTGCCCAATAATCAAAGCACTGACTGCCGCCCAATGAAAGAACCAGCGGCCATTAAGTTTTAGAAATAGGGATCTCAAACAAAACACAAAAATTGAGAGTGATAAAGCAGGCACAGCAAGGTATAACCGCAAGCTGGCTGTCCTGACCGCTACGGCCAGAAATAAGAAGAGAGCAAATGAAACTGCAGTCAGCACCAGTGTTGCCGCTTCATGCCTGACATCATGCATGTCAAAAGCGATGTATTCAGCAACATATACCAGCAGCAGGAGAATGCCGCCCAAAAACAGGACAATCCACCATCGAATATCAACCTCAAGGTTGTTGATTGGCACACCAATCAACCAGGCGGTGAGTGCCGGAACGATGAGATGCTGCAAACCAACCCTGGAAGTGTATTTTGGATGGTTGCGCAGCAGCCAATCCGAGCCTGCTGCAGCCAGTATGGCAATAAACAATGACATCAATGTAGAGAAATTAAAATTGTAAGAAAATTCAGCCCCAAATAAACGTATCACCAGCGCATTTACCGAGATATCCACATAAGGTGTGAGCGCATAGGCTAACAGAATTACCCCCAACAACAGGCTCAACTGATCCGATCTCGGTAACTTTCGATCTCTTTCCATAACCTCATTTTACCTTTTGCCAGACAGGATGCCAAGACAAAATGAAACCTCTCTCACTAAGCCATATCTTAGGACAAATATTCAATAAATAAAGGTAGGGTATGGTAAAATATAAGGTTGAATGAACAATAAAAATGAACCTCTCAAATTGGCTCCACCCGGTCTGATCACCTCTCTGGCATCTGGATTCAATGCCGTTGCAAACAACATTAAGATTATTATTATCCCTGTTTTGGTTGATCTTCTTTTGTGGTTCGGACCACAAATGGGTTTGAAAAGCCTGTTATTACCTGTTCTTAATCAATCAAGCCAGGTGCTGAAAACATTAAATAATCCTGAAGTGAATGATCTGGTTGGGTTTAATAACGAGTTATGGAACGGTATCTTGGAAAATTTCAACCTGCTAAGTTTGATTCGCACCTTCCCAATTGGTGTGCCAAGCTTACTGGCTGGCAGAAGCATCAAAACCAACCCTCTTGATTTCAATTTTATTGTTGAGATCGAGTCATTCAGTATGGCAGCCCTGGCGTTTATCTTGATTGGTTTGATTGGTATCCTTGTCGGCAGTTTCTTTTTTCGACAGGTGTCACACATCAGCAGGCAGAATAAAACCGCAGGCGATACACCTGCCTTTGTTGACAGTTATGCACAATCAATCTTGCTGAGCACTCTGATTTATGTGATCTGCATACTGGTATTCATTCCTGTCGCAATACTTTTAGCATTTGTGAGCGCAATGAATACTTCATTCGTTCAAATAGGTATCATTCTTGTTATCCTGTTCCTGATATGGCTGCTGATGCCCCTGCTGTTCTCGCCTCATGGCATCTTTACCAGTTCACTAAACGCCTTTCGATCAATCATAACCAGTATCAAGATGATCAGGTTTTTCCTTCCGGGTACTGGTATGTTCCTGCTGGCAGCTGTAACCATCACCCAGGGATTGGATATTCTTTGGCAAATGCCAGGAGAAGAATCCTGGATGCTGTTGATTGGCATTGCCGGTCATGCGTTCATTACTACCAGTTTGTTCACGGCAAGCTTTATTTACTACCGCGGTGGCTTGAAATGGATGCAGGAAAGTATCCAGCACATGACAAAACTGCAGGAAAGTTAAAGTGATATGAAACAATATTTACTAGCTATAGGTTTGGAGGACTTCCTTGAATAACTCAAATGAACCAAAACTGGCCTACAATGCCAGTAATATCCAAGTATTGGAAGGCCTTGAAGCTGTCAGGCGCCGCCCTGGAATGTATGTTGGCGGTACAGATATCAAAGCCCTTCATCATCTCATCTACGAAGTTGTTGATAACTCCATCGATGAAGCGCTTGCCAAGTCTTGTGACAAGATTATCATCACCATACACGCTGACAGCAGTGTCACCGTTGAAGATAACGGACGCGGTATTCCAGTAGACATACACCCTGAGAAGAAGAAATCGGCTCTCGAAGTAGTAATGACCACTTTACATGCAGGCGGTAAGTTCGGCGCAGGCAGTTATAAAGTTTCTGGTGGTTTACACGGTGTTGGTGTTTCTGCGGTAAATGCCCTCTCCGAATGGTGTGAAGTCTTTGTGCGCAGAGATGGTCAGGTTTATTTTCAACGTTATGAAAAAGGCATTCCACAGGAACCTGTAAAGTCGATTGGTAAATCCGACCCGGCTGAGTCTGGCACAACCACCACTTTTAAATTTGACAATACCATCTTCAAAGATGAAGTGGATTTCAAATTTGAAACGCTTTCACAGCGACTGCGTGAGATGGCTTTTGTAACCCGGAAAGTGTTAATAAGTCTCATTGATGAAAGATCCGATCGTGACATCAGTTTTTATTTCGATGGTGGCATTGTCTCTTTTGTCAAATTTCTTAACCGCAACCGCCAGGTTCTACACCAGGTGGTATATACCGAAAAAGAGTTGGACAATATCGGTATTGAAGCGGCAATTCAATATACCGATGCCTACTCCGAGTCAGTTTATTCATTCGCCAATACTATCAACACAATTGATGGCGGTACCCATTTGACCGGTTTGCGTTCTGCAATTACCAGGGTCATCAATGACTATGCGCGTAAAAACAACCTGCTTAAAGACGCCGATGTAAATTTCACCGGTGATGACACACGGGAAGGTTTGACTGCAATTGTCAGCATCAAACACCCTGACCCACAGTTTGAAAGCCAGACCAAAGTTAAATTAATGAATGCAGAAGTGCAAACCTACGTCCAACAAGTGGTTGGCGAAGGGTTCGCGATGTTTCTTGAAGAAAATCCATCCAATGCAAAAGCGATCGTTCAAAAGTGCCTGACATCTGCCAGAGCACGTGATGCTGCACGTAAAGCACGCGACCTGGTTATAAGAAAATCAGCGCTTGAGAGCATGACCTTGCCCGGTAAGCTGGCGGACTGTTCATCACGAGACACGGCGCACACTGAGCTGTACATTGTTGAAGGTAACAGCGCAGGCGGCTCAGCCAAGCAAGGACGTGACCGGCATTTTCAGGCTATCCTGCCCTTACGCGGTAAGGTACTGAACACTGAACGTGCCCGGTTGGACAAAATCCTTTCGAATAATGAAATCAAATCCCTGATCTCAGCCATCGGCTCTGGCATCGGTGATAATTTCGATCTCAAAAACTTACGTTACGGCCGCATTATCATCATGACCGATGCTGATGTCGACGGTTCGCACATCCGCACCCTGCTGCTGACCTTTTTCTTCAGATACATGCAGGAATTGATAGACGAGGGACATCTTTATATTGCGCAACCACCGCTTTATAAGATATCCATCAAAAACCAGTCACACTACGTTTATACCGAAGCAGAGAAGGAAAAACTGCTCAAAGAACTGGGACCCCAGGCATCCAAAGTGTCTCTTCAACGCTACAAAGGTTTGGGTGAAATGAACCCCCAGCAGTTGTGGGATACAACTATGAACCCTGAAGCCCGCACCTTGATCCAGGTGACCATTGATGATGCCGCAGTAGCCGATAGAACGTTTGACATGCTGATGGGTGAAGCAGTGCCGCCACGGACTCACTTTATCACCTCTCACGCCCTGGATGTAAGAAACCTGGACATATAGTTACATTTAGCAGCAAAGCCTGGCGGCACTACACCTGCCAGGCTTTTTTATTATCTGATATAAATGTATTAATACGTTGCAATCAAACTCAGGGGCGATTTTCAGCACCCTGACACAATGGAGAATTTCAAATGCCCAAATACTTCCTCTATCAGCACACTCAACTAAAAGACTACATCATCGCGTACTTCAATTTCCTTGGCGTCCCTCGGACGGATTCTGAAACAATTGCTGAGGTTTTACTTGAAGCTGACTTGCGCGGCGTCAGTTCACATGGCATCATTCGTTTGAACACTTATTACGGCAATCGCATTGCTGCAGGTGATATCAAAGCTATCACCAACGTTACAAATGTGCATGAAACTGCCACCACCCTGCTCTTGGACGGCGGTAACGGTATGGGCCATGTGGCTGGAAAACATGCCATGCAGAGATGCATCGAAAAGGCGGCTGCCACCGGGCTGGGTATGGTGACAGTCAGAAACTCCAATCACTACGGCATAGCCGGC
The DNA here is from genome assembly GCA_040768445.1 of Anaerolineaceae bacterium. GTDB lineage: Bacteria > Chloroflexota > Anaerolineae > Anaerolineales > Anaerolineaceae > JAXGMV01. The sequence continues at coordinate 1,940,800 of JAXGMV010000001.1, read as the reverse complement.
TACTATGCAATGATGGCGCTTCCACATGACATGATCGGCATCAGTTACACTAACTCTCTACCGCTGGTTGCCCCCACTTACGGTAGGACGGCAATACTTGGAACCAACCCAATCGCGGTGGCCGTTCCTGCCGGCTCTCAACGCCCCTATGTTTTAGACATGGCCACCTCGATCGTACCTATCGGTCGTGTAACGGTATATGATAAGGCCGGTCAGCCAATTCCAGAGGGATGGGGTATCAACACCGAAGGTAATGTAACCACATCGCCGGCAGATGTCCTGCATGGTGGTGCATTGATGCCGTTAGGTGGAATTGATCTCATGCGTGGTTACAAAGGATACGGTTTGGCCATGATGGTGGATATCTTCTCCGGTATCCTCTCAGGCTCGGCTTATGCCAACCTGGTAGCGAGATGGGAAGAGGGTGAAGGCGCGAAAGTTGGTCATTTCTTCATGGCAGTAGATATCAACGCTTTTCGTCCTGCACAAGCGTTCAAACAGGATATGGATGATTACATTCAACTTTTGAAGAATGCGCCCAAGGCAGCGGGACAAGAAAGGATTTACATCCCCGGCGAGAAAGAAGATGAGAATTATGCCAGACACATCTCGAATGGCATCCCCTTGCTTGAAGAAGTGGTAGCCTCACTGCAAAGAGATTGCGCCGCTAAAGGATTCCCATTTACACCCGAACCGGTAGGAGTTATCGAAGATTGAACAACAACCAATGAAACAGCAGGAGAGATCGGTCTCTCCTGCTGTTTTTATTCAAGTGACTATCGATTTACTGGAATAATTAATATTTTCGCTTCATATGGTGCTAAGCTGATTACCCTCTCAACTGTATCACTACTTTGATATCCTTCAGTGCTGTAAGCAAGATAACGGTCACCGTCTTGATGGTCAGTTTCAATGTCGTATACCTGGCTGGACGAAGAAAAATTTACTACTATTAGCGCTTTTTCATTTTCAGCGGATCTGAAGAAACCAAGTACATTTTTATTCCCATTAGTATGCATTTCAAAAGCACCACCAAATAAACATGCATGCTGCTTCCTTAGATGTAAAACCTGCTTATATACATTGAACAATGAGTTCGGGTCATCCTGTTGAAGTGCCACATTCCTGGTGTGAAAGTTCTTGTTAACTGGCAGCCATGGACTACCTGAACCGAACCCGGCATTGGTGTCATTATTCCACTGCATGGGTGAACGGCAGCCATCGCGTCCCTTGAAAAGCGGCCAGTAACGCCAGCCAACTTGATCTTTAATTTGGCTGTAACGCACGGGGATATCACGCATGCCAATCTCTTCACCATAATATATAAATGGGGTTCCCCGTAGTGTCAGTAAAATAACAGCTGCTGCTTTCAACTTTTTATCTTCATCGTTATCTTTGTACCTGGTAGCTGAGCGAGGGTTGTCGTGGTTGTTCAGAACCCATGTTGGCCATCTGTTATCGCCCATGATCGAATCCCACATTTTTATCTGATTGCTGATACTTTGGGCATCCCATTTTGAGTGTAAAAAATTAAAGTTGAAGGCAGCATGCAGCAATTTGTCAGAACTGTAAGTTGCTGTTTTTTCTGGTGAGCTTAAAAATGTTTCGCCCACCAGGTATCTTTCCCTGAATCTATCAGTGAGTGAGCGTATCTCTTCCAGCAGCGGGATCATTTCTGGCTGGTCAAAATCATACACATGTTTTTGACGATCAAACCCCCTCAATCCGAACTTCTTTTCATGATCAGGCATGTCTAAATGTTTAAAATACGCATTGAACACATCCAACCTGAAACCATCGACACCCTTTTGAAGCCAAAAATCAAAAACATTCAGCATGGCACTGCGAACATGGTCATTTCGCCAGTTCAAATCGGGCTGTTGTTTGTAAAACATGTGAAAGTAATACTGCTGACGTTCGGGGCTGTATTCCCAACCCTTTCCACCAAACCAGGATTGCCAGTTATTTGGTGGGCCACCGCCTTTACCGTCACGCCACAGGTACCAATCATGGTAGGGATTATCGCGGGATTTTTTTGATTCAACGAACCAGGCATGCTGGTCAGAGGTGTGGTTCAGGACAAGGTCGAGAATAACCCGGATACCGTACTGATGAGCAGTATCAAGCAGGTTGTTAAAATCGTCCATTGTTCCAAACTTTGGGTCGATTGCACAGTAATCACTGACGTCATATCCAAAATCTACATCAGGGCTGGGGTTGATTGGTGACAGCCAGATTGCATCAATTCCAAGGTTAGAGAGATACTCTATTTTCTCAATGATTCCACGCAAGTCACCAATGCCATCACCATTGCTGTCCTTAAATGACCTTGGATAAATTTGATAGATGACACCGTGTTTCCACCACAAATTTGCATCCGTCATATCAAAACACTCCTGTCGATTTCCTCATTTTTTCAAAATTTTTAAAAACCAGGCTCATTGATGTATTATATGAAGAGTTGGAAATAATTGCATGGAAAATCAGCTGCATCCACCGCTAATCCACCGCTAATGCTTGCAATTTTTATTAAGTTATGATAATATCCTGATTGCTGTAACCAAAGATCGCAGAAAGCATTGGAAAGTGGGCCTGCCCCACTTTTCTGCATAATACGAACATATATATGGAGTAAGGAACGGATGAAGAACGAATTTGTTCTCGCATTCAATGAAGTGCTTGAAGAAAAACAATTACCCAAAGAGGTAATCCTTGCAGCATTGGAATCTGCAATGGTTTCTGCTTATCGCAGAGCTGTTAATGCATCCACTGCGCAGGAAGTCACTGCAAAAATTGATCCGGAGACTGGTAAAGTCATCATTTTTGCTGAAAAAGAAGTTGTTGACGTCGTTGAAGATGAACGAACAGAAGTAACACTTGCTGAAGCAAAAAAAGTCAATCCTGCTGCAGAGCTTGGCAGTATGGTGGCTGTTGAAAGCACACCCAGTGACTTCGGCCGCGTCGCAGCCCAAACTGCCAGACAGGTCATCCAGCAGCGTATTAGAGATGCTGAAAGACAGGCCCAACTGGAATATTACCAAAAACAGCTTGGGGAAATCGTCAGCGGCATTGTTCAAGCCAGTAATTCACAGGGCCTGACAATTGGGCTGGAGTTACGTGCCGAAGGCAGCATGTCTCGTAAAGATATGATCCCGGGTGAGCGCTTTAGGATTCATGATCGTGTTCGCTCACTCATCGCCGAAGTTAAAGACAGTCCGCGTGGGCCACAAATTATCCTTTCGCGAACTCACCGTGACTTTCTACGCAGGCTGCTTGAAAACGAAGTACCTGAGATTTATCACGGCATCGTCGAGATTCGCTCAATTGCACGTGAGCCCGGTGAGCGCGCAAAGGTAGCCGTTTCTGCTACACAATCTGGCATTGACCCGGTTGGAGCATGCGTCGGTATTCGTGGTGTACGCATTCAGACCATCGTCCGTGAACTTCACGATGAAAAAATTGATGTAATTGAATGGAATCCTGACCCATCGATCTTCATTTCTAAAGCTATCAGCCCCGCAAGAGTTAGCGGAGTTTACCTGAATGAGCTGGAAACGAGTGGTAAAACAGCCACTGTGGTAGTTCCAGAAGACCAGCTGAGCCTGGCAATTGGACGTGATGGACAAAATGCCCGCCTGGCTGCTAAACTTACAGGCTGGAGAATTGATATCAAGAGCATATCTGAAGCAGCAGCAGATTCGCTGCGTAAACTGCTGACAGATGAAAGCTACGCTGATATTGCTTCAAATGAGACAGCCTTCATTCCTCTAATTCAACAGTTATTAGCCAAACGCGCAGAAGGGCGTCCTTTGATGCCCGAAGAATTTGACCAAATTGCCCAGTTTATTGACAGGGTTGAAAGGAAAATATCTTCACGCCTCAAACCGGCTGTGAAAAAAGCTGTGGATACTGTTACAGCTCAAATCAGGTCAGAACTTCCTGATTACTTGTTTGAGAAGAGTATCATTGACAGCGGTTTACCCGAGCATGTAACTTACATTCTACAAGAAGCAGGTTATGCTTCTCTTGGAGATCTTGTTCTTCAGGTCAAAAAAGACCCTGATGAGATCTTAAAACTGCAGGGCATTGGTCCAAGGGCAATGACAGAAATCAACCACCTGATGGATGAAGTCATGCCAATCATTGAAAAGATCAATGCAACAGCCCAGGCGGAAAAAGAACAGGAAACTGAAACTGAAGCAGTTGTTGAACAAGAGGAAGAGCCATTGCTTGAAGAGACAGCTGTGGAGATCGCTGAAATCAGTACGGCAGCAATCACAGAAGATGAAACTGTACCTGCTGAAGAGCCGTCACAGGAAGTAGTTGTGGAACCTGTAACTGTATCTCTTGAACAGGAAGAACCTGAAACTGTTGAACCTGTTGTTGAAGAAGTTGCTGAAGAAGAACCTTCATTTGACGAACTGTTCAGCCTCAAAGCACAGGATATTCCCGAGACTGCATTCGATGAAGATGAAGAAGAAGGCGAAGTAACAACTGACGAAGTCGGTAAGAAAAAGAAGAAGAAAAAGAAGAAGAAGAGTAGAGAAGTTGAATTTGATCCTGAAGCCAACGCTTTTGTGGTTAAGAAAAAACACAAGACTGGCGACGGCGGCTGGGATTGGGATATATAAAGAGATAATGTAAAGTGGTAAAGAAGACGGGAAAACGCACCAGGCATATCCCACAGAGGTCTTGTGTGGGCTGCAGAGAAGTACTGCCGAAGAGGTCTCTGATCCGTATAGTGAGGACACCCGATGGTGTGGTTATTGACCCTACAGGAAAGTTGAATGGCCGCGGTGTATACCTGCACCAAAAACGATCCTGCTGGGAAGTTGGACTCAAAGGTGCGCTTTCCCGTGGATTGAGAAGCGATATTAACGAGAAAGATTTGGCGTTTTTAAATTCATATATGCAAAGCCTTCCAGAAGAAGACCCTGCGGATGACTGACATTCACCCTTTGCATAGGAAGCACATGAAGATGAAAGCGTAAACAAGCACCTCAATATATCGCTCATAAAGTCGGAGTTCACCATTAAATGCCGGCTTTACCACAGTAAGAAATATTAAGGATGCGTTAAATAAATAACGCTTTTCCTGGGAGGTAAAATATGAGTGATACAAATAAAGTGCTTGAACTGCCAGTAAATATAACTGTTCGCGAATTAGCGAAACGCCTTGAAGCAAGCCCCATTCAAGTCATTAAAATATTAATGTCCAACGGTGTGATGGCAAATATCAACCAGGTTGTTGATTTTGACACTGCGTCAATCGTCGCTTCAGAATTTAACCTGGAGACCACCCTCGAAAGCGACATTTCAGAAGAACTTGTTGATGAGGGAGAGATCCCTTTCTGGAAGAGAATCATTCAGGGGGAAGATAAGAATAAATTACAAAGTCGACCTCCGGTTGTAACAATCCTTGGTCATGTCGATCATGGAAAAACAACTCTGCTCGATGCAATCCGCCATACTGACGTTGCAGCCGGTGAGGCTGGTGGTATTACCCAGCATATTGGTGCATACCAGGTTGAGCATCATGGAAAAACCATCACTTTCTTAGATACCCCGGGACATGCGGCTTTCACTGCTATGCGCGCCAGGGGAGCCCAGGGTGCTGATATTGTTGTGCTGGTGGTCGCAGCTGATGATGGCGTGATGCCTCAAACAAAAGAGGCTATTGCTCATGCAAAAGCTGCTAAAACACCGATCATAGTTGCGCTAAACAAAATTGATAAACAGGATGCAAACCCTGACTATACCAAGCGTCAGCTTTCAGAAGCCGGCCTGGTTCCTGATGATTGGGAAGGCGATACCATTGTTGTTCCGGTCTCTGCAAAGCAGAAAAAGGGCATTCAAGACCTTCTCGAGGCTATCCTCCTGGTAGCCGATAACATCGAAATCTTGGCAAACCCACAGGGGAAAGTACTTGGTACTGTCATTGAAGCCCAGGTTGACCGGGCACATGGCGTTGAAGCCACCCTGTTGGTTCAAAATGGAACTCTGGAGTCAGGTAGTATCATTCTGGCTGGTAACTCAACTGGTAGAATACGCGCCATGTTTGACTATCGCGGTAAAAAAATCCGTAAGGCAGAGCCGTCAACCCCGGTAAGAGTAATGGGGCTAAATGACGTTCCGCGCGCAGGAGATATCTTCAGGGTTTATGCCAGTGAAAAAGAAGCGCGGGTAGTTGTTAGTGAAAATCAGCTGAAGGTCGCTCAATCAGCCACACCTGAATTAAAAGTCTCGCTTGAAGACTTGTTCAAGAATTACCAATCTGGCGATGTGCAGGAACTGCGCATGATCATTAAAGCAGACGTTCAGGGATCGCTTGAGCCGCTGACCAAATCCATTGAAGAGTTGAATTCAGGTGACATAAAAATCAAAATCTTGCACGCTGAAACAGGCAATATCGGTGAAAACGATATCATGCTGGCGTCAGCATCAAGCGCTATTGTTGTGGGTTTCAACGTTCAGGCTGACCCTGCATCAAAGAAGTTGGCTGAGACAGAAGGTGTGTCAATCCGGCTGTACAACATCATCTACCGTTTATTAGACGATCTTGAGAAGGCTGTCAAAGGCATGCTTGAGCCAGAATTTCGTGAGATCAAACTTGGAACTGCTGAAGTTCTGGCAGTGTTCAAAATTACAAAAGTTGGTAATATCGCGGGCTGTAAGGTGTTAAACGGTGAACTGAGACGAAACGGTCGTGCCCGGGTCATGAGAAACGGCGAAGAGGTTTACACTGGAGAAATCTCCTCACTTAAGCATGAAAAAGATGATGTGCGTGAAGTGCGGACAGGGTTTGAGTGTGGAATTTCCTTCAGAAACTTTAATGCTTTTGAAGTTGGCGATTTGATAGAATGTTTTAATGTTGAGAAAGTAAACTAAGCAGAATCTTACTGCCTGTTGGAATAAGTAAGGAGATAAAATGCCCTCCAAAGTACGTCTACAGAGAATAGCTGACCGCTTCCGTCAGGATTTATCAGTTATCCTCCTCAAGGAGATCAGCGACCCGCGCCTTTCAGGTGTGTATGTGAATTATGTAAAAGTTGACCGCGAACTGGCTTATGCGGATATTTATGTTTCGGCTATTGAAGGCATTGAAAGAAAAGGTGAAATCCTTGAAGGCTTTGAACATGCCACCGGCTTTCTAAGGCGACGTCTATCAGAGGAAATTGATCTGAGAACGTTTCCCAAGCTCCGTTTTTACTGGGATTCGCATCCAGAAAAAGTTGAACAATTGGAAAGAGTTTTCGCCGAAATGAAAAAGGTAGAATCCGAAAAACAGAAGAATGGTGACCCAGAATAACCAGGTTTTTTCAGATATAAAGCTCATGGTGGAGCAAGCTAACATAATAATGCTTGCCGCACACAAAAAGGCTGATGGTGATGCAGTTGGATCCCTTCTGGGTTTAGGATTATGTCTTATCGCTGCAGGCAAGCAAGTGTTGATGGTGCTTCCAGATGGGGTACCCTCCAGTTATCGCTTTCTTGATGGCTACAAGCTGATTACGCGGCCCATTGATACCCAGGCAGATCTATTTATCACCCTTGATTGTGCTGATAGGGGCCGGCTGGGTCCGCAATTAGAAACCCGCACGGTAAATATCAACATCGACCATCACGCCACCAATGATCTATTTGCGAATGTAAACCTGGTACTGCCAGAAGTTCCCGCTACTGCTATGATCGTTGCCATTATGCTTTTTGATTGGGGCTATCCTCTCCCACAGGCAGTTCTTGATGCTTTATTGACAGGCATTGTTGCTGACACGCTTGGATTTCGCACATCAAACATGAGTGCTGAGACGCTTTTTATTGCCGGAAAGCTTTTCGAAAAAGGCGGGAGATTAACTGAGCTGTACGAAAATGCTTTGCACACCAGATCCTTTGAGGCAGTCAAATTTTGGGGGCGAGGATTACAAAAAATTAGCAGGCAGGATGGCATTGTTTGGACAAACCTCACAATTGAAGATCGCAGTTCAGCCTCTTACACTGGAAATGATGATGCAGACCTGATTAATGTGCTATCAAGCATTGAAGATGCACAGGTCGCTATAATTTTTATAGAACAGAAAAATGGCAACACAAAAGTAAGTTGGCGGGCAAAAAAAGGACTCGATATATCCAAACTTGCGGTAAAATTTGGTGGGGGCGGACATCCAGGTGCTTCGGGGGCTGAGATTTCCGGAAGTCTAAGTGAAATTGAATCACTAATTATTGAGGCTACAAAAATTTACATCCAACAAGTAGATGCTGTGGAAGAAAATTGACTTTTCCTGTCAACCACAGAACCTGAGTAAAACATGGATAATAATAAAATTATGAATGATGTTCAAAATGCAATTTCTGGTGTGCTGGTTATTGACAAACCGGTAGGGCTGACATCCCATGACATTGTCCAGATCGTTCGCAGGGGAACCAATATTAAGCGAGCTGGACATACCGGTACATTAGATCCACGCGCTTCAGGCGTACTTGTCGTACTGCTTGGGCCGGCAGTTCGCTTGAGCGAATACGTATCAGCGTCCGACAAACGCTACCAGGCAATTCTCAAGCTTGGATCCAACACTGATACTTATGATACAGAAGGTGATCAGATAGAACAGACTGATCTTGTACCGGTTGAGGAAATTACCGAAGCACAATTTGACGAAGCCCTGCAAGGTTTTGTCGGCGAGATCGAGCAAGTTCCCCCACCTTTCTCTGCAGTTAAAATTAAAGGCAGAAAAGCATATGAACTAGCCCGTGAGGGTACAGAGGTTGACCTCGAGCCTCGGCTGATCAATGTTTACAGCCTTGAATTATTAGAATGGGATCCGCCTGAGGCAGTGATCGATGTTTACTGTTCTTCAGGAACCTACGTTCGATCTCTTGCCTATGACCTTGGCAAGAAATTGGGGACTGGGGCGCACTTGATCGGTCTGCGCAGGACAAAATCCGGCAGGTTTACTCTGCGGGATGCTGTGCCTTTACGAAAACTGCGCGAAAGCTTCGAAAATGGAACATGGTATCAATACTTAATCCCAGCGGCTGAAGCACTTTCTGACTGGCCTGCGGTTGAATTAACTGACGAGCAAATCGACGCAGTGAGACATGGGCATCGTGTCCCAGCAGAACAGCAGAGTGCAAACCTTGCCAGGGGCATATCTCTACAGGGAGAACTGGTGGCATTGTTGGAGTTTGTCGAAGAATCAATGGAATGGCAGCCGAAAAAGGTGTTTTTCTCGTAATTTGTGCCCACCTCTGAAGATAAGTTTCTATTAAATTTGATAAAACTGGACGAGATGACATCCATCGATTTACTCACTTCTCTCTCAATCTCAGATGCTTGTATCACAATTGGTTCATTTGATGGTGTACACATCGGACATCAAAAAATCCTCCAGGCTGTCATTGATAAGTCAAAATCTAAAGATATCCCCGCAATAGCTTTTTCCTTTCATCCTCACCCTGCAGTTGTCTTGAAGAATATTCAAAAACCTTACTATCTCACTTCTCCAGAAGCTCGAAAAATGCTGCTCCTTGCCTCAGGAATAGACCACGCCATTATCCTGCATTTTAACAGGGAAGTGGCAAATCTTGATGCACGGTCCTTCCTTGAAAAACTAAAGAAACAAACAGGCTTCACTGAACTGGTAATTGGATATGATTTTGCACTTGGAAAAAATCGCGAAGGCTCAGCAGAAAGACTGCAGGAGTTGGGGCGAGAGATGGATTACGATCTCTCGGTCATAACACCAGCACAGTACCCTCCTGGTGAGACTGTCTCATCAAGCCGCATCAGAAATCTGGTGAGCAGTGGTAGTGTTGAAAAAGTGCCCCCACTGCTTGGAAGAAGGTTTTCCATATCGGGTCTGGTGATCCATGGCGATGCGCGTGGCCGCACAATTAATATCCCAACTGCCAACCTGAAAGTAAATGAACAGCAGCTCCTGCCACTAAACGGTGTCTATGCCACCAACGCAAAAATTGCTGGTAAACCCTATCTGTCTGTAACTAACATTGGATTAAAACCAACGGTTTCGGATGGTCCTTTGACCAATCGCACTGTTGAAACGCACATTCTTGACTTCGATAAAGATTTGTATGGGTCAGAGTTAACCATCGAGTTCATCAATTACCTTCGTCCTGAGCAAAAATTTCATTCAGTAGAAGCACTCAAGGATCAAATAAATCGGGACATCACCACTACCAGAAAGGTGGCAGAGAAAGTATGACACAGCCCAGGGTTTACCTGTTGAATCCGCAGTCGCTCACACCCGAGACCATCGCAGTTGCATTTGCAAAAACCTCCAGGTCACCTGAAGCGTTTGACGTAATTGCCGCTGACCTAACTGAGTCAAAGAGTTCCGAGTTTCATGAAAAATGGGTTGTTGGTTATGGGCATGCCTCTGTAGCTGAACACGCTGTCCTGCACCTGGCTGTTGAAAATATCAGCCGGCTGGCAGTAGAATGCCTGGAATCAAACAGGCTGGCTTCTTATACTGAAAAATCCAGCAGGTATCAAAAATGGCATTCGAACAGCTTCCATAGTCCAATTGAGCTGCAGAACAACCCGCTGCAAGAAACCTATCACCAAACCTGTAAAATGCTGTTTGAGTCATACCTGCATTCTCTCCCGCTGGTAGAAGCGGTTGTTAAGAGGGAGAATCCCCAGGAAAAGAATGAAACAATTACTGCCTGGGAAAGACGCATCAGGTCTGAGTATATTGATGTGAGTAGATATTACCTGCCCTCATCCTCACTGGCAAATGTTGGCGTCACAATCAATGCGCGCGCCCTGGCACATGCGTTAAGAAAAATGCTCTCCCACCCGCTGGTTGAAGTACAGCAAATGGGGGAAGCAATCAAGAAAACTTCTCTTGAAGAAGTACCAACTTTGCTGAAGTACGTTGACACGGTTCCCTATCTTCAAAATATTCAACCGGCACTAAAGCAGGCAGCAGGAAATTATGATCGAGAAGTAACAAAGTCATCTGATTGGTGCAAACTGGTAGATTATGACCCTGAGGGTGAAACGAAGGTTCTTGCGGCTGCACTCTATCGCTACGACAACATATCATTTTCACAAGCACTCAAGCTGGTTCAAGCCATGAACGCTGAGCAGAAAAGATTACTTGCTGAAATTGTACTTGGTACGCTGGATAAACATGATATACCGATCAGGGAATTGGAGTATGCCAACCTGGCATTTGATGTATGCATTGATCAAGGCGCATATTTTGAACTCAAGAGACACCGGATGATGACACAGTCTGTCCAAAACCTGACTGTTGAGCATGGCTATGCCCTTCCAAGAAGGATCACCGCAGCAGGACTTGAAGACGAATATCACCATGCCATGGCAGCCGCTGCAGAGACTTATCAGAAAATCTTTGAGTTTGCGCCGGAAGCCGCGGCTTATGTTGTACCCAATGCTTACAACCGCCGAGTGCTTCTATCGATGAACATGCGTTCAGCCATTCATCTTCTAAATTTGCGGGCAGCCTCCAATGCCCACTTTGCCATCAGAAGGCTGGCGCGCAGGATGGAGGAGCAGATAAAGTCTGTCTATCCCCTTCTGGGTGCCTATCTCCCTCTACAGCCTGTTGAGACTGTCAGCTCGATTGAACAAGATTATTTTTCTCAAACCTGATGCACCAATGATGCTGTAATAATAACCATCAAAACAACCTTGACAGAACAGAAATTATGATATAATCGCAACCAATATTGAAAAACGATGATAAGGACGAGTACTCATCGTCAAGGCGGCACAGAGAGCAGGGTAAGGTGAGATCCTGCACGTACAATGATGAGGAATGGACCTTTGAGTTGCAGGGCGAACGGAAAACCAAGTAGCCTGCGCCGGAGAAGCCACCGTTATCAGGGCAATGGGTATAAGTAGGCAACTACCGTACCCGGAAGAGTGAGACTGGCTTTATAACCCCTATGTGTCATCACCATAGGGTTTTTTGATTAAAGCATCTAACTTGGGTGGCACCACGAACCAAAACGTTCGTCCCAATGGGACGGACGTTTTTTGTTTGTGTTTGTTCAAATTGAATCATTTATTTTAGAAAAAGGAGAAAACTATCATGTCCAACAATAATCATCAAATTACCAGGTATCTACTGAAAGAATCGGATATACCACAATACTGGTACAACATTTATGCAGATAGCCCCGTTGCACCATCCCCGGTACTCAATCCAATAACCAACGAAACAATTACGCCAGATTTTCTGTCTGCTATCTTTCCAATGGAGTTGATTGAGCAAGAAATGACCACCGACAGGTATGTCAAAATTCCTGACGAGGTGCGCGAAAAATATCAACTTTACCGTCCCACGCCAGTGATCCGCGCAACCCATCTGGAAAAAGCGCTCGGAACACCAGCCCATATCTACTACAAAGTTGAAGGGGTCTCGCCTTCGGGGAGCCATAAAACCAATACTGCCATTGCTCAGGCATATTACAACAAGAAAGCCGGTACCAAAGCCCTGACAACTGAAACTGGCGCTGGTCAGTGGGGGTCTGCGTTATCCATGGCCTGCCAGTTTTTTGACATGGACCTTGAAGTTTACATGGTGAAAGTATCTTACGAACAAAAACCCTACCGCCGTATATTGATGGAAAGCTATGGCGCTACAGTTTACTCCAGCCCAACTGACCGAACCCAGTCTGGCAGGAGCATTCTTGCAGAGCACCCCGATAGCCCTGGTTCCTTGGGCATCGCCATTTCTGAAGCTGTTGAGGTTGCTGCGTTATCAAATGGCAAGAAAAAATACAGTCTTGGCTCTGTACTTAATCACGTACTGTTACACCAAACAGTAATTGGTGAGGAAGCGTTAAAACAGATGGACATGGCAGGTGAATACCCTGATGTGGTGATCGGCTGCGTTGGCGGCGGTTCAAATTTTGCCGGCATCGCCTTCCCATTCCTGAGGGAAAACTTGGTAAATGGTAGAAATACGCGCCTGATGGCTGTTGAACCGACAGCTACACCTTCATTGACACGAGGTCTATACGCATTTGATTATGGTGATTCTGCAAAAATGGCTCCCATTGTTAAGATGCACACACTCGGTCATGATTTTGTCCCAGCCAAGATTCATGCTGGCGGGTTGAGATATCACGGCATGGCGCCTGCAGTAAGCATGCTTTACGATGCAGGGCTGATCGAAGCGACCGCTGTGCACCAGGTACCCGTGTTTGAAGCAGCGAAGTTGTTTGCTTACACAGAAGGCACCTTGCCAGCACCTGAATCAGCACACGCCATTCGTGGAGCTATCGATGAAGCGCTGGATGCCAAGGAAAAAGGTGAGAAACGCGTTATTCTCTTCAATCTCTCAGGTCATGGCAACTTTGATTTATCTGCCTACGAAGCTTATTTTTCAGGCAGGCTGGAAAATTACGATTTTCCAGAAGAAGCTATTGCCAGCATCAGAGAACGGATTCCGCAAATTCCCCAAAATCGTTAGCAGCAAACTGCTATAACACAAAAAGCCTTCGTAATTAGATTCGAAGGCTTTTTCTTTTTTGAAATTTGTCCTTTTCTAAACGTCATCAAATCTGTATACTAATGGGTAACGATGCCTGATTTATTTTCTCAGCCATTTATCCCAGCGACCGGCGAACAGGGGGATCTACCTCTGGAACGGTTTATACCTCCTTTACCGAAAGGCATTGTATCCCGTTGGCTGCATGAATCGGTACCAAAAGGCAGTTGGGTGTTGGACCCTTTTTGCTCTACACCTCTTCTATCACTTGAAGCCGCACGCTCTGGTTACAAGGTACTCGTAACCGGCAATAATCCTATTCTCAACCTTCTGCTTGAAACCCTGGCAGCCAGCCCAAAGGTGGAAGACTTCAAAGCAGCCCTGGCTGAGCTTGACCTTGAAAAATTTGGCGAAACCAGGTTGACGGTATTTCTTAAATCACTTTACTTCAGCAATTGTTCAGTCTGCGGCGAACAGGTTACGGTAAAAAGTTTCCTATGGCAAAAAGACAGTGACACGCCTTTTGCTAAAATTTATACCTGCCCCAATTGTGGAGATGAAGGTGAGAAACCAACCACCCAAACAGATATTGAAAAACTAAAGCAAATCGGCAATACAGCTTTGCACCTGTCCCGCGCGTTAAGCCGTGTCAATATCGGTGATCGCGAGGCATTTGAAGGCGCTCAGGAAGCCTTAAAATCATATCATTCTCGTCCCTTGTTTTTCATTTTTACCATTCTCAATCGCATAGACGGTTTGCGAGACGAACATAAAAGGTCATTACTGCGTGCCTTGATGCTGCATGTTCTTGACCATGGCAGTTCATTATGGCCCTGGCCTTCGAGCCGCAGCCGGCCACGCCAACTGGTGATACCATCTCAATTTCGAGAAAATAACCTTTGGTTGGCGCTTGAGGAGTCTATTCAAATCCTCACCAATTCAGGTGATCCGGTTAAGCTTTTCCGCTGGCCTGAAATTCCGCAATCAGAGGGAATATGCCTGTATCCTGGAAGGTACAGATCAATCGAAAAACTGCCAGCGACTTTTGATATCAAAGCTGTCCTATCAGTTTTTCCGCGGCCAGTGCAGGCTTTCTGGACCCTTTCTGCAGTATGGTCAGGCTGGATTTGGGGAAAGGAAGCCGTTATTCCGCTAAAAAGTGCGCTTGAAAGGACACGCTATGACTGGAATTGGTTGACGGCAGGTTTGATCGGTACTTACTCAGCTATCGTTAAAACCTTGGGGAGGGATACCAGCTATTTTGGCATTCTTTCTGAGCTTGAGACAGGTTTTTTAGCAGCAGTCATCAACGCACTGGACGGCTCCGGGTTAAAACTCAACGGACTGGCGCTCAGACCATCCGAAGACATGGCACAAATAACATGGCACGCATCTGAATCCGTACCAATAAGAAAACAGGTCAACCCAGAAACAGAGTGCCAACAAGGTATCTTCTCACTGTTCAATGCTACAAGCGAACCACAAAGTTATGTGAGTGTTTTTAGCGCTGGTCTCAGTTCAATGGCTTTTGAAGGATGCCTGCCGGCAGCACCAGATGGGTCAATCGTTACCAGGCTGAAAACAATCCAAAGCACCATTCAAAACTGCTTCAATGACCGTTTATTCATTTACCCCTTAGAAAAGAAATCTCTTGAGAATGAGAATGCGCTATGGTTGTTAACCAACCACGAAAAATTCCCACCACTCACCCTCTCTGACCGGATTGAACTCCAATCGCTGCAGCTACTGCAGGAAAGAAAAGCTATTGATTATTTTGATCTTGAAGACCTGTTATGCAAAGCCTTCCCGGGCTTGACTACGCCTTCCAGTCAATTGTTAGATGAAATTTTGACATCATATGCAGATAGTGTTGATAACCTGCGCGGCAGCTGGAATTTAAAGCCCCAGGATACCCTGCGAAAAAGGCAGAACGACCTGAGAGATATAAAGGAAATCGTCTCACAGATCGCCAAGTCAATGGGTTTTGAGACGATTGTTGATAATTCGTTGACCTGGATTAGAAGCGACGGCACACCGCTGTATCAGTTCTTCCCAATCACAACCACTATAATCAGCCAGATCATAAACAGCGAAACAGGTTTACCCCCAAACAGATCAATCATCCTGCTACCTGGCAGCCGTTCCAGGCTGCTGAGTTACAAATTACTGCAAAATAAGCACCTCTCTCTTGCCGTTGAGCAGGGATGGCGCTTTGTAAAATTTCGCTATTTGCACAAACTTGCTGAAGAGAAAAATCTCACACTGAAGCGTTGGGAATCAATACTTGATCTTGATCCACCCAGCATGGATGAACCTACTCAGCTGAGCATTTTTTCAACATTGTAGCCACTTACTTTTGATTTGTTAAAATTATGGTATCGCTGTAGGTTCCTCAGTAATTGCAGGTGGCGTAGTTGCTGTCAAAGTTGCAGTTGCAGTTGATGTTGCAGTTATAGTAAATGTCGGCTGTGGCGTTTCAGTATTTGTCGGTGTAAACGTAGGCTCCGGTGTGCTGGTTGAGGTTGGCGTCTCAGTCGGTGTGCGCGTCAATGTTGGGGTAGGTGTTGGCACCTGGATATTCAAAACCAGTTTTTTCTCAGCAAAGGTACCCGCACTGCTGGTCATGTAAATCCTCAGTGTGATTTTCCCAGCTTTAACATCTTCCAAATTCCACGTGTAAATTAACTCTGGCTGCATGTATTGATTCTTGATGTTATCTTTCAAAACCTCAAAATCATCAGGGTCATCCCCTTTGCCCCATTCCAACCTGAAATTATCGAAATAATTATCAGCATGAACCACTGCGTAAATATCAAGTTCCTTGTCAATGATTTTCTGATTTTCATTTAAATTTGAGAAGAAAATCGTCGGACGCGGGTCACTGATTTTGCAGGACCTCTCAGGAGTAAAGAAAATCGGATCATCAAAGCCCATGCTTTCAGCCCAGCCTCTCCCCTGATCACTCTCTTTGATCCACTTGATTGCCCAAGGGTCGGTGACGTTAACAGATACTTTTTCTTCGGTAAAATCATTGCACTCACCTGAAGCGGTTAACCCTGTCCACGTATCAATCTCGATCTTTTTCCACAAATCGTCTTCTTTTGGCAATGGCGGCTGATCAATGGCGAAATACTCACTGCGCTGAGACGGGCAGAATTCTGAAGGTTCAGCGCCCGAGACTTCACAAATTATTCTGTCAGTAATCAAGGCAGGTTTGGAAAAAGGAGTGGGTAAATTATTGGTCAACACATTTATGGCATGAACCATCAACTCTGACCAGATTGGCGCAGCACCGCTCAGCCCGGTTGTGTTTACCATCGGCGTATAGTCGGGATTGCCAATCCAAACGCCAATGACAACATCAGGTGTGTATCCCATCGTCCAGTTATCCCTGAAATCATTTGTCGTGCCGGTCTTCGCTGCAGCCTGGAAAGGCAGGTTTAGAACTGAATTTGCTCCAAACATCGGTGTCCGCGCAGAGTTGTCGGAAAGTATGGAATTAATGAGAAACGCATGTTCAGCCCTAATGACCTGGTCGCCTGCGGGCTGTTTATATTCATACACCAATTCACCTTTGTAATTGGTGATCTTTGTGATAGCCACAGGCTCTACCATACGTCCATTATTAGCAAATATCGAAAAAGCACCGGTCATCTCCAACAAAGTGACCTCGCCGCCACCAAGGGTTAGCGACAGACCATAATCCGGTCGGGTAAGTGTGGTAATTCCCAGTCTTTCGGCAAACGGGATAAATCCATCTTTCCGCTCTGTTGTTGGGTCATCATACACACCAACATATTCAAGGGCTTTAACGGCTGGCACATTGAAGGAATTTGCCAGCGCGCTTCGAACTGTGACTGGTCCATGAAACCGCCCGTCATAGTTGACGGGAAGATACTTTGGGCTGGGGTCGGTGGACAACCCTGAAGGTGAAAATTCGCTGGGTACATCCCAGATGAGCGTTGCAGGTGTCCAGCCTTTTTCAAAAGCAGCTGCATAGGTCAGCGGCTTAATAGATGAGCCCGGTTGACGTGGACTGACTGCCATATTCACCTGGCCAGAGGATTCCTCGTTATAAAAGTCGGGCGATCCAACCATTGCCAGGATCTCGCCAGTTGCAGGTTGAAGCACAACTACAGCGCCGCCAGTCACGTTCTTGTCTACCATAGAACTGACCTGGTTCTTAACCAGCTCCTGCGCCTTCACCTGAATCGCTGGATCAATGGTGGTATAGACATTAAACCCTGATCGGAATATTGTTTGAGGACCGTATTCTTCCTCCAGTAACGCACGTACATAATTGACCCAATGCGGGTACAACATATCATTTTCGGCAAACACGAAGGTGTAATTCTCAATATCCCTGGCTGCCTGGATGGCTTCATCTGCTGTCACACACACAGGCTGGGCATTGTTACTGACGTAGATGCACCCTTTTTCCTGGTTGTACTGATAGACCAATGTCAGTACTTGCTTATGACGGTTAAGCGTATCTTCACGGTTGGTCGTAATATCGTAAATGGCTGGTGTCTGTGGAATACCCGCAAGGAAGGAAGCCTGAGCAAGATCCAAATTTTGAGAAGATATGTGAAAATATGTTTGTGCAGCAGCTTCGATCCCGTACGCTGATTTGCCGTAATTATTTTCGTTCAAATACAGTTCAAGAATATCTTCCTTACTATACCTTCTGGTGATCTCAGCCGCCAAAACAATCTCACGCGCTTTGCGATCGTAACTTTTGTCAATCCGTTCATCTTGAGTGAACAACAATGTCCTTGCCAGCTGTTGTGTAATTGTGGATGCACCGCTGACAATTTCTCCACTGGTGTAGTTTTGCCACAATGCACGCATCATTCCCAGGAAATCATAGCCAGGATGGTTATAGTAGTCCTTGTCCTCAGTGGCGATGGTCGCTGCGATTAAGTAAGGGGAGATTTTATCCAATGTCACATAGGTACGCCGGCCGGCATTCGGATCAATAATTTCGTACAGTGTATTGCCATCTCTATCAAGAATGCGAGTTGTTTCGAACTGCGAGGCATGCTGAGCCAGGTTGTCAACGGGAGGAAGCCCAGATACGATGGAAAAATACTCATAAACGCCAAATGAGGCTATTACCACGCCAATAAACACAAATGCAAATAGCAAACCAACAAAGAGTTTAAATAAGAATGATCTTCGCCCCTTTGTCGTTTTCTTATTAGAAATTTTTCGATTTTTTGGCGGCAGTGGCTGTTTGTTCTGCTGGATGCGCGTGCCCGCCTGAGGTGTTGCACCGGCTGGCGGTTGAGGCGCTTGCCTGCCTGGCCGGGTGCGTCTGGAGGATTGGTAAGCTGAAGGAGTTACCTTTGTCGCAAACCTGTCAACTTCGTCCACCTGCTGTGGCAGGGGCTGTGAATCAAGGAATACTGGCACAGGTGGAATGGTTGGCTCATCATCGCCAGAAATGTAATGGTTGATGACAGTTTGGTTTTGCGGTGTATCACCCATCTCAATTGATGGGCGGGTTTGTTGATCTTCCTGCAAGTCATACTCAGCATTCAAACCTGAATTGACCGGGCTTTGGTCTGACTTTTCCTTGTAACTACCTGCTGTATCGAGTGAGATTTCATCCTCTCCATACCATCCGCCACCCGACGACTGTTCATTGGTTGAAGATTGATTGAGTAGCTGTTCCCTGTCAAACTCTGATAATTTTGCGTCTCGGGCAGCTGATAAAATTTTTCGAAGTCGATTAGCGGCATCTCCCTGTTGACCAAGGCTGCCAGAAGTATCCTGTTCAGGATCTGACTGATCACCATCAAACTCTTGCGGACTCTGAGTATTTTTCTCGTTCATAGAAACCATTTCTTGTTATTTATTAAACATATCTATTTATTACGACCTTATGTCGTATTGTAGCACATAAAAATCGCCACAAACCTGCCTGCACTCTGTGACAAAAGCATGGTAATTTTGAATATTTTAAAGGTAAAACACACTAAAAAATTCAATAGAGAGGTATATTACTTATCGCTGTTTGTTCTAGGTCTGGTATAATCCTTGCAACGATTCACTTGTGCTTTGTGCTCTTATCAAAATTATTACAGGTTAAATGATTTTACAAACGTTTAATAACGCAATTGACTCAGATTTTTAGAATTTTGCTTTGCATGTTCTTTGGGAGGAAGTTTTTATCATGAAAAAGTATGCGATCCTTATCCTGGCATTGATACTCTTATTTAGCCTGTCTGCCTGTACACGATCAAAATCCAAGAGCCCCGTTGCTTCACCAACGGTCTCATCAGTAGCGCCATTTCCGGTGGCTACAAAATCAGGTGGCACAACAAATATTATCTCGATCACACAAACAGCGCTTTCATCAGCCTTCACAAATCCAACGCCGATCACAATTGTTACACAAGTAGCGGCAACATCAAGCGTTGGCAGCCTGGTCGAACCAACTGCAACCTATGCACCGTTGGAGCCTTCAGCCACCCCTACGCCTGCCGGCACAGCAGCAACACCCCCATTTACAGTATTCTCGGGTGGCAATTTAGGGTACCCCACATTTGGCATTCGCGGTGTTGTTCAGGATCAAAATGTGACCATTCAGGCAAATGAATTTCCAGCCGACGTTGATTATGTAATTCGCATGGGCGATAACAACACAGGTGGGGTAAATGGCACCATTGCTGAAGAAGCTAATTCTGGTGAAGGTGGAACCTTCCTCAAGACAGTTGAAATTCCAGAAAACCTGAAAGGGTTGGGCACCATTGCTGTTCGCATCGAGTTCTCCACCGGTACCTGGGCAGCGAATTACTTCTACAATATCACCACCAATTAGCCGTTCACATTTTCGCAGATTAAAAACGTTCTCAATCTTTGGGAACGTTTTTTTATTTCCATAAGCAAATATATTCCACTAATCGCTTTCAATAAGAAGATTTTCTGGCTCATTATTAGGTATGATAAGATAAAAATGATACAATAATATCGTGAAGACCTTTGTGCTGTTGGGGTTATGTTGTAGTTTAGTAATACAATATTTCTCGAGTAAGTGAGGATATCTGCCCTGCCTGCAAGATATGGGGATACCCACAACAGCGGCAAGGTCAACAACACAGACAGTCTGGTGGATAGTTACCGGGCATTGATTCAATATTTGAGAGAAAAAGGAGGACTGGATGGACCCTGAAAACAAAGATATTCTTCTCATTGCAGTAATCCAGGCACAGGATCTTGAAAGCGCCCGCATAGCGCTTGCAGAGATGGACATCATCGCAACGCGATTACCAAGTATTGGCGGATTCCTGGGTCGCAGGAATGCAACACTGCTAATTGGTGTTCCTGAAGCAAAAGTGGATGATGTGATGAACGCACTTCATGAGAGCTGCCGCCAGCGCATCGAATACATCGCCGTGCCACTTGAGAGTGCCCCTCTGCCGCTGCCCACTCCTACTCCGATTACCATCGGAGGCGCAACGATTTTTGGCTTAGAAGTAGAACATTTTGAGGTGATATAACCATGAAACTAATAATTGCAATCATCAGGGATGTTGACAACGATCAAGTATCACACGCATTGACAGCCGAAGATTTTCGGGTCACTTATGTCGCATCAACAGGCGGGTTTCTTCGCCGTGGACAGAGCACGTTGTTAATTGGTGTTGAAGATGATCGGCTTGAGCGTGCGTTGGAGTTGATCAGATCTAACTGTACACCTGCGTCTGATGACGACACACGTAGATCGATTATTTTTGTCCTGAAAGTGGATCAATTTACGCATTTTTAAAGAACTGAATGAAAGTACTTCTAAGAAAATAATTCTATGAAGTACTTGCATCAGTGATAAAAAATGCTATAGTATTGATAACATTTTTTAGAAATCATTCATAACCTAAAGCAACATTACTAAAGGAAAAGGAGTATTCCATGGACTTCGGAAAAGCGTTCTCTTTTGCATTCCAGGATGAAGAATGGCTGAAAAAATTAGCCATCATTGGGCTTGTTGCACTCATTCCATTCGTTGGCTGGTTTGTTCTCTACGGATGGGGAATGCAAATAGCCTTAAAAGTCATTCGTCATGAACCAGAACCGTTACAACTGCCGCGGTTGGAGTTCGGCAATCAGCTGTCCTTAGGATTCAAAGCCTTTTTGGTGCAACTGGTGTATGGAATTCCAATGTTTATTCTCATGCTGCCAATCATGATCGTTGGTATCGTGAGCGAATCATCAGGTATGGACCCTGACACTCTTGGAATTATCCTTCCGATAACAGGTTGTTTATGTGGCGGGTTGGCTTTCCTTTATGCCCTGGCAATGTCTTTCATGCTCCCGATGGCGTTAGGTCGCTTCCTTGATCAGGGCACTGTTGGTGCAGGTCTGAAATTTAGTGAGGTGTTCAAGCTGGTAAAGGCAGCACCCGTGCCTGATCTGCTTGCCATCCTTGGTTCAGCACTTGGCGGTATGATTGGCAGCCTTGGAACAATAGGATGTGGCGTTGGTGTACTGCTGACAATGCCCTACTCACTGGCAATCACCGGTCATCTCTATGGACAGGCGTATAACGAAGCAGTTGCCGCCAAAACAGCGTAAATAAACCTCATAACAACTATAAGCAGTTTTAGCACAAAGCTAAAGCTGCTTTTTCATTTTTCCGAAAATTCTTCGACCTGGTAGCGTAATACTGTCAGTTGTTTTTTCCGCCACAAGTCAGCAGATGCTCCCATTTTTAAGCACAACTGTGAAAGGAATTGACCTTTATCTGGAATCTTTTCCCACACCTGTGGTAGAAAAGTTGCCCGTTGGTAGCCATGTTTTAGAATAACACCATCAACACCCGGGATTAGAGCATCCAGCAGATTATCTGGTGAGGTGTAATCCAGTGGTACAGGCGCAGTGAGAATGGAGATCTCAATTAAAAGGTCATCCAGTTCATGATAAGAAACGGATGGAAAGCGGTAGTCATGCAATGCGGCTGCCTCAGCATGTTCACAGACGTCCATGACCAGCGGCATGGTTGCTTCAAGTGCGCCGATGCATCCTCGCAGTTGTCCATGTTTGGTCAATGTTACAAATGATGCACCATCCTCTTGCAGCGAAGATGGATAGCTGCTCAGTATAATGGTGGGCACAGGTCTGCTGCAGGTGACCTGCTCAATTGTCTTCCTGGCAAGTTGCAGCAGCATCTTTTGTTCACTTTCAGTGTAGGGCATCTCTTACCCCTTTATACTGTGATACTTTCGGTCTAAATAGACAAGCGGAGAGGTGGTTCCACAGCATTTTGAATGACTAACCTCTCCAAGAAACATGGTTGAATGCGGCAGATCTGTTTGTTGGATGACAGTGCATTCCAACCAGGCAATGCTCTCCTTAATTAGCGGCACACCAGTCTTGAGATAAAAAATCGGTACACCAAAGAATCTGTTGTCCTCAGAACCGACTCTTCCCGCAAAACGTTCAGAGAGCCACTGCTGTGAATCAGACAATATGGATACACCAAAAATACCTGAAGCGCTTACCATTTCATGCGTGCGAGTGTTTTTCGCCAGGGTAACAATAACCATCGGCGGATCAAGTGAAACAGAATGCAGTGAATTTACCGTCATGCCATGCTTTTTGCCATCAATAGCGCTGGTAATAACTGCCACACCAGATGCCCAGTTACGCATCACTTCCCGCAGGGCTTCACAAAAATCAGGTTGGACCTCATTTTTTACCAATGTTTAACAATTCCTTTCAATACCTTTATAATTGTTTATACAGTCTGGTATACCATCTGTCAACGGGTGAAGTTACTGTTTACTGGAGAGACAAGCACCGGGATAATTGTTAAGGGAATTTGTAAAGAGCAATGGCTACGAAAAAGCAGGCAAAAACAACTGCAGAAACAACAAAACGAACACTGCCACCCAATTCTGATCTGGGTTTCTGGGAGATTATCCAAACCTTTCTGAGCGTATCCATTGTCCTTGCAACCATTTTTACCTTCTTCACGCCAGCTAATATCTTCTCTGGCCAGGTAATTGATGAGATGCTGTTCATGATGGCTGAAACACCACAAACTGCCGGAGTGCCAGCTCAAAGCCTTGGAGATTCTAATAGAAGGATTGGTATTGTCTCAGGACATTGGGGATATGACAGCGGTTCAGTGTGCCCGGATGGTTTAACTGAGCAGGAAGTCAACCTGCGAATTAGTACGCTGGTTAAACAGAACCTTGTTAACATGGGCTACCAGGTTGACCTGATGCAGGAGTTTGACCCAATGCTTACCGGATACTTTGTCCCTGTGGTCGTTTCAATTCATAATGGCAGCTGTGAATATGAAGGTGATACGGCAACCGGGTTCAAGATTGCAACCGCTTTAGGCACGAAAAATTACGGCGCAGCAGATAAACTCAACATCTGTCTCATCAACCAATATACCTCGCTGACAGGCTTAATTCAGAACTATAATAAGACAACGCCGGATATGACCAATTTTCACACTTTCAACGAGTTAGATCCTGCAACTGTTGCGGTTGTCATGGAAGCCGGCTATTTGAATTTAGATCGGCAGATCCTGACAGAAAAACCTGAGCTGATTGCAAAAGGGATCTCGGCCGGCATACTTTGTTATATGGAACAAATTTCACCTCCCGTAGAAGAGCAGGCTACTGATGTACCAACAGGCGAGTAACAGTCAGCAGAACAGCGCCCGGCTGGCATTGGATAAATCGAGGGCTGCGTTAATGCGCGGTGAAAAGGCGCAGTCATTCTACTGGGCATCCATAGCTGTACATCAGGACCCGTCATTAGAAGAAGCACACCTGATCCTTGCCGCAGTAACACCGCCGCGTGATAGCATCTACCATCTGAATAAAGCGCTCGCCATCAATCCTGCCAGCAAGCGCGCACAAGCTGGTCTGCGTTGGGCAGAGGAGCGCCTGCAGGCTGCAGAAGGTAAAGGGGAGAGCCAGCCATCAGCCAAGCCAAAAAAACTGGCAGCAACCAGTCGAAAAGCAGGAAAAATTCAAAAATGGGCAGGAACATTGCTTGGGATTTTACTGACAGTAGCAATTATCGGCCTCAGTGCTATGCTCATTTTCTATCTTCTCAGCGGTAAGTCTCTGCAAACACCCAGGATTGAACAGCGAAATTATGCTGCCAGGCCGGTAAATGCCCTGGTAAAGAGTAACATCACGCCAGAAGTTATGATAGAAAACACCATTACCCAAACAGACCTGCCTACGAGTACGACTGCACCTACAGGCACAGCTGTACCCACTGCCACTCCAATGCCGACAGCCACATCTGAGCCAACACAAACGCCTTTACCATTGCCATCAGAGACACCCATTCAGGTACAAATCACCCCGGTTGTGATGATGGAAGAACAAAGTCCTCCAGCAATCAGCGATGACCGCTGGATTGATGTGAACTTATCCACCCAAAAGGTATTTGCCTACGAAGGCAGTAGTCTTGTCAACTCATTCATTGCATCAACAGGCACCTGGGAACATCCTACCGTGACAGGTCAATACCAGATTTATATCAAATACCGTTATGCGGACATGAGAGGTCCTGGTTATTACCTGACGGATGTACCTTACGTGATGTACTTTTATAAAGGCTATGGCCTGCACGGTACCTACTGGCACAACAACTTTGGCACACCCATGAGTCACGGCTGCATCAATCTCATAACCGAAGATGCCGGGTGGTTGTTCAATTGGGCGAGTGTTGGAACCGTTGTTAATATCCATTATTGATCTTAATAAAAAAATCTACATGCTGAAAAACCAGGCCATCGTTATACAATGTGGTTTGTGCCTGGTTTGTATTTGCCCAATCTTTAATGGTATGATTTTCAAAATTACCTCCGGAACTGGGTGTACCAGCAGAACCGCTGTATAAGAGATGGAAAGATGAAGAAACCATTGTTTGCAGGATTAATCATTGATGAGAATGACCAGGTTGTTGACACTGCCTATGTCGGTGAAGAACCTTGTTATGTTGTCGATGATGCCGGATTTAAACGCCACATTCCCAGCGTTGACGTTGACCGTCAGATTCTTAACATGATGGTAGACCAAATCCGGGGCAATGAAGAGCTATACATGGAACAAACAACCAAGATGCTCGGTCAGGATGACCTTTTTACACGTGCTATCATACAAAATCAATTGAAAAATATCGACAAGCAAATGGACACTCTGCTGGAAACAGGTCTCCCTGAGGAAGGAAGAGCCTATATGGGTATGATGGGTTTCAAAATTGTGATTGACATACATGGAGAGATTATTCGGCTTGAGCAGCCCGGAAGAATCATTGATGATGAATAATCTGCCATTTTGAAATTTTTCATTGTTGGAATGACAGAGACTTACGCAGGTTTAAGATCATCAATTCAGAGGAAATGATACTATGCCAGATCACATCATCAACGTGACAGAGTTAAATTTTGAGTATGAAGTCTTGAGCTTTTCTCAGAATAAATCTGTCGTTGTTGATTTTTGGGCAACATGGTGCAAACCCTGCAGAATTCTTGGACCTTTGCTTGAGAAGTTGGCCCTGGAATCTCAAGGCGCATTTCGTCTTGCACGGGTGGACGTGGATGAAAACCCCAACCTTGCCATGCAGTACGGAATCCACTCAATCCCCACAGTGAAAGCATTTTCAGGGCGTGAAATTGTTGGCGAATTTGTTGATGCGCAGCCCGAAGAACGTGTCAGAGAATTTTTAAGAAAAATTCTCCCACCCAATCGAATGAACCTTGCACTTGAAAAAGCAGAAAGCCTGCTGTCAGAGCATCACTGGCAGGAAGCAGAAAAAGTGTTGCTTGAGGTACTGGATGGCAATCCTGCTCATCCAGCAGCGCTACTTGGATACATCAAATGCTGTCTGGCGCTCAATCGCCCTGATGAAGGCCTGTCGCACCTGAAGAAATTTCCAGAATCTCGACAATATGTGCAAGCACAGAACCTCATTGCTGCTGCTGTCATCATGAACGATCATAAATTGGGTAAGCTAATTGTTGATACTGATCTGGATGCAGCCTTTGCCAGCAGCATCAACCTCGCCAGAAAAGGCAATCTGTTAGCCGCAATGGATGGTCTGCTCGATATTCTGCGACAGGACAAACATTACCGGTCAGGTACTGTACGGCAGATTTTTCTGGGTCTCATGGAATTGTATGGCACAGATTCACAGCAGATCAGGCAGTACCGCAGCGAACTTGCAGCTGTATTGTTCTAACGCCAATTACTGCATCGCCTTCTTCAAGTCAGTGATTGCCGGTATCGGTGTTGGATCGCAATCGTTTGCCATTGCCAGGTAATAGGACACATAATCCCCAAATAGCAAAGCATCCCACAACTGCTGTAGTTTTGTATTTCCTGCGGCAGTATAGCTGTCTGTGTTTAAGCCTTCTTTTAATAATCCGCGTTGCGTCAGGTCTGACCTTAGTTGGTTGCGCTCGTGTGAGAACTTGGATCTCAAAAAGATTACCATCAACTTTTCAAGCACCGCCTGGAAATAGGTGACACCTGCAAGCGTATTGTGATCAGCTTCAGGTAGAACGTCAAACTGACACCACGATTTTGCCAGTTCGTTTACCTGTCCTTTCCAACGTCTGGCTATCGGTGCCAGCATATCAGATGCTATGATGACCATGCAGCGACCAACACACTGCCCTGCCAATCGCTTTGCCGGGTTTGTGTTAACCGGTGTCTCAGCCTGCCATTTCGCTTGTTGCTCTTGCAAGAATTTCACTGTGCTGCTGATATCATCACCAGGGTCTGCTATTAAACCAGCCTTGTAAACAGCGGCAAGCATCAGGCCAAATGAATATCCAACTGCTGCCCGGGGCTGTCCGTTGTGATTGAAAAGCCATAAACGGGTGCCATTCTCCGTTGATTTCTGCGCCAGTTTTCCACCAGTGCTGATCGAAAGGATTGTGCATCCATTTATAAGTGCCTGGTTATAAGCAGATAATGTCTCTTCAGTGTTGCCGGAGTGTGAAGAAGCAATAAAAAGTGTGTCGGAGCCAACAGCCCAGGCAGGTAGACCGTAATTGCGATGCACGAATACTGGCACCTGGCACTGGTCTTCAATGTATGATGCCATCAGATCAGCACCAATCGCAGAACCACCCATGCCTGAAACACACACCCTCGCAATTTTTGAATCTATCTCTAAACGTAAAGTGCCTGCCAGCCTCCAAGAATCAACCAGTTGTGCGGGCAGGGAGAAAATCTGTTCATACATGTTCTCTTTGTCTAAGAGTCCAAAATTTTGATGGTTGTTCAGATCCATAATATTGTCCTCAATGTAACCTCGTGATGTAGAAATAATTATAATGCAGGATAGCTTGCCGTCGTTTTACCGCCTGCCAGATCAACACTTTGCAACTAAAACCAGCTGGAGAATAGTATGCGTTTTTAGATCAATTTATATTTATGACAAATGAGGTAAAATAATACAGAGTAGATTGTTGTGTTAACTGATACCACTGGAGACACGGATGGCCGGTACTTCAACGAGTCTACATTACAGCATATATTCAGCAGGCACACTGCAGCCTTGTCAAGGCCAGGTCATTTCTGAAAGTGCTGTCAAACTATTCCTGAACAATGAACGACTTGTAACGTTCATCTGTTCGCCTGTAGAGCTGGACTATCTGGCGGCAGGTTACCTGTATTACCTCGGCTGGATTAACTCAAAAAATGATATGGACGCCATCATCATAGACCCTGGTGCCAACACAATATCTGTACAGACAAGTAACAGATTTAAAACGCAGGCAAAGGATATAGACATGGCGGAATCACAAAAACCTAGCAATACCGGCAAACTGGCGCTCGTCCCGGAAGTTACAAAAATACCTGCTGGAGCTCCGCTTGAAATCATGGAAGCGTTTTATGCCGAACAAAATCGCATCAGCCAATCGAGTGGTTTACATTCATCTGCCCTGGCAACACTGTCTGGCATCGAAATGATCTGTGAGGATATTGGCAGGCATAACACGCTGGATAAACTGGCAGGCAAAAAGCTGCTCGATCGGCCTGATTACAACCCCCTGTTCATGATTACGACTGGCCGTATCAGTTCAGATATGGTTGACAAGGCATATCGTATCGGTGCATCGATCTTAATTTCACGAACAACACCAACACATGCAGCCGTTGCCAGCGCTAACACACTGGGGCTCACCGTCATTGGTTACACCAGGTTGACAAGTTATAATATCTATACGCATAATGAAAGGGTTATTTTGTAACCTTTATTCATTAGAATAAAGAAAACGCCATTTTTCTTCTGCCTTTTTTAAGTCTACAATTGTATTGATATTCTCAAAAGCATTATTAGTCACACCCAACCGTCGAAGCATCTCATCATCAATCACCTGTACTTTTACAATATCAAACCAGGATATCAGCCTCTTTTCACCAGAACACAATGCCGCGTAAACTGCTGGCAGGCAGGTTTTCCTTCGAAAAACAGCGTGAAGTGGTTCATAGCCAGTAGCTGTTTTTGGAATCGCGACATCACAGCTTCCATCCAGCATCAGATCATGCTCATACAGCAGCAGTGTAGTGCTCACAAATGGCATATCACAGGCGATGACAGCGACCATGTCATTTTTCGCATTGAGCAGAGATGTGTATAACCCGCCTAAAACACCTCGACCCGGGATGATATCACTAACCAGCGTCACACCCAGATACTTGAGGTTGTCCTGGTGATTGCTGGTGATTAATATTTCACCTGCAATCGGTTTGACCTGGTCGATAATGTGCTCAACCAGCGGGCGGCTACAAAATGGCAACAGGACTTTGTCTGTTCCCATCCTCGTTGAAGCCCCGCCAGCCTGAATAGCGATCGTAATCATAAACAGGATGATATCTCAAATTTGATTATTCCTCAATTGAAATCTTAGAATTTGGAGAAGCCATGACCGGTATTGATCTGACCCTCATTCAACCAGTACTTAAAAGGTACACAGGACATAAAAGAACACATTTAATTCCGCTGCTGTATGATATTCAGGAAGTCTATGGATACATACCGGAAGGTGCGGCTGAGCTTGCCGCCGCTACCCTGAAGGTACCTTTGGCAGATGTGCACGGCGTGATTGAGTTTTATGCACTGCTGTATAACAAGTCAGTTAGTAGAACTGTTATCCACATCTGTGGTGACCCGGCTTGTGCGTTGGCTGGTTCAAACAGCCTCTTTAAACGAGCTACACGAAAAAATGCCGGTGGAAAATCTACTGATGCAGATACTCTCACAGTTGAGCGAGCACCATGCCTGGGCTTGTGTGAGCATGCGCCAGTAGCGCTTGTCAGCGGCAGGCCCATCCTTAAAGCACATCTTGAAACCTGGGAGGATCTGATCACGGGGAAAGGAAAAAGACCGGATACAGCCGTCGGTGGTGATGTAGCCTTACTTACAAAGAACTGTGGCAAAGGCAAAACAACCGATTATCACAACTACGTCATGTCTGGTGGATACCGTGCACTACAATCTGTGATTAGCAAAACACCGGTCGAGGTGATCGCTATGGTAAAAGATGCAGGGTTAGTTGGTAGAGGCGGTGCGGCATTTCCAACTGGTATTAAATGGGAAGGCGCCTCAAAAACGCCAGGTGACGAAAAATTCGTTATCTGCAATGCAGATGAAGCTGAACCTGGCACCTTCAAAGACAGGGTATTGATGGAAGATGACCCGCATAGCATCCTTGAAGGTATGATCATCGCCGCCTACG
Source organism: Anaerolineaceae bacterium (assembly GCA_040768445.1). Classification (GTDB taxonomy): domain Bacteria; phylum Chloroflexota; class Anaerolineae; order Anaerolineales; family Anaerolineaceae; genus JAXGMV01. The sequence continues at coordinate 1,910,587 of JAXGMV010000001.1, read as the reverse complement.
CGATAGGCGCGAAAAAGGGTTACTTCTATATCCGCGGTGAATACGAAATGGCTTACATCGCAGTAAAAAATGCAATCCGAGAAGCTCATGAAAATCACCTGCTTGGTGAAAATATCCTCGAGCAAGAGTTTTCATTTAATATAGAAATTCGGCGCGGGGCCGGCGCTTATATCTGTGGTGAAGAAACAGCATTATTCGAATCCATTGAGGGTAAACGCGGCTATCCACGGATGAAACCCCCCTTCCCTACAGTCGTTGGCCTTTTCGGCAAGCCAACTGTCATCAACAATGTCGAAACGCTAGCAAACATTCCGATTATTGTGAACCTGGGCGCTGAGCAATATCGCCAACATGGCACAGAAAAATCCACGGGAACAAAGCTTTTTTGTGTTTCAGGCGATGTGACCGTACCAGGATTATACGAAGTTCCATTTGGCGTAACCTTGAGACATGTGATTGAAAACCTGGCAGGGGGTGTTCGCCAGGGCAATCGATTCAAAGCCGCAATTCTGGGCGGCGCAGCAGGTACCTTTGCCTCAAAAGACGACCTGGACGTCAGGTTATCTTTTGAAGACCTGCGAGCAGCTAATTTATCTCTTGGCTCAGGTGTAATCACCGTGTTAGACGAAACCAGGGACATCAAAGAGACTCTCAAGTTAATCGCCCATTTCTTCGATGAGGAGTCCTGTGGAAAGTGCTACCCATGCCAGATAGGGACCCGACGCCAGAAGGAAATCCTGGACCGCATATCTGCTGGTTGGACACGGCCGGGTGATATGGAGAGACTTCTCAAGATAGGTACAACCATGACCGAGACATCACTGTGTGGATTAGGGCAAACCGCCGCATCAGCAGTGACAAGTGCCATTCATAAATGGCCAGAGCTTTTTACAGCTGTCAGGCAGCCGGCTGGCAAAGCCAGGCGATAGAAAGGAATTCAAAATGACCAACCAGGTATCCATCACTATAAACGACCAGAGCATAACTGTTGACCAGGACAGTACCATCCTCAATGCCGCCAGGCAGCTTGGAATTGATATTCCTACCATTTGTTACCATGATCACTGTACAGCGAATGGTTTATGCAGGATTTGTGCTGTGGAAGTAGAAGGCGCACGGACGCTTATTCCTGCCTGTGCAACAAATGTCACTGCTGGAATGAAAATTAAGACCAACACAGAAAGGGTGCGCTCATCCAGGAAAACCATATTGGAAATGCTTGCATCCACTGTTGACTTGTCAGAAGCGCCCGATATTCTTGAACTGATGCAAGAATACGATGCACAAACTGATGCCTTCCCTGGATCACAGAAACGTGACGTTCCTCAAATCGTCGATAACCCCATGTATATCCGCGATTATGCCAAATGCATCTTATGCTGGCGTTGTGTACAGGTTTGTGCATATGATGCACAATTTACATTCGCCATCAATTTTGACAAGCGCGGTTATGAAACCCAGATTGGAACATTTTATGACCGGGGTCTGATGAACACAACCTGCGTTTTTTGTGGCCAGTGTGTGGCCGTTTGCCCTACCGGGGCGCTCAAACCAGTGCGCCAGTGGTTGTTAGAGGAAGGTCACGAACCAGATGAGATCATGGAGATGACCCGAACCATCCGCAAAGAGAACATGTACACACAGGAAACACATGCCAGTAGAACCGAACACAGGAGGAGCAAATGAACTCGCCAGAACGAATTGTCAGGACAACCTGTCCCTATTGTGGTGTCGGATGCAATCTTGAACTACATATCAAGGATGATTTCATCTTCCGGGTGACCTCACCTTACGATTCGGTTGTTAATAAAGGCAATTTGTGTGTTAAAGGCAGGTTCGGTTATGACTTTATTTACAACAAGGATCGTGTTACCAGTCCATTGATCCGGAAGACGCCGCAATCGCCGGGTAACCGTTTCCAGTCGTTTGACATGTCAGATTGGCGGGAAATCAGCTGGGATGAAGCTCTGAACTATACATCAGACCGTATGATTGAGATATATAAACAGCATGGTTCTGATTCAATTGCAGCATACAGTTGTGCAAAAGCTACCAATGAAGACAATTACTTGTTGCAAAAACTGTTCAGATCAATCTTCAGAACCAACAACATTGATCATTGCACCAGGTTGTGTCATGCAGGCAGCGTCGTTGCGCTGCAAATGGCTGTCGGCTCATCGGCCATGAGCAATACCGCTGCTGAAGTGATTCACAATGACGTCTTTATCCTCACAGGCACTAATACCGCTGAAACACACCCCATCATTGCCATACAGATGAAAGCTGCCATTGAAAAACATGGCGCTAAGTGCATCGTTGTTGATCCACGTAATGTTGAAATGGTGAAATGGGCAGAACTGTGGCTGCCTGAAAAACCCGGTACCGATGTGCCCGTGTTCTCTGCCATGGCGCATGTGATCTTGAAAGAAAAACTCTACAACCAGGACTTTATTGATACACGCACCGAAGGTTTTGAGGAATTTGCGAAGTCTATGGAAAAGTTTACTCCGGAGTATGCAGAAACGATTTCCGGCGTTGACAGGCAGTTGATTATCAAGGCAGCCCGAATGTATGCAGGGGCAAAAAATGCCGCCATCTACTGGGCATTGGGTATCCCTGAGCACAGCCACGGCACAGATAATGCCATCAGCCTGATTAATCTGGCAATGCTAACCGGTCATATCGGCCGGCTGGGAACCGGGTTGAACCCGCTGCGCGGCCAGAACAATGTGCAAGGCGCATCAGACTCAGGCGCGATGCCCTGGCATTACCCTGGCTACCAATCGGTGGATGTTGAAGCAAATGCGCAAAAATTTGAAAAGGGTTGGAACATCGAGCCAGGCGGACTAAATCGTCAGCGCGGACTGACCACAACTGAGATCCTTGGAAATGCCGGCCCTGGCGGCATCAGGTCGCTTTACATCATGGGCGAAAACCCAATGATGTCGGAACCAAACCTGAACCACACGCGTAAGCAAATTGAAAAACTGGATTTCATTGTCGCGCAGGATATGTTTATCAACGAATCGGGTGCTTACGCCGACATTTTCCTCCCGGCAGTATCCTTTGCAGAAAAGGACGGCACGTTTACCAACACTGACCGCCGGGTACAGCGCGTCAGGCAGGCAATTACCCCGCGCGGCGAAGCACGGGCTGACTGGCAGATTTTATCAGAGTTGGGAAAGCTGCTGGAAAAGAAATTATCACGCAGCCAAACCTCCTACTGGGAATACACCCACCCATCGCAGGTGTTGGCAGAAATGTCAGGGCTTGTACCTGAATATGCGGGGGTCAAGTATGAGCGTATCGACAAGGTCGGTCTGCAAACACCAGTTTGGGATGATAATCACCCCGGCACACCGTTCCTATTTGCTGAGAGCTTTCCCAGGGGGCGGGGTAAATTCCATCCATTGGAATATATCCCTTCAGTAGAACTGCCCGACGAAAATTACCCGCTAATTCTCACCACGGGACGTGTCCTCGAGCACTGGCACGGTGGCACACTCACCCGGCACTCATGGATGGACGATTTGTACCCTGAAGCGCGGGTCGATATTCATCCCGCTGATGCCGAAAAGTATGCACTGGCAACCGATGATGTGATCCGTGTGACCTCACGCCGTGGATCAATTGTTCTGAGGGCTACTGTGACAACAAAAACAACCGAAGGTGTCATCTTCATACCATTTGCCTTCCGTGAAGCAGCGGCAAATATCCTCACCATTGACGCAGTGGACCCGTTGGCAAAAATCCCGGAATATAAAATTTGCGCTGTAAAGATAGAAAAAACCGACGAGAAGGACCTCGTCAATCCGGCAGCACATCAAAAACGAGGCCGCTACTAAAACATTTTTTGTGTAAGACACAAACACCTCGCAATTAAATCATTATGCGAGGTGTTTTTAAGTGCGAAAAAATCAGACTATTATTTTGACCAAATTTAATGGTCTGTTATTTTGCTGCCATATTCTATTAAATAATAGCAGCTCCAACATCGACTCACTGCAGTTTAGTTACTGTAGTGTTTTCACTAAATCGACAAACTCAATCCACTCTTCCTCAAAAAAGTGAACTGTGACATTGTTTAACTCGATGTGATAGGTGACCTCACCATCCGGTTCTTCTGCTTTCCAAATCAAGTAATTCTCAGTCTCGGTAATTGTTTCCGTTTTGGGTGCTTCTGGGGTTTTACTCATGTTTTTTTCCTTTTGTTTTATTGAGATTATTGCCAAAATTGTTAATGATCTTCTTAAGGTTTTTCAGCCTTCTTTGTGACTTTCTCTGCTGTTCTCTGGCTGCAATATTTTGAGCCGCGATACTGTCCATCTCAAGCCAGGGATCTTTATCAGCCAGTTTGAATATAGCATAATTAATAAATAGAATAAAGGTCGCAAGCACTGGTGCAGCCAGTACAACTGCAATAATGCCAAACCACTGGATACCGATCAACGCAGCAACCAGTACACCAGCAGGGTGGACTTTCAACGCATCACTCAGCATATACGGCACAACCAGGTTATCCATCAGGGTGTCCACAATCCAGGCAACTGCGACCACAAGAACAACGTACCAAATAGGTTCCAAGCCAAAGAGTGTTGCTCCCTGGTAAAACGCGACCAGCCCATACGTCGCCCAGGCGACTGCTGGACCAACATACGGTACAAATCGGGCAAGCCCTGCCAAAAGAGCCAGGACATAATAATACCTGACACCCAATATGCCAAGCAGTATGGTGTAAATAATGATCGTTAGGAGTGTGATGATCAGTTGCCCGCGCAAAAAGGCGTTCCAGATTTTTCCCAGCCGTGTGCTAAGCTGGTTAAGATCATCCTGGTAGCCAGGAATTTGAAAATTGATCATCCTGTTTTTTACTCCCAAAGACTCGGAAAGCAGGAAGTATGAAATGATCAAAATAAAGAACAACCAGCCAATCGTACCGGCTGCTCCAGTCGCTACTGAACCCAAAATTGAACCCATCTGTGAGATGATTGGCTGGATAGTGTTGAGAAGCTGGTTCACCAGCTCGTTGAGATCTAACTGGGTGAAATCAAGTTCAAATGGTCCGATTTCAAACCGCAGGTTGCTCCACTGCTGCAGCAAGTCAGGCAAGTTATTGAGTGTGCGTTGAATGAATTTTATCAGACTGATAATTTGCTCAACCAGCGCTATTCCGCCCCAGGCAAGCAAGCCGCCGAGTACTACCACAATTAAGATGTATGTCATGCCGCTTGACAGCCGCCATGAAATTTTTACCGTTTGACGGATTTTATCTGCAACCGGGTACATCAAATATGCCGTGATTATGGATAGAAGCAGCGGCCCAATTAAGCTGCGGTAAATGATTAAGAAGAGACCAACCAACATCACCAGTGTAAAGGTTACAACCAACTTGGTTGTACTGTTCCATCTTGGACTTTTTGGATCTGGCGTTACATTCTCCTGCAAATTTTCTTCAGTCAAAGAAATCCTCACAAGCAGTAATTGACGTTTAGCACTATTTTATACAACTTCATCGCTTGAAGCAATTACCAACACAATATCATATGGAAAATATCTTGAACAAAGACAGCTCAGGCATTGGTCTGAGCTGTCAAACAGTAAATGGTTTTTCTTTCTAAGGACAGGTGCCAGCGCCATAGAAGGCGTTGAAGAACCAGCCGAACAATGCACACCACATTTCCTCAGACATAAAATAGGCAATGACGCCGCACACACACAATAGCACTACAAAAGCGATAATCAATACAATCAGCCAAACTGGTATTTTTCTCTTTGGTGTCTCTTCTTCATCGTCCTCGTATTCAACAGGATGCTGATGCTGTGGGGCAGGAGGATAAGGCTGTGGATAAGGAACTGGTGCAGGCTGTTGATAACCGCTGGCCGCTGGCCCCTGTGGGTGAACATAAGCTGGCGGCTGGGTTGGATATACAGGCTGCTGCGGTTGTTGGCGGGGATAATCCACAGGTGAATAGCTTCCCTGTGGTGAATAACCTGGCTGCTGGGAAGGTTGTTCAATTGGCTGCGGAACAGGTCTTGGGGCTGGTGCACCAATTGTCGCGTCAAATTCTGGCCGCACAAGTTCAAAAAGCATACTGACTTGTTCGCCCAGTATGATCACCTCTCCAGGTTGAAGTAAATAAGGACCAGCCAGGCGCTGTCCGTTGACTGCTGTACCGTTGGTAGACCCAAGATCTTCAAGAATATAATTTTGACCCTGGAGCAGAACGCGCGCATGCCGTCTGGATACTTCGGGGTCATTGATCACAATTTCATTGGTCAAATCCCGGCCAATGCTCATCTCAGGCTTATCCAGCATATAGGCCATACCCACGTTCGGCCCGGTCCTCATTACGACACGATATTTAGGTTCCATTTTCTTCTCCTTACAACCGCATAGTTACTCAGTTCAGACGGATTAAGTGTAGCAACATTGCCAATCAAAGTCAATAATGATGCTTTGTTGACAAAAATCTACAGATAAATTTGCCTGATTTACTATGGCATATAAAAGACAAAGCGCCAATCACCGTTACCTTGCGATGTAACTTTTGATCCAATGTTCATAATCTCATACCACGTCCTGCCGGGTTTGAGTTTGACATGCTGACCATTATTATCAATAAGCTTGACAAAATCCTCCTCATTATCTCGCGCCCATGTAACTTCCTGAAGCAAGCCATTACGAACCAGGTATGCCTTGCCAGTGCCTAACAACTCGGGAGATAAGATGGTTGGACCATCTACTTCAAGATATTCAGAGAATAGAATGACAAGGTTGTCAGTTGTAATTGGTTCACCAGTTGTGCCATCAACATGCGGAATATAAACTTCATTTGTTCCATTGATGTCATCCTGTGAGTCGACAAACCGCACATACATCTTTTGCTGAGCATCATAATCCCATCGGTTATATATCGCTCCCGAAAATCGCACCGTGACATAATCAGCCGGCTCGCCAGCTTCATTTACCGCATCGGAGAATGACATGCCAGATAGATCCTGCCGGTCATTGTCAATTTTATAGGCTTCGATAACATCACTCACTAGGTGAGTATTTACCAGCAGCAGGTTCCTACCCGCCGGCTCATAACGGTAAAGTGCCGGGTAGGTGTAAGGACCTTCAAGGATCAAACGCTCGGCAAAATCCTGCTCAAAAAGGTAATCGTACAATTTCTGATAAGCGCTACCGTAAATGAATATTGATTTATACATGTGAACGAGCTGAACATCAAACCAACGGGCTGAACGGACAGGTCCAACCTTTTCAGCCTGTTTGCCATAGAAGATTGCGGCAAACCTTGTGGTGCCTTCTTCAGTATGATACTCGTAAACAATGTCTGCCTGGTTCAATCCAAACTGCGGCCTGTTGTTGCGGGGTAAGTTTTCAATCTTAATGATCAGTGGCCTGCGATCCAAAAGCTCAGGTGAATCAGGTGCCAATCCAGTGAGTGGATTCGCGGCTGGTGGCTGTGTTTTTACTACTGCTATCATAGAAGGCGTTTTTGTAATAGACGGCGCCAAAGGGACTGGCGTTTGTGTATCCTCTGGTTGTGCTACAGTCTTTTCCAGTGTTGGAGCCAGTGCTGGTAGATCTGACGTGCAGGCAGGTAGTATTAGCAAATAAACCAAAAGGATCATTACCAGGGATGGGATAGATGACTTTCTATCCGGTGCTCGTACAATTCTTTCTGTTTTCTTTGACAGGTATTTACTGCTCACTTTTTATTTCCTTGCACACATCAGGTAACAATCCTATAATCATGGCATCCATGAAAACAACTCTTTTCGCAAAACCCTCAGAAAAAATCATCTTTGCTGTTCTGCTTATCCTTTCAGCCGCATTACTCATTGGATGGCTGTGGTTTACACCTCCCGGCGTTCTTGGTAAAGCACAAGCCATTGGGTATGCAGTATGCCACCAAATCCCAGAGCGCAGTTTCCAATTTGCCGGAAAAAATATGCCACTGTGCTCCAGATGCACGGGTATGCACCTTGGCGCTCTGTTTGGATTATTGTATCATTTCTGGCATTTCAAAAAAGGCGGCATGCCAGGCAGGAAAGTGATGCTGTTTTTGGGTGCAGCCCTGCTTTTTTTTGCCCTCGATGGCATTAATTCATTCATCAGCCTCACCCCCTTCATAGATCCGCTCTACACACCTCAAAACTGGCTCAGGCTTTCCTCAGGAACATTGCTCGGCTTTTCAATTTCTGCCATTCTGGTTCCGATATTCAACCAGACAATCTGGGCAGACTGGTTTGCAGAGCCCAGCATTAAGACGTGGAAGCAGGTGCTGCTTATCGTTGTCGGTTCAGCTTTGATCATTTTACTTGTCACATCTGAGAACCCAATTATCCTTTACCCGCTGTCATTGCTCAGTGTCCTGAACTTACTGATTATTCTCACAGTCATTCATACCATTCTCTGGGTACTGCTTCTTAAGAAAGAAAACTTATTTTTAAACTTTTCTCAACTTAAAACGTATATGTTATGTGGGTTTATCACGGTGATTGTCCAAATTGCATTGATGGATTTCATACGATATCAACTCACTGGCACCTGGAACAGTTTTTACTAATATCCAGGAGGAAGAGACAAGAGGTATAAATGGAGTTATTTAATATTTTTTCAGCATTTGGACTTTCAGCCAGCGCAGGCTTAAATGCTTATATTCCGCTGCTGACTGTGGCAGTCCTGGCAAAATTCGCCAACTTGATGACCTTGAAAGCGCCCTGGGATGTCCTGACAAGTTGGTGGGTCATTGGAATCCTGATCGTTCTATCAGTCGTTGAATTCTTTGCAGATAAGGTACCGGCTGTAAACCACATCAATGATGCCATTCAAACCATCATTAGACCGGTTGCTGGAGCAATTGTGTTTGCAGCCTCAGCCAATGTCGTCAGCGATATTAACCCTATACTTTCACTGTCATTGGGACTGCTGGTTGCAGGTGGCGTTCACACTGCCAAGGCAGCAGCAGTGCGTCCAGCAGTTACTGCAGTAACGGGTGGAGCCGGTAATGTCCCTGTCAGTATGGCTGAGGATGCAGTATCGACCATCATTTCGATTTTATCGATCGTCATACCTGTTGTAATTGCCTGCATTTCAATTATCATCACTGCGTGGGTTGTCTACTACTTTATTCAAAAATCACGAGAAAAAGATTACACCCAATACTAACCCACTTGCAAACAGAATTATATGTATTGTTTTCTAACATTGATGGTTGCCAACAGGCATTAGCTGTAATAGAATAAAATCATCAGCAATTAATTCATTGTTAATCTATGAAGGAGAGATAATCTTATGAATGCTCAGACTCCAAATCCGGATGACTCAGTAAAACGTTGGGAGAGCGACGCACCTGCTCCTGAACCATCATTTGCAGGATCAGCCTACGTACCTCCGGCTTACCAACCGAAAAAAAGCAATAAGAAAGTATGGATTATTGTCATTATTGCACTGCTGTTACTCTGCTGCTGCGTACTGATCATCGGTGGTATTGTTGCCACAACCATGTTTGGCGAAAATGGCCCCTATCAGTTAGATTTGACTCTGCTTCAGGGATTTCTCAGATTTATATAATCATAATCAATCGAAAGCCTCTACCGCTTGATACAGGGTAGAGGCTTTTTTCGTTTGATAAATCAGACGTCAGGGCTTATGCTCAGCCAGGCAAATTAGCTGATCATTATCAAAATACAACGAAAGAACTTCCCCTTTAGCAACCGCTGAATTCAAAGTAAATATAAACGCCTGCCCATTATCCAAAAGCAGTTCAATTCTGTAGCCTTCACCGAAAAACACCGCATCAACCACGCGTCCTGTCAGCCGGTTGTGTGCAGCACTACCCGGCTCAAGTGCCGCGCCAGTCGGCGGGACCAGTAAAGTCACTCTGGTACCGCTCGGCAAATTGTTACATTGGTCACAATTAACGGTGAACAGGCCAACCTGTGTTTCAACCGTGCAGGGCTTTATTGTTTTCACAATACCATCAAGCTGGTTCGAGATTCCAAGAAATGTTGCTGCCCACAATGAGTTTGGACGCCTGTAAAGTTCTGCTGGTCTCCCTTCCTGTACAATCCTGCCATTATTCATCAACAGCATGCGGTCCGAAATAATATAAGCTTCCTGCTGATCATGAGTCACGTAAATTGCCGGAACACCAGTTCTGGAGAGAATATGCCTTAATTCTTCAACCAGCTGATCCCGTAAAGCCCGATCCAGTGCAGCAAGAGGCTCATCCAACATCAGCAGCTTCGGCTCAGGTGCCAGCGCCCTGGCAAGCGCTACCCGCTGCTGTTCACCGCCTGACAGATCTGTCACTCGCCGATGAATGAAGGAGTCCATATCAACCAGCGACAATGCCGCCTTGATTTTCACTTCCTGCTCTGCCCTGGTAACGCCTTTCATCTTCAACCCAAACCCAACATTTTCAGCCACCGACTTGTGCGGGAATAAGGCATAATCCTGGAACATCAATCCAAAATTGCGATTATGAACCGGAACAGCATTGAGGTTAGTGCCGTCCCACACAACAGAACCAGCCTCACAATCCTCCAGGCCGGTAATGATGCGCAGTATCGTGCTCTTTCCACTGCCCGATGCACCTAAAAGACAGATGGTCTCTCCTTGTTCAACAGTAAAAGAAACACCCTGCAGCAAAGGCTTGCCTTCATATGACTTCCAAATATCGATTACTTCAAGCATAGGTGTGCAACTCCGTATCCGATCTTATTCCACTTCATCTTTTTCTGAAAATCTTTCAAGGATCAAAATGGCTAAGCCACACAAAACCATTAAGATCGTGGCAATAGCCATAGCCTGACCATAATTCATCGCGCCGGGTCTGGATAGGAACCGGTAAATCGCTACTGGCAGTGTGGGAAATTCAGGTCGAGAAATAAAGCTGGTTGCACCAAACTCTCCGAGTGAGAGGGTGAACGCAAACACACTGCTTACAACGACTGCTCTCAACAGTATCGGCAGATCAATTTCAGTCCAAACCTGCCAGGAGCGCGCACCAAGTACCCTGGCTGCCTGGTGAAGTGACTCTGGTATGGCATTAATTGCTGGCTGCATCGTTCTGACAACAAAAGGCAGTGCAACCAGGCTGTGCGCAATTGGCACCAGCAGTGGGAACGTGCGCACATCCAGAGGCGGTTTGTTGAACACCAGGATAAACCCTAACCCGAGCGTGACAGCAGAAGTCCCCATTGGGAGCATGATAAGCGGATCCATGAAACGTGTGTACCATTTGCGTTTTGATAACCCATACGCAGCAGGAATCCCGAAACCTAACGTTAGCGCTACAGTGATCAGTGCATATTTTAATGAATTAATTGCAGAGTCGATTGGTGGAACATAGAAGATGGAACCACGCCGGTTTACAAATAATTCTGTGAAATATTGCAGTGTAAAAATCCAATCACCCGTTGATGACTCAAACCGAAAAAACGCCCGCGCAATTAATGCCACCAAAGGAGATAAGAGCAGGACAACCAGGTTGGTAATGATGAATGCAATAATTGCTTTTTCAAACCATGTACGCGGTTGGCGTTGGGCTTCTCCTTTGAGCCGCGGCAGAAAAGAGGTCTGCCTGCCACCAATTCTTAGAGAAAGCCACATTACCAGCAATGTAACGATCATCTGAATTACCGACAGCACTCCCGCCAGCTTCAGATTTAAGTACTGCAGGGTTTGAATATAAATCTCAACTTCCAACGTGGCATATGCCGGTCCGCCGAGCATCAAGATCACACCAAAACTTGTGAAATCAAATAAAAACACCAACAGCATGGCTGACAATATGGACGGACGAAGCAGTGGAAAAGTTACCTCAGTGAATGCCCGAAACGGATTAGCACCAAGCGTACGGGCAGCCTGTTCGATGCGGTCATCCATCTGGGCCCAGGCTGATCCAACAACTCGAATGATAATGGTCGTGTTGTAAAAAACGTGGGCAATCAATATCATCGCCAATGTGTTCATCAATTTGATGGGTGGATCGTTCAGATGGAATGCTTGCATCAGGAGACTGTTCAGCCACCCATTTGGTCCAAGCAGCGCGTTGAAGCTGGCAGCAACCACGACAGTGGGCAGGATAAATGGCAGGGTTGTCACCACACGCAGCAGCCGCTTGCCAGGAAACCGATACCTGGCAAACAGGTAGGCTGCCGGCAAACCCACAGCCATCGTGATAGCAGTGGAAAGCACAGCCTGCCAAATGGTGAACAAGAATGGCGGCCAGGCTCTCAGCAGCATCTCTCGCCAGATAGCTGCTTCTGTGATGGTTTCAAAAGCAAGGATGAATGTGGCTGAGAGTGGATTGATGAAAAAGACTGCATAGAAAACAAGTGGGGGCAGCCATAAAAATATGGCTGCCAAACCGAAAGCTATACCTCGTCTTTCAATTGCAAATTTCATTTGATGACTGTATCAGTCCAATCCTGGATCCACTGCTCACGCCTGGTATCAATAGTCTCTGACAGCATACTGGCAGGGTTTTGAGGCGATTGTGTGTAATCAACAAATTCTTGCGGCAGTATCGCCAGTTTATTGACCGGATAGACAAACATTTGCAGTGGAATATCCTCCTGGAACTCCTTTTGCAGCATGAAATCTACAAATTTCTCTGCCAGCTGGCGGTTCTTGGTGCCTTTCAAGATACCAACAAATTCTATCTGGCGGTAACACATGTCGTCGCCAACCAACGAAGCTGTTGGGGTATCATCCAGCTCTTCATCAGCATAAATCACCTCGGCTGCCGGGCTTGTCCCGTATGAAACTACCATTGGTTGAGGTCCCCTGCCTGATGAAGCGCTGAAATTGGTGTAATAAGCTGTTTCCCAATCGTTTACTACTACCACGCCATTCTCTCTCATGCTTTTCCAAAAATCCAGGTACCCATCTTCACCGAAATGTGAAATGGTGGCCAGCATGAAAGCCAGCCCTGGTGAAGAAAGGGCGGGGTTTTCAACAACCAGCAAACGCTTGTATTCTGGTTTCAGAAGGTCTTCGAGTGATTGCGGCAATGCCAGGTTGTTGTCTGAAAAATACGCTTTGTCATAGTTGATGCACACATCGCCATAGTCAACCGGCAGAACATTGAATTCTTTATCAAGGATGAAGGCTTCATCAATGTTGGATAATTCAGGTGAGTTATAAGGCTCAAAAATATCCGCGTTGATAGCACGCGTCAGAAAAGTATTATCCACGCCGTAAAAAACAGCAGCCAGCGGAGACTCTTTTGAAAGGATTGCCCGGTTCAAAGCGCCGCCGGTATCGCCGGACTTGAGGAAATTTAATTTTACGTTATTGGATTCCTCAAACTGAGCAATCACCCTTTCACTGGCAGAAAATGAATCATGAGTCATAATATTTAACTGCTTCGATTCTTCTGCAATTTCAGAAAATTGGGGAGCTTCTTCTGTCTTGGTAGGTGTGCAGCCTGTTAATATCAACAATCCCATCAGAATAAAAATTAAAACAGTAACTTTTTTCATAACAACCTCCAACTTATACTTCACCATTATTGTTGAACAGGTGAAAACACAACAGCAAGCCTTCTTTGAGGCTAACCTCTGCTGCGTGATCTTCCATTACATTGCTGATCCCCCTGGCCTCGTGAGGACACAGCGTTTCATTGTTAAGCGCATATTTTAAGCCAGTAGTCGATACACCTGTTGCCGACACCCCCCAGGGTACCAAAGAGACAAGTTCACCCGGCTCACCTGTTATTACCACATGATCACGTATCAACATGACTTCCTGTTGTCCGTCAAGCAGGCGCACATCACAACCGCTGAGATCAGCACGCAGCAGGAGAGATAGGTTGCCCAATGTGTGATCAATCCGGCCGCCCAGGGCGCCGAGTATTCGGATTGTCGAATAATTAGCGTCAAGAGCATGGCTCAAAGCCAACTCAAGATCTGTCTCATCTTTATCTACCGGGTATTTTTTAATTATTGTGGAAGAACCCGACAGGTATTTGAGGTAATCGGCATCAACTGAATCCAAATCACCAATTAGAAGATCGGGGAGCAAGCCCAGTTCTCGCAGGTAACGGCTGCCACCATCTGCAGCAACCAGGAAATCACCAGGCTGGATAAAAGATTGAATTCTCTCAAGCCCGGGAAGTTCGCCGTTAGCAAATATCAATGCTCTTTGTGACATTAAAAATCACCCTTTAGAGCAGAGGGTGATTGGCAAGACATTGTGTCCATCTTCCCTCCGCCGGTATTATCCGGTTCAGGTAATGCGGGTCGAAGATTTTCATCTTCCTCTCAGCCTCACGATAGGCTCCCCGTTCAATTAAACTTATTTTAGTCTACAGCTATTGACCTGTCAACTGTTATTTAATGGCCTAACTGATGTATTTCTTATCAATCTGAAACCTGACTGGTTCGTCAGAGAACAAGAGCCGGTCCGCTTCATATACCGGGTAATACTTGCCGCCTGTTGACCACATCATAAACTCCTGCAGGATGCCAGTAGTAAACTTGGCAAGGCAATCCAGCATGTCAACATCCTGTTGGCTGAATGCCTTGTTGTTGAAAATTTCAAACTGCCAGGCGTCGTCGCCATCTGTTATATTGACAGAAATTCCCTGCGGTTCGAAGAAGAATCGTTTTAATTTGTGCAAACCATCAAACAACCTCAGAGGCTTCGGCAGCATGCGGAACTCTGGATCAAACAATCCAGTATCATCAGGGTAATCACGAATAGCGATCTTAAAAAATGATCTGCCAGCCTTTACCAGCATCCCCTGGGCAGCCAGCAAACCATATTCCTGGTAAAACGCCAGCACAAATGGATAAACTGACTGAAAATCCAACCATTCAGGCGTTTCAATTATTACAAAATTGGGTGTCTCGCAAAGAGCAAGCATTCTCTCAGAGTCGCTGCCAGATGCCTCTCTTACTGCGAGGGCAAACATTTGGAAAAAATTATTGTGTATAAATTTTATTTCTTGTTGTGTCATTTTGTTTTCCAATTATCACTAGTCACCGTGAATTTTCCCTGTCCACAGTAGATAGATTATCATATTTTTGAGAGATCGCACCTTTTTATTATAGGTATAATCATATCATCTGCCGTGTGCAATCATTAAAAATACACAAAATTTGAATGATGATTTTCCCTCAGAGATGAATAGCAATGCCTGATTTATTACAAGCACTCCAAAGCAATGATTACGGATTTTTGTCAATTGTTTCCGAATTATGGGCTTTAGAACTGCAGGCAGTTGATACGACCAGCGCAGTTGAATACTTGATAGGTAATCTCTCCAAACCTGACCTGGTTCAAGAAATCTATGAAGTGCTTCCTGGTGATGCCAAAAAGGCGCTGGATGACCTGATCTCAAACAGAGGCAGGATGTTGTGGGCATTGTTTACGCGTAAACATGGTGACCTGCGTATCATGGGTAGAGGACGACGCGACCGGGAAAAACCGCATTTCGAGCCAATCTCTGCAACAGAAATTCTCTGGTACAGGGCGCTCATATCCAAAGCGTTTCTAAACCTGGATGGTGAACCACAGGAGTATGCCTACGTGCCTGATGAAATCTACAAAGTGTTGAAACAAAGAGATTACTCAGACCTCACCCCGCTGGGCAGGCCGGCCACTCCGGCTGAGGCTGCAGTTGTGATTCCTGCATCAGACCAGATTCTGGACCATACCTGTACGCTGCTCGCCGCTCTGCGTTCAAATATCAGCAGGCTGCGTTTTTCACATGCCAACTGGCCATATCCAATCGATACACTGGAATCCCTGCTTCAGGCAGCCGGGCTGATTAAGAATCAGCTGCCTGATCCGGATCTGACAAAACGGTTTTTGGAAAATACCCGGGCTGAATCCCTGGCGTTTCTTGTTAATAAATGGCAAGCCAGTCCCGATTTTATTGAACTGCGCCTGATCCCGGGCCTGAAATTTGAAGGTCAATGGGAGAACAACCCTCTCACTGCCCGCAACCGTTTCATTGAATTCTTTTCATCAGTGCCAGAAAGAAAATGGTGGAACATCAATGCTTTCATAGCGGCTGTCAAGGAAACCTACCCGGATTTTCAACGGCCTGCCGGCGATTATGATTCATGGTTTATTCTGAATAACCAGACTAACGCATACCTGCGTGGTTTCTGCTCCTGGGATGAAGTCGACGGCGCTTATTTGCGATTCATGATTACCGGGCCGTTATACTGGTTTGGGCTGGTCGAACTGGCTCGACCCAACAAAACAACGAATCTCTCAGCCTTCCGTTCCTCAGCCTGGTCGCAGGCTCTTTGGCACGGCTCACCGCCGCAAGGGCTTTCAGAAGAGGACCAGCCGCTTAAGTTATTCTCCGATGGCAGGCTCATCGTGAATAAATTAACATCCAGGGCAGCGCGCTACCAGATTTCTCGCTTCTGCAGCTGGGAAAAAGAAACTCTGGATGGGTACACTTACCGCATCACACCACGTACATTGACGTCAGCAAAAAATCAGGATCTGCGAGTACCCATGCTAATCACGCTTCTGAAACGTTATACCTCCACGCCGGTGCCGCCAGCAGTCCTGCGCGCATTAGAAAACTGGGAAAAGTCCGGCACCCTCGCAGGTATTAAACCTGCAGTCATATTGGTTATAAAAGATCCCGAAGCAAAGTTGACACTGCAAAAATCAAACGCAAACAAATTCATCATCGAACAATACAATGACACAACCTTCAGCATAGATCCAAAACAAGCCGGCCGAATTCGTGATGTCCTGGCAGAAGCTGGGTTTTTGTGCGATATTAACGAAGATTTGGGAGGATGATTATCCTCCCCTCGTGTGAGCAATATCTTTATTTGGTTGGTTTACTCGCAATTATTTAACACCACCAGAAAATCAGTAATAAAATATAGGTATAATTTTTTACAGTCAAGAAGAAAATCTGACGACAGTACCTGATCATGGGATCTTCCCATACAGGAATTGTTTTTACCTGAGAAAATAATCTTACAAACTTTTGAGGATAATATGACAACAAGACTGAATTGGATAGATGAAGAACTTGAAGCGTTAAAAAAAGCCGGCACTTACAAAACCATCCGCACATTGAGCACACCACAGGGTGCATGGCTGGAAGTTGATGGTAAGAAAGTATTGAACTTCTGCTCAAACAATTATCTTGGCCTGGCTAATCACCCGCACATGGTCAAGGTCGCCAAGGAAGCTATTGATAAATACGGTGTCGGACCTGGCGCTGTGAGGCCAATTGCCGGAACAATGGAAATTCACCTGGAACTTGAAAAACGCCTGGCAAAATTCAAAGGCGTTGAATCTGCATTAACCTTCCAATCAGGATTTTGCGCAAATCTCGCCTCTATTCCCGCGATAGTCGGTAAAGAGGATGTGATTTACTCTGATGAACTCAATCATGCCAGCATCATTGATGGCAGCCGTCTTTCACGGGCCACGATTGTTCGTTTCAAGCACGCCGATGCAGATGATCTCAGAAAAGTAATTCTAGAGAACAAAGATAAGTACCGCCGCGGTCTGGCAATTACTGACGGTGTCTTCAGCATGGATGGTGACCTCGCTCCGCTGGATAAAATTTACGAAGTGACCAGCCAGTATGATGTGATGATGATGGTAGACGACGCACATGGTGAAGGTGTGGTTGGTAAAGGTGGCCGAGGTATCGTTGATCACTTCAACCTGCACGGAAAAGTTGATCTTGAAATCGGCACCTTCTCTAAAGCATTCGGTGTAATGGGCGGTGTTGCAGCAGGCAGCCAGTCATTGATTGAGTATCTGCGCCAGGTTGGACGACCATTCACCTTCTCATCAGCGGCCACTCCTGCAGACGTTGCTGCAACCATCGGCGCTGTTGATCTCCTTGAGACCTCCACTCAGCTGGTGGATAAACTCTGGGACAATGCCAAGTTCTTCCAGGGTGAATTGAAGCGTTTGGGTTTCAACACCGGCGTGAGTGTTACACCAATTACACCGGTTATTCTGGGTGATGAATTGCTAACCCAAAAATTTAGCAAGGCTTTGTTTGATGCCAACATTTTTGCTTCATCGATCGCCTTCCCGATTGTTGCCAGAGGTGCAGCCCGCATCAGGGTGATGCTATCTGCTACACACAGTCGTGAAGATCTTGATTTTGCCCTCGAAGCCTTCACAAAAGCCGGCAAAGCATTAGGAATAATCTAAATTACTGTGAAGTACCTGCAACAGGGCGTCAATTGACGCCCTGTTGTTCGTTCTGGGAAGTGTAGTGTTGATTAAATGAGACTGCTAATCACCGGAAGGGTAGTGATTAGCAGTCCTCAGGAAGGAGTTCCACCAGCATAGCGACATCCTGTCATATAACTACCAATAAAACTGGTGGAAACATCAGTTAATTACATCTGATGTTAATATACAATATACATCTTATTTGTCATATTCTCATTAGTAGAAATTAAATTTTTTCTAATCATTCTCACAAAATTAGCCCAGTGGCAGAAAAAACCTCACTCCCCTTTATTCTCTTCCTTCCCCTGTGAAAAGATCTTGAGCCATTTGTCAACTTCAGATGCGCTTAATTCTTTCTCAAGCGTAGTTTTTCTGTTCCTTGCGGGTTTGCGTGCAAATGCTTTGACCAGCTCTCTTGCAAAGTCTTCTGATTTCACAACAGCAGCACCCTTGCTGCGCGCTTCCACCTGAATGCGATGATCTGAAGTAACCACTGTAAGGTTTCTCGCAGACTTACCAGCTCTATTCAACCGTTGAATAATCGCGTTATCGGCGCTGCTCAGTTCAGGAACAAACACAACCTGAAGCCTGCCAATCCGGCTGCG
This sequence comes from Anaerolineaceae bacterium, assembly GCA_040768445.1. Lineage (GTDB taxonomy): Bacteria > Chloroflexota > Anaerolineae > Anaerolineales > Anaerolineaceae > JAXGMV01. Next base: position 1,891,777 of record JAXGMV010000001.1, on the reverse strand, counting down.
TCCAGACCGTCCTGGCGCAGCTTTATCAAAAAATACTTCAGCTGATTTATTCGTTCTTGAACAATAATCATTTAAAAGGGTAATCAACTGGTGTTCATCATCCAGGCTATCGAGACTCATTCCAGGTATTTTCGGAACCAAATTATGTCCATCAATTATCAGCATATAAATGCACCCAGGGGCCAGTGTTGAAATTCATTTTACTGGAAAATTATGCTATCATTCAAATATCCTATCATGAGATCGCAGAAATCACTGTTCTGGTTCCTCCTTTTGAATGTGGTTGTCTCCATAACAGCCACAATAACTGCCATCTGGATCTGGGAACAATACAAACATAACAACAGTTACGGCACTGTCGTTCAAAGCATCAGACCTGAAGAACAGTCGGAAATACCGATCGTTCGCGAATTGCCTCCTGCTGACCATCAAGTGGTTCATATCGAAAATGTGTTTGGCGTAGGCGATATCGTTAATGAGGCTGTATTGATCAGGGTTACTGGTATATCCACACTCTGGTTGGAAGGTTGGGCTATTAGTGATTCAGCAGGAAACAGCTACACTTTCCCTGCATTAAAACTGAATGACGGAGGGGCGATTAATCTTTACACGAAAGCCGGCTCAAATTCAGCGATTGCTTTGTTTTGGGGCATGCAAAAGCCGGTCTGGCAGGTAGGGGAAACCATCACCATCACCGACTATGAAGGTAATCTCCGAGCTGAGTATGTCATTCCATAAATCGTTATGACAACAAATCCAGTTCAATAAACAAGGAAGACACTTTTTTTAAGAAGGAATGTATGGCACAGGCACTTTACCGTAAATATCGACCACATCTCTGGCACGAAGTCATGGGTCAGGAGCATATCACTGGCACACTGCAAAATGCTGTTCAGGCTGACCGGGTGGCGCATGCTTACCTGTTCTCTGGCCCGCGCGGCACAGGCAAAACAACCACAGCCAGGCTGCTGGCGAAAGCCGTCAACTGTCTGTCACCTGATCTCTCGTTAAGACCATGTGACTCCTGTGAACACTGCCTGGCAGTCAATAAGGGCAGTTATCTTGATCTAATTGAAATTGACGCGGCATCCAACACCAGCGTTGAGGATGTGCGCGAACTGCGTGACAAGATCAATTTTTCTCCCGGGCAGGGAAAATACAAAGTTTACATCATTGATGAAGTGCATATGCTTTCAACAGCTGCTTTCAATGCACTGTTAAAGACCCTGGAAGAACCGCCTGCACATGCTATTTTTATCCTTGCCACGACTGAAATTCATAAGATACCTGCAACGGTATTATCCCGCTGCCAGAGGCACGAGTTCAGGCGGTTACCTGTCGAGGACATCGTCAGAGTGTTACAAGATATTGTAAAAGCAGAAAGCCTTGAGGCGGATACTGAGGCGTTAATGCTGATTGCCCGCCAATCTACCGGCAGTATGCGCGATGCCATCTCGCTCCTCGATCAATTGTCTTCCAATGGAACAAAGATTGATCTTGTTTTGGCACAAACAGTGCTCGGAACAGCAACCAACCAGTCTGTGACAGCGTTGACTGATGCCCTGATTGACAGCGATATCACTGCTGGTCTTGAAATAATAAGCAAAGCGCTTGATAAAGGCAGTGATCCACGCCAATACGCCCGTCAGGTGGTGGATTACCTGCGCAATATCCTCCTCATACAATATAAAAATGAGGAGCATATCGATGCAACAAAAGATCAGTTGTCCTTTATGAAGCGTCAGGCGGAGAAGTTTCCACAAGGAGCGTTGATCCAGGCAATCAGACTCTTCAACGAAACTGCCGTTGATAATCGTGCCAGCTGGCAGCCTGGTTTAAGCCTTGAGCTTGCCATTGCGCAGCTGATAACTGATCCTTTTGAAGCCCAAACCGATTCACCCGATAAGTCAACTGAAGTGATCAGCAAGCCAGTTGCACAGGAGACCAAAAAAAGGCAAACTAAAACCCAGGATGTGCTGCCTGAAAGGCAACCTGTTGAGCCAGTTATAAATGAATCGCGCCCAGAAGCTAAGGCTCTTAGTGTTGATGATCCTGATACAGGCAATCAAACTTCTCAACAAGTGCAGCCATCAACGGAACAAAAAAATACTGAAGTGAACTTACACACGATCAATTCTAAGTGGGAAGAAATTAAATCATTTGTCAGAAAATATCGCAAACCTACGGAAGCGCTGCTGAATTCCTGTAAACCAATCTTAATAAAAGACAATGCAGTGTATTTGAGCTTTGCCAGCGATACGGTAAAAATATTGATGGACAAGAAAGAAAACCTGGAGTTGACTTCACGTGCCATCTATGCCATTACCGGCGCTGAAGTTTCGGTGCGATGCATCGTCAGCAAGAGTAAAACGGAGAGCAGCACTGACTTATTAGACATTGATGACGATGGAATGGTAAACACAGCCCTCAATCTTGGGGGTAAAATAGTTCAGCAAGATTGATCATTATTCGTTAGGAGGAAAATTATGGCTAAAGGATTCAATCGCCCTGTCGGCGGTGGAGCTGGAAAACAAATGGGAATGATGCAGCAGCTGCAAAAAATGCAGGAGCAGATGGCGCTCATTCAAGAGCAGCTGGCTGAAGAAACAGTGACATCCACTGCCGGCGGCGGCTCTATCAAAGTGACGGTTACCGGTGATCAACGCGTCACGGCTGTTGAGATTGACCCTGCCCTGCTTGAAGATGCTGATGTTGAGATGCTGCAGGACCTGTTCATGACTGCCGTCAACCTGGCTCTGGATGCTTCACGTGAGCTTGCGTCAAACAAAATGGGGCCGTTGTCATCCGGCATTCCGGGACTGCCTTTCTAGACACATACCATGCCCATTTTGCCGGAACCTGTCCAAAATTTAATAGATGCGTTTGAGAGATTGCCTGGCATTGGACCTAAAAGCGCCTCACGCCTGACATTTCATTTACTTCGCTCGTCTGGAGAACAGGCAGCACAACTTGCAGACGCGCTCACAAAGATTAAGTCTGCCACTGCACTGTGTAAAACTTGTTTTAACATCACCATGGCCGATCAAGAGACCTGTGACATATGCAGTAACGCCAAACGAGACCCGGGTTTGATTTGCGTTGTGGAAGAGCCGCTAGACGTTTTAGCCTTAGAACGCACCGGTGGTTTCATGGGAAAATACCATGTCCTGCACGGTGTCTTATCGCCAATTGAAGGCATTGGTCCGGATGATTTAAAAATCAGGCAGCTTGTCAGCCGGGTCAAAGACAGTGATATAAAAGAAATCATCATCGCCACAAATCCTTCGATGGAAGGCGATGCGACAGCGCTCTATCTCAGCCAGCAGCTGGCAGGTTATGAAGTACGCATTACAAGGTTGGCGCGCGGTCTGCCTGTAGGCAGTGACCTGGAGTATGCCGACCAGAATACCCTGCTAAGAGCACTGGCCGGCAGGCAGGATATCTCACAAGGCTGAGCTTACTCCTGGTAAGCTTTCACTTCTCGTTGGCGACCCCCATCATCATAGAGGTAATAAGGCATCCACAGGATATCGAAGATATCCAGGAAGATGTCTTTTTTCGTTGGATTGAGCGGCACATCCTCAATTTCATCAGCTACAGCATCCCATTTTTCCTTGATTCTTACCAGCGCTTCTGTTTTCTCTTCTTCTAAATCAGCAAGTTGTTTCTGCATGAACTCCAGTTCCTGGATTTCCTGTTCCAAATTCGCTTTTGCTTTTGAAGACATTCTTGTCTTGGATAAAGAAGATGAAACACTCTTTTTCCGTTTGGATAACAGACTGAGCGCTAATTCACCCACTGTACCGGCTACTTCAAAACGGCGTCGGGTAAGTTCCTGCTGCTGTTCTTTAACTTCTAACTCCTGACGGTTGATTTTTTGCTGAAGTGTCTGGATTTTTTTATCAATGGTCGATTCATATTTCTCGCTCTCTTCGCGGATAAAATTTTCAGCTGCCTCGCGGCACTGGGTGCGGAAGTCTTCATCGGAGACATCAGGTTCGGCGAATGATTTTAAGGTTTTGTTGACCTTGACATGCACGACTCCAGTCCGGTACACCCAATCGGCAAAATCACTTTTCAGGCTCTTTACACGCCTGTCATCAGACAACCACACTGGCACCTCGCCAAATGTAGATTGTGCCATTGGGGATGTATGCAAAGAGCGTTTATCCTGTTCTTGCCAGAGATAATCTTCCCAGTGAATCGCCCGGTCGTCAGCATCCTCAAGCAGAGTACAGAATTTTTTGGAAAAATCGAGATTGTAAGTTCTGGAATAATACCTGACATCAGCCTGGGCTATCAGCGCCGGGTGGTAAACGATGCCGTCGCTTTGCTGTTGAGATGCCCTGCTGCCTGCCGCCCGCTTGAAATCTTGATCAGCCGGATAAAAATATTCGGTTAATGATGAGGCAGCAATAGGCTTTGTCGAACTGTAGCCTCCTTGAGTAACGCCGGTGACCGGTGTCTGCGAGGATGGGCTGCCTTGAATAGACTCAGAAATTGATGCTTGTGATTTATCGGTTGATCCATTAAATGGTGTTTTACCAATTAATTTCATCAAGGCTGGAATTTGTGTTCGGGTTAGCGGACCTGCCAAATAGTTCATCACCCAGCGGGTTTGGAAAATGGAAGGCGCAGAATCGTGCACATTGTGCAGCAGAAATGTACGTTTTCCCAGGCTGGATATCATCTTGTCGTAAGCGGAACGGTCATGAACACCTGAAACCTCACTCAATCCATCCAACAAGCGCTGTTTGTCCTGGTCAGTCTGCAGCCTGCCGATCATCCAGGTGCCGGCGTTGGAAAGCGCTTTGTAATCAACATCAACCGGGTTCTGTGTGGCGAGTATCAAGCCAACGCCAAAAGCGCGCGCTTGTTTTAACAGCCGTATAAACAAAGGTTTAGATGGTGGATTTGCGACTGGCGGCAAGTAGCCGTGGACTTCGTCAAAATAAACCAGGGCTCGAAGTGAGCCAGTGCCGCGCTGAGTAAACATCCAGGTTTCAATAGCAGAGTACAACAGTGTCACAAAGAACATACGCTCATTGTCGTTTAGGTGGGCAAGGTAAAAAATGCTGTGCCTGGCTTTGCCCTCGGGTGTATATAAAAACGACTTTACATCCAGCGGACTGCCATTAACCCATACCTGGAACGATGGTGAGGCAAGGAAATTATTCAACAGCATCGCCAGTTGAAAACGTTCTTTCTCAGGGAAGAAGCTGTCCACCGGGAAGGCTCCCAGCCTTTCAATGGGCGGCTGCTGTACCTGGATGATCAGCTCATTGAGATCGAGCAGTTTCCCCTGGCTCCAGGCATATTCCATCAACGTACTCAGCAAAATATGTTCTCTTGAGCGTAAAGGATCAAGATCTTTGAACCCGATCAAACCCAATAGAGCGGTTACTGTACTGGCAATTTTGTCTCTTAGTATTTCCTGGTTATCGTCCCAACCCAGTTCTGCTTTGTTGAAAGATGAGAGAATATTAACAGGTTCTCCTGAGGTTGAGCCTGGCGTGTAAATAGCAAAATCCACCGATTTTGAAAGACGTTCAATATCGTCATGACCCAAACCCCAGCTTTCCAGCCCTGATTTCCAGGATTCAGCAGTTTCCTGCGCAACAACAGCAACATCTTTTCCCTGCCTCTTGGCTTCAATCGCGTCCACCCAGGGTTCAAAATCTGATGGCAGCAGGTCGGGAAAGTGCAGCAGGAGGTTCGTCAGGTCTCCTTTGGGGTCAACCATAATGGCAGGAATATTCTTTAGTGCAGCTTCCTCCAAGACACCGACACACAATCCTGTTTTACCTGAGCCAGTCATACCGGTGACAAACGCATGTGTGGTTAAATCTGATGGGTCATAAAAAAGTGGTTTATCTTCAAGTTTTTTAGTCTCAAGATTGAAGATTTTCCCTAAAAAGAAGTCTTTCGAATTTACCTGTGGCATTTAGTTCCTCCATCGTATTAGTCAACACCAGCCAGTGATACCAGCATTAATTTATGATAATTACAGCCAGAGCTATCCAAACAAATATTGCTCAGCACGTTGATACTTAGAAATATTATAGCTTTAATAAGGTCATTGTCATACCCAACCAAACACCATTAACCGTTATAGTTTTACCTATTTTTTGTTTTGTAACAAGATAGATTAAGAAATATGTTAATAAATTTTAATCTTGCATTAATCTTTCATAATCGGTATAATCCAAAGAAGGTAATTTTTCCAATATTCATCTACATTAGAGATCTAAGAGGAGGTGCCACAGCGAAGGATTTTTTTCTAAAGTCAGACACGTTAAAACCTGATTTACCAATTTGATACCTTAACAGAGGAGAACACTATGTCCAAAAGGACAATCAAATTCACATTATTAGCTTCGCTGCTGGTCCTCATAGCACTATCCATCACAGCCTGCCAGCCACAAGCAGCAGCAGAACCCTGTCCTGAATGTCCAACTGCAGAGCCCTGCCCGGAATGTCCTGCATGCCCGGAAGCACCTGAAACTGTTGCGGTGCCGTTCCTGGAAAAATGGCAGGAATCCGGTCATGCAGATGCTGCTTCAGAGTCCTTCGTCCATTGGGATGAAGAGGGAGCTGTTCCCGAAAGTTGTGCAGCCTGTCATAGTGAAGGCGGATTCATGGATTTTGTAGGTGCAGATGGCAGTGAAGTTGGTGTGGTGAATGCACCAGCAGCCACTGGCACCTCTGTCACATGCGTAGCCTGCCACAATGACGCCACTGCATCCTACACGACGGTCAAATTCCCATCAGGCGCTGAAGTTAGCGACCTTGGCGGTGAGGCAGTTTGTATGACCTGTCACCAGGGGCGCGCCTCTAAAGTCCAGGTTGATGCTTCAATTGAAAAAGCAGGCCTGACCGATGACGACATGCCTTCAGCTGATCTGGGTTTCACAAATATCCACTACTACGCGGCAGCTGTCTCACGTTACGGTCACACTGTCATGGGCGGTTATGAATATGAAGGCAAAGCCTATGATGTCGTGTTTGATCATGTTGCAGGCTACCAGACCTGCACAGAATGCCACGACTCTCACACACTTGCAATTAAAACCGACGAATGCGTCACCTGTCATGTTGATGCTTCATCAGTTGAAGGTGTGAGAAATATCCGAATGGAATCATCTCTGACAGATTATGATGGTGATGGCGATATTGCAGAAGGTGTTGCAGCAGAAATCGAAGGCCTTAACGCCATGCTCTTCCAGGCAATTCAGGCTTATGCAGCCGAAGTTGCTGGTTCACCAATAGCCTATAATGTTCATGCACATCCTTACTTCTTTATTGACACCAATGCTGATGGCACTGCTGACGAAGCAGAGTCTGTCCGTGACAACATGTATGTATCCTTCACCGGCAGGTTAGCTAAAGCAGCCTATAACTACCAGACCATCCTTAAGGATCCAGGTGGTTATGCACACGGTGGAAAATATCTTATTCAACTGGCCTATGATTCCATCGAAAGCCTGAATGAGAAACTGGGCACACCAGTTGATCTGAGCACTGCCCATCGCGAAGACCCCGGCCACTTCGCCAGCTCCACTGAAGCTTGGAGACACTGGGACGAGGAAGGTGTGGTTCCTGCAGGTTGTGTCAAGTGTCATACAGCCGGTGGTTTGCCGCAGTTCCTGGCAGAGGGGGTTAACACCTCCATGGCTGCTTCAAGCGGTTTGAACTGCGCCAGCTGCCACAATGATCTGACCACCCTGTCCATTTTTGAGGTTGAGTCAGTTACCTTCCCCAGCGGCGCTAAGGTTGCCTTTACTGAAGATCCAGCTTCTAATCTTTGCTTGCAATGTCACCAGGGACGCGAATCAACGGTCAGTGTCAACAGGGCTATTGCTGGTAAAGATCTCGATACACCAGATGAGGCAGTTCGATTCCGCAATGTTCACTACTTTGCTGCAGGTTCAACAGTCTTCGGTACCGATGTCAAGGGAATGTACGAGTTTGATGGTAAAGAATACCTTGGTCAATATGCCCACACAACTGGCTTTTCCACCTGCACCGACTGTCATGATGCCCATCAACTGGCTGTCAAAGCCAGCGCATGTGCTGGATGCCACCAGGTAGACGATCCCGAAAAGATCCGCTTCTCAACCTCTGCTGATGATTACGATGGTGACGGTGATGTGACGGAAGGTATTGCCGGCGAAATTGAAACCATGACTGAAAAACTCTATGAAGCCCTGCAAACCTACTCTGTAGACGAACTCGGTACCGGGATCATTTATTCTGGCTCAGCTTACCCATACTTCTTCAAAGACACCAATGGTAACGGAGAAGGCGATCCCGATGAACTTACCGGGGCCAATGGCTATGCTGGATGGTCACCAAGACTCCTGCAAGGTGCTTATAACCTGCAGTATGCCATGAAAGATCCAGGTGCTTTTGCTCACAACCCGAAATATGTGATGCAGGTCTTGTTTGACACCATTGAAGCACTCGGCGGTGATGTTACCGGTATGGTCCGCCCATAATCAACCGAATAATATTCCAGACAAAAAACAGGCTGAAATCTCAGCCTGTTTTTTCATTGTTGCTTGTTTTTTTGATCTGCGCCGGGGATTTCCAACCTGTACCCAACCCCGCGCTTGGTCAGAATATAGACTGGCTTACGTGGGTTGAGTTCAATCGCTTTTCGCAGCCAGCTAATGTGGACGTCCAGAGTCCGCATATCCATAACATAATCAGTTTCCCAAACTTTTCTAAAAAGATCTTCCCTGGAAATTGTTTCACCAGGAGCGGCCATCATTGCTGAAAGCAGCAGCACAAGCTGCGGTGTCAATTGAATTTTCCTATCCTTTATTTGTACCCAATTGTTGATCAGGTCCAGCCTGATTGGTCCAGCTTGTAGCAAGTTCCGGCTTTCAATATGTATGGATCGTTTGATAGTGTTGATTAATTTTTGAATTGTAAATGGCTGAGCCAATACATTGACATTGGAGGTGAGTTTAAACTTATTCTCCTCAGATTCCAGAATGAGGATAATCGGTATTTCATTGTAAGTGGATGCGAGATTATTAAAAATACGCCTTCCAGAAGTGCGCATCGACGCTGAATTGATAATGATCAAGTCAGGAAATGCTCTGTCGAGAAATTCATCAATCTCAATGCCATTGGATGCCAGGGTAATATTGAAGCCCTTTAAGTTCAAGCTTGAGTAAAACACGGCAGCGCCTGACTTTTTTCCCTCAATTAGCAGTAAATTTGCTTTTTTAAGCATTGACTAATCCATTATTCGATAATCCAACAAAAAACTGGAAAAAGTGCTTACCATAACCAGTAAGATATCAGGCTGGAAAAACCTCACACCGCAATGAAACCATAAAAGCCCAGGTAATTCTTAACCCACCCAACCCACTTGTACCACTAATATTGTGATAGAAAGATTATACATGAAGCTGAATGTTTTGTTTAAGACAATTTTTAATAAACATATCTGTGTAGACAGTTATAATAATATGATACAGTCATTTAGATTAAAAAATCGCATTCTCTAAATGTTACAATAATCTTAACAGGTATTCACGAACTGCTGGTTGAATGAGGGCGTATGAGTGCAATGATTGAAGTAACCATTGATAGTGTCAGAGTCAGTTTGACCAACCAGATGAGGGTTGTCATCTTGCGGGAATTAAACGCGGAACGATACCTGCCAATTTGGATAGGCCCATATGAAGCGGAAGCCATAACCATCGCCCTTCAAGAGATTGAAGTTGCCCGACCACAAACCCATGACCTGTTGAAAAATGTATTGATACACCTGAACGCTGTCTTACAACGGGTAGAAGTGGTACAAGAAAAGGATGATGTCTATTATGCCAACCTGGTGCTCGAAGTTGACCGAAGCGTCATCACTGTTGACTGCCGTCCATCCGACGCATTAGCTTTAGCTGTCAGAGCTCATGTACCGATATTCGTTGCGAAAGATATCCTTGACACTTCAGGTACGGAACCGGAAGATGATATCCAGGAAAAAGATATGCCGCAAGAAACTTCCGCTCAGGATGCGCCTGCACCGAGCGCAGAAAGCAAAGCAAGGCTTAGCATTTTTGAGGATTTTCTACAAAACCTTGATCTTGATTCTTCTGAAGACGACGACCAGGATGAAGCAAATGAAGATAATGACGAGCCTGAAGAAAAAATCTAACTTGCAGGAAATATTTGCTGGCAAATACGCATTTATCAGGGAAATTGACTGAGGATTTGGCTGGAACGATGACAGAACAAACAGTAGAAGAAACTGCAGGACAGGATTTTCAAACACAACCTTTCAACCGACAGGCTGAAGAAGCTGTTCTGGGGTCTGTTTTGATAAACTCGGAGATCTATTATGAAATCGCCCAAATCATCCAACCTGACGATTTCTACATCGTTCGGAACCGATGGATCTGGGAAACCTACCAGAGGCTGGTAGAAAACCAAACGCCAATAGACTACCTGACTGTGTGCGACAGCCTGGAGCAGGTTCAAAAGCTGGCCGAAGTAGGCGGTGAGGCATACATCACTGCCTTGATCAATCAAACACCTTCTTCTTTCCATGCAGATGCCTACGCCAAAATTATCTCAGACACAGCCACCCGCCGCCGGATGCTGATTGCAGCTAATGACCTGGCAAAGTTGGCATTTGACCAGCAAAAATCAGTTGATATTGTCCTCGATGAAGCACAAAAGTCTTTGTTTGGGATCAATGAAAAACGAACCCGTCACGACCTGATGCCGATCAAACAGGTGATTACTGAAGTATTTGAACGGGTTGGTGATCTCTCCCATCGTTCTGAAGAAATTTACGGCGTCCCAACAGGATTAATTGACCTTGACAAGCTGCTGGGCGGGCTGCAAAAGTCGGACCTACTGATCGTCGCCGGCAGGCCTGGCTCAGGCAAAACTGGATTTCTCCTCTCGGTCGCAAAAAATGCTGCCCAGAAACATAAAAAACACGTGGCTGTGTTCTCACTTGAAATGTCTAATGAACAGCTGGTACAAAGGCTGATTGCCCAGGAAACCGGCATAGATACCCAGCGGCTAAGGACGGGTAAGTTACTGGATGATGAGTGGCCATTGTTTGCCCACGCCATGGATGTTCTGGGCGATACCAATATCTATCTTGATGACACACCAGCGATTACTCCGCTGCAGCTGCTGACTAAATGCCGGCGTATATATAATGAATATTCGCTTGACCTGGTAATTGTTGATTACATTCAGCTGATGAGCGGTGATATGAGAACGGATAACCGTGTTCAGGAAGTATCAGCCATCACACGCAGCCTCAAAATCCTTGCCCGCGAGCTTCAAATTCCCGTTCTTGCTGCTGCACAGCTCTCACGTGCGGTAGAACAACGGACTGACAAGCGCCCACTGCTATCTGACCTGCGCGAGTCAGGTAGTCTTGAGCAGGATGCCGATGTGGTGATGTTCATTCATCGTCCTGATCTGCTCGACAAGGATACCTCGAAGAAGAACCAGGCAGAGATTATTGTTGCGAAGCACCGTAATGGCCCGGTGCATTCAGGTATTGAATTGATATTTATAAACAACCTTGCGCGGTTTGAAAATGCTGCACGCCGTGATGGAAAGTAAAGATGATAGGCGGCACGAAGAAACCCTTGCGAGTTTTCTCAGGTTTTCCTGAAGGAAAAAGCCGTCTGACCGCCATACCAGAAGCTTTTTTTTCCGATCTGCTGCCCTCAATAGACTCACTGGATGAACTAAAACTTACCCTGTTTGCCATGTGGTATCTCAATCAACAAGACAGTGACGCCCAATATCTCACCGACCAGCTCTTCCTGGATCACAAGCATCTTATCCTGACCAATGTCGTCGACGAAAGCGATACTGCAGATGCATTAAGCAATACCATCATTCTGGCTGTTAATCGGGGTACTTTAATCAAACGCCAGGTACCAGGTTGTGGAAAAGACCCGGTATCTGTCATTTATTTGATCAATACAGCCAATGGCAGGAGACTGGCGAAATTGGCAGATGAAGGCAAATGGCAGCCTGGAGATATGAAGCAAATGTCGACTTCAGTAAGTGTTGAAAAGCCCAATATTTTCAACCTGTATGAGGAGAATATCGGCCCACTGACACCAATGATCTCTGACATGATCAAAGCTACCATTGAAAGTTATCCTGAGGACTGGATCGCCGATGCAGTTGTAATTGCACTGAAAAAGAATGCGCGAAACTGGCGCTATGTAGAAGCAATCCTCACCTCATGGCGAGAGAATGGAAGATATGAAACCAATAAACGAAGAGATGAGGAAGATTACCGGCGATTTATCAAAGGTGAGTAGCATGACAGCATCGAACACTGAGAATACAGTCAATAAACCATATCTGATCGGTGACCCAAACTGCCCGATTTGCGGTGGGCTTGGCTACATACGTAAGGATGTCGATATCACTGACCCTGAATTTGGTCGTATGACCATTTGCGACTGTCGGAAAGAAATTGTTGAACAAGCCGCCAACCAGCGGTTAATTGAATTAAGTAACCTTTCTTCTTTCAACCACATGACCTTTGAATCATTCAACCCAAAAGGACATGTTGGACTTGGTGAAGAGCAGGTAAATTCCCTTTCTTATGCCTATAATCAGTCGATGCATTTTGCCCAGGAGCTGAAAGGCTGGCTGCTGCTGACAGGTGGGTTTGGCTGCGGTAAAACACATCTGGCAGCTGCTATTGCCAATCACGTAGTCAACAATGGCATACCAACCCTGTTCCTGACCGTTCCGGATCTCCTGGACTGGCTCCGTTTTTCCTACAGTGGTGACGCTGCCTCTTTTGAATCAAGGTTCGAAGAGATCCGCACCATGCCTCTGTTGGTATTGGATGACCTGGGCACCCAGAATGCCACACCCTGGGCACAGGAAAAATTATTCCAAATATTGAACAACCGTTATGTCAATCGCCTTGCAACGGTTATTACCACTAATCAGGTTGTTGAGGAAATTGACGGACGGATACAGTCCCGGCTGCTTGACCCTGAACTCGTTACTACTGTAAAAATCATTGCACCAGATTATCGCTCTCCATTGGTTGATTCTACGCAGCCGCAAGTATCAGCTCTTTCGATCTATTCAAAACGGACGTTCGGATCTTTTACTTTCAGAGAGCGCGAAAACCTTCAAACCGATGAAGTTGACAGTCTAAAGAGAGCATTCAAAGCCTGCCAGGAATATGCGGAGAACCCTCACGGCTGGCTGCTACTAATGGGCGGTTATGCCAGCGGTAAAACACATCTGGCTGCGGCTATCGCTAATTACCGGCTAAACACAGGTGACTCGCCTATGTTTGTTGTCGTGCCTGATCTGTTGGATCATTTGCGGGCGACGTTTAACCCCAACAGCGCCATACCCTATGACAAGCTGTTCAACCAGGTCAGGTCTGCAAGGCTATTGATCCTGGATGACCTCGGCACCCAGAGTGCCACGCCCTGGGCAATGGAAAAACTTTATCAAATCATCAATCATCGCTATGAAGCAGAACTGCCGACGGTTATTACGACTTCATCAGAGCTCAAAGACATTCACCCGCGCATCCGCAGCCGCATGATGGATAAACGTTTGTGCCGCCTCATCATACTTATTGCCCCACCCTTTGAAGGCATGGGGGATACTTCAGTCTCAAAGAACCGGAAGAAACGATAGACTGTTATTCTGTAACACAATTAACAGTTGTAAACGATTCAATCAACCACAGAAGGTTTAAAGCTTCCTGTGGGTTATTCTCAGTGACATCCGTTTATAGTTCCAGAGATAGATCCCGGTATACTGCATAATCCTTAGCCATAAACTGTATACCATGTGCTGACCGGCTCACAACTTCCACTTGACTAATCTTCAGGCAGTATGTAAAATTCACTTAATCGTTTTGGTGCCTCAATCCCCGGATGGAGAGGCTTAATGGCGAAACCGGTTAAAGTCCGGTGCTGTCGCGCAACTGTATGGAGCACAAGCTCCAAGCCAGGTCGCCCGTCAAGATGATTGCGCTTCACAACCTCGCAGAAAGGAGGTGGGCCTGCTTTAAAAGATCACTCTCAAGCAAAGCCTGACCTCCCTGTCACCGAGACAGGGATTTTTATTTTGTTGGATTCAGTCTGTATTTAGTCGAAAATATCAATACAAAAAGGTCATAAATGAAAAAATACATCGCAATTTTATTGGTAACACTTTTTTCAATAAGCGTACTAACAGGATGTGCTACACCCACAGCACAACAGACTACCCTATCGTTAACTGATGACCTGGACAGGGAGGTAACCATACCCACCTCAGTTCAGAAAATTATCTCGCTCGCTCCATCAAATACTGAGATATTATTCGCTGTTGGTGCCGGCAGCCAGGTAATTGCCCGTGATGATTTTAGCAATTATCCTGAGGAAGCTGTAGAACTGCCAAGTATTGGCGGTGCTCAGGGATATAACCTGGAACAAATAACCAGCCTTCAACCCGACCTGGTGCTGGCAGCTGAAATCAATTCGATGGAAGATGTCAAAGCCCTGGAGGATTTGGGGCTAAATGTCTATTACATGAAAAATCCGACTGACCTTGAAGGCTTATATAAGAACCTGGTTTTAGTAGGAGAAATTACCGGCCATAAAAGTGAAGCTGAGAAACTGGCAGAATCATCAAAAGCCAGGGTAACAGCCGTAGAAAAAGCGGTTGAAAGTATAACATTACGTCCAAAAGTGTTTTACGAACTGGATGGCAGTGACCCGGCCAAACCATGGACCAGTGGACCGGGCACCTACATTGATTTACTCCTTCAAAAGGCAGGTGCAGTCAATTCAGCTGCCGGTATGGAGTCTGCCTGGGCACAGTTCAGCCAGGAAGCATTAATCATTGAGAACCCGGATGTAATTCTCCTGGGTGATGCAAATTATGGAGTGCTGCCGGCAGACGTTGCCGCACGCCCGGGTTGGGAGCATATCAAGGCGGTTGCTGAAAACCGTGTATATCCATTTAATGATGACCTGGTAAGCCGCCCAGGCCCACGCATGGTTGATGGTCTTGAGGAATTATTGAAACTCATTCATCCAGAAGCTGCGGACGCAATCAAAGCTGAATGAGATGAAAAAGGTATTAAACCCGTTTTCCATCAGCATCCTTATTCTGGCAGCTGTACTCCTATTGAGTGCAGCTGTCGGAAGTGTGGTTATTCCATTTGCCGACCTATTCAAGACAATAGGACTGGTGGTAACAGGAAAGAATATGGGCAGCAGCACCCTGCAATCTTACGCGACCATCATATTTGCCTTACGCCTGCCCCGTACGATCCTGATTGGTATGACCGGCGCCTCCCTGGCAGGCAGCGGTGCAGCTTACCAGGGCTTGTTTCGCAACCCGCTGGCTGATCCATACCTGATTGGCGTGGCATCTGGCGCCGGCCTGGGCGCAGTACTGGCTATGAGTATTAAGTGGCCTTACACAACTATTGGACTTCTTGCTGTGCCTATTGCAGCGTTCATCACTGCCATGCTCACGATTTTGATTGTCTATCAACTGGCAAAGGTTGACAAGACCGTACCCACGACCAATCTCATCCTGGCAGGTGTGGCTGTGAGTTCACTGGCAACTGCGATAACCTCATTTATGATGATCAATGCCTCCGGAGAAATTCGCCGATCACTGGTTTGGTTACTGGGTGGGGCAGCTATGTCAGGCTGGAAACCAGTGCTGGCCATGCTGCCATATGTCATTGTTGGTGTTGGCGGATTGCTTGTTACAGGTCATTCACTTAATGTCATGCAGTTCGGTGACGAACAAGCCGCCCAGCTGGGCTTGCCTGTTGAAAAAGTAAGAATTTTTATCATCATCATCTCATCACTGACCACAGCAGCGGCTGTCTCATTTGCCGGTATCATCGGTTTTGTTGGCTTGATGGTACCACACCTGGTGCGCATGCTTTGGGGAGGAGATTATAAAAAGATCATCCCCCTATCCATTATCAATGGCGCTTCTTTGATCCTGGTGGCTGATATCCTGGCGCGCATCCTGATGGCACCTCAGGAACTGCCGGTTGGCATTATTACAGCATTGTGCGGCGCACCGTTTTTCCTCTGGATACTCAGGCGTTCAAAACAACAGAACTATTGGTGAGCCATGTTAGAGATTAACAACATTTCATTCAGCTACGATGCCCAACCACTCCTGAAGAATATCTCATTCAATATCAAGCCCGGTGAGATCCTCGGGGTCATTGGTCCAAATGGTGTGGGAAAAAGTACGTTGATTCGTGTCATCTCTGGTATCGTACCGGTTGACAGCGGCAGGGTACTGGTTGGACACAACGACATCAAACATATGTCGCAGAACCAACGTGCCAGACATATTGCGGTAGTCTCTCAAAATGTAACGCTTCCGGCTGCGTTCACTGG
The DNA here is from genome assembly GCA_040768445.1 of Anaerolineaceae bacterium. GTDB lineage: Bacteria > Chloroflexota > Anaerolineae > Anaerolineales > Anaerolineaceae > JAXGMV01. The sequence continues at coordinate 1,875,371 of JAXGMV010000001.1, read as the reverse complement.
TTGGGAAATCGTTTTGCTTGGGCGAACGCCTTACCTTGGCTTCTTAGGCAGCATCTCAAAATCTGATGAACAGGTCACTGCAGAAGCCATGCAGTTAACCCACAGTTGGCACCTGCGAGACAAGTATGTCAACCACCTATCGGGCGGAGAAAAACAACTGCTCATGTTGGCAAGAGCTTTGGCGCAATCAGCGCCGGTTCTGCTGCTTGATGAGCCGACAGCTCATCTTGACCTGAAATACCAGGTAGAGATGTTAAACCATGTTAAAGAGTTAACAATCAGCAAACAGCTGGCTGTTGTCGTTGTGATGCATGACCTGAACCTGGTCGCCCGTTATGCTGACCAAATTGCCTTAATCTCACGCGATAATCGATTCTGGATCGGCTCACCACCTGAAATATTACAGGAAAAACTGCTGAGTGAAGTCTATCAGCTTGAATTGAAAGTCTACGAACAGGTACACAGCACCACACCGTTAATCCTGCCTGATCCAAATAGCTATCCAGGTGTGTTTGAATAGTTGCGCTGCTGTTTAAACAATTTCTACATTTCAGGTATACTCAACCACATGCACACTAAAGTATTCTTAATTGACCTTGACGATACCCTCTACGCCAGGTCGTCTGGATTATGGCCTGCCATCAAGTATCGCATTTCATTGTACATGATTGAGAAAATGAAAATGCCACTTGAAGAAGTGCCAGCTATCAGAAAATACCTGTTTGAAACATATGGCACCACCTTGAGAGGGCTCAAGGCTGAGTACGACATTGATGAGATGGCATATCTTGAATTTGTTCATGATGTAAATCACGCTGAGTACCTGCAGCCAGATCTGCGTCTGCGAGAGATGTTGGAGGCGTACCCTCAGAAGAAGTTTATCTTCACCAATGCTGATAAAAAACATGCTGACCGGGTGATTGATGCGCTAGGTCTGCACGGATTGTTTGAAGGTATCATCGATATCCTAACGATTTGGCCATACTGCAAACCACAGAAGGAAGCTTTTGAGATCGCATTAGAACATACCGGACTGGCTGCAGTTGAAACGGTTTTTATTGATGATTCGCCGGCAAACATTGTAGGCGCCAGAGCGCTGGGTTTTCAGACTATCTTAATTGCTGAAAACGGTTCAGACCCAAAATCCTTGCCGGCTATCAGTTCACTTCATCACCTTCCATCGCTTATTCCTCAAATTAACCAGTAAAATTGCACAAAAAAGGATAAAATTATCCACATGTTTGGAAACCTTTCAACTGAAGGTATCATCATCCTGGCAGCGGTCATCCTGTTTGTCATCATCCTTAACTTTGCACTGTTCCGCATGCTAAAACACAACAAACCAAGTGGAGAACTTGAATTGTTCATAAAAGCTGGCCAGTCAATGAAACGTCCTTTTAAAACAGAAGAAGACCAGCTTGCTGAACTTTCAGCGCGGGTGTCGGAATTGAAACAGACTAATAAGCCGTGAGATAAGTCAAATTACTGATATAAAACCAACCTGGGGAAATCCAAACGAGTCAGCTTTATAATACAGTTCAATTTACTGGTGAAGTATTACAAGGAGATCTGAATGCCTAAATCTATGAAAATATTCCTGATCATCATCGGGGTTGTCGTTCTTTTATTTACATCATTTACAGGCGGCGTTGCCACCGGGTGGTTTTTTCAGAGCAGTGTTACTGGCGTTCTGCAGCCAATTAAGGATTCTATATTTCCAAACCAGGCTCAACCTGAAGTAGAAACACCTTCAGCTGAACTTAGCCTGCCATCACCACAATTATCCGATCAGGATCTTGAGATACTGTTTGAGCCATTCTGGCAGGCATGGAAAATTGTTCACGATGATTACGTGGATCAACCAGTTGACGATGTAAAAATGATGCAGGGAGCCATCAGCGGCATGCTGGAATCCCTAGGCGATAAACACACTTCTTATATGGACCCCGATGAATTCAAACAACAAAACATGGATCTTGAAGGTGAGTACGAAGGCATTGGCGCCTGGGTGGATATCACCGGCGAATATATCATCATCACCAGCCCCATGCCGGATTCTCCGGCTGATAAGGCTGGCTTGAAACCCGGCGATACTGTGGTGGCCATTGATGGCGAAGATATGACCGGTATTGACGGCAACCTGGTTCTGCGGCGCATTCTCGGTCCGGCGGGTACGGAAGTGACGCTTACAATCCGGCGTGAGGGGCAGGAAGCATTTGATGTCACAATCCAACGTGCAAAAATTGTCGTTCCAAGTGTCATCCTGGAAATGCGTGAGGATGGGCTGGCCTATATTCAACTGACCACCTTTGGTGATAATACAACCAGCGAGTTAAGAGATGCCCTGCGGGAGATGAACAAAAATGATGCCAGAGGCTTAATTCTGGATGTGCGTTATAACGGTGGTGGATACCTGGATACGGCCATTGAAGTAACCTCTGAGTTTGTTGAAGCCAACCAGATAGTTATGTACGAAGAGTTTGGTGATGGTTCAAGAAAAGTATACAGGGCATATCGCGGTGGTCTGGCGACTGAGATTCCGCTGGTAATCCTTGTCAATGAAGGTACTGCATCTGCGTCTGAGATCCTGTCAGGAGCCATCCAGGATTATGAGCGAGGCTTGATTGTTGGAACAACCACCTATGGCAAAGGCTCTGTTCAAAATTGGGCACCACTGGTCAATGAACAGGGCGCAGTTCGGGTAACCATTGCCCGTTGGCTGACACCTGATGAGCGGCAAATCCACGGAGAAGGCATCACACCTGATTTTGAGGTTGAGTACACTGATGAGGACTATGAGAAAGATATTGATCCCCAATTGGACAAAGCAGTTGAAGTAATTAACACACTGATCAAATAGGTTGCAGCGGGCTATAGAATTCATTACCTGCCTGTGATCGTGGATTACTGAAAAACTTGATACCATCAAGTAAGCTGTTATGAAAAAGTTTATCTTTGCGTTTATCCTTATGCTAGGTGTGATTTTCCTGATCACAAGTTTTGCCGAAGTTCAGGATATCGTTGACACATTGAGCATGGGAAAGTGGTATTACCTGCTCATCTCATTAATTTGTCTGGGTATATGGCTGTTAATCTGTTCTAAGACATACCAGCTGATCTACCGGGAAATGGGCATGCAGCAGACACTTCGAAACATGTTCGTGCTGTTCACTTCTGCTTATTTTACGAACACGGTAACACCCACTGCAGGCTTCAGTTCCATTGCTGTCTTTCTAACTGATGCCCATCGCAAAGGTTTTTCAAGTGCGAAAGTAACAGTAGCATGGGCGATCTACCTGCTTTTGGATTATTTTGGCCTTCTGGCAGCCATCTCACTGGGCATTATTGTTCTGGTTCGAAGAAATGATTTAAACTGGACGGAACTCTCTGCAGCGCTTATTCTGTGTCTCCTTGCAGGTACACTTATCTTGTTGCTGTACCTGGGTCTTAAATCAGCCCGTCAATTAGGTGCAGCACTGGCATACCTTGCACGAATCACCAACCGCATTGCCAGGATTTTTTCAAAAAAAGAATTTCTTAATGTTGAACAGACACGCCAATTTGCTTATGAGTTAGCTGATGGCATTCAGATTATCCGGCAGAACCCAAAAAACCTCCTGATGCCAATTCTACTGTCTGTTCTTGGCAAAGCACTGTTACTGCTTATTTTTACGTTTACCTTCCTGATGTTCGATGTGCCATTTTCGAAAGGGACAATTTTCGCAGGTTTTGCGATTTGCTATCTTTTCACGGTAGTATCTCCCACACCTGGTGGTGTCGGTGTTGTTGAGGGTATCCTACCGCTGGCACTGACAGGCCTGCATGTGAAATTGGGAGCTGCTACGATCATCACGCTGGCTTACCGCGGCATCAGCTTCTGGCTGCCGCTGTTGATAGGGATGATCACATTTAAGATATTTAGCGAGCAAGCCAGCCAGGCAGAGACCGGTAAAACTCATCCGTGACTAACTTCGATCATCAGCCCCACTGTTCGTAAAACTGCTGCCATTTTTGGGTGAACAAGTTTGACTTAATTTTAAATGCAATGTTATAATATCTGGTCGCTGTAAATTTACACTGGGAGAAAGCATGATGGATTCAACTGAACTACAAACCGAGACACTGCAATCAGAAATTAAGAGAAAGACAAAATATACCGGTAAGGTTGAAAAAATCAGCCTGGCAGGCGCTTTGATCTCTATTGGCGTCGATCAGCCGGCAGTACTGCATATTTCCCAGGTCCCTGCTCCAGAAGATAAAGAAACTGTAAAACGGGTAGAAGATGTTCTTACCGTGGGACAGGAAGTGGATGTCTGGATCAAACGGGTCAAACCTGATCACATTGAACTCACAATGATCAAGCCTCTTGATCTTGAATGGCGAGATATCAAGCCAGATATGGTTGTGAAGGGAAAAGTAATCCGACTGGAAAACTTTGGTGTTTTTGTTGAAATTGGTGCAGAACGCCCAGGGTTAATTCATATCAGCGAAATTGCACATGGTTACATCAAAACCCCATCCGAAGTAATTCATGAAGGTGACGAGGTTGAAGTAAAAATCCTTGAGGTTAACCGCCGCAAGAAACAGATAAAATTGAGCATGAAGGCACTGCAGGAGCTCCCTGTTGTTGAAGAGAAGCCAAAGGAAGCACCCCGTTCTGAAATGAATTTTGAGAGACCTGCTCAAAAACCCAAGAAAGCTCCTCGTCGCCAGAAAAGAAATGAAGGGTCTAACTTCTCAGTAGAAATGGCTGATTTAAACAGCGAAGCTGATAAAGAACCTACTGCAATGGAAATTGCAATTCGAGAAGCGATGGAACGGGTAAAAGGTAACCGCAAGCAAAGTGATGAGGAAAAAGAGAGAAAAAGCAAAGCCATCTCTCAGGAACAGGATGAAATCTTGGCCCGGACACTCGGTAAGAAAATTAATAGTTAACTTTTTCAATAATTTAATATAGCCCCACATTAATACGTGGGGTTTTTTATTGGATTGAGGCTATAATTATTCGTAATGTTTTTTGGACGTGTGGATTATGAAATGCCTGGCGCAATTCAAGACAGGGGTATATGAAGGTGAATAATCAGGTTGGTATCACTGAAGAAAACAGGCAAGCATAGCCTGCTGATAGGGAGGCGCTGTAAAACAGCCTCTCTATTTTTTTTGTAAAGGGTCAATAATAAGTGAGGTGAAGCATGGCAAAGTATATATTCATCACAGGCGGTGTTGTTAGCTCAGTTGGCAAGGGCGTCACCGCGGCAGCCACAGGAAGATTGTTAAAGCAGCGGGGCTTCAAAGTGGCAGTACAAAAACTTGATCCTTACATCAACGTTGACCCCGGCACAATGAGCCCATACCAACACGGTGAAGTTTATGTGCTTGATGATGGCGCTGAAACTGATCTTGACCTCGGTCATTACGAGCGCTTTATTGATATTCGTCTAAACAAAGTGTGCAATATCACTGCCGGGCAGGTCTATGCTGAGGTGATCGGTAAAGAGCGCCGCGGCGATTACCTGGGCGGCACCATTCAAGTCATTCCACACATCACTGATGAAATTAAACATCGCATTGCCATGGTGGCACAAAGCACAAATGCTGATTTTATCCTGGTGGAAGTCGGTGGTACCGTTGGCGATATTGAAAGCCTGCCATTTCTCGAATCACTTCGGCAGCTGCGCACAGAGTTTGGCCGCGAGAACACTCTCTTCATGCACGTCACCTGGCTGCCGTATATTGGTGCAACCGGTGAATTAAAAACAAAACCAACGCAGCACTCTGTCAAAGAATTGAGATCAATCGGTATCTCGCCTGACATGATCATAGCCAGGTCAGATTATCCTGTTGATCCCTCCCTCAGGGACAAAATCGCGCTGTTTTGCGATGTTGAGAAACAGGCTGTTATTCCGGTTGTGACATCACCCATCCTTTACGAAATTCCCCTGCTTTTAGAGAAGGAACATATCGCAGAATATATCCTCAAGCGTTTGGGCTTGGAAGAAAAACATGCACCTGATTGGAGTGGGTGGCACAAGTTAGTCGAACAGGTAAAAAAGCCCAAACCAGAGGTCAATATTGCCCTGGTCGGCAAGTATGTTGAGCTGCATGATGCGTATATGAGCGTCAGAGAAGCACTCAAGCATGCCGCGCTGCACCAGGGTGTTGAACTGAATTTACACTGGATCCATTCTGTAGATCTTGAAAACGGTGACCCGGAAAAGATCCTTTCTGGCGCTGATGGTATTATCGTACCCGGTGGTTTTGGCAGTCGTGGAATCGAAGGCAAGATCATTGCGGCGAAGTATGCCAGAGAAAACCAGGTGCCCTATTTCGGACTTTGTCTTGGTATGCAGCTGATGGTAATTGAATTTGCCCGTCATTTTCTGGGCGACATTACCGCGAATTCAACGGAGTTCAATTCTGCAACAACAATGCCGGTCATAGATCTGATGCTCGATCAGCACAACGTTACCGATCTGGGCGGAACGATGCGGCTTGGCTTATATCCCTGCCATCTTCAAGAGAACACAATTGCTGCAGCCGCATATCAGACTCCTGTCGTAGAGGAAAGGCACCGCCATCGTTACGAGTTCAATAATGCCTATCGCGATAGCCTTGCCAAACATGGGATGGTCTATTCTGGTATATCACCGGATGGCAAGCTGGTTGAAATTTCTGAACTCAAGGATCACCCATTTATGTTAGGAACCCAGTTCCATCCTGAATTCCTATCCCGACCAAATCGTCCGCACCCATTGTTCTCAAAATTCATCGAAGCTGCGGGTAAAAAGGCAGGCATACCAGGTGGGCATCCATTGATCAATTTTGACCAGGGATAAGAACAATCATAAAACTTGCCCTTACAACCTGGGAAAAAACATCTCAACAGTCAATCAACCTGTGGTATCATCTTTGCAATATTGGCTGATTAAGAAAGCTATTAATGCATAAATAAACTTTTAAATACACGAGGTATATAGAATGGACACAACTATTGAATCAATAACCGCACAAGAGATCCTTGATTCTCGCGGAAACCCAACAGTGGAAGTTGAAGTCATCCTGGCAGATGGCACCTGGGGCAGAGCAGCTGTGCCCTCCGGTGCATCAACAGGAACGCATGAAGCGCTTGAAATGCGCGATGGCGACAAAAGCCGCTATCTGGGAAAAGGTGTACTAAAAGCTATTGATAATGTCAACATCGACATTGCTGAGAATCTGTACGGCTGGGATGCACTTGAGCAAAAAGAAATTGATCAGATGATGCTGGAGCTGGACGGCACCCCCAACAAATCCAAGCTTGGGGCTAACGCCATCCTGGGTGTCAGCCTGGCCGTTGCTAAAGCTGCTGCCAATGCCGTTGGTTTGCCTCTCTACCGCTATATTGGCGGTGTGTATGCCCATGTGCTGCCAGTGCCGATGATGAACATTCTCAACGGCGGCGCTCACACTGGCTGGCAGTCAACCGATGCACAGGAATTTATGGTGATGCCCCTGGGTGCGCCTAATTTTGCTGAAGGATTGCGCTGGGGTACGGAAATTTATCACCAGCTGAAAACAGTTTTGAAAGCACACGGTTATCCAACCCTGGTTGGCGATGAAGGCGGTTATGCCCCGGCCTTGAAATCCAACTCAGAAGCTGTTGAGTTGATCCTGGAAGCTATTGAAAAAGCCGGTTACAAGGCTGGCGAGCAGGTCTGTATCGCCCTCGATCCCGCAGCATCTGAGTTCTTTGAATCCGATACCCGCACCTACAACCTGCGAAAAGAAGGTAGAAAGCTTACAAGCGACGAAATGGTTGCTTTTTGGATTGATTGGACCAATAAATATCCCATCGTTTCAATTGAAGATGGATTGGCTGAGGATGACTGGGATGGCTGGCAGAACCTGACCCGCGAGATCGGCGATAAGATCCAAATCGTGGGCGATGACCTGCTGGTCACTAATCCTGAACGTGTCAGGCGCGCCATCAAGGAAAAATCTGCTAATGCCCTGTTAGTCAAAGTAAATCAAATTGGATCTTTAACCGAGACCATTGAAGCAGTTGAAACCTGCCACCGAGCCGGCTGGCGTGCAGTCACCTCTCACCGCTCAGGTGAGACTGAAGATGCTACCATTGCAGACCTGGCTGTTGCCCTAAACACTGGCCAAATCAAGACAGGCGCACCTGCCCGGTCAGACCGCGTCGCAAAATACAACCAGCTGCTGAGAATTGAATCTGAGCTTGGTGATACTGCCGCCTACGCAGGCTGGTCTGCACTCAGGCGATAATAAAATTGTACGCTCATGCCCCCGGCATTCAACAGCGGGGGCATTATTATTTGTAGAGGAGGTATTATGGAAAATTATCTTGAACATCCCGCTATTGCCCTTTTCAGAAAACTAATCGCTGTACCTTCACCCTCAGGCTGGGAGGCTGACCTGGCAGCTATTGTCAGGTTTGAAGTTGAAAAGATCGGTTTCATCCCTGAAAGTGATGCTGTCGGAAATGTACTTGTGCGATTTGAAGGAACCGACCCCAATGCCCCATTAACCATCATCGCTGCGCATATGGATGAAATTGGTATGGCGGTGAAAACAATAAACTTTGATGGCACAATTAATGTTGAGAGTCTTGGCGGCCTGCATCCATGGAAGATTGGTGAACGTCCCGTCTCGATTTTATGCGATAATCACCCTGTCACGGCAATCTTATCAGCCGGCGCAGGACATGGCGCAGACAGCAGTAAGCCGGTTTCGTGGGTTGACTTCAAGCTCATCACCGGGATGACTCAGCAGCAACTCGCAGATACTGGCATACACCCTGGCTCACCTGCCGTACCCGTTACAACGGAGCGCGGACCTTTCTTCCTGGGAAGCGGCAGTGATCCCCTGGTGGCAGCCTGGACATTCGATGACCGCATGGGTGTTGTTGCTCTGCTGCGCCTGCTTAAGGACATCAAGGAGAATAATCGAAGACCGCTCTCTCCCGTGATTATTGCATTTACAGTGCAGGAGGAATTGGGAGGTCATGGCATAAAGACACTTGCAGTAAGGGAAAAACCTCAGTCCATCATTGCCGTTGATGGCTGCCCCATGCCAGCTTATGCTGGTCTGGCATTAGATGGAAAACCAGGCATTTGGACCAGGGATCGATTAGCCATTTATGACCCGCGTTTGCTGGCGGCCTTCGAAAACAGCGCCAAATTGTGTGGAACAGAGCTACAACTGGCTTCTTTCACCAGCACAGCCAGCGATGCCAGCATGGCGTGCAGTATCGGCGCTGCAGCATTATGCGCAACAATCGGCCATGTGCGTGAAAGCAGTCACGGTTATGAAATTGCCCGCCTGTCAGTGTTTGACAATGTCCTTAAAGTGTTGGTCAATTTTGTTCAAACCTGGCGCGGTGTATAGAGCTAATTATGTCAGAGCAAGATATTGCAAGACCTTTCTGGGAAACCAAGAAACTGACTGAAATGTCAGTGGCTGAGTGGGAATCGCTGTGTGATGGATGTGCCCGCTGCTGCCTTTACAAGCTGCAGGATGAAGATACTGGTGAATATTTTTACACAAACGTGGTATGCCGCTTGTTGAATACAGAAACCTGCCGCTGTACCGCATATGACCAGCGCACCGTCCTAATGCCCACATGCCTGAAATTAACCCCTGATTTAGTGCACAGCCTTGACTGGCTTCCGCCTTCCTGTGCATATCGACTGCTGGCAGAGGGTAGAAGCTTGCCAGATTGGCACCCGCTCATCTCCGGCAACCCTGGAACTGTCCATGCAGCTGGTATCTCAGTCATGGGAAAAACCCTGTCTGAAGAATCTGTTGATATGGAAAACCTTGAGGATTACATCATTAGTTCGGATGATTGAGTTGACTCTTAACTTATAAAAAGGAGACCCGAGATTATGATCGGGTCTCCTTTTTTCTCACTTAATTTGGTCTAATTGGCTTCTTAGTTTTTCAGCTGTCAGGAAGAATGTGCGAAGCTTCTCCCTTTCAACATCGACAACTTTGGCAGGCGCTTTTTGGGCGAATGGGCTGTCAAGCAAGGTCTCCAAACGTTCAATCTGCTTTTGGACCTCTGCCAATTCATTTTGAATGCGAACCTTCTCTGCTTCAAGGTCAACCATGCCGCTTAGAGGCAGGTACACTTCAACGCCGCTTGCCACCAGCCCCACAGCATTTTCCGGTTTCTGATCCAGGTGTTCAACAAGCTGCAGCTGGTTTGCGTCCAGGTGGGCAAGTGATGCAATAACTGTCCTGTTGGCGGTTATTTCTGACAGCCATTCCCCTGCCGCGATAATCGCCGGCAGCTTCTTTCCAGGTGTGACCTGTTTCTCAGCACGGATATTGCGAATGGAACGGATCACATCCTGGACGACACCAAAGGCGTTAATCACCTTTTGACTGCTATCACCAACCGTTTTTACTGCCGGCCACCTGGCGATAATCAAGGCGTCTTCCCATCCAGTTTCGGGTGCCATGTCTTTGCCATATTTCAAAGCTGTAGTTTTTAAATGGCCCCACAATGCTTCAGTGATATACGGGGTGAAAGGATGGAGAAGCCTCATGCAGTTATCAAGTACCTGAACAAGCCGGCAGCCGGTGTAATACGCCCGGTCACCACCTTCATTGAGCTGAAGTTTGGCGACCTCAAGGTACCAATCGGCAAATTCACTCCAGAAGAATTCATAGATTTGACGCCCAGCCTCGCCATATTGATGGCTGCTGAACAACCTTTCAACATCGTTGACCAGCATCTGCAGCCTGGCGAAAATCCATTGATCTGCCAGTGTCCACTCGGGTGCGGCTTTTGACTGATCAGGGATACGATCCAGAGAGCTGATCACCAATCTGCCAGCATTCCATACTTTGTTGGCAAAATTGCGGTTGGCCTCAACCATCTTTACACTCAGATTCATGTCTTTACCGGGTGTAGAACCCACAAGCAAAGTAAAGCGCAAGGCATCAGTGCCGTATTCGTTCATCACTTCCAGTGGATCAATAACGTTATTCTTGGACTTGGACATTTTTTGTCCATTTGAATCCCTGATGAGCCCGTGCAAATAAACGGTATGGAAGGGTGCCTGGTCAGTTAATTCCAGTCCCATCATAATCATGCGCGCTACCCAGAAGAAGAGGATGTCGTAGCCGGTTTCAAGAATTGAAGTTGGGTAAAAATACTGGTAATCTGGGGTTTTCTCAGGCCAGCCAAGCGTGGAAAAAGGCCACAATGCGGAGGAGAACCAGGTATCCAACACATCAGGGTCTTGTTCCAATCTCGTACTGCCGCAAGCCGGGCAGATGGTTGGGTCTTCCCGCTCAATGATCATCTTACCGCAGTCCTGGCAGTACCACGCCGGTATGCGGTGCCCCCACCATAATTGCCGGCTGATGCACCAATCCTCAATGTTCTCCATCCAGTTATAGAACACCTTGGTGAAGTGATCCGGCACAATCTTAACTTGTCCCTTTTGAACAGCTTCCATGGCTCGCTGAGCCATTGGCTTGATTGACACAAACCACTGGGTTGAGATCATGGGCTCAATGATTTCACCGCCGCGTTGTGAACGCGGCACATTCAGCTGGTAGGGTTCTTCTTTGATCGTCAGACCGGCTGCTTGCATATCAGCCCAGAACACCTTTCGACATTCGAACCTGTCTAACCCTGCATATTTACCACCTTGCGCATTGATATGCGCCTTTTCATCAAGAATGGAGAGGATTGGGAGGTTGTTCTTGATACCAATGGCGTAGTCATTTGGATCATGGCCGGGAGTGATTTTCAAGGCACCGGTACCGAATTCACGGTCCACATATTCATCCGCAATCACTGGCACAGTCCGCCCGAGAATTGGCACAATCACCTGGCGGCCAACATATTTCTGGTAGCGGTCATCTTCTGGGTGCACTGCCACTGCAGTATCCGCCAGTATGGTCTCAGGGCGTGTGGTAGCCACAGGAATGTATTCGCCTTCCGAATCAGCCAACATATACTTGAAGTAATACATCTTCCCTGGTTCCTGCGAATACTCAACCTCCAGGTCAGAGACAGCTGTTTTTAAACCTGGTGACCAGTTGATCAAGCGCGGCCCGCGGTAAATCATGCCCTTCTCATACAGATGGACAAAAGCTTCTCGCACTGCGCGGCTCAAACCTTCATCCAGTGTAAACCGCTCACGCTCCCAATCACATGAGGAACCGATGCGCCGGATCTGCTGCTGGATAATACCGCCGTGTTCTTCCTTCCACTGCCAGGCGCGCTCCAAAAAAGCCTCTCGACCAACTTGTTCACGTGAAAGGCCTTCCTTCTCCAACAATTTCTCAACCTGCAGTTGAGTAGCAATACCTGCATGGTCAGTACCGGGAACCCACAGGGTAGGTTCACCCTTCATGCGGTGATAACGGATCATCAGGTCTTCAAGGGAAAGGAAAATGGCGTGTCCCTGGTGCAGGATGCCGGTAACATTCGGCGGCGGGATAGAGATCACAAATGGCTTGATATCAGGGTCAAAAGCAGTGTTTTTCGGGTCATTGGTTGGTTTGAAATATCCGGCTTTTTCCCATGACGCATAAATCTCTTCCTCAATATTTGCAAAATCATAAATCTTAGGTAGTAAATTATCAGTCATTTTTCTCCTCGTTATCGATAACATTAATTTCTGTGGAAGATCCTTCCATTGGTATCCATTCCAGAGACGCTACAGCAGCTTCACCTTTGGTCAAAGTTGCCGCCCAGGGCCAGCCAGCTGTAGTAATAAACCATTTACCAGATTTTGGTACATAGACATACTCTGGTGCGTGCGCTTGCAGTGAAGCAGCCAGGTTTATAGTGCGTTCTTCACCGCGGTAAACACCAAAATCATATGGGCAGTTTGAATGCAGCACACGGGTGTGGTTGTAAGAGTCAGGGTTGATCCACTTCTTGAGCATCAAAAACAGTCCATGCCAGAAAAAGGTACCGTTGTTCATTGTCACTGAAAGGTAGTAATGATCTTTAAACTTGACCACAAAAGGTGACTCGGTTGATGCAAAGGCTGAATTACACTCGCTGCCCCAGCTGTTTACCATGGCAGGACGGATGTACTGCCAGTGTTCAAGATCAAAGGATTGGTAAATATCGACCCTGGAGAAGAAGAACACGCGTGCTGTGGTGTACAACAGCCATTGATTGTGACCCACTTTCAATACCATTGGATCTCTAAAATAAGGATGGTACGGCTTAGTGATGGTTGTCCTTTTGTCAGTCCAGGTGATACCATCGACAGACTGCATCTGCTCCAGCCGGTGGGGTGACCAGAAGAGATGGTAAGTGCGTTCTTTCTTGATTACGCATGGTGCCCAGGCAGTCTCATCGAAGTCAGCCACTTGTTCTGCTTCCTGCATCCCTGAGGGATCAGGAAATTCAGAGCTGAAGCCGCTGGCAAAGTACTTTTCTGCAGCGAAATCGCCTGATGTTTTTGAAGTTATCCCAATTAATCGCCAATTACCGCGGCCATCCTGGAAAATGGTGTGATCGTTGACGTAAAAGCCGTGTTTATAGGGCTTAAATAAAAGCTGCCACTTGCCTGAGATCACAGGTCGATAAAGAGGTGTTGTCTTACCGGTTGTATTAACCTCTGCTTTACCAATCAGGCGCAGATCACCGCTCTGTTTAGATTTTGCCATCACCTCAAATTGACCACTTTGCTTCTTCGCCAGGTATGAGCCAAAGTATGTTGTACCCAGCCAGTGCTTGGTTCCATCAGCTGTGTGGAAGACGTGATATGCTTCGTGATCGGGGTCGGCAATCCACCCAAGGTGAACCCAATCTTCGCCACTATTGACAATCAAACCGAATTTATCTTGCAACGAACGCGCATCTAGCCTTGTAATAGAGCCATAAAAACCAGTCTTTACCGGCCATAGGCGCATCACCAGTTCAATTATGAACCAGGCAATAATCATATAGAAAAACACTTTAAGTATTAACGGCATCATCAAACAAAGCTCACATTAAAATAAAACACCTTTCGCCATCAGAGGACGAAAGGAGTTAACTTCCGCGGTACCACCTCAATTCACCGGTACACCGGTGCACTCAATCCCGAACCAACATCCGGGTTTCGCTGTAACGGGCTTACCCGTACCGTTCTACTATTCAGTAACTGAATTTCTTCGGTAGTTCTATCAGACGACTTCAGTTCCGGAATTCCGTGGAGGCTCTCAGCCTGGGCGCTCCTTCTCTGGCGGGTAACCGTTAACCTACTCCTTCTGATTCGATCAGCAGTGCTGATTGCTAGATTATACAAAGGTAAGTACTGGCTGTCAATACAGTCATGTGAGCAGGTTGTGAGCAGGTTATGAGCAGGTAAGGACATCGATTAAGAATTTTGAAGGTGTTAATAGGTACAACGGAATGATTGTCACAGGATGTTTGTCATTTTGACTTACCGCATGAGTTGACATATACTTGAACTGCACAACCCAGTGCTGAATGAGAATTCCACTATTATCGGAGGGAAATTCGGATGAGTGCAGAGACACAATTCAAACTTACATACGGGACGATGTTTAATCCCCCTCAAGAATTACACGACAAATTCGACGAAGCAATTGTGAAAATTAAAGCCAACCTTGGCGATGCCTATGGCATGATCATTGATGGCAAAGATATCTTTACCAATGACAAATTTTTAGACCGTTCACCAATTAACACCGACTGGGTGCTGGGACAATTTCAACGGGGATCTGTCAGAGAAGCTAACCTTGCTGTTGAAGCGGCTGCGCGTGCCTTCCCAGCCTGGTCACGAACAAAGTGGCAGGAACGTGTCAGGCTGTTGCGTAAAGCTGCAGACCTGCTCGATGAACGCCTCTTTGAAGTTGGCGCTGTGATGGCAATGGAAGTCGGCAAGAATCGCATGGAATCTCTTGGCGACGTCGCTGAAACAGCTGAGTTGATTCGCTACTCCTGTGACCAGGTGGAAGCCAATGGTGGTTTCATTGCCGCAATGGGGATTGACCCGTTGTCAGGCTATCACTCCACAAACATGTCTGTACTCAAGCCATATGGTGTATGGCTTGTCATAAGCCCATTCAATTTTCCCGGCGCGCTCACCGGTGGACCTGCTGGTGCGGCGCTGGCTGCCGGTAACACTATTGTTATCAAGCCTGCAACCGACACGCCTTTTGTGCCCCGCTTGCTGGCTGAATGCTTCAGAGATGCCGGCATACCTGACGGCGTGGTGAACTTCGTCACCGGTCCGGGTTCAACCCTTGGTCAGTCATTGATAGAAAATCCCGATATTGCAGGTATCACATTCACAGGCTCCTATGATGTGGGTATGGGGATTTATCGCAGTTTCGCTAATGGCACCTGGGTTCGTCCGATTATCCTTGAGCTTGGCGGTAAAAACCCAACCATTGTCTCCCGTCATGCCAATTTAGATGATGCTGCCATTGGCATCATGCGCTCAGCTTTTGGACTGCAGGGTCAAAAATGCTCAGCCTGCTCTCGGGTGCTGATTGAAGAAGCGGTTTATGAGCCCCTGGTAGAACGACTGGTACACCTCACTGAAAAAATTGCTATCGGTGATCCAACCAGGCAGGATGTATACTTGGGGCCGGTCATTAATCAAAGCTCATACCGCGACTATCAAGCTTTTGTGGATGAATTGAAAAAATCAGGCAAAATCCTCACAGGAGGCAAGATCTTTACCGAAGGTGATTTCGCCAAAGGCTTCTTTTGTGCGCCTACTTTGGCGGCAGATCTTCCTTATGAGCACCGGCTGTGGCAGTATGAGATGTTCCTGCCAATTACAACCGTCGGAAAAATCAAAGACCTCAATCATGGTATGAAGCTGGCAAACAGTTCAATTTACGGTCTTACTGCAGGTTTTTATGGCACAGAGGATGAGGCTGAATGGTTCTTTGATCGCATTGAAGCTGGCGTAAATTATGTAAACCGTCCTCAGGGTGCAACAACGGGTGCCTGGCCAGGATATCAGCCCTTTGGCGGCTGGAAAGCATCCGGTGCCAGCGGTAAGAATGCCGGCGGCTTGCATTATGTGCAGCTTTATATGCACGAAACCATTCAAAATCGTGTAAAACGAAGTTGAAGTTCTAAAATAAAACCGAAAAGGTGAATGGCTTTTGGACACTTGGACGGCGGGTTTAACGATCACAAGATGAACCGTTTCCTCAATCGTCTTGGCAATTTACTAATCATGATCGGTTTACTGCTGATCATGCTGTTCATCTTTTCGGATTTAGCGAAAGACCCTCAATTCAAGTATTTTCTCTATGGATTTGGTAGTTTTTTGGCTGGCATCATCCTGAAAATCTCCAACAAAAGCCAGCAGCCGCCACAACCAACTGGAAGGTTTCGTATCCTAAAAAGAAGATCTCAATACAATGAGAACGACACCGACAACAGTTAATCCACTTCAATAAAAGGTGCTTATGTCCAAATTATGTTCATTAACCGAAGCAGTATCGCAGTTCGTGCATGACGGAGATATGGTCTTTGCGGCTGGTTTCACGCATCTGATCCCGTTTGCAGCCGGGCACGAAATTATCCGCCAGGGCAAGAAAGACCTCAT
Source organism: Anaerolineaceae bacterium (assembly GCA_040768445.1). Lineage (GTDB taxonomy): Bacteria > Chloroflexota > Anaerolineae > Anaerolineales > Anaerolineaceae > JAXGMV01. Next base: position 1,858,806 of record JAXGMV010000001.1, on the reverse strand, counting down.
CCTTGCCAGGGCGACACCCGACCTTATTTATGATCAGATCGTTGCGGCCGGGCTGGTAAAAAAAGTGATCTTCTCTTATATCGGAAACCCCGGTGTTGGCTCACTCAGGGTGATCAGAAACGAGATAGAAGCTGGTCGATTGGAATGGGAGGAATATTCGCATTTTGGCATGATCTCGCGCTTGCAGGCAGGCGCAACCGGATTGCCATTCATCCCAATGAATCAAACTGCAGCGACTGACCTTGAGAAGAACAACCCTCAAATCAGGCGGGTTATTGATCCTTACTCCGGTAAAGAGGTCATCGTTGTACCAGCTCTCAATCCTGATGTGGCTATTGTGCACGTTCAGCGGGCTGACGTCAACGGCAACGGTCAGATCTGGGGTATTTTGGGTGAGCAAAAAGAAGCAGCCTTTGCTGCGAGCCGCGTCATTTTGACTGCAGAAGAAATCGTTGATGAGTCAGTAATCCGCAGTGACCCTAACCGGACTCTCATCCCGGGTGTGATTGTCAGTGCTGTGTGCCATGTGCCTTATTGTGCGCATCCATCCTACACCCAGGGGTATTATGACCGCGATAATCACTTCTACCTTGAATGGGACAAAATCAGTGAAAATCCCGAAACCATGAAAAGCTACCTGCAAGAATGGGTTTATGACATTAAAGACCGAGACGAATACTGGAAGAAGCTTGGTGAAGAAACACACAAACGGCTGTCTGTTCAAAGCCGGATGAGCTTACCGGTCAATTACGGAGATTACTAATCATGGAATACACTTCATCAGAACTTATGACCATCAATTCGGCCCGGTTGCTTCGCAACGGTGACACAGTATTCGTGGGTGTTGGGCTGCCAAACCTGGCATGCAATCTGGCACGCCGTACGCATGCGCCAGAACTGGTAATGATTTATGAAGCAGGTGTCATTGGCGCTCAGCCAGCCCGGCTGCCGCTCTCAATTGGTGATCCAACACTTGTTTCAGGCGCAGTCTCTGTTTGCAGCATGTATGAAATTTTTACCCTCTACCTTCAGCGCGGATTGGTTGATGTGGGGTTTCTTGGCGGCGCACAGATTGACCGTTTTGGCAACATAAACGCTACGGTGATCGGTGATTACAATCACCCCAAAGTCAGGCTGCCCGGATCAGGGGGCTCAATGGAAATTGCAGCCTGGGCGAACCGCTGTTACATCATCACGCCCCATCAAAAGAGACGGTTCCCCGAAAAAGTTGATTTTCAAACCTCTGCCGGTTTCCTGGATGGACGAACAGCCAGGGAGAAAACCGATGTGCGCGGCGGTGGTCCGCAGGCAGTTGTGACCAACCTGGGCATCCTGGAACCTGATGAAACAGGAGAGTTAATACTCACAGCCCTCCACCCTGGGGCAACGGTAGAACAGGCAGTAGAGAATACCGGCTGGGTACTAAAGGTTAACGATAATCTCAGGATTACTGAACCGCCAACCAACGAAGAACTGCGCATGCTGCGCGAAGAATTGGATCCGGATGGGATATACCTCAAGTAGAAATTCGTATCATCTGGTCTATCGAGGGAGAATTGATGTCACTGGTCAATTCTCTCTTTAATTGCGTTTGAAGTAGTCCTCTTGTGAAAAGCAGTGGGTATTTTATATAATTGTCTGTGAGAAATCAAGAGTAAATAAAGGTATACTTACAATTATGAAAACCGAAATCATAAACCTCCTTATCACAATCCCTTTGGAAGATGAATTGATTAAGCAAATTCAACAGGTATCACCACTGTTGAAAATTAACCAGCACGTGACTCGGAATGTTGATGAAATCAGTGCTTTTGAATGGAGCCAAACTGACATACTGTACACCAACACAGTCATTCCTGAGCCAGAAAAAGCGCCTAAATTAAGATGGGTGCAAAGTCACTGGGCGGGTGTGGAATTTGCACTGGATCTTCCGCTATTGAAGAATCCAAATGTACAATTTACAACCCTCAGCGGTGCAGCTGCCCCTCAAATGGCAGAGTATGTACTGGCATCATTCTTGATGCTTTCACACAAATTTCCTGACATGCTTGAGCATCAGAAGAAATCAGAATGGCCAAAAGATAAATGGGAACGATTCCTGCCAGTTGAACTGCGCGGTAGTACCGTCGGCATTGTCGGTTACGGCAGCATCGGGCGCGAGGTTGCCCGTTTGCTCCAGCCATTTGACGTCAAGATACTTGCGACAAAACACAATCTCATGGACACAGCTGACACTGGTTACACACCTGAAGGACTTGGCGACCCTGATGGGAGTTTATTCACCCGCCTGTACCCGATTGAAGCTTTAAAATCGATGGTCAAGCTGTGTGATTTTGTGGTGGTATGCCTGCCATTGACAGAAAAAACACACAACCTGATTGGCACAGATGTCTTTGATGCCATGAAAAATACGGCTTACCTGGTTGATGTCGGCAGGGGTGGCATCATACAAGAAAAAGCCCTGGTTGATGCCCTGCAGGAGAGAAAAATCAAAGCAGCTGTATTGGATGTTTTCACTACTGAGCCGCTTCCTTCAAACAGCCCCCTGTGGAAACTGTCAAATGTGGTCATCACCCCGCACATTTCAGGCTCAAGCTCAAAATACAACGAGAGAGCCACGGCCCTCTTTGTCGAAAATCTGAAGAGATATCTTGATGACCTGCCGCTCTACAACCGGGTCAATATGGAGAATGGCTATTGATGCCTTGCTTGAGTGACTGGAGATAAAAAGGTGGGAAAGATCACGCTTGTCATTTTTGACCTTGGTAATACCCTGATATACCGCAGCACTGAGGCGACTATTCCTTTACCTCAGGCTGTAAAAGAGCTGACCGGCAAGCTAATTCAATTGGGGTACAACCTGCAGCGGGAATCTTTTGCCCAGGAATTGCTCCAACGGATTTACATCTACCATCAAGAGCGTGATACAGACCTCATGGAGGATACTACCTTCAGTTTGGTGGAAGGCTTATTGCTGGATCTGGGCTTCACCAATACACCTCAAGAGCACATTCACGCCGGCCTGCACGCTTATTATACCTACACGCAGCAATTTTGGACTCCAGAAGAGGACGCCGTCTCGACGCTTCAAACCCTGCAGGTGCGGGGTTACCGTTCTGCAATGATTACCAATGCCGCTTATGGCTGGGATGTACAGCAGCTGATCGATAAAGCTAAAATCCGTCCCTTTCTCTCACATATTGCCATATCTGGAGACCTGGGTATCCGTAAACCACATCCGCAGATCTTTGAGGAAACACTAACTGCCTGTAGTACCGCGCCGCAGCAAGCAGTGATGATTGGTGACACGATCAGGGCTGATATTCTGGGGGCGAACAGGTTTGGAATGAAGTCTATTTGGATCTCGCGTCGTGCCGATACACCCGAGAGCCGCCTGTTAGCCAAACAGATAAAACCCGATGCTGAAGTACAAAAACTGACAGAGATTCCCGACCTGCTCGATTCCTGGAACAATAATCTCATGCTTTGAAATCACTTCAGACCCCCCTGTAATTAAATACAATCAAAAGTACTTAGCCACGGCAGCATCTTCCATGTTGAGAAATTTCAGATAAAATGAATTTATCTGAGTCACAAGTAATCAGAAAGCAAGCTACCGGAGGTGCGTTATGTTATCCAGGTTCTTGAACATGCTTAAATTTGATCCCTATGTGGACATTAAATCCTACCAGGATGCATTGAAGCTGGCTCTGGAGAGAAGGGCTTTCAACTTACGGGATCTCGTACCGGATTTATTATCGTCTGCAGTGATAGCAGCTGATGTGCTCGATACTGGTCCGGAAATTGTCGTTCAGGCAAATGTGCCGGGTGCAAAAGCCGAAAACATCAGCATAAAAATCGCCAACAACATTCTGCATATCAAAGTTACACTCCATAAATCTATAGCGTTTAAAGGCGCAGTATATCTTCATAAAGAACGCAGGGCTGATGCATACATTCGTTCGCTGCAGCTGCCAGCCGGCATCCGAACCACAGACGTGAACGCAGTCGTGGAGGATGGTGTTCTCACACTGATTATTCCCAAAGATTTCACATCGGACGCCAGGGAAATTGAAATTGCCGCATCGGACTCACAGCAATGAAAAAATCGTTTCTGCCTATCCCCTGGTTCATGCGCAGCCCATTTATCTCGCGTACTGGCAAGATATTTCGAGTGCTCGCAAAGCACGGCTTGCTGATACTGTTTACGACACTCAAATCCAGGCCTTACAGCGGTAAGGCTTCCCTGCAGTTTCCGGATAAAAAGTATGCAGATATTGGAAAACGTCTGAAAAATGCCCTGACAGAACTGGGTGTAACTTTCATCAAGTTGGGTCAGGCTGTCAGCGCCCGATCAGACCTGTTCCCGCCAGAAATTATTAATGAGCTAAGCAGCCTGCAGGATGCTGTGAAACCAGCCCCTTTCAATGAAATTAAAACCATCATTGAAGCGGAATTAGATAGTTCACTTGATACCCTTTTCATGAATTTTGATGAAGAGCCAATCGCTTCAGCTTCTATTGGGCAGGTGTACAAAGCAACCTTACACACTGGCCAACAAGTTGTTGTCAAGGTTGTCCGTCCAGGAGTTGAAAAAGAAGTGCTTGTGGACATGGATATCCTATCCGATATTGCGGATTGGGCTGCAGAGCATACCACCCTAGGAGCAACCTATGATTTGCGCCTGCTTTTTGATGAATTTTCCTATACGCTGCGAAATGAATTGGATTATCAACGGGAAGGTCACAACGCCGATCGGTTCCGCAAGGATTTTTTAAATGATGACCATGTGTACATTCCGCGTATCTACTGGCAATACACTACCAGCAAGGTAATCACGATTGAACGCGTGAGCGGTATCAAAATCAATGACCTCGAAGCCCTGCAAAAGGCTGGCATTGCCGGCGAAACGGTCGCAGAAAACCTGATGCATTTTGCAATCCGGCAGATTTTTGAATTCGGTTTTTATCATGCCGACCCACATCCAGGTAACTTTTTTGTCCAGCCTGATGGCAGGCTTGCTGTGATGGATTTTGGCATGGTCGGTAAGATGAGTGACTCGCTTAAAGCATCGTTGGTGCACACCGCCATAGCCTTGAATCAGAATGATCCGGCATTAGTGGTTGATGAATTATTGAGCGCAGAAATCTACACAAACAGCTCAAAACGCACAGCGTTGATCAGGGAGGTAGATCGCTTAATAGAAATCTTCTCACAGGGTGAGCTGCACGAGTTGACGGCAAATGCCTTAAACAAAGCTATCATGACACTGGCATTTCAATATAACCTGCAGCTTCCATCCGAGCTGGTCGCGTTGATTCGCGCAATTGCCATCAGCGAAGGCATTGGCAAGATGCTGCATCCGCGCTTGAGAATGTTTGAATTCGCAATGCCGTACATTCGAAGCACCTGGCTGCAGCAGCAATCATTAGAAGTGATTGCACAGCGCCTACAACAAACCACCAGAGACAGCCTTGAGTTTGGGCTTAAGTTTCCCCGCAGAGCAAGCCGCCTGTTGGGACAGTTGGAACGCGGCCAGATAGAATTCAACATCAATGGACAAATACTGAAAGACTTTGCTTCTCAACTCCAGCAAATGACCAACCGGCTGGCTGTGGCAATGATTCTTTCCGGTGTCATTGTGGTACTTGGGCTGTTGATGGTTGTCTACCGCCCTGAGGAGTGGCAGGTGCTGGGCAACTGGTTGTTCGGCTTTGCTTTTATATCATCGCTAATTTTCGGAGCAATTCTGCTCTGGAACATCTGGCGTTCCAGATAAAAAACAACCAGGCTTTCGCCTGGTTGCCTATGTGCAAACGATACTGTTTAATCCTCATCAGGACGCGGCTTGTTATCCACAATCGATTCAATCCGCTCCATCACTTCATCTGTCAGCATAGAAACTGCTTCAGCAGCTTTAAGGTTTTCATGCACCTGCTCAACCCTGCTGGCGCCAGTGATAACGGTGGAAACATTGGGGTTCTTCAAGCACCACGCCAGCGACATGGCGGCCATTGAGATACCTAGGTCTTTAGCAACCTGATCCAGTTTCCTGGCTTTATCCAGGTTGGTTTCGGTCAATACGGTTTCCCGCAGCCAGTCATACCCTTTGAGAGTGGCACGGCTGTTCTCTGGAATGCCGTTGTTATATTTGCCGGTCAGGACACCGGAAGCCAGCGGGCTCCAGATGGTGGTGCCGTAGCCCAACTCGCGATATAACGGTTGATATTCTTTTTCAAATCGTTCACGGTGCAGCAGGTTGTACTGCGGCTGTTCCATGCTCGGTGGGCGCAGATGATGTTCGCGTGCAATCGCATCGGCGCGCATAATATCTGCGGCGCTCCATTCTGAAGTGCCCCAGTATAATGCCTTACCCTGGCGGATGACCTGGTCCATCGCCCATACAGTCTCTTCGATTGGCGTTTCAGGATCTGGACGGTGGCAGAACACGAGGTCAACATATTCCAGCTGCAGACGTTTCAGTGCATTATTTGTACCTTCAATGATATGCTTATAGGATAAACCGCGATCATTAGGCCCTTTACCGCCCCAGAAAATCTTGGTTGAGACAAGGTAGCTCTCCCTGCGCCAGTTTTTACGCTTGAGGACGTTGCCCATAACCACTTCTGCGTTACCGTTAGCATATGCTTCAGCGTTATCAAAAAAGTTTACGCCGGCTTCATAGGCTGCTGTCATGCACTCATCGGCGATCTGTTCACCAACCTGGCCGCCATAGGTAACCCATGCGCCCAGTGATAACTCACTGACCTTTACGCCTGCTTTTCCCAGTCTTCGATAATTCATTGATAATCCTCCACGTATAAAGATTTGAAGTATTTATAATATTATTGTTAAGTATATTAAGTATTCTACCATAAGAGTGTGGACTTCGTTTAAAACCTTTAAGGTCCTGAAAAAATTGAGCGCACAAATTACTTGCAGAACCGGTTCCACAAGCATCAGGCTGATTATTAAATTCGATTATTCAGTTTGACCTTTAACCGGTACTTTAACGACCTGGTTAACTGCAAGCGGCACGTCTGCATTGAACGCATTCACTCGGGCAATGGCTTCTGGTTGCGTATAATAGTGAGCGGCAATCGTCGTCAGTGTTTCTCCAGGATGAACATGGTGGGCAATGATCATCCCACTATTTAATATCAGCTCAGGCCGGCGAACAAGGTCAAAACTTACAGAACCGAATTCATCTTGCCATCGCCAGATAAGCTGGTCCTCAGTAAGGTTGGCTGGGTTATGCAGGACTTGTTTTTGAACAAGATTCCCGAGTTTGGGGTCAACTATTGGATAAACAATGGTCACCATGCCATCATCATCCACCTCACTGACAACCACAATGTTGGCACCAGCCTGCATCCCTGCATTAATAGACAACACGTCCCCGGGATAGAGCTGCGGTAGCGGGTCTGTCAAATCCAACTGAACGTAAAACATTTGAAAGCCAGCATCTGTAAGCAAAGTCCAAAAGTGCTGGTCTTTTTCGGTTTCAATTTTCCAGAAACTCGTATAAGAAAAAGATAACGGAATTGAAGGGGGAACCATGCCTGCTTGAAAAAGCACTGCGGCTGCCAGAGGACCATCCAGATTTTCTGGCACAAAACCGGGTACTGGCACTGGTTTAATTTTACTGATCAGGGCGAGAGTCTCAGACTCAGATTCGGTCAATAGGCTATCAGCAGCTGATTTGATACCTTCTTCCAAAGTCCTGCCATCAACCAATGACTGTTCACTGCTGCTGGTATTAGCTAAAAATCCATCCTCAATCATCCAGGTGCAGAGAATCGGTCCCCCAAATCTATCAGGTGCAGGTTTGGCAGGCAAGCCATTATTCGTTCTGAAATAACCTGTCTCACCGTTGATCTGGTCAAGCGCTGCCGGCGAAAGCTGCCGGTCACCAACAGCCACAGCGTGGACGTGGATGGGCGAACCCGGGTAGAGTTCATCAAGGTCTCTCAACCAGGCGGCAAAGCCGGCTGTCCGCAAGGCGCGCAGAATACGACCGATGTCGTTGTAAGCAGGCTGATAGCTCCCGGGATAAAATACCGACAAGTCAACAGCCCCTCCCCCTTTGTGCGTGCCAAAACTTTCAACAACAGCATCTGTGAAACTGCCCTGCGTGACTGCAGACCCATCCAGCTGAATCTCACCGCCATACAACAGTTGTGCGTAACTAAGCATGGACACGGTCCGCTCGTTCAGAAAATGTTCGTTGACGGTGACAATTTCATAATCATCAACCGGGCGTAAACATCCAGCATGCTCCGGTTTTGGATAAACAATAGGAACGGCAGTCGGCACTGGAATCGTTTTAGGTGTTGGCGCAGGTCTTACCGACGTAACCGGAGTTTCAATGGGAACAGTCTGTACAATACTCTGTGTGACAAGAGACTGCGTTGCGACGGGCATGGTTTGAGGTGCAGAGCAGGCTGAAATCAACGCGATCAAGATGCTGAACAGAACACCCGACTGCCATAGCTTACCCATTGCTTGCCTGCACCATTAATCTCTGGTCAGCTGCCGGTAACGGATCCGTCTTGGCACGTCCGCGTCCTGTCCAAGCCTGGCTTTTTTATCTGTTTCGTAATCAGAGAAGTTTCCTTCAAACCAGAAAACTTTACTGTCACCTTCAAAAGCCATGATGTGGGTTGCGATGCGGTCAAGGAACCAGCGGTCATGGCTGATCACCAGTGTGACACCGGCGAAGTTCTCAAGCGCGTCTTCAAGTGCACGCATGGTATTGACATCCAAATCATTGGTAGGCTCATCCAACAGGAGGACGTTGGCACCGGTTCTCAGCATGCAAGCCAGATGTACCCGGTTCCGCTCACCACCTGAAAGCATATTGACACGCTTTTGCTGATCGGAACCAGTCAGGTTGAATTTTGAGACATAAGCACGTGAATTGACCTGCCGGGTGCCCAGCATCATCAACTCATCGCCGCCGGTGATCACTTCCCAGACTGTCTTCTCCGGGTCAAGTGACTCTCTTGCCTGGTCCACATAAGCCAGCGTGACAGTCTCACCCAACCGTAAAGTTCCCGAATCGGGTTTTTCCTGCCCGGTAATCATCCTGAACAGCGTGGTCTTTCCTGCACCGTTTGGACCGATAATGCCCACAATTGATCCGGGAGGAATTTGGAAGGTCATGTCTTCAACAAGCAGCCTGTTGCCATATCCTTTGGATACTTTATCCGCCTCAATCACAATATCACCAAGCCTTGGGCCGGGTGGAATGAAGATCTCAAGTTCGCCTGAGGCTTTCTCATACTCCTGCCCCAGCATTTGTTCATAAGCCTTCACCCTGGCTTTGGATTTTGCCTGCCTTGCACGGGGTGACATGCGAATCCATTCCAGCTCGCGCTGCAAGGTTTTTTGCCGCTGAGATTCGCCTTTCTCTTCATTGGAGAGACGGATTTTCTTCTGTTCAAGCCAGGATGAGTAATTGCCCTTCCAGGGAACACCCACACCGCGGTCCAGTTCAAGGATCCAGCCAGCGACATTATCCAGGAAATAACGGTCATGTGTCACGGCAATCACGGTACCGGGATACTGCTGCAGGTGGTGTTCCAACCATGCTACCGTCTCAGCATCGAGGTGGTTAGTTGGCTCGTCCAGCAGCAGGATATCCGGTTTCTGTAACAGCAAACGGCAGAGAGCCACCCGTCTGCGCTCGCCGCCAGAAAGGATGTTCACTTGCATATCTGACGGTGGGCAGCGCAGGGCATCCATTGCCATTTCCAGCCGGGACTCAATGTCCCAGGCATCGAGGTGATCGATTTTATCCTGCACAAGGCCCTGCCGTTCAAGCAGGCTGTTCATTTCATCATCACTCATTGGCTCAGAAAATTTCGCATTGATTTCATTGAACTCGTTTATCAAGGCGATGGATTCCGCTGCGCCTTCTTCAACCACTTCTTTAACCGTTTTTGTATCATTGAGTAGCGGCTCCTGCTCAAGCATCCCAATGGTGTATCCAGGTGATATGGTTGTTTCCCCGTTGAATTCTTTATCAACCCCTGCGAAAATCCTCAAGAGAGAACTTTTACCAGAACCATTCAGTCCGATAACGCCTATTTTTGCCCCGTAGAAAAAAGAAATGGAGATATCTTTCAATACCGGCTTTTTTTCGTAGTACTTACTAACCCGTATCATGGAATAAATGATCTTGTTCGGTTCAACGTTCATGGCTGTACCCTTTCATTGCCAGCATTATCCGCCGGATTTCTTCACTTGATAACCTTTAGTTTTAAGCAGTTCAACAATAATGTCCCGGTGTTCTCCCTGGATTTCCAGTAAACCCTCTTTCAAAGAGCCGCCGGCACCGCACTTCTTCTTGATCTCTGCCAGTAAATTCTTTTTACCATCCTCATCCAGCAGCAAGCCGGTCACCAGTGTAACGCCCTTGCCCTTCCTGCCTTTAGTCTCTCGGCTTACTCGCACAATTCCATCGCCAGCAGGGGCAGGCTTTTTGATAGCACATGTACATCTGTCAACAGGCTTACCACAGGTCGGGCAAATTCTGCCCCACTCAGTTGAGTAGACTGTAGGATTAGATTTCGATGGCATAACTGGTGCAGCGTCTCGTTTCAGTCAAAAAGGTTAGCTGAGATTATAGTGTGTGTTTGGGGAACAAACAAGGAGAATGGTGAAACAGGTTATTAGACCCTCGCGAAAAGTCTATTGACACAAATCAAAACTTCCAGTATAAGCTCTCTAATGAACAGAAAAACTTACGTCATTTTTTTTGGTATAGCACTTCTGCTGATCATTGCCGTCATCTCTGTCATTCTGTCCATGTCAGGAATCCTGGGCGAACAGCTTTTTTCGACCAGAACTCCCAGTCCAATACCAACAAACACGCCACTGCCTCTACCCACTCCGACACCCACACCAGTGCCTGAAGCACGCATCAAACAGGGTGACCAGGCATTGTTTTTTGGTGATTATGATCTCGCATACAGAGAATATGAGACCGCATTAACTGCAGTTGGTGATGCTCACACACAGGCTGCTGCATTAATGGGAATGGGTCATGTTCATTATTTGCGTGGAGATTATGATTTATGCTTGCAGGCGTATGGCACAGTCCTTGCCAGTTATGACACAACCTATCACGCCACTGCCAATTATTTCATGGCACAGTGTTATGAAAATCTGGGGAACATCCCACTGGCAGTGCGCTCGCTTGATGCCTATATTGACAATAAGCCCGGTGTGCTGGATGACTTTATCCTCGAGCAAAAAGGGGATCTTCTTCTAAAAAACCAGGAAACAACACAAGCCTTGGACGCATATACTCTTGCGGTAGATGCGGCAGAGACGGAAGCTGGCGTATTGATTAAGATCAAGATGGCAAATATTCATGCCAGCCAGGGTGACTATGAAAACACAGTCAGGATATTACTGCCATTATTTGATGAAACACAAAACAGTTACACAAAAGCACAGATTAATTTGCTGCTTGGCAATGCCTACATCAATTTGGGCTTGCCAGAGCAGGCGTATGCACGCTACCAGGATTCAATCAATAATTACCCCGAAACCTATGATGCTTACTCAAGCCTGGTTTACCTGGTGGATAACAACATCCCGGTCAGCAGTCTGAGCCGGGGATTGGTCAATTACCACGTGGGGCAGTACGGACTTGCATCGGATTATCTGAATGAATATATCAAATCAACGCCAGACCAGGACGCCACTGCCAGGCACTACCGTGCCCTCTCTCTACGTGCTATGGAAGAGTATCAGGCAGCGATTGACGAATGGCAGGAGATCATTAACAACCATGTTGGTGAAGCGTTATGGTTAACAGCTTACGAAGAAAAAGCCTATACGCAGTGGGCATTTATGAATCAACACGAACGCGCCGCTCAAACCCTCCTGGATTACGTCAACCGTGTCCCTGATTCCCCCAGTGCTCCTTCAACCCTCTATGACGCTGCCCGCATTCTTGAGCGATCTAATGACCTCACCGGCGCAGCAGCAGCCTGGGAGCGCATGATTGTTGATTATCCTGCTGATCCCCTCAGCCAGCGCGGCATGATCCTGGCTGGTATTTGCTATTACCGTCTGAATGACATGAAATCTGCACTTACGACTTTTCAAAGAGCACTTGTTCTGGCAACAAGCGCCAGCGACCAGGCTGCTGCGATGATGTGGACTGGCAAGGTCTATGAAAAACAGGGGGTTATGAATGCCGCAACGCTCTCTTATCAACAGGCTGCAGATCTTGACCCAACGGGTTATTACAGTGAACGGTCAAGGGAATTATCACTTGGTTTACAGCCCTTGACGACCACATCAGAATTGAATCTCGACCGCGATCTTGACCAGGAACGCGGCCTGGCTGAAGCATGGCTGCGCTTCACGTTTTCCATTCCTGAGGGAACCAACTTAAGTGGTTTAGGATTGTTAGTTGATGACCCTGACATGGCCAGGGGTAATGCGCTCTGGAATATTGGATTATTCAAGCAGGCTGATGAACGGTTTACCAGGGTGCGTCTTAACATTAAAGATGATGCAGTTAGAAATTATCACTTCCTCAACCACATGCTCTCGCTCGGTTTTTACCAGCAGGCAATCTATGCCAGCCGGCAAATCCTTGATTTAGCAAACATGGATGATCTCGGTACCCTGTCTGCACCAGTATTTTTTAACCACGTCCGTTTTGGGGTCTACTATAAGGACATTGTTCTCGAAGCTGCTGAACAACACAATGTCTCACCCATTCTTCTACTCTCCATGATCAGGCAGGAAAGCATGTTTACTGGATTTGCAGGATCATCAGCCGGCGCACATGGTGCACTGCAGCTGTTACCCAGCACTGCTCAGGATGTGGTCAATACGCTTAACTGGCCGCCAAATTACACACCTGATGACCTTTTCCGACCCATCATTAACATTCCGCTGGGCACTGTCTATTTTTCAAAACGCCTGGCGCAGTTCAATGGGAATGCAGTTGCCGCGTTAGCCGGCTACAATGGCGGCCCCGGTAACGCCATGATCTGGGATGAGATGTCTGGCGGTGACCCGGACTTAATGCTGGAGATAATCCGCTTCAGTGAAACCCGCAATTATGTCATGCAAATCTCAGAATTTTTCCACATCTACCAGCGCCTGTACGGCTCAGAATAACAATTACACAAGTAGAAAATAAATAAGACCTGGTAGTGCAGCTTGCGCTCCAGGTCTTAATATTTTAATTGCGATGTTTTACAGCATCAAACTGACAGGATTTTCAAGGAACCCGGCCAGGCTTTGTAAGAACAGCGCTGCCTCCACACCATCAGTGATCCTGTGATCGGCTGATAGTGTCACCTGCATACGCAGCCCGACTTTTATCTCACCGTCCAACACCACTGGTACTTGCTTGGCAGAACTCACCGCCAAAATAGCTGCTTCAGGGGCATTTATGATCGCTGAAAAATGATCCACATCGTACATACCCAGGTTGCTGATGGAGAAAGTTGATCCTTCAATATCGTCAGTCTTGACTTTACCATCACGCGCCCGATTAACCATTTCAGTTATTTCTTCGGAGATGCGCCTGAGTTGTTTTCGGTCTGCATCTCGGCAAACCACTGTCAACAAGCCGCCTTCTACTGCCACAGCAACGCCAACATTGACACTGCCATGCTGAACAATGGAATCTTCCACAATTGAAGCATTCAAATTAGGGAATTTCTGCAGTGCCAGGGCAGCTGCTTTGACGACAAAGTCATTAACTGAGATCTTCTGATCCTCTGGCAAGAGTGCATTCACCTGCTTGCGCAGCTTGAACAGGGCTTCCATATCAACAGTGTGTGTGACATAAAAATGCGGGACAGTTTGCTTGGATTCAAGCATACGCTTGCCAATAATACTGCGCAGCTTGCTCATCTTAACAGTCTGATCAGCTTTTGTTTCAATAGGCTGCCATTGGCTGGAACCAGATGATACCAAACTATCAACCTTGCTGGATGGACCGCCACCACTGAGTGCCTGTTCCACATCGCTTTTAACAATTCTGCCGCCTGGCCCGCTGCCTGATACTGTGGCTAAATCGAGATTTTTTTCTTCGGCGATTCTGCGGGCTAAAGGTGAGGCAATAATACGCCCATCAGAAGCTGATGGTTGAACCGCATCCGGCCCAGTCTTCTCTACTGCTTGTGTCTGCGCTTCCTTAACAGCTTCAGAAGTCGCCTCAGGTTTCGATTCTTCTGCAGCTGCACCAGAGTCAGCATCATCCAGAGGTAAGTCTTTCACTTCTTCGCCGGGTTGAGCAATAACAGCAATTGGTGTCCCAACCGGTACAACGGAACCTTCCTCGATCAGGTGCTTGTGAACCAACCCTGAGAAGGAAGATTCAACCTCAACAGTAGCTTTATCGGTTTCAATTTCAGCCAGCACATCACCCTTGTTGACAGATTCACCTTCCACTTTGACCCAGCGCACCAGTGTGCCTTCCGCCATATCAAATCCAAGTTTGGGCATTTGTACTATTTCAGCCATCAGCGTAATACCTCCTTCACTGCCTTTACCACATCTTCTACCTGAGGCAGCGCCATCTGTTCGAGATTTCGGTTGTATGGCAGTGGCACTTCTGTCTGCGCCACGCGTTTGATCGGTGCATCCACATAATCGAATGCTTCCTCGTAGATTCGAGACATCACTTCGGCACCAACGCCGTAAGATTTCCAACCTTCTTCCACGATCACTGCCCGGTTAGTCTTCTTGAAAGACTCAAGCACAGGTTCCATGTCCAGCGGTCTCAAAGTTCGCAGGTCAACAATTTCAACATCGATACCGTCTTTGGATAATAAATCAGCCGCCTTGGTTGAGATTTCAAGCATCTTTGAATAAGTTACCAGGGTGATGTCTTTACCCTTGCGCTGAACAGTCGATTTGCCAATAGGCACTAAATAATCACCCTCAGGCACCTCACCTCTGCTCTGGTAGAGCGTAGCATGCTCAATAAACAGCACCGGGTCATCTGTCCGGATTGCTGCCTTGAGCAGCCCTTTGGCATCAGCCGGAGTGCCCGGGCTGACCACTTTCAAACCGGGAAAATGAGCAAAGATTGCGTCAGGGGTTTGTGAGTGTGTAGCGCCTAATTGCCTGCCGCCACCGCCAACAGCCCTGATGACCAGGGGAACGCGGAATTGACCGCCAAACATGTAATGCAGTTTCGCCGCCTGGTTGACAATGTAATCCATGGCGGAAAAAGCAAAATTAATAGTCATTAACTCAGCAACCGGCCGCAGGCCAACCATAGCCGCACCGATGGCTGAGCCAAGAATCACTGCTTCGGCAATTGGTGTGTCCTTAACTCGCTTCTCACCAAAATGGTCATAAAAGCCTTTGGTGACCGCATAGGTACCGCCCCAAACACCTACTTCTTCACCCTGGATGAAAACCCTTTCGTCACGTTCCATTTCTTCCCAGAGTGCTTGAGAAATCGCTTCACGCATTGTTATTCTGGCCATGTTTACTCCTCTATTCCTCGACAAAGACGTGCTTGAAGAGATCTTCAGCCGCAGGTTCCGGGCTTGATTCTGCAAATTCAACGGCATCCTGTACTTCATCTTCAGCTACCAGGGTCATTTCAGTAATCTCAGCCTGGGTGACAAGATTATTTTTAATAAGATAATCCTGGTAGATGCCAATCGGGTCGTTTTCTTCCCACTGAACGATTTCTTCAGCTTTGCGATACCGCTCAGGATCGCCCATTGAGTGGCCGCGGAAACGATATGTCATAGCTTCAAGGAATCTTGGTCCTCCGCCGGAGCGAATTTCGTCCAGCATCTCCAGGGTAATATCCCTGACTGCCATCAAGTCCATACCGTCCACCCGGTCATTCTTGATGGCATAGCCTTCAGCCTTCTGCCTGATTTCAGACACAGCTGATGCTCGAGCAATGGAAGTTCCCATTCCGTATTTATTGTTCTCACAAACCCATAAAACAGGCAGGTTCCATACTTTGGAGAGGTTGAGGGCCTCATGGAAATAGCCGATGTTCGTTGCGCCATCGCCGAAAATGCAAATAGTCACGCCGTCATTTTCCATATACTGGTCACCCAGAGCAAAACCAGCCGCGATCGGCAGATGTCCGCCAACAATAGCATGGCCTCCCCAAAAGTTCTTGGAAACATCCGCCAGATGCATTGAACCGCCTTTACCTTTTGAAACACCGGTTGCTTTTCCAAGCAGTTCAGCCATCACACCGCGGGTAGACAAACCGCAGTTGATCGCAAAACCGTGATCACGATAAGCTGTGATGACCCGATCCTGAGGCTTTCTGGCAGCTACCAGGCCTGTGCTGACTGCTTCCTGCCCAATATACAGGTGCAGAAAGCCGCCAATTTTTCCCTGTTGATAAAGCTCTGCCGCTTTTTCTTCCAGCCTGCGGATCACGACCATTTGACGATAAAGATCCAGATATTCTTGTTTATCCATCAATTCGTGTCCTCATTTTCTATGAATTTGTGATCTGATCGGGTAATCCACCCTACATCAGGTTTTCTGACAATTACCCTCAAAATTATACCAGAATCATTAAGGCTGATGTTTTATGTTTGAGTAAAAAAAGAAGGAGGTTGTCCTTTGACAGACAGCCTCCTATATTGTTAATAAAGTTAATTTACTTTACTTGATGTTTCAGAGCAGCCTGGGCTGCAGCAAGCCTGGCAACCGGAACCCTGAATGGTGAACAGCTGACATAGTTGTTACCAATCATGTGGCAGAACTCAATTGAGGATGGGTCACCGCCGTGCTCACCGCAAATACCAACTTCCAGGTCAGTCCTGGCAGAGCGGCCTTCTTTGACAGCAATATCCATCAAACGGCCAACGCCATTGCGGTCAATAGTCTGGAAAGGATTGACTGGCAGGATGCCTTCTTCCACATATTTGACCAAGAAGTTACGCTCAGCATCATCACGGCTGTAGCCAAAAGTCATCTGGGTCAGATCGTTGGTGCCAAATGAGAAGAACTCAGTCACTTCAGCAATTTCCTTGGCAGTCACTGCTGCACGCGGAATTTCGATCATCGTGCCAAATTTATAATGGAAGTTGATCTTCTTTTCTTCCATCACTGCTTTGGCAATCTCCTCAAGCCGGGGCTGGATGACCAGGAGTTCATTGACAATGCCGGTGAGCGGAATCATCACTTCTGGTTTGGCGTTGATACCCTTGATGGTGCAGTTGGCCGCAGCTTCAAAAATCGCTCGTACCTGCATCTCAACGATCTCTGGCATCATAATGCTTAAACGGACGCCGCGCAAACCCATCATCGGGTTGCTCTCATGCAGTGATTCAACAGTGCTGAGAAGCAGTTCTTTTTCCTCAAGGCCTTCGGTTTTACCGGTCACCTTCATGGTGATCACTTCTTCTAAAAGCTCCCGCTCTCCGGGAAGGAACTCATGCAGAGGCGGATCAATCAGCCGGATGATAACCGGGTAACCGTCCATCGCCTCAAACAACCCTTCGAAATCACTTCTCTGGAAAGGCAAAAGTTCATTCAGGGCAGCAGTTCGGTCAGCACTGGTTTTTGCCATGATCATACGTTGAACAATCGGCAGCCTGGCAGGTTCGAAAAACATATGCTCTGTTCGGCACAATCCAATACCTACTGCACCATATGCGCGTGCACGTTGTGCATCTTTCGGATAATCAGCATTTGCCCAAACCTGCAGACCGCGGGTTGGCCAACCTTCTGGCGCCTTACGAATGCCAGGGGTTGCAGCAATATTGTCTGCCCATTTCAACAGGGCTAAAAGGTCAGTTTGCTCTTCCAACGAAGGTGAATTCATGGTCAGCTCACCAAGGAAAGCCTCACCTGTTGTGCCGTCAACCGAAATCCATTCCCCTTCTTTGACCAGCTTGCCATCGACGGTCATCTGGCGTTTTTCAAGGTCAATGCGCACCGCAGAAGCGCCCACAATACAGGGGACACCAAACTGGCGTGCAACAACTGCGGCATGGGAAGTAGCGCCACCTTCGCTGGTCAGGATGCCTTTGGCTGCTAACATACCGTGCACATCATCGGGTTTTGTGAATGGCCGCACCATGATGACATTCTGTTTTTCTTCTTTGGCTTTCTTTTCAGCGGTGTCTGCATCGAAATATACACGGCCAACTGCAGCGCCTGGAGATGCGTTGACACCTGAGGCATAGAAGCGGCCTTCTTTTCTGGCAGCGTCTTTTGTTGCTTTTTCAAAATGCGGGTGCAGAAGTGCGTCAACCTGGTCAGGTGTCACACGGCTAATCGCCACTTCTTTACTAATCAAACCTTCCTGCACCATGTCAACAGCTGCTTTGACAGCCGCTTTTGCGGTTCGTTTGCCGCTGCGGGTCTGGAGCATCCACAACTTCCGACGCTCGATTGTGAACTCAACGTCCTGCAGGTCTTGATAGTGAGCTTCGAGTTTTTTGCAGATATCAAGGAAAGTCTCATAAGCTTCCGGTAGATCATTCGCCAGGAGTGAAATCTCGTTGGTGTTACGAATACCGGCAACAACATCTTCACCCTGTGCATTGAGCAAATAATCACCGTACATCTTGCGTTCGCCAGTAGCCGGGTTGCGTGTGAAAGCCACACCAGTGCCGGAATCGTCGCCCATGTTGCCAAAGACCATTGTCTGGATATTGACGGCGGTACCAAGATCATCAGCAATTTTGGCTGCACGGCGGTAGTCAATGGCGCGTTTGCCATTCCAGGAGCGGAATACAGCTTCGGTTGCCAGTTTCATCTGCTCGTAAGGATCCTGGGGGAAATCGAAACCCATCTCTCTTTGAACAACTTTTTTAAATTCTTCTGTAAGGAATTTCCAGTCAGCCGCATCCATTTCAGTGTCCAGCTTAATGCCCTTTTTCTCTTTATAGGAGTCAAGGACTTCTTCAAATGCTTCATCAGGAATCTCAAGCACGACTGAGCCGAACATTTGAACCAGCCGGCGGTATGAGTCATAAACGAAACGCTCATTTTCTGTCAACTTGACCATGCCTTTGGCTGTCTCATCGTTCAAGCCGATATTTAGAACAGTGTCCATCATGCCAGGCATCGAGAATTTTGCACCGGAGCGGCAGGAAACAAGCAGCGGGTTTGAAGCATCACCGAACTTTTTGCCAGCAGCTTTCTCAACAGCTTTTAAAGCAGCAAGCGCCTGATCCCACATGCCAGCAGGGAACTTGGAACCGCCTGCCAGGTAGGCGTTACAGGCTTCAGTTGTCACAGAAAATCCGGGGGGAACCGGTACACCAATGCGGGTCATATCAGCCAGGTTAGCGCCTTTGCCACCCAGCAAACCGCGCACATTATCCCAATCACCACCGACGTAGGCTTCCGCCTGGTCAACTTCGCTAAATAAATACACCCATTTTTTATCCATCTTGTTACTCCTCATCATGGTTTATCTTTTCAATCTACTCGGTGAGTAGAAGACTTTCATTGATCACTAAACATGATATTGTACCAAAATTTTTGAGGAAAATTGTCACAATTTGCATAAGCATAAGCTTATTGGTTTTACATTGACATTATGAGATGATAAATATATAATCAATTCGATATTTATCTAATTAATTTTACGGAGTCTTAAATGGAAAATCAAACGATTGAAACACTTTTGGCTTTCTTCAAAGCCCTATCAGACACCAGCAGACTGAAGATTATCGGCTTGCTGGCAAATAAGTCATACACCGTTGAACAGCTATCAGCCTTACTGGGTTTAAATGCGTCGACCATTTCCCATCACCTTTCCCGCCTGAGTGAAGTTGACCTGGTCAGTGCACAGGCTGATGGTTACTACAACCTCTACAGCCTTAACACTATAACGTTGGAGAATATGTCAAAGTCGATTCTGACGAAAGAAACTCTTCAGGGCTTTACCACGGATGTGGATCTGGATGCATTTGACCGCAAAATCAGGAAGGATTTTTTGCTCCCAGACGGTACCATCAAACAACTGCCGGCCCAAGAGAAGAAATTTGTTGCGATACTTAAGTACCTGCTTGAACAATTTGCGTTAGGAAAAGCATACCATGAAAAGGAAATAAATGAAATTATCGCCAGGTACCACGAGGATTACGCCACAATTCGCCGTGGGTTTATTGATTTTAAGATGATGACTCGTGAGAATGGTATCTATACCCGCATCATCGAATGAGACATTGTGCTTCAAAAAATAAAATAATCAAGCTGGGCTATACTAATTACAGGAGCGACAATGAATGCCAAACGCATCTATCACCTGATGAAGATTCTTGTTGACAATGACCTGCATGCCGCTGTCTTCAACCCGGGCTCCAACATGGCATACCTGACAGGACTAAATTTTCATCTCAGTGAACGCCCGATTGTCTTGATTATCTCGCAATCTGCCCTACCGCTGATTGTATTGCCTGAATTAGAAGCACCCAAGCTGCAAGGTGTTGATATCCAAATCGAGGGAATCACCTACACAGATAACCCCGAAACCTGGCAGGGAGCCTTTATCCATGCTGCAAAAACTGCAGGATTATCGGGAAAGAAGGTAGCTGTTGATGAAAATGAATTGCGACTTCTCGAACATCGACTGCTCGAGTCAGCAGCACAGGGCGCCAGTTTTGTCTCCTTTGCTGCGGGTTTTTCAGAGTTGCGCATCTGCAAAGACGAAACCGAAATCGCTTTCATGCAGCAGGCAGCGGTAATTGCCGAAGGTGCCTTTGAGGCAATTCAGAATTCAATCATTGTCGGTATTACTGAAAAAGAACTGGCCGCTGAACTAACCATGCAGTTGTACCGCCAGGGATCAGATCCAGAGCTTCCTTTTCAGCTGCATGTCAGCAGTGGTGAGAACAGCGCCAACCCGCATGCCATGCCAACCGAACGAATCCTGCAGCAAGGCGACCTCGTGTTATTCGACTGGGGTGCACGGTTTAATGGATACTGCTCTGATATCACCCGCACCGTTGCTCTCGGCGAAATCGATGACGAACTCAAGCACATTTATGATGTTGTTTTGAAGGCAAACCAGGCTGGCAGAGAGACTGCAAAGAATGGCATCTCCGCCGGCGAAGTCGATAAAGCAGCGAGAGCGGTGATTGATGGGTACGGCTATGGGAAATATTTTATCCACCGCCTGGGGCATGGTCTTGGCATGATGGGACATGAGCCGCCGTACATATTCGCCGGAAATAACCTGGTGTTAAAAACCGGTATGGTTCACACAATTGAACCGGGCATTTACCTGCCGGGCAAAGGCGGTGTGCGTATTGAGGATGATGTTGTAATCACAGATAACGGGTGTGAGCTCCTGACAAATCTTGATCGGTCTTTACAGATAAGGGGTTAGTAAACATGATGAAAAATCAAATGATTGTTCCAGAAACAGAACCTTTTTTATTTTCCGGCGGTAAGACAGGTGTGCTTTGTATTCACGGATTCACCGGCACACCACGTGAAATGCGGTTAATGGGCGATTTTTTGGCAGAACAAGGGCATACTGTTCTAGGTATCAGGCTTAATGGACATGCAACGAAAATCAGCGACATTGTTAGAACCCGCTGGCAGGACTGGCTGTTATCTATTGAAGATGGGTTGCATTTACTAAAAAGTTGTACCGATGAACAGGTAATCGTTGGCCTGTCAATGGGAGGTGCGCTGTCCTTGATTGCAGCAGCAAAATACCCGGTCAAAGGTGTCGTTGGCATTTCCACTCCGGGCAGCTTCTCAAGCGATTGGCGTTTGAAATTCCTGCCGATTCTCAAATATCTGATCCGTGGTCTGCCAAAAGGTGCACCGGACTGGCACGAAGAACAGCAAGGCAGGAAACACTACTCCTACCCATACTATCCAATGAAATCGGTTGCAGAGTTTATTGATGTTCTGGCAGAGATGCAGGCGCAGGTACCATCTATTACCGTGCCGGTGATGCTGATGCAGTCCACAGAAGATAACACCATCCCATCAGACAGCATGGAGTATATTTATTCTCTGTTAACAACTGAAGATAAACAAAAAATATGGTTCCACAACAGCAATCATATGATCACGATGGAACCGGATCGATTTGAGGCGTTTAAATTAATCCATGAATTTATAACAGGGGTAACAGGAGTATAAGTGTCATGCCATTATCGATGACAACATTCACACTCGGTTCGTTGGAGAATAATACATATTTACTGTCAGACTCAGACCTTCATGCAGCAGTAATTGATCCACCACTCGGCAGTGAAATATTGGTGGGTATTATCAAAGACCGCGAGCTGCAGCTTGATTTTATTCTGCTCACCCATGCCCACTTTGACCATATCGCAGGCATCAACACACTGGCTAAGTACTGCAACATTCCACCTAAAGTGTTTCTGCACCCGGCTGATATGCCCCTGTGGCATAACCGAGGACTGGCTGGGACATTCGGTTTTGATCTACTCCTGCCCATCGAACCGGATGCTGTACTATCAAATCAGGCAGTTATAAATTTTCACGAATATAAAATTGAAGTCCGCCACGCACCAGGACACACGCCCGGCCACACGATTTTTTACCTGCCGGACCTGAACTGCGCATTTTGCGGTGATGTGATTTTCAAAAATGGCATTGGTCGCACAGACTTGCCCGGCGGTGACTACGAAACGTTAATGAAAAGCATTCAAGATCAGGTCTTTACGCTCCCCGCTGAAACAATCCTTTACCCGGGACATGGACCAAAAACCCGCGTGGCTGATGAGAAGTATAACAATCCATTTTTCAATTAAAAAAGTCCTGCAGGAGATTATCCTGCAGGAATGTGATGTCACTATCTATAACGTTATTACTTGGCGTAATCAACAGCCCGTGTTTCACGGATCACTGTCACTTTGATCTGTCCCGGGTACTGCATATTTTCTTCAATTTGTTTTGAGATATCGCGCGCCAGGCGTATCGATTCCAGATCATCGATATCCTCAGGCCGGACAATAATTCGTATCTCACGCCCTGCCTGGATTGCGTAGCTCTGGCTGACGCCCTTGTGGCTGTTGGCAATATCCTCAAGAGCCCTCAAGCGCTTAATATACTGTTCAAGATCTTCGCGCCTGGCACCGGGTCTGGCGCCAGAGATTGCATCGGCCGCTTCAACAATTACTGCTTCAACACTCAACTGGTCAACTTCATGGTGATGTGCACCGATGATATTGACAATTGCCGCATTGACACCGCGCCGTTTGACAAATTCAGCACCAAGTGAAGCATGGGTTCCATCAGCATTGTGATCCATTGCTTTACCGATGTCGTGCAGGAATGCACCAGCACGGGCAATATCTACATTGGCATTCAGCTCACTGGCAATGATGGCAGCAATTTTGGCTGTTTCAATCGCATGTCCCAACTGGTTTTGCCCATAAGAAGTGCGATACTTCAAACGACCCATCATTCTGCTGATTTCTGGGTGCAATCCCGGAACACCGGCGTCGTAGGCAGCCTGTTCACCTGCCTCAACAATATCTCGTTCAACACCTTTTTCTTCTTCTGCCAGCACTTTCTCAATATAAGCCGGATGGATTCTGCCATCCAGGATTAATCTTTCCAGTGAGCGGCGGGCAATTTCACGCCTGACCGGATCAAAACAGGAGATCGTGACTGACTCTGGGGTATCGTCCACGATAACATCCACGCCAGCTTCCTGCTCAAACGCACGGATGTTCCGTCCATTCCTGCCAACAATACGACCTTTCATCTCATCATTCGGGAGTGGAACAATCGAAGTGGTCACTTCAGACACATGGTCAGAGGCAACCCGTTGGATGGAATCTGCGATGATCTCACGTGCACGCTTTTCGCCATCCTGCCTGGCTTCGTTCTCAATCTGGCGAATGATCCTGGCCATATCATTGCGGCTTTCTTTCTCAACGGCTTGCAGCAACTCTTGTTTTGCCTCTTCCTGGGTCATTTGTGCTACCCGCTGAAGTTCTTCAAGCTGTTTTTCATATTGTTTTTCAATATCGTTCGCACGTTTATCCATCGTGCTCTGCCGCTTGTTTAAAGCCTGTTCACGCTGCTCAAGGCGCTCTATGCGGAAATCCAACTCAGAACGCCGCTTCTGAATACGCTCTTCTTCACGGTTAAGTTCTGCTCGCCTGCGGCTGGTTTCTTCATCCAGTTCCTTCATTTCTTTCAGGGATTTGTCACGTGCTTCAAGCTCAATAGATTTTGCTTTTTCGCGAGCTTCAATCAGCACTTTTTCAGCCTTTGTTTGTTGATCTTTATGATATTGGGCTTTCATGAAACGATAAATCAGATACAGGCCAACACCAAGCAGTATCAAATCCCCAACTACAACGAAAAGTATTATTAATCCAGGTCCATTATTCATCATATTTATCCTTGTTTATTCATTAATTGATCGCTCTGCCTGCATCTGATCCCAGATATTTTTGGAAACTGATTTGATTACATCATATGAAAAACCTTTTCGAGCCAGGTGCCCGCCAAGTTTTTCATAAAATTTTTGCCATTCGAAGGTTATAAGCCTCGGTGCATACTTTTCAGCAATCTTGAGCGCCAGTTCCTCATCTGGTACAGCTGTTAACAGAGCCTTCTGAATTGCATCTTCAGACAGTCCCTTTTGTTTTAATTCATAGGCGATTGCCCGATGACTGCGTGGACGATAAGTACTGCGATTATCGACCCACAACCGGGCAAAGCGTTCATTATTCAGGCTTCCATTCTCAACCAGCCTGTTAATCACATCCTCAATCAACTCAGAGTCATAGCCTTTACCTGCCAGGTACTGCCTGACTTCTTGTTGAGAATGCTCACGCTGACCTTGATAGAGCAGCGCACGTTGATAGGCAGACTCAACGGAGTCCTGTTGTTTCAAATGGTCAATTTTTTCTGCGGTAAGAATTTGTCCAACTTGAAGCCAGGCAGCAGTTATCCGTTCCAACCCAAAAGCATATTCACCATCCAGGTAGACGCTAATCCGCCTTGGGTTTTTCTTCTGTGCTTCAAGTTTCGTAATTATTTTATCCATCTTACAAATTAAAAAAACAACCATTTCAAGTGTTAGAAATGGCTTTTGGTCTCGATGGATTTATATACCTTGAAATTCCATCAATTCATTCTCTGCTTAAAATGCAGAAAATCATGATGAAATGAAAATGATATAAGGTTCCATTTTTACCATGAAGTTAAATTTTTCCCACCGGATCAATCAAATCGGAAATCTGGCATTTATCAAATTGTGAGTTACTATTCAATAATGTTCATCCCGAAACAAGCGTCGTAATCCGATATTTTCTAACTTCACTTAATTTATCATCTCATTTGAGAAGTAAATTATAGATTTTGTTCAAGCCATTTCCATGTGCCAGTCAGAGTTTAGTATTACTCTGATCGGCATTTATTACATTTCTTACTAAAACAAAATTATACATTATTTTTAAGATTTATTGCAAAGCTATTTCGGACAAAATTCATGGAATTTTTTCGTCGTTCATGCAATGTAAAAAATCATGCTAAAATTGATTAATGGGAAAATTAAGCACAAAGACTGATCGTGATAGCGATAAGACCACACAACAAACCCACAAGATACAGATGTGGCTTCAAATCCTTGTGCCGCTCATCTTTTTCTCTATTCTTGCGGTGGTTGGAATTGTATTTGCAGTGTTATCCACTTCAGGCGCATTGGAAAATACTGGTCAGTTCGCCAGCATTGCTTTAATCATTATTATTCTGCCAATATTACTGATGTCACTCCTGGCTCTGGCATTACTGGTAGGAATCATCTTTGGGATAAGCAAAGTGATCAATATCATTCCAATGTACAGCTTGAAATTTCAAACATATTTTTATAAAATAATCATCGCCTTGGTTCAGGTGTCTAATAGCATAACAAACCCAATTATCAACACCAGGAGCCGCCTGAGTGGTCTCAAAAGCGGCATAAACCCAGATAAAAAATAGATATCATTGTTGAGAGGAAATCTCATGGAAAATTATCGGACTAAAACACTTATCACAGGCGCAATCATTGGGGCCTTTGCCGGTATTGCTGCCGCGTATATTATGATGAAACGCAGTGAAGAAACTCAAAGAGCGCCTCAATTAACTACCTCTGAAGGCGTCAAACTTGGATTGGGCGTGTTAAGTCTCTTCAAACTTCTATCGGATACTATCGAAGGGAAAAAATAACCCTTCTCCAAATGCCGCATTGATTACTCAAACGGTGCAGTCAATAATTAAGGCTGTATGGATCGTAGAATCTAACGACAATTACCGAGTCCTGTGCCCCATAAATATAATTACTTGCAGGGGGGATACTCATTTGTTATGGAAGCTGTCTCGCATTTAAAATACGTCACTGCAGGAATGCTTTACCGTAACCACATCATCACACCGAATAAAAAAGCGTTTTCTGACCAGCCTGGTGGACATGCCTTGTACACCGCGGCTGGTATATCAGTTTGGGATAAAACCACAGGTATACTGGCAAAGGTCAATTCAAATTTTCCCGCCGAGTGGTTTGACTTACTCTCCGAACAGGGACTCGATACCCGAGGCTTGCAGGTTGAAGAATCGGATGCCGATCTGCGCGCCTTTTATGCATACGACCAAAATGGCAAAATCGAAACTGAAAACCCTCTTGGGCTATATGCAAAATTAGGACTGGAATTCCCGAAATCTTTACTGGGCTATGTGTCACCCTCACATTCCGAAGAGCGTAAACGTGAATTGTCTTCATTTCAACTAAAGATCAGAGATATCCCTTCCGAGTATTTTGATGTTTCAGCGGTCCATATTTGTCCGTTGACGTATGATTCGCAATTAACGTTGGCTTCTATGCTGCACAATCAGAATATAACATCGATTACCATTGATGCCGGTGATTATCTCGCGTCTCAATTTTGGGCTGAGCTTCCTGCATTATTCACAAGTGTTTCAGCCTTTCATATATCTGAACGAAAAATCAACGATCTCTTCTTTCGCCGCACCAAGGACTTGTGGGAAATGGCAGAGGGGTTAGCAGAGCTCGGCTGTGATACCATCGTTATCAAGCGCGGCGCTCTCGGTCAATTGCTTTATGACAATCACGCCAAGGAGCGCTGGGAAATTCCTGCATATCCGGTCAATGTGATTGATCCAACCGGAGCAGGAAGCGCTTTTTGCGGTGGCTTTTTGGCGGGTTTGCGTAACACTTACGATCCTCTGACTTCGGTGCTGTATGGTAATGTGTCCGCCTCATTCAGCATTGAAGGTGCTTCGCCATTTTACTGCATGGGGGTTATGCCAGGTCTACAAAACGCCCGGCTCGAAGCCCTCAGGCGTGTGATAAAGAAAGTATAAAATTTGTGTTATCCCGATTGGGATAGCAAACTTTAACTCAATCTACTCCTGCCTGAATGTTTGTGACAGCCATTTGATAAGCACCTGTTTCCAGGTAGCCAGATAAGCTGCGCGAGCAGCAGCAGCATCACCGCCGTATGGGCTGTAGATATCCTTTTGGAACTCTGTTAATAAGGTTTGCATAAAAGGTTTGGTTTCAGGAACTACCTTAATCACAAGTTCAGCCTGTTCAGTTGGAGTTAATGATGCTGCCAGCGGCTTACCCAATAATCCAAGCATCCAGGACAGTTCAGAAAAATAGCGTTCCAACGGAGTAAGTTTTGACCTGTGTGACAGGATTTTCAGCAGCCTTGGTGTTTGAATACCGCGTTTGTCAAAATAGCGCTCCAACATTACCGGTAAAGGCGTCTTACGAAAGATCTTAAGACGGGATAATCCATATCCTGCTGCAGCCAGTATCGGTATGAGAATCAGCCAGAACTTTTTATTTGATTCTGCTGGTAACTGTGAGGTTGAATCGGGCTCGAAATCAAGGTCACGCAGTGACTCATCCCTGATACGGTTCAGCCTTTCTTCATAACGCTCAGATGACAGGCTGGGCTCGTCAAGGTAAGCTTCAATCGCAAACAGGTTGCCCTGTTCTCCCCTTCTTTGCGATGTTAGGAATGCAGGCAGTGGAATCGAGGAAGTTGGTTCAAATTCAATCCAGCCCAGGCCCGGAAAGTAAGCTTCAGGCCAGGCATGACTATTTTTTACCTTAACCTGATAGGTGCGATCTTCAGGTTCATAATCGCCTTCATTAAAACCGACAACCAGCCTTGCAGGGATACCAATAGACCGCAGCATCATGATTTCAGCAGTTGCATAATAATTACAGTATCCTTCTTTGCTTTCAAAAATAAACCAGTCAATTTGATCTGCTACATTCTCAGGCATCTCAACTGTATCTGAGTAAGTAATCTCTGCGCGCAGAAAACGAGTGATCTCCATCACCTTATCAAAATTTGTCGGTTGATCCTGTGTGATTTCTTCAGCCAGGCGTCTCACGCGCTCGGTGATACTGGCGGGCATGTAGAGATAACGGTCTGTGACCCAATTTGGGTAATCGTCGCCAGCAGACCGCATTTGATCCAGGGTTGGTAACGCTGCCCAGGATGTTACCTGGTAGATCTTGCCATTTTCCAGAGCAGTCCTGGAGATTGCACTGATGTGATCGTAGAAGAGTGCAGGCGCTGACAGTAATGGCTGGGCAGGATCAGGCGTAATCAACGCAGCCTGGGTGGCAGAATAATCACCAATAATTTGCTCGTGGACAAGATCAACGGCGACATCCACCGAAAGTAAGTATCCGGGCGCATAGATATTCCTTGTCTGCATTGTTCTCGGCTGCATGCTGAAGGATAATTCCTGCCGTCCATCCCAATCTGGCTTTTCTATTTTCCATTCATCAGGGAAAATCAATTCACTACCCTCAATGGTGTTACGCCAGCTGCCATCCTCGTAATAGTCATAAGTCCTCGAGCGCCAGTAATACCTGAAACCCCTCGGTTTATCACCTTCCGGCACTGCATAAAAGACGTCATCATCACCCTGCGCAGCCCGTGTACCCAGGGCGAGGCTTGCGCCATAAAAATCTGTTCTCTCCCCCGGCTGCCTTCTCAAACTGTTGAACGCATTGCTCAACCGATTTTGAAGCGGTTTCCACAGCTCACGCAGATCCTGCTGCTCTTCGGATTCAGGGGTGAATACATCAATCACATAAGGGATATTCCAGGTGATAAGAACAATCACAAACCCAACAACTGCAACTGTGCGGGTGATGTCAAAATCAACACCGTAATCAATCGTAGAACCTTTTTCACGCCACTGAAGCTGAGATTTTAAGTAAAACAATCGTCCCAACAGCAGCAAGGATGAAAGCGTAAACAAGCCGCTGAAAAAATGCCTTGATACATGGAAAGGCGGAAATACATTAAACACAAGCAGGATCACACCAATTATGATCAAAGGCAGCCAGGGGCGACCGTAACGAGACAGAAGGTAGCCAGCTCCCAGGGAAGCAAACCAGAAAATGGTCACCATGGAGATCAAAAACAGGGTTGATTCCTGTACAGGCTGATTATTCAAAAAAAGCAAGGTTGAATTGATGACCCGCCTTAGAACATCAATGCTCTTTTCTGACCAAAACAAATCAGCACTGGTCAAAGTGCTGATCTGCCAGCCCAGAATAAACAGAGAGAATGTAACCATTAACAAACGTGAGGTAATCTTAGAAAACCTGGTCGCACCAATGAGAATACCAATAAGGGTACCAAGGACAGCACAGACCTGCACCATCATCAAATTGTCAGTCCAATCCGTCGTTGTAAGGCGGGTGGTAGCTGACCAAATGGCTATCAGAAGAAATAAGCTGCTGAGCAGATCGCCGTATTTTTTTATGCCTGTTTTCATGGTAAAAGTGTACAATAAAATTTACTTGAAAGTCAATTAAAGGAGCACCTGTGGACTCATTATTATTGACCCTGACTTATATCAACCTTTTTTTTCAAAACCTGGCTGAATGGTTAGTGACACCAATGAAGGTGATCACTAACATGGGTAGTGAGCAGTTTTTTATGCTTGCCATACCAATATTATACTGGACAATAAATACCCGAATTGGATTGCGCATCGGCTTTATGCTGTTGATAAGTAACGGGGTCAACACGATGATCAAGTTCCTGTTTCATCAACCCCGCCCCTTCTGGGTCAATTCAGAGGTAAAAGCTATGGTCGAAGAAGGCTCTTTTGGACTGCCCTCTGGACACTCACAAAATGCGGCCAGCATCTGGGGCATATTTGCTCATTCCATCAATAAAACCTGGGTGACTGTCTTGATCCTGCTGTTTATCCTGCTAACGGGTATCTCACGCATTTACCTTGGGGTGCATTATCTCACCGATGTACTAACCGGCTGGCTGATCGGTTTCATTCTTCTGGCGCTCTTCACACGCTATGAGACAAAAGTCATCACCTGGTTTAGATCTCAACCAACCTCAAAACAGGTAACCTATGCAGTACTTTCGTCACTGATCTTCATCCTGATCCCGTTTGTCATTAGGGGTCTCTTTCATAACTGGCAGGCACCCGAATTATGGGTAAAAAATGTAACAGCCGCCTATCCTGATGCTGAATTCAAACCTTTTGCCCTATCAGGATCAATCACTGTGGCAGGTACCTGGGTTGGTATGCTGTTAGGGCTTATTTACCTCAATGCGAAGAAGATTAAGTACACCCCCAACGGAACGGTTGTATTGCGCCTGCTGCAGTTGGTTATTGGTTTGGTTGGCATAATTGTGCTGTGGATGGGGCTTGATCAGGTTTTTCCTGATGGCGAAACACTCATACCGGCATTATTGAGATACCTGCGCTATGCGCTGGTTGGCTTATGGGTATCTGCACTTGCGCCCCTTGTATTTAGAGCCTTAAAAATTTCTCGATTTTAATCACCTGATCGTGTAGAATTCTGGTCAGGATCAAATTGTTTATGAAAGGATAACAAATGAAAAAGATTTCACGCTTTATTACAGGCGCGTTTTTAGGAGCATTAGTATCAAGTTTGCTGGTCTTACTGTTCACTCCAAAATCAGGCAATCAACTCAGAAATACAGTAACTGAGCGGGTGCAAAACATTGCTACGGACATTCGACATGCATCGGAGCAAAAACGAAAAGAGCTCGAAGAAGAACTTGAGAGTTTGAAAACTTCAGCATAACAATAAAGGGCAGCAAACAACTTGTTTACTGCCCTGACGGTTTAATGATCAAAGCTTATTGACTGACGGTAATTTCGTACTCAGCTGGCATCCTGGTGAAGCGGGTTAACCCGCTCACAGAAACAATCACCTGCTTGACTTCCCGGTCAAAATCCAACTGGACTTGACCTGACTGGTTTTCATCAAGTACTAAATTCTCAATGCTGACACTGCCATCTTTTGCAGTTTTTATCAACCTGACACCGTACTCTTGCGGCAGCCGGTTTTGAACCCGCACGAAACCTTCAGCAGTCCAATCATCAGCTGATGTTTCAAAGTCATTGGCATAATCAATGGCATCAATCCGGATGTCGTCCAGCAGAAGACCTTCTCCATTTACTGCCGCGTCAGTTACATATTCAAACCTGATTTGGATATTTTTGCCGGCATAAGCGCTGAGATCTACGGTTTCTTCCACCCAGCCGCCGGTTTGCCCATTGTAGCCCCACCCATAGCTGTTACCTGAGATGTCTTCTGCAGTGCCGCGCGGGGTAGTGATGATCTCCCAAGACTGCCCATCTTCGCTGGCTGAAAGGTACAGGTAATCGTAATCCTCCTCCAGGTCATACCACATCCAGTAAGACATCTTCACCGGGCTGCTCACTCCGGTTAAATCAATAGCCTTGGTCAGGCGCATGTTTGATTCATCGCCTTTATTTGACCAAAAAGCATACGAACCGGAATGTGCGTCTTCTGGAAGTAGTTTAACTTCGGTGGTTCCCTTGAAGTACAGGTTCACAATGCCGCTGCAATCCAGCTCAATGTAATCAACACCATACTGGCTCACTTCACCATTAATTGAATCCCTTGAACAATTGGTCAATAACTCAGTGCTGCTCACCTGCGGCGCATCAGTATAGTCGTTATATGCGAACCGGCCATCCCCAACTGACGTGTCACCAAGGAAATTGGCAGTTGTCCAATCCATGAAGACCTCATCAGCTGTGATGACTGAGCCGGTTGACGGGTCGACGATACCCAAATCACTGAGGACTTTGTCAACGGAGTCCATACCGTTATCTGTTTCAGCTACCAATGCTTTGGTAGCATCATCGCCAAAGCGGTCAAGAAAATATGTAACAAACAAAAATGCAGCGCCATAATGCGGTGTCGTGTCACCAAAATCAGTTGGCCAATCCGTTAACTGAATATCGGGGTCCTGGGCATACAGATAATCTTTAAAACCAGTCCCGTAATTATTCAAAAACACGGATAATTCTGAAAATCCTTCATTCAGCCAGGTGTCTTCATTCCTGTCATGATACCAGTGGATCATGTGCTGGAACTCATGGGCAAGCACCCCATAGGTATACTCCTCATCAAATGTGAGGTTGTCAGCACTGAATACGAATAATTCGTGACCGTTGGAGTACTCATGTGCCAGCGGGTGTAGTGAATCGACTGACGAAAAGTAACCGGCCAGGTTATTGCCCAGATTTGCGGCATACAGCACGTAAAGCCGTTCATCATTATCAACACCTGGCGTCCATTCGCTCCCGAAGAACTCCCGGTTAGTCGGGTATATCTTGCTTTCAAAAGTGTCTGCCAGTTCAATTAAGTCGGATTTGTTGTATTTAATCCCGGTTTCCACCCAGAAATAGGAATGTTCAGTCATGTAAACCAGTTCTGCATCCACCTGGAACTGTTCATTTGTGTCTACATTTGAGACCCAAAATGGTTTAACCTCACCAACTTGCGGTTTTGGCAACCCGGGATCGAGAGTCTCCGGAATACCTGTTTTTCCTGCAAGCCGCCGTGCCAAATCTATGGGATCGTTGTTGGGAATGAACGCATCGAGAAGAATCTGAAGTGTTTCAGCTGCTGCCTCAGAATCCTGTGGTACAACGATTTCTGATGTTGGGTCATCCGCAGGTTCTGTGCTTGTGCTGCCAGGCTGTTGTGAAGGCACTATTAACTCAGCAGCTGGTGTGGACAGTTGTGACCAGGAATTACTTGAGGTCTGTGTTTGGGTATTGGAATTAATGATCAGGATGCTTCCAATCCCAACAATTGATACCGCCGTACAAATACAGCAAAGGAACACTAAGGCTATAATCGCAATCAGCCAGACACGGTTATTATTTTCCATTTGAATATCTCCCTTACCTTACCAGTAAACCATCCTGAAGTGGATTGTACAACATTCTGAGTAGCAAATGAAGGGTAACACCTGCAGAAATGCCTGTTAGTGTCTCTGTCCGCTGTTAGGTAATATTTTGTGGTGATAATAAATTTTGGCCAGATGGGAAGAAATTGATAATTCCCCGCTTTAAAACAAAAAAGGCGACGACGGGATTTGAACCCGTGATCAGGGTTTTGCAGACCCTTGCCTTGCCACTTGGCCACGTCGCCACGATCAACTGATAATAAGAGCGGGCGATGGGACTCGAACCCACGACCTTCTCCTTGGCAAGGAGACGTTCTACCAATTGAACTACACCCGCAGACACCGCTTCTATTCAATTATCGACCGTGAGTATAGCATTTATCAAAAAAAACGTCAACCTTTTTTTGGTGTCATTTTTCCAGGTGTCACTATTCACCATCTTAACAGGCCTGTCTCAATTCTTATGTTTAAAAAAATCACTCCTCATTGAAAAAACTTATGAGTTTACTGAAGCATTCTTGCCTCAGCAGATCTGGCATGAGCATCTAATCCTTCCATGCGTGCAATGGTTGACGATGCTTTTGCCACATTTTGTGCATCTTCTCCGGGTTTAAGTGCAACCAGGCTGATGATATGCAAAAAATCCCAGACATTCAAAGGAGAGGCATACCTGGCTGATCCACCCGTCGGCATAACATGGCTCGGTCCGGCTGCGTAGTCACCGAGTACTTCAAATGAATGTTCGCCCACAAATATGCCGCCAGCTGCAGTGATCAGAGGTATCCACGCCCAGGGGTCTGAGACAACCAGGTTGAGGTGCTCGGGAGCATACGCATTTGAAAGGGAGACTGCTTCAGCCAGGTCAGCTGTAACTACCATGCCACTTCGGTCATTGAGTGACTGGTCAAGTATTGCCTGTCGTGAGAAGGAGGGGCTGCCATTGATTAGGCGATCAATTTCGATAGTGACCTTCTCTGAAAGTGACGATGAAGGAGTGAGAAGAATAGCTGATGCCAATGGATCATGTTCGGCTTGAGCGAGCAGGTCAAGCGACACCCACTCAGGGTTTGCTGTGTCATCAGCAATAATCACTGTCTCTGTAGGACCTGCCAGAGAATCAATACCAACAACACCAAAGACTTGCTGTTTGGCTAAGGTGACAAAAATATTGCCGGGTCCAAATATTTTATCTACCGGTCGGATCGTCTCAGTTCCGTAAGCCAGAGCAGCAATCGCCTGTGCACCTCCCATCGCATATACTTCTTTAATACCTACGAGGAATGCGGCTGCAAGCGTGACTGGTGAAATTTTGCCAGTTGTTCGGTCAGGTGGTGAACAGATAACGATCTCATTCACACCAGCGACCTGAGCGGGCAAAACGGACATCAGTACTGATGACGGTAAAGGCGCTGTGCCGCCGGGTACATAGATACCGACTCGTTGAATGGGTCGCAGTAATTGCCCCATGGTGCCGTCAGTAGATTGCTCTATCCATGAGCTGGCTGGCTGGCGGTTGTGAAATGCTTTGATACGTTCAATCGAGTATCGCAATGCTTCAAGCTCAGAATCCGGTAATGACTTGACTGCATTTTCTAACTCCAATGCAGGCACCAGTAATTCTGGATCTGATCTGTTATCTAACCTGGAATTCCAACTAATCAAAGCCTTGTCTCCGCCTGTGCGCACATCTTTCAAAATACGTGCTACAGCTTCTGACGGGCTGAGTGCCTCCTGAAATATTGTTTTAATACCATCCAGAGTCCTGGTTGAGACAGTCTCAAGCCCAAAGGGTTGTCTTTTTAATAGATTATTTACTGCATCTTCCACTGTATAAATTTTCACTTTTATGTCTCCTGTTTACAATTTTTCATTGCTAAGTGCATTTTGTATTGCCTGATTAATGTCCGATAGAATTACAGCACCAGAATCTTTTAGAGCATGCTGCTTCTGCTGATTTTCACTGATTCCCCAAGCCTTGAATTGGACGTCTGTACCCTGACGGTTTAAAAGTCTGACAGCATTCTCTACAGACTTTATGTTGCCGCCAGAATCCTCAAAAACATGTATTGAAAGAGGCGGCAGCCATTTGAAGAAATCGTTGTTTTGGTTCATATAAAAATCGGCAGCCGCCAGCAAGGCAAGTTCACTCTCTCGAGTAACAGCAGCACCAATTGCCGCCAGTGCTTGAACTGGAGACGGCTTGATGAAGTGTTCAATGCTTAAACCCTTTTTTGACGCAAGCCAGCCCATTTTTCCGCCGGCAATTAACGGCAGCTCACTTAGCTTAAGCTCCTGTAAAGCGATCTCAGCTTCTGGAGAGTAGTTATAAGTGAACTCTCTGCCCGATTGAGGCAGCGAAGGTCTGGCTGTAAAAATGGCAGCACCACATTTAGACTGTTCCCAAAACGTTAACAGCATTTTGCGGGTGGTTTCCTTGATCATTACCCGGTCATATTTCAACAGGTATGATTCGCTGTTGAATAATGCTACCATACCAGTAAATACCTCAAATTTTTCTGAGCCGAGCGTAAAATGTTGGAATACGCGTGTCGTTAACGAGCCATCCAACATACGTGTTCGGGTTAAGATATTTTCTAATAGCGGGTGCTCTGCCAGGGCGGAAAAGGTTTTACTGCCATTAACTGGCCGGCTAAGGTCAAATGCCAGATCAGCAAATTGCATTCCTGGCCGGAAATTTGCATATAACGTAGATCTCAATAAATCAAGTGAAAGCTTTGGCGCATCCAAATGGTGATCATTAACAAAATCGCAAGCCGCCAACACATCAGCCGGCAGAGCGAAACCAGGATATTGTTTTACCAATTCGTTAAAAATCGATGCCAGCAGGATGGATGTAATATCCCACTCACTCGTCATATTAATCGCTTCAAATCCAGCGATAGCATCTTCTCCCGGGTACATGTCACCAAGACCCATCCGCTCGGCAAACCAATTGAGCGTTGATTGAATGGCAAATCGGTAACCGCGGGGTTCCACCAGCACACCATCAAGATCAATCAGAAAAACAGGGAGGCGGCTTTTCACTTTCTACGCTTCTCCAGTTCGGCAGCAATCTCTGCAGGGGATATATCTTTAGCTGCAAGAAGCACTAGAATGTGATAGGTGAGATCAGAAACCTCTTCGACCAGACGTTCATTTCCCTGTGATTTTGCTGCCAAAATAACTTCTACAGACTCCTCGCCAATCTTTTTTAGTATCTCATCTTCACCCTTATTAAACAGACTTGCTGTATAGGATGTCGTAGGCAGCTCTTTTTTTCGTTCCAAGATTGTTTGATAGAGTTCACGGAGCATTACAAAACCTCCTCGATCAACCCTTGTTTATTGATCTTACGATAAAAGCAACTGACATTCCCTGTATGGCACGCCGGGCCTGCTGGGTTGACAAACAGCAGCAACGTATCCCCGTCACAATCTACCCGCATTTCAACAAGAAATAGAAAGTTGCCAGAAGTGGCACCTTTTAGCCATAATTCATCACGGCTTCTTGACCAGAAATGCACTTTGCCAGTATCTTGGGTCAATGATATTGATTCGGCATTCATCCACGCCATCATCAGAACCTGTTTGGTGCTGGCGTCCTGAACAATTGCAGGGATTAAGTCATTTTCATTAAATCTAAATTCAATAGTTTCCACCAACACTACTCCATTCGAACGGGGATATCATTAACCAAAAGATATGATTTCAAATCCTGGATATGCAAAATCCCATCATGAAAAAGTGATGCGGCCAGCGCAGCATCTGCGCCGTTTTGCAACACATCAGCAAAATGCTGCCTGGTGCCTGCTCCGCCTGAGGCAATGAGGGGCACCTTGACTTCAGCTGCAATTGCTTTGTAAAGATCCAAATCATAACCAGCCAGCGTACCATCACGATCCATGCTCGTAACCAGCAGTTCACCAGCACCCTGTTTCACACCCTCCACAGCCCATGCTACAGCATCCAGGCCGGTTGGCGTGTGCCCACCATTGATATATGCCTCCCAACCTTGTGATCGATCGGACATGTTTCTTTTACGGGCATCAACAGCCAGGACAATGCACTGGCTTCCAAAAGCATCTGCACCCTGGCTTAATAAAGTCACATCCCTTACAGCCGCTGAATTCACACTCACTTTATCAGCGCCGGCAAGCAGCAACCGCCGCATATCTTCCAAACTGCTGATACCGCCACCTACAGCCAGCGGCATAAAGACTTCATCTGCTACCCTGCTGACCATTTCTACAGCTGTTTTACGTCCTTGTGGTGTAGCAGAAATATCAAGAAATACCAGTTCATCCGCTCCAGCAGTATCATACAGGCGAGCCTGCTCTACGGGATCGCCGGCATCACGCAGATTTAAGAAGTGCACGCCTTTTACAACCCGCCCATCCCGAATATCGAGACATGGAATAATCCGTTTTGCAAGCATCAGGGCTTATCCTTTCTGAAAAGATCCACTAATTGAATACGCTTTTCGTAAATTGCCCGTCCTACGATCACACCGTTCAAACCTGCATTCTTCACCGCTTCAACATCAGCCAGGTCCCCCACACCGCCTGAAGCGATAACATTCAAACCACTGAGTTTGGCAATTTTTTGTGAAAGGGCAAGATTGGGTCCCATTAACAAACCATCTCGCGCAATATCAGTGACAATCACTGTGCTCACACCTTTTTGCTGCAAGGTAACAGCGGCATCTGTGACCTTAAGGCTGGTCTGATCCTGCCAGCCGCGGGTGCGTAATAGTCCTTCGCGTGCGTCCAGTCCGATGACCAGGCGTTCAGTTCCCCAGCGTTCTAGTACATCATCCAGTAAATAGGGCATTTCAATGACTGCAGTACCAAGAATAATTCGATTGATGCCCATATTGAAGACTTTTTCAATAGAAGCAAGGGAACGCAACCCGCCACCGAACTGTAACTTACCATGATAATTTCCAGCAACTTTCAAAATTGCCGCCAATGCAAACAGGTTCTTTTCATCTTCCAAACCAAAGGCGCCATCAAGATTAATCACATGCAGCCACTCAGCACCGGACTCCAAAAATTGGCCTGCTGTGTCAGCGTGGTTGGATGTGTAAACAGTTTGGCGCTCCGGGTTTCCTTCACTGAGTCGAACCACCTGTCCATTGCGTAGATCTATTGCCGGGTATACAACAAAATCACTCATAGCATCCTTAGCTCAAACCAATCTAAGAAAATTTGAAAGCAGTGTCAGCCCCGTGCGTTGGCTTTTTTCCGGGTGAAACTGAACACCAAAAAGGTTTCCCTTGTTAATAACACTGGCATAAGTAATCCCGTATTCAGTTTCTGCGAGGACATCCTGACTCTCAACCGGGCTGCAGTAAAAGGAATGGTTAAAGTAAGCGTAGGGGCTTTCTGACAGTCCATCAAACAACTGATTCTCCCGCACAGGAATGAATTGGTTCCATCCGGTGTGTGGAATTTTGACGCCCAAGTCATTCGAGAAAGACTGCACGACACCTTTGATAAGTCCCAGCCCGGTATGCCTGCCCATTTCCAGACCAAGCTCAAATAATGCCTGCATGCCAACACAAATACCCAGGAGTGGTACACCTTTTTGACTCGCTTTTTGGATCGGCTCAACCAAATTTAATTGCTCCAAACCGCGCATAAAACCACCAAAGGCACCCACACCTGGCAGGACAATTACCGCTGCATTATTAACATCTTCGGGCTGGTTTGTTCGAAGCACCTCTGCACCAGCTGCTTCAAGGGCCTTATGCACTGAACGAAGATTTCCTACGCCGGCATCAACAAGCACAACTTTGACAGCCATGTCAAATTACCCCTTTGCTGGATGGGATTGACTGCAGGCGGCGCAAATCAATTTGCGTAGCGGCATCAAGGGCTCGAGCCAGGGCTTTGAATATGGCCTCGGTACGATGATGATCATCTCCTTCAGCCAGCAATCTTACAAACAGGTTGCAGCGCGCCTGAACAGCAAAAGATTCCAAGAAATGGCTAATTAAACTTGTAGGTAAATCTCCGATTCTCCCATCCTGCCAGCTGGCTTGAATAACTGCATAGGGTCTCCCCGAGAAGTCGAGGACAACTTCAGCCAGGCATTCATCCATCGGTACTGTCGCAGATGCCATCCGAACCAGTCCTTTTCGCTCACCCAACGCCTTGTCAAATGCCTTACCTAACGCCAGTGCAACGTCTTCCACAGTGTGATGTGAATCTACTTGCAGATCGCCCTTGCAGACTATCTTTAGATCAAAAAGACCGTGAACAGCAAGTTGAGTCAGCATGTGGTCAAAAAAAGGTATGCCGGTATCAATTTCATATTTACCGCTGCCATCTAATGCGAGCTGTAGATCAATAGACGTTTCATTTGTTTGTCTTGTTATTGAAGCCCAACGAAATTTTGTTGCTGGCAGGTTGATTAAATCTTTTGAAATGCCGCATTTTTCAGCAATTTTTAATGCTGTATCAGCACCAGCTACCCTGGCGCATAACTCAAAACCGGCTGTGAGCACTTCACCACGGTTCATGGCGATGAATAGAGGTGGTTTATCCAACTGCTTTGCAAGAGAAATTGCGTTTCCGGTCAAGACAATTTCTGCGCCTTTTTTAATGGACTTTAATATTGGTAATAAGTCATCTGGCGCTGACTCTGTCCGTCTGCCGGTGATTACAACCAGGTCGTAATCATCCAGTGAACTGCAAGCGAGACGTAATGGAATTGGAGATAAGAGTTCAGCAATAGATACTGCCGGATTAGCGTCACAGGTAATCAAATCGACCACATTATCTTTCGAGACTAATCCAAGCTCAAATGCCTGTCTCAAGGGATCAACGCTCAATAACAAATTCATCATATCGATATCCGAATAAATCAAAAAAGCCAGTTTCATACAACCTCCATAAGTGCCGAAATCAAACGGTCTGTATCCTGCGGTCTTCCAACACTTACACGGATGCAGTCTGCCAAACTATCTGAAGCGTAGTGACGCACAAGCACACCTTTTTTAGCAAGCCTGTTTTTTAATTCGCCGCCAGGCATCCCGGCTACGCGACACAGGACAAAATTGCTTTCTGAAGGTAAAGGTGATAAAAACGGGAAAGTGCTGAGCCTTTCAATTAGAAATGTCCGCTCTTTTCGCAACAAGGTAACATTTTCAGCCAGCCAGTCCAGATCCTCAAGTGAAGCCAGCGCCGCCTGCGTGCCGGCCACATTGACATTGTAGGGTTGCTTAATTTTCCATAGTGCAGATATTAGCCAACCCGGGAATGCGCCGTAACCAACTCGCAATCCTGCCAGCCCAGCCCATTTACTAAAAGTTCGCAAAACCACCAGGTTATCACGGTGTTGAACTTCTTTGATCAGGCTCAGGTTCTCGCCCAATCTGCCGCCATCTGATGTGAATTCTATATAGGCTTCATCGATCACAACGAGAAGCGGGCGGTTAAGCAATACCTTAATATCTTTTTGCTGAAGTAAGCTGCCATCCGGGTTATTGGGACATGCTAAAAACAGAATTTTTGGTTGTTCAACTTCAATGGTTTTAATCAGCTCAGGCATATCCAGGCTGAAATCTTGTCTGCGAGGTACCTCACATATCTGAC
Source organism: Anaerolineaceae bacterium (assembly GCA_040768445.1). Lineage (GTDB taxonomy): Bacteria > Chloroflexota > Anaerolineae > Anaerolineales > Anaerolineaceae > JAXGMV01. The sequence continues at coordinate 1,818,003 of JAXGMV010000001.1, read as the reverse complement.
CGGAATTGATATTCGTAAGAAATGAATACATTCCAAATGTCGGAGGGCAGATTAACACTTTATCGTCTGGCTGGATGTAAGCACGCAGGATTAGGTCAAGCAGTTCATCAGCCCCTGATCCTGCCATCAATGCATCAACTGATACGCCAGTAAATTTTGCCAGAGCCTGGCGCAATGCCCTACTCTCAGGGTCTGGATAGATATGTGGAAACGACAGGTTCGCAAGTGCCTGCCGGGCTTTCGGCGATGGCCCATATGGGTTCTCATTGGCGTCCAGCTTGGTAATCTGATCGGGAGTAAAACCAAGTTTCTGTGACAGCACCTCATATGGTTCAATTGGTGCATATGGCGCTATATGATCAATAGATTTTGGAAGCCCAGTTATACTTTTATCCATCACATCAACCTTTCTGGCCCAGGGACTGCAGCAGCGTTTTAATTCGTTCCGGTTCCTCATCGAAAATATAAGTGATCGGCATGGCGACCACGCCGCTGCCACCAATGGCACGCAGCTCACGGATGGCATGTATGATCTGGTTGCGCGGCACGATAATGTTGACCGCGTACCAGTTCTGATTTTGTTCACGGACAATTACTCGGGAGATAGTGGGGCCCTGCAGGCCGGCAATGGTACATTCATTAAATATCCGCTCAGCAATGGCTTCAGGAGACTCACCCCGCATGTTGGCAAATACTGCCAGGTCTTGCTCAGCCCGCAAATGCGCTTCAAAAAATTCAAGGAGTAATTTTGCTGTCTCAAGGCAATTCGTATTTTCAATAAGTGAACGGCGGTTCGCAATTAATACAGCTTGCGACCTTAGAACAATACCATCATTGAGAGGGCGCAGCCGATTATCGTGCAGCGTTTGACCTGAAGAAACAATGTCACAAATTATGTCAGCATAACCGATAGTGGGTGCTGTTTCCAGAGTTCCTTCTGCCGCTATGAGTTCTGCCTTAATCGCATGTTCATTGAGAAAACGGCTGGTGAGATAGGGATATTTAGTTGCTACTCGCAGTGGTGAACTCAATTTCATCGCCATTGTCTTTAAATCGCCCATGTCCTGTATATCTGTCCAGGATTCAGGCACGGCGAGGCATAACTTGCAGGTGCCAAAGCCTAAGCTGTCATGGATTACAATCACCTCGTCATTGTCACCGCGCCGTTCAGCTACCACATCAAAACCAGTCACACCAAAATCAACGCTGCCGTCCCGCACACTGACAACGATATCAGCAGGTCGCTGGAAGATAACGCTTACACCTGGCTGTGAAGGTATCGAAGCTTCGTATTGGCGTGGGTTTTCCTGATGCACGCTCAATCCACTATCAGCAAATAATTGGCGGCTATCTTCCATGAGCCTGCCTTTCGACGGCAGCGAGATGCGAACATTTTGAGATCTGTCACTTTTTTCCATATTTACCATCCAGATAATAATTTAACAAAAAACCCCCGGATGACCGGGAGTTGGTTTTTGTATGCTTGCTCCATTTGCAGGTGTGTCTAAAGGACCTCCAGGTCAAATCTTGGGGGGAACGCCATGATGATGCAAATGATAAGTGGTGTTTTTGTTCATGTTGGAGAAATATTACCTCAGTATGTCTTGATATGTCAAGTAAATTTAACAGCAAGATTAACAGGTTGATTAGATACTCTCAATTAACCCTTATCAAGCCACTAATACCATCCAGTATGCCCATCTATGGCTCAGGTAAACATCATTTGAAAATTTTAAAACTAAATTGCTTCTTCTGTTGGATCTTGGGTTTTGTGTCCCTCATTTCGCTGTAAAATAATATAAACAAGGCTACCGTCATAACTATTTATTTTTAAAAAAGGAATCCACAATGATTGTTTACATTTCTGCAGATGGAGAAGGTATCACCGGCGTGGTAACCCCCGGTGAAATGTATCCTGGCAAAACAGGTTATGAGTTTGCCTGCAAGATGATGGCATACGATGTGAATGCCGCCATCTCAGGCGCTTTTGAGGGCGGTGCAACGCATGTGATCGTCAACGACGCCCACTGGAATCAGAATAACATTGACATTGAGCTGTTAGACCCCAGGGCTGATTTGATTCGTGGTGGTGGCAAGCACCTGTCCATGATGGAAGGGGTGCAGAGTTGTGATGCTGCTGTTTTTATTGGCTATCATGCACGCGCAGGTGCCTCAGACGGGGTTGGGAATGAATCCATCTTTGGTCGGGAGATCATCGAACTGCGCATGAACGGCAAACCGGTAGGTGAAGCTGAGTTGAACGCCCATCTTGCCGGCCATTTCGATGTTCCGGTCGTAGCTGTATCCGGTGATGATATTTTCTGTGATGAAATTCGCCAGACGCTTCCAAATGTCGAAACAGCCGTCGTCAAGTACGCCATTGGCCGGTTTTCAGCGAGGTGTATTCCACCCGAGCGCAGTAGAAAAATCATCTCTGCAGCAGTTGCAAAAGGTGTACGAGAGTACAAATCCCATCTGCCTCTAAAAGCTGAAGGCCGGATTGAACTTGAGACTGAGTTTATGTCCACAGCGGAAGCCAAGGCGGCGAGCCTGGTGCCAGGATCAATACGAAAGACGCCACGAGTCGTTGCCATTTATGGCGAGACAATGCCTGAAGCCTGGAAGGCGTTCAAATCCACCCACATCATCGGCGCTGACTCATCAGACGATATCTACGGGTAACTGTTTACTGAGGCAGCCAACATCAAGCCAATAACCGGCTTTGCATGCATTTCTTGACATGCCAGTCGCGTTGAGTATAATTTTAGACATAAATGCTATCCCGGGAAGAAAACCCATAAAACCTTCCAGAGAGCCGGTGACTGGTGTGAACCGGCAGGTAATGGGGAATATCCACCCCGGATGCAGTTGAGCAGGCAGCTTCTGCAGGGATAAGTAAATCGTAAGGAAGCCGGCAGGGCCGTTATCCCCTTTTTGAGACTTTCTTCCACAGAAAGTGAAAGCAGGTGGCACCACGAGAAGCCCCCCTCGTCCTGCACAGGCAGAGGGGGACTATTATTTATCGCTCAAAAAGAGGTGATTATGCTTGACATCAACAACATCAGAGAAAAACCCGAATGGTACAAAGACTCACTGCAAAAACGCAACATGCAGTCCGATGTCATTGACACAGTTTTAGACCTGGATCAAAAGCGCCGCACTATCCTGGTAGAAGCGGAACAGCTCAAAGCTGAACGCAACAAGGTCTCCAAGGAAATTGGCAAGGCATCGGATCAGGAAGCCCGCAACCAAAAAATTGCAGCAATGCGCTCAGTTGGCGACCGCATCGCTGAACTGGATGAAAAGCTGCGGCAGGTCGAAACCACCCTGCAGGAAACACTGGCTACAATCCCAAATCCGCCAGGTGACGAAGTGCCCGCAGGGTTGGACGAAAGTCAGAACAGGGTCATCAAGAAGGTCGGTGAGATCAAAGCATTTGACTTCCAACCTCTACCACACTGGGACCTGGCTCCCCCACTTGGCATTCTATCCTTTGACCAGGGTGTCAAGCTCTCCGGCTCACGCTTCTATGTGCTCAGTGGCGCTGGCGCACGTCTTCAGCGAGCGCTCATCTCATGGATGCTTGATCTTCACGCTCGCCAGGGGTATCTCGAAAAATACACGCCTTTTATGGTTAAGCAGGAAGTACTTTACGCTGCCGGGCAGCTACCAAAATTTGAAAATAACCTCTACCATGACCATGAGGAAGACTATTGGATGGTGCCTACTGCAGAAGTGCCATTAACCGGTCTGCATATGAATGATGTGATTGACGAAACGGCGCTGCCTTTGCACTATACAGCTTATACGCCTTGTTTTCGAAGGGAGAAGATGAGCGCCGGACGGGATGTACGCGGCATCAAGCGCGGCCACCAGTTTGACAAGGTGGAGATGTATACTTACTGCAAACCTGAAGACACCCAAAAAGAATTTGATCGCATGATTGCAGACGCAGAACAAACCTGCGCTGAGTTGGGGTTCACCTACCGCATGGTGCAGTTGTGCACTGGCGATCTTGGGTTTCACGCCAAAAATACCATTGATTTTGAAGTATGGGCACCCGGCTGTGAGGAGTGGCTTGAAGTATCTTCGGTGTCATATGTGGGCGATTTTCAAGCCCGCCGGGCAAACATCAAGTACCGCCCTGCTGACGGCGGCAAACTGCAGCTGACCAATACCCTGAATGGTTCAGGGTTGGGGATGCCGCGCACGATGATCGCAGTGCTGGAAAACTACCAACAGGCTGACGGCTCGATCCTCGTGCCGGAAGTATTAAAGCCGTGGATGGGCGGCATAGACGTGATCACCTCTGGAGAATTAACTTGATATCTACCTCTATTGCTCTCACAACCATCCAGATCGTCACCGTCGTCATCATGGTGCTGGGATTATTCTCGTTGATCATACCGGGTATCCCCGGTCTGACGATCATCTGGCTTGCATCGTTGGTCTTCATGCTGCTGACCGGCATCACCTGGCAGATTGGAATTGTCTTTGGCTTTATGACCCTTTTTATGATTGCCGGCAACATCAGTGATAATGTGCTTATGGGCGCAGGGGCGCGCAAGCAGGGCGCAAGTTGGCTGGCAATCGGTGTTGCGCTGGCAGCAGGCGTTGTGGGTACCTTCTTGCTGCCGCCATTCGGCGGTCTCGCAGCAGCACTGGTCGGTTTGTTTATTGTGGAATATATACGCCTGAAAGACTGGCAGAAAGCACTCGATTCTGCCGGCAGTATGGCTATGGGTTGCGGCTGGGCAGTGGCTCTGCGGTTTGCAGTCGGAGTTCTGATGATTGCACTATGGGTAATCTGGGCCTTCATATTGTTAAAATAAACAAACATGGTAAAACATAGTATCATCACTGATACAACTGCCGGTTGTGTGGGGTTCACCTGCACAGCCGGTTTTATTAGGCAGTACCTAACATAGATGATTGACTCTTTACCCGGATGAATCCGTGGCTATTAAATATTTGATTGAGATTCTTGCACATTCGTTACTGGACTGATATCATCATGAGAATTATCTGGCAAGAATCAACCTTTTCAGGAATGACTTAATGCGAAGACTGGTGTCAAAATTTTCAATACTCATACTCGCAACGCTTATTCTTCTAACCGGCTGCACAACCAGCGGCGAAATTGCGTCGCACCAAAAGCCTACGCTGACGGCCACTACATCTGTTAAACCTACTAGAACACCAAGCCCTCAACCTTCGCCTACAGCCGCCCCAACCCGGCCAACCCACTTAGCAATCGATGCTTCAGAACTGAACGGCACAACCATCTACTTTTGGGCTCCCTGGATTAATACCAGCCGCGAGGCTGCTGTTCAATTAATCAACACCTTTAACAATGAAAACTTGTGGGGTATTGACGTCATTTCCTACTTTCCTGGTGGTCCGAATGCCTTGTTCAAAGAAATGGTTGAAAATCGCTCAGGAGATTTCCTGCCCTCCGTAACGGTGTTAACTGTTAGTCAAATGAACACCTTTCAAGATGCAACGGACCTTTTGGTTGATATGAATGGTTACCTGCGAGACACTGAATGGGGCTTGCCTGAGAAGGACATTGCTGATTTTTCAAAACCTTTTCTTCAACAGAACCTGGTTGACGGTAAGCTGACGGGTTTACCGGCTCTCCAAACCGGTGAAATGCTGTTTTACAACCAAACCTGGGCTCAAGCGCTGGGGTTTGATTCAGCGCCTTCAACACCTGATGAATTCAAGGACCAAAGCTGTGCTGCAGCCCGTGCGATCATGCAGGATGATAACAAAGATAATGATGGCACCGGCGGATGGCTTATCAGCAGAAATGCAGCAGTCACAGCCAGCTGGATGGCTGCGTTTGGCTCAGATGATATGTTTAACTCGGATTTCACTGAGATTAAATTCAGTACCCATGAAAACCTGGCGGCATTCACCTACCTGAGAGACCTGTTTGACAATAACTGCAGCTGGATCTCACGGCTGCCCACACCTTATGACTATTTCGCCACCCGGCAGGCCTTATTCTATTCTGGCACACTGGCTGATATACCAATCCAAACCCAAACTCAAACCCGGTCAGGCAGCAGCGACACCTGGACGATCATCCCGTACCCCGTCCAACAAGGTGACCCTGTATTTCTTACGCATGGGTCCTCTTACAGCATTCTCAAAGCCAGCCCGCAGGAACAACTGGCAAGCTGGCTGCTGGTCAGCTGGCTGGTGCAGCCTGAACAACAGGCGGCACTTCTGAACACCGAGATCGGGCTTCCTGTCAGTACTACCTCTGCGGTTATGACAAAAAGTCTATTTGATCAATATCCGCAGTGGGCACAGGCAGTCGAATGGATGCCGCTCTCTGACACACTGTCACAGTCATCTGAATGGCGTCGTATCAGCCCGATGATGGAGGATGCCGTCTGGCAGTTGTACCAGCATACAACTCTAAAAGAAAACCTGCCTGATATTCTCTCCATGCTGGATCAAACCATCCTTGAAACACGCGAACACATTCCCCAGGATTGATTATTTCTTGCTATTTTGAATAATTTAAAAGGGTTATGTTTCCAGTGCTCACACACGGGGTTGTGCTGTTTACGACCGTTGTTTTGATTTGTCAATGAAGAGCTGGTACAGGTGCAGAACTCTCCAAAAGGCATAAGCCGCCATACCGTGTGCCAGAACTGCGAAGAACGGTGGTCTTGCAAGGGTGTAATACGTCCAGCACAGGCGTGTTGTGCCCCACAACTCCAGGAAAAATCCCAGACCAGCTCCAGCCGTAAAAACCAACACCGCAGTGCGGCTGTTCCGCGGCGTAACAATCAAAAATACACATAGAAACAGCGCCATTCTTGTCAGGCTCTTATCCAATGTTGGCCAAATATAAGCCAGCATGATCGATAAAAATGTCGGAAACAAGATCCAGTACAACCACTTGAAGATGGACTCTGGCAGATTCTTCAGCCGACTGTTGAGTAGCCGATACAGCCGGTCAATCGATAATGACGCAATCGGCCATGCCGGGATGATCCACAGCGGCGGGCGTTCGTTAGTGTAGTAAGACCAGATGGACGTCTGTGTTCCCCAACCCTCAATCACCAGTCCTCCTGCCAGTCCAATAAACACAATGGGCAAGTCTTTTCTGATATTGGCATTAGACATGATCAGCAGCGTCATCACCAGGAAATTGCCCAACAACAGGTAATCCATCTGCTGCCAAAAAGAGATGGAATGGTCATAGGTGCTTAGATATTCCTCCACCAGCGGCCACCAAATGTATCCGATCAGGAACAGCAGCAAGATGAACACACTCAAGAACGTGTAGCTGGTTTTATTCCAACCCAGCTTGTTTAAGAATTTTTTGAATGAGTTCATCGATATATCAGACATGATAATTCTTATTATTTATCAGCTTTTACTAAATTGGAATAGCCTGCCTGGTTTTTTGTTAATCGGGAGGCTGAATTGATCAAGTATAATTACAAAATATTATAGGACTGCCGTTAATTGACGGTCAAATATCTTCATTTAGGTTTTACATTAAATGGATAATCCTAACACGACTGAAAACTCACCTCAAGAGGTTATAAGCTCAAGTAAAAAGAAAACCCTGGTCACCGCTACCATCGTGGTTCTAATTATCGGTGGATTGTTCTATTTGGGATGGAGAAATTTCGCCATCCTGGACCAGTTTGTCAACGGGCGCTACACCCCCACTCCCAGCCCAACATTTACTGCAACTAGCACAAGCACACCAACGGTTACACCGTTGCCAACCATCACACCCACACCCAGCCCAACTTCCCTGCCGGCATCTGCTTTCCGTGTTGCAACCCTATCTGCCCTGGTACCCCCTGCGCCGCCAATCGCCATTGATGCAGTTGTGCTCAATGATAACAAAAACGTGATAGCTGAGCCAGACTTCAGTACACTGTCATGGTATCCATCCAGTAACCTGGGCGTACCAACCGGTGAAAATAGTGAACCATTCTTTGCAACCTTTGCTGCTGGAAAAGCAACCTGGTCGATGGATGTGCCGCTTGACCCCGGAATATATGAGTTGATGATTCTTGATACGCTCTATGCGTCTGCCGGTCCATTAACTTACCTGGTGGAATCCGGCACTGCGCCTCTTCAGCCGCTGTTGGGAACGAATGCCATTACCCTGCTCTCATCACAAGGTGAAGAGCCACAGCGAATGAACACATGGCGGTCTATTGGCACATATGAAATTAATACGCCAGACAACAATCTCAGTATCTCCACCAGCTGGAATGTGCGCGATGAACGCTCCATCGTGGCGATAGACAGAGTGCTGATCGCTCGATACCCGGATTCCAGCCGTGATTTCATTTCTCAGCTACCAGCCGGCGAACAGCGCTATATTGTGGATGACCTTCAAGCCGTGATTGATACCCGTGAGATCATCTACAATTCCAACATTCAACCTGCCTGGGGTGATCAATACCAGATGCTTGTCAACCCGGGCTATGACTCAACCATCACCTGGTCCACCCTCGATAGAGTCCCAATCGGCAGGTACGAAGTGCTGATCTGGATTCCCAAGGTTACAGCCAGTGGTGATATCACCTTGGAGATCCTGGTCGATGGTGAAGCCCTTTCAGGTGAAATCACTGTAAATGAAGCCAGTCTTGCGGGAAATGTCTGGGGATCTCTTGGTGTATGGGAAACGCCGCTTATCTACGAAAAACCGGTAAGGCTCTCTGTTAAGATGACTATCCCGTCCGGTACTCCAGGTGATGTCAATATCGATGCGGTAGCATTCATTAAATTGCCATAAATTTGCGCAAAACATCTACAACAAAACAGAGTGCTATGCTTCAGGATTTATGAAATATAAGCCCTGAGCATGTAAAAGGCTGTAAATTTCAGCAGTGATATAATTTGGCGGTTAATTACTGCCTTGAGAAGGTTTACGAGTTTATGAGACACAAACAGGATGAATTGCGCGATAAACATGACGAAAAAATGCAAACAGTAAATTACCAGCACAAATGGCTGGTGATGTCTGCAACTGGCATGGGTATCTTTTTATCAACAATTGATACCAGCATCGTCAATGTCGCCCTGCCCACCTTTGTGGATTACTTCGACACAAATTTCCCGACAGTACAGTGGGTTGTGTTGTCCTACCTGTTGACAGTGACAACCTTGATGCTCAGCATTGGCAGGCTGGCTGACATGCTGGGAAAGAAGCGCATTTACAACGGCGGTTTTTTGGTGTTTATCAGCGGCTCACTCCTGTGCGGTCTGTCACAGTCTGTTGAAATGTTGATCATATCCCGGGTAATTCAGGCAATCGGTGCAGCCATGATCATGGCGCTGGGCATGGCAATTGTCACCGAGGCATTTCCACCCTATGAAAGGGGCAGGGCTCTGGGTATTAACGGCGCCATTGTCTCCATCGGTATCATCATTGGTCCCTCAATTGGCGGTCTCATCCTTGATCAAGTTTCCTGGCGCTGGATATTTTTGGTAAATCTACCGGTTGGTTTGATTGGCACATTGCTTGTACACAAATTCGTGCCCAATTACAAGCCTGTCGCCGGGCAAATTTTTGATTTGCCGGGTGCAGTGACCATGTTCATTGGACTGCTGTCATTCTTGCTGGCATTAACGTTCGGTCAACGGCTCGGCTTCACCCACTTCAGTGTGGTGGCCCTGTTTATCGTATTTTTTCTTTGTCTGATTGTGTTTATTCGGATTGAAACCTCTGCTGTACAGCCAATGATTGATTTAAATATCTTCAGAAGCAGGCTGTTGACCATTAACCTGGTGACAGGTCTGATGACATTCTTTTCAATGGGCGGCATCACACTGTTAATGCCGTTTTATTTGCAAAACGTTCTTGGTCTGCCGCTGCGCGAAATTGGTTTGTTAATGATTGTGAACCCTGTGTCAATGGGCGCTATTGCCCCCATTTCCGGTCGCTTGTCAGACCGCTATGGCTCAAGACCGATTGTAGTGATTGGTTTAGGCTTTTTGATCCTTGGTTACATAGGCCTCAGTACACTTTCAGTTGACTCCACCTGGTTGGATTACGTAATTCGTTACGCACCCATCGGTGTCGGCATGGGTGTATTTCAGTCTCCCAACAACAGCGCTGTCATGGGTTCAGCACCACGCAACCGCCTTGGCGTAGTATCCAGTATGTTAAGTGTCACCAGAACACTTGGACAGACAATGGGTGTGGCTGTTTTGGGCGCTATCTGGTCTGGCAACGTATTTAGCCATGCCGGAAAAACCTACGCCGATGGCGCTACTGCAGCAGAATCACTGGCACAGGTGCTTGGTCTGCGGGATACGATTTATATAGTCATTGGCTTGCTTGCAATCGCATTTAGTCTGGCATTATACGCGTTCATCACTGACCGCAGAGCTTCAAAACAGTCTGGATTAATGTCTTAACGGTCACAGTTTCCCTCTTCTGTAAAATCCACCAAATCGTGTTTTCATATAGAATAAACACTGGGTATTGTATCGATACCCGGCAACGTCAAACACTGAAGAGGCATAAATGAAAAACCTAACGCAGAAGCGAACCATCAAACAGGATGATCTGTTTAATCTCAAAGCGCTGCAGGGAGCAAGGTTTTCGCCCGACGGTAAGTCAATTATTTATTGTGTGTCATGGATTGATCGTGAGTCTGAAACTGAAACATGGCATTTGTTCCTCATCGATTTGCAGACCAAGTCCAGCCGTCAGTTGACAAGTGGAAAACACCAAAACTATTCAGCCTGCTGGTCACCTGACGGCCAATCTATTGCTTTCATCTCAGATCGCAGCGGCACCAGCCAGGTTTACACTATGAAGGTTAACGGTGGAGAATCATTGGCGCTCACACAATTCGAACGCGGTGTAGGTGACGAAGTGGTCTGGTCGCCTGATGGAAAACACCTAGCATTCAATGCGCCACCGCAGGTTGATCCCATCCCATCAGATAAGCCTTTCAGGGTAACGCGTAACATTTACCGCTTCAATGGTTTGGGATATGTGGACAGGATCAAGAAGGATGTTTACATGCTGAATGTAGCTGACAACATCCTCACAAAATTGACAAACGACCAGCTAAGCCATTCTTCACTGCGCTGGTCGCCAGATAGCAGCACAATCGCCTGCCTGTCTACGTTCAAACCTGACTCCTACATCCCTTACAGTGATATTAACCTGATTAAACTTGACGGTACCATGACGAGCCTGTTGAAAAACTTTGGCAGGGTTTCCTGCATCAGCTGGATGCCCTCTGGTGAGCGAATACTTTTCAGTGGCCTTCCTGAAAGCCGCCCTATCGGTACAAAAAGCGAATTATGGGAGCTATCAATCAAAGAAGGTACCCTCAGCAGTCGGTCGCAGTCTCTGCCTTTTCCAATCAACGGCGGCCTGCAGGATGACCTGCCGGTAAACTGGGAGAATCACATCGCTGTTTATTCTGACCATGCCATCTGCAATGTGCAGATCGGTGGCACGGTCCAAATTTACGATTTCGCCCTTGAAGGAGAAGAATCCTACCACCCGCTGATCGCTGAGAATCAGACATCGCACCTGCTCGATACGAATAAGCATCATCTGCTCTATGCTGTGGGCAACCTCAATAACCCCTCAGAATTGTGGTTAAGCCAACGTAATGGCAATGGCGCAGAGCAGCTGACCAGCCTCAACCAGGCATTTTTATCTAACGTCATTCTTCCAGAAATTGAAAATTTCAAGTACCACAGCCAGGATGGCGCGGAAGTGGAAGGCTGGCTGATAAAACCGCCTGGTAAAACCGCACCTTACCCCACCATCCTGTATGTGCACGGCGGACCTCAGAGCGCGTTTGGATTTACCTTTTCCTTCGACTTTCAGATGCTTGCCGGGGCTGGTTATGCGGTCTTTTTTGCCAACCCCAGGGGATCAACAGGCTATGGCAATGATTTCGTCACAGCCATTAAGAAGGGCTGGGGTGTGCTGGACTACCAGGACTTGATGGCTGGTGTGGATTATGTCATACACAAGGGATGGGCTGACCCGGAGCGATTAGGGACATGTGGATTATCTTACGGCGGGTACATGAGCTGCTGGATGGTCACTCAAACAGACCGTTTCAAGGCGGCTGTACCGGAGAATCCGGTTTCAGACCTGTTCACCGAATATGCCACCAATGACCTTGACCCCTGGCTGTCAGTGGATGAATACGGCGGCAAACCACATGAAGCGCCAGAAGTGTACAGGATGGGTTCGCCAATAACCTATGCGCATCACTGTAAGACCCCTACCTTGCTGCTTCAGGGCGAATCAGATTACCGCTGTCCGCCGGTGCAGTCAGAACAGTTTTACACAACCCTGAAAGCAAATGGTTGTACGGTGGAGATGGTGCGTTTCCCAGGAGCATCACACGCCGCATCCATCAGCGGCGCGGTGGCAGTCAGGCTGGCACAAAATGCCTGCCTGTTGGATTGGATGAATCGTTATGTTCTGCATAAAACACCACTTTTTAAAGGAGCTGCTGGATGACTGACTTAAATCAAACAAAAACCGTACAACCTGAAGATATTTTTAAATTCAAATTTCTGACCAATGCTGCCATTTCCCCGGACGGTGAGAAGATCGTGTATTCAGTATTCACAACAGACCTCGAAAAGGAAAAAGATTTTGTCACGCTTTTTCTCACCGACCTAAAAACCGGCACCACCCGCCAGCTAACCAATGGCATTTCCAGGGACACGAGCCCAGCCTGGTCACCGGACAGCCGAACCATTGCATTTCTCTCTAAACGAACGGAAAAACCACAGCTTTTCACAATTTCTGTGGATGGTGGTGAAGCGAAACAGCTTACCTTCATGGAACAGGGCGTCGGTGGAGGAGCAGCATGGTCACCCGACGGCAGTGTCATAGCCTTCACCGCTGGTCCAAAACAACCGGGCGATCTGAAAAAGCCGTACAGGGTGACGCGTAATGTGTACCGCTTTGATGGCCTTGGTTACCTTGACCAGGCAGTTCAGGATATTTACATCATCAATGCATCTGGCGGCGAACCAAAACAGCTGACCGATGACCGAAATATGAACACTAACCCGATGTGGTCGCCGGACGGGCAGGAAATCCTCTTCCTGTGTTCAATGAAACCTGATACACACCGTTTTCAACCCAGTCTCAGGGTAGTCAACCTGCGCAGTGAGATGCGTGACCTGTGTGAACAATGGGGCACGGCTGAAGCTGCTGCCTGGCTGCCAAACGGCAGGCAAATTGCGTTTCTCGGGCAGCACTATGGCCTGCCAATCGGCTCAAAAAATGACCTGTGGGTCATCAATGCCTCAGGTGGAGAACCTGAATGCCGTACTGCTAGATATGAGTTTCACATTGGCGCTGGCACGCGCTCAGAGTACCCAACTGAGGCCGGTATGATCATCAAGTTGGATGACAGTGGAAAATATGCATACACCAGTACACAGGAAGCTGGCACTGAGCAGGTCGTAAGAGTTGCACTGGAAGGCAAAGATGAAGTCACTTCTCTCCTAAATGGCGATCGTTCCTGTTCGCTGCTAGACGTGGGTAAAACTCTAATTGTCTACAGCATTGCCAATTTCAATCAACCACCCGAACTGTTTACTGCAGAACTCACTGGCAGGAAAGAGACACAGCTTACACAGCTCAACCAGTCTTTACTTGACTCGTTTAACCTGCCAACAACAGAGCATCTGTTGTTCAAGAGTGTGGATGGCGAACAGGTCGAAGGCTGGATTTCCCTGCCCCCTGTTGGCAAGGCGCCCTATCCCACTATCCTTTACATTCACGGTGGACCACATTCTGCGTTCGGATGCAACTTCTCGCTTGATTTTCAAATGCTTGGCGGCGCTGGTTTCGCAGTTCTGTTCATCAACCACCGTGCCTCAACTGGCTACGGGGACAAGTTTGCAACAGCCATCAAGGGCGATTGGGGCAACCTGGATTATCATGACCTGATGGCAGGGGTTGATTATGCCATCGAGAAGGGCTTTGCTGACCCCGAGCGCCTGGGCTGCTGCGGCCTCTCTGGCGGGGGCAACCTCTCCTGCTGGATTGTTGGTCATACCGACCGCTTCAAAGCAGCAGTGCCCGAAAATCCCGTGACCAATTGGAACTCATTCTACGGCGTCAGTGACATCGGTGTCTATTTTTCTCTGGAAGAACTCGGCGGGTATCCACATGAAATACCTGAGATTTACCGCAAATGTTCACCGATCACCTATGCGTATGAGTGCAAAACACCTACGCTGCTTGTACAGGGCGAAGCCGATTACCGTTGTCCTGCTGAGCAGTCTGAGCAGTTCTACACAGTGTTGAAAGCCAATGGCTGCACGGTGGAAATGGTGCGTCTGCCGGAGAGCCCGCACGGCGGCTCTATCAATGGGCCTGTGCCAATCCGCAAGGCACAAAATGAAGCCCTGCTGGATTGGATGACACGCTACGTTCTTGGCTAACCAATCTCAATGCTGACTTAAAAGACACTGCTCCTGGCAATTGCCAGGAGCAGATTGTTTTTTTTAAAAACCTAATTACAAGCTGGAAGCCAGGGCGACCGCTGTATCTAAAACTGCCTGGTTGGACGAAATTACAGGGAAGGGGAATTGGCTGCGAATTTTCTCCAGGACTGATACGGCAGGAAAGTTCGTACAGGAGATAAACAAGGCTTGTGGTTCAAGACCAACCACGGCTTTATGCGCCAGGTCAATTATCTTCTGACCCGGCACTGTTCCAATCTCAGTATTGGCAACAATTCCAAGGCCGGTGATGCGCATCACCTGGATGCCGTCATCTTCAAGGCTGGCAGCGATTTTCTGGTTAAGGACTTCAACATAAGGTGTTGCAACAGCTACCCGGCTGATGCCCAGGCTGCGCAGTGTTTCTCTTACAGCCTTTGCCACGCTGACACATGGAATACCTGTCTTGCTGGTAATATCGGCCATCAACTGTTCCTCAAAAATATTGCCCCGCAGTGCGCCAGCGCTGGTACAGCCAAACACCAATACATCCGGATGAACAGTCGCAAGATCGCGGGCAGCCGGCAAGGCAAATTCATCGATCATGCGCGCCTCCCCTTCAGGTGTGACATCTTCCAGGAACATACGGGCCGTGTGCAGTGTCCAGTCCTGCGGCAGATTGAGATAAAAATCTGGCTCCATGACGCTGTTGCTGGATGGAACCATCAGTCCAATCCGGTTGGGGGTTGCTTTGGTAGATTGCGTCTTTCTCATATCCAATCCTTCGCGAAGAATTTATCTAAACCAGGTAAAACTTTTTTACCTGTCGGGTACGATGAATTAATATTCCCATCTTACCATAAATTATCGCTGTCCCAGGACAAGGAACCCCAATCATTAAGCGTTGTTTTCAAAGCAGATTATTGTCAATCTATCAAAACCCCCTGCATGAATTGCCAATGCTATAATAATGTGAGCCCATGAAAGAAGAGATGACACAGTATCCATTTGAGCTCAAACCCTGTGGCGATTGCGCTGTGGGCATATATTTTTCCCGTGAAATTATTCCGGAAGTCAACCACCTGGTACATATCAACCATCGTCACCTTGCCAGTGCTGCACCTAAAGGTGTCATCGAGTTTGTGCCCACCTACAGCTCGTTGATGGTGTATTATGATCCAATGATTATTGGTATCGACCATGTTCAGTCATGGCTGGCTGCAGAACTGAAGACGCGTGTTGATGTGCAAGCTGATGATCGGAAGATCGTTCGAATTCCGACAATTTACGGTGGCAAATATGGCCCTGACTTGAATTATGTGGCGGATCATCACGGGCTGTCACCCGATGAGGTCATAAAAATTCACACCAGCGGTGTTTACCCGGTTTACATGATGGGGTTTACGCCAGGCTACCCCTACCTGGGTGGTTTGGACCCAGCAATTGCCACGCCAAGATTAAAAAACCCGCGCACACTGGTTCCTGCCGGCTCTGTTGGGATAGCTAACACCCAAACCGGTATCTATTCTGTTGATTCTCCCGGTGGTTGGCAGATCATTGGCTGGACGCCAGTCAGGCTCTTTGATCCACACAGCGAGCAGCCTTTCTTGCTCTCCCCGGGATGTTCAGTTGTGTTTTATCAGGTGTTAGAAAACGGGGCTGGTCATGAGTTTTAATGTCATTGAACCGGGTTTTTTGACCACCATACAGGACACCGGCAGGTACGGCTACCAGTGTTTCGGTGTACCGGTCTCAGGCGCAATGGACGTGCTGGCATTAATTGCCGGCAACAGCCTTGTTGGCAATCCATCCAACTTTGCCGGGCTCGAGTTCACCCTGTCTGGACCAAGGTTAGAAGTGCTGCATGACTCGCTCATTGCACTAACCGGCTGCGGCTTTGCATTATATCTTGACGACTCCTCGTTACCCTCCTGGACTGCCCTGCGTGTCAACCGCGGATCTGTGATCACTATTGAAAAACAGGGCTTTGGCAGCTGGGGTTATCTATGCGTCAGCGGTGGGATACAGGTGCCTTTGATGTTAAACTCACGGTCAACCTATCTGCGCGGCCGTTTTGGCGGTCTTGATGGGCGCTCGCTGCAAGCAGGAGATCAGCTTGTGAACCCAAATGTTAATGAACGTGCGTTCCATTTAGCAAGCAGCAGCATACAGCCCTACTACAGACCCCATTACGAAGAGAACCCGGTCCTCTCTGTTGTCCCGGGCCCGCAGTATGATATGTTCACCAATCAAGGCAGAGCAACCTTTTTGAGCGAACATTATTCCCTGACAATGACCTCTGACCGCATGGGCTACCGCCTCGAAGGGATGGCGATTGAACATATCAGCGCTGCCGATATTGTCTCAGATGGCATGTTCGCCGGTGCGGTACAGGTGCCGGCCAACGGCCAGCCGATTGTGATGATGGCAGAAGCAGCCACCACCGGTGGTTATACCAAGATAGCAGGTCTTACAACCGTCAGCCGCAGTCTTTTAGCACAGTGCCAGCCGGGCGAGAGCCAGGTGACTTTTAATTTGACAACTCCAGAGCAAGCCCAGCAGGAGTATCGGGCAGCCTTACAAGCACTCACACAGCCAATCACCACTGATGAGGATGATTTGCTTTACTACAGCAGTTTTTAATTAAAGATAGGAGAGATATGATGAAAGTTGATATCAACAGCGACATGGGAGAAAGCTATGGCAGGTACACCCTCGGCAATGATGCCGGATTAATGCCGTTGATCACCTCAGCCAATATTGCCTGCGGACTGCATGCCGGCGACCCGCTGGTAATGCAGCAGACCATTCAACTGGCTGTCAAAGACGGCGTAGCCGTGGGAGCCCACCCCGGTCACCCGGATTTACAGGGATTCGGTCGCAGAAATTTAGACCTCTCGCCTGACGAAGTTGAAGCCTTTACGTTGTACCAGATTGGTGCCCTGGCAGGATTTGCAAAAGCAGCTGGCATCGAGCTTTCACATGTTAAGTCACATGGTGCTTTATTCCATCAGGCGGCTTCAGACCGGGTTATTGCAGCCTCTTTTGCGTCCGCAGTCAAAAAGTTCAGCCCAAGCTTGATTCTCGTAGCCCTTGCCGGTTCCTTGCTGGCAGACATGGGTAAAGAAATGGGCTTGCGGGTGGTAAATGAAGGCTTCCCCGAGCGAGCTTATAACCCGGATGGCAGCTTGATGTCACGTAAACTACCTGGCGCTGTCATTCACTCACCTGAAGAAGCGGCGAAAAATGCCCTGTCACTTGTGACAAATGGCATCCAGGTCACCAGCGGCGGACAGATAAAAAAGCATACCGTGGACACGCTCTGTATCCACGGTGATTCTCCTAACGCCTTAAATGTAGCTGAAGCAGTTCATGCTGCTTTAGTAAAAGCTGGTGTCAAAATCGTTCCTATGCGGGACCTGGCTTAACCTGTTACTAATTTAACCACTCAAGGGCAGCCAGTATATACACCCTGGCTGCCTCAATTAACTTGTCAATATCAATAAACTCATTGGGCTGGTGTGCCAGTTCTGCCCTGCCAGGTCCACAGATAATCATCGGGTATCCATACAACGGCACATACACCGCTGCATCAGTGCCGTAATACATGCCTATTGGCGTCGTGTCGACCCTGGTCTCACGCTCAAGGATTTGCCTGAACTGCACAACCGCCGGATGATTTTCGTCCGTGACCACAGGCTGGGTGTTCACTGATAACCCGCTCGCTTCAGCTTTGAACCCGGGGATGTCTGTCTCAAGCCGTTTGATAAGCTCCTGAATTTGCTTCAGTATCTGTTGATGGTCCTGTCCCCCAACAGTGCGCATGTCGACCTCGACCATACAGGAGTCGGGCACTACGTTGGTCTTCATACCACCGCTGATGACGTTGACAGAACGGGTGAACTGACCTAACAATGGGTGCGGCTCACTTTTGATGTCAAGTGTCATAAATTCCTGCAGGAACTGCATCATCATCATCACGGCGTTGCGTCCCTGTTCCGGCCGTGAGCCGTGAGCAGTTTGACCATGCGTCACCACCTTGAGCCAGAACCCGCCCTTCTCTGCCAGTGCAAGCTGGTTGGAACTGGGCTCAGAAACCAACAGCACCTGCGCTTTTTTTAATTCGTCGCGCTCTGCAAGGGCATAAGCGCCTAAAAAATTGTTCTCCTCACCAGCTGAAAACGCCAGCACCAGGTCGCCCTTCAACTGTACTTTGGCTTCCATCAGCTTGCGTACTGCAATCATCATAGCTGCCAGGCCGCCCTTCATGTCAGAGCTGCCGCGCCCATACAGCTTGCCGTCAATGATCTCTCCTGAGAATGGTCCGGCAATCCACGGTTGGTCACCAACAGGCACTGTGTCAATATGCGCTGAGAAGATGACAGGGTCGGCTTTACCGCTGCCTTTGATCACTGCCAGCACACTTGCCCGTTGATCATCGTGATACACAAGTTCAGCCTTAACTCCGGATTGTTCAAGATAGTCTTTGATGAACTGGGCAATGACCAATTCATTGCCCGGGGGGTTGACGCTGTTTATTTTTACAAGGTCCTGGCATAACGCAATTAAGTCTTTTTCATCTTTTTTTGTGAGCATTGCAGGGTTGGTCATAGTCGTCTCCAGAGTTTCTTTTTGAATAATGACATCGTTTGTTCAATTTTAATAAAGTGTCTCGCTGACTTAATGTCTTAAGGCGTAGTTGTTGAAAAATGCATCTGCTTGAAGCGCCAGCCTTCGGATGTCTTGAGTAACACAGCTGAAAAACGAATACCCATGCTGAAAACCTGTCCGGCGCTGTCGTTTTCAATTGCATCAGTCGCGAGTTTTAACACAGAGAGAATATTGCTTTTTCGATCATCTGTGACTGGAGTTTTATCTGGCGCATTCCTGAACAGGATTTCAGTATCTAATCTCTTTGTAACCGTGCCTGTTGTAGTGATCCACCCTACCTCGTTATGATAATCAATCCTTGCAGGCTCGCTGTCAAAAACGACATCACCCCAATACAACCAGTCATTCTCAAACATCTCGCGCACCTGGTCATGACCTGTATAAAAAGCATCATGCCCCACACCGATGACGGTAATACTTCCTTCGGTAGAAATAAGTTCCGCCATGAATGCATCAAGCAATTTGACATCGCGCTGAGCGTAGTAATACTGCAAGCGCTGCAAGGTTTCCCGCAGACTGCGGAGCGTCTCCTGGTGAAAGAAATCTGATAGAGGAACGGTTTTTGGCATAGGAGTATTCCCTTCCATCTATAATGTTTTCAATATCAGTTTAAATATCAAATAATGTCAGCGGGCCTGGCTGGCTGCTGCGCTGATCCCCGTTTTGATAACCTGTATCTTCGGGGAGATTTTTTTTACTTGCGGCTCTTACTGCCAGGCGATCACAACGCTCATTCTCTGGTGTGCCGGCATGACCGGCAACCCACACAAACGTCACTTTGTGCTTGTCAAGTTGTTCCAGTAATAGCTGCCACAAGTCAATGTTCTCTGCCTTTTTCTTGTCGGCTTTTTTCCAACGGTTTGCCTGCCACTTTTTTACCCAGCCTTTATTGATGCTGTCCACCAGGTATCGCGAATCTGAATACAACTTGACATCCTCGGGAGACTTTAGCACCTTCAATGCTTCAATTGCAGCCATTAATTCCATGCGGTTGTTGGTTGTCAGCCGATATCCACCGGAAAGCTCACGACGCTTGCCATCTTGCAGTATGACGGCGGCATAGCCTCCTGGACCCGGGTTTCCAATTGCAGCGCCATCGGTGTAAATAATTGTCTGAGTGTTGGTATCTGGCATTATATGTCTCTTAATACCGAAACTCATTGACACTATTCGAATTAATGAATTGTTCGCGCAGTTTGATGTGATAGTCGGGTCTGCCGGCAAGCACCCATGTTATTAAAGCTGACTCGTCATGTTTTTCCAACTTGTGCGAATAAACAAATAATTTGCTTGATGAAACAATATCCTCCAATCCACTTATCACCTGTTCATTTAATAAACAGGTGATGTTATAGGTTTGGGTTTCATGGGATTTTCCAATGAGGCGTTCCACCCTTGGAAAAATCCACAGGATTATGAACACAATTAATGTTGCAGCTATCGCAAACAAAAACTGCCCAGCGCCAACTGCCATGCCGACCGCTGCCACAAACCAGATAATTGATGCAGTAGTCAGTCCTTTGATACGCCCCTGCTCCCGTAGAATAACGCCTGCGCCGAGAAAACCAACACCACTGACAATATTCGCTGCGATGCGCGCTGTGTCATGGTTTCCAGCAAAATTGATCGAAAGCATGGTGAACATACTGGACCCTAAACAGATAAAAATCAGTGTTCGAAAACCAGCCGCCTTTTCTCTGATCTCTCTTTCGACACCAATCAAACCGCCCAGGGCAATCGCCAGCAGGATTTTTATTAGCACATCAAAACTGAATTCCAACTTCCACTCCTGTCTTACACAAACAAAATCATGACAGCTTTAAGCAATCTCCACATAAATTCGTTTGTTAATCTTTCCCTTGCTCTTGTAATCAACCACCTTGACATTGCCAACCTCAATGGTATTTTTCACATGTGTGCCACCATCAGCCTGCAAATCAAGCCCAACCAGCTCAACTGTTCTGATCTCCTGTATTGCCGGCGGCAGCAAGTTGATCTTGGTGCGGATCAAATCGGGAATCTGGAAGGCTTCTTCACGCGGCAGGATATTGACATGCACTTCATGCCCCTTCTGAATTTCTTCATTGACACGCGCCTCAATGACTCCCACCAGGTCTTTGCTCATGGTCTCAAATTCAAAATCCATTCGTCCTTGCAGTGGATCCATATCTCCGCCAGTAACTTGGGCGCCAAAGTCACGAAAGATTACACCACACAGCACATGCATGGCAGTATGAGTGCGCATTAATTGGTAACGCCTTTCCCAGTTGATCTCTCCTGTTACCTTTTGTCCCACAGCCGGTAGTGGATCCTCTCCACCCAGGAAATGTAGAACGCCTTGAGGACCCTTTTTGACTTTTAAGACTGGAAAGGTCATCCCTGCAGCATTCAAGACGCCGGTATCGTTCGGCTGACCGCCGCCGCCAGGGTAAAAAGCGCTTCTATCTAGCATCACTGCCCTGTTTTCACCATCGATAGCAGTAATTTCAGCTTCAAAAACTCGTAAGTAACTATCAGTCTGGTATAAGAGATCTGTCATTATTTTTTTTCTCCAACCGTAAAATTTCTTGTTGCCTGAGGTTATCATACCCAACTTTATCCGGCATGGCAAGGAAAGGCGAGAATAAATGAGCTTCCGGGTCTTTGTATCCCGGAAGCGCCATCACTAAGTAACGCCACAACTCAAATTAGTTTATTTTTTAAGTTTAGACCTGATGAGTTTTACTATCTCAATTGCTGTAAACACGACTGCACTGATAGCAAGAGAAGTAGCCAGTTCAGCGGCAGTCAAAGGCACTGTGCTGAAGATGTTTTGGAAAAACGGCACATAGATCAAGACCAGCTGTAAACCAAAAGTGACTAACACTGATGCAAGCATCGCTCTGTTAGATAATAACCCGATCTTGAAAAGAGACTCATTCTCTGAACGGGTTGCCAGAGCGTTACCCATCTGTGCGAGTGTCAGTGTAGTGAACACCATCGTGCGCCAGGAATCTGCGCCTGCTTTATAAAAAGGTAGGCCGGCAAGCAGGGATACCGCTCCCATCAAAAGTCCTATCCAAATCACATCACGGATCAAACCCCTGCCAAAAATACTCTCTTGTGGATCATAAGGAGGACGCTTCATGGTGTTTCGGTCTGCCGGCTCTATCGAAAGGGCCAGACCAGGCAGCCCATCGGTCACCAGGTTGATCCACAATACCTGTAGAGGAATGAGCGGTATCGGCATGCCAAGCAGTGGGGCTGCCAGCATGGTGACAATCTCACCAAAGTTGGATGTCATGGTGTACTTGATGAACTTCCGGATATTGTCAAAAATACGTCGGCCTTCCTCCACTGCGGCGACAATAGTGGAGAAGTTATCATTCAAGAGCACCATGTCAGATGCTTCCTTGGACACGTCAGTGCCCGTGATGCCCATTGCTATGCCGATATCTGCCTTTTTCAGTGCGGGAGCATCATTAACACCATCGCCTGTCATGGCTACAACGTTGCCGCGGTTCTGCAGCGCTGTGATGATCTTCATCTTGTGCTCAGGTGAAACACGGGCAAATACGGACACATCATTGATACGTCTTTCAAGTTCAGGCATTTCAATGACTGCCAGTTCCTTGCCTGTGATGATCTGGTCGGTGTCGGTTATACCCAGGTTTTTAGCGATGTGCACAGCTGTGAGCGGGTGATCGCCGGTAATCATCATGGTGTGAATGCCAGCAGACCGTGCCACCGCTACAGCATCCTTTGCTTCAGGCCTTGCCGGGTCAATCATGCCGAACATACCCACAAAGACCATGTCATTCTCAACCACGTCAATTTCTGATGTATTTTCCAGTGAGTCCAGTGATCGAAATGCCAGACCAAGAACCCGCATACCGTTTTGAGCCATTCCATCATTGGCGTGTCTGATTCTTTCGAGCCATTGCTCATCCAGTGTTATCACTGCACCATTGTGCCAGACCCGGCTGCAGACTTCCAACAGGCTGTCAACCGCTCCCTTTGTGATCGCCAGGTACTTGAATGTCCTGCCGGTTTTTTGATGCTCCTGCCAAACTGGCTGAAGCAGTACAGGCATGCTGCCAGCGGATTGGTGAATTGTGGTCATGCGTTTGCGGTCGGAATCAAACGGCAGTTCAGCGACACGCGGCATTGCCTTCTCAAGGTCACTTTTTTGCAGTCCCACCCGTGCAGCTGCAATAACCAGTGCACCTTCAGTTGGGTCGCCCACTGTTGAGAAACTGGTCGGATCCTGTGGTGAGGTTTCGAGGATAGCATCGTTACATAATGCGCCACCAGTGAGCAAAATCGCAACAGCATTACTGTTGAACAGCACAGGGTGTTCCCGCTCATCCGCGGTAATACTCGGGCTGTGACCACTCAATGTCTCGATAAAATCCAGCCTGTTCTCTGCCACATCCAGTACAGTGACCGTCATTTTATTCTCGGTCAGTGTGCCGGTTTTGTCTGAGCAGATCACGGTGACCGAGCCTAGTGTCTCCACCGCCGGTAACTTTCGGATCAGCGCCTGTCGTTTTAACATACGCTGTGCACCTAAAGCTAGCGCAATTGTAACAACGGCTGGAAGACCTTCAGGGATGACAGCTACTGCCAGTGCAATGGATGTTTGGAACATGTAACCAATTTCTTCACCAGTTAATAAGCCGCTCACAAAAACAAGCGCAACAATGCCCAAGGCAGCCAGCGCCAAACCTTTGCCAAGCTGGTCAAGTTTCTTCTGTAGAGGCGTCATCTCGCCGTGAACAGACTGTATCAGGTCGGCAATCTTTCCTAGTTCAGTCTGCATGCCTGTACTTGTGACGATAGCGGACCCGCGACCAAATGAGATTACTGTTCCCATGAACAGCATATTATGCTGGTCACCAAGCTGAACATTATCTTTGGCGATGGCAGAAGATATTTTTTCAACCGGTTCTGATTCGCCAGTAAGTACTGCTTCCAATGCCCTGAGATTGATGGACTCGATGACCCGGGCGTCCGCTGGCACAGTATTCCCAGCTTCCAGAAGGATAAGATCACCCGGAACAAGCTCCTGGGCCGGAATTTCACTGACGTGCCCGCCGCGACGCACTTTTACCTTGGGTACAGCCATTTTCTTCAAAGCCGCCATGGCTTGTTCAGCTTTATATTCCTGTGAAAAACCGAGCAGCGCATTCAGGACAACAATGACCATAATGACGATCACATCTTTATATTCACCCAACAAGCCTGATATGACTGCAGCCACGATTAGGATCAATACCATCAATCCGGTCAATTGCTCCCAAAGGATCTTCCAGGGGCTTTTTAACCCGCGATCGACCAGTTCATTTAAGCCATACTGGTCAATTCTTCGTTTAGCCTCGTCGTGAGTTAAGCCTTGCTGTGCATCGCTGTTGAGGCTGTTAATCACTTCCGATTCATTTTTTTGATACCACGCCATCACACTTCACCTCCAAGTTCCTCTTAACCGCAATCTATTAAAAAAAGACCAGACGGACATTCCGTTGGTCTTGCATGGCGTTTTCGCCCGGATAACCGGGGAAGGGACTCCCGTCATGTCGATTATCCTAACCTGAATAGGCTGCTACTCCCCAACAACTGAGGATTTCAATATATAGTTTTCTAAATTATTTCTGGATTATAGCAGAATTTTTTCCATCTTCAAGATGATCCTTTCCATAACCAATAATACATAAAAACCGCCCATTAGTTATTGGCAAAACTGATGGTTAGAACGGTGTTGTATAATAAGGTATGTATCTGGTACCTGCTGGCGATGCAGAATTACCCTGCAGCGTTACAGAAAGGAGAAATTGAAAATGGCTGTGAAAAACACACCCGAAGAAAGAAAAGTCTTATCTCTGATTAATTCCTTGCATCTCGAAGAAGAGACCAAGCAAGAATGGAACGATGTCATTCGCACTACTGGGCTGAATGAGGAACTGGTTGAAATTATTAAAAGCAAGCTTAGCGATGAAGAAGGTGAGTCAAAGAAAACTGACAACATGCGCTTCCTGGCTGAATTCTCAAGAATAATCAAGCAATGGCGGCTGGCGTCACAGATGAAAAATTTCAAACAGCGCTGAAAATGTCATTCGCCTGAGTCTTATTTCATCATTTATTTTTTAGGTATTTTCCTAGGGCCTATTGTCACACCATCAGGAACCGTATAAGTTAACTCTGGCATCCATCCATGATGAACCTGGAAAATAATACAGTCGTTCAAAAGGTCATAGATGCCTATTCACCCGGTAGTGTTGCCCTTGCCCTGACAGGCAGTTTTGCACGCGGTACACCATCACCCCACAGCGATATTGACATCATCCGTTATGTCACCTCTGCTGAACTGGATACTTTGATATCTTACCAACTGTTGATTATTGATGAACAGTTGGTAAGCCTTACGCATACCTCTATCGAAAGTGTCACTGCTGACCTTCACCAACCCAGTCGTTTTTACTATGTCAAACCCTCACTTCAGCAGTGTGTCATCTTATATGACCCTCACGGTCAGCTTGAGCGCTTGAAGGATACTGCCGGAAACATGGATTGGTCAAACCTTGCTGGGCAGGCTGAATTGACAATCAGCACATCACTTGCCGGGCTGGTTGAAGAAATCACTAAGATTTTAACCGGGCTGCTCAATGGACAGCCCTGGACATGCATATATGCCATCCAGGGGTTGCTTATCGGCCTGTGCGAGCTGATGATCATCCATCACCAGGCTTATTTGTTGTCTGAAAACCAGTTTTTTCTTGTGCCACAGCAAGTCGCAGGGATTGATTCTTACTGGAGTAAAAACTTCAGGGTTGCATCTGGTGTGCTCATAGGTTCAAATGATGATGATAACGTAGCACAACGTTCACGCGCAGCATTGAGCCTTTATGCAGATACCTGCAGGATCATGGGTAGTTCGATCAATGAAACAGACAGACGGGTTATCACTTGGGGGCTTAAACAAATTGAAAGTTATTTTGAATCCAGTCGATAAATATGCCATTTCACAATGTGTATAGTTTTTTGGAATTTTTTGGCTTAATTTTTTCGGCGCTTTCCTTAAGAATAAAGATTTTTTAAGACTGCTCAGAACAGGATTGATAACCGCAATGCTATAATTGTTTTATCGCTGTAAACCATAATCAGGAGCCCCGCTTCAATGTCGTTTGTCCACCTGCATGTGCATTCTCAATACTCAGTGTTGGATGGCTTCAGCAGTATTAAAAAATTAATCTCGCGCGCCAAAGAAATGGAGATGCCGGCAGTTGCATTGACTGACCACGGCACCATGTTTGGCGTGATTGATTTTTTTAATACAGCGGTTAAGGCGGGAATCAAGCCTATCATCGGACTGGAAACCTACGTGGCGCCGCGCAGTATGCTGGAAAAGCACGCCAGGCTGGATAAAAAGTCAGCGCACTTACTGCTGCTGGCTGAAAACATGACTGGTTATAAGAACTTGCTCAAAATTGCAAGCGCTTCACAGCTTGATGGATTTTATTACAACCCGCGTATTGATCATGAGTTCCTTGCCGACCATTCTGAAGGCTTGATCGCAACCAGTGCCTGCATGAGCGGCGAAATCTCGTTGGCATTTCGGGAGAATGACGAAGAAAAAGCAGAGAGTTTGCTTGAGTATTACCTGGATGTATTTGGAAGGGACAATTTTTTCCTTGAACTCCAACGACACGACATGTCGGAGTTGGAGATCATCAACCAGCAGATTTTAGCCCTGGGTAAAAAGCACAACGTGCGCTTTATCGCAACAAATGATGTGCATTACGTTGACCGCACGGATGCGCAGTACCAGGATATTCTCCTCACCATTCAAACTGGCGCGCTTCTATCTGACAACAACCGCTTCAGGATGAGTAATGATACTTACTACTTGCGTTCACCACAGGAGATGGCTGAACTCTTTGCTGATGTTCCTGAAGCCATTTCAAACACGCTGTGGATTGCTGAAAGGACGAATGTTGACCTTGACCCGGGTAATGTATATCATCTGCCCAACTATGATGTGCCCGCTGGTTTCACTGCAGAAAGCTATCTGCGTAAATTATGTGAAGAAGGCTTGATCAGACGCTATGGAGAAAAGGCTGAAGACAGCGAAGTACGCCAGCGCCTTGAGTACGAACTGCAGGTCATCCATGAGCTCAACTTTGATGCCTACTTCCTTATTGTTCAAGACCTGACCAACCATGCCCGCGAAAGTGGTATCTGGTATAACACGCGCGGTTCTGCAGCCGGCTCAATGGTCGCTTATACCCTCGGAATCACATCCATTGAACCACTCTCTCAGGGGCTATTCTTTGAACGGTTTTTAAATAAAGACCGCGTCAATATGCCTGATATTGACCTAGACTTCCAGGATGACCAGCGCTCGCACATGATGGAATACTGCTGTGACAAATACGGCAGTGACAGAGTTGCACAGATTATTACCTTTGGCACTTTGGGGGCCAGGGGTGCGATCCGTGATGTCGGTCGAGTATTGGACATTCCCCTGCCCGAAGTTGACCGGGTATCCAAGCTGATACCAAATATACCCAGCAAACCCATTTCTATCAGCGAAGCAGTTGAGCAGCTTGATGAGTTAAAACAAATCTATGCGAGTACGCCATATCTAAAAAACTTGCTTGACACAGCAGGTCACATGGAAGGTGCAATTCGCAATGTCGGCACGCACGCAGCAGGTGTTGTCATTTCAGACCTGCCGCTGGTGGAATACATGCCCCTGCACAGGCCAACCAGCAACAGCGAAGTGACGCCAATCAAATCTGTCAGCCAATTTGAAATGTGGGTAATCGACCACATGAAGCTGCTGAAAGTGGATTTTCTTGGATTGTCGACTCTCACGATCATGCAGCACGCCTGCAATATGATTCGCGAGCGCCATGGGGTTGACCTGAATTTGGATAATATTCCACTGGATGATCCTGATACATTCAAGTTTTTAGGCGAAGGCCACACTGCCGGTGTGTTCCAGGTGGAAGGGACTGGCATGACACGCTACCTGGTTCAGATGCAGCCAAAAAACCTCTCGCACATCATTGCTATGGTGGCATTATTCAGGCCTGGTCCAATGACTTTTATCCCCTCATACATCAAACGCATGCATGGTGAAGAGGAAGTATCTTATCTTCATCCAGCCCTTGAACCCATATTCAAAGAGACCTACGGCACTCCTATCTACCAGGAGCAGATTATATTTGCAGCTATGGACCTGGCTGGCTACTCAGCATCTGAAGCCGATAATCTGCGCCGCGCAATCTCAAAAAAGAAACAAGCAGAAATTGATGCCCATCGCATCAAATTTATTTCTGGTGCAGAACAAAAAGGGATTGACCCGGCAACTGCTGAACATATTTATAATGACTGGCAGGGTTTTGCGCATTACGGTTTCAATAAAAGTCATGCTGCCAATTATGGAACCATCGCTGTTCAAACTGCCTACCTTAAGACCCACTACCCGGTAGAGTACATGACGGCAACCCTTTCAGCTTCTAAAACAGATAATGAAAAAGTAGCTTTTTATGTCGCAGATTCTCGCAGTATGGGGATTGATGTGCTGCCGCCAGATGTCAATCACTCGAGCTGGGATTTCTCAATTGAGGATAGACCCGGCAAGTCGCCTGCCATTCGGTTTGGACTGGGAGCTATTAAGAACGTCGGTTCTAATCCAGTACAGATGATTTTGGACGAACAGCAAGTCGCCAAATTCACAGACCTCAACGACCTTGCCCGCCGAGTTCCTCTGCACAAAGTTGGCAAGCGCGCTTTGGAAAGCATGACTAAAGCCGGTACAATGGACATATTCGGTTCTCGCAGTGCACTGCTGGAGTCACTCGACCGAATCATCTCAGTCAGCACCAGTCATTTTAAAGCGATAGAGAGCGGTCAAATGACCTTTTTCGGCCAGGCGTCTGGCATTGAGGATGATATCGTGCTGGCGCCCTGTGAGCCGATTGAAGTACGTGAACTGCTTGAGTGGGAACGCGAACTGATTGGATTGTACGTTTCCGATCACCCACTGAATGCTTATATCCCGACTCTAAAGAACATCGTCACGCACTACGCCAGCCAGTTAAAAGAAACATCCAACAAAGATAAAGTGGTTGTGGGTGGAATGATCAGCACCGTTCGCAGCCATCAGACCAAGAACAATAAGACGATGGGTTTTGCAACACTCGAAGACCTTGCAGGAAAAATTGAGCTCGTTATCTTCCCCAAAACCTGGGCAAAATACAGCCATCTTCTCACACAAAAAGAAGTGCTGTCAATCACGGGCAGCATGGATACCGAGAGCGGTGACCCAAAAGTGCTGGTTGATAAGGTAGAAGTAGTTGCCATCGACAGTTCCCTGCCTTTTGAAGCGTCTGAAAGTATTGAAGCAACTCATCTATATGATAATCCGTCCACCGAACCAGAGATATCTGATTATAGCGATACCTTATATGAGGAAATGCAGGAATCTGCAGCAGACGATGACGCAGCCGATCCATGGGCTGGCGAAGATCTTCTACCTTCAGAGTGGACACGTGATAAAAATCAGTTGATGGAATCAAAAAGCGCTGCAGCAGCCGCATATAATCAATCATCACAGGTACAGCCCGCTCAAGACCCTGTGGCAGTGCTGCCGGAGGAGCACGTTCAACCTGTTGAAGGTGCGTCCATGCCCGAAACACCCCGCGTCCCGGTTGAACAACCAAAACCTGCACTATCACTGCCTGTCATTATCCCGCCAGCTTTCATTAATCAGCCGTCACGGTTTGATAATGAAGAACCTCACATGATTACTGTCTATTTACGCTCTACCGGAGACAAGAATCGTGATATTCGCCGGCTGCAGCGCATCTACGGTATGATGATTGCCTGTCCGGGTCATGACCATTTTGCATTTATGATTTACGAAAATGGGCGCGGCTACAGAATGGAATTCCCAAATGAGACCACCCGCATCAACAACCAGATCATTCGAACAATCTCTGAAATGGTTGGTGAAGATAATATCCGCATTGAACCGATAAGAATCCACTGATTAACAGGTGAAGTATGGAAAGTCAGACGGTCAAACATATTGCAGTGATGACCTCCGGTGGTGACGCTCCCGGTATGAACCCTTGCATCAGGGCGGTCGTTCGAACCGCGATAGCGCATGACATAACAGTAACCGGCATTGTAGGTGGATATGACGGCTTGATAAAAGGTAATTTTAAACCGATGGGAGCCAGAGATGTTGGTGGAATTATTCAACGCGGCGGCACCATTCTGATGACAGCAGGTAGTGATGCCTTCCTTACCAGCCAGGGACAACGTGAAGCTGTACGGCAGCTGAACAGCGCGGACATTCAGGGATTGATTGTAATCGGTGGTGACGGGTCAATCAATGGAACCAAGGTACTATCCCAAAAAGGTGTGAAAGTCATTGGCATACCGGCCAGCATCGACAACGACATCCCGGGAACAGATATGTCAATCGGTGTAGATACCGCTCTGAACACAATTGTTGATGCAATTGATAATTTACGCGATACAGCTTCTTCTCACAACCGCGCTTTCATTGTGGAAACAATGGGTAAAACCTCAGGCTACCTGGCGCTGCGCGCAGGTGTAGTGTGCGGCGCAGAAATTACTTTAATTCCAGAAATTGAGACACCAGTTGAAGATGTTATTGCGGCAGTGGAAAATGCTTATCGGCGCGGCAAAACGCACTGCATTATCGTCATGGCAGAGGGTTTCCATACTGGAGCAGCTGAACTGGCAAAAGAAATTGATGCCATGAATATCGGTTTTAACCTGCGAGTGACCTTGCTGGGTCATGTCCAGCGTGGCGGACGACCAACTGCTTTTGACCGCTGGATTGCCACACGTTACGGTGTCAAGGCAGTCGAGCTGTTGCTCGAGGGGAAATCCGGCGTGATGACGGTATTGGCGGGCAACGAAGTGATTGGTATCCCGTTTGAGGATTTACATAAGTACCACAAATCAACCCCCGAAGAGTATTACAGAATCTCACATATCCTCTCAAGGTAAAAAAGAAGCGCTTTCATTTTTCGAAAGCGCTCATTTTTTCTTATCTTCTAACAGGTTGTCTACTCATCATCACCCTGGCGATCACGCAGGTGGGGGAAGAGCAGTACCTCCCTGATGGAAGCCTTGTTTGCCAGAATCATGACCAGGCGGTCAATACCCATCCCAAAACCGCCATTTGGCGGCATGCCATACTTCATCGCCTGCAAATAGTCATCATCCATCGGGTGCCTCTGGTCATCACCTTCAGCATATGCTCTACCCATCTCAAGGAACCTGGATTCCTGATCCAGCGGATCATTCAATTCAGTGAATGCGTTGCACAGCTCCAGCCCGGCAATGAATCCTTCAAAACGTTCAACAGTAGTTGGATCTCCTGGTTTACTCTTTGCCAGCGGCGATATTTCGCGCGGATAGTCATACAGAAATGTCGGCTGGACTAACGAGGGTTCCAGGTAGGTACCAATCATGTGGTCAATCAGTTTGCCTCGCGGCGCTTCAGGGTTGAAGCGCATGTCTTTTGCCTGCATGGCAGCAGAGAGATCTTCACGGGTTGGGAAGTCATCAATATCAATACCTGTCGTATCAATCAAGCCCTGTCTGAGCTGCAGGCGTTTCCACGGCGGGGTCAGATCCATTTCAAGCTCGCCAAACCTGATTTTCCTGGTACCAAGTACTTCGTCACATACATAAGCCAGCATATCCTCAGTGATCTGCATCACTTTTTCATAATCAGCATATGCCGTGTAAAACTCCAGCTGTGTAAATTCCGGATTGTGCTTGAAAGAGACACCTTCATTGCGGAAGTCCCGGCCAATTTCATAGACATGTCCCAGCATGCCGACCAGCAGACGTTTAAGATAGAGCTCAAACGAAATACGCAGGTATAAATCCTGTTTTAACTGGTTGTGATAGGTCGTAAATGGTCTGGCCGCGGCACCACCATAAATCGGCTGAAGGATCGGCGTTTCCACCTCAAGGAAGCCTCGTGAATCCAGGAAGCGCCGCAGGGCACTCACAGTGGCAGCGCGGATACGAAAGATCTCCCGTACCTCGGGGTTGACTGCCAGGTCAGCATAACGCTGACGGTAACGCATTTCAGGGTCAGACAGCGTGGCATGTCGTATCACTTGACCATCTACAACCTCGTCCTTGGCAGCAGGCAGCGGTGTGATTGCTTTTGAGAGCATCACCAGTTGGTGAACAAGCAGTGAGATTTCGCCGGTGCGTGAACGCATCATCACACCAGATGCCTGGATGAAATCGCCAAGGTCAAAGAACTCCTTGAACAAAGCCATCGTCTCGCTGCCTAATTCATTTTCTCGCATAAAAAACTGCACCCGGCTGGTGCTGTCCTCAACCGCCGAGAAAGCGATTTTACCCATCAATCGGATCGCCCGCAGTCTTCCAGCCAATGTGACCTCAGTCGTAGTTGCTTCACCAGCCGCTTCCGATTTTTCAAAGAGTGATATTGCATCTGCGATAGTATGGGTTGGATTTGCACGCGTAGGATAAGGCTCAATCCCCATTTCACGCATCTTCAGGAGCTTTTCAACCCGGATTTTTTCTAGATCATTGAGTTGCATGGCGTTTTATCCTCTCACTTTGTTTCAATAAAAAAGCCCTACCCCTTTATTTTACGGGCAGGGCTATGATTTTTTTGTTTCACTCACTCGATTTTTAGGATTTTCACCTTAAACGACCCTGCCGGGGCTTCAACACTGACAGTGCTGTCCTTTTTATTGTTCAGGAGCGCCTTACCGAGCGGCGATTCATTGGAGATTTTTCCATGAGAAGGGTCAGCTTCTGCTGCACCAACAATGACATAGCACTCTTCAGCATCAGCGTCTTCTTCTTGAATGGTCACTTTTGAACCAACAACCACAACATCGGAAACCAATTCGGTCTCATCGACAATCCGTGCGGTTGCCAAAAGAATTTCTAATTCCTTAATTCGGCCTTCCACAAAAGACTGTTCATTTTTCGCGGCTTCATATTCAGCATTCTCAATCAACTCACCGCCTTCCATAGCTTCGTGAAGGCGCAGGGCAATCTCCTCACGCTTGTCTGTGCGTAAATACACCAGTTCATCCTGAAGTTTTTCAAAGCCCTCCCGGGTCAAAAAAGTGCTGGACATTTGTTTATCCCTTCCTCAAGGAAAATGATACCAAAATATTTATTTCCTAATAATAAAAAAACTCCACACGGAGCGGTGCAGTTATTAACGAGCTAAATGCAAATAGCTCCCCGATGGAATATGAATTATATTATCACAATTCACAGTACATTGCAAGCAGTTTTGATATAGCAACGATATGACTGCTGATGATCTGCGATTTATTTATATGATGAGTACGGAGGAATAGATCGTTGAAGTGATGAAAATCACATTCTTTTTTTACCTGTCCTTTTTATAGATACCTGACACACATCTGCGATTATAATCAGCGCCATGAGATCAATTAGAGAATTATTCAAAATCGGCTACGGTCCTTCAAGCAGCCACACCATGGCACCGCGTCATGCGGCTGAGATGTTCAAAGCACGTAACCCAAACGCTGACACTTTCAGCGTTGATTTACAGGGCAGCTTGGCAGCAACAGGCCGCGGTCACATGACAGATAAAGCTATCATCGCTGCATTTTCTCCCCTGCCTGTAGCGATTTACTGGTTTCCAAATGCTGTCTCTACAGTTCATCCGAACGGCATGTTGTTTAAAGCGTTTGATGCTGCAGGTCATCTGTTGGACGAATGGCAGGTTTACAGTGTAGGCGGTGGAGCGCTATTTGAAGTAGGCAAAGTTAAAGATAAAACGTCAGTTTATAGTTTTTATCTGATGCAGGAAATTCTTACTTATTGTATTCGGTCCGGAAAATCTTTCTGGGAATATGTGGAAGAAAATGAAGGCGTTGAGATATGGGATTACCTTGACAGTGTGTGGGATGTGATGTTAGATGCAATCGCACGCGGTATCAGCACTCAAGGCGTTTTGCCAGGCAATCTTGGCTTGCAGCGAAAAGCCTGGAGCACATACAGACGTTCTCAGGTGAGCAAGTCAGACTTCATGGAACATGGTCATTTGCTTTCTTATGCGCTGGCAGTTGCTGAAGAAAATGCTGCCGGCGGCAAGATTGTTGCAGCGCCAACCTGTGGCGCATCTGGTGTTCTGCCGGCAGTGATTAAGCATATTGATGACAACCTGCCCTCCAGCAGGGAACTGATTTTACGCGCCCTTGCAACAGCAAGCTTGATCGGCAACTTGATCAAACATAATGCGTCCATTTCAGGTGCCATGGTCGGATGCCAGGGTGAGATTGGGTCAGCCTGTGCTATGGCGGCAGGCGCCGCAGTACAGCTGCTCGGGGGCACGGTGAGGCAGATAGAATACGCCGCAGAAATGGGACTTGAACATCATCTTGGGCTGACATGCGACCCGGTTGACGGGCTGGTACAGATACCCTGTATCGAAAGAAATGCTTTTGCAGCAGCCCGTGCAATCAGCTGCGCCAATTATGCACTGTCTTCTGATGGGAGCCATCGTATCTCGTTTGATGAGGTGGTTGAAGTGATGGAACAAACCGGGCATGATCTGCCTTCACTTTACCGTGAGACCGCTTCAGGTGGGTTAGCGCTGGCCTACCGGTTTCCACCAAACACACCTTTCAAAGCACAATAGGTTTTTATCTGTACCAAATAACTGGCAGGCTGTGCAGGTTAACGAAATGGGCAGGATCTTAACCAGACATTCGAAACAACGCATCAAATTTTTATTAATTTTGCTGGTGCTTTTACACACTGCTGCTTGCAGTAATGCCCGGTCAGATATTCCGACTCAGCCAGAAGCACCACCAACAATTCAAAACACTTCTACAGTCACATCAACCTGCACGTCAACAGTTGAACCAACTGTCACACAAACGCCGACCAGCACACCCCAGCCTACAGCCACACCACCCAGTAGTTTTTCTTCTGCCATCAATGCTCATTCTGCACTGCTCAGGTCAGGTCCAAGTGGCATGCACCAACCAATCCTCAGGTACCCCTATGGCACCACTGTCACCATCACTGGCA
This sequence comes from Anaerolineaceae bacterium, assembly GCA_040768445.1. Classification (GTDB taxonomy): domain Bacteria; phylum Chloroflexota; class Anaerolineae; order Anaerolineales; family Anaerolineaceae; genus JAXGMV01. The sequence continues at coordinate 1,782,789 of JAXGMV010000001.1, read as the reverse complement.
AAATTGCAGGAGACGAATGGGTGTTTGTTCAAATGGCTGACCAAAACACAGGCTGGTTATCCGTTCAATATCTAGATCTTGATTACCCACTATCGGCTGTGCCAGTGCAGGCAGCTTCAGAGACAGGTTTGATTTACGGTGTCATCCAGGATTCAACCGGCAACCGGCTGTCCGGTGTGGGAATCTCGATCTGTTTCGATCTCTGTTATCAATCGCAGCGAACAGATGCGGTTAGCAACGAAAACGGTGAATTTTTCGCTTATATCCCCAGTTCCAATGGCAACCAGCTGCGGGTATTTGTTTCATCAGTTGACTGTGGGTCACCCATCATGGGCACTGACTGCCAACTCAGGGGTACCTTCATGCCTGAAGAAATCATAGTAAAAGAATTCCCCAACATCAACCCACTATTATTTATGTACTATCCCCCAACTCAATAAGAAAACGTCAAAAAACACCCTCAAGTAAAAACTTGAGGGTGTCTCCATCAATCAATCTTCAATTGGATCAATTGTTCCTGCTGGTTTTCTGGTAGCTATCAACCAGGAATTTCTCGGCTGATTTACCAAACATCAGGTGCAGCAGCAGGTCTTTCGACGTCTTCACATACGGCAGGTCATATGTCTTCTCAAGCACTGGTGGTAGGTAAAAAGCAGGGCGATATTTCAAAGGTTCTTCTCCGCCGCTCAGTGCACGTTTGACAAGATCAGGATTGCATTCCGCCGGCGTCTTACCAAATTCACCGCGCAGCAGCATTTTCATTTCATTTGAAAGGAAACCATAGCGCTCACCCGTAATAACATTGAAGGCAGCCTGGGAACCAACAATCTGGCTGGTAGGTGTCACAAGCGGTACGTAGCCGACATCCTTGCGCACGATCGGGATTTCCGCCATGACCTCATCCATTCGTTCTGACATTCCCATCTCGCCAAGTTGTTTCTGTAAGTTGGTCAGCATGCCGCCAGGAATCTGGGATTCAAACAACCGGTCATCGAATTCAGGGTATTTGTGCTCACGCTCAAGTTCCCTGGTCAATCTGAGCGCTTCAAGGGTTGAGCTTTCGTTCTCATCTTCAAGCAGGTTAAGGATCTGGGCGATCTTTTTACGATCTACCTGGTCGGGGTCAACCGGCTGAAAATACTTATGCTTGTAGGGAATATTGTCTATCAGTTCGTCATAGATAACAAATAACTGTGATTGTGCCTGCCGGATCATGTCTTTGTTTAAGCCATGTTCAATACCCATCTCTTCGGCAAACGGAATCAACAGTTCGATAGGAGGATGGGAAGGTCCGCCGGCAAAAGGTGTTATGGCGGTGTCAATCATATCGATGCCATATTTCATCGCCAGCACCGCGTTGAGCACACCCACACCAGTGGTACAGTGACCGTGCAGGACAAGCGGCAGTGGGCTTTTGGCTCTCAGTTCTTTGAACAACGGGATGGCTGCCAACGGGTGAAGCAAGGCTGCCATGTCTTTAATACAAATTCGGTCTGCGCCATCCTGCATCATCTTGATGGCAAAATCAACAAAATACTGCGGGGTATGCACCGGGCTGGTTGTGTAGCAGACAACTGCCTCGACCATTGCGCCGTAGGCTTTTGACGCTAAAATCGGAATCTTGAGGTTTCGTTCATCGTTGAGGGCATCAAAGATGCGCATGTTATGCACGCCGCTTTGGACAGCCTGTTTGATAAAAGATATCACCAGATCATCCGGGTACGGTTGGTATCCAAATAAGTTTTGACCTCTCAAAAGCGCTTTAATTTTCTGGTCACTGCCCAAAACCTGCTTGAATGTCTCGAGCCTTTCCCATGGATCTTCGTTTAAAAACCTAACACAACTATCAAGGGTTGCGCCACCCCACAACTCCAGGTTGGCATATCCAGCATCATTCAATAACGGTAAGACTCTAAGGCACTGCTCGGTAGTCATACGGGTCGCCGCAAGTGACTGCTGACCATCCCTCAGGGATACATCACAAAATTGAACTTTCCGTGTCATTTCACTCCTCATGCTTCAATGATAATTAAAGAAACACTGGGAAGTATAACAGTCGCGGTATAGGATGTTACTCATTTTAATATCATACAAAGATCATACAAATTCACAAAAATACTGCTGAATGTCACATCACCTAAATTCTGAAGAAAAAAGACTAGCGTGGTCAACCCGTCGGTAGTGAAGTTTGAATAAATGTATAATGATGGTTGACACTGTACATTAACAAAATTTCAGTGTTTAATGAAATTGAATGATAAATAGAACCGTTAATGTCCAATTTATCCAATTCTCTGTAAGGAGGTTCTGAATGCCCCCAAAGGGACGTATTGTTGTTGATGAATTACTGTGTAAAGGTTGTGAATTATGTGTTGCAGCCTGCCCGCAAAAGGTGATTGCGCTCTCCCCCACCCGTATCAATCTTAAAGGCTATCATATCGCTGAACTGATCAGTGACGGGTGCACAGGATGCGGTATCTGTGCAATTGTTTGCCCCGAAGCAGCAATCACTGTTTATCGTGAACTTACAAAAACACCATAAGGAGCGGAAAATGGCTCGTGAATTGATTAAAGGAAATATTGCTTTTGCTGAAGCTGCTATCCGTGCTGGACTGCAGGGATATTACGGCTATCCCATCACCCCGCAGACAGAAGCCCTTGAGTGGATGTCAGCCAGGATGCCCGAACTGGGTCGCGGTTTTGTGCAGGCTGAAAGTGAGCTGGGAGCGATCAACATGGTCTACGGCGCAGCCTGCGCCGGAACACGCGCGATGACGTCTTCATCCAGCCCGGGTATCAGCCTGATGATGGAAGGTCTCTCATACATTGCCGGTACCGAAGTGCCCATGGTGCTGGTCGATGTCATGCGCGGCGGCCCTGGTCTGGGAAATATCTCCCCTGCGCAGGCGGATTACAACCAGGTCTGTCACGGCGGTGGTCATGGCGATTACCATCCCATCGTGTTGGCGCCTGCCAACATTCAAGAACTGATTGACCTGACAGCGGAATCCTTTGACCTGGCAGAGAAATACCGTAACATTGTCGTCATCCTGATAGACGGCACCATCGGTCAGATGATGGAACCAGCTGAACTACCCCCGATGCAGCCGATAAAGACCGAAGTCCCTGAATGGGCTGTCTCTGGCTGTGAAGGGCGCGAGCGCCGGGTGCTGACTTCCATTTTCATGAATACCGAAACTGAAGAACAGCTAAACTTGCGTTTAATGCGCCGCTGGGAAGAAGTGAAGAAGAACGAAATCCGTTACAAGGAATACTTCATGGATGATGCAGAGTATGCCGTTATTGGCTTCGGGACGTCCGGACGTATTGCCTACTCAGCAGTTCGTGCAGCGCGCGCTGAAGGTATCAAGGTAGGGCTTATTCGACCAATTACGGTCAGCCCATTCCCTGAAAAAGTGATCGAAGAAGCTGCCAAAAAAGTCAAAGGAATGCTGGTGGTTGAAATGAACGCCGGCCAGATGCTCGATGACGTGCTGGCCGCCACTTACAAAACGGTACCTGTGGAGTTCTACGGTCGCATGGGCGGCATTATCCCTATGCCGGATGAATTCCTGGCTGAAATTCGCCGCATGACCATGTCAGACTTAACCACTGAGGGTCATCCACGCCAGAGATGGCTTGACCGCATGGGCAAGAGCAACTAAAGGAGGCTGCTAATAATGGTTACTACTACTGAAGAAATAATTGTCTACGAGCGGCCGGAAGCCCTTTTAGATGTCACAACACATTACTGCCCCGGCTGTACGCACGGCGTTGCCCACCGCCTGGTGGCAGAGGTAATTGATGAGATGGGTATAAGAGAAAAAGCCATCGGCGTTGCTTCCGTCGGCTGCTCAGTCTTCGCTTACAACTATTTCAACTTTGATTTTGTTCAATCACCTCACGGACGTGCACCAGCCATGGCTACTGGCATCAAACGAGTGCGGCCTGAAAATATTGTCCTCACCTACCAGGGCGACGGCGACATGATCTCAATTGGTACAGCTGAAATCGTTCACGCTGCAGCACGCGGCGAGAATATCACCGTGATCTTCATCAACAACGCCATTTACGGTATGACTGGCGGTCAGATGGCGCCAACAACCCTGCCGGGTCAGAAAACCAACTCATCACCCTCTGGGCGCGATGTTGAACAACAAGGCTTTCCAATCCGGGCAGCTGAGATGCTGTCTACGATGGACGGCGCGGGCTATATCGTGCGCCGCAGCCTGCATGATCCAAAGAACATCCGGCAGGCTAAGATGGCTATCCGCAACGCCTTTGAATGCCAGGTGCGCGGTCTTGGCTTCTCAATGGTCGAACTGCTGTCAACATGCCCCACCAACTGGGGTATGACGCCCAACCAGTCATTGAACTGGGTGGAAGAGAATATGGTGCCTGTGTATCCGCTTGGTGATTACAAGGTCAATCCAATTCTGAGTGAACTGAAGCATAAACCATAAGTAAAGGGAGCAAACCATGCAAAATGAAGTGATTGTTTCAGGATTTGGTGGTCAGGGCGTGTTATTCGCCGGACAGCTGCTCTCTTATGCCGCCATGGATTCCGGCCTCGAAGTGACCTGGTTCCCGTCCTACGGCCCTGAGATGCGCGGCGGTACGGCCAACTGCACGGTCATCATCTCCGATGAAGAAATTGGCGCACCAATTGTCAAAAATCCCAAGGCAGCTATCGTGATGAACCTGCCTTCATTGGACAAATATGAAGACCTGGTCAAGCCCGGCGGCGTGCTGGTGGTAAACACCTCCATCGTGGACCGGCCTGTGAAGCGCACCGACATCACGGTCGTGCGCGTACCAGGTAACGAAATTGCAGAAAAGCTCGGTAATCATCGCCTTGCGAATATGGTCGTTCTGGGTGGTCTGCTGGCAAACCTGGAAATTGTTCCGATTGATGCCTTGAAGAAGGCACTTCGGGAGCACCTGCCAGCCAGGCATCAGAAGCTGCTGCCGGCTAATATGCAGGCGATTGATGAAGGCGCTGCCTGCGAAGTGATACCTGCAAAATAAGCCTCGCATACCTTTTAGACCTGAGAACCCTGCTAATCACAGGGTTCTTTTTTTGACAGGCTGCCATTTTCTCTTGTCACAGGCTATGGTTATGCTAAACTTGCATCTATCAGATGCAGACAAAATTAGACGCCATAAACAGTGTTCCACCCAGCCTGATCTTCCAGGCTGGAAAATTGGTTGATATCCCCCAGCTGGTTGATGAGTTAGCCGCAGCAAAAGAACTGCTACAATCCAACCAGCCTATCGGACGTATTTACGGCATATCCGGCGGAAGCCTTACTGCTGCTGCCTTTGCGCTTGCCTTCTCAGCTCGTCTCAACCCCCAGTCATGGTCCTGGGCAGCGGACATGCTGGATGATCTTTCCAGCTATTTGACCGGCTCTCCGGGCTGGAAAAAGCGCCGGTACAACTTCAATCCCAGATTCGGTCTGTATAATTTGAAGCCGCTGCGCAGATGGTTGGAACGAAACATCAACGGACACAGCTCTGAAAAACCGTTGATGATCTCCGAACTACCGGTTGATCTGTATATCGGTGCGGCTGACCGCGACGGCTTGCTGACGTTGTTCGGTAAACCGGACAACTCCCTGCAGCTGCAGTATCACTTTCTCACCATCCATCCGCCGCAGGATGCCCCACTGGTTGATGCCTTAATTGCTGCTGTGTCCACTTTGCTAACGACTGAGCCGGCGCTGGTCAACGGCGCGTATTACCGCGACTGCCGGCCGATTTTGGTGGATACTGGCGCCCTGATCTCCGACCTGGAAGGCCAAGACCCGCGCAAGATTTTACGCAGCAAGCCGTATATTTCAAAGCAAAGATTGCGAAACAACGTCCTTACCTCTTCTTTCATCATGCATGCCCATCATCAACAAAACGCAGTCCTGCTATCGCTGTTGTACCTGGATCTAAAAGAACGTCACAGGCTGCTGGAGACAGCATTGAAGAACCACACTGCTTCGATAAGCACACCTTCACAGCCCAATGTTTTCCACGTGCAGCTGCCTTACATCGGCAGCACCGAAGCCGCTACCAACATGCGCCAGTCGGTTGAGCAGAAAGATCAGCTGATCCAACGCTTTACAGACCTGCTGGCGGGCCAGCTGGATGATTTTCCATTTGACACATCAGCCAACCTGATCTACGGCGCAGGTGGTTTTTCCGGCATCCTGGCCGGACTGGTGGCCGCACGCAGGATCAGCGCTGGTTTTCAAAGAGGCGGTGGACAGGTCAACCAGATCTACGGCATTTCTGCCGGTGTGATCAACGGTTTCTTTCACGCCGTTCAGCTGGCTGCTGGGCAGCATCCCCATCTTTACACGCCAGCCGCTCAATCTGCCCTGAATGACCTGGAAGCCTTCATTGCGGATATCAAGGCTGAAAAAGTGGTTAATGTCAACCGCAACCCGCTCAGGCTGTGGAAAGGCCTGGCAAACCTCGCACCTTTTGAAGCTTACCTCGAAGAGCGCCTGAAAGCCTACACCGGCTGCAGTGACCCGCAGAGCCTCACTTTTAATGACATTTCACTGCCCTTGACAGTGTGCGTTGCCCGTGAGGACGGTTTTACCGATTTCCTGGGTATGACCACACCCGAAAGGCGCACGCGCTTGAATGGCCGTGAGATCAAGGTGCTGTCAGCGCCGGTGATCCGCTCAATTATTGCCGGCTGGAGCATGAACACCTACATAGAACCGACACGCATTGGTGACCAGCTTTACACAGATGCCGGCGGTACCTTCTACGACATCGGAATATTTCCTGTCTGTCTTGACCCCGAACTGCGCAGCCTGATCAACATCCACCTGGACGAACCTGAAGGACACAGTTACAACCTGCCGAATAAACCGGACCTGCTGCGCATTTTGTTCGACACGCACAATTACACCTTCCCTGAAGAGCGCCGCCGGATGTACTACCTCACCAACCTGCTTTACCGGCACTATCAACTTCGGCTGGCAGTGCAGGAGCACGCCCCCGACCTGGCACAGAATGAACCCATCAGCGATCTCCTGCAGGATGATTTCTGCAAAGATTGGAACCTGATTAACCGTACAACAAACCTTTATCAATGGATGTGACCATGAGTGAAAAACTGACGACAAAAACCAAGATCATTTACGGTATAGGCGATATCGGCAATGCCATTGTGAACACCGCGGTAGTCTTCTACCTGCTGTTGTTTTACACCGACACCGTCCTGATCTCGCCCGCACTGGCTGGCAGCGCCTTACTGGTTGGAAAGATCTGGGACGCGGTCAACGACCCCCTGTTCGGTTGGATCTCTGACCGCACCAATTCAAAACGTTTTGGCAAACGCCGTGTTTACATGCTATTTGGCGCAGTGCCGCTCATGGTTGCGGTTGCCCTGTTATGGTTTGCACCTGCCGGCATCTCCGGCACAGCCGCCTTTATCTGGATCGTCATCACCTTCATCTTGTTCGATACGCTGATGACGCTCACCAGCGTACCGTATTACGCCATGACTGCCGAGCTGACACCCGATTACGATGAACGCTCCAGCCTGACGGCATTCCGCATGCTGATGGGTGTGCCGGCATACATCGTCGGCGCAGCCGTGACACCGATCATCGTGGGGTTTTTCGCCCTCCAACAAACCGGTTACCGGGCGATGGGCATCATCTACGGTGTGATTGCCGGCGCAGTATTGCTGGTGGTGGCGCTCAGTTTGAAAGAGAGGCAGGAAACCAGCGAACGTGTCTCCAGCACACCACCCCTGAAGGCATTTGTGCTGACACTGCAGAACAAAGCCTTTGTGCGCCTGATCGTCGCCTACCTGGTGGCAAACCTGGGTTTTGTGCTAATTCAGACCCTGCTGGCGTATTTCCTCACCTACCAGCTCAATATGGCTGACCAGGTGCCGCTGGTGATGATGACCCTGCTGGGGTCGGTGTTTATCTTTCTCTTCCCGTGGAAGAAGCTGGCTGAAAAGTGGAACAAAGGCCCTGCCTACGGTCTAGGACTGGGCATCGGCGCGCTGAGTGTTGCCCTGACGTTCTTCCTGCCGGCACACAACACCATCTTGATCTTCATTGTCGCCTTCATTGCCGGGCTGGGATTTGCCACCAACTGGATTTTCCCCTGGGCGATGGTGCCGGACGTGATCGAATATGACCAGTTAAAAACTGGCGAGTCGCGCGGCGGTATGTACTACGGCGTATGGGGCTTCACCAGCAAACTCACCAACGCGCTGGCGGTGGCCATTGCCGGCTGGGTGCTGGAGATATTCAGATATGTGCCCAACGCCGCCCAGTCAGACTTCACCCTGCTGGGTATCCGCCTGTTCTTCGGACCGGTGCCGGCCGTCATCATCCTGATCGCCCTCCCGCTGTTGTTCTGGTACCCCATTACGCGCGAGAAACACAGCCAGGTGCGGCAGGAGATAGAACTGCAGCAGCAAGCGCTCTCTGCCATTGGGGATGATTAGTCTCTGATTATGTATAGGGAAGGAAAGTAACCCGGCTTGTTACGGTACCGACAATTTCGTTTATGCTACCGTAACAGGTGATCCTGCTACCCATGCTGTCCCTCTCTGATAATGATCTGGATTTTGTAATTTTCACTTTCCTTTATGGCACTAATAAAGGAAAAAGATGATATATCAAACCCATCAGCATGGTATAATATTGCTTGCACAGGGGGGCCCGTAGCTCAGCGGCAGAGCGCGCGGCTCATAACCGCTTGGTCGCAGGTTCGAATCCTGCCGGGCCCACTGTTTTTATTTAAATCGCAAATTTTGATCGCCGGCCCCAACGAGGGATGATATTCGAATCCTTCCAAGCCCAAATTTTGACCATAAGGTCAAGCCATTATGACCAATTTACTCCGAATCCTCTTTCTTCCATCTGTTTCCCAAAACAAAATAATGCACCATCGTAAATAAAAAACAGGAGAACCTCCCATGACAACTTCTGACAAAACATCCCAACACCGGCCTTCCCTGAAATCGCGCTTTCAATACGGTTTTGACAACTTCATGTCTCGCGGCACCCTAGCACTTATCAGCGGATTGGGACTTCTCTCCCTGGCCATCATCCTTCTAGCCGGGGCAATCGTCAGTTTAGGCGGATTATTCACCGCACCGACTGGCAATACTGTGGGAATGACCTTCGGTGAAGCCGTATGGGCAAGCCTGATGCGCACGCTCGACCCCGGAACGATGGGCGGGGATGAAGGCTGGGGTTTCCGCTTCACCATGCTGGCGGTCACTATTGGCGGTATTCTGATCGTCAGTGCCCTGATCGGCGTGCTGACTTCCGGGATTGAAAGCAAGATGAACGATCTACGCAAAGGACGCTCTCATGTACTCGAAAGCGGCCACATCCTCATTCTGGGCTGGTCACCGCAGATTTTTACTATTCTGTCAGAGCTGATCGAAGCCAACCTGGACCAACCCAAAGCGCGCATAGTCATCCTGGCTGACCAGGATAAAATTGAAATGGAAAACGAGATACAGGCCCGGGTCACCCTGCACGGTAAAACACGCATCATATGCAGGTCCGGCCTGCCCATCGACCTGAATGATATCGAGATCGGCAGCCCGAATAGCGCCCGCGCCATCATAATCTTGCCACCCGAGGGCAGCGAGGCTGATTCCCACGTCATTAAGACCATCTTGGCTATCACCAACCATCCAAATCGAAATCCCAATCCATATCATATCGTCACTCAGGTGCACAATCCGGACAACCTGGAAGTCATTCGTCTGCTCAGCCAGCGCGACAATATCCAACCTGTACTGGTTGGTGACCTGATTTCCCGACTGACAGCCCAGACTTCGCGCCAGCCCGGGCTTTCGGTGGTCTACACTGAATTACTCAACTTTAAAGGAGACGAGATCTACTTTCAAGAATCGGCCTCTTTGGTGGGAAAAACCTATGCACAAGCCTTGCTGGCTTATGAAGACTCAGCCGTCATGGGGATTTCGCAGCCCGACGGCACCATCCAATTGAACCCACCTATGAATACATTGCTCCAGCCCGGTGATCAGATCTTTGCGCTTTCTGCAAACGATGATACGATAATCACCTCTGATCTGAGCTACTTCCCAATTGATGAAACAATTATGCAACCAATCAGCTCTTCGGCTAAGCTCCGGATAGAACACACCCTCATTCTGGGCTGGAACAATTGCGCAACCATCATCTTGCGAGAGCTTGATCACTATGTGTCGAAAGGATCCCAAATCGACATTGTCACGTCCCAGGATGTCCAATCGGAGTTCGCATCCTGCTGCCACGATTATAAGAATCAAAAAGTCCACCTGCGGCAGGCTGACCCTACCCACCGGCGTGTGTTGGACGATCTGAAGGTAGCCGATTACGACCATGTCATCGTATTAAGCGAAGCAGGGTTGGATGTGCAAAGTGCCGATGCACGCACATTGGTAACTCTTCTTCACTTGCGAGACCTCTCAGAACGCGACGATACGCCCTTCTCCATCGTCAGCGAGATGCTCGATCTGCGCAACCGTCAATTGGCTGAAGTCACGCACGTCGACGATTTCATCATCAGCGAGCACCTGGTCAGTTTGGTGATGTGCCAACTTGCAGAGAACCCAAAACTGCATGCCATCTTCATGGATATTTTCGACCCAGAAGGCTCTGAGATCTACCTCAAACCGGTGTGTGACTACGTCCGCAGCGGTGTGCCGGTCAATTTCTATACCCTGGTGGCATCTGCCAGCCAGCGTGGTGAAACAGCCATCGGTTACCGATTGGAGCACCAGTCGAATGACCCAGCTGAATCCTACGGGATTCACACCAACCCGAAGAAATCTGTACAGGTCACCTTTAGCCTACAAGACAAGCTTATCGTCCTGGCCGAGAGATGAGATAAAAAAATTTTGATTGCACATTAAAAATTTTTACGTATTGAATAACTGGTTATATGGACTTAATTTCATCCTAAATTAAACCTGTCAATCCATCATATCTCACCTGGTTTTTTGAACCAAATATCGTAAGGTTAGTTAAAAATGGGTAACCTGGCGATCTAAGGTGTGCGAAATAAAACTGATACTCATATCCCAAAGGTCAGTGGCCCCATCGAGGATCTACATCGTCAGTATAAGCATGTAGCAAATAAATATAGCTCGCTCTACTTCTGAGCATCAGGTCAAATAGTTGCACAAAGAATTTTCGGGGACTATTAGAGATCAGTTTCATTGCGATTCGTATGTTTGTCCAGGTAATAATTTTCACAGTTAGGTCATTAACAATATCGGCTTACAAAAAACTGCATGCGTTTTTCTGTAACGTGTCATAATAATTGTTCGATTTGACCCAGACCCAAATTTTGCATATTGAATCTACTAAAAATAAAGTGTACACTGAATATTAACAGAGAAAGGAGTCCGATAATGTTAAAAAAAATTCATACAATAATAATTGTGGCACTGATAGTTGTTTTCATTGTTGCATTCAACGTTTCCGGTGTCTTTGCAGCTGCTCCGCTGGGTCTTCACATTGAGGTTACAGAGTCAATCCCTCCTTTACAAGCAGAATTCTTCGCATCCGGACCGGCTGTGGATAGTGGTCTCATCTGTGCATATGGCATGGTGTCTACAATTTCCACCATAGCTCACGGGAGCCCGGACCACAGCGGCATTCAGATTCTGAATGTTGATAAGCATTTTGTGTGTGATGAGGGTGACACCTTCGATATAAACATGAAGGTGAAATTAGACACCACAACCGGAATGACATCAGCTCATTGGAAAATTACCGGGGGTACAGGCGATTATACAAAACTTAAGGGAACAGGATTTCTAATTGGAACTCCGGATGATCCAGGTTACATCGATGATGTTTATGATGGCAAGGTTCATTGAGTTTGATTGACCAAACTTGAGATCTTACATAAGATTGCAGCAAACATTATTTTGCTGCAATCTTTTTTCATCTGATCTTGTCCATTGAAAAACAGTCGTTGTGATCAGAATTATCTCAATTAGGATGAGATTATTCCAATGAGATACTGCCAACAATGACAGTTATTAAACAGCGCTGAACAACCACCTGGTCATTTATTTTAGACCGGTCGTTCTCAAATATTTTTTCTGTTTCTCGTGATTAGTCTGCAGCACTATTAAAAGATAGTATCCCCCACCAATAGCATGTACCGCAGGCGTATGCTGTTTTTAACCCAACTTGACCGATGAGAAATTAGGGATCTGCTGGATTTAGATGCTCTTCCCTGTGAAAATTATGGTAAAAATAAACCTCTTTGGGGTGGAGTCATGGCTGAAATGCAGGTATCATACGACTAACCATGCCTTGAGTGAATGCGATTTTCTGCCCTGCATGCAAGGAGTGAGGTTTACTGGTTTTGAGAAACGAAATGCAAATACCCAATCATTTACAACAACATGAAGAATTCACCCGAGAATCGCTCGGTGAAAAACTTGAAACCATTATTAATGACATCCCGACAGGAGAAATATCTATTTCGGAGATTTTGATTATTTTCGAGGAGGATGGCCTGTTACTGCTTTCAGTCTTTTTGGCGCTGGTCTTTTTGGTGCCGGTATCCATCCCGGGCGTCAGTACGGCTTTTGGATTGGCTATCCTGTTTATTGGCTTGGCACGCCTGCTCAACCGTCACCTATGGCTGCCCAAAAAGATTGCCAATCACACGATTAGCGCTGAAAAACTAACGAACGGTATGTCTAAGGCAATAGTCTGGTTCCACCGGCTGGAGAAATTCAGCCGCCCTCATCGCCTGCCATGGGTGACAACGCATGCCGGCCTGAGCCCGCTCCACAAGGTGGCTTTCATACTGGCAACCGGTTTATTAATGGCACCGTTTGGGTTTGTTCCTTTCAGTAATACCTTGCCAGCTTTTGCAATAATCTGTTTTGCAATTGGCGAGATCGAAAAAGATGGGGTTGCCATCTTATCCGGGCATCTGGCAAACGTGGCAACCCTGATCTATTTCGGTTTTTTGATCGCCGGCGGCAGCCTGACCATTATTGAGGGTTTAAAATTCCTGCCTTTCTAGCACTAAGACCGGTCCCCGGGGCGGGGAGTATCATCCCTCGATCAGACCTCGAAATAACTCACTCCAACCGATGCACCATGAACCAGGCATCAAAACCCAGCCAGCCGCCCTGCAGTGGCTCGGCATCGTGGCAGGTGTCATTGCTGGCGCCCTGTGAGTGATGCCGGCTCACCGCCTGGTCAGCAGTGAGATAGTCCGCTTCAGGAATGGTCACAAAGATGCTGCCCATGCTGTCATCCAGCGCACCCCCGTCGTATTCTGTGCCGGCCATCGCAATATACAAATTGTTCCCTGCCGGCACTGCCACATGCACGTTGTAGTCTATTTCCTCAGCAGACGGATAGACGTAAAGACCTTCATCATTATCAAAGCGGTCGTACCGGACGTAACCTGCAAGCGGGTAGCGCAGGTGGTATGTATTCCAGGTGATATGGCCCTCATCAGGCCCATAACCGACTGAGTAGGAATAGAAAAATTCCGAATAGCGCATCAGGAAAAATTCACAGAAGGTGTTAATGAAAATTTTCTCCAGGCTCACCTGCAGCAGTACCGGCGCAGTGTACCTGTTGTTGCTCTCATTGCTCTCCTCAACCTGTTCGTCCGGGTCAATGATGGCAATCACCCCGTGCATGGGCACAGGTCTGTCAGACTGCAGCCAGCGCCCCTCACCGTTCGCCAGCGTGAGGGCTTCATAGGTCATACCATAGAGCAGGGTTTCATCCTCCCGGTCGTAGTACTCAATGCGCACGGGCTGGTCTGCCATTGTTCCGCCCATGTTGACCACCCATGCTCTTGTTTGGTCTCCTTCAGCCGCCTCAAGTTCCGTGATGCGCAGGTCGGGTAATCGCTCAGCAGCGCCTGCTTCCGTATCCTCTTCCTCTGGCACGAAGTCGATAAAATACACCAGCTCAACCTGGCCCATGCGCATGTTGAAGCGACCAGGCGCAATATCTTCAAATGGGATCGAAATATCCATATCAATCAGCGTGACGATGCGCATCGGGTTTTCGTCATACAGCGAAACACCGACTGAGAGACTGCCTTCTGGTTCAACTTCCACCTCGACGTAATTGACTTCCGGAGCAGAGACATCCAGGCACCTGCTGCCTGCGCACATGGAATGGATGCTGGAAGCATTGATGGTGTTAAACAGCGACATCACGGTGGTTGTTCCACTGGTTGGGATACCATAGCCGTGCGGATAATCATCGCCATCGAATACAAGCCTGGCCTCGGTGCTGCCAGCCGCCCTGAAGTTGCCAAAGATTGGACCATAGGTATCATCCGAACTGCCCCCATGTGTGACCAGGCGATTAAAAGTTACCCGCACCCGGCGCGAGTCGCACTCATCTGCCCGCCACAGCGCCTGGTTGCTCAGTGGCGATTCTTCGCCGCCCCCTGCTGCAGTCAGCTGGAACACGGTTTGCCCGCCGCAGGCAGGCTGGTAACGGGAGACTGGAAGGAACCGGTCATCACCATCAATCAGTGCAGCATAAGTGCCGTTGACATACAGCTTGAAGTTCTCAAGCACAGCCTCATCACCGTTGAAATTCCAGGCCAGCATGGGAACACCGAATACCTGCGCAAAGGTCAAAACTGGTGCCGGCAGGGGTGTATCCTCACAACTGCCTTCACAAATCCGGTAGGTGGCTGTAAACCCTTCAGTGTCTGGTATGGCTGAGCCTGCGGGGCTGTCAAGTTCATTGACCACTGCCGTGATCACATGGCCGTCCCAGTCTCCCTCATTGTGGCGAGCAGTATACTGGCCAATATAATGAAACTCCGGCGCGCCCGCAGGTCCGCTGTAACCAAAACAGGAGACAAACACTGGCAGCGGCTCGCCATCAGCTGCAGCAACAGAGATACTGCCCATATAATCCGTGATATTCCAGGTACGTTCACCTTCGAAGTGAAACGGACCATACAAATCAGGCGGGTCCGTGGATAATGAAGCATAACAGTTCACCTCATCATAATCCTCATTGACCGTGAAGGTCAGGGCTTGAAACTCCAACGCAGTCGTTCCAGGAAATGGAAAGCCAAAACCCCTGATGCCATCTTCCTCAGCCACGGCTCCGGGCACCGCACAGCCATCAGGCGCTTCACCGGCGATATCCGGGCATAAATCGACGTTGTCCGGAAAGCCGTCACCGTCGCTATCGGCTGCATCAGCAGGACATCCCCCGTCCTCAGCCGATCCTGCTTCGCCCGGGCAAATATCTTCATTATCAGCCATGCCGTCGCCGTCCGAATCAATCAGGTCAGCGGCAGCTGCATCACCGCTATCACCGGGCAGGGCAAAGCTCTCACCAGGACAGCCGTCAACATCTACCGCACCCGGCACATCAGGGCAGGCATCTTCCCCGTCAATTACCCCATCGCCGTCGCGGTCATCGGAAGCAGCAGATGGACACCCGGGTCCGGCGGGCGAATCGCCAGCACCGGCAGCATCCAGGCAGCTGTCGTATTCATCCGCTACGCCGTCCCCGTCGCCATCCGGGCAGCCCTCTGTCAGCATAGAACCCGGTGTATCCGGGCATTCATCAAGGCTGTCTTCGGTGCCGTCATTATCAGCATCCGCTATGTCCAGCGGGCAGCCAACAGGTTCAATGCCAGGTTCATCCGGGCAGGCGTCAACATCATCAGGAAACCGATCTGCATCGCGGTCGGGCGCCAGGCTGGTGGCGGGATCTTCGACCGTGACGGTTGTTTCGCCTGTTGATTCTTCCCCCTGGCTGTCATACGCCCGGGCTGTCAGGGTTTGCTGTCCACTCTCCGATGGCGTCCAGCCTGCCGCAAGCACCAGCGGCGACACACCATCCTTCAATGGGCTCTTCTCGTTGTCAATCAATGCCCCATCAATCCACAGCTCCATGCGAGCAACCTTCTCAGGGTCGCGGGCAATCACATGCACCTGCACCATCTGCCCGGCAGGAAAATGCTCACCAGAAGCTGGCATATCAAAAAAGATGACTGGCCCGGATGTTTGACCATCAGGTTTTATGAAAAGGTAAATCGCATAGGCTGCCAACGCTGCCAGGCAGCAGATTGACACAACCAGGATGATCGCGATGATCCAGCGCCAGGAAAATTTTTTCATCGCACACCTCAATTCAATTGAGCTGCAAAGGTAAACCAGCCAGACCAGGCACTGGTATTGTTCAAGTTGTCAACTGCTCGCACACGCCAGCGGAATTCTAAGCCGCACTCGATGTCGCTGGTAACCTGCTTATCATTAAGGTTGGTCCAATTTCTAAATGCCTGCCATGTGCCGGTATTCCTTTGCAGTTCGACATCATAACCGCGCAGACCGCTTGGGTCAGAAACTGGCAGCCAGGCAAGTGTCTGTTGCGCTTTGCAGGCAATCTGCAGTCCGTTGGATGGCACCATCAACTGTGGCACTGGCGGCGGCGTTGTATCTACGGCGTTGACTGTAATGATGATCGTCTCGAACTTATAATCAGCGCCGCGTTCAGCACGCAGCTGATAGGTTTGGGTTGTTGTTGGGCAGGCAGAGTAAGAACCTACCGGCTGAACAGTCACATTATCCAGGTACACCGTGCTGGCATTTTGCACCTGCCAGTTCAAGGTGGCACATTCGCCGGCATTGACAGTGAACTTGTTGGTCACAAACATCAAAGTAATTGGCGGTGGCTGGGTGATGGTGATGGTCGGTGTGATGGTGGGTGTTGCTGTATCGGTTGCTGTGGGGGTGTGCGTGATGACAGGCGTTTGCGTTGCCGTAGCTGTCTGGGTGGCTGTCGGTGTAAGGGTGATCTCCGGTGTATCGGTAATGTGGCCGCCAATTTTAACCCGGCTGACTGCAGATGCCTTTTCTGCGCCGCGGCTGTCATACACCTTCAAAACCAGTGTGTAATCACCCTCCGTTGTTGGGTTCCATTCCAGGTTGAAGTCTGAAAACAGTGCCCCTTCTTCCTTGGGTGCTTGCTGACCTACAGGTTGTCCATTAGCAGTGAGTGCGACATAGCCAATGCCATCCGTCAACGCGGCATGAGCAATAACAGACACTGAAGTCAGCGCATCAAAGATCGTTCCATCCTTGGGAAAATCGATCCAGGCTTGAGGGGTATATTGGGTTGGGGAGCAGGATGAGAAGAAAAGGGGAGCCAACAGTATGGATATTACACGAGCCGAGGTATTCCAAAATGAGCAAGTTTTCACAGTCCCTCCTCTCGGGATAGCTGCTATTTGTCATACCCATTATGTTTACAGTAATGTTTGAGGTAATTTCACTTTACTGATTTGGATTGTGATAGTCAAGTACCAATTTCACAAGCACAAGTAAACAGGCTGTGTGTTATTCCCACACAGCCTGTATGAACCAGTAAACAACTAATTAGCCACTTAAGACGACAGCGGTAATCGGTCCTGCGGTTTAACTTTTGTACGTCCCATCCAATCGAGGTTATCCAACTCTCCAAAATGCTGTTTGAAGATTCGATAATACATCAGTTCCTCCTTGCTGTTCAACTGCCAGCCATTAGGGAGGTTGCGTTCTTTCTTAAAATCGCTGTCTGAAATATGGCTCTCAGCGTAATTACTGAGCAGATCATTCATGCCAGAGCCCTGCCAGAACTTAGCCTTCTTGCGGTAGATGATACTTTCTGGCAGCAGATTTTCCATCGATTTTCTGAAAATCCACTTCTCAATCCCATCTTTGATCTTCATCTCAGCCGGTATTTGCATGCTGTAAGCAACCACTGCAGGGTCAAGCAGTGGAACGTATGCAGTGAGTCCATGCGCTGATGAACAGCGATCAACGCGCTGCAGTGCTGTGTTGTGCAGGGATGCTGTGAGATCAAATAATTCATCCGGCAGCTGTTTAAGGGAATACCCTTTTAGATGTTCATAGCCAGCGAACAACTCATCAGCGCCTTCACCCGAAAATGCTTCATCGACATAATCCGATGCTACCTTGCCGGCCAGGTAATTGGTAATGCTGGAGCGAACCAGCAGTGCATCAAATGATTCCAGGTGAAAGATCACATCCGGCAGTACTTTCAGAATGTCCTCCAAAGTCACCACAATTTCAACATGCTCTGACCCAATGGCTTCTGCAGCAATGCGGGCAAATTTTATATCCGGGCCATCTTTCATGCCAGCAGCAAAAGTGTACAGTTTATCAACGTATTTGCTGGCGATAGCGGCGATAGCGCTCGAATCCAGGCCCCCTGAAAGCCACGAGCCTGTGACTTTGCCTGATATGCGGTTCTGAATTGACTGATCGATCAATGCATGCAGTTTTTCTGCAATGCTGCTCGAACTGTTTTGTAATAAATTGCTTGGATTGATATATCTTTTTTTGCTGTAGCTGTAGCCGTCGTTGATAATGTCAGGTTTTACAGACTTGATCGACTCTGTCATCGGTAGTAATGATTTGACTTCAGATGCAAAAACCGTTCCCCCGTTATCAGTTTTACCAACATAAAGTGGTTTTACACCCAGCATCCCACGTTCAAAATTCAACCCACCATCATTCCAGGTAACCCTGGCGAAATGTTCTCCCCCCGCATTGTCACTGGCTATGCCCTTATTAAACAAGCTCAACCCTGCTCGCTTCTGATCAATTGTGAAAGTCATGCCAATCGTTAAATTCTCATTGGTCGTAATCACCTGCGAATCATGTCCGCGGTGAGAGAGGCTGTTGAGCATATTTTTTACCGTATTCTGTTTTCCTGGGGCGGCAATCCCCGCAATACCTGCCATAAGTCTTTTCTCCTTTTTTATGTCTTAGTTTAAAGCCATTCCCCCTCATTGACGAGGTGGGTTAATTCACTGACGCTGTATTCGGCAATGCCAAGTTTTTCAACTGTCCTGCCCCTACGCCAATAATCCGTTTTATGGATGATACAACCAATCCGAATAATAGAATCCATACCTCTAACGGATACACCAAAACGGCTGCCCAATGACGCGATTGGCACAAGGCTCATCGGCACATCCTCAAAGAGGTAACGGTGATTGAGTGTCGGCGGTGCTTTGATCCCATAGTAGCCCGGCTGGTTATGAATCGCCTCATGCAGATCTTCCCCAACTGTATCATAAGCCATTTTCAGCCATTCCAACCCGGTTCTTGCTCTAATGCCCAAAGAAGATGCAACGGTAACACGTTCGCGATCAAGCACCTCAAGAACACGTGCCACACCGGGTGTGACACCGTCTATGTAAAACTGGTAATCACCATGAGTTGATTCAATCCAGCCGGAATTAAGCAGTGTTAATGCCGGGTGGAAAATAGCGCCCATATTGTTGAGCCCGGTTTGTAACACATTTCCGCCGTCAATATATTCAGGATAGGCTTCTCGAATGGTATCCAATACCAGTTTATTTTTACTGGATGGCAATGCCGCAATAGGAATGGCATCTTTAATCCTAAATATTCTGGCTGTCGCCGGTCCTTCAGATCGGGAAGCGTAAATGAAGGTCTCAGTTTCAGAGATAATTGCTTTTGCTTTGCAGCCATTTTTTCTGAGTACCTGGGCAAACTCAATTGCGCCGCAGGTTCGACCAGGATGCAAAACCACAATCTGGCCATCTTTCAGATATGGAGCGCAGGCAAGGGCGATATCAGCATGTGCTGAAGATGGCACCACAACCATGATCATTTGAGCGTTTTCGAGCGCTTCCTGCATATTATCCGTGGCTTTTTCGAGTTTACCAAAGCCCCTAACATTAATGTCAGCACTTTCAAGTTCTATGCCGCCTAACTCATGAATCGCCCTGATCCTCTCGAAAGTACGGTTATACAGCGTGGTTGGAAACCCCATCAAAGCCAAATGCGCCGCCATCGCTTTTCCACCGTGGCCAGCTCCAATAACCGTGATTTTCATTTTTCCTGCCATCTTATAATCCTCCATTATATATAAGGTCTTGAAGTCGTTGTGCTTCACTGACGGCCTGACCATGTTCATTTACAACTGCACACCCGCCATCAATAATTCTGGTCTTAATCAAACCCTTTGCATAACTATTATTTTTCAACTGCGGCGCATCCATAATGCCAATGCTCACAGAACGGGTCAGTGTTTCGGCATCAGACCAGGGATCAGTGACAGATTTTCCTGCCAAATGCCTGATGGCTTCCAAGGTTCGTTCTGTCTCAGATACCAGATACGCCACCCTCTTCTGAACTGCAGGATCAGCCGTCATATCCGGTGCACCGGCAACCGCGTTATCCATTGCACGCCGTGCCATGGTTGCCGATTCAATGATATCATCTGCAGTCGCCGCATGATGCGCTTCGGTGTGACCGACGACATGCACGATGTGCGGTTTCAGTGCCATCTGCAGGTAAATGCTGGCAGCCAGGTGAGCCCGAGCAGCAGAGGGGTCAAGCGGATAGCTCAGCAGCCCAGTGCGGGTTTGACGCCAAATTCTAAAATTGTCATCAGCCAGCGGATCAATCATACGCAAAATGGCCAGCATTTTCGCCAGATCCATCGCATCTGACAGGTCAGGCGGGCTGTTGAACATGAACTGGGCAATATAATCCTTCACACCAAAAACCTTTGCATTGTAGGCAGCCAGGAATGCTGAAGCGACAAAGACTACATCAGGGGCGTCTCGCATTCCCCAGTGATGGGGCTCGTTTAACTCAACAGGAATATTCTTCTTGCCGTACCAGCGCATAACACCTTGATGCTCCTCGATCGAACCCTTCAAATCCCACGGGCCGCGTCCATCCATCTTATTGAACCAGAATAGTGGAATGGCACACCAGGCGATGTTGATGGTGTCAACATATACCTCAGCCAGCTGTATGAAATCATCTGTGCCAGAATAAGTTCGCAGCAAGGGGAAATTTCCATGACGGCTGGCTTGGTAAAGTGCCCTGTAGTCATCAGCAGACCGTACCGGTACGCCGCCTGCTCCCTTTCGGCCGACGTCCTGGCGCTCAGGGTGGAAGAAGTTTGCCTGGGCATCCTGGTCAATACCAAGTGAAATCACATCCAGCACGCCGGAATTCGCAATCTTTTCAATCCCTGAGACCGTATCTTCCATGGTTGGAAGGCCAAAATGATGGCGTATCAGTGGATATGGATCCTTCCAGCGAATACGCTCAACGGTTGTCTGAGGGTAATCTGCTTCGGTTGCTTTATCCAACATTGTCCCTTTTAGAAAGGCAATAATGGCATCAGGGTGCTCACTGCCATCAAATACTCCTTCAAAAAAGCCCAATTTCTTAGCTTTCTCAGCTACTGGCGGTGTGCCGCCAAACGCAAACCGCACACCACCAGCGTGTAACTCGTCAGCGGCTTCAGCAAAAGAACCCAGCAGGCGCTCGCCATTTTCTGGTGTGAGCCGGTATGAAACACCCACCATGTCAGCTTTTTCATCAACTGCTGCTTTAATAACATCCTCAATTGAGACTGCCGGGCCAAGGAACACCGTCCTCCATCCTGCTTTTTCAGCCAGGTTGAGGAACCTGGAAATGCCTGCTACATGAACACATTCACCCAGCGCGGCAGCAATTACTGTCTTCATACTTCCCTCCTTTACTGCTGTTGAGTATTTTCCACCGTGTAATAGGTGATTAATTAATTGAATAATTATGCGAATCAACTATTCACATAAAATCATCATTACTACATAGTGATCATCTTTGTGATGGATCAGCCCCAGCTGTAATGGACATGATTTTCATGTTTGTATGAATTATTAAAAGCTAACATGCTAAGGCTGCACTTTTATTATTGTACATTAACTTGAATTAATTATCAAATATTAGCTTAATTGAGGTGTGAGCAGGTCAGCACATCGTATACAGTTTATTAAGGATCTCCTCCCGTGAACAAACCTTGAGGCGGTATAATTGGACAAAATCTCACAACGGACCAACATAATGAACGCAATTCTTTACGGCATTTTATCAGCACTGACCTGGGGCGCCGCAGATTTCGCCGGCGGGCTAGCCAGCCGCCGAACATCACCCTATAAAGTTGTCGCCCTGGGGTGGATCATCGGATTGCTGTTACTGCCGGTCATTGCCTTACTGACAAATGAGCCCATGATATCCCTGCGCAGCGCTTTGTGGTGCCTGGCTGCCGGAGGATTTGGTGCATTTGGCATTTTGATTTTTTACTACTCCCTGTCTATCGGGCGTATGAGCTTGGCCGCGCCCATTTCTGCAGTGCTTGCTGCTGCAATACCGGTGCTGATTGGCGTGTTTTTGGATGGCATGCCCGGGCTACAGATCCTGCTGGCATTCATCTTCGCCCTCGTGTCCGTCCTCCTGGTCTCAAACCAGGAGAAGTTGTCAGACGGTTTAATTATTAAGTTCTCAGAAATAAAAATTCCATTGGTCGCCGGAATCACATTTGGATTATATTTTGTTCTGATGCACCAGGGCAGCCAGGAAGGGCTCTTTTGGCCAATGACAGTATCACATGTGTCCGGTGTTATTCTTCTGCTGTTGGCGATGATTATTCAGAAACAAAGCATCATCCCAGCTCGTTCAGATTTATTCCTGATCCTGTCGTGCTTTGTTCTTGACCAGACCGGCACTTTATTCTACATCCTCGCGGGGCAGGCAGGCCGAATGGACGTCGCCGCTGTGCTTGCATCGCTCTATCCTGGCATCACCATACTGATGGCATGGGTATTTCTCAAGGAGCACATCACAAAACCACAGCTGGCGGGTATTGGACTGGCACTGACTGCCATTGTCCTCTTTTCAATCTAATCAGTAAGTGATTAAGTATACTGAAAAACCAATAAACTGGCATTGAAGCCTTTTTATCGGTTCATTCAGGCTTAAGGGTTGCATTTCCTGCCAGGTTTTTGTATTGTTAGAGTTAACCATTTAGTGTTATATATGGAGAAAAAAAGCAATGGCTATTGAATATCCAGAAGCAAAAATTATTTCCCACCAGATGCGTACCTTACTGCCCGGTCGAACGATCACCGGAGTAAAGATTCGGAACCCCGACGCAGCCGTGTTTAAATGGGGTTTTTCCAATCTTAATACTTACGACATAACCGGTCAGGCGATTGGCGAGATCGATCAGTTCGGCGACTATATTTTCATCAGTCTTGATGAGCGCAGGTTGACATTCGGTGACATGATTGGGAGCATCCTTTACCACAGCCCAGACGAAAAACGGCTGCCAAAATCAGCCATCATCATCGAACTTAATGATGGGTCGGCCTTCTCATACAACCCAACGCTGTACGGTTTCTGCAAAGCCATGACACCAGAAGATGAAGCCTATGTGCACCGGGATACCTGGGTGCAGCCGCTAACAGAGAGCTTCACGCCGGAGTACCTGGCAAAAGTATTTACCGACCCGGGCAGAAAAATTGCCAAGCAGATGAACATCTACAACGCTCAAACCAAGGTCGCCGGCGTTGGAAATGGTTACTGGCAGGAAGTGCTGTTCTTATGCGGCATAGACCCAAAACGAAAGTCAAATTTGATTACAACCCAAGAGCATGAGCAGCTGCACCATTCTGTCAACCAGGTGATGACCGACGCCCTGGAAAAAGGCGGCAGCGCTGACGAGAAAAACTTCCTCGGTGAGAAAGGCGGCTATATCCGTGCAATGGGCGGTCATCTAAAGGGTCAACCCTGCCCTCGCTGTGGCCATCCCGTGACAGGTAAGAACATCCTTGGCGCTAATGTCTATTTCTGCTCTGAATGCCAGAAATAGAAAAATCAAAGTAATCGGCAAAATTCTCCAAAGTGAACATCAGCGTCTGTTGTTCTATAATGCCGTCCGGGTTCCAGGCAGCTCAATTTTTTTGGGTATAATTTAGATGACACAAAAAAGGAAAACAGGAGCAGTTATGAATTACCGTACATTTGGAAAAACTGGTTGGCAGGCATCTGCCCTGGGCTTTGGCACAATGAGATTCCCCACTACGGATGGCCTAAATCGAGGACCAAATATCGATGAAAAACAGGCAACCGAATTAGTCTATTTCGGCATTGAAAATGGCATCAATTACATTGATACAGCATACCCCTATCACCGCGAACAAAGCGAGTTGTTTCTGGGCAAAATTCTGCAGGGCAAATGGCGGCAGCAAATCAAGCTCGCCACAAAACTTCCAACCTGGAAAATCGAAACCTATGCTGATTTTGACAAATATTTCAATGAACAACTTGCCAAACTTCAAACCGAGCGCATTGAACTGTACCTGCTCCACAGCCTTAACCGGAAAGTGTACGACAAGATTTATAACCTTGGTGTGTTGGACTGGGCGGAAGCTAAGAAGAAGGAAGGCAAAATCGAATTCATCGGTTTTTCATTCCATGACGATTTGGCGGCGTTCAAGCACATTGTAGATTCTTACGGCAGCTGGGAATTTTGCCAGATTCAGCATAACTATATGAACATTGACTTTCAAGCCGGTACTGAAGGTTTGCAATATGCCCATGAAAAAGAAATACCTGTTGTCATCATGGAGCCCTTGTTTGGCGGCAAACTGGCAAAAGCGCCGGATAGCATCCTGGAAATCATGAACAGTGTGCCGGCAAAGTACACACCTGCCCAATGGGCACTGTTTTGGCTGTGGAACCAGCCAGAAGTCAACGTCATTTTGAGCGGCATGAACTCTATGGAACAGTTAAAAGAGAATATTGAGTCTGCTTCTCAGTCCGAGATTGGTATGCTTTCTGAAGCTGATTTGAAGATGATTGACAAAGTGCGCTGGCAGTATCAGGCGATTTCTCTCGTACCGTGCACCGGCTGCAATTACTGCCAACCCTGTCCAAATGACGTGAACATCCCGCATATCTTCAGCCTGTTCAATGAAGGCAGCATGTATGATGACCTGCCAGAATCACGGCAGCTTTACAGATTCATGAACGAGGCTCATCGCGCTGACCAGTGCATTGAGTGCGGCGAATGTGAGTCCGCCTGCCCGCAGTCCATTGAAATCATTGACTGGCTGAAAAAAGCTGATGCTGTACTGGCGCAGGGCAAGTCTTACGAGGAAGTACTGGCAGAGTAAAAGGTTTTCAATTCACTCACAGTTTTGAAGCCGGCAACCTGCCGGCTTCTTTCATTTATAACCTTCAGCTAGCAGGATGATACAATTCAACATTATGGAATACACCTATTTACCGGTAACCAAGTCAGAGATGGCACAACAAGGCTGGGAACAGCTGGATGTGATCCTGGTTTCAGGTGACAGTTACATTGACAGCCCTTTCATCGGAGCCGCTGTCATCGGCAGGCTGCTTGAATCAGCCGGTTACAAAGTTGGTATTATTGCCCAACCTGACACGACGACTCATACTGACATCACCCGGCTGGGTGAGCCGCGCCTGTTCTGGGGTGTCACCGGCGGCAGTGTGGATTCCATGGTTGCCAATTATACAGCCAGCGGAAAGAAACGCCGGACAGATGATTACACACCCGGTGGAGACAATAACCGTCGGCCCAACCGGGCTGTGATTGCCTATACCAATCTGATCAAACGCTATTTCAAGAGCACCAAACCTATCATACTCGGCGGCATTGAAGCTTCCCTACGGCGGGTTGCCCACTATGATTTCTGGTCAGATTCCATTCGCCGGTCGATCTTATTTGATGCAAAAGCAGATTATTTGCTCTACGGCATGGCGGAACGATCCATCCTTGAGGTAACTCAAAGGCTTTCTGACGGTACCAGTATCGATGACGTGCGCGGGCTCTGCCGTATTAGCTCAGACATACCTGATGGACACCTGATCCTGCCCAGTTATGAGCAGGTTGTCCAGGATAAGTATCAGTTCATCCGCATGTTTCATGATTTCTACCTGAACAATGACCCGCTGACAGCGAAAGGGCTTGTGCAGCAGCACGGTGACCGCTTCCTGGTGCAAAATCCTCCAGCGCTGCCCCTCACCCAGCAGGAACTTGATGCCGTTTACGCACTGCCTTTCCAGAGAGCACAACATCCCTATTATGAAAAACAGGGAAAAGTGAGAGCGCTGGATACCATCCAGTTTTCCATCAGCACGCACCGCGGTTGTTACGGCGAGTGTAATTTTTGCGCCATCGCCGTACACGAGGGACGCACAGTGCACTGGCGCAGCGAAGAGTCCATTCTCTCAGAAGCGCAGTCGCTAACCAATCACCCGGATTTCAAAGGATACATTTCTGATGTTGGCGGTCCTTCAGCCAATATGTATGGCTTTGAATGCCGTAAAAAACTCAATCATGGATCCTGTCCCGATAAACGTTGTATTTATCCGGAAGTTTGCAAAGCCCTGAAGCCAGATCACAGCCGGCAAACCAGACTGCTGAAAAAGATGCGAAAAATCCCGGGCATTAAAAAGATCTTTGTTGCCTCCGGAATCCGCTTCGACCTGATTTTCGAAGATGAAAAACATGGCGAAGATTACCTGGCAGAGATTGTAAACCACCATGTATCAGGGCAGCTAAAAATTGCGCCGGAGCATACGGTCAACAGGGTTTTGGAGCACATGGGTAAACCTGCAGCAACAGAGCTGAGCCGCTTCAAAGATGCCTTTTATAAGCTCTCTGCAGCTGCGGGCAAGAAACAGTTCCTGACCTACTACCTGATCGCCGCCCACCCCGGCTGCTCAGATGCTGACATGATTGCGCTCAAGCAGTATTTCAGCAAGAACATGCACGTCCTGCCTGAGCAGGTGCAGATCTTTACCCCAACCCCCTCAACCTACTCCAGCCTGATGTACTACACCGGCCTTGATCCCTTCACCCTTAAACCCATTTTCGTCGAGAAATCCGCATCAGGCAGGGAAAGGCAAAAACAAATCCTGTTTGAAAACAAGCCTATCAAACGCACGGCCTGAAAAACAAAACTCCTTTAGCAACCTGCCAAAATATTCCAATATAATATACATGAGAGAATCAATAACCAATGAAAGGAGGCTGGTATGGTATTAAGAAATGGTGAGTTCCGGTTTGTTTTTACTGGCGGGGATTATGCAAAATCAATCACATTTTATCGAGATGAACTTGAACTGCCAGTGCATCACGACTGGGATTATGGTCCTGATGATAAGGGCACGGTATTCCATGCCGGTTCGGCATTAATTGAGATATTTGCTGCTGTGAGCAACATGGCTTACATAAAGCCAACGGGTGTAGGCATGCTGCTGCAGGTTGATGATGTTGATGCCTGGTACAAAAGAGCGCTTGACCGCAATTTGCCGGTAACACAGGAGCCCACCACCTATCCATGGGGGCACAGGGTGATGCGCCTTGTTGACCCGGATGGTATCGTGGTGTCCTTGTTTTCACCGGTAAAGTAAAACAGCAAGCATCATCCCTGCCAGTTTTTCAGAATCAGGCGCATGGAGCGTGTCATCTCAATTGAAAAATCTGAGGTGAACTTTCTGATGTAATTTGCCTGCACGACATTTTGTGCGCCGTTCGGATACTCATGCGCTTCAAATGACCTGCTGCCAAAAGGCAGAAACAGGTTATCCAGCTCATCAGGTGACAATCTACGGTATGCGTTCTTATACACCACATACTGCTGTTCAAACCTTGGCGTAAGCTCCCTGGTTGCTGCAGACCTCGGGTGGCCAAAAACCAGCAAGGCTGCCGGGAAGGCGTACTGCGGCAGGTTGAATAAATCCCTGTGCTGCTCCCAATTCTCAATTATGTCACCAATGTAACAGGAGCCAATTCCCAAAGACTCAGCAGCAATCACTGCTGTCTGAGCGGCAATCAAAGCATCCATCGCCGCCAGGATCATATCGCCTTCACCTGGCAGGCGGTTGGCGATACCCAGTTCATCTGCACGCTGCGGACAGCCGGCCTGATGGTACAGGTCCATCCAACGTTGATAATCCGCCAGGAAAAGCAGCGCATAAGGCGCCTGGGCGATGAACGGCTGGTTATCACAAGACTTTGCCAGGCTGTCTTTAATGGTTTGGTCTTCAATCTCGATGATTGAATACAGCATCATCGCGCCGGCTGTCGGTGCCCGCATGGCTGCCTGCAATATAATGGATTTTTCTTCGTCGGACAAAGGTGCAGGGTCAAACACTCTCAATGACCGCCGCTGCATAATGGTATTTATGGTCTGATTCATTGCTTTTTCCTTCTTGAAACTAGTGGGGTCACAGAATCTCTTCGACGTTGTGAGGATGCAGTCCGTCAAAGGTCTCGCATTGATCGTTCAAGATCTTTCTACCCATCATATCACCATAGACCGCCAGGCGGGGAATCATCTCAACCGCGTCCATCGGCACGGGTTTGCTCAAATCAATTTGAAAGCGCCTGTAATCCAGCTCTGGGAAATAACGATCCACAAGGTGCGTCTGCTGGTCGTCAGCAGACTGGGCGAATGCCCCTAATACCGGTCCCACCCACTCCCAGGACTGCATTTCTTTGCTTCGGTCAGGCAGAAAGGCATAGGGGCTGCGGCCTGTCCCAAGGCTAATCAAAGTTGTTTCAGACAGATCCCAATTGAGGCAGTACTTGATCTCATAAGCGGCAAGGTAAGATGGGTTAGCATAAGAACCCACACCACCGTCCACGTAACGCCCATCAACGACCGGAAAATAAGTCGGCACTGTGCTTGATGCCATTACCGCTTTTACTACAGGCCAATCTCGATATTCGTCCTTCCACGGTTTGATAAACCGGCTGCGATTCTCCACCATGTCAAAGCAGGTGATAATGACATCTCTTCTGGCATCAGGTGCCCAAAAATCACCCATTTTTCTATCACCAAGCTGTTTCTGCAGGTGTTCCAAGAATGGGCTGCTCTCATATCTGTAGCGCGTCAAAGGCCAGAGCGCACTGCGCCACGTCTTTGGAAAAATATCAGCTCCAAAATCGACGTATAAATCAAACATTTGCCTGGCTGTGAGGCCCGACGCAATTCCTGCGGCCAGGATTGCGCCTGTTGACGTGCCTGCCGTTAATTGAAAAATCTGTTGGGATGTCATGTTGAGTGTCTGCTCCAACATCATCAGCGCTTTTGCCACAATCACGCCCCTGATACCGCCGCCATCAATTGCCAGAGCCACATTTTTACGCAAAGGTTTCATGTACTACCTCCAACTGCCAGGGAAGAGACAATTCTTTCGGGCAGGTGATCTTTTCTATATCCAAATAATGTAGCAAGAAGCATGCCCGCATAACCATCGCTTTAAAAATCGCTTTGGAGCATTGTTGCTATAATAAGCAGTAAGAAATTACCATCCAAAAACAACTTGAGGGTGTATATGGAACTTCCAGAAAATGTGTATCTTTGGACTGAAGCTGTACCAAAAGTTGAACTGCACCTGCACCTTGAAGGCGCCATACCCCTTCCTCCCCTATACGAACTGATACGCAAATACGGCGGCAGCAGCGAAGTACCTGATATGCAATCGCTGCATGAGCGCTTTACATTTATCGACTTTCCACATTTTATTGAGACCTGGCTATGGAAAGCTGAGTACCACCGTGAATATGAAGACTTCACACTGATTGCCGAAGCAGTCGCTCAGGACCTCAAACGCCAAAATATTCTTTACGCCGAGACATTCTTCTCGCCCAGTGATTATGCCAGGCATGGCTTAACCCCCTCTGGTCTGACTGAAGCAATCTATAAAGGCTTGCAAATGGTTGAGGGCGTTGAGATCAAACTGATCCCGGATTTAGTCCGTATGAATCACCCGGCAAAATCGCTGGAAATCCTTGAGGAAGTCGCTGAGATGAAAGACTTTGGCGTTATCGGTGTCGGCCTTGGCGGTCCCGAGCATGAATTCCCGCCGGAGCCGTTCGCCGCCATCTTCAGCAGGGCACGAGAACTTGGTCTGCATACCACGGCACACGCCGGTGAAGCAGCCGGTGCGTCCAGCATCTGGGGTGCGCTGCAGGCTCTCGGAGCTGAACGCATCGGTCATGCTGCGCGTGCCGGTGATGACCCGAAGTTAATCACCTATCTCAAGGAAAAGCAAGTTCCACTTGAGATGTGCCCGCTCTCCAATGTTAGCACCGGTGTAGTGGCACAATACAACCTGCACCCGGTCAAACAGTTCTTTGAGTCAGGCTTACTGGTAACCATCAACACGGATGATCCAAAAATGTTCAATAACAGTTTGGCTGAAGAGTATCAGATGTTGATGACACAGCACGATTTCACGGTACAGGATATTCAACAGGTAATCACCAATGCTGTCAAATCAGCCTGGCTTGACGACGAAGACAAGCAAGTACTGCTGGCACGGGTAAATAGCCATCCTTGCTGGCAGGTAGAGAATTCTTGAAAATCACACCATCCCAAATATCAAAAGGAAAACACATGAAGACTCCTGAACAACCGCTTACCGAAATACTGGGTTTCAATCACATCTCAATTCTTACGAATAACCTGGAAGAATCACTGCAGTTCTACTGTGGATTGCTTGGGCTAAAAGAAGTCTCCCGCTTCCCGGTAGGAGAACGCACCTACGCCATGGTCTCAACCGGTGACAACTCAACCCTTGAACTGCAGGGACCGATTGAAGGGATTACTGCAGAGTCAATCAAGGGTCACACACTGGTACATTTTGCACTGAGCGTGGCTGACGTTCGCGGCACAATCGAGCGACTGCGTGCAGCCGGGGTTGTGATTACGTCAGAACCTAAGGACAGCACCGTCCTGCCAGGAACCGGTGCGTTCATCCTGGGACCAAACGGCGAATCTATTGAATTCTGGCAGGATGCTTAGTCCAGGTATAGTTTTTAACAGTAAAGAAGGTAAATAACCGTATGGCAAACGTTGTGATAATTGGCGCGGGCATGATGGGCACAGCCATGTGCTGGCCCTTATCAGACAACCATCACCAAATCAAGCTTGTAGGTACACCGCTGGATTTTGAAATTATTGACAGCATACAACACAGTCGCATGCACCCAAAGCTCCAGCGTGATGTCCCACCAGGTGTGGATGCCCACCAATTCCACAACCCTCACGACCTGCTTGCAGACGCAGATCTAATCATCAGCGGTGTCAGCAGTTTTGGCGTCGAGTGGTTCATCGAAAATATCAACCCGCATCTGAGGCCAGGTGTTCCGGTGCTCATGGTTACAAAAGGGCTGCACATAACCGCTGGTGGGCAAGTGCAAGCTTTCCCTGATTACATGTCTGCCCGGCTTGAAACACAACCATTTGGGCAGGTATCGTTCAATGCCATTGCCGGCCCGTGTATTGCCCACGAACTGGCATCACGCCGTCAGACCAGTGTGGTGTTTACAGGTCATGATGCGGCAATTTTGCAGCACCTGATTGGCATGTTGACAACACCTTATTACCATATTCATACCTCAACTGCTGTCAGGGCGGTGGAAATCTGTGCGGCGTTGAAAAACGGCTATGCAATGGGTATTGGTATGGTAATCGGTCAGTTTGACCAGCTCGGACCTGATGGGCTGGCGAACCTCTACAACCCGCAGGCCGCCCTGTTTGCCCAGAGCATCCACGAGATGCGCCTGCTGATTGAAGCATTAGGCGATGACCACAGTCAACCCACCTGGCTGCCCGGTGCTGGCGATCTATTTGTCACCGTTTTCGGCGGACGAACGCGTCAGTACGGCCGGTTAATTGGATCAGGACTGTCAGCCAGTGCGGCACGTGAGCAAATGTCAGGTGTCACACTGGAAAGTATTGAAATTATCAACCTCATCGGCGGTGCCCTGGAAAAGATTGAAAAGAATACCGGCATGAGCAAAGCCAATTTTCCCCTGATGGATCATCTCTACCACGTGATGCAGGATCAACAACCGGGTGATTTCCCCTGGGAGAAGTTATTTACAGGCCGCTCTGCCTGATGGCACGATCAGTATGAACAAAATGCCCGCCTGCGGGGCTGCCTAGGAGACAATCTTGGCTTTCTTTTTGGCAATTGACCTTGGCACATCCTCATTGAAAGCCGCCCTGTACGATGACAGCGGCTACCTTCACACTGCCAGCGTAGAGTCCTACCCGCTGTCGTACCCACACACAGGCTGGGTTGAACAATCCCCTCAAGATTGGTGGCGTGCCTGCTGCCTGGCATGTAAGCGTGTACTTGCTGAAAACAATGTGCCCATTGATGCCGTCTGCTTAAGCGGTCAGGCGCCGGGATGCGTGCCAGTAAATAAACAGGGTGAGCCTCTCAGGCCAGCCATCATCTGGATGGACCGCCGATCTGCATACCAGGCGGACAGGTTCAAACAAAACGCGGACCTCCAGCAAGCCGCAGCACAGGGACTTAACACCTTTGACAGCTACTTCGGCGGTTTCAAATGGCTTTGGTTTCAAGAGAAGGAGCCACAGCTGTACCGGCAAACCTGGAAGATACTGCAAGCTAACGGTTACATCATTCATAAGCTCACAGGTGCTGCCATTACAGACCCGGGGCACGCAGGAATCTGCACACCGTTTTATTCAGATGAATCGGGCGGCTGGTCAGAAACCCTGTGTGACATGCTGCAGTTTGATATGGGCAAGCTGCCCGACATCCTGCCTGTCACCTCGGTGATTGGTCAGGTAAGCCGTAGAGCCCACGATGAAACACACATACCTGCAGGTACACCGGTCATCGCTGGCGCGCCGGATTTTCTGTGCGCCTGCCTGGGTGCCGGCGTCCTGGACAATCAATCAGCCGCATTGATGCTTGGCACAGCCGGCAACCTGATGTTTCCATCCGCGTCAAAAATTGATCACAGGATGTTAAATACCCGTTTTGTTAATGGGGAACTGATCAGCACCGGCGGTGTGCTGGCTGGTGGTGCTGTCAGCTGGTTCTGCAGACTGGTAAATGTCAACGATCCACATATTCTTGAAGAAGAAGCCAGTCTGGTACAACCTGGATCTGAAGGACTGTTGTTCCTTCCATACCTGCTGGGTGAGCGGTCTCCTATCTGGGATCCGGACGCAAGAGGGGTATTCATAGGTCTAAATAGCAATCACACACGGGCGCATCTCTACCGGGCAGTGTTGGAGGGTGTGGCTTTTTCATTCCTGCAAATGAAAGAAATCATGGATGAGCAGGGTACACGCCTGGTTGATGTGATTGCTATCGACGGCGGCGCTCGCAGCAGCCTGTGGCGCCAGATCCTGGCAGATACGCTGCAGCTACCTGTGCGCTGGCGTGCAAACAATGGCGGCACTGCACTTGGGTGCGCCTTCCTGGCGGGCATTGGCAGTGGCACGTTTGACAATTTCAACCAGATTTCACGGTGGTTAGAGCCAACAGTTGACATCCAGCCAGACGAAAATAACGCAGAACGCTACCGGTTAAATTATCAAGCTTTCTTGGATCTTTACAGCGCATTGAAAACCCAATTCAAACGTCTGGCTGAACGACTCTGATCGGCATTTATATTAAGGGATAATTGGCTGGTCTCAACCAATATCCATGGCAATATTCACAACGACCAAAAAAGAAGTAGACCCTATTCCTCACCGTGCAGATCACGCACAAAGTCAGCCCTGGTCTCGACCTCTGCCAGCTTTGTTGAAGCCCAGGTGGATGCTTCGATCATAAGTTTTCTTGCCTCAGCAGCCGGCAGTTTTTTAAGATCAGCCAGCGTTAGACCTTTACTGCGCAGGTATTCCTCAATGTACATGCGCTCCAATTTAGCGGTCGGCAAATCCATGATCTGGTAGAATTCTTCAGGCAAGATGTTTTTTATTGCCATTTCAGACTCCTTTCTTTCACATCCCAACCAATAAACACCACATTAAATTAACAATAAACCGCCAGTTAGTGGCGGTCCTTAACTTGATGTTGCATGCATTTGTTGCAGGAGAAAATCCGCTGCAGTGTTTATGTCTACCTTGATAATAACAAATCAATGCCTGTGATTCAAGACCTGCGTCTTCTGACTACCTCGCAATCACCCACTGACTCAGGGTTCAGCTCACATTATAATTACGCTATGAACAAATATCTGCGGCTCATCGTTGGATGGACTCTCATCCTGGTTAGCCTGGTAACAGCAGCCAGCACGCCAACACCGCCATCCCTGGCACCCTTACCCCTGCCAACAGGCTGGGTCAAAGTATTTGATGGTGGATTGACGGATACACGCAACACCTGTATCAGTGACAGCACAACCTTTAATGGAATGATTTATCTGGCAACACGTCGTTCATTTGAATCACCGGCTCTCACAAGCGGCGGTGCCGAGTTATTCAGATCGGTAGATGGGCGAAATTGGGAGCCGGTTAAGTCCGAAATGTTACAAGATCAGGATAATCTTGGGTTTCAGTTTATTGATGTGGATGACAGTCTGCTGGTTATGCCTGTAACCTGGCGTGGTGATCAAAAAGCAGCGGTGATCTCAGCCAATGGCATCACAACGCTTAACAATCAAGCATTGTTTAATGGTGATAATCATTACGCTTTCGGCTATGCATTTCCAGGTCAACTGATCCTTGGCATGAACAATGAAAACGGTGTCCAAATCTGGGCTGGAAGTAATGAACTGGACCTTGAGCCGGTTGTTCTGGATGGGTTGGGCAACCCAAACAATACTTCTTTCTCAAATGAACCTCGTCAACCGGTTATTTTCATGGATCACACATATCTCGGTGTGACTAACACCAGTGATGGCGGTCAATTGTGGAAGTCAGTTGATGGGAAAAATTGGCAGCAGGTAACAATTGATGGCATTGATATCCCGTTAAACCAGTCTCTGCAGCCTTTAGAAGTCTTTGCCGGGCAGCTCATCGTTAAAGCTTCGCGTTGGTCAGCAGATGGAAAATTATCCGCTCAACTATTCCGATCAAAGGATGGTTTGAGTTGGGAGCCAGTGGTGATTGAAAATCAAAATTCATCAATGGAACGTTTTTCCAGTCTCACGCTGGAGAAGCTTGGCGATGGAATATTTCTGGCTGTAAGCAGTGATGGTTTCAATACGTCCGTACAGGGTTCGTCCCTGGTCAACTCGCTCACAGAAGGTTTCTTCGTTATAAAATCGTTGGATGGCATAAACTGGCAGCAGGTCACAATTGATGGCATCAACAGGCAGAATATACAGTCAGCAGCACTATCATCCTATGGTGGTCACCTGTCATTGATGCTGTGGGACCAGGACAAATTGGGGCAGTTGTGGCTGACTGACGATGGCGAGAATTGGCGGAAAATCTTCGAATCCGTTCCTCGATCTGAGACTGCTGCCGGATTCTACGCATTCTTTGAGAAAGAGCGTTTGTACCTGGCTGAATGCGATACGACCGCTGGTTTTTCCTTGTGGCAGTACCAGCTTGACATCCCTGGTGGGGCTGACGAACAAGCAGAACCATTCTTGGGTACCCCCGCTCCGGATAACCAACAAATCAACCTCAACCTCAACCGGGTTCTAATCGCGGGTATCCTCGTTTCCCTTCTTGCTATAGCCTGGTTAATTACAAAAAAGATCCCTAACAAACCTCCAAGCGGATAAGAATAATTCTATTTACCGGGGCACACAATGGTGATATGTGATGTTATAAGTGTCACTATTTTTCGCTCTATAGGTGGTGCAAGTAAATATTCATAGAGAAAAAACCACCAAAATACCTTGACATTTTTTCCATATTAAGAGATATAATACCCCCGATAAAATTATGACAGAAAACCAACTCATACACACTGCAAAGATCACGACACCTCGTCTCACCTCGGCCAGACGGGACGTACCGCTGTAGATCTGATCTGCGCGCATGCGCGTGTTGATGTCAGTCAAAAGCGGTGCCAGGCACCGCTTTTATATTTAACAAACTTTAAACAACCAGGAGTAGAACCAACCAGTATGAAAATCGCCGTCCTCGCCAACTTGAAGAAAGATGTGCCACTGAGTGAACAACACCCTCCCTCCGATGAGTATTGGGATGACCTCGACGACCCCAAGACCGTTCACAGTATCATGAAAGCTTTACAGAAATACGGCCACGAGACCAGATACTTACCGGGCACAGTGAAATCAGTGCAATCGCTCAAACGATATAAACCGGATCTGGTTTTTAATTTCTGTGAAGGCCACTTTGGCGTTTCTCGCGAAGCGCAAATGCCGGCAGTGCTGGACAGCCTGCGAATTCCATACACAGGTGCAGGTGTACTGGGAATGTCCCTCTCGCATGACAAACACATGGCAAAGAAGATGTTCCGGGCGGCAGGGCTGCCAACAGCGCCCAGCTTCCTGGTAACTGACCCCAACCAGATGCCCGACCACCATCTGAACTTCCCCTTGTTTGTCAAGCCGGCACACGAGGGTACATCCATCGGCATCAATGAAAATGCCAAGGTGCACAACCAGGAAGAACTGGTGCGCCAGATCAATTGGGTCTGGGAAAAGTTGAAATCACCCATCCTGGTCGAAGAATATATTGACGGTCGCGAATTCACGGTCAGCATCCTTGGCGATGAGGTGCTGCCGATTGTTGAGATTGTTTCTCCAACTGGTTACTACTCCAATGAACAAAAAGAGCAGGAAGTCAGCGAAGTTTACCGAGTTTGCCCTGCACACCTTTCTGAAGAAAAAACAAATGAGATCAAGCAGATTGCCCGCCAGGCAATGTATGAGCTGGAACTGTCAGACCTGTGCCGCATGGACTTGCGAATGGACAGCCAGGAAAACGTGTACATTCTTGAGGTCAATCCCTTGCCACTGTTATACCCCGATCCTGAACAGGCGTCATTTGTGTACTCAGCCCGTGCAGCTGGTTATACCTATATTGAGATGATCAACAAAATTGTGCTCTCGGCATGCAAACGGGTAGGCATCACCCCCACTTTCAGTAAAACATACGAAAGTGTCATCACGATGCCGGAACTGCTGCCGCTGGCAGCAGGCTGCGCCGGGTAAAAAGTATCAGAAACAAAATTCAAGCCCCTCATTTCAGATGAAGGGCTTGTTTTATTTAACAGAGAAAGTCTTAAACTGCAGGAAATAACATCAGCTAACCTGGTCAAATATGTGATCTAATTCCTCATGCGGCACATCAAATACTGTTCCGTGCGGCGGCAGTGGTTCCTCCGTCATCCACTCCGGGATCCGATCATCTTTCTCAGTGAAACCGGCTGCACGGTTGAATTCCCGCTCCATGCGGATCGTCTCCCTGCCAAGCTCCTGCAGATAACCAACTCCGACATTCCAGCCGTATATCTTATTGATCAGCTCCAGCACAATATCCGGGTTGGCGCCAAGACCAAAGGTGGTGAACATACAGGCACCAAGGGTGTCATAGCCAGCCATGTTGAACTGTGATGCCCGCGACGTCTCCACCTGCTTCTCGGGCTTGAGATGATCCACCTTGGCACGGATCGTATTCCCGCAGGTATGGTCTGCTCCCTGTGGGCTGGTGGCAAAGGTCACACCGGTGCCTTTGATGGCACGCGGGTCGTAGGCTGAGATTGCCTGGTTCTTGACCACCGGCACACGCCGGATACCAAACACTTTTCCCGTCATGCCTGCTCCGCTGCCAATCACCCGACCCAGCGCTGACCCGTCCCTGATCTCTTCAACCAGTTCCAGGGCGCGTTTACCATCACCAAATACCATCAACCCGGCTTCAGCTGCCACCCCCAGCGCGGCGCCAAGCTCAATCGTGTCTACACCAATATCATTGGCGGCGTGATTGATTTTGCCAATGTCATCAAAATTATTCAAACCTAAATTGGACCCAACCAACCCGATGGTTTCATATTCCAGCGGGGCAACAATCTCGCAGCCATTTTCATCACCAAAGATATTGGAGCTGCGGATGATACAGCCTGCCATGCAGGCATGCGTGGTATTACTGGGTTTGCCGCGCGCCAGCAGCAAATCATGAAAACTGTCACCTGAAATGTCGTCCACCAGGTCAAAATTGCCGCTGGAAAAACCCCTGGTCGGCAGTGCCCCAACAGAATTGCAGTAGGACGTCATTGCCTGGGTGCCGTACTCAGCATAGACCTTGGTCTGTGGATGGTCAGCAGTAACCCTGGTGTAATGTTTCTGGATTTGTTTGAAACCATCAACATCCGATAATGGCTGGCTGTCAGCGCCAGCTGGATCAAACACAATAGCTTTGAGACGCTTAGATCCCATCAGGGCACCCAACCCGCCGCGCGCATTGATGCGTGAGGGTCTGCCGTCCTTATCCAGGTTGGATATACCTGCTGACTGCAACAGCATCTCACCGGCAGGTCCAATAATTGACATGGCGGCTTTTTTACCATACGTCTTCCGCAGCAATTCAGCCGTCTCGTAGACACCTTTTCCGGCCAGCTCTGATGCCGGAACAAATGCTGCACCTGCGCTGTTGAGATGCAGAACCCACAAGCTGCTGCTGTCGGGTTGTCCTTCGATGATTATCGCTTTTAATCCCAAATCCACCATTCGTTGGGCTGTTGATCCTCCGGCATTGCTCTCTTTCACACCGTCTGTCAGCGGACTTTTGCCGCCGGCCGAGAGCCTGTCACAGGAGGACAAGCGGCAGCCAGCCAGTAACCCGGTAGCAAAGATCAGCTTATTGAATGGTCCAAGCGCATCGCAGGCCGGCGGCACCTCATCCAGCAGGATTTTCGCAATTAATCCCCGTCCCCCCAACTTTTTCCAATCTTCTGACACCGCTTCCTTCTGCCAGGTCTGTTTTTGCATATTGATGCGTAGAATTTGCATAAGTACTCCTATTAATAATTAAATACTTTCTCTGACTGCTTTTTCAAAGATGTGCAGTGCTTGCTCTACTTCATTTTTCGATACATTCAACGGCGGGATGAACCTGACCACATTGCTGTCAGTCCCACAGGAGAGCAGCAGCAGATGTTGATCATAAGCAGATTGCAGAATTTTCTTAACTAAGGCGGACTCAGGCCGGCGTTTTTCCTTGCTGAACTCAACGCCGATCATCACACCCAGCCCGCGCACATCACCAATGACCGGATGCAGGCTCTGAATCTCCGATAAACCGTCCATCAGCTCCTTGCCCCTGTCATTTGCATTCTCAAGCATTGCGTCAGACTTAATGGCGGCAATTGTTGCTGCGCCAGCAGCGGCGGCAACTGCGTTGCCTCCAAAGGTGCCACCATGTGAGCCTGGCACCCACTTTGCCATTAACTCGCGCCGGCTGATGACTGATGATATGGGCATGCCGGAAGCCAGCCCTTTTGATACCACCATGATATCCGGCAGGATACCGGAACGCATGAAACCAAACCAATCGCCAGTGCGGCCAAAGCCGGTTTGAATTTCATCAGCAATTAATAAGATACCGTTCTCATCACATATCCGGCGCAAACCCTGCAGGAAGCTGGCCGGCGGCACAACATAGCCGCCTTCACCCAGCACCGGCTCAACCACTACTGCCGCTGTCTCAGCCGGTGAAGTTTGTGAACGCAGGATATATTCCAGCTCATTCAGGCACCAGGTTACGGTCTCTTCTGGCTCCCATCCGTATCGATAAGCGTAGGGGTAAGGCGCAACGGTCACACCAGCCATCAAAGGTTGATACCCCGCCCTGTAACCTGCTTTTGAGGTGGTCATGGACATGGTGGCTATGGTGCGTCCGTGAAAACTGCCTTGAAATACAATGATGTTGGTCTTTTTGGTTGCCTGCCTTGCCAGCTTGATAGCCCCTTCTACTGCTTCAGCACCGGAATTGCTGAAGAAGAAGCCATCCAACTCAGGAGGCAGAATCCCTGTCAATGCATTAATCAGGTCAAGTACAGGTTGATCGATCACCACGTTCATCTGACCGTGTATCAATTTACCAGCCTGTTCTTGAATGGCTTTCACCACCAGCGGGTGGCAGTGCCCTGTGTTGGCTACACCAATCCCACAGGTAAAATCAAGGTATGGCGTGTTGTTTTGATCGTAGATATACGAACCAGCAGCATGGCTGGCAACCAGGGCGCCAGTGCGCGTCCATACAGGCGCTAAATGCGAAAACACGTCCGGGGTGTTATTATCAACTGTCATTCATACCTGCCTTGTTATTGAAATATTTTCTAACAAAAATAAGTAACTACGCTGAGAATGTTTTACAAACATTGAAAAGTTAATTTATTATAACCACACCATGACAATCAGGCATACTGCTAATAACCTGGATCAGCAAATGTCACACCGCCAGCGCTGTTATAATTATCTGCACAGACAACATTACAATGAGGTAAAAAATGAAATCATCCCGTCTTAGAGATTATGGCCTTAAAATTGGTACACTGCCCACCGGGCCGTTAAATGCAATCACCGATGTGGCTGGTGTGAAGGTTGGACATACAACGCTCATTTCTGGCAGCGGCAAACTTGAGCCGGGCAAAGGCCCGATACGCACTGGCGTGACCGTTATCCTGCCCCATGACGGCAACCTGTTTCGTGAAAAGGTACGCGCTGCCTGTTACACCATCAACGGCACCGGTAAAATCTGTGGTCTTGAAGAAGTGCGTGAGCTGGGTCTGATTGAAGCGCCCATTGGCCTGACAGGGACGTTGAACGTAGGCCTGGTATGTGATGCCATCATTCAGCATGCGATCAAGCAAAGCCCGGAGATTGGCGTGACAACCGGTAGCATCAACGTCGTCGTTGGCGAGACCAATGACCGTGTTTTGAATGACTTGCAGGGACGTCATGTGCATGCTGAACATGTCTTTGCAGCGCTCGAATCAGCCAGCAGTGAACTGCCGCAGGAAGGTGCTGTAGGCGCCGGAACCGGCACGGTGTGCTATGACTGGAAGGGCGGCATTGGTACGTCCAGCAGGGTGCTGCCAGAAGCGCTTGGCGGTTACACTATAGCAGCATTGGTTCAGGCGAATTTTGGCGATTCTGAACATTTGACAGTCTGCGGTGTGCCGGTAGGTCAGAAGTTCACGCCGCCGCCTCAAAAATTGGATGAAGATGTCAACATGGGATCCGTTATCGTCATCCTGGCAACGGATGCCCCGCTAACATCCCGCCAGCTTCAGCGCCTGTGTGTGCGCGCTGCTGCAGGTCTCAGCCGCACTGGCACTATCTTTGGCGCAACCAGCGGTGATTTTGTGGTTGGTTTTACAACCGCCTACCGCATTCCGCATCAAGCGCCATCACTGGTAGCTGAACTGCCGGTAATTCTGGATGAGCGTAATATCATGAGTACCATGTTCCATGCTGTGGCTGAGTGCGTTGAAGAGAGTGTGATGAATGCCCTCTTCCAGGCAGAGACAATGACTGGCTGGGATGGAGTGACCAAGTATGCCGTGCCAAAAGAGGAAATTGCGGCACTGGTCAAGAAAGCCCAGGTTATTTAGGCTTTCCTCCACCAAACAACAGTGCGATGAGAGATATTTGCTGCAAATTAACAGGCAAATATCTCTTTTTCTAACCTGATCGTGCAGTGGAAACTCACAGCTTATTTTAATGTTGCAGATGGGCTGATTTTATATAATAAGGGAGTATTTTTATCTGGATTGTCGATATGGAAAAAACTGACTTCTTTTCTGAAATGAACTGCTACATCTCTGTCGATGTGGAAACAGCC
Organism: Anaerolineaceae bacterium; assembly: GCA_040768445.1. Lineage (GTDB taxonomy): Bacteria > Chloroflexota > Anaerolineae > Anaerolineales > Anaerolineaceae > JAXGMV01. The sequence goes on along the minus strand of JAXGMV010000001.1, from coordinate 1,741,353 downwards.
GGCCCCAACCCGTCTGATTACGCCATGCTCTCTATTGGCGCGTGCACCATCATGCACCCGCGCCAAACCTTCTATTGTGAACTTAAACCTGACCGGCAAAAGTCTGATCCGTCAGCGCTTGAAATTTGCAGGCTGTCTATGGATGAGCTGCAGAAAAACGGCACTGATCCAGAGAAGGCGCTGCAAGATTTTGAAGGCTGGCTTTCGTCCGTCGTTCCCGCCGGAAAGCGCCCATTATTTGTTGCCTTCAACGCGCCTTTTGACTGGATGTTTGTGAACGATTATTTTTTTCGGTATCTCAATCGAAATCCATTCGGCCACTCTGCCATCGATACAAAAGCCGTTTACATGGGATGCAACGCAGTCCCCTGGTCTGGAACATCAATGAAGGATCTTCAACTCCAAGAGTACGAGGTTCACCCGCTCTCGCATAATGCCCTTCAGGACGCCATTGACCAGGCGGACATTTTTGAAGCAATTTTCAAACAATTAGTGATTCGTTCGGCTAAAAACGCCTGACGAGAAAGGACGATTTGCATGGATGCACCACACGCCCCTAAACCAACAGATGATCTGAGCAACATCATCAATTCTGCCAAACGATTGGGCATTGAATTGGATGACATGGAAGCCCTGCAGTGGCTTTCTGCAATCTCACTGGCTGAAACCGAAGACCAGGTAACATTGGACACCAAGACCGGCGTGTTTGGCCACCGGGTGACAATGCTGGATTTCAACCCGGCTGAACTGGCACATTTCAGGCGCATTGGCAAACTGGTTGAGTTCACCGATGTGCCGCAACAGGTGGAAACTGCCCTGGCGCTCTCTGGATCAGCGGCCCAATCAAAGATCCAGGCGTTCCCGGGCGATGCCGATTACTTTGAGCGGGTGAATATCAAAGCCGATAGCCGTGAAGAAGCCTGCCGAATACTGGGACAGATTATGAAGCAAAAGGTGGTTGACACCTTCAAGGGTCCTACCTACCAGATGATCGAGATCAAGTTTGGTAATTACCCGCGTGAGGTTGTAAGAGATGGTCGAAAGATGTCAGCCGGCAGCCCGATCTCCTGGACGCCGGATGAGGTGCTTGCCGGTGGATTTGATGTCTTGGAAAGCGATGGCTCTGCAGGGAGGATCACCTGGGAAGAAGCATCTGCTGACCCGGGCTGGACCAAACTGGACTGGGTTGTGGCTGACCCTGCTCACAACACGCTAGTCAATGCCAGCAATATGCTTGACGCCACCTGGGAAGCGCCAGATGGGAGTATCACACCGCTGGATGGATACCTTGACCCGTATTTCCAGGAGGTGTACCTGGAAGCGGAATCAATTCCCGTATTTTCCAAGCTTTCAAGGCATGTGGACAGCGATGCCCTCAGCCATTATGTCGGTCAGCTGGAGAAGGAAGTTAAGAAATACACCACCAAGGACATCAATTACGGCAAAGCCGCTAAGAGAATGTACAACATCTTCAGGCTGACCGGCCGGTACAACGAAGCTGCTTACCTGCGCGAACTGTTTGATGAACCCGCCACCATCCTTTACCAGGTCTGGTCGCTGATTCGAACTATTGACGACTGTGTCCGGCCTGATTCAACCATTACCAAAGAGATGATGCTGCACCAGACCGATGAGCTGATAGTCGATGTCGTCAAGACACTGGAAGGTGAAAAAGAGACTGAGATCATCAGGCTGCTGCTCAGGCTGCGTGACGCCCTCTCAAACCAGTCGCCAAAGAGCGAGCTCTCTCCGCCGGCTGAGGCGGCACGTGCTGAGGTGATCAATATCGTCAACAACTTCTATTTTGACCGCCTGACAGCCATCCCCACTATCAAGGAATACATGGATCACCTGCAGGAGTGATGACACGCTTTGCATCAGTATGATCACTCCGCTGAACATATGATCACACAAATGGACTTAAGAAATTCACCCCAACTGGCCTTTGACAGACAAGCCGGTCAAAGTTAAGATTGTGCTTGTAAATTTTAACAATCAATCTCATCTCAAGAGGTGACCCATGAAAACTTACCCCATCCCGATGGTGCCAGGCCCGGTGTCCGTTCCAGCAGCGGTGTTAAATGCCTACCAGACAGACTTCGGCTCATCCGATATTGAACCCGAGTTCCTGGAGTTATATAACCTGGCGGAGTCCAACCTGCAAAAATTAATGGAGACCCGTAAGCAGGTTGCCATCATGACTGGTGAAGGCATGATCGCTTTATGGGGCGCCTTGAAAAGCTGCATACGCCCTGGCGACCATGTTTTATCGCTGGCAACCGGGTTGTTTGGATCCGGTATTGGTGATATGGCGCGCACAATCGGCGCTGAAGTTGAAACCATCACATTTCCTTCCGATGAAACATTCTCCGACTGGGACAGGATTGAAGAAGCGATCGTCCGTTTCAAGCCCAAGATGATCACTGCTGTTCACTGCGAAACACCCTCCGGCACACTCAACCCAATTGAGAAAGTTGGGGAATTGAAAGCCCGTCACAATGTGCCACTGTTGTATATTGATGCAGTAGCCAGTACCGGCGGTGCACCTGTGCTCGCCGACAAGTGGCAGGTTGACCTGTGCCTGGGTGGAACACAAAAATGTATCTCCGCCCCAGCAGCATTATCCTTCATGACAGTTTCAGACACGGCCTGGGAGATTATTGAACAGGTCAAATACGCCGGCTATGACGCTTTGCTGCCTTACAAAACTGCACAAAAGGATTTTTACTTTCCCTACACCCCTTACTGGCACGGCATCGCTGCCATGAATAAGGGTATTGAATTGATCCTGGAAGAAGGTCTGTATAACGTCATCCGGCGGCATCAAACTGTCGCCGAATACTGCCGCACCAGGCTGGTTGAAATTGGCGCTGAGCTGTTTCCCAGGCCAGGCGCCATCCAGTCTCCGACCGTCACAGCAGTCAAAGTGCCGCCAGGCATTACCTATGCAGAATTAGATAAGCGCTTCAGGGACGGCGGGCTGGTGGTTGGCGGTAATTACGGTGAATTAGCCGGCAAAGTTTACCGGCTGGGTCACATGGGCACGCAGGCAAATATGGCACTGGTAGATAAAGCACTTGAGGTCATCCAGCGGGTAATGGTTAACCTGTAATTTCGGATCCTCAAATCTTCTAACCGGCGGAGTTGGCTAACCCACCCGCCGGTTTTCTGGTCCAAGACCCTTCAGCCTGACGCCTTCTCTCAGGTTTTTGTACTGAATGGTCGTCGCATCATCAAAAGTTGCGCCAGGTGCACCCACCACGATGATAGCGCTGCTAATCGGCTCAAAGGCTGCACGGTAATGGTTGGTGCTCTTGAGCACCAGGATCTTCATCTCCTCAGGTTGAATGCCAACCACATGGAAGAACGCCGCTTCCAAAGCCTGCACACGCACACTGGAAACCACCACACGCACATCGTCTATACGCAGCTGCGCCATCCTGCCCAGTGACATTTGCATGTCTTTACTCATGGGGCTGACAGCCGTGAATTCGCCCTCAAACAATTTCTCCACATGAAAGGTGCCATAGAGAGGGGTATCACCGGCAATGTACTTCCCGCCAAGGCTTATGGTTATGTTGGAACCTTCACCCGCCCTGTGCGCAGCAAGCGCAGCTTCAGGGTCGTACATCAATGCCACGGCAGCTTTCTCGGCTTTTTGTTTCACCAGCTCTTTTAATACCCATGTCGTATCTGAAGAACTGCCACCGCCGGGGTTGTCCTGCACATCTGCCAGGATGACCGGACGGGATGATTGGGCTGCCAGGGCAATACCCTGTGCCACAGCATCCGCCGCGTTTGGCAGGTTGACGTCAAACTCCCCTTCACGCGCACAGATTTCATCGTACAGCCTGTCAGCGCCTTCATCTGCCTTTTCTTGCGTGCTGGCATAGACGCAGATTGAGGGTCCCGTATGCGGCAGGTCAGAAGGCAGAAAGCCGGTGACAATGGTGGCTGAGTGGACTTCGAGGTCGCCTTCCAGCACATCTATTTGTTTAAAAATGGACCTGCACGGTTCCGTGTTGGTGCTCTGCCGCGAGGACGGCATCAGAAAAGGCAGCATTCTGAAGGCTTTATACACTGGTTTCCCGCTCAGCAGCACATCCATCAACTCGGCACAGCGCACGCCGGTTTCATAGATATCCGTGTGCGGGTATGTACGGTAGCCATTCATGGCAGAAGCAAGCGCAAAGCATTCCGGGCTGACGTTGCCATGCATATCCAGCGAGTTGACAATGGGAATATCACCAACCAGCTGCCTGACCTGCCTGAGAATTTCTGTCTCACCGTCCTGGAAATCACCGTAAACCAGCGCGCCGTGCAGGTCAAGGAATATCCCATCGAATGGTCCGTGCAGGGCTATCTCTTCGAGGATCAAGCCCAGCAGGTGATTAAACAGTTCAAGCGGCAGTGTGCCGGAGGGTTCCGCCTCACCGATCTTCACCAATGGCACCACCTCATGCCCCAATTCGACAGCCTTCTGATAGAAACCACAGACGGCATTATTGTACGGTTTATCGACAAATTTGAGCATATCCTCTTTGAACAGGATGCCTGAAAGCGGTTCACTTTCTTCAGCAAAACTCTCAAATGTGGTTGGAATGGGAGAAAAAGTGTTTGTTTCGTGCATGAAACCAGCAAGTCCGATACGAGCCATGTCAGCCCTCCAGTGAAGTGATGGGTAGATTGTAATCCGAATAACTGCATCCGTCACGGTGGCAGCAGCGTTGGAGTTAGCGGCAAATGCCTTGCGAAGCGCTTTTGTCAATGCTATAATGTGCCTGTTGCCCCAGTAGCTCAATGGACAGAGCGAAGCACTCCTAACGCTTAGGTTGGGGGTTCGATTCCCTCCTGGGGCATTTTTCTTTTTACTTTAGGTGTGGGTCCCCGAAAGGGGATGATATTCGATTCCCTCCTGGGGCATTTTTCTTTTTACTTTAGGTGTGGGTCCCCGAAAGGGGATGATATTCGATTCCCTCCTGGGGCATTTTTCTTTTTACTTTAGGTGTGGGTCCCCGAAAGGGGATGATATTCGATTCCCTCCTGGGGCATTTTTCTTTTTACTTTAGGTGTGGGTCCCCGAAAGGGGATGATATTCGATTCCCTCCTGGGGCATTTTTCTTTTTACTTTAGGTGTGGGTCCCCGAAAGGGGATGATATTCGATTCCCTCCTGGGGCATTTTTCTTTTTACTTTAGGTGTGGGTCCCCGAAAGGGGATGATATCCGATTCCCTCCTGGGGCACAGAACCAGCGCAAGCTGGTTTTTTAATGTATCTAACATGTTGCCAGAAAGGGACCCTATTAACATTTTTCCCACTTAAAAATCCCTGAATGTATTGCTAAACTCTTGAAAAAATACTTGCATTTTTACAATTTTCTGGTATATATGTAATCGATAAACGTTTGGGTGCCCCCCTCACCCAGGCGTTTATCGCTTTAATACCCTAATGTACGTCAATGAGACGAGCATTCAGCACCTGCATCCATTGGCTGACGATGAATTTGCAGCGCATAACGGATGAAGGTTTGGTAAAATTAGAAACCTTAATGAAAGGCTTCGAATAACTTGTTTGAAATAATATTTCTTGGTACATCTGCCTCAGCGCCGTCAGCTCGAAGAAACCTTCCGGCGATTGTTGTCAAACATGACGAATACCGTTTCCTGGTTGACTGCGGTGAAGGCACCCAGAGACAAATTCTGCAGGCAAAAATCGGGTTCAAGAACCTGAACCGCATCCTGATCACCCATGGTCACCTTGACCATATCCTTGGTCTGGCAGGTCTACTTTCTACTTTAATCCGCTGGGAAACGTTTGAGGGGCTGGATGTCTATGCCGGCGCTTCGGCGCTGGACCGCATCACAGACCTGATTGAAGGGGTTGTGCTGCGCGGCAACAAGCCTCCCCTGCCCATAAATTTCAACCAGGTAACTGCCGGCACCATCTTCTCTGCACCCGACTTTACTATTACGGCCTTCCCGGTCTATCACCGCGGGGGCGATTCGTTTGGATACAGCTTTGAGGAAAAGGGTCGCCGCCCATTCCTGCCCGAAAAGGCTGAAGCCCTGGATATCCCGCCCGGACCATGGCGGCGAATGCTGGTTGAAGGCAGCCCGGCGACACTGCCCGATGGCAGGACAATCCAACCCAATGAAGTATTAGGGGAATTCAAACCCGGTACCAGGCTGGTTGTGGTAGGTGATTCCGGTGAAACCGAGTCCCTTGTGGAGCACTGCAAGAACGCCGACGCGCTGGTAATCGAGTCCACTTATCTCGAAGAGGAAGCAGACCTGGCGAAAAAGTTCACCCACCTTACAGCCCGGCAGTCAGCTGAACTGGCTGTCAAAGCGAATGTCGGTCAGTTATTCTTGACCCACCTGTCACGCCGCTACCGTGAGAAAGATGTGCTGCATGAAGCCCAGGCAGTATTTCCGGGAGTGGTCGTTGCCCGTGATTTTGACAGTTTTCAAATCAAACGCAGTGGTGAATAGAAGCTCAGGCAGTTAATTTGCCGGCTCAACCCTGACCAGCACGGCACGTACCAACAGGCGTGACTGGTAGGAATCTATCGTCTCGTCATAATCCTTGCAGGTAATCAGCGTGATCCAGTCCAATGACTCCTGGCGGAAAGCCGACCGTTCATCTGGGCTGACCAGGTCAACGCTCCTGACCTGGTAAACATACTTTTGCCCCCACGCAAACAGGTAAATCTCATCTCCCCAGCGCGCCTCCTGCAGCCTTGCAAACGGACCAGGACTGCCATCCGGCAGGCTGTTGTGGCCGGTGAGCACGGTGTTTCCAGGCAGGGTGGGGAAGGTTGTTTCATCCAGGTAGCCGATGCTGTCCCACAGCCAGTTCAGGTTCCAACCGTCATCAGCGATAGGGACGCCGATGATCTTGTTGTTGATTCCCAGTCGTGGAATTGCCAGGCTGATTTGATTTGACCCATCATAGACAAGCCCAGCCGGCTGCTTGCCGATTTCAGTGATCCGCCCCGGCGCGAAACCGGTATCCGGCATCACAAGCCCGCTGTCCAACTTCCAAACCTCAATCCCTTTTTCAAAGTCGCCGGCAGTAAAAAACAACTGCCGCCCGATAGCGTGCAGGTTTTCCGGGTCCGATCCAGCCGGCTCCCATCGTTTGTCCGTCACCTTTTCGGCAGTCAGGTAAGGCGGCGTGGTCTTCCATATCTGGCGGCTTTCTTCATCTCTGGCGGTAAAAAACAGGGTCGTACCCACGACCGTGAGGTCAGCTGGATTGCCGCTTGACATCCCGGGATAAATGTCCTCAACCAACTGAGCGCTGTCATATGGGGGTTCTGTGCGCCATAACTCCAGGCCGTGTTCACCGTCAGTGGCGGTGAAGAACAGGGTTGACCCAATCGGTGTTTTATTGTCTGCCTTCGAACTGAAAAAGCCGGGGTTGATATCGTCCACGCGCGACGTGCGTGTCAGGGAATAATCGGGTACTGTTTTCCACAATTCAAACCCGATGGAGTTGATAAAAGCAGTGAAAAACAGGGTTTGACCAATGGGCTGCAAATCGTATGGGTCAGCGCTACGGAACAGGAAGGCATACTTGGCTACCTTTAATGTAGAGGCATCATCATATGGCGGCACACTCTTCCAAAGCTCCATACCGTTGGTACCGTCATCAGCTGTGAAAAACAGGGTTGTGTCCACCAGGGTAAGTTCTTCCGGTGAGTCGTAACTTAATGGGTGGATGTTTTTCAAGCGGCGCGTGCTGGCCTGGTCGTAAGGCGGTTCCGACAACCACACCTCACGACCCTGGCTGTCATTGGCAGTGAAAAATAAAATCCATCCCATGCTGGTCAGGTGCGCCGGGTCTGAACTGCCGCCGTCTGGATAGATATCGGCAACCAACCTGGCGCTGAAGTAAGGCGGCGTGGTCATCCACAGTTCTATGCCGTGCTCACCGTCATCCGCTTGAAAAAAGACAGCATCACCAATGGCATACAGGGATTGGGGATTTGAACCGCTGTACTTGTGAAGATCATAGACCAGCTGTGCCGAGGTATAGGGCGGCTCAGATTTCCACAACTCAACGCCATTGACTCCATCAGTGGCACTGAAAAAGAGGATATCCTTGTTTGCTGTCAGTCCTGCAGGGTTGGAGCTGCCCGTGCCGGGGTAAATATCGTCTACCCGCCAGGCGTCATTGTAAGGGGGAATACTGCGCCACAGTTCATACCCATGATCAGAGTCATAAGCCGAGAAAAACAGGGTATCACCGATGGAAAACAGGTTGTCGGGCTTGGAGCTTTTGCCGCCGGCAGCAATGTCTTCAATAATATCAACCGGCTGAGGTTCAGCGCCAGACTGCTCAGCATTGACAGTTTGGTCTGTAAAAAATAATGGTGAAAAAAGAAAAATCGTCACTAACAGTACATGAAGTAAAACCCCTGCAACCTCTTTGGCAAATGCGAAAACCCGCCGTTTGCAGAAATGCTCAATTATTTTTGCATGGAACTGGGGATTCATATCAACAATTATACCCTCAACAATACAAAACAATGTTTGATAGGTATGTATCGTGTTATTACTTGGTTCACCGATATTAAATGAGTGTGTCTCCAGTTGTCTTGTTGAAGAGACCATCGAATATATCCTGCTCTAAATATCGGACGTTAATCAAAAAATACTTCTAAAGATGCAATCTTAAAGTTCAATTAATTGACGTTTTAAATAATTTATGATACGATCGCATTAATTAAATAAACGCCCTAGGCGCTCTTATCCAGAGAGGTGGAGGGAATGGCCCTGTGAAACCTCGGCAACCTGGATCACTGAAAGACAGGATCTAAGGTGCCAATTCCATCAGACGGATAGTTCTGGAAGATGAGAGGCTATCAAACTAAATTGTGATTGCCCCTCTAAGTCCTGGGGCAATCATATTTCTTTATGGAGGTTATCAATGAGCAGTAGTTTTATGAATTCCCCGCGTTACCTGTTCACATCAGAATCAGTGACCGAGGGACACCCTGACAAAATGTGTGACCAGATCAGTGATGCCATCCTGGATGCCTGTTTGGAACAGGATCCAAACTCACGCGTAGCCTGCGAGACGGCAACCAAAACTGGTTACGTGATCGTGATGGGAGAAATTACCACGCAGGCCTTTGTTAATTTTGATATCCTGGTCAGGGAAGTTATCAATGATATCGGTTACGATCGCGGCAAGAAGGGTTTTGACGCCAAAACCTGTGCGGTTCTATCAGCCATCGCAGCCCAATCAACCGATATTGCCCTTGGCGTTGATAAAGCGCTTGAGGCAAAAACGGGTGAGATGAGCGAAGCTGAGATCGATGCCACTGGCGCTGGCGACCAGGGTATGATGTTCGGTTTTGCCTGCAATGAGACGCCCGCTCTTATGCCCATGCCCATCTACCTGGCACACAACATGGCCCGCAAGCTGGCTGAAGTCAGGAAAAATGGCACGCTTGATTGGCTGAGACCTGACGGCAAAACCCAGGTCACCGTAGAATACAGCTACGGCAAGCCCAAGCGAATTGACACAGTTTTGGTCAGCTGTCAGCACTCGCCCGATATTTCACAGGAAGAAATCTACCGCCTGATTAAAGAACACGTCATATTGCCTACACTGCCGGCTGACATGGTTGATGACAAATTGAAGGTTTATGTCAACCCTACCGGCCGCTTTGTTATCGGCGGTCCACTGGGTGACGCTGGCTTGACTGGCAGGAAAATTATTGTTGATACCTACGGTGGCATGGGCCGACATGGCGGCGGAGCCTTCAGCGGAAAAGACCCGACGAAGGTTGACCGTTCAGCCGCTTATGCCGCCCGCTGGGTTGCCAAGAATGTGGTTGCAGCCGGCCTGGCTGACCGTGTAGAAATTCAGGTCGCTTACGCCATTGGCGTTGCCAAACCGCTTTCGGTGAACGTCGAAACCTTTGGCACCGGCAAAATTCCTGATGAGAAAATCAGTGAGCTGATCACATCCACCTTTGACCTGCGTCCTGGCGCTATCATTCGCGATTTGAAACTGCGCCGACCGATCTATCGGCAGGTTGCCGCTTATGGTCATTTTGGCCGCGATGACCTTGATCTAACCTGGGAACAAACCGACAGGGCACAACAACTCCGCAAAGCCGCAAACCTTTAGATTACTTGACAGACAAAGTACAGGTGTCCAATTTCGGACACCTGTACTTTATTTAAATAACTTAGAATTGTGACGCCTTACTGAATCACACCGGTAGCGTATTGGCAGAATTTTTTCAAGGGGCACTCAGCGCATTCCGGTTTCCGCGCATGACAGATCTCCCTGCCCAACCGAATCAGGTTGAGGTGTGCTTCGTAATATTCGTCCTTCGGGAATAGACCGGCCAGGTAAGGATGCGCCTGTTCAACGGTCATTTTTTCCGGGCGCAGACCGATCCTGCCGGAGACCCGGTAAATATGGGTGTCCACCGGGAAAGCAGGAATACCCAATGAAAAGAGCAGCACTATTGCCGCTGTTTTTGGCCCAACGCCGTTGAACTTCACCAGCCAGGCATGGGCTTCCTCAATTGGCATATCTCTTAAGAACGTCAAATCCAGGCTGCCGCGTTCGGCTGAAATCTCTCTTAACACTGCCTGTATGCGAGGACCTTTCTGGTTTGCTAGTCCGGCAGGACGAATAGCATCTACGACCTCCTGCTCAGGTGCAGACATCACAGCCTCCCAGGTGGGGAAGGAAGCCCTGAGCCGGTTGAAGGCAACATCACGGTTGACATCATTGGTATTCTGCGAGAGGATCGTCGAAACAAGTTCGTCAATTGGCGGCAGCGGATTACGCCATTCAGGACGGCCAAAATAGGCCATCAGGGTATCGTGAGTGTACTTAGTTCTTTCGATAATCTCCAGTGGAAATTCGATCTGATCAGTCAACGACGCACCTGTTAGTGATGAAATTCCAGTGTAAAGCAGGGTCGCAATTCACCAACCTCAAAATGGCGCCAGTTGTAGATGGGTCGACGGTCAAAATTCGCCAGACAGGCCAGCATCTCATCATTCAAAGCGCCCAATTGCCTCAATGTTTCAACTGCTGTCAGCGCTATAGCCCTGCCGGCTGCATCCCCATCTGCAACTTTTATGGCAATGCCAAGACCATGTGAATGACCATCAATCACATTTGGCATGATGCCAATACAGTGATAGCCCTCAGCACCGCCTTTGCAGAAGACACTTCCCACTGCTGCCTCCATTAAGGCTGTATCAAAGCGATTTGGTCCGGCAACCATAAATGGATGATGCATCATCGCCTGGCTGATCTTTCGGCAGGCATCCGCCCGATTTTCTGCCAGAGATACAGGGTCAGCGATTCGGGCAAAGGCATAGGCGGCATTGAAAAGCGGCACAGCAAAGACCGGCACTGAGCAGCCATCAATACCAAGCTTGACATCCTCAGGCTCGAGGTCACACATTTCAGCAAACGTTTTCAAGAGTAGTTTCTGCAGGGGGTGATCTGCATCGATGTAATTTTCAATTGAAAGGTCATGAAGCAGTGCATTCGCCAGCATGCCAGTATGCTTTCCAGAGCAGTTGTGCCGCAATGGAGTTGGGGTTTCTCCCCGCAGGATCATCGCTTTTGCGGTTTCTTTATCAATTGCGGGGTGCGTGCCACACAACAGGTCGCTCTCAGCCACACCAATTTTCTTTTGTATGCCATCTACCACTGCAACGTGCTCATCTGTGCCTGAGTGTGAGGCACACATCACAGCCAGTTCTTTCTCAGTGATGCCAAATTTTTCAACGCCACCGTCTTCCACAAATGGCAGAATCTGGATCGGCTTTGAACTTGACCTGAGGCAGGAAACCGCCTCCGGGCTGCCATAACTGGCGATGAGTCTTCCTTCCGAATCAACAACTGCAACAGCACCAAAATGAACTGATTCAACGACATTTCCCCTGGTGGCTTCAACAACGGGCTGATACTGTTTATACATATGATAAAGTCCTGTCCTTTATTTAATAGTGTGATAAATAATAAACCGACGTTTGACTGAGCTACTGCCTGTAATAACCGATCACAAACACAGTTAATCGCTCATATGTTGGATGTCCGGCACATCTGGTTTATTCTTGCGCATGAACAGCTCAAACAAACCACTTCGCAACCTGGTTTCAAAATGGTTTGCGATATACTTTTCAAATCTCATCTGGTTCAATAAGTTGGATATCAACTGCTCAATTTCTAATGGAGTCATTGCAGAATCAATGTGTTCTGAAATAGCATTCGAAATCTGCTCAAGATACAAAATCTGGTTGTGGATATCCTTTTGTGTGACCAGGCCTGACCTGCCGCTAACAAATAAATAGTCTGTATACGTTTCACCGGCAAGTATCTTGAGATTCTCAATCCACTTTGGTAAGTCAGATTGTCCTAAAAACGGTGGCTCATTGGTCAACACAAAATCACCGATAAAGGCGATCTTTTGATCGGGTAAATTGACCCAGATCGAATCACTTGTTGGTCCCGGTCGATATTCAAGGTTTATCAAATTATCGCCGCAGTTGATCGTCATTCCGTGAGAGAAGCAGATGTCCGGCGGGTACCAGCGCACAGGACTAACTCCTTCACTCAATTCCCATTCTGCCCCGGCGTCAAGTCCCTGAGCCTTCAAGGTGATGGGGCGGGTGCGGTAGGCATTTGCCAGCCTGTCATGCCCGATAACCGTACATTCCATGGATTTCACGCCCAAAGACCGGTCAATATGAGAATCCAATGTAATCAAGAGGCGTTCAATTTCTCCGCCAAATGTCATCAGCGCCAGCCGCCACAGGCGAATGTCCTCAATGCGAAAAGGTGAATCAACCAACACAAGCCCGTGGGGACATTTGATCACCCCAAGATCCACGCCGGCAAAATCAGTTTCGATATAGACATTTTTCGCAATTTCCTGCATGATTACACCTCATCCTTAATTGTACCAGTAAGGTCGAAATTATTATTGAGCGGCAAAAAGATGGAATAGGTGCGGCTGTCATCCCTGTTTACCCGGCTTTTGAGTTCACCGCCATGTGCTTTTACTGCCAAATCGCAAAATGCCAGACCCAATCCATACCCCCTTGGCTCTCTGACCCCGGTTTGAGCAGTCGATTTTTCACCAATTTGTGCTTTCAACCGTTTACCTGCAGTCAACCCAGAATTTGTTACAGTAATTACCAGCGAGCCGCCGCATGATTCTGCAGAGACAGATATTTCACCACCAATAGGGCTGAACTTCACAGCGTTTTCCAGCAGGTTGGTTATTGCCCGTCTAAGCATGTCTTCATCAGCTATTAACCTGGGTATGTTAACTGGGCTGCATTGAATCGTTTGCCGGCGCTCATCGGAAGCTGGTATAACCAGCGCAACCGCCTCCTGGATTACTGCAGACATTTCAGTCCAATCCATCTTTATCAGGCTACGACCGGAAAGGAGATGACGGCTGTCAAGCAAGTTTGACAGGTCATCAGACAATTGTCCAGCCGAGTGACGCGCAATCCGGATCAATTCTTGTACATCGCTGCTGCTGTTGACTGCCGGAAGGGTATCAAGCAAATCCAGGCTGGTGATGATATTTGCTAACGGTGTTCGCAAATCGTGTACGATCATGGCACTGTATTCATCCAACTGGAAAGAGTCAGCTACAATCCGGTAGGTCCACTGCAGGTAAGGGACTTGCCCGGATATCATCTGACATACGTACAGATCTGCCGGCAAAAAATCACCCTCTGCAGTAAGTAAGTTAGAACCTGAGATATCAATCACAGCACTATTTTGAAATTCATAATTCAGAACTTTTCCAGATTGCTGTTCATACTGTGTGATATGTGCGCAGCATAATTTTTCAAGACTAAAACCAGTAATTTCCACAAACTTATCATTAGCTTCAAGAATCACACCCGATAAATCTGTAATAACGATCGGGTCTATCTGGTTGATGAATTTATCTTTCAAGTCACCGGTGTAGTGCATAACATTTATCCTGATGTCGGACACCTGTCTTTAATAATTCAAGCGTATGACTGTCGAAAAAATGACGTTTAAAAAACAATTTTCCTAACCTGCGTTGGTCCGAGCTCTTTGTTCATGAACATGCTGCCTGACAGCCAGACATGGCAGGCATTCGGTTCGCCGGCATAAAAATGCCAGCGGATCTTTTTCGAGACAATTAACCAGGATCCGAACCATATCCCTGATTGGAACAGCTTTAACTTTTGCCTGTCCAATATACAACTCACGGCTGACACTGCGTAAAAACGGATCAACATCGTTGAATCCATCAGAGCAGCCAGGGAAGTTGCGGCACTCTTTAACCCCTAACGGCGTCAAAGCCCAGCGGGTAAATTGTTTACGCTCAGCCTGTTTTTCTGCAAAATGGATGCCGGTATTTGACTTCTGTTCAACGCCCATCAAGATTACCCACCCATTTTTATCACTCAGCAGGCGCAGCGGCGCCAGCGGATCATCAAAATTCTGAGCGCGCAGGTAACTGCTGGCATTGACACCAGAAAAAGATAAGAGTGGATGAGTTGAACGCTCAGCATTGGGGTGCTTGCGAAATGATTCGGAGATAACGCCCAGTGTTCGATCAGCAGGCAAATCAGGCTCATAGAATGATGCCAGGCGGTTTAGTGTCTTTCCAGCACCATATTCAATTCCGTTGTTCACCGGTCCAGCACCCGGTATCAACATCGTCTTATAGGTAAAAGCGGGCATCAGAATGGTTTCAAAACACATCAGCAGCCCTCCGATTACCGCTTCCGGTCCACCACGCACGTCACCAATTTCTGAAAGCGACGCGTGGATGAAAACCGGCGTGTCATGTCCGATCCCCAGATCTCTAATGCCATTCACAACGTCGCGTATAGTTAATATCATAGGCTTAACGAACTATGCACTCAAAAAATCCCTTAATCATTGCTGGCACTGCACAGAGGAACATCCCCTGTATTATTTTTACCATTCAGCGGCAGTTGGAAGTAGGGCGACGGGTCAAGCGTATTTGCAATCTCAAGTTCATTTAAAAATTCGCCGCTGCCATCATCCCTGACAATTGAGAAGTGCAAATGAACGCCGGTCGGGTTGACCGGGTCTCCGGAATAATTACCCTGGTAACCTAACAGATCACCCGCTCTTACAGGTATCTCCATCGATCCGGCAGGATATGCTTCATCAATAAAAGACTTTCCAGCGACCGATGCCATGTGGGTGTAGTACAGCCAGATCTGCCTCCCAGGAACAAGCGGGTCATTTGGCACCCTGATGATGACGCTGGATTTCCATTCCGGCAGCCGGGTAAGATAGCCATCAGCCGCAGCAACCACCGGCGTGTTACCCGGTTCTTCCCCGCCAAAAATGTCAATTCCTGAATGACGATGACCGGGTCTGAAAGAATCATCCCGCAGGAAACCAATGTATCCGCTCGTCGGGTAGATGAAAACAGCATCATCGCATCGATCGCCGGCATCTACCATCCATTCCGGATTTTTCGTAGAAAACCATTCCCTCAGCATCGATCCCCTTCCGGTCAACATTCCCTGGTAACGGGTAAACAAGGAGACTGCAACCACGATAATCGGGATGATTAGAATGAGCAGCCAGAAAAACTTTTTCATAACACCTGAGCAAAAATTATGGCCTGGATGAAACACCCTGCCAATGGGTTTATTTTTCTGGTTGCCAATGTCTCTTTTGTAATAAATAACATTCCGATCTGGTAATCTCCCCTTTATTATATGTCAATCCGAGTATGCCTGATCTTGATCTCTGAGATCAACAGGAAAAGTCACAGCAGTTCGCCAATCATTGACCAGGGTCCAGTCCAGGTGATTTTAACATCAGACTCTACACCTCTCAGGTTGTTATCCGAGTCAACAAAAACCAGCTTGTTGGTTGGCGTTCGCCCTTTCCAGCGATTCTTGCGTTTATCTTCAAACAATACTGGAACAACCTGGTCCTGGTGACGAGCATGAATCTCTGCCGAAATGGTCTCCTGCAGTTCCTCAAGCAGGCGAAATCGGCGCCATTTTTCAGCATCAGGAACATCATCTACCATGCGACTGGCAGAGACTGTGCCTGTCCTGGGTGAATAGCGTGCCAAATGCGCAACATCCATCTTGAGTTCAGCCAGCATGTCATAAGTGTTTTGGAACTGTTTTTCTGTTTCACCCGGGAAACCGACAATGATATCGGTGGCAATTGACACACCAGGAATTCGATCCCTGATACGCTGGACAAGGTCGCGATACTGTGCAGCGGTATAACCACGCTTCATACCAGCCAAAACCTCATCATCTCCAGCCTGGGCAGGCACTTCGATGTGCGGCATCACAAGCGGGTTATCTGCAACGCAGTCAAGCAGCTCATCGGTCATCCAATTTGGATGCGAGGTTAGGAAGCGCAGCCTGGCAAGCCCCTCTATGCGGCTCAAGCGCTCAAGCAGTGCCGCAAGACTGGGGTAATCCGGCTTGTCCTTGCCATAGCGATCAACAATTTGCCCCAATAAGGTAATTTCACGCACGCCTTGCTGTACCAACGCCCGTGCTTCGTTGAATATTTCCTCTGGTGGACGGCTGTGTTCAATGCCGCGCCGGTAAGGGATGATGCAGTAGGTACAGGCATGAGAACAGCCCAGTACAACCGAGATGTAACTGGATACAAGTGAACCCTTAAGATTTTCAGGTATCAGCAGGTCGCCGTCCATGACTGCAAAACGATCAGCTGTTTGTTGTGAGTCATCTTCCTGCCCACTTCTTTGGAGCAGGTAATTGATCAGCGGCATAGGATCCGACGGTGGAGAAAATACATCAACATATGGGTACTTCTTTTTCAGATGTTCATTACCCCGCACGCCTATCAAACAGCCCATCACATTAATAATCAAGTTAGGGTTTTTATCTTTCAGCGGTCTCAGTGAGCTGAGACGACCCAGCGCTTTATCTTCAGCGCTCTGCCTGACCACGCAGGTATTCAACACAATAACATCAGCTTCTGCCGGATTATTGGTTGCTTCATAATCAAAATGTTCAAGCGCAGATGCTACACGCAGCGAGTCTGCTACGTTCATCTGGCATCCCTCGGTCCAAATGTGATATTTCATAGGCTGCATTATAACCCAGCGTCTCTGTTTACCTCAAATTATTAAACTAATCACCGTTTGTTGGCTTATATTATGAGTTTGTTTATCGGAATTATATCATCTGGAACCATTACTAATTTCAGGTAGAATTAGCGGCAATGGAAAAAAACACATTCACATCATTACTTGGAAACCGCAGCAACCTAATAAGATTTATCCTTGGCGCTGCGGGGGCAATCCTTTTCTTTGCTCTGCTGTACCAACTCCCGGCGGTCAATTCACGTCTCGCGTGGCGCTTTGACGCTGCCAGCACACGCATTCGGACGCTTTTCAACCCCATCGGTGAGATGCCAACACCGGAACATGGAAGTGGATCACCAGCTCAGGCAGTCACGCTCCAAACATCCACACCAAAAAGCCCTACAGTCACACCGCAAGCAGCGACTGCTGTCCCAACGGTGGTTAACACAGCGCCACCAAGCCCAACACCAACCCCTGTGCCGGATAGGGTCGTTCTGGAACCGCCTGGCTACGAACGACAGGATTGGAACAGCTGCGGACCGGTCGCGCTGTCAATGTATCTGAATTATTACGGATGGGATGGTGACCAGTTTGATATTTCAGATCAAATTAAAACGATCAAAGCTGATAGAAATGTCAATATCGATGAGTTAATCTATTACGTCGCCAGTAACGTCGGCTGGTTGAATGCCATCTACCGAGTAGATGGCAACCTCGAGATGCTTCAGCAGTTCATCGCCGCCGGCATTCCCGTAGTGGTTGAAGAATCATTCCTGCTGAATGAGAGGTATTGGAACAATGATGACCTTTGGTCCGGTCATTACCGCCTGGTCACAGGCTACGATAAGACAACCGAAACGTTTATTGTCCAGGATTCTTTTGTTGGCCCAAACCAAATTGTGACATTCGAGCAGTTGGATCGTAACTGGCAGGCTTTCAACCGTGTCTTCCTGTTGATCTATCGCCCGGAAGATGAATACCGGGTGACAGAAATCCTGGGAGAGGACTGGGATGTGGACATCAACCGGAAAAATGCATTACAGACTGCAAAACTGGAAACAGAAATTGATCCTGAAAACGCATTTGCCTGGTTCAATCTCGGTACAAACCTGACCTACTTCCAGGAATACAGTGACGCAGCTTCTGCGTATGACACAGCGCGTGAATTGGAATTACCCCAGCGCATGCTGCGCTATCAGTTTGGTCCATTCCTGGCATACTTCCATGCTAACCGCAACCAGGACCTGCTCTCTATCACTGAGTATGCCCTCAAAGTGACAGCAAATTCAGAAGAAGCGCTTTTATGGCGCGGTTGGGCGCTTTTCAGGGATGGCAACAGAGAAGAGGCTTTGGCTTCTTTCAATGCTGCTTTAGAAGCCCGACCCGGCTACCCTGATGCAGTGTATGCCATCAATTACTTATTAACAAACTAAACCGACACCCATTCAAGGATGACCCGATGCACAACCTGGCAGTAAATCGGATAAAAGCCCTGTGTTTTGATGTTGATGGCACGCTCAGTGACACGGATGATATGTGGGTGAACCGTGCTGCAACCCTTTTTAAACCCCTGCACTGTGTAATACCACAACCTGTGATCAGCCGGCTTGCTCGCAGGACAATCATGGTTCTGGAATCGCCTGGAAATTTCGTCTATAACCTGTTGGATAGGCTGCACCTTGATGATGAACTGGCTGCTGTTTTTAACTGGATGGCAAAGCGCGCTATTGGCAAAAAACCCACTCACTTTCTGCTGATCTCTGGTATTAGAGAGATGCTGGATATACTCAGTACCAGCTACCCCATGGCAGTTGTCAGTGCCAGAGACGAAAGAAGCACACGGGCGTTCCTGCAGCAGTTTGGTCTGGAGAGATATTTCAAAATCATCATCACAGCCCAAACCTGTCTCTACACCAAGCCATATCCCCACCCGATAGTAAAAGCGGCTGAGATTATGGGGGTTGAGCCGCACGAAATCGCCATGATTGGCGACACAACAGTTGATATAAAAGCTGGTCTGGCTGCCGGCAGCCAGACCATTGGTGTATTATGTGGATTTGGCACCGTTTCAGAACTTCAGAGAGCTGGCGCCAACTTGATTGTTGATTCTACAGCTGAGGTTATCAGTTATCTGATGGCAGGATAGCGATCATATCGCTCAGTCCAGCAGGAACTCCGTGTAGAGATAAGCTTCACATGGCCGGCTGCCTGTGGGGGTATCAATCATCCTGATGCCGTCCCTGATAGTAAATGTGTATTCCGGCCAGAGTGCCTGATTACTATCAAGCAGACTAAATGCCCTTGTTCTTCCAAAATGATAAGACTGCCACTTAGTTGGTTGGTCACTTGTGAACGATTCATGCCGGCATGCCAGTTCTTCACCTAATGCAGTTTTTATCTCCACAGGAACATCAGCATCTTTGTAGTAATCAATCATAGCTGGTACAGCATCGCTAGATAGCTCACTGAGATACACCGTATCCAGTTGATATCCAGAACCAAACCGGACAAAATTCTGCCTGACGATTAAGCCATCGATATTGATCAGTCCAAAGGATAGAGCGAAACCCGTCAAAACACCCAGTAGTACCAGCGGGAAACGCTGCCGCCTGCTGATAGCCTCCAGAATGATGGTCGATACCAGCAGCACTGCCAGCCAGGCGATAAAGATAAACACATAGATCCTGAGACGGGTAAAACCATAAGCCTGCTCATACAGCAGCATTCTTTGGAAGGCAGATAACAGGATTACCAGCACAAATCCCTTCATCAATATGCTCAAACCTGAGAATACAACGCGCTGCCTGTGAGTGTTTTCTTTAACAACCGCTCCCAGTGCCAGGTAAATGAAAAGACTTAATACAGCAACCACGACCAGTTCACCAAAACCGCGCCGTGCATACTCGGCATAGGTATAACCGTCAATTTGAATGTTGGCATTCCCGCCGAAGAAATAGCGTAATTGTACGGTGACAAAAGCAATATACAGCAAATTCACTGCTGAGAGTACCGTGATCGCCTCCGTCCATCCAAAAAAAGGTTTCAGCCATTTGCTTTTAGGATCTGACCGAACTTCTTCATTTTCTGGATGCAGTGCATGCAGCAGCGCTCCTGTATATAAGTAGGCAAATAACACGATAATTACCAGCCGGACGACGTACTCACCGAGGTTGTCAAAATCAAAAACAGTTTTCAATTGTTGAGAAAAAATCGGATCGGCGCTGGTCAACAGGGCACCGAGTACAAACACGATCGGTACGGCAATTAATAAGCCGCGCAAAATAGATAACAGAACTCTTCGGGAAGTGGAAGGAACTTCCGCATCACCGCTGCCATCAGATTTTTGTGAAGGGTTATTTGAAAAGATGAACACTGCGCGTGATATTGCTGCTATGACCAACTTAAAAAATGCTGCAGCATAATCAAAAATCCGGTAGTGTACCCAGTTACCAGTGAAGAACGTAACGAAAACAATCAACACCAATCCCAAACTGGCGACGACAGTGACCAGCCTGCTAAAAGGTTCATCGCGAACAGTTGAGGCTGCAGCAAGCAGGAGGGCAATACCAGTCACAAGTATATTGATATGCGCAAGTCGTGTCTGACTGCGCCGCCCAAGCAAGATAAGTCCGCCAGCCAGGATGAGGATGAATATCGGAAATGAAATGCCAGGCGCTTTATCCCAAAACAAAAAATCAAAACAGACAGCTGTAAATAAGGCTGTCCACCAGAATAGCCACTTGTTGTTATTCATATACTATTTCCTAAAACAGCATTGTTGTAATAATCATTGAAAGGATGATGATAAACGCCAGCACACCAAAGATGATTTGCTGTTTGCGCCGCTGTCGTGCTTCATAGCTCAGCTTTTTCTTATCGCTTGTCGTTTTTTTATTTGCCATAAACCGAACCTCCGGTGTTTTTCATTCTAACCAGATTCCAATCATTTGCACAGATTACCACTTAAGATGGAATACTTGTAATAGCAAGGATATTTGAGGGGAAAACCCCGGCGTGACCGGGGTTTATCTAATAAACAGATTGTGTTAAGAACTAATTATGATGCTGCGGTTTCAGCTTTCTTGGATTCTGTTGATTTCGACTCAGCTGGTTTTGTTTCAGCCGCTTTTGTTTCGGTGGATGTTCCAGACTCAGATTTTTCATGAGAATGGTGATCATTGGTGCGTGGAGCCTGGCCAGATGGTGACCGGTTGTCTGTTGCGTAAAAACCTGAACCCTTGAATACTATTCCGACAGGTGTGTAGACTTTATGTAAAGTTTTCTTGCCACACTCTGGACAGCGTGTTAAGGACGGATCACTAAATTTTTGACTCTGATCAAACTGTACACCACAGTTATCACAACGATACGTATAGATCGGCATAAGCCTCCTCCGATCAAGCTAATTGAATAAACAATTCATTATACACCACTTTCAAACTGGTAAAACGCAGTTTTCTGTGGCCTGAGTAACAACTATTGCATTGTACTCCTGTTTTGTTAACATAATGTAAATCTTTCAAATAAGATACCTGAGCGTAAATTCAACTTTTGTTATAAAATGATATTAAATCAAATCGGGGATTACTTACTTCAATCACTAAACGGAGGATAACATGGGCAAAATCTTTATCAAAGACCTGACCACTAACATTATCATTGGCGTTAATGACGGGGAGAGAACCAAACCGCAACCGGTCATAATCAACCTATCTCTTGATCACAATCTGAAATCGGCTGGCAAAAATGACAGCCTTGAGGATTCAATCAACTACGCCGCAGTCGCTGACAAGGTGTTGGCTTTTGCTGATACTGCTCACACAAAAACCGTTGAGGCGCTTGCAGCTGGTATTGCAGATTTATGCATGAAAGAATTCAACGTGAAAAAACTATGTGTAAAAGTTGAAAAAACCATGGCAATTGAAGGAGCAGCCAGCGCTGGTGTCGAAATTAGACGAGGAAAAAAGAAAAAATAGAACGGTAATAGCTTACTCCCCTCAAAATTTTTAGCGATCTTTTGCAGCTGGCAAAGGTTGTTGATTCCATATTGTGTTGTCAAAAAGAGCTTGCGCCCCTGATGGTAGGGGCGCAAGTGATTCAATTATCAATATAATTAATCTGCTAATTCTGATCCTCTGTGCGCTTGATTTCGCCTCTTCGTACACCCAGCATCATCAGCAGAGCACACACCATAAAAATTGGTCCGACGAACATTGTGAAACGGTAATTATTGCCTGAAAGCTGAACGATCCAGCCGTTGATGTTTGGTCCAAGGATGGCAGCCATGGTGGAGAACAGGTAATACAAACCGGTATAAGTGCCCACACGGCTGTCCTCTGTCATGTCCACGACCATCGGGAGTGAGTTGACATTGATCAGCGCCCAGGCAAGGCCGGCAAACATCAAGATCAATCCGACTACTGGCACAACACCCAGCACAGGCAGCTTGGTGAGTTGGATAGTCAATGTACTTGCAGGGAGAAGGTACATCAGTAACATCATTGCAGCCATCAACACAATACCCATAATGATCGTTACCTTACGTCCAATTTTTGCACCAATGAAACCTGAGGGCAGTGAGAACAGGACAAAGATGACTGACAGCTGGCCAAGCAGACGGGCACCGTCCGCCTCAGGCAAGCGCAAATGGTGCACGGAATACAGTGTGAAAAAGGCTTCAATGGCATTATAGCTGACGAACCAGAAGAATATCGCCAGCAGAATGCGCAGGGCGCTTTTATCTTTATCTGCTGCCAGCTCTTTCAAGCTTTCCATCATGTTGGGTTTCTTTTCAGTTTGGGTTGTGTACTCTTTTGGTTCTTTGATAAATATGAAAACCAACAGTGCTGAGACAATGACAAGTATTGAGCCAAGCCAGAATGGGAAGGCAGGATTCATTTCGTAGAGTGCTGCACCGCCAAGGAACGACACGATCGCGCCGATACCGCCCATAAAATTAATGATGCCATTCGCCTGTGAGCGGTACTTTGACGGTGTAATATCGGGCATAAGGGCAATCACAGGTGTGCGCCAGAAAGCCATACTGAGCAGTAACGAACTGGTGCAGGCAACAAATAGGGGCAGAACAGCCGCCAGTGGTATTAAACCAAAAGCAATTGCCCCAACCGGCGCACCAATCAGGATAAACGGCATCCTGCGGCCGATGGGCGTGCGCAGCCTGTCAGACCAGGCGCCAACCGGCGGCTGAATCAACAGGGCGGCAATATTGTCCAGCGTCATGAAGAAACCAATCCATGCTGCTGTCAGCCCAAACTTACCATCCAGGAACAGGGGTACAAAAGCGTTGTATGTTCCCCAAATGATGCTGACACCAAAAAAGCCAAAACCAAGTAGAAATGTTTTCCAATAATTAAATTTTGCCATGGTGAATACCTTTCCTTTATGATGAATTCTCTTGGGGGTCAATCGTGTCATTCAAACTGGCTTTCAATTGAGCCAGGAATTTCAAATCTTCTTTTGTCAGCGTAATTTTTTCAAGCAGGTCGGGCCGCCGTTTGAAAGTCCTTTCCAGCGCCTGATGCCGGCGCCAGCGGTTGATCTCAGCATGGTTGCCAGAAACAAGCACATCAGGCACTGTCCAACCGCGAAAATCAGCCGGTCTTGTATAATGCGGGTACTCAAGCAGTCCACTGGCGAAAGAATCATCCATAGCGCCATCCGGGTCGCCCAATACGCCGGGCAGCAGCCGGCTGACTGCGTCTATTATCATCAACGCAGGCAGTTCGCCGCCAGTCAGGACAAAATCACCAATGGAGATTTCTTCCGTTACCAGGTGCAGCCTTACCCTTTCATCCACGCCCTCATACCGCCCGCACACAATCGCGAGGTGTTCCAACTGGCTGTATTCCATTGCAATCTTCTGGGTAAACGGCCTTCCCTGCGGTGTCACCAAGATTACCGGGCAGGCAGGTGCGCTTCCAAGCACTTGTTCCACTGCGGCAAATATCGGTTCTGGTTTCATGACCATACCCCCGCCGCCGCCGTATGGTGTATCGTCAGTGACATGGTGTTTATCGGTGGTGTAAGCCCTAATATCATGGATATCAACCTGTATCAGGCCATATTGTTGAGCCCGCTGCAAGATAGACTCCTGTAAATATGGCATGAACATACCCGGGAAGAGTGAAAATATGTCAAATTTCATTTGGTTTCAAATCCATTTATTACCAATAATTTTACAGGAGTGGTGCCAATTGCGGTAATCATTTTCAATTGGAATTATTTATAAACATGGCGGGTAATGACATTCTCACAGTGATTGCTATTTAAATTCGTGTCAGGTTGCCAATCAGCGTCTGCCAGGCGGAATACAAAGAGGATAATGATTGGCGATTACCACGTACATAATCTTCAGCGCGATAGCCAGGTGCCATGGTAGTGCCTAATAAAGCATACTCGCCACCTTCTGCCAAACATGATCCCTGCCAAACACCATCTGAAACAACACTCTGCACCTGTTGGCCTTTGAGAATATCCTGCCCAAGAAGAATAAGTTCACCACTTCCGTCGGGATACAACCTCAACTGCTCAACTGGGTCTCCAAGGTAAAAATGGTAAATCTCATCAGTTGACAGTTTGTGTATTTCAGAAAAACTGTCTTGCTCTGCAGTTAGCAGATAATAGATGGCAGTGCACAGGTGACACTTCACACCAGGCTGATCGGGGAATTGATAGATAAGGGGTGAGAGATACGTCTGCCGGAACAATCCACCTTCGTTTACAAGTGGTTTCAGGTTAAGAAATTTTATGAGCTGGTCAATATCAGGTTTCATTTTGCTGCAGCAAGACTCTCAGGTTCTTTTGCCCTATTTTCTTTATCAAATCAGGAAGTCATTTGAGCATATTTTCTGATTCGTTAGACATATTTTGATGGCACCTTTAAAACCGCAGGGATAAGCAAGATAAGCCGCCGTCCATTTTTTCAAACTCGCTCACCGGCAGTACTTTGAGCGCGTAGCCTGCAGATTCAAGCAGCTGCTGTGTGGCTGGAAATCCTTTGGCAAAGAGAACAGTGTCATTAACCCTGATGCAATTCGCCGCATAGGCTTCGTGCTCAACTGGTACAACCAGCCGCTTGTAGGGTAGCAGCGCTTCATGCTGTGAGAATGGCTCTGTCACCAGCATCGTATCATCGCCAAGGTAGGCTATGCCGCTCTTAAGATGCAAAATGCCCGAAGTATTGCGGATGTCAATCATCGTGCTGGAGTAGCCATATTGCTTCAGGAACCCTGCCAGTTGTTCAGCGCCATGTTTGTTCGTCCTGTGGGAAATGCCGATAAAGAAATGCCCGTCAGCATCACAGATGTCGCCGCCGTCCAACGTCCCTGGTGCCTGAATAGTGTGCATGGCATCATAGAAACCTTCCAGTACTTTAGCGATCTCAGTTTCCTCGCCTTTCCGGCTGGCGGCGCCAGGGTTTGTGATTAGCGCGAATTTATCAGTCAGAATGGCCGTATCTTCAACAAATGTCGCATCAGGATAGCGATCATCCGGCTGCAGCGATATGACTTCCAGTCCGCAGTCTACCAGAGCCTGGCAGTAGTTTTCATGTTGTTCAAGTGCCAGGTGATAATCTGGCAGGCCAAGGTTGACACTGGTTAAACCATCAGCAAAATTGACTGTCGGCGGGTGTACAATTGCGCGTGAAAAATGTGTCACAGTTCACCTTTGATGTGTAAGAATTGGATTGATTATAGCATCTGAGCTTTTAACAGGCAGGCTGTTCAACTTGGATTCTAACGTCTAACCAACTGGAAAAAGTGCTTTCTAACTAAAAAACTGATCTTGACGTCTGCAATAGTTCCAGTTACTATCAATTTATGTACTTAAAAGGTAGTAAATGGTCGGTAAGCCGGCGTACAAAAAAACGCTCAAATCCCCTGCGGGTGATTATCCTCGCAGTTCTGGTTGGCGTTGCATTTTACTTTAACCAGGTGGTGGTGCCGACGATTCCCCCTCTCTTTATTCCAACGCCAACACCAACGCGGTCGCCCGAGTCTTATATCACCAGCGCTGAGTCACTGTTGTCTGAAGGTAAGACCACATTGGCTATCCAGGCATACACTGAAGCCATACAGGTTAACCCAAAAAACCCAAACCTCTATCTCGCACTGGCAAGACTGCAGGTTAATAATAAATCATATGCTGAAGCGTTGACGAACAGTGAAAACGCCCTGCTTCTCAACCCCAACAACTCAGCTGCACATGCACTGAGGGGCAGCATCCTGGGGTATATGAATGAATATTTGCTGGCTGAAAGCGCCATCAACACGGCACTCGAGTTGGATCCCAATAACGGTGTGGCACATGCCTACCTGGCTGAAATCCTGATACTGCAGGGTCAATCCGGCACCGGCCCAATTGGTGCCACTGAAAGGGCTATTGAGGCATCAAGAATGGCACTTTCTCTCAGTCCCAACTCCTACGAAGCACATCACGCACGCGGGCTTGTGTTGGAGTATACGTCCAACTATGCCGAAGCAATGGTTGAATATCAGACGGCCATCAGCCTTGAACCAAACAACGCCAGACTGCATCTGGCGCTTGGCCGTGCATACAGGTACCTTGAACAATATGACAAAGCGGTAGAGGAATTCAACCTCGCCAATGCTCTGAATCCTGCCGATTCTGACCCCGATACTTATATCTCCCGTACCTATGCAACTATCGGTGAGTTTGCCAAAGCTATTCAATATGCTGAACAGGCTGTCAAAGATTCGCCATCAGATCCTTATATGTACGGAAATCTCGGCTTGATGAATTTCCGCAACCTGGAATATGGCAATGCCCTTAAAAACCTGGGGCTCGCCATTCAAGGCGGTATCACTGATACTGGTGAAGAAGTCGAAGGCTTGCCTTTGGATTATGGCAGAATCGCTGAGTATTATTACACCTATGGTCTGTCACTGGCACGAACGTCTGACTGCACAAGAGCACTGCAAATATCACAAATGCTGGTAGAGAATGTGCCAACTGATGAATATTCAATGTACAACGCTGAAGCTATTGTAGAAATTTGCAAAGAAGTGGCTGTATCAACGCCAATACCTCAAGCAACCGCTGAATTGGAGCCGAATTTAGAACCAACTGGGACTGCACAACCATGAACCTCAGCGGTAAACAAATCGAATTCCGGCAGACGCGCACGAGCAGCAACCCATACAGGGTATTGTTGCTTTTCATACTGATTATCGTTGGGCTGGTTGTGCTCCGGTCATTCAGAAATGAAGAGATTGTCTCTCCCTTTCTGCCGACACCTCTACCAACCCGAACCACGAACTCCTACGCTCTTGAGGGTCAAACACATTTCATGGCTGGTGATCTTAACAAAGCAATTACTGCATACCAGTCTGCCATAAAACTTGACCCGACTAATCTTGATCTTTATGCAGAGTTGGTGCGCATTCAAACCTACTCTACCACGCTGTTAACAACAGACACGGAGAAATTCCAACGGTTACAGGAAGCCATGGCAGTCATAAACCAGGCGCTTGAAGTGTCTACGGATGACAGCGGGATCTGGGCTGCCAAATCATTTGTTGAAAATTGGCTATCATTTTCAGGTTTATCTGGTAGTGAATCTGCAGCCTATTCAACCAATGCAGAACAATCAGCTGTGAGAGCACTGCAACTGGATAACAACAATATCCTTGCCCTCGTCTATTACGCTGAACTACTTATTGGTCAACAGAAATGGGGTCAGGCTGACCAGTATATCAGGCAGGCACTCGAGAAAGACCCTTCCTTGATGGATGTCCACCGTGTGTATGGATATCTTCAGGAAACCTACGGTAATTATGGTGAAGCCATAAATGCCTACAAACGTGCGGTTGAAATCACACCCAACTTCACCTATCTGCACCTGTCAATTGGATTGAATTACCGCGTGCTTGAAAACTACAGTATGGCGCTTGAGTACTTTGACAAAGCAGCCACCATTAACTCGCAGTTGGGCATATTAGATCCACTGCCTTACCTTGCAATTGGAAAAACTTACACCCGGATGGGCGAATTCTTTGTTGCTTCACGAAACGTGTTGAAAGCGCTGCAGTACAACCCCTACTCACCAGATGTATACGGCCAGTTGGGTATTGTCTACTTCAAATCTCGCAACTACGAAGGCTCTCTGGAAGCCCTCAAATGTGCCACCCTGGGCTGCACAGCTGAAGAAAGCTGTTCGGTAAGGCAGTGTAACGCTGAAACTGATCCGGCTATCGCTATCGAAGGAATGCCTGTATCCAGCTCCTCGGTTGTTTACTGGTATACCTATGGATCTGCTCTCGCCGGCCTTCACCGCCCTTATAACACCTACTGTCAACAAGCACTGGAAATATTCGATGAGGTGCGCGAGGAGTTCGGATCGGACGATACGATCATGTCCATCATCACACCCTCAGAAGAAATCTGTGCTTCGTTTGGTATCACACGATAATGATTATCAGAGATTTATAAGAAACCGCCATTTCCTCTTGACTTTCAACTCAAACACAGGTATTATTTCATTCGATTTAGCACTCACATTAGTAGAGTGCTAAAAATCTAAAAACCTGTACTATAACATCCTGATATTTGGAGGAAAATATGGCAATGAAATTAAAACCATTAGGCAGCAGGGTTGTTGTTGAACCCATCGAACAAGAAGAAGTTACCAGTGGGGGCATTGTTCTTCCCGAAACCGCAAAAGAAAAACCACAAAAAGGCCGTGTTATTGCAGCCGGCGATGGCGACCGTGATGAAGACGGCGATCGCATCCCGATGGATGTGAAAGTGAATGATGTCGTTCTCTTTGCCAAATACGCTGGAACCGAGATCAAGATCGATGGCAAAAAACTCTTGATCATGCGCGAAAGCGATTTACTCGCAATAGTTGTTGATTAATTAATTACTTAAAAACAAAAACAAGGAGTCTACATATGGGAGCTAAACAACTCGTATTTTCTGAAGATGCACGTCGCAGACTAAGAAATGGTATTGATGCAGTAGCAACAGCCGTTGCTACCACACTTGGCCCAAAAGGCCGCAATGTGGCTATTGATCGCAAGTTTGGATCACCCACCATCACACACGATGGCGTCACCGTTGCTAAAGAGATCGAGCTTGAAGATCCTTTTGAGAACATGGGTGCCCAGCTGCTCAAAGAAGCTGCTACCAAAACCAACGATATTGCCGGTGATGGCACCACAACCTCAACAGTACTGGCACACTCAATCGTTTCTGAGGGTCTAAAGACCCTGTCTGCTGGCGCCAACCCCATGCTGCTCAAACGCGGCATTGAAGCTGCTTCAAAAGCAGTAGCTGACGCAATCCGCAGCCAGGCTATCTCCATCTCTACCAAAGAAGATATCGGTAATGTTGCCACCATTTCAGCCCAGGACCGCAATATCGGTGAGTTAATTGCCGAAGTCATGGACAAAGTTGGTAAAGACGGCGTTATTACCGTTGAAGAATCAAAAGGTCTTGAGTTCGAAACTGAGTATGTCGAAGGTATGCAGTTTGACCGCGGCTATATCTCTCCTTATTTCGTAACCGATGCCGAGCACATGGAAGCTGTCATCCCCGAACCTTACATCCTGATTCATGACAAGAAGATCTCAGCTGCGGCTGATATCGTTCCCCTGCTCGAAAAATTAGTCCAGGTTGGTAAACGCGATCTCGTCATCATCGCTGAAGACATTGACGGCGAAGCACTTGCCACCCTCGTACTCAACAAACTGCGCGGCATGTTAAATGTCCTGGCAGTCAAAGCCCCCGGTTTTGGTGACAGGCGCAAAGCTATGCTCCAGGATATTGCTATCCTGACCGGTGCAACCGTCATTTCTGAAGAAACTGGCCAGAAGCTTGAAACCGCAACTGTTGCAGACCTCGGCCGTGCAGAAAAAGTGACCGCTGACAAAGAAAACACCACCGTTATCGGCGGTAAAGGCGACGATGCAGGCATTAGAGGCCGCATCGAGCAGATCCGTGTCGAAATCGACAAAACCACCAGCGATTACGACCGTGAGAAACTGCAGGAACGACTGGCAAAATTATCCGGCGGTGTTGCAATCATCCGTGTCGGTGCAGCCACCGAGACTGAGCTGAAGGAAAAGAAACATCGTGTTGAAGATGCTCTCTCAGCCACCCGTGCAGCAGTGGAAGAAGGTATTGTTCCTGGCGGCGGTGTCGCCCTGATCAATGCCATGCCTGCTCTTGACAAAGTCAAGATGGAATTGGAAGACGAGCAGATTGGTGTCAATATTGTCCGCAAGGCACTTGAAGTGCCCATGCGCAAGATCACCGAAAATGCTGGCAAAGAAGGTTCTGTGATCATTGAAAATGTTCGCCGAGCCCAGGAAAAAGGCAAGAACACCAATATCGGTTATGACGTCATCAAAGACGAATATATGGATATGGTCAAAGGCGGCGTAATTGACCCTGCAAAAGTCACCCGCGGCGCTCTTGAGAATGCAGCCTCCATTGCAGCCATGATCCTGACAACCGAAGCCTTGATCACCGATGTGCCCCAGCCGGAAAAAGCCCCTGCTGGCCCGCCCATGCCGGAATACTAAAAACAAGTAAGCTAACCAAGCAGTCAAAAAGCCACCCAAAAAATATTGGGTGGCTTTTTTATTATCTTTTTTGAAGTGCCTAATTATTTCTGTCGGCTTGGCCTGGTCTGGTCAGACACGTACATGGGATTAAGCTGCCGTTTTTTGAGTGAGGGCTTACCAGCTGTGGGGCTTAATAGCATACTCAGTCGGTTGAGCGCATCAACATCATATTCTCGCCGGCCGCATTGGTCGCAGACCCATGCAGGAAAATCGGGCACTGTGATCAACTCATCACCAAGCCAGGTGAAATAAGTGACGTACCCGCGCCGCAACTGTCCAGCCTGGCATTCGCCACAGGTGATTCTTTCTGGATCTAAAATGGGGTTTGTTCGTTTACTCATCTTACTGGGATTATATACCAGATTTGAAAAAATAAAACAATCAATTAGCTGCCCTCACTGGATAAGCCCTGCTGAGGTTTTCTATACGGTTCAGCGGCCAGTATCGCATCAGCGCCTTACCAACCACGTTTTCAAGCGGCACAAAGCCCCACTCTTGAGAGTCCGAAGAGTGCTTACGGTTATCGCCCAGAACAAAGAGAGAGCCAGGCGGTACTTGCCATTCACCGCTTTCAAAACTGTAACCATTAGCAATATAAGGTTCTTGAATTTTATGACTGTTCACAAAAACATTGCTATCAATAATAGCCACAGTGTCACCGGGAACGCCGATCACCCGCTTGATGTAGTCCTCTCTTGGATCGTTGGGGTAATGAAAAACAACAATATCACCACGCTGCACAGGGCCGAATTTATATGATAGTTTGTTGACAATCAAAAACTCACCAGGGTTTAGGGTAGGAACCATGCTGATATTTTCTACACGCACCCTGGCAATCACTGCGTCGATCACCAGGTACAGCACAACTGCCAGGAAAATGGTCTGGAGCGTTTCCTTCAGGAGTGAACGGATTTTCGCACCTATTGATTTCTGCGCAGGTACAGGCGTTGGTTCAATGTTCAAGGGATTTTCTGCCGTTGGTAAACCGGCTTCCTGCTCATCCCTCTGAGTATTATTCATAAAATCTGACATAAATATTTTTAATCCATTGCGGCAAGATATTTATTCTTGTGTCCGCATTATAAGACGATTACCGCGCACAAACAAGCGGAGCGGGACAATCCACATCCCTATTTTGATGAATTCATTAGCGCTCAATCTCGGTGAGATTTATAGATAACCCTGATGGGAGTACCGGTAAACGGATATTCCTTGCGGATACTGTTCTCTAAAAACCGTGTATAAGAAAAATGCACACCTTTGGGCTCGTTGACATAAATCAGGAAAGTAGGCGGATCACTGCGGACCTGGGTGCCATAATACAATTTAAAAAACTTCCCGGATTTCGTTACCGCTTCATGGACGTCCTGGGCCGCGTGCAAGATACGGTTGAGCTGCGAGGTGGACAGGCGCGAAATCCGCTCTTCCTGCACCCGCAGAGCCAGGGGTAAAACCTGGTTAACCCGTTGACCTGTCAAGGCCGAGATAAACAGGCAGGGAACATAACTCATGAAGTTGAGTTCCTGGTAGATGCGCTCTGTGTATTCCTGCATCGTGTAGTTGTCTTTCTCAATCAGATCCCACTTATTAACAACTACAACGGCGCTTTTCCATTCATCCAGGATATACCCGGCAATATGAGTATCCTGTTCAGTAATGCCTGTGACTGCATCGATCACCAGGATCGCAACATCTGACCTTTCAATTGCCTTCATGGATCGAATAACCGAATACTTTTCCACTCCAGGCTCAATTTTTCCGCGCCGCCTGATGCCGGCAGTATCAATTAGCGTGATGGGCAGACCTTCGTATTCAAATTTGGTATCGACAGCATCTCGTGTTGTGCCGGCGATCGGGCTGACGATTGCCCTATCCTCGCCAATTAACCGGTTCATCAAGCTTGACTTGCCCACATTGGGTTTGCCAACGATAGCAATCTTGATCGATTCATCCTCTTCAGCTTCCTGCTGTTCAGGGAAAGCATTCACCAGCACATCCAATAGATCGCCGGTTTCCATGCCATGCAGCGCTGATATTGGATAAGGATCGCCAAGCCCCAGTTCATAAAATTCAGCTGTTCCCCGGCGCAAATCTTCAGTTTCAACTTTATTCACGACCAGTAGTACTGGCGGTAGCAATTTTCCATCAACCGACTTCTGGTTCCGGCGCAGCATCAGGGCTACTTCTTTATCAGCCGGTGTTACGCCCGATCTGGCATCCACCAGGAAAAGCACCACATCCGCTTCTCTGATGGCCAACTGAGCTTGCTCCTTAATTTGAGTGATAAAATCGGCCGAGCCTACTGACAGCGGCACTTTGCCACCAGTTGAAGGATCAATACCGCCTGTGTCAATGATCACAAATGGTACACCATTCCATTCAGAGTCTGCAAAAAGACGATCTCGCGTGGTGCCGGGAACATCATCAACAATAGACAGCCGTTCACCGGCAAGTCTATTAAATAACGTGCTTTTGCCGACATTTGGCCGGCCTACCAGCGCTACTACTGGTTTTGTCATGGGGTTACCTGTTGTGTAGGCGAATTTTCAGATTCGGGCGCGGTCCAGGTTGGCGTGGGCGTTGACTTGCCAGCCACCTTTACAATAATTTCCAGCGTACCGGGCAGAATCGACTCTACTGTCACGTCCTGTGCATTTACAACCACCCTGGCATTGCGCTGATAAGAGCCCGTGCCCTCCTGGTCCAAATCCACATAAACTTTCACATCACTTTTTTGTAATGCATCAAGCACCGGCAGAGGTCCTGAAAGGATCACGTCAACTGTTGATGGGGATATAGCTGCCTCAAACCCGGGTTTGAGGCCGGTAATTTCAACCGGCATATTCATCAAGGTCAGGCTTCCTTCTATGGTTGCCACACCCACCTGAAGTGCGACCGTGGGCTCGCCAACAATTGATATACCTGCGGGCAAATTCAATTCCAAGCGTACATCCACATCATCTTTGACACCTGTAAGATCCAAAGGAATTGTTTCAACATAGCCTGGTAGTTGATCAACCAGAACCGGATCAGTTGAGAATACAGTTACTGCTGGTGGAAATACTGAGATATTGGTGACGCGGTAGCCTGTAGCCACCTGGCCGTTCAACACGGCTTTTACAACCACATTCCGGTATCCGCCGCGCTGAGTGATTGTTTGGGATAAGGTTATCGTATTCGGGCTGAGTGTTACACCATTAACAACCATTTCATTTTCATCAACCGCTTGCAGTTCAACCTCGCGTTCAATGGACTCGCGTGAATTGTTAATATCAAGAATCGCACGTACACTGTTGACCAGCATGACTTCCTTTTCCGGGCCGCTGACAGACACTTCTGTGTTGCTCATTTCAAGGTTGCCAAGCTGAAAACCAATCGCCAGCTCACCTCTGCGAATCAACTCGATCTGCAGTGAACGACTGGCAAGGTTATCCAATTCAATCTCAATGCTCTTTGGAGACTGAGATATGTACTTCACAGGTTGAATCGCAACCTGGATTCTAATGGGAACAGTATGCACTCCTGCAGATAGATTTGAGAGGTCGACCAGCGCTCGAACTGCCTGGGGTTCTGTTGTCAGTTGATCCCAAATTGATGTCGGAGCACTTAACTTAATGCTCAACTGCGTAGGAATTGTGCTAACAATTACCTGGCCCGGGTCCTGTCCAATAATCTCAAGCGGCACATTTCGCGGATAGGTTCTTTCAACTGTCGGATCAGACGCAGAAACAGCCGAAATCCACACTGCTGTTGCAAGAAAATATGCCAGCAGCAGGGTCGGTAGATACTTGATCCATTTTCGCACAACTGCCATCAAATCTCCTCCTCAGAGCTGCTGCTGGGGGTGATTCGTAGAAACCGGGTAATTTTCTCTAATGGAGTCTTTAAAGGCGCACCTCTGAAGAATGCCAACAGGATGTTCTCCAGCCTTTCGCTATCAAGCCGCCTGATCATCCTGCCGCCATGGGCAATTGAGACTGATCCGGTTTCTTCGGAGACGACCACGCAAACCGCATCGGATACCTCTGAGATACCTAAAGCAGCCCGGTGACGCAAGCCCATCTGCCGCTCAGGAGAACGATTCAGTACACCGCTGGCAGACAGCGGCATAACACAGGATGCGGCAACGACTTTTCCATCGGCAATAATCACTGCGCCGTCATGCAGTGGCGTATTGGGAAAGAATATTTGCAGCAGCAGCTCAGGAGTAACCTCTGCATTCATTTGAACCCCTGTATCAGCATACTCTCTGAGACTATCTGTGCGCTGCAGTACAGTTAACGCACCATGCTGTCGGGCTGACAGCCTGGCAGATGCAGTAACAACCGCCTTGATCATTGCCTGGATTTCAAGGGCATTTTGAGTGTTTGAACTGAAAAAGAACGGGCGTGTACCTGCTCTACCCAACTTTTCAAGTGCCCGCCTGATCTCAGGTGCAAAGATGACCGGAATGGCAAGGAAAAAAGCTGGCAGCGTGGTGCTCACCAGCCATGAAAACGCCGGCAAGCTTACGGCAGTGGTTATTAGCATGACAACAATAATCAACAGTATCACGCCGCGCAGCAGGACAACCGCCTGTGTGTCCCTCACAACGATCAGGATAACGAAGAAAATAATGGCTACCAGGGTGATATCCAGGAAGCTCAACCAATTCATTCGTTGGAAGATAAACAACAGATCGCTTAAGAAATCAGGCACGAAACCACCATAAATTTTGAAAAGGTATTAAATATCAATAATCAAATAGCCAGGATGTCAGCAGAAGGAATTATTACAGGCTACTTGAGTAGTTAAAGTATATCACGGTACAGGGCAGCACAACCTGCGTTGTATAAATTTTTATCAATTACAGTCACCTTCAATATGTAGATTAATTGATTCTATGATGACTTTGACTTTGCACCCTTACCGCATGCCTTTGTGAATTGTTCAATTATTGGCTGGTAATTTGTACTTAATAATTCTCGGTCTGAGAAAATACTTACACAAACAATCTTGCCACCTGATTAAGCGCTCTCAGTCGGGATGGTTTTGACAGCGTCCTTCACCTGCAGCCACAAGTCTTTGACTGTTCCGTCATTGGATATGACAACATCAGCCGCTGCAATCTTCTCTTCCTGAGCGGGTTGCGCTTTGATTCTGGACAGGGCTTCCGCTTCGCTCAGGCTGCGCGCTGACATCAAGCGCTGCACCTGCACCTCTTCAGTGACGACAGTCACCCAAATCGTATCGCACAGTGTCCGAAGCTCTGTTTCAAGCAGTTTAATTGCTTCAACGACAATGACCCGGCTTGTAGAATTGCTGATCAGCAGTTTGACGCCCTGAATGACATAGGGGTGCACGATGCCCTCAAGAATTTTCAATGCTTCAGAGCTGTTGAAAACGATTTTTCCCAACCTTCCCCGGTTAATCTCTCCATCGGGTTCCAGAATCCAACGACCACATTCTTCTACCACACGCTGGTAGGCTGGTCCACTGCGGCTGATGACCCGGTGGGTGATTGCATCCGCATCTATGCCAACAGCGCCAAACTCCTGCAGGATCTGTCTGACAACTGATTTACCGGTGCCAATATTGCCAGTCAATCCAATGATATATCTGCGCTGTTCAGTATTTTCATTTTCTTCAGTCATGCCAGACCTTTACCCCATCATAAGAACATCAAGTTCATTATTACAATGCGTCCATATCAGTATTATTGTATCTGATTGCATCCACCTCTTGCAAGTTTTTTGGGCTAAACGAACAAACGTGCAGACTGATACTTGAAAAATGAAAACTGGACTTTGTGTAAAAATGATATAAATAACAGGAAAAATTTTTTATCGATTTGTGAGGCTGAGATGGCAGAATTGATTTGTTTGGACTGTGGCAAGACGTATTCATCAAATGAGGTGCGCTGGAAATGCGACTGCGGCGGTCTGCTGGATCTCATTTTTCAGCTGAAATTTGATCATTCGAAAGTAAACAGCGCTGCGCATGGCATGTGGCGTTATCGGGTTGCCATTCCAATTGATGCTGATCAAAATATTCTCTCCTTCCATGAAGGTTTCACACCCTTACTGCCTCTGCAGCTTGAGGAAGGCCTGCTGCATGTCAAACAGGATCACCTGTTTCCCAGCGGATCGTACAAAGACCGCGGCGCTTCCGTTCTGATTAGCAAAGCCAAAGAGATCGGTGTCCGTCAGGTCGTAGAAGACTCGTCAGGTAATGCCGGCTGCGCTATCGCCGCGTACTGTGCGCTGGGTGGCATTGCCTGTGATATTTATGTGCCGGCTTCCACTTCTGCAGGAAAACTGGCTCAAATTCAACTTTACGGTGCAAATCTCCACCTGATTCCAGGCAGCAGGCAGGATACCTCTACTGCTGTTCTGGGAGCTGCTGAAGAGACCTATTATGCCAGCCACTCATGGAATCCTTTTTTCTTTCACGGCACAAAGACTTTTGCGTACGAGCTGTGGGAACAGTTAAGTTGGAAAGCGCCGGATACCGTCATACTTCCGGCGGGCAACGGCACTCTCCTGTTGGGCGCTGCGCTCGGGTTTTCAGAACTGGCTGCATCAGGCTGTATTGACCACCTGCCCAGGATTATCGCTGTACAAAGCCAGCACTGTGCACCGCTGGCAGCGGCATTTGAAAATGGTTCTGACACACCCGCTGTTGTAGACGTGCAGGATACGCTGGCTGAAGGCATCGCAATCACCAACCCAATTCGCGGCAAACAAATCATCCAGGCGGTCTCGCAAAGCGGCGGACTCTTCATCACAGTCTCCGAAGATGAGATCACTGCTGCACTGTTGGAAGTCAGCCGCAAGGGACATTACATTGAACCAACTGCAGCCGCCACGATCGCCGGCGCAAAAAAATACCTCAACCATCACAGCTGCTCAGGCGAGGTAATAGCCAGCGTGTTTACCGGTCACGGATTGAAGTCAACTGAAAAACTGCTGAAGCTTGCCTCCGAGCATTGACGCCTGCCAGCTCTGACTCTTTATACCCTGCCAGCAATCCGCTCAACCAGCATATTCTGAAAGCACTCAGAGTTAACGCCAACAGCTGCTTTTACATTGAGGGGCGTATCGCCAGCGCATGTTTTTGCCAGTGTTGCCCCGGCTGAATTCCTGCCTTCCAGAACTACATCAATATGCACGTCCACCCACTCGAGCAGTTCTGGGTCAACCAGCGAAGCAATTGCCAGCGGGTCATGCATGAAGGTGTAACCGTTCTCTGCGAAGAAAGGATAACGCCGCAGCTGGTCAACAATGACTTGTTGAAATAGATTCTTATTCTCCGCTATTTCCAGCATATCCTGGTGGGTAATTCTGGTTTTTAATGTGACATCCAGGGGGACCATCCGTATTGGCACTCCTGAAGCAAAGACAATGTGCGCGGCTTCCGGGTCGCACAGGATATTATGCTCGGCATACCGCAGCGAAAAATTATTCAACCTCAGGGCTCCGCCCATCATAGTTATCCCCGCCAGGTTGTCCACCAGCCGGGGTTCAAGGGAAAGCGCCAGGGCAATCGTCGTCAATGGTCCAATGGCTGCCAGGTGAATTTGACCGGGGTTTTGCATGACTGTGCGAACGATGTAATTAACAGCATGCTCATCGGGCAGGGTAATCGGTGGATCATTTTCTTTCAGTATGCCCTGTCCTTCATGGCCCGGCCAGTAGATGGGACGCAGACCCAACAACGGCTTGGATGCACCACAGTAAATCGGTATGTGCTGGTTACCGCTGATGTCGAGTAGTTTGCGTGTGATGCGCGCCCGCAGATGCACATCGCCGTAGGTACAGGTGACCGCTTCCAGCTGCAGTTCAGGCGATGCAAGTAGAAAAGAAAGCGCCAGGAAGTCATCCACATCTGTGCCAATATCAGTATCCAAAATCACTCTTGTTTTCATGGATGCCATCTCCTCAAATTAAATTTTTCTGTCCTGTGCCAACTTCATATAAATATGGGCTGATGTGGTTATTCGCTGCTAATACACCTTGTTGTCTGTTAATAATTGTAGTACTGAACACTTTTATCTTGCTGCTGACCAAGGGTTAAAAAGCAGGAGCCGTTGGAGAAAAACCAACGGCTTCTGTTATCGATCCCTTGTTTACGCCCAGATAGCTATTTACCTTTCACATAGGTGTTCACCCACTCAAGAAATGCCTCATTGGCTGCTTTGCGGGTGAAGTACGAGCCGCTGATAGATCCGGAGTGAGGGCTTGCGGGTAAGCGCAGCATCTCAGTCTTACAACCATTCGCCTTGAGGATGGTGTAGAACTGTTCAGTCTGCTCAGCCGGGCAGCGGTAATCTGCCTCACCCTGTATCATCAAAGTGGGCGTGACGCAGTTATGGGCATACATGATCGGTGACTGCTCAAGGTATTTTTGGGTGATGACATGCGGCAGGCCACCAATCTCTTTTTCATTGAAGAACGCACCGATATCACTGGTACCGTACATGCTGATCAGGTTGGTTACCGGGTTTTCAGAGATGCCGGCTTTGAAGCGGTTTATGTGCCCGACAATCCAGGTGACCATGTAACCGCCGTAGCTTAAGCCATAGCAGGCAAGCCGGTCAGGATCGGTGATACCCTCTTCAATCTTCAAATCAACAGCCTTCATCAGGTCGTTAAACACCGGGTCGCCCCAGTCACCAAGAATGGACGTGGCAAATTCATTGCCATAGCCACCTGAACCGCGCGGGTTGGTAAACAGAACGGCATAACCAGCACCTGAGAGCATGTGGTAATCAAAGGAAAACAGGTTGCCGTACGCGGAATGCGGTCCACCGTGAATGTACAATACAGTCGGGTAAGGTGGCTTGCCAGTGGGCGGCAGCATCACCCAGCCCTCAATCTCATTACCGGAGTCATTGGTGTAAGTGAACGGCTTGACCGTGCCCAGCGCCATTGTTTCAAGTGCTTGACTATTCAAATCTGTCAACTGGCGCGGCGCTTTTCCACTCAGGTCCATCAGGTGCAGGTTGCCCGGGTCATTGAAGTTTGCCACAGCAGATAACATGTACTGATCACTACAGTCCATTAATACAGTTGATTGAGTGCGGCTGCTGCTCAGTGGTTTACAGGATTCTGAGCCGGAGAGGGCGATCTGGTAAATCTGGAGTGTGCCGCCGTCGTGTACCGTTGTGTAAATGGATTGCCCATCCTTTGCCGGCACCATCGTAGGACCACGCATGCCGCGCCAAGAAATGGGAAAATCGCAGCGCAGTGCGCCGCTGATGCTGAAATTCAGCGAAGTTGTGCGACACTCAACCTGGCGGCTTACAAGGTCAAGGATGTAGAGATCATTGTTTTCACCAATTGTCCGGTCAACAGGGCTACCAACAAACAGAATGCGTTTGCCATCAGGGAGCCAGGCCGCCCCCTCGACAACATTATCAGTACCGGTTACTTCCTCAATTTTGCCATCCAGGTCAACCAGCCTCAGCCTTGAAAAAACATTAAAGGAATCAGGGTCCATGGAAGCCTGGTAAAGAACCTTTTTACCGTCAGGTGACCATAACGGCGCAGCGTTGTTAAAGCGGTCACCGGTCAGCGCTTTTACCTCAGTTGTCTGCAGGTTCAGCACGTAAATATCCTGAACAACACCATCCAGGTATCCCATGCCGTCAAAGCGGTAGACGTGCCGGTTGACACGGTAAGGTTTTTTGTCATCAAACTTCTCAGCCGGTCCAGCACTGAAAGCGATCATTGTCCCATCCGGCGAGAAGACCGGTCCACCACCAACACCCTGTTTCAGGTCTGTCAGCTGCACAGCTTCACCGCCATCAACTAGCAATTTGTAGAGCTGCGGTAAGCCGCTGCGGTTCGAGACAAAAGCGATCGAACGGCTGTCAGGCGACCAGGCTGGAGAATAGTTTTTCGCATCACCATAGGTCAGTTGAATGCAGTTTCCACTGTCAGTCTCGATCAACCACAGGTTGGTAAAATCCTTCTCTTTTTCAACACTGGTTTCAAATACACCATAAACAATGAACCTGCCGTCCGGTGAGAACAATGCGTCATGCAGCGCTTTCAACTTAAACGCATCTTCTGGAGTAACAGGTTTCTTTAATAATTTGTCCGTCATTATGCCTCCAAAGGTTTTGATCTTATTGACAATTATAAACACACTCGCTTGATCGAGGTTAGTGCCACTGGCAGCTATGTGGTGGACAATTGCACTTTGAATAAACGGTATAATAACCAAGGTTATGGCTGATCATTGGGTTTATTCCAATCAACACCATGTTTGCCTCTGCAAAACCAACATTATGGAAGGAAATTCAAAAATCTTTAATGGACAATACCCCTTCATTGCTAAAAATTTACGATCAGCTGTTGGATACCTTGCCTGAAGCACAGGTTAATACAGTCATGATTGGTGCCTTTTGGACTGCGGCGGTGATCAAGTACCAGGGAGAATTGCGGTGTGGCTTAGCATCTTCACTCAAGAACACAAATTATGAACACGCACGCAAAGCTGCAGTGCAAAACCCTGGCTCGTTGAATAATCAGCCTGCGCTGGAGATTGCGCGGCTGATCTATTCTGAGAGCCATACAGAGACTGCAATTGGCATTGCTGTGATAAATGCCTTGCTGCAGCTCAAGAGCATACCTGCAGTCGAGATGAACGCCGAACAATATATTCTTGATCATGCTAGAAATGGTAACGTTGCGATCATTGGGCATTTCCCTTTCATCAACCGTATCCGAGGTAAGCTCAAAAATCTTTGGGTACTGGAATTAAACCCTCAGGACGGTGATCTTCTGGCTGACAAAACGCCAGAAATCCTGCCGCAGGCTGATTTGGTGGCAATCACTTCAACCACACTGATCAATAAAACCTATGACAGTGTCGTCAATCACTGCAGGGCTGATGCTGTCAAAATGCTCTTGGGGCCAAGCACACCCCTGTCGCCTTTGATATACACCTTTGGAATCGATGTACTTTCAGGTACGCTCGTTGAAGACATCGATACAGTTCTAAATGCAGTCTCCCAAGGCGCTAATTTTGTACAATTGAAAGAAAAGGGTGTCCGCCTGGTCACCATGCAAAGAATAATCAAATAAACGCACTTTGAAGCTGGAATACACATTATGAAGAAAAATGTTTTAGTACCAATAATTTTGATAATCAGCCTTTTGATAAGCGGTTGTTCCATTCAAGAGTCACAATCAGACAACCAGGCGGCATCAAACAGCCTGACAATCACGGATGCGTTGGGCAGGGAAGTGGTATTCGACACGCTGCCGCAAAGGATTGTGATTGCCGGGCGCGGCGCAACCCTGCTGATCGACGCCGCTTACCTGTTCCCTGGTGCATCTTCTAAGCTCGTGAGCTTGCCTGCTAAAGGTACTCAAGACATCACAGCCTTCATTCAAATGATTGACCCGGATACAGGCAGCAAGACAGTGATTGAGAATGAAATTGGACCTGAACAGCTTGCGGCGTTAAAACC
This sequence comes from Anaerolineaceae bacterium, assembly GCA_040768445.1. Classification (GTDB taxonomy): domain Bacteria; phylum Chloroflexota; class Anaerolineae; order Anaerolineales; family Anaerolineaceae; genus JAXGMV01. The sequence continues at coordinate 1,699,169 of JAXGMV010000001.1, read as the reverse complement.
TGATGTCGTGTTATTAAAGCCTTACCTGCAAGATCAGCTTGGCAAACCGCTGGAAGTACTGGGCATCAAGGTAGTCTATTTGTCGATGGAAACACCGGAAGAATTTTTCCGTGATCTCTCAACACTGGGCAAGCTGCTGGGCGATGAAAAACGGTCTGCAGAAATAATTTCCTATTATCAGGAACAGCAAAATAAGGTCATGAAGGGTCTTTCAGGCATATCAGAGTCTGATTATCCCCGTATACTGCTGCTGTACTATTCAAACCGTGATGGTGAAGTTGCTTTTAACGTGCCACCACTGACCTGGATACAGACAACCCTGGTAAAAACCAGCGCCGCCATACCGGTCTGGCAGGAGATTGAAATTGGTTCCGGTTGGACAAAAGTCTCTTTCGAGCAGGTAGCTGCCTGGAATCCTGACCAGATTTACATCATTGCCTATTTTGATAATCCATTGGAAGTGGTCGCCAGCTTGAAAGCTGATCCTCAGTGGGCGATGTTGAGTGCCGTCCAAAACAATCAACTTCACGCATTTCCAAAGGATGCCATCAGCTGGGACCAGGCGGATCCACGCTGGATAATCGGTTTAACATGGCTGGCAAAAACTACACACCCTGACCGCTTCAGCGAAATGGACATTTTTGAAGAGGTGCAAACCTTCTTTATGCAAATGTACAATATGGATGAGCAGACCTTTAAAGAAAAGCTAACACCCTTTTTGATAGGAGTAATACCCTGACCCCTAATATTTCTCCTTCAGTAACAGGACAGACGCCCGCTGCTGCATTGCACAGGAAAATCCTGCTGTTGGTTGCTTTACTGCTGGTAGTTCTTGCCCTGTCACTGCTGCTCGGGCGTTATCCAAAACCCGGTTTATTGCCATTCTCCAGCCTTGAAGAAGACCCCCTGGCGAGATCGTTAGTGTTAAACCTGCGCCTGCCCCGCATTCTCACCGCTGTGCTGTTGGGTATGGCACTGGCGGGTTCAGGCACCGTCTTTCAGACGATATTCTCCAACCCACTAATTGAACCCGGGTTCCTCGGTGTGTCTCAAGGTGCTGCTTTTGGTGCAGCATTCTGTATCCTTTTCTTCTCCAATACCGGTTACCTGGTACAGTTGTTTGCTGTTTTATTTGCATTTACCGGGCTGTGGCTTTCTTATATGCTGGCACGGCGTGTCAGGTACGGCGGATGGGTACTCAGACTGGTACTGGCAGGCATCGCTGTTTCTGCCTTTTTCTCCGCCGGTGTGGGACTGCTAAAGTATGCCGCTGACCCATTAAGCCAGCTGCAGGAAATTACCTTTTGGATGCTGGGCGGGCTTTGGAACATTACCTGGACTGAGTTCCTGTCGATCCTTCCTTTGGTTGGGGTCGCGCTCTTTATCCTTTACAGCATGCGCTGGCGGCTAAATATCCTCTCGCTGAATGACGAGACAGCTCACGCACTGGGTGTTAATCCTGGTAGGGAACGAGCCATACTGCTGGTAGCCGCTACAACTGCGGCGGCTCTGGTCATTTCCATCAGCGGCCTGGTTGGTTGGGTTGGACTGATTATTCCGCATATCTCGCGCCGATTGTTTGGTGCTAATACACGCTACTCACTGCCGGGTTCACTGGTTGCCGGCGGATTGTTTACCTTACTGTGTGATGACATTGCCCGCACCTTGCTTTACGGTGAAATTCCGCTTGGTATTATCACCTCCTTAATTGGTGCAGCGGTGTTTATCTTCCTGATGGTCAAGCCGCAGTTGGTGAGAGGTTAATACAACAATGGACCTCGAATTCCAGGATGTTTCCTTTTCCTACCCGTCAGGTAAAAACCCTGCTGTCCAATCCTTCAACCTGCTCGTTCCATCTGGCAGCATCACAGCCGTGCTGGGTCCCAACGGTGCCGGCAAGACAACTTTCTTGTCACTTATCCTGGGGTGGTTTAAACCGCAGTCCGGAAAGATACTGGCTGGCGGTAAACCGCTGAACTTTTACAGCCGGCGAGAGATGGGCCAGCGCTTGGCGCTTGTGCCCCAACGTGAACAGGTCACCTTTGAATACTCAACCCTGGAATATGTACTGCTGGGAAGGGCACCTTACTTGATGCCGCTGGAGCTGCCTGATGAAGAAGACTGCCAGATTGCATCTGAAGCGATCGCAAGGGCCGGGCTTTCAGGTTGGGAGGAGCGATCCATTACCACTCTCAGCGGCGGTGAACTGCAGCTGGTACTGATTGCGCGCGCCCTCGCACAGCAGCCAGAGATCCTTTTACTGGATGAGCCAAGCTCACACCTGGATCTTGGCAACCTCAATCACTTGATGGCCATCCTCCGAACGCAAAATGCCGCAGGTGTGAGCGTCATTTTCAGCACACACGACCCAAATTTTGCCGCCAGGCTGGCTGACAGCGTCGTACTGATGCAGTCTGGCAGAATTATCGGGCATGGTCCCACAGATGAAATGCTCGTTGATGAGAAACTCTCAACGCTTTACAAAACACCTGTAAAGACCATCCAGTACGATGGCAGACAAATTGTGACACTAATGTAAAATCATCAAGATTATTTGCTATCGAGAAATCAGGCGGTGGTAATCGTCCAGTGTATCAATATCAAACAGAATAGAAGCATCATGCCACACCAACTGTTTCGAAGTGAATTTTGAGAACAACTGTCGTCCCCCCGCATCACCCTCAAGCGCCATCGCCGCACTAAATGTAGAACGGTCAAACAGGACCGGGTTACCCCGACTGCCGTTGATTACCGGCAGTACGATAGGTGACAGGGTTGAGGCATGCAGCTCTGCTAACGCCTGCAGCAGCGCCGGCGACACCTGAGGTTGGTCTGCCAGCAAGTAGATGGCGCTGCCCGATCGGCTGCCGAGCGCTTTCAATCCTGTTTTTATCGAAGTGCTGATACCGCTTTCCCATTCAGGGTTAAACACAATTTCAACCGGCAGGTCTTCAGCCGCCTGTGCGATCTCATCGTGATAACAGCCTGTCACCAGGATGACAGGATCCAACCCTGCATCCAGGGCTGCACGTGCCGCATGACGGAACAATGGTTCACCTTTCCAAATGAGATTTAATTTGGATGTTCCCGCCCTTGAGGATTTTCCGGCGGCTAATACAATACCAGCAGTCTTTTCATGCACAGCATGGATCAGGGAGTTTGTTTTACCGCTCTGCGCCAGTCCGGCATCAGGCAGGAGTGAGGCAATGACTACACTGTCATAATCCTTTAGCAAGCTGTCTGCGATTTGGCGACCGGCTGACTTAAGCACTGCGGTGTCAGCCTGGTTGAGCAGGGCAACCCGCCTTGCCTGCGGCGGGATATTCTTCAACCCACCTGATTGTGATGATAAGACCCTCGCGATGGTTTCAGCAGTAACCAAATCACCGGGCATAAGATCGCTCAACTCAGCCACCCCATCAGGGTTATAAACATGCTCGACATCAAGCGGCTTTCCAATAGCGCTTAGACCGGCAATAACGACAACCAGGTCACAGAACGCGGGTATGGGAGGTTCATGATCCCTGGGTGCTTTGAACGGCAGGCAGCGTGCGCCATCCGCTTCGATCAGGAGAGGCAACTGACACGTCTCAGCAGTCATGTGTACAGCCTCGATACAGGCATCATCCAGCCCTTTTGTCCTGCCCTTTCCGTTATCCGGACCTGTCAGCAGAATGGTACCTGTCAAGTCTTGAAAATTGATTTTGTGGATATCATCAACACAGTTGACCACATAATGGGTATCAGCCAGGAGCGTTTGCTCCAGAGCCAGGTGGGTGGTAGCTGAAAGTAAAACTGGTTTTTCCAGTTCACTTGCCAGTTGAAATAAGGTAGTGGTCTTGCCGCCAGCGCCAACAAGGGCAGCCATTGGCATGTCACCAAGCCTCAAAGCTCTTGAGAGGGAACCAATTATCATATTAACTCAACAATCAATATTCAACAGTGGTCAGACAACATCAAACAACCGAATTTTCCGCCAGGATGGGCATTTGTATATATAATAGTATCATCCTAACCGGAAACAAGGAGGTCAAGTTGTCATTTCCCAAACCTTTTTATCGCTGGCGGCCGCATCCTTGGCACGGTCTGTCAGTTGGCATTGACCCTCCAAGAATTGTTAACGCCTATATTGAGATTACCCCTTTTGACCTGGTTAAATACGAGGTCGATAAGGAAACCGGGTACCTGCGGGTTGATAGGCCGCAGCATACATCTTCGCAACCCCCTACGCTGTATGGTTTTATTCCCCGTACCTACTGCGGCGAAAACGTGGGCCAGCTTTCGCCCGACAAGATCATGGGAGATGGTGACCCGCTGGACATCTGCGTACTGTGCGAGAGACCGATCGATAAATCTGAAATTATCCTCAGCGTGCGCGTCATTGGCGGCATTCATATGGTGGACAACGGCGAGGCTGATGACAAGCTGATTGGCGTGCTCGCAAGTGATCTCTTCTGGCAGGATGCCAAAGAGATTGATGACATTCCGGCAGTCCTTGTCAATCGTCTGCGCCATTACTTTAATACCTACAAACTGGTGCCTGGCAGTGAGCCCAAGAGCTATATCACGGATATATACAATGCTGAGCGTGCCATGAAAGTAATTGAGGCATCAATTATGGATTACAACGTCACCTACGGCGGTTAATATCTCAGGCATTTCTATTGCTGTTTACAACCCTTGATATCCTCAAGGGTTGTTTCTGTTTATGGATGTTCAGTGACTTTTTTAATTTTCATCAGTTGTTCGCGCGCCAGTGCCACTAATAGAACCCCTGCCATTACTACTGAACCACCAACTAACTGCTGAATACCCGGTAGAGTCTTGAAAAGGAGGAATGACCAGAATACCGTAATCACCGGGCTGAGCGTCAGGATGACTGTCATCAGGCTGATATTCATCCGCCGCAGGACCACATAATACAACGAGCGGCTGATACCAATATCTACACTGGCGACCAGCACCAACAAGCCAATCGTTTTTAAATCCGGCACAGCCAGGGATTTTGTGCCGGCGGCTGTCAGAAACAAAAAGGCTGAAGTGGACAATAATCGGAAAAAGAAAAAGTTGATAAAGTCAATGTGACCACCCATCTTTTTTGTGATGGCAGCATGACTGGAATAAAGCAGGGATGCAAACAGGATCAACACAGAGCCAATACGCAAATAGTCACCCGCCTGAAAGGTAAAAATGACTATGCCTACCAGTGCAATAGCAGCACCAACAAACTGCAGCGGTTTGAAGCTTTCCCTCAACCACAGCAGACCCAAAATCACACCAAATATCGTAGATGATTGGTTGAGCAGTGCAGCCGTACCCGGATCAATAAAACCCATTGAGGCATAGTTGATGTAGGTGCTGCCGGCAATAAATAAACCCAACACAAGAAAGAACCAGATGTTATCTTTCAAAATCTGCCATCTGATTTTCCTGGTAATCAAGCCATAAAGCCCGACCTCAATCGTCCCAATTATTAAGACGTAAAACACCGATAATTCAGGGGCAATGTGGGGGTAAAGCAAGCGCGCAAAAACAAAATGAAAGCTGTCGAGAATCAACAGGATGAAGATGAGTGCATAATTACCAACCAGTACTTGTGAAGGTGTGCGGTTATATTTGTGCAAGGCTAATTTTCCGAAAGCCGGTTAAGCTGTACCTTTCTATCTGATATGTTGCGTTCAAAATGGTTACTGATTGCCTGGGCGAGATCATCTACCACAAAAATGCCTTTTAATCTTTCACCATCCGATGACACCTCCTCCTGAGTGCCCCTGCCAGTACGGACAAGGTATCTATGTCGGATGCCGGCAGCCTGTCCTGCTTCAAGGTCGCTCAAAGAGTCGCCAACAATTAATGAATGCTGCAGGTCAATCGCAAATGTTTTTGCCGCCTGTAAGATCATACCTGGTTTAGGTTTTCGGCAGTCACAGTTATCTTCTGGTTTATGCGGGCACATGTATACTGCATCCACCCTGCCGCCCCCTTGTTCAACCACACTGACAATCCAATTATTAATTTCTACAGCATCCTTGATTGTGATTAATCCCCTGCCAACTGCGGATTGATTGGTGACGACAAAAACCCGGCAGGACAGTTCTCGCAGTGCAGCAAGAGCGTTTAGTGCACTGCTGTAAAACACCACATCCGACCATTGTCGGATATAATTCTTGCGGTATTCAATCAGAACACCATCTCGATCTAAGAATACAGCCGGTAACATGGATTTTTCAGTTATCATAAGCCTGCCCGATGAGAAATCACACGCTATTGTATCAAACAAACCTGTCTGAACAGTGTTAACAGCAGAAAAGAGGTTCACATCAGCGCCGAAACCATTTCCACCCTCGCCAACGCCTTTATCAGCGTCTTCTTCATTTTTGCAATCGGATTTGTCCTTCCGCGCTTGCTGCCTTTTTCAGAGCAGACCATCTTTCAACTGGCAAATGTGGTGGTTGATGTCCTGCTGCCTTTTTACCTGTTCTACAGCATTGCCACCAGCAACCTGCGGGAGATCATCACAGCCGCGCCACAGATCATTGCCGCTGGTGTGGCTATCCCTATCTTGGGTACTGTACTCGCCTGGCTTGTCCTAAAGCTGCTACGCAAAGATTTCTCACCTTCACACCAGAATGTTGTCCTGTTTGTCGTTTTATTTGCGAATACCGGTTTTATCGGTTTTCCGATTTGCCACGCGTTGTTCGGCACAACGGGATTGATTTATGCCATCTTCTATGACCTGACACTCACATTGGTCACTTTCATTGTGGGCATTTGGCTTCTTACTGGCAGCACCTCTAAAAACTCTCTCCGTGTTTTATTTAACCCCATCATGGTTGGCTCGGTCGCCGGCTTGATATGGAGCGGTTTGAACCTGCCCATGCCGGAACTGCTCGGCGCTCCGCTCGAAATGATCGGCAATGCAACACTGCCGATTGCCCTGCTGGTTGCGGGCATCCAGGTTGGTATTAAGCGCGAAAAGACCGGTCAGACGGGTTTTTCAACCATCTTCGTCGCTGTTTTTCGTTTGCTCATCATCCCATTAATTGTTTTGGGAGTATTCAGGTTGATCGGCTGGAATAATACTATTGCCTCGGTAATCATCATGCAGGCGGGAATGCCGGTGGCAATTTCATCTACGATTCTGGCAAAACGGTACCAACAGGATGCGACCTTTACCGCAACCGCCACCTTCTGGTCAACCCTGGCGGCGATGATTACACTGCCCTTGTTGGCACTATTAATTCAGCTTTAATCATCTCCCAAATGTGAATCCAGAAAACCCTTTTCGACAGACTGCAGTCTGAGCAGATCGGCATATTCCCACAATAGGGTTGAACCGGGCTTAATGCGGGCATTAACAGTTGCAACCATGCGATCGTTGATCCCATTTTCTTTCCATGAGATGCCGCCGTTAGCATAGTTCAACAACAGGGGCATCAATCGGTCAATAGACTTACCAAAGCGTGACTCAGGTGTCTCCAGCGATTCAAATTCATCCCAAAGCTGCCTGAACAAAATTGCCTGATCTGCTGGCAGCATTCCAAACAACTGATCAGCCGCACTGCGTTCGCGTGTTTCCTGTGTCGCACCATTCTCTATATCATAAATAAACGTGTCGCCGGCAAGGATCTCAACGATATCATGCACCAGCAGCATCTGCGCCACTCGGAACACGTCCACTGGCTCTTCAGCATACTCCTGCAGGATCACTGCGCTCATTGCAGCGTGCCAGGAATGCTCTGCCGTATTTTCCAGCCGAGAGCCGCTCACGATGGAAGTTCTGCGAATGATCTCTTTCAAGGCATCAATTGCCGTGATAAAAGCAATCTGCTGGTTCAAACGATCACTGTCAATGGTTTTATGCATGGATTTTCCTGTCTAATAAATTTGGTTTTGAATCATCACAGTCTACCTCACAATTATATAGCAGCGCTGCGGTGAAAACACTCAGCGCCGGATCGCTTATCATGTAAAATAGACTGGAGGCTGCATTAGTCACGAAAATTTGGCTGTTGATGGAGTTAAAAAATGGACTGGTTGAAAAGCACTTTTGAAACAAACAAACCCATTATTGCAATGGTACACATCAGGGCTTTACCCGGAGACCCGCAGTATGATCCTCAAAAAGGCATGTCATGGCTGGTAGATACCGCCCGCAAGGATGTCCTGGCACTTCAGGCTGGCGGTGTTGATGCATTGATGTTTTCCAATGAGTTCAGCCTGCCCTACCTGACCAAGGTCGAACCCATCACGCCAATCAGCATGGCTCGTATCGTCGTTGAATTGTTCCCTGAGATCAATATCCCCTTTGGCGTCAACGTGCTGTGGGATCCTGAAGCATCCATTGACCTGGCGGCTGCAACCGGTGCAAAATTCGTCAGAGAGATCTTCTCCGGTGTCTATGCCAGCGATTTTGGCATATGGAACACCAACAGCGGCGCAATTGTCCGTCATCAATATGCAGTTCACGCCCAAACTGTGAAACTTTTATATAACATCGTCCCTGAATCTGCCAGCTACCTGGCTGAGCGCGACATCGCCAGCATCGCCCGTTCCACAGTCTTCAACTGCCGGCCTGATGGATTGTGCGTATCCGGCCTGACTGCTGGATCAGAAACCTCGACGCAGGTGCTCAAGATTGTTAAGGACGCGGTTCCGGACACGCCAGTATTTGCCAATACCGGCTTACGGCCTGATAATGTACAATCTCAACTGGCTTTCGCCGACGGTGCAGTGGTTGGGACGACATTCAAACGTGACGGCAAGACCTGGAATGAAGTGGAGGCTGACAGGGTTAAAACCTTTATGGATGCCGTCAGGGCATTTCGAAAATAGTTTATCTTTGAATCCTTAAACACACAGTAAACCAACTTAAAAGACAAGAGCGGCTGTGCGCCGCTCTTGTTTGATTGTTGATCAATTTCCCATCAGGTAGTCTTCAGCATAATCCAGCACCGGATCACCGGGGGCAAGCAGCAGTTCCTCGCTTACCGGAATGCGCACATCCAACTCAACACCCTGGCCCTCCAGCATAATACTGCCGTCCGGCAGGGTGAATCGCCCGGTTGGCACAGTGATGGCCATACCTTCCGGCAGGAGGAAATCACCTCGGGCTGTTTCAGCTTCCACACCAGCTGTTGGGAACTGTCCCAAAACTTCAACACCTGGCACCTGGCTGAAGGCATAGGCTTCTATCTCACAGGCTGAATAACAGAACTGATCAACCAGCAGGACAATATTGTCAAAACGGAATTGATTGATACTTGGAATAACCCTGTCAGGCAGGCCATCCGGTTCAAACTGACCGGTCTTCTCGCTGTAATATGACAGCTGACCAAGCATTATCTCCTGGTCTGTCAGGTGACCTGCCAGCCCAAGCGGGGAACCGCCGAAGTTGAGACGCATATCAATCAGCAGGGAGGTGATGCCGTTCTCCTCAAACACCTTGAGCGCTCGTTTGAACAAGCGGTATGACAGGTTGAGGTCATCAGAGTTGGAGTTAATCTGCACATATCCAGCGCCCGATTCCAGAATTGCATATTCAATGGGGAGGGTAATTTCTTCGGCAGAGCCGCCCAGGTAAGTGGCATACAGGCTATCCAATTCATAAACTGCCTTCAGTTTGGCAGATTTTTCAGGTTGTCCCGGGTTTTTATATTTGACGTCAATTTCATCATCAATGCCGCTTCTAAAGCGGAAGAGCACCTGTTCATAACGCAAGCCAAAATCTGTGGACTGTGGAGAGAAGGGGACAGCTTCTGAGATTGCGCTGGCGATAGGCTGGTTGTTATAGGCAGTGATCTCAGCGCCCACCTGAATGCCCGCTTTATCTGCCGGTCCATCATCAAGGATGTACACCACAATTATTCGTCCATCATCCAACTCCCGTGCTGAAAGGCCAAAACCGCCCAGGATATTTTCCGCAAGGTAGGTTTGCCCTGGTTCAGCGCCATCCAGTGAGACATGACCGTCTTTGAAAGCCATCACAAAGTCCCGCAGAGCCAGGTAAAAGCCATAGTCATCCCTTTGTTCCTGGGCATTTTTTACACGCGGCGAAAGGTCAGCATACAGGCTATCCCAGTCAGGCTGCTTGTCATCAATACCATTGAAGGCGTATTCCTTGCTGACAATCTCAAACATGCTGTCAAATGCTTCCACATAGCTGAGCGCTGAAAAGTCTTTGACAGCCACATCCTGCGGCTCGTACAGTTCTGCCTGTTCCTCAGCCCTGTTTGAAAAAGAAAAAGGCGTTTGATCCAGGTCAACCATGGAATATCCAGCCGGAAGGCTCACTACCGGGTCGTCAGCGGTAAACAGCAGTCCATCTGGTCCAAAACCATTGGGAAATTTCTGCTCATCATCCGGCGCCCAGACGATAAGCTTTCCGCCGGTAACCTCGTTGTTATCTTCAGTATCTACTTTGACCGTTGCCAGGTAGGACGCCCATCCCAGATACAGATCGTCTCCTTCGTAAAAAGGACCATCCGTCCAGTTCGGGCTGAATTCAATCGCAAAAACCTGGACACCGGTGTTTGCTTCACCGTCCTGGTCTACGTCATTCATACTGCCTGACGGTCTGGCCGGCAGTGACATGCGGTATGTGCCGTTATTTTCATCCGTATTCACCTGCACAAAACCCAGCACCTGCGCTTCAACCGGCATTTCCCACTCTTCATCACGCAGGACAAACCCTGTCATATCGATCATGGACACCGAATACTCGTAAGCATAACCTTCAGGATAAAAATCATTGGTGTAAGCAAAATCACCCGTCACCAGTACCATGCCCTGTGAAGGATCTTGCACAGTAGATGGCACCAGCGTAGGAGAAGGAAACGTGGGGACTGCAGCTGTATTGGTAGACTGCGCATCATCTTTTTTACTGATTTCGATATTTGAAAAAGAGCACGCAATTACCAGAACTGACAGGGCTGCCAAAATGATAAATAATAATTTTTTATCTAATTTCATTTTTACTCCTGATTTGTGAGACATTAACCAAGGGATGAAGCAAAAAATTCAGCCAGTCGTTGGATGAGCACCAGCTGGTTTTTTGGCTTGCCAATGCCGTGACCTTCATCAGCAAACACGAGTGTTTCGTACGGGATATGGTTTTCGTCCAGTGCTTTCTTGACCTGTTCCACATTCTCAGGCGTCACATTGGGGTCACGTGCACCTTGAATAATCAGTAAATTTCCCGTGATTTGGTTGACAAAGTTAATCGGCGACCGCTGGTAATATTTTTCGGGCAGTTCATCCGGTGTACCACCAAGCATCTCGGCACTGTAAGGGCGTAAATCCGGCCGCGTGGTGTGGTAGTCAATCACCAGATCAGTCATACCGCAGATAGGTGCTGATGCCGCAATAACCTCGCACGGCGTGTGGGTAATCTGGCACCAGGACGAGTAGCCGCCATAGGATGTGCCTGTCACACCCACCCTGCCGGGTTCAGCCAGGCCATTGTCAATCAATGCCTTCGCTCCACTGGCAATATCATCCTGCTCACGCCCTCCCCAGCCGTCCACCAGGATTGCCTTTCGAAAGGCTAGCCCATGCCCGGTGCTGCCGCGATAATTGACATCCAAAACATTGAGGCCTTGTTTTACAAAAGACTGGATCTGTACATTGATGGCATCTTCAGAGTGTGAAGTAGGGCCGCCGTGCACATAGATGACAGCTCTTTTTGAGTTTGGCTGTGCGCGGTAAAGCCAGCCGCAAATCGTCAGGTCATCAGTTGACTGCCAGCTGTAAGGCTCAGCAGAAGCCAGGTCAGCCGGTGTCAACTCGGTGAGCGACCAGACACCAGTCAAAGATACAAGATCGCTGACGGTGCCATCCTGCATGGTAAAAGTCACCAGATCACGCGGGTGATTGGAAGCGTAATACACCCCAACCCAGCGCTCAGCGCCTGAACGTCCAAGCACCATCAGGTTCCCCTGTGCGGTGTTGAAGGGTACAGGCTGAAGATTATGCCTATCAAGCATGAAAGATTTCAGAACAGCATTTTCAACCTCAATAAAGATCACAGTGCCATCCGGCGTAACATAGGCTGATTCAATGTTTCGGTTTGGATCATCAACCAGCCATTCCAAAGTCTCAGTATTCAGGTCATACACACCCAGGCTGTTATAGCCTTGAGCGCTGCCATCTTTTGATTCTGTTAAGACGAGGATTCGTTCACCATCCGGGAACCAGCTGGCAAACGTTTTGACTGAATTGCCAAAGTTGAATAGCTCCCTGTCTTCCCGGCTGGCCAGATCAAGCAGGTGCACCTGGGCGCCGGCAGGGTTTCGATCCTTGCGGTCATACAGCAGCATTGAGCCCTGCCGGTTCAGCCTGATAGAGCGGGTTCCCGGCTTTAGCGGTCGGGCAAGCCGAATACGATTTTTTGTTTGCAGATTATGCAGGTAGATGCAGGTTTCCTCAAGGACAGATTCAGAGTCAAAGTCAAAATTAGCACCATAAACAATAGACTGCTTATCCGGCAGCATACTGCCGCCGCGCAGGAAATACGGTGGGCGGTCTTCGGTCAACGGCGCCATAACTTCCGGCTTATCAAGCGTAACTAAAAATAGACGGGTAAATTCATCCCGGTCGTGGTCCTCTTCTACAAGAATGCCCGAGGTATCCGGCAGCCAGTTGACAAAGGATGTGGCTTCGGGCGTATGTGTCATAGCCAGCGGAGGGATTGAGCCATTCACAGGAACAACAAACACATCCTGGTTCTCGTGCCGGCGCACCCAGTTGAAGGCTATCCATTTGCCGTCGGGAGATAAATACGCGCCCCGCACTTCAGGCAGGGTCAATAATTGAGATAAATAACTGGAGTCAGCCATATTTCACCTCACTAAGCGGTTTGATCCACTGAGCTTAGCCTTGGATCTTGAGGTAATTGTAATGTAAAAAATGGTGTAGTCTGATCGCAGAAAATGTAATATATTTAGCAACATGGGTAAATCTAATTTTTATGTATTTCTTAAGAAACAAAAATCCAACTTTCCCATAGCGTTGATACTTACAGCTTCAGCAGCTGCAATATTATCGGTGAGTATCGCGTTGCATTTCACTGATTTTCTATTTCTATCACGCAGCAACAAACTTTTTCTCTTCGGACTTATGTGGTTGGTCATTACGATAATTGGATTGACTTTGATTCTCCCACCAGTCAAGAGGCTCATGTCCGTTATCAGCGGCCATGATCTTCGTAAACTCCTAATAATCAGTGTTGGTATTTCTATTCTCTTCATTGGACTTTTTTACAAAATACCGGTTTACCCCAAATATCTATCTTTGGAAATCAGACCTGTTCTGACCACTCAGAACAACGATACAGAGCAAGAGATTGCCCTCATTTCCATTTTCAGGCAAAAATTGCCAAATGGAAATTATTATCCAATTACATTAAGTGAAATAGAAATTGGTGGCGGATGGCAGCTGAAAGATAATCGCCTCGTGTTTTCATCAGCCAACGGAGAGCAAGATTCAGTACGTTATGAGAGTTATGTCCCGGGTGATGTTTTCTTGGAGTTTAACACTGGTACCGATAAAGGTGCAGTTGAAATCATTCACAACGATAATCGTATCACGCTGGAACTTGCGAACGAGTCAAGCGAGACGATTACTTATACTGTGTCAATGCCGAACACGTGGCAAGCAGCAGACAGGACACGGAAGGTGATACTGGCAACAGGTGTGGTAGCAGATGTGGTGACCATTATTTTTATCATTCTTGTACTATTCGCAGTTTACCAGGAAATGATAAAAAGCAGATTACGTGCACGCGGATTGATTACGCTGCTGTGGGTGACCATTACCTCACTGGGTATGGTTTTTGTAAACAATCAAATTCAGCAGGAGGTGGTGTTTTCAGATCCTGCTCTTGAACAAGGCGTTAGGGCAGTGATTGAAAAACCTGAAGGGAAGATATACAAACATCAATTATTATCAATAATCGAACTGGATCTCAGTGGCCTGAGTATTGAAAGATTGGATGGAATCGACGCAGCAAGAAATCTCAGAGTGCTCAACCTCAGTGGAAATCAAATACAAGACCTGATCCAAATAAGTAGATTGAAAAAACTTCAGAAGTTGAATCTCAGTGGCAATCAGATTAGTGATCTGTCGCCGCTTTCTGATAATAAAGGTCTCACAGAGCTAATCCTCCGCCAGAACAGCATTACCGATATCAGCCCAATAGAGAAGATTAGAAAATTGGAGATATTGGATTTAAGCAGGAATGAGATTGTTTATATCGCTTCAGTCCGTAACCTTAATAATCTTAAAGAGTTGAACCTGCGGCAAAACCAGATCAAAGATATTTCTGCGGTTGCTGGACTCAGTAAACTCACCTACCTTAATCTTCATTCCAACAACATGGTTGAGGACATATCGCCGCTCGAGAATTTAACATCTTTACAAGAATTAATCCTCAGGAATATTACAATTGGTGATCAACTGAAACACCTGTCGAAACTCACATCATTACATAATCTTAATATACGTAATTGTGGGATTACTGACATACAACCTGTGGTTGTCCTCATCCAACAAGGCGCGCTGCAAGATGATAAAGCAGCTGGAGTCCACGCCACCGTGAATATCATAGGTAACAAGCTCTCAGCAGAAGAAACAGATCCATATAACAACTTGCGACCGTACTGGGAGAATGTCACCTACCGGTATCCATATGCGCTGCCGTATTGCGACCATCAGGTGCAAGCCCCGGAATTTTCACATGCAAGCGGATTCTATTCAGAAGTTATTGAACTTACTATAAAGTCAAATGAACAGGGCGGAAATATTTTTTATACCATGGATGGCTCATTACCCTCATATACATTGCCAGACCATCCAAAAGGAAGTACCTTTTTGTACGCCAATTCAATCACCATAGGAGACAAATCAGGTGATCCCAACCAGTTCGCAGGAATTGAAACCAGTAAAAGTCAGGATTATTCACCACCCGATACGATAGACAAAGGGACGATTATTCGCGCCTTAGTTGTCAATGCGAATGGAAAAACCAGTCAAGTAGCCACTAACTTCTATTTAGTAGACAAGAATATCACCGGTCAATATACCTTCCCGATTGTGAGTATCATCTCACCTCCTGAGGGTTTATTTAGCGAAAAAATGGGGATTTACGTGCCAGGTGACCTTTATCAAGGCGAAGACCCGAACGAATGGCGTAACCCAGCGAACTATACTCAGAGAGGCCCCAGGTGGGAGAGACCGGCAGATTTCCAGTTATTCAATCCACAAGGTGAGTTGCTAGTGGAGCAGGATATTGGCCTGCGAATTCATGGGAATGCTTCCAGAAAATATGCCCAGAAATCACTGCGGTTATACGCGAATGGGTTATACGGCAGCCAGGGTCTATTCCAGTTTGATTTTTTCCCACAGTTGAACAATCGCATCAACGACAACACTGTTAATACATTTGAAACCCTTATTCTCCGTACCGGAGGAAATGCCGATTTGGGAAAAACAATGGTACGGGATATTCTTTTTCCGAGTCTGCTGGAAAATATCAGCCTGGACATCCAGGGTAATTACCCTGTGGTTGTTTTCCTCAATGGCGAATATTGGGGAATACATAATCTCCGCACCAGGTATGACGCAAAATATTTTGAGAATTATTACGGTATCGCTCCTGAGGATCTCGTTATCTGTGAACGAGCTGAGGCCTATTTGTTCTTTGGTGAACCTGGGGATGAGAAACTTTACAAAGACATGTTAAGAATGATAGACGAGAATTATGAAGCAAAAGGCTATAAGACTGGTGATTCGCTGGCCAATCCTGTTGCCTACGAAAAAATCACAGAACAAATGGATGTGGACAATTACATCGATTACTATGTCTCACAGATCTACAGCAGCCATTCAGATTGGCCCGGTGGCAATATCATGTTCTGGAAGAAAAAGGTAGATGTGTCAGACTCCAGTAGTCAGTCACAATATGGTCATGATGGCAAGTGGCGTTGGATGCTCATCGATTTGGATGATAGTTTAGTTGATCCAACCTACAATGGTTTTATGAAGGTGACTGCAGATGAAAAACAGGCAAACTACCTGTTCAACTCCCTGCTTCAAAACCAGGGATTTGTTAGACAGTTTGTCAATCGTTTCGCTGACCTGTTGAATACAAACTTCAAAGAGGAAGTTGTAATTTCACATGTTGACCAGGTTGAATCCGAATATTTACCAGAGATGCCAGCACATATTGAAAGATGGGGTACTTTTGGAGGGTCCGTTGAAACATGGTTGAAGAATGTTAACAGTATCCGTGATTTTGCCATTCAACGCCCCGATATTCAACGGCAGCAGCTCGTGGAATTTTTCGATCTGGCAGGTACAGCCAGGTTAACCCTCAGAACGGATCCACTTCAGGGGACTGTGCGCATCAACACGATAGACATTCAGGAAGGGACTCCCGGGGTGAATGACCCGGCAACATGGTCGGGGATTTACTTCCAGGGTGTGCCATTTACAGTTACTGCAATACCCAGAGAGGGTTACCATTTTTCACACTGGGAAGGGCTGACAAAAGGCAGTGAAACAGATGCAAGCGTAGAGCTTTCGCTGACATGTGATCTTACATTAGAGGCAGTTTTTATCAGGTAAGCTATCCTGATAGACTCCCCATTATGTAACTTTAAAAACGCTCGCGAGTATTGGTCTGTAAATCTTAATTATCGCGTCGTCATCCTCATTCTTTTGGCAAGCAACCTTTTCTTTTCATAGACAAGTATTTTTCTTTACTGAATATTTGCGGCTAATCATAGTAGAATTACCCATAGAAAATTAGGTTTAAAAACCTAAGCGTATTTTAAAAAAATGAACCTCGTTGATTTTATAATTTCTTATTAGAGCTTTAGAAAAGAGGATTAATTGGGAGAAGAAATTGGGGACATATTGGATCGATTGATCATCTCCAGTTTGGATATCGGGGATGTACTGTTTTCAGTGTTTCTGGCAGCATTGATGGGGCTGGCTATCTCTCGCATTTACAAGTGGACGCACAGGGGGTTGAACTATGAGCACACTTTTATGGCGACTCTGGTTCTGCTGGCTCCAATCGTGTCGGTGGTAATGTTGTATATCCGAGGCGACCTTGTGCTGTCGTTAGGATTGATCGGGAGCCTATCAATCATCCGCTTTAGGACGCCTATCAAAGATACGCGCGACATGGTGTTCCTGTTCTGGGTGATCGCGGTCGGTTTAGGCGCAGGAACCTATAACTGGGCAATTGTTGCAGTTACGACCCCGATCATCGCCGTGATCGTAGCCCTGTTGTACTTTTTCCGCTATGGCAACTCACCAAACAGTGATTTTGTACTGGTGATCAAAGGACAGGGGAGCTATCAAAAAGGCGAGATTGAGGCGGTGCTTGACAAATACTCGTCAGATTACCGCACTCGGTCATTTGACGTGGACGATGTAAATTGGGAGATTATCTTTGAGATGAGGTTCGCACAAGCTGAGCAAAAGCCTGCGGAAGGGTTGATAGAGGAACTACGTTTAATGAGCGGGGTCAAGAAAGTATCACTGCTTGCGCCGCAATTGGCGCTGCCCTTATAAGGACAATAGCAGTAAGAGAATCATAACGAGGAGATAAGTGACCTCTTCAGTCGTGTTGGATGAGCGGAATTGGCGGTTTGAGTATAAGTACCGGCTGCCAGTGGACCAGTACCTGCGGGTCAGAAACTGCATCGCTCCGTATATGGAGATCGATGATTACACTGCGCGTGCACCAGAGATGAAATACCTGGTAAGAAGCGTGTATTATGACTCCATTTTTCTGAATGCATTTAATGAAAAGGTAGACGGTGACAGCGACCGTATCAAGTTTCGCATCCGCTCGTATGCCGATACTCTCGCGAAGGCAGATACAGTGCGCGCAGAAATGAAAGTTCGCAAAGGCGCAATCACAGAGAAACACGGTTCATTCATTAACAAGGAACAATATCTGTCATTCATAGAAACGAAGCACTGGCCTGAAGTCAGTGATGTTGTTCTTGAGGAATTCGAGCGGTATGTTCATTTGAAAACACTGCAACCGGTGATTTTGACAGAATATCGCAGGGAAGGCTACCGGTCTCGAGCCAGGGAGGAGCTCCGCATTACCTTTGATCATCAAGTAAGGAGCACACACAGCAACTCACTATTTCCAGAGGCTCCCCTCTTCCACGATCACCACCACGGATTGATCGTTCTCGAGATTAAGTGCATCAAGCAGCAGCCAGACTGGTTGCGGAAGCTCGTGCATCAGAATGGTTTAAGAATTATGGCGAACAGCAAATTCGTTCAGGGGATGACGGTGAGTTACCCGACGCTTGTGACTCCCGCGTGGAGCGTGTGAAACATTCTGAAAACACGCATTATGCAAGATTAATTTGCCGGCGCACCCAATTGAGAGCAATCGACTTGTAGTTGGGGGATAATAACCAAACCACACTTCAGTTAGGGTTGATAATTGAGATGAATAACCAACGTTACCCTTCTTTATCCTTGAGGTAAAGGAAATCCTCCGTTCTAAATGGCATTGCGTAGTAATTGTAAGAATATGATAAAACTTGCCTATTGAGGAAAACGCGAAATAATCACATTAGTGGTTAAAAAATTACCTAGCTTGATATATGCTTGAAAATATCTTGTCGCATGATTGAGATTTTTTTGTTGTCTAGTTATTTTTAGTATTTTTTGTATTATGAATTTATCACCAACGAATTTCTTATCAAGAAAATTTTATAGTTGATAATCAAATCTTCAGATTCAAAATTTACAATGATTAAGTGGAACAACTTTACTTGCATTCTTGAAAGTACTCCATATAACACAATTGACTTCCATAAACATCTATTGTGCACTCACTTCCATCAAAGCCTTCTTTCATTCCAAGCACAAAAATTGGCTTGTTACTGAGTGATTCAACCTTGTCTTTTACCCTAACACAGGACCCTTCCCACCCAGGATTTAAAATCCAATCATAGGAAATAATTCTCAAACTGTTATCCAAAATCATATAAGAATATTCACCATAATAACACGTGGGACATGGTACAGTTCCAACATCAGTCACGGTACCACACACCTCAACTGATTGTCCTTTCATGTTTATTGTGATAGATGTTGGTGAAGCACAAGATTTTTTTGTCGGCTGCAATACAGAGACAGCTGTCGGTCGTCTCGTAGCTGTGGGTATATTCGTGGTAGTAGGGTGCGGAAAAGCGGTCAGTGTAGGAATAACTTGAGTAGGCGCTTCTGTCATTACAGCCATTGTTTTAGCAACAGCTTGTTCAATCACCGCATCACTGAAAGAGCAACCTAAAATTAAAAAAGATATGAGGAAAATGACTGTAATATTCTTGTTCGCTTTGTTCATGAATCCCTCCAATTATGTAATTTATGCTATGAATCGAAATAATTGTTCAAGAGCATTTTTATCAACCCTCAAACCAAATTTGATGCCCAAAATAGCTCAACAAATGGGTGATATTCAAAATTTATTATCTAAAATATGGATTTATAAATAATTCTCCCCTTAGCTATCAATGCCAGAGTGTAATATTGATAATTATAGAATGGAACAAAAATTTTACATAAAAAATTGGTATTTTTTGCTAATTCCGTTTTGGATTGATAGACAAATATTGCCTCATTACCTAATGCTCTGAGACTTAACAAGAAAGAACAAATTATCTATAAATATTATTGGTTGGGAAACTTGAGCGGGCGACCGGATTCGAACCGGCGAATATCAGCTTGGAAGGCTGATGCCTTACCACTTGGCGACGCCCGCATTTACCTGCATCACCTGTTTTTCAGGCAGCGAAAATTATACCACAACGAGATTTTTTCGATTAACATCAAACCCATTAATAAAATTAGTGGCATTAAATTTCTTGACTTGCATATTTAAATGCTATACACTGAATTAACTCCTTTGGGGTCAAATGCACTCTTACCAGGTTTTTCCATAACTAACCGCCAGGGGTTGGAAACATTGTAGATACATCGCAGAACATTATTGTTAGTGGTGTACGGTTAGAAAACGGAAAAACGCAACATTCACACCTTATAATTTTTTAGTTACTCTCAATTGAATAGTTCAGGAGGTGATTATGACAAGAGCCGCAGCAGGCGGAAGAACTTAATGTTCTGATCTTTTATGTTCACTGTCGTTTATCTTGCCTTATTCAAACCAGGAGAGGACAAAATGAGTAAGTTTGCGAAATACTTTTTGGTCGTGCTGATAATTGCCGGCACACTGATGATGAGTGCATGCGGGCAGGCTGCCAGCAATGTGATTAAGATCGGGGTTAATGCGCCCCTCACCGGAGATATTCCCAAAGTAGGAGAAGGTTCCAAGTATGCCGCCGAGATGTGGCTTGAAATGATCAAAGCCGACGGTGGTATTGATATCGGGGGTACCAAGTATGAAGTAGAACTTGTGATTGAGGACAACGAATCCAAGGCAGAATCTGCTGTTGCAGCCAATACAAAGATGATCACCCAGGACGAAGTCCTGATAATAATTGGTCCACAGGCGTCCAAACAAGCTGTTCCTGCCGGCCAGGTGGCAAATGATAATAAAACCCCGATGATCAGCCCATGGTCAACGAACCCCAACACAACCCTCAACCGTCCATGGGTATTCAGAGCATGCTTCCTGGATGACTTCCAGGGTCCTGCAGTGGCAAATTTTGTGACCAATGAATTTGGTTTTACAAAGGCTGCCGTGCTTTACGATATTGCCAGCGATTATCCCAAAGGCCTGGCTGAGTTCTTCAAATCAGCCTGGGAAGGGCTGCACGGCGCAGGTTCTGTGGTTGCCTATGAAAGCTTCACCACCAAGGATACAGATTTCAGCGCCCAGCTGACAAAAATCCGTGAATCGGGTGCGGAATTCTTATTCACACCGCAGTACTACAACGAAGTTGCACTGATTGCCCAACAGGCACATCAACTGGGATTCAACAGCCCCATTGTCGGAAGCGACAGCTGGGGTTCTGCTGAGCTGATCCCGCTCTGCGGCGCTGACTGCTACGGGCAGTACTTCACCACCCACTATGCAGCAGCTGGTGCAACCGGCGAGACAAAAGCCTTCATCGACAGCTACACCACGAAACACGGTTACGTCCCCGATGATGTTGCAGCACTGACCTGGGATGCCTTCAATCTTGCTAAAAAAGCGATGCAAGATTGTGGCAAAATCAGCGGTGATTTGGAAGTTGATCGCCAATGTGTGCGTGATGCGCTTGCCTCTGTGACAGAATTCCCAGGGATCACAGGTACCATGACCTTTAAGGGAACGGGCGACCCAAGCAAATGCGCGGTGATTGTCAAAATTAACGACGCAGGAGAATTCACCTTCTACCAGCAGTCCTGTCCATAAATCAAATCCAGTTTCATGTCTGAGAAGCCTGTATACACCATTCTTCACTGACATACACGGAAAATAACGGCGGGCCAGAGTCATTTGACCCTGTGCCCGCCCTCACCAATTCTGAGGAGCAAAGGCTATGGAAACTGTCCTTCAAAATGTGATCAATGCACTGCAGTGGGGTTCATTTTATGCATTGATCGCTTTAGGCTACTCAATGGTATACGGTGTGCTGATGCTGTTCAATTTTGCGCATGGCGATATTTTTATGGTGGGGTCCTATATCGGATTTTTTATTGCAACTGCATTGCTCAGCCTGGCTACAATGGGCATAGTGCAGCTGCCTGGCTGGCTCGTCCTGACCATGACCATCTTACTGGCAATGTTGATTACTTCGCTGGTTGGTGTCCTGGTTGAACGAATCGGTTACAGACCCCTTCGCGATGCTCCACGCGCGTCAGCTGCCATTACCGGTTTAATGATTGGTATTATCCTCGAAACAGGGAACCTCTATTTGCTTGGTGCTTCACGGAAAAAATTCCCTGATATCATCCAGACCTCAATTTATCAAATCGGATCGATCAGCATCACCAGTACAAAAATTTTCATTGTCCTGGTATCCATCCTGTTAATGTTTGCGCTGCATCAGTTTGTGCAGCACAGCAAGTGGGGCATGGCAATGCGCGCAGCTTCCTACGATTTCGCAGTTGTCCCACTGATGGGTGTATCAGCCAACAACATTGCGGCAATCACCTTCGCCCTTGGGTCAGCACTGGCGGCAGCAGCTGGCGTCTTTTATGGCATGGCTTACCCGGTGCTGGATCCGTACATGGGTATTGAATACGGATGGAAATCTTTCGTTGCCGCCATTTTAGGTGGTCGAGGCTCTGTGATTGGAACAGTGATCGCCGGCTTTTTAATGGGCTTCCTTGATATCTTTGTTGCTACCTATTTTCCATCAACCATGCGCAACCTGATATCGTTTTCGATCATCCTGATTATTCTCACCTTCCGTCCGCATGGATTTTTCGGCCAGGCGCACAGCGCCCAATTACGGCTCTAATCCCTCAAATCGGCAAATAGACGAGGAAAACAATGAATAACTCACAAGAAATTTCAACGTCCAGCCCGAAAAAGGAAAAAAGCCGCTTTTGGCCATCAGCCCGTCGGTTTTTTGGTCAAACACCAACGTTGGGCTGGATATTTGGATTGCTGCTGGCTTCCGGACTGGAAAATCTGATTGGTTATCAATTGGCACGCGGGATCGGTCTTAGCAAACCACCGGTACTCTTCGGTGTAGATATTGCTTTAAAGACTCCCCATTTACTGCCTGCCACACTGCTCTACGACCTGGTTATTTACTTGCTGCCAATCGTACTGGTTATCAAGTTTCTAACACCATTGGCAAACAAAATTGCCAGTTGGCTTCTGAGGTATCCCTTGTGGGTATCTGCACTGGTACACATGGGGCTGCTTTACCTGGCGCTGTTACTCTGGACAGATGTGAGTGACTACCGTGTGTTGGTTGCAAAGCTAATGATGATCTCAATCATGATCACCCTTAGTTTGAATGTCATCAACGGGTACATGGGAGAATTCTCTTGTTCGCACCCGGGTTTCATTGCTTTAGGTGCTTACATTGCATCCATCTTTACAGTTGGACTGTTTGTTGGCGGCGACCTGGGATCTATCCAACTGCCGGCTTTTCTGGGTCCTATATTGTTCCCCATCGGGCTCATTCTCGGCGGTTTAGTCGCTGCGTTCGGAGCTCTGCTGGTCGCTTTCCCATCATTTCGCACGCGCGGTGATTACCTCGCCATCATTTCACTGGCGTTTATGTTCATTATCAAAAGCCTGTTCGAAAATATTGAAGGGCTTGGCGGGGCACGTGGATTTGGAAATCAACCAGACCTGGCAACGCTTCCGGTGGTGTTCATTTGGACCATGCTTTCAATTTGGATTATCAACAACTTTGTCCAATCCACCATGGGAAAAGCATTAAATGCAGTTCGAGATAACGAACTGGCAGCAGATGCGATGACGGTTGATACTCGCAAGACCAAGATGATCACCTTCTTGTTCTCAGCCTTCTGGGCTGGTGTTGCCGGAGGGTTGTTTGCACATGTCATTCGGTATGTCAACCCCGGCACCTTTGGTTTGCAGAAACTGGCAGAAGTGCTGGCGATGGTCTATTTTGGTGGTCTAAACTCTGTTGTTGGTTCAATCGTTGGGGCCATCGGGTACAACCTGTTGAGTGAAATGCTGAGGCCGCTTGAACTGTTGAAGTGGATTATCATCCCACTGCTATTAATCCTGGTGATGATTTTCAGGCCAACGGGACTCATAGCATTTCGAGAATTCAACCTGTCAAAAATCCTTCAACCCAAAACAGCACCCGAGAAAGGAGAGGTGAAAAATGTCCCTCCTGCAAGTTAACAAGATGACCCATTATTTTGGCGGGTTGAGGGCTGTGAATAACTACAACCTCAACATAGAAAAAGGAATGATACATGGTTTAATCGGTCCAAATGGTGCCGGAAAAACCACCATCTTCAACCTGATCACCGGTATCTACACACCGTCTGAAGGTGACATTCTACTAAACGGTAATTCCATAAAAGGAATGCGCCCACACAGGATTGCAGCTGCAGGGCTGGCAAGAACTTTTCAAAACCTGCGCTTGTGGCGCCATATGACGGTGATTGAGCACATTAAGTTGGCACGTTACTCAAAAATCAATTATGGATTAGCAGGCGCTTTTCTAAACACGCCTAAGCGGGTCGAAGAAGAAAATAACATAACCAAAATTTCATTAGACCTGCTCAAGTTGGTTGGTATCAGCCACCTGGCCGATACAGTTGTGACCAACCTGCCATATGGTGCTCAGCGGCGCGTGGAACTGGCGCGTGCATTGGCAATTGAACCAATTGTCCTCTTCCTGGATGAACCAACTGCTGGCATGAATCCTGAAGAGCTGCTTGACATGGAAAAAATCATCCGCCAGGTAAAAAATGAGTTCAACCTGGCAATTTTCCTGATTGAGCACCGCATGAGGCTGGTTATGGACTTGTGCGACACAATACAAACGTTAGTCTTCGGTGAAGTGGTTGCTGAAGGTCTTCCGGAAGAAATCCGGAACAACCCGGTAGTCATAGATGCCTATTTAGGCAAGGAGATGGAAACCTGATGTTGCTCACAATTGAAAATCTACAGGTATCTTATGACCGCATCAAGGCACTGCATGGCATCAGTTTTCACGTAGACCAGGGAGAGATTGTCTGCATCATTGGTGCAAATGGCGCAGGGAAGAGTACCACGCTGCGTGCAATTTCCCGTATGATACCAGTGCAGGCAGGTACAAAGATGATGTTTGAAGGGCAGGACCTGACATCTCTGCCGGCAGACAAGGTGGTGAACCAGCTTGGAATATCACATGTACCTGAGGGCAGGCGATTATTCGGGAACCTCACAGTGATGGAAAACCTCGAATTGGCAGCCTTTGCCCGTAAGGACAGGCAGGCTGTTCAAAAGGATTATCAACGGGTCTTTGCGATTTTCCCTCGCCTAGAGGAGAGGATCAAACAGCACGCTGAGACACTCAGTGGTGGTGAACAGCAAATGCTGGCAGTGGGCCGCGCGATGGTAAGCGCCAGGAAAATGATGCTGCTTGACGAACCATCAATGGGTCTTTCGCCACTGCTCATGGGCAATGTGTTCGAGGCGCTCAAAGAAATCAACAGAGAGGGAACAACCATCTTGCTGGTAGAACAAAATGCCCGCATGGCTCTCAAATTTTCTAGCCGCGGTTATGTGCTGGAGAGCGGTTTAATTGTTCTAGAAGGCGAATCAGATGCTTTGCTGAATAACCCTGATGTCAAGAAGGCTTATCTGGGAGGGTGATCGGATACAATAGACAAGTCAATATGCAATTTATGGTCGGAGGATCGAATGTTGGAACTCCGACCATTGTATTTAAATAAAACGGTTGACACACCTGTTATCCGATCATAAAATCAAGGTATTGCATTAACAGGAGATTACTATGATCGAGTATCTGGCTACGTTACCACCCATTATCCAGGCGCTTCTTGCAACGCTGTTTACCTGGGCTATGACAGCCACCGGCGCTGCAGGCGTCTTCCTGACCAAATCCTACCCAAAAAAGGTGATGAGTTTCATGCTGGGCTCTGCTGCCGGCGTGATGATCGCTGCCAGCTTCTGGTCTCTGCTTGCGCCGGCAATTGAAATGATGGAAGGACAGTCATTACCAGGGTGGGTGCCAGCAGCTTCTGGATTCCTTTTGGGCGGATTGTTCCTGTGGATTGTGGACCGCATCCTGCCCCACCTGCATCTGGGCGAGGATTTGGAAGCGTCCGAAGGTATCAAGACACAGTGGCAGCGCAGCATCCTGTTGGTTCTGGCAATCACCCTGCATAACTTCCCAGAAGGGCTGGCGGTGGGAGTAGCGTTTGGCGCGGTTGCCTGCTGTAACCCCAGCGCCACTATCGCAGGGGCAGTAGCGCTTGCCATTGGCATCGGGCTGCAAAACCTGCCTGAGGGGCTGGCTGTTTCCATGCCATTGCGGGGCGAAGGATTTTCTCGTAGAAAAAGCTTCTTTTATGGACAAGCATCAGGTATGGTTGAACCCATCGCCGGTGTGTTGGGAGCAGCAGCTGTTATATTCATGAAGCCCATTCTGCCCTATGCACTCAGCTTTGCGGCTGGCGCCATGATCTATGTGGTGGTTGAAGAGTTGATACCAGAATCCCAGCGTGGGCAGCATGCCAATTCTGAATTGGCAACTTTTGGCGCAATGCTGGGTTTTACAATTATGATGATATTGGACGTCGCATTGGGTTAGCTAAATCCTTTTGGAGAGTATATGTCAAACCTGTCTCAACCCGATCAGGACTTGGTCGAAGCAGCAAGAGCCATCATCAAACTGCGCTATAAGGAAGACTGGCACCATGTCGGTGCTGCACTGCGTACCCGCAGTGGTAAGGTCTTCTCCGCCGTACACCTTGAAGCATACATCGGTCGTATTGCCGTGTGTGCTGAGGCAATAGCGCTTGGTATGGCCGCAGCTGCTGGCGATACCGAAATCGACACTATTGTGGCAGTCAACAAAGACGGCAAGATCGTCTCACCCTGCGGCATGTGTCGCGAAATGATCTCTGACTACAGCCCAAATGCTGTTGTCATTATCATGAGAGAAGGGCATGTGTCAGCGGTGCCAATTTCCGAACTGCTGCCTGAGAAGTATCACCGTTCATAAACTTATTGTGGGAGCAAAAATTGCAGATCATCACCGATAGTGCCATGGACTCAATCCTGAACCCTGCTGAACTTAAAGCTCTCAACATCCATGTCATCCCACAGTATGTCAACTTTAACGGTAACTCTTACCGTAATGGTATCGATATCGATGCAATTGAACTATACGAGCAGATGCAGAAAAGTGACATC
Source organism: Anaerolineaceae bacterium (assembly GCA_040768445.1). Lineage (GTDB taxonomy): Bacteria > Chloroflexota > Anaerolineae > Anaerolineales > Anaerolineaceae > JAXGMV01. The sequence continues at coordinate 1,672,318 of JAXGMV010000001.1, read as the reverse complement.
TACCCCACGACGTCTCTGCCGTCAATTGGCGATGTTACCAGCGCCTTTGAGAAGGCTGCCAAAATAGAAACTGACATCCTGGCGATTCACTGCTCAGCCAAATTGAGCGGAACATTCAACCTGGTTCAAAATATCGCACTGACCATTAAAGATGCCGCCATTACAATGGTCAACAGCCGTACTTTTTCGGCGGTACAGGCATGGCAGGTTGAAACTGCCGCGCGGGCTGCACTATTAAAATATCCATTGGAGAAAATCATCGCCCTGGTAGAAAAAGTTGGCCGGCACACCAGTATGTTGTTCACGGTCAGCGACCTGCGACACCTGCGCCACAGTGGTAGAATCAGCCACATGAGAGGCTTAATCGCCGCAACCCTTCAAATCAAACCATTGATCAAGGTCGATTATGAAAAAGGGACTCTTGAACAGGCGGGTATCTCTACAACGGTCAGGCGTTCCTACGATAACCTGATTAAATGGATGACCAGCAAACACCCTGAGGGAACAGCCCTGAGAGTACAGGTAGGACACACCAATAACCCTGATGGTGCTGCGTACCTGAAGGAGAAAATTGCCAACCTGTACCAATGTCGCTGGCTGCCTGACCTGGTAGTCTCACCGGCTCTTGGCGCGCTGGCAGGACCAACGATTGCCGGGGCTGTCTTCGTACCTGAAGCGGATTTTCCTGATCTGGCATCACAATAATCGTCGATTAATTCAAATCGCTATTCACATTTCCAGACTCTTGTAAGCCTCAATTACAAGCCGCGTTTCGTGTTTAATGATAAGATTACAGATTGACCCACCTGAGTCAACCAGAGCAACACCTCAAATCCACCTTCATCGGGAGTAAGCAATGCACGAAATCGTTGATCTCCGTTCTGACACAACCACACGCCCAACACCTGCCATGTGGAAGGCAATTGCCAGCGCTAAAGTTGGTGATGATGTCTATGGCGATGACCCGACTGTAAATGAACTTGAGAAAAAAGCAGCTGTTATGCTTGGTAAAGAAACTGCATTGTTTGTACCATCTGGAACCATGGGCAACCTTGCAGCCATACTCGCTCACTGTGGACGTGGTGACGAAGCCATCATTGGCAACCGCTCACACATCTTTTGGGACGAAGCCGGTGGTATCTCTGCGCTGGCAGGTGTTAATCCTCATACGGTTCCGACACAACCTGATGGTACATTGAAGCTTGAGGATATCAAAGCAGCGTTCCGACAGGAAGATATCCATAATCCCATCTCAAAAATGGTTGCGATTGAAAATACCATGCTGGAGATGGGCGGCGTGCCTCTGACACTTGAATATACCCGCCAGGTCGGTGAGCTGGCCCACCGACTTGGTTTGATACTGCACATTGACGGCGCACGTTTTTTTAACGCCTCTGTTGCGCTCAATACGTCTGCTGCTGAACTGGCAGCCCCGGCTGATTCCATCACTTTTTGCCTCAGCAAAGGCTTATGCGCCCCTGCAGGATCAATATTATCTGGTACTGAGAAGTTTATCTACCGTGCACGCCGCGCCCGCAAGCAGCTTGGAGGCGGTATGCGCCAGATCGGTATCCTGGCAGCAGCCGGAATTGTTGCTCTGGAAGAAAATATCGAACGGCTTGCTGAAGATCACCGCCGCATGAAGGTTCTATCTGCCGGCATCAAGCAGATCCCTGGTCTGGATGTTGACTCCTGCTACCCAACGCCTACCAATATCGGTTATTTTTCAATTTCACCAGAATTACCTTTCAATGAAGAAGGCCTGGTTGAAAAACTTAAAGCCTTTGATATCTTGTGCAATCCCTCTGGTCCGCGTCGTTTTAGATTGGTCACCCATTACTGGATTGATGATGACGATATTGATAAAACCTTGAACACTTTGGATCAAATCGTTCGTCAACCCTGAACACAGCTACTGTAACGCCATCACAACTTGAATAAGGAAGACCCTTGTTTGTTCATCTCCGCTCGGCAAACCGCAACTATCCACGCCAATTTTGGATAATATTTGTCATCCTTATTATTAACACTACGGCTACCAGTTTTGTCTGGCCATTTTTAACGATATATTTTCGTGAAACGCTTGACATCTCATTGACAGGCGCAACCAGCCTGCTGGCAATTGAATCAATAGCCACATTGATCTCCACTTATTCGCTGTCGTCCCTGATGGACAAGCATGGCCGTAAGTGGATTGCCGTTGCCAGCCTTGCTATCAATGGTTTGTTATTTGGCGCACTCATCCTGGCGAAAAGCATGCCAGCGTTTATCATCCTCACCATCCTGCGCGGCGTTTTCAACCCACTTTTTAGAATGGGCGCCGAGACGATGATTGCCGACATGATTAAAGAGGAATACCGGGTGGACGCCTATTCCTTGATGCGGGTGGGTACAAATATCGGATTTGCAGTTGGACCAATTATCGGTGGCATCATTGTAACAATCTCCTACAGCCTTGATTTCTTCATTTCCGGCATCGTTCTTATACTCACCAGTGTACTTGCCGGCATTGTCCTGCATGAAACCCTTGATAAGAAACCAGAACAAGTGAGGCAATCCCTGGAGAAACCTGCCATCAACAGCAGCGGTATTCAACTGATTTTGAAAGACAAATTCTTCATGACCTTTCTCGGCGGCGATGTGCTGACCAAAATGGCCATGATCCTGATGTTTTCCATCATGTCAGTATTCCTGAAAGAAAATCACGGTATCAGTGAGAGCCAGTACGGCTGGTTGATGGCAATCAACGCCAGTATGGGTGTTGTACTGCAGATGAGCATCACAAAAATCACAAAGAAATACAGCCCAATACTCATGTGTGCTTTGGGTGCATTTCTATATGTCATTGGTGTAGGTAGTGTTGCTTTTGGTTCTACCTTTTGGCATTTCGCGATCAGCCTCATCATCGCCACCTTCGCCGAGTTAATATTCATGCCAACAGCCATCAGTGTTGTCTCACGGCTTTCACCGCCGGGTATGCGCGCCCGTTACATGGGCTTTTATTCCTTATCATTTGGTCTCTCGCGAGGCATTTCACCGCTGATGGGTGGCTTACTGAATGACAACATTTCACCTTCAGCCATCTGGTTGGGCGGCGCGCTGATGGCAGCGATTGGCTCACTTAGTTTTTTCATTATCAGTAAGAGAATACAGAACACGTAAGTAAATTTCTATTTGCAGCGAGTTTATGAACATATTCAAGATCTATCTTAATAAATTCAAATATCTTTATAAGCAGTACCCCAGGCAGTACTGGCTGCTGGTACTGGGAACGCTTGTCAATTCATTGGGTGTCAGCCTTGTCTGGCCTTTCCTGACCATTTACCTGCGCGCAAAATTGGGTCTGCCTCTGACAACCATCACCAGCTTGATCTCGCTGGATGCCAGCATGGTACTGCTGTCATCTTTTATTGCCGGCCCTATCATTGACAGCTTCGGTCGTAAATGGGTGATGGTGATTGGTATGGCTGTAAACGGGTTGGGTTACCTCCTTATGGGTCAGGCGGACACGTATTGGACCTTCGCCATTCTGATGATCCTGCGCGGCACGTTTACCCCCATGTATCACATCGGGGCAGACTCAATGGTGGCTGACCTGGTTCCAGAGGGAAAACGTCTCGATGCCTACTCGATAACCCGTGTGATCAACAACCTCGGTTTTGCTCTTGGTCCTACCATCGGCGGCATTATTGCTGGCAGATCATACTCATTGACTTTCTTGATCACTTTTGCCAGCCTGACGGCTATCAGCTTGATGATTGCGATCTTCATGAGAGAAACTAAGCCTCAAACTGTGACATCATCTCAGTCTACAGGCATCAGAAAATTTGAAGGAATGGCATCTGCTTTCAAAGACAGTTTCTTCCTGAAGTTTTGCGCTGCATTCACCCTTTCAAAGATCGCATCATCCCTGCTCTTCACCCTTCTGCCGGTGTATGCCAAGGAAAATTTTGCCGTCCCGGAAAGCCAGGTTGGTTGGATCATGTTGACGAACGGTATGATGATCGTCATCTTCCAGTATTTTGTAACGCACTCCATGAGAAAGTTTCCAATCATCCCTATCATGGGCGTGAGTGCCATTATGTATGCCATCGGTATGTTCTCCATTACCATGGGCACTCGCATTGAACATTTCCTGATCAGTATGGCCATCTGCACGATAGGAGAGTTGATGCTCATGCCAACATCCAGCGCCCTGGTTGCGAATATCGCCCCGGAGGACAAACGCGGGCGGTACATGAGTGTCTTTAACCTCAGCCAGGGTGTGGGACGGGGCATTGGACCCATCACCGGTGGTTTTCTCAGCGATACTTTTGCCCCGGTCATGATCTGGTTTGGCGGCATGGTAATGGCGTTGTTGAGCGCCATCAGTTATTTCCTGCTCAAGCCAGCCTATGATAAGATGAAAACCTCCGGACGGATCAAGTAGAAAACGCAACTGATTTGCCTGTGAACCCATGTCTCTGACTGCAGTCCTGCTTATCCTTCTATCCACCTTCACACACGCAGCATGGAATATGCTGGGCAAAAGAGACCGCCCTTCTGCTGTCTTCTTCCTGGCAGCTAACACTGCCGGGGCCCTGGCCCTGACCCCGTTGCTCATAATCTTTTCTGAATATTTGACCCGTTTCTCAGGCACAGTGATCTTATACCTGGGGCTGACCGGATTTTTTCAAGCGCTTTACTTCTTCTCGCTGGCGAAAGCCTACCAAAATGGCGACCTCTCCATTGTTTACCCGGTCGCACGTGCACTGCCCATCCTGTTGGTTGCTGTAGTGTCGAGCCTGATACTGCAGAAACCTGCCGGAGGATTGGGGTTATTTGCCGGCGGGCTGCTGATAATCGCCGGCGCGATCATCTTACCGCGTCAAAACGGTAAGAGGTTCAAGCTGCATGATTTGAAGAACCGCACACTTTGGTTCGCTTTTCTGGCCGCAGTTGGCACAACAGGCTACTCCTTAGTGGATGATGCCGCCCTCAGGCTGCTGCGCAATGGGTTGAATTCTGGTGGCATCGTTCAGGTCACACTGGTTTATGCCTGCCTTGAAGGACTGCTGACCGCTTTGTGGCTGGCTGTTATTATCAGTTTTACAAAAAAATCACGTTCAGAAACCCGTGACGTGCTGCAGAGCCAAAAAGGACCTGCGTTGATAACCGGACTTGGGATTTTCCTGACTTATTCGCTGGTTCTAATAGCGATGTCCTACGCTCAAAATGTCAGTTACGTGGTGGCTTTCAGGCAGCTCAGCATTCCAATTGGCGCAATGCTGGGCATGATAATTCTCCATGAAGCGCGCTATCTCAATAAATTCATCGGGATTACAGCGATATTCGGCGGTGCAATCCTTGTTGCCCTGTTTTAAGCAAAATTGGTTATTGTATCGACGATATAATACAAGAGAAACAACTCATTATAGGAGGCACGATGACTTTATCACCTTTACCTATTGACGATCTTCAAATCCGATCGCATCACCTGTTCGATAAACAATGGCTATTGCTGACATGTGGTGATTTTTCAAAAAATGACTACAACACCATGACTGTTAGCTGGGGCAGCCTGGGCACCATATGGAACCGCCCTTTTGCCCAGGTGTTTGTGCGTCCAAGCCGGCATACATACACTTTTATTGACCGCTACGACAATTTCACACTGTCCGCTCTGCCAGAGACCTACCGCAAGGCGCTGAGCCTTCTGGGAAGTAAATCCGGCAGGGATGGAGACAAGATCGCAGCAGCGGGACTTACGCCAGTTGCATCAACCACCGTCTCATCACCCGCATTTGCCGAAGCAGAACTGGTGATTGAATGCCGCAAAATCTACTGGCAGGATATGGATAAAACTCATTTTCTTGATGCGCAGATAGAATCTCGAAATTACGCCAAGGGTGACTTTCACAGAATTTATTTTGGTGAGATAACAGCAGTTTTGGCAAGATAAATGCAACTATCCATGTCATGGAGACATGGATTGAAGCCCCCTACCTCAGCCTGATCATTGGCATTTGCCTGATCCTGCTGGGACGCAAACTATACTGGTTTTTCATCGGGCTGGCTGGCTTCTTCTTTGCTTACCAGTATATTCCCGACATTTTACCGGCATTGCCGGAAAAATCAGCCTTGTTAATCAGCCTGGCCGCTGGAGGTATTTCAGCTGCACTGGGTGTATTTCTCAACAAGTTGTTCATCTTTGGTGGTGGTTTCATTGCCGGCGCTTACCTGTTCATAAATGTGGCTCAATTTGCCAACCTGGACATTGAAGGCCTTGTCCTGGTGGGAATTGCTGTCGGTGGGCTGGTTGGTTCACTCCTTCTGGCAATGGTAATGGATTGGGGGTTGGTTGTTCTGACAGCGGCAATTGGCGCACTGCTCGTGTTGCAGACTCTGCCTGTCAACCGCCAGGTGATGATCGGTTTGTTTATCCTGATGATGATCCTTGGTTTGGTAGCCCAGGCTTCGATGATGAAGCCCTTCAAACAAAGCCGTACCTGATAGTCATATGACTAAAACAAAGACAGCCCAACCGCATGGTTGGGCTGTTTAATCATTACAACCTGGATTACTTTTTCAGTGCTGGTCCTTTACCATACAGGCGGATACCTTCTCTCAGATTGACATAATTGGCTTTGCTGGGATCCTCAATGATCGCACCTGGTGCTTCAACAGGGATGATGTGGCTGGAGATTGGTTGAAAATCTGCCCGGTAATGGTTAGCGCTCTTGACCACAATGATCTTCATCTCAGTAGGTTCAATGCCAACCACCTTGAAATAAGATTGATCCAGCATCTGCACCCTGACACTTGAGACCGCCACGTGCACGCCGCCGATAGAGAGATGCGCCATCTTGCCCAGGTCAACGGTATCCCCTTTTATCATCGGTCCGTAACCGATAAAAGGTCCTGTATGGAGTTTCTCAACTGTGAATTCTCCAACAAAAGGCTTATGACCCGGCATGAGTTTTCCGCCCAATTCAAGGTGTATCCTGGCGCCTTCGCCCGCTGCATGAGCAGCTTCTGCGGCAGCAGGATCGTACATCAATCCCAGGGCCGCGTCTTGCGCATTTTGCTCTACCAGCGCAGACAATATCCAGGTGGTATCTGAAGTTGCTCCGCCGCCAGAGTTGTCCTGTACATCGGATAAAACAACCGGTTTTGTCTCCGATTGTGAAAGGGCTATTGCTTTTCTGACTGCATCTGCCGGGCTGAGTAGATTTGTGACATAACGTTCCTCAAAGGACATGATCAAGTCGTAGAGTATGTCTGCGGCTTTGTCCGCCAGCGCTTGAGAGGCTGCGTAAGTGAAGATCGAAGTACCAGTATCGTAGATATCTGCCGGTGGAAAACCAAGCATAATACTGGCTGAAAACAGGTTATTATCCTGTTCCAGTTCGGCAATTTTGGCATAAATGCTTCTACTCGGCTCGGTGTTGGTAGATTGGGCAGAAATTGGCATCAAGAATGGCAGCTGCCTGAAGGCTTTGTAAACAGCCTGTCCGGAGATCATACGATCAAGCAAAACTGCACAGCGCTCGCCCGTTTCGTACAGATCGATATGGGGATAGGTTCTGTAGCCCACCATACCAGACGCCAACCGGAAGCACTCCGGTGTGATGTTGCCGTGCAGGTCCAGGCTGGTAACAATTGGGATATCACCAACGATGGCTTTTACCCGCCTGACTATTTCAGTCTCGCCGTCATTGAAAGGTTCATATACCATTGCGCCATGCAGGTCAAGGAAAATGGCATCATAGGGCTGATGTTTGTACAGGTCAGCCCCGATAAGGCTCATCACAGTTTCAAAGGCATTGGTTGTCACCTGGGCGGCCGGCTCAGCGCTACAAACCAGCAGCGGTACCATTTCATGTCCCATTTTTTCTGCTGTGTCAATAAAACCACAAACAGCGTTATTAAACTTCTTGCCACGCAGCTCAAGGATTTTCTCTCCGGTCATCAAACCTCCGGTGTTGCTGCCAAATCCGAACTCACTCAATGGGGTGAGCATGGGTGCGAAGGTGTTTGTTTCATGAATAAAGCCAGCTATTGCTATGCGTGCCACGATAAAGCCTCCTGATAGTGTGATTATGGTCTACCGGGTGCTGAAAAAATCTATACAAACCACCGTTAAACCGCTCCTATTATTATAAACTTGCATGGCAAATAAACCAAAATAACTCAAACGTTTAGCTTTCATGCTAAACTAAAATGTAAATCCACATCAAGTTGAAGGACTAACATATGAATCAATTGCTGCAGGCTACCGATGCAATCTTCTCAGAATGGGATAAGCCGGAGTCTCCTGGCTGTGCCCTGGCCATAATCCAGCACGGCGAAATCCGCTACATGTGCGGGTACGGCTCAGCCAACCTGGACTACCGTATACCAATTACCAGTAAAACCGTTTTTGATATAGGCTCGGTATCAAAGCAGTTCACAGCCATGTGCATTGCGATTTTGTACCGGCGCGGCTTGCTATCATTGGATGACAAGATCCAAACCTATCTGCCTGAAATACCAGAATATGAAAACCCCGTGACCATCCGGCACATGCTGCATCATACCAGCGGTTTAAGGGATTACCTCGAACTGATGTACTATGCCGGCATGCCCTTTGAAAATGATTACCAGGAGGTCGAAGTCATTGACCTGATTGCCAGCCAAAAAGCCTTGAATTTTCTGCCTGGCAGCCAGTACCTCTACAGCAATTCCGGTTATTTTCTGCTCAGTGAAATTGTGGAGCGGGTGTCAGGACAAAATATGCGTGAGTTTGCAGAGGAGAACATCTTCAAACCGCTTGGCATGACACACACACATTTTCACAATGACTTCAAAATGATTGTTGAGAACCGTGCCACAGGCTACACGCAGCGAAAAGACGGCACTTTCAATATCGATTACGGCATTTTCGATGTTATTGGTGACGGTGCGATTTATACAACTGTTGAAGACCTGTTCCTTTGGGACCAGAACACCTATCACAATGTCATCGATGGCGGCGGACAGGAGTTGATCGAACTCACCCGTACACCCGGCAGGTTCAACGATGACAGGGAGCAGGATTACGCCATGGGACTGAGGATTGACACTTACCGGGGTCACAAGACGGTCGGACACGGCGGGTCGTGGTACGGCTTCAGAGCTGCCATGCTGCAGCTGCCTGAAAAAGACTTTTCGGTCATTTGCCTGTCAAACCTGGCACAGATGAACCCTTCCAGCCTGGTCTACAAAGTCATAGACCTCTGGCTGGCGGCAGACTTCGCCGAGCCTGCGGCAGTACAGGCGGTAAAACCTGTAACCGCATTTTCTAAAGCGCAGCTGACGCAGTACGCTGGTTTTTATTACAACCCGGCTAACCAATCTCTAATCAAGGCGGACGTCCTCGAAGGCAGGCTGGCAGTCACCCTATTTGAGGAACCCATTTTGCTGAGTCAAACTGCTGAAAATACTTTTAGCTCAGATGGATCAACACAAGTGAATGTCACATTTTTGCCTTCAAGAGAAACAGGCATATCATTCATGAAAATTGATGTTGGAAAAGGCTCTATGGTAGATGAACTACAGCAACTACCGCCATTTGATTTACAGTCCAATAAGTTGAATGAATATGCCGGTACCTATCACAGCGATGAGCTTGGAATTTCATACGAGTTAAGATTGGAAAATGAAACCCTTGTCATGTTTCGAAAGAAAATCCGATTTGAGTCACTGCTTCCGGCTGCAAGAGACCTGTTCAAAGGTGGCACCTGCACGATTACATTTGTCAGAGACTCAGACGGCAGCAAGACAGGTTTCATGCTCTCTGCCAACCGCATGAAAAACATCTTCTTTGAAAATCAGCAGTAGTAAAGAGTTAATGGAGGTGTCATGGATTTCGGCATACAAATTGAAGGACAAAACGGCCTCAACTGGGACATTTGGAAACAGCTTGTACCGCTTGTAGAAGATCTCGGCTTTGCCGGCTTATACCGCTCAGACCATTTTACCAACAGTTCTCTCCCTGATCGCGACTCACTGGAGTTGTGGATTTCGCTTACCTGGCTGGCAGACCATACCACTCGGCTTGAATTCTCGCCACTGGTTACACCGATCTCCTTCCGCCATCCCGCCTTCACAGCGCGTTGGGCTGCACAGGTGAATGATCTATCAGGCGGGCGGCTGACTCTGGGTGTCGGTGCCGGCTGGCAGGTGCGCGAGCACAAGAACTTTAGTTTCGACCTGCTGGATGAGAACAGCCGTTTCGAGCGGTTTGAAGAAGGACTGCAGATCATCACGCACCTACTCCAGAAGGATGAGCCGCTGACTTTCAACGGCAGCTACTACGAGCTTTCAGACGCGGTGCTGCTGCCGCGACCTAAACGACCTGGCGGTCCGCCAATTCTAATCGGCGGTAACGGAGTAAAGCGCACCCTCCCACTGGCTGCCCGTTATGCCGACGAGTGGAATGCAGTTTACATCCCGCCAGATACCTTCAAGGATAGAAATAACCTCTTATCTGAAATGCTAACTGCAGCGAATCGCGACCCAAACAAGGTCAGACGTTCCTTGATGAATGGTCTTGTCTTTGCCAGCAGTAAAAAGGCACTCCAAGAAAAACTGCAGACTCGCGATCTAAGCCGTCTCAGATCATCTGGGGTAGTTATTGGAACCCCCGATCAACTATCAGAGCAGTTAGACGCTTATGCTGCAGCCGGTGTGCAGCGTCTGATACTGCAGTGGCTTGACTTAAGTGACCTGAAAGGCTTGAAGCTGCTTGCCAGGATGATGCAAGATTGGGCAAATTAGGTCATTGTTTTTAGTACAGGATACGCTAATATGTATGTATGATCAGGAAAGGAGTCTGTCATGAGTCGCGAAAATAATCGGAACCCAATTGTAATAGTCCTGTTAATTTTCATCTTTACTGTCGCCTGCGGTATATCCCCACGTGAAACTGAAACACCTCCACAAGTTATAACAGCCACGACTGTGATCATCACAACCGAAACGCCGCCGCAGCCCACTGAGGACATGACAGCTTCTATCACTATCACCTCCGGAACAGGTGCTTATGCACCCGGTGAATCAATAGAGATTGCTTTCACCTCCTCAAGCACCTTCATGGAAGATGCATGGATTGGTATTATCCCATCCAGTATCCCTCACGGCAGTGAAGCCGAGAACGACCTGCACGACCTTGATTACCAGTACCTCATGGGACAATCCACAGGGACTTTGACGTTCAATGCACCTGCAGACGCAGGTCAGTATGATTTTCGTATGCACGATACCGATAACAACGGCGTTGAGGTAGCGTCAGCATCATTCACGGTAGAAGCATCCAATCAACCAACAGGCTTGCTGGTAGACTGCCAGGGTGTCACGCTCTATTATGATCCTTCACTGGCAACCAGCATCAGCTGTTCTACCGTTCCAGCTCAAACCAACGACCCTATTGAATGGTCATATCCCGCTCACCGCCAGCTGGCTTTTGAAGGTTACACGCTCAGCGGCACTTTTCACCAACCCAGGATACTGGTATATCCTGTGGCAGACTATGCCAGCCTGAATCCAAATTTTCTGACAGGTTTTTCTGAACTTCAAAACATGATCGTTACCAAGCCAGAGCAGCCTGATAATATCCCCTTCCTGCCAGTCTGGAATGCCGCGCAAATGATTCGGGCTCAAATTGAATACCTGGATTTCGAAAACGGCTCAGGTGTGCGCTTCCTGACTATGTACGGGCAGTCATTCTACCCGGTGAACAATAACCACTTATTTTACGCTTTCCAGGGGATCACGACAGATGGACAGTATGTCGTTGCGGCTATCCTGCCGGTATCCAACCCTGTTTTGCCGGCAACTGAAAATGACATTCCCGGCGGTGATTGGGATGCATTCGCTGCGAATTTCACCACCTACATTGAGGAGACAAGGGTACTGTTGAACAGCCAGGCAGATGATGCTTTCTCACCTGACCTGCAGATGCTGGATGAGATGATCAGCTCCATCACTGTCGCAGCCCCATAACCAAAGAATGGATGATCGTGAGCTAACCGAATACCTGCATCAAAACAATATAGCCTTTCAGCGGGTGGACCACCCGGCAGTTTTTACCGTGGAACAGGCAGATTATTACACTGCGGATGCACCCGGCACCGGAACGAAGAACCTGTTCCTGTGCGATGAGAAGAAGGCGAACTATCTACTGGTGATGGTAGAGAAACATAAAAATGTTGACATTCGTGCGCTGGGCAAGCTACTGAACCTGCGCAAGCTGCATTTCGGCTCTGAAGCCAAACTGATGGAATACCTTGGCGTAGGTTCAGGTTCAGTGACGGTTCTTGGTCTTATCAATGACAGCCATCACAAAGTGACCCTTTACATCGATAAAACACTCTGGCAGGCAGATTCCCTGCAGTGCCACCCACTGGTGAATACAGCCACCCTGATCCTGCCGGTTAAAGACCTTGAGAAGTTTTTAAACTTGACCGGTCACGCTGTCAACTTGCTCGTGATACCTGAGAAACCTTCAGCAAGCTGAATGCCAGCTGAAGGCTGCAAAATCCAGACTACAAAACAATTCTCAGTTTGAGAACCCTGAAAGCCATTCCAGCATTGCGCTGGTTATCTGACTGTGCTGCTCTGCAAGTGAAATCTCAGCTGCACCATCTCCGCCTTGCTCGCCGTAAGCGCCAAATTGGGCATGGTTGCCGCCGATGATCTCAACCCAAACGGTATGCTCCGGAAGCAGCGGTCTTGAAGCGTCAATATCCTCATCAGTGGCGAGCCCGTCGTTACTGCCATAAATGGAGATCACCCGCAAGTTGCTTCCTGACAAATCGTTTGAAGATACAGGGTAAGCTGCCCACAATGCCAGTCCTTCCACCTTGTCAGGGTTATTGCCAGCAAATTGTGCTGCCATGGCGCCGCCCAGCGAATGACCTGCGAGCACCCAGGTTTTTACCTGTGGATACGAGTAGATAATATCCCCTGCACGATTAGGCGAGAAGATTGCCATATTCAACGGCATTTTTACCACTGCAGTGAAATAGCCTGCGCGCGAAATCGTTCGCATCAAAGGCGCATAGGAGCGGTAATCAACCCTGGCGCCAGGGTAAAAAATGAGACCTGTTTCAGGCAGATAACCAGCTGGCATCATCACCGTCACACCAGGCAGTTCATAGACATCCACGCCGTCACCGCTCTCAAGTGCGGTCAAAGCCTGAGCATCAGGTCCGGCAGGCAGTGATGCCCAAATGACAAAGCCAAGGACTGCAACAACCAAAATACTCAGTACAACTATGACCGCTCGCTTCATATCCACCTCACCCGTTGAGTAAGTCTCCTGCTTTTTCCCAAATCTGGTCAAACATCTCCTGCGTCAACCTGCCGGTCTGGGTATTTTGCCGGCTGGGATGATACGATGCCAAGACCCATGGTCCACCTTCATCAAAATGTGTCATCACGCCATGTCCAAAAGCAGGGTGATTGCCCCTGTAACCAGACAAGCGATAGATCTCAAGAACATGCTGATAAGCCAGGGCGCCCAGGGCGACAATGCCTTCCAGATTGTCAAACAAGGCTATTTCCCTGATTAAATACTTCCGGCAGTTTCGAAACTCCTCGGTCGTCGGTTTATTGCCAGGCGGCGCGCAGCGAGCCAGGGCTGTGATGAAGACATCTTTAAGCCTGAGGTCATCATCCATGGACAGCGATATTGGCTTACTGGCAAAACCGGCACGGTGCAGAGCCGTGAAAAGGAAACTGCCCGATGCGTCGCCCGTGAACATCCGTCCGGTGCGATTTGATCCGTGTGCTCCCGGCGCCAGTCCAACAATCAAGAGTCTTGGGTTTTCATCACCAAAGCCGGGCACAGGTTTACCCCAGTAGGTACAGTCATTGAAAGCTTTTTTCTTGACTGCGGCAATTTCCTCACGCCAGCTCACCAGCCGTGGGCACAGCCGGCAGTTGACTATTTCTTCATTCAATGACCACATATCTGTACGTTGTGAAGGTTTATCAGCCATAGGTGCCTTTCTTTTAAAGTATCAACATGGCATCGCCAAAGGAGAAGAAGCGGTAGCCTTCATCCAGCGCGGTTTGGTAGAGTGACAAAACCTTCTCCCGGCCGGCAAAAGCGCTTACCAGCATCAGCAGTGTTGATTTTGGCAGGTGGAAATTAGTGATCATCACATCTACTGCCTTGTAGGTATAACCCGGAACGATGAACAGGTTTGTTGGTCCGCTGAAAGGGACAACCATCTTGTTACTGCCAGCCAGTCCCGCAGCAGTTTCCAGCGTCCTGACGCTGGTGGTGCCAACAGCGATGATTCGCCCGCCCTCAAGCTTTGTGCGATTAATAAGGTCAGCGGCAGTTTGATCGAGTTCGCACCATTCCGTATGAATCACGTGCTCGAGCGGATTTTCTTCCGTAACCGGTGCAAAGGTATCCAAACCGACATGCAGTGTGATCTCAGCAAAGCGAATGCCCTGATCTTTCAGGGACGTCATCAATTCTGGCGTAAAGTGCAGCCCGGCTGTGGGCGCAGCGGCAGAGCCAGGCTCGGCAGCGTAAACGGTCTGGTAGCGTTCAGGGTCATCCAGCCGGGTGTGAATGTAAGGCGGCAGGGGCATCTCACCAGCTTCAGAAAGATAGGGTTCCACCGGCTCAGCAAACGTCACCACCCGACGAGGTCGTTCAAGGTCAGCGCATACTATTGCAACAGGGCCGTTGACAACCTGCAGAGTCATACCCTCCCGCACCCGTTTACCGCCAATCAATACCTCCCAGCTGGTGGAATCAATCTTTTTCAACAGCAGCAGTTCAATTAGGCCACCGGTGGGTTTATGCGCATGGATTCGGGCAGGAATGACACGCGTGCGGTTAATGACCAGCAGATCCCTGGGAGATAAAAAATCACCAACATGCAGAAAAGTGGCGTGTTGAATTTCCTCAGAGGCGCGGTTGTACACCAGCAGCCTTGAAGCATGGCGGGGCGTGACAGGCGTCTGGGCAATCGCTTCACGCGGCAGGTGGTAATTAAAATCTTCAGTCTTCACGATTGAAATAATGTGGGCTGTTGTTCCACCCCGTTGAAAGGGATGTGGAGGTGATCATAAGCCAGGCGGGTAGCAATCCTGCCCTGTGGTGTGCGGTCGATGAAACCAAGCTGGAGGAGATAGGGTTCCACAACATCCATAATGGTATCCGGCTCTTCGCTAATTGAAGCGCCAATGGTTGAAAGCCCCACCGGTCCGCCGCCGTACTTGTCAATAATCGTCAATAAAACACGGCGGTCAACTTCATCCAGCCCCATGGAATCCACATTTAACAGCGCCAGTGCGTCGGCAGCTGTTGCAGCTGTGATACAGCCGTCAGCGCGCACCAGGGCATAATCGCGCACGCGCCGCAGCATACGCAGGGCAACGCGCGGGGTGCCGCGTGAGCGGGTGGCTACTTCAGATATGCCCGCATCATCGGCCGTCACTCCCAGCAGTTTAGTTGCCCGACTGACAATTGACTGCATGGCTTCGGGGCTGTAGAAATCCAGCCTGTGCACAACGCCAAAGCGGGCTCTCAGCGGAGAGCTGATGAGCGCCAGCCTTGTGGTAGCGCCGATGATGGTGAAATGCGGCAGTTTGAGTCGGATTGAACGGGCAGAAGGTCCCTTGCCGATTATGATATCGAGGGCAAAATCCTCCATTGCCGGGTACAATACTTCTTCAACGACCTTACCAAGCCGGTGAATCTCATCAATAAAAAGCACATCACCAGCCCGCAGGTTGGTCAGTATGGCTGCCAGGTCACCGGCGCGTTCAATCGCCGGACCGGCGGTTACCTTGATGTTAACACCCATCTCAGTTGCAAGCACATGTGCCAGCGTGGTTTTGCCCAGTCCCGGAGGACCGTAAAACAACACATGGTCAAGCGCTTCATTTCGGTGTCTTGCCGCCTGTATCAAGATCTCAAGGTTTTCAATGACCTGTTCCTGGCCTATCACATCCGCCAGTTTCTTTGGGCGCAGTGTTTGATCCAGCCGGTCATCCGGTTTTTCGTCAGGAGAGGTTACCCTGTCATCTGTCATAGCCATAGGTAAATTATACTCCAATCAAACTTCAAAGCTGTTCAAAGCAGCGTCTGGCATAAAATGATGAGAATTTTAACCCCGCAGATATCAAAGACTCGTATAATGAATTCTGATCATACAGTTAATCAGTTACCCGGAGGATGGCATGAATTCCAACCTGTTTGTCTCGTCGCACCCCTTGATTGTCCACAAACTCAGCCTGCTCAGACGGGTAACTACTGAACCAAAGAAGTTCCGTGAACTGGTTGGTGAGCTGGGCGCACTGCTGGTGTACGAAGCTACCAGTGACCTGAAACTGGATACCGTAGAAATTGAAACACCACTGCAAAAAATTCAGAGCGGCGTACTGGCAGAAAAAGTCGGGCTGATCCCCATCCTGCGTGCCGGCCTGGGCATGGTTGAAGGCATATGGAACCTGATGCCGTCGGCTGAGGTGTGGCATATCGGTCTATATAGGGATGAGAAAACGCTGCAACCCGTCGAGTATTACAACAAACTGCCGCTGGAACCCACCGTTTCAGTTTGCCTGGTGCTGGATCCCATGCTGGCAACAGGCGGTTCGGCTGTAGCCACAGTTGATATCCTCAAGCGCTGGGGTGTAAAGCGGATCAAGTTCGTTGGCATCATCGGTGCACCGGAAGGCATTGATAATTTAAACCGTCACCACCCTGATGTGCCCATTCACCTGGCGGCTGTGGATGAACGATTGAACGAATTTGGCTACATTCTGCCAGGGTTAGGCGACGCCGGCGACCGTCAGTTCGGTACCGGTTAATCAGGTACTTAATAAGGAGGCTGCATGACTGATCATATTCCTTCCATCGGGGAAACAAACCAGCCCAACCCGTTGGTTCATGCCAGTTTCTTCAGGCGATTGGCCGGCTGGCTTATTGACACGCTGATCCTGGTTATCGTGGTGGGTAGTTTCCTGTGGTTTTTTACCTACGTGTACGATTACACTTTTGCAAGTGATTATGCCATCCGTGATCTTATACCCCTGATCGACTTTGTGCTCTACATCCTTGCCTGGGGTGCCTATTACATCTATTTCGAGGGCGGTAAAGGCAACGCTACGCCCGGCAAACGGCTTCTGCAGATGAAGGTGAACGACCGTCACGGTTTGCCAATTGGTTACAAGCAGGCGCTGATGCGTTACATTGGCCGGCTGGTATCGACTGCGATCTTTGGTATTGGATTTCTGGTAGCGCTGTTTAACCGGCAGCACAGGACACTTCATGACCTGATTGCAGGAACCATCGTTGTTCGAAAAGAACAAACAGCTGATTAATTTGTCTTTATAAATGATTGGGAAATTATACGGCAGGAACTACCCGCCGATTTCTTTCATCGTGCGTTCTTTTGGCAGGTGATTCTCATCCAGTTCATGACCGTGAGGTTTACAGAAAGTTGCCAACTGCAGGTAGGGCAGAACATCCTGTCCTGAACGCATGCTTTCCAACAGCGGGATTTCTACATCACTCAACAGGCACGGCCTCAAACGCCCATCAGCTGTCAGACGCAGGCGGTTGCAGGATGCGCAGAAGTGTTCACCCAGTGGTGAGATGAATCCCACCAAACCTTTCGCGTCAGGAATCCTGTAAGTGCGTGCCGGCCCACGCCCAATGCCTGGCTTTTCAGGTACGAGCTCTAACGGTTTGAGGATGTCACGCATCTCTTGAACAGGGACAAACGCCTCGAGTGGGTCAACAAAATCAGCACCCCATGATTCCTGGTTATTGATCGGCATGAGTTCAATAAAGCGGATGTGCCACGGATGACTGATGCTGAGCTGTGCAAGATCGACCAGTTCGTTATCATTGAAACCCCTGATCACCACCACATTGATTTTAATCGGCTTAAGCCCGGCCGCTTCTGCAGCATCAATGCCTCGCAGGACCCTATCCAGATCACCAACCCGCGTGATCTTACGAAATTTCTGCGGGTTGAGGGTATCCAGGCTGACATTGATCCGGTTCAAGCCGGCAGCAGCCAGCGCGGCAGCATATTTTTCCAGTAAAAATCCGTTGGTCGTCAGGCTGATATCATCCAGCCCTTCGATACCTGAGAGCATCCCGATCAGCAAAGGTACATCTGGTCGCACCAGCGGTTCACCGCCAGTGATGCGCACTGATCTGACACCCAATTTAACCGCTTCACGAACCACCTCAAGGATCTCTTCATAACGCATAATGGTGTTGTGCGCCTTGAGTTCCACCCCATCCGGGGGCATGCAGTAGGCACAGCGGAAATTACAGCGGTCAGTGATAGAGATACGCAGATACGTAATCTTCCTGCCGAAGGTGTCCACTAATTGCGAATGTTCAAGCGTGTCAATTTGCTGCATCGGTTACCGATTTCCAACAACTGTCATACTGTAAAATTGAAGTATTGCGTTATTGTATCATAGCCATTCTATTCATATGTCAAATACGACAATACTTATCCTATATTAACCTGGTGAAACAATTCTGTTATGATTGGCAAAGTTAATCACACAGAGCAGTGGTGAGGATGTATGGAAAAAGAACTGTCAACAGCTGATATTGCTCGTTACGCCCGGCATGTTGTCCTGCCGGAAGTTGGCTTGAATGGGCAGAAAAAATTGAAGAACGCCTCTGTGCTGGTTGTTGGCACCGGTGGATTGGGGTCTGCTGTCTCGTTGTATCTTGCAGCCGCAGGCATCGGGCACATCGGGCTGGTGGATTATGATGTCGTTGACCTGACCAATCTACAGCGCCAGGTTATTCATAGCACAGGCACTATTGGCATGTCCAAGGTCGAGTCAGCTGTTCAGCGCCTGTCTGACATCAACCCGGAGATTAAAATTACCGGCTATGCCGCCCGTTTCAGCGCTGATAATGCCAAAGATATTGCCCAAGCGTATGACATCATCGTCGATGGCACGGATAATTTCTATACCCGCTATTTGATCAATGATCTGTGCGTGCTGACAGGAAAAACCTATGTCTACGGCTCTATTTACCAGTATGAAGGACAGGTGGCGATTTTTGACGCGCAGCAGGGTCCGTGTTACCGCTGTATCTTCCCGTCTCCCCCGCCTGAAGGATCAGTGCATGGCTGCGCTGTCTCCGGTGTGCTTGGAATTTTACCGGGCACCATCGGTACAATGCAGGCAACCGAAACCATCAAACACATATTGGCTATTGGCAAGCCCCTGGTTGGTAAATTATTGTTCTACGATGCGCTCTCGATGGAAATGCAAACCATCCAACTGAAGAAGAATCCCACTTGCGCCGTGTGTGGTACACACCCTGCCATCACTTCCCTGGAAGATACTCCTGATGCTTATAATTCCGCACCCAGGCCAGTACCGATCCCTGAAAGCTGCCAGCTATTACCAAGCATCCTTGCCAGCTGGCTGGCTGAGGGCACACCAATTCAGCTCCTGGATGTTCGTGAAGATGCTGAACGGTTGATCTCAAAAATAGCAGGCAGCAGGGATATACCTCAGTCAGATCTTAAACAGCGGCTATCAGAGCTGGACCCCTCAATTCCTGTGGTTGTGATCTGCCGCAGCGGCATTCGTTCAGCTCGAGCTGTGATCACCTTACACGAGGCAGGTTATCAGGCCTTCAATTTGCAGGGCGGTATCAATGCCTGGGCAGCTGAAATTGATCCAAACATGATCAGGTATTAAGGCGGTTTATAATGGCAAAATTAACAACAGTAACAACACCAAAATCTATCCTGAGCGTGATGGCACATCCGGATGATGAAAGTTTCGGCATGGGCGGCACCCTGGCGCTGTATGCTGCATTGGGTCACAAAGTTCACTTATTAACAGCCACCAAGGGCGAAGCCGGCGAAGTTGAGGAACAATTCCTGCAAAAATACAATTCGATTGCTGAACTGCGCACAGACGAGCTGTGCTGCGCCGCCAAATTTTTAAACCTTGCTTCTGTCGATTTCCTTGATTATCGCGACTCCGGCATGGCTGGCTCTGAGGATAACAACCACCCCGGGTCGCTCTTCCAGGCGCCAGTTGAGGATGTTGCCGGGCATATTTTGACAGCTATTAGAAAATTGAAACCCGATGTCGTCCTGACTTTTGATCCAATCGGCGGTTACCGCCATCCTGATCACATTGCCGTTCATAATGCGACGGTATTGGCTTTCGAACAAAGTGATGATCCCACAATTGCTGATGCAGAAAACCTGCCGCCCCACCAGCCTGCCCGCTTGTATTTTCACACCATGCCAGTTGCATTTATGCGCTTTGCGGTCAAGCTCATGAGATTGTTCGGCAAGGATCCGAGGCGTTTTGGAAAAAACCAGGATATCGACCTGGTCAGTATTGCTGAAGTAAATTTCCCGATTCACGTCAGGATCAACTACAGCAGTGTCCAGCGTCAGCGCGATGCTGCATCTGCCTGTCATGCCAGCCAGGGCGGCGGAAAAATGGGAGGCGGTATTCTAGGACCTTTGCGGCGGATAATGGCAAAACCGGTCGATAATTTCATGCAAGCATACCCTCCCGGAGAAGATGGCCGAGTCAGCACAGATTTATTTGATGGTCTTTCTTAACCCAACGGGTTAAAAAGGACAGGCGGTTGTATGTAACCGCCTGTCCTTTTATTTTAAATCACGCAGGTATTATCCTGTTTCTGCGGGTACCTTCTTAAATTCCAACCTGTCACCAGCGCTGT
The DNA here is from genome assembly GCA_040768445.1 of Anaerolineaceae bacterium. Lineage (GTDB taxonomy): Bacteria > Chloroflexota > Anaerolineae > Anaerolineales > Anaerolineaceae > JAXGMV01. The sequence goes on along the minus strand of JAXGMV010000001.1, from coordinate 1,651,587 downwards.
CAACGATGATACGATCTCCGGCAGAAAAATCGCCGGCAAGAATCTGCAGTGCCAGGGGGTCCTGCAGTTCCCGCTGGATGGCTCGTTTCAATGGCCTGGCACCAAAATCGGGGTCATAACCCACGTCAGCCAGGTACTGTTCCGCTTCTGGTGTGACAGCTACAGAAATTTCCTTATTTCTCAGTAATCTCTCAACATGCTGCATCTGAATTCTGACAATCTCGCGCAAATGCTCTTTGCCCAGCGGATGGAAGATGATGATTTCATCAATCCGGTTCAGAAATTCTGGCCTGAAATGTGCCTGCAGCAGGCGATTGAATTGCTCTCTTTTTACGTCTGCCCCGTGCATCCACAGCTCACTGCCAATGTTGCTGGTCATAATGATCACAGTATTTTTGAAATCAACCGTCCTGCCGTGACCGTCTGTCAGCCTACCATCATCCAGCATTTGCAGGAGGATATTAAACACCTCGGTATGGGCTTTCTCAATCTCATCAAACAGGATGACAGCATATGGGCGCCTGCGAACCGCCTCAGTCAGCTGGCCGCCTTCATCATAGCCCACGTATCCGGGCGGTGCACCAACCAGTCTTGAGACCGTGTGTTTCTCCTGGTATTCGCTCATGTCGATCCGAATCATGGCACGTTCATCATCAAACAGAAACTCCGCCAAGGCGCGGGCCAGCTCGGTCTTGCCAACACCAGTTGGACCCAGGAAGATGAAGCTGCCAATCGGGCGGTTGGGGTCCTGCAGGCCGGCTCGTGACCGTCTGACTGCCTTGGAGACGGCATCTATAGCGCTGTCCTGACCCACCACCCGCTGGTGCAAACGCTCTTCCATGTGCAGCAGCTTCTGAATTTCCCCTTCCAACAGCCTAGTTACGGGAATGTGTGTCCAGCGTGAGACAATCGCAGCAATCTCCTCTGCGTCCACCTCTTCCTTCAGAAGTGCGCCCACGCTCTGCAGTTCCTTGATTTTCGCTTCAGCCATCTTGCGTTTTTCTTCCAGTTCAGGCAACTCGCCGTAGCGTAAGCGGGCAGCCAGTTCCAGGTTCGCCTGGCGCTCTGCCTTTTCAATATCAACCTGTATGCTGTCCAACCTCTCCTTGATTGCGCGCAGTTCGGATATCGCCTGCTTTTCATTCTCCCAGCGCATGCTCAACTGATGCGAAGTCTCGCGTAGATTTGCCAGCTCCTGGTCAAGCTTCTCAAGCCTGTCAGCCGAGCCTTTATCCTTCTCTTTTTGAAGCGCCTGCCGTTCTATCTCAACCTGCATGATCTGCCGGTCAACCACATCCAACTCCTGCGGTTTTGAATCAATTTCCGTGCGAAGGCGTGCAGCCGCTTCATCAATCAGGTCAATCGCCTTGTCAGGCAGAAAGCGGTCAGCAATATAACGGTGCGATAACATCGCAGCAGCAATCACAGCCGCATCAGTGATGCGCACACCGTGATGGATTTCATACCGCTGCTTGAGACCGCGCAGAATACTGATGGTATCCTCGGGCGAAGGTTCTTCAATCCTGACCGGCTGGAAACGGCGTTCCAATGCAGGATCTTTTTCGATATGCTTGCGGTACTCATCCAGCGTGGTAGCGCCGATCATGTGCAGCTCACCGCGTGCCAGCATGGGTTTGAGCATGTTGCCGGCATCCATGGCGCCTTCTGCTGCGCCGGCACCCACCACCGTATGCATCTCATCCACAAACAGGATGATCTCGCCATCCGATTCGGTGATCTCTTTCAAAACCGCCTTCAAACGCTCTTCAAACTCACCGCGGTATTTTGCGCCTGCAATCAGCGCACCCATATCTAATTGCACCAGTTTCTTGCGTTTCAACGATTCGGGCACATCGCCTTTGATGATACGCTGTGCCAGCCCCTCGACCACGGCTGTCTTTCCCACACCGGGCTCACCAATCAATGCCGGGTTGTTCTTGGTGCGCCGTGAGAGGATCTGAATCATCTGGCGGATTTCCTCATCACGCCCGATGACCGGGTCAAGCTTGCCCTGCCGGGCAACAGCGGTCAGGTCCCTGCCATATTTTTCCAACGCCTGGTAGGTGTCCTCGGGGTTTTGCGATGTCACCCTTTGAGTGCCGCGCACACTGGCCAGTGCTTTGAGAATTGCATCCTTTGTTAAACCAAATTGCTCCAGCCGCTTCCTTTCATTACTTTCAGTTAGCGCTAAAAGCAGGTGCTCGGTGGATACGTATTCATCCTGCATGCCTTTGGCATAGCGTTCAGCTGCGGTCAACACGTCAGCAGCCTGCCGTGAAAGCCCAACTTCTGTGCTGCTTCCGTACACCTTGGGACGTTTATTGAGATCAGTATGCAGTTCTTCACGCAGCGCCAGTATACTTCCGGCAATCTTGGTGATCACCGCCGGCACAATTCCCTCATCTTGTTGCAGCAGTGCATACAACAGATGCACCGGTTCAATCGTCTGGTGACTCAACTCACGTGCATCTTGCTGTGCTTTTAATAAAGCTTCCTGTGCTTTTTGTGTAAATTTATCAATATTCATAGTAATACCTCAGAATCAAATCATTCCATCAGTGTTGTTTCAGGTCATAATAAGTATGCAGCGTAATTGTCATAAGAACATAAGCATAATATTAGATTTACATATACGCAACCAATACAATCGGTAATTAACAAGAAGACTCGCCTTCACCATAGTGTTCCTGTACAATTATTGCATATTGCACTCAATTAACATCAGGATTGGCCCATATGAATGAGTCTCAGGTATTGCTGGAAGAATATAAACTCTTTGTCGAAGATACTGCCAGGTTGTCAGAGCGTCGTCAGACATCAGCCAACACTTACGTAACGGTTAACGGTGCAGTCATTGGTTTTATTACCTACCTGGCAACAGGTGCTGATCTCAACAACTGGTGGTTTAGCCTGGCTGTGCTGCCCATCATCATTGCTGGTATCATGGTGTGCGTGTTCTGGCGGCAGTCCATCCAAAAGTACAAGGCACTGATCAACCTGAGGTTCAAAGTCTTGCGGGAGATGGAAGAGAAAATTGATGGCTCAGCCATGGTTTTTCATCGCGAGGACGAGCTTTACCCGCAGCTACCTTCTGAAACCAATCAGCAAAAGAAAGGGTTGAATATTTCCGACCTCGAGAGCCAACTGCCCCAGTTGTTCATTGCGCTTTATAGTATTCTTGGTTTAGCTCTTTTCATTGCTACGGCAATAAGTACTGGCGGCTGAACTCACCGACCTGATCATCAATCCTGGGCGGCACGAATGACGGTGAAACCCGCCCGTGAGAGTATGAACGGGATTCGTCGCACCATATCCCGGTCACTTTCCTTCTTGTCCTGGTCTAATTCCTCCCATGGGACAATACATGGATTAAGCTTACGCGCGTCATCGCGAACCGGAGCATACTGCCACCCATCAGCCACCCTGGACTGCATCCAGCGTTCATGTTCAGCAATTGCCAGCTCCTCCAGCACTTCGCCAGGAAAACCATAAGGTGGCTCGTTACTGCGGGCAGGAATCATGATGTAACCAGCTTTCAATAACTTGGCGGGAATATCTTTCACATTTTGCCGGTTTTGCTCCTTAAAATACTCCTGTAATTCATCGTACGGCACCAACAAATAATGAATTTTCTTCTCATAATCTGTTGCGGGGCCGGAAACATACCCCCGAGAGATTAATCCCTGGCAGTAGGCTTCATGAGCCGCCCGGGCCATGTCTTCCAGCATCGCACCTTCCAGCTGTAACTGCTGCACCAGTGACAGAAAGCGCCTGCCGTCAACATGCAAATTAAGTTGTGCTTCTGCCGGCAGGCTTGAGCGTTCGAAGCGGTTGATTCCAGTCAGCTGGCTCATGGCGATGATCGACTCAATAGATCGGATGCCGTGTTTATATGTGGGGATCGTTAGGAACGCATGCAGGACACCGGCATCAATATTCAGCAGTTCTTTTGATTTAAACTTTTGTAAGAGTGCCGGAGTATTGCGCTTGAATAACGACCGCAATATCAGCGCTCGCCGGATGATGTAATACGGATCGCCTGAACCGGAATGTGTCCCCTTCACGATTGGATCAGGTCCAAGGATATTCACAAATCCCTTCAACCGGCTGACAAAATCAGGTCCTTTTGCCTGCCTGAAGCGGTCTTCATCCAGGTTCTTACCGAAATCATCGATATTGGAACTGGTGCCGCCGGCAAAGATGAAGATCGCCCTGCCGATGGGATGGTTGAGCTGTCCCTCTTGAAAACGGCCGTCCTGCATGGGAGCCAGGAAATACCTCAGCCACCCAAGAGGTGCGTCGTTTAAGGTCGTATCAAATTCGTCCCAGAATACCAGTGCAATTTTCCCACCGAGGTTGATATCACGCACCTGGTGCAGTACCGCCAGCAGTTCATCCGGATGGCGAAGCTGTGACAGGTTGACTTCACGTACTTCCACCTGTCCGGGCATGATGGAGTTTGCTACCTCGATGATGCCAAACGACTTGCCCGAACCGGGTGCACCAAAAACCGCAATTGAAAGTGGTTTTTTCTGATTCGGAGTCTGGCAGTATTCCTTAATAAGCGATCGAATACTGCGGAAGGATTCAATTTCCTGGCGGTCAACCGTCATCAGGTTGCCAAACTGCCCCCAGGGCACATCTTTGAGAGCTTCTTCCGGCCCTTCCAGCGTAATGCGACTGGCAATTTGCTCCAATGAGCCGGCATAACGGTCGTGCAGTATCGTCCAGTAACCACGCTGTTGGGCAGAAGCGCGGTTGACCTCGTCTCCTTTTTTCATGTGAACCATTGGATCTTGAACAGGTGCAGTCGAGAATTGGGGTTCTTCTTTTTCCAGTTCCTCAACCACACGTGATATCGGAAAAATAAGTGCTGCATCACGCAGGTTGGATGCAGGGTTGCCAAACCCATCCAGGTGCAGTCGGCGGATAGCGGCAAGGCCAGTTGTTACACCAGACATGATATCGGGCTGCATTGGGTTGATCATCAACTGGCGTGCAATACCACCTGCCAGGCAAGTGGCATAGCCGGTCACCTTCCCGGGGTTGGCCTGCTCCCAGGTACCTTCCATGACACGCGGGTCAAAAGCCAAAGTACACTTCGTTTGGGGTCCTTCGGTAATGAACTGCCGGTCCAGTGTGATGATTCCAGCAGCACCGAAGGAAATGATGGTATGCGCGCAGCGTGAAAGACCGTTAATACACGGGTTGTAAACCACCTCCCAGTACACATCCTGGGCGGTTCTCTCCCAGGAGAGTTCCCGGCTGACCTGAACTTCCGTCAAGCGCAGGTCATCGACAGTCATAACGACAATCAGCCGTTCAGCAAAGTTTTCAAGCAGATGCTCCCACAGCGGGCCGCGGGCAACAGGGCTAGTTGTTTTCAAGATCACCCAGGGACAAACAGACTGGCGGGTCTTAATGGCTGCCGGCCAAGCTTGCGGGTTGTCCCTGAAACCAAGATTAAGATCTGAGAGCAGCATCAGGTCTGCATGTGGATCATCCCCATCTATGCGCCACTTATCTGGATCGATAGTTTCAGCTCGGGTCATGCCCAAGAATTCTTCAATTCGCCAGGCTGATTTCTCTTTCCCTTTGAACTGCGACCAGATAGATGCCGTATGATGGTAATTGGTATCAGCTGGATCAATATTCGAGTCAGGGTCGTAAATCTCCGGCTGATGCAGTGTATACGACTGCCCGGTTTGACCTGCAAGACGCACTGCCAGTGCAGCAGTCAGGTCTGCCAGCAGTGCACCGCCGCCTTTTCGCTGGCAGATTTTCAGCGGGCTGTCAACCTGCCAATCCGAAAGCGTGAAACCTGTCCGTTTGACCCTGGCGATGTGCCAGTCAATCGTTAAATCACCACTGATGACCACTTTCAAATCAGCCATAATTCACCTGTTAATTTATCTCTGGGATGCTGCTGCGGATGCGTGCTGGAATAAAGCACCAACTTAGAATTATTGTAGCACAATCAACTATGGATGCCACAACAACCGTCTACCAATCAGATGGCAGCAAGTAAGCCTTAAATAAAAACCGGAAGAGATGTATTGGCAACTCTTCCGGTTGGCTTCTGCCATCAGATAGTACCCGTCACTAATGAGGAACGCTCATACTGGCACCATGCATACATCTTATCAGAATCTGAATTATTTATGATCCTCTTTTCTTTCAGCACGTTGCTTTGTGAAGAAATAAACACCACCTGCAGCGATACCTGCGACTAACCAGACAAGCAGGGTCCACCAGTTCTTTATCTGGAACAATCCAGCCTGAGTGAGTTCTTCAGACGGGCTTTCAGCAGCAGGTTGGATGGAAGCGGGAGCGGCTGCCTGGTCAGTTGGCTCAGCTGCAGCTGGTATGGTCGATGTCAGGGTAAAACCAACACGGGTAGGGGCTGCAGTTGCGGTAAGCATTGGGATATCGGTTGGCGCTGGTAAAGATGTAGGTGCCAGCGTGTTCACAACGATGTAACTGTTTGCAACTATCACTGGTGAGGTGGCTGTCCGGGTTGGGGGAACGCTGGTAGCTGCAACAGGAGGTTTTAATGTAGGGGATGAAACCACAACGGGGGAACTTGATGTCGGAGATGGAGCCACCGGCAGAGATCCATCTGTAGTAACCTTACAGGAACCATCTAGCGATGTCGTTCCGTGAATATCGACGCTCTCCAACCAGTAATAGTAGGTGTGGCCAGGTTCGAATCCCGAGATCAAGTCTGCACCCGTGTCAGTGTACGTGTATACAGCGCCTTCCATGCTGCCTGGAGCTACATTCGTGGGTATCAGTGTGTTATTGATACGGGTCCTCACGCCATCCATTGTATCAGCCCGGTAAAGGTTATAACCTAAGTTGTCGATCTCGTTTGTGGTTTCCCAATTCAGGATTATGGATTCTGCTGCTGCAGTCGCAGTGAAAGTCATCAGGTCCACTGAGGTGGGGTCGCAGCCTCCAATTTGAATTACCCCATTAGTGTTGGTAAAGACTTCAACATCAGCTGGCGCTCCAGGGCCACCGGGAGGGTTTGTTACATAATTCCAGTAAATAAGCCGGCTTGTTTCAAGGATGTTAATATTAACCGTCGATGGAGTAGTGGTTATCACGATACCGTTGATGGTGAGTAACGTACCGCTGCCAGTTTGTGGCTCTACAGAGGAGAGCTGTGTAACGCCCCAGGAAATTGACCCGGGAGTACTGAAACTGTTCGTTGGCTCAGCGATCACCGGCTGAAGGAAAGTACCGTTCGTTACACCTAAAATCATAATCGATCCAGGATCATAAGAGAGACGTAAAGAGTACCCCCACAAGTCGACCGCGTCTTTTACATTCACTGCCATCGTAAAAGAGGTATAGATTGCGGGAATACAGCTGTATATCGGGTCAATGTAGACATGTGGAGTGAATGGACACTCGTCAGTGGTTGTGAAGCTTCCATCAACAGGGGTGAATTCGATGTCACTGGCACCTGTAGATAGTGTGGTAGGGAGAGTTGGTGTGGGAATATCATTAATATTAATAATGTGAACACCAACGGTTGCACCCGGGATGAGGGTGCGAATGCGGATACGCAGCAGGTCACCGCTGCCGCTTTTTGGCTGTGATGGGTTTAATTGTGTCATCACCGCCCTGATCGTGAGATTAGTATTGTCAATCACCAGTGGGATAGTCCAAGCCTGTGTATCCAGCCAACCAGCATTGGTCACCTCCATGATCTCGATAGCCCCCGGGATGCTGGAGGTCAGCTGCAGCAGGATATCATAACCCATTAAATCCGTTACGTCAGCCACTTTCACAATGATGTAATCGGCGCAATCATAAAAAGGGCCGCTGGCGGGTGAAATCGAAAGCACCGGTACAGCCGCACGCACTTCGCCCTGCGGAAGGAACGATACCACTAGGGTGAGGATGATAAATAGTTTTAATAGTTGGATGAACCAGGCGTTTTTTCTCATGATCTTTACTCCTTCGAGCTTGGGGTTTTCTTCTTTAACACAAAAATATAAATACTGGTAGAAATAACAGCTGCCAGTAGGATCAGGATAATCCACAAGTTATTATATTGCCTGAGATCTGATGTATTCGAACCTTCAGTTTTAACTACCGGCAAGTTATCTGCCTTAGACATCGCTTCTGTTGGCTGCAGCGTGGGTTGGATGACCGGAGCCAATGTGGCCGTTGGAGCCGGTGTTGGAGTTGGCATTGGCGTTGCTGTATCGAGCACGATCATCCCCGTTGTATCCGCCACAGGTATGGTTGCAGCCTGGGTAGGCGCACCTGCCCTGACAGTGAGTGTCGAATCAACCGGCGATGAGGAAATCTCAGTACCTTCGCGGCTGGCCAGCTTTAGACCCGTCACGGTCAGCGGTGAAACCCCTTCACCAACGCCTCTAAAAGTGATCACCAGTATAACGCCTTCGCCAGTTTTCGGCTCGCTGGGATTGTACTGCGACATCACAAAATGGTAAGTGCCGGCGGTGTTATCCGCCTTATTAAAGAGCAGCAAGCCGGGGTCGAGGAAATCGCCAAGCCTTGCCTGGATGCCGCTGGAGGATGGATCAGCATCTTCGACCTGCACCAACTCAGGATCAAAAGACAGCAGCAGATCCACGCCGTACAGGTCCTGAACATCCCGCACCGAAATGGGCACCTGTACCAGCTCATTCGGGGCTACCTCGAATTGTTCGTAAATACCCACCTGCGCGGTTCCATCCTGCGCGTAAACGCCAGTTGAAATCCATAAGGAGGTAACCAATAAAAATACCAGACAAATCATTCTCAATAAGCGCATTCCAATTGACTCCTTGACCAATACATCAACAGAGGATCAATGATCATAATTTTTTCCAGGTATTTACAAAAAGCACCACCAATCCTGACAAGATCGCCAGGATCTGTAAGCTTATACCCCACTTGAGCACATTCTCAATTTGTATTTTCTCGACTAGATAATAAAGTGATACTAACAACGAATCTGCACCAGAATCCCTTCCGGTACTGAGTTTTTCAATCTGTCCCTCGCTGTCGGGATCCTGATCCGATGCGTCCGGTAAAGGGCTGGATCCTGGTGTTGCGCTCATGCCGATGACGCCACCACTCCCGTCAGCAGTGGGTTTAGTGCGCTGTGTTGCGGTTGTGGCGGGCAATCCCAGTTCACCAGGTGTCTCTGCCGCAGTGGTACCCAGTTTACCGCTGCTCGTCACTACGATGACGGGTATAGGGGTACGCGTTCGCGTCGGAGTCCGGGTTAGCACAGGAGAGTTGGTACTGGTCCTGGTCGCCGGCGGTGTGTTTGTGAATGGTGCCATGCTGGTTAGTGTACTTGTTCCAGTTGGTATCAATGTGGCTGTGGCAGACGGCAGGATTGCCTCTGTGACCGTAATTGTACCGGGCACCAACCCTGGATATATCATTTCATTGGTGGATGTGACTAACTTGGCGTCACTGATGAATACCTGCGCTGTTCCACTCGTTTTTGCGCGAAGAGTAAGGTTCAACAACGACCCGTCACCAGATGCGCCGCTGGAGGCCAGCTGAGTGACTGCCAACCTGAAAGACCCGGGGTCTTCCACCCGCTTAACCTCCGCCACATTGTTAAGGTATTCGCCGTGCCCCCAGGATTCCAGTGTCACAACCTCCGAATTGTATTTTACTGTCAAATCGTAAGCATTTACATCGAACCCATTTTTTACTTCAATTGCGATCGTAATCACGCCACCTAACGCTACTCGACCATCAGGTGGAATAACGGCCAGTTGTGTTTCAGCCTGCGCATTGACAGGTACACCCGTGCTGACCAGCAGGATGGCAACCAGCAGCTGAGTCAGCAGACTCGCAAAACGGGTGCATATTTTGTTGTTTTGCGTCATGTCCTCAATTGTAACCTGCAAAAAAAATCTGACTCATGTATCTCACACAGAACACAAGAACCCTTGGTAGTTAGCACTCACACTTCGATTTTTCCGAGAAAGCGCATTTGCTGCGCTTTTACTGGTTTTTTATCAGAACAACCTGGCTCTTGTGCAGGTCGGGGTACCCCGACCTGCACGCGAACAGGCTTGTTTAAGGCTGTGGATCCCAATCTGCGTAAGCCGAAGCCGATGTCTTATCAAAGTTACCGGCTACCAGCGACAGGTCAAGGATATCCACTTTACCATCAAAAGTAACATCGGCGTTGTCATCAATGGTTCCAATTCCATATTTCAAACCAACTGCGCTTGCATCACTAATATTGATTATATTGTCGCTCCAGACGGCATTGCCGCCCAGCAGCCACAGGGACTCTGCAAAGATCACATCTTCACCGACCACGGTCACTTCCTTGCCCAGGTCCGCAGTGATGTTCAGATAGCGCGGCTGCAAAGTGGTGAATATGTAACTTTGAGCAGGTATGTATGTGAAGAACATGTTATTCGGTATTGAGTTTACGGACAGCGTCTTATACACACCGTTGACTAAACCGGTGAGGGTACCCGGGATTCCAGACCTATTATCCACCGGAATAAGCGGGTTCTCATAGTGACCTTGCATGTAGAAAGTACCTTTGACCGCGTAAGTGCTGGTGGTGACCACAGAATCCACTAATTTTAGGGCATAGATATTGGTGGAAGGTCCAGCCGGCTGTGGGACCATTGAGAAGAGGTCTGTGGTTTCATCCAGGTCCAACAGCCCGTCATCACCTGTCAAAGCAAAGAATGTGACGCTGAAAAGCGGGATATCCACACCAGAGATGGGACTGTTGACGGGAGCGATACCATTGAAGGTTATTGCGCCGGTAGAAGTTGTGAAGAGTGCTGAACCTGCCGCCTGGAACGTGCTCAGGTTAGTAGCAAATGAGTAAATCAAACTGTCCGGGTACTTGAGGGTAATGGCGGCTCCCATCGCGTTTTCAAGATTGCCGTAGACGGTGAAGGTGATCGGCTGGCCGGCGACCAGTCCAGTGGGTGAAGCCATGTAAAGGTCCACGTGCGTCCAGGGCGTCCAAACAACACTACTGCTGGCACCATCACCCGCGAGAGCGCCGTCGATGTGACCCCAGGAGTTGTATTCCGCGGGGATCGCCACCGTGGCACGGATGCCCAATCCGGTGTTCTCTTCAAAGAGGTTGCCCTGGATCTTGACATCACCAGTGGGTTGGTAACTGCCAAAGTCGATGGCGTCACCTGCCAGGTCATGGAACCAGTTGTCGTAAATAAACAGGTTGTCCACCACGCCTGCGAAGTGTATACCGTCCGTACCAGCTGTACCGGCAAACTCGAGGTTAGCGATGGTGATATCCGTCAGTCCGGCGGCTACATCGATGCCGTTGAAGCCGGCAGCGGGAGTACAAACCGCACCCAGTTTGGTGGCGGCTACAATTGTGGTGTGATCCGCGTTGACCGAGAAACACGGCCCGTCGGTATTAGCGATGTTAGCACCATCCGCCAGCACAATGGACAGGTTCGGCACGTAGATCTTGGCTTCGCCAAGTTCCTCAGCACCGTTGATGGTGAGGGTGGTGCCGCTTTGCGGCAGTAAGGGCAGGCAGACCGGGTTTGCGGTGCCGCACCACTGGATCACGTCCACATTATCACTGATTGGGGCTTGCGGTCCGAGGATGCTTCCCCACCAGTTTTCCTCCAGATCTATAGTATAGATACCATCGGTTCCCTGGTATGCAGCATGTGCGGAACTTCCGGTAACATTGTTACGGTTAATATTACTCGTAATCGTTTTCTCCACATACGGAGCTGTCTCCCAAGTGGCAGGATCTGCACTCAAGAAAACACCTGTCTCAAAACCCGAAAGGTTATTGCCAGAAAAATCAGCATTCACATCGAAGTAGCCCCACCCAGCGCCACTGGTAGTTACATATATACCCGCACTATCGGTGTTTTGTGCAGGAGCTGTAGCAGTATTATTCTGGAACGTGGCCACAGTGCTGTTACCTGAACCCCATGCTGAGTAGGCAACCTCACAGCTGGTAACCGTGTTGTTTTCAACCGTGATCGGCATCCGGTTGACGAATGTCCAGATACCATATCCTCCACTCACACCAGTGCAGTCAACGGTATTTCCGCTGATTAGCTCTGGGCCTAAAATACTAGGTAATCCAGCATTATCAGTATGAATTCCTCCAGGTGTGTGTGTCAGGGTATTGCGGAGCCATTGCGTTCCCTGAGAGTAGTTTGCGCCAACCGCAGCGCCATAATCAACAACATTATCAGCTACAAATCCTGTTCCGTTGTAAACCATAATGGCGAAGGATTGGTCACTTCCTTGAGTATTGTTGATTGTGTTGTGATGGATATTGAATGTCCCACCGCTGGATGCGTAGATGCCACGCAAGTAAATGTTCTTGACGGTAACATAAGATACTTCCAACCCATTGTAAACCCCATTAGCGTGATTAGTGATGATGCCGTTGCGTGCATCCAGATCGGCGTCACCAAAAACGACCCCGGAATCCAGATCAGGATTGTCGCCGTCGATCACCAGGTCCGTGATCTTGACATCATTGGCCTCGACCAGGAATATATTGCTTCCAAGAAGCGAACTACCTGTTGGGAGTCCCGGGTCTGAGTCGGCAGGCATCACGATCGTGTCTGCCCCAGCACCATCAATCGTCACCGAGTTATTTACAACCACGTTCTCGATATAGGTGCCGGCGGCGACATGGACTGTCCCGTTTGGTTCAACGGAGTCAATACCTTTTTGAATCGTCTGGAACGGTAGGGCTTCGGTCCCGATGTTCGTATCACTACCGGTTTTTGAGACATAGCAGTCTGTTGAGCAAGCGGCTACAACATATGTCCAAGGCGTTGCAGCGGTTATCGCTTTTGCAGTAGTGCCAGGAGCATAGGTTTGCGCGAACAATTCATCCATTTCCGTAATTTCAGCAGCTGTTGCGGCTGCGGTCAGATAGACAATTAGACGATAAGAAGAAATATTTGTAAATGCATTACTGGAGAAGGAGTAATCTGCATCCATAATGTCATTGAGACCCGTATCTTCCCTGCCGATCTGCACGCCATAAACACTGTCTTTAATCGTGTTGCCGGTAAAGTTGAATACGGGGTAAAACTCGTTTGTAAAACCGTACAGGCGGACTGCAGCTCTGGTGGTAGATAGCGTACTGAAGGTATTACCGCTGATGGTACTGGTACCGTCGTTCCACTCCGCAACCTGTAAAGCAGGCTTCTGAGCACCGGTAACCACGTTTCCATTGATGGTAATATCCTTGTTCCTGCTCAGTTGAATGCCATTGTATGCCGCATTCAAGATCACATTACCACTGATGGAAGACCCATCCGTTCCTTTGAGGATGATGCCCGTGCCGGCATTGTGTTCAACACTGCCAGCGCTGGCAGGCGCATCGATCTTGTTGTTAAGAATCGAAACTGGGCCAGAGTTATATGCGACTGCATCACTTTCATCGCGCAGATAAATTGCCGTCCCATATACGTTTGCGAAAATATTGTTTTCGATGATGGTTCCGCTGATGCGTTGGGTATTTGTTCCGATTTTGTTAGTGTAATTGTCAAAACGCGTGTTATCAAAGGTGTATCCTTTGATAACAACATTCACAGCATCAATCTCGATTGTTTGACTTAACGCTGGCGGAGTGGTTATACCCAAAATGACAGTCTCAGTTCCTCGGGTTCCAGTGTTAGGATTGACAGTAGCATTAGCCCCAAGCAATGTGACTGATTTGTTGATCAGGGTTGGCGCATCGTACACTCCCGCTGCGACTTCAATCACATCACCATTAGCTGTTGCCACATCGTCAATAGCCGCCTGGATAGAACAGAAGCTCGTACCGCGGGTGGTATTGACTACTGGTGCTGCAACTGCCACGCCAGTCGGAGGTGCTGCGTCCAGCCAGCCGCAGGACATCACATCCCCATATGTCTGCCCAGCAGCCGGACCTGTTGCGCTGCCCCACCAGTTGCCCATGGCACTCACTGGTGCGAGAGCGTAGTTGACCACGTCACCATAAGCCGATCCATCTGTGCTTTCATAGGTCTTCACATTGCCAAATAACGATGCACCTGTGATTACCACATTGGTCGGACCAGCATTATCCTTGTTAGGCTCACCAAACCGGATGCCGCGTTCATTGCCGGTGAAAGTTCCTCCGGTAATCGTGACACCAGTCAAGGTCGCCGGGTAAACACTGTATGTTGTCCCATCGCTGCGTGCTTTGATCATCAACGCAGCGCCGTCTTTAGCCATGAGGCCATTACCGGTAGCAGTCATATTGATGAATTGCAGGTTGCTGTAGGTGCCGTCTTTAAGATTGATGTCAAATCCAGCTGAATTGTACTCAGCCAGGTTCGTTCCCGGATTGACATAACCATTTCCAATCAACTGCACATTGGTAAAGGTGGCATCGGAGAGCGTCTCAACATAAAGACCTTTGCGATAGTTATTTCTAAATATTGTGTCGGTAACGGTAACATACTGAAGCTTTGTTCCAGCATCCCCGGTGCCTGGTGTCTTCTCGATGATCACACCGTCGATGTATCCTTCAATGATGGAATCAGTTATGGTCAGGTGGGTCAGCTGATGACCAATTGCCACTCTAATCCCTTCGCCGCTTTTGACCGGGTTGGCATTCAACCATACGTTGTCTAATGTGAAGTAGTCTATCGGTGTTACCGTTGTGCGGATTCCACCAGCGCCCTGGATTTGCAGGTCTTGCAACAGGATAGGACTCGTGCTGGTTCCAGTTGCTCCCAGTAGAACAGTTGGGTAGGCGGTAGATCGAATGATTGTCGCGTCAACGCCTTCTCTTCCAGAACCGATGATTGAAACCTGTTTATTGATGTTGACCTGCTCCAGGTAAGTGCCGGCTGCGACAACGATGACATCGCCATCAGTTGTAACAGAGTCATCAATAGCCGCCTGGATGGTGGCAAAGTAGGTGCTCTGGGTGACGTTCACTACCGGCGCACCGAAAGTCGTGCAGGCTGCGTTGGTGCACCAGGGGATGTAGGTTACTCCAGTGCCAATAATTGTCCCAACAGCAGGGCCAGAAGCGCTCCCCCACCAGTTGGGTGAAGCGTCTATCGATCCGGCCGTGCAATCGTTCTGCAAGGCTTTTGCGACAGATGTGATTTTATTTAATGATATGTCGCTGCCTGTTGGGCACACCGGGGATGCACCCAGACCTGGCCTAATCCAAATGCCAAGGTCAATGTTGCTAACAGTATTATTCTGGATTATTGCGCCTTCTACATCACCCCGCAAGGTGATGCCGTAAGTCGCAATGTCTGTCAGGTTCTCACCGATTATTTGGTTACCTGTAACCACCGCCCCTGAAATTGTTCCCATTCCATCGCCGTTAGACATGTCAATAAAACCAATCCCACGGGCACTTGGGCCATTGGTATAGATTGTGTTGTTCAAGATCTGGATGTTATGGTAGTAACCTGTATCAGTTGGATCCCCATACCACCCATTTCCGATGGCTGTGTCAAATGTAATCGCTTCCGCATAACCAGTACCTGAATGATCCAGGTAAAAAGTATTTCCACTGACAATCTGTGGTGTGGTTATATCGCTGCCATTCCAAGCCATACTAAAATAAGGATTATAGTCTGGAGAATTAGTGATTTGGAAAATGTTATTCTCTACGGTAGTTGATCCAAATTGGTTCTCCATCACAATTGGGTTGTCACCAGTCTTGTTGATCTCATTTTTTGTGATGATGATCTTGGCATTATTACCTTGGCCGTAAAAACCATAATCAGATTTTGATCCATCATCCGAACCAATCACAATATTATTCGAGATCGTGACAGTCACTGAATCAACTGGTATTCCAGTACCAGTAACCGCAATTGCAGAACCATAATTAATTTTTGGCTGCATTGTGAAAGTAAATCCATCGATCAACACATTACCTGTTGGATTATTGACACTGATTGTGCTGTTGTTTGTTACAACACTAGGCGCAATGTTTGTAGCCGCTGCGCCTTCACCCAGCAAGAATAAGCCTTTGGAAACTTGAATGTTCTCTTCATCATACGTTCCCGCCGCAACATAGACCGTACCTCCAGGTACCACAGCATTGACACCATCCTGGATTTTTTTATAAGGCCCGTTTATATTACCGTTATCAGCTTTCAGGGTTGTTGTACCCATATCATCGACAAAAACATGACTGCGGTTACCTGTCAGCTCAGCAAGTACACCTGTGGTCATCTGGCTAACTACGTAACCATCAGAATTCGCTTTGGATAATTGGAGAACATATTTATCCATGTCCATGACATATGGACCACCACCCGAATTCCAGACAATATCCCATTCGTTATGGATGTTGTTCCAGGAATTGCCTGTAATCACTCGGGCATCAGCATCTGCTACGGTACCAGTGTAGTTCATAATACCGCCCTTGGTGTTGTAGATGACATTATCGCTGATAGTGAGCGCAGAACTGTAAGCTACCACAACGCCACCTCGCATGTTGTAGATGAGGTTGTCGGAGACATTTGATGCCGTCGTGAATTTACCCAGATAAACCGCCTGTCCCCACCAGGTGCTCATGGCACCAGGTTGGGGATTTACGTAGATTGTGTTTTCAGTAATATTGATGTTTGTCTTCGCCCCATCGGGAGCGTGAATAATTCCGATATGGGCTAATGGTGGATTGTTGAGAGTCAGGGTTAAGTTATTAATATTTACGTTACTTGAGGTAATTTCAAACACAGTTAAGCCTGAACCTCCAATACCGATAACTTTTGCTTCACTAGTTGTTGGACCAGAGATTGTTATTGCTTTATTCAGGGTAATTTTCGCTGGAGGTGTATAAGTTCCCTCAGCCACATTGACCGTCCCACCCGTAGCGACAGCCGCCACTCCTTCCTGTATGGTTGTGAAGGCATCATAACCGCAGCTATGGGTACCGCAATCAGGGAACAGAAAGCTGTCATCCACATAAACAGTTGTGGGGGCAACACTGCTGAGCGTGGTCATCGCTTCGTCTATGTAATATGGTTGGTAAGTCACTGCTCCACTGAGCTTACCCGTGATGAGAGGAACATTCGCTGTCCCCCACCAGTTATTATTCGCAGTTACGCTGGTAACCTCCGGTGACGCGAAGAGGTTGTACTCTGTATTGTTGTAGATCTTGTTTTTAGTAACAGTATTAGGAGATGAAGGGTAAGCCCCTTCAGGATATCCGCTGTAACGAATTTCAACACCCACCAGGTTACCAGTGATTGTATTACCGCTAATGGTGTTATTTGCCGAACCCATCATCTCGATACCATAACGCTCGTTTCCACTGATAGTGTTTCCAGTGATGGTGGCTGTTGCTGCTTTCCAAAGGTAAATTCCATTACCTTCAGGATAGCCATCACTATTTTGACCACCAACGGTATTGAGTATGTCATTGTTGGTGATGATATTGTTGTGACTATCTATGTCAAGATAGATGCCATCCAAACTGCTTAAGATGATGGTATTATCATCGATGGTGTTTCCAGTTGAAGCGCCGCTCGCATTGTAACCGACATAAATGCCATATACACCACTTCCTGTAATCGTGTTTTCACGGATAATGTTAGTATCCGCGTTTTGCATAGCGATTCCATAGAAGTTATTAGAGGTTGTATTTCCCTGTACTGTACAACCTGTCACATCAATCAACCCAATAGAGGCGGAACCAACGGGATCGGTGCCCGAGTTTCTCACTGTAAAACCAGAAAAACTGGTTCCACTGGCGAGTATCATTACGACCGGACCAGTCCCACCACCATCTATAACTGCACTTGTGCCCACTAAAGTCAGTTGTTTAGTGATTTGCACCGTTTCATTGTATGTCCCGGCAGCGACATGTATCGTATCTCCCGCCGTTGCAGCAGTGATCGCTGCCTGGATCGAGGTGTATGTGCAACCACTGGGGCAAACGTCCAGCGTGTCTGCTCTCACTGCAGTGGTCGGCGCAAACCCCAACATAAGCCCAAGTACCATAACAATTGCCAGTACCTTAGATAATGATTTCATGGTTTCTCCCTTTATTTTGGTAATTAGATGATTGACTAAATAATTCCGATGTGATGTGTCCATTCCCCTCCTGGTTTGACCGATTAACCCTTAAACGCAAATAATAGGCTGAAACATGCCAACCTGTTTTGAAAAGCATACAACAAAAATTGTCCCTTTTATGGTTTCCCCCATGATCGATGAGGTAGTCTATGCTGCTTTAGGTGTTTTTTATTTTCAAAATTGAATTTTTACTTAGCTTTATTAATATTATATTAATGACAAGATAACTTGTCAACTTAAAATGTGTCATCAGTTTTCTTAAATTATTCCATTTCCAGTGCCAATCTTTCTTAAAAAACCGGAAGATCATTCACCACAGATCTTCCGGTAATCCTTATTTTACAGCGCTTGTTTCACCCAATCACCTGTCGCATCACCCTGAGGTAGTTGCCGCCAAGGATCTTCTTGACGTCAGCCTCTTGATAACCGCGTTTGACCAGTTCTGCTGTGATGTTCGGCAGGCTGCCAACATCATCCAGGTGCTCCACATGTTTAGTGTAGCCGTCAAAATCAGACCCCAGCCCAACACAATCAATACCTATCTGCTTGACGATGTAGTCAATGTGATCAACCACATCAGCCAGCGACGCTTTGAGGGGCTCATTCTGGATGAACTCTGGCACGTAGGTCACGCACACCAGGCCGTCCTTTTTGGCGACCATCTCCAGCTGCTCATCAGACAGGTTGCGCTCGTGAGGCACAAGCCCAAAGGCGCCGCAGTGCGAATCCACGAACGGGCCGTCACAAATTTCATAAACATCCCTGATGCCAGCCGGTGCCAGGTGGGCGACATCTACTATCATACCCAGCCGGTTCATTTCTTTCACCAGCGAGACGCCAAATTCCGTCAAACCACCGCCTGTGCGCTTCTCGCCCAATCCATCAGCTGCCTGGTTGCGCCAGTTCCAGGTCAAACCAATCTGTCTGACGCCCAGTTTATAAAACATCCGCACAACTGCCAAGTTACCTTCAAGCGCTTCAGCGCCTTCGATGGTGATCATGCCGCTGGTCTTGCCATCTTTCTTGACCTGCTCGATCTCAGCAGCAGTTGTAACCATGGCGAACTGATCGCCGTACTGGTCCACGGCCTGGTAGAAACTATCAATCATGCGCAGTGTTTCAACCGATGCATTCGAAGGCAGGAACGGGTAGCGGATAAAACAGGCGAACAGCTGTGTGGTCAGGCCGCCTTTGAGCATGCGGGGAATGTCAATATGGTCAGTATAGTTCCGTGATGCTTTTTCTAGTCTCTCGGTGTCAAATCCCTTCATCAGGTCTTTCATTCCATCCCTGACCGGGATCAACGTGTCACAATGTCCGTCAATGACGACACTCTCTTGGTGAAGTTTCAATGCATCCATATTTTCCTCTTGTCCTTATAAAGCACTCAAGCAGGATAACCTGCTTGAGTGACATTTGATTTATTCGTCGCGCTTCAATACATCGCGGTCCAGTGTTGCCATCACCGCATAGATCAACTGCAGTGTGCTGTCCCAATCTTCCTTGCGCACCAGTGTCATGGTATTGTGCATGTTCCTGCCTGGCACAGAAATGGACACGCTCGGAATGCCTGCCCGCTGTTTGTGCATGGCGGCTGCATCAGTTGCACCGCTGCCGGCCTGCCTGACCTGGTATTTGATACCGTGCGTGTCACCGATGTGCCTGATGTGCTTCACCAGCCGCGGGTCCGAGATGGTGCCGCGGTCCATCGTGTACAGCACGGCGCCAGCGCCTGCCCGGGCATTGTAGCGGGTGTTCTCGCTGTCATCAGATGTCGGCAGGTCATTGCAGGGTGTGCAGTCCAACGCAAAGGCAATATCCGGGGCTTCAGCATACGCTGCCGCCTGGGCGCCGCGCAGGCCAACTTCCTCTTGCACGGTAAAGGCAGCCACCAGGTCGATATTGTCCGGTGCATGCTTGAGCAGTTCAATTAAATTGGTCACACCGATGCGGTCATCCATCGCCTTGCCGCGCAGGCTTTCTGACAACTCCAAAAAGTTGACAGCAAACACTGCCCGGTCGCCGGGTTTGACTTTCTTAGCCGCATCGCCCGGTCCAACATCTATGCGCAAGGTATTCAATGGTATGGCGTGTTTGCGTTCCTCTGCTGTCGTCAGGTGAATGGCACGTGCGCCAATCACACCGGGGACCCGGTCAGCACCCACCCACACGGGTTTGCCAGGCAGGTAGCGCACATCAATGCCGCCAACCACCCTGAACTGGAACAGCCCATCACCATCATCGGCAGTGACCATCAGTCCCACCTCATCCATATGGGCCGCAGCCAGCACTTTGAGATTGTTTTCGCCTTTACCCTTGCGGGTCACAATCACACTGCCCATCGGGTCAATCCTGACCTGGTCAGTAATTTTCCGCACCTCTTCCAGAACAATTTTTCGCACGGCATCTTCATCGCCGCTAACGCCGCTGGCTTCAGACAACCTGCTCAGCAGGTCAATTTGCGCTTTGCCAATTTTGGGAGCCTTCTTCAGGATCGTTTTATCAGTCATTGTTACCCTCCCAATCAAGTTTATCGAGGTAATCCTCGTCCAATTTTGTAATTACTTCAGCCATCAAGCGTCCAACACGCCTGATGTCCTTCATTGAGACCAGCTCTACTGGCGTGTGCATGTAACGCAGCGGGATGCTGATGACCATGTTCGGCCTGCTGGTAGATACAATCTGCAGGGCGTAGCCGTCAGTGCCGGAGTGCCCGGGCATCACGTCTTTCTGGTATGGCATTTCCATCTCATCGGCTGCTTTTTGAAACGCCTCGTACCACTTGGGGTGAATGTTAGGACCCCAGCCAAGCACCAGGCCCTTGCCCAGCGCCGCAATGTCGCTTTCGCTGGTGCCAGGACCTTTGGCATGCGTTACATCGATGGCGATGGTAAGATCAGGCTCCAGACCAAATCCGGAAGTATATGCGCCGAGATAGGCGGTCTCCTCCTGGACGGTAGCAACTGCCCAAACGTCCCACTTGTGCACGCGCCGCTGCAGTTCCTGCAGGCAGATGGTGATCGCGGCAACAGCAGCCCGGTCATCCAGTGTGTGGACGGCCAGCGTATCGCCAGAGAGCTCAAAAGGCGGCTGGGCGAACGAGATAATATCACCCGGGCGCACCAATTCAGCCACCTTATCAGGTGACAGGCCGGTATCGATCACGAGATGTTCCATCGGCACCGGCGCTCCAGCTGTATGACCCGGGATGAGGAAATCGGGCGGCTGGATAACAACTGCTTCAAGCAGTTCCTTGCCGTGCACGTGTACCGGTTGACCTGGCAGAACCCTTGGGTCCACCCCGCCTACCTGTGTAAAATAGATAAACCCGTTGACAACCCGCGTCGCCATCAAACCAATGGCATCCATATGGCCTGCCAAAAGAATGCTCTTGCGGGGTTTTGAGCCGCTGCCCTTTTTCAAGCCTTCCAGGCTGCCAACTTTGCTGACCTGCAGTTCATCAACCAGCGGGCGCCACCTGGTTTCAATGATCTTCCTGACTGGGCTTTCATACCCTGACAAACCGGGCGCTGAGACCATCTCTTTCAAAAATTCGTTCACATCATTCATTGATAACCTCTCTATAGTTCCGTTGTACTGCTCAACAACGCTGTCAGCAGCTTGACGGCATTTTCTACGTCGTGCATATCAACCATCTCGGATGGTGTGTGAATATAACGGGTGGCAATAGACATGCATATCGCCGGCACACCAGCCCGCGTTAGCTGTATGGCAGCAGCATCTGTTCCACCCTCAATCAGTACTTCGCGCTGGTACGGGATGCCATGCTTTTCAGCCGTCTCAATCATCCACTCAATCAGACGCTTGTCTGAAACAATGTAAGGGTCAAAGATTTTCACCGTCGGTCCTTTGCCCAGACTAACTGCTACTTTCTCACCTTTGGGAGTATCACCGCTGTCACAGACATCCACAGCAATACCGATCTCAGGATCGACGTGATAGGCAGCTGTGGTTGCACCCCGCAGACCTACCTCTTCCTGGACTGTGAAAACAAAAAAGAGTTCGTTGGGTGTGTCTTTAACCCGTTTGAGGCTCTCTATCATAATCGCAGCAGCAATCCGATCATCCAGGGCTTTTGATGCAATCCTGTCACCCATGTCAAGGAACGGGCGATCAAACACTGCGCTGTCACCTACTGAAACCGGGCAGTTCTCACGGCTGGAAGCGCCAACGTCAATGTAAAGCTTGTCCAGTGAGGGCATTTTGGTGTAATCTGTGATCGATTCAGTGTAAATGACACCTCTAACGCCGTTCATAAACAGTACCCTGCCTCCAATGCAGGTATGGGGGAACACGCCGCCGATACTGGTGAAACGCAGAAAGCCATTGTCGTCAACATGGGTAACCATGACGCCAATTTCGTCCATGTGGCCGGCAACCATGATGCGCTTACCTGCGCCAGTCTTGCGGCCCTTGCGGACAATCAGGCTGCCCATCGCGTCCACCTGGATCTCATCGGCAAACGGCGAAACTTCAGACCGGATCAGTGCGCGGATTTGCTCTTCATAACCTGAGGGTCCGGGTGTTTCAACAAGTCTTTTAATCAGGTCTTTCATAGCCATGTCCTTAAATAAAATTTTTAACTAGAAAGCAGAATGTGTTATATAAAAACAAAAAGGAAACATCTCACGCTATAAAATAAACCAATCAATCAGTGCATACATAGAAATTATACTATCGCTCGCTAAAGATAGGGTTTTGTAAAAGAAATAATCTCACAGGCCGGGAAAAACATCCGGCCTGTGTAGAGCAATCTAAATTAATCCCTGTAAAGCAGATTGTTTGACTTTACTTAATAATTGGTGGCGTCTGTACAAAAACCCAGGTAGGTGTACTTGGTCCTGGTTGAGGTTCTTCCGGAACAGCTGTTGGTTTATAGGTCGGGCACAAACCCCACTCATCACCCCATGCAGCAAAACCAAGTGCCGCCCGGCAGGTATTGTCAATTCCAAAAAGCTGCTTGAGCGGGTAATAGAACTGCTCACGAATGGATGAGCCAGCCTCTTCATAGGTGAAGTGGTCGTTATAGTCCATCCACTCCGGTTTCTGCATGGCATCATCCGCCCACGCGCCCCACAAGATCGCCTGTTCAGGGCCAAGCAGCTGTTTCTTGAAAGCGATCTCAACAAAGCGCTCATTGCCCTGTGACAGCCGGCTCCAGGCCATATCCGGATCATCACCCTCTCCAGCATCGAAGATTAGCGAGTCGTATCCGTTGCCATTGTTTGGCGCATCGCTCAAGATGGGACGTACACTGCCAACATCCTCGTTGGTGTCACGGTACACCTTCACCCCGTCAGTTGACCATTCAGCCCCTGCTGGGAAAGTGGTCAGTATCAAGTACTCACCCCGCCCACGCCGGTGTGTATCAATTTCAATACCATAAACCGGGTTATGACCCGGGTAATTCTTGGGGCTGTCAACCAGCCTGATCACGGCATAAACCCATTCGGAGTCAGCACGTACGTTGATGTCCGTCTGAGAGATGTCAATGAATGGCCAGTAATTCATGCTGCCATCGAAAGGCCGCTCGTAACGGTTGCTGGCAAAATAATCGCCATCTGGCGCACGCAGATCAGCAGCCGTTAATTGGCTGGTATGATCCTTGATGGATTTGATTTCACCGACAGGCTCTGCCGGTGTTTTTGCGTGGGTGATCAATTGTGCTGAGGGCGTCTCTGTTTGCGGCTCTGGAGTGGATTGAGCGACTTCTGTTGCTGCCTGCAACTGTTCTGTGGCAATAAGAGGTGCTTCAGTCGCTGCCGGCGCTGAGGTCACCTCTACCAGTGCTGTATAAACAAGAATGGTCACTGCTGGCTCTGCTGGATTGGCAGCCTGACCAGTGGGTAAAGTACAGCTTATCAACACCATAGCGATTGTTAACAGGATTAATAAGAATTCACGACGGTTAAATGCCCTGTCACTCATTTTTGACCTCCCAAAACGATGACTGATGCGGTAAGTTTTCAGCTGTGAGCAAGGGTGAAAAATTGATGAACTTCGATTTAACTCATTGTACAACTTTCAAATTCAAATTCAACCATCAATAGCGCTTATTAAAAGGAAAGTCCGGACAATTTATCATGTCCGGACTTAGTTGGAATTTTACTACTGACTATTCTTCGATAGAAATAGCAACTTCTGGGCACAGTTCAATTGCTTCTTCAACCAGAGCACGGTAACTTTCTGGTACCGGGTCAAGCTGAACAACAGCGATATCTTCGGTTTTGAATACATCAGGTGATACTGATTCGCAAACACCGCAAGCTATGCACAGATCTGGGTCAATAAGTACTTTCATGTTTTTTCTCCTTGTCACGTTGACACTAAATGGCAGGGTTTCTTTTCTGCCATCGTTACACCACTATTTTACCGCTGATTTGGCAATTCCTACGAATTCTTCAACCTTAAGGCTGGCGCCACCGACAAGCGCGCCATCGATATCAGACTGCTGGAAAAATTCAGCGGCGTTATCTGCTTTTACAGAACCACCGTACAAAACCCTGATCGACTGGGCAGTTTGTTCGCCGTACATTGCACTGATCGTTGGTCGGATCATGTCTTTTACAACCACATTGGCATCTGCTCCGCTTGAAGCCCTGCCGGTACCAATTGCCCAAACGGGTTCGTAGGCGACCACAACCTGGTTAGCTTGTTCGATGGTCAACCCCTGCAAAGCCTCACGCACCTGCATGACCACCACACCGGCAGTCTTGCCGGCTTCATACTGCTCCAGTGTCTCACCAACACACACAATCGGAATAATTCCGGTAATTAACGCAGCATGTACTTTCTTGTTCACCTGGGTATCCGTCTCACCGAACAGCGTTCGACGTTCTGAATGACCAATGATGACATATTCACATAATTCACGCACCATCTCAGGAGACAGTTCACCAGTGTAAGCACCGGATTTTTCCCAATGCATATTCTGCGCGCCAAGTCCGATACCGCTGCCGGTGAGCATGGTGGAGACAGCAAACAGGCTGGTCGCCGGCGGGCAAAGCACGCGTTCAACCCCGCTGATTGCTTCCAGTCCGGGTAATAGGGTATTCACCAGGGCGCAGGCTTCCTGCACTGTTTTGTTCATTTTCCAATTTCCAGCAACCATCGGTATCCGCATCATATCCTCACTTTACCAACCCATTAGGCTAATTCACAATTCAACATTTGCCTTTATTATTATAATGCCATTGATTTCTGATTGTTCCGCACAACAACCATTTCTAATAAATTTCTGATAATAAAATTCACAATACCAGTTTTACTTAAGAGGAAAATCCCACTGGTTTCTCACGATAAAAAAGCCCGCTTAGAAGATAAAAAGCGAGCCTTTGTCATATATTGTTATCAACTCAACTAATTTTCACTAATTGTGACGAGACTATCCATTACTTTTGTATAAGTCTTGAAAGTTGGTGGGTTTTCAAGATGCCGTTTGACAGCACAAAGGTCCGCTGAGCGGATTAATGCATCGTGATACTTTTCAGGAAAAGTAGGTGGCACCTGGATCTCAAGGTCAATTGAATCAACCATGCCGGTCAGGCGGTTCGAGTGAACACGTTGTAAAATTTTTATGCCTTCTGTTGGCAAACCGCGCTGCTGGCAGAAGCCAAGCACATAAATACCCGCACAGGTTCCAATGGATGAAAGGAACAATGCAAATGGCGCCGGTGCTGAACCATTCTGGTCAGTTTTCACTGTCATTGGACCAAAATGGGCATCAACTCTAGCGCCGCCAGGAAAATCAATCATCATCTCCATAAATAAACACCTCTTATGTAATTTGTTATAAATGTCTGATGCACAAGAAATAAAAAGGTTACATTTCACAGGATAATTGTCCGCCCATTCAGGAAGTTTGCCACTTTAATTTTTTACCGTCTCGTATTAAATTGATGCTATGCAAAAAGTGGAAAACATCAGTCAATCCTTCTTTGCCACGCTGACAGTAAACCAGCTTCAAACCCTGCTGCCACTGCTTGAAAAACGAACATTTGGGAAGAATGTTGTCCTGTTCAAGCAAGGACAGGCAGCCGATATGATCTACATACTGTTAAAAGGCAAAGTGGTGATTGATTACAAGCCCTACGACGGTCCAGAGATCACCGTGTCACATATTGAACCGGGCGGTGTTTTTGGCTGGTCAGCAGCACTTGGAAGAAGAAGCTACTCTTCTGCGGCAGTAACAACTACTGAAGTTGAAGCATTTTGTTTATCCCGCGACCGCCTGGTAGAAATCTACCAGCAGGACCCTGAAACAGGTATAATCTTATTAGAGACCCTGGCTGGCGGTATTGCAAAGCGGCTGAACAGCACTCACGAACAAATTCTTGCCATCTTGACCCAGGGAATGAAAACAAGGGACTGAAGACAATCAGGAGGTCTTGATGACAGAGAACGCACCTACATTTTCTGAGATCGAACAAGTCAAAGGTTTAATTGAACAGTTGGACTGTTACATTCAACACTATCACGGCGGTGCAGTAGAATTTGTTGATTATGATGGAAAAGTTGTCAGAGTCAGGCTTGGCGGCGCATGTATTGACTGTCCCCTTTCAGATAATACCCTGCATGGCTGGGTAGAAGGCACCCTGCGTCAATTCTTCCCAAATATTACAGGTGTTGAACAGGTCATAGAAGACTGACCTGAGAACAATTAATTTGTTAATTAGAACCCATTATTGGGTTCTTTTTTATGCTGATCAGGCGATTATTAATCAGTTTTTTCATCAGGTTTTATTTGACAGGCCGGGCAGTAATGTGTGCCGCGTTGTCCCACAGTTATCTTTTCAATGGGCGTGCCGCACACATAACAAGCTTTCCCAACACGTGCGTAGACTTGAAAATGGTTTTGAAAGTTGCCGCCACGATATACCCAGTCAATAGAAGACCCGTTGTGATCAATACCAGATTGTAAAACTTCGCGTATTTTCCTCAGCAGTCGACCAGCTTCTTCATTTGAGAGCGTACTGGCAATCCTGAGAGGATGGAGATTTGACCTGAAAAGCGCTTCATCTGTATAGATATTGCCCAGCCCTGACAGAAAATGCTGATCCATCAACAGCGGCTTGATGATGCGCTTCCTGTTATGCAGCATTTCAGAAAACCGCTTTTCATCCAGGCTTGGGTCAAAAGGTTCAGGCCCCAATCTCTGCAATAACCGTTGAACATCATCTGTTAACCACACCCTGCCAAATTTACGTGTGTCATTAAAAGCCATGCGCCAACCGCTCTCAAAGTTAATAATCATGCGATCATGCGGCTGAATGGGCATTTCTCTCAGGACATTTTGGCCAGGCTCAACGCGGATATCACCGCTCATACGCAGGTGAATGACAAGGGCCTGATCCTCAAGATTGATTAATAAGAATTTCCCTCGCCGGCTGATGCCGGTAACCTGCCGCCCCTTTATGGTGAGGTAAAACGTTTCTGGATCTGGCGCTGCAAGCGATCGAGCCCAACACAGGTCAGCTCCAAGAATGACCTGCCCAACCAGTGAAGGTGCAGTCTCATTGCCGTTTCGCAGCTGCGAGGCAATTGTCTCTACTTCAGGTAGTTCTGGCATTTTTATCTTACGTAATGAAGATTATTCGTTGAACATCTCGCCAACGCTGCGGCCCTGGTTCGCCCGAAGGATTACCTCTCCAAGCAGAGGTGCCACTGATAACACAGTGACGCGATTATTGAAGAGGGCAAGCTTCTGTGGCGGAATTGGCATCGTGTCTGTTGTGATAAATTCCCTGACAGGCAGGGCGGCTAACCGCTCAGCAGCGTTCAGTGAAAGCACCGGGTGTACAAACACAACATAGATATTTCTGGCACCATTATCTTTAACGATATTTACAGCATGCACAATGGAACCGCCAGTATCAACCTCATCATCCACAATGATGGCATCACGGTTGTACACATCACCAATCATCGTCAATGCCTGGCTTTTCGCATCATTGCCAATGCGGCGTTTTTCGATGAAAGCCATCGGTGCGTTCAAACTGGCGGCAAAATTTCGGGCTTTCTTCGCAAATCCAAGATCAGCAGTGACAATCACCGGGCTGACAAGGTGTGATTCCATGTCCTTGATGTAGTTCATCAAAATATAAAACGATGTAAGCACATCGCCCGGGATGGAGAAGAAGCCCTGTATCTGGCCGGCATGCAGGTCAAGGGTTATATAGCGGTCAGCGCCAGCTACTTCAATCATATCAGCTACCAACCGGGCAGTAATCGGCACACGCGGCTGGTCTTTTTTATCTGAGCGGGCATAGCATAAATAAGGCACGATAGCTGTGATGCGTGCAGCAGAGTCAAGGCGAAGTGTCTGCATCATGATCAGCAGCTCCATCAAATTGCGGTGCACCGGTGCATTAGTTGTTTGAACCACATAACAATCCTGCCCACGCACGCTGCTGTGCAGTTTCACAAACAGGTTGTCATTAGGAAAGGAGATGATATCTCTACCGCACAGTGGTATATTGAGATATGCAGCAATTTTTTGAGACAAATCCGGACTGGCGGTACCAGCGTAAAGTTTTATATCCCCATACATCAAACTGGATTCACCGCGGTGTGTTATTGTCATCTGTTACTCCTTAACCTGCTGCCACTCTGATTTAAGAATACCCATCATCCATACATTGACGTATTTTCCATTCAAATATTGCGCCTCTCGCAGGCAGCCTTCTTTGATAAAGCCGGCTTTTTCATAGCAGTGAATTCCCCTGATATTTGGCTCATATACTTCTAAATATACCCGGTTAAGATTAATGGTATCAAAAGCGTAGTGAAGCATTAACCGCATGGCTTGTGTGCCAAAGCCCCGGTTCCAGTAGGCTTTTTCGCCTATCATTACGCCAACTTCAGCCTGCCTGTTAATCCAGTTGATTTCTGGTAAGGCAATATCGCCTACCGGCAGCCATTGATTATCAGCCAGGATATCGATCATCATCGGATGATTTTCTATCGGTACCTTGAGCATATTCTCGTACCAGCCTTCTTCGAAGCTCATACTGAATAAACTCCTGGTTGTAAGAAATTCACGCACGTCCGGGTCTGCAAACCACCTGACAAATAATGGCAGGTCTGATCTTTCCATAGCCCTAAGTCGTACACCCTCACCGATTATCATCTCAGTCTCCCAAAAACAGGTTTTTATCCTGCGTTTTTGCGTTCTGTGCTGCATGGCGAAATAAATGGTCAACTACTTCAAAAGGTGAAGTCTGACGCTTGCACAATGCCTCAACCTGGCTGCGGTAAAAACCTGCATCTACCAGGCTGGACCAACGTGATTGGATCTCTGCAGTCAACAGCATCTCAAGTGAATTGATAATTCGCATCTTTTCTCTGGCATGCCACAAGCCAGTCTCTTTCAGCATCAAACCATGTGTTATGATCATGTCAGCCAGTTCTGTAATGCCTTCAGCATCAACGGCATTGGTAGTCATAACTGGCACCTGCCAAGATTGTTGCTCGGGTTGGGCGTCAGCCAATACCTGCGTGTCCATCTCGCTGAAAAGGTGATGCAAGTCAACCGGTTTATGCTCGGGATGAGCCATCTCGAGCATCGCCCGTAAAGCCCTGATGGTCGCCTGAGCTCCAGGATGATCAGATTTGTTCACCACGAGAATGTCGGCAATTTCCAATATACCAGCCTTGATCGCCTGGATATCATCTCCCAACCCCGGCGCTTCAACAACCAGCGTAGTATGCGCCAGCCTGGCGATATCCACTTCTGACTGCCCTGCGCCGACAGTTTCAATCATGATCAGATCAAAACCAGCCGCATCCAAAACCTGCACAACGGCCGATGTATTTTTTGCCAGACCGCCCAACTTGCCGCGTGAAGCCATTGAACGAATATACACTCCGGGATCACCTGCCAGGTCACGCATACGTACCCTGTCACCCAGCAGAGCGCCGCCAGAGAATGGGCTTGTTGGGTCGACAGCCACAACTGCAACTGTCAATGGTTTCTGATCATCTGTTGGATGGCGGAAATGATATGTGAGTCGGTTAACAAGGGAAGATTTTCCAGTACCCGGTGAACCGGTGACACCAATCAGTTGGGCTTTGCCAGTATAAGAGAATAAAGCATCAAGCGACGCCCGCCCCTGTGGGGTATCGTTCTCAACCCTGGTGATCAATCTTGACAGTGACAGGCGATCCCCGTTCAAGATTGGTGTCACGTAGTCCATCTGTTGTTCAACTCCGGTCAGGCAGCCGGTACCAAAGATTGTTGAATATCTTCGATGATCTGTGTGGTGGGTGTACCGGGTCCAAAAACTGCTTTGACACCCATTTTCAGAAGCGCAGGAACATCCGACTCTGGAATGATGCCCCCAACATATACCAGCACATCTGACTGACCATTGGTTTTCAGCAAATCCATGATGCGCGGCACAAGCGACATATGAGCCCCTGATAGTACGGAAAGGCCAATCACCTGTGCATCTTCCTGGAGAGCTGCCTCTGCAATCATTTCCGGTGTCTGGCGCAAGCCGGTGTAAATTACTTCCATACCCGCGTCTCTGAGAGCACGAGCCACAACTTTGGCGCCACGGTCATGGCCGTCAAGACCAGGTTTTGCGACGATCACCCGAATTTTTTGCTTGTCCATACCTTCTCCAATTAAGTGATATCAGTACATTTTCATTATACCGCGCTACAGATACTGAGATCCTTAAACCCTCCAAATGTCAGTATAAATGCAGAAGGATATCAGGAACTCTCCTCACAATAAGTCAAACTACAGCCATTCTGAAGGTTGATCGTCCCAGTCATGCGTGGTAAACTTGATTGGTTTAAACCAAACATTAATAAAGGAAGTACATCTTTATGCCGGTCATTTTTCCATTTTCTGCAATCGTTGGTCAGGAACGCATGCTGCGAGCTCTCATTCTAAACGCAGTGAATACCCGCATTGGCGGTGTGCTGATCCGCGGCGAACGCGGCACAGCCAAATCTACTGCAGCCCGAGCACTGGCTGCTCTGCTGCCTTCTGTGCGTGTTGTCAAAGATTGCAAGTTTGGCTGTGACCCAGATCATCCTGAAACCTGGTGCACTGAGTGCGTTGAACGTGCTGCCAGCGGTGAAAAATTGCCGTTTGATGTCATTTCCACCCCTTTTGTGAACCTGCCTGTTTCAGCAACTGAAGACCGGGTTGTGGGTACACTGGATATTGAGAAAGCTATCCAGAAAGGCGAAAGGCACTTTGAACCCGGTGTACTGGCGGCCGCCAATCGCGGCCTGCTCTATATCGATGAAGTGAACCTGCTCGATGATCACGTGGTGGATATTTTGCTTGATTCCGCCGCAATGGGTATGAACATCGTTGAGCGGGAAGGTATCTCTTTCTCACATCCTGCTAGGTTCATCCTGGTGGGCACGATGAACCCTGAAGAAGGGGATTTGAGACCCCAACTGCTGGACAGGTTCGCACTGTCGGTGGAAATCCGTGGGATTAAAGATGCCCGCGAACGGGTTGCCATCATGGAGCGTAACCTGCAGTATGAAGCGGACCCTGAAGCTTTCCGCCAGGAATGGATGCCATTTGAAGAAGCACTTTCAAAGAAAATTGATACTGCCCGTAAACTGGTTGACAAGGTAAAGTTCACCTCGCGTGACCTGTTGACGATTGCGGCTTTGACCTCTTCGATGAACGTCGAAGGACACCGTTCCGATATTGTCATCTTGAAAACCGCCCGTGCACAGGCCGCCTTTGACGGCAGGTTATCTATAAATGAGCATGATATTGCCCTGGCAGCTGAACTGGCACTGCCTCACCGCATTAAGCACGGACCATTCCATCAAGGTGATATGACTGCCGACCAGCTTGAAGAGAAGATCGAGGAATTGATCGGTCAAAGTTCAAACACTGGAGAAACCGAAGCTTCACCGACTGAATCGGATAGCGAAGAACAAGTCCAAAAAAAAAACTGATTGAAGGGGACACCGAAGAAACTTCTGGTGAGCCTGAGCAGGTAGAACCAGCTCAAAAAGAAGTTTTCAACAGTGATGACACCTTCTGGTGGGACGGCGGAAAACGTACTAAAACCGGAGAGGCATTTGCCCCACGCCGTCTGGATACACCTCTCGACCAGATGATGCGCAAAAGCATGGGTCGCCGCTCCCGCACCCGCACAAACTCAAAACGCGGTAGATACATTCAAGCACGACAATCCAACGGCGAGACCTATGACCTGGCACTGGATGCCACCATCAGGGCAGCTGCGCCTTATCAGAAAGAACGCTCTGAAATGCGAAAGCGCCTGGCTTTTGCCATCCGACCGACAGACTACATGAGGAAAATCCGCGTCAGCAGGTCAGCCAACCTGGTGTTATTCCTGGTTGACGCCTCCTGGTCGATGGCAGTCTCAGAACGTATGGCAGCGACCAAGGGGGCAATTCTCTCCCTGCTGACAGATGCTTATCAACGACGTGACCGGGTCGGTTTGATTGTCTTCCAAAAAGACCGTGCCATCCTCGTCCTGCCGCCTACCAACTCTGTCACCCTGGCTGAGCGCGCCCTGCGTGACATACCTGTTGGCGGAAAGACGCCGCTCTCTGCTGGGTTGAAAATGGCATATGAAGTGCTGTTCAAGGAGAAAATTCTACATCCCGATGTGCTGCCACTGCTGGTGGTATTGACTGATGGTGCCGGTAACGTGTCGATGTCCAACCTTCCTCCGCTGGAAGAATCTGCCAAATATGCTGATATGATTGCGCATGATAAAATCTCAAGTGTGGTAATTAATATGGAGCACGCTGCATTCGACCAGGGTCTTGCGCAGGTATTGGCTGATCACATGAAAGCACCGTGCTTTACAACAACAGAACTCAAAGCAGAAAACCTTTACCAGGCGGTCAGGCATGCCAAGCAAAATATGCCCATGCCAGATGACAGGCATTAACAAATTCCATTTCTTACTGCGTACTACATTTGGCAGAAGGCGTTCTCACAGAATGTTTTACTTGCTTTCGCTTAATGCTGATGATATGATCAGATGAGGGAAAGCCGGAGAAATACATGGCGACAAAAACGGATCATAAATCCAGGATCAGAACTTTGCTGGTGACAATTATCTTAATCACGCTGCCCTGCTACTGCCTGGGCTTTGTTCTGATGGCTGGATCAGGCGGCATACAGGTACGTGCAAGTCGTACAGCCACCATTACTACAACGTCCACCGCAACGGTAACAACCCAACCTGCTCCAACAGATCCTTTCCGGACATCAACACCGACTATCACAAGAACAGCCACAATCACATGGACAGCATCCATGACCTACACCCAGTTTGTACCACCTACAAAAACGCCAACTGGAACACCTACCGCCTCATTAACCCCTACCAACACCGCCCCGCCCAGTGAAACACCCACACCAACCGTCACCTTCACAGAAGTACCCACTGAAACCAGTACACCTGAAACAGCAGTTCCAATACCCTGAAACTGTTTCAGGCTGAATGACCTGTGAAATTATTAATTCTTTACAGTAACACCAGGGTGTTGCTCACACCGTATCTCTTTGAAAAAACTTTACCGGGCAAAGCACAATGCAGTAAAATGAATGCAGAGCATTTGCTCTGACAGCCATCACTAACTATGGAGCATGTAAATGAAAACTTTAATTCAAAAACTGGTCGAAACCAAGGGACCTTCAGGTTACGAAAATGAGATTCGTCAGGTCATTGCACAGGAGATTAGCAGTTTGGGGGACGAAGTAAAAACAGACGCACTGGGGAACCTGATTGTGCGAAAAGGCACTACTGCCAAAAGTGGTTTAAAAATTTTGATGACTGCCCACATGGATGAAATCGGTGTCATCGTTACCCACATAGATGACAAAGGTTTTGCCCGTTTCACCAACATTGGTGGTGTTTCGCCCTTAACCTGTATTGGCGGTCGTGTAATCTTCATGAACAACGCTCGCGGTGTGATTGCCAGCGAACGCCTGGATGACCCGTCAAAAGCCCCAAAACTTGAGCAGTTGTACATCGACCTGGGAGCCACATCCGCAGAGGACTGCCCCGTAAAGGTTGGCGATACTGGCGTCTTTGACCGCGGTTACATGGAACTTGGCAACCGCCTGGTTTCAAAAGCCATGGATGATCGCATTGCTGTCGCCATTCTGATAGAAACCCTGAAAGCCCTCAAGCAAACCCCGCATGAACTGTATTTTGCCTTTAGCGTCCAGGAAGAAGTCGGGCTGCGCGGCGCTGTTACTGCCGCCTTTGGTGTTGATCCTGACCTGGGTATTGCTATAGATGTCACTCGAACCGGTGACACACCCAAGAGTGCCAGAATGGCAGTTGAACTCGGCAAAGGTCCGGCAGTCAAAGTTCGAGACGCACGCATGCTTGCTGACCCGCGTGTAATTCGTTTGATGGTTGAAACAGCAAAGAAAAACAACCTGCCCTATCAACTTGAAGTGCTTGAGGGTGGTTCCACAGATGCAGCCGCCATTCAGCTTACACGCAGCGGCGTACCATCAGGATGTATATCCATCCCTTGCCGGTATGTTCATCATCCTTCTGAGATGGTTGATTTTGATGATGTTAGACACTCCGTATCGCTGCTCACAGCGATAGTTGAAAATCCAATCTCATTAGCTCAATAGGACTGTATAAAGGTTTTTCGGTGTCATTGCGGCGGTTTAGATCATTGTTGATTGTCACAGCCATTATCCTGGCAGCTGCCGGCTGCCAGGATATTCAAATGCCTACCGGCATTCTGGATCAAATCAATGCCGGTAAAGATTTTCTGGGATTACAGACCGAAACACCGACAAGTACAACCAGCACAGTACAACCACAGCTAACCCCTGAAGCTACACTTGCAATAGAAATTCCTGTCCAGCCTGTGCTCACTCTTTGGCTGCCGCCTGAATTCGATCCGCAGTCTGGATCGGCGTCCGGACAGCTGCTCAGCAGCCGAATTGCAGAGTTCCAAAAACAAAATTCTGGGATTCAAGTGAATACCCGAATAAAAGCCACTGAAGGGGTTGGCGGATCTTTGGATATGCTCAGAACAGCCAGCAAAGCAGCTCCATTGGCGCTGCCGTCCCTGGTACTTCTAAAGAGGGCATCATTCGAACAGGCGGTTGAAGAACAACTAATTATTCCGGTACCAGCGGAAGAAGAAGGCGATACTGACCCAGACTGGTATCCATACGCAAAAGCAATGGGCCTGGTGAATGAAATCCAGCATGGATATCCCTTTATAGGCGATGCCATGATCCTGGTTCATCGTCCTGTTGAGATTGAAAGGGACAGCCTGTCCAGTTGGACGGATATTCTTGAAATTAACAGCCCTTTGCTGTTCCCCGCTGCTGATGAGCGGGCGTTATTAACCCTTGGTTTGTATCTATCCAAAGCAGGTTCGCTGTATGACGAAAACCAACGCCTCACACTGGATGAAGAAGTGATGAGGTCTGTATTGACTGTTTACCAGAATGGCTCGGAAAAGGAGATTTTTCCTTACTGGTTGTCACAATTTGATGATGACAATCAAACCTGGAAAGCTTATCACGATGATCAGGGAGATGTGGTTGTCACATGGACATCTTTATACCTCAACGAGCTGCCGGTTGATTCATCGGCTGTTCCGTTACGTGGTATTGAAAACCAACCATTTACTCTGGCTGATGGATGGGTTTGGGCAATTTCAGAGCCGGATGTTGAGCAACAGGAATTAGCCACGCAAATGGCGCAGTTTCTGGTAGAGCCATCTTTCCTGGCAAAATTCACCATTTCAGCCGGGTATCTGCCGGTTCGTCCATCCACAACCAGTGCAGTAACAGACCAAATTATTCAAAACCTTCTTGAAGACACTGCATCGAACGCGATGTTGATACCCGGTAACGGCATATTTGACAGCTTTACTATGAATCTGAGAGATGCAATTTTGAGTATAATCAAAGAACAAACAGACAGTAACAGTGCGTTAGAGTTACTCCTACGCACAACATCACTACCATGATCTGAGAGGCACATGAGCAGCCAGGAAAACAAAAACATAAATAGCACGATGTTAAGACTGCAGAACCGGCGCAGCTGCTTGTTGATCATATTGATTGTTGTTCTTGCACTGATACTTCTGGCTCTGGCTCTGATTTCACCTGGAGCGAATGAGCAGTTGTATAAACAGGCAGTTTTGACTTCCACCCCAATGCCGGTCATTGCTGGTGGACCGACCCCCCTGCCTGAAGAATTCCTGACAAACCAGTACCTGACCAACAGTATTGTGTTTGGTGCTACCATGATGATCTTAATTGTTTTAGGTGGAACCCTGCTTGTCATCACCCAGAAAGACCCGGATGTCCTGAATAAATAATCGCTTCGTTACTTATTGGTAGAGGAAAAATACAAATGAATAGAAGATGGCTACTTACCGGTTTATTGATTACCATCGTTCTTAGCGTTGCATACCTTGTCTGGCATGGTGTAGATAAAAAAACACCTGTTGAAACCATCCAGGTGCCAGAACCTGCAGTCAAGTCGGCAGCAATTCCTGCAATGGATCTACTTACCTATAGAAAAATTGAGACAGCCACTTTTTCGATGGGCTGATTCTGGAGCGTTGAATCCCAGTTTGGGATTCTTCCAGGTGTTATCAGAACAAGGGTGGGCTATGCAGGCGGTACATCATTAGACCCCACCTATCGCAGTATTGGCGACCACAGCGAAAGTGTTCAACTTGACTACGATCCTTCTGTGATCACTTATGAAGAACTGCTGAGAATATTTTGGCAGTCGCATGACGCATCCAGTGATCCATACAGCCGCCAGTATATGTCAGCTGTATTTCCGATGAACAAAGATCAGGAAGCCATTGTGGAGAAGGTAAAATCTGAATTAGAGAAACAAGCTGGATACACTTTTCAAACAGCCATCATTCCGTTGGATAAGTTTTACCTGGCAGAGGAATACCATCAGAAATATTACATGCAAGCCCGAGCGCACTTTCTGCAGCATTATCAAACCTTCTATCCAGAGGCACAGGGATGGATCAATTCCACAGCGGCAACACGTGTGAATGCCTACTGGGCAGGCTATGGCTCAAAATCACAACTGATGGAAGAGAAAGCACAGTTGGGATTACCTGATGATCTGTTCCTTGAACTGGAAGACCACGTCAAACGGCTCTCACCTGACTAATAGCCTGCTATTTGTAATTTTCTGCCAGGAATGCGACAATCACATCAAACTCTTCAGCTGTGATTGACATTCCTTTTCCCTGCATCCGCTTTACTGTTGAAGCCCATTCTTCCGGTGTTTTAGTTGTGTTGCGTACCCGTGCCATTGTATGGCACTCTGAACAGCGCTGATTGGTCAGTTCTTCAGCGTTGACGTCTGATACCTGCTGCCCGCTCTGATCATGCGGCACAGCTGTGTCGGCTGGTTGAGCCTCAGTCGCTGATTCTGTTTCCGCAGGCTGTGTGTTTTGTTCTTGCGGTGCAGACGTAGCAGATGGTTGAACAACAGCCCCAGGTTCTGTCACGGCAGGAACCTCAGTAGCTTGATCCGATGACGGTGAACAGGCTGCCATTACTGTGACAACTACCATTACCATAACAATAAGCAACAGCTTTTTCATTTTTCCTCCAAGGCACTGTTTAAAAAATGGATATTAATGATAAGAATTATAGTATATAAATAAGCAGTTTAAGTCATTATTCCTTCTTACTCCGAATAGCCTTGTAGCAATAGTTGATTTACTGCGGGGTTTTTCCGATCATACATGACAGAAACCTCATCTCCAACCGTAATTTGCTGGCGAACGACCAGTTCTGAAGGCACATCGAGTTTCTTTGCGGTTACCAGCTTGCCATAATAATCTGTGAATTGGTACTCGATGATAGAGTAAACAGGTGCATTATTGACCAATAAACCATAATTTTTATCCACATAGGTTACTCGTGCCACTGTTCTGTCACCTTGGCGCTCCAGCCTCTCTCGATTGTCTGAAATTATTTCTGCCTTGCGTTGATACCCTCGAATTTGTGCCTTGCCAACCAGGAACAAAATAAAACCAACCAGGAAAGTAAGAAGCCCTGGAATAACAAAAATCAACCACAATAATGGCTCACCACTGCTGCCCCTATCAATCAGGTATAGAATTAGGACGATCAGGAGCCAAAACCCACCGATCATCATTAATAAGTCATTACCCAGACCAGCCATTTTTTCATCCTTTCATAACCATTGATACCGGATGATGGACACTATAATGACGAAAACCGGTGATGTCTTGATACCTTCGATTAATTTGCTGATAAATAAATTATGGCATTAATTTAACGAAAAAAGCCCGGCCATCGGGCTTTTAGATTGTACCGATAACTTCCTCTCAGTTTGTCGTTCCGTACAACTTTTTGTGAATGGTGCTTAGCGCGCGCACCTGCTCTGCCGCATGATACGATGAACGCACCAACGGGTTGCTCTCAACCCAGTCAAAGCCTATTTCTTCACCAAAAGCCTTCAGCTCAGCAAACTCTTCCATGGTGTAGTAACGCACAATTGGTAAATGCTTTTTGCTGGGTTGAAGATACTGTCCAATTGTCAGAATATTCACACCCCAGGAACGCAAGTCTCGCATGGTGTCCTTGACCTCCTCCATTTCCTCACCCAGTCCAACCATGATGCCGGACTTGGTCAGTCCATCGGGTGCAAGTCGTTTGGCATTGGTGAGTGTGAAGCGCGACCATTCGTAATGGTCCTGCGGCTGTACCAGCGAAAAGAGACGTGGCACAGTCTCAACGTTGTGGTTGAGAATTTCCGGCTGGGCATTCATCACAATTCTTAATGCCTCAATATTTGCCTTGAAGTCCGGGATTAACACTTCAATTGAACAACCGGGTGCAAGCTCACGGATGCGGTTAATCACCATGGCGAAGATCGGTGCACCGCCGTCCCTGCGTTCGTCACGGTTGACGCTGGTGATGACGGCGTGCCGCAATCCCATAGCTTTGACAGCCTGTGCGACCCTTTCGGGTTCTTCCCAGTCAATCTCCTTCGGTTTACCGTGCATCACATCACAGAAACCACAAGTGCGGGTACACACCTCTCCCAGCATAAGAAAAGTCGCCGTACCGCTGCCCCAGCATTCGCCCATATTTGGGCAGCCAGCTTCTTCACAGACCGTGTGCAGTTCTTTCTTGCGCATCAAAGACTGAAGCCATTCGTAAGTTTCGCCTGAAGGCGCCCGCACCCTGATCCAGTCAGGTCTACGCCGTGGCGTGGTGTCAATCTTTTCCGGGTTTACGCGGTCACGTGTGGGATTTTTTGCCATATTCACTCCTGATAGTTCTGTACCAATATTTGATGTAACATAAGCTTGCATTCAACTCACGCTGTTCACTATTGTTTCCTATTTTACCCCGCAAACAGACTGTAATTCAAATCCATTCTAAAGAGCGTACATATATATTTGCAGGTGATACTCCATGTTATACTCGAAATGGGAAAATTTCGACTGATTGACGGTGGTATAAAATGCTTTATCTTGTCGCAACGCCGATTGGCAACCTGGGGGACATCACTCTCAGAGCTTTGGACACCCTGCGTGCGGTGGATCTGGTCATTAGCGAAGATACCCGCAAGACCGGTATGCTGCTCAAACATTTTGACATCAAGAAACCACAGTTATCCTATCACGAATACAACGAGCACAAAGTGCTTCCAAAACTGATAGAAAGACTGGAAAACGGGGAGAACATCGCCCTCGTTACCAATGCCGGCAGTCCATCAGTCTCTGATCCCGGCTTTCTTCTGGCACGCGCGGTCATCGAACACGGCATTCAGCTGACCAGCATCCCTGGTCCCACAGCGGTAATTTCTGCGCTTATTCTATCCGGTCTACCTGCCCACTCCTTCACCTTCCGTGGGTTTGCCCCAAGGAAGACGGTTGCACGCCGGCGTTTCCTGGCATTGGATGCCGACTCACCACACACCCTGATTTTCTATGAAAGCCCCTACCGCCTGCAGGATTTCCTGGTTGATGCACTCTTTGTTTATGGAGACAGGAACGCCTGTGTGGCAAATGACCTGACCAAGATGTTTGAAACCCTTTACCATGACTCACTATCGAACCTGGTTGAGACGTTCAAGACTGAGAAAACCAGGGGCGAGTATACAGTGGTAATAGCCGGTAAAGACTCTCGACAGCAGGAAGATAAACAAACTGAAGCATGAGTTCCATCAATCATTTCTTTCTACCTCTTGACTCTTTTTCAGGATCTGACGTTCATTTTCCGCCAGACATCTCCCGCCAAATTGTGCGTGTCCTGCGGCTTCAGGCTGGTGAGCAGGTGATAGCTTTAAACAACTGCGGAGATGCTTACATCATAAAGCTGACTGACATCAATCCAAACAGGGCTGCAGGGATCATTGCCGGCAGGTATAACCTTGACACCGAGCCAGACTTTACGCTGTTGCTGTACCTGGCGCTTACCCAGCGAGAAAAATTCGAATTAATATTACAAAAATGCACAGAGCTTGGCGCACACGTCATAATCCCAATGGTGACAGAACGGAGTCTGGTGACCAAAAGCCACACTGACCAACAGAAAACGGATCGCCGCGTCCAGATCATCCGAGAAGCTGCAGAACAATCTCACCGTTTACGTTTACCTGAACTAAAACCCGTAGAAACTTTTGAACAATCCCTCAAAACGGCGATAGCTTCAGGCAGTGTGATCTTACTGCACGAAAGCAGTGAAATACCGCTTGGCACTGTCCTTGACGGATTGTTCAAAGAGGATGCTCACAGGGAGATCAGCTTGTTTATTGGACCAGAAGGTGGTTTTTCTGAGGATGAAATTGAGGCAGCGCAACAGTGCGGTGCACAGGTTTGCAGCCTTGGCCCGCGTGTGCTTCGCATGGAAACAGCAGCAATTGCGGCGACTGCCATTACAGTAGAAATCCAATCAAGATACCAAAAATAAAGATCCCCTCATGTCAGCATGAAGGGATCAAATATGCTTTTAGGCTTATTCTTCAGCCGGCGGACCAGCCTGACCGTAATCCAGTACTTCACGCGTCTGTGAGTTGGGCAGCGCGGGGCTGATAATCCCTTTATCCTCCATCGCATCCACGAGCCGCGCAGCGCGTGTATAACCCACGCGCATGCGGCGCTGCAGCATGGTAAT
Organism: Anaerolineaceae bacterium; assembly: GCA_040768445.1. Lineage (GTDB taxonomy): Bacteria > Chloroflexota > Anaerolineae > Anaerolineales > Anaerolineaceae > JAXGMV01. Next base: position 1,610,375 of record JAXGMV010000001.1, on the reverse strand, counting down.
CGAAGCTCTGCCCTCCCGGCGTACCAGGTCAATCGCTTCAGGCAGCAGCGGATCGCCTTCACTTTGCTCTTTCATTTCCTCCCAAAGTGGTGCCTGCTTCAAAGGTACACCTCTTGGCAGCATATCTACTTCCATTGCATCGCTGCCATCGGCTGAACGTTCGGGCGAACTACCTTCAAAACGCCAGTGATCAACCAGCAGTTGAATTTCGTTGTCTGAGACATATACACCCTGCAGCCTGACAGGTCCAGGCGCATCTGGCGCCTGGTAGAGCATGTCACCCCTGCCGAGCAAGCGCTCAGCGCCTGGCTGATCAAGGATGACACGGCTGTCGACGCCGCTTGCCACGGCAAAGGCAATGCGTGCAGGGAAGTTGGCTTTGATCAAGCCTGTCACAACATCCACCGACGGTCTTTGTGTCGCCAGGATGAGGTGAATACCGGTTGCCCGTGCTAGCTGAGCCAGGCGGGTAATCGCGCGCTCGGTCTCATCCGGCGCCATCATCATCAGGTCTGCCAGCTCATCAATGATCACGACATAATATGGCAGGTGATCTTCCGGCACCTTTTTATTGTAGTCTTCAATATTTCGGACACCTGTTTTTGCAAAACGCTGGTAGCGGCTGTCCATTTCGCGCTGCATCCACTGCAGTGCACCAATGACGTGCTCTGAATTGGTGACAACAGGTCCGAGAAGGTGGGGGATGCCGTTGTATCCCGTCAATTCAACCCGCTTGGGGTCAACCAACACCATGCGCAAATCACGCGGTGAATTGTTTAACAGCAGGCAGGATAGTATTGAGTTGATACAGACCGACTTACCCGAGCCTGTTGTACCGGCAATCAACAAATGCGGCAGGCTGGCAAGGTCAACAACCACCGGTTTGCCTGAGACATTTTTGCCAAGGGCAATAGATAGCGGCACCCTCTTTTTCCGGTATGCATCACTTTCAAGGATCTCACGCAGGGAAACACGCCCAATTTCAGTATTTGGGACTTCGATGCCAACAAAATTACGTCCTGGCACAGGCGCCTGGATGCGTATCGAAGGCGCTGCCAATGCAAGCGCCAGGTCATCAATTAAAGTGGTAATTTTACTGACGCGCACACGCGTCCTGCCGCTGCGGGTTTCAACAAAATCCGGCTCAACACCGAACATAGTGACTGTTGGTCCATGCTGGATTTCAGTCACATGCGCTGGAACGCCAAAAGAAGCAAGTGTGTCTTCAATCAATTTGGCTCGCTCTTTGTCAATTGAGGACTGTATGAAAACCGGTGAAGCCGGGTCGAATAGTTTCATCATATCAGGCATATGCCAGTCTGTTTTACCACCTGATGACTCGCTGGCATAAGATGTTTCTGTGCCAGCTGTCTTTTTCGCATCAAGGTTTTGAGGTGCAGCAGCCGGTACCTGCCTTGGGGCTACTTTATGAACAGTTTCCTTTGTAGGGTTTAACGGCTTGAACGCCCTCGGCAGTTCAGTTTCTACATTTAATGATTTGTATTCACGCTGATGTTCCCGTTCAGGTGCAGCAGCCTGCTTGCCTGACTTGAGCCTGTGAAAAAAACTGGCAATGGTATCACTGATGCGATTGACGAGATCTGGCACTGAGAGATCAAACAGGAAGGTGAGACCGATCATCAGCCATGCCAGCAAGGCAATGATGGCGCCCAGGATGCCTAATGCATTAACAAGGCCGCCTTCAATGTTCTGTCCAAACCAACCACCACCTCGTTCACCAATCCAGCCGGCACGAGTAAATAGTTGTATCCAAACGATAACGTTCAAAAACAAAAGTGCCAGGCCTACAACCCGTTCAGCTGTCAGTGCTGGAATGCGCTCAAACTGCCTGACCAGTATCCAAATGGACATGCCTAAAAGCAGGATTGGAAAGATTATTGCTCCCCAACCAAATGCTACAGACAGTGGATTTACCAGTACACCTGTGCCCTGCGGCGATCTCATGGGTATAAAACTCAACAAAGACAAAATACCTACCAGGCCGATCAGCACTCCAGCTACATCAGTTTTTCGCTCTGGAGAAATAGATTTCATTTCGAGAGTTGATTTCTTTGTACTTTTCCGGCGCGCAGAAGATTGCCGTGCAGCTGGTTTTCTGGTACTTGTCGCAGATTTACGGGAAACGGATTTTGTGCTCTGTCCTGTTTTGCGGGTTGAGCGTGTTTTTGTGGGAGTTTTTGCCACTTGTCCTCTGAGAGCCTGTTAATTGAATTCTTGTTCTGATTATAGCATAGCGTTTTTCATCACTTTTTCAAAAGACCACAGAATAATTTTTGTCCAGGCTTGAGATAAAAAAGCCTGCAGATGCTTTCCAATCTTATCTACAGCATTTATTATAATAAAGATAAACCAAGCTTCAACAGGCAAGTCCTATAGGGAGCGCCTTACACAAGGAGGATTTACATGAGTAACGAATTGACGATATCGTCCATACTTTTTTCACAACCTGGCAGTGATAATTCAGACACTGCACTGGCAGCTGGTTTCAAGCGGGCACGTGAGCTCAACATTAAATCTGCACTAATCGCCACCACCAGCGGAAACACAGCCATAAAAGCAGCGTCCTTGAATCCGGATTTCAAGATCGTCGCAGTCACTCACTCAACTGGTTTCAAGGAGCCTGATAGACAGGAGCTGACACAAGAGAACCGGCAAAAACTTGAAAAAGCAGGGGCGAAAATACTCACCTGCCAGCATGCATTGGGCGGTGTCAACAGGGCTGTACGGCGCAAATTTGAGACCTACCAGCTGGACGAGATTATTGCATCAGTTCTGCGCATACAGGGCGAGGGTTTTAAGGTTGTTTGTGAAATTTCCATGATGGCTGCAGATGCAGGCCTGGTTAGAACTGACGAGCCAATCCTGGTCATCGCCGGCAGCAGCCGCGGTTGTGATACAGCTGTGATCATCAAACCAGCCAATGCCCAGGACTTTTTTGCGTTGAGAATTCTTGAGATAATATGTCAGCCATCTCCAACTCACCCATCTTTTGGGTAAACGGAAAAGAAACACATAAAAAAAGTGCAGTCACATTTATTTAAAGTGACTGCACTTATTGATTTTATTTTTGGACTCAGATCAATTCATGCCGCCGTTTCCACAAGCGGTAAGCAGCATAAGCACTCAAGAGGGCAATGATGAGCAGCGCGCCTCTGATAATCCACCACTGCAGTGATGCTCTGGCATCCTGCGTGGCAGTGCTGGTTGATGCAACATCCCGATTGTCCGATGCGGTCTGCTGACCACGATCTTCCACCGGGGGCAAACCCAGTATCAGGTTTCCTTGCGACGCTTCACCTTGTTGAGATCCCTCAACTTCACTTTCTGCTTTTTTGTCTTCTTCTGATGGCGCTGGAACGGATAATTGGCTCTCCAATGGAGCTTGCTCCGCTTCAACCACGGGCATACCAATTTCTGGCACGGCTGACTGTTCTTCCATCATCATTGTCCCAACGGGTATATCAGAACCACCACCCTTGCCCACTAAAGGCGACCCGCCATAACCATAAGCCGGCGCTTGATAGCCCCCCCAGTAAATAAGGGGTGGTACAGATCCGTCTTCGGCAGTTGCATCGCTTTGTACAGCCATTTCTGCTGATGGGAGTGCTGCCAGGTTGGGTGTACCACCAACCGTTGGCTGCAAAACAAAAGTAAGGATAATCAAAGCCAGCGAGATAACGGAGGCAAAACTTAATGCCGGGAACAACAGCCATCGGTTATTTGTTTGTTTTTTTTGTCCGACCATCTCGGCAGTCAAAGTAAAATTGCGCGGCGCTCTTTTGCGCGGAAGATTTTGAAGAAGTGCACGATTTTGTTTGAGGACAGTGTATGCATGCTGCAGCTGCGAGTCAGAAACCAACTGATCTTCAATTGCTTTTCTTTCCCGGTCGTTTAGTTGCCCATCCAAATAAGACGAGAGTTGATACCATTGTTTTTCACTCAAATGCTCCTGATCACTCATCATGCTGCCTCTCTATCAAGACGAAATTGGTCAGGAATTAGTTCCCCAAAACCCTGAAGACAGTCGCGCATCTTCAGACGCGCACGCGCCAGACGGCTCTTGATGGTTCCTATCGGTTTGTGGGCTACCTCCGAAACAGACTGGTAATCAAGGCCTTCTACATCAACCAGCACCACGACCGCGCGGAAATCCTCAGGCAAATCATCCAGACAATGCTGAATAGCCTGCTCCAGGTCGTTGAGCATGCTGTTTTCCTCAGGCGAGGGATCATCTGATGCCAGCCAGGCTGGTGAATCAAATTCTTCGTCAGTGTCCTGCATCACCGGTTCAAGCGGCGTAGTTGGGCGCCTTTTGAGCAGGCGCAGTTCATCATAGCAGGTATGTGTCACAATGGTCAGTATCCATGATTTGAATGAACCGCCGCGAAAGGTGTTGAGCTTGCGGAACGCCGTAAGAAAGGTGTTCTGAGCAGCATCTTCCGCAGCGTTGGCGTCAGAAAGGATGCGGTACGCCACATTGAATACCTGATCCTGGTAAGCCAGCACCAGGCGATTAAATGCCTGCAGGTCGCCCTGTTTCGCATCAGTTATGAGGCTTTCCTCGTTCATGGTCATCCATTCCCCTTAGGAGGTCAACTGCAATTTTAGTCTCAATATATCAACCAGAAATTGTGATGTAAACACTCCAATAGTATCTGATTGTGACTTTCAGTGCAACCTGAATTATTCACCAAGCGGTTTCATCTCACCCCAATTGTTACCATATCGCGCATCAGTTTCCAGGGGTATTGAAATACTGAAGGCATTTTCCATCAAATCCTGCACCACTGAGGCGGTTTTTGTTAGTTCGTCCTCAGGCAGTTCAAAAATCAATTCGTCATGTACCTGCAGCAGCATGCGCGCCTGCAATCCCTCAGCCTTTAGCCTGGGCATCATATTGATCATACTGATCTTGATAATGTCAGCCGCTGTTCCCTGAATAGGTGCGTTGATCGCTTCACGTTCCTCACGGTTTTTCAAGTTGACGTTCTTGGGATTTTGCAAGTTCGGGAAATATCTCCTACGGCCCAGCAGGGTTTCAACATAGCCCTGCCTTGCTGCCAGCAGCCGTATGCCGTCAAGGTAGTCCTTAACACCCGGGAACTGTTGAAAGTAAGTTTTAACAAAATTCTCAGATTCAGCCAGTGTCATATCAGTGGCATTGCTCAAACCAAATGCGCTCATGCCGTAGATCAAGCCGAAGTTAATAGCCTTTGCCTGACGGCGCTGGTCTTTTGTCACCTGTTCAATCGGAATGCCAAACACTGCTGCAGCAGTAGCAGCATGGATATCCTGTCCTGCCCTGAAGGCAGCAAGCATGGAGTCGTCGCCTGACATGTGTGCCACAATGCGCAGTTCAATCTGGGAATAATCAACAGCCAGTAAAAGGTTGCCCGGGTCGGCGACAAATGCCTGCCGCACCAACCTGCCAATCTCGGTGCGTGTGGGGATATTCTGCAGGTTAGGGTTGGCTGAAGCCAACCTACCAGTGACAGAGCCAATCTGGTTAAAGGTGGTATGGATTCGATTGGTGTTGGGATTGATCTGCAGAGGAAGGGTGTCAACATAAGTTGATTTCAATTTTGACAGTTCACGGTATTCCAAAAGCCAGTCGATGATATCGTGCTCATGCCTGATCTGCTCAAGCACTTCTGCGGATGTGGAATAAAAACCACTGGCGGTCTTAAACCGTCGGTCAGGCGGGCTTAATTTCAGGGTTTCAAACAACGCTTTTGATAGCTGCTGAGTGGAGTTGAGATTGAAGTTATAGCCAACCGTATCAATCACCAAAGACTCAATTTCATTGAGCCGGCTGGATAACTCTGCGGACATTTTTGAGAAGAACGGCTTGTTTACCGCAATGCCGATGCGCTCCATCTCCGCTAGAACCGCGATGAGGGGCATCTCTATCTCGTTGAGCAAGTCCACTTCTTGCTGCGCTTTGAGTTTTTCAGTCAATACCGGTCGAAGCTGAAGTGTTACTTCGGCATCTGCCGATGCATACGGTGCAGCCTTTTCAACCGAAACAGCAGACATGTTGACCTGGTTTTTCCCCTTACCTATCAGTTCCTCAATATGGGTCATCTCAATGTTCAAATACCTGTCAGCCATTTCCTTCAAACCCAGGCTGTGCGAAGCTGGATCGACCAGCCACTCAGCGATCATGGTATCAAAGGTATAACGTGGAATCACCAGTCCATAATTTGCCAGCAAATGCCCATCAAATTTCAGGTTATGACCGACCAGTTCTTTTGACGGGTCAGTGAAAATGGGTCTCAGTGCCTCAATAACCTCTGAGATTTCCAATTGCGAACTGCCAGTTTTATGTCCAAGCGGGATGTAAAAAGCTTCACCAGGTTTTACGGCCAGTGAAATTCCCACCAGCTCAGCAGTCAGGGGGTCGGTTGATGTCGTTTCGGTATCAAAGGCAATGACAGGTGATTTCTCAAGTACCTTTCTCAAGTCGCTCATTGCGTTGGGTGAGTCAACAACTGTATACTTTGGCTGGTACTCCGCTGGAAGTGAAATGTTTGTCACTGCTTGATCGAATAAATTCATCTGGGAATCTGGAAGAAGCACACCAGAAACACCGGCAATATTCTGAAACTTGCTGATGAGAGTTTTGAATTCAAGTTTCTTAAACAGCTTGATCACCTCATCAGGTTTGTATTGATTGGTGCGCGCCTTATCCAGTTCCAGGCGGATTGGCACATCCAGGCGGATGCGGGCAAGGTCACGGCTGAGGTAAGCAGCTTCCTTATCCGACTCGAGTTTATTCTTCACCCTTGCGGGCAGTTCCTCAAGGTGCTGATAAACTGTATCAAGATCCGGGTAGCTTTCAAACAGTGAAACGGCTGTTTTATCACCAACACCTTTCACACCAGGGATATTATCAGAAGCATCGCCAACCAGTGCCTTGTAGTCCACAATCTGGTTTGGGTACACACCCATGTATTCCTTCACATCCTGAATGCCGTAATCAGAGGCATCAGAGAGCTGCTTGCCAGGAAGATTGACATAAATGCGGTCAGTGACAAGCTGCAGCAAGTCCCTATCACCGGTAATGATTTTGACGCCAAACCCTTTTTCTACTGCCTGCATGGCAACGGTACCAAGCACATCATCCGCCTCAAAACCTTCCACCTCCAGCCGGGGAATTTTAAAAGTATCGACCATCTCCCGGATGCGCTTGATTTGTATGCGCAGATCATCAGGCATCTTTTCACGGGTTGCCTTATATTCAGGGTACAGTTCGTCGCGAAAAGTCTTTCCTGTATCAAACGCAACAGCAAGATACTCCGGTTTATCCTGCTCAAATATCCGCAGTAATACGCTGGCAAAGCCATAAGTGCCGGCGGTTGGCTCACCGTCTAAAGTGCGCCAGCGGTCTGCGCCCGCAGCGGTGAGTGCAAAATAAGTTCTGTAAGCCAGGGCATGACCATCAATCAAATAGAGTGTTGGCGGCATTGCATTTCTCCATTTCTCAGCATTTTGAATCTTGTGTTATAGCCGGCGAGGGTTCGTGGATCGTTCCCGCACCTGTCGGATAAAATCCTCAACCATTTCCTGGCTTAACCCCTCACTGCCTTTTAATGCCAGGTAACCAGGAGACCAGAAATCACGTTGGCTCTTTCCAACCTTAAACTGAGGGTGTTTTTTGATTATTTGCTCTGATGTGAACTGCCTGACCACCCTTACGATCTTCCCCTGCGACACATCAAAAGGTACGGAGATGATCCACTGCAGGTAATCAGGACGAGCTTTAATCTCTCTCAATGACCAGCTGTAAAGATTGCTGACCTTTCTGAGCCAGTCATGTAAATCGAGATTTATCTCAGGCGTTATGCGGAAGCGTGTAAGGTCTGGAATCAGGATGAAGGTATAAGTGACAGTATGCCTCACTCCAGGTGGCAGGCTTGCCTGGCTCATTGCTGTCGGCATCAAGCTTTCAGGAAAGCGCACCTGTTCGATGCTGCCCTCAGTCTTTACATCGACCTCTGGGGTTTCAACTTTCTCCCACGGCAGTTTTAAGGCGATCGGGATGCCATAAGGCAGGAGTGTGTCATCCTGGTAATCCGGGCGAGTGGTTATCAGCCTGGTATCATCGCTCGCGGCGGGTTGTACAGGTAATTGTTCCAGACTATCAACTTCGTGTGTCTCCAGGCTTTCAACTTTTACCGGTATTTTTGCCGAGTTGATCTGGCGCCAGGCAGAGTGTAAATAATCTGACATCCAGGTTGGGGTTCTCCTTTTTACCTTGACCAACCTGTCCACCCATTCAACACCTGCTTCTGAAAGGGTGTAAGCTTCAGTTTGTTCACCTTCCTCATGATGCTGGGTGATGCGCAGTTTCTTGAACAGCTGACGAGCATCCGGCGCTGGAAAGAACTCCTCAGTATTTGCACTCGCTGTTGAATCAGCATCCAGTTCCTGGGCGTGACTTGGTTGATTTTCACCGTCTAGCATGACAGCTATGGAAGGCGACACTGGTATTTCAGGCAGCCATTCACTGGTTACAGCCCTTTCCTTACTTTCTTCAGCAAGTTCGTCATTAAGTTTGAGCAGGTCATCCACCCTGACAGGGTCTTGAACTGATTCGGAAAATTCAATGCCATCATGCTCAACTACGCCTGAACTTTTTACCGCAGCCGGTGTATGGGGCCTAAAGATAACCAGATCAAGCCGTTTAGCCAGATGATCGGTCTGAACCCGCATCTCGTTCATTGGCATATACACATCAAACAACACGGCGAGAACGAAACCGGCTCGGACAGATCTGGCATATAACGCATACTGCCTGTTGTTTGAATTTAATCGCAGGTATTTCATCAGGTCATGCCTGCTGGATTCGTTCCAGTTCGTCCTGATGATCTGTGCCAGCTGTTCGAAATCTTGTTTTGGAAATTGTCCGTCTACTGCCCAGGCTTGATTTTCGTGGAAAATTAGGGACGCGTATGCGTCAACTTCAGCCATGAAAAGATGCAGGAATCGTCCAGCAGTGTCAGGCTCGGTCACCCAATCAGATGACTGCTCATCGCCTGTGTCAATCGACTTTTCCTGCTCCAGCCTTTGTAATACGCCGCTGAGATAATCCTGTTCCGGAGCTGGTTCTGACGCCTGAAGGTGCTTCGCCTGATCGGAAATGGCTTCAAAAATATCCTGTTCACTTGCTGTTAAAGGGATCACCTGGTCGATATGCAGAGAAGTATTCTCGAATGGTGAAGTGCCTTCAGCCCTGCTAAATGCCACAATACGAATATGATCAGCTCCATTTACTGTGTCAATAACCCCTGTTGCCAACATGGATTGTGCAGAATCCTCATCAATCACCAGGATGAAAGGCTGATTTTCTTCAACCATGGCACCAATATCGGTATCGCCGCTGCCATGCAGAATGGTAAGGTCTGGTTGTTGCTGGAATGTTTCCATTAGACCAGCCGGTATTCGATCAGGATCACACAACAGAAGGACATTAACCATCATAAGAAAAGTGTATCACGTCAAAACTTCACAGGCAAGCAATCACCGATTAGAAACCACCCACTTGCAGCATACTGCCCTCGGGTTGCAATCCCGCAGGATCGTTAGCACAATTGCTAATGTACCTACGCAATAAACTGGTCTTATGAGATAATTTCAAAGTAAACCTCATTCCAACAGGAGTTCCTTGTGAAATTTCAAACAATCTGTGTCATTGGATTGGGCTACATTGGGCTTCCAACCGCAAGCACTTTTGCCAGCCATGGCATTGAAGTTATTGGGGTTGATGTCAATACCCATGTGATTGAGTCGTTAAACAGCGGCAAGCTGCATATCTACGAGCCTGGCTTACGCGCCCTGGTGCAGGAAGCATTTGCATCCGGTCATCTACGTGTCAGTACACAGCCTTCGCAAGCTGATGCGTTCATCATTGCTGTACCTACACCGTTCATGGACGATAAAAGCTCCGACATGCGCTTTGTTGTCTCTGCAGCTGAAGCCATTGTGCCTTACTTGCAAAGCGGCAACCTGGTAGTGTTGGAATCAACTTCACCCCCGCGTACAACCAATGACCTGGTTGCACCTATCCTGGAACGCTCAGGGCTTAAAGCCGGTGTTAATTTTCATCTCGCTTACAGCCCGGAGCGAGTCCTGCCCGGTCAAATTCTGCGTGAGCTGGTTGAAAATGCACGGGTCATTGGCGGCATCACGCCGCAATCAGCCCAGGCTGGCAAAGAACTCTATTCCATATTCGTCAAAGGTGACATCTACACCACGGATGCTACCACTGCCGAGATGATCAAGTTGATGGAGAACACTTACCGCGATGTGAATATTGCCATTGCCAACGAATTTTCCAGGCTGGCTGACCGCTTTGGCATCGATATTTGGGAAGCGATTGCCATTGCCAACAAGCACCCGCGGGTGAAAATCCACAACCCCGGCCCTGGCGTTGGCGGTCACTGCATCAGTGTTGACCCCTGGTTCCTGGTAGAAAAAGCCCCTGACCTGGCACGGTTGATTAAAACAGCCCGCCAGGTCAATGACTCTCAACCAGAATTTGTCCTTCAGCTGGCAAAAAGGGCTTTGGGTGGCAGGCTGGACGGAAAACGCATCGCTGCCCTGGGTTTAAGTTATAAACCCGATGTTGACGATTTCCGTGAGAGCCCTTCGGTTGAGGTAGTCCACTTGCTGCATCAAGCTGGTGCCGAGGTGAGCTGTTATGATCCCTTCAAAGCCGCTGGCAGCGAACAGGGTCTCATGTGCACAGCATCTCTGTCTGAGGCAGTCGCTGGGGCTGACCTGGTATTGTTGCTGGTGAAACACGGCGATTTCTTGAGCATAACACCGGATACTCTGGCAAAGATGACCGCCTGCAGGTTAATACTGGACACGGTCAATGCCTGGCAGGATAGCAGCTGGCTCAATTCGGATTTTGTGATTTATAAGCTGGGAGCAAATACGCTGGATGCCTGAAATGCTAAAGGTTTTATCCATCATTGGTACCAGGCCTGAAGCCGTGAAGATGGCGCCTGTGATCCAGGCGCTTTCGCAGACTGAAGGCATCAGTGCAGCGGTGTGTGTCACAGCCCAGCACCGTCAAATGCTGGACCAGGTGCTGGACGTCTTTGACATCAAACCGGATTTTGACCTCAATCTGATGCGCCCCAATCAAAGCCTGGCACAGATTACAGCCGATGTGTTTACTGCGCTTGAACCAGTGCTTGAGCAGGTGCAGCCAGACTGGCTGCTGGTACAGGGTGACACCACGACGGTTATGGCTTCAGCATTGATGGGCTATTACCATCACATCAAAGTCGGGCATGTTGAAGCCGGCTTGCGCACCCACAACAAATGGCAGCCCTTCCCCGAGGAGATCAACCGGCGGGTCGCCGGTGTAACTGCCGACCTGCACTTTACGCCAACCGAACTCAGCAGGCAGAATCTGCTTGCGGAGGGTATTGAAGATTGGCGTATCAAAGTCACCGGTAACCCAGTCGTAGATGCCCTGCAGCAAATTATTGCCCGACCGGCACCGATCGATGCAACAAACCTGCTGATGCAGATGGGCATCATTGATCAAAATAAGCGGCTGGTTCTGATCACAGCCCACCGGCGGGAAAATTTTGGTAAACCGCTGGTGGACATCTGCTCGGCAATCCGTCAGCTGGCTGTAGAACATGCTGATGAGATGCACATTCTATATCCGGTGCATCTCAACCCCAATGTGCAGGAGCCAGTCTACCGGCTTCTGAGTGGAATAGCAAACATCACCCTGACCGACCCGCTGGATTACCTGCCCCTGGTGCATATCATGAAACATGCTGATATGATACTGACCGATTCTGGTGGTATTCAAGAGGAAGCCGCCGCCTTGAAAATCCCGACGCTGGTTTTGCGGGAGGTCACCGAAAGACCAGAAGGCTTGCAGACTGGAGTCTTACAATTGGTTGGCACCAACCCTGACAGGATTATTCAAGCTGCCAGACGCCTGTTTAATAACCCTGCAGCTCGTGCAAAAATCCAGGGGTCGCAAAACCCATACGGCGATGGCTTTGCCGCCAACCGCATTGTTGAGGCAGTCCTCAAATTCCAGGAAGCAAAATAACAATCACCCGGAGCATTGTTTTGAGTCATAACGTGATCAAGAGAGATGCTAAAATCTGCATCATTCCCAACCTGAGCGGTATCGGCGGACCGTCATCATTTCATACCATGTTTACCAACCGTCTGGGCGAGCTGGGCATCCCCTTCACGCATGACCTGACAAACCCGGATATCACTTCACTGCTGGTCATTGGCGGCAGTAATCAGCTGCTCAATATCTGGAGAGCTCGCCGGCGCGGTGTGCGCGTGGTTCAGCGGTTGAACGGCATGAACTGGCTGCACAAAAAACGCAAGACCGGCTGGCGTCACTACCTGCGCAGTGAGATCAATAACCGGGTGCTGGCATTCATCCGATCCAACCTGGCAGATGCAGTTGTCTACCAGAGCAATTTTGCCAGCAACTGGTGGCAGACGGTATTCAAATCCACTCCAGCCAAAACCCGAACCATTTACAACGGTGTTGACCTCGAACTATTCACCCCTGTTGGTGAGCATCACCGTCCGCAAGATCATCTGCGCATACAGCTTTTGGAAGCCAGGCTCGGCGGCGGGTACGAGGTTGGTTTGATCAATGCCATACAACTGGTCAAGGCTTTCAACCAGCAAAGTGATCAACAGGCTGAGCTGTTCGTTATCGGGAAAATATCTGATGAACTGCGGCAGTACTGGGACAACCATGCCGGCGTCAAAGTCAATTGGGCTGGCGTACTGCCCCGGGAGGCGATCCCGATGTACAATCGCTCAGCACATATGCTTTTTTCAGCCGACTTAAATGCTGCCTGCCCCAACTCTGTTCTTGAAGCGATGGCATGTGGGCTTCCCGTCATTGCTTACGCAACTGGAGCGCTGCCGGAATTGGTTGGTGACGAGGGCGGCAGGGTTGCGCCGTATGGCGGGAATTTCTGGAATCTTGAGACGCCTGACCCGGCTCGATTGGTGCCGGAAATTCAAACCATCCTGGATAATTACCAGTTGTTCCAGGAAGGGGCACGTGCCCGCGCCGAAAAATACTTTGGTTCACACCAGATTGTTGATCAGTATCTTGAGGTACTGCTCAGTGATTGATGCCGGAAAATAAAACTTTATCCAACCCCCGGTTAATCTCCCAGGGATAAATGATATACGCGTCGGTTATGGCGGCAAAATAATTGGGACGCACGGTGCCAAACAGGTTGCGGTACGGGTTGAAATGCAGCACACACGTGTAAGGGTTACCACGTGCACCGCTGATTCGATTCTTCACCGCAGTGATTGTCTTTCCTGAGCCCCACACATCATCCACAACCAGGATGTTGATACCGCGTAACAAATCATCAGTTGGAAACTGCATAAACTTCGGCCAGATCGTCAGGCTTTTATCCACTTCCCGTTCCATTTTCATCTCGGCTGGAAAATCCACTGAAGCTGTCAGGATCGTGGAAATATTCAATGCCTCAGCCAACATGCCGCCCGGCACGATACCGCCGCGCGTGATAACAACCATCGCATCAAATTCAGTCTCAAACTGCGGGACCAGATGATCAATCAATTGATCTACATCAGCCCAGCTAATAATCTCTTTTCGCATTTTTTGTCGTCCTCAAGCGCCTTATCAATCAAATTATAGCAGTTTTAAGCGCTTGTGATTATGGTACCCTGAGGGTTATCTGCTTGATGAACCGTGTGGCCGTGGCCGGGCCTTCGCTGGCCATTATTATTTCTTTCGATTTTTCCAAGCCTCAAGCAATTTTTGTTCCAAATCTAACGGCAGACCCGCTTTTCGTTCTTGATCAACTGGCCTGGTTGCATCCCATGCCAGGATATCACGCGCAGTGTTCAAAGCCGATCGGTAAACTAACCCGGCTCTCAGTGCCTTGTCATTGTTTGCTGTCCACAGGTGTGCCATCTCAGGTGCAACCGCCATCGGGAAAGCACCATAAGGCTTAAGACGTAAATCCACAGCATTACTGACAAAGTCATAATCATCGACCCAGTGAATCTCGGGCCTGATTCCAGAAGCCTGCATGCAGGCATCGATGAAGTGCTGCCAGGAGACAGAGTTCCCTTCTGTGTTATAGATACCTTTGAGCCGTTTTTCAATACCAAGCAGGGTAAAATGTGCCAGGTCGCGGGCGTCGATAAATTGGATGGGTTGTTCAGGGTAAACCGGAACAATCATTTCACCGCCGCGGGCAACTCGCGTCACCCAATGAGTCACCCTGTCTGAATGGTCAAACGGGCCAGCCACCACGCCCAGGCGTAGAATGAGGTGATTGTCAGGGTAAAGTTCTGCGACCTTCTGCTCACACAACACTTTCAAGCCGCCATATGCGGATCCGCGGTATTCCTCAGTTGTAGGATCTTCCAAAGTTTCCAGAGGACCAGATTCATCGTTATTGGCTTTGATTTTCGAAAAGTCATAAACCGAACCAGTTGAAATAAATACATACTGACCAACAGCATCTTTCAGGAGAGTTGCCGAATCAGTTACCAGCCGCGGCAGGTAACCATTGACATCCACCACTGCATCCCAGTTGCGGTTTTTCAATGCGTCCAGGTTGCCGTCGCGGTCACCAATCAACTGTTCACATCCACTAAAGATGCCGGGGTTTGTTTTTCCACGATTAAACAATGTCACCTGCCAGCCTCTTGCCAGGGCGGCTTCCACCATATGCCTGCCAACAAACTGTGTACCACCTAGGAATAAAATCCGTTTCATAATCCTGTCTCCGATGTTGATGAGTGTTTGCGTGTTCGCAAACACAACTTTATCATAATTCAAGAAAATGAACATCAAGGTTGCCATGTATAGATGACACAAACCTCTATAATCATAGTAATGTGAAACTTAAGTTGGGAGAAAAACATGTATCAAACAAGAACCATTTCTGAGCTGCAGGTTATAGGAATTCGCTACTGGGAAACTGAGCCTGCAGAAAACGATGACTGCTGTGTGAGTTCTTACCTCGAAACCGGCATCTTTTCATCCATTGAAGTCCCTTTTCACTTCATTGAACCAAAATTCCCTGAAGAACGCCGCCTGCCGCAGGAAGTGGACAACCTGGCAATTTTCGGTGGAATCATTGCTGATGCAATTGCAGGCGCATATCGAAAAAACATGGCAGTCCTGATCGCCGGCGGAGACTGCAACACCAGCCCGGCTGTGCTTGGTGGCCTGCAAGATGTACTAGGAGCTGGCGCCCGTATTGGATTAATTTGGTTTGATGCACACGGCGATTTCAACACGGTGAAAACATCCACCACCAACTTTCTGGGCGGGATGCCGGTCGCTGTGATGTGTGGGTTGACGCATCCCAACTGGCGCATGGGTGCTCACATCAAAGCGCCATTGCCAACGGACCGTATCGTGCTGGTTGATGTGCGCGACCTTGATCCACTGGAAAAAGCGCTGATAAACGCAACGGATGCTGTGATCGCAGCGCCAGCAGCTGGCTTTCCGGGAAGTGATCTAAAACAGGCAGTAACAGAACTGGCAAATAAATGTGATGTTCTATACCTGCATTTTGATGCCGATGTTCTGGATGAGAGCTATTTGAGGAACTACCCGGCACTGACCGTACCAGACGGGCCAAACCCTGACCAATTGGCTCAAGCCATTGACTGTGTAATGGAAACCGGCAAAGTGGCGGTATTCAGCTTCGTTTCTGCAGACTGCGGAGGTGAAAATCCTGAACCTGCAATGAAGGCATTTCACCAAATCTTAAGCAGTGGTTTGCGAAGTTGGAAGCGTTATGGCAACCGTGTCCAGGTATAAATTCATTGCCATCAGGTGATATATAAGCCTGAAACCAGATATAGATTGCCCCATACTCAAAAATCCTGCAATAGTTAATCAAAATAACCTCGTATTAATAATACTTATTTATGTATTTTTTCTATTGATAATCATTCTGAAGAGGTATAATGTTAGACATCTGCAATAAATATTATCTAATTTGAGGAGAGTTTTTTATGTTGAAACAATTCAAAGATTTTATTATGAAAGGCAATGTAATTGACCTCGCTATAGCAGTCTTGATTGGCGGTGCATTTGGTCAAATCGTCACCTCGTTTACCAACGATATCCTGATGCCGCCCTTTGGCTTGCTGCTCGGCAATGTGGATTTCTCGGAACTGTATATTAATTTATCCGGCCAGGCCTACCCCTCTCTGGCAGCTGCCAAGGAAGCTGGTGCGGCTACCATTAACTATGGCTTATTCCTCAATACCATTATCAACTTCCTGATCATCGCAATCGTTATTTTCTTTGTCATGCGTGCCTTCGAAAAAGTAATAAAGAAACCTGAAACTCCCGCAGAAGTAACCACCAAGGAATGCCCCCACTGCCTCAGCATCATTCCGCTAAAAGCAACACGCTGTCCTAACTGTACTTCACAACTTGATTAATAAAGTTCCAAAAAGTCCTCGCAAAAACCGGGGACTTTTTTTTAAATTTTCCAAAATTCTTAACTCATTGAACTTAATATTGCTGTGATTTTGTAAAAACACTTGCAAACAAACAGCAATTGTGATATATTACTTGTTATATATTTATATAACAATATATATCATACTATGACTGATTTATACACTGTTCGTGAAGTTCAACAAATACTAAAAGTCGACCGCCTGACGGTTTATCGGATGTTAAAAGACGGGCGTCTGCAGGGTATTAAGATTGGTCACCAGTGGCGATTTAAGAAAGATGGCGTTGATGGCATCCTGAATGGCAGCGTATCGACCACACAGAAGACAGACTCACAGACAGATCAGGGAATGCCAATTCACTGCCTGCAGACAATACATAACCTTGTCTCAGAGATCACGGGGCTGGACACCATCATGCTCGACCCGCAGGGCGACCTGCTGACTGAGCCGAACATTCAATCTGATTTTTGCAAATCAATTGTTAAAACGCCGCAGGGCATGGAAGCATGCAAAGAAAATTGGTCAAAATTTGCCAGGCAGTCAATCACTGGAGAAAAACACCACATCTGTCACGCCGGCCTGCACTACACCTCAATGATAATTTCGGACCAGAACATGCCCGTTGCAGTGCTTTTATGTGGCGGTTATATTGACCAGCAGCCAGCCCTGGAAGAACTGCTTGAAAAACACAAAACGCTGGCTGGCCGCTGGAACCTGTCACTGGCCGAACTTCAACAGAACTTCCTCAAACTGCCGGTTATTGATGCTGGACAAAGAAATAAAATGAACAAATGGATTACATCTGCCAGGTATGCGGTTGAAAGTGTACTCTCAGAACGATCCCGTTTTATTGGCCGGATGACAGAAATCGCAAATCTGACAAAATTATAATTTCAGGAGGCATTTTTTTGAAAACTTTTCTCATCCTTGGTGCGGGTACTGCCGGTACCCTAATGGCAAAAGCAATGGCAAAAAAACTTGATCACGATGAATGGAAGATCATCATCGTTGACAAGGACAAGAGGCATCTTTACCAGGCAGGCTATATCTTTATGCCCTTCGATATCTACAAACCATCAGATGTCATCTTCCCGAAGAAAAAATTCATTCCATCGAGAGTTGAAATTGTATGGTCAGACATTGAACAGATTGACCCTGACAACAACCGCGTTGTACTGACTGAAGGCAGCCGCGCCATCAACTACGACCTGCTGGTGATCGCCACCGGTGTGGATATACGACCTGATCAGACAGAAGGATTGGATGGCGCCGGCTGGTACCAAAATATTTTTGATTTCTACACCTACGAAGGTACGGTCAAACTAACTGAAGCGCTCAAGCGCTTCAATGGCGGCCGTCTTGTCGTCAACGTGGCTGAGATGCCTGTCAAATGCCCGGTCGCGCCACTGGAGTTTGTCTTCCTGGCGGATTGGCACCTGCGCAAACGCGGTATCCGGAACAAAACTGATTTGATCTTTTCTACTCCGCTCGATGGCGCCTTCACCAAACCGCGTGCCAATGCAGTCTTGGGAGACATGTTCACCAAGCGTGGTATTGAACTGGTAACAGATTATGCCATTGGCAGCGTTGATTCAACCCGCAATGTTATTTCTTCCTATGATGACAGGGAAATCCCCTACGATCTGCTGGTCTCAATCCCCACCAACATGGGTATTAAAGCAATTGAAGATTCTGGCATCGGTGACGATTTGAACTATATTGAAGTCGACAAGTTCACCCTGCAGTCAGACCGTTGGCCAAATGTCTTTGCAGTTGGTGATACCACCAATATACCCGCCTCTAAAGCCGGTTCTGTGGCACATTTCCAGCATGAGACTGCCGTACACAACATTCTGCAATACATCAATGGCAAACCCCTTGATGAGCACTTTGATGGGCATTCTCTATGCTACATCGAATCCGGCTATGGCAAAGCCATTCTGATTGATTTCAACTACGACTATGAACCCGTGCAGGGAACCTACCCCGTACCAGGCGTTGGACCTTTTAGCCTGCTGAAGGAAACCCACATCAATCACTGGGGTAAGCTGGTTTTCAAATACATGTATTACGCCATGCTGATGGGCGTTCATATACCACTGCCGTCAAAAATGTCCACGGCAGGCAAAAAACTATAATAATTTTTAAACTCACACAGGAGAACAACAATGAGCAATTTAATTGACAGCGTAGCATTTGACAGCGAAGGCTTTATGGTCGATCCCAAAGCCTGGACCAAAGAAATTGGTGAAGCAATAGCTGCACGCGCAGGCCTGGCCTTAACTGACCGTCACTGGGTAGTCATCAATTTTTCACGCGAGCACTTTGGCAAAACCGGCGAATCACCCACCCCGCGCAATATCACCAAGGGTACCGATGTGACCACCAAAGAACTCTACGCCCT
Organism: Anaerolineaceae bacterium; assembly: GCA_040768445.1. Lineage (GTDB taxonomy): Bacteria > Chloroflexota > Anaerolineae > Anaerolineales > Anaerolineaceae > JAXGMV01. Next base: position 1,591,456 of record JAXGMV010000001.1, on the reverse strand, counting down.
CTTCCCCGGCGGACCAGCCAAGCTGGCAGCCAAAGTATCAGGCCTCGGTAAACCCCACGGCTGCATTTAGACATAACACAATCATAAAGGATAAAAAATGACTGAATTACCCGCCATCAATAAAGAAGCACGCAAAATATCCATCATCCTCTCCAAAGGTTCACTGGATATGGCACTTGCCGCCTGTGTCCTCGGAAATGCTGCCCGTATGGAAGGCATCGAGACACATATTTTCTTCACCTTCTGGGGTTTGGATGTGATCACCAAGAAAAAGATGAAGAAAATCGGAATCTCCACCATCGGTAACCCTGCCATGCACCCCTCATTCCATATTCCAACATGGATTGGCAGCATACCCGGTATGTCAGCCATGGCAACCTGGATGATGAATAAGGAAATGGAAAAGATTGACGTTCCACCGCTGGATGAGTTTGTTGAGATGATCGTAGATGCCGGCGCTAATATTTATGCCTGCAAAATGACAGTTGACATGTTCAAATTAAAGCAGGAAGACTTTGTTGACGGTGCGGTAATTCTTGGCGCAACCGATTTCATCGAAATCTCCGAAGGCGCACAGATTATCTTCATCTAATCTAATCGTTGATTTTGCAGGTTAAGTGACCTGCTGTGCAATAAACTATAACCTACCTCTCCGCCAGGATCCTTAAGTTAAACCGGGATCCAAAAACGGAGAGGTTTCTTATAAATATTTAAGTTCCGATTCATGGTAACAGCGCACCGATATGTTAGAATTTACTCAGCACCGCATAAGGAGAATGACCACTTGCCGCCGATTGACCTGATTGCACTGGACGCAGATGATACGCTTTGGCATACAGAAAGCCTGTATGTAGAGGTTCAAAAAACCTTTACCGAGGCTTTCTCACCTGATTTTTCGCCAGCTTATGTGCAGTCGGTGTTGGATGAGATTGAAGGCGCCAATATTCCATATTACGGCTACGGTATCAAAGCTTTCATGCTCTCAATGATCGAAACATATGCCAGGCTGTCGAACGGTAAGCTTGACAGCAGCAAAGTGTCGCTGGTGATTGAGCTGGGCAAGAGAATGCTTGCATCAGAGATAACCCTGCTGGACCAGGTTCAGCAGACGCTGGAAACGCTGGCTGACGCTTACCCGCTTGTTGTCATCACAAAAGGTGACCTGCTCGATCAGCAGGCCAAGCTTGAAAAATCCGGCATCAAGAATTATTTTAAAGTTATCGAAGTAGTCACTGAAAAAACAGCAGAGATGTATGCCTCGCTGATCCGTAAATTGAATGTTGCACCGGCGAATTTTCTGATGGTTGGCAATTCACTGCGGTCTGATATCCTGCCGGTGGTCGAGATTGGCGCTCATGCAGTTTACATACCTTACCACACCTCCTGGGTACACGAGCAGGTGCAGTTGAGCCCTGAACAGGTTGGCCTGTTCCACGAATTGGGACACATCCATCAACTACCTGAGCTTCTAACAACCCTCGAGAAGAGTGCAATAATCAATGAGGAAGATCATGAATAATGTACCTGAAGTGATTAAACCCAATCGATTAAGCGAAGGAGATACCATTGCCCTCATTGCGCCGGCATCGCCGCAAAACGACAATGAAGGCATTGCGTTGGCAATTGAAACGATTGAATCAATGGGTTTCAAAGTCAAACAAGCCGCCCATCTTTATGAGCGCTGGGGTTACCTGGCTGGTGGCGATTTAGAGCGAGCCGAAGACTTGAACAATGCGTTTGCAGACGAAAGCGTCAACGGTATCATCACCCTGGGTGGCGGTTATGGCTCAGCCCGCCTTCTGCCATACCTCGATTATGAGATGATCGCCAGGAACCCAAAAGTTCTGATGGGATACAGCGACATCACTGCCTTGCTGAATGGAATCTATGCCAGATCAGGTGTTATGACCTTTCACGGGCCGATTGCGGCACAAAGTTACACGTCTTACACTTACAGCGAATTTCGAAAGGTGACCATGGATCCGCAGGATCGTATCGGTATCGGTGCGCCACCTCATTTTGAAAAAGGTCCCGGCGCTGTCGATCGAAAGAACCATCTCTCACGCATTGGCAGCGGCAAAGTGACCGGTCGGTTAATGGGCGGTAACCTATCCCTGATGGGAACACTTACCGGATCACCCTTCCTGCCGGATTACGCTGACAAGATCCTTGTACTGGAAGATGTGGGTGAAGCCACCTATCGCCTGGATCGTTATCTCACCCAGTTGTGGCTGGCAGGCAGCCTGGAAAAAGTGGCCGCCATTGCATTTGGCAAGTTTACCAACTGCAATACATCAGCCTCATGGGCAAAGCAGCTGACAATTGAAGAAATCATTACCTACCGCTGCCAGCAGTTGGGTATACCAGCTGTGCGCGGCTTAATGATCGGTCACATTGAAGATCAAACAACGGTGCCTATCGGCTGCCTGGCTGAACTGGATATTGACGCCTGCACCCTCACCCTGCTTGAACCCGCAGTAATATAACAACCGGCATCCATCTGCGTTCCCTTTATCTACTTTATCGGTAAATCATCGATAGTGTTTGTGCTGTTTGATGTGTTTCTGAAGAAAGGAGCGCCAAATGTTGGATAACAGAGTTTACACTATTCGAATCATCCTGCTGATCATTGTAATTGCCTGCCTAACTATTGCTTGTCAGTTTAAAGGTGTAATTCCAACCTTCAATATTGTACGTGACAAAGTTATCGAGGTTCTTCCTGCCGGTAAACTCGATCCTGAAACATTGGAGGAGTTGACAATCCTTTGGCCGGGTGACATGCAAATGAAGCCCGGTGCAGAACAACAGCTTAAAGTGGGTATTATTGAGTGCTGCTATGTTTTTACGCCAATTAAAACCCGCGTTGTCTGGTCGATTGAACCAAGCCAAGGCGTCACAATTGACCCAGAGAGCGGCTTGTTAACCCTGGACAGCGCGGTGGAGCATGGTGCACAGTTTGTTGTCACAGCAAACATTGAGAAGGGACGCAAGCTGCTTGAAAAGAAGATCTTTGTCTTCACAGAGGAAGGCAATCCCTTTGCCGGCAACTGGCGCGAAAAAGCCCAGATCTCCTGCCAGGATGGCAGCGAATATGAACCGGAAGAACCCATAGGCGAAGTGACGTTCAATGCAGCTGGTAAGATGTCAGTAACATGGCACCCATTTGAAATTTATCACGATTATTGGGCTACCTATAATTATGATCTTAAACTCGGAAGCATAGAAATATCTGAATTCGATGGTGGGTACATCCCACCTGAAATGGACCCTTCGGGTTATTTTGAGTTTGACACAAACGGTGATCTGATCTTAAAAGATATCTGGTTGGGAGCGCCGCGAGATAACCCGGTCACAACTGCCTGCGGTCATAGGCTGAGCCGTTGAGACAGCATTGACCTTGGTTGAACAGGTGATTAGCCTGCAACGCTGCTGGATATTTTCACATGGCTGGCAGCAAAAACATTAATCACAGCGATGAAGGCGCCCATCAAAAAGACATATTGGAACCCAAAGGAGTTCCAGATCACACCGCCAATCAGGGCGATCACAATGGTGAAGATATGGTCAAGTGTGACAGAAGCAGTCAACGCCGGCTGAACATCTTCGGGCTGCAGGGCTATCTTCTTGATGTAGGTTGAGCGCGCCATCCCGACTGACATCAACATCTGATCCAACACGTACAGGCCGCAAACAATTAGAAAAGCTGTGTGTTCCGGAAATATGTCCTTACCGAAACCGTAACCCAGGCACAGAAACACGGTAATAACCGCCTCAGCTACCAGTACGATGCGCTCACCAAATTTATCAATCGCCCATCCCAAAAAGGGTTGAAAGGCGATACCGATAATGCCGCCGATGGTCAGCAGGGTAGCCAGTGTTTGTGTAGGCTGGTTGAAAATGGTAACAATCACCCAGGGTGCAAAAGTGATAAACAATTGTTTCCGCGAGCCAAACAGAATCGCCAGTAAATAAAACAGTGAATATTCCTTGTGTAGTTTTAAATACAGCTGGGGCTTGCTCGATGGCTTGGGTTTCATCATAAACATCAGCCCTGCCGCTATCAACAAGCCAATGGTGCCCAATGCAAAAGTGTGGGAAAAAGTAAAATTCAGGTAGCCAAAACCGATGAAAACCAAAAAACTGCCTGTGATGGTCGCCATGTTACGCACTGCATTGAGCTGACCCAGGCGTTGGGCAGTCTTACCAGTGCGGGCCAGATCCATGCCTATCGTTGAGGCGACCGGCATATACAGATGAGAACCAAGGCTGTAGATGAACAACCAGATAATCAAGATGCCGTACGAAGGTGAGAAAAAACCCATCATGAAGGTGCCAAATGCAGCCAGTATCAAAGACCATGCACCCAGCCGCCGGCTGCAAAGAAACCATACCATGGCAGAAACAAAAATTACCATCACGCCAGGGAACTCGCGTGGTAACTCAAGAAATGACCGCTGAAAACCTGTCAGCTGGAAACGCTCATTTAGATAATTGTTAAAGGTTGAGTCAACCAGGCTGTAGGAGACACTGAGAACAAATGACACAAGCACAAAGATCTTCAACTCACGCGACATGGATGAAATTCGGGCTGTAATGGCAGCGATCATAGAGTAGTCCTTTATATGAGGATGATTTCTATTTTGCCTGACAGGTGCCAATTATACCCGCTTGATCCAGCATCCTGAAAAATCCCATCAGGTAATCTCTCAAGCAGACGTGTTAAAATAAGCTTATGCAAAACCGCGTTTACTTTGGCGATAACCTGCCAATTTTGAAATCCTTTGCATCAGACGCCATTGATCTGATTTATATTGATCCGCCTTTTAATACCGGAAAGGTGCAGGCGCGCACCCAAATTAAAACCGAGCGCAGTGAAAACGGCGATCGCACGGGCTTTGGCGGCCGGCGTTATGAAACCACTGCGCTGGGTGAGAAAGCCTACCTTGACCGGTTTGATGATTTCCTGTCGTTTATTGAGCCGCGCCTTGTTGAAGCGCACAGGCTGCTGAAACCTACCGGAAGCCTGTATTTTCATATTGATTACCGTGAAGTCCATTACTGCAAGATACTGCTGGACCAGATTTTCGGCCGCGACTGCTTCCTCAATGAGATCATCTGGGCATATGACTACGGCGGACGGCCGCGTCGAAAGTGGCCGCCCAAGCATGACAACATCCTTCTTTATGTCAAAGACCCGGTCAACTACTTTTTTGATCAGCAAGCCGTTGACCGTATTCCTTACATGTCTCCCGGGCTGGTTGGGCCTGAAAAAGCAGCCCGCGGCAAGCTGCCCACTGACACTTGGTGGCACACAATTGTGCCCACCAATAGTAAAGAAAAAACCGGTTACCCCACCCAGAAACCGCTGGGCATCCTGCGCCGCATCATCCAGGCTTCCTCAAAACCAGGGGACATAGTGTTGGATTTTTTTGCCGGCAGCGGTACCACAGGCGCGGCCTGCACAGAATTGGATAGAAACTTCATCCTGGTGGACAGCAACACGCAGGCAATTGAAGTGATGAGAAAGCGCTTTGAATTCCACCCTTCAATTGAATGGATTGACGTCTCATCCCCTCAAGACCACAACTAAGAAATTTCCCGGGTAATCATGAAACTATCAGATTAAAGCAACACAGGCGGTGCCTCCGCCTGTGATCTGTTACCTTTTTTGAAAACTAACTGATCTTTATAAATCTTGAAGCCGGTGCGCCGCATACCGGGCATTTATCCGGCGCACTGCGGAACTGAGTATACCCACAAACCGGGCAGACATAATATTCCCCTTCTTCAACTTCCTTTGCCAGATCTTCAAGAGCAGCCTCGAAAAGCCTGGCATGGACTTTTTCGACGTCATTGGCCATCGAGAAACTCCTCAATGCGCCCTTTTCGCCCTCAGCTTCAGCATCAGCGATGAAACCAGGGTACATGCTTTTGAATTCATAATGTTCACCGCTAATTGCCGCTCTAAGGTTTTCATCAGTTGTGCCAATAGCACCTAAGACACGCAGATGGTAAAGCGCGTGTACAGTTTCTGCTTCTGCAACAGCCCTGAACAGCCTGGCAACCTGCGGATAACCTTCATCATCAGCCTTCTTGGCAAACGCGAGGTATTTGCGATTAGCCTGCGACTCACCGGCAAATGCATGTCTGAGGTTTTGCTTTGTTGTTGACATGATCTTAACTCCCATATCCAAAATTATTGTATTTGTTAGTAAGTCATTATAAATCACCTTATAGATAAGCGGCCAGCAAGTTTAGGCTAATCACTGAGATATATAGACCTGGCGAACCTAATGCGAAAGGAAAATAAGCCTTATCAAAGCAGCCTTTGAATCGGATATAATGAATTTGTCTGGTTTTCTTATTGAAAATTATGGAGGAAATCCATGCATACAGTGAAAATCACGGTTATCAAGAAAAGCCTTTTTCCAGAGCTTGCGGATGTTTACGGACATCCTGACAGATCACCTCTTCCCCCATGTCAGCGTTTTGAAGTTGGCGATGTCTTTTTTTCAACTGGCCCGGGTGATATCCCTGAAGGATTTTGCGGATGGGCATTTGCCGATATCCAGCGCGACATCGCCGCAGTGATGATGGGCGGCAGCATGCCCTGGATGAAAGAAGAAGGCGTGCAAATTGCATGCTGCACTGACGGATTACGCCCAGTTGTGTTCAAAATCGAACGCGCCGATTAAACCGGTTGGCTTCTTAGTTTGAGGTAAGTATGGCAAAAATAAAAAAAATAAAAAAGCGCAATGGCGCAGTTGTTGATTTCAACCCTGACCGCATTAGCAATGCCATCTATCGTGCTGCGGTTGCTGTTGGCGGCCGCGACAGAGTCACATCTGAACGGCTGAGCGCGCAGGTCGTTGCTCTGCTGGAACAAAATGCGCCCCCAGGCTACATCCCGGATATTGAGCAGGTGCAGGATGCAGTTGAAAAAGTATTGATTGAAAATGGCCACGCCCGGGTTGCCAAAGCGTATATTCTTTATCGTGAGGAACGCGCACGGTCGCGTGGCATCAATGCCGAGCTGGCATCCAAACCGTCAGGCAATATCCCCTGGGCAAAAATCTGGCATGTGTTGGACTGGGCTGCCAGTCATAATCTTCATACCATTCAGCACTACAACAACCGGCTGGCGCAGGGTGACCTGCTGGACATCATTCACGAATCTGAAAAAGCCTATCACGAAGATGTTGAGAGCGCGGTGGATATGATCGCACAGCGTAAAGATGAGCTCAGATTGGTCATCATCACGGGTCCATCCTCTTCTGGTAAGACAACCACCACGGCAAAAATCTCGGAGCACCTCAAGCGCCTTGACATCAACCTTGTGACTTTGAATGTCGATCACTACTTTTTTGATCTCGAACTGCACCCAATTGATGAGTTCGGCGATTATGACTTTGAGACACCGCAGGCCCTCGATTTGCACCTCATTAATGAACATATCCGGGATTTGATTTCCGGGAAGGAAGTCAAGATCCCTTATTATGATTTCAAGATCGGCAAACGTACATCGGACCAAACACCCATGCATCTCAATGCTGGTGAGATGATCCTGATTGACAGCCTGCATGGGTTGTACCCTGAAATGACCCAGGGCATTGAACAGAAAGTCCAATTCAAGACCTACCTTGAACCCCTGCTTCAGATGAAGACGGATGAAAATGAGTTCATTCAGTGGACTGATATCCGCCTGATGCGGCGCATGCTGCGTGACGCTGCACACCGCAGTTACGACCCTGAAAAAACCCTGACCCACTGGCATTATGTTCGCTCCAGCGAAATGCGCAACATCATCCCATACAATCACACGGTGGATTACGTCATCAACAGCGCCATGCCGTATGAGCTGTCGCTGTATAAGCCGCGCCTGATCAATTCATTTGCCGAATGGGTGAAAAAATACCAGGATGACCCGCTGAGGGAAGATGCTTTCATCCGCTCCCAACGGATTCACAAGGTGCTGGCTCAGTTTACCGAAGTAAGCGATGATGCACCTGTTCCAGCAGATTCTGTCATCCGTGAGTTTATCGGCGGAAGCATTTACGACCTGCACTAACACACAGTCCGCTTTCTGAGTCAATTCAAAGGGTCTTAGAGCGCTGTCTGAGCTCAACCCGGGAGGATTTATGCATAAAAGGAAACTATTAATCATCATCATTGCCATGATGGGGTTAGTCACACTCACTTGCAATCGACCAGACATATCTGGAAACAAACAGGATGAAGTTGAACAGGTTTTAACTTCATCAGCCCAAACAGTAGAAGCGCTGCAAACAGGTATTGCCCTGTTTACACCTTCCACCACAGCATCAACAGCTGTGCCAACAATCACTCTGCAGGCGACACAGGTCATGGCAGCTACAAACACATATCCGCCCATTCCGACTCAGCTGCCCACGCGCCTGCCGGTACCCTGTAACCTGGCTGGTTTTGTTGACGATATTACCATCCAGGATGGTACAAAATTCTCTCCTGGCGAAAGTTTTGTAAAGACGTGGCGTCTTAAAAATATCGGAACCTGTACCTGGACAACCGCCTACTCAGCCTATCTGGATGCCGGCACCGCCATGGATGCTCCCGCAAGCGTACCTTTACCCTCCAGTGTCGCTCCTGGACAATCTGTTGATATATCCGTGCAAATGCGGGCGCCAAATGAAGCCCGGACATATAGAGGAAACTGGAAATTAAAGGACCAGAATGGGACAATATTTGGTCTGTCAGGAGGAAATCCATTTTACGTTGATATCGAAGTTGTCGCGCCCCAGTCATTGGTCTATGATTTTGCTGCCAATTACTGTCAGGCTGATTGGACATCCAATACAGGTATTCTACCCTGCCCGGGAAGCACGACTGCAAGCACAGGATATGTACAAAAAATGGACAATCCAACCCTGGAGAACAACATCAAAATCACAGGCTCTGCACTGGAGACCCACCCCCGCCGTCCTGCAGATGGCGGTTACGACCCGGGTCAAAAGAGCGGCTGGATACAGGGCGTGTACCCGGCAATCAACATACAATCCGGCTACAGGTTCAGAGCACAAATTGGCTGCCTGCAGGGTGCTACACAGTGTAACGTAACCTTTCACCTTCAATACAACACCGGCGGCGCCTGGCAGAGCCTCTCCCCAACTGCCGGATGGAATGAACTTTATGACAGCAGCACCCGGTCTTTGGATATTGACCTGAGCGCGCTTGCAGGAAAGAATGTTGAATTTATGCTTCAAATTGAATCTGACTCGGATGCTGGTGAAGATTGGCCGGTATGGGTTCAGCCAAGAATTGAAAAGCCTTAAGCAACTGGTCTTATTTTGGTAGCGGTTTGATAAAGAGATAATAGGATGCAGGTTCAACCCATAACTGAACAGGATTTTCCCTGGTTGACAGATTTTTTTGTTGAGCATTGGGGCTCAAACATCATCATCGTCCACCAGGGGGTCTTCTCAATTAATGCGTTGGAAGGTTTCACAGCGAAGCAGGAAGATGACCTGTTGGGCGTGATCACTTTTGTAATCGCTGCCGACACCTGCGAGATTGTGACCATCAACAGCCTGACTGAGAGGCAGGGCATTGGTACAGCTCTGTTGGTTGAGGTGATCAAAACTGCCCGCCAGCGGGGATGCCGCCTGATTATCCTGACCACAACCAATGACAACATGCCCGCGCTGGCATTCTTTCAAAAACGAGGGTTTCACCTGACTGACATTCGCCCAGGTGCTGTGGATGAAGCCCGCTTTATCAAGCCCGAGATACCCTTCACCGGAGTGGATGGTATCCCCATTCATGACGAGCTTGACCTGGAATTTAACCTTGAACTGCCGCCAAATACAGGCTGAACAGGGCGTTTTTTACTGAAGGTTTTTTACTGAAGGTGTCAAGGCTAAATAGAAATGTCCTATATACAGCTAATTAGAAATGTCCTATTCGGTTAATAAAGTGTTCAGAACAGGTTTGCCATTTATCTTTTTCCCATAGGTTCTCCAAGGGTGGTTATAAGCAGGAGATATCGGTTTAGGCTCAACCGATTTTGAGGACACAACAGTACCTTGCCTTGGTCTTTTTTCAATTTCATTCAAAGTGAGCGGAGTGCCATCCAACCAGGCTGAAATGGCACCGGTGTGATCGCAAGTAACCAGAACTTCTGCTTTTGCATAAAAGTAAGCGGGGTGATTGGTCACAATTTGATAAACCTTGCCAGCATAATGGATAAGCAAGGTTTTGGTGATGGTCCGGAATTCATGAATAGAGAAAAGGAAATCCAAGTCCTGAGTTTTATCCAATGGTCGATGAAAGTCCGGGCTTGAGCCAGGCATCACAGCAAATCTGTGGTTATAGTCACAAATAAATTCTGGTAAAAACTGGTTAGCCTGTTCATAGGTATTGATACCGAGGAAACGCATTTCTTTTACCAGTCGGTCTTGTAATGTTTGGTTAGCTCTTTCAACCCGACCCTTAGCTTGGGGTGAGTTAGCACAGATTATCTCAACACCCAACACTGTCAGGGCTCTTTGAAACTGGGTAACAGGTTCATGGGCAAGGTTTTCTTTGTGGTTGTCACGAAATACACTGAAACGGTCACTATAAAATGACTTGGGAAGACCATGTTCACGAAAGTAGCGCTTGCACAGCTGCCCATAGCTGAAGAAGCTTTCTTCAGATACAAATTCTGCCGCCAGGATCTCACTGGTAGCATCATCCACAAAAACCAACAAAGTAGCTCTTGGTCCACGATCTTCCAGCCAGTTATGATCCGATCCATCGATCTGCACTAACTCTCCACGATGCTTCCTTCGAGGTCGGCTGTAATGTGGCTCCGCCTTCTTTTTCGTTTTTGCCTGCCAAACACCGCTTTCTATCATCAGCCGACGTACCGTTTCTTTGCTCAACCGGATCTCATGTCTTATTTCGAGTTTCTCAGCCATCAAGGTTGGCCCAAATCCTTGCATGATTGGTTCGGTGACAAATGCTCTCACCTCTTCCCTTATCTCTCTTTTTGTCTTTCGATTGCTCGGCTTCCCACGCTTCTTCGATACTATCCCTCCATCTCCTTCCTGTCTATATCGTCGTAGTATCCGCCTAAATTGCCGCTCACTTACCCCAAGCCTTTTTGCTGCTTCTTTCTGTGTGCTCCGTTGATCTAAGACCCGTTCAACTTCAGTCTTCCTTATCAGTTCTTTATTGCTCATTTCGATTGTCCATTTCATAGCTCCTAATCATAATTAGGACATTTCTATTTTGCTACTTTAGGACATTATCACTTTGCTCTTACAGTTTTTTACTGAAGGTATTTGTAAAAATTAAGCGATGGTATACTATACTCTTTCAAATCCAATTACAGTGTAAAACCAATGACATCAGACAGCACATTTGATAATCCCAATTTGAAATCCTTTAACGACTATCAACAAGAGCGTAAAAGCCACTGGAACGACGTTGCACAAAAACTTCGATCATGGAAGAGCCTTGGCGCATATTACAATCGTCGATTGGCAGAGGTATACCGCTTCCTCATACCTCCCGGCCAACGAGTATTGGAAATTGGCTCTGGCCCTGGAAATTTACTGGCAGCATTAAAACCAGCTTATGGTGTGGGTGTGGATTTCTCACCCGGGATGATCGAACTGGCTCAAAAGACTCACCCTGATTTAACATTTATCGAGGCGGATGTACACAATCTGCAGCTCAGCGGGCAGTTTGACTTTATCATTCTGTCAGATGTCATCAATGACTTGTGGGATGTACAGGATGTCTTCAAGCAGTTAGGTTCTCTTTGTCATCCAGGCACGCGCATCATCTTGAACTATTACTCGCGTCTGTGGGAGTATCCCCTCAAACTTGCCAGAACGCTCAATCTTGCCACACCTTTGCTTTATCAGAACTGGCTGACAAGGGATGATGTCAACAACCTGCTGTACATCAGCGGCTTTGAAGTGATCCGAAATTGGGAAGAAGTCTGTTTTCCAGTCAATATTCCTATCCTTGCACCGCTGTTCAACCGTTTCCTGGTACGGCTGTGGCCATTCAAATCGGCAGCAATGGCTAACTTTTCACTGGCGAGGCCAAAACCGGCATCTATCAATATGGAAAAGCCACCCCAGGTATCTGTTGTGGTTCCTGCACGCAACGAAGCCGGCAACATCGAAGCCATTTTCAATCGTACACCTGAGATGGGCTCCGGCACACAGCTGATCTTCGTAGAAGGTAATTCAAAAGATGACACCTATGAAACCATTGCCAGGGCAATACCACAGCACCCCGAACGCAATGCGATTTTAATGAAGCAGCCTGGCAAAGGTAAAGGCGACGCAGTGCGCACCGGTTTTGCCAGTGCCACCGGTGATATCCTGATGATCCTGGATGCTGACCTGACCATGCCGCCTGAAGACCTGCCGCGCTATTATGAGGCGATCGTCTCCGGCAAGGGTGAAATGATCAACGGCGTGCGTTTGGTTTACCCGATGGAAAAAGAAGCAATGCGCTTCTTCAACCTGTTGGGTAATAAGTTTTTCTCACTGGTTTTTACCTGGCTGTTGGGACAACCGATAAAGGATACCCTGTGCGGTACAAAAGTCTTATGGCGCAAGGATTACAACAGTATTACTACCAACCGTTCTTATTTTGGCGACTTTGATCCATTCGGTGATTTTGACCTTTTGTTTGGTGCTGCCAAGTTGAACCTCAAAATTGTCGACATCCCCATCCGTTACCGCGAGCGCACCTACGGTGATACGAATATTGATCGCTGGCGTCACGGCGTGCTTCTGCTCAAGATGGTTGCGTTTGCAGCCCGTCGGATCAAGTTCATCTGAGCAACCTATGAGACAGGCCAGTTTATTCCAGAATTTATCTCTTACAGTATCGGATGTCACCCGCTACATCCGTCAGGTATTCGAGAGTGACGAGATACTTCAGGATATCTGGATCTCCGGTGAAATATCCAACCTCTCAAAACCGTCTTCGGGGCACATTTATTTCACACTCAAGGATGCCCAGTCGGGTATCAAATGTGTCATCTGGCGGACAACAGCTATGCGCATCAGAACGCCGCTGCAGAATGGTATGGCGGTCGAAGCACATGGCGCAGTCAGCATCTATGAACGTGACGGTACTTACCAGCTTTATATTGACCAGGTCAGGGCAGCTGGTGAAGGCGTGCTGTACCTGGAATTTCTGCGTCTGCGTGATAAGCTCTCTGAAGAGGGCTTGTTTGACGAAGAGAGAAAACGCCCGCTGCCTGAGCGCCCCAAAGTCATTGGCATCATCACCTCTCCAACTGGCGCCGCCCTGCAGGACATGCTGAACACTCTCCGTAACCGATATCCGCTTGCGCGCGTGGTGCTGGCGCCTGTACCTGTGCAGGGTGACGAAGCACCGCCGGCCATTGCAGCAGCCATTAAAGCGCTCAATCAGCATGTTCAACCGGATGTCATCATCCTTGCGCGCGGCGGTGGCTCGCTGGAAGACCTGTGGGCATTTAATGACGAACGCGTGGTAAGGGCAGTGGCTGGATCTTCTGCGCCAACAGTAACAGGCGTGGGACACGAAACCGATTTCACACTGGCTGATTTTGCCGCAGATCTTCGTGCTCCAACCCCAACTGGTGCAGCGGTAGCTACCACACCTGATAAAAATACCTTACTATCTGAGCTGGCAGAATTCCAGAATGCCCTGCGGCAGACAATGGTCTCTAATCTCTACACCTGTAACGCAGAGTTAGACAACCTGAGGACACGTTTGAGAGCTGAATCGCCTGTGCGGAAAATTCGTTCCAGCCGTCAGTATCTTGACGCCATCGAGCAGCGCATTCAAAGCGGATTCTCAACACACTTGTCTTACAGGAAGATGGCAGTCGGTACATTCCGCAGCCAGCTTTCAGCACTCAATCCTTACGCTGTTTTACAGCGTGGTTATGCGCTGGTCAACAAGCCAGACAGCACCCGGATTAATTCCGTCAGCCAGGTGAATATTGATGATAGCGTTGTGGTACACGTATCGGATGGAAGCTTCACTGCTGATGTCGATAAAATCATGACTGGAAGACCTGGACAGGAAGACAGGAGATAATCAATATGGTCAAAGATAAAAAACAACCTGAGAATTTGAGCTACGAGGAAGCATTGGCTGAGTTGGAAACAATTGTCCAGTCGTTGGAAAAAGACCAGGTCAATCTTGATGACAGCATTTCACTTTACGAACGTGGGCAGGCATTGGTCAATCACTGTGCTGCACTGCTTGAGAAGGCTGAATTAAAGTTGGAACAGCTGAAGTCTGAACTGCCGGAAATTGAAGATACAACCGACGACGATGAAGTGATTTTCTAATAATGGACACAATGACCCTGTTTGATCACCTTAGTGAAGCAGGCCCTATCGGTAGCTTTATCAGGAACTTTTTTACTAACCCTGTGCTTATCTCGGGCATGATAGGCTGGTTTCTGGCGCAAACCATTAAGATTCCAATTGATTACATCCAAAACCGGCGCTGGAATTGGGCGCTTTGGTTCTCTGCTGGCGGTATGCCAAGTTCACATTCCGCTTTGATGACTTCAGTCACAACAGCCATTGGTTTCTTTGAGGGTGTAGGGTCAAGTCTCTTTGGCCTGGCGTTTGTGATGTCGATGATCGTGATTTACGATGCCACCGGTATCCGCCGGCAGGCAGGTATTCATGCACAGAAGATTAATCAGATGATTGCCGAGTTGCTCACAGGTCATCCCATCTCAGACCAGGTACTTAAAGAAGTGCTCGGTCACACACCTATCCAGGCCATGTGGGGCACGCTGCTCGGTATTGCAGTGGGAACTGCTGTCTGGCTTTTAATGGCATGAAGAATTCCTTAAACAACAGGAGACTGCTTCACACAGCAGTCTCCTGTTAATTTAATTCTGACAGCTAAAATCCAAGCTCATCCAGGATGTCTTCCACTGGTCTTTTGCTTGAATCACCTAACAGATTTTTCCAGAAGGTATCATCATAGCGGATCGAACGCACAGGCAGGGGCATCGGCACACCCCATCCCAACAGCAGGACTTCTTTGGTCTGTTCGAGGGTAGCCAGCATGCCGCGCAGGGAGTCTTTAGCCGCCAACCCTGACAGTACAGCCTGAATGTCAGCGTCATCTCCCAACCAGCCAGAAATACGCGTACCAAGCTGCGACATCACCTCGTCATAAATCTGCGATGGGCGTTGGTCGACAACCAGCAGGGTCACGTAATACTTGCGCATCTCCCGTGCAATGGTACTGAAAATGGTTTGTGATGCCATTTCACGATTGAGCAGTTTGTGCGCCTCTTCAATCACAATAACTAACGGTCTGGGGGTTTCTTTGTCATGTCCGCGTGCCTCATTAGTCAGCTGTTCCCAGCGGGATCGGATCCGGCGGGTGAGCAAATTGCTGACCAGCAGGTAATCCAGGTCAGTTTCATGCTCACCAAATGAGATGACATAATGAAGTCCTTTTTCAAGCCCTTTTATCACCTCTCCAAAACTATCTGACGGCACTTCCTCCAAAATATAGGGCTTGTTAAACACCCTGCCAAGTTTATTGTGCAGGCCCTTGGCTGCCTGCACATGCACATTGCGCTTTGCTGCCCAGGCTTCAACCGTGCCGGGCGCCGGCACCATTTTGCCTTCCTCATTTTCAATCACCCGGTCAGTCTTCATATTTTTAAATTCATGAAACCATTTAGTCCTGCCGAAGTCGGTAACAAGCGCTTCAAGCGTCGCGGAGGTGGTCTCAGTCAGATTTAACTCACCTGCCAGAAGACCGATATCTTCCGGTTGAATGTCCTTTTCTGACAGCACCAGGTTGAAATCGGGAGAATTTCCACGGATTTGAGAACCAGCGCCAAGCCCGACTACACGCATATTGGTAAACTTGCTTTTTAAGCCAGTCACCTTTTGATTATTGTCCGAAGCGCTGTCATCAAAGCCGTACTCATTGTGCATATCAAAGACCAGCACAGATGCCTGGTCATACCTGATCAATCCCGCCAGGATAATTCTTGTCAGGAAAGATTTGCCAGTACCCGTTGCTCCAAAGATGCCGGAGGAACGCTGCACAAATTTCTTGAGGTTAATACAGATTGGGTGATCCTGCTCTTTTGTGGTGCCAATGACGAAGAATTCGTCATCATCCGGCTTGCCAAATATCTCGGCGACATCACCTGCAGATGCAAGGCGCACAAGGGCATGATGCGCCGGCACGGTTCTGACTGGCCGGGGATGGGTCTCATCCGGGTTGGCATCACGCCACTCGTCATAATCGGGCGACTCTAAACCTGGTCCGCAGTTCAACATCAAGGCTGGCATCAGTTCAAGGTTGGTGTAAAGGGTCTGCCCGTGCAGCAGCCTTGCCAGCTCGGGCGGCAGGCGTACTTCACTTTGCTCGTCTGCAAAGCGCGGGTCAGTTGAGCCAAGCTGCAGGTCTGTGATCAAGCCGTAAAACATCCAGCTGTCGCTTTCAACTACTACAAAGCTGCCAAGCTGCACCTTGTGAGGAGGCACTGTCAACCTTACATTCAAATTCGCTTTAAGTGTGCCGCCAACAATATAACCAATGTATGGTGACTGCTCTGATAATGCATGGTCATTGGGTTCTGTCATCATTCATCCTCTCAGTATGTCAACCCGGCATCAGCCAGTGCACTTAAAACCGCCATCAATGCGGCATAATCGTCTCTCAATAACACAACCAGCTCCTGTACTGCCTTGCGTACCCACAAGGAATCACCGTTGGAAAGGTGACACTTCTCTGCCTGGCTGATGTGTGCGGCAATCAGTTCACCCACCGGCAGGTCTTGTGCCCGCAGAATGTGGCGAATATACCCCAGCCTTCCGGCATTCGTAAAACGGATAATCTCATCTGTTGTGCACGGATATATGGCATCCAACGTCAGCGGCGGCCGCGGTGGTAGAAGGTGTTGGACCCGACCATCCTGGACATACCCAAGGAATAACACGCTGATCTCGACCGGTACATTGCGGTTGTTGCGGTTGTCAAGTATCACTTCTTCGGATATGTTCTCGCTGCCAATCAACTGCCGTACCAGTCCATCGTCATCAATATGCATGTCATAGATGATGCCGATCACGTCCAGCCCACTCTGCTCCTGCAGGGGTATGCGCACCAACCCGCCAAGTGTGGGTGCATTAATGCGGTTCACCTTGCAGCCAACCACGCAGCCGTTGGTGCTCGCTCGCAGCAGCCTGCCTATTTCAATCTGTGGTGTTTCACTCATCATTTATACCTCGTCCGTGTGCCTACCTGGTCTTTGTAGGTCTGCTTGGCTGATTTTTTGGTAAGGAAAATACCCTGTCCCATCATCTCCTGGACAATCATATCCTCGACCCGTTCTTTTTCATCCAGGGTCACCAGGGCAATTTCGTGAGCGCGATGAAGCACATAAGGGTACGGGCGTCCGCCAACCTGGGCGCATTGCTGAACAATTGATCCCTGCAGCAGGTCCAGCAACTCAGGCGACCTTGCCACCCACCCCGGAATTTCTACTCTCGCCAGCGTGCTGTCTGACTCGGAGCCAACTTTCAAAAAGAAAAAGTGCAGTTCAAGAGCGCCCGTGAATTTCTTGGAAAGCGATGATTGGATCTTAAACAATGCTGATCTTTCACCTGGCTGCAGCAAATTACCAAACAAATCCATATCCCTGACACCTCGCAGCGGGTGCTCCTGGATGATGGCTGTAAACGCATTGTTCTCAGCCAGTGTCAATTCCAGCAGCCTGACGACCAGGTCAGAAGCAGGCTTGTCCACATATCCAGCAGCAGCCGCATTGTTTTGACCCAGCTCTCTCAGCTGAGAGAGGTAGTCGTTAAGCATGCGCTCAAAATCCTGGTTGGGCCTTGGTTCGCGATATGGCTCCAAAGGACCGTCGGTGAGTGCAACTGCCGGCAGTGTTTCCATTTTCGCCAACTCAGCCAACAACTCACGCTCCCGTAAATCCCGCATTAGAGCGACCATGTCCTCACCTACGTATCCCTGCCTGGTGTACAAGCCTTCATGATACAGCAGTTCAGTCTTAATGCTCTCACGCGCGGGCTCACTCAATCCTATCGGCATACGCAGCGCACCGATATTGATCACCCCAAATTCAACCCTGTCATGCCGGCTGGGATTGATCTGTGACCCATCTGCTGCCAATAGTATATATTGACCAATTGGCGGAAGCGCAGCATGATGAAAATTGAGCGGTTCCAGTGTGGGTGAGGCGCATCTTAAATTTGGGTACTGGGCGGCTGCCTGTACCACAAATTCCTGCAGATCAGCATTCCGCAATTGAAAATACACGAATAAACCTCGGGCAGAGTCACACTTCTCTTGAAGCCGGGCTTGCCAGTCAGCTGCCTGCGACCCCATGCTGGTTATCTGGCTGCGTATTTGTAAAAAATTTACAGGCATGATCCTCCCTGATTTCGAACATTTGTTTGACTATGAGTATAAATCAAATGCTGCTGGCCGGCAATACAGGCATGCCTGGCTTTTATTGAATCAGTTTTATAACAGAAAAGACGGAAGGGTTGTCCCTTCCGCCTTCTAGCACGTTGTAGTTTTATTTATTATGGCGCGTCAGTGATCACATTGTCAAAATGAACTTCAACAGCGCCGGTAGTTTCGGCGTAATTCGTGACACTGATTCCAACATTACCTTCAGATAGCTTGCCAAATTCTGCTTTTAGAGTTACCGGAATGGCAAATTTCTGTAATTTGCCATTTATATAAAAATCAAAGTCACTGCCAACACAATTCATACCAATGGTATTCCAGTTGACAAGCGTCTTAATATCAACCGATGCCCCTTTAAGAATTTCAACATATGGGTTGATGTTTTTTCGCTTCAACTCAAAATCAAAGCGGTGAATTTCATAAAATCCGCCAGGGGTAATCCGGAATTCAATGAAACCCTTGTCACTTGCACGGCAGATCACGCCAGTCAGGTTTTTATTGTCGCCTTTGTTGAAAAAGGTAGTTTCTACATACACATCTTCATACACATGAGCAACCTCATAGAGCTTCAGATGAGTCTCCTCATACGGTTCCAACCTGACCTTCATCAGGTTATCATCTACAATGGTCTCAGACCTGTCTTTGGTGTTGCCGGTGATGTACTCGTAAATCCAGTTTTCGGTGGTGGTTCCGTCAAAATCATCGATAAAATAATCGGATGATGGGCCGGTCTCAACAGTCGGTGCTTCGGTTGGCTGTTCCGTTGCTGTAGGTGGCGGTGGTTGAGTCGGTTCTACTGTCGGCGGTACAGTCGGTTCAGCAGTTGGTGGTTCTGGGGTGGGCGGTATCGGAGTTGGTGGATCAGTAGGTGCCTGAGTAGGCATCACCTGCTGGGGTACTGCTGTGGGTGGAATTTCCTGTTTCTCGCCACCGATAACACAGCCCAAAGAAAATAAAACCAAAATTGCCAGAATTACAAAAAGGTATCGCTTCATTTCACTCCTCCATGAATAGTTTATGAAAGAACCTTTAATTACAAGCTGTTGGTGGCAGCTTATTCGCTTTTTTCTACTTTAAATGGATCATACCCCGGGTTGGTGCCGGCCCAAATACAGGTGTGAGCATCATCAAGGCTGCACTGCAAGCCGTGCGAGCATCGGTGTGCGCCAAGCCTTGGTGATTGATCGGGATAAAATTCAGCCGGATAAATCTCTTCCACTTCAAGCTCAACTTCACAACCAACATGACTGCATCTAATTGTTTTAATGCTTTTCCATACTTTTTCTGCCATAATGCTCCTTTCCAGCGATACCACTGAGAGACAGGATGATATTCTTTACTTATTATACTTACTTTTTTCTCAGGACAAATAGTTCGCCGCCCTGGTAATCCAACAAGTATATCTCGCCATTATTATCAACTCCAAATGAGCTGATGCGGGTTTGTGTTTGAAACAATTGTTTTGACACCCAGTCATCTTCAGTATTACGCAGTAATCCCCAAACTGTGCCGCTGCAGAAGTCGCCGTAGAGGTAAATGCCCTGCCATTCTGGCATTTCACCTCGGTAGACATAACCACCAGTGATTGAACAACCTTGATCGTGCCCATATTCCATTACAGGCATTGTAAGCACGTCACTGCCCGCCTGCTGGTCAATAAACGGATGGCTGCCTTCGTAAATGCTCCAGCCAAAATTTGACCCAGCGCCAGTACCAGCAGGTAAAAAGTTCACCTCTTCCCAGGAACGCTGACCCACATCGCCAATATAAAGATCGCCTGTCAGGGAATCAAACGAAAACCGCCATGGATTTCTTAAGCCAATAGCCCAAATTTCAGGGAGCCCATCTTCGCTATTGAATGGATTGTCTTCAGGAATTGTGTAGCTGCCATCAGGTTCTATGGCAATGCGCAGTAAAGCACCGTGCAGGCTGTTCACGTTCTGACCATTGCGCAGCGGGTCATCAGCTGATCCACCATCACCCATACCAATATACAGGTATCCGTCTGGTCCAAAAATCAACTGCCCACCGTTGTGATTGCTGTATGGCTGGTCAACCTTGAGGAGTATTATTTCACTGTCCAAACCCTCGCCAGCGGTAAATCGGGATATCACTGTATCACCGTTTAAGTCGGTGTAGTTGACAAAGAACCACTGAGTAGATTCATACTGAGGGTGAAATGCCAGACCCAACAGCCCCTGCTCTGAACCACCAGTGCTGATCCTGGTACTGAGATCCATGAATAGTGTTGGAGAAGCGCTTGCGTTTAGGGTATATACTTTGCCGCCCTGTTCCACCAAGACAAGATCTGTGACACTTCCCGGGAGAGGTGTCAACCACAAGGGGCGGGTGAAGCCACTGGCGAACCGTTCCCACTCATAATTGCCGGCATCTGGAAAATCAGTAGCACTGATAGCTTCCGGGGTTGTACTTGGGCTGGGTTCTGTGGGAGCATTGTCAATGGTAGGGATTTCGGTCGGGGATATTTTTGTATTCACCGGTGCAGATGTAGCCGATGGCTCAGGCAGAAGTGTTACTGCCGCCGATGGTGTTAACGTTTCAGGCAGACTTGGCGCGCCGCTGGAACAGCCAGCCAGGATGAACAAACCTGTCATAACCAGCAGCAGGATTTTTAAGACTGTCCTGAAACTCACTCTTTTACCCATCATTTGCATCACAATTATCAGTATAACGGGTAAATATTAAAATAAGATAATAGTTATCTTATTCATAATAAAAAACAACCAGTAACTGGCTGGTTGTTTGAGTCTTTGGCTATTTACCTGTCAGGGCAGCCTTGAATTAATAAAAATGGGATTGACTAATCGTCCTTCAACTCAATAAAGTCAGTGTCTATGACGTCGCCATCTACAGGGTGCGCAGCTGGTTGTGAAGTTCCAGAGCGAAGCTGAAGTAAATGCTGCTGCACAATCTCTTGTGGGCAAAGCTCAAAAAACAGGTAAAAACCAAGACCAACCACACCGGCATCATCCAATGGAATAATCGGCATTAAGTCAATCGGCGAAATCCAATACAGCGCACTTGCCAGTGGAATCGCTTTGAGCAGCGGGGAAATCCTTTTATCCGCAATTAAACGGAAAAGTAACCGTACTCTCAAGCTGATTTCATAAAACAGTTCGCCTGGTTTTGATGGCAGTTGACTGAAAATATCCAATTTCATTTGTTTCTCCTCACACACATTATATACGATTCTCGCTAACCAAAGTTGCTGGATTGATCGTAATAATCAACAAAGAATGGTTCGTTTCAATAATCATGCCTGAATCCGATTCAGGTATAATCAAATTATGAAAACAGTCGTAACCCGAGCCATTTTCACAATGCTTTCACTGGTGATCCTGTCTGTCTCAGCTGGTTCAAGTATGGCTCAATCCACTACTGATCTGTATTTTGAAGAAACCGGTCACTGGGTGAAGGGCATTTTCCAGGAGATGTACCTCCTGGCTGAAGAACCAGTAAGGATTTTTGGTCTTCCCATCACCGAACAAATTGTTGACCCGATCAACGGCGACATTACCCAGTATTTTCAAAAAGCGCGTTTTGACCTGGTCGATTTTCCAGATGGAAAGAAAATGATACAGGTTCCCCTTGGTGAACTGCTTTACACACCAGGCGAAAAACCTGATATTCCTACACGCGGCGCTGGCTGCCGCAAGATCTTACCGACTCAATTCCACGTCTGTTACGCATTTCTGGAATTTTATGACGGCTTCCCGGATGCTGCCTTCCTGGGTTATCCAATCTCAGAGATGGAAATCCAAAACAGCCGCTTTGTCCAGTATTTTCAATATGGTCGGCTGGAATGGCGTCCCGACCTCGAGGCGGGTAAGAGAGTTTACATATCTGACCTGGGCACGGCTTATTTCAACACTCGTATTGGTGATATCAGCTTGCTTGAGCCTGACAAATCTACCCAACTGACTGATGAACAGCTCATTCTCAAAGTACAGGCGTTTCCTAAAAAATTCTTGCTGACAGGGGATGAGAACCAGACGATTTCAATAATCGTGCAAAACCAGCGCAGAGAGCCGATCGCTGGCGCCAGCGTGGTCATAACGATTTATTGGCCGGATGGGCGTCAGGACAAACTGCGCATGATTGAAAATACCGGCACTACAGGTATTGGGCACATCAGTTTCAAGCCCGATAAGACATACCCCTCAGACCAGTTTATTATCATAGATGTTGAAGCAAGTTACCTGGATAAAACAGCGACAACTACAACCTGGTTCAGAACCTGGTAGCAATTATCTGCGCAATCATTAACCCTTGAAAATCAACTGCCGGTAAAAGGCATCAATTTGGTCACGCACAATAGCAGTGTTGGCTCTTTCCAACATCAACTGCTTATTATAGACTGCAGCCTGCTCACGCCCGGCCGGGTTGTTGAGGGCTGCCAGGATCACCTCAGCCAATTCAGATGGAGATTCCTTGTCAACCAGCATACCATTCACACCCGGGGTTATCCACTCTCGCAGTGATTCAATATCCCCAACAACAGGGAAACAGCCGCAAGACATAGCTTCCAGAAGGCTGTTGGGCGTACCGTCATGTGAGCTGTATGATACTGTTACACTGGCAATTTTAAACAGATTCCACAGTTGTCCCTGGGTTAAATAAGGTGTCAATCTCACTCGTTGATCAAGATTGAGCTCTTTCATCCACTTCAAAGCCTCTGGCTGCCCTTCCATCGCCACACACACAAAATTGACATTGGGCATGCGGTCAAGAACAATCGGTATGGCGTTGAAAAAGATATCATTGCGCACACTGCCGGGGCGAAAACCGCGCGGGTTAATCACAATTGGCACATTCTCCCGCATCACCTGGGCAGCTGATTGACTTTCTTCCAACATTGCCTTTTCCATGAGGTCAAAATCCACACCGCCTGAGCCAGGCACCACCAGGGTAGACTTATCATAAGCAAAACCAGCCAGCCTGCCCAACCGAATATCACGGTTGGCATCTGCCAGCAAGCCATCAGCCCGGTCCAAAGTACGCCGGGTAAATTTTTCCATCATCCGTGAGCCGCGGCTGTGAAAGGTCAGGTCATTGCCCCAAATGGATACAGCAAATGGAACTTCTGCTGGTGTGAAGGCACCAAGCATCCCTTCAAAAGGAATACGCATCGCATGCACAAGATCAGGCTTTTCCTCTGCAATGATTCCGGCCAGCAGTCTGCCGTAGCGCGGCAGTGTATAAGGACCAAGGCTGTAGCGCAAACGTAAAAACAGGCTGCGGAAGCGCGTTATCAGCATGCTTTTAATACCGGAAGGTTTATCCGACTTGCTTGATTGGCTGCCACCGGAGCCGCCAAATGCCACAGGTAAAATATATTGTGATGCCACACCGGTTATTGGCTGACAGGGATAAGTTGATACCAATGTGATGCGGTAGTCCAGATTTGCCAAACCAGCAATCCAGCGCTTGGTGATCGGGCTGCGGCCGTCAGCAACCAGCATAATGTGCATCAGATGCCTGCTTTCACAGCAGTCACCGCATTAGAAAACACGGAGACCATGCCGCTGATATTAATTTCTTGATTTACAATTCGGTAGGATTCAGCACCACGCGCTCTCAGCGCTGGCAAATCAGCGAGTGCTGACTGCAGTGCAGTGATCAATGCATCCATGTCACCCGGCGGCAGCAGCCACCCGTTTCCATTCCGCACCAGTTCCAGCTGTGTACCATCAGCTTCTGCAGCCATCACCGGCAAACCGTAGGACATAGCCTGCTGAAGCGCCAGCCCGCCTGTGCCCGGCAGGACAAACAAATCAGCTTGCTGGTACAAATCAGCCAGTTCTTCACCGAATTTTGAGCCAAAAAAAGTTACATCTGCCTCACTTGTCATCGCCAGTGACTCAAGCACTTGCCGTTCTGGTCCATCTCCCACAATCCACAGACGGGGAGTGGCCGAGGCATTCAGCCTGCTGCAGGCTTTAATCAACAAGTCCACGCGTTTTCTTTCCTGCAGACGTCCAACAAACAGGATGGTTGGACGATCTTGATAATAAGACTCCAGGCGGTCCGGCAGTGGGAAATCCTGCCGGTCAACTGCAGCATTTGGCGCGATGAAGATGCGGTCTTCTGGTATTCCGGCTGCAAGGTACTCAGCCGAACCTTGCTGGCTGTAAGTAATAATGGCATCTATGCTGTTGTATAAGCGCTG
The DNA here is from genome assembly GCA_040768445.1 of Anaerolineaceae bacterium. Classification (GTDB taxonomy): domain Bacteria; phylum Chloroflexota; class Anaerolineae; order Anaerolineales; family Anaerolineaceae; genus JAXGMV01. Next base: position 1,566,795 of record JAXGMV010000001.1, on the reverse strand, counting down.
CCTTAGCTCGCGAATCATCAACCCGCTGAACCCGTTCACCTCAGGAGAGCCAAGTCCCCAGCCAATCACTTTTCCGCAGCGTTTATGCACCAGGTTTATCGTCTGGCGCAGGTTGAGATAGCGCGGGTTGGCTTCTACAATCAATACCTGTGGATCAAACGACCTCGCCCACGCCAGCAGACCAGCCTGCCAGCACAGGTACAGCCCGCCAGAGAAGAGGTGATGGTTTTTTGCAGGATAGAAACTGCCATTCTCTAGAGCATCGGATTGTGGAATATGCTCACCAGGTCGTGCAGTGCCTGCAAACAGGCTCATTCCATGCCGGCATTCAGCCGCCAGTGCTTCAAAAAATGGCTGGCGGTAAGCGGCATACACACGCTGCTGAACACCAAGGCGTACATCAATCATCGTCATACCATGACTTTTACGCGCGAACCCTCAAGTGTTTTCTCTACCTCAATGCGAGCTGGAAAAGCATCCTTGAGCTCTTCCATGTGAGTAATCACCAGTACTTTGGCAAAATCAGACCTGACCTCATTGATCGCCTCTACCAACTTCTGCCTTCCACTTTGATCCTGGCTGCCAAAGCCTTCATCAATCACCAGCGTCTGCATGCGGGAGCCCGCCCGACGTGCCAGGACGCGGGAGAGCGCCAGCCGTATGGCAAAGTTGACCCTGAACATCTCGCCGCCAGAGAACATCTCGTATTCCCGCTGTTTACCGGATATATCCCGGATCAGGATATCCAGTGTCTCACGCTTGTCAGCGCGGTTCTTATCTTTATAATCCCGCTGTGTTTCGAAATGGACTGACAGGCTGCCGCTCGACAGTCGATCCAGGACATCATTGGAGTGCGATTCAATCTCCGGTAACGCCCGTTCAATCAACAGGGCTGGCACACCATCCTTGCCGAAAGCTTTCTCAAGCATTTTTAATCGATCTACAGTGCTTGCCAATACCTCGCGCTGGGCTGAATATTCAACTTTCTTGCTTCGGAGCGTATCCAGCACATTTACCAGCTGCTCAGACCTGATAACCAACATTTGAAGTTGATTCTCCTGCTCGCGCAAATTTCTTAGTTCTGCTTCCTGTTGATCAAGGTCTGGCATGCTGGCAGAATCCTTCTTATAAGAATCATCTGCCTCAAGATATTTCCGATGTAATTCTTCTGTTTTTTTGCACAGATCATCAAGCTGCCGCCGCAAGCGGGTAATTTCACCTTCAAGTGTCTCAAGTATTGCACCTGCTTTTTGCAATTGGTTGCGCTGTTCCTGGCTGTCCCTGCCGGCCAGCTCTGTCTGCCTGCACTGCTCATGAGCTGCCGGATCGTACCCATAGCTGACCAGTTCTGCATCAATCTGAGCCAATTCATGACGGGCATCAAGAGCGAAACTTTCACTCTCCAGCAGACCTTGCAGTTCAACCATCCTTTTACCGCCGTTGTTTTGCCACTCTAATTGGTTTGATTCCAGTTGTTTTTTCCGTTCCTCAAGCTGACTGGTTGATAATGCCATTTGCTGCGCTTCCTTGTGCAGCTCTTTTAAACGATTTATGTCAGACTCAAGTTCAGATCTTTGCGCCTCATAGGTTTTAAAAAACTCCAGGTTCTCGCCGTATACTTTTCTTGAAGTAACCAATTCCTCGTTCAGAGTCAATACCAGGTTCTGGCGGTCCTCAGTGCCCAAAGGTTGTCCGCAGAGGGGGCAGTTAGCGCCTTCAGTGTTTTCAAGACTCTTAATGCGTTTCTTCAGCTGCTCAGCATCTTCATGCAAACGTTTATTCTCTGCATCCCTGCGAGCCCTGGTTTCTTTCAATTCCTGCAGTTTTCCTTCCAGTCCTTCAAGGGCATCAAGCTGTTTTGTGATCGAGTCTTGTTTTTGTGCAATCTCTTGCAGCTGGGTTTCAATTACAGGAATTTGGCTGGCCCCTTCTTGAATCCGGCTTTCCTGCTGCTGCAGTGATCTGAACTCAGTCTGCAATCGGCTCTTCTCATTTTCAATCACCATCAACGGTTGGTTGCGCCGAGATTGAGTCTCTCGGAAACTCGCAGCTAATTTATCAAAAACCTCCAGGCTTGCCTTCTCAGCCAACCAGTCCTGATACGCTGTTTCAATCGCTTCAGCTTTATCAAGCTGGTCATGCAGTTTTTGCTGCTGTTCCAGCCGTTCAGCCAGGTTGTCTTCAAGTTGTGTCCGGTTGGTATGTGCGCCCTGGTATTGCTCAAACAATAAGGCTACGAGACTTTGCTGCTTTTCAAGACTTAATGCCAATCGTCTGAGATTATCCAGCGCTGATTCTTGCATGGCGCGGCGTTCAGCTGCCTGTTGGTGATTGCTCACAGCTTCAGCAAGTTTTTCTCTGCGTTCACCCTCTTCATTCAACTCATTCTCAATTTCGCCTAATTGAAAATCTTTGTTTTTGATTTCGGTTTCAACATTTCGGCGCCGATTGTTGGCTTCCTCTTTGTAGGTTTCCCAAACTTCCAATCCAAGTATGTTGGATAAAATCTTCTTACGATCAGCTGGTTTTTGCTGGGCAAAATTATCAGCCTGGCCCTGCAGGAAAAAGGATGCATTGATAAAAGTTTCATAATCAAGCCGCAGGGTTTGCCTGATTCTTTCCTCAGTTTCCCGCAGTGAATGCTCTGTCAAAGGTCGCCACTTATCCTCCTCAGAGTGAATATAAAACTCGAGAATGGCAGTTTTTTCGCGCTCCTTTTTTCTGATGACACGGTAAAGTGATCCCTCATAGTCAAATTCCAGCGTTACTTGCGCTTCTTTTGCCAGGCTGTGAATCAGGGCATCATCCCGCCGTCGCGCCTGGCCAAACAACGCCCAGGTAATTGCATCCAACAAAGAAGACTTGCCGGCGCCATTGGCTCCTGAAATACAGGCAATATCAAATGTGGAAAAATCAATTTCAACCGGTTCCCGGTATGATAAAAAACCAGAGAGTTTTAATTTTACTAGGATCATAATGCCTTTACTGGTTGTGAGAAGTGATATTAGTTTTCAATGGTGTGCTGTTAAATATCCGTGGCAGGCGCATCAGACTGATTTTCAGTCTGGGCAACTGCTGTGACAAGCACTTTATCAATCCTGTGACCATCCATGTCCATGATTTCAAAGCGGAAATTCTCCCATTCGAAGCTATCGCCTGTTGTGGGAATGTGACCAAGGCTGTTGGTAATGAAACCGCCGAGCGTTTGATAACCAACACGCTGCTCCTCAGGAAGCTCCTTTAGGTCAAGGATTGCTTTGAGCTCATCAATATGCAGCAAGCCATCCATCAGCAGGCTGCCATCAGGTCGGTGGAAAATGCTGATCTCATCCTCTTCATCCGTTAATGGGATCTCGCCTACAATCGTTTCAAGGATATCCATCAACGTTACCATGCCAAGCAACCCGCCAAATTCGTCCATCACCACGGCGACAGTTACACCGGCAGATTTAATTTGCTCCAGCGCCCTGATTGCCAGCATATTTTCCGGCAGGAACAAGGCTGGCTTAAGTAATGCAACCAACTCTTCAGGTTTGTCAGGATTGAAGGTCTCATAAAATTCTTTTACATACAGCATGCCAATCACGTCATCCAGGTTGCTTTTTGCTACTGGAAGCCAGGCGTGCTTGCTGTCCCGAACCCGTTCCTGTATGGATGAAGACGATGCATCCAGGTCAACCCAATCAATTTCAGTGCGAGGCGTAACGATTGCCCCCAGGTATAAATCGCTGAATCTAAAAACAGCCTCGACCAGGTCCTGCTCAGTTTCATAGACCAGACCATCTTCAGCCGCCTGGTCAATCACAAGTTTAATCTCATTCATTGAGAGGGATTGTGACGATGTGCCTTGAATACCAAAAAGTTTCATGCCTACCGAAACAGAAAAACTGAGGAACCGCTCTAATGGGGTGAATAATTTTGAGAGAAATGCCATTGGACCAGCCACAAATACCGCAAAGCGCTCTGGGTTGCTCATGGCAGCTCGCTTTGGTATCAATTCACCCAGAACAATTTGCAAGTAAGTGATGATGCCAACGATCAGGATAAAAGCAATTTCTGAGCTGAATGTGCCAATGTAAGGAATTTTCACCAACAATTGGCCTAATTTATCAGACAATGCAGCGCCGCCCAGCGCACCGGATAGAACGCCAATCAATGTGATGCCAATTTGAACTGTTGATAAAAACTGGTTGGGCGTTTCAATCAGTTTGAGAAGTATTTTGACTGATTTCTGATCGGGATCATAATTTGCCAGCAGGCGTTCTTTTCGAACCGAAACCAGTGCCAGTTCAGAGAAGGCAAAAAAACCATTCAACATGACCAGAAGCAGGATAACCATTACCTGGATGAGAGATGTACTCATAACCTCAATCTTATCATAAACCTGCGGCAGGCATCACCAGCCGCAGTGGAAAAATGACAGAGTTTCAAGTTTTCAGTTATGAACCAGCAACACAAAATCTGTATGATCATATACAATATTTATTGTACTGATGAGCACACATAACTACATTGAGCAACATAATACCCGAACAAAAATAATGAAAGGCTTACACCAAAATGACCGAAACATATGACCTGATAATCCGTAATGGTACCCTGTATGATGGCAGTGGAGAGTCTCCTTTCTCAGCCGATATTGGCATTAAAGACAAGTTAATCCAAAAGATTGGTGACCTCTCAGCTGAATCAGCCCCGGTTGTAATCGACGCGCATGGGCAAGCTGTTTCTCCCGGTTTCATTAATGTGATGAGTTGGGCGCCTATCAGCCTGCTGCACGATGGAAAATCGCAAAGTGACATCCGCCAGGGTGTGACCCTTGAAGTATTCGGTGAAGCCTGGTCTGAAGGACCACTCACGCCGGAAATGAAAGCACAAATTCTGGCTGACCAGGACGATATCAAGTTCGATGTGCCCTGGAACACGCTGGGCGAATACCTGACCCACCTGGAAGAAAAAGGTGTTTCCTGCAATTTCGCCTCCTACCTTGGAGCGACCACGCTTCGAATTTACGCCATGGGCTATGCCGATAGACCGCCCACCGCTGATGAACTTGATTTGATGCGTAAGTTGACCCGTCAGGGCATGGAAGAAGGCGCCCTGGGTATCAGCACGGCGTTGATCTACCCGCCAGGCAGTTACGCCGGCACCGATGAGCTGATTGAGCTGGCAAAAGTGGCAGCCCAGTATGACGGAATTTATATCTCTCACCTGCGCTCTGAGGGCAACCAGTTTCTCGAAGGAGTTGATGAACTCCTCGCGATTGCCAAGAAAGCCGGTATTCGAGCCGAAATCTACCACCTCAAAGCAATGGGTGTAGATAACTGGCACAAAATGAGCCTGGTAATGGGCAAAGTCAATGCTGCCAGGGCGATGGGTCTGCACATCACTGCCGATATGTACACCTACCCCGCCGGTGGGACGGGCTTAAGTGCAGCCATGCCGCCCTGGGTGCAGGAAGGCGGTCATGAGGAATTCATGGCGCGCCTGAAAGACCCGGAGACACGCAAGAAAGTCTATGCCGAAATGAGCACGCCAACTGACGCGTGGGAGAATATGTTCCTTATGTCAGGATCGGCGGACAACGTCATCCTGTCTGCGTTCAAATCAGAAGCACTGCGCCCGCTGCAGGGCAAAACCCTGGGTGAAGTCAGCAAAACACGCGGGACTGACCCAATAAACACCATCATCGACCTGATCATCGAGGACAACTCACGGGTTGAAGCTATTTACTTCACCATGACTGAGGAAAACCTGGAACGGCAGCTGCAGCAGCCCTGGGTGTGTATCGGTTCGGATGCCTCATCCCAGGCACCCGAAGGTGTGTTCCTCAACAGCCGCCCGCACCCACGCGCTTACGGCACGTTTGCCCGCTACCTGGGGAAATATGTGCGTGAAAGGGGCGTGCTTCCCCTGGAAGAAGCCATTCGAAAAATCACATCCATGCCGGCAACCAATTTACGGCTGAAGCAGCGTGGTTATCTCAAACCAGGGTATTATGCTGACGTCGTTGTCTTTGACCCGGCTTCCATTCAGGATCATGCAACATTTGAGGACCCACAGGTCTATGCAACCGGTGTCAGTCACGTTGTTGTAAATGGTACACCGGTCATTATCGATGGTGAACATACTGGCGCTACACCTGGCATGGCAGTTAGAGGTCCGGGGTATAGAAGTTAGAAATCAGGAGATACACGGGGTTCAGCCAATGAGCGTTGAACCCCCCCTTTTTTTTACTCTTCAGGAATATCAACCATCGATGCGTTCTCTGCTGATCTGATGATTTCAAACCCCAGCTGGTTTAGCAAGTCTCGATCGTCAGGCGCGACCTCGATTGTTTTCCAATACAAATCCAACAGTTCATCTGGCGGCAGGCTGCCCACCGGCACTTCGTCTGAAAGACGAATACGCGTTTTGATGTGAGGCTGGCGCTTGGGATGGAATTCAAATGCATCTTCAGCATAAAATCTGAGGGCTTGTTCATCAATGAGGCTCTCCATGTCCATTGGATAGGAGATCACCAGCCTGACAATGGCATCTTTCAAATTCTCTTTTGGACCTAACGCTTCCTGCAGCTGGCCTTCGACATTGATGGGATTTGTCAAATCAATACGACGGTCGATATATTTACGCCCGTGCAGTTTTCGCCAGGAAACCTTTGTATTGCCCCGCTCAATCTCAGCAATAACAAAATACTTGTCATCAGTGGCTTCTCCAAAATCAACCTTTTCAATCGAGCCCGGGTAAATAATCGGGGGGTGGCTTCTCTCATTCAAGTTCTGGGCTTTGTGGATGTGCCCCATGGCGACATAATCAAAACGTTTATCTTTCAGTAGCCCCGGGGGGAAAACCAGGTCAGAGCCCAGCATCACACTGCGTTCTGCGCCGTACTTTGCACCTTCAACCGAGGCATGAGCAGTGAATATCGTTGGGAGATCAGGGTTGAGCCGCGCAATATACGATTCAATGACCTCGCCCAAACGACTGCCAAGCTCTTTATAGATATTGTCAATCGCTTCGCCCTTATCAGCCAACGCTGCCATCAAGCTGGAACGTGAGACCCACGGTATACCGATTACCTGAAGCTGCATCCCAAAAAGTTCATCAGGCAGCAGCAGCTGAGGCTTGTCAATCACACGCACAAAGGGTATTTGCAGGGTTGAAAACTCCTGCAGGGCATGCGCTCTTCCTGTTGCAGGCGAGAGGTCGTGGTTGCCTACGACCAGCAGGGTTGGTATTTTTTCCTGAGACAGTCGTGCAATCCGCTTCCCCCACTCCCGTTGAAATGTAGGGACAGGTGTTCTGTCCTTGTAGGCATCGCCGGAAAAAATCACCAGGTCAACCTTTTCATCGACTGCCGCATCAATGATAGTATCAAGCGCTTTCAGAAAATCAAGTACTCGAACAGGGAGGCCAGTATTTGCATCCTGCTTGCCATGGTTGGCGATATCTATGTGAGCATCGGAAAAATGAAGCAGCTTGATCATGGACAGGAATAAACTCCTAACAGAGAAAGCTCATAGACACTGGGAGCAAACTCAGGGTGATAATCAAGGCTTTCACATAAATCACTGATAGCGGCTGGTTGGTCGCCAATCATAATGCTTGCCTTTGCACGCCAGTAAAAACTCTCTTCAAGATAAGGTTTTCTAGCTGTGGTAATCGTTTGCGTGGCAAGGTCATAAACATCCTGGTATCTCCCGGCATAGTAATACGCGTAATAGGGCCCTGTTTGATACCAGGTGATGCGGTAAGGGCGCTCTTTTTCAGGGATGGACGGGTAAAGCCTGTAGGCTTCATCATACGCCACAGCCCCGCCGTAGTAGTCATTTAACCCCACCAGGCTGCTGCCTCGGTTGAACCAGGCAAAGAACTGGTCTGCACCTGAAGTTTGATAGATTTCATCTGACGCATTTTGTGCCGCAATTTGATAGCTCTGCTCCAGGAGAACATATTCACCCAACAAAGCCTCTACTTGTGACTGTTTATCTGGCGGGTAAATAACCAGGAAAGCATAATTGAAAGAGCGCCATTCAGATTTTAAGTCTTCATAGTTAATCCAGGTGTTGGGGGCAATCAATGAGTCCTGGGTCCTGAACTGCTGTTTTTCTTCATCATAGCCGTCCACCATGTTGTAATGACCCATCCAGCTCACAACGCCTGTGATATCAATATGATAGATTCCTTTTTCAATCAAAACCGGGAAGCCGGCAGCAATAAACCGCTTCAGCAAATCCAGGTTTCCGCCATAACGCAGAACCACATCAAGCTCAGTCATGTCATTGACGTAATTTTCCATTTCATACGGCATCACGTTGAAATCATCTGCGAATGGTTTCAAATAAGCCGCACACTGGTCAACAGTACCCTGCCAATCCCAGTAAGATAACGCCATAGCCAGGTTTGCCGGCGCGCAGTAGTTACCGTGCCCCGTCTGGCTGGTGTAAGTGATCCCTTCCAGCAGGACAACCGGCGGCAGTGGTGTGGGTTCGGGTGTAGGTGTTGCAGTGGGTTCAGGTGTGTTTGTCTGCTGCGCGGGTATTTCTGTCATCGTCGGTGTAGGAAAGGCAGTCATCGTCACGATGTCAACATTGGGTTGTGCCTCTCCCTGGGGAACGAATACCGATTCTTCAGGTTTTACAACCGAATAAAAAATCCTGCCAGCCAGCTGATCAACACGGTTAATCACCCTGCTGCGTACGCCGGGAATGATCATCAACACTGCCAGCAGGATAATCCCTGCTGTAAAGATCAATATGATGGGTTTTACAAATTTTCTCATGCCAAAAATTATATCACTTGGAATGACTGATAACAGAACAGCAAGTTACAATGGCTTGCAGATCATAATTTTTTCGGGGTGCGGATGTGATTCGAAGCCATACTGGCGGTAAAGTCCGTGCGCATGCGTGGTTGAGAGATAACCGTTCAATTTGCCAAGCTGGGGATGATCCATCAAGCATGACATCATCCACTTCGCCAAACCCCTGCCACGATATTCATCCACTACAAAAACATCACACAACCAATACATCGTGGCGTAATCTGTAACCATACGCATGAAGCCGATTTGCGTTCCCTGATAGTACAAGCCCAGGCATTCTGAATTTTGGATTGAGAGCTTCACCGTGTCCATTCTCCGACCCGCACACCAGTATGCTCCGCTTAAAAACCCATGAATAACCTCTAACTGCAGCAGGCTTTTGTCCGTGCTAACCAGGTAATCATCACGTTTCCATTCCATTTTCACCTCCAAAAAAACAGCTTCCGGCGTATCACCGAAAGCTGTACCATTCAAACCAATCACCGTGCTTTGATTAAAGCATTGCTTTTAGTGCAGCGGTAACCGTCTCAATCTCTTCTTTGGTGTTGTAATGTGCAGCGCCAATCCTCAGCATGCCGCCTTTTCCTTCAAGACCCAACCGGGTTGTCACTGCCAGGGCATAGAAATTACCTGCCCAAACATTAATCGATTGCTCGGCCAGTTTGATAGCAATTGGCTTGGGCAGCATGGCCGGGTGAGTGAAGGAGTAAGTTGGCACCCTTTCATTTAACCGTTCGACATCTGCGATGCCGTGTAATTGCAGACCCGGTATGGCAGAGAAACTCTCCATCATTGTTCGGCTTAATTCGTGCTCATAAGACTGCAGAACGCCCATTGCTTTTTTGAGAGTCAGGCGCCTGCCACTGTAGCGACCTGCAAATCGGGAGTCCTGGTCAGCGCCGAAAGAGTCAGACAACCACTCCAGGTATTCAAGAGTACCCAGCAAGCCAGCGATCGATTCAAACGGGCCAGTCCCAGTTTCAAATTTTCCCGGCGGCACATTTGAAGAAGGGCGCACCCTGTAAGCTTTAAGCTGGTCCAGCAGGTCATAATTTCCCCACAGGATTCCCAGGTGGGGGCCAAAGAATTTATAGGATGAGCACACAAGAAAATCAACACCCAGGTCCTGAACATCCATCGGGCCGTGCGGTGCATACTGTACTGCGTCAATGTAAACCATAGCGCCGACATCATGTGCCAGCTTTGCCAGCTCTTTAACCGGGTTAATCGTGCCAGAAATATTTGAGGCATAACCAAAAGCAACTACTTTCGGATTCTCAGTCATTGCAGCTTTGAAATCATCGACATTAATCGTGCAGTCGTCCGGGTTGATATCCACCCAACGGATGTTGCACTGGTAATCGTCAGCCAGCTGCAGCCAGGGCGAGATATTTCCATCATGGTCAAGGCGGGTGATAACAATTGTATCGCCAGCTTTTAAGAAGGTCTTGCCAATTGCTCTGCTGACAGAGTAGGTCAGCGTTGTCATATTCATTCCAAAGGCAACTTCCTCAGGTCTGTTGGCATTGAGAAAGTCAGCCATGGCTGACCTGGCTGCTTCAACCGTTGCGTCAGAGCGCTGACTGGTCTCAAAAACACCGCCACTATTGGCATTGGTTTCCAGGAAGTATTCATTAATCCTGTCAATACATTGAAGAGGCACCTGTGTACCACCAGGATTATCAAGGAAGATGTGCGGGTTCTTTAGAGCTGGGAACTTGCTGCGAACCAGGTTGATATCCATTGCCATGTACGAACTCCTTCTTTCAATTATTCAAGGTAATTGTCTGACGAATCACTATCGGACAGTTCGTCCGTCTCATCTTCAGATAACAACTGTCTAACCCACAACAAGATCACATGCCCATCATCCGTTTCCACAGACCGAGCAGCCATTATCGGCGCAGTTTCAATCAACCCCATCCTGTCTTTGTAATGCAGGTAAATTTGTTTTTTATTTTTCCATGCCTTTACACATCGCTCAACCAGCGCCGGACCGTTGAATGTCCGCAAGCGTGTCAAGGCCATGTCATACATCAATGGGCCTTCATCCAAACCAAGAGCCCAGCCATCTTCAATCTGTTCAAAAGTAGGGGTTGGCCCCTCAATTATTGTAATTTTTTCGTCGTCCATTATTCTATCTCCAGCAAAAATCATACCACAAAACCCTATTACAAGGATCGCAGAGTTGACAGTTTTTACACAATCCAAAGCATTGTCTTTGGAATTGGTATTCATCAAATCAGGGTAAAATCAGATTATGGATCTCAACCGTTTAAAAGCCGCCTTTGCACAACTGCCTGTTGCTCATATAGATTATTTTGACAGCATAGACTCCACCAATTCCCATGCACTCAAATTGGCAGACCTCGGCGTGCCTGAACCAGCGCTTGTTGTAGCTGATACGCAGACATCTGGCCGGGGACGGATGAACCGGCGTTGGATCACCAACCCTGGCAGTGCATTAGCCTTCAGCCTGCTTCTCCATCCAAAACCAGACGAACAAACCAGGCTCCAACTGTTTTCAGCCCTGGCTTCGTTGGCAGTCTGCCGCGTATTGGTAAACACTTATCAATTGAATGCGCAAATTAAATGGCCAAATGACATCCTGATTGACAGAGAAAAGACTGCCGGCATCCTTTCAGAAGCCGTCTGGGCTGGTAACCTTTTGCAGGCGGTGGTGATTGGCATTGGTCTAAACGTAACCAGGGAATCACTGCCACCAATAGGCAGCCTCCAATTTCCTGCCACCTGTCTGGAAGTCCATCTGCCTGAACCAGTAGACCGGGCAGACTTGCTCGTCAAAATTGTGGCAGAGATTTTTTCAACCAGGGAAACACTTGGTACTGAAATCTTTATGCAGGATTACAACCACAGGCTGGCGTTCCAAGGAGAACAGGTACGCATTATCATGGGAGAGTCCACCTCAGTAGGCAGGCTGACTGGAACAGACCCGCTGGGCAATCTCATCCTCACTGCTGGAGATGATGAATTACTAATTTCAGCCGGGGACCTGCAGCTGAGACCTGAGCCAGCGGAAAACATACAGGCAGATTCAAATGTCATATAACAGGCGAAATATCACAGCACCATCAAAAAAAGCGCCCTTGCAAATGGCAAGAGACCCAAGAGGGCATGGTCGAACTGACTTCCTCGGGCTGACAGCCCGGCAGCGGTTCATTTTAGCGCTGACCTTACTGCTTGTTGCCTGTACCTTGAGCAGCTTTTGTTTGATTCTGACCGAGAAAATGGTCCTGCCATTTTGATTGCCCGAGTTAAAAAATAGACGGCGTTTTCACAAACGCCGTCTATATTTATTCCTGCACTCATTAATCAGGCTGCTTGTTCTCCTGCATCAAAATTTTCTATGATATCAGTGCTGTTTTCGGCGGGTCCTTCCTGGTCGATTCCGTTTTCAGCAGGTGCTGCCTGATCGGTACCATTTTCAGCATCTTTGTTATTGTAAGTATTCACAGCCATTGTGGCGATAGAATCACCCTTCATCACATCCATCAGTTTCATACCGCGAGTTGCCCGTCCGGTCGGTCTGATGCCCTTAACAGCCTGGCGCAGGACGATCGCACCGCTGGTCATAAATGTGACTTCATCTTCATCTCTTACCACTCTTGCAGAAGAAACCTGTCCGATTTTTGAAAGGGCGGATTGGTCAATTGTCTTGACACCTTTTGATGCCCTGCTCTTGGTTGGATACTGCGTAAGCGGTGAACGTTTTCCGAAACCCTGTTCAGTGACAATTAGCAGGTAGGCATCATCGACAGCAACTTCCATAGATGTGACTTTGTCACCCTTACCGAGCTTTATACCGGTCACGCCGCTTGACTGCCGGCCTGTCGGCCTGATCTGTGTCTCAGGGAAGCGCAGTGCCTGGCCGCCGCTGGTCACCATCAATATATCATCATGACCACTGGTGATACGCGCCCAACCAAGCTGGTCTTTTTCATTCAGCGTAACCGCAATCAGACCAGAGGGGCGCACGCTTTCAAATTCAGAGAGGTGGACACGCTTGACCTTGCCCATGACTGTCGCCATGGTACAGTACTGCGCCTTGGCAAAATCCGGCACACCAACAATTGCCGTAATGGACTCATCAGGGTCGATAGAAAGTACATTAACAATCGGCACGCCACGATCTGTACGGTTTGCCTCCGGTATCTGGTAGGCTTTGACAGAATACACCTTACCTTTATCTGAGAAGAACAGAATTGTGTTGAGGGTTTGTGCCTGCATCATCATCTGCAAAGCATCTTCCTCGCGCATACCCTGCCCTGAAACACCTCTACGGCCTCGACCAAGCGTTCTAAAAGCAGTTGTAGACATACGCTTGACGTAACCTTTTGATGTGATGCTGATCAAGACAGGCTCGTCTGCCACCAGTTCTTCCTCGCTAAAGTTTTCGCTGGCATCGGGCAGAATGCGAGTTCGCCGTTCATCACCATACTTTTCGTCAATCTCAATAAGGTCATCTTTAATGACGCTTAGGATTTTCGCTGGATTTTGAAGAAGATCTTCAAGATAAGCGATCCGCTCCCTGATCTCTTGATGTTCATCCTCGATCTTGTGTCTCTCAAGCGCTGACAGCCGCCTGAGCTGCATGTCCAAAATTGCCTGAGCCTGAACTTCTGTCAATGAAAAGCGGGAGACTAAATTGGCTTTTGCCTCATCAGCATCATTTGATTCACGGATTGTTTTTATTACCGCATCTAAATTGGCAAGGGCAATGAGCAGTCCATCAAGAATGTGTGCCCGCCGCATGGCTTTTTCTAATTCAAACTGTGATCTGCGTGTAATGACTGTCTGTCTGTGTTGAATATAGATGTGAAGGGCTCTCTTGAGAGAAAGAGTGTGTGGTTCACCATCCACCAGCGCCAGCAGCCTGACACCAAATGTAGACTGCAGGGCAGTATATTTATACAGCTGGTTGAGGATCAATTGGGGTCTTACACCCCGTCGCAATTCAATGACAATACGCATGCCGCGCCGATCAGATTCATCGCGCAGGTCAGTAATGCCTTCCAACCGTTCACCCCGCACAAGTTCGGCAATACGTTCAATCAGGTTTGCTTTATTAACCTGGTAAGGTATTTCCGAGATGATGATTGCATATCGGCCGGTTTTAAACTCTTCAATCTCTGCTTTACCGCGGATGACCAGCCTGCCGCGACCGGTGCTGTAAGCTTGCCGGATCGCATCCATGCCAATGATATACGCACCAGTGGGAAAATCTGGACCTTTGACATGTTGCAGCAGGTCATCAACCGTGACATCATCCAAATTATCATAATGATCGATCAGATACTTAATTGTCGCGATAAGCTCTGAGAGGTTATGCGGTGGGATATTGGTTGCCATTCCGACGGCAATGCCGGATGAGCCATTTAGCAGCAGAGTGGGCAGCCTGGAGGGCAGTACCCGGGGTTCCTGCAGAGAACCGTCAAAGTTATCCACAAAATCAACGGTATTCTTGTCAATATCGACCAGCATCTCTTCAGCAATAGTCGACATGCGCGCTTCTGTATAACGCATGGCTGCAGGAGCGTCGCCATCAACTGAACCAAAGTTACCCTGCCCGTCTACCAGCATGTAACGCATAGAAAAATCCTGCGCCATTCTGGCCATAGCGTCATAAACTGCCGCATCACCATGTGGGTGGTACTTGCCCAGAACTTCACCCACAATACGGGCAGATTTTTTATAAGCCGTATTTGAACGGATACCCAGGTCATACATGCCGTAGAGAATACGTCGATGTACGGGCTTTAAGCCATCGCGGGCATCCGGCAGTGCACGAGAGACAATTACGCTCATCGCATAATCGAGATAAGCTGTACGCATCTCGCCGTCAATGTCAGCAGCTTGAATGTTGCCGATGTCCATACCTATCACCTGTTGAAAAAGTTTAACCCCTTAATTATACCGCACTATGCGCAGTAAGCTGGCTTTCACCCCGATAAAGAAGCGTTGAGCAATCAAAAGAAAGTCAATAAATCAATTCGAAATCGCAGTGCATTATCAATTGATGATATGCGGTTTAAGGTTTTATTCAAATTCCATGATTGAATTTTGGATTGAAAAAATGGTAAACTATTAATCAAGAGAAGCGTGCGGCTTTTGCTCGTGGGGAAAATCCCGGGAGAAATTCCATGAAAATTTCAACTGATAAAAGCTCTTCAGCGGCTGTCGTAGCGCTGACCATACTGGTAATTTTAAGCCTGGCCTGCGGCATCCGGGTTGTGGATGATGAAGCTGGTCCTTCAAGCCAGCAGCAGACGATTGATGTTTTAAGCCGAACCCAAACAGCACTGGCTGACCTGCCACCTTTTACACCACAGCCTACGCCTGTTTCCAACCAGCCTGCAGAACAGGCACAGCCGACAACACCACCAACTGTAACATCCCCAATCCAACCGGATGTGCAGTTCAATGGTATCAGCTTCTCCTATAACAAATCAATTGCAAATTCTGTCTCACAGGCTGTAGTGCCGGGTCAGTTCTTTGGTGAAGCCAAGCTTCCTGGCGAAACCTATCCAACCTACTACGAGTTTATATTCAACAATTATCCGCTGCCGGAAAATTCGCATGACCCCGCCATCCAAATCTATCCTGTGTCCGATTATGAAGACATCAGCCAATTGGCTGCCGATAACTTTGAAGAACTGAGGGTTGCTCTCCGTAATAAAAGCATTCCAGGATATAAGGACTACTTGCCGTTTTTACCATTTTGGAATGCTGCCATGATCTTCAATACCAATTATGATTATCTAAGCTTCCAAAACGGCGAGGGCATACGTTACCTGACCATGTTCGCCCAGGCAACTTACCCACCAGATAACACAAATGTAATTTATACTTTTCAGGGAATAACAAATGATGGAAAATACTACATTAGCGCCATCTTCCCAATCTCAAATCCGGTACTTCCCGATGATGGGGATACAGTGATCACTGATTTCTGGGCTTTTGAGGAAAATTGGCCAAACTACCTTTTGGAGGTAGTCAACACACTAAATCAACAGACACCTGCAAGCTTCTACCCCAGCATGGAACTGCTGGATGATATTATTAAATCGATGAGCGTTAATCCTTAAAAAAACTGTCTTGGAGAATAGGAATGATAAGCTACCGCAAAGAATTATGGTTCAATATCCCTGAAAGGGTTGCTTTCGTTAATATTACCCATCACATCAACCTGGCATTGGCTGACAGCGGTATCAAAGAAGGATTGGTGCTTGTAAACGCGATGCATATCACTGCATCGGTATTTATTAATGATGATGAAAGCGGGTTGCATCACGATTACCGTGTATGGCTTGAAGATCTGGCGCCGCACTCACCCATTGACCGCTACCAGCACAACAAAACCGGTGAAGACAATGCCGATGCGCATCTCAAGCGGCAGGTAATGGGAAGGGAAGTGGTGGTTGCCATCACACGCGGTAAGCTCGACCTTGGACCATGGGAGCAAATTTTCTACGGTGAATTTGACGGCCGCCGGCGCAAGCGTGTCCTTGTAAAAATTATCGGTGAATAATTTAAGCTTTAAGCGACTTTGATCTACGCATTCATAACTAAAAACACGCTCCTTACATAAAGGGTAATATTTCTCTATGACATTGGTGCCATTATTTACCTTAATTATTTAATATTCACGCATAAATAGGTAAATTTTTCTTGCATACAGTGTTTTGTAGTGTTATAATTTTTCTATCACTCCAACGAGGAATTTAAACTAATATCTGGAACCGCTTTCTGTAATTTTTAGCGTGGGGTATTTTACAGAAGCAAAGCAATCTCCCCTATCTTATTGCCTTGATCTATATTTTTCTTAACCACAAGATTTATTTAAAATCGTCTGTCCAAATATATGACAGAACAAAAATCCCATTTTCAGTGAGAATGACTATCTATGAATATACAAGAGCTTGAAACTGCATCACTCGCAAAATTACGTGAATTAGGCAAGGAACTCAATATTACAAACGCCGGACGCCTGAAGAAAGAAAATCTCATAATCCGCATCCGTCAAACCGAAGCGGAAAAAGAAGGCCTTGAAGTACGCGGCGGCGTCCTGGAAATCATGAATGAAGGAATCGGATTCCTTCGCACAAATTACCAGATTAGCTCCGATGATGTATACGTGTCACAAGCTCAGCTACGCCGGTATGAACTTCGCTCAGGTGACCTGGTGATTGGGCATGTCAGGCCACCGCGTGAATCAGAGCGGCATTATGGTCTGCTCAAGGTGGAAACTATTAACGGCGTCAGCCCAGAGGATGCCAGGAAACGTCCGACATTCGAGTCGTTGACACCTATCTTCCCCGACAAGCGCTTTGATCTGGAAACTCGCCGCGATATCCTCTCGACCCGACTGATTAACCTAATTGCGCCTATTGGACGCGGCCAGCGCGGCATGATCGTTTCACCTCCGAAATCTGGTAAAACGACAATTCTGAAAGAACTGGCTAATGCGATATCAGCCAAACATCCTGAAGTACACCTGATCATTGCCTTGATTGGTGAACGGCCTGAAGAGGTTACCGACATGGATCGTTCTGTAGAGGCTGAGGTTGTCGCGTCTACATTTGATGAACCTGTGTCTTCTCACGTCAGAACAGCCGAGATCACCCTTGAGCGTGCCAAACGCCTGGTTGAAATCGGACACGATGTGGTAATATTGATGGACTCGCTCACCCGGCTTGCCCGCGCTTACAACCTGGTGGTCAATCCTTCAGGTCGGACGCTCTCAGGCGGTATGGACCCTTCAGCGCTTTATCCGCCCAAGCGGTTTTTTGGCGCCGCCAGGAACCTTGAAGAAGGTGGTTCTTTGACGATCATCGCTACAGCGCTGGTTGATACCGGGTCGAGACTGGATGACGTGGTATATGAGGAGTTCAAGGGCACCGGCAACATGGAGCTTCATCTCTCCCGCAAGCTGCAGGAGCGAAGAATTTTCCCCGCTATTGACATTGAACGCTCATCGACCCGACGCGAGGAAATTCTGCTCGGACCTGACCTGCTTTCAAGGGTGTGGTTAATGCGCAGAATGTTCATTCAGATGACCACCCAGCAGCCGCAGGGCGCCGGCATGGATGCAGCCGTTGCAACCGAAGCCATCCTGCAGCGCATGGAAAAAAGCCGGGATAATACTGAGTTCCTGGAAACTTTAACGGAGGCAATGTAGGATATTTATGAATACCCCCGCAAAGAGCCGCTCAGCCAACAGGTTTACAGACCGTTGGCTGCCAGTTATCGCCTGGGGAGTTGCTCTTCTTTTAATGGTTGTAATGGTATTGTTGATTGTCAGGCGCGCGCAAGCAGTCTTTTTTACCCCTGTTGAACCTACAGCTATGGTTGAGTCTACACAACCGCAAGAAGTAGAAGAGCAGCCCGCGCAATTGGCAGACCTGCCGGGTTTTGATCCTTCTGGCAGTACATACTCGATCACGCGCAATTCAGTTCCACATACGGTCATCCCAACAAAGGCACGATCAGGCATCGAAGAGTACATCGTTGGTCCGGGTGATTCTGTTTTTTCGATTGCAGTCAAGTACAACCTGCAGCCAGAAACAATCCTGTGGGCAAACGCAGACCAGCTGCAGGACAACCCGAATATGCTCTCCGTTGATATGAAACTGAGGATCCCACCAGTAGATGGTGTTTTATACCAGTGGAAAACCAATGATTATGTAGAAAAAATATCTGGTGATTATCGCGTTACACCTGAAGCAATCCTGACTTTTCCGGGTAACAAGCTGGATCTCACCAACCCTGTCATCCAGGCCGGGCAATATGTAATGATCCCTGGCGGCGAACGCGAGTTCCAGCAGTGGATAATCCCAACTGTCTGGCGTGCAAATGCCGGCGCGACGCAATCTATTGCCGGTCCGGGCAGCTGTGCACTGGATGGCGGTGGTGCATACGGCAGCGGTGCTTTCATCTGGCCGACAGCCAACACCTACCTGTCAGGCAATGATTACTGGTCAGGTCATCTCGGTATTGACATTGCCACCCCAACTGGCATGCCTGTTTGGGCAGCTGACAGCGGTTTGGTGGTTTATTCGGGTTCCATAGGCGGTGGATACGGCTTGATGGTGATGATTGATCATGGCAACGGTTATCACACTTTGTATGCACACAACAGCGAACTGGTTGTGCGCTGCGGTCAAAGCGTTTCACAGGGGCAGGTTATTGCTTATGCCGGCTCAACCGGCAACTCAACCGGCCCTCACCTGCATTTTGAAGTACGGTACAACGGTGGTTTTATCAACCCCTGGTACGTTCTGCCATAAGATCTGCATCATTCAAAAACACACGCCCTGGAAATCCAGGGCGTAATCATTTAAACCTTTATTATCACAGCACAATGCACTGTCTGTTTTAATTAAAAGGGGCCAAAATTTATCAAAGTTGCCAGGCCGAGAAAACCTGCGGTGAGCACGAACACAGCCAGCCAAAGTCCAATTGTCCAGCGCATCCATTTGGGGTAACTGACAACGGTCAGGCCCAGAACAATCAACAGCACAGGGTTGGTGGGATAAGCCAGGTTGGAAAAGCCATCACCAAAGCAGTAAGCCGTTACAGCAATCTGCCGTGTCACACCGACCAGATCAGCCAGCGGCAGCAGGATCGGCATTAATAAAAACGCCTTTGCCGATGCAGAACCGATGAAAAACTCAACGAACAATGCCAGGAAGTAAATAATCATCGCGGCAGGAAATCCACTGGCACCGTCAAATGCCTGAGCACCCTGGTTTAATATGGTATCCAGGATTCCCCCCACTGTCACAATGTGCTTGATACTGGCAGCCATTAAGATTAACGGTATACCAGGGGCAATACCCAGCAAGCCTTCTTTCACTGCTTTAAAAATCTGGCTCCGATTTGTACCTGAGAGCAAGCCTGCGCCAATACCTGCGATCAGGAATAACACACCCACCACAGGAAGAGCAAAGTCGGATAGGCCAGGGATAAATGGGCCAGCAAGAAGTACTACCAGGATCAGTACCAGGAAAATCGTAAGCCAGGTGATCGAGCGCTTGAAGTGTTTTGCATCTGTATCGTCCAGTTCAAACCCATGGTTCTGATTTCGTTCTCTCAAATTGGTTTCTTCAACGTAAACAAGAGAGGCTTTTGGGTTTTTCTCAATTTTCTTTGCGTATTTAATCAGGAAAATAATCAACACGGTGTAAATACTGAGAAAAATCAGAACACGGAACCCTGCGCCAGAAAAGAGCGGCAGTCCTGCCAGGTTTTGAGCAATGCCAATGGTAAAGGGGTTAGTGATGGCAGCTGAGAAACCCAGGTTCACTGCCAGTATACTCATACCCAGTCCTACCAAAACATCCCAGCCCATCACGTAGGAAAGGGTGATCACGACCGGCACCAACGGCACAACTTCTTCAAATATGCCAAAGAACGCCCCCATCAACATAAAGAACAGCGAAATGACGCTTAAGAGGAAATATCGCCTGCTGCCAAACCGGTTGACAATCTTGATCAAAGCGGCCTTCAAAATACCGCTTTTATCCAGCACTGCAAATGAGGCACCGATCATGAGCAGGAAAATAATAATCACTGCGATGGTCAGTCCCGAGTCGCTCCACAATACCTCCACCGGTGCGGTGAACCAGCGCCAAATTGGGTAATCCGGTCTATCAACTGCCTGGTAAGACCCCGGCAATACGATTTCGCGGCCATCCTGCAATGCCCGTTCATATTCACCAGCTGGTATGAGCCGGGTCATCACGCCTGAAAAAATCATCAGAACCAGAAGGATTAAAACGGATTGGGTAAACGCCTTGCGGCTTATCTGTGCACCTGCCCTCGCTTCTGCCATGCGCTGCCTCCTTATGGGTTGCACCAACAGTGTTGTAACAGCCTGCTGTGTTCAAAATGGTCGTTCAGCATCAACAGCGGCTGTTATCTAGTAATAATTTTACAGTTGATTAAGTTTAAGAGGGATAAACCAGGCTTGTTAAATGTTAAGAGCCGGGTACGCCGGGCCCGGCTCTTACTAAGGAGGAGAAAAAGAAGTTGTCCTTTGCAACCTTATTTTACGCCAATCTTTACCATTTTACTTGACGCTTAACCTATGATTACCTGACGATCTCACCGTAGCTTCAGGAGTTGAGGATCATCCTGGCAGCCTGTCGGCCAATTTGCACTGCAAAGTTGGTACCGCGATCCCAGGGATATACCTGGCTCATACTGGCAAAATATAACCCGGTAATGGGTGTCTGAATCGACGGTATATTTTTGGAGTGATTCAGGAGGGGCACTGGCTGGGCATAGTTGGTCTTGAACAGCCAGGTTTTTCTGACCCATTCTGGTGAGAAATTAGGGTTGATGCGCTTGAATGCCGGCATAAACCGCTCCAGCAGTTCTTCCTGTGAGAGCTTGAAATACTCATGGTCAGTCTCCAGGTAATCACCGCAGTACAGGATATGGTCTCCACCGTAATTTTCTGACGGCACAAAATTGGTGTGCTCCACCAGGGCAAGAAATGGGTAGCCTGCAGATTTAGGCAGGTTGAACCAGTAATAGCCCTTGGTAGAGAGACGCTTACGCAAGGCAAGCACCATTACAACAGCCCCCATGCTCTTCAGCTCTAAAAGGCCTTTCAGGTAGGTTTCAGGCAATTCCGGCACCAGCCTGGCCAGAAGACCCGGTGATGTCGTCACCAGGCAGCGGTCGAACAGCTTATCGCCATCCGGCAATATCAGCGATACGCTGCCGTCTTCCTGAGGGATAATTTTTGAAACAGCCGCTGACAGCTGCATTTGAACACCCATTTGTGCCAGTTTTTCAGCAAACAGGTCAGCAAATTTCTGGAACCCGCCATTAAATGTCCCCAGCCTGGTTGTGCGCGCCTTGAACCTGGCCCAGAACCAGGCCATGTTGACCTCTTTATAATATGGACCAAACTTACCCATCAGCAGGGGCTCAAACTGCGATTTGTAAAGCTTTTCACCATAGGCTTTACTCAGCCAGTCATGTGCCTTAAATTTTTCCAATTTCTTCCATGACGCCAGGTACTTTATATAAACCGTTACAAAACCAAAACGCACCATATCCAGCAGGCTAAACCCCGGAAAAGTTAATGCCGCAAGGGGAGAATCCAGCGGGTAAAAATCTTCTTTATGATACACAACCGTTTTTGGCCTGATGAACTGCACTTGATCGCTTAAACCAAGTTCATTGATCAGCCCCAGCATGTCAGCATCAGACTGGAACCAGTGATGGTAAAACTTTTCCAGTGACCATTTCCAATGTGGTTCCTTGAACCCGGATGCCAAACCACCGACAGTGTCAGATGCTTCAAAGATTGTTACTTCATGTCTGGCTTTGGCAAGATCATAAGCAGCTGCCATACCGCCAAAACCAGCGCCAATTACTGCAATTTTCATATTACCCTCTAAGCTATTTAATCTTGATCATCAATACCCGCCAGTGCTGCCCGGTCAGGCACTTTTTCGCCCCATTTCAAACCCTCACGCACAAAATAATAAGCGCCCAGTACAGTGATGGGAAGCCATAATGCCACGTGTAAAACCAGCGTATAACCTGCTGCTATTTCACCAGGAACGTCATAGGCGGTCAGTAAGGCAATGCCAGGTGCATCAAAGGTACCGACATAACCCGGTGCTGAAGGCAGTGTTGTAGCCAAATTGACAATACCGTTCATCAACATCAACGCGAAGAAACTGACTTCAAACGGAAAGGCGTGCATTACAAACCAGTATTTTCCCGTCTCCAACAACCAGATAATGGTTGAGGTGATGAACACCATCAGAGCGTCCTTCGGTGATCGCAGGGATTCCAACCCAGTGAGAAAACGTGTCAGTATTGGGCTGATCTTACCCTGCCAGCGGGAAGGAATAAGATGTACAACCAGCCAGTTGACTGCTTTTTCTGTCACTGCAGGATACATGGCTGCTAACAGGAAAACTGCCAGCGCACCGATAAACGCGACTGCGCCGATAATTGCCAGTTGTCGAATATTGCCAATAAAGCCTGATGCCTGGTTGAGTCCTGCCAGCTCGGGCAGGTTGAGAAACACAAAGCCCAGCATCACCACGCCGTCAAAAACTCTCTCGACAATCACTGTCGCCAGTGATGCAGAAACCGGCACATTTTCCCGCCGCTTCAACACAAAGGCACGCAGCACCTCGCCGGCTCTTGCCGGGTAAATGTTGTTGCCCATATAACCAATTGCAACAATCGGGAACATGGTTCGGGTGGGGATCTTCTTTAGAGGACGCAGCAGGTAATGCCAGCGCCAGGCTCTCGCCCAAACTGCCAGGAAATAGACAGCCACACCCGGTATGAGCCAGATAAATTTTGCCTGTTTAATGGTCGTCCACACATCTGCCAGGTGGAGATTTTTTAAAGCAAAATACATAAACAGGATGCTGATTATCAGACCCAACCAGAACTGCCAGCGCTTCATAGGGGGAATTGTATCATAAGCGCCCCTTGAGCAAACCTTAGTATGCTGGAAATAAACTGATGAAATTCGTTGTTGGGGTAAATATTGATGACTTGTAACAGTCACTGCATTCTGTATAATGAAAGAGGGGGTTAATCGGTCAATTGATATAAAGGAGTATATGATGAGCCGGCAAATTTCTCTTTACTACCTAATTGCAATGATAATCATTTTCTCCCTGAGCGCCTGCACACTACCCGGGCAAACTTCAGCTGATGATGCTATTACCTATGCCAAGGGGACACTCTCAGCTGAGATGACGCTGGAAGCCAGCGTTTCGCAGACAATTGCCGCAATCTCTCCACCAACAACACAGCCTTCTAATACGTTACCTCCAACTGCAACAGCTACGATTGAGCCTGCTACTGAACAAACCAGTACACCTGAGCAGACTGCGACCATCTCTGAAACTGTGACACCGTCTTCAGCTGTGGTGCGTGTCGTCATGGATACCAACTGCCGCACCGGTCCGGGAGTTGTATATCCTTATATTGGCGCGCTTATGGTTGGTGAGCAGGCTGAAATGGTAGGCCGCTTGAACACCAATACCTATTGGGTGATCAAGAACCTTGATGCAGCAGGGACCTGCTGGATAACTGCCCAGTATGCCACACCAGAAGGTCCGTACAACCTGCTGCCTGTGATGACCCCACCGCCTACCCCGTCACCAACCCCCTACCCTGATTTTACGGTTAACTTCTCTACGACTGCCTTGTGTGGAGCAGATCGTTACTTCACCTTCTTTGCAAAAAACACTGGCACGTCGACATTCAAGTCAGCGTATATTGAAATGAAGAACCAGTCGTTGTCAACTACTGTTACCAACGCCGGCAACAACCTCTTCTGGGGCGTTGCCGCATCCTGCGGTGGTACAACACAGATGATACCTGGGTCGAGTTACTTCTTGCCTGTGATGGATAACACCACCCTGCCTGGCAACTCCATGACTGCAGTCATCAAGCTCTGCACGGATATCAATCTTGGCGGGCAGTGCATCTCAAGGAACCTGATTTTCTTTAGTCCACCGTAAAATTTCTCAGGCTTCAGTTATCTCTCTCCTGCCCCAATCGACCACATGGGCAGGAGAGAGTATTTAACTGCATCAATTACCGTATTAATTAACCAATTGGTACATCTGATACAATTTATTAGGGGCATGGTTGAAGAATATCAACCTGCTGTATGCCATGAAGTATCACCGTATCTTGATAATTAAACTTTTCTCCCTTGTTCTTCCCGCCTTGATGGTATTAACCACCATATCTGCCTGCCAGGTAGAGAGCTTGCCTGGTATGCCTAGCCCTACCCCGTCCATTACCCTGCCGCCCACCAGCACAAACACGCCAACAGCACGACCAACAACCACTGCCACACCTTTTACATTTGCCCTGGCAGGAACACCGATCGCCAAGAGTGAGGCCATTACCTCACAAAATGCAAACCGCCTGGTTCAGCTTGCCCGCTGGGGGAACGGCATTCCAACCGATTTGAAAATTTCCCTCGATGGAAAATACATCATAGTCACCTCCACCAGCGGCGCACACCTGTTCAACGCTGCTACGCTCCTACCGCTCAGAAGCCTGGCACCAGGTACATTGCTGCGCAGCGCTGCGTTTTCACCAGACAGCACACTGTTGGCTGTGAGCAGCCAATCAGGTGAGGTTTTCATTTTTTCACTTGAAGATCTTTCAATCCACAGCCAGTTTACAGCCACAGATACGCCCATCCTGGCAATGGTTTTTTCCCATGGCGGCAGTTTCCTGGCACTGGTAACCCCTCAAAGACAAATCATCATTTATAACCTCCACTCAGGCAATGAAGTGCGAACGATCAACCTGCCGCTACCAGTAGTGGGAGACATTGCTTTTTCTGCAAATGACGAAGCTGTGTACTGCTGGCAAGGTAAGAAGACCTTTGCCAGCTACAGCATCAGAGATGGTAAGTTGATTCAGGAAGTTTATGTGCCTAATAACAGCCGGGGAGACCCGGCTGATGGTGGGGTGTTCTCACTTGATGGCAGCCTGACAGCAGCCAACACTGCCAGTCAAATACGCATCTACAATGCGGCAAAAGGTATCACACTGCACTTGCTGAATGAAGTTCAAGAACAAATCAGCTGGCTGGCTGTGGCAGATGATGGCAGCCAGCTTACAGCTGTTGATGGTAATACGCTGAAAACGTGGGATATGCAGAGCGGTGAAGTGCAGGATGAACGTCGGCTGCCTGAAAGCTTGTCCACCATTCGGCAGGCACAGTTGACAGCCGATGGGGAACACCTGGCTATTGTTACAGACCGGCTCTACCTGATTGAGCTGGCTGATCCAGGCGCTGATCTCATCGCGGAGTACACAGACTTCTCAACGGATTTGCGTCTTGATACGCGCTTCAACACGGTGGATGGCACCTGGACGCAGTGGTACCTCGATGGCACTGTAAGGAATTTCTCTGCTGCTGATGGCTCATTGCTCAGCCAGGCCAGGCTTGCGGCAGAAAAAATAACTGCTGCTGCCAGCAGCGCTGATCAAGCAATCACTGCGGTCAATTATGAAAGCCCACTCATTCAGCTGTACAGTTCAGACTCAAACGAACTGCTGACTGAATTTGAGATGCCATCAGACGTGCGGTCAATGGCGCTCGACAACAGCGGAAGCATACTGGCAGCCTGCGACAATGAAGCCCACCTGATGGTCTGGGCAACGGATAATGGCAGCTTATTGGCTGAAAGCACCCTGCCCTCTCCAGCTCGCCAACTGATTTTTTCAGACTCTGGAGACAGGCTTTTTGCCCAAACAATTGATCGTCTGCTGGTTTTGGACGGCAGCAGCCTGCAAATAGATCGGCAATTCATTGGCTATGCTTCTGCATTTTCACCCGGTGGCGAGATCACAGCAGTAACGGGCGGCACTGACCAGTATGGCACAGCGATCTACAATACTGGCACAGGCAAGCTGCTCAACATACTGCCAGACCAGGGACTGTATATGGCAGTATCTGCTGCCAATGGTTTGCTTGCTGTCAGTGGGGATGTTATCCGCCTTTGGGATATCAATAATGGACGCTTCCTGGCCAGCCTGAATACAGGTGGTGCCGGCTTTGGCCAGGTTATGTTCTCACCTGAAACTGATTTACTGGTTTTCTCATCTTGGGATGGTGGACTGATGTTCTGGGGAGTTCCTTAGATGACACGAACTGCGTTGTGAAATATCCAAATACTAACTTTCAGCTATTGTAGACTCACGCTTAGCACTCATAAATAATCCAAAACCAATCAACCTGACCACACCGCTGATAATCAACGCGGTCACCAGGCCAAACTGATCAGCCAGGAATGAACCGATAAATGGGCCGGCAATTGTAGC
Source organism: Anaerolineaceae bacterium (assembly GCA_040768445.1). Lineage (GTDB taxonomy): Bacteria > Chloroflexota > Anaerolineae > Anaerolineales > Anaerolineaceae > JAXGMV01. Next base: position 1,540,106 of record JAXGMV010000001.1, on the reverse strand, counting down.
CAGGTACTGCGCGCTTTGTGCAATCGAGATAAAGATAATATTCGATTTACGCGGCACAGTTTTCATGAGTTCGTCGAAAAAGACCAAATCCATACCAGCCTGGAACACCGCGCCCAAACCAATCACCAGTGCGATGATCTCAACCCGAACAGTAGCGCCGATCAAGATCGGGAACAACGCAATCCCAAAAGTTGTCCAACCAAGCAGTACACGATTATCTCGTTTGCGTGACTGCTTCAACCAGAAGAAATACCCCACTACTACCAGGATTGTGCTGGCTGTATTAAAAATACCAATCCAAGTATCACTGGCATTCACCACGCGAACAAAGTAAATGTTGTACAGTGGGAATGCCATTGTCCATCCGAAGTGGTAGAAAAGGCGCTTGAGGATGAAGCGGGTGAAAGGCGGGTTGTCTTTCAGCAGTACCTTGTATTGCCGCAGTTGTTGATTGATGGGCAGTGAAGCTGTGTGATCTGAAGGCTCAGTGTCAGGCAACTTCATCTTGAGGGCATAAGCTGTTGACCCAATCACAGCCAGTGACAGCGTCATGAAAACGATTTGGTAGTTCAGCGGTGAAGGAACCAGGTCAAGGAAGACACCAATCCCGCCAAGCAGCAGGGCGGAAATGCCTGCCATGACCGCCCAGCGCCGTGACATCAGCTCAAAACGATGCCGGCTGTCAGCAATGATGTCCATTACCACTGTGAAAGCGACCATGATGATGGTCTGCGGCACTGTAGCCAACCCCCAAATAATCAGGACAATCAAGGTTAAGGCTTTATCGTGGAAAAAGAATGCGGCCAGACCGGTTAAGAAATAGGCTGAGACCGAAAAAATTCTCGGGAAGGTATACCAGGGTAAGATATTTTTTCGTGACTGTAGAAAACGGCCAATGAACATTACCAGGATGAGCCCGCTAATAGCCGGCATGGAAGAAAGTAAGCTAATCTGGAAGCTGGATGCGCCATTTCTGACTAAAAACACTGAAACAAATGGATCAGCGGTGAAGATAATGCCCAGGAAAGCGCTTTCTATTAAAGCAAAGCGCAGGTTGTGGTTGATATCATAGTCACCGGTATAGGTAAATAATTTTCTAACCAGGTTTAATGACGCCAAGAGAATCAGCCTGGCTGACGTAAAATGAAATGCAAGATCAGCCAACCTGTGATTATACATGAGGTTATGAAATTCAACTGAAAATCAATATTCTCGGATATGGCAAATAGCGCCGTGCTACAATAAAAAGCATGAGATATGTTCGTATTGTCGTCAATGTGCCTTCCGTCAGCGGTGTATTTGATTACCATCTACCACCGGAGATTGATGAATCCATACAACCTGGCACATTGGTAACGGTACCATTTGGCAGAAGTACACAGCAAGGCATTGTTCTGGATTTTCCTGCAGTCCCAGAAGTTTCAGATACAAAAGCAGTGATCAGTGTGATTGACAGCCAACCTGTCATTACAGAGTCGCAAATAGCGCTTGCTGGCGAGATGGCTCGCACCTTCCTTGCGCCGCTAGCGGCCTGCATTGGCTTAATGATCCCACCGGGTATCAACCGTCAAGGTGATACGCTCTATACCCTGGTTCAAACTATCGATAACATGGATCAGTTTTCCGCGCTCCAACAAAAACTGGTCTCCCTTCTGCAAAGCCGAGGACCTTTGCGCTCCCGCCAGATCGCCCGTGCATTTCCCCAGCAGAACTGGCGTTACTCTGCAGCAAAACTGGTCAGTAAAGGCATCCTGCAAGCACAACCCATTCTCCTCCCTCCTACTGCCAGGCCCAAGGTTGTGAAGACTGCACAACTAGCCTGCAGTCCGGGCAGCCTGCCTGCGTTTGCTGACAGACTCGGGAGAGGGGATGCAGCCGAACGCAGGAAGAATATCCTTGCATTTCTCATCAAAGAGCCCTGGCCAGTCAATATATCATGGGTTTATGCAGTATCTAAAGGCAGTCTGGCAGACTTGCGTTATCTTGAGAATCTAGGACTGGTTCTCCTGAGCGAATCAGAAATTTGGCGCGATCCTCTGCAATGCTATTCTTCGGCTCTATCTTCGCAGCACCAATTGACATCTGACCAGGAGAACGCTCTTCACACAGTTCTAAACCAAATGGACAACACCAGCGCTGCAAACAAGCCCATCCTTTTACACGGTGTCACTGGCTCAGGAAAAACTGAAATCTACCTGCGCGCTGCAGCCCAGGCGCTTAAACGGCAGCAGCAGGTAATTATCCTGGTGCCTGAGATTTCCCTCACACCTCAGACAGTCCAGCGGTTCATGTCCCGCTTCCCAGGTCAGGTTGGACTGTACCACTCAGGGCTGACTGACGGAGAACGGTATGATACCTGGCGCAGGGTGCGCCAAAACGAGCTCTCAATTATCATCGGGCCTCGCAGCGCCTTGTTCTTACCTTACAACAACCCGGGCTTGATTGTTATCGATGAATTTCATGATGAGTCCTACTACCAGGATGAAGCGCCTGTTTATAACGCCGTGCAGGTTGCTATCAATTATGCACAAATCACACACAGTCCTATCATATTGGGCAGCGCCACACCAGATCTATGCCTGTATCATCAGGCTGCCCAGGAAGATTGGCCAATTATCAACCTGCCAAAGCGCATCTACGCTCACGCAGACACATATGCAGTTGATAACATCGCTATGAACAACGTCGAACATTCATTAGCAGAAAGGGAACTACCACTGCCAGATGTGAGAATTGTGGACATGCGCGCTGAACTCAAAGCCGGTAATTCGTCCATTTTTAGCTTCAGCCTGCAGGAGTCACTCAAAACTGTGCTCCAGGCGGGTCAGCAGGCAATTCTCTTTCTCAATCGCCGCGGATCATCCACTTATGTTTTCTGTCGCGATTGTGGGTACACACTTAAATGCCCCAACTGCGAAATACCGCTAACGCTCCACTTACAGCAAAGCAAACAGTTGACCTGCCATGTTTGCGGTTACAATCGCCAGATGCCCACCAGCTGCCCACAGTGCGGCAGTATAAGGATACGTCACTACGGCACAGGCACAGAACGCGTGGAAACCGAGGTGAAACAACTCCTGCCGGGTGTAAGGACCCTGCGTTGGGATTTCGAGACCAGCCGCGGAAAGGGCGCGCATGAGATGATCATGCAGCATTTCAAAAATCACCAGGCTGATGTGTTGATCGGCACACAAATGCTCGCTAAAGGTCTGGATCTGCCATTAGTAACCCTTGTTGGCATCATCCTGGCAGATGTCGGACTGACACTGCCCGATTACCGGGCAAGTGAACGCACTTTTCAATTATTAATGCAGGTCGCAGGGAGGGCAGGACGCAGCCCGCTTGGTGGACATGTGATCATTCAGAGCTTCATGCCAGAACACTACGCAATTCAGGCAGCAGCAAGTCATGATTTTGCGACATTTTACAACAAGGAACTTGATTACCGCAGAGAACTCAAGTATCCGCCATATGTTGACCTGATAAGAATGGAATACCGGCACCTCTCCGAAGAAAAAGCTAAGGCCGCGGCTGATCTGATGGCTGAAAGACTGCGTGATTGGATCAAAGAACAACACCACAGGTCAATGGCGTTGATTGGCCCGGTGCGCCCATTTTATGAACGCGTCAACCGCCTGTACCGCTGGCAGATCATCCTTAAGGGGGCTAATCCTGCCGCGCTGCTGGCGGGAAAAGCACTGCCTGACTGGCGTGTGGAAGTGAACCCTCCAAACCTCTTATAACAGCTTGTCATGGAAATTTGCACAACTTAGCCGCCCAGTATTGACACAAGTTATTTGGTAATTCTCAATAGCGATGAAATTAATAATATAATCGGTGTAATTATAAAATCTTGTTACTCAGCCATATTAGTCTCCAACCACAACAGCCTTACCATCACTTTATCAGGGTTTACATGGTTTTCTTTTTACTTGGCCATCGTAAACTTAAAGCCAATCTGAGAAATTTTCAAGACTTATTATCCAGGAGCAGTTATGAAATCGTTTGTCTGTAATAGCTTATCAAAACAAATTAAGGTCGCCTGTGCGGTGATCGTAATTGCTCTGGTATTGCCCGCCTGCTCCACCGAATCACCCGCCATTCCAGCTACTCAGGAATTAAACAGTTATATGTCACCATCTGTGATCAATGCGACCGGCGTGGTAGTGCCGTCACAATGGGCATCCATCAGCGTACAGAGCAACGGTCTGGTGGAGAAGTTGCACGTAACAGAAGGGCAAAAAGTAACGGTTGGTGAAATCTTGATGACAATCAGCGGCCATGACCAACTGATTGCGCAACTGGAGTCTGCAAAACTCAACCAGCTTCAGGCCCAACAGCAGTATGATGATCTATTTGACAACTGGGAACAGGCTAAAGCTGCTGCCCAGCTGCGCCTGGCTGAGGCTGAAAAAGCTTATGATAAGGCGGTTGACCGCCGATCCTGGAAAGAATATTCCCATGGCAGTGAGGAGCAAATTGACAGTGCACGTGCTGACTATATTATCGCTCAGGACAATGTAGATAAATTAGAGGATGCCTTCAGCGGCCTGGCTGACAGAGCTGAAGACGACCTGGAACGTGCTGCTGCCCTCAGCCAGCTTGCTGCTGCCAGGCAGGCGCGTGACCGGGCTGAAGCAAATTTAAATTACCTGCTCGAGATCCCGGACGCAATTGAGGTCAGTGAAGCAGAAGGTCAGCTGGAAGTTGCCAGGGCTGAATTGTCTGCTGCGACAACCGATTGGGAAAAACTCAAAGAGGGGCCAGACCCGGATCAGTTGGCATTAATCGAGGCAAACCTGAACAACGCCAGGGCACAGGTACAGGCAGTTGAGACAAATCTGAAGAACCTTGAGCCATCTGCGCCATTCACTGGCACAGTTTCCAAGCTATATGTCAGGGAAAACGAATGGGTGATGCCAGGGCAGGCTGTGATGTTGTTTGGGAACCTTGATGATCTGCAGGTTGAAACCACCGATCTGAGCGAGATTGACGTGGCACAACTGGAACCCGGTTTACCGGTAAAGGTCTCCTTCGATGCTCTGTCGAATGTGCTGGTGGACGGTAAAATAGAGAGAATTTCACCGAAAGCTGAACAGGGTTCAGGTGTCAACTATACCGTAATGATAAAAATGGATCAGGTACCGGAAAAACTGTTGTGGGGTATGACAGCCTTTATAGACATTGAACTGCCATAGTCTAACGGCCACACCACATAATGTGCGTTTATCAAAATAACCGCGCACAATAAGCACAAGAAATAACCAGCTTGAGACGAATAACCTAATAAGTATTGGTATTCAAAAAGTGCTTATTTCGGCTCAATCAACTATAGTTTTACCCAGCAGTTTATCTTCCATAGTTTTGATGGTCTCTTTCTGCCGGTAAATAATATTACGCAACACATCACCAATAGATACAAGTCCAATTACTTCCTGGTCTTCAACCACTGGGATATGGCTGAACTTTCGTTCCACCATCAGAGTCATACATTCATTAACCGTCTGCATGGGGTGCACAGTGACCACTTTCTCAGTCATGATCTCCCGCACTTTTGAATCTTTTGATGACAGCCCTTGCAGGATGACTTTTCTGGCATAATCCCGTTCAGTCATAATACCTGCCAGCCTGTCACCCTCCATAACCACCAGTGATCCAATATCTTTTTCAGCCATACGACGTAAAGCCTCAAACACTGTCGCATCGGGAGAAATGGTCCACAAGTGATAGCCTTTAATTTCCAAAATATTCCTGACAGTATCCATACCTCACCTCACAATATCCACGTTTACAAGTTTGTTCAATGTCAATCATTCTTTTATAGATTATCCGAAATATTGGCTTTCAATTTCTATCAGTATCTACAGTAAATCAGTTAATCAAGTGATTCAGAAATATCCAACGAGCAACCATTGCTATAATAAAAAAGTAACCACGAAAAATAATACAGCTTTACCAATATCATTCATGCTTTTCAGAAAGGATACAAGATGGCAAAAATTGCGATTGCCGGTTTTGTCCACGAAACCAATACTTTTTCACCACTGCCAACAACCTATGAGGATTTTGCCTCAAACCATGGCAGCCGTTCAGGAATCAAGTACCAGCCTGATTTTGAGAAACTTCTACAGGCAAATGCAAACGTGCCGATGGTAGGTTTTGCCCACAAGGCGATTCAATACGGGCATGACATCACTTTTACATTATGGGCAACCACTCCACCTTCCGGCACAGTTCAGCAGGCTGCCTTTGACCGAATCACTGCCGCTATTCAATCTGAATTAACACGGCTTGGGCCATTTGACGCTGTATACCTGGACCTGCACGGTGCCATGGTATCAGAAGCTTATGATGATGCTGAAACCGAAGTACTGAAACGCATCCAGCAGGTTGTCGGTCAACACATACCCATTGTTGCTGCACTTGACCTGCACGGCAACATCCCGGCAACTTCCGTCGAAGCATTCTCCGTGCTCAACGCCTACCGCAGTTACCCACATATTGACATGTATGAAACTGGCGCGCGTTGTGCTGATTTGATGGAACACCTCCTATCGGGCAAACCGCTTTTCAAGGCGTACCGCCAGCTGCCTTTCCTCATTCCGCTGTCTACTGCCTCCAGTATGACCGGGCCGTGCAGGAGCATTTATGCTGATCTGCCCAAGATTGAAGCACAGACGGGTGTGGTTTCGGTGTCGTTTATGCATGGCTTTGTACCGGCTGATCTCTCCTTTACCGGCCCTTCCGTCTTTGCTTACGGGTTGAACCAGCAGGCAGCCGACAATGCCTGCGAACAACTTGCCGATCTCATCCTGAGACACGAGGAAGGCTTTAAACTGGATGTTCACACTGCTGAGGAAGGCGTCAGGCTGGCGATGGTAAAAGCAAAAAACGCCAGCAAACCAGTCATATTGGCGGATGTTCAGGACAATCCTGGCGGTGGTGGCACGTCTGACACCGTCTGGGTACTGTCTGAGCTGGTCAGTCAGGGGGCTGAGTGTGCTGCGGTAGGTTTGATTTATGACCCTGAAGCGGCAGCGCTGGCGCATCAGGCTGGTGAGGGTGCGGTTATCTCAATTGGACTGGGCGGCAAGTTGATGCCTGGTCATACCCCGTTTACCAGCGATTTTGTAGTTGAAAAGCTGAGCGAGGGTGAATTCGCAATGACGGGTCCGATGGGCAGAGGACTGAGGAGCAACCTGGGAAAATCGGCTCAACTTCGGATTGGTGGTGTACGCATCGTTGTATGCAGCAGCCGCGCCCAGGCTAACGACCAGGCGTACTTCCGGCAGGTCGGTATTGAGCCGACTGAGATGAAAATCCTGGTATTAAAAAGTACCAACCATTACCGGGCTGATTTTCAGCCGATTGCATCTGAAATCATGGTTGTCACAGCTCCCGGTGCAATCATGGAAAACCTGCCAGAGATTCCATACACAAAATTACGGGAAGGTGTTCGGCTGGGCGGTAAAGGTCCAGCATACACAAAGCGCGTGTAACCGGAGAATTAGTCATTAAGGAGACCCCTGGGGCAGGCATACTCTGCCATCTGCCAGAGGTCTTGTTATATTAAGATTCCCTCATCTTTATAAGAAAAAGGTTACAGATGAGGTTCAATCTTAGCCAAAATTTTATCCTGCGGCTGCAGTCCTGTTAGCCGCTCAACTGGCGCACCATCGCTGAACAATATCAAGGTTGGCACACTCATTACCTGGAAAGACATGGCTAATTCTGGCAGCACATCAACATCCACCTTTACCAAATGAACTCTTTCCTTGAGAACATTCATCACATCGCCCAGAGTGACTTCAAGACGCCGGCAGGGAACACACCACACTGCCCCAAACTCAACCAGGGTTCGCGCGTTTTGCTGAATGGCTTCATCAAATTTTTCCCTGCTGTCAATAGTGATCATAGTCATTATTCCTCCCCTGTGGGTAAATTAAATCAGGCTGGAGTGAACCCGCCTGATTGGTTGAGCATAAGAAATTAAAATTTAAGTATAACTAATCAGCCGGCCTTGGGCGCCACAATTCAACCAGCTCACCGTGACTGGTGCCGTTAACATCCTGCCAATCATCAACTGAAAACCTGATCTGGGCAATCGATGCTGTGGGCAAGCTGACGACATCACGTGTAAAAAGCTGTAGTGCCGTCTCAAGCCCCGGGTTGTGCCCAATCACCATGATGCGCTTTGTATCCTGTCCATACTGCTTGATGGAGGCAAGAATTTGTTCCGGCTCAGCCATGTAAAGCGTATCCAGGTATTCAACTTTACCTTTGAAACCGGATTCTGCTATGAAAATTTCAGCTGTCTCTTTTGCACGTAGAGCGCTTGAGCACAGAATCAACTGGGGAAGCAAGTCAGCTTTCTTCAGGTGATGGGCTGCTTTGGCAGTCTCTTTTTTACCACTTTTTTTAAGGGGTCTTAGTGCATCAGGGATGTCAATATCTTTCCAGCTTGATTTTCCATGGCGTGTAAGAAACAATGTCTTCATCTCAAAACCTCATTTAATGCATCAAATAATGAACAAGTGGCAGTATAACATAAAAATTTTATCGGTTTGTGTCCTCAAGATTAAATTACTGCTGCGTTGCCAGGTAATGGTTCTTCAATGTATAGCGGATCATGTTTTCCCATAACGGAATCATCATATCATGGCGGTAATCATGCGTGGAGAATGTCATGATGATCGTTCGTCCTTCCATGCAAGTTGTCAGCAGTCCATAATCTGTCTTGCGGTTTGGATACACACCAGCCAGAAACTGCGCATCGCCGCCAGCAGATAATTTTAATAAATCACCTGCATTATCATCCCAGTAAATACGGGGAGTGACTAAAGACAAGCCGGAATTTGGATTGTTGAAGAGTTCATGATCTGGCTGCAGGATAATGATGGAATAATTCAACAAATCATACCCTGGACTGCGCTGCCAATCTTTCTGAAGGGCAACACCGCAGGTGCTCAAGAACGGTGAAATCTTTCCATAAGCAATTTCGCTTACAAACCAGGTTTCAGCAATAATAGCCGTTTTATCCTTGGCGTGATTGATCAAGTATTCATAGAACTCACCCTGGATTGTGTCTCTATTTTCTGACGAAGCAATAATAAGATCCCACTTTGTTGAACTCAATAACTGCTCTTTGAAATCACCTGCAGCGTCGTTTACATTGATGACTCGTCCTCCATCAAAATCAATATTATTGACAGCCTGGCTAACGCGCCGGTCACCACCCAGCTCCCAATGTCCGGCAATATCTTCATAGACCAACACATTTGAGCCTTTGATCAATGCATCAATATCAGGGGCAGGTTCTGATGTAGGCGGGACATCTGTTGGAGGTGCTGCAGGTGGCGCAGGATCGGTTGGTGCAGGAATTGTGTAAGTCGGATACGGTGTGTAGGTAGGTAATTCTGCCTGGGTTGGTGGAACAGTATTTGTTGGTGGCAGCTGCGTGGGAACCATGGCCAGTTGTGTCAACTGTTGAATCTGCATCGCCATGGTGGTTTGTTCAATTGAGATCGCAATTTGTGTCTGATCAGCATCCTTTGATGATGTATCACTTGTGACACTGCAGGCCAGCAGCAGTAGCGTCAACAACGTCAAAATCAAAACGTACAAACGGGATAAGCTTTTTCTACGCATTTATTCCTCCTCGTTCTTCACCTACGCCAGACACATTCGTTTTTTTCGCTCTTTATATTATTCAATAGATTGAGAATTAACCGAAAAACCATGGGATTGCTGGTTTGAAAGCTTTTTGGTAATTAAGATGCTTGTTTGCTGAGGTGCTTATTTCACTTCATCTATTTTAATATAATACACACTTTTAGATGAATTTATTCAAGAATAGCAGTTACTATTATGAATTAGTCATATAGTTTTCCGATTGCCGGCTTAATTCCATTACAATAGGCTTATCCGTTTAATGTATCACCATGAAAACCATGCAGATCCCTTTGAATACCAAAATAACTACACCCATCATAATGATGACCCTACTGGCACTGTTTTCTGCCTGCCGGCTGCAACCTAATGGTGATATTCACCCTCCAACCGCAACAGCCACATCAACTGGAGCTTTTACCGCAACAACGTCAGCCATTGCAACCGCCATGCCTACCAACACGCCAACCCCTCCCACGGCAACACCAAGACCCACTTTTACACCAGCCCCCTATGCCCGCCCGCCGCTCAAGACGCTTGACCTTCCATTAACCGGCACAGCTTGCATGGGAAACACTGAGACAATATCGTGTCTTGACACCACAGGTTGGAAGCATTATTCAGCCTTGTCTTTGCTAAATAATGGTGGAAAAATACTTTCACTGGCTGCCTGCCCTGATGGCCGCATTTATTCACTTCTTTCAGAACAGCTTCGACAGTTGCCTGCTGAAGGATCTTCTCCCATTGTCCTGCCGGGTTTAAGCGGTCCCAACAAATTATATTGTGACAACCTTAACCGTTTATGGGTGTCCTACTACGGTGGCATTGCGGTTCATTCCAACAGCGCCTGGGAGATGTATGATTCCTCTCAGCTGGCGGTTGGACCTGAAAGCAGCCAGGTAATTACAGACATTACCGGTGACAAGAACGGTATTATCTGGGTATCCACACTGTACAGCCTCGCCAGCTACGCAGAGGGTGAATGGGCCGTGTTTCAGGATGGCTACGGGTTCACCGGAGACTACTTGTTTTCTTCTCTGGCCGTCAGCCAGGAAGGGATACCATGGGCGGGTTATGCTTCTGGCTTGCTTGCACTTGATGGCATGGTATGGCGCAATGCCCCGTACAGCCAGCTTGGTCCAGTAAATGACCTGTTGATCAGGCCTGGCAGTCAAGCCTGGGCAGCGACGAATAACAGCCTGCGCATTTATGAAAATGGTGTGTGGTCAACTTTCAATCGATCCAACAGCGATATCCCAAGCGATTACATCAACGCGATAGCTATTGACGGAAACAACAGGCTTTGGACAGCCACAGCCTGGGGGCTTGCCGTTTATGCAGATAATAAATGGTCAGTGCTGCAAGCCAATAACAGCGATATTTCAGCTGACAACCTGCAGTACCTCGTTGTCACTGGCAACGGACCAGAATTGCCGCTACCGATAGAAAAACCTGCCGGAGACCTTGTGATGACGCTTACGACTCGCTATGCTGAATTGAGCAACAAGGCAGTTGAACTGTGTGTCGAACCACTGGGATATGGGTTCACCGGATCCACCCCTTGCGCAGACCAGCCTTTTCACCTGGCTGCTAAGACTGATTATGAAGGACGCCTGGTCATTAAAGGTATTCCTGCCGGGCAGTACCTGCTTGCCGTTGAAATGAAACCAGGGGAATGGACAACCATCAGGGACGCCCAGGGTAGTGTTCTGTATTTTGAAGTGAAAAGCGGCACCCTGAACGCTTATCGCAATGTTACGGTACCCTTGCTTCAATAACCTGTGCTAAAATCAAAAATGAACGCCAAAATGTAACACCTGTGGATGTAACACAACCAATGGAAGGTTTCAAAGACATACGCCCCTCACCAATTGCCGGATCATGGTATGCATCAGATCCGCTTGTACTCGCGGCACAGGTTGACCGGTATATCAATGAAGCAGTTGTTCCATCAATTGATGATCACATCATCGGCGTTATTGCGCCGCATGCTGGTTATGTCTATTCTGGCAGGACCGCCGGTCACGCCTTTCGCTTGGTCAAATCATCCAACCCCGAGCTGGTAATCATCCTTTCGCCGCTGCACGCCTATGTCCAGGGCAGCATTATTACCTCTGGACATGATGCATATGCCACGCCCCTTGGTAATGTACCTGTTGATAACCGTGCCAGTGAGCAGTTCGCTGATCTTTGTTCTGAAAAACATATCCCCCTCTATTCGGTACGAAAAGACCGTGAGCATTCGCTTGAAATTGAACTGCCTTTCCTTCAGCGCTCCCTGGCACAACCTTTTTCAATTCTCCCCATCATGATCAGGCAAGAAAATGCCGCCACCTTGCAGATGTTGGGGGATATTCTGGCAACCATCGCAATGAAGCGAAACACCCTGCTGGTGGGAAGTACAGACCTCTCTCATTTTTACTCTCAAAAACAGGCCGAACAGCTTGATGGTACCATGTTGAAATCTATAGAGGCATTTTCACCCGATGCAGTGCTGCGCGCAGAACAAAGCGGTACCGGTTTTGCCTGCGGTGCTCCGGGTATCGCGGTCTTTCTATGGGCTGCAAAAGCCCTTGGCGCAGACAAATGCAAAATCATTCATCACAGTACCTCTGCAGATGAGACCGGGGACACATCTTCAGTGGTTGGCTACGGCGCTGGAGTCGTTTACAAACAAAAATGACAGTCTGGGACATCCTGCTGATAATCATTCTTATTGGACTCAATGCTTTTTTTGTCAGCATTGAATTTGCTGTTGTTGCAACCCGGCGCTCAAAATTTGAACTTATTGCTGACACTAAGAGCCATTCAGGTGCCATTGTTAAAAAGTGGCTGGAAAATACATCCTCGCGCGACAGGTTGATTGCAGCTTCGCAACTCGGTATTACATTGGTGAGCCTGGCGCTTGGCGCTGTGGGTGAAAACGCCTTTGAACGCCTGCTTGAACCGCTATTTCACGATGCACACATGCCAGCCTGGCTATCCACCTTTGAATTCATCATCCCCGTTCTACCGTTGGCATTGTCTTTGATAATCGTCACAGCCATGCACGTCGTGCTGGGTGAACAGGTTCCAAAAGTGGCAGTCCTGCGTGACCCCGAGGCTTTTGCTATAAAGGCAGCCCCTCTCATGAACGCATTCACAGTTACATTCAGCTGGTTTATCAGCCTGCTTGATAAAGCGACACACCTGATACTCATGCTGATTGGATTACCAAGTTCTGATAATCTGCATGCGGCCTACTCGGTTGAAGAAATCCGTCAAATGGTGACAGGCCCCGATGTTGAGGGAATATTTGAGGAACCGGAACGTGAAATGCTCTCGGCGGTAATCGACTTTGGCGAGATGGTTGTCAGGCAGTTAGCAATACCGCGTACCGAAATCATCGCCGTCAGTGCTGATACTTCCGTTTCTGATATTATCAACACTGCCATCATCCATGGTGTGACCAAGATCCCTGTTTATGAGGAAAGCCTGGACCAGATACTGGGCATTATTCACATGAGAGATATCATGCGGGTAATGCTAGATGGCAACAACCCGCAGCTGCAAGCACGCTCCCTGATGCGCGAAGCACTTTTTGTGCCCGAAACGATCTCAGTTAACCAGTTGTTACACCAGTTCCGCAGCAAACGCATGCACCTGGCTATTGTCCTTGATGAGTACGGCGGCACAGCCGGGCTGATCACGCTGGAAGATTTGCTCGAAGAAATTATCGGCGACGTGCAGGATCCATTTGAAAATACGCCGCCGCAGATTCAAAGCCAGCCTGACGGCACCAGTCTGATTGATGGTATGGCATTGATTGAAGAGATCAATGAACACTTTGGACTGTCGTTGGCAGACCCTGACTATGACACCATTGCCGGCTATGTTCTCGGTAAGTTGAAGCGCATCGCCCAGCCTGGTGACATTGTTCGTGATGAAGACAGTAACATCCAACTCAAGGTGACCAAAATGGACCGTCTACGTATCTCGCAGGTGCAGCTGCGGCAGTTGACTGACTAAGGCTGCAGGCTGAGTAGTTTGACGAAGCGATCAACTGCACCAAAACGGTACTTGTACTCCTCATCGCCCCGCATAAAATCAAAAACCTCACGCTTCTGTTCATTTGCCCAGGTCAGCAGGTGTCCCATTAAGACCCAGCCGGGTGAATATGACATAAACTCATTGTTGAAACCGGAATTGTAACCCCACAACCTGTTTTGGTAATCAAAACACAGCTTGGCTGCAGCCTTTCCCCCCCCAATTTCAAGGAATGACAGGTGCAAATAGCCTTCTTTGAAAGCAGTGCGCATCACCTGACGCATATAAGGCACCATGGCTTCACTCAGGAAAACCGCTTTTTCTGAGCCCTGGGCCATCAAATCCAGGAATGAGTCAATATCTTGTTCCAATTTTTCAGGGTCTGAAAGCACATACCATTTTGCCGGCTGTTCCGCATTCTCAGCCCGACGCATCTTGCGCCTGATTTCATGGCGCTGCTTCTTATCAATGCCGGCAAGGTAGGTTTCCCAGTCACCTGGCAGAGCTATGTATGGAGATGGCTGCAGGGTTGACAGATCAGTATGCCACCCGGCATCAGCGGCAGCGGACTCAAATGCAGGGATGGACGGCGAACTGTCAAGCAAATTGTACAGGTTGAGTGTCTCCCAGCCAGTGATGTGTGTGTGCAGGTAAGACAACAGTTCAGCTGCAAACTCCGGCAGGTCAGCTGGGCTGACAATCACATCCAAGTAATCAGATACCTCATGACTGCCAACCAGCATCAATACACTTTTTCCATCAGGTTTCTTCGCAATAAATAACGGCGCGATACCTGCCAGTTTACCATCCTGGCTGCCGGTAATCAGGACCAGCTCACCATCCTGCCACTCTCCGCCGCCCAGGCTTGACCACCAATCATGCAGGTAACCAAAACGCATAAATGGGTAGTTGGCATAACTGCGTGAAAGCAATGTATTCCATTCATCTTCCAGTTCAGCTGGAAAGGTAGTGTAACGTGTAAGGTCCATGTGTCTCCAATTTTATGCGAAAACTTTAACGCGCCAAAAGACATCCTGGCAACGTTGATAAGTGATTATAACAAAAGGCAAGATGGGATGGAATTGGTTTTACTAGCCACCTGAAAGACTGATTGCTTTTGCTTTAGTCTTGACAGTTGCTACACGTTCGTATGCGATCTGAGGCAATTCATCACGCCAATCTGGCATTCCCCATTGTTCTATCATGAATGAAGCGGACGCAGCCCCGCAAGCAGCACAATTAACAAGATCTAAATTCTGTTGGTAAGCAGCCAGGAAGCCGCCACAGTAGGCATTGCCGGCACCAACAGCATCAACAACAGTCACAGGCACCGCTGGTACATGCCAGGCTTCTCCAGATCCTGCTTGTGCTGCGATTGATCCATTCTCTCCCAACCGCAGCGTCACTAATGCAGCGCCGTTATCCATCAAATATTGAAGGATCTCGATTGGCTTTACCAGACCAGTCAGTGATCTGCCTTCGTGTAAATTGCATGAGAAAATATCGGCAGCAGCCAGGATCTTTTGCAAACTGTTCACTGGCAGCGGCTGGCTTACAGGGCGGAATGTCTCAAGGCTCAGGCATCTGCCCAATCCTTTTAATCCATCAATGAAGCGCCAATCAGGGTCTTCCGCATGGATGCCAAGGTGAAAGCCGGCGGCACGGCAGTAGGCTGCCGGCAGCAGCCCTACTGAACGGTTGAAGTGCAGGGCGATTTCTGCCCGGTCCGTTTGCCATTCCTGCACCCGTTTGCCCCTCGCATTCACATGCTGCCAGGCACGCAGGCTGTGAGCGCCCCTGTACAATAACCCTTTATGATCAATGCCAGCCTGGTCTAACCAATCAATATATTCAGCTGACAGATCATGCGACACACTGGCAAACAAACCCACGCAGCTGTTCCATAAGCGCATCCCAAACGCTGTTTGTGGTCCGCCGCCGCCCAATAAACCCGGTATAACCCTGCCATCCTCAAATACCAGGTCATCAATGATCAGGTTGAAAGCTACCAGGTCAATATTTTTACCAAGCTCATCTATGTGCATAGACCTGAATTTTATCATGGGCAGCTGTGTCCCGAGTCGGATAGCACACACCATCGTGATTCAGTCTGGCAACAGGTATTATTAATTTCGCAAAGAAATGATCCGGTGGAATGCATTAAGGTAAAATCAACAATAGGAGTAACTCACAATTCATGACGACAAAAGGAAGCATCCGTAGATTACACAGGATACATTTAATACTGTTATCAATCACGCTTGTTTGGATTTTGGCTGCCTGCAGCTTATTCGCAACCTCTCCCGCTGAAACCGTACCATCACCAACAATACCTGCGCCAACAGTCACAGCGCCAGTCTTAGCTGAAACCATTGCACCAACACCTGAAAACGCTTCACAACTGGGACAGACAGTAACAGTGTATTACGAAACTATCACATTGTCGCAGGCTGAATCGAAGCCGGATTTGGTCTATGCCAAAGTCAATGGCAATCTGCCAGATCCTTGTTCAAAGATTGTCAATAAAACCTATTATTGGATCGATGACCATGGCGTTGAACTGGTAATTACAGCTGAACGGGAGCCAAATGTAATGTGCGCCCAGGTTCTGACGCCATTTGAAGGCATCATCGAAATTGATATGACCGGCAAACCTGCCGGCAGTTACACCATCACAGCTGGTGACCATCAAACCACATTTGAATATCAAGGCAGCCAGGACCAACCAGGCAAATCGTCCTGCCCACCGCGCATACCGGGGTCAAATGTGTACAAACAATCCCCTGTCGATGACCAGGCAGGTTTTTGTTTCCTCTATCCTTACGAATTCAGTGAGACAGCAGCTCAGGCTGACCGCGTAACCCTTATCGGGCCGGCAAGGCAGTTGGGTCAACGTATTGTCAATGCCAGGGTTGACCTCACCATCTATCCACTGGAAAGTGATAAAGACCTGCGGCAATTCATCCTGGATTACCTCAAAGCTGAAGAACTCACGCTGCAGAGTTCGCAAGAACAGCTGACTTTTGCTGGTCAGCAGGCTGTGCGTCTGCAAACCAGGCTTGATAATGTCATATCAACACAGGTGTTTTTTGTGTATCAGGAACAGGTTTACCAGTTAAGTCTTTCGCCGCTGGTAGATGGATCACCCCTGTTAACCAATGACCTCACTGCCAGCTTTGACTTAATCGAAAAATCATGGGTTTTTATCAATGAAGATTATTAAACAATTCTCTTTCAGGAGCCTTTTGCTCCTCATCATCCTGCTGGTCGTTCTGTCACTGGTCAGCTGTTCCAGCAGCAAAGACCAGTTTGCCATCTATTTTCCGGCAGGTTCAATCACTGCCCAGGAAATTCTGCAGGCGAATCCAGCCAGTTTGAAGCTGTCTGATACAGCCTTAATCACTGCGAATGAAATTGTCTCATACGAGCGCAACATCCATAAGCTCACTCTGACCGATGCGGGTTACCAGAAACTGCTTCTGCAAAAGACCCCGGTGCAGGGCATTCCTCTCATCGCTGCCGTTGGCAAGCAGCCAGTATATGCACTTGCTTTATGGACGCCGCTATCATCACTTTCGTATGAAGGTGTGATCATCATGCAGCCGTTTGATCCAAACGACAGGTCGGTATACCTCTTGACCGGCTACCCCACAGAGCGTTTTTTCAATGGAACTGACCCAAGGTCAGACCAACGCATTTTTGAAGCGCTTGAAAAAGATGGAAAGTTGAAGTGATGCTGGTAATGTATTATTCAGAATATTGTACCGACTCAAGATTGGGATGTTGGAGGTGATCACATGAGCACTGATCAGCGCATTCTGGCAGTCATCCCGGCTTATAATGAAGAGGTACACGTTGGCACTGTGGTTCACCAGGTATTGAACTTTCTGCCGGTTCTGGTTATTGATGATGGGTCAAAAGACCGGACAGCACAGATGGCGAGGGAAGCCGGCGCTGTTGTACTCACCCAGAACCCTAACCAGGGTAAGGGAAAGGCGCTCAAGCGGGTGTTTGGCTATGCAGAACAAAACGGTTTTGATGCAGTCATTACTCTGGATGCAGACGGACAGCACGACCCGCTTGAAATACCTGCTTTCTTACAAAGCTTTGCTCAAAACAAATCCGATCTCATTATCGGCGCACGAGAGTTCAAACGCATGCCGCTCATCAGGCGGGCAGGCAACACTGCCGGCAGGTTGATCCTCTCCTGGGCAGTCGGGCAGGATATACGCGACAACCAGTCCGGTTACCGTCTCATCAGCCGCAGGTTGATGCTTGACATGCTCGAGTCTCAAGAAGAGGGTTTTGAATTTGAAGTTGAAATGCTCATCCGCTGTTTGAAAAACGGCTACAAGTTGGATTGGGTTTCGATTAAAACCATCTACGCGGATGAGAAAAGTCACATCAAACCGCTTGCACATATCAGGCACTTTTTCCGCATTGCTTCCTGGTCAAGAAAAATGCTGAAGGGAAGCAAACAAGCTTAAACTGCGTTACCAACCCACATTCTCAATAACAAGGAGGCATTATGGATAGACAAATTATTGCTGCTGGCGGTGGTGGATTCAGGATGGAGCCTGAGAACCTTGCGCTTGACCGTTATTATTTGGCGCAGTGCCGCAAAAAGCGCCCGTCTGTGTGTTTTATTCCTACTGCCAGCGCCGAAAGCCTGGTTTATACTCTGGCATTTTTCGATTCTTATAACACTCTCGACTGTGTGCCATCATGTCTCTCGCTTTTCCGCCAGCCAACAGCTGACCTGGAAAGCTATCTCCTTGAGAAAGATATTATTCACGTTGGTGGCGGCAATACCCGCAGTATGCTGGCATTGTGGCGGGAATGGAATTTGGATAAAATCCTCTACAAAGCCTGGCTGAATGGCGTCATACTAACCGGTGTGAGCGCCGGCTGCATTTGCTGGTTTGAGCAGGGTGTCACAGATTCTGTGCCCAATAACCTGACAGCCATGGATTGCCTTGGGTTTCTGGAGGGCAGCTGCTGCCCGCACTATGACGGTGAAGTCAACCGCCGCCCATCCACCCATGCCATGCTATTGAATAATGAACTCTCGCCCGGCTATGGACTTGACAATGGCGTTGCGCTGCATTTCATCGGCACTGAACTTGTAGCAGCCGTTAGCTCGCGTCCAGATGCAAACGCCTACAGTTATGCCGCCAATGGTGCACAGGTTATTGAAACGCCCTTAAGTGTCAGGTACCTTGAAGAATTGACACACTGAATCATGCTGCTGGTTTTCTATGTTTCAAATAAATGATATAGTAATAATTGAATTCCAGATCAGTTACAGGAGGCATTTATGGAATTAAATAACCTTGTCCAACTAGCCAGGCAGCGCGTGAACAACCTTAATCTGGCACCGGATACAGATCTGGGTAAGTTGGTCTATAAGAGCCCGGTATTGTTATGGCGGTTAGGGCTTGGGCCGGTTATTGGGCATGCCATTCTCATCTTGACCACTACCGGCCGCAACACAGGCCTGCTCAGGCGGGTTGCGCTGGAATACCGTACGCTGCACAGTAAATGCTACGTCATCAATGCCTACGGCGACTCTGTACAGTGGTATCAAAATATCCAGGCTGACCCGTTTGTAACCCTGCAGACATCACGTGGGAGTGAGTCAGCCAAAGCCGTCAGGGTTGATAATGAAGTGGAAATCCTCTCCATTCTGCAGGAATTCAAGCGTTACAACCCGTTCTTCATCAGCTGGTATCTCAAGCTGATTGGCCTTGAGGACAATGAACAAGAATTGCTTGAGCACAAAGACAGGCTCTGCATTCTCCGTTTTGATCCAGTCAACCAGCTAACTCCACCTGCCCTTGAGGTTGACCTTGCCTGGCTTTGGCCGCTGATGATGCTGTTGAAGTTGCTCTCACCACGTCGTAGAAAGCGAAAGTAGGACAGACATCATGATTGAACCACTGGCAATTCGCCTTAAACCCGGTCAGGATCTGAAGAAAGAACTTGATCACATGGTGAACAAAAATATGATTGACGCAGCATTTGTCATCACCTGTGTGGGCAGCCTGACAAAAGCTGTTCTGCGGCTGGCCAACCAACCCGACACAACAGAATTTGAGGGCAAGTTCGAAATTGTGTCTCTCACGGGTACCCTGTCAAGACACGGGTCCCACTATCATATTTCACTATCAGATGGAACTGGCAAGACCATAGGCGGTCATTTATGGGAAGGCTGCACCATTTACACCACAGCTGAGATCGTGCTTGGCGTGCTGCCCGACACTGTCTTTGCACGGGAGATCGACCCGCAAACCACTTACGATGAACTGGTGATCAGGAAAAAGGAATAAGTCAACCAGTTGTAAAAGTTATTGCTTAACGCGTTCAGCTGGTTCCAGCATTTTTGGGCTGCGGTTGTTCAATAATCTGAGTGCCATGAAGATCACGATCATACCTGTTATCAGGATGACCGTGATTTTTTCGTCTAAAAATACTGCTCCCAACAGCGCAGCAACCACTGGCTGCACATAAGCCGATTGGTTGGCAGCAACTGCTCCGTACTTTTTGACCAAAATCACTTCAATTAAGAATGGGAAGAAGGTGGCAATCAAACCGGAGTATGCCAGCGCCAGGTAACCTGACGTTCTCACTCGGCTCAGGTCATACCCTACAAACAGGCTGACGACAATGATCAATGCAGCAGCAGCGCTGACCATACGCACAGCCGCCACTTCAACAGCACTGCCGCTGCGCAGGAAATGCCTGCCATAAATATAACCACCAGCTGCAGCCATGTCACCCAGCAGAACCCAGGCGTAACCGCGCCAATCCGCATTAGACAGCTGTGAAAGACCATTTTCACCTGTCAACAAGATGAGGCCGGTGCCGGCAAATCCAAGGAAGACGCCCAGTAGTGTCGATCGGTTAAGCCGTTCACCTGGCAGGAGGAAATGCGCCAGTAAAGCCGTCATGATCGGGCTGGCGGCAATCAACAGCGCCGTGATGCCCGCGGACAGGTACTGCAGTGATATGACAAAAGAACACATCGACACTGCCAACCCAAAAATACCCCAGATACTCCCGTGCAACCAGATGCGCGAGTCACGCGGCCAGCGCCACTGCTTTGAAACCATAAACAGCAAGGCATAACCCAGTGCAGCAATGACCAGGCGAATAGAATTGTAAGTCAGTGCATGAAACTGGCTTAATCCGAAGCGCGCCACCACCAGGTTTGATCCAAATAGAAACCCGAGTATCAATATCAGCGGCAGTGCTTTAAGATCTTTCACAAGTACACCAACTTTATGGTTCGATTAAAGGCAACTGAAACGATAATCTGAAGATCCAACCACGGGTATTTTAGTCTCATTTTGAGAATCGGCGTCTAACAGCGCCAACAACCATGTGTAATTCATCAGCGCGCAGTAACGCCAGCACTAATCCGTAGGTTGCACCACCAGCTATCACGCCACCCAGGGTAACAATGACAGGCGACATGTTCGCCGCCAGGTCTAACCAAAGTAGAACAACGCCACCCATCACAAGCGCAGCAGAGCCCGCCAGCATTACACCACGCCAGATCTTTCCACCTTCCAGACCAAAAAGCTTTCGCCGCATCAAGTAGAGCAGTCCAATGCTCTCAAGCCCGGTAGCCAGTGAGTTAGCCAAAGCCAGGCCACCGTGCGGCGCCCAGCCAACCAGTTTAAATAAAAAGGTAAACAACAGGCTGAAAAGTAAATTCAAAGTCATTGCCAGCACGCCGATGAATACCGGGGTACGGGTATCCTTTAGCGCATAAAAAGCCCTGGAGACAATTTCAACGACTGCATGACCAATCAAGCCAGCCGCATACCACAACAGTGGCCAGGTCACCAGCAAGACGGATGCCATATCAAACTCTCCGCGCTGGTAAATCAACTGCACCAGTGGACGTCTCAGCAAGATCAACCCCACACTGGCAGGAATTGCCAGCAGCAGTACACCACGCAGAGTGGCAGCCAGTGATGAACGCATCTCATCCAGCTTACCCCTGGCCACCTGAGCTGAAAATGTTGGCAAAGCCGCAATGGCAATAGATTGAGCAATTGCTGCCTGCGGCATGATCATCAGTGGGAACGCCAGGCTGATGCCTGTCAGGCTGCCTTCAGGCTGCAGGGAGGCCAGGTAGGTGTTCAAAAGAAAGTTCAACTGCACTACTGCCACACCCAGCAGACGCGGTCCCATTAAGGTAATGACCGTCCTGACTTCCTGCATACCCAACCCCAGGTTGAGCGAATACTGCCTGGCCGGCAAGGATAGTAGCCCCGGTAACTGCAGCAGGAGATGCAGGGCAGCACCAATCACCACACCCCAGGCTAATCCAAATACGCCCATCGATGGCGCCAGGACAACCAGGCCGAAGATCCAACCAATTGAATACATGGCCGGTGCCAGGGCGGGCAGGAGAAAATGCTGGTGAGCATTGAGAATACCCATCACCAAACCACTCAAACCGAAGATCACAACCGAAGGCAGCTGTACTCGCAACAGTTGAATGGTCAGGGCTTCCTTCATTGGGTCAGCCTGTGAAAAACCGGGCGCAAGGATATACCGCACGATCTGCGGTGCAAAGAGGGCTGACAGCAGGCTGAGAAAGGTGAGCACGATCACCAGCCAGTTACAGATTGCCGATGCCAGTTCCCAGGCTTTTCGCCGGTCAGTGTTTGTTAGCAGACCGGTGAACGTTGGGATAAATGCAGAGCCCAGTGCGCCGCCGGCTACCAGGTTGAACAAAATTTCAGAGAAACGGTTAGCGGCAAAAAAGGCTTCGCTTTCAGCGCCAGTGCCAAACGTACTGCCGGTCAGACTCTTGGCGAGCAGCCCTATCACCTGGCTGACAACCATGGCAGCCGCAACAATTCCGGCTGAGCGTGCTATCTGTCGGTTGGCTGATGGTTGATTTGAAGCGGTGGGCGGGTTCACTGACTAAATTATATCATCCGAGCCTTGCCCACTTAGAGAAGGTAAGGGACTCTCTTATAGTGAATGCGAAAGATTATCTTCGACAAATAGTGATTTATAATTGATTCAATCACTACTTCTGCCAGGCTGGTTTGAAAAGTAACCTCCGGGCATTGAAATTGCAACGAATATAAGGATTACGAACTAAGTGAGCGTCTATGTTTCCTATTAGAGATAACATCCATTCCCGTTCCTTCCCAATCGTGAACTGGCTGCTGATCATCATTAACGGCGTGGTTTTCTTTCTGGAATGGAGCCTGTCTCCTGATGAACTGACGAATTTTATTAATTCCTTTGCCCTCACGCCTGCGTTGGTGTCACTCAGCAATCCCATGTCTATCCTGCCATTCTTTACCCATATGTTCCTGCATGGCAGCTGGGTACACATCATCAGCAACGTGTGGATCCTGTTCATCTTTGGGGACAATGTGGAAGACCGGATGGGTTCGTCCAAATACCTGGTATTTTACCTTGTCGGCGGTATCGCAGCAGCGTTGATCCAGTTCTTCCTTACCAGTGATCCAACCCTTCCAATGGTGGGCGCAAGCGGGGCAATCGCTGCAGTCATGGGCGCATACCTGTTGTTTTTTCCTCGGGCGCGTGTGCACACATTTATACCTATCTTCATTTTCCCCTGGTTTATCCAGGTGCCTGCAGTGATATTTCTCGGGCTGTGGTTTGTTACGCAACTCTTTTCTGGTGTGTTAACGCTCGCACCTCAAACAGCATCCGCAGAGGGTGGTGTAGCGTGGTGGGCTCATATTGGCGGCTTCGCATTTGGGTTGGTTATGGCGAGCGTGTTTGCCAACAGAAAGAAGCCTCGCACTTACGCTGACGAATACTATCCCTGGTAAGGGAAGGAGTTTTTATGGAATTTTTAAACATTCTTTGGATTGTCCTGCTGATCTCAGCATTCTACCCTGTTGTGCGAAAGAGCATGCTCAATGCCACGCGTGTCAAATTGATGAAGAACTTTGAAGAAAAACGAGGCTCGCGTGTAATTGCTCTGATACATCGGCAGGAGAGCATGTCATTTTTGGGTTTTCCCATGGCAAGATATATTGACATCCAGGATTCAGAAGAAATTTTGCGGGCAATTAAATTAACCGATGATACCGTGCCAATAGACCTGATTCTGCACACACCTGGCGGTTTAGTGCTGGCGTCAGAGCAAATAGCCAATGCGTTGTGCAAGCATCCTGCAAAGGTGACGGTGTTTGTGCCGCACTATGCCATGTCAGGCGGCACCTTGTTGGCCCTCTCAGCTGACGAAATTGTGATGGATGATAATGCAGTGCTGGGACCCGTCGATCCGCAGGTTGGGCAGTTTCCGGCAGCATCCATTCTCAAAGTCCTTGAGCAAAAAGATGTTAACAAGATAGACGATCAGACCATGATCCTGGCGGACATCTCCCGCAAGGCACTCAGCCAGGTCAGAGATACCCTTGAACGGATAGCTGGTAAACATTACCCCCCAGAACAGACAGAAAAATTGATTGAGAATCTGGCTACTGGAAAATGGACACACGATTATCCAATTTGTGTGGATGATGCCCGTGAGATGGGGTTAAACATCTCAACTGAGATGCCGACTGAGATTTATCAACTGATGAACTTATATCCACAGGCAGTACAAAGACGCCCGTCTGTTGATTACATTCCTGTGCCTTATTTCGATTCACCTTCAGTACCAAAAAAACTTGACGGAAAAAATAATTGATGAACCTGGCACAAATCTGGTATCTCGTTATATAAATTAGCAGCAAGTAATAGTGGAGACTAATATGGAAAAAAAAGAGCCAAATGGAGAGAATTCGTTAAATCCTTTCAACCCAACCAGCAGGAGCAGTGATTTACAGAGTGAATCACCAGTTAAAAACGGTGAGAGTGCGGTTGAACAAACACTTGATCAGGCAGCCCAGGCTTACGCCATTGATGACAGCCCTGAACCCCAACCTGAAACAGCAGAAGTTATCGAGCCGGCTCCAAAGCTAAAAAAGACTTTTTGGCAGGTTGTTTTTAATAAAGAATCCGGCTTTGGACGCTTTATGCGTGGGCTGGTAAAAACCATAGCTGCGACTGTTATCCTGGTGTCAGCCGGCTTGATTCTCGGTTATTTCCTCTTCTACAAACCCCTGGTTGATGAACACAATGCGCTTAAAAATGATCATCAGGCAGCCATGACCCAGATTATTGACCTGAAAGCTGAGCTGGACAAGAAAAGCGCCGGTTTTATTGACCTGGAGAGTGATGCCAGTTTAGCACAGGAGCAGCTCGAAACCAATGAAACACGTGTCATATTTTTGCAGTTGAAAAATGCAGTTTTGCAGGCACGCTACCTCACCCTGGCAAAAGATGGCCCAGGAGCGCGCGAAGCTGTGCAGACTGCTCAGGCTTTGATTACAGAGCTTCAACCTGGATTTGAAAAACTTCAGGCTGAAGCCGATGTCCTCGATGTGGTGGATAAACGCCTGGCCCTGGTTTTATCTGAGCTGACAAGTGATCCAAAAACAGCCCAGAAAGACCTGGAGACTGCTTACACCCGCCTGCTTGAAATTGAGGAAATTGTTTTCAAGTAACAGGAAGTTACAGCCCCCGGTTTTTCCCGGGGGCTGTTTGTTTCAGTATTCTTTTATTCCATTATTCCAAACTGAGACATTAACAGAGCTATCAGTTCAAGATTCTCCTCAGAAATTTCCGAGAACTCAAGACCAACCATATAATAACCGGAGCGGTTTTCTTCCCGTTTCGAAATACAACGCGCTTCAAAGTTGACCGAATCAAACTGCTTGATTTTTTCAGGCAGCATGATTTTTAAGGCATACCTGCGGTAAACGTCCAGCTGCTGGCCGCTGATGATGGTTAACCCATTATCTGTAAAATCAACCAGGTAACCCATCAATGTCTCATCAGTTGGATTCAACACTCTCAGATAATACGCGATGCGCTTTCGGTTTTTTATCTTGTTTTCGGGGTTGTCCATCACTGCTCCTGCTGTTCAATAACAGATTTTACCAGCCTCAAGTATCAGCTGGCATTTCCTATCATCGCGCGGGTTTCACATCCAGCCAGTAGTTTATTTCCAGAAACTCAACAGAATAGGGTACGGTTGCATTTGGCGCGATGAAGATGCCAAAGCTCCCATCGGTATAGGTGTCATCAGAAACCGGCAGCGTTTCATTTAGATGCGTCCCATTGGCATACACAAGAAATTCATTGCTATCTGTCCACACACCGATGCGATTATTCTGATACTTGCCGGCATTGATAAATGGGCTGGGCGTCCAATCAACCAGGATTTCAGCTTTACGCCCCAGGGCGGCTTTTCCATCCCATTTCCACAGCTTATACGCGCCATCACAGGAAAAAGACAGCAGGTAGCCGCGGTCAGCCTCCTGGAACACTGGCACTCTGAAGATAATACCGTAACTATCCTTCGCCCTGCAGTTCCCGCTGTTGACTTCGGCTTCAATGTACATATTTTCTGCAGTCTGTGTGACCGGTAGGCGCCAGCCAGCGCTCTTGCTCACGCCAGTCAGCATCATGCCGTTTTCAGTGAAGGCGGCTGATGTATAAAGGGTCGGATCAAGTCCCCAATTCCATGCCAGACCATCAGTCATCATATCGGTTGCATCTGCCGGTCCTAGCTTTGAGCGCGGGTCGTCCGGTGAAATGGTGCTGGTAGGTGTTAGTGTGACCGTCGGTGTGATCGTTACAGTGGCGGTGATCGTCAGTGTGGGTGGCAGGGTTGGCGAAGCAGTCACTGTTGAGATGGAATGAAACAGCCCGGCAGTGGCGGTCATTACCTTTGCATCCGGGGTTGACTGACGAGTGGCAGTTGGTTCGGGCTCATAAAGCGTTGGGCTGGGCTTGAACTCAAAGCCGGGCAGGGTAGCCAGCACCTCGCTGACACGGGTAGCAATTTCCTCATCTGATGGTGTTTGATCGAAGGAAATTCGTGAACAGCCTGTCATAAATAAAGCCAGGGTCGGCAGGAGCAGCAGTTGGTTAATCCAACGCATTACACCCCCACACTTTCCAGCCAGATAAACTGGCAGAGGCATCCTCAATTCGCATTATTGAGACCCAATAATTAATGAGCTTATCCAATCTTGTAGCCAATCATGCGCAAAAATCCTTTACGCCACGCAATATCTTCCTCACCTTCAATGCCGACTGGTTTCTGACCATCAAACACACCCAACACGGCTCTGCTGTTCCCATCCTCAGCAACCAGCACAGATGCGGCGTTAGCTGTGGCACAGAAAATGTTGCATACCTCAGGAACCATTTTAATGGCATTGAGGACATTAATGGGGTAATACCCTTCGCCCAGGAACAGGATGAAACTATGGCCGGCGGCAATATTGAGGGCATTTTCTTTTGCCAGTTCAATCATTGCCTGGTCTGTACCTGTCCACCGAACCAGGCATTTACCAGATGCTTCGCAGAAAGCCAGTCCAAATTTGATACCTGGCACCGATTGAACCAACACTTCATGAATATCCTCGACAGTCTTAATAAAGTGGGATTGACCAAAGATAAAATTGATCTCTTCCGGTTTTTGTATGGCGATCGATTTTAATTCCATCACAATCTCCTTGACACAGCTGCATTTTTCTTGTCTTATTTTACAATGCCGGTGAGATCTGATGCAAGCTGGATGTGCAAAATAGAAATTGAAGCTGGAACAAAAAGCCCCTTCCTCAACGGTCGGGGCACTGCTTCATCTTATGAAACTCAGGGTATTTCAGATTCGGGTTTTGGGTCATCCCAGCCATACCAGGGATCCCATGGGTGACCTTCACCGATTTCCGGGCATTTCAACGTGATTGGATCCGGCATTGCGCCCTGGTAACATCGTCCCGGATCCCAGCCCCGTTTCAAGCGCACATTATCACTGCGTAGCTCGGTACCATCAGGCGCGGTGATTTTGAATGCATAATCAATGTACCAGTACGGCGGATCAATTACGTACGGGTTTTGATTGATAACTACAGCCCTGGTGCCGTCAGCAGGCAGTGGAACCAACTCCTGTTCCATGAACATCGTGCCGGTTGAGTAATAAGCTGTCCACTTAGTGCCAGTTGGAACCGGTTGGTTGAAACTATAAAGGAAATCACATTCTGCAACCTGAATGATCAGTTCAAATCGGTCATCAACCGCCGTCATTTCCCGCGACCCCGGAGGCATGATGCCGGACTCTTTGACGTCATTAAGGGAGCTGTACCATTCGTTGGGAATACACCATGCAGAGAAACCCTCTTTGCCTGACTTAACCTGCAACACATCCGGTGTAGGCGTGGTCGTCGGCAGTTCAGGAGTGGGTTCCGGCGTGGCTGTCACAACCACTTCTACCAGTTGAGTAACAACAACTGTCTGAGGAACAAGTACTGTTACCTGCTGAACATAAGTGTCAGTCTCAGGTACTGGGGCGCAAGAGACAATCAAGGAAGGCACCACTGCCAGAATCAGTAAAACAATGATCAGATTGCGTGGTTTTAACATGAGATTTCCTCCAAAGGCATGGATACCCCGGGTGGTGAGGGTAAAAAATTCCATCTGGGGAAAGCAGATGGAATTTTATCAAATTATCGCTAAACTGTCAGTATTAGACGTATGACGGGACCCTGCCGTACAGGTTTTCTCTGATTGATATCACCTGTCTTCTTAGCCGGTCATCCCGCTCAATCAGGTCAGCTACCTTATCGCAGGCATACATGACAGTAGTGTGGTCACGTCCACCCAGCGCCAGTCCGATTTGCGGCAGTGATGCGTTGGCTTCCTGGCGCATTAGATACATCGCCACCTGCCTTGGTAGTGCAACCTCCTGTGACCGCCCCCTGCCAGTGAGCATATCGGTTTCCAAACCAAAGGATTCAGCCACTGCAGAAACCACCTGGTCGGTAGACAATGATTTACGTTGAGGAAGCAAGTCCACCAGGGAATCATTCACCAATCTCACTGACATCGGCTGCCGAATCAGATCTGCGATCGCAACCACACGGTTATACGCACCTTCAAGTTCGCGAATATTTGACTGCACCTGGCGGGCAAGGTACTCCAGAACATCTGCCGGTACATCTCGCTTTTCATGTTCTGCCTTAAGGCGTAAAATCGCAATCCGCGTCTCCAGGTCAGGTGGTTGAATATCCCCTATCAAACCCCATTCAAAGCGTGAGCGCAGCCGTTCTTCCAGCGTCACCAGTGACTTTGGCGGTCGATCTGATGAAATTACGATTTGTTTGTTCTGGCCGTGCAAAGTATTAAAGGTATGAAAGAATTCTTCCTGTGTTTGTTCTTTATTAGCAATAAACTGGATATCGTCAATTAGAAGCACATCGGTGTACCTGTATTTTTCTCTAAATGCGGCATTTGTATGCTTCTGGATGGCTGAGATAAAATCGTTGGTGAACTCTTCAGACGACACATACAGAACCTGCAGTCCCTTTTGCTGGCACATATTCCCAATAGAATGAAGCAGGTGAGTTTTTCCAAGGCCTACACCCCCATATAAAAACAATGGGTTGTATGCTTTTGCCGGATTTTCTCCCACTGCCAGACAAGCTGCATGGGCAAGTCGGTTGCTGTTGCCAACCACAAAATTCCCAAAGGTATAGCGGGGGTTGATAGTAACTCTTCCTGTTTCTCTTTCAATGACCGGCTCCAGCTCTTCAACCACACCTTCTTCAACTACAGCAGGCACCTCGTAGTTGCCAACCACAAATTCAACCTGGTACGGTTTCCCGAGCAGGCCGGTCAGCAGGCGGATTATGGTACTGGATAATCGGCTTTCAAGCCAATCCCTGGCGTAAGCGTTATGAACACTTATCTTGATTGTCTCAGAATCGCAAGATACAAATCGAGTATCACGAACCCAAGTATCAAAGGAAGCTTTTGTCATTTGCATCTGCAGCTGCCCTAATGCGGACTGCCACGCTTGTTCTGCATTCATGAAAATGTGTTCCTCCTTTTTGGTTTGGTGTACAGGTAAGGTTAAGCAGACCCCCTTCCGCAATTATCTGGAAACAGGGGGTAAATTATAAAAACGTTATCTTATTAGATAAGGTCGGGTGGTGCTCTCTCTTACAAAGAGAATTTTAGCAAACAATCCCCCAGCGAACAAGTCATTTTGCCACTTATTACTTTAAAATAAGTGATTCTTTAAGACAGTTGAATCTTAAAATTATCGCAGGACATGCGTATATTATTTCACCAAAATTTACCTGGCCTCAATCCCCACAAGGACATGATAACAAATTATTACCCCCCACATATAGGGGTATAAAAAGCAGACGGATTTTTCCTGGTTCCAAATATTTGATTCTTAAAGATATTCGAATCATTGAATCCATTTTTTTCCGGCATCCAAAATCAAAATCTCGTATTTTGAAATCAATAACAATTTTTTAGCCAATTTCTGATTATCCAGTATCTCCCACATTGTCTATCATTAATCATGTTTTGCGGGAATACAATTATTTATTTTGAGTTTTAATGTGATTACTTCCCACTTTAATATAATTTTACCTGAAAGCCAATGAATGTGTATTTAATAATTACATTCAGCCTTATGAACTAACTTGAATTCTAATTCAACTTAAATCAATGCCTTCCTTGGTGTTTTGAATACTATTGCTCGTAATATTCTCCTTATTTATGAGCCGCCAGATATTGGGTCACTCTTTTAAACACACTAATTAGTAATCCGGATAAGCTTTGTTTTACTGTTTCTCCCAGAATTGAAATCTGTTGGTATATGTGTCATAATCCGGAAGGTTTCGTTCGTATTCTGTAGTCATCAAGGGTGATGAAAAAATAAAATCAGCCGATGCCCTGTTATTAGCTACAGGCACATTCCACAAGACTGCCAGCCTGAGCAAAGCCTTGATATCTGGATCGTGCGGCAGCTGCTCCAACGGGTCCCAGAAAAAGATCAGGATGTCAATTTCTTGTTCTGCAATGCGGGCTCCAATCTGCTGGTCACCCCCCAATGGGCCACTGAGCATTTTTATAACCGGTATGCCCAGCTCCTTCTCCAACATCTTGCCGGTTGTACCAGTGGCATACAGTACATGTTTTGAGAGTGTCACCCGATTGAACTGTACCCACTCCAGCAGGTCATCCTTCTTGTTATCATGGGCAATTAGCGCAATCCGCTTTATCTGTTCCATGTTGATATGCTTTTTATCCAAGGTTGTCTCCTTAATACTTAATCTATTTATGCCCGCTTGTATTATATTCTCACCATACAAAAAATAAATCGAAATAATTAGCGTACTGGTACAATAATCTTAACAATAATACACTGAACTAACTGGAGACTCACATGACACAATTCAATTTGTTAATTAAGAACGGCCGCATTATTGATGGCACCGGAAATCCATCCTTCCATGGTGATGTTGGCCTCAAGGATGGAAAAATTACCGCCGTTGAAAGACAAATCACCGGGAATGACGCGGATGAAATCATTGATGCTCAAGGTCTTGCCATTGCTCCTGGCTTTATTGATCCCCACACTCACGATGATCTGTATGTACTCGAGTATCCATCAGCAGATGCCAAGATCCTGCAGGGTATCACCACAGTTATGGCCGGCAACTGTGGCTATTCTGTTGCACCGCTTGACCCAAAGAAACCCGATACGCTGCCAGGTTTTACCTCGCTATTAGGCGGCAGCAAAATTCTGCACAAGTTTGTCGACGTCACCAGTATCGGTGATTACCTGGATTTGCTCGATGAAATTAACCCCGGCATCAACGTGGGCACACTGGTTGGTAATGTGACCCTGCGAATCGCCGCCATGGGCTTTGACATGCGCCCACCAACCGATCATGAGCTGGCTGAGATGAAACACATGGTGACAGAAGCCATGCAAGCCGGCGCATTTGGCTTATCCTCCGGGTTGATTTATGCACCGGGTAGCTATGCCAGCACTGAAGAGTTGGTTGAGCTGGCGAAATCAGCCGCAGCTTATGACGGCATCTATGCCTCTCACATTCGCGGCGAAGGACAGGAAGTGGAACAATCGGTGTCAGAAGCCATTCACATCGGTGAAACAGCCGGCCTGCCAGTGCAGATCTCCCATTTCAAAGCTTCCGGCAAGATCAACTGGGGAAAAACCAGAGAAACTATCAAGCTGGTTGAAGCCGCACGCCAGCGCGGCAAGGATGTCACCGCAGACCAATACCCGTACACCGCGTCAAGCACGGGGCTGTTCTCTTTCCTTCCCATTACCTACCTGTCAAAAGGTTTCGAGTCGCTGCAAAAACAACTGGCAGATACGGGCTTCAGGGCACAGCTCAAAGAGGCTATTGTCAGCCCCACAAACCTGGAAAGCAACCTTGTATCTACCGGTTTTCAGGCCATCCTTGTGACCATCTCGCCCTCGTTCCCGGATTATGTCGGCAGAAACATCCAGGATATTGCTGATGAATTTAAACGAGATCCATATGACATCCTGTTTGACCTGATTGAAAAGGACGGCATGGCTGCCATCGGCGTATTCTTCTCTATATCAGATGACGATGTAATGAATGTTATGCGCCAACCATGGATCATGATGGGATCAGACGGGCTTCCGAATTATTCTGCCAAGAAAATCCACCCGCGCATGACCGGCACAGCGCCGCGCATTCTCGGCCATTATGTTCGTGAGAAAGGTGTCATCACGCTGGAAGATGCCATCAGAAAGATGACCTCACTGCCAGCGCAAACTTTTGGGTTCAAAGGTAAAGGGCTGTTAAAACCGGGCTTCGATGCCGACGTCACCCTGTTCGACCCGGATACAATCATCGATAAATCGACTTACGACTCTCCGTTCGAGCCGCCAGCCGGCATCCCATATGTGATTGTCAACGGCAAAATGGCAGTTCGCGATGGCAAAGTAACCGGGAAAGCCACCGGTAAAGTACTGCGTCACAATCAATAAATGCTTAAACACAACAGCCAGGCTTCAAACAATGCCTGGCTGTTGTTATTTAAAAATTCATCAGGCTTGAGGAAGTACCTGTCGTAGCACCCTGACAGCATTGCCACCAAGGATTTTTCCAATTTCCTCATCAGTAAAGCCTGCTTTCATCAAATATTCGGTCAACAGCGGCATTCCGCTCACATCAACGGGCGCTTCCACCACCCCATCCAGGTCACCACCAACAGCAACGTAATCGACGCCAGCCAGGTCAACCACGTATTGTATGGCTTTGACCATTGCATCAAAACTGGTTTCGCCAATAGCCTGGTCAAACATGGCTATGCCCATCACGCCGCCAACAGCTGCCACACCCTTAATATGTTTATCGGATAGGTTGCGGACATTATCAGCAGTGCCGCGCACTCCGGTGTGCGATACAACCAATGGAACTTTTGTCATTGCCAGCACATCATCAACCATAGCCGGTGATGCATGTGCCAGGTCAATGACCATGTGCTTCTCATAAGCCTTTTCTACAACTGAGCGGCCAAAGGTTGAAAGCCCCTGTTTTTCAAGGCCGTGTGCCGATCCGCCGGCTTCATTATCAAAGAAGTGCGTCATACCCACCATCCGCAAGCCTTTGTCAAACAGCAGATCAAGGTTTTCGAGTTTTCCTTCCAGGGCATGTACGCCCTCGAGAGATAGCAAACCGCCTGTGATATCCTTGCCTTTTTGTCGCCCCTGCATAACCGCATCCAGATCAGCAACTGTTTTAATCACTTTCAACCTGCCGTTTGATTTTTCGGAAAAAGTATGCAGCTTGTTCATTTCATAAAGGGCACGTTCGGTCAGGTTATTCCATGTCCTCGGAGGCCAGGCAGACAGGCATGCCAGCAGGGTAATATTGTCAAAGCCACGCGACGAATTGCTCTCAAAATTTTGACCCTTTGGGCTTTTGGTCACCAGTCCAAATACCTGCAGTCCCACACCACCTTCAACCAAGCGCGGCAGGTCAATGTGGCCGTAATCATACCGTTTGAGTAAATCCCGCTTCCATAACAGAGGGTCAGCATGCAGATCCACCATGAACTGCTTTCGATGCAGATTAATCACTTCCTCTGATACCTTGTAAGGTGGTTTTTGCAAGACCCGGTTAGACTTCTTTTCAACAGTTAACGCAACCATGTCGAGCACAAAGAACAAAATGACCGCCAGAAGAGCGATGATACCGATAATCCATGGCCAGCTCACATTCAAAAACAGCAGAATTACAGCTAGAGCAAGCAAGACAACAATTCGACGCATTTTATTCACCTCATTGAATTAGATTTTTTGTTGCATCGGGCAGCAGTATTTACCGCATACCTTGTAATTCACAGCTAAATCCGTAATGCAGTAAGCTGGTTTGAACGAACGCAAGCCATACCTCATCCGGCTGCCAGACAGACAGTACATCCTGCCAGGCATCCATTTGTACAGCACCAAGCCTTATTACTCGGAACAGGAACAGGAAAGTGCTTACCCTGTAGTTCATGGCACAGTGAACCCAGATCTGCTGGCCCTTTCGATTATCTAATTCAATAAAAAAAGTGGCCAGTTGACTGATTTGCGGTTTCGTCCATTCCACTGGAATGTGCACATAATCCATTCCCAGGCTGATAACAATCTCTGGCTCATCAGTCAGTGCGCCAGCAGAAGTTGGCAGCGCCAAATTGATGACACAGTTATATCCCGCTTCTTTGATCAAAGAAAATTGCTCTGCAGAGGGTTGGCCGCTGCTTGCAACTCTCTCTAAATTGAATCGAGCATTCATTATGACAAAAATTGGCTTGTCAACCATGTCAGAACCTGAACCTGTTTGAACATAGTGAGTATCAATATTGCGATATACCTGATAATCATTATATATCCTATAATACTTTGTAAGCTGTAAGCAGTAACGAGTAGATAAATTGCCAAAAGTCGATTGAAATAAAATACCAGAGTAAAAAGGATTTCAGCAGTAACCATTCTCTAATCTTATAATACTGTTCGCATGATCGAGTCCTGGAAAACATAAGCTATGAGTAACATGATAACGACTTCGCCTATTACCAGGGTTGTATTGCTCGGAACCGGCACACCCAATGCTGACCCACTACGCTTTGGCCCCTCAGTTGCTGTTGTTGTGAACGATCAGCCTTACCTGGTTGATTTTGGTCCGGGGGTGGTACGTCGAGCTGCAGCAGCTGTCGCCAATGGCGTAAAGGAACTCGCTCCATCCCGGCTGACACGCGCCTTTGTTACACATTTGCACTCTGACCATACCAGCGGTTACCCGGACTTAATTTTTACCCCAGGCGTAATTGGGCGTAACCAGCCGCTTGAGATATTTGGACCAATGGGTCTGCGCAGCATGACCAACCACATTATGGAAGCCTATCGGGAGGACCTGCGCGAGCGCATTGAAGGCCTGGAACCGACTGCAGCGGGCGCGTATGATATTCAAGCCCACGAGATACAACCAGGGGTTGTTTACCAGGATGAAAACGTGCAGGTGACCGCCTTCTCAGTGAGACACGGAACGTGGCCTGCATATGGATATAAATTTGTCACTCCAGATCGCACAATTGTTGTCTCTGGTGATACCGCCCCGTCAATAAACCTCGTAAAACATGCCCGCGACTGCGATACTTTAGTGCATGAGGTCTATTCTGGAAAAGGATTTAGCACTCGCAGCGCAAATTGGCAAAAATATCACTCGAATATGCATACTTCCACACACGAACTGGCTGAGATCGCCTTACAGATTCAACCCAAATTATTGGTTCTCTATCACCAACTATTTTGGAATGCGACCGAAGAAGAACTGCTTGCAGAGATTCGCTCTCGCTACAGTGGTAATACTGTTTCCGGTCACGATCTGGATGTATTCTAATAAAATTCCATAGTAAAGTGGAGAAATTCTTTCTACCCTCGCCTTTCTAATATTATTTACAGGGCGTCAATATTGCGTTTTGACTCAAAAATTTATAATTTGCTATTTATAGCATTCCACTGTAATAACTGGATTTCTCGGATTAACACTTATAAATTTGATTTTATGACTTACTTCATAGTATAAATTGGTAAACAAAATAACCGTTGAGAGGGCTAAGTGATGAGATATCGAAATTTGGGACATTCAGGATTGAAAGTATCCGTGATCGGTTTGGGTACCAACCGCTTTGGGTCTGAAAAAGTGAGCCAGGAAGCTGCCAACAACATGATCGCCGCGGCGCAGGACATGGGATTGAATTTTATTGATACGGCAAACATTTACCAGGGCGGCCGCTCTGAGGAAGCTTTGGGTATTGCATTGAAGGGGCGTTGGGACAAATTTGTGCTGGCAACCAAGTTCTCAATCCCCACAGGTGATGGCATTAACGACCGTGGAACATCCCGCTATCACATTCAACATGCTATTGAAGACAGCCTGAGACGCCTGCAGAGTGACCATATTGACCTTTACTATGTACATAATTGGGATAATACCACGCCAATTGAAGAGACCTTGCGTGCGCTGGATGATTTGATCAGAGCCGGCAAGGTGCGTTACATTGGCGCCTCCAATTTCTCATCCTGGCAGCTGGCACGTGCCAACCTGCTGGCTGAGGTGAAAAACTGGACGCCCTTTGTTGCTATTCAAAACGAGTACCACATGTTTGAACGGGTAGATGAGCGCGAGATGCTGCCCTTCTGTAAGGATCACTCCGTTGGATATATTCCTTATTTCCCGCTTGCCGGCGGATTTCTAACTGGCAAGTATGAGCGCGGTAAGCCAGCACCGAAGGGCTCACGCGGCGAGAGCAGTGAGTATGTCAAGAATTACATGACTGATGCCAATTTTGACCGTTTGGAGAAATTGCAGACGTTTGCTGCTGGCCAAAATCGCGGCATCAATGAACTTGCCCAGGCATGGCTGCTGGCTAATCCTCAGGTGAGCTCAGTCATTACCGGTGCAACCCGCATTGAACAAATGGAAAATAACCTCAAAGCAGCAGATTGGGAATTGACAGAACAGGAGCTTTCAGCAGTCAACCAGATCCTGGCGTAAGTTTTTTATGAATTTCACCACTGCCGGCATTTGACTGCCGGCAGTTTTGTTAACTTTTATATAGCCTTGATCTGTGAACTTACAAGTATAAACCACTACCAGGTGCCATCCTGCCATCCAAACTGGCCACACAAGGGGACAAAGGAAACAGGGATGATTGACTCAACTTCGTATTCGTCCTTGTTTCGGGTCACCACCAGCAATTCCTGGCTACGGTTAGTCCCAACAGGAATGACCAGCCTTGCGCCGTTATCCAACTGTGCTTTTAACTGCTCTGGAACGGAAGGTGCTGCCGCTGTCACCAGGATGCCCTGGTAAGGCGCGTTATCCGCCCAGCCCATAGAACCATCGCCGAGATGCACAAACACGTTGTGATAGCCAAGCCTGTTAAGGGTTTGTTCTGCCTGCTGTGCGAGGCTGGCGTGCCTTTCTACCGTGTGCACTTCAGCCGCCAACAGTGATAGCACTGCAGCCTGGTAACCTGAGCCGGTACCAATCTCAAGCACCCGCTCAGTGCCGCTGAGATTGAGCAAGTCGGTCATCAACGCCACAATATATGGCTGGGATATGGTCTGGTTTTGACCGATTGGCAGGCGGTGGTCGCCGTAGGCATCCAGTCGAAGATCATGTGGAACAAAATCGTGGCGCGGCACTTTCAGCATGGCATCGAGCACTACAGCCGTTTTAATTCCCCGTTTCGCTATTTGGCTGCTGACCATTTCGCGCCGCATCAAGGCATCATCCAGCTTGTTGCTCATCCGTTTTTTCACCCAACAGGTCATTGCTGATCATCCGGTCAATTTTTCCCATCGGAAAGGACTGCAGTTCCTCAACATCAGCCCAGTAGAGCTCACTGGCTTCAAGCGGCTGTGGTGCGCCGTGATCTAAAATTTCAGCATGAAAGGCATATAAGGTAACCTTGAAGTGGGTGTATGCATGCTTGTAAATGCCAATACGGCCACCCAGATCAATGTCAATACCCAGCTCCTCATGAATTTCGCGCTTAAGACAGCCGTGCAGGTCTTCTCCCTTTTCCAGTTTGCCGCCGGGATATTCCCACAGGCCACCCAAAAGACCATTTTCGGGGCGGCGCGCCAGCAAGATCTTTCCATCACATTTAATGACTGCCGCTGTAACGGTATGGTGTGGGATACGCGGCTTTGATACTTTCACTGGCAATTCATTCTGCCTGCCGCTTTGAAAAGCCACGCAACAGCCGGCAATGGGACAGTTATCACAGCCTGGAGTTCTGGCTGTACAGATTGATGAACCCAAGTCCATCAATGCCTGGTTGTAGTCTCCAGCCTCACCAGGTGGCAGCGCCTGCTCAGCCAGTTCTGCCAAACGCCTGACACCCTCAGGTGAATTGATCGGAGCTTCAACACCGAATAAGCGGGCATAGACTCGCTTGATATTGCCATCCAATGCAGCTGCATCCTGGCCAAATGCAATGGAAGAGATTGCCGCGGCTGTATACGGACCAATCCCAGGTAGTTTTTGAAGTAACGCTGGCTCTTTAGGAAGAGTGCCGTTGTGCTCTGAGACAACCATTCTTGCGGCTTTATGCAAGTTGCGCACACGGCTGTAGTAGCCCAATCCTTCCCATAGCTTTAACACAACCTGCTCATCTGCCTCTGCTAGTTCATGAACATTCGGGAAATACTGCATCCAACGTGTGTAATAGGGGATGACAGTGTCTACCTGGGTTTGCTGCAGCATAATTTCTGATACCCAGATGGCGTAGGGATCGGAAGAACAGCGCCAGGGAAGCGTACGAGCATGCTGGCGATACCAATCAAGTAAAAGAGGGGAAAATTGGCAGGTCATTTACAACCTGAACCGGTTAGAACTGGAAACCCCCGCTGCTTTCAACAATTTTGTAAGAGAAATTATGGACATACTCACGCAGCTGGGAATAGAGGTTGTCCCACTCTGTCGAATTCATCGTAGCCTGGGCTGTCTGCATATCCGGCACAACTGCACCAACCAGGATTTGGGGCCTATCTCCGTAAACGGTTGCCCAGGCATCGCTGAGCTCAAAACCAATTTTCTGAACACCCGGGAGAAAATCGCGAATAACAAATTCGAAATAATCCTGCTCGTGTTCAGGTATGATATCCCAACTCATTAACAGCTTAACAGTCAATCTTTGCTCCCGTTTTAGAAGTCCAGAACTACTACCTGGGTTTCTTCAGACAGCGAACTGGCGCTGGCAATTTTTAATGTTGGTTGATGTTCAACAGTGGTCACGCCCATTTCTTTTAAGAATTTTTCAAGCGTATCCAAATTTTCAGTTGCGCCAGGGATGCTGTAATGCATTGGGATAACAATATTTGGCTCGATCATGTTGATGACTTCGGCCGCCTTGGCAGCATTGAGACTCTTCCCACCGCCGATTGGCACAAACGCAACAGCAGCATTACCTAATGCCTCAATTTCAGAACGGGTTGGCACCCTGTTCAAAGCACCCAGGTGAACGACGATGATGCCGTTGATATCCATCATACACAAGATGTTGCGAAAATCATCTACGCTGGCTTTACTGTGTCCGTTTGTCTGCACAGCCGTGATAAAAGCACCTCCAATCTCGTACTCTCCAGGGCTGGAGATTATATAGGGGTCTGTTTTTACCGCATTGACATAGTTGTGTGCTGGAGAATCATTGCTTACAGTAACAATGTCCGCTTTTAATTTGAGTTGATCCAATCCAACAATATGATGATCATACGGATCAGTGACTACAGTTGCCATACTGCGCTCTGTGATCCGAAAACATGAATAGCCTAACCAGTTAATTTCCAAGGAAGCCTCCGCCTATTTATTAATGAAATTATACCAATAATCCACCTGCTCCTGTGAGCAGGTCAGCACATGGTATACAGTTTATGAATAGGGATTATGCAGCATACCGGGATCGATGTCTAGACCTATGGGGGATAAGATATATAGACATCGAGGTGCAAATTGATCCAGGATATCACCCGCTTAGATTACCAAGAATTACGACAAATCAGTCCCGAAGCAGCGAGAAGGGCACTGTTACAAGTATTGAGTGCACAAAATGGCAATGTGGCCTGTACGGCAAGGATATTGAATGTGAGTCGAGCGACAGTGTACAAAGCCATACGAAAGAGAGCGACAGGAGATCTGAAGGATGGGAGTAGAGCGCCACACCGAGTGCATAACAAGACTGAAAAAGGGATTGAAGAACAAGTACTGAGTGTGCGTGAGAAGACCCGATATGGGCCTTTACGACTAAAAGAGGAGCTGATGGAAATAAGTGGATTGGCGATATCTGAGCATACCATACGGAACATACTCAGGCGTAACAAAGGCAGAAGCAGACAAAAAGGACAAAAGCCACATAAAAAAGGCGAAAGACCGTTTGTAGACTGGTACCAGGCGAAAGCATTTGAGATCGTGCAGGTTGATCTGAAATATGTTGTGGATCAAAAAGCACTCACAATGGAGCAGATCCAGCATGTTTACACCAGAAAGTTACCCTTATTCCAGTGGTCTGCCATTGATGTCAACTCCCGATTCAAGTTGATAGCCTATTCCTATCAACGTACCTGGAATAATGGGCTTACCTTCTTCCTGTGGGTGCTTGCCTGGCTCAGAAGCCATGGCGTGACAGCCCACGTTGTCTTTACTGTAGACCGAGGAGAGGAGTTTGGCGGCAAATCATGGCTCAAAGTGATTGAATTGAAAAAACTTCTCTCCGGCTTTGGTTGTTCATTCATTCAAAACCACAAAGCCAGCCCACAAGAAAACGCTCATATTGAACGATCCCATCGCACAGATGATGATGAATTTTATATCCCCAGATTACTTTCTATACCTGACCCGAAGGCGTTCTTCTTTGAGGCGATGAATTACCTGTATTATTACAATAACGTCAGAAAGCACTCTTCTCTTGCAAGAGCGTCACCATGGCAGTACCTGACGAAAACTGTTTCTTATTTGGATGCTAGAATCAGGTTTGTTCCTCCGATTTTTCTGGACTACCTATCGGCTAATCTCGGTGATTGGAGTGGATACCATGTGCTGGCTCAGCACCCTCCACAGAGGCCGATTAATCATTACTTAAGAATATCTCAAGTAATTTTTATTACTGATGTGAAAATATTGTAATAAACCAGCGCGCAGCCACGAAATTTGATG
This sequence comes from Anaerolineaceae bacterium, assembly GCA_040768445.1. Taxonomy (GTDB): domain Bacteria; phylum Chloroflexota; class Anaerolineae; order Anaerolineales; family Anaerolineaceae; genus JAXGMV01. The sequence continues at coordinate 1,499,277 of JAXGMV010000001.1, read as the reverse complement.
GTAGAATCACTTTTGTTCCACACAGGTTAAATATCAGTTATGGTTTAACCTTGTAAGAAAAATGGGCTTTTGGTATAATTCAGCGCGCTAAAACGGCTCTTTAAAAATGAATTCTAAATAAATATCCTAGTGCCGACGTAGCTCAAAGGTAGAGCAACCGCCTTGTAAGTGGTAGGTTATGGGTTCAATTCCCATCGTCGGCTCAGGTTGCATGCTGGCAAGTGAGATTTGACAAAATTGTCAACCTCACTTGCGAGCTGGCAACAGTTCGAGTTTGGGCGGTTACCCAAGTGGCCAAAGGGACCTGACTGTAAATCAGCTGGCAGACTGCCTTCGGAGGTTCGAATCCTTCACCGCCCACAGGTCTTATGACCAAACTGCGCCACGAAATCGTGGCGCTGTTTCAACACAGCAAGCCCTCATAGCTCAGTTGGTAGAGCACGTTCTTGGTAAGAACGGGGTCATGGGTTCAAATCCCATTGAGGGCTCTTGCTGCTTGTAAAATAATATGCTTTAAGATACACAAGTTTTAAGGAGAAGAGTATTATGGCAAAGCAGAAATATGACCGAAACAAGCCGCATTTGAACGTGGGCACGATGGGACACATTGACCACGGCAAAACCACGTTGACCGCTGCGATCACCAAGTACTGCAGTTTTTTTGGCAGAGGTGACATAAGGCGCTATGACCAGATTGACAATGCACCGGAAGAAAAAGCCCGCGGCATTACGATCAACATTGCGCATGTTGAATACCAGACCGAGAAACGGCACTATGCCCACGTGGACATGCCCGGTCACCGTGACTACATCAAGAACATGATCACCGGTGCAGCGCAGGTTGACGGCGCCATCCTGGTTGTGGCAGCGCCCGACGGCCCCATGCCCCAGACCAAAGAGCACGTCCTGTTAGCCCGCCAGGTGGAAGTGCCCAGCATTGTGGTGTACCTGAACAAGGTTGACCAGATGAATGACCCCGAACTGCTGGAACTGGTGGAAATGGAACTGCGTGAGATGCTGACCGGCTACGGCTTCCCCGGCGATGATACCCCGATCGTACGCGGCAGCGCCCTGCAGGCACTGGAATCCACCTCAACTGATCCAGATGCACCCGAGTACGCCAGCATCAAAGAACTTTTGGACGTGGTTGACAGCTACATCCCCGAGCCGGTACGCGAAACAGACAAACCCTTCATGATGCCGGTTGAAGACGTGTTCTCAATCAAGGGACGTGGCACCGTGGTGACCGGTCGTATGGACCGCGGTATGGTCAAAGTCGGTGATCCGGCTGAGATTGTTGGTTTGCGCGACAAGAGCATGAACACGGTTGTGACCGGTGTAGAAATGTTCCACAAGACCCTCGACAGCGGTATGGCAGGAGACAATCTTGGCTTGCTGCTGCGCGGTATTGAGCGCGACGATGTTGAGCGCGGTATGGTTGTAGCCAAACCGGGTTCCATCACCCCACATACCAAGTTCATGAGCCAGGTGTACGTTTTGAAACGTGAAGAGGGCGGACGCCACAAACCGTTCTTTCCGGGTTACCGACCGCAGTTCTACATCCGCACCATGGATGTGACCGGTTCGATCACCCTGCCTGAAGGCGTTGAGATGGTTATGCCCGGCGACGATGTCAACCTGATGGTTGAACTGATTGTCAAGGTTGCCCTGGAGCAGGGCTCCAAGTTTGCTATCCGCGAAGGCGGCCTGACTGTGGGCGCCGGCGTCATTACCAAAATTATCGAGTAAGAAGGAGTGTCGGCTCTCCGGCTGACAAAGTGATATTATGGCTTCAAAGAAAGATGTTCGCCCAGTCATTACATTGGCATGCAACGAGTGCAAAGAGCGAAACTATACAACAGAAAAAAACCGGCGTAATGATCCCGGGCGGATGGAATTAAACAAGTACTGCCCGCGCTGCCGGAAGCACACTGCACATCGCGAGACAAAGTAGCCTTACCTTAAGGCTGTGGGCAGGCTGTCTGCTTTGCCTGCAGCTTTTATAGGCCAGTAGCTCAATTGGCAGAGCACCGGTCTCCAAAACCGGGTGTTGTGGGTTCAACTCCTGCCTGGCCTGCCTGAAGATTTGGCAACGCCGTCTTCAAAGGCGGCGTTTTAGCCGTAAAAGAAGGAGAGTTTTGTGGCAGATAAAAACGAAAAAAAAGAAGGTAAGCCAAACCGAATTAAACGTTGGTGGCGCGAGACAATCGGTGAGCTTCGCAAGGTCACCTGGCCTACACCAAAGGAAGCCTGGCGTTTGACAAAACTGGTTCTCATCGTAATGGTTGCCATGTCTGTCCTTCTGGGAATTTTTGATTATATCTTCTCTACGTTGATCACATTGATGTACAGCGCTTGATTGGTGTTATCAAAACAAGGAATTTTGAAGTAAGGATTAAATAATGGACGCGCAAAAAGAACAAGATCAGGAATTCAACCTGACCGATGACAATCCGGTGGAAGAAAACCTTCCTGCCGAAACTGGCAACGCGTCTCAACCTCTGGAGCCGGTAGAAGATACCGACGCTGATGCCACCAAGGATATTGAGGCAGGCACCTCGGCTGACGCTACAGATGTTTCAGCCGATACTGAAGAACGCGCATGGTACGTCATTCACTGCTATTCAGGCTATGAAAACAAAGTTCGCTATAACCTCGAACAGCGAATTGAAACCATGGGCGTCAGAGACAAGATTTATGATGTTGTAATTCCCACCCAGGAAGAAATCGAAGTCCGTGATGGGAAACGCCGTGTAGTAGAGCGCCATGTCTTTCCGGGATATGTCCTGGTCAACATGACACTGACCGAGGAATCATGGTTTGTTGTTCGAAATACGCCTGGTGTAACCGGCTTTGTCGGCATGGGTAACGAACCAACACCGCTGCGCCCTGAAGAAGTCAATTCAATTCTTAAACGCATGGAAGCTGAGACGCCGCATATCAAGGTTACCTTCAAAGTTGGTGAACGAGTGCGCATCATTGACGGCCCATTCAACGATTTTCGTGGCACAGTGGCAGATATTGATGCAGAGAGAACAAAAGTGCGTGTGATGGTCAACTTCTTCGGACGTGAAACGCCCGTTGAACTGGACTTTTTACAAGTAGAAAAATCGTAAACTGCCAGGAAACTGGCGCAAATTCGTGGGAGGCGGTCAAAAAGCGCCGCCGTTACCACCACAAAGGAGTATAAAGTGGCAAAGAAATTTAAAGCAATTGTAAGACTTCAGATACCAGCCGGAAAAGCAAATCCGGCGCCCCCGATTGGCCCTGCACTGGCAGGTCACGGAATCAACATCATGGCGTTCTGCAAGGAATACAACGCCCGCACACAAAGCAAGATGGGCGAAATTATTCCAGCCGATATCACTGTCTATACCGATGGCTCGTTTACATTCGTGCTTAAGTCATCCCCAGCTGCAGTACTGCTAAGAAAAGCTGCTGGAATTGATAAGGGTTCTGCTGTCCCCAATCGCGAGAAGGTTGGCAAGGTTACTCGCGCCCAGGTAAGGGAAATAGCGGAAACCAAAATGAAGGACATGAATGCCTTCGATATTGAAAGCGCAATGAAACAAATTGAAGGAACTGCCCTTAATATGGGCATCCAGGTTGTCGATAATTAATTAATCGTGGGAGGGCAGTGCTGCTGCCCGCTATTACCACCAAGGAGTTATGATGTCAAAGCATGGCAAGAAATATTCTGAAGCAATAACAAAAGTTGACCGTTCACGTAACTATACGCCGCGTGAAGCACTGTCACTTGTTAAAGAGGTCACATTTACTAATTTTGATTCAACAGTTGAAGTCCACCTGCGCACAGGCCTTGATCCCCGCCAGGCAGACCAGCAAATTCGTGATGTCGTCGTGCTGCCGCACGGCCTTGGTAAAACAGTGCGGGTGTTGGTATTTGCCCAGGGTGAAGCCGCTCAAGTTGCACAGGAAGCCGGTGCAGATTATGTCGCCGATTCTGATGAATGGATCAACAAAATACAGGCAGGTTTTACTGATTTTGATGTCGCCATATCCACACCGGATATGATGGGTAAAGCTGGTCGTCTCGGTCGCGTACTTGGTCCAAGAGGCTTGATGCCAAATCCTAAAGCTGGCACAGTTGTAACAGCAGATCAGTTACCTCGCACCATCGAGGAAGCCAAGGCGGGTCGTGTGGAATTCAGGCTTGATAAGACTGCCAACCTGCATGTTCCAATTGGAAAGATCTCTTTCGACCTGGACAAGCTTTATGAAAACATGGCCGCCTTGATGGATGCCGTACGTAAGGCAAAACCATCCGGTGCAAAAGGTTCGTTTATTCGCAGGGTAACCATCACCTCAACTATGAGCCCTGGAATTAAAGTTGATACCTACCAGGCTCAGTCTATGAATGTTGATTAATGAGGTATAATTAAGCAAAATTAAGTCTTTGCTGATGTAATTTACTTCACCATAGAAAGCCGGTGCCGAAAGGCTTAATATCCTGCCAAGGTGAAGACAGACCGTAATAATATTCTCAAATTTGAGATAAAACGGAAGTCTTTGCCAAAGCGTTCGAATGGCAAAGACTTTATTTATTATCTTCAATGAAAGGAGGAATACTTCATTGGCCTTTACAAAGAAAGAGAAAGAAGAAATGCTCAGTAAATATGAGCACTGGCTTAGTGAAAACCAGGGTATCTTCTTTGCTGAATTTAATAAATTCACAATGAAAGAAATGGATGCTCTAAGAGTTAAGGTCCGCGAAACTGGCGGTAATATTCACGTAGCTAAGAATACACTGTTAGAAATGGCGCTAAAAAAAGCCAACATGAAAACCACAGGTGATGTTGAGGGCACAACCATGCTCGCCTATATCCCTGCAGATGCACCAGCACTGGCTAAGATCTTCAGCGATGCGTCCAAAGCAGAGACCTTTAATCTGAAATGGGGCTACCTGGATGGTAAATTGATAGATGCCTCTGAGATAAAAGCGCTGGCCGACTTACCACCGCTTCCGGTCATGCGAGCTATGCTGCTTGGCACGCTAAATGCGCCAGCATCACAATTAGTACGTACCATCAATGAACCAGCCAGGTCACTGGCAGCTGTAGTGAAAGCTTATTCTGAAAAAGAAGCTGCTGCTTAGCAGTGTAATTGTTTGAAAATAAATAATTTTTACTTATAAAGTATTAGGAGATATTTGAAATGGCAGATTTAGAAAAACTCATCGAAGAGTTAAGCAAATTATCAGTTCTTGAAGCATCAGAACTTGTCAAAGCCCTGGAAGAGAAATGGGGCGTTTCAGCAGCAGCACCCGTAGCTGCAGTCGCAGCTGCCGGACCAGGCGGTCCTGCCGAACCTGTTGAAGAAAAGACCGAGTTCGATGTCGTTCTCAAAGATCCAGGCCCCAAGAAAATTGAGACCATCAAAGTTATCCGCCAGCTGACCAACCTTGGTCTGGTTGAAGCCAAGACCATGGCGGAAACCGCAGGCGTCAAAGTCCTTGCTGAAGTTGGTAAAGAAGCCGCCAACGATGCCAAGGCTAAACTCGAAGCTGCTGGTGCAGTCGTCGAAGTTGTCTAATTATCTCTAAAGGGATAATAAAACAATCCGGAAGTCTTTTTCCGGATTGTTTTTGTTTAATTTCAAATTTAGATCGCTGCAGTTTTTATTTGCCTGATGACCATCACGACCTTTCCCATCACCCTCACCTGTGCCGGGTTATTGATATAGATGGGATTCATGGTCGGGTTAGCAGGCTGCAACCTGATGCGGTTCTTTTCCCGGTAAAAATACTTGAGCGTTGTTTCATCGGAATCATCCAACCAGACGGCCACCATCTCACCATTGTCTGCCTGCTGGGTGCGCTTCATGATGACAATATCACCGTCGTTGACCATGGCATCAATCATGGATTCACCCTGAACCTCAAGGGCAAAGAGGTCTCCCAGTTTTTCCTTCTTCGGCAGCAAGCTGCGGGCAATTTCCACACTGCTTTCGGAATCAAAGTAAGCCAGGTCTGAAGCTGGCATAGGGATAGGCTCGCTGGCAACGATGCGCCCGGTAAGAGGAATACTGATGAGCTCTTCAATTGTCTTTCCAGCATTCACCAGGGTACGCTTGACACGACTTTCAAGCATTTCAAGCGGCGCCAGCACCCTGATACTGCGTGAGGTATGGTTGTCGCGTTGAATATAGCCCATCTCTTCCAACTGCCTGAGATAGTAATCCACCAGTGATGTTGAAGCAACATTGATGTTCTCACCGATCTGTCGGATGGTTGGAGGATAACCATTCTCCTCCATAAATTCTCCCAGGAATGACATGATTTTTCGGTGCCTTTCACCTAATCCTGATCTTTTTCTAGCCATAGCAGCGCGCTCCTGTATCAGCGAATAATTGAACCTTTGTACTACTAATAATACACGAACAAAAGTTCTGTGTCAAGTACCAACCTGGGGTTTCTGGAACGCTACTACTCGCTAAACGATAAAAAATGCCGGCACATTTGCCGGCATATATATGTCATGGTCAGGCCAGACTAACGCCCTACACCAACATAACGAAAACCGAGCTGTTCCAATTCCTGTCCAGGCAGGAAGTTTCTGCCATCCAGTACCAATGACACCTGCTTGATGATTTCCTGCCACGGCAGCTTACGGTACTCCGGCCATTCAGTTACCAGTACCAGCGCATCTGAACCCTCAATTGCTTCAAGGGCATCATCAATATAATGTACGCCCAGATCCGGGTAGAGCCGGCGGGCATTGTCAAGCGCAACAGGGTCATGAGCACGAACTTTTACCCCTCGCTGAATGAGATAACGTGAGATGTCGAGTGATGGTGCATCACGCAAATCATCTGTGTTGGATTTGAATGCAAAACCGAGCAGGGTGATTGTCCTACCCTTGAGGATTTTTAACTCATCTTGCAGACGTTCCACCACCCATTCACGCTGGTGATAATTGACCTGCCTGGCTGCCTTGACGATTGGCATATCCAGTCCATACTCGCCCGCAGTTGAGATCAAGGCGGCGGTATCTTTTCCAAAACAGCTGCCACCCCAGCCGATGCCGGCATTCAAGAAGCGTGGTCCGATACGGGTATCAAGCCCGATACCGCGCGCAATTTGTGAGATATCTGCGCCTACTTTTGCCGCCATCTGTCCAATCTCATTAATATAACTGATCTTCAACGCCAGGAAAGCATTGGCAGCATACTTGATTAACTCAGCTGATGCCAGGTCGCAGGTTACCAGCGGCACAGCTCCCAAGCCTTCAGGGCGGGGTAAAAACTCAGGCGCTGGAAAATCCTGGTTCAATATCGGTCGGTACAAATTGGTGAGGGTATCAATGGCCCTGTGATCTTCGGCTCCGACCACAATTCGATCAGGGTAAAGGGTATCAAACAACGCAGAGCCCTGACGTAAGAATTCTGGATTTGATGCAATAGCGAAGTTGCCGTTAGGGCGCTTACCATTGCAGGATTCGTACGCATCGCGTACCAACGATCCAACCCAGTTGCCGCTGCCAATCGGCACAGTAGATTTGTTGACCACTACGGTGAAGTTTTCATTCAACCGCCGGCCGATTTCCTCAGCCACACGCTTTACATAACTGAGATCTGAGCTGCCATCAGGCAGTGATGGTGTACCCACGCTGATGAACACGACATCGGCAGCAGGAATATTAGCGCTGTCATAATCGGTGGTGAACTTAATGTTCGACCGGGCAGCAGCCAGCATTTTATCCAGGAATGGCTCATAGATAGGCAGCTGACCCTTTTGTAGTTTTTCAATCTTCTCCTGTGCAACATCAATACACACAACCTGGTGACCAAGGTAAGCCAATGCCACGCCGGTATTCAAGCCCACATATCCGGTTCCAACGACAAGTACATTCATTGATATTTTCCCATCCTCTGTTTAAAGTTCGGCTTATACAAATAATTGCAAAAAGCCATCTGTCAATATTTTTTTAATATTTTTGCAAAAACACACAGATCATATTTGAATCTATTCAGCTTTGCAGTGTTTCTGCCAAACCCTATTTTACCCGATAGTTGTCAAGCTATGCGGAATATCTTGACATATCAGTACTTAATGCTATACTCCCCTACAGTATTATTTTGGAGGTTGATCACAAATGCCAATTTACGAGTATGTATGCAAATCATGCGGCGAACCTTTTGAGAAGATGGTTTCATTTTCTGATGCACTAAAGAGTCAGAAATGCCCAACATGCAGCAGTACCGATACTCAGAAGAAACTGTCAATGGTCGCATCTATTGGCGGATCTAACTACTCAGGCGCCAGTGCTGCTTCTAACTGCAGCCCGCGCGGTCGGTTTACCTGAGGATAGATTTACCTGGCTGCGTGTCAGCCGGAGAAATCGAGTCAAATGATGAAGCTGGAAAATGAACAAATCAAACAAAACCTGCACAACCGTCTAGGTAGAATAGAAGGACAGGTACGCGGTGTGCAAACGATGATTGACAGCAACCGTGACTGTCATGAGATCATTCAGCAGCTCAGCTCAATCAAGTCTGCTGTTCACAGTACTTCACTCTTATTATTGCGGGAATATGCGTCGAAGTGCTTGATTGACTCAGAAGACATGCAGGCCAGTGATAAAAGTGCATTGTTGGATGACCTATTTTCACTGATCGGTAAAGCACCGTGATCGTCCGATTCTTATGAATTCACCAGAAAGGTAGGAATAATGGGAAACACAAGCGTACGCTGGATTGGCGGTAAACAATTTATAGGGGTTGATTCAACCAATCATTCTGTTGTGCTCTCCACACCAGATGAAGGCATCGGTATGAAACCATCAGAGTTACTGCTGGTAGCTTTAGCAGGTTGCACAGCAGTTGATGTGGTTGAAATCCTAAAGAAAAAACGTTTTGAACTTACAAAGCTTGAGATAATCAGCTCTGCCGAACAGGACCCTGAGCCGCCGTGGACATTTAGAAAAATCCATTTAAAATATATCCTGCAAGGTGAAGGACTGACTGAAAAAGATGTCGAGCAAGCCATTGCATTAAGTGAAAAAAAATATTGTTCAGTCTCGGCAACCGTTAGAGGCGTTGCTGAGATTACGACCTCTTTTGAAATTCTTTCCTAACACACTTACATATAAAAATACGAAGCCTGGCGTGCGCCAGGCTTCTCTGTTTTGCCACAATAGAGCTCAGAGATTATCAGAGATTATCCTTGACCCCATCGAGGGCAAATGTTACGATCATTAAAACAAAATTTTAATTACCGGGATGGGTTATGGCACAGAATTACGAAATCCTAAACCGCAAGACAGTGTATTTCGGACGGGTATTTGATGTTGAAAAGTTGACGATGCGACTGCCGGATCAGCGTATAACAGAGTACGATCTTGTCCAACATAATGGTGCCGTGACCATCCTGCCCCTTGACAAGGATGGCACCGTTTGGTTTGTTGAACAGTACCGTATAGGTGCTCAAGCTATCCTTTTAGAACTTCCAGCGGGTGTGCTTAAGCCTGGTGAAGACCCCGAAGAATGTGCCCTGCGGGAACTGCGTGAGGAAACGGGTAAATCGGCCCAATCATTGATCAAGCTGGGGCAGTTTTTCATGGCGCCAGGGTATACCACCGAAGAGATGCACGTTTACCTTGCGCGCGATCTCTCTGAAAACCCCCTTCAGCAGGATGATGATGAATTTCTACAGTTGGTTGGCATTCCCCTGGAAAACGTCCAACGACTGATCCGTGATGGCCGGCTGATAGATGGTAAATCACTTGCCACTTTATTATTAGCGCAGCCTTACCTAAACGACTTTAGCTAAACAATTACCCTCACAGCATGTAGTATAATCTGCCAATCCATGTAACAATTGTCTGAATATGACAGGACACAGGTAATTATAGTGATCAAAATTACTAACCTAAATCCACACTATCGGTTAAACTTTATTTGTCTAAATTTATGAACAGCCATATTCGTTCAGACCATAAGCTGAAGAAAAAAGGTTATTCTTTTTTCTCAGTTTAAATTATTTAACGGAGTGAAAAAATGTCGCGTACTCTTATTACAATTGATGCCAACGAAGCTGTAGCGCGGGTAGCCTACAAGCTTAACGAGGTCATCGCTATTTACCCGATCACACCCAGCTCATCCATGGGTGAATTTGCCGATGCCTGGGCGGCCACCAACGCCCCCAACCTGTGGGGAACAGTCCCACTGGTCATGGAAATGCAGTCTGAAGGTGGCGCTGCTGGTGCAGTGCATGGTGCATTAACCACCGGCTCACTCACTACAACCTTTACCGCTTCCCAGGGCCTGCTCCTGATGATACCCAACATGTATAAAATTGCTGGCGAACTGACTTCAACTGTCTTTCATGTCTCCGCCCGCTCTCTTGCTGCAGCTGCACTCTCTATTTTTGGAGATCACAGCGATGTGACAGCCACCCGCTCAACAGGCTTTGCACTGCTGGCGTCTAATTCGGTGCAGGAAGCACAGGATATGGCATTGGTATCCCAGGCTGCCACGCTTGCCAGCAGAGTACCGTTTTTGCACTTCTTCGACGGCTTTAGAACATCATCTGAGGTTAACAAAATCGTTCAGCTTTCTGATGAAGAGATGGCAGCCATGGTCGACGAAGACTTGATCATTGCACACCGCCAGCGCGGATTGACGCCCGATAAGCCAGCCATTCGCGGCACTGCCCAGAACCCCGATGTTTACTTCCAGGGTCGTGAAACGGTCAACCAGTTCTATATCAATACCCCTGATATTGTCCAGCAAATGATGGACAAGTTCGCTGCTGTTACCGGACGTTCATATCACCTGTTTGAATACACTGGAGACCCCAAGGCCGAACGTGTGATCATCGTGATGGGTTCAGGCGCTGAGACAGCTGAAGAAACAGCCAAATACCTGATCGATAAAGGCGAAAAAGTAGGCGTACTTACCATAAGACTTTACCGCCCGTTCTCAGTTGAGCATTTCATTAAAGCACTGCCCGAGACAGTTAAAGAGATCGCAGTACTTGATCGCACAAAAGAGCCTGGCAGCGTGGGCGAACCACTCTACCAGGATGTTATCACTGCACTTAATGAAGCCAGATTGAGCCAGTCACCCCGGGTTGTTGGCGGCAGGTATGGCCTCTCGTCCAAAGAATTCACACCTGCAATGGTCAAAGCTGTATTTGACAACCTGAAAACTGCTGAGCCAAAGAATCACTTTACCATCGGTATCAACGATGATGTTACCCATACCAGCCTCAGCTACGACCCCAACTTCTCAATCGCCAATGAAAAAACAGTTCGCTGTGTATTCTTTGGTCTTGGCGCTGATGGTACAGTAGGCGCTAACAAGAATTCCATCAAAATCATCGGTGAAGAAACTGACAACCATGCCCAGGGATATTTTGTTTACGATTCAAGAAAATCTGGCTCGCTCACAATATCTCACCTGCGCTTCGGTCCTGAACCCATCAGAGCGCCCTATCTCATCCAAAATGGTGATGCCAACTTTGTTGCCTGCCATCAGTTTACCTTCCTAGAAAAATATGACGTGCTCAAGTATGCCAAAGAAGGCGCTGTCTTCCTCCTGAACAGTATTCACAAAGCGGAAGAAGTCTGGGATCAATTGCCAGCAGAAGTACAGGCTGTGATTATTGAAAAGAAACTGCGCTTCTATGTCATCGATGCGTACGAAGTAGCCCATCAAACAGGTATGGGTGGCAGAATCAACACCATCATGCAGACCTGCTTCTTTGCCATCAGTGGTGTTTTGCCGCGTGATGAAGCCATTGAGCAGATCAAGTACAGCATCAAGAAGACTTATGGCAAACGCGGTGAAGCGGTTGTTCAGCGCAACTTCGATGCTGTTGACTCTACATTGGCAAACCTGCATGAAGTCAAAGTGCCTGCCACGGTAACCAGCGCCATCAGACGACCGAAGGCAGTCGCAGATGAAGCACCTGACTTTGTCAAAGATGTATTGGGTATGATGATCGCATACAACGGTGATGATGTTCCCGTCTCTGCCATGCCGATTGACGGAACATTCCCAACCGGTACCACCAAGTGGGAAAAACGCAATATTGCCCTCGAAATTCCTGTCTGGGAGCCTGATTTATGCATCCAGTGCGGTAAATGTGCCTTTGTTTGTCCACACGCAGTCATCCGCCAAAAAGTATATGATCCTTCATACCTCGAAAATGCACCAGAAACCTTCAAATCAACCGATGCCAAATTCAGGGAACTGCCAGGAATGAAATTCACCGTGCAGGTTGCCCCCGAAGATTGCACCGGCTGTGGTCTGTGCGTAGAAGCCTGCCCGGCTAAAGACAAAGTGGTTGCAGGCAGGAAAGCCATCAATATGGCCGAACAGCCTCCCATCCGCATGAGTGAAAGGGATAACTGGAATTGGTTCCTGGAGATTCCTGAGACTGACCGCACAGCTTTTGAGCCGACAACCGTCAAAAATTCCCAGCTGCTTGAGCCGCTGTTCGAGTTTTCAGGTGCCTGTGCTGGTTGTGGTGAGACACCTTACGTCAAGCTGGTATCCCAGCTGTTTGGAGATCGCGCTGTCATCGCCAATGCGACCGGTTGTTCATCCATTTACAGCGGCAACCTGCCAACTACACCCTGGGCATTCAACAAAGAAGGCCGCGGTCCAGCTTGGTCAAACTCTCTGTTCGAAGATAACGCTGAGTTTGGTCTTGGAATGCGCCTGACTCTGGATAAACAAAATGAATTTGCTACAGAGCTTCTTAAAGAACTGTCCAGCCAGGTTGGTGAAGGTCTGGCAGCAGAGATCCTGGATGCTGAGCAGAAATCTGACAAAGGCATCAAAGCCCAGCGTGAGCGCGTTGCGTCATTGAAATCCAAGCTGGAGAATATGACGACTGACCCACGGGCAAAGACACTGCTGAGCATTGCCGATACACTGGTTCGAAAGAGTTTGTGGATCATCGGTGGTGACGGCTGGGCCTATGATATCGGCTACGGCGGCCTGGATCACGTGCTGGCATCCGGAAGGAATGTGAACATTCTTGTGTTGGACACCGAAGTGTATTCGAACACTGGCGGACAATCCTCCAAATCAACCCCCAGGGCGGCAGTTGCCAAGTTCGCAGCCCAGGGCAAGGGACTTCCTAAGAAAGACCTGGCACAGATCGCCATGACATATGGCTACATTTACGTGGCAAAAGTTGCCATGGGCTACAATGACGCTCACACCTTGAAAGCCTTCCTTGAAGCTGAAGCATACGATGGACCGTCATTGATCATCGCGTACTCCCACTGCATTGCGCACGGTATTGACATGCGCCTTGGTATGACTCAGCAGAAACTTGCTGTTCAATCTGGCGTCTTCCCATTGATGCGCTACAATCCAGCCCTTCTCGATGAAGGCAAAAACCCATTGATCCTGGATTCAAAAGAACCTTCAATAAAAGTTGACGAATACGCTTATAATGAGACTCGTTACCGCATGTTATTACAAAGTAATGAACAGCGGGCGGAAATGTTAATGAAAGAAGCAAACGAAGACTCAGCCAAACGTTGGCAGCGCCTGAGTCAAATGGCACAGCTTGATTTTTCACACGAAAAAAAAGCTGAATAAAAAGAAGGGAGAAAAAAAATGGTTGATCTGACTACTAATTATTTGGGACTAAATCTTAAAAATCCTCTGGTAGCTTCTGCCTCACCGTTGTCCAAAAAACTGGACACAATTAAGGAGCTGGAGGATGCTGGTGCCGGTGCTGTGGTGATGTATTCTCTATTCGAAGAGCAGATTGAGCATGAGAGCAAAGCGCTTGACCACTTTTTGAACCAGGGTACCGAATCATACTCAGAAGCGTTGTCCTATTTTCCTGAGATGGAAAGCTACAACGTAGGACCAGAATCTTATCTTGAGTTGATCCAAAGCGCCAAGAAATCTGTCAATATGCCGATAATCGGCAGCCTGAACGGCTCTTCCAATGGCGGCTGGATTAATTATGCCAAGAAGATTGAACAAGCCGGCGCTGATGCACTTGAATTAAATATCTACTACATCCCCACTGAACTGGACGTCACCAGTGGTGACCTGGAAGACTCCTATGTCGATCTTGTAGCGGACGTCAAAAAGGAGTTGAACATACCCTTATCTGTAAAATTAAGCCCCTATTTCACCGCTTTGCCGCACTTTGCAACACGCTTGGTAAAAGCCGGCGCTGATGGACTGGTACTGTTTAACCGTTTCTACCAGCCTGACCTGGATGTCGAGACTCTCGTGGTTAAACCGGATCTTGTCCTGAGTACCTCTCAAGAACTAAGGCTGCCATTGAGATGGGTTGCCATATTATACGGCCGGGTAGAAGCAGACCTGGCGCTTACATCCGGTGTGCATTCTACGCTCGATGTAGTCAAAGCAGTTATGGCTGGCGCAAATGTGACCATGTTTGCTTCTGAACTGTTGCAAAAAGGCCCCTCCAGAATCAAGGAATTACTCAAAGAACTCGATGGCTGGCTGGAGACTTACGAATACACATCCGTTCAACAGATGCTGGGCAGTATGAGCCAGAAAAATGTTGCCGAGCCTGCTGCTTTTGAACGTGCCAATTATATGAAGATCCTGAACAGCTTCAACCCGCTTTACAGGTAAAGAAGATAGTGCTTTAAACACAATAAGACCCAGGACAACAATCCTGGGTCTTACTATTTTTCGTCACCAACAGCTATTCTTAATCATAGAGGGTGATATTATCAAATCTAAAAACAATACATCCAGCATACACTGGATGTATTTTATTCCTAAAGATAGTCCAAAACAGGAAAATGATGACAGGTGGTAACTATCGCTGCACTTCCTCTTCGGGCGAAAGCGATGCATTCTTTCGCGCTCTAAATACAATTCTGCCGCGACTGAGATCGTAAGGAGACATTTCTACTCTGACGCGATCTCCCAGCAGGATGCGAATATAATACTTTCGCATTCTACCGGCAAGATATGCCAAAACCTCATGACCATTGTCAAGTTTCACACGAAACTGTGTTGCGGGCAAAGCCTCTACGACTGTGCCGTCAACAGTAATCTTCTCATCTTCTTTTACCATACATTCCTCCTGTCTGGAGCCTTACAGCACAGCATAATACTGGCTTTGCTTCCAAACTAATCCCCATCACGGGTGTACTGCCGCCGCTTAATCCTGCGCATGGCTTTTTTCTTCTCTACACGGCGCAGTTCACTCTTTGAAATAAACCAGCGTTTGCGGCGAACAGTGCTTAAAACACCACTCTTAACAACTTTCTTCCTAAAACGTTTTAATAATTGATCTTGCGATTCGTTGGGACGAAGAACAACACTTGGCACGAATGTCTCACCTCCCCTCGTTTATCAAGATCGAATAACTGCATATAACTCACATCCTTAAGTAATAAAAATACCGGCTGGTAGATACAGGCAGCCGGGCGATTAGTGTCTTCATTAATGCCAATCCCAAGGTCAACCAGAAACTGCCACCTCCAACGCTGTTATTTGAAACAAATCACAGCAGCCATCAATATGGCCCTCTTACAGCACAAATTATACCTTGCCTCAGTCTACATGTCAAACAAATGTACTACTACGATTACCCACCACAGCGTTAACATCCGTTACTGCAGGGATTATTACAATTTAATTTAACATTGGTTGGTTTAATTAAGGCAATATTCCAACATTGAATGAAAACAAAAGGGGTTATTTTATACAATTGTTTGGTTAAATAAAAAAAGTCTTTTGGCAATGACCTACTCTCCCAGGGGGTCGCCCCCCAAGTACCATCGGCGTATGCAGCCTTAACGACCGGGTTCGGAATGTTACCGGGTGTACCACTGCAGCTATAGTCACCAAAAGACTCTCTTTACAATGTAAAAGAACCGATTGAATACTTATGAAGCAAAACGTTCCAAAGAAGAGCGAGTTCTCCGCATCACAGCGGAAGCCCTCGATCATTAGTACGGTTAAGCTAAACACATTGCTGCGCTTACACCCACCGCCTATTAAGCAGGTAGTCTTCCTGCGATCTTACTCCTTTACAGGATGAGGGACCTAATCTTGAGGCAAGTTTCCCACTTAGATGCTTTCAGCGGTTATCTTTGCCAGACATAGCTACCCAGCAATGCCGTTGGCACGACAACTGGCACACCAGAGGTCTGTCCACCCCGGTCCTCTCGTACTAGGGGCAGATCCTCTCAAGTCCCTTACGCCCACAGAGGATAGAGACCGACCTGTCTCACGACGGTCTGAACCCAGCTCGCGTACCGCTTTAACGGGCGAACAGCCCGACCCTTGGGACCTTATCCAGCCCCAGGATGCGATGAGCCGACATCGAGGTGCCGAGCCAGGTCGTCGATATGAACTCTTGGACCTGACTAGCCTGTTATCCCCGGGGTAGCTTTTATCCGATGAGCCACGGCCCTTCCACTCGGAACCGTGGGATCACTAAGCCCTACTTTCGTATCTGCTCGGCGCGTTGGCCTTGCAGTCAAGCTCCCTTATGCCTTTACACTCTTAGGCTGGTTTCCATTCAGCCTGAGGGAACCTTTGGGCACCTCCGTTACTCTTTAGGAGGTGACCGCCCCAGTCAAACTGCCCACCTGGCACGGTCCCCCATCCGGATCACGGATTGGGGTTAGGGTCTAAACTTCATCAGGGTGGTATTTCACCGGTGGCTCCACCAAGGCTAGCGCCCCAGCTTCAAAGCCTCCCACCTATCCTACACAAATCATGCCCAAATTCAATGCCAAGCTACAGTAAAGCTCCACGGGGTCTTTTTGTCCATCTGCGGGTAGGCGCATCTTCACAGCCATTTCAATTTCGCCGGGTCCTTCGTTGAGACAGAGTCCCAGTTGTTACACCGTTCGTGCGGGTCGGAACTTACCCGACAAGGAATTTCGCTACCTTAGGACCGTTATAGTTACGGCCGCCGTTCACCGGGGCTTCAGTTCAAAGCTTCGCTTGCGCTAACCTCTCCCTTTAACCTTCCGGCACTGGGCAGGTGTCAGCCCCTATACATCGCCTTACGGCTTTGCAGAGACCTGTGGTTTTGGTAACCAGTCACTAGGACCTGTTCACTGCGACCTCTCAACGCTCAAGAAAACTTTCACGTCAAAAGGCACCTCTTCTCCCGAAGTTACGAGGCTAATTTGCCTAATTCCTTAACGAAGGTTCTCCCGTTCACCTTGGTATACTCTACCCGTCTACCAGTGTCGGTTTGCGGTACGGGCACCTGAACTTCAATGCTTAGTGGCTTTTCTTGGCAGCAAGGCTCAACTCACTTATGCCTCAAGGGCTCGCCGCCATACCTCAACTCAATCTGCGGATTTTCCTACAGATCTCAACGTCTGACGTATGGCGCACCCGCACTACCAATCGCGGGCTGGCCTACCTCGCTGCGTCCCCACATCGCTCCATCCAGGTGGTTCCGGAATGTTGACCGGATGTCCATCGCTTACGCCTCTCGGCCTGTGCTTAGGACCCGACTAACCCGGCGCGGAATGACCTGGCGTCGGAAACCTTAGACTTACGGTGAATATGGTTCTCACATATTTTACGCTACTCATGCCTGCATTCTCACTTCTGCCCGCTCCAGCCGTCCTTACGATCGACCTTCACCGCTGAGCAGAACGCTCCCCTACCGATCAGCTTACGCTGATCCCATGGCTTCGGTACCAAGCTTAGCCCCGTTAAATTTTCCGCGCAAGATCACTTGACCAGTGAGCTGTTACGCACTCTTTAAAGGGTGGCTGCTTCTAAGCCAACCTCCTGGTTGTTTAAGTAACCTCACATCGTTTCCCACTTAGCTTGGATTTTGGGACCTTAGCCGATGATCTGGGTTGTTTCCCTTTCGACCACGAATCTCATCACCCGCAGTCCGACTGCTATGCTCTGGAGTACCGGCATTCGGAGTTTGATTGGGTTTGGTAAGCTCTAAGCCCCCTAGCCCATTCAGTGCTCTACCTCCGGTACTAAACGCATAACGCTAGCCCTAAAGCTATTTCGGGGAGAACCAGCTATCTCCGAGTTCGTTTGGCATATCACCTCTAACCACAGCTCATCCCCTAATTTTGCAACATTAGTAGGTTCGGGCCTCCACGAGCGTTTAGACTCGCTTCACCCTGGCCATGGTTAGCTCACCCGGTTTCGGGTCTAATCCATGCGACTGTGCGCCCTATTAAGACTCGCTTTCGCTACGGCTTCGGGTGTCACTCCCTTAACCTTGCCACATAGATTAACTCGCAGGCTCATTCTCCAAGAGGCACGCCGTCAGGCATAGCGGTGCGCACCCGGCTTTCACCGGAGCACCAACCCGCCATTAGCCCTTCGACTGCTTGTAGGTTTACGGTTTCAGGTTCTATTTCACTCCCCTCAACGGGGTACTTTTCACCTTTCCCTCACGGTACTTGTTCACTATCGGTCGCCAAGTGTATTTAGCCTTAGGAGGTGGACCTCCTGATTCCTGCCGGATTAGCGTGCCCGGCAGTACTCAGGTACCTGGAGAGAGATGTTTCGTTTTCGTATACAGGACTGTCACCTTCTTTGGTAGGCTATCCCACACCTTTCTACTAACAAAACATTTTGTAACTCTCATGTTCCAGGCCCTACAACCCCAGCACAGCAAGCTGCGCTGGTTTGGGCTTTTCCCCTTTCGCTCGCCACTACTTAGGGAATGATTTCTTTTCCTCTGGGTACTTAGATGTTTCAGTTCCCCAGGTTCCCTTCAAACATCCTATATATTCAGATGTTGATACCGTTGGTTCGCAACGGTGGGTTTCCCCATTCGGAAATCCCCGGATCGATATCTGTTCACTCCCCGAGGCTTATCGCAGTGTCCCACGTCCTTCTTCGGCACTTGGCGCCAAGGCATCCACCGTAAACCCTTAGTAGCTTCCATCGTGATACGGAGAACACGACCTTCTTTGGTTTATTACGTTTTTTGACTTGGCCTACATTAAAATATAGACTTTATTATGACTCCATAAGTATTCAATTATTAAGGTTCAGAGACGCAAACCCGAAGGTTTTTGTCCGGCCATTTGACTGGCCTTGTGTGGCTCAAAGTATTTTGAAACACACAGCGCCATTCAAATTCTATTCAATTGGTAAAAAGACAATTCGACCCGGCACACTCGCCGGGCTGTAAATGTCCCTGCTGATGTACCCTTACTATTCAGTCACTCAAACTAGCTTCAGCCACACACCTCTCCATCTTAGATATAGCTCTGTGGAGATGAGGGGATTCGAACCCCTGACCTCCGCCGTGCAAAGGCGGCGCTCTCCCAACTAAGCTACATCCCCGAGCATACAGTTGAGTGGGCCTTTCTGGGCTCGAACCAGAGACCTTGCCCTTATCAGAGGCACGCTCTAACCAACTGAGCTAAAGGCCCGTAACCTTCACAACTCAGGAGTGATAGGAAGAACGACATACTGTCATAATTTCATCGCCACCGCTGACGATTGCTCCTTTTAGAGGAGTTTGAGAGTTTCCATCCGTAGATGGTCTCTCGGTTTTCTTTAGAAAGGAGGTGATCCAGGCGCACCTTCCGGTACACCTACCTTGTTACGACTTCGTCCCAGTCACCAACCCCACCCTCGACGGCTCCCTCCTTGCGGTTAGGATACCGGCTTCAGGTGTTGCCAGCTCCCATGACGTGACGGGCGGTGTGTACAAACCCCGGGAACGTATTCACCGCAGTAGTGCTGACCTGCGGTTACTAGCAACTCCATCTTCATGCAGGCGAGTTGCAGCCTACAATCTGAACTGAGGCCAACTTTGAGGATTGGCTCCACCTCGCGGTTTCGCGACCTATTGTGTTGACCATTGTAGCGTGTGTGTAGCCCTGGATATAAAGGCCATGCTGACTTGACGTCATCCCCACCTTCCTCCGACTTGACATCGGCGGTCTCGCGTGACACTTGTAACACACGACGAGGGTTGCGCTCGTTAGCGGACTTAACCGAACATCTCACGACACGAGCTGACGACAGCCATGCAGCACCTGTGCAAGCTCCCCGAAGGGTCGGTTACCTTTCAGTTTCCTACCACTTGCATGTCAAACCCAGGTAAGGTTCTTCGTGTATCATCGAATTAAACCACACGCTCCGCTGCTTGTGCGGGGTCCCGTCAATTCCTTTGAGTTTTAACCTTGCGGCCGTAGTCCCCAGGCGGTAGACTTATCGCGTTTGCTTCGGCACTGATGGATTTTACCCCACCAACGCCAAGTCTACATCGTTTACAGCTAGGACTACCGGGGTCTCTAATCCCGTTTGCTACCCTAGCTTTCGCGTCTGAGCGTCAGAAATAGGCCAGGAGGTCGCCTTCGCCACTGGTGTTCCTCCGGATATCTACGCATTTCACCACTACACCCGAATTCCACCTCCCTCCTATTCTCTAGTCTGGCAGTTTTGAACGACCTCTCCCAGTTGAGCCGGGAGCTTTCACATCCAACTTACCAAACCGCCTGCACGCGCTTTACGCCCAGTAAATCCGAATAACGCTCGTCTCCTACGTCTTACCGCGGCTGCTGGCACGTAGTTAGCCGAGACTTATTCTGAGGGTACTGTCCTTTTTCATCCCCTCAAAAAGTGCTTTACAACCCGAAGGCCTTCATCGCACACGCGGCGTTGCTGGTTCCCGGTTTCCCAGATTACCAATATTCCCTACTGCTGCCACCCGTAGGTGTCTGGCCCGTGTTTCAGTGCCAGTGTGGGGGGTCACCCTCTCAGGTCCCCTACCCGTCATAGCCTTGGTAGGCCATTACCCTACCAACTAGCTGATGGGACGCAGGCCCCTCCCAAAGCGAATAAATCCGTTTAATCATCAGCCATCTAATGCTAATGATCACATGGGGTATTAGCAACTCTTTCGAATTGTTATCCCTCTCTTTGGGGCAGGTTACCAACGCGTTACTCACCCGTTCGCCACTAAGAATGTATTGCTACAATCTCCGTTCGACTTGCATGTATTAGGCACGCCGCCAGCGTTCATCCTGAGCCAGGATCAAACTCTCCGCAAAAAATTTTTTCGCCTTTCGGCGTTGTTTACGGATTTTTAGAACGACAGGACTGTCATTTTTGTCTTCCTATCACTCTTCAGTTGTTAAGGTTCCGGTAGTTTCGAACTGGCGGATTATAAGCCGGCGTCGAAACTGTGTCAAGGGTTTTCCAGACAAAATCACCGATGCCTTCCCGTTCTTTTCTGGTCAACATCGGCTGCCGTTCGTGGTACCCTTTTGACTGCGTTTTTACTTTATTTGGTTGTTAGCGATCTGCTTTTTATTGCGAGACCTTTATTGTAACGGATTCTAATTTTACTCGAATATTTTCTTTTGTCAAGGCTTTTTTCGAATTCAATTTTTTCCGTTGGTCCGGTGCAGGTCAATCAATTTCTTTCTGAACTGCACACAGGAGTTAGATTTTACCCTCTTATTATTTCCTGTCAAGGGTATTCGCAAGTATTTGTTAATATTGGTTTAATTACCGGGTGTTATAATCCCAGGCATGCATACGACTTTAACGCCTAAACCACATCGAGAAATTCTGTTTCTTCAGCGTGGTCTTATCGCTTCATTAATAGCAGCTGTCACCTTCTTATTCCTTGGTATCGCGTTTTCCGTATTCTTCGAACTGGCATATACCGATCGTATCTATCCCGGTGTTCGAGCCGGAGGAATCGATGTAGGTGGCGTTAGATCATCCGAGGCAATTTCACTAATTGCCGAGGGCGTCAGTTACCCTGTTAATGGTCAGGTACTGCTATATTCCGATTCAGGAGGGCAGTGGCTCTTCACACCTGGTCAGCTTGGTCTGTATCTCGATCCTGAAGCAACCGCTAAAGCAGCAATGGTGCCAGGCCGCGAGGGGTCTATTCCCCGGCGCCTGAGTGAACAGCTTTCAACAGCTTATGCCGGTTATGAAATTGCTCCAAGGTTTATTTTTGAAAAACAGGCGGCCAAGCTCCAGCTGGAGGCAATTGCCAGCCAGGTTGATGTGCCAGTTATCGAGCCAAGTATCTCCATCAACGGTACAGAGATTACCATAAACCCCGGTCAGGATGGCAGGATTATTGCTATCGAAGCCACTCTGGCGCTTCTTGAAGCTCAGCTTGAGCAGTTGAAGGATGGTGCGGTGCCGCTGGTTTTTGAGACGATCAGACCTGAAATTGTTGATGTAGGTGCACAGGCTGAAATTGCCAGGGCAATTGTCAGTGAACCGCTGACACTGGTTGCCGCTGGTGGGCAGGATGGCAATCAAGGCCCATGGCAAATTGACCAATCCACGCTTGCCCAGATGTTGTCTTTTGAGACCATTACAACCGATACAGGCATGGAATACGTCCTGACACTGAAAAGCGATGCGCTTGTGAGATTTTTAGCAACCATAGCCCCTGAGCTTCAACGCTACCCGCAGAATGCCAAATTCATTTTTAATGACGATACGCATGTGCTTGACTTAATGGCAGCCTCTGTTACTGGACGGAGCTTGAATGTTGATAAAACACTGGATACTATCCAACAACAACTGCTGGCGGGCGAACACCAAATTGAACTGCAGTTTGATTTCATACCGCCGGCCGTTGCAGATGATGCCACCGGTGAATCTCTTGGCATCACTGAGCTTGTGCACACACAGTACTCCTACTTTTATGGCTCAGCCACATCCCGCGTTCAAAACATCTCTGCTGCTGCCAGCCGTTTTCATGGTGTGCTGGTTGCGCCGGGTGAGACTTTTTCGATGTCGGACACGTTAGGCGACATTTCGCTTGATAACGGTTATGCCGAGGCGGCCATCATACTTGGCGGCAGGACCATTCAGGGCGTTGGCGGCGGTGTCTGCCAGGTGTCAACGACACTTTTCAGAGCAGCCTTCTTTGCGGGATACCCGATTGTTGAAAGGCATCCCCACGCATACCGGGTGTCATATTACGAGAAGGTTGCCGGCAACGCCCTGGACACAAGCCTTGCTGGCCTGGATGCAACTGTTTTCGTCCCGTTGATTGACTTAAAATTTACCAACGACACACCTTACTGGCTTCTAATGGAAACATACATTCATCCTGAATCAAGCCGCATCATGTGGAAATTCTATTCCACTTCCGATGGGCGCACTGTCGATTGGACAACAACAGGCCCGACCAATATTAAAGAAGCGCCAGAGCCAGCGTATCATGAAAACCCGGAATTTGCACAAGGTGTGGTCAAACAGGTTGATTGGGCTGCTGACGGCGCTGAAGTAACTGTTGAACGCAAGGTCTACCGTGATGGCACACTTTACTTCCAGGACAGGTTTTACACCAACTACCAGCCGTGGCAAGCTGTCTATGAATACGGGCAAGGTACTGAAGGTATGCCGCCTGAAAAATCTGCCGACGAATAGACGCATAATTCCATAAGCATGTTAAAATCACAGCAGAAATAAATAACACGATTGGGAGACGGATCCATGCAGCGAGCAGTTATTATTGACACTGATCCTGGTTATGATGATGCCATAGCAATATTACTGGCAGCCCGGCACCTCAATATATTGGGACTAACGACGGTATTCGGTAACGAATCCATTGAAAATACCACGCAAAATGCCCTTAACCTATTGGATTACTGCGGGCTGTCTGGCATCCCGGTGGCAAAAGGAGCAGAATTTCCCCTGATTCAAAAGCTCACCCCCGGCGGTGGGTCAAGTATTCACGGGAAGAACGGGTTGGAAACGCCTTTATTATCACAAAGCAAGAACCCGGTGCACCCAAACCATGCGGTTGATTTCATCATTGAAACTGCGTTGCTTCACAAAGATCTCACCCTCATACCAGTTGGTCCGCTCACCAATATTGCGCTGGCGCTGCAAAAAGCACCTGCAATCAGAGAGCACATCAAAGAAATTTGCATTATGGGCGGCTCGGTAACGCTTGGAAATGCCTCTCCGGTGGCAGAAGTAAACATCTGGTGCGACCCTGAAGCTGCGCATATCGTGTTCAACAGCGGCATTCACATTAAAATGGTGGGGTTGAATGTCACTTATTCCGCCATGGCTACACCTGATCGGCGTGAGCGATTTCACCAACTGAGCAACAAAGTTGGCCGGCTCGCCTCAGATATCATTGACCGCTACAGTTCCAATTACACCAAAATTTATAATTATCCCGGCGCGGCTCTGCATGACCCCTGTGCCGTTGCCTGGTTGATTGACCCTTCCATCATAGAGAGCATGCCGGCACATATGGATATTGAGCTTCACGGTCAGTTGACCCGCGGCATGACAGTTTGTGACCTGCGTCCACCGCGTAACATCAAGCCTTCAAAGAGCGAGGAGAATGCACCCAGGATTCGAAAACCCGCGAACGGTGAGGTGGCGTTGAAGATTAATTCTGACAGGTTCTTTGACCTGTTGTACAGCACACTGGAGCAGTACCCATAAGGTTGCGCGTCATGAAGGCCCGGATTGGGTATGGTAAAATAATAAGTCAGTTTCTCATTAGCTGGAGGTAATTATGGTACACCAGGATTTATTAAATATACTGCGATGCCCGGCTTGCGTAAAAGAAAAAGAAGGCTTGCTGGAGTTCGTTCATGGGTCATGGCTTGTCTGCCAGGACTGCGGTCGTAAGTACCGTGTGGTAGATGATATCCCTGTCATGTTAATCGAAGAAGGCGACAGGTGGCAAAACACTGCGGTGGAAGACCTACCTGTACCCCCTCCGGAGTTGAAATAAATCAACTGCCGCAATAAAGTTCTATCAGGAAATTTCTCATGTCTCTTCCAGATAAAAATAAAAAAACAAGCGCGTCAGGAAAGAAGGTTGACCGCTTTCCCATAATTTTGCTCGGCATCATGCTTGTGCTGGGTCTAGCAGGTGCATTTGGCAGCTTTTTGCTGGCAAAGAATCTTGTCCAGGGCTGGACCATGACAGGCGATATCCCCGGTGAACCAGTGTTCGACAAGCAGGGCAACCTGATTGCAACGGCTAAACCGGGCGAGACCCAGGTTTTACCCACGTTGATAGCACCATCCGATGTTAAACCAGACCCGTGGGATGGAAAAGAGCGTATCAACATTCTTCTCTTGGGCCTCGACTACAGGGACTGGGAGGCACATGAAACACCGCGCTCAGATACCATGATTTTATTTTCAATGGATCCAGTCTCTCTAACTGCAAGTATGCTCTCCATTCCCCGTGACATGTGGGTTGAAATTCCAGGCTTTGGTCATGCGAAAATTAATACCGCTTACTTCCTGGGTGAAGGAAACAAAATGCCGGGAGGTGGACCGGGTCTCGCGGTAGATACAGTTGAAGCCTTTCTGGGAGTGCCCATTCAATATTATGCCCAGATCGATTTTTTGGCTTTTGTCAAGTTCATTGATGAAATCGGCGGTGTCGATATCCACGTCAGAGAAGAATTAACTATCGACCCCCTCGGATCTGGCAACACTATCTTCTTGAAGGAAGGTGTGCAGACTTTCAACGGTGAGGTCACGCTGGCATATGCCCGTGCGCGTTACAGTGAAGGTGGAGATTTTGACCGGGCAGCCAGGCAGCAGCAGGTCATTATGGCGATACGCGACAATGTGCTCAATTATTATTCTCTGCCCAGGCTCATCTCACGTGCACCGGCCATTTACGCTGACTTACAGTCAGGTATACATACCAACCTCTCACTTGAAGATGCAATACAATTGGCCTGGCTTGTTGCGCAGGTGGATGAAAGAAACATAAAAAAAGCAGTTATCGGAACAGATATGATTAACTTCGGTACCTCGCCTGATGGGCTCTCGATTATGAAACCCCTGCCGGACAAGATCCGTGTGTTGAGGGATGAATTATTCACCACCGGCGGACCTCTTGGCCCTCAAGCTCTTCAAAATGACCAGGTCGCCCTGCTTCAAACTGAGGCGGCGCGTGTATCCCTGCAAAATGGCACCGCGACGGGCGGGCTTACAACCCGCACACGCGAATACCTTGCTTCTCAAGGGGTGAGTGTTGTGGAAGAGACCAACGCCAGTTACGTTTACGGCGCCTCTGAAATACAGATCTACAACGGCAAACCTTACACCGCCAAGTATCTCGCTGGCTTGCTGGGCATCGACACCGGACGGGTAACCTTCAATTACAACCCTGATTCACCGGTGGATATCGTCCTGATCCTTGGGTCAGATTGGGAAGCCAACAACCCCATTCCTTGAAATCATGGTTGTCTTAAAAAAAACAAAACATGCTCCGGACATCCGGAGCATTTGTATTTTAGAATACAGACTCAGGGCGAAACGCCAGGGATGAGTGTCGCTGTGGGAGTGATCAGGGGGTTTGATTCTCCTTCTTCCGGCTGCTCCTGCGCCTCCGGTGGCGCTTCTCTGCGTAGAATTGATGCCAGGTTTGCCAGCATCTGCGCATCCTGGGCTGATCCGCCTGAACCAAGCAGTTTCTGCGCCTGGTTATCCAAAGCGCCAGCAGTGTCAGCGTCCTGCAGCAGGACAAAGCGCGAACGCGCCCTCCCCAGGTCACCGGTAGCATTGTAGGAAAGGGCGATCATATAGCGGTATTGGTCCTTGAATTCATCATTCATGGCATGCGGCGCGGCGTCGAAATACCTTGCCGGCTGCACAAAGAACGAATAGAACAGTCCGGCAAAAACACCGATGATCAGGCCAAACAAGAGATACATGGGGCTGCGACCTTCCATCAGTCAGTCTCCTCTATCGCCTGAACCAGCTTTCCTATCAATTCCATATCATACAAAGGGTAGCCATATTTTCGTGCATTGAGCAATGCGGTCTGCGTAATTCTGAGTGGTTTTGTGCCGGGATCCAGCAATTTAAGTTGATTGATGCTGGCAGTAACATTGCCGGTGGTTTTATATATTTCTGCCGTCATCAAGACATAATCGACGCGGTAATCCTCCCGCAATGTCGTTGAGGTCAGGTTCCTGTAGGCAAGCGGTTTTGTACTCCAGCCCAACATCAAGCCCAAAAATAGCCCGACGAACACACTTATTCCAAACCAGATTAATCGCTTTGTTGACAACGTCTCAATCCTTCAAAAACGGTATTTTTACACCCAAACGTTTTGCCGCAGAGATTGCTTCAGGGTATCCGGCATCTGCATGACGGACAATGCCCATCCCGGGGTCAGTTGTGAGCACCCGCTTCAACCTCACTGCTGCCTCTGGGGTTCCATCCGCCACGATTACCTGCCCGGCATGCTGGCTGTAACCAATGCCAACGCCGCCGCCGTGGTGGAATGATACCCAGGTGGCACCGCCAACGGCATTGATCAGTGCATTCAAGATCGGCCAGTCAGAGATGGCATCACTGCCATCCCGCATGCCCTCGGTCTCCCGGTTGGGTGATGCAACAGATCCGGCATCCAGGTGATCTCTTCCAATAACAATAGGTGCACTTAACGTGCCATCAGCCACCATCTCGTTGAACTTCAAACCAGCAAGGTCGCGTTCACCATAACCAAGCCAGCAAATGCGTGAGGGCAGTCCCTGGAAAGGCACTGTCTTTCTTGCCATATCCAACCAGCGGTGCAAATGTGTGTCATTTGGGAACAATTCTTTGATTGCCGCATCAGTTTTGTAAATATCTTCCGGGTCACCGGATAATGCCACCCAGCGGAACGGCCCCTTGCCCTCGCAGAATAATGGTCGAATATATGCCGGCACAAAACCCTGAAAGTCAAAAGCGTTTTCAACACCTTCGTTGTAAGCTTGCTGGCGCAGATTGTTGCCATAATCAAAGACCTCGGCGCCTTTTTTCTGGAACTCAAGCATCGCCTTGACATGGTCTACCATCGATTGTTTTGATAGACGCCCATATTCTTTGATGTCTCTTGCCCGCAGGGCTTCTGCTTCTTTCACGGACATCCCGCGCGGGATATACATATACGCATCATGTGCGGGCGTCTGGTCGGTCACGACATCCGGTATCACACCCCGCAGAACGAGTTCAGGATAAACCTCAGCAGCATTGGCAATCAATGCAATGGAACGCGGTTTTTGCTGTGCCAGCGCTTCCTCAACCTGTGTCATGGCATCTTCCAGGTCATCCACTACGGTGTCCACATAGCCAATTTCATGACGCCGGCGGGCACGCTCTGGATCAACTTCAACAATCAGTCCAACGCCCTCATTCATGGTGATGGCCAGCGGTTGGGCACCACCCATGCCGCCAAGACCAGCTGTCAGTACAAATTTACCCTTCAGCGACTTCCAACCGCGCTGTTCAGCCAGGGAGCCAAGGGTTTCATATGTGCCCTGCAGGATACCCTGTGTGCCGATGTAAATCCACGATCCAGCGGTCATCTGGCCGTACATAATCAAACCGCGCGCCGAAAGGTCGTCAAAATATTCCTGGGTTGCCCAATGTGGCACCAGGTTAGAGTTGGCAATTAAAACACGCGGCGCATCTGTATGGGTTTTAAACACTGCAACCGGCTTACCCGACTGTACCATCAGTGTCTCATCATTTTCAAGGTTCCTCAGCGACTCGAGGATGGCATCAAAACACTCCCAGTTCCTGGCAGCCTGTCCCCTGCCGCCGTAGACAATCAGGTCATCCGGTTTCTCTGCTACTGCAGGGTCCAGGTTATTTTGAATCATGCGGTAAGCCGCTTCTATCAACCACGACTTACAGGTTAATGTTGTTCCAGTTGGTGCTGTAACTCGCCTCGATGAACTCATACTCACACTCCATTTATTTGCTGATTAAATTATAGCCACACCTGCACTTCCATGCAAGCAAACTTGCCTGGCTGGAAAGTATCATGCAGTTATAGCTGACTTTATTTCTTTATTGCACTGTCTGCTTCATCAACTTAAGCTAAAATGGTAAGTGGAAGGTGAAACATGTCTGTCGGCGAGAGATTTCGCAGTTTTTACGAAATAATCCAGTATGACCCGTTTTCACGTGAGTACAGCCTGTATGTCCGTGATCTCAATACGCCTTATTTGATCCTAGCGCCACACGGTGGCAGTATTGAGCCTGGGACATCAGAGCTGGCGCGGGCAATCGCCGGCAGTGATTTCTCTGTCTATTGTTTCGAAGGGCAGCGCAGTGAGGACGGAAAACGGCTGCACATCACCAGCACCCGTTTTGACGAACCCATGGCTCTTAAAATGGCAAAACACGCCCGTACAGTGATCGCCATTCATGGTTACAGCAGCGCCTCCCGCTCAGTTGTAGTCGGTGGACTTGATGATCAGTTGAAAGACAGGTTCATCCAGTCGCTGGAGAGGGTTGGTTTCAAAGCATCAATTGGGATGCACGGCCTGGCTGGCAGGGATGCCTATAACATCTGCAATCGCGGTAGTTCGGGAAAAGGCGTTCAGCTTGAGATCTCTGAAGCCCTGCGCCGAACATTTTTCCAGGGACTTAAGAACGCAGACCGCCATGTAACGACACCGGAGTTCTATAAATTCATCTCTGCCTGTCGCTATGTGCTCCTCAATGAGCCGCAATCACCAGAATAACACAATCAAATCAGCGCATAGAATGGAATCGATATGAAGCTCAGTTTTTCGAAAATATCACCTGCAGAGGCACTGGAAATATGCACCTGGGAGTACCAGCCTCCTTACGATATCTACAGCCAGAACAATCCGCCGAATCCAGAAGATGTGGAGGCAATACTGAACCCGCAGTATGATTACCACGCCATCCGGAATGAGGATGACAGCCTGGTGGCATTTTGCAGTTTTGGTGAGGATGCACGAGTGAAGGGCGGCAGTTACACTGAGGAGGCACTGGATATCGGTATTGGTGTCAGGCCAGACCTGACCGGCTTGGGCATGGGCGGGCAGTTCACAGAAGCGGTGCTATCATTTGCAATTCAGAGATATTCACCCAAAAAGCTGAGAGTGACCATTGCCGGGTTCAACAAACGCGCACAGCAGGTCTGCATCAACGCAGGTTTCACAGAAGCTGATACTTTTTCTAATCCATCTGGGCGTCAGTTCATCGTTTTCACAAAAGTACTGTAATCAGGCAGCCATTTTTCGACCCAAACAGGACAGTGCGGTAAAATTGACGGGGTCGTCAATTGCTGCGCTGGCACGCAAGCTTTAAGCGACTTTTACGAACGCAATCATAGTTTTTACAGGTAGAAAGCATGAAGGAAAACTCTCACCCCACGGCAACAACCAGCAAAATCAGCGCAAATATGCTCCTCTACATGGCTGCTGTGATCCTTTTTTGGGTGGGATTGTATGTCTACGCACCCACGCTTCCCGTTTATATCGAAGAGAAAACCGGCAGTCTGTCCGTCGTCGGTGTCATTCTGTCCATGTACGGTCTGTGGCAGGTCATATTCCGCCTGCCCGTCGGTATCGCTTCTGATTGGATTGGTAAGCGCAAACCCTTTATCATCGCCGGCTTGCTTCTGACAGGCTTGGGTGCCTGGGTGCTGGGCACATCGAACACCACCAGCGGGATGCTGGTGGGACGGTCCATCACCGGCATTGCAGCAGCCACCTGGGTACCACTGCTGGTGATCTTCAGCCAGTTCTTCCCTGCAGATGAGGCTGTGAAAGCCACCACGCTGCTGACGTTGATCAGTTCCATCAGCCGCATGGTATCAACCGGCGTGACCGGCTTCTTCAACGACCTGGGAGGTTATATCCTGCCGTTTTACATCGCTGCCGGCGTGTCCCTGTTGGCTGTAGTGCTGGTGCTTCCAGCCAGTGAAAAACCAGCTGAGCATCAAAGACGCAGCTTGAAAGATATCACCCGTCTGATTTCGCGCACCGACGTGTTGGGTCCGGGCTTGTTGAATATGTTCCTGCAGTACTGCTCCTACGCGACAACCTTTGGGTTTCTTCCCATTCTCGCAAAGAACCTCGGCGCAGGAGATGTGCTGCTGAGTGCTCTGATGAGCCTTTACCTCGGGTTTCTCACGCTCGGCAACCTGGCGGCTACCATCCTATTAAAGCGTATCGGTATCAACCGCCTAGTTATTCTTGCGTTTGTGCTTACATCTGGTGCAATTCTGGCAGCGGCACTCGCAAAAAGTTTTGTGCCCGTAATTGCGGCGCAGTTGATAGCAGGCTTTGCAATGGGCACCGGCACACCAATTTTGATGGGTATGAGCATTCAAAAAGTTCAGCCTGCTGATCGCGCAACAGCAATGGGGCTGCACCAGGGCGTGTATGCCATTGGTATGTTTGCCGGTCCGTGGTTGAGCGGCATCATGGCAGATGCGATGGGCATTCAACCGATGTTTGGGGTAACAGCCGGACTATGCCTGGCTTTTGGCTTGATCGGTCTTAAATTTTTGAACCGTTAACACAGAAAGAAAGCATACGCTTTTAGTGTAAAAAAGATTGCCAGTTTTTAGCTGATTTTGTGGTTGTTAATTAATTACCTGCTGGTCGGGATTGATGGTATCTCAATTTTAGTGAATACCCTGCTGGGGTATTATCCCGGCTAAATAAATTTAGCAATAACTCTATGGCTTTATAAGGTTGTTCAAATCCCAGATTGTCATATCGTCAAAAGCCACGCCTCCTGGCCACCAACCAATTTCACCACTTTTATAACCGCTGGGAAGTGAACCGTGATAAAACGGTTGATCGTTGATAAACAAGGCATATTCGGATTCCTGGACGATGAAACGTATGCGATATGGGTCGGTTGGCCATTGAGCAGTATGATTCACCAAAAGAGGATGGAGCATCCCGTTGCAACGCACTTCCCCATTGGTAGAAAAATCACATGTCCCACCGCCATTTCTGAAAGTGAAGGTGAACCTGTCATTCTCTTCCGATGATGGGTTCAGATGGCGAACTTGCATATCAATCACGAAGTCGGTGTACCATCGATCCAATTTTAATGGACAGAATTGGTCCCAGATCAATTCACCATCAACAGCTTTTGGAACCTTAAATTCAGGGCAGTCGGTAACTTTTAACCAATGCGGATATTGGTCAAAATTTGAGCTGGCATTGGCATGATGCTCGTCAATGATGCTAATAATGGGTTCAGCGAAGTCTGTGACCCAGTCAGACAGCGGTGTTTCGGTGATTTCTGGGGACGGGCTGGGGGTTTCAGAGACTTTGGGTGATGGGTTAAATGATGACATGCCTGAGATATCCCATATTTTGAGGTTATCAATCAATGCATGTAGAGGAGTGGAACTGCATACACCGAAATTAAAAGTCCCTTCCCTTGATGAAGTATCTGACAGCGCGATGACCAAATTCCCGTTGACGTAGAAAGCCATGCGGTCCTGTCGAGCAATCAACGTCAGATGCTTGGGAGTATCCCAGGCTTGGAAGGTTGATTCTGGAACTTTTGTTCCCAGCAGCTCAATATGGATGCCGTTGACATTTTTGTGAAAGTTAAACCACCCCGAAGGTAAAAGATTTGCTCCGTAATGAGCAAAGGGATTATCCCGAAAATATATACTTGCGTGTCCTTCTCCCTGATTGATAAATCTTACGTCCATCTCCACTACAAAATCTGAAAACAACCGATCCGTTGGTGGATACGAGCTATTACAATCATTCTCGGAGGAAATGAGGTATTCGCCATCCTTGTAGCCGGTTTCACCTCTCGAATTTTGATCGGTTGGCCAGCCGCTTGCTGGGTTGCTGAAATCATCTTCATAATCCGGCGTTTTATCAGCAATTGAATTCAATGCAGATCCAAAGAAGGAAATTGGTCCTGTTGTGATTGTGCCTGTGGAAGCAGAATAATCCGCCTCGCTAAGGTCCCAGATCATGTAATTTTCAAATTCGCAAGTGATCCCGTTGTATGCAGAAAGCTGATTACTGAAATACACGGCACTCCCATGGGGGTTTTGGGCGGTATAGGCCAACTGTCCATTAATAAAAGCGGTGATTTGATCCTTAACCACGATCAGCCTGATAATATTGGATTTCGATTTATCAAAAGAGGCTGTTGCGATACGCGGTTGAAGTTGTGATTCCGGATCATTTACAGATAACACTGCCAAATCTTCTCCCGGATGGAATTCCATGCTAAACGTTCTCCAGGATTCCTTGCCAGATTGTACTTTTGTCATAGCTTCGTTCATGGCTTCATAGACACAATGGCTGTTTGCTGAGGTGTACTCCAAAATACTGACTTCAAATTCCAATACATAGCTGTCTGTCGGATATTGGTTTAGGAATAAACTTGCTTCATCTTCGCCTTCACTTGTTAGAATTAATTTCCCATTCACGAGAGCAGCATTTCGGCCGGTATCTTCGGTGTCCCAGTCATCGAAACGGGTCTGATAGAGCGGTTCTTCGTTCTGGATGGTGGTAAGCGCGGCCAGGATAACAGGATCGGGGGTTCGCGTTTGTGTTGGTGTGTGTGTCAAAGTTGCTGCAGGGGTATTTGTGAACCGTGACAATGCAGCCAATGCGTTAGACTGGGTATCTGCTTTTGACTTATTATCCCTGGGCCAAAATATCATGGTACCGGTTACAAGTACCACGACAAGCAGCGCAGTGCCGATGAGCCAGTATTTTCTTCTTTGAGAATGTGGTGATTTACCTGCATCGCCCAGCCGTCTTTCTGCTTTTGCCAGCTGCCTGGCAGTGTCTTTATATTTGGCATCTTCGATCTCAATGCGTTTGAATAATTCATGAGCTATGATATAGTCTTTTTTGGCAAGGGATTCCATTCCCCTGGCATAAAGGTCTGCCAGCTTCTGGGCTTTGTTTACAGCCTCAATTTCATCCAATACGGCTTGACGATTTTCGGGCTGTAAAGCCAACTGTTCATTCCATGCTGCCAACGCTTCATCGAATTTTTCTGCTTTTACCAGGTTTCTTGCCCGTGTTTGCAGCTCTTTCAGCTTACTTGCACGTTCAAGCCTGAGGATTTCGTCAAATTTTTCCAAAAATATGGTGTTATCCGGTTCACTTGCCAGAATTTCGTTTAGAGAAGAAACTGCCGTCTCCCATTTTTCTGCCCGCGCAGCCATATCAGCCAGGTTCAGGACAGATTTAAGCTTTTCCTCCCGCTTGGTCTGATGCACTTCGGCCAACTTACTCTTTAGGATTTGTTCGTCAGGGTTTTCAATCAATCCACTATTCAAGATCTGAATCGCATCATCCCAGCGTCCCACGCTCGCAGCCTGTTCGGCACGAAGGATGATTGCGTTAAGCTCAGCCGTTTTCCTGTCTTTTATAACTTGAGCTTCCCTGGCTCTCAATTCCTTGTTATCTGGTTCAACTTCAAGCGCCTCGTTTAGAACTGCCAGGGCTTCTTCCCATTTGCGACTTCCAACTGCCTGTTCGAGACGCAAATTAATAGCATTTAACCAGGATGAGCGCTTGGATGCCATCAGTTCAGCCATTCTTTTTTGAATGACTTTATCATCACGTTTGATTTGGAGATACTCGTTTAGCCCTGCGATGGCAGTATCCCACCGTTCTGTTTCTTCTGCCTGCTCAACCTTCAACAGGATTGACTTAAGTTTTTCCTCCTGCCGCTGTTCCTGGATACTCTCAATCTTTTCTACAATGGATGCATCTTGCGGGGCAATTTCAATGGCTTCATTCAGTGCTTCGATTGCTTTTTCCCAATTCCCGCCGGCTAATTCTTCATCAGACCTGGTGAATAGTACGTTTAACTGCCTGGCTTTTATCTGATCCTGCAGCTTCTTATGGAAAGTGATCAATGACTTATCATGCGGTGTGTACGCCAGAGCATCTTTGAGGGAGTCTAACGCTTCCTCTTCCTGTCCTGCAGCCAACAGATCCTCTGAATTCGTCTTAAAAATGTTGGCCAGGCTCCTGAGGGAATTATCATCATCTGGAGAGACTTTCAATATCTCTTTGTAAAATCTAATTGCTTCTTCTATCTCCCCATCGGCCCGTGCCTGGTTGCCAAGAGACATGCAGGCATCACAAAATCCAGCCTTTGCCAACAGATCATTCTCCGATATTTGCAGCGCCAGCTTAAAGGCTGCAGCAGCTTCCTTAAAGGCCTGCTCCTCCAGGTGAATTGCCCCAATGTTATATTGGGCTTTCAGGCTGTTTGGATCAACATTCAACGCCTGAAGGTAACTTGCAATAGCTTGGTCGGGTTGCCCAATTTTCCGGTACTCATCCCCAATCTTGATATAGTTGAGAACAATTGGGTTATCTTCGCTCAATGTGGATTGCACACCCATTAATTTGAGCAGTTCCTGGTATTTGCGTGAGTAGTTTTTACCCTGCATATCAATAAAATGCAGATTAAGTGACCACAGCGGCAAACGGCACTTCTGGTAGAGGATAGGAATGATTTTCAACCCCTGGTCGCTGGCGCGCAGGAACTCTCTCTCAACCCAATTTGATTGAACAGAATTTTGAGAAAGCACTACCAGGAAGTATTGACTCGTATCAATTGCTTTCTGGATCTCATTTCCCCACTGCGAACCCGCCTCAAGACCCGATAAGTCATACCACACTTCGAAACCAGCGTTTGTTAAATCGTTTGCGAGGCGATCTACAAACTCAATATCCTTACGCGAGTACGAGATAAATACCTGGCTCATTTTATCTTTTCATACTCCAAGATTCGGACGGTCTGATTGAGATCCTACATCTGGTATATTTTGCCTGAATTTTTTATGTTGGAGAGATGATAGGTGTAGTGTACTCATTTTATTTTAGCATCGTTTCCTTCATTTCATTTCAATTTATGCGATTAAATTTTTTGGTCGGAGGTTGATATACATCAAATTCATGCGGGGTTGGCTCAAAAGTCATTTTTGCAACCAAGAGCGATAGTTTATCTTTAAGGTCTATCATTCTTAGATCCAGCCGCTTGTGATTTGGGTATAATATTTATATAAGCATTTACTTATAAGGAGGCACTATGTCAAAAGTATTCAAAATGGTTGAACTGGTAGGCACTTCCACCAAAAGCATGGAAGACGCAACAAAAAATGCATTAGAAAAAGCGTCAAAGACAATCCGAAACATGTCCTGGTTTGAGGTTCTTGAAATTCGCGGCGGCATTTCAAAAGAACTTGAGGTTGAATGGCAGGTAACCCTCAAAGTCGGCTTTTCGGTTGAAGACTGACGAAATCTGAAAAAATTAGACAGTACCAATTGAAAACTGCAAGGGAGAGAGGGTATGATGACTTTCCCTTGCCGTTTCGTATTCTGACAATGGACAATTAATAAATACAAGAAAGGATTACCCATGGAATATCGATTTCTTGGAAAAACAGGTATCAAGGTCTCCAATCTTTGTTTTGGAACCCTGACCTTTGGCAAGGAGGCTGATCGGTCAACCTCCCTGGCATTGTTCAACCGCTGCCGCGATGCCGGCATCAATTTCTTTGACTGCGCCAACACCTATGCCGGCGGTAAATCTGAAGAACTGCTGGGAGAGTTCATCCACGATATTCGTCATGAGGTAGTCATTACCAGCAAGGTCTACTTCCCAACCGGTGCAGATGTCAACGCCAGGGGTTCATCCCGCAAGAATCTACGACAGGCGGTTGAGGCGTCTCTGAGACGATTGAATACCGACTTCCTGGATATTTATTTCCTGCATCGTTTTGACGATTTCACCAGCCTGCCTGAAACGCTGCGAGCCATGGATGACCTGGTGCGGCAGGGTAAGGTGCTTTACATCGGCGCCAGCAATTTTGCTGCCTGGCAGGTTGAAAAAGCGCTGGGTATCAGCGCAAGCGCAGGCTGGGCGCCGGTTGAAATTCTTCAACCCATGTATAACCTGGTCAAGAGGCAGGCTGAAGTTGAAATTCTGCCAATGGCGCAGGCTGAACAACTGGCTGTGATCTCCTACAGCCCACTTGGGGGCGGTTTATTGAGCGGCAAATACTCATTTGATGAAAAGCCTGCATCCGGCAGGTTAATTGAAAGTGAACTGTATAAAACTCGTTACGGCGAAGCCTGGAATTACCGTGTGGCAGCCGAATTCTCGGCATTGGCAAAGCAGGAAGGCTATCACCCGGCAGCGCTGGCTGTAGCATGGGTGGCGAATCACCCCGGCATCACCGCGCCAATCATTGGCGCGCGCAGCATGGCACAGCTGGAAGACGTCTTGAAGTGTACCGATATTACGATGACATCCGACCTGTACCAGCGCATCTCTGACCTCTCTCCCCAGCCGCCACCGGCAACCGACCGGATTGATGAAAGAACCAACGTCACCTACGGCAGCCGGTAAAGATCCATTCCATTTGACTCGGAACCAGGATTCTATGCTCCAAAAAAGTGCCTGACCTCTGTTATAATGGGGTCGCTTAACCGCAAATTCTGCCCGTAATGGATACACGGGTATAACAACAGAGGATAGATTTTTATGGAATTCATCGGACACCTGATTGATATTTTCCTTCACCTGGACAAATATCTTGACGTAATCGTCACCAACTTTGGCATTGGCACGTACATTGTGCTGTTTATCGTGATCTTCATTGAGACCGGTGTGGTCGTCATGCCGTTTCTGCCCGGCGATTCACTGCTGTTTGCGGCCGGCGCACTGGCGGCTGCCAGCCATTTTCTTGACCCGGTTATTCTGTTCTTCGTTGTGGCTGTGGCAGCCATCCTGGGCGATACAGCCAATTACTGGATAGGACACTTTATTGGCCCACGCGTGTTCACCGAGCAAAGCCGATTTCTCAAGCGTGAACACCTGGAACGCACGCAGGCTTTTTACGAAAAACACGGCGGCAAGACCATATTCCTGGCAAGGTTCGTCCCAATCATCCGTACATTTGCGCCATTTGTAGCCGGCATTGGTAAGATGCGTTATGGCTATTTCATCACTTATAACTTCGTTGGCGGCATTATCTGGACGTCCCTGTTCATCTTTCTGGGATATTACTTCGGCAACCTGCCGTTCGTGAAAGATAACTTTTCAATTGTGATCATAGCCATCATCTTGATCTCGGTCATGCCGGCAGTAATCGAAGCCATGAAAGAGCGCAAAGTCAAGAAAACGCCACCCGTGGCTGACGTTGTTCAGCCAGAAACGGCTGAGTCAACCGACTAAAACCTCAAGCACTGCACAGGCTGTATATCCAAATTGCCTGTGCAATTTTTTTTATTGCCAAAATTCATACTTGCGGAGGGTATTATGACCAACCTTACACATGAGGTCGATAAGCTTTTCTCAAACTGGGCAAAAAATGACAGCCCGGGCTGTGCGATCGCAGTTGTCAAAGACCATGAGATTGTGTACAGCCAGGGATATGGGCTGGCTAACCTTGAATATAGTGTGCCTAATACACCCGAAACGATTTTTCACATTGCCTCGGTGTCAAAGCATTTCACCTGTATGGCGATTCTTCTGCTCGAAGCACAGGGAAAGTTGTCCATTGAAGATGACTACCGCAAATACCTGCCGGAAATGCCGGATTTTGGCACACTGGTCACCATCCGTCACCTGATGCACCACACCAGCGGTATTCGTGACCAGTGGGAGTTATTAATGCACTCCGGCTGGCGCATGGATGATGTGATTACCACAGACGACATTCGCGGCTTACTTGAAAAACAGACTGACTTGAATTTTCCTCCCGGTGAGCAGTACCTGTACAGTAACAGCGGTTTTACACTGCTGGCGCTGATCGTGGAGAGGGTGAGTGGAAAGTCCTTGCGGGAGTTTTGCCAGGAAAACATCTTCAAGCCTTTGAGTATGAATTCAACACATTTCCATGATGATCACACCATGATAGTGAAAAACCGCTCGTATTCTTACTCGCCTGATGGACATGCCGGCTTCAAAAACGCGGTGCTGTCCTATGCAAACGTCGGTGCAACCAGTCTGTTCACGACCGTCAACGACCTTGCCAGGTGGGATGCCAATTTCTATAACCCCAGGGTTGGCAGCCAGGCAGTGATTGAAAAAATGCTGACAACCACCCCGCTTACGACTGGTAAACCGAACAACTATGCACTGGGTTTAGTGATTGGCAAATACCGTGGTTTGAATATTGTCGAACATTCCGGTGGTGATGCAGGATACAGGACGCACTACCTGCGTTTCCCTGAGCAGCGCTTCTCTGTGATCATTTTTTGCAACCTAAGTACTATGATCCCGGGGCAGCTGACCAGGCAGGTGGCTGATCTTTACCTGGCAGACAGCTTTACGATACCGGCAGAAGAATCGGCTGAACCAATCGCATTATCAGCCGAGCAACTCCAGCAGTATGCCGGCACCTACTATGACCCTGTCACACAATCTTCACGGGTTTTTGAAATCAAAGACGGAAAGCTGCAGCTGGCGCTTGAGAAACCATTTGAATTCATTCCCCTGCCGGAGCACCGGTTTAGAATGAAGGATTCTCCACTGTACGTCATCGAATTCGGTAACTTACAGGACGGCCGCATGGGTCAGATGGTCTTACAACCTGACAGTGCTGCCTACACCTACAAACGGGTTGAGCCTGGTTCTGGTTTTGACTGGGAAGTTTTGGCTGGCACCTATTTCTCACCGGAATTGGAAGTTGAGTACCGCGTGATTGTAAAAAATAACCAGCCCTTTATTGTGCGCCGCAAGTACGGCACCACACCATTGAAACATGCCTTTGGTGATACCTTCATCAATGACCAGTCTGCACGGACAGGTTCACCATTCACAATTGACTTCCATTTTAAGAGGGATGACAGCGGTAAAATCAGCGGCTTTGAGCTAGCATCAGGGCGTATTCGTTCGCTGTGGTTTGAACACCTGTCATGATCACAAAAGCGCTGCTGGACTGCATTATAAACCAGTACGCCTTGCCGGCATATGGGACCCACGGACTCTCACATTGGGCAAGGGTCCTCACTTATGGACGAAAACTGGCCGAGACTGTATCGGGCAGTTTGGCAGTCGTTGAGTTGTTTGCGGTCCTGCATGATTCAAAACGGGTCAATGAGGGAACTGATCATCGGCACGGCCAGCGCGGCGCTGACTTCGCTGCGACCCTGCGCGGCAGGTATTTTAAGTTGGATGACCACCAATTCGATCTCCTGTATACCGCCTGTGCATATCACACAGACGGTCTCATCCATGCCGACCCGGTGGTGCAAATCTGCTGGGATGCTGACCGGCTCGATCTCGGACGCGTGGGAATAACACCCTGCATTGAGCGATTGTGCTCAGCGGCAGCCAGGCAGCAGGAGATACTTCTGCATGCCAACAGGCTCAGCCAGGGCAGGATTTTTCCGGAAGAAATACAATCAGAGTGGGCTCTGTAAGAAAACATTAATAACATTAAAGCGGCTGCCATCTGGCAGCCGCTTTATGAGCGCTGTAACTATTACAACAGATTAACGATTATCTGGTGTCCATTCTTTCCAGACCTTGCCAGCAAGTGCGGGGTTGGGTTTCAGGGTCTTTCTTCCTGGTTCCCAACCAGCGGGGGTAACTTCCCCTGTGGCTACTACATGCTGGAAGGCTTTCACCTGGCGAATGAGTTCGGCGACATTACGTCCAACTTCGGGGGTCATCACTTCCATGGCTCGAATGACAAAATCGGGGTCAATCAGGAAACGTCCTCGAATGTCAACGCCTGCGGCTTCATCATAAACACCGTAGACATCGCCCACGCGCCCACCTGCATCGGAGAGCATCGGGAACGGAACGCCACCTTCGACCATCTTTGATAATTCTTCTTCCTGCCAGATTTTATGTACAAAACGGCTGTCAGTGCTGATTGAGAAGAACTCAACACCTAACTCTTTAAATTCACTGTGTCTAGCGGCAACTGCCGATAATTCAGTCGGTCAGACAAAGGTAAAATCACCGGGATAGAAGCAGATGATAATCCATTTGCCTTTGTAATCTGATAGTCTAACATTCTTAAACCCGCCATCCAGATACGCAGGTAATTCAAAATCTGGTGCAGGTTTGCCAACTTTTGCCAACATTTTTGGTTTCTCCTTTATAACAAGTGCTGCCGAAGCCGGTGCGACTTCTTCAGCGGAAGCAACGATAGGTCCCTTTGAAGGCTTTACACATCCATCAGAAGGTTCGGGCATAAGTCCTCCTTTATTTAGAATCAGCGCTCAGTGTGTCTATTAATAATTGTAGCATAAAATGATTATTGATAACTAGAATTTTTAGATTATTCTTTTAAAGTATTTGCCAATATTGAAATTAAATAGATGATCATCAAGATTATTTCTGGCAAGATCAGCAGTTGTTGTACAATTAACCCGGTTAAATAAATTCACGACTTGAACAGGAGGTTCATTGATGTTATTTCCAAAAACTGAAAAATTTATCTTCAAAAAAGCTTCTGAAACGAAACTGCCAAGTGTTTCCATCGCGTTTATCAAGGATAACCAGGTGACATGGTCAAAAGGTTTCGGCTTCAGAGACATTGGACGTGGTTTCCCTGCAACCGATAAAACACTGTACTGCATTGGGTCTGTCACCAAGTCATTCACCAGCGTGGCTGTAATGCAGCTGGCAGAACAGGGCAAGCTCAGAATTGACGACCCGATCGACAAATACTTTCCATTTAACATCCAGCCCATGGGTGAAAAAGTGCTCATCCACCACCTGATGTCGCACACCTCCGGCATCCCAGCCCTGGCTTATGCCGAGGCGATGATCGATCACGCCACTGGCGCTGGTGGCACATGGTTGCCAATTTCGGGCATTGACGACATGCTCACCTTTATGGAAGATGCCGGCGACTGGGTGGAAGCAAAGCCCGGAGAACGCTGGTTTTACTTGAATGAAGGCTACGCCATCCTCGGCGCGTTGATTGAGAAGGTGTCCGGCGAGAGTTACATTGATTACGTTACCAATCACATCCTCAAGCCGCTGGGTATGAACCGCAGCATTTTCAAGAAGGCGGATTTTGACAGCGACAGCGATGCAGCAGTGCCCTACAACATTACTGATAAAGGTGAAAGGCTTCCAACCACCTATCCGTTCGGTTCAGTCACTGCCGACGGCGGATTGATCAGCAGCGTGCTCGACATGAGCAAATATGTCAACATGTACCTTGGCTGGGGTAAAACTACGGATGCAAAAATCCTTGAAAAGTCATCCGTTGAAGCAATGGAAACAGCACGTGTCAAGACACCAATGGAAAATAACCCCTTTGGTGATTACATGTACTGCTACGGTTTGGGCAGGCTGCCGAACTTCCTTGGAAATGTACTGGTTGGTCACAGCGGCTCCGTCGGCTCAGCAACAGCTTACATGGGTTTTATCCCGGATCAAAACATCGGCGTGGTTGTGTTGATCAACGGCAGCGGGTACAATCCCAGCCAGATGGGTCAGTATGCCCTGGCTGAAGCGCTGGGCTCAGACCCCGACCAGCTGCCGTTTGTCCAGCGCGAAAAAGCGCTTTCTGAGCTCACTGGCTTTTACCAGACATATAAAGGCACCATGAAGGTGCAGGTGCGTAAAGCCGGCGATTTCCTGACTGTTGTGATGGGAGACCGCTACAACACCAATACCATCCCATTGATCCCTGAGAACCTCGAGGGTGACAAACGGGTGTTTTATACACTCAGCGCCGGTAACCGTCTTACAGTTGAGTTCAAGAAGAAAAATGGCACCTACGAGATAATTTACGAACGCTATGCCATGCGAAAAACCGGCGATCTTGCCTGAGTGATTGGTCACTAACGTTTGAAACCGTACAGTCATTGTGCTGTACGGTTTTTTTATAAACGATCAAAAAAATGTTATAGTTAAAATCGCTTGCCTGGGTTTTACCCAAACGGTTGCATCACCATCACCTGGAGGGAATTATGGAACAGCATGAATTACTTTATTTATCGCGGGCTCAGGTGGAAGAGATCGCACTGGGATTGCCGGCGATGATTGACCTGCTGGAAACGGTTTTTACTGAAAAGGCACACGGTCGGACAGAAATGCCACCCAAGCCCGGTATTCACACCAGGCCTGATGCTTTTCTGCATGCCATGCTGGCACACGTGCCGGCGCTGAATGCCGCTGGGATCAAGTGGGTGGGGGGTTATCCGGCTAACAAAGAGAAGGGACTGCCCTATATCAGCGGTATCTTGATACTAAATGATGATGAGACCGGTTTTCCAATTGCTGTTATGGACTCCACCTGGATTACAGCCTACCGCACCGCTGCTGCCACCGCACTCTCAGCCAAATACCTTGCCCGGCCAGATAGCAAAACTGCCGGCATAATCGCCTGCGGTGTACAGGGCCGCACCAACCTTGAGGCACTCAACTGCCTCTTCCCCCTGGAAAGGGTCTACGCCTATGACGTCGTACCTGAAGTGCAGGCAGAATTTGTCAAAGAGATGTCTGACAAGCTGGGGCTTAAGATCATCGGTGCCTCTGAACCGAAGCAGGCTGTTGTCAACAGCGACCTTGTGGTGACTTCAAGCCCGATTTACCGTATCCCGCGCCCAATTATTGAAAAAGACTGGCTGCAGAAAGGCGCGTTTGCCAGTGCAATAGATTTTGACACCCTTTGGACGACAGAAGCGCTGGAGCAGTTCGACAAGCTCAACACAGATGACCTGGCACAAATGGCCTATTACGCCAGCATTGGCTACTTTGTCGATCTGCCAAAGCCGTATGCAGAGTTAAGTGAGATTGTGTCGGGTGAAAAGCCCGGCCGCCAGCATGCTGATGAGCGCATCATGGCAATGAACCTTGGGTTGGCGCTTGAGGACATGGCTGTAGCCCGCCAGATTTACCT
The DNA here is from genome assembly GCA_040768445.1 of Anaerolineaceae bacterium. Lineage (GTDB taxonomy): Bacteria > Chloroflexota > Anaerolineae > Anaerolineales > Anaerolineaceae > JAXGMV01. Next base: position 1,455,695 of record JAXGMV010000001.1, on the reverse strand, counting down.
TGAAGCACTTGACAAACATATCGGTACCTGGCTGCCCCTGTAATCAGCACGAGTTTATCCGTTGCCCGCATCTGCGCTGATCTATACCTTTATAACCATCATCCTGTGGAGTTTCCTGGGATTCTTCAGTGCCAGCCTGCAGCACCTGCCGCCCTTACTGACAACTGGCATCGGTCTGTGCATCGGCAGTCTGGTGTCGCTACGAAATATCAAGTCCTGGGTTGTACCGCTTAAGACCCTGGCTGTTGGCACCGGCGGGCTGTTCGGTTACCACTTTCTCTACTTCTCCGCTTTTCAAAAAGCGCCGGCAATCGGTGTCAACCTGGTCAATTACCTCTGGCCGGTTTTTATTGTACTTCTCACACCCGTGTTTCTGAAAAGCCAGCGCCTGAAGCTCAACCATATCATCGGTGTGATCATTGGTTTTTTTGGCGCAGGCTTGATTGCCAGCGGAGGCAATATTTCGACCAGCGCACAGGCCCTGCCAGGTTACCTGATGGCTGGTTCTGCAGCCCTGATATGGGCTGTTTATTCTCTGCTGACGCGCCGTCTGCCGCCATTCCCCACCACAACAGTAGGCGTGTTTTGCTTTCTGGCAGGCATCTTTTCACTGGTGGCAGCAGTCATTCAGCATGGCGGATTGACGGTTTTTATTTCAATCCGATCACCTGACTGGATAATGCTGATCATTGTCGGTCTCGGTCCGCTTGGTCTTGCTTTCTACAGCTGGGATGCAGCGCTCAAGTGCGGTGACTCCAGAGTGATAGGGTCGCTGGCTTATCTCATCCCACTATTTTCAACATTATTATTGATCGTATTGCGAGGTGAAAAGTTGGATTGGATTTCAGGTGCTGCTATGGTGTTGATCATTTCAGGCGCTGTTATTGGCTCGCTTTCGACTAAACAAAACGAATTAGATCATCTTTACACAGAAAAGGATTGTTCCAGATGAATGAAACGCTTGAAAACATATTCAAACGGCGCAGTATCCGAAAATTTACTGACCAGCCGGTAGAGACCGAAAAACTGACGCTTCTCTTGAAAGCCGGCATGGCAGCGCCATCGGCTATGAACAACCAGCCCTGGGAATTTATCGTGGCAACCGACTCTGGTCAACTGGAAAAAATCCGTAAAGGTTTCATCTTCGGTAAATACAATGCGCCAGCCGCCATTGTCGTCTGCAAGAACTCAAAAAAGCAAAAGCGGGCGGCGGTGGAACGCTTTTGGGTACAGGACTGCAGCGCAGCTGTTGAAAATATTCTGATTGCAGCTGTCAGCCTGGGGTTGGGCACTGTCTGGCTGGGTGTTTACCCGATTACAAAAATGAGCAGGGTTGTCACTGAAATCTTCAATCTGCCTGAACATGTCACTCCGTTGGCAGTGATTTATGTGGGTTATCCGGGCGAAGTCAAGGAAGCACGTACCCAGTACAATGAAGATCGCATACACTGGCAGAGTTATGGCTCACAAGGAATTCCAAAGCCATGAAACTTACCAGGCGTTTCAATGATGCCCTGTTATACGCGTTGAACCTTCACGCAAACCAGCTTCGCAAAGGCACCAGTACACCCTATGCTGTACACCTCCTGGTTGTGTCAGCACTGGTGCTTGAGTATGGCGGTGATGAAGATCAGGCTATCGCCGCACTGCTGCACGATGCCGTGGAAGACCAGGGCGGCAGACAAAGATTGATTGAAATTGAGAACCGTTTTGGAAATCGGGTATCTGAAATTGTGAAAGCCTGCACGGATTCTTGGGAAACACCCAAGCCGCCCTGGCGTGCCCGTAAAGAAGCTTATTTAGAGCATCTTCAAGGTATTCCTGATGAGGCAAAACTGGTATCCTGCGCCGATAAAATCCACAATGGGCGTGCCATTGTACGTGATGCACACTCAGCGGGAGATAACGTTTGGAACAGGTTCAAGGGCGGCGAAGATGGCACGGTGTGGTATTACCGCTCCATACTAAATATATTGCAAGAGTCTTACGAACACCCAATTGTGAATGAACTGGCTGAGGTTGTTAATCAATTGCTCACGCTTGCTGATCAGACAGCCGAATTAGACAGGTAATAATCGAAGCCAATCAACTGGTTTGATGTTCAAGCTGTGTTAATTCAAGATCGCGTTTCCGGATAGAGTCCAGTATCTTCCGACTGCGGAACCACAGCCAGCCGGCTTGAGCGATGTTGGCAGCAGCAAAAGCAGCCCCGGCGACATACACACCCGGGAATTTTTGAATTACCACGCCCAGTGCCAATACTGCAAACATGCTCAACAAGTAAGCGGCAACCGCCTGTGAGACGCCTGTTGTGCGCCTGCTGAAAACCAACGTGCCCTGGTACAAACTTTGTAGAACACTTATCATGGGCACGACCATCAGAATCCACATGCCAACCACCGCCATCTGCGCTAACTCAGACTTCAGCGCTGCCACATTGTTGAACCAAAAACGGGAAATTGGCGTAGCAGTAAAGACCAGGCTGACAATGAATATGCCCGTCATCAATTTGCGTGAAAACGCCTTTAAATGAGGGTAAGAACCCCTTTCATCCAGCAGCGCAACCACAACTTCGTTGTAAGAAACACCAGTAGAGCGCAGGATGAATACCAGGTTACCAAGCACTGCCCAAACTGCCAGCGACTCAACCGGGTTGGGCATGCGGCTGATCATCGCGCTGCCAATCGGCGAACCTAGAAAATTTAACAGGGATGTCATTACCAGCGGAACATAAAACGCCAGGAAAGCCTTGTTAGTAAGCGGCTCTACCGGTGGTGCGTTTCTAATAATTTTTAAGATCGGCCGGGTCAAATAGGCGGCATAAGCGCCTTCCAGAGTAACACCCAGCGCCATGGCTGTAGCGCCAACAATCACGCCAGGTATGGTACCGATGTAATAACCAGCTGCCAGCACAGTCACAATGGTTACCAGTCGAACCACAGTGCACTTAGCCACAGCATCCGAACGTCCATTACGGATCATCAGCCCCTGGTTGAAGCGCCTGAGACCGATGAAAAACGTCCAGGGCACCATGATCATCATCCCAATCCTGCCGGGTTCAATCAACTGCTCTGGGACACCCATCACGCGCACCACAACCATGTCGTATAGGGGCGTATAAGAAACAAGGATGTGCAGCAGGGTCAGGCTGCCCCCAATACCCAGCATATAGTTGCGAATCTTGAGATATGAGGCCCAATCTTTGCCAAGCGCTGTTGACGCCGAAAGCAGCATGATAATTGGCGCTTCAATCAACAGGGAGACTGGATGAACAATACCACCAAGGGCAGCCAGGTTAATCTCAGGATTCGCGAGCCGGGCAACAACCGCATTCATGATTGGCCCTTCTGAGCTCATTAACAACCAGCTGGCAGCCAGCGGCAGCCACATCATTAAAACGACTTTTTGGTTAATTGCCTTCAATCTTTATCTCACATTTGCAACCGGTATGATAACGCCTAAGTATAGCATGCACTGGATAGTTCCGTGAAAACATCAAAATTATCACATACAGCGCAAGAAGATGATGGGAACCATCTCAGTGTTTAAAGCGTTAAGATTGTAAAAGATAACTATGATTAGAACACCATTCTTAAACCTGCATCTTTACACAGTCGTGCTGCTCGCCGTCTCACTGTTAACTGCCTGCCAGCCTGAATTGAGTCCTCGTCCTGTAAATACACCCTCAGATGTCAGCGAAACACCAGTGCTGTCAGTTCCAACTTCTGTTGTAACCGAACAGGCTCCTGCCAAGTTGGCGGCAGTCACCGTAACCCCATCCAGCACAGATCAATCATGTAATTTCATCGAGGAGGTGCAGTTCCCACATGGTGGCACTTCTTTCCTGACTTCAGGTATGATCACCTCAGCAGTGAAACATTGTTTTTTACTGCAGGCAGGCGCCAACCAGCTTCTCACGGTATCAGCGTCATCAGCAGAGGATAATATGCTGATTGATGTTTTCACAGGTGATGACATGGCAGCAGTGATACCACAATCACCACCTGCCTCACAGTGGGTTGGCTTGCTGCCGGCAACACAGGAATATCTCATTGTCCTGACCACCACAGGTACAACAGCAGATTATTTCCTCTCCATTGAACTGCCTGCCAACCTCATCCTTGAAGCGCCGCAGAACAGCCTTGAGATAGACGGCGGGATAACGGTTAACGCAACTTTCCATCCAGACATCTTGACCCGTGTCCGCTACCGGTTGTATGTGCATGCAGGTCAAACATTGTCGGTCAATCTGGCCCCGCCTGATCCATCTGATCTCTCACTTGGGATTTACGGTGAGTTTGACGGGCAGCCGTACAAACGCTTTGAGATCCTTGGTAACGATTTCTCGCTTGAAATGCCGGTTTCCCAGTATTATTACCTTGATATTTACGGCATCTCCGGCGTGGACAGTCCTTTCAAACTCCAATTAAATATCACTGACTGAGATCTCTAACATTAAGGTAATTTCCATCTCCCTGAATCTGATATAGAATTACATAAAGAATTTTGCTTCAAAGGAGTCTGCTATGGCAAAAGCAAGTGAGTTGGGCATTCCACTCGACGGTGAGCCTGGCCCCTACAACGCCATCACAGATATTCCTGACCTCAAGGTTGGGCACAGTACAATCATTTCAGGTGAAGGTCAGCTTGTCGTCGGTGAAGGACCGGTCCGCACTGGCGTGACAGCCATACTACCGCGCGGACACCACTACGATCCGGTCTTTGCCGGTATTTTTGCTCTGAATGGCAATGGCGAAATGACCGGCAGCCATTGGGTTGAGGAGTCAGGCTTCATGGAGCACCCCGTCCTGATTACAAACACCCATGCTGTTGGTGTAACGCATGATGCCTTAATCGCCTGGGTGGGAAAGAATAAGTTTTACGAGCCCCTGCCTGGCGGCAGTTACTGGGTACTTCCTGTCGTGGCGGAAACCTACGATGGGTTTCTGAACGACGTCAACGGCTTTCATGTCAAACCTGAGCATGTGTTTGAAGCGCTTGACACTGCTGCATCCGGCCCGGTAGCACAGGGGAATGTCGGTGGAGGTACCGGCATGATGTGCCACCAGTTTAAAGGCGGTATTGGTACATCCTCACGGGTAATCACAGGGCTTCCTGAGACGTACACGGTTGGGGTGCTGGTACAGGCAAATTACGGACTGCGCCGCAACCTTACAATTGCCAGTGTACCGGTGGGCAAAGAAATTACCGACCTGATGCCTGAGATTGGACACCCCTCCCCGATCAATGAAACTGGCTCTATTATTGTGATTATTGCCACGGATGCTCCATTATTACCTTACCAGTTGAAACGCATGGCAAGGCGGGCTGCACTTGGGCTGGGAAGGTTGGGCGGATTTGCTGCCAACGGTTCGGGGGACATCATTCTTGCTTTTTCTACCGCCAATCCAAATGCTGCCCATCGTGACCGTGAGGCGGTTATCCGTATGATCCCCAACGATTTTTCTGACCCTTTGCTTGAGGGCGTCGTTCAGGCGACTGAGGAAGCGATTATCAATGCGCTTCTTTCAGCTGAGACTATGAGCGGCATCAATGGAAACACAGTTTACGCCCTGCCCCATGACCGATTAATTGATCTTTTGAAGAAATATGGCAAGTACCGGGCACCGGTATAACGGCTTTCATTTATTCGTTTTCATAACCTGCACTAAACGCACAGCCGCAAAGGAGGCGCATGGATTCAGACCGCAGTTTTCTCAAATCACTGGGATGGGATAAATGGCGCAAGTCGCCGACCGATCAAAAGGCTGGCCTGCCAGCACCACCAATTGAAAAACCAGCCCCATCCAGCAGCCAGGTAATCAAGCTTGTGCCGCCAGAGGATTTTGCTGTTGGAAAGGTCAAACTGTTTGACGCCATCCGCAATCGCAAAAGCCACCGCAAATACCTGCCTGAAGCGCTGACCTTGGAAGAACTATCCTTTCTCTTGTGGGCAACGCAAGGCATTCGTGAAATCACATCAGACAAGCATTACAATCGCCGCAATGTGCCATCCGGCGGCTCCCGGCATCCCTTTGAGACGTACCTGCTGGTCAACCGGGTCACAGGCGTGCCGCCTGGTCTTTACCAGTACCTGCCGGTTGAACATCAGTTGTGCTTCTTGTTTTCTGAAGATGACCTGGTGCGTAAGATCCATGAAGCTGCCCATAAACAGTATATTGACCAGAGCGCAGTGACCTTTATCTGGACGGTCATCCCCTACCGGTCTGAATGGCGCTATACCTTCTTAAGCCCGAAGATCATTGCCCTGGATGCCGGCCACCTGTGCCAGAACCTGTACCTCGCCTGTGAAGGAATTCAAGCCGGCACCTGTGCTATCGGCGCCTACGATCAAGCAGCTCTTGACCAGGCACTGCATCTGGACGGTGAAGAAGAATTTGTGATCTACCTGGCGCCTGTTGGCAAGGTCAGGGGAACCTATTAAGTCTTGACTCCAGCGCTCAGGAAAGCAGAAGAGTGAAAAGGAAGAATCATGCAGGATCTTATTTATCACATCACAGAGCACGAAACCTGGCAAAGAGCACACCAAACAGGTTTTTATGAACCAGCAAATTTTGCCACAGATGGCTTTATTCATATGTCGACCCGCAGCCAGGTGATCAGGACAGCAAACAGGTTCTATGCTGGCCGCAAAGGACTGGTGCTGCTTGCCATTGATCCACAGCTCGTCACGTCTGCCATTATTTATGAAAATCTCGAGGGCGGTTCTGAGCCATTTCCCCATCTTTACGGGCGGCTAAACCTTTCAGCAGTTGTACAGGCGCTTGATTTTCCCCCTTCCCAGGACGGTTCTTTTCATCTGCCTGCTGCGCTGCAAGCTGATTGATCTCTGAACCGGCTATCGACGGCTGTTATAATGGCACCAGAGAATTCATCAAAAACGCAGCCCGGCATCACCAAGTCCAGGAAGCATTAATCACTAGGAGACGGTTTAGTTGCAGCAAACCAGCACACCGAACGTCATTCTCCTTCACGGCGATGACAGCTTTGAAATGAAAAAGCACAGCGATGCGCTCTTCTCTGAGATGGGCGATCCTGCCATGGCTGACCTGAATACAGCACGGTTGGACGCTCGCTCAGCTTCAAAAGAGGAGATCAAAACCGCCTGCAACACATTACCGTTCCTTGGCAGCCAGCGGCTGGTCATCCTGGAGAATCCACTGCAGAAGATGCAGGGTGACGAAGGCCGGCGCTATTTTGAAGCTGTTTTGGATCACCTGCCACCGACCACCGTGTTGGTATTAAAAATTGATGATTCCCGTGAGCGAAAGAAGTGGCGCTTGCTGCCACCCTCTCATTGGCTGCACAGCTGGATGAAGAAGGCGGGAGACCGTTGCCGGTACATATCCTGCAGTATGCCGGAAAGCGGCGAAATGCCTGGCTGGATTATTAAGGAAACGACGCGCAAGAACGGCAAGATCGCCCGCGAGGCTGCGGTTGCCCTGGCAGGTATGACTGGAAATGATACGCGCATGGCTGCCCAGGAGATTGAAAAACTGCTTACTTACGTAAATTTTGAGCGCAGGATTGAAACGGCTGATGTGGAACGGGTTTCAGCTTCAGTCAACCAGTCCAGCATCTTTGACCTGGTTGACAGCATCGCCACAGGTAACAAATCAGAAGCGTTTCGCCTGTTGCATTCCCTGTTGGAAGAACAGGATGGCTTGAGCCTTTTTGCAATGATCACCCGGCAGTTCAGGCTGCTGATACAGGCACGCGAGATTATGGATGAAGGCAGCAGCGACGCGGTCATCCAATCCGAGCTGTCCCTGCACCCTTATGTTGCACAGAAATTGGCCGGTCAGTCACGACGTTTCAGCCTGAAAGCATTAGAGAATGACTACCATGCCTTGCTTCAGATAGACACTGCCGTTAAAACAGGTCAGATGGATATTGCCCTGGCGCTTGATACGTTCATCGCCAGCCTTAGCGGTCGCTAATAATCGCCAGTGTCAGCCAGCATGTCTTTTCGCATTTCATGGCGAAGCTCATCTATCGGCGCAATTGCGCCGGCTTTATTCTTATAAAACCACTGTTCCCAGCCGTTTGCCGGGCTGTTGCCCAGCAGAAAACGGGCGCACTGGTGAATTGACCCCTCATAACCATCAATATCCAATTTCCCATTCAATTTGATGCGTGCCGGCTTGCTGGTATCGCCATGAAAATAAAGCGCCTCACCTGGCCTGAGATAACCGTTTTCTATCAAACTGCCAAATGACACGCGCGGTTCCAAACGCTTGAGGTCATTGCGGTCATGGACCAGCCCATTCAAGTCCATTGGTCCAATTTTTTCAATCCGCTTCTCAGACAGGTAGACATATTTACTGTCGCGCTCAATTCCAATCCACTGCCTGCCAAGCTTTTTCGCAACAGCGCCGGTTGTTCCCGTCCCAAAAAATGGGTCAAGGACGATATCACCTGGATTGGTTGAGGAAAGGATAATGCGGTACATCAGGGATTCGGGTTTCTGTGTGGGATGCGCTTTTTTACCATCAACCTTGATGCGTTCAGGGCCGGTACAAATAGGCAAAACCCAATCACTGCGCATTTGTATATCGCCGTTAAGCGATTTCATCGCATGATGGTTGAACGTGTAGCGCGACCCCTTTGACTTACTCGCCCACAGCAGGGTCTCATGCGCATTTGTAAACCGCACCCCTCGAAAGTTCGGCATGGGGTTGGTTTTTATCCAGACGATATCATTCAGGAACCAGAAACCAAGCTCCTGCATCATTGAGCCAACGCGGTAAATGTTGTGATAGGTGCCAATGACCCAGATTGTTCCGGTATTTTTCAAGACCCGTTTACAGGCGCTGAGCCATGCCTGGGTGAAGGCGCTGTACTCTTCATCATTGCTGAAGCGGTCCCAGTAATCAGTGACACCGTCAACCAGCGATTGATCCGGCCGCCACAGGTCCTGCTCCAGCTGCAGGTGATAAGGCGGGTCGGCAAAAATCATATCCACCGAGTCGGCGGGCAGTGTTTCCAGCGTTTGAATACATTCGCCCTGTATCACTTTGTTTAAAGGAAGCATCGCCACTGTCCTTTACTCCCGCCAGCCCGGTTCACTGCCGGTTGAGCGGTCTATTCACTCGAAAAATCTAGTATAGTTTGCCGAATTTCACCCCATTTTAAAGCGTCCTTGATGCCCTGGTCGATGTCAAGTTCAGCCCGCCAGCCAAGATACTTCAAGGCTTTGTCTGCATTGGCATAAGAACCGGCAACATCACCCGGGCGCGGCGGGGCACTGCGCTTGTTAATCTCCTGCCCGTATACCCTTTCAAATGCCTGCACTAGCTCAAGCACGGTCACACCTTTACCGGTACCGAGGTTAATCACCAGGTAATTGGATTCTGGACTGCCGGCTCGCATGAAAGCCTGGTCAAAATCAACCACTGCATTCACATGCGCCTGCGCCAGGTCCCAAACATGGATGTAATCTCTGATGCCTGTGCCGTCTCGGGTAGGCCATTCAACCCCGGTGATCTCAAACACCGGAAGGCGGCCTTGCGCCGTGTCCACCAGCTTGCCCAGCACATGGGTGGGGTTCTTTACATGAATACCGGAGCGCATGGCCGGGTCAGCGCCTATCGGGTTGAAATACCTGAGAGCAATACCCTTCATGCCGTAAGCAGTGCAGAAATCCTTCAAAATCATTTCCATCATGTACTTGGTACGGGCATAAGGGCTGCTGGGATTGAGTGGGGACTCTTCAGTCACCATGTAGCCTTCAACCACATCGTAGATGGCGGCAGATGCACTGAACAGAATTCGCTTGCAGCCAAGCATATTTAGGGACTTAAATAATTCAAGTGATTTAGCCACATTCTCTCGGTAGTATTCATATGGCTCGCTGGTAGATTCCGGAACAACGATCAGGGCTGCGCAATGCACCGCAGCATAAATATCAGGGTGATCCTGGAAAATCTTTTTCAACAGGTCAGAATCGGCAATGTCGCCGTGGTAAAAAATATGATCACGGGTGAATTCCTTCCTGCCTGTGACCAGCGAATCCAAAATAATAGGCGTATGACCGGCATCTTTGAGGGCAGAGCAAATGGTACTACCAATGTACCCTGCACCGCCTGTTATAAGGAATTTCATAAAGCCTCCGACAGTATTTTTAGAATTACTTCCATCATACCAGTTTATAGCATCAACCGGTTGTCATAAAAGCAAATATTTGTGAATGTTATTGCAACCAAACAGCAAAATGCATGCTGTATGTTAGAACTGGCACTGCAAGGTTTGATCAATCTCATCCAGCGCCTGTTGCTGCTCAAGTGAGATTTCAATTTCAGCCGTAATCTTCTGCCACAATTTGCATAAGACCGGCTGCATGACCGGGGTAATAGCAAGCGTCTCTTGCGTTTGAGCAACTGCATCTTCCCAACGGGATGTGTGGGCATATCCTTCGATAAAAGGCAGGCGTTCTGCCGGGTCGTTGGGGTGATCATCCAGGCTGAAAGCAGTCTCAGCCAGCATGACCACCTGTTCCCAGTCACCAAACTGCCTCGCCAACTCAGCTTTCTGATAATAGTAGCACCAGCCATGCTGCGGTTCAACGCCGAATAACTTGGAGGGATCAACAGTAAAGCCGTTTCTTTCCATCAGTACTACATCCAGGGAGGAGACCTTCGCTGCTGATCGAAGCAGCTCCGGTACCATGATATTCTCCTGGCTGAGCTCGGGGTCAAGCAAATGCAGGCAGCCAGGCGGAGAAAAGAACAGGCTCACCATCTGGGAGGTACTGCCTGTGAACCTGGTTGCCAGGTAATCCTGTGAGATCGGCAAACCCTCTTCCAATGCCGGCAAGCCGCTGCCAAGCCGCAAAGTGGGGTAATAGAGAATATACGACATACCTTCGGATGGGTCTGCGTTAGTATACAGCCAGTTCAGCGGTGCAGAAAGTGAATTGTCGGTTGGGTATTTGAAGGGCATTTCATTACTTAACAGCGCTGTTTGAGGTTCAAGCGCCGGTACCCGCCAGCTGAGCTGCCAGAAGAAAGAAGCCTGCAGGTTCCAATCACGTCTAAAACTGTCAGCCGTACGGAACTGCCAGCCGGCAGCGAACCCGAGAAAAATAGCGGGGAAGATGAACTTATAACGCCATGGAATTGGTAACGCAGCCAGCAGGCTGCCCAACAGCAAGCTGCCGCCAAGCGTAAATGGCAGCAGGGTGCGACTGTTGGGAAACCCAAGGTTGATCGGTAAACCGGTAGCCCAGAACGGCAGCCCGGCCAGGAGCATGCCAAATACGCCGACTGCAGCCCACAACAGGTATTTTCGGTGGTGGTTGCCATCTCCAGGCTGATTTTTAATTACATTAGGCAGTCTAATGCGTAGATAATAAAAAACAAAAATAGCAATCACAGCAACAATGACCAATGCTGTTGTCAGGAACAACTTTTTTCCAACGACAGAGGGCACTCCCAGCCTGAATACTTCAGCCCAGGCACCCACGCTTGCTGTGTAGAGGTCATTAATAACCACAGTCAACAGCCCGCCAACACTTCGCAGTGGATTGGTTTTCAGCCCATCCAACAACTGCAAGTCATAATTTTGGGTCTGGTAATCAAATATAAAGAACCGCCAGATCACCATTCCCGCAAACAAGGCCAGATAAGGCAGCCACCTTTTCAGTGTCTCTTTCAGCTTTTCAGCTGTGCCGGTACTGCCAGAGATCGCCGCCCAAATCACCAGCGGGCGCAGCAGTTCGAGCATGAAGAAGTAATCCAGCGTCAATAAGTTGAGGAACGAAAGCAGCAGGCCGGCTGCGGTGATCCACCTGTGCCAGGCAGGATATTTTTCCGCATAAACCGAGCACGCAAGTGAAAGGATCAGGATGCCAAAGATGAGATAAAACGGGCTGAATACCAGCGCAATAAAATGCTGCACCGGTCCGGGGTAAACCATGAAAAGCAGAGCCGTCCAATCAGCCGCACCTGAATGCGGTAAAACCTGGCGGAGCAGCAGCCACAACATCAAAGCAGCAAACCAGTGACAGATCAGAGCACAAATATGCCAGGGCAGCGGCGTTGGTCCAAGCAGCTTTAGGAGAAAGTTGATGATCACCCCAAGGTAAGGGCGGTTGGTGGAGAAATAGCGGGTCAATGCATCTGGCCCCAGAACAGTGCCGATCCAATTCATCGGCCAGTCATCCCAGTAAAAACCCAGCCGATTAATCAACAGGCCGTAAGAAATAATGCCAACTGCCAGGAGCAGTGCGGGAAAGGCATATTTTTCAAGTGCCCGTTTTCTCAAGCCTGTCATCATACTTTGTCATCAGTCTTGTCGCCAGAAATGCGTGTGCGTACCAGGTACTGCGGCCGGCGCTTCACTTCCTGGAAGATATAGCCAATATACACCCCCACTAAACCTACAGTGACCATCAGCGAGCCGCCAACAACCAGCAGCATGAACATTAACGAACTCCAGCCAGGCGCCAGCATCTCTGTCCTGCCGCTCACCCAAAAGCTCAAGACGTACACAGCTTCGAGCAAAGCGAGCACAAGGAAAAGGACACCTATTGAAATACCGACATAGAGCGGCACCAGTGAGAATGAAAAAACAGCATCCAGTGACAGGCGCAGCATCTTTTTCAAGGAATATTTTGAGCTGCCCCCTATACGCATATCCTGCTCAAATGGCAGGATAACCGACTTGAACCCCATCCAGGCAACCATGCCGCGCAGGAAGCGGTGATACTCAGGCATCTGCTTGAGTGCAGACACAGCCGCAGCAGTCATCAACCTGAAATCCGCTCCGCCTGGAAGAATGCGGGTGTTTCCCGCCCGGTTGATCAACCTGTAAAACGCATCTGATGTAAGTCGTTTGAACGGGCTAACATCCTTTTGCTCAATGCGTTGTGTCAGCACAATATCGTAGCCGCTTTCAGCCAGTCCTAACATCTGTGAGATCACCTGCGGTGGATGCTGACCATCGCCATCCATGGTGATGATGTAATCGCCGCTGGCAGCATCCAAACCGGCAGTCAGGGCAGCCTGGTGGCCAAAATTACGGCTCAGCTCGATTACACTCACCCGTTCATCGCTGTCAGCTATGTCAGCCAGCAGCGCTTGTGTGTCATCAGTTGAACCATCATTGACGTAGATAATGGAAAACTGGTACGGTAGGATGGTGATCTGACCAATCAACCGATCATGAAATTGGCGTACAGCATCGCTTTCGTTGTATACCGGTACCACGATGCAGACCTTTTTTTGTTGTGTTGGGTTGTGTTTTTCCAAGGTTGATCTACCCTGTTAGTCGTCACAAAATGCTGGCACAATCACCTTAATATCAGCCTAATTATACTGGAGAAACAATTGTTTCATTACCTGCACGCATGACAAAAAAAACACACCGGCACTCCTGCCGGTGTGTTAAGTACTGAAGGCTCAACTTACTTTCCGAACTTTTCTTTAAGGATCTCCTCAAGGTTGGGGCTGCCAATCTCCTGCAGTTCATAGCGCACACGCAGCATTGGCTTGTTGATATCCACTACCCGGTTCAAATCAATAGGGGTTCCGGAAACGACCAGGTCAACATCCGATCGGTTGATGGTCTCTTCGAGATCACGCGTCATCTCTTCGCCATATCCCATGGCTGGCAGGATGGTGCCGGTCTTGGGATATTTTTTATAGGTGTCAAGAATTGTTCGCACTGCAAACGGTCTTGGGTCAACAATCTCAGCGGCTCCAAAACGCATGGCAGCGATGTAACCGGCGCCATATGCCATTTCGCCATGGGTCAGGGTCGGGCCATCTTCAATCACCAGCACTCGTTTGTTGCGAATTGATGCTGGTTTTTCAACAAACAGCGGGGAAGCACCTTCCACGACCACTGCCTTTGGATTCAAATTATGCAGATTCTCACGCACTGTCATCACTGCCTCAGGTGATGCAGTATCCACCTTGTTGATCACGAACACGTCCGCCAGCCGGCAGACCGTCTCGCCCGGGTGATATTTTAACTCATGCCCGGGGCGGTGCGGGTCAACTACGGCAATGGACAAATCGCTGTTATAGAAGCTGAAGTCATTATTGCCGCCATCCCACAGAATGATATCCGCTTCCTGCTCAGCCTGGCGCAGGATGGCTTCGTAATCGACGCCGGCATAGATGATCACGCCCGCATCAATATGAGGTTCATATTCCTCGCGCTCCTCAATGGTGCATTCATGCAAATCAAGGTCACTGTAGTTGGCATAGCGCTGAACTTTTTGCTTCACCAGGTCACCGTAAGGCATTGGGTGGCGGATGGCTGCTACCCGGTAGCCCATATCAATTAAAATTTTTGATACACGCCGGGTGGTCTGGCTCTTGCCTGAGCCGGTCCGAACAGCACAGATGGAGACAAGCGGCTTGATCGATTTCACCATGGTGCTGTTTGGTCCCTGCAGGCGAAAGTCAGCGCCTGCAGCCATCACGATAGATGCCTTGTGCATCACAACTTCATGCGGGATGTCGCTGTAAGCAAAAAAGACCTGTTCAATTTTCAAGTCCTTAATCAACTTCACCAGGTCTGTTTCAGGGTAGATCGGAATGCCTTCAGGATACAACGAGCCTGCCAGCTCCTTGGGGTACTTGCGGCCCTCTATGTTGGGGATCTGTGTGGCGGTAAATGCCAGCACATCGTAATCTTTGTTATCTCGAAAGAAAACGTTGAAATTATGAAAATCACGACCTGCAGCGCCCATAATTAATGAACGAATTGGTGCCATTGAATTCACTCCTGTATATACTAAGATATTAAATTGAATTTTTCTTATTCATTCGGGAACTCTCCCGAAAATATATTGTTCACTAAGTGCCAAACACTGTGTAGCGGCTGGTGCTCATAAACCAACCAGCCTGCCAGTGACCATCAATGAGGCAGCGATCATTCATAGCCGCTGTTGAAATGAGTTTTGTTCAAAATGGGAAGTCTGGGAAGCCGGACTCGTAATACGTCATGCATCGCGCGCGTTAAGACCTGTTTTTGAGGATGACTTGCGGTAATTTCAACCATCATTATCACCATCCTGTTGTTGCTGTGCACGCTCTTTGTAAAGTGATTCAATTATAGCGAAAAATCAGAGATGTCAATCATTTTTTTAATCACCACTTTATCTATTAATCACATAACGAAGGAGTGGGTCTTTAAATTATTGAGCCCGCATAACTGCAGGCTCAGATAATTACATACGGGGACGGCGTAAGTACCCCATACGCCAGGATGGCAATAGTTGTGACTCTCTCAAAGACTGCCCCATTATAGCTACCTGGCTAAGACAGAGTCAATAGGTTTATCTTAAATTATTGTGAGCAGGTCAGCACATAGTATACAGTTTATGAATAGGGATTATGCAGCATACCGGGATCGATGTCTAGACCTATGGGGGATAAGATATACAGACATCGAGGTGCAAATTGATCCAGGATATCACCCGCTTAGATTACCAAGAATTACGACAAATCAGTCCCGAAGCAGCGAGAAGGGCACTATTACAAGTATTGGAAGCACAAAATGGCAATGTGGCCTGTACGGCAAGGATATTGAATGTGAGTCGAGCGACAGTGTACAAAGCCATACGAAAGAGAGCGACAGGAGATCTGAAGGATGGGAGTAGAGCGCCACACCGAGTGCATAACAAGACTGAAAAAGGGATTGAAGAACAAGTACTGAGTGTGCGTGAGAAGACCCGATATGGGCCTTTACGACTAAAAGAGGAGCTGATGGAAATAAGTGGATTGGCGATATCTGAGCATACCATACGGAACATACTCAGGCGTAACAAAGGCAGAAGCAGACAAAAAGGACAAAAGCCACATAAAAAAGGCGAAAGACCGTTTGTAGACTGGTACCAGGCGAAAGCATTTGAGATCGTGCAGGTTGATCTGAAATATGTTGTGGATCAAAAAGCACTCACAATGGAGCAGATCCAGCATGTTTACACCAGAAAGTTACCCTTATTCCAGTGGTCTGCCATTGATGTCAACTCCCGATTCAAGTTGATAGCCTATTCCTATCAACGTACCTGGAATAATGGGCTTACCTTCTTCCTGTGGGTGCTTGCCTGGCTCAGAAGCCATGGCGTGACAGCCCACGTTGTCTTTACTGTAGACCGAGGAGAGGAGTTTGGCGGCAAATCATGGCTCAAAGTGATTGAATTGAAAAAACTTCTCTCCGGCTTTGGTTGTTCATTCATTCAAAACCACAAAGCCAGCCCACAAGAAAACGCTCATATTGAACGATCCCATCGCACAGATGATGATGAATTTTATATCCCCAGATTACTTTCTATACCTGACCCGAAGGCGTTCTTCTTTGAGGCGATGAATTACCTGTATTATTACAATAACGTCAGAAAGCACTCTTCTCTTGCAAGAGCGTCACCATGGCAGTACCTGACGAAAACTGTTTCTTATTTGGATGCTAGAATCAGGTTTGTTCCTCCGATTTTTCTGGACTACCTATCGGCTAATCTCGGTGATTGGAGTGGATACCATGTGCTGGCTCAGCACCTTTATCTTAAATTATTGCTGGAAAATATTAACATTTTTATACAAATACAGGGCTTTGCATGAATTGAATACCGTTAATTCAAGGCAATCAACTACCGGCGGCGGAAAATGCAGCGTGCTATAATGAATAAGGATCAGCGTTTGAAAGAGGATAACAGCATGGCGGTTATCACAATCTCACGGCAAACAGGCAGCCTTGGTGAAGAGATCGGTAAAATGGTATCCGACCGGTTGGGTTACAGGTTGGTTTACCGCGAGGTGATCAACCAGGCGGCGATTCGCGCCGGCGCACCGTCAGTTGCCCTCTCAATCATTGATGACCTTGGCATTTTCGGTTTGGCGCCCACAATAAAGGAAATTCAAGCCTATCACCAGGCAGTCCAACAGGTTATTGAAGAACTTGCCAGCCAGGATAACATCGTTATCATCGGTCGAGCCGGGCAGGTTATCTTGCGTGATCACAAAGATGCAATTCATGTACTGGTCATCGGCAATGCAGACAAGCGCGCTCAGCGGCTGGCACGAAGTCAGCACATAACCCTAAGGGCTGCAGTTTCCCAGGTTACTGCCAGCGATCGCAGCCGGCGGTCTTATCTTCAGCGCTACTATAATATCAGCTGGCTTGACCCCCTGCTGTATGACCTGGTCATTAGCACCGACAACATTACACCTGCCTGCGCAGCAGAAATAATTTGCAATGCAGTCACCCGGGGTCTTCAGGCATAAAATGGTATTTGAAACGTTAAGGAACAGGTTTTGACGGCCTCACAGCAGCAACCCAATTTTTCCCACCCAGCCGAGGAGCTGTTTGCCCGGGTCCTGGACTTTTACGGCCTCGATTGGCAATACGAACCCCGTACCTTTCCACTGGAGTGGGACGAAAATGGGAATGTTACTGAGGCTTTCTCACCGGATTTTTACCTTCCTGCGCAAGACCTGTTCATTGAGCTAACCACCCTGCGTCCCCAGTTGACGACCATAAAAAATCGCAAACTGCGCCGGCTTCAGGACCTCTACCCAGAAATTAATATCAAGTTATTAAAACGGCGTGAAATGCGCGACATGATGATCAAATACGGATTATACGAAGAGGCTGAAGAGCTTCAGGGCAGCCAGGCACAAACGAACGGCAGGAACAGTGATGAACACAAGCGCTAGTGAGTCTTACGGGGAGATGGCTTCAGACATTGACCGGGTGATTTATTCTGAAGCAGTGCTGCAAGAAAAGATCAAGTTATTGGGACGCCAGATCTCTGTTGATTATGCTGGTAAAAACCCCTTGATAATTGGTGTACTGCGCGGTGTGTTATTTTTCATGGCAGACTTGCTGCGTGAGATAAAAATACCGGTTGAAGTAGATTTCCTGGCAGTGTCCAGCTATTCAGCGGAAGCAAGGAATCGAGGCCTGGTACGCATGGATAAGGACCTGGAAATCGCGGTCAGCGGCCGGCACATGCTGTTCGTAGAAGATGTTATTGATACAGGTCTAACGCTCAATTACATTCTCAACAATCTCAGGACACGCCAGCCCGCCAGCCTGGAAGTGTGTGTATTGTTTGACAAGCCGACCAAGCGGCTGGTAAACATTCCCCTGAAATATAAGGGCTTTGACCTGCCAGATCAGTTTGTTGTAGGTTATGGTTTGGATTACAAAGAGAAATACCGCAACTTGCCTTTTGTTGGCCTGCTGAAGGCACAGGTCTTGAAAAACGGGTTTGGTCGTTAAATAAAAGACAGGGGTCCCAAGTAACCGGTTTATTCCCTTTTCCATTTTGCTTTGTTTCTGCTTCTCTACCCTGCTTTTACAGTTAAGATTAGCCTTGAAACTTGCCAGACAATTGATTTTGTCATCTTCATGGAACATCACTTTTTTGGAGTGAACATTCCATAAAAGCCTGACTTATCTTCAATTATCCTTTGCCTGAGAAGTGCTCCTGTTTCTTCATTTCTTATAGAATATCTGAAACAGGTCTCTGGCGTTGGTTTCTGGGTTTGTGCCAATTTCTTGGAACGCCCTGTGAGTTTATTATAGGGAGTCTAACGCGTTGAGTCAACTATTTTTAAGATTCCAAAAACCTGACGATCAAAACGCCTAATTTTTCGGTAATGTTATGCAAACTACAACCATTGTTAGTTCATAAATTTGTGGTAGATAAGGGCTTTTTTTTTCGCAGGTTTAGTGATATGCTATTAAGGTCTTATCGTAATTGTCAAGTGAGGAGAGAGAATCATGGCACAAACAGGAAAAAGTGACAAAGGAAAAAAAGAACAAAAAAAGAAGCCTAAGCTGACCATTAAGGAAAAAAGGAAAGTAAAACAGGAAAAATCGAATAAGACAACGATATAGATTTAAATATAAAAACCGGCGATGGCCGGAAAAAAGCCAGTGAACTGGCAGTTTACAAGCATGCACCCCGGTATCATGACGGGGTGCATTTAATACTATTAATCCTCACTTCATGGATTCATGAACTGCACACACTGCAGGGTCACCAATGACTGCAGTGCCAGCATAATAATCACAATGAAAAACAACCAGCTGTTCTTGAGCTGCTTCCCCATCACATAGGCTGCTGGAACCTGGAAGAATACTGACAGGTAGATCCACAGCCTTGTGGTCTCCCCTCGGTTGATATTCATCAGCCACACAAATGCAAAGGTCGCCGCCAGGCTGTACAAATAATTGAATTCAGGTCGTGTTAGAAACAGTTCTTTCATAGAAGATAACCGCCGGCTGACGGCGTACGCAAAAGTGTAGATGAATACCATCGAAACTGGTATTCCAGTAGCAAAGAAGAACTCCTTGAGGTTTTCACCCAGCCATATCCAATAATCGCGTTCACGGCGGGTATTGAATGCCACCACATCGTCCAGCACATAATCAAACGCACTGAATAGATCAAATGAAAAGAGCTGTAAAAACAAAAGGTAGGTTAAAGCAAATGAGAGAACGGTAATCAGGGCGATTTGTCCGATATGTTTTATCTGTAATCGTCTATTAGCAACCGCATAAATAATCACGCCAATAAATATCAAGCCGGCTGGCAGCGGTGCTGGCTCAAAAAGGATCAATAAGTACAACCCCACGCCCAACAGCATCAGCCAGAATATTTTGTGGTTTTGAATAAACAAAAGGAGAAGAAGCAGGCAAGCCAGGATGACCACTGGTGTGACCGTGTTAAGAATTGGAAAGAAGGCAAGTTTTGCAGGGACCAGAACATACAGGATAAACGCATACAGTGCAGTTCTCCTATCATCAAACAACAGCTTACAGATGCCGTAGAGCAATACCCCGCCCAGCGTGGAAAAGGCGATGATCAGGTAAGCCATGATCCTGGGGTTTGACGTGAACAAGCCGAGAAAGTGAAAAAACAGGGTTTTACCGGGCATGTTGGTTCTGGCATGGGCAAACATTGTGGGAACAACTTCCTGGTACTGTGACAGCAGTTCTGCCGGCGAATACGTAAGGGAAACGGAATAGAATGTGTTGGCAAGGTCGCTTTTTACCAGCACACTGAGTGGTATGGGGTGCACGGATGTAATGATCAACTGCAGCAGCAGGACAATCAGAAAGACACCAGCTAAAGTGATACGCTCATGCTTACGAATAAATTTTCCGCCGGCAAAAACCAGCAACCATAAGAGTATCAGCGAGGCAGCCGACACCCAGATGGGAATCGGTTGAATTTCCTCAAAGTAACGGTATACCCACTTACCAGCACTGGATCCGAAAACCAGGTTCTGGTTATAAACCAGGTAGATCAACCCGAGATTCAACAGGCTGAGCGTGGCAATGATTGCAGCTTTATGTGAAGTTGATAGAGAATTTTTGTGTGATGTATCGTCCATTAATACTGCTCAGTTTATCTTTGGCCGCAACTGATTGCCGGCTCTTTTGAGATTTATTTTGATTAAAACACACTATTGTTCTTAAGCAATCATTATAACAGCGACGATTATCGGCTTAATGGGCAAAATAACGCGTGCTTCATAGGCGCGACCTGGCTATCTTCCAATCTGTCTCCTGTCCAATGACACAGAAAAAATCATCATCAACCGGTGAACCTGCTCAAGGTTGTGGAGGTCTGGAAAATAGATATTTGTTTTACTGTAGCCTGTTGACAGCCAATTTCCTGCAAGTGATTTTCTCCTGTCCGAAGTTCACAAAACGGGTATTGTAAATTTGTGGGTTTTTCAGTACCATTGACCTATCTGGCAACATCTTGTGGTACTGATTAAACTGAAGTGATAGGATAACTGGTAAGATGGGCGCATATATATGGATAGCATTCGAAACGAGACCGCTATCCGAGAAACAAAAGTTCAGTTACAATCACATTTTGAATGTACTGAAGAATTGCGTCCAAACAATTATTAAGGAGCAATATAATGACCAATAAAAAGCGATTTTTGAGATTTCTAATTGCATTACCACTCATTGTTTTGAGCGCCTGTACCGTTCCAGGGCAGGTCAACCAGGATGAAATTGTCGAAAGTGTCAAAGGCACACTTGCATCTGAATTGACGCTGGAAGCTAAGGTAGCAGAAACCCTGGCAGCGGTGTTGCCACCTACCACAGCACCCACCCAGCCGGCACCACCAACCGAAGCACCTACGCCAGTTCCAACACAGCCTGCACCAACCCTGGCTCCAACTGCCGTTCCAGCAGCCACGCAAGCCATCCCGCCAACTGTCATCCCAACGATGGTTTCAACAACAGCCAAAGTGAGTGTTTCAGTTGATACCAACTGCCGGCAAGGTCCTTCAGTTCAGTATCCAATCCTGGGCGGTTTGCTGGTAGGCGAAGAGGCGGAAATTGTTGGCCGTTTGGTCAATAATAGTTACTGGCTGATTAAGAACCCGGATGCTGCCGGGGATTGCTGGATCACAGGTGCTTATGCCACAGCCGTCGGCCCTTATGATCAGGTGCCAGTCAGAACAGCTCCGCCACTGCCGGGCGGCATCCCATACACCAATCCAAATTTTCCCTACAGTTTGGGTAAAATCACCCTTTCAAGCGCCCAGGCCGTTGAAGGTGACTCTCTAACCGTTAAGGTTGTCGATTTTCCTGCAAATTCATCCATCGACATTCGTGTTGGAGAAATTAACAAGGCTGCCACTCTGATTTTTGATGGGAAAGTAGCAGCTAATGGCACAGCCAGCCATACCTTTACAGTACCTGCTGAGGCTGACAAAGGTGAAACATGGGTCGTGGTTGTTCTTACAACCGACCTGGCGAATGGCACACAGGCATCGCTTCCGTTTTATATCACCAACTAATCTTTTTTTCAGATTCAACCGCTGCAAAGGCTGTCCGAAATTTCGGACAGCCTTATTCTAATCCTGGTCAAATGGTTATTTTGAAAATACAGGGTTGAGGAGTGGATTTGTTAATTAGCCCTGAACCCAATATCTGTGTGATTAAAAGGAAGGTGACTCACCAGGGACTCGAATACCACACCCCCGAGGGTGCCCTGAACCCAATATCTGTGTGATTAAAAGGAAGGTGACTCACCAGGGACTCGAATATCACACCCCCGAGGGTGCCCTGAACCCAATATCTGTGTGATTAAAAGGAAGGTGACTCACCAGGGACTCGAATACCACACCCCCGAGGGTGCCCTGAACCCAATATCTGTGTGATTAAAAGGAAGGTGACTCACCAGGGACTCGAATATCACACCCCCGAGGGTGCCCTGAACCCAATATCTGTGTGATTAAAAGGAAGGTGACTCACCAGGGACTCGAATACCACACCCCCTGTGGGTGCCCTGAACCAAATTTCTCTGTAATTAAAAGGAAAGGTGACTCACCAGGGACTCGAATACCACACCCCCTGAGGGTGCCCTGAACCCAATATCTGTGTGATTAAAAGGAAGGTGACTCACCAGGGACTCGAACCCTGAACCCATTGATTAAGAGTCAATTGCTCTGCCAAATTGAGCTAGTGAGCCACATGGCGGCTCAATAACCGCCGAAAAAGATTATAAACGAATTTAGCCTGACGGTCAATAATCAGGCCTCCCGTGCAAAGGTCTCAACTTTCTCAATCCGCCAGCCGTCATCTTCCAACCGAAAATCGTAACCGTCGATTGAGCCTTTGGTGGGCACGGATTCGCCGTTTTCATACACAAAAACCCATTTTTCAAAGGTGTAAGCTTCCATTTGTCGTCCGCCAGGCAGGATGTTGAACGCTAGGAACTGGCAGGAGACCAGGTTCAACTCAGCGATTTTTCTCTCACACCAGGCTGCAAAGCGACCATGCATGCGCTCAAAACCACTGGCTGTGGTGTATGGTTTCACGCCATCAATACCACCGACCTTGAAAGAATTTTCAACATTATTGTTAAATAGCTGTATCGTTTTTTGAACCTCGTCATCTAGTTTGCATCCCTCGATCATGTGGGCAGCGAGCTCTGCTGCGCCGGCTTGATTCTCTGCGGAGATGCCGTTTACCAATAAATCTGCCAGATGCCTGCCGGTAGCAAGCAGGTTGTTGGTATTGTTGCCCGGAAACCGTGTGCTCATTAACGCCTCCTGTGTTATGTTTATGTATTAAAGTATAAACAGGGATGGAAGTCCTGTCCATCCCTGTTTTCAGGCGGTTAATCACAAAGCTTAATTATTCTACCGGTTTATCCTCATGACGATCTGCTTCACGCAGGGTTGCATCCACAACGCCGGGCTCATTTTCAAGCGGCACAATGATCCACATCACCAGGTAAATCCAAAAACCTGCACTGCCTGTTATCAGCAAGAGTACAAACAACAGGCGGACAATGGTCGGGTCAATATTGAAATACTGTCCCAAACCAGCACAAACACCACCAATCATGGTATCAGTTCGACTACGTGTTAATTTTTTATTATTCATCATGTACCTCCAGTAAGATATACGGATTATTTTTCTACAGGTTGCAAAAACGATCCACCATCCCCGCAAGCACAAGGATGGTGGAAAGTTTTGGTAATAATGAAGATGTCTTCAGGTTATTCGCTGGTTGGCCTTGCCTCAAGTTCAAGCTCTACCGTCATTTCCTTGCCATCACGCAGGATCTGCAGTTCAATCGTATCACCCACGCTGGTATTCATCACCAGGTAACCGAGCAGGTCATCAAACACCCTGACTTCTCTGCCATCTACAGCCGTGATGACATCACCACCTACAGTCACATCGTAGCCATCAACTTTTACAGTTGTGGAACTGCCTTTCAGGCCAGCCTTTTCAGCCGGGCTGCCTTCCACAACTTCAGCGACAAGCACACCTTTCTGGTCAGGGTCGAGATCCATCGCCTCTGAAAGATCGGCATTGATTGTGGTGCCAGAGATACCAATCCACGGGTATGCCACTTTTCCATCCTCAATCAACTGTGGAACGATGCGTTTGACAATATCAACCGGAACCGCATACCCAACACCTGAATTCGCTCCGCTGGCAGATTGAATGGCGGTGTTGACACCGATCACCGTTCCATCAAGATCGAGCAGCGGCCCACCCGAATTACCGGGATTTATGGCTGTGTCCGTTTGAATAATATCCGGGATTGAATAGGTGCTGCCGGTAGAAGTCAGCGACTGAGATGCATCTAGCATCCTGCCCAAGCCTGATACGATACCGGTTGTCATGGAACTTTTCAATCCAAACGGGTTGCCAATCGCAACGGTTATCTGACCGACCTTCAGGTCAGCAGAACTACCGAGTGGCACAACCGTAAGGTCATCAGGGGCAACTTCAACTTTGATCACTGCCAGGTCAGCGTTAGGATCGGTGCCTACGAGCTCAGCCTTCACCTCAGTGCCGTCATAGAAAGTGACAACAATTCTTTCAGCGCCTGAGACTACATGATTATTGGTGACAATGTGCCCTTCCTTATCAATGATAAAACCTGAACCAATTGACTGCGAGGGTATTATCCCCTGTGGCATATTCGGTATTTCAGGTATACCAGGGAACTGGAACTCCGGCATCTGGGTCACTCCCTCGCCATCCTCATCAACAATACGGATGTGGACAACAGCCGGATTGACGTCCTCATATACACTGATGTACGCCTCTTCCAGCGAGAGATATGGAACTAAAGCAGTCTCTGGCTCACGATCTGGTTGTTCAGAAGCAAGTACATCAGACTGGTCTACGATTTCCTCTGCCTGACCGGCCGTATCAGCCATTGGCAACAACCTCTCAAGCATGGAAAAATTAGGAATAACACTGCAGGCAGTCAATGCAGTAAACAGCACAACCGAAAACAATATCAGCATAGAACGTTTCTTCTTCATCACGCACCTCCATAATTTCGCAATTAAGTGGATGAGGTTTATCAAACACTCTTTTTCGGAAGGAATTGGAACAGGAACCACAATTTCTGGGACTCATGTCCTCATCCACTTAACCTGAATTGAAGGATACATGGGAAGTCTAAATATTTTGTTAATTTTTTATAGTCGGGCAGTAATAACCGGTTACAAATCCGTAACCTGATTGCAACCTGCTGCTCGAGATAGGTCTACCTATTTAAAAAATTGCTGGCGAATTTCCTGCAGCCGTGCTAATTCTTTCTGCGGCAGCGGGATGATCTTTCCCACGCTGGCAGCCAACGCGTAAGACTCGGCGGCATGCTCGAGCCTCTCAAGATCGATGAGTGCCTCGATCAGCGTTTTGCCAACTGATAAACTGCCGTGATGGCTGAGTAAGATGGTGTTGTAAGTTTTAATCAGCGGGCGTATTGCCAGTGCCATATCAACAGTGCCAGGTGTGGCATAAATAGCTGTTGGGACATCGCCTAATGTCAAAAGCACCTCCGGGATGAGATCAATCGGAAATGGAATGCCAGCGATGGTCAGGGCTGTGGCATACAGGGGATGCGCGTGCAGAACAGCGTTAATGTCAGCCCGCTGGTTATAGGCTTCAAGGTGTAATAAGGTTTCAGAGGTTGGGCGCGCGCCTGGTTTGCATTGCTGCACAGCGCCGTCCATATCCATGATGATCAGGTCATCAGGCTGCAGGTCTGCCTTGTAACAACCGCTGGGTGTGATGATCAGCCGGTTGTCATCCAGCCGGCAGGATATGTTGCCATCATTGGATTCGATCAAACGTTTTTGGGTACAGATTCGCATCACCCTGACAATTCCCTGACGAAGACTAAGCTCTTTTTCATCCATATTCATAAACCTCAAGCAAATGATGCCAATAATTTTGTTAATGAGATTATAACGCACCTGTTCATGTTGAAATTATCCAGGCGGTTGGATAGAGAATAGAAAAACGGATTCATGCAGTAAGAAAGCCCGCTTAATTTGGTATAGTCCATTTGACTTAATCGGATAATTTTGATATTATTTATTTAGATTAAACCCCATCCCCTATGGGGGGGGTAAGGAGAGCAAAAGACAATGGACCATGATCATTTAGAGTCAATTCAAAGGCTAAAAACTGTTGAGGGTCACATACGCGGCATACAGCGTATGCTTGAGAATGACAGCTACTGCGTGGATATCATCCGCCAGATCCAGGCTGTCCAGGCGTCGCTGGACAAAATCAGCACCCGCATCCTCGACCAACACTTGAATTCCTGCCTGGTCACTGCCGTGCAGGGAGATGAGCCTGCAGAACGCCAGCGTGTATTAAAAGAAATTGTTGAAATATTCGAAGCAGGCAGAAAAATATAAATCAAATTGGAGGATCTTCATTCATGCAAAAAGTAACCTATACCATACCCGGCATTTCCTGTCACCACTGTGTCAACACCATCCAAAACGAATTACGTGAAATGGAAGGCGTTCATCAGGTTGAGGCAGATAAAGATACCAAGCAAGTCAGCATCAATTTTGATGCGCCAGCAACAGAAGAGTTGATTATTGCTTTGCTGACAGAGATCAATTACCCACCAAGCACAGGGTAAAGGAAACAAGTCATATTAAGGTTGATGTTCGCTGAGTCGACCACCAGTAAAGGAGAATCATGGCAGAAAAGAAAATCGTCACATTACCCATCACCGGCATGACCTGTGCAAACTGTGTCGCCACTGTTGAACGCAATTTAAAGAAACAGGATGGTGTCGAAGGTGCTGCTGTTAATCTCTCCTCAGAACGTGCCAGCGTCACCTACAACCCTGAGTTGACCGGTGTGCCTGAGCTGATTCAGCGTGTAGAACGCGCCGGCTATGGCGTAGCATCAGGTGAGGTCGTCTTCCCTCTTCTGCGCCTGTCAGATGACAATGACGCCCGCCGTCTTGAAAAAGTGCTGTCAAGCATCGAAGGCGTTATGCGCGCCCAGGTCAATTTTGCAACAGAATCAGCCCGTTTATTCTATGTACCAACCATCGTTAGCCAGTCGGAACTCCGGCAAGCCATCAAACAGTCCGGTTTTGAAGTACCCGACTCATCTACTGATGCCGTGGACATCGAAGCACAAGCCCGACAGAAAGAGATTGACCTGCAGCGCAGGCTGTTGATCACCGGGCTCATCTTTACCATCCCGCTCTTTCTGCTCTCCATGGGACGTGACTTTGGTTTACTGCCCATGCAAATGGCTCATGCTGACTGGTTCAACTGGCTTTTGTTTGCGCTGGCAACACCCGTTCAATTTTATGTCGGCTGGCAGTATTACGTTGGCGCATTCAAAGCCCTGAGCAGCGGCTCCGCCAACATGGACGTACTGGTTGCTTTGGGGTCATCTGTCGCTTATTTTTACTCGATCCCCATCCTTTTCCATATGCTGCCGGGGCATGTCTATTTTGAGACAGCCGCAGTAATCATCACCCTGATCAAGCTGGGCAAATATCTTGAAGCAAAAGCAAAAGGACGCACCAGCGCGGCGATTAAGAAACTTGCATCCCTCCAGCCGCGCCAGGCTGTAGTGCTGCGCGATGGTTTTGAACTGGAAATTTCAGTGGATGAAGTGCTGATTGGCGACTTTGTGCTGGCGCGACCCGGGCAGAAAATTGCGGTCGACGGCGTTGTCGTTGAGGGTTCATCAAGCGTGGACGAGTCGATGCTAACGGGCGAATCCCTGCCGGTTGATAAAAGCCCTGGCGATAGGGTCATCGGTGGCACGTTAAACAGGGCAGGCATGTTGAAATATGAGGCTGAAAAGGTCGGAAAGGACACTGCCCTGGCTCAAATTATCCGCCTGGTTGAGGAAGCCCAGAGCAGCAAAGCGCCCATCCAGAAGCTGGCAGACCGTATCTCAGCCATATTTGTGCCGGTGGTCATTGCAATCGCTGCCCTGACCTTTATCATCTGGTACTGGCTAATACCCCTGCCGGCTGATAGTGATCTGACCGCCTTCACCCGCGCATTGATCAACACGGTGGCTGTGCTGGTGATCGCCTGTCCCTGCGCCATGGGGCTTGCCACCCCGACGGCAGTCATGGTCGGTACCGGTCTTGGCGCTGAGCACGGCATCCTGATCAAAAACGGTGAAGCGCTTGAGCAAGCCGGACGCCTGACCACCGTGGTGCTCGATAAAACTGGAACCTTAACCAGGGGACAGCCGGTTGTCACAGATATCTTATTGTTGAATTTTGATAAAGGAGAGGACGAGTTGCTGCGCCTGGCTGCTTCAGTTGAAAAAGGCAGTGAACATCCACTTGGTGAAGCCATCCTGGCTGAATCCAACCGCAGAGAATTATCACTATCCGAACCGCTTGGGTTTGTTGCGTCAGCTGGTCAGGGCGTCATGGCTGAGGTTGACAGTCAAGTAATTCAGGTCGGCAGCCTCGAGATTGGCAAACAGTACGAGGCGGAACTCGTACTGCACCAGCCATCCATTCATCAACTGCAAACACAGGGAAAAACCGTCATGTTGGTGCTTGTCAATCATGCACCAGCCGGTTTAATAGCCGTTGCCGATACCATCAAGGATAATGCCTACGCTGCTGTGCAGCGCCTGCATAAGATGGGACTGAAGGTCGGGATGATGACGGGTGACAACCACATGACTGCCGCCGCAATTGCCGAACAGGCAGGCATTGACCTGGTGCTGGCTGAAGTGATGCCCGCTGATAAAGCTGCTGAGGTTGAGAAGCTTCAGCAGAACGGCGAAGTGGTGGCAATGGTCGGTGACGGCATCAATGATGCGCCGGCGCTTGCCAGGGCTGATGTAGGCATTGCTATCGGCACAGGGACAGATGTAGCCATCTCCTCAGCGCCAATGGTTTTAATTAGCGGTGACCTGGCTGGTGTGCCACGCGCCATCACCTTGTCTCGTAAAACGCTTACAACCATCAAGCAGAACCTGTTCTGGGCTTTTATTTACAACATCATACTGATACCTGCAGCTGCAGCAGGTTTTCTCAATCCCATGCTGGCGGCAGGCGCCATGGCTTTCAGCAGTGTGTTCGTCGTTTTCAACAGCCTCAGGCTGCGCAGAACACACTTGGATTAAGCTTCCCTTTGAATGTCTGGAGACTGGCGACGTTATACGTCGAGTTAGAACCAACCCTTGCGCCGGAAGAAAGTCAACATCCCGCCAGCGATGAGGACAAAAACCAGCCACACCAACGGATAGCCGAGCCACCAGCTTAATTCAGGCATGTGTTTGAAATTCATTCCATAAATTCCAGCCACAAATGACAGCGGCAGGAAAATAGTTGAAACAATGGTCAGGGCTTTCATCACCTCGTTTAGACGCAATGAGGTTGAGTTAAGGTAGATCTCAAGAGCACCACCGGCAATATCACGTATGCCATCGATCATTTCATGTAAACGCACCAGGTGATCATAAACATCCCTGAAGTAGATCTGGCATGCCGGTGAGATCAGGCTGAACTCATTGCGAGTCAACCGCAAGATCACTTCACGTTCAGGCGAAACAATTCGCCGCAGGGTCATCATTGTGTGTTTGAGGTGAATAATTTCATCAAGCACCTGCCGCTTGGGATTATCAAGCGCATTATCCTCCATCAACTCCATCGTATCCTCAATCTGATCCAACGCCGGTGTGTAATCATCGATCAGGATATCAAGCAGTGCATGGCATAAAAAATCGGCACCATTTTGATGCAGGCGTTCATCCCGCTGCGCCAGCAACCACAATGTGTCAACAGCTGGCATAGTATCGCCCTGGTAAGTCGTCACCAGGTAATGCTTACTAAGAAAAATATCCAGTTCACGGGTTTCCAACTGCTGTGTGGTACTGTCATAAATCAGCGCATGCATGATCAGGAACAGGTAACTGCGGAAATCATCCACCTTGGGTGTTTGATAACCATTGCTCTGGCAGTCTTCAATCGCCAGCGGATGAAATTGAAACAGGTCGCCCAACACATGCTGCAGGGTCTCATCCGTTTCATCTTCAAGGCTGACCCATAATAACCCCTCATGCTTATTTAACATCCCCTCAAGTTCATCAGGAGTAATATCATTCCGGGTTGATTCGTTATGGAAAAAAACTGTACGTACCATGTGAAAAACTCCTTGAACAAGGCTCTTACTCATTATACATTCAGAGCGACAAGGTACAGTAAAACATTACTTGCTTATCTATTCTTTCAATCGTCTTCAATAGATACAAAAGTCCACTGACATCGGGTAGATTTGCCAACGGACCATAGATATTTTTATATCAGTTGTTTACACAAAGATCTCAGTCTCGCTACAATTATTTAGCGCGGCTGAAGACTCCTTCAATTATCTGTCACTATCTTTCAGGTAAACTTCGCCGAATTACCAGATTCTGCTATTCCGGCTTTTGTTCGTCAGTATCAGGTGGATTGTTCTCCATCCGCTGTGCCAGTTTCTGTAACTCAGCATTGACAGATTTCAAAGCATCCAGCAGGTGTGGGCGAACTTCCTGTACCGTCTTTTCACCTTTCTCCACCAACTGGTCTGCCACTTTTTTGGCATCCTGCTTAAACTGCTGCACCTCTGGCAGTTCCTTGTTCTCTTTGATCACCTTGCCAACTTCATCGACCAAACCTTCAAGTCCATTCTGCATGGATTTAAAATGCTGACGCGTCGTATCATCATTGAAAGAGGACCTAAAAGCTGCTGCCAGGCTCTCACCCAGCGTTTGGAACTGCTTGCCCACTTCCTCCCAGGCTTCACCGGTAGATTTTTTTGCTTCTTCCTGTGAGTGTTCTTCAGACATTTTTCACCTCCGTAAAGACCTATCTTACAGATAACACGTGATCGCAAATTACCATAAAACCCTTCGTAGATCAGCCATTCAGATATACGCGTGGAACGCGTGGGTGCACCAAACATACATTGGACGCTGGTGATTTCCAGATTTTCTTCAATTCCTGCACGGTGATCTCTTCATCACCCTGTTTACCGATGATCACAACTTCGCTTCCGAGTGCATACTTTTCCGGCAAAGCAATCATCATATGATCCATGCAGATGACGCCGACTACCGGCATAGACGTTCCGCCTACCAGCACACGCGTGCCGCTGAGCCGGTGATAGTTATCGCCATGACCAACCGGTACGACACCGATCCAATCACCTTTTTTAGTAGTGTAATCCTGCCCGTAACCAATGCCCCATCCGTCTGGGTACTGCTTACATGACATCAGGCGTGCCTTCCAACTGAGAGCCGGGCGGGTTTTCATACTGATCGGGGCTTCCGGTCTGCGGGCAGTGATGCCGTACAGCACGCCGCCGGCACGAACCAGGTTGAAATAACTCTCCGGTACATTCAGTATGCCGGAAGAATTCGCCAGGTGTTTCCATCGCAAAGGAATACCGGCACCTTCTACCATTTTGATGGCTTCGTTCATCCGCATGATCTGCTTGGGTGTCAGTGTATCGCCGGGGTCAGCGAGCGGAAGGTGGCTGAAAATACCATCAATCTTAATGCCGCCTGCTGACTGGGCATACTTCGCCAGATCAAGCGCTTGTTCTGAAAACACACCAAAGCGTCCCATACCGGTATCCAGCTTGATATGGGTATTAACCGATTTGCCAAGAGCCGCAGACCGGGCTGAGAGCCAATCCGCCTGTTCGAAATCATACAACGGCAGGGTCAGGTCATTTTCAACACAGCCGTCAATTTCTTCAGGTAATGCACCGCCGAATACCAAAATCGGGGCTTTGATGCCGGCTTTGCGCAAATCAATCCCTTCATGCGGGCGAACCACAGCCAGCCAGGTGCCTCCAGCCTTCAAAAAAGCCTGCGCCACCTCAACAGCGCCATGTCCGTAACCATTGTCCTTGACAACAGCCAGTGCAGGCACTTTTACGGCATCAAGGATCACTTTGGTATTGTGTTCAATGGCTGAGAGATCGATCTCAAGCCAGGTTTGATTGATAATCTTCTGCATGCGATTAATTGTGCTCCTTTGTGAATGAATGACTCAACGTTCAACAAGTATTATAGCCCCTCTTAGTAGCGCGCGGGGCAACCAGACACCAGAAATTTTATGGAAACTGAGTCCTTCCAACCCACTTGAAGGTATAATAATCAAAATTTTTAACACCATTTGAGGTTTAATTATGACTGATAATGTGCTTGCTTCGTTGCAAAAATATATCGCCCACGAAGTGCTCGATCAGCCCAACCGGGTCATTCAGCCGAACGAATCTCTGTTAGCCAGCGGCCTGATTGATTCATTCCACCTGGTGGACCTGGCTTTATTTATTGAAGACACAACCGGCGTCCTAATATCAGATTCTGACTTAAATACCAACGTGTTTGACACTTTGGACCAATTGGTAGCCCTGATAAACCAGCGCCTTGCATCAGCATAATATCTGCCTTTAATAGGCAAAAGATCCGCTAATAATCGCAGGGAGTGTTCAAATATTAAGGATTGCAACACAGCAGTCAAGAGCATCTTTGAATATTCTATCCAAGCCTGTTTTATTCATAATAAAAATTATCTGGCAGAGATTTTGCCAGATAATTATTTAAACTGTCATTTTGTGAAAATATCAATATGGTTGATAACCGAATACAGCTGAGCCGCCGTTAACGACGCCGCCGTAATCGCTGTAGAGCTGGAAGTAGAAGCGCTGGTAACTCATATCCTCTGAACCATAAGCCCACAGGTCAAACTCAATGCGCTCACCCGGGTTTACCTGCTTGTTGGTGCTAACTTCGGTTTGAACAGTCACATAAGCACCGTCTACACCGGTCAGTTTCAAGGTTGTACCAGGGTACCAGGGGACATTACCTGTGTTTTCAAAGGTTACTGCCAGGCTGAAGCGTTCGTTTGGTGTGAAGGCGTTCTTGTTCACAGGGAATGTGCCAATAGATGTCAACTTAGCAGCCAGTTTTGCCACTGTCGGTTCGGGTGTGAAGGTGTTGGTGGGCAAAAAGGTCGCTGTTGGTTCTGGTGTGTTGGTTTGCGTTGCAGTAGGTGTCAGGGTGACTGTTGGTGAGGGATTGAGGTAAGCCTGGGTGGTCATTGCAGCAACCTGGGCAGTGACTGCGATGGCAATAGCAGTCTCCTGGGCGCCTGGGTCAGGTTTTTCAGCAAAACAGCCCCCTGCTGAAACTGTGACCATTAATGTAATGAGCATGAGTATTATGGTTTTCTTCATATCCACATCCGATCTTTTACATGATAGTCAAAAAATTATAACATGGAAAATTGGGCATTATGTTTTGCGCACAGGCATCGTTCATTATCTAATTTTACTTGTGGATCTGCTCAGTGAGGATATTAATAACCTCCTCAGCCAGCATTACCTCGCCTACCGGGGACAGATGAATGGCGGTATTGGTAAATTCAGATTCCGGCACCAGATCCCAAAAATCATAGGAGGCTAAATTGTTCTGAGTGCAATAAGTGGTCAGGTGGCGGCGGTACTGGTCATAAGCCCAACGCGGGTAGTAGTAGTTATAACGCACGTCGCTGTTCTGACCTTCGCTGATAAGGATTGGTTCATTGATAATGATCACCGGCACCTGTCCAGCGAGATCAACGCCAGCTGCCAGAATATCAAACACCAACTGATCAACCGGCAATTTGGGTGGCGTCCAACCATTGTATGTTTCATCTGGTTCAAGATCGCGTTGTGCCGGCTGGTAATCCGAAGGGTAAACCTGGTCAATTCCAGTTGCAGCCCACATAAACCCATACAGTTGATAGCGCACCAAATCTGCCAGGGCGCGCCGCTGGCCAATGATCGTTCGCTGCCAGAAGGTTGACCGGGTAAATGATTGTGCTTCACCGGGTATTGTGATACCAGCGCTCACCAATAAACGCTTTGCCCTGTCAGGGCTACCGGCAACAAGCGGATTTTCCATCTGCTTGTTTTGCGGGAATGAATCGAGCGTCACCAACCACAATACCAGGTCAGGCTGGTAGCGCAGCCCTTCGTCTAACAGCATCAAGTCTTTGGTGAGAGACAGCGTTGGATATGCCAGGTTATAAGCCCGTACTGGTCTGCCATCAGGAGTATTAAGGCTAGCGATGTTAACTAACCCGCTCAGCGTTTGATCAGGCTTTAGCAGGGTGCCCCATGTACCCGAATCACCAAGCACCAGGATGCGATATTCATCTCCTGAAATCTTCTCACCATTAAGTTCATGTGAAGCAATCATTGCCTCAATGCTGTTGATGCTGAAGTTATAAGCTTTATGCGGATCCTCTCCAAACGGCAGACGCGGCCTGCCGGGCAGCAGGCTGTTATAAAGGGTCAGCCTTCCAAGAAGGGGGAGCGGGTTCACAGCAGCATAAAGCAGGTTAATAATAATGAACAGTACCAGCGCTTTCAGAATGATACGCACAATTATTTTCCAGCTTGATTGTGGAGTGGAATTGTCATGGATCATGAAAATAACCTCACCACAACGTGCCAGGCATCAGCTGCTTCTGGCAGGGCAAACCAGGCCCAACCCAGTGTGACATAATGAAAGGTTAGAAGAACACCAGCCGCAGTCAGCAACTTTTGACCTGCAGGTTGGATATTGAGTGCAGCCACCTTCGGGCGCATCCAATCCGACCAGCGGTTCTGGATAAACAATCCAAAGCCGTGCCACAAGCCCCAGAATAAGAAACCCGGTGTGATACCGTGCCACAACCCGATCAAGCCCATTGTGACCACCTGGGTGATTAAAATGATGCTCCAGCCCGGCAGTTTACGCTTCCCACGCCTCAAACGCCGTGTCATGGGGAAGAACACATAAGCCCGCAGCCATTGTGTCAGCGTCATATGCCAGTTATTCCAAAACTGTGTCAGGTTCACCTGGCGGTAGGGGCGGTTGAAGTTTTCAGGCAGGTTGATACCAATGAACCTGCCCAGGCCAATAGCGATATCTGTGTAACCTGAAAAATCGAAGAAAATTTGAAAGTTGTAGGCATACAGCATCAGCAGCAGCCAGCCATCACCTGTTGTTTGCAACACTGCAGCCCGATTGATGGCGAGCAGTGCCAGTGCATCTGCCACTACAAATTTCTTGAACATCCCAAGGATGATGCGTTTACCCCCCTCCAGGAAGTCATCAGCGCTTAACTGCAGGGGTTTTCGCAAATCCGTAACAAACCGCTCAACACGGTCGATCGGGCCGGCAGAGAGTGCAGGGAAGAACAGCATGTATACCACATATTCACCCAAACCCACAACCGGCAGCCTGCCTGACTGACGATCCCTAACGGTATGTATCAGCCTGAACGCAATGTAGGAATACCCCAACCAGCGAATATCAACGGCCGCAGCCCTGCCGGCATTCTGCCCCATTAATCCATGCAGCCAGCGGCTGGCAGCCAGTGCCAGGTCAGGCGTTTTAATGAGGATGAAAATCAGCAGGATAAGGGCAAAATACCCCCACAACACTGGGGCTCTCGACCCTTTGGTTCTCGTCAACAATATAACGATAGCGGCTGTAAAGCCTAATGCAATTAATACCTGCAAAATCTGCGGCGGCCGTGAAGCTGTGATGATTTCCTGGTATCCGAGATATCGAGTACCTGCCAGCAGGATAATCAGCAGTGCTGTCCAGCCGGCTGTGAGCAAGTTTTCCCGCCTGCTGTATTCGGCTGCGGGGGTCGTAATCACCCAGCCTATTACAACCAGCCCGATGACCATGGTTGGCAGCCAAAAATCCAGGTAGCGGATTGGCAAAGCCGGCTGCAGCCAATACACCGCCAGGATGCTGGCAGTTAAAAGCAGCATGATGCGGTTGACCTTGATAGATGCCAGGCGCACAACAACAGCCACAACTGCCATAATCAAGATGATGGTGATGTCCATACGCTTTTAAAAACCCTGGTAAATCCACAGCGGCGATTGGTCAGCCGTCATGATAATAAGTGCAATGATGATCAAGCACAGTATTAAGGCTGCAAGATTTTCTTTTGTAATGATGGCGCCAAGTAGTTTTTTCATTCAGTCTTGTCTATCCGCTGAGCAATTGTCACTTTGCTCCTGGAGTCATCCAATAAATGCGATTGATGTAAATAAACTCGCTGCTTGCCCATTCAAAGCCAACATGTTCGGTCATTGTGCGCGTTGAGGGTTCCAACACCACCAACTTAATTGAGAACCCGTTTTCATCTGTATGCTCCATCAGGCTGTAAACCAGTTTTTCACTGTCAGTAGACCAGGCTTGTAAGGGCTGCATGCCGTAAATCCGCTCATAATCCAGCATCATCCCATTATCAAGGTGGATGATAAACAATTTCAATTGTCCACCGCGCTCATAGTAATTACTGCGCTCATCCAGGATGACTGCCAGCTTGTTGTTTGCAGGCGTCCAGGCGTAGCTCTCAAGCCTATGGCGCACTTTGAAACCATTTGCAGGCGGGAAATAGAACGCCCGGCGGCTGAGTAAACCCTCCTGCAGTTTCTCAACCAGCAGCAGGTTGTTGAATTCATTTTCAAATTCCTGGTTATATTCAGGGTCCATGAATGCTATTGACTGACCGTCTGGTGAGAACTCCGGGTTCATCACACCGGTAACAGCCTCAGATAATCCCTTGCCAGGGTCTGAACGCCAAACGCCGCCCGGCTCACAACCGCGGCTCAGGTCACAAGCGGCATCACGCCAGTAAAGCAGACCATCAGCCGGCATTCCATAAACCTGGTAGGGCGTCGCAGTCCCTGTATCCAATTCTAAAGGGCTGCCAGTGTCAGGCGTCATCAGCAATTTATTAGCGTAGTTTTTTCCTTCAATGTAAGCCACCTGCCGGCTGTCACCGAGAAATACAGCCCCAGCTGGGCTTTCGGTAAAATAATCAGCGCTGATTAACACACTTTGATCGCTGGTTGAGTTGAACAGGTACAACCCGCTGCCCTTGCTGACCAGCACAGCATCCCGCCCCGGCGAAACAGCCTGTAGAGCGAAACCTTCACCCAGCACTTCCACCTTCTGGTGGGTATCCACTTCATACCGAAATACACCCTGGGGCTGGAGGACTTTTCCAGATCTTTCAACTACCCCGAACAGCAGGCACTCGCCTTCACAAGTAAAGGAAGCAGCCAGTGATGGCAGGGGATCAACCTTTGTCGGTTCCAATGTCGCAGTCACCACAGGTTGCTGAGGAACTTCAGGTTGCTGTGTCGTGCTAACTGCCCGCCAAACCGTGTCAAGCCCTTCCAGGGCAGTGTAGCTTTTGACTTTCCAACCTTCAGGGCTGAGATGGAAGAAATCACGGCTGGGGTCTAACCCCTGGTTTTCAAGGCTTTGTGCAGCCCGCCAGAAATTAACCAGCGGTATATCATACTCATAAGCCAACTGTGCCAATGCCGGATTGATAACATGCTCGCGCGATTCAGCCTTGTCCGCCTTGGTGACCAGGATGGGCAGAACACCATGTTCAATGGATTCATCCAGCACCTGGCGCATGTATTGTTCATAACGTTCCACGGTTGCCGGGTCACGCCAAACTTCCAATGTAATGATCAAAATACTGGGGTTGTGCAGTCTGAACTCGCAACCAAGCGGCGTCTCACCGGGCTGGCAGTAGTCAGGATCAGCATGCAGTGGTGAGAGGATGGAAGCCACAGTGAAACCGCCGCGTGTTGCGGTGCCGTCACGGTTGAATGAGCCCTGAAAGTTATCAATCGTCTCCTGCAGTTGAATCTTTCCCGGTTCTAGATAGTATTTACGTTTGTCATCGAATTCCCCGAAAAACACATCCTTAATGGCCTGGCAGTCGCCGGCAATTGAAAATGCCTGCGGGTCAGTGCCCAGTGCCAGACCGTTCTGGTAAATTTCAACAGCCTGTTGGGAGATGTACTCGGGAATAACCGGCCAATTTCGCCAGTCTTCCGGTGCCTGCCTGAGATCAGCAGTCGGCGAAGCAGCTGCCAGTGGAACAGTCTCTACCACAGTGCTGGGGGTAAAAACGGGGGTCTGTAGAACTTCTGGTGCTTCAGCCGAAGGTGCTGTTAACACTGGCTGTGAAGGTGCAGCCGGTTGTGCTGCGTCCGGCACCTGCGTATCAATAACAGACATCTCCTGCTCTGGCTGGCAGGCAGTTAATGCGAACATCAGGATAGTGAGTATGGCTATGTTGAACAGGGAAAGTCGTTTCATCAGGTTTTACGGGTTACAGCCTGGTTATAGTCATCAGATTATAGCATGGATGCATCTGGCTAAAAGCCTGGTTTAAAATGCAACTTCACGTACATTAGCAGTGCTAAAATACAAGCAGATTAGAAGATATCAGTGGAGGACTGGAATGGCAGAACTCTCATCACAAGCCTGGCTGACTTATGCAGAAGACCTGCCTTTTGAACTGATGCAGTGCCGGTATGAAGGCAAAGACATCACGGGTCTGGAAGAGAAGATTGAGAGCATCCTGGCTCTGCCAGAAGATGACCCCTCACGTGAGACTTTAGCTGCCAGTCTGCTGGATGAAAGTATTTTACTGCCACAAAAAGCCGGATTTCGATTTAATGAGCCGTCAGATCTACCCGCCATACTTGAAAGCAGGCAGCAGACCTTGTCTGTTTCCGCACGCAGATTAGAAGATCAAGAGCTGTTTGACAGAATACACGGTGGCTGGCTGGGCCGTTGTGCTGGCTGTCTGCTGGGCAAGCCTGTCGAGTCGTGGATGCGCAAACGGATTGTGAACTTCAACCGGGCCGCCGGCAATTATCCTATCAGCACTTACATGCACTCCAATCACCCGCAGGACCTGCGCCAGCGCTTTGACATCAAAGACACCTCACCCTTCTCAAGTGATAAAAACGCCTGGATCAACCTGGTAGACTGCGCACCGGCAGATGATGATACCAACTATACACTGCTCAACCTTCTGGCTGTTGAACAATACGGAAGAGACTTTACACCAGAGCAGCTGGCGACTCTGTGGCTGGACAGGCTGGCAATATTGCAAACCTTCACGGCTGAGCGCATTGCCTACCGCAACCTTGCGCACAAATTCCTGCCGCCTCGTTCTGCCACCTTTAGAAATATCTACCGCGAGTGGATCGGCGCACAGATACGGGCTGACCTGTTCGGTTACATCAATCCAGGTATGGTGGAAAGTGCCGCCAGAATGGCGTGGCGTGATGCCAGTATCAGTCATGTCAAGAACGGTATTTATGGTGAGATGTGGTCTGCCGCGATGGTCAGTGCGGCATTTATTGAAAACGATCCCTTCAAGATCATCAAAATCGGGCTGAGCCAGGTTCCGCATACCAGCCGGTTTCGGCATGCTGTCTCGAAGATTCTTGAGTACCACCAGGCCGGCATCACCTGTGACGCAGTTATTGACCTGATTCACCAGGATTGGGATGAGACCAATTTCTATCACTGGGCGCATGTGCTCCCCAATGCGCTGGTGGTTGCAGCAGCATTGCTCTATGGCGGAATGGACTTTACCCGCACCATCGGCATTGCCGTCAGTGCTGGCTTTGATACTGACTGTAATGCGGCAACTGCCGGTTCAGTCGCAGGCGTGGTGTTGGGAGCATCAGCCCTGCCGGACAATTGGCTCGCCCTTTTGAATGACCGGCTGGAGAGCAGTGTACGCGGCGCCGAGAGCAGCAGTATTTCAGACCTTGCCCGCCGGACAGCTGCCCTGGCGCGTCAATATTAATACAAAAATCCACCGCCAGTTTAGATGGCGGTGGATATCTGTGATATCGGTTTACTTAGGTGGGAAAAGCAGGTCGAATTTCTCGGTCAAATAACGCAGGTAAGGCCCGGTGTTCAGCTTGCTGCCAGTAGAACGCTGCAGCAGTTCATCCGGCAGGAAGGCGTGACCGTGGCGGTAAACATTTTCTGTCAGCCAATCCAGCAAAGGTTTGTATTCACCTTTCTCTAACGCCGGTTTAATGGCCGGGTTCTGTTTCAGGGCAGCTTCATAGAACTGAGCTGACATGATGTTCCCAATGGTATAGGTGCAGAAGGAGCCAAACAAACCGGATGACCAGTGAATGTCCTGCAGTGCACCCAATGTGTCATTCGGAGGCGTAACGCCAAGGTATTCTTCGTACTTGGCTTTCCATATCTCTGGTAGTTTTTCAATTGAAATCGTGCCATCCAGCAGGCCCATTTCAATCTCGACCCGGATCATGATGTGGAAATTGTAGGTAATTTCATCAGACTCGGTACGAACCAGGCTGGGTTTGACTCGGTTAACTGCACGATAGAATGCTTCAGCGTCTACATCCTTGAGCTGTTCAGGGAAGTAGGATTGCAGCAGCGGGAATTGGTTCTTCCAGAATACTTCACTGCGTCCGACCAGGTTCTCCCACAAGCGTGACTGTGCTTCATGGGCACCGTAGCTGGTACCGGCCACCGCATACAGGTCAAGCAGGTCGGTTGCCAATGCAGTCCGCGTAATGGAAGGGTCAGCACCCTGCTCGTAAAGACCATGCCCTGTCTCATGGAATAAGCCAAATAACGCCTGGGGAGCATACTTCTCATCGTAACGGGTAGTAATGCGCACATCCTGGCGGGTGAAGGAAATTTCAAACGGGTGGACAGTCAGATCAATGCGGCCGCGGTTGAAATCATAACCAAATTTTCTGGAGATTTCAGTTGCAAAGGCTTTTTGTTTGTCAGCCAGGTATACTCTTTCAGTCAGAAAATCATGCCGCGCCTCGGGATAAGCCTTCGCTCGCTCAAGGATAGGCGTCAGGCCGGCTTTAAGCTCGGCAAACAATTCTTTCAGCCGCCTGGCTGTCATGCCGGGCTCGTAGCGCACTAACAGGGCATCATAGGGATGCTCTTTGTAGCCAATTGCTTCAGCAATCTTTTGCTGCAGCCCTACCATTTTCGCCAGGTAAGGGGCAAACATCTTGAAGTCATTTTTCTGGCGCGCTTCAATCCACACAGCCTGTGACATGGACTTCAACTCATTCAATTCGGTGACCACTGATGCAGGGATGCGGCGGGCAATTTCATAATGTTCACGGGCGTACTTCACAGCCCTAACGCGATAGCTATCTTCAGGTTCGCCAGCCACTTCCTTCTCAGCTGCGTCGATCAGTTGCAACGTCTTGGGGTTGGTAAACATTTCCTGCGCGACACCGGCAACCGTACTGATCTGGTAGCCGCGTGTTTCAATGCCGCCTTCTGGCATTTGCGTGCGTGAATCCCACGTCAGCAGGTTTAATACACAGCACAGGTCATTAATTTTTGCTATGTGAGCAGTAAATTCATCATATGCACTCATAATTATTTTCCTTTCTAAATATTGCTTATTCAGCAGCAAGTCTATCCAAATACAGCACCCAGGCCTTTAAGCCATCTTTCAAGCGATGCACCCGGAAAAATTCATTTGGTGCGTGATAATCTTCATCAACCGTCGAGAATGAGAAGAACACGGTATCAGCGTTCAAATAGTTTCTGAAAGCCTCAGCTATTGGCAGCGTCGCACCGATACGGACTATTATTGGTTCCTGCTGGAAAATATCTTTAAGAACACTCCTTGCAGTTTTTACGCCGGGATGATTTTCAGAGATGCTGTATGCCGGCACGCCGCTTTCAGAGCTTTTGATCTCCAGCGTAACGCCTGCCGGTTTATGCACCAGCAGGTGAGATTTGATTTTTTCGCTAATATCACCGGGAGATTGATCCGGTACCAGGCGACAGCTGATCTTGGCATGCGCTTCTGCCGGCAGTACGGTCTTCATACCTTCACCCTGGTAGCCGCCCCACATCCCGACGATTTCAAGCGTCGGCCTGACCCAGTTGCGCTCCAGCAGGCTGTAACCCGGCTCGCCAAATCCTTCAGGAGAACCAACCTCATCCAGGTACTGCTGTTCATCAAACTCAATCGTCTGGATGGCTGCGCGTTCAGCCGATGACAGTTCCTTCACATCGGAGTAGAAACCTTTTACAGCTATCTTACCGTCCGGTGTATGCAGGCTTGCAAGAAGTTCGGTCATGGCATGCAGGGGGTTTGCCACAGCGCCGCCGTGCCGACCGGAGTGCAGGTCTTTTTTCGGTCCGTACAATGAAAATTCCAACGATACACTGCCGCGGCTGGCGACAATCAGTGAAGGTTCACCTGGACGCCACATGGCGCCGTCGCAGGACACAACAAAATCACACGCCAGCAGGTCAGCATGCGTTTGCATAAAGTCATCAATACTTGGGCTGCCAATTTCCTCTTCACCTTCAAACAGAAACTTGACATTCACGGGCAGTTTACCTTCAACTGCAAGCAATGCCCTGGCCACCTCAATGGTGGTCAGAACCGGCGCTTTATCGTCCGATGCGCCGCGGGCATAAATCCTGCCCTCTTTGATCACTGGTTCAAAAGGCTCAGTGTGCCATTTATCCAGCGGGTCCACTGGCTGCACATCATAATGGCCATAGATCAAAATAGTAGGCTTGCCCGGTGCTTCCAGCCACTCCGCATATACCAATGGGTTACGCGGGGTCTCAAAACGCGTGGCTCGTTTCAACCCGGCTGATGCCAACTGTTTTACCAACCAATCGGCCGCCGTATCAATTCCTGTTTGGAAATTGGTATCAGCGCTGATACTTGGAATACTGATGAACTCAAATAACCGATCCTGGATTCTGTCATATTGCGATTCAAGGTATGCAAGGGTTTTTTTTGTCATCACTTCTCCATTCTTGGATAAACACCGTCCTCGCTCTCCCCCGATATAAGAGAGACTGCTGTTCCCAACAGTCTCTCACGTAAAGGGGAGGAAGAGAGAAGAAATCGATGCTAACTATGCCCCAATAGCCAGCAGCGGATCTCCATTATTGATTGCCAGAGACGAAACCAGGAATAAAACACGCCCGGTTGCGGTAGCTTTTACAGTCTGCAGGGTATTGCCCCACACGTCTGTAATCTTGCCCAGCACCTGGTCTTTTTTGACGTCGTCACCCACCTCAATGGCAGGATACCAGAAGCCGTCATTTTCACTGCGCAGCCAGATGAAATCCTGCAGCGCAACAGTCTCGACCTTACCGGGCTTGCCACCCTTGAGCATGCCGTAGTGACGCATCACACGTTTAACACCGCGCAGCAGCAGTTCTACGTCCTTGCGGGGCCAGATGCCCTGACCGCCGGATTCAACCAGTATAGCGGGGGTGCCACCGCCGGCGACAGCCGAGAAGGTTGAGCCGGAGGTACCGATCTTGCGTACTAAATACTTGATACCAAAGACCTCAGCCAATTCCAAAGAGGCTTTATCCACTTCTGGATTACCTGTCTCAGGGAAAATGGTGAATGGTACAAGGGCTTCAATCAAGTCGCCACCGTGCAGGTCAATGAAGACATCTGCCTGCTTGATCACATTAGCAGTCAGCCAGGCAGCAATCTGCTCTGAGGCGCCGCCGTCTGAATTACCGGGGAAGACACGGTTCAAGTTGACGCCGTCCAACGGGTTAACATAGATGGAACGGACCGGGAAACCAGCCTGGTTTACTACCGGCACAACGATCACACTACCCTTAATCTCTTCAGCTTTGAGTGTCTGGCCAATTTCAAGCGCTGCAGCTGCACTGGCATATTCGGCTGCGTGAATGCCGCCAAAGACTACCAGGGTTGGGCCTTCTTTTGCGCCGTTAACCAGGTACAAGGGCAGTGAAAATGGTTTGCCTTTGACTTTAAACTCAACGGTGCCTGTAACTTTTTCTCCGGCTTTTGCAGTTAATTTGCCGACAACAAGTTCTTTTTTCATGTCTTTTTTCCTTATTCTTGTATTATTTCTTTGCTAAAGGGCCAGTGGATTTCACAGGAGGCAGGGTTACTTTGCGGAATTCTTCGATAAACTTGGCCAGGTAATCAGCCTGTCCTTCAAGGAATTTCTCGCCCATTTCCTTGGTACCACTGGAGGGTTCGATGGTGTAATCTTTGGCAGCTGTCAGGCCAAATTCCATCAGGTCGCCAGTTGTTGTGATATCAGCGGTCAGCAAGTTGACGCCAACCACACCGCCTTCGAACTCAGTCGAATGGGGATCGAGTGTGCGGAGTTTGTCAGTCAGGTCAATATTCTTGGGCAGCTTGGCTGCTTCCATATCCACCAGAGACTCGTCAACACCTAACATAGCCGAAACTTCGACATAATCGGCATGACCAATAGCCTGCCAGCTGGGGTCAATGGTTGGGGCAATCTGCCACCATACCGCAACGGCTGATGGAATGCAGCGCTCGCGCAACCAAATACCGCACTGGCGCAAAGCAGTCAGGTTACCGCCGTGACCGTCAACAAACAGAATGTGGGTGGTACCGTATTTCAGCAGGTCATCGCAGATGTCAATCAAAACCTGGCGCAGGGTATCTTCTTCCAGTGAAAGCGTGCCGGGGAAGGTGGTGTGATATTTGGCGTAACCAAACGGGATGGTGGGTGTGACAATAACTTTGGCTTTCTTTACCAGGCGATTGCCAATCTCACGTGGAATCATAAAATCAGTACCTACGGGCAGTGCCG
The DNA here is from genome assembly GCA_040768445.1 of Anaerolineaceae bacterium. GTDB lineage: Bacteria > Chloroflexota > Anaerolineae > Anaerolineales > Anaerolineaceae > JAXGMV01. The sequence continues at coordinate 1,411,422 of JAXGMV010000001.1, read as the reverse complement.
GGCCGTGCTGTTCAGTTGATCCAATAGGGACAACAACAAAGGTGGTATCTTCAAATGCTTTTTTTGCCTTAGGCCAGGTCAAATTCTCTAACAAATATCCTTTATCCATTTAATTTACCTCTTCTTTTATGTAGTATTATTATTTTTTCTTGCGTAATTCAGCCGCAGGTCCTTCTTCACCAACAGGGGGGAACTTGACTTTGCGGAATTCTTCAACAAATTCGGCCAGGTAATCTGCCAGGGATTCGAGAATCTTCTCGCCCATTTCAGCGCTGGCAGTGGTCGGCTCAATGTCGTAATTTTCGGCATCTGATTCGCCAATTTCCAGCATGTCACCGGTGTAAGTCACATCAGTCATCACGCCGTTAATTTGCAGGGTATGACCTTTGAAATTGACGACTCCCAGGTTATCCAGGTGCAGGCTGGGGGTCAGGCTGCGGTTCTTATGGTTCTTGGCAACTGCCAAATCAACCAGCGCTGGATTGATTGCCAGCATGGCTGCAGTTTCAATATAGTCTGCATGACCAATCATGTTGTATGAAGGGTCGGCGATAGTAGCCATCTCCCACCAGGAAGCGACAGCAGCCGGTACACACTGCTCACGCAGCCACTCGCCAGCTTTCTTCAATGGGCCGTGGTTGCCGCCATGGCCGTTTACAAACAGGATGTGCGTGGTGCCGTACTTCAGCAGGTCCTTGCACAGGTCAATTAAAACTGCCTGCACGGTCTCTTCCAACAAGGATAGCGTACCAGGGAAGCCCGTATGATACTTGGCGTAACCAAAGGGCATGATGGGGGTCACAATTACTTTTGAGCGTTCGCCAACACGCCGCGCAAGCTCTTTTGCGACAATCCAGTCAGTTCCAGTTGGCAGGTGTGGACCATGCTGTTCATTGGAGCCAGTGGGGATGATTACAACAGATGTTTCTTTGAAAGCTTTCTGGGCTTGCGGCCAGGTAAGCTTTTCCAACTTATAACCTTTTGTCATTTCTGCATTTACCTCCAAATGATACTAATATTTGTCAGCGTGAAGATATCAGATTTCTTTCACGCCTGAAGAACTACTTGACTGCAAAACACGATACAAAGTGGCCGTTGGATTTTTCCTCAAGCCTTGGGAATTCGACCGAACAGCGTTCGAACGCCAGCGGACAGCGTGGCCTGAACGGGCAGCCCGGGGGAATGTTAATCGGGTTCGGTGGTTCGCCAGTAATGGCAACTGCCTTCTTGCGCTTGCGCGGGTTGACAACTGGTGCAGCAGCGAGAAGCGCCTGTGAGTAAGGGTGCAGCGGTGAAATAAACAGTTCTCTTGATGGTGCGAGTTCGACAATACTGCCGAGGTACATCACGGCGATGCGATCGCTAACATGTTGAACCAGCCGCAAATCATGTGTGATGAACATCATGGTCAGGTTGTATTGCTCGCGCAGTTCCATCAGCAGGTTGATCACCTGTGCCTGAATGGACACATCCAGCGCTGAAACTGGTTCATCGGCAACAATAAATCGTGGATTCACAGCCAGTGCACGCGCTAATCCAACACGCTGACGCTGTCCACCACTAAGTGAATGTGGGAAACGTTCAGCAATATCCGCTCCCAAACCAACTGTGTTGAGGAGTTTTGTGACACGATCTTTCATTTCAGCACGGCTGCAAATGTTATGCACCAGCAGCGGCTCGCCCACAATGCGGCCAATTTTGTGACGCGGGTTCAAAGATGAATATGGATCCTGGAAGATCACCTGCATCTTAGAGCGCATTTTGACAACATCCTGGCCTTTCATGGCCAGAAAGTCCTGCCCATCATAGAGCACCTGACCGCTATCAGGTTCGTACAGGCGTAAAATACAGCGCCCGAGCGTTGTTTTTCCACAGCCGCTTTCTCCCACCAGCCCAAGGCATTCACCTGCCTTGATTGCCAGATCAACTTCATAAACGGCACGCAGCTGTTCCGCTTTCTTTCCCAACGCCTGTCGTAGAACCGATTTTCCGAGCACGAATGTCTTCGATAAATCTTTTACCTCAATTAATGGTTTTTCGTTTGTTTCCATAATTTTCGTCTCTTCCACCGGTGTCAGCTCCATATTTCCTCAAATCTAATACAGGCAGAGTGATGGCCAGGTTTTACCATTCTCAACTGCGGGTCAGCTGACCTGCAGGCATCGGTTGCGTAACGGCAGCGGGGTGCAAAGGCGCAGCCAGGTGGTAGATTGAGCAGGTCAGGCGGGTTACCCTGGATAGGGATCAGCTTTTTGCCTTTTAATTCGCCAGTTGGTATTGATTCCAACAATCCCAGCGTGTAGGGATGGCGGCTGTTTTCGAACAACTCAATCACATCTGTCATCTCTACGATACGGCCGGCATACATTACCGCCACCCGGTCACACATCTGTGCCACAACACCCAGGTCGTGGGTTACCCAAACCACGCTGGTGCCAGTTTCTGCTTGCAGGTCCTGCACCAGTTTGATGATCTGGTCCTGAATGGTCACATCCAGGGCTGTGGTAGGCTCATCAGCCAGCAGTACCTTTGGCCGGCAGGAGAGCGCGATGGCAATCATTGCCCTCTGGCGCATGCCGCCGCTGAACTGGTGCGGGTATTCGTTGATACGTCGCTCCGGCACAGGAATACCTACCATACGCAGCAATTCAATTGAGCGATTTTTTGCTTCAACTTGTGAAAGACCCTCATGTTCCATCAGGGTTTCAATCATCTGGTCGCCAACCGTCCACACGGGGTTCAGAGCCGTCATCGGCTCCTGCAGGATCATTGATACTTCTTTGCCGCGATACTCGTTCAAGCGGGACTCAGACCATTTCATGATGTTCTGATCTTTATAAAAAATACTGCCTTCAACAATTTCTCCCGGTTCCGGGATCAGCCGTAAGATGGATCGGCAGGTCATGCTTTTTCCACTGCCGCTCTCACCGACGATACCGAGCACTTCACCTTCATTGACAGCAAAACTAATACCATCAACTGCCTTTACCAAACCTTCATACAGTTTGAAATAGGTTTTGAGATTCTCTACTCTTAAGATTTCTGCCATATCATCACTCTCTGTTCCAAAAATTTAGCTTCATCAGGACTAATCCTTTGGCCGCAGAAGGCCGGACAGCCCATCGCCGAGGAGGCTGAAAGCGATGCCCACAATTGCCAGGGCAACACCAGGAAATATACTCAACCAGGGTGCGATAGTTATAAACTCGCGACCGTGCGCAATTTCCACACCCCACTCAGGTCTTGGCGCCTGCACACCCAAACCAAGGAAACCCAGTGAAGCGCCAGCCATAATCACCATAACAACATCTGACATGGCGAAAACAATGGTTGGAGAGATTGTGTTGGGCAGCAAATGCTGGATGAGGATGCGCCAGTTACTGTAACCCAGCGCTCGAGCCGCTAAAACATACTCCTGGTTTTTGGCCACCAACACTTCACCACGAATGATCTTGGCATAAGCAATCCAGCCCACCAGGATAAGAGCGATATACATATTCAGTAAACCTGGTCCTAATATAGCCAGGATGGTAATTACCAGCACATAGAATGGAAAAGCTACGCTGATATCAACGATACGCATCAACAGTGAATCAACCACGCCACCGTAATAACCAGAAACAGCGCCTACGACGCACCCAAAAACAAAGGGGACCAACACACAGATGATGCCAATGGAGATATCAATACGGGAAGCCACAATAATTCTTGATAGGATATCACGGCCCAATTTATCGGTACCAAGAAAATGCCCCGGCGTGCCAGGTGGCTTTAAGAGCGCCTGGTAATCTGTTTTGATAGGATCATAGGGTGCCAGGGAATCAGCAAAGATTGCTACCAGGCTTATTAAGGATATCAGTACCACGCCCAAAATTAATGTCCTGCGTCGGACTATCGTTTTCCAGAGGCGCATCCACGTGTTTTTTCCTGTACCTTTTTGATTTAATGTTGCTACTGCCATGGATATTTGCCTCCTTATAAAGTTACCCGGGGATCAAGAAGTGAATAAACGATATCGTTCAACAGATAAATGATTGAAACAAGGATGCCAAAAATTAAGGTCAAACCCTGAACCACGATGTAATCACGGCCCATAATACCCTGAATCATGGTGTAACCCATGCCAGGTATGGCAAACACTGTCTCGATCACCACAGAACCGCCCACCATCCAGCTCAGGTACAGCCCGACAATGGTTGCACCGGAGATGGCGGCATTGCGAAGGACATGGCGGACAAATATCAAACGCTCACGCAGCCCCTTGGCATGAGCAAAGACAATATGTTCAGACTGCAGAATGCTGATGATATTGTCACGCATATTGCGGGTCAACACAGCCGTCATGTGCAGGCTCAAGGTCACAGCCGGCAGGAACAGGTCCAGTAGGCGGTTTGTAAAACCCTCCCTGACACCCCCCACAGGGAAGATTGGAATTTTCACGCCAAATAAAATCAACAAGATAATACCAAACCAAAAACTTGGTGTGGATAACATGGTCATCAGAACCATGCGCACTGCCTGGTCAAACCAGCTGTCTTTATTGAGAGCTGTCAGCAGTGAGAGTGGGATGGAAGCAATGATGGCTAAAGCTACTGCATAAATTGCCAGGAAAAGCGTTATGGGTAAACGGTTTTTAATGAGTTCAGTCACCGGTGTTCGCAAGATAACTGAATCACCAAGCTGTCCCTGTGAAATATTTTTCAAGAAAACCAGGAACTGAACGTATATGGGTTTATCGAGACCCATATACTTGGTAAGGGCTTCAACACGTTCAGGTGTTGCTTTCATGCCCAACATAACCGTCGCGGGGTCACCAGGGATGAGCCTGACCATCAAAAATACGAGCACCGTAATGATAATGATCGTCGGAATGGCCTGCAGTATTCTACTAACTATGTAAATAAACTTATCATTCATTCAAAAAGTGTCCTCCACAATTGTGGTTGTGGACCATCTCAAAAGAGACGGCCCACAACCTTGCCTGATTAAGATTTACTCAGACAGCCATACTTTGCCGAACTTCAACCAGCCCAGGGGAATCTGGTAAAAGTCGTTTACTTTGTTGTTGACAAAGGTGTTGAACGGGTTGTTGAACAGGATAACGGTAACGGCTTCTTCGTTGAAGATTTTCTGCAGTTCTGCATACATTGCACAACGCTTTTCAACGTCATACTCTTTGCGAGCTGCATCAGCCAGTGCAATCGCATCCTCATTCACCCAGCCTGAGTACAGGGCAGGATCAATCATGAAGAAGGCGGTCTGCTGAGCAGGATCAAGCACGTCGTCAGTCCACTGGTAGCCAGAGATGGCGGTGAAGGTGCGCTGTGAGAAGGATTCACTGACGAGTGGTCCTTCCAGCTCCTGGGTCACAACCGTTAAACCAACCTGTGACCACATGTCCTGCAGGGTCGTGGCAATGTCGATACCGATCAAACGGCCGGCAGGGATGTCGATCTGGATGGGGGGAATCTCGCCGCCAGCATACTTGGATTGGGCAATCAATTCCTTGGCCTTCTCGGGATCATAGTCGAAACCATAATCGCCGGTCCAGCATGCTGAGCCGGGTGAGAAGAAGGATTTAGCGGGGGTGGCTACACCGGAGGTGGCAACCTGAACCAGGGCATCTCGATCAACCGCATAGTTCATTGCCAAACGGATATTGACGTCATCAAACGGAGGTTTGGTGTGGTTGATGAAGATGTAGTAGCTCTGGGTGGCAGGCCACTTGGTCAAAGTAGCAACGGAATCGGTCATCAGGGATTCAATCATGGCAAACGGGGCGCCGTCGGTGCCCATTACGGTTTCAGATTGAACCTGGAGAACCTTGGTGGTGTCATCAGGAACCTGGGTAACGACGACCTCATCCAGATAAGGAAGCGGTTGGCCGTCTTCGCCCATTTTCCAGTAATAGGGGTTGGGTTCCATGACAAATGATTCGCCGACTTTCCATTCCTTAACCATGAACGGGCCGGTGGTGACGGGGTCTTTCATGAACTCATCGACACCCAATTTCTCAAACTCTGCCTTGTTGTACACACCAACTGCCAGCAGCGACAGCAGTGGCAGGGTTTCTGGGGAGGCTTCGGCAACAGTGATCTTGACTGTCTTGGGATCAACAGCTTCGGTTGAAGCAATGTTTTCAAACAGCCAGGTGTTGGAACCTTCAGCGCGGGCGCGGTCAATTGAGAAGACCACATCTTCAGCAGTGACGTCAGTGCCATTATTGAACTTGACATCACGCAGTTTGAAGGTGTAGGTCGTGTTATCTTCACTCAATTCCCAGGATTCTGCCAGGCCGGGTTCCAGTTCGGTGCCATCATCATTGAGCATTACAAGCGGCTCAATGATATTTACCATGATCCACCAGTCCTGATTGGCAGTTGACCAGGTCATGTCAAGGTTTTCTGGAACGGCTGCGCGTGCCCAGGTGAGTGTTCCACCACGAACAGGACCGGCAGCGGGTGCTTCAGTAGCAGCAGGTGCTTCAGTAGCAGCGGGTGCTTCGGTAGCAGCAGGTGCTTCAGTTGCTGCGGGTGCTTCGGTTGCAGCAGGTGCTTCAGTAGCGGCGGGTGCTTCGGCTGCCGGGGTTTCCGGTGCAGCAGGTGCACAGCCAGCCAGGACGATCGATAAAACGATTACCAGGCTAAATAACAGTTGTACAGATTTCTTCATTAGATATTCTCCTACTTATAGTTGACATACGTCTATTCTTAGACATACCTGCATCAGGCATGCCCCTTACAGTAACTCATAATTCTCTTCGCATCACCTCCTTCAATCAATTTTCCAAGCCAATGTTACATTGTTATCAGGTAAAAAACCTTGTCTATAAAGCAGGATGTTGATTGTACCACCCTGCGGCTTGCTCATACGTCCTGGCTGCCCGCAAGATCACAGCTTCAGCTATCGGTTTTCCGGCAAACTGAAGTCCTAATGGCAGTTTATCCTGCCCGTAACCGCACGGTACAGTCACTGCCGGCAGACCGGTCAGGTTATAAATGCCTGTCCGCCTGGCTTCATCAGAGCCCTCGCCAGCAGCCACCACCGGGTCTTCAGCCGGTGCTTCAAAAGCTACGGACGGATTAACAATCACATCCACATCATCCAGAACCGCGAGGAATGACTCCAGAAGCCTGGTACGGTACTGGTGCGCTTTCAGATAATCTACTGCCGGCAGCATTGTGCCAAGTTCTAACTGTTGACGGGTCATCTCGGCATAGGCTTCCGGCGCTTGCTTCAGCATGGCTTCATGCGCCAGGGTTGCCTCAGGCAGGATGGATTGCAGCATGGCTTCATCTGCCAGGTCAATATCCTGGATGGTGACTGTCATCAGTTCAGCGCCAAGCTCGCCCAGCAGGTTGACTGCTTTCCAGCTCACCTCGCTCACTTTCGGGCGCAGGTCACGGTGATTCATGTGATACTCCAGCACCCCGATGCGCATGCCTTTCAATCCACTGTCCAGGTTTTCCAAATAATCCGGTACCGGTGCAAATGAAGAACTCGGGTCTTTCGGATCACGCCCGGCAATTACGTTCATCAAGATGGCGGTATCTTCAACACTGCGTGCCAGCGTACCGGCATGGTCTAATGACCATGACAGCGGGAAGATGCCGTGCCGGCTCACCCGCCCGTAAGTAGGTTTCAAGCCGACAATGCCGCAGTAAGAAGCCGGAATGCGGATGGAACCGCCTGTATCGGTACCAAGTGATCCCCAGCCAATTCCGGCAGCAATCGAGGCTGCGGAACCACTGCTGGAGCCGCCTGCTGTGCGCTCGGAATTCCACGGGGTGTTGCACTGTCCATAATCCTCGTGCACAATGCCATAAGCAAATTCCAGCAGGTTGCATTTACCGAGAAGTATGGCGCCAGCTTTCAAGAGGCGCTGGGCGCTCTCAGCTGTTTGCTGCGGTACCCGGTCCTTCCAGTGCCGCGAGCCTGACGTGGTGCGAATCCCGGCAGTATCGTAGATATCTTTCAGCGAGAAAGGAATGCCATGCAGCGGGCCAAGATCGCGTCCTTCCCGCAGGTCTTTCTCAGCAGTCAGTGCATCTGCCAGCGCCTGCTCTTGCAGCACGGTGATGAAGGCATTCAGCTTTGGTTCAACTGCATCCAGCCTATTTAGTGCTGTTTTCACCACATCAACAGGTGACAGTTCACCGCTGCGGTATAACCGGCCAATCTCAGCAATGCTCTTGTAGAGAATATCGCTGCTCATCGCCGCTCTCCAATACCATCAAGCCAGGCAGATGGTTGAAAGAAATTTGCCGGTTCAACGCCTTCAAGGGCTACAGATTCGAACCTGCTGGCGCCTTCCAAAATCCATTCCAACTGCGGTGCCAGAATTTCACACCTTTCCAGCGTGAAGTCATAGCCAGCTAACCTTGCCAGCTGCTGAGCTGTTCGGGCATCGACCTTACCGCGTTTAAACATCTCTAACTCTCGCGCTCCACAATGCGGTCAATTTCAATCACAACATTACCGGTATCCACATGTGGGCTGGTGCGTATTACCGTGATGTGCCCATCAAACGGCGCTTTTACATCTGCCAGGTGCTCGCCAAAGACAGTGCGATATTCACCAATAACCTGTCCGGCTGTTGCCCAATCACCGAGCTTGACGGCAGGATACCACATGGCATCGAACTCTGCCCTGATGGCGGCGTGCTCGGCGCTGAACATGCGTTTGACGTTGTTGATAATGGTGCCTTCCCGCATACCCAGGTGGATCATGATGTTGCGCAGACCAACCAGATGGCGCTCAGTGTCTTCCATCGTTAAAATGCCCTGCTGGCCGGATTCGGCCAAAATGGCAGGGATACCTTCAAGCGTCATGGCGCGGAAGCCAGAGGTATGGATCGGGCGGGGCAGCTTGGTCAGGTCGCCGCCGACAACCAGCGGGATGTTGTAAACCATCGCCAGTTCGCGGGATTTATTATCTACTTCTTCAACCCCGGTGATTGGTGCGTTAACAAACGGTACCAACGCTTCAGGAATGTCTCCGCCGTGCAGTTCAACATAGTAATCTGCAGTGCGCAGGACGTTTTCCGAGATATGATAAGCCATCACTTCGCTGAAAGATCCGTTGGGATCGCCGGGGAAGACGCGCCCGGGGTTGATGCCGTCCTGCGGCACCAGGAAGCCCAGGTTGCTCTCGAAAGCTGGCAGGTTATAGATCATCACAACCTTGAGTGTACCCTTCAATTTTTCGGGTTCAACTTCTCTAAAAAGGCGGATGGCTGCTTCAATACCGCAGAATTCACTGCCATGCATGCCGCCGACAACAACCAATGTTGGGCCTTCCTCGACGCCATGAACTGAGCCAACCGGAAAGCGAATAGCTTCACCGGTGGGTTGATACTTAAACTCTAACCAGCCCTGTTCTTTTTTACCTTGTTGTTTTGTCATATTTCGAACTCCTTTTAAGTATGTAGAATTGAAAATTCTGTTATTTTCTCTTGTTTTCTCTATCGGTTATACAATCTCCGCAATTTCCATTTTGTCACCCCTGAACAGGATCAGCCGCTCAGGGTCAGACAGTCCGGTTGCAGTCATTTGCATATCGCCATTTGGACCGGGCTGTTTGCCTGCAGCGTCCAGGTGATGCGCATCCGCGCCAGCTTTAAAGGCATGGTCAAGGAAGGTAAGCGTCCCGAAGGTCATGCCCGGTGAATCAAAGTCGGGCAGCGCCTTGCCATCCAATGCCTGGCTGAACAGCTCATTGCTGCGAGACAGCACCTGTGGAGACCAATGCCGGGTACGTATCAAACGTTCTGACCAGGGCTTGCCCGAAGGGCTGACGGTTGAGACCATGCCATCCGCAGTAATTACAGTGCACTGCGGCCACAGCTCAAGCGCTGCTTCAGCCAGCAGGGCAGCAGCCGGGTCGTGCATGGTGAGGAAGACTGAGAAAGGCTCCTTGTTAGCCGGCAAACCAGTCAACCAGGCAGCGCCGCGGGCTTCCACAGCCTGCCTGAAAGCGCCCAGGCTCTTGTTGACATAACGTCCTTCAGCTTCATCCAAATGACAATGTGGCAGCAGTTCCTGCGGCCAGGGCAGGCTTGTCCAGTCAACAGACGGCGCCAGCGGCGCAGCGGCAGCCAGTGCGCGGGCAATGCCGTTCACACCAGTGGACATGCGGTAGCGGCGTGCAGAACCCTGCGGCCATTCCATTAGTTCCTCAACCGTGCTTTTCACAAACACGACGGGCACAGTGATAGATAACTCACCGGCAACCCGTTCAAAACGGGAAGATTCGCCCAAATAAACCAGCACATCCACATCTTCAGCACTTGCTTTCAGCGCATCTATTGTAAATTCACAAAATGCCGGCTGCCAACTTTTATCCATTTTTCCGACAGCAGCCCACATATCAACAACTGAGGCTTCTTCTGCCTTGCCAAGTGCGGCAAATACCACAGCCAATCCCACCCTGGGTGTGGTTCTCTTGTTTACACTGCTAACTTTATTACTTATCATCAATTTTCTCTTTCCTATTTTGCTGTAAATGATACCGGGCTGCATCGCTTCTGAGTGGTGGAGAGAAAACCCTCTCCACCACGATAGAGGGGATAGAACCCGTCTGGACTACTTTCTATTGCTCTGCCACTTCTCGACCAGGCCGCGTTTAACCAGTTCCTGGGCGATCTGGACAGCATTTTGTGCAGCGCCTTTGCGGACGTTATCTGATACCACAAAGAAGTTCAAACCATTGGGGTTGGAGACATCATCGCGAATGCGGCCAATATGGGTATCGTTGCCGCCAGTAACATTAGCATTCTGCGGGAATTCAAGCTTCTCAATGTCATCCATTACCTTCAAACCGGGCTGCTTTCGGCAGGCTTCGCGGAACTCAGCTGCAGTAACCTTGCGTTCGGTCTCAGCATTGATGCTGACAGCATGGCAAATCAGGGTTGGGACACGGATACAGGTGCAGGAGATGGCAATCTTGTCATCATGCAGCATCTTGCGGCTCTCGTTAACCATCTTCCACTCTTCGAGTGTGTAGCCTTCGTCGCCGAATTTATCAATGAAGGGGATCAAGTTATATGCAATTTGGTAAGCAAAAATCTGCGGCGGGGTAATTTCAAAGCCGGCAGCGCCGTCCATTGATTGTTTCTTTAATTCCATCATGCCGCGCACCGCACCGCCAGAGGTTGACTGGTAGGATGATGCAACAATGCGTTTGATGGGAGACAGGTCCTGCAGTACTTTATAAGCAACGATGCAGGCGGCTGTGGTGCAGTTCGGGTTAGCGACAATACCAGGGTGCCAGTCAAGATCTTCCGGGTTCACTTCAGGGACCACCAATGGTACATTAGGATCCTGGCGGAAGGTGCGGCTGTTGTCGATGGCAATGGCGCCCCTGGCAACTGCCTGGGGAACAAGCACCTTGCTGATCTCGTCATTCGTAGCAAACAGGGCAATATCGATACCTTCAAAAGCCTCATCGCGAGCTTCCTGGGTCAGGTAAACCTTGTCTTTGAACTTGACAGGTGCATTAACCATGCTTTTGTGCTCGAGCACACGCAGTTCATTCACCGGGAAATCATACTCTTCAAGAATTTGGAGCATGGTGGTGCCAACAAGTCCAAGTGCACCTGCAACAGCTACGTTATATTTTTTCATCTTATGTTTCTCCTTCATTTAATAATTTATTTTCGAATTAAGCTTCTTCACTTGCAATTACACCGTGCTCAATCAGTACATTGCCAACCTTCACAGCCGGGCTGGTGCGAACTACTGTGATAATGCCGTCGAGCTTTGATTTGATTTCAGCCACTGGCTCGCCAAAGTAATCGCGGATGTGACCAACTACATCACCGGTCTTTACTGGCTGGTTAAGTTTGACGCAGGGATACCACATGCCCACATATTCTGAGCGGATGGCTGTGTAGTTCTGAATAAACTTACGTTTATTGGTTTTGACAATTTTGCCATCCAGCATGCCCAGGTGAACCAGGATGTTGCGCAGACCCTTCAGGTGAACTTCCACTTCTTCCAGCTTCAAGATGCCCTGCTGACCAGATTCTGCCAGGATTGAGGGAGCGCCACGCATCATGGCAGTGCCGAAAGCATTGTGAGGCGGGTTGTCTTTGGAGAACTGGCCGCCTTTGACCACCAGTTGAATGTCGTAAACTTCTGCCATCTTGCGGGATTTCTCATCTACTACCGGATCGCCGCCAGCCAGGTGCATCACAAATGGTGTGAGTGATTCAGGGATGTCGCCGCCGTGCAGCTCAACAAAATAATCACACTTGCTCAGCACTTCCTGGTTGAAGTAGAATGCCATTGCTTCACCGTAGGTACCAAGGCGGTTGCCTGGGAAGGTGCCCATTGGGTTCTTGCCATCTTGGGGCACTAAAAAACCAAGGTTGTTCTCAAAAGCCGGCACATTGTACATCATGCCAACTTTCAAAACACCCTTCAATTTCTTGGGGTCAACTTCATTGAACAAGCGTATCGCCGCTTCTATACCGGCGAATTCACTGCCGTGCATGCCGCCCAATACCAGCAGGGTGGGTCCGTCATTTTCGCCGTAAATGGTACCAACCGGAAAACGGATGGGTTCACCGGTGTTGCGATATTGAAAATTCAGCCAGCCGTACTCTTTTACGCCTTTTTTCTCGGGCATTGTATCCTCCAATAGTCTAATTAAACGTTGGTCGTTTTTGAGAACTTATCCCAACCATTCTGCAGGAAATCCTCCAGCTCGGTCACAGCCAGCTCATAAAATTCACGCATTACTGGCTCAGGTTGAATGTACTTGCCGCCTTTGACACCGTCACCGGAGACAGCTTTGACGTCTTCGGGGGTCTGGGCATAAGTATCTTCAAAGTAAACCTGTTCCTTAAACTTGTCAGGAACCGGGGTAACCACATTGATCCACTGGAAGGTCTCCAGCCAGGAGGCGTGGTCACGCTGCGTGCCGCCTAATTCCTTGATGCGGTTGTAGGTTTTTGGCATCAGGTACCACTCGCGGAATTTCAAAGTCAGGTCAGAGCGGTCCAGCATATACTCAGTGATTGCTTCTTTGGCGCGCATGTTGCCGCCGTGGCCGCTGAAGAACAGAATGCGTTTAAAACCAACACGCGCAACGCTGTCGATCATGTCTTTGATGACGCTATAATAGGTTTTTACCCGTAGTGAGACGGTACCTGGGAATGCCAGTGAGAAGGGTGAGGGACCAAAGTGCAGCGGCGGTGCCATCAGTACATTCTGGCGGGTGCATGCTTCCTTGGCGATCTCATATGCGCACTGGGTATCGGTAGACAGGGAGGCGTAGCCGTGCTCTTCAGTTGCTCCCAGCACAAACACAATGCGGTCATCCTTTTTTAAGTATTCTTCAACCATCATCCAGTTTGATTTTTCAATTAACATAACAGTACTCCTTGAATATTTGTATTTGTCGCGTAAACTCAGCTCTTCTTACTTGAGCGGTGCAGTCTTTTGAAATTTATCCCAACCGTTCTGGAGGAAATCCTCAAGTTCAGTCACAGCCAGTTCAATAAAATCCTTCATTACAGATTCTGGCTGTTTGTATTTACCACCCCACACACCATCGCCAGTCGCCTGGCGTACTTCTTCTGGAGTGAGGGCGTAATGGTCTTCAACAAATACCTGCTCTTTGAACTTGTCTGGGATTTCTACCGGCTGGTTAACACCGGGAAAACTCTCAAGCCAGGAGGCGTGATCCCAGGCAGTGGAACCAAGTTCCATAATGCGTGCATAGGTCTTTGGCAGCAAATACCACTCACGGAATTTCATAATAAGATCAGGCTTGTCGATCAAATATTCAGTTATGGTTTCTTTGGCACGCATGTTACCGCCGTGACCACTGAAAAACAGGATACGTTTGAAACCCACGCGTGCAACGCTGTCGATCATGTCTGTAATCACAGACATATAAGTCTCATTACGTAGAGAAACTGTGCCGGGGAAGGCAAGTGAAAACGCAGACGGTCCAAAGTGCAGCGGTGGGGCGAGGAGAACATTCTGGCGGGTGCAGGCTTCTTTGGCAATCTCCCAGGTAGTCTGGGTGTCCGTGGACAGTGTGTTATAGCCATGCTCCTCGGTTGCACCCAGCACAAACACGATCCGATCATCTTTCTTTAAGTACTCTTCAACCATCATCCAATTCGATTTTTCAATTAACATGTGTTTCTCCTTTGAGAGGGTTACTGGAATAAAAATAAGTATTAAAGTTTGTGAGTGTGTAGATTTAATTCAGGTTATTTAGCACAACCGGACAGGCTGCCATATGGCGATGCCCAACATCCACCAGCTCCGGCTGGTCGACTTTACAGCTGTCAATTGCGAGCGGGCAGCGCGGGTGGAAGCGGCATCCCGACGGAATGTGGATAGGGCTGGGCGGGTCACCCAACAGAGCAGGCCGTTCGGTACGGTCTTCCGGATCTAACTCAGGTGCTGCAGCCAGCAGGGCGCGCGTGTAAGGGTGCATAGGGTTGTTAAACAATTCTTTCGTCGGGCCGACTTCCATGATCTTACCGAGGTACATCACAGCAATGCGATCACTGACGTGACGAACCACGCGCAGGTCATGCGTTACGAACAGCATAGTCAAATCAAGTTTCTTCTTCAGGTCAAGCAGCAGGTTGATCACCTGAGCCTGGATGGAAACATCCAGCGCTGATACCGGTTCATCAGCCAGCAGCAAGCGGGGTTCCATCGCAAGCGCTTTGGCAATGCCAATTCTCTGGCGTTGACCGCCGCTGAAGTTCGCCGGCAGGCGATGCAAAGCATCCGAGGTCAAGCCCACAAGTGATAGAAGCTCATTCACCCGGTCCATCCGTTCTGCTTCTGGTCTAAGGTTGTGCACAGACAGGATCTCCATCAAGACCTGTTTAACAGTCATGCGTGGGTTAAGTGACGAGTAAGGATCCTGGAAAACGACCTGGAATTTACGGCGTTCAGAGCGCAGATCTTTCTTGCTCAGCTTCAGGATGTCCTTGCCTTCGTGCAGGATACTACCGGTACTGGGGTCGTAAATTCGGGCAATACAGCGCAGCAGGGTGGTTTTGCCGCTGCCGGATTCACCAACCAATCCCAGGGTTTCACCTTTGTAAATATCAAGCGTTACATCATCAACCGCATGCACCACTTCTTTTTCATGCCGAAGAATGGTTCTTAATAGTCCCAATGGAAGTTCAAAATACTTCTTGACATTCTTTATCTCAACAAGAGGTTGTTGATCTTTATAGGTGTTCATTTGTGCGTTTCTTTCAATCGTTGCTTCCATCGGCTCACCTCACGTCCTTAATACAGGCTGAAACATGGCCCGGTCCAATATCCCTTAAGCCAATTTCGCCCGTTCGGCATTCATCGGTCGCATACACACAGCGCGGGCTGAAGCGACAGCCTGGTGGCAGGTTACCCATATTGGGCGGCAGTCCTGGAATAGGATCCAGCTGTTCGCCAGACAGTTTTTTGGATGGGATGGAATTCATCAAGCCCATGGTGTAGGGATGATGCGGTCGTTTAAACAGTGTGACAGTATCTGTCATCTCCATGATACGACCGGCATACATCACCGCCACGCGGTCTGTCGTCTGGGCGATAATACCAAGGTCGTGGGTCACCAGTACCAGCCCCATACCGAGTTCCTTCTGCAGGCTCACCAGCAGTTTCAATATCTGATCCTGGATGGTTACATCCACAGCAGTGGTTGGCTCATCAGCCAGTAACAGCTTGGGGTTACGCGACAGGGCAATGGCAATCATCACACGCTGGCGCATGCCGCCAGAAAATTGGTGCGGATACTCGTTCAAGCGTCGTTCTGGCGCCGGGATGCCCACCAATTTCATCAGCTGCACAGCTCGTTCAACAATTTCCCTGTCAGGAAGCTTGCCATCCTCTTCCAGGGTCTCTTTGATCTGGTCTTTTATTTTAAGTACCGGGTTGAGAGCAGTCATTGGATCCTGCATGATCATGGCAATTTCATCACCGCGAATTTCCTGGTACTCACGATTGTTGAACTTAGTTAGTTCCTTGCCTTTGAACTGGATAGAACCCGATACAATCTTACCTGGTGGATGGATCAAGCCCATAACAGACTTGATTGTCACACTCTTACCGCTGCCAGACTCACCTACCACACCAAATGTCTCACCCTCACCAACAGTCAGTGAAACACCATCTACTGCTTTGATCAGGCGGCTGGCGGTTTCGTAATAAACTTTCAAATCTTTAATCGTGAGCAGCTCTTTGAAATTCATGTTTTTTTCCATTGTTATGCCTCCTGTCCGCCTGCCCGAAGTACATCCGCCAGTCCATCTGCCAGCAAGGCAAAGCCGGTAGCGGTAAAGATGATGGCAATACCCGGATAGAATGAAATCCATGGTGCCCTGGCAATGAAGCCGATACCTTCAGAGGCAATTGAGCCCCATTCTGGCGTGGGTGGCTTGACACCGAGACCCAAAAAGCCAAGCGTAGCAATCAGCAAAATATCCAGCGCAATATCCAGTGCCGCAAAAATGATCACAGTGGAAACCGTATTGGGCAAGATGTGCCGTATCATAATGCGCAGGTCACTGAACCCAAGTGTGCGGGCGCTCATGACATACTCCAGGTTCTTCTGTACCAGGATCTCGCTGCGGACAATACGGGCATAAATCACCCAGGTACCAATCGTGACTGCAATCACAACATTTTGCAGACCTGTACCGATCACTGCTATCAACAAAATGATGAGCACAATAAACGGAAAGGCTACGATAATATCCACCAGGCGCATTAAGATCTGGTCCATAATGCCGCCATAGTAACCGGCTAGTGTACCAATGACAATGCCAATTATCAGTGGGAACAAGACTGAGAGAAAACCAACCGTCAGGTCAAGCCTGGTACTGGCAATGATGCGTGAAAAGATATCGCGTCCGTAATTGTCTGTGCCCAGCCAGTGCTCAGCGCTGGGGGGCTGCAATGTAGCTTTCCAATCCTGTTTAATTGGATTATAGGGAACCAGTTGGTCAGAGAAGATGGCTACAAAAATAACAATGGAAAGGATTACCATACCCCAGAAAAATGATGGGTTCCGTCGCCAGATGCGTTTTTTGCTTTTTAGCCAACTGCTGAACGACTCTTTGGAAACTTGTGTTTGTAAGGTTTCTACTGTCATAAGGCTCCTCTATTAACCCAGTGTGACGCGCGGGTCAAGCACGGAATATAACAGGTCAGTAATTAGATTAATCAAAATCACAATGACTGCGAAAAAGAAAGTAATGGCCTGTATGACAACATAATCACGTGCAAAAATAGATTCAATCATCAAATTGCCCATGCCCGGGAGTGAGAAAATTTTCTCAACAACCACTGAACCACCCAATAGTTTACCGAAATTCAGTCCCAGGATGGTGACCGTGGGTAAGAGAGCGTTCCGCAGGATGTGCCGAATATTAACAAACCGTTCCTTCAAACCTTTGGCGCGGGCAAAATCCACATAATCTGAACCCATCACATTGATGATGTCAGAGCGCAGTGAGCGAACCAGCCAGGAGGATTGTGACATCGCCAGGGTCAATGCCGGCAGGAAGAGATGCCGCAATGTTTGCTGCCAGGTTTCCCCAAAACCACTGACTGGAAAGATTCCTAATTTAACAGAGAACAACATCAACAAAACCGTGCCAATCCAAAACTGCGGCATACCAAGCGCCACCACGAAAGAGACCCTGATGACTTGATCAATTGGTTTATCTTTCTTAAAGGCGGCTAGCAATGCCATAGGCACAGTTAAGATTATTGAAAAGGTTGTCGCGTACACTGCCAGAACAACAGTCCTGGGTAGCCGTTCGGAAATCAAGTTAATAACCGGTGTGGCATAGATCAATGAATTACCAAGATCAAACTTAAATAGCTTACCCATGAAAATAAAGTACTGGATCATGATGGGTTGATCAAGACCCATCTGCCGCCGGAAATTCTCAATAGACTCGGGCGTAGCTTTTATGCCAAGGCGGATCAAAGCCGGGTCACCGGGTATCAATCGAACAACAAAAAAGAGGATGATCGTGATCCCCAACGCAACGGGGAGAAGTTGTAAAAGCCGGACAAGGATGTAATTGATCCTTTGCATCGAACACTCCTGCTTCTAAATAAGATTTAAATCATGTTAATAATGCTAAACTGCTAAAAAATGCGGGGTCTGGCTCCCCTGTTAATAAAGGGGAGCCAGTTTTGTGCGGTATTACATAATACTACTTGACGTCGAGGCCCTTCCAGAGGTAGATACCGAGGACAGATTGTTCAAACCCTTCGACATTGTTGCGGGTGGCAACAACCAGCGGTTCTGACCACAGCGGAATGAAGGCTGAATCGTCATACACAAGCTGCTGAATGCGGAAATACATTTCTTTCCGTTTCTCAGGATCGAGCTCAGTCAAAGCATCTTTTGCCAGTGTCTGGATCTCAGCATTGTTGTACTCAGAGTGGTATGACTGGATATTGTCATAAACCACTGCATAATCGGTCTGCTGTGATGGATCGGGAATGTCATCGGTCCAGCCGGATGCATAGAATTCAAACTCACCGTCCCAGTATTTCTGGCGGTTGATACCGCTTTCGAGCGGAACCAGTTCAAGTTCGACACCGATCTCAGCCCACATGGCCTGGATCATAGTACCGTACTGCATTTGCTGCTCACGTCCGGCGACATGGTTCATGGAAGTCTTGAAGCCGTCAGGATAACCAGCTTCTGCCAACAGTGCCTTTGCCCTTTCAGGATCATAGGGGTAGGGTTCCAGGTCGGTGTTGTAATACAAAGTACCGACAGGGCGATAGTTGGTTGCCATAACACCCATACCAAAAGTTACGTTGTCAAGCAGTGCCTGACGATCGATTGCCAGGTTGAGGGCAAGACGGACCTTCGGGTCATTTAGAGGTGCATTGCGGTGATTCGGGACCATCTGGACGATCTGACCAACGGGGAACTTGAGAACAGTAATGTTCGGGTCAGCTTCCAGCTCAGCAACACGTGAGAAGGGCGGGTAGTTAATCGCATCAACTTCGCCAGCCTGGAGGGCCATCACACGTGCATTGTCGTCCTGGATGTACTTGAGGACGATTTTGTCCAGCTTGACATTCTCGGCATCCCAATAGTAGGGGTTCTTCTCGAGAATCATGGTGCTGCCCTTGTTCCATTCGGTCATGATGAATGGGCCAGCGCCGCAGGGTTTCAGCATGAAGTTCTCCCAACCGCCGGCGGCTTCCACCTGGGCTTTGGGCATAACAACTGCGTTGAACAGCGCCGGGCTGAACTGGAACGGTACGTAGGGCTCCTTCAGCGTGAAGACGACTTTTTCTGCGTCTGCGGTAATGGTGTCCACATAATCCAGCGTGAAGCTCCAGATACCGTTTTCGGGGTTGCGGGCACGTTCAAGTGACCACATCCAGTCTTCGGGGGTAATGGGGTCGCCGTTGCAGAACTTGAGGTCTGGGCGCAGGTAGTAAGTATAGGTCAAACCATCTTCGCTAACTTCCCAGCTCTCAGCCAATTCGGGTTCGATCTCAGCAGTCATGTTGGTGCGGACTAAACCGGCATAATACTGCTGCATATACCAAATATCGGCATTGGCATCGTTCATGACAGGGTCCGGCAGGAAGGCATCCAACTGGCGGCCTAAGGTGAAGACTTTTTCACCGGCGGGTTCAGCGGCGGGTGCTTCAGTTGCAGCAGGTGCTTCTGTGGCTGCAGGTGCTTCAGCAGCAGGTGCTTCAGTGGCTGCAGGTGCTTCAGCAGCAGGTGCTTCGGCGGCGGGTTCTGTTGCAGCCGGTGCACAACCAGCGAGGCTGCCAAGCACAAACACTAACAATATTGCAAAACTTAAGACTTTAAAACTTTTAGACATCTTTCCTCCATCAGAATTAGATGAACTATTCTCACCAGTTACCCGGTGTTGGGTGCCGCTTTCATTAAAGCTGCACGGAACTTCACTCATATCTTCGACAAACCACCTCCCTTCAAAAAGATTTCCCGTTCACCATGATGCTATATTATTGTTCTACCTATAAATAAGCACTCACTGCATGGTACAGTGTCTCGAGTGCTTTCCTTGATTCGGATTCAGGTAAGGCAAAGGTTGACCTTCTTAACTGTTGATCGTGATAAAGGACAGGCAAGTTATTTGCCGCCATTGTTTTAACAGCTATGCCATCTATTTCAGTCATAGACTCAGGTGTGCCAACCAGGGTCACCAGGCTTACGCCAGGCTGCCAGTTCACATTTGTGACACCGTGTAAAGCCAGCTCGCTATCCACTTCACTCAAAGTGTCGCCAGCCGGTGCGCAGAAAATCTGCCGGCCGGTCGAACTATCTGTCATTGTGAGCAAACCGATGTGCTGTTCAAGCATATCGAGCTCATTTTGCTGCAGTTGATGTGCCCCAGCTTCCCCGATATTAGCGCTGGCAATCAGCGAAAAACCAACCAGGGCTGTGGTATCCTGCTTGGCGTTTATGAGTGTGCCCACATTTTGTGAGAATGTCGAACGCACACGCACCGGCAGATTGTGCTCCATGCCGACCTTGACCGCACGAGGGTGAATCACCTTCGAACCAAAGCGTGCCATCTCGTATGCGGCTTCGAAAGAAATTTCTTCGCGCTTGGGCGCACCCGGCACGACGCGCGGGTCCATCGCCAGCATATATTCCACGTCGGTATAAATATCAGCCCGTTCGGCATCCAGCATCACACCAACCAGTACACCTGAGGTGTCACTGCCGCCTCGGCCGAGAATAGAGAAATCACCCTCTGTCTGGGTCACACCCTGCCCACCGGTCACAACAGGGATTTTGCCCTGGCTGACAATTTTCTTCAGGCGGGTGTTGTCCAGTTTTGCCACACCAGCGCTCATGTAAAAATCCTCTGTGATCACGCCAGCCTGTCCACCCGTCAGCGATACAGCTTCCAGACCTGCCAGTTTCAAAGTATGGGCCATCACGCCTGCTGAGATAATCTCACCGGTGACAAACAAAAAGCTGTAATTACGCGGGTCAACCGTTCCACCCATGCTGCGCATCAGGTCCAGCAGGGTATCGGTGGCATAGGGATCCCCGCGCCGCCCCATGGCTGACACCACCAGGGCAGGATGGTAACCGGCAGCAATCTCTCGCCTGACATGCTGGACAATCATCTCGCGCCGTTCAGCGGTTGCTACAGACGTTCCCCCGAACTTCATGGATACGATTTTTTCAGTCATAGTGTACCTCAAGGGGCTGGTCTGATTATTTTAAATTGCTCACAAAACGCTCAATGCGTACCACGGCTTCAGCCAGCATCTCATCAGAGTTGGCAAATGACAGTCGGATTTTACCTTTGCCACCAGGACCGAAAGCTGAACCGGGTGTTGTGGCAACCAGTTCTTTCTCAAGCAGCTGCGAAGCAAAGTCCATATCCGACATGCCGGTTGCAGAGACATCCGGGAAGGCATAGAAAGCGCCAGCTGGAGATTCGCAGTGAATGCCAGGGATCTTGTTCAAACCAGCAGCCAGGTTGTCACGGCGGGTTTTGTAACGCCCAACCATATAATTGGTATACTCCTGCGGTCCCTCAAGCGCTGCGACAGCGCCCTTCTGCACAAAAGAGGCGGCGCAGGTTGATGAATGGGAGTGAATCTTCAGCATCTCGCTCATTACTTTTTCCGGTCCCAACATCCAACCCATGCGCCAACCAGTCATGGCGTGGCTTTTGCTCAAGCCGTTCAGCACCAGGGTATGTTTGGTCATACCCGGCAGGCTGGCAATGGAGACATGCGGCATATCCTCAAAGATCAATTTTTCATAGATCTCATCAGATAAGACATACATATTGTTTGCCTGGACAAAATCAGCAACCACTTCAAGCTGTTCCTTCGTCCACACAAAACCACTCGGGTTGTTGGGCGTGTTGAGGATCATCATGCGGGTGCGTTTTGTCACTGCCTTCTCAAGACTGGCTTTCAGGTCATTCAGTGTTGTACTGGTATCCATGGTGACATAAACGCTCTTGCCGCCAGCCAGCTCGATGCAAGGATCATAAGAAACCCAGCATGGGTCAAACAGGATGGCTTCATCGCCGGGGTTAATAACCGCCTGTGCTGCGGTATAAAGGGCAGTCTTGGCGCCAGGTGTAACCAGTACTTCCTTGGTCGTGTAAGCAGCACTGTTCTCATTTTCAGTCTTATCCACAATCGCCTTCAGCAATTCAGGGATGCCGCGGCTGGGGGTATAGTGGGTAAAACCATTTTTCAGGGCTGCAATCGCCGCCTCGGTTACGTGTGGAGCGGTATCAAAATCGGGGTCACCGCCACTTAAGTCAACCACCGATTTGCCGGCAGCCTTCAAGGCGCGTGCCTTGTTCATAACAGCAATGGTGGGAGATTCTGATAAGCCTTTTACACGATCCGCAATTTGCAAGCTCAAGTCGTCAGTCATTTTTATCTCCAGTGAATTAGTTTTGGTCGTTATAGCAGCCTGGCCTGGCGGTCAAGCCTGCTTCAATAATCGCATTCTCCATACCCAAAAGCGCAAACGGGCTGATGCCCTGCTCCAACTGGTGCATGATATTCTCTTCTCGCTGCACCCTTGCCTGTGCTGCTGCCAATGCGGCTGTCATTTTTTCCTGCGGGACAACAATAATACCGTCATCATCTGCCATGATTAAGTCGCCCGGGTTAACCAGCACACCGCCGCACATCACCGGCACATTGATGCTGCCCGGACCCTTGCGCTTGCTGCCGCGCGGGCTGTAGGAGCGCGTCCATACCGGGAACTTTACCTCGCGGATATGGGCTGAATCGCGTACTGCGCCGTCCACTACTGCGCCGGCAAGCCCCCTGCCTATGGCAGCCACGGTCACCATCTTTCCCCAGGTTGCGCTGGGGTTTTCATCTTCACACGTTACCACCAGCACATCACCGGGCTTGCTGAGCTCAAGGGCATAATGCATCATCAGAGTATCACCGCTGACATTCAAGGCTGTCACGGCCGGGCCAATGATCTGTGCGCCGTTCCATACTGGCCGGATAGCCGGGTCGAGCAGCGTATCCATATCAAGGCCTTCCAGTACATCGGAGACACCGACCTGAGCAAAGGCTTTCAATGCATAAGCGTCTGGGCGTTGGATATCAGCGAACACCTGATATGGTTTATTGGATGGTTGTGATGAATTGGGTGTCATAAAATTCGTTTACTCCAGGGTTTTGAGTGATTTATTCGCACCGATAATATCTCGTTCAATCAGCGCACGCAGGCGGTTGACCGATTCCGGTGAGGGGGTGTGTAAAAACTCAAACATGATCAGGTCTCTGGGAGCCCATTCCCTGACTATTGATGAGCCGGTGGCATAGACCAATACATCGATCTCATTCAACATTTCTTTAACCTTCTGTTCCTGGGCTATTAAGGCAATTAATGGCGTGTTGATCATCAAACCATGGGCTGCAAGCTCGTTGACCATGGTATGTACATATTCCGGGTATGTGGACACAATGCCAACTTTTTGATCGGGGGAGATCGCCGAAAGCTGTTGAATGGATTCATGGCTCAGGTCAAAGGCTATGGCAACCACTCGGCAGTGTTCAGGTTCCAAAATGGCGCGCACATCTTGCAGGCGCTGCGGTACCGTCACCGCCAGGCTGGCTGTTTTAATGATTGGAAGCATTTCCGGCAGCCGAGTGACCAGGTCAGTCAAGGTCATTGGTACAACCTGGATGTTAAGATCCTCCAACAGAGCTTCCATTTTGCGCGAATATGCATACGTAGCTTCAACAAAGTTTCCCACCATCAGGATGGTAATCTTGGCATCAGCGCTGACCATCTGCTTGTCAATTTCCATGAAGGCATCACGAAAGTGATCCATCGAATAACCCATCAGCTTTGCCTGACGAATGGCGTTGGTAATTATTCCGTGCAGATTGTGCTGGCTGATCTCGTTGTGATTTTTGCCGTTTGTCATACCCAGTTCATTCACAAATACACCCACATAAGGCTTGCTGACCAACATACCGTCCTTGATCAACTCACGGTACACTTTGGCGATGGTCACAGGTGAGACCTTGAGAATGCCAGCCAACTCCCGTACTGATGGGAGTGTGTCGCCTGGCTGAATGGTTCCAAAAGAAATTGCATAGACAATCTGCCCTTTGATCTGTTCAGCAATAGGGATTGGCAGTTCTCGGTCTAGTTTCCATTCCATAACTCGTGTCCCTCTATAATTTTGTCCTGGTGGGGTATGAAACTATAAACCTGGGGTGGATGTACTCTGCACAGTCGTTGAAGGTCGTGGCATTGTTTTCCTGTTACAGTACAGTTATTGTGACATCGTACTGTTACAGTTTAGCAATATTTTAAAGGAATGTCAAGCAGAATCAGGGATTTTTAAGGAATCAATTTGGGATATTTTTTATTATTTCCATCAGATCATTTGCAAGTTTAGACAACAATCGGAAATACCCAACTTACTTCCTCCCAATCACTGGCCCGGATGGCGTATCACTGACCTGCCAGCCGGCAGTCTCTATCTGCGCCCGCAGTATGTCTGACCGCTGCCAGTCTCGATTAAGTCTCGCTGTTTCACGCTCAGCTACCAACTGCTGCACAAAATCAGGTACTTGCTGCGGTTCAGCGTCTTTCTCTGCTGCCGCATGCAGGTATTTTTCTATCATCTCAGATGCCTTACCCGCAGGCATATCCTTGGGTAAGTGAAAATTCCCCAGCTCATGCATCTGAAACTGATCATTTTTCGCATAAGTGCTTTTTTGAACGCCTGCGGTCAACAGATGCACACTGCCCTGACCAATCACCCGGCAGTTGCCGCGTTGAAAATCCATCACCAGTCCGGTGTGCTCATCTATACCCAACACCACAACATCTTGCGGCAGCTGTGCCTTCAGAACCTCAAACCTGGGAATGCCCATGAAGCAGTGGCTGGTGTCCAGTTCCTCGCTGCCATCGGTATTATTCCAGTGTGGGATAATTGCCAGCTTGAGCCCAAATGCGCTGAAAAAATCAAGCCCGCGGTTCCAGTAAGGGTCTTCGCCAACCTTGTATATCTCATACACCGGCAGAGCATAAGCGCTAATGGCAATCACAGCCGCGCTGGCAAACGCCAGTGCGCTTCCCCGTCCGTGCATCACATTTATTCCTGACCACAAAAGGCTGTCTTTTAAATGTCTTGTAGCATAGGTTGGGCTGCCGGCACCCATATAAATCATTTGACTATCCGCAACAGCCTCAAGGTGCCTGGCATCATTCGTTCCAAATTCGCCATCTTTCCTGCGGGCGCTGATCTGTGATACATGAACCTGGTAATTTTGCAGGCGTTTCAGCATAAAGTCACTGACGCGCTTAGCAACCTTATCTGCGTTCAGTTCAAAACCGGCCGGCGTTTCAAGCACGCTAACGGTCAGAGGTGTTTCGTTTTGGGAAGCAAGCAGTTCAAACAGGGTTCCGCCTGCCGCTGCTGTCTCCCCTGAGCCTAACAGCCCAACCAGGCCAGGTGTTGTTGGAAAAAGTGACATGAATGATCCTGATGATAAAAGTTTATTTGCAATAAAGTATACCTTTTCATAAATCACTCTGCACAACAAAATCACCTGCAATAACCTTGCCGTCCAAAAGACTGCTAAAATTAAAGCAGTCGATGCGTTCATAAATGCTTACAGAAATGAGGACTGTTATGGGATCATTAAAAGAAGATGCTCTTGCCTATCACAAATTAGACGGTAAACCAGGAAAGATCTCCATTTTACCTACGAAACCACTGGTCACACAGCGTGATCTCGGGCTGGCTTACACGCCCGGTGTTGCAGAACCTGTGCTGGAGATTGAACGTGATCCGCTCCTGGCGTACGAGTACACATCCAAAGGCAACCTGGTGGCGGTTATTTCCAATGGCACAGCCATATTAGGTCTGGGTAACCGCGGTGCGCTGGCGTCCAAGCCGGTGATGGAAGGCAAATGTGTGCTGTTCAAGAAATTTGCCGATGTGGATGCCTTTGATATTGAGGTGAACAGCCTGGATTCAGACGAAATCATCCGTACGGTTGCAGCCATCTCACCCACCTTTGGTGGTATCAACCTTGAGGACTTCAGATCACCGGAATGTTTCTACATCGAGAACACGCTCAAAAGCATGCTGGACATCCCGGTCTTTCACGATGACCAGCACGGTACGGCGATTGTAGCCAGCGCCGCCCTGTTAAATGCGCTCGATAACACCAACCGCAGTATTAAGGCGGTTAAAGTGGTTTTCAGCGGCGCCGGGGCAGCCGGGCTGGCAACTGCCAACCAGCTGGTGCGCATCGGCGTCCCACGCGAGAACATCTTCATGTGTGACATTCATGGGCTGGTATACAATGACCGCCCGCAGGAGATGTTCCCTGAAAAAGCGGTATTTGCTCAAGGCAGCAAATCTGCCACACTGGCAGACACTATCAAGGGAGCTGATGTGTTCATCGGTCTTTCAGCGGCAGATGTGCTGACGCCTGAAATGCTGCAAACCATGCAGCCCAACCCGATTGTCTTTGCCATGGCAAACCCCAACCCTGAGATTAAATACGAGGTTGCCCGTGCAGCCCGGCCTGATGCCCTGCTGGCAACCGGCCGCTCTGACCTGCCCAACCAGATCAATAATGTGCTGTGCTTCCCCTTCCTCTTCCGCGGCGCGCTGGATGTACGGGCGCTGGCGATCAATGACGAGATGAAAGTGGCGGCGTCACAGGCGCTCGCTGACCTGGCGAAGCAGCCTGTTCCCAAAGCTGTTTTAAAAGCGTATAACCTGACCGAACTCTCTTATGGCCCGGAGTATATCCTGCCCAAAGCATATGATCACCGCATTGGCATCGTCCAGGCATCGGCTGTGGCTGAAGCAGCCATGAAAAGCGGCGCTGCCAGGATCTCTATTGATATTGAAGACTACAGGAAGCAGCTGGAACACAAATTTGTCAGCCCGGAATAAGTCAACAAAAAAACCAAATTAAAACTTCTGCTCCGGCGTGGTACCGGAGCAGTTTTCTTATCATCGTAACGAACAGGCTGCCGTAATTAGTCTGTCTGTTCCACCAGGTAGCGCTCATAACCCATTTGCCCAACCTGTTCAATCTGGGCTTCGATCCAGTCAATATGATCTTCTTCTTCTTCAAGGATACCTTCGAGCATCTTGCGGGTACCGTTATCTCCCAGTTCAACAGCCAGTTTAATAGCCGCATTATAACCATCGATAGCAATGACCTCAGCTGCATGGTCATTGTCAAATTGCGTTTTAACGTCAGCGCCGATAACAATCTTCTTTAAATTCGAAACTACTGGCGTTCCTTCAAGGAACAGGATCCTGCCAATCAATGTCTCAGCATGTTTCATTTCCTGGATGGCGCGCTCTTCGATTTTTCCATGCAGTTTAGCGTACATCCAATCATCGCACATCTCTGAATGAACCATGTATTGATTGATTGCAGTCAGCTCATCAGCCAGCAGTCCATTTAAAGCCTCAAGTATTTTTTCATGCCCTTTCATAATAACCTCCATTTATTAATCATCTTAAACGTCAAAACGGCTAATCTCACCGTATATTGCTTCATTAATTATAGCAACACTGCCGGCTCTTGCAAGCGGTTTTTTCTTTTTCTTACTGTGTAATAAACGTACTCACACCAATACAACCTTATGGTACGTTTTCTTGCCTTTTCGTATTTTGACACCAGACCGCAAGTCACCCTCAGTTAGTGTGAGGTCGGGTGATTTTACCGGCTGGTCATTGATGGACAGGCCACCTTGCGTAATCACCCGCCGGCCTTCACTCTTTGACCCGGCGATTCCGCACAACATCAGTAGATCCAGGACATTGACAGCGCCATCTTTTACCTGATCCGCTGTCAATTCGGTTGTTGGCATGCTGGCATCATCCTCGCCTGCCAGGAACAGTGCATGGGAAGCAGCCATTGCATTTATAGCCTCTTCTTCACCGTGAATCAGCTTGGTCAGTTCATACGCAAGGAGTTCTTTGGCTTCATTGAGCTTGCTGCCCTCCCAGGCACTCATTCGCTCAACCTTTTCAATCGGGATAAAAGTCAGCATCCTGATGCATTTGAGCACATCGCTGTCACTGACATTCCGCCAGTACTGGAAAAATTCATAAGGAGAGGTTTTTTCTGGATCCAGCCAAACCGCACCTTTGGCAGTTTTTCCCATCTTGTTACCTTCAGAATTCATCAGCAGCGTGATCGTCATGGCATAGGCGTTCTGGTTCAACTTGCGACGAATCAGCTCCGTACCGCCCAACATGTTTGACCACTGGTCATCACCACCGAGCTGCATGTTTACGCCGTAATTTTTGAAGAGGTGATAGAAATCGTATGACTGCATGATCATGTAGTTGAATTCAAGGAAGGAAAGTCCCTTCTCCATCCTCTGTTTATAGCACTCGGCACGCAGCATGGTATTGACGGAAAAATGTGGACCGACTTCACGCAGCAGCTCAACGTAGTTTAAATTCAAGAGCCAATCGCTGTTGTTTACCAGGAGTGCCCTATCATTAGAAAAGTCAATGAATTTAGCAATCTGTTTTTGAAAGCACTCGCAATTATGCTGGATGGTCTCCGGAGTCATCAATGACCGCAAATCCGTGCGTCCGGATGGGTCACCGATATGCCCTGTGCCGCCGCCGAGCAGTACAACCGGTTTATTTCCCGCCATTTGCAGGCGCTTCATGATTGACAGAGCCATGAAATGTCCAACATGCAGTGAATCAGCGGTCGGGTCAAAGCCAATGTAAAAAGTGGCTTTACCGGAATTGAGTAGTTCCCTAATTTCAGCTTCATCGGTAACCTGTGCAATTAGTTCTCTTGCTTGCAGTTCTTCATAAATCTTCATAGTTCCAATTTCCTCTGACCAATTTAGTTATCATCTATGCAGTACACTTCTGTAGATTTGATTCCTGGCACCGTCGCTTAATCATTAGCAGCCCCAAAATCCATTTTATTGCCTCATCTGTGCGTGGCACAAGCAGAGCCTGAGAGAAAAACCAGCCAATCGCAATTACTTGGGAGTAAAGCCTTATCCTCCAAAAGCATCATGTTCGGTGCGTGCAATGATCTCTTCCTGTAAAGCCTCACTCAAGTCGCAGAAATAGTCGCTGTAACCCGCCACTCTGACGATCAGGTCACGGTGTTGATCGGGATGCGTCTGGGCTTCGCGCAGCGTTTTGGCATCGACCACGTTGAATTGAATATGATGACCGTCCAGCTTGAAGTAAGTGCGAATCAGGTTGACCAGGTTATCGAGCCCCTTCTCATCCTTCAGCAGTTGCGGTGTGAATTTCTGGTTCAGCAGTGTGCCGCCGGTGAGCACGTGGTCCATCTTTGCGGCAGAGCGCAGAACAGCCGTCGGTCCGTGCCTGTCCATGCCCTGCACCGGTGAGATGCCCTCTGAAAGCGGTTTGCCAGCATGCCTGCCGTCCGCTGTGGCGCCGATAACGGAGCCAAAATAAACATGCACGGTTGTCGGCAGCATGTTAATGCGGTAGGTGCCGCCGCGGGTGTTCTTCCTGCCGTCAACGGCATTGAAGTAGGCAGTGAACACGCGGGTCATCACCTCGTCAGCCCGCTCATCATCGTTGCCGTACTTGGGTGTCTTGTGAAGCAGCAGCTGCTGGGTACGTTCAAAACCCTTGAAATCTGCTGAAAGGCAATCCATCAACTCCGCGATGGTCAGATTTTGTTCTTCAAACACGTGTATTTTGATGGCAGTAAACGCATCGGTGATAGAGCCGAGCCCGACGCCCTGCACATAGCTGGTGTTGTAGCGTGCCCCACCGCTGTGATAGTCCCTGCCGGTTTTAATGCAGTCATCAATCAGCAGTGACAGGAACGGCGCTGGCATGTAATCGGCATACAGGCGCTCGATGCGGTTGTTGCCGCGCACCTTGATATCCATCAGGTAAGTCAGCTGCTCGGTAAAGGCATCAAACAGGTCATCAAACGTCTGAAATGATGCGGGGTCACCAGTTTGCACGCCAACTTGTTTACCGGTGCGGTGATCAAACCCGTTATTGAGCGTCAATTCCAACACCTTGGGCAGGTTGAAGTAACCAGTCAGGATGTAGGCTTCCTTTCCAAAAGCACCCACTTCCACACAGCCGCTGGAGCCGCCGTTGCGGGCATCCACCAGGCTTTTACCCTGGCGCACCAGTTCTTGTGTAATCAGGTCGGCATTGAATACAGAAGGCTGCCCAAAACCGGTGCGGATAATGCGGGCGGCACGTTTGACAAAGCGATCAGGGTTCTTCTTGCTCACTTGGATGGATGAGCTCGGCTGCAGCAGGCGCATCTCTTCAATCACGTCCAGCAGCAGGTAGGTAACGTCATTGACGCCGTCAGATCCGTCTTCACGCACACCACCCAGGTTGATCTGGGCGAAATCTGTGTAGGTACCGCTCTCTGCCGCAGTCACACCCACTTTGGGCGGCGCCGGCTGGTTGTTGAACTTGATCCAGAAACACTGCAGCAGTTCCTCAGCGCTCTCCCGTGTCAGGCTTCCATCTGCCAGCCCGGAAGCGTAAAACGGGTAGAGGTGCTGGTCCAATCTGCCCGGACAGAACGAATCCCAGGTGTTAAGTTCAATCGTTACACCAAGGTGCACAAACCAGTAATACTGCAGCGCCTCCCTGAAAGTGCGCGGTGCATGGGCGGGTACCTGCCGGCACACTGCAGCGATCTGCAACAGCTCATCTTTGAACCAGGTATCGCCACATCCAGCCGCCAGCTCTTCCGCTTTTTCGGCATAACGTTCGGCAAAACGGATCAATGCAGCCGCGCTGATGCGCATGGCTCGCAGTTCCTGTCCCTTCTCATACGCCTGCGGTTCTGCGAGGTAATCCAGCGCAGCCAGGCTTGTATCAATCTCAGCAATGAAATCCAGCATGCCGCGGCTGTAGATCTTGTTATCCAGCACAGTATGTCCGGGTGAACGCTGTTCCATAAATTCAGTGAAGACGCCGGCTTCGTAAGCATCCAGCCAGGCAGGTTCCATCTCAGCAAAGATCAGCTCGCGCATGGATTTCTCCCGCCAGAACGGGATAATGTGATCGGCATAGATCTCGCGCGTCGTCCCATCCACGCTGAACGGGATTTTCTCGCGGCTGTTGAGGAGATCCAAATCCTGCAGCGAATGGCAGCATAACTCGGGGTAGGTCGGCGCGACTTTCGGAGCCGGCCCTTTTTCACCGACGATCAATTCACCCGGTTGAATATAGATGGTTTGGTGCTCTAGCAAGAATTGGAAGATGCTGGCGCGCTGCACCGCCGGGGACATTAACCCGGTATGCTGCGCCAGGAAAGCAGTAATCAGCTCAGCCCTTTCACTCGAAAGTGTTGGCTTTGCCTCAAGGCTTTGTTTATGCAGTGCTGCCACTCGATCCGTTTTTGCCATACCTCAACCTCCAACGCTCACGTTGAAACCATTTGTCTGTAATAGATATTTTAACCCCTCCATCACTTCAGTGGTTGGCGATTCAATTCCAGGTAAGCGGTAATCGCGCGCCAGCCTATCGTACTTTCCCCGCGCAATCGGGTGATACGGCAGCAGGTCAATGCGTTCAACGTGCTGGAGCCCGCCTGCAAAAGACATCAAAGCCTGCATATTTTCGGGGTCATCATTTACACCCGGTATGACCGGTACACGAATGATGCTGTTAGCACCGGCGTTATCCAGCCGAACCAGGTTTTCCAAAATTAAACTGTTAGGCACACCCGTATACTGAAAGTGCCTGTCACTGTCCATTACTTTTATGTCATACAGGTACAAATCCACCACATCAACGGTCTGCTGTAGAACATCCCAACCCACAAAACCGCAGGTGTCAAGTGCAGTATTGATCCCCTCTGCTCTGCAGGCTTTCAGCAGTGAAATTGCAAATTCTGGTTGATACAACGGCTCACCGCCTGAGAGCGTCATACCGCCGCCGGATTCGTCGTAAAACGGTACATCGCGCCGGATGCTGTCCATTACTTCGTTGACTGTCACAAGCTTGCCGAGAATCTCACGCGCACCTGTCAGGCAGGCTTCAACGCAGGCACCGCACAGGATGCAGTTCTCAGGTAGCCACGTTATCGCGCCATCCTGGCTCATTTCTATTGCGCCGTGCTGGCAAGTCTCTACACAGGCACCGCAGTGGATGCATCGATTCTCACGTACCATCAACTCCGGCTGGCTGTCCTGGCTCTCGGGGTTATGGCACCACCAGCAGTCCAGCGGGCAGCCTTTAAGGAAAACGGTCGTACGGATGCCCGGTCCATCGTTAATTGAGAAGCGGCGAATGTCGAATACACGGCCGGCTTGTGTGTTATCCAATCGGTCTGTCATGGCGTGAATTATAGCCTATCGTCGGTATATTTATGAAACGCATGAGCCTCAGCCAGGCTGCAAGGATGTTTCTGGCACTCGGAAAACCGAATAACAAATCGGCTTAAAATGCTTCATCCAGAAGGCCGCGGCTTCCGGATTGAAAGATTCAAAATCAACGGAACAGTACTGCCTGCCCTGTTCGGCATAATGTCTTAAGGCTGAATTGAGCAGTGAAGGCGCAATGCCCAACCCTCGAAATTCCGACCTGACATACGCGCCGGTAATCGCGATGGTTGTCTGCGCGTCCACCAGGTCCGTTGCGCCGGTACTTGCCGGCTCAAACTTCATCATGCCGGCAGGTTGTCCAGCATACTCTGCCAGGAAATAGGCATTGTTCTCTGTGCCGATAAACGGCTGTATCTCCTCCGCTGTGATGGCTCCATGAGGGTTCATGAAAATTGGCGCTTTGAGGTAGTGCTGCCAGTGCTCTATCTCCAGTATCAGCACACTGCCAATGTCTTCAAGCCCTGCCTTCTTTATCACCAGTTCACTGACCGGTCTGGCAAGTAGAGGATCGAGCGTCCGCACGGCATCCACAACCAGCAGTCCAAAGCCATTCCAAAACCAGAACTGCTCCATCCATGGATTGCCGGCAGTATAGGACAGCGCATGGGTTTTGACACCCTGCGTATGCCATAGTTCTGCAGCGGCACGGTACAGCGCTCTGTACACTTCGGTTTTGATTGTCTCGTCGGCGGCATGCGCCCATTCCGGTACATAAGCAGCTGCCTTGCCGCTGTCACGGAAGTCAGGTACATGGTACCAACCCAGGTATCCCACCAGCCTGCCCCCTGTAATCGCTGCCAGCCCTGATCCTTTTTTGATAAACATTTGCAGCTTATTTAGTGCTATTTGGTTGTCGGCCCATCGTTCAGGCAGGTCTGGCACAGTCAGCCGGCAGCTGCCATAAGCAGCAGCAAACAGGATGCTGGCATCTTCAAGATGAGTCGTATCCAAAGGTGCGATGGTTAGTTTATTTTCAAACATAATTAGTTCTTACTCCATAAGGCAGCGCACAGGTTGTTCTCTTATTGATTATATGTTTTATCTACAGTCATAGATAATTAATGATAATGGTCAACCTGGTTGCCAGTACCCTTTATATATCAACAGTCACTGGAAGGATGGAACCGATGAATGATGCCCTTCTGAATATCCTTGTCATCACAGTCACACTGATTCTCATCGCTGGAATTTTTATATTCGTAAACCGCAGGAAACAGGCACAGGAACTGCAAATAAAGCAGCTGGCAGATGAGCATGGGTGGCAGGTATTTTTCATCCGTGAAAGCCTGCGTTCCGGTTTTGTAATCACAAACAGCACCTGGCGCTTCGAATCAACAGCCACATCCAGCGGTAGAGAATCAGGACCCGGCTCAACGGACATTAGCCTGTGCACAACCTGGACCACCAGCCTGCCCGGCAGCCCGGTATACATCGGCAGCAAAACGAAAGGTGCAAATCTTAGCGGCATGATCGGCAGAGGAGCGCAAACACTGCTGCAGTATATGACTGGTTCAACCATGCAAAACTTGCGTGAATCGCATGTTGGCAGCAGCCAGCTGCGCGAACGATACACCATCTTTGCTCAGGATGAAACTGCGGCGAGACAGCTTCTAAGCCCTGAAGTAGAAAGCAGGCTGTTGGCGTGGACAGGCATGCCGCTGTTGATCCGCCAGGACGCAAACGGTCTGGCAGTTGAAATCAACGGTTTTCAGGGGAAGAAACCAGATGAGATACTGCCCATTATTCAGCTTGGTCAGGCGCTCAGTCAGTGTCGGGTGGCAGACTGAAAATGCTATAATTGAAATTGAGCCGTGATCAGATGAGATAACCTGCATTTATGGGAAGGTGTACTATGGCTAAGAAATTACGTTTGTCAGCCCTAATACTGGTCTTACTTGTGCTCACACTTTCTTGCAGCATTACACCGACAAAAGCGCGCACCATTGACAACGAGTATTTCTCGTTTACCATTCCCGATGGTTGGAAAACAAAAGAAGAAGTCTTTGGAGCAGACGCAGCTGCCGGACAGGAATTCAAGGGTCTCGGCGTACAGGAGCTTGTGTTTATCCAGTACCCTTCCGGCAAGGGACAGGGTGAAGTGTTCTTCGTGGTTGCATCGTCGCCTGTAGCGACAGGCGAGGATCTTGAGTCCCGCTTCATCCGGGTGTACCAATCAGCAGTTCCTGAAATAGAGGATGCATCCCAGGCCAGGTTTGAAAAGGGACAACTTGCAGGTTATGAAATCACCTACCGCCGCCCGTGGGGTGAACCCTGGTGGCAGTTTCGCGATCTCTGGCTTGAGCGCAACGGCATGGTTTATGTGCTTTCAATTTATGCTGCGCCGGGCACACTGGACGAGTACAGTGAGCCTTATCAACAAATATTGGACAGCTTCCAATTTAAGAATTAATGCTGCCGTCCCATCTCTAAATCCAGAGCAGTATGCACAACAATAAAGAAAGGAGTATCCTGTGAACCAAAAAACCTACGAGAGCGATCTTATTTCAACATCTACCGGTGATCTTAAGATCACCTTCCTCGGCCATGGCAGCCTGATGATGGCATTCAATGGCAAGGTCATCCACATTGACCCTTATTCTGATGTGGCTGATTACTCTGCCCTGCCGGCTGCCAATCTTGTACTGATTACACATGAGCATGGTGACCATCTTGACACGAAAGCCCTGGCTGCCATCAGCAGCGCTGATACCCCCATTGTTCTGACAGAGCTTTGCTATAAAAATTTAAAACGCGGAACGGTGATGCACAACGGTGATGAACATACCGTGCTGGGTATCAATATCAAAGCTGTGCCGGCATACAATATCGTCAACTTGCGTCCCAGCGGCGGACCGTATCACCCCAAAGGCGAGGGCAACGGCTATGTATTAACCTTTGGTGACACAACAGTCTATATTGGCGGTGACACCGAGAATATCCCGGAGATGGGAGAACTCAAAGATATTGACGTAGCTTTCTTACCCATGAACCTTCCCTATACCATGACACCTGAGATGGTCGCTGATGCCGCCAACATGTTCAACCCCGCCATTCTTTACCCATATCATTTTGGTAAAACCGATACCCGGCGGCTGGTTGAGCTGTTGAAAGACAAGCCTTCGATCGAGGTGCGCATTCGGCAAATGGCTTGATCCCCCATTCCGACAGACGCGCGATATTAGAAAACCATTAGAAAAGACCGTCTGGCAATCAGGATAGACTATAATGACTCTGCCAGGCGGTTTGCCTGTTAAGAGTTGATCGATTGGAGATATACCTGTTGTCAAAAAGCGGACGGATTGAAAAGAGAAAAGGTTTGGCCAGAACTGCCTATATCATCGCAGGTATCCTGTGTGTGACCGCAGGCGTCATCGGCATCTTTTTCCCCATCCTGCCTACTACACCTTTTTTACTCCTTGCGGCGTTCCTGTTTGCCCGCAGCTCTGACCGGTTTTTACACTGGCTTCTCAATAACCGCTGGTTGGGCGCTTATATCCGAAATTATCGCACCGGCCTGGGTATGACAGCACTGGCAAAAGCCTTCACAATCACTGCCTTGTGGCTCAGTATCGGGTCATCGATCGCCTTTCTGGTTGAAGCCTGGTGGTTAAAGATGTTACTGGCGGCCATTGGCAGCGGTGTCACCTATCACCTCCTGTCGATCAATACATACAATCCCAAGCAGGCGCCCAAAGTCCAGCCGCATCAACACGAAGACCCGGAATATAATTAAATCAACATTCCAGCAAGACCGGTGTATTCAGGTTATCAAGTTCTCTCAATAACCTTCGTCAAGGAGCACGCATGGCACGTCAAATCCCAGCTGCAGAAAGAATAATCAAAGCCAAGAAGCTGATAGAGAAAGCGCGTGCCATCCCCCGGCCTGATACAGGGATGTTTGTAGATTTTTCCTACACAGCACAGGTAAAAGACACGCTGCGGCAGGCGCTTGACCTGGTGAAATTCATCCGCTACACACCAACCGCCAGCGATGAGGTCAAGCAGCAAGTCGAAGCGCTCTACCAGGAAGCGGCTGAAACCGAGAAAGAACTATTGAAGAAAAGCTGACGCGTTAATAGTTGGGGGTTCTGCCGGCTCTGAAGTACCTTTGACTCGGCTGTTTTTTTAATTTGAATATTTTATACACTTATCATATATTTATAGAATATGATGTAATTATATTAATTATTCAATTCAGTAACTATAAGGACAAAACAATCATGTCACATCTTTCGAAGGATGAAACCAATCAACAACCCCATCAGATTGCTACTTTGGCAGGGGGCTGTTTCTGGTGTCTGGAAGCCGTTTACATCAGGGTTATAGGTGTAGAGCAGGTTGTCTCAGGCTACACTGGCGGTCATGCGCCACGCCCTACCTATGAACAGGTTTGCAGCGGGGGTACCGGTCACGCAGAGGCAGTCCAAATCACTTTTAACCCCTCGCTGGTAAGTTACGAACAGCTTCTGCACATCTTTTTCACCATTCATAACCCGACGACACTCAATCGGCAGGGAGCGGATGTCGGCACGCAGTACCGCTCAGCCATTTATTATCACGATGAAGCTCAACAGGCTGTGGCAAAACAGGTGATGTCAGATGTGCAGCTGGAGAACACCTGGGGCGGTACTCTCGTGACAGAGCTGACTCCGCTTGAAGTGTTTTATCAAGCAGAGGACTACCACCAGCGCTACTACGAAAAGAACCCCTACGCCGGCTACTGCCAGATGGTGGTTGCGCCCAAGGTCTCGAAGTTCCGAAAGACTTTTGCCAGCCTTGTGGTGAATTGAGCATTTCTGGTACGCCAGCAGGATCTTATTTCTCCGTCACCGGTGAACACTTACTTAATCATGGCAGTCCGGTGATATTTCGGTTAAAATCAGGCTACTGGAGCATACATGGCAAAATATAACCTCGTGATGTTTGATTTTGACGGCACACTGGCGGATACCTTTCCGTGGGTATTAAGCATGTTGAGCCACGCTGCTGAAAAATTTAACCTCAAGCCGGTTGACATGGGTGAAATTGAATTTCTGCGAGGCATTGATACCCACACCATGCTTAAACGCCACAACATATCCTTTTGGAAGCTGTTGACCATGACCAGGTTTTTCCGCAAGCAAATGGCTCAACAGGTTGAACAGCTATCATTGTTTACCGGTATTGAAGAGGTTATCACCCGGCTGGCGGCGGAGGGTTACACCCTGGGAATTGTTACTTCCAATTCCTATCACAATGTCGTCAAGGTGCTGGGAGAGCGTTGCACCAGCTTAATCCACCATTTTGAATGCGGCGTTTCATTGTATGGCAAAGACAAAAAGTTCAAACGTATCCTCAAAAAAAGCCAGTATTCACCATCAGAAACACTCTACATCGGTGACGAAATCCGTGACCTGCTCTCAGCCCGCAAGGCCAAGATAGATTTCGGTGCGGTAGCCTGGGGCTATACCAGGCTGGACGCGCTGCAAGCTTACCAACCGGAACTTGTTTTCAATCAGGTCAGCGATCTGGAACAGGTCCTGGCTGGAACATCAGCATAGGAACATCCAGTGAAACATATCATCATTGACACAGATACAGCTTCAGACGATGCCGTGGCACTAATTATGGCGCTGCGAGATCCGGAAGTCAAAGTTGAAGCGGTCACCGTGGTTGCCGGTAATGTGCCGCTGGAGCAGGCGGTCAAAAACGCACTGATATCCATTGAGGTTGCCGGCACCTATCACCCGTCAGTCTACAAAGGCTTGGCAAAGCCGATACTGCGGGATCTGGTGACTGCCGAGAACGTTCACGGCGATGATGGCCTTGGCGATGCCGGTTACGAGGTTAAGACAGCCAGGATCGAATCAGAGCATGCCATTGATGCCATGATCCGCATCATAGATAACAGCGAGCACGAGCTTGAGTTGGTAACGCTTGGCCCACTGACGAACGTGGCTGTAGCTTGCCTGAAAGCGCCTGAGACGATGAAAAAACTGAGGCGCATCACCATCATGGGCGGCTCAGGTCTTGGACCGGGCAACATGACCCCTGTGGCAGAATTCAATATCTACGTCGATGCTGAAGCCGCACAGATTGTGCTTAATTCTGGTGTGGATCTATTCATCGTCGGCTGGGACGTCAGTCTGGGTGAAGCGTTCATTAACGACCGCGACATGCAAACAATGATTGAAAGCGGTAACCCTGTAGCCGATTTCTGCGTTCGCTGCAACAGCACGCTGGCTTCCTACAATTTTGATCGTTTCGCCATCCAGGGTTTTGACCTGCCCGACCCGGTAACCATGGCTGCGGCGTTATACCCTGAAATTGTGCTGGACACTTACCGGGCCTACACGTACGCGGAGATCAACAGCCCTACAGCATACGGTCACCTGGTCATTGATCATGCCGGCCTGCTTCACCTGCCACCAAATACCACCATCTGCGCCAAAATTGATGCAGGAAAATTCAAAGAGAAGCTCTTCAAAGCAGTCTGTTATTAAATAACTACTGGTACACAGAGTCGATTTTCAGTACAATCATTGTTAAGTCGAAATTATTATTAACCCGATGCTGTTACGTTATACTGGTTCTAAAACAGGTACATGAGGGAATACTATGGCTCCTGAATCATCAATTGACGCTCTATTACCGGCAGAAATGGCCCGGCGGGCTGAGTACCTGGGTGAGCGAAAAGCTGAAATGCCAGCGGCAAACATGTTTGCACTTGCCATCCTGGCGGGCGCATTCATTGCCATAGGATCGGTTTTTGCTACCACGGTTGCTGCCGGCAGTACACCAGAATTTCCTTACGGCATCAGCCGCCTGCTTGTGGGGATTGTCTTCAGCCTGGGCTTGATTCTTGTTATCGTCGGCGGTGCTGAACTTTTCACAGGCAATATCCTGATTGTCATGGCCTGGGCAAGCCGCAAAGTATCTACTGGAGCATTGCTACGCAATTGGACAATTGTCTACCTTGGCAACCTGGTAGGTTCAGTCGGCACAGCAGTGATGGTTTTCCTGGGAAAACAGTACACTTTCGGTGGCGGCGCAATCGGCCACACGGCGCTGACGATTGCCAACAGTAAAGTTCACCTCGGTTTCGTCCAGGCAGTTGCACTTGGCATCCTGTGCAATGCAATGGTCTGCCTGGCTGTGTGGCTCACCTACAGCGCCCGTTCAACCATGGACAAGATTGCAGCCATCATTTTCCCAATAGCTGGTTTTGTGGCTGCCGGCTTTGAACACAGCGTTGCTAACATGTACTTCCTGCCCGTGGCCTTATTCATCAAGCAGTTTGATCCGGCCTTTGCAGTCAAAACAGGTCTCGACCTGAGTGGTATGACTTGGGGTACCTTTATCTTAAACAATTTGCTGCCAGTAACCATCGGCAACATGATTGGTGGCGCTTTTCTGGTGGGCGGGGTCTACTGGTTTGTTTTTCTCAGACCTGCCAAAAATCTATGATCTGTTATCAGGATAAAAATATTATGAAAGCGTTTATTTTATTAAAAATTCGTGTCGGTGAAGTGGGGGCGGTTGTCAAGCAGCTAAGGCGTGTAGAAGGTGTGGTTGAGGCTGATGTGACCTTCGGTCCCTACGACGCAGTGGCAGTCGTCAAAGCAGAGGACATCAACACTCTCGGAAATCTTGTCTACCTGAACATTCAACCCATACCCGGCATCCTCGAAACACTCACCTGTCTGGTAGCCGACAACTCATAGCGCGACAAATCTCACTCAAGGATATTCACCAAAGCGTTTCATCATAGACCTTGCCCGGTTTGTTTTAAACGCGATTATATTAACCCTTTTCAGGTAAAATAACACCACATTACATAACTCATCATCAAAGAGGGTGCTTTGTCTGACCGGATTGAGAGAGAAAAGAAAACTATTGAAAAAATGATTCAGCTGTACTGCCGGGCACATCACCAACCAGCAGACAGCCTTTGTGATGAATGCCAGTCCCTGTTAGACTACGCCCTGCTGCGCCTTGAGAAGTGTCCCTTTCAACCAGAAAAGCCAACCTGTGCCAGCTGCCCTGTTCACTGCTATAAGCCGCAGATGCGTACTGCAGTGAAAGAGGTCATGCGCTACAGCGGACCGCGCATGCTGCTGCATCATCCAGTACTGGCTGTCATGCACCTTTTCGATGGAAGAAAACCCGCGCCAACCCTGCGTAAAAAGCGATAGTCAGCGACTGCCCATCAATGGAAATCAAATCCACAGAACCAACCATCACCTTGTGCTTGACTAAGTAAAAATTATATTATTTGGTAAGAATTATCGAAAATGGTTTGCGTTTGAGAATTTTTATTGTATAGTATAGATAGTCCTTATGCTGAAGTCTCTGGCATGATGACTACATAATTTATGAGATTTTTATAAAAATAACAATTATAAGGAGAAAAACATGGCAGGTAAATTTACAATTTATAAAACTGATAGCGGCAAGTTTCGTTTCAATCTAAAATCCGGCAATGGCGAGATCATTCTGGTGAGTGAGCTCTATAATGCAAAAGCCAGCGCCAAAAATGGCGTTGAATCCGTCAGAAAACATGCTGTTGACGAGAAATATTTCGAGCGAAAGATGTCGAAAAAAGAACAACCCTATTTCGTGTTGAAAGCCGCCAATCATCAGATTATCGGCACAAGCGAAATGTACTCCACCGAATCAGGCATGGAAAACGGTATCAAATCGGTTGCCACCAACGCCCCCGAAGCCAAGTTAGTTGACGAAACTGTAGAGTAATTTCCGTTTCAAAAACCTGGCGGAAAAATCAGGCCAGTTTATCGGGCAGTTGATTATTCTTGACCATCAACTGTAATAAATTAATACAAATAAAAGGCAGGCGCTTATTTTCATGTCCTGCCTTTTCTTTTTCGTTAATGTTAGGCCAGCCAAATCATCCGGTAACCGCACGGCACTGCACCTGTACGCCGTGCTGAATATTCGCCTGAGCAGGGTTAGTAGCGCTGTTCGACGTCAACATATTGGCAGAGCCGGCTGTGTCCACACCCTGCGCATTGAGTTCAACCCATACCCCTTCCAGCAGCGAAAGCACGCCCGGCATGATCGCCTCGCTGGCACGCACCGGAACGATGCAGCTGCCCCAATCATTATACAATTTCACCAGGCTGCCGTCAGTAATCTCTCTCACAGCCATGTCCTGCGGATGCATCTGCAGCGAGCGGTCAGCATAGCGGTCAAGTGCCGGGATGTTGCTGCCCTGGGAATGGGTGCGGTACACACACTTGGGTGTGATAAGTGTCAGTGGAAACCGGTTATCTCCTGGCGGATCCTGCCAGGTTGGAATAGCAGGAAAGCCCGTCTCATCCGAATATCGTTGGCTGGCGATTTCAATCTTTCCTGAAGGGGTGCGCAGAGGATAAACATGTGGGTCGCGGCTGAAATCTGAAAGCCCGACGCGCTCCTGTTCAGCGCCAAAATAAATACCAGTACGTTTGAAAGCTTCCTGGTTATCAACCTCTGATTGGTCGATAAACGCCTGCACCCATTCAGAAGCGGTGCGGCCGCCGGTAAATTGGTCGGCAAAGCCCAGCCTGCCTGCAAGCGCGCTGAGCGCGTCATAATCAGAGCGTGCCTGCCCGGCGGGTGGAAGCACCTGCGGCTTGTACAACAGGTGGTTTCCAAGCCACGGCTCGCAGATATCTTCAATCTCCAGCGCTGTCGCTGCCGGGAAAATCACGTCGCACCAGCGGGCTGTTGGCGTCATGAAAAGCTCGTGTGTAACCGCAAATTCAACTTTATCGAATGCGGCCATATTCTGCTTCACATCACCGCCCTGATTGATGAAGTTGCTCCCCAGGTTGTAGATCGCGTGTATTTCAGAACCATAACCACCGCTGTAGCCGCGCAGAACAGCATCAGCCCAACGTGCCACCGGTACTGACGGCAGGTGGCTGATATCCGGTACTGGCAAGCTGCCGTGGCGCGGGAACGGCAGTCGATTATTCAATGCACCTGTTGAC
This sequence comes from Anaerolineaceae bacterium, assembly GCA_040768445.1. Taxonomy (GTDB): domain Bacteria; phylum Chloroflexota; class Anaerolineae; order Anaerolineales; family Anaerolineaceae; genus JAXGMV01. The sequence goes on along the minus strand of JAXGMV010000001.1, from coordinate 1,369,057 downwards.
CCGCCCCTAACACCAAAATTTCCAGTTGCGGTTTGCAAGGCAACACTCAAGCGAAAGGTCTCTTCGCCGGCAAAAACCCGTTGAATGGCATAGCCCGGGAAGAGCATGGCGGGTTTGGTTAAGCCATACATGCGTGCCAGCCGGGTGATATCTTCTGCTTTCACGCCGCATATGTGCTCAGCCCAATGCGGCGAACGCGGTTGATTGCTGCCCTCACCCATTACGTAAGCCTCTAAAGCATCAAAACCAACACTGTGACTGTCGACGAAAATGCGGTCAACCAAATTTTCTGTGATCAGCACGTACAGCACTGCCAGCATCAGGGCGGCATCGGTGCCTGGCTTGATGGGTATCCACCAATCTGATGCCAGTTTTGCAGTCGAAGTGCAGCGTGGGTCAATCACAATCACCTGCGTTCCGTTGGCTTTCGCTTCAAGCAGATATTGAGGTAATCCTCCGCCCATGCGATTATCCAGCAAGTTGGCACCCCACAGAATAATCAACCTGGCGTCTTTCAGCGTGTCTGCATCCCAGCCGGCACGGCCAGCATCGGCACCCAGCACATAGGGCAGGGCAAAGACGGCAGCGCCGTTGCTGTAATTGCTAGTTAAACGGGTAAAACCACCAAAGAAGGAAAGAAAGCGCAGTAAAAGGGCTGATGTGCCGTGCAGCGCGCCGATGTTGCCGGCTGAATTCATGCAAAGTACGGATGTTGCACCATGCTGCTCACGGATGTTTGCCAGGCGTGAAGCAGTGTAATCCAGCGCTTCATCCCAGCCTGCTTCGCGATATTGTCCAGAACCACGCGGTCCTGTTCGGATCAGAGGAGTTAACAGCCGGTCCTCAGCATACTGCACAGCAGGCAAATTAAAACCCCGCAGGCATCCCTTTAAGTAAGGGCCGCCAGCAGGGTTATTGATAACTCTTACAACCCGTCCATTATCCCGCTCAGCCAGCAGTGGGCAGGCTGTTGCGCCGCAGTCTTTGCCGCAAAAAACCGGTAAGTGATCCATCAATACGCTCAACTAATTGAATGGTGCAATTGTAATCAATTTTGCCGGAATGCACAGTAGATTAAAGTCTTATGAAGCAACCTGCAGGCTGATGCGCTGTTTACGGATCACCACTGGTCTGCTTTTTTCAAGCAAGCGCGTCAGGTATTCCTCTGGTACATCCACCTGGGTATTGTTATCCTGAATGCGAATCTTGCCAATCACCGAGCCCGGTATGCTTGCCTGGGCAGCGATGGCGCCGACTATGTCGGATGGCCGCAAACCGTGATTTTTACCTACGTCCATTGTCAGGCGCACCATTCCAGCTTCATGAGAGGTTGAGTTTCTGGAGAAGTTCTGATTCATCATGGGACGATCCTGGAATTTCCTGCCGGTTCTCTGAACCTTTTCACGATCCATCACCTGGGCTACAGGTTCAATCGGTCGTTGTTTTTCTTCTGCACGTGCAATTTTTAAGGCGGCAGCAGCAATATCGAGGGGCTCGAAACCTTCTTCAACCAATTGATCTACCATGGCACGCTCACGTCTACACCGGCCACGTCCCAGCCAGGTCGATACCTGCTTGAGTAGATTAGCTTCGCGATACTTGATCAGGTCTTCTTCACTTGGCAGTTCAGATTTGATCAATTTCTTGCGGGTGAACCGTTCAATCTGCTGCAAGTGCTGTCGATCTGAAGGAGATACAAGCGACAGTGCTATACCGCTCTTGCCGGCACGTCCGGTACGACCAATGCGGTGAACGTAAGGTTCAGCGTTTTCGGGCAGGTCAAAATTGATTACATGTGAAATGTTGTCAATATCAAGCCCACGGGCAGCAACATCAGTTGCCACCAGAACCTTGACGCGGTTCTGGCGGAAACGTTCCAATGTGCGCTCACGGGCTTCCTGGTTGAGGTCGCCGTTCAAAGCTTCAGCCGGGTAACCGCGTGCAGTCAACTGGTTGGCAATTTCACTCGATGTTGCCCTGGTGCGTACAAAAATCAGCACGCTGGTAAAGTCATCCATCTCAAACAGGCGGGTCAATGCGGCCAGCTTGTCTTTGTGGTACACCATATAATAACGCTGCTCAGTGTTATCGACAGTCACCTGCTCACGCTTGATTGTAATCTCATGCGGTTGATGCATGTACTTGCCTGCCAACCGGCGGATTTCTGTCGGCATTGTAGCTGAGAAAAGCGCAGTCTGACGCTCTGCTGGTGTGCTTGAAAGGATTGTTTCAATATCCTCAACAAAGCCCATACTCAACATCTCATCAGCTTCATCCAGCACAACCGTGTGTACATGGCTGATATCAAGCACCTTTTTATTGATCAGGTCAATCAAGCGGCCTGGCGTACCGACGACGATATCAACGCCACGGTTAAGTTTATTGATCTGTGGACCATAAGCCTGGCCGCCATAAACAGCCAGCGTACGTACGCCCATAAATTTGCCATATTCGGCAATTGCTTCAGAGACCTGCGTGGCCAGTTCACGGGTTGGGGTCAAAATCAGACTTTGAACACTCCCCTGACCGCTTACCAGTCTGTGCAGGATAGGCAGCGCAAACGCAGCAGTCTTGCCAGTGCCGGTTTGTGCCTGTCCGATCACGTCACAACCTGTGATCATGACCGGTATCATCTCAATTTGAATCGGTGTGGGTGTGGTATAGCCCAGTTCAGTTACGGCCTGCACCAGTTCGGGGCGCAGGTTGAATTGCATAAATTCGTTTGTCATCCAGACTCCTATAATAATTGGGACGTTTCGATGACACCGATTTCTGCCAAACTCACCGTATTTCCATCCAGCACCCCTTGCGGGGTTACTGGAGCCAAATAAAAAACCCGACCAGTTATCGTCGGGCAATCATCCGGATCCATCAAAACAATTCCCTGTAACTATGGCCATTACTGGCCAGCGCAAGAGTATAACACAGAATCGATCAATAATCCGAAACTTGTCAAATCACATTTATTACTTGCTGTGGATTTCCACAGCAGCCAGCAGCAGATCAATGATGCCCTGGCGATGCACATCTGCAGGGCTGTTCAGCCGGACATGCCTGGCTCGTTTGCCGCTGCCCTGCAGCAGGGTTTCAGGATCGGGAAGGATAACGCCGCGGGCAAACATCAGGTTGACATGCTGCCAGTAAGGTGCAATGGCACATACCAGGCCGGCATAGGTAGATGAGAATCCGTACGCCACGATCTTTGATGGTATGTCTACCATCTCGGTCAGGTCAGGCAGTGTCGCAATGATAACCGCACGCAATGCATTTGCAGTTTCAATAACGACGGGGTTGTAGGTACTGATAAATCGGTTAAATTCGTCCGGTGTTGTCAAATGCGTTTCTCCTGCTGCCTGTTTTAAGTGAGTGGTTCATCGGTCAATGGCGTACTGCTTCTTGATAAGTGTCGTCACATCATCCACCAGCAGAATACGGTTCTTGTGCTGTGGGTCGTATTTTACTGCAACTTCAGCGCCGGCGGCTATCATGCCAAACACAGTCTGTGAATAACGCGCAAGCATTTTTCCATCATACTGGATGTCATCACGCGGGTGAACCACCACCTCTATGTTCACCCAACCATCGGCTCCACTGTAACTGCTCACACCTTTCAAGACATCACTGGGTGTGGTTTTCACCACGGCCGTGGCGGTCTTGCCTTCCTTCTCTACCTTCTTCACCCAACGCGGCGTCAATCCGAACATCATCCTGAACATACTTCCCTCCGCTGGCATCTGATACTGTGTACCTTATGCAGAAATATGATTAATTCTCAGAAGGCAATAGATGATGGCTGCTGAATAATGGCGTTTTTCACTGGGACATTACCAGCAGGTTGGTGGCTTGCAGTAATTAAATCATCATAGCACTTAAGTCAGTGAATGTTCAACCAGGTTTCTGATAAACCTGCTCAACCATTTTTCTGACGTCAGACAGGGTATTCCTGGCCCATTGCCGCACATCCTCACCGTACTGGTCTGCCGTCTCCAGCCTGACCCGGGCAATTGTCCAGCTCCAGTTGACATCAGTCAGACCTGGCATACGCTCACCTTTTGTCAGGCTGAAGGTTTTTCGAGTGCCAGACATTGCCTGGTTAATCCTGCTGCGTGCTTCCTGCGGCGTCAGCCCATCGATAAATTGCTTCAGCAAGTGATAGACTTCTACCCAACCCTGCTTGGAATAAGCATCGTGCTGCAGCATGTAACAGGGAACGCTGAGGTGATGGACGCTGTAGTAATCAGGATTATTAATTTCCTTCAGTTGGGCAGCATAAAACAGGTCACTGCAAGTTGTATCTGCAGGCAAAGCAGCGCCGCACTGAGGACAAAAAGATTTACCGTCCGTTATATTTGTCGGGTTATCATTCACCTGAATAGTCCTCATCCATGCTGGCAAGTATTTCCTGCACGGTGTTTACCTGCTCTGCGGCTAAACCACAGCTCTCCTGCCAACCGACCCTTTCAAAGAAATCAAGGCTGTCATAACGGCAGGTCATCACTGACGCTGGTTTTACTGGATATTTTTGGTGCAAGAAAATTGGAAAATTATATTGATCAGGGAGCAGGTCGTTCTCATCCACGGAGCACATACTTAAGATGGTTCCTGCCAGTACAGCCTGGTGAAAGAAGATGCGGTACAGATTATTTTGGGCAAAAAATGGCTCAAACAAGCTGGATTGTTCAAGCGAAAGGAAGTTTTCCAACCAGCAGCTTAGAAGTCCTCTTTCAGCATTAAGGCTGAGTAAACCGGCATTGAATTGCGGGTGTATCTCAACCCTATCCATTATCGTTTGGAGTGGCATCAGTTGATCTGCCGGCACCTTGCAGCAGTCATAAATCGCCTGCCAGAACGGGAGAGGTGGACCATCGGCAGGTGAGCTGATATTTTTCAGATGTACGCGGCACAGGTAGGTCTTGCTGGCCTTGGGGCTGGCAATCTCGTCAGGTGGGGACAGCACCATTGTGTCCGAATCCATCCAAACCAGCCTACTGCTGCGTACTGCTGATTCCGCTGCTGCAGCTGCATAAACCTTCGCGGCATAGGGAAAGCTGCGGTATCTCTCCGGCAGGTGAAAAGTGATGATCTCAGCGTTTAAAACTGACAGAATCTGTTCTGTACGTCTGGAGAGCGGCTTGTCCTTCGCAACTACGACCAGTACCGGCGCATGAGCATAACTGCCAGCATTCATACGGATGCTTTTGACCAGGTACAATGCCTGGCGTTCATCTTCACCATAAGCCGGCATGAATGCAAACATCATCTCTCACTCCATCAACAGGTCATTAATATCCCAGGAAATCGATCCAGCACACCCACCCTGGTTGCCCAGCACAACCACGTCCACATCCAACATGGGGTAATGGTACAACCGGCAGCTGACACCATCTTCCTCACCGGTGTGACCCCAACGCACAACCTGACCGTCATCATCCAACAGTAGATAGCAACCGAACCCATACATCGAGTGGTACCCGCGCATCAGCTCCTGCCGCTCAGGTACCTGTGCTGTCAGCATCATGCTGACATAGTCAGCGCTGCACAGCCTGCCCTCAAGCAGGGCGTGAATGAAGCGCACCATATCGTCCGGAGTGTTGGTTGACCCTCCGTCACCGGCGCCTCCAGCTGTAGTGGCATAGGTGTTTTTCTTCCAACGGGTCACCTGGCCATACCTGTCGTGGATAGGGATATAGCCTTCTGCAACATTCGCTTCGCAGTCATCCAGCGCGGTAAAGCTGCTCGCAGTCATGCCAGCCGGCTGAAAAATATTGTTAACGATGGTATCAAAATAAGGTATCCCGTTTACTTTCTCAATCATCAAACCAAGCAGAATAAATCCGGCGTTACAGTACTTGAAACTTTCAGCCGGTGACTGCAGAGGCGGTAGATTGGCAAAAATTGGCAGGTAGTCACGGTTTTCGCGCAGCAGGTAGAGCGGGTTCTTGCGGCAGAATTCAGCCCAGACGGCATCGAAATCCTCAGCGTCTTCATCAATATAATCAGCGATACCGGAGGTCATGCTCAAGAGGTGGCGCACGGTAATCTCAGGCGAGAAGGTGTGTGTAGGGTAGTCCTTGTCCAACTCAAGTATCTCAACGATGCGGCTGTCGAGTGAAATGGCGCCCTGCTCGACTAGCTGCATTACTGCGGCTGCTGTAAACAGTTTGCCGACCGACGCAATGCGAAAACGCGTTTCAGGCAGGTTCTTGATGCCCCAGGTGCGGTTTGCCATACCAAAAGCGCGCCGGTACAGGTCAACCTCACCCTGCCGGACGAGCACCACACCGGAGAAGCGGCACTGCAGGACGGCGCTGGTTAGCAGGTTGTTTAATCGCGTGGCAAAATTTGGGTGCATGATCACTCACTCCATTCAGGAAGCAGACAAGTTATTGTTCCCACTTGATTGTAGCAGACACAGCTTGGTATGACATTATTCCACGAACAATATGATTAACATATGTAAAGCACACTTGACATTTCCCTGGCATTTGTTATAATAATGTAAAGTAAGCTTTACAATATGAGGTGCTATGGATAATCAACTGGAAATTTTGAGATTGAAGAAAAACATGACCCAACAGGAGCTGGCGGACCTGGTTGGCGTATCCCGCCAGACCATCATCTCGCTTGAGCGCGGACGCTACAACCCATCCATTCTTTTAGCGTACCGCCTGGCAAGATTATTTGAACTTTCAATTGAGGACGTATTCATATTTTCAAAAGAAGAGGCTATTAATGAATAATCACATCGACTACATCAAAAAACAGCAAAAACCTGGCTATTACATGATCGGTGCAGGCATCGTCACTGCCGTGGTCGGCATCATCTTGACAGGCGTCATCAGCAATCCATCCTTCAACCTGCGCATTATTACCGCACTTGGTCTGCTATTTATCGGCATTGGCGTCGGGCGAATAATAAAATACCGGCTTACAGCGTCTGACCCCCAGGCGGTGGCTCGTCTCGTAAACACTGAGAGAGATGAACGCTTAAAACTCTTGAGGGATCGTTCTGGTTTTCGTGCCTACGTAATCTCCGGCATATTGGCATACGCCCTGCTGATGTGGGTATCCTTTGCTGACAGTGGCAGCCTGCCGCGGCTGAGTGATGATGCCCTGTGGTTTGCGCTGGTAGCTGTGGTTGTAATGCCTGCCGTGGTCTTTATCGCCAGTTACCTGTATGAAGATAAGCACAATTAAACAATGTCATAATCAAGTTGAAAGCAGGGACTGACATCCCTGCTTTTTTATTGCTTAAAACGTGGGATGAAGAACGGTGTCTGCCGTCTGTACTCAAGGTAGGGGTTGCCAAATCGCAGAACCATCTCTTGCTCTTCGAAGGTGTGAATATAGGTCAACAAAGCAGAAGCACCCATTACTACCAGTAAAAAGGAGCCAATCGAACCAACCAGTATGCACACGCCAGTGTACATCACAATCGCCCCCAGAGCCATCGGGTTTCGGGTGTAAGAATAAGGCGGCTGGATGATCAACTCCTGGGTCGCCATCACCGGGATCGGTGTACCCCGTCCAATGGTAAACTGCACATAGATCGACCAGATGGCAAACAGCCAGCCGGCAAGGATTACCGGAACGCCCAGCAGAAGGTTGAAAACCCCTGCTCTCAAGCCAGGCAGGAGCAGCCAACGGTCGACAGCGCCGCCAAACCATACCAACAGAAAGGGCAGGATGACCAGGAAAAAGATTGCCTCAAAGAATAGCGCTGTGAAACGCTTCTTAGCAGAATATTCCTTCTTAGCCAGTTCGATCAATTTTTGCATCATCTTCAACCGCCTTTCAGTTGTTTAGGTTAGTATACCGCCGATTATTTCAGCCTGGTCAAACTTACGGGTTCATCGACACTGGCACCCTTCCACTATTTACACACACTCACCGCCATATAATAATTGTTTCTGTAGTTGCACTGGCTCACAGGGCAGCGCTACTCCTGGCTTTCTTTTCTGCCGAGATCCCTGCCAAACAGGATGAAGTAAAGCGTGCCTGCCAACCCAAATACCGCAGCGGTGATCAGGTTGGTTTGCGGTGAAGCAAACCGCTCAAAGAAGGGCAGCAGTGATGCGCCAAAACCCACTGTTTCTGTGATTTTCTGCATGGAGGAGGGATCCCACAACAATGCGCCGCCGAAGGCTGCCAGCGACACAACGATATCCCGCACCAGGTAGTAGAAACCAAAGGTACCGGCTTTTCGATCCTCCGGCGCCAGGTCCATGATTAGCGCTTTGCGGGTGGGTTCACCGAACTCCTTGAGACCGCGCACCACAAAGGCAAGCACCATCATCCAGAAGGAGCGTGAAACCAGCAGGACCAGAGGAAAGAGGGTGAAATTGAAGAAGGTGATGGCAACAAATGGTTTCTTGGTTGTTTTGTCTGCCAGGTAGGCGACGGGAATGTAAACCAGCATGGCAGTGACCATTTCAATCGTCGTCAGCAAGCCAAACTGCAGCGGTGTGATCTTGTTGATGCTGACGCACCAGATTACCACAAAGGCATAAGGGATTTGTTCACAAAAGCGGATCAGGATATCCGAAAGCAGCAGGTTACGCAGCGCCGGGCTGAGCAGTGAAAAGCCGTACGCTCGTTTCTCGCCGGTCAATTTCTTTGGCGTGCGCGTATCCTGGATGAATTTCTGCTGCAGTACCAGCGCCGCACCGGCCAGAACAAGTGCGGCAATGAAAGCCATGCGGATGCCCTTGTTCTCGCCAAAAGCACCGATCAGCACGCCGCCAATAACCGGGCCAAGCGCCATGGGAATGCGTCGCACGAATGAGTGCATGGAGACGCCCATGGTACGTTTGTTCTTCGGCAGGACGCTTGAAACCATATCCATCGTCGCCGGCAGGGAGATCGCTGTCCAGGAGATAAACAAAATTGACCCCAGGATTACCGCCTGCCAATAGGGGAAGATGATGACGACGACAAAGCCTGCCATAGCGATCAGATTAAACAGCAATAGCGACCGCTTGGGGCCGAGCCGGTCGCTGGCATAACCACCCGGGAAGGAATACAGGGCACTCAACAGGTTGTCCAGCCCGTTCAACAGCCCAATGGAGAAAGCGCCGCCTCCCAGTGCCACCAGGTACAGCGGCAGGAAGCGCTCGGCCATTTTTTCGCCCAGCCCAACCAGAATGACCATTGCCAGCAAGGCGGTCATGTTGCGCTTCAACCCAAAAAAGTCAATCAGCCTGCGAATAAAAGGGGTCTCTTTCATGATGCACCGGGAAAGTAATGGGATGAGTAATAATTATCGATCTTCTGTGCTGAGATTAAGTATCCTGCAATTATTAAAATTCAGTGAAAATTTTATCAATACAAACCCAGGCTCAGCCAACCGGCTGCCATCAAAAGGGTCACCAAAGTGATGATGATACCAGCACGTGTGTACTCCCAAAAGCTGATCACAACCCGCCAGCGTGAAGCGCTCTCTGCCACAATCAAGTTGGCAACTGAGCCCAACAGGGTCAGGTTGCCGGCCAGCGTGGACGATGCTGCCAGGGTCAGCCAGCCGCCAGTCTGGTCAGCCATGCTGCTCACCAACGGCCGCAGCAACAGAACTGCCGGCACATTTGAGACAAGGTTGCTCAACACAGCAGACAGTGCAGTGAGGTTCCAGATATCAGCCCGCTGTGCCAGCGCATTCAGGTCAACCAGGCTGGTGGTCACGCCGCTGGTCTCCAACGACCCGCTGACAATAAATAAACCTGAAAAGAACACCAGCAGACTCCAGTCAAATTCAGCAAAAACGGTTTGCGGCTGGTGGCGGCGTGTGACCAACAGGATGCTGGCGGCAATAAACGAAGCCAGGGCAATCGATGCGCCAGCCAGAAAAGCAACCAGCAGTCCGGCGGTGATTACCAGTGTCTTGATCAACAACGGCCTGGTGATTGGTTCATCAGCGGCTTGTTCCACCACAGCCAGGCGTTCACGTTGAAATTCATGGGGATAAATCCAGATCAGCACCAGCCAGATCACGGCCAATCCGGACAGTGCGACTGGTAATAGCGCCAGGGTAAAGTCAAGGTAACGGATACCGGATGCAATACCGACAATCATATTTTGAGGGTTACCAGTTAGCGTGGCGGTTGACCCAACATTAGAAGCGGTTGCCAGGCCAATCAGGTAGGGCAGCGGATTACGCTTCAAGCGGTCTGTCAGGCTGATCACCAGTGGTGTGAACATCAGGCAAATAGTGTCGTTCAGGAAAAGCGCTGAAAGGATGCCCGCTAATGCAATTTCAACAGCCAGCAGTACACGCGGTGTCTTCGCATATTTGACCAGTGCCTGTCCGGCATAAGTGAAAAAGCCCGCCAGCTTGAGATTGGCGTTGATGATCATCATACTGAACAGCAGGATCAGGGTGTTGAAATCAAGGTAAGTGGGAATGTCGTCAAATTGGATCTGCCTGAACAGGATCAGGGTGGCGACGCCCATCAGGGAGATGGTTGTGCGGTTTGATTTAATGATCGGGTAGCGCCCAACCGCAATGCCCGCGAATGTGACCATCACGATGACTGCTGTTATCCACGGATTGGGAGCCATGCGCAAATTATAATCCTGTAATTGTCACCACAATAAATCTCCCGCCTGTTTTTGAACAGGCAGGAGATCATCCTAATACTTTTGGTTGATTCGGTTAATTGCTGATTAATGCCTGCCAGACTAAAGGTGTAACCACACCATCCGGCGTCATATTCACAGATTTTTGAAAGTCAATGACGGCATTTTTAGTAGCCGGGCCAAAGACACCATCAGCATCAATATCGTAATCATATTTCTCTCTTAACAGCACCTGCAGAGCGCGCGTGGATTCATTGTTGATGCCCTGGGCAAGCTGTGCGCCAGAAACTAGTTTTGCCCAGGTTTTTGGACCTACAACACCATCAGATGTCAGCCCTGTCTGGGTCTGAAAACCTCCCACCGCCAGCCTTGTCTGCAGGCCATATTGTCCATCGACTGAAAGTGTTTGGCCGTTAAAACGCAATAAGAGCTGCAGAGCAGCAATTAATGGGCCAGAATCGCCTTGCTTGACAGTTGGCCAGTTACCGACTATGGGAGGTTTGACAGTGACCAGCATCGATTTAATCTCCACCCAGAAAGCACCGGATGCCAGACCAAAGACTTCACCGTTGGAGTCGCGCAATTTCCAGTAGCCGGTATAGGTGTTTGGTGAAGCAGGTGCTGTCAGCTTAACGGAGATGTCTGCCGTCTGTCCAGGTGATACAGTCCCTGGCAGCGGCTGGGTGAGCGGACCGTTCATCTGTGCTCCATCATAAAAGACTAAAGAATAAGCGCTGGTCCAGGTGCAGGTGCCGGCATTCATCAATCGCCAGGTCTTGGTAAACGCAGTACCGCCAATCACCTCTGTGCCATCCGGATAATTCACATCCAAAACAAACTCAGCCAGGTTACAGGGTGTCGTGTTTTGTGTAACGGTAACTGTTGCAGTCGATGGCGGTATAGTGGTTGCCAGGGGCACAGCCGTTGTCTGGGACTGTGATGTATTTGTCGGCACTGAATAAGGTGACAGCTTGGTAGGGGTGCTTATAGCAGGCAGGCCTGCTGTTGCAGCATTGGTCATCATATATGAAACCGTAGCCTGCACAGCCTCTTCTTCTGACATCGGTTTTGCCATGGATGGCAGCGAACATGCTGCGCTGAATAAAAGCAGGATCGCTATTACACCACATAATCCGCGAGACATGGCATACCTCCTGGTTGCACGAGCTGCGATGCCGTAATTATGTAAACTCGCTTGATAGTGATTTGGATCAATAGTTAAACATTCATGGTAGACAGATGGTGCCCTGCCTCCAAGATACTGTATTCATTGTATTGCAGAAAAACCTTCAATTCAATAAGGAACTTATTCTTGAACTTATTCTTGTAATTGATTTCCCTTCGCCAGTCAGAGAATTCATTTTATAATGTAACAAGGATAAATTCATAGGAAAGGATACTCCATGACCAAAGCAATTATTTTTTACGATTCATTTTTTGGTAACACAGAAAAAATAGCTCAATCCATTGCTGAGGAATTAAAGGCGGGCTGCGAAACTACCCTGGCACGCTCCAGTACACTTACACCTGCGCAGTTGAGCGAGTATGACCTGCTGATCGCCGGATCACCCACACGCGCATTTCGCCCAACACCCGACATTACAAAGCTGCTGGCTGGCGTGCCTGGTGGTGCACTGAAAGGCAAAAAGGCTGCCGCCTTTGATACACGTGTCTCAGTGGCTGAAGTAAACAACAAATTTTTGACCTTCATGGTGAAGTTGTTCGGTTATGCGGCCGAACCGCTGGCGAAAACCCTGCAGAGAAAGGGCGCTGAGTTGGTCGTTCCAGCAGAATGGTATATTGTGACGGCGTCTGAAGGGCCGCTCAAAGACGGTGAACTGGAACATGCTGCCAGCTGGGCTGCTGAAGTTCTTGCAGCCCTTCACTTAGGCTGACCGTACACGTAAGAGCATGGCTGGTGTAGAATACGCCGCCAGCCATGCTGAATACTTAACAAACGTTAAATCTGGCTCAACCGATCTTTGTCCCGCATTCCGGGCAAAATTTCGCACCTTTTGTCTCAGCCCCGCAGTTGGGGCAGCGGAAAACCTGCGGTGCCCGTTCAATTTTCGTGCCGCACTCGGGGCAGAATTTTGCGCCGTGCACTTCTGCGCCGCAGTTCGGGCAGATGTCAGTTGCCGGCTGGGTCATCACTGTGCCGCATTCCGGGCAGAATTTCGTACCGGCAGCAGCTACATTGCCGCATTTCGGACATTTAGCCAGGCTGGTCTGAGCGGTTTGCATGGCGTCCTCGGCTTTCTTAATCACACTGCCCAATCCAAATGCATCTGCAAAGCCCTTAATGGCTGCGCCTGCCTGTGCCCCGCGTGATTCGGCAATCTCCTCTGTTCGCGGGCTGTCTTCCTGGCAGAAACCGCTTTGGGTATCGAAATCAGAGAGGCATACCACCCTGCCGCAGGTTGGGCACTCTCTGAAGTGCACCTGCACCTGCTCCCAGGCTTTGTCAATTTGTGCTGACGTCATCTTGTAACTGTAACGCGCATCTTCGCCTACAACATTATCTGCGGCAATATTGCCAACCAGCGGCACCCTTCTGAGCAGACCTCCAAGCGCCTGCTTTCCTAAATCCTGGGTGACCGTATTGATCACGTCCGGCTGGCTGCGGAATTCGCGTGAACAAATGTCACAATAAAACACACAATAGGGTCCAGCGCCATCATTGCGGATATCGTAGTTTGGTTTTCTGGTAAATGATGCCATAGCTGCCTCCTGCAGTAATCAAGTTCTCTATACGTCCAGTATACAACCGCAAATATATGTGTCAATAAAAAAATGTAAGTTAAATCAACTGGAAAAACCAGTTGAATTCACAGGTGGTCGCTGGTATTCTATTGATTAACAACGCATCATTTAGGTTAGATATATTGTGTGGTGTTCTCGGACATATGGAGGTCATATGGATCATAGTGAGCTGGCAGAGAGGCTTAATGATAAACAGGCGTTCGATCTCCTGGTCAATGAGGCAGCTGAACAGCCTGAACTAATTAACGAACTGCTGGCAATCATGCAGTCTGACAGGGGAAGCCTGAAATTCAAAGCGGAAAAAGTCATCCGCGCGGTCAGTGAACTGCAGCCTGACGTCCTTCTGCCGCACTTTGACTTACTGGCATCTCTGACGAAAAGCAGTAATAACTTCATCAAGTGGGGAGCAATCATCACCCTGTCAAACCTTTTTATGGCCGACACAGAGAAGAAATTTGAGCAGCATTTACCAGACTATCTTGCACTGGTTGAATCGGACAATATGATCACATCTGCCAATACGGTCGGTAACTTGTGGAAGCTCATGCATGCCTATCCCGACAGAGAAAAACAAATCACAAAACTGCTTCTTTTAGTGCCTGAGATTGTTTACCTGCATAAAGGCAGCCCCTCGCCGGAATGTAACCGGGTGGTGTGCGGTCACGTGCTGGATTGTTTCAGCAGGTACTTCACAGTATCAGGCAGCCAGCCTGAGATGCTGGCATTCGCAGAAAGCCAGCTCAACAGCTGCCGTTTAGCGCTGGCAAAAAAAGCGGCAGCGTTCTTGAAGCATTATTACAGGGTATAAAAGACGTCAACGGAATAATTACGGTTGGTACTCTTCTACATCTGCGCCCATTGCTGTCATGTCGCGCATCAGCCTGTCTGTCTCAACCAGGTAACCCATCATCCACAAGCCGGGCTTGCGAGCAGTGCCGTCCAACAGCTGCAGGATGCAGGCAGCTACCGGGATAGCAGTGAGGTCATACCCATTGGCATGGCTGATGACAAGCCTGTATTCCGCTGGCTTCCCGGCAGTGAGCCCTGCTGCCATCAGCTGCAGTATCACCCGGTACGGCGGCTTCGGCAGGCTGCACATGGCGTTCCACATCAACTTTCCAAGCGGCACCATACCCTTCACTGGGAAGAGCTTGATGCCGGCGAGCACCACCGGTGTGACCACCCAATCCAGCAGCGGGTGCAGCTCAGACATATAGAAACCGGTTTGCATTAGAGAGGGGATTGACGCAGGTAAACCCCCAAGTTCCTCAAAATACATCGGGTAACAGTTACGCACGCCGATATCCCCGCCAAAGTCGGTTTTCTGCATGCGGTAGGAATTGGATTTTGTCCAGCTGCCCTCCCGGTAAACGCGGGCATCATAGTGTTTGAATGTCTCCATAAGCTCATTTACAGCTTCGGTGTAAGGTGCAGAACGGCCGATATTGAGGTAGCTGAACACATCAGCAGAGACCAGGCTTTCCAATTTTCCGGCAGCATGCCGCACCATCGCAGCCGGCAAGCCAGGGTGAAAACCAGCCTCGGTAATAAAACAGCAGCCCGATTGGCGTATCGCTTCTGATCTGCTCTGAAGATAGGCCAGCTTTTCAGCACTCAGCTGGATGTCCAGGTAATCAACCTTTGCCTTCAAGGCAGCATCAATCACCAGGGCTGCGCTGCTTGTGGTTGGTGAGGCAACAACCAGCAGATCAATACCCGCTAAAGCGCTCTCCAGCATGCCCGGTTGGGCGGCATCAACCCTCATCACAGCTGCCCTTCGTGCACCAAATTCAGCATTGAGCTGATCTACAAGGTCTTTGGCTTTGTCAGGGTTCCGGCCAGCAAGGACAACCTCTACCGCAGTCCACTTCAACAGGTACCACGCCAACACCTTTCCTGTTGCGCCGTAACCGCCAAGAATTAGAATTTTTGTCATTAGGTCTCACCTGTCAGGTCTTTTCACGATGCAGTGTCTAACTATTTCGAGCAATAACGATAATTCTTGAATAATATCCTCATCACTATCTTAGCAGAACTAACTATAAATCATCCTTTAGATAGTATCCCTAATAAAAAACTGCCTTGCTGTTTTAGGAAGCACAGCAAGGCAGTATGGTAATTTATCAGGTCAGTTCATCCACCAACATGGTTCATCGGCATGTTCGCGCTTCTGCATCACTTCCACCTGGCCATCTTCCAGCCATAATACTGAGGGCCGGGTTGCAAAGTTGTAGTTGGACGCCATACTGAGCTGGTAAGCGCCTCCCGCAGGGACTGCCAGTACATCGCCGCGCTGCAGTTTCGGCAGGCTGATTTCCGGTATGAGCACATCGCTGGACTCGCAGAAACGGCCCACAATTCGCACAGCCTGGTCGGGCTGAGCGACAGCCCGTTGGGCAACCCGTGCGGTATAGTCCGCCTGGTACAGTGCCACACGCGGGTTATCCGCCATGCCGCCGTCAATTGCAGCAATGTGCAGCCCGTCCGGCAGGTCCTTCTGAGAACCAATACTGTACAACGCCACGCCTGCACGCCCAACAATCCAGCGGCCTGGTTCAAGTACCAGCTTTGGCAGAGGCCAGCCACGCTTTTCCGCTTCATCCTGCACAGTCTCACTAACAGCCTTGACCCACGGCATGACATCATCGCTAACAGCATCAGCCTCAGTGTAGCGGATACCCCATCCACCGCCCGGGCTGATTTCTTTAGGAATGTAATGTTCTTCCTCAGCCAGTGCAAACAACATCTTAATGGCTGAAATGTATGGCGTGGGCTCAAAGATCTGTGAGCCCAGGTGCGTGTGCAGACCAACCAAATCAAGCCATTCACTCTTCTGAGCCCGGTTGATGGCAATAGACGCCTGCCGGTTGATGATATGCAAACCGAATTTACTGCCGGTGTTCGATGTTTCAATATGTGGGTGGGTATTGACTTTCAAATCAGGCGTGATGCGCAGCCAGATGCGGGCAACCTTTCCCATTTCTCGTGCGATATTCTCCACGAAGCTCAATTCATCGAGACTGTCCACCACAATCGCCTGGATACCCCAGTCAAGCGCCTCCCGCAGTTCAGCTTCAGTTTTGTTATTGCCATGCAGATGAATGCTTTCGGCTGAGAAGCCAGCCTTTTTTGCTACATGCAGTTCACCCAGGCTGACCACATCTGCGCCAATGCCCAGGCTGGCAAGTTTACCGGCAAACACAGAGGAAAAATATGCCTTCACAGCATAAGCCGTCTCTGAATCGCCGGGGTAATATCTATCAAGGTTCTCTTTTAACGTTGAAACCCTGTTCCGTATGGTCCCCCCATCATACACATACAGCGGTGTGCCATAGATCTTGGCCAGCTCCGCCAGGTTGTGGCCGGCAACAGTCAACTGACCACTACCATCCAGTCCTGCACTCATGGGAAATACGGATAAATCATTCGGGTCATACATTTAATTACTGCCTCTCCATCCTTAGAGAATAATTTAAACAAACGGGAAAGTTTACCACAATATTCTGGGATACAAAGTCCTTGTATTCTTTCTTCAGGTTTTACCGCTGCTCCAGAAAAAACTGTCCTGCAGTTCTTCCAAAGGTATAATCAATACTGTCAGCCTACAAACACCATCTTTGAGGAGAAACCCATGGCTTACCAAGGTGTACTTGAGCAATACCGCCCCTTATTAAACATCCCCCAGCACACCCGCACGGTGACACTGCTGGAAGGCAATACCCCACTGATTCCCATGCCCGGACTGGCAAAGGAACTGGGCGGCGGCTTTGAGTTGTTTGTCAAATTTGAAGGGATGAACCCTACTGGTTCATTTAAAGACCGTGGTATGACCGTTGCCATCAGCGAAGCGTACGGCCGCAAGGCAAAGGCGGTGATCTGCGCATCTACCGGCAACACAGCCGCGTCGGCGGCAGCCTATGCCCGCCGGGCAGGCATGAAGCCGGTTGTCATCATCCCTGAAGGCAAGGTGGCAGCCGGTAAATTGGCCGGTGCCATTGCATACGGTGCACAGGTGATACAGATTAGAGGCTCATTTGACGATGCCCTGACACTGGTTTTGAAAATCAGCGAAGAAAACCCGATCGTGATGGTTAATTCGCTCAACCCTTACCGTCTGGAGGGGCAAAAGACTTCTGCGTTTGAAATCTGTGATGTACTGGGCAGCGCACCGGACTGGTTGTGTCTGCCGGTTGGTAATGCTGGCAACATCACCTCCTACTGGATGGGCTTCCGGCAGTATCACCAGTTCAAAGGCACCGGTCTGCCGCACATATTGGGCGTGCAGGCTGCCGGTTCTGCGCCGCTGGTGCTCGGTTACCCGGTGGAAAACCCTGAAACCGTTTGCACAGCCATCCGCATTGGCAAACCGGCACGCGGTGAGCAGGCACTGGAAGCTGCTGAGCAGTCTGATGGCAGGATCATTTCACGCACAGATGAAGAAATTCTTGCCATGCAGCGCCAATTGGCATCGCACGGCGTGTGGGTGGAACCCGCCTCTGCGGCGGGGCTGGCGGGGCTGGCCGCTGAAATCAAGGCCGGCACAATAGACCTCATCGGTAAAACAGTAGTTGCCATCTGTACCGGACACGGTTTAAAGGATCCTGACATCATCGCCCGCCAGATGCAAACACCTGAGGTAGTGGATGCCGACATGGAAGCTATTAAAAAGGTCATATTGAAATGACGGTTCGACCCCATCACGTATGTATCAGGGTGCCGGCTTCCTCTGCCAACCTTGGGCCTGGTTTTGACTGCCTGGCGCTGGCGCTTGAACTGTGGAATGAAGTAGTTTTATGTCTCTGCGGTGAAACACTGGTCATCAAAAACAGCGGTTTAACGTCACAGCATGTGCCCGAAACGGCTGACAACATGGTCGTCAAGTCAGCCAAAATGGTCTATCAAAGCGTCGGCGAGCCCTTTCCCACCGGGTTACAAATTGACTGCAAAACGCATATTCCCATCCGTTCAGGGTTGGGTTCCAGTGCAGCTGCCATCCTGGCAGGTGCGGCCGGCGCCAACGCTCTGCTTGGCAGCCCGCTTACGCCAAATCATCTGCTGGACCTTGCTGGCAAGATGGAGGGACACCTGGACAACCTGGCGGCCGCACTGCACGGCGGTCTGGCACTGGTGCTTAAGCATGGAAGCACCAGCACGATTAAATCTTACCATCTACCGGAGATGCATTTTGCCATCGCCACACCGCAGGTTGATCTGTCCACCGAAGCCATGCGAAACGCCATACCGCAGCAGGTCCCACTGGCAGATGCCGTTGCCAATGCCGCCAACACCGCCGCTGTACTGGATGTGCTCAAATCAGGCAGGCTCGATGAGCTGGGCGAGGTGATGGTTGACAGGCTGCACCAACCTTTCCGCTTACCGTTGATTCCCGGTGCATCACAGGCACTGGACGCAGCACGAGCAGCAGGTGCTGATGCCGCCGCACTATCAGGCGCCGGACCCAGCCTGATCGCCTTCTGCCGTACACAAAACAATGCCATTGGTGCCGGCAAGGCAATGGTTGCTGCGTTTATGCAGGCTAATCAGCAGGCAGAATACCTGGTTACCAGCCCGGCTGTCAGCGGGCTACAAGTTGATATCATAAACTGAAATTAACAGTACCCAATCTACTAACTACAGGAGAGACAAGATGAGTGCACCCGAAAATACCGTTGAGCCAAAACCTCAAAAAATCACGATCATCAAAAATGGACCGTACCGTGTCGAAGGCGGCATACCACTGCTGCACAAAACCCAGGTCGTGTCAGAGAACGGTGAACCGTTGACCTGGAAGAAGTCTGAACCGATTGAGACACCCGATGGCGTTTATATGCTCTGCCGCTGCGGCAAATCTTCGCGCTTCCCATTCTGTGACGGTACACACCGCCGTGAAGGTTTTGACGGCACTGAGACAGCCTCAACCGACACAACTTCTGAGCGCCGTACCACCATACCGGGCAGTACACACATTATTGTGATGAAAGATGAAACCTTGTGCACGGGTTCAGGATTCTGCGGCATGATGGGCGCATCTTTTGCTGATTTTGTGATGGAAACTGACAACACCCGCATCCGTTCGCTGGTAATAGCGATGGTCGAACGCTGCCCCTCAGGCGCACTCACTTACCGCATTGACCCCAATGAGCCGGATATTGAACCCGATTTGAATCCTGATATTGCCACAACTGTTGAAGTGCTCTCCGACGGCCCCATTCGCGGCCCGGTATTTGTCACCGGCAGCATTGAGATCGAACGTTCGGACGGCCAGCCTTTAGAGATGCGCAACCGTGTGACCCTGTGCAACTGCGGCAATTCGTGCAACAAGCCGCTGTGTGACGGCTCACATCGTGTTAATGCAAAATACATTGACAAATAACCACCGAAAAACAGTTTTTCAATGAATTATTTAGAAATAATAAGGCCTGCAGGGACAACTACAATCTCCGCAGGTCTTAGATTTTTTAAACCAACACAATCATCAACCAATCTTAAGAATCTGGAATTAAATAACCAGATTGTTTTTAATGGCTGCCGCCGCCAATCAGCTCCTTGATCTCGTCCTGACCGGTGTAAATGCGCACCAGCTTGCCATCCTGCATCATCAGTACACGGTCAACGTAAATGCACATGCGCAGGTCATGCGTCACCATGATGCCGGCGCGGTTCTGCTCATGGATCAAGCCGGCAAAGGTTTCCACCACCTGGTAGGCGCGCTCAGTATCCAGGCTGGCTGTCGGCTCATCCGCCAGCACCAGGCTGGGATTGTGTATCAACGCCCGGGCGATGGCCACACGCTGCTGCTGTCCGCCAGACATCTGGCCGGGCAGGTTATGCAGGCGCTCACCCAGGCCAAGTCGTGCCAGCAGTTCACGTGCCCGCAATTTTCCGGCTTTGTCTAGCCGCTTATTCAGCCGGAGCATCAATTCGACATTCTCAACTGCTGTCAAATAAGGCACCAGGTTATTTGCCTGGAAGGTAAAGCCAATTTTCTCGCGCCGCATGGCGACGCGTTCTTTGTCATCCATGCCCGCCAGGTCATCACCATCCAGCAGTATCTGGCCGGAGGTAGGCTGAAGCAGCGCCGCCAGAATGGAAAGCATGGTGGTCTTGCCCGAACCGCTCGGTCCAACCAGCGCCACAAAATCGCCGGCGCCCACCTGCAGAGAGACTTCATCGACTGCCTGGATGGTCCCAAAATCCGTCTGGTAGGTTTTAACAACTGAGCGTGTTTCAAGTGCGTTGGGTGTGCTGTTGATTTCAGTGCTCATGACAACCCCAGCGCTTTCAACGGCTCAATTTTCACCGCATATCGAATGGACACAAGCCCGCCCAATGGACCGATCAACAGCAGGGCGATGATGGCAATAACAGAAGTGGTGCCGTTGAAAACAATCGGCACGGTTGGTGGAAATGTCAGCGAGAACAAGAAGGTCAGCAGGGCACCTATTGCCACCCCGATCACCGTCACAATTACGATCTGTATGATGGAAGAGGCAGCAACGATCGGGTTGGCTGTGCCAATGGCTTTGAGTACGCCAATCTGCGATACCTTCTGCAGGATCTGGATCTGGAAAAAGCCGCCAATCACCAGGATGCCAATAAACAGGGTGAAACCACCCTGCGTGTTCAAGGTGCTCTGCTGGGCTGAGTAGCCAGGCAGTGACTGTATGGTTGTTTTCAAATCAGCTGTCTCAATATTTCCTACCTGTGCTGTCAATCGTTGGCTGACAACGTCAACCTGAGCCGGGTCATCCAGCTTTACCAGGAAGACGTTCGCCACCGAAGTCAGGCTGTTGACTTCAGCTTCTGATTTCGGGCGAATGCGATCCCAGGTAAAAAACGGCACAAAGATGGATGGCTGCAAAGAGTACTGCTGTCCATCGGTCACGCCCACCACGCGCAGCTTGAAGAGTTCATCACGCGTGCCCTGTGTGACACGAACAGTAAGTGTGTCGCCAACGGTTATACCTGTTCTGATCGCCGTATTGGCATCGATCAGGGCTTCTTCTGCCAGGTCAGTACTGAGCTGGCTGCCCTCCAACACACGCGGCTCGCCGGTATGACCGGGCTCTACGCCCAGCATGGCAACCTTGAGGGTGCTGTTGTCGTCCGACTGGATCAGGTTGACGCTGGAAGCGCCGAACATGCCGGCATCCTGTACACCATCAACCCGCCGCACAGCCGCCAACCGGTCCCGTCCCAAGCGGCTTGCCTGGATGAGAAAATCAGATTTACCCTGAAAAACCACCAGGTCGGCATTCAGCTTGGAGATATACTCCCGGTTGCCGTTGCCCAGCCCTTCACCCAGCGCTGCAATGAACAGCACCAGCAGGGTGATCAGGGCAATCACCAGGCTGACCAGCAGGAAGCGGCCGCGGTTGCGCCAGATTTCCTTGACAGCCAGGTATGTTGAAATAGTCAAAATTTGCTTCATAGATGTTTCCTCAGGGTGTGAACCTGACAGCGGCCGTCATACCCCAGCGCAGTGGCTGATCAGTTGGGTCCAGCGCAACGGTGACGGTGAAGGTCACGTCGCCGCGTTTGATTTCATAGCGCTGGTTGATGTTGACAATCTTGCCCTTAAGTTCAACTTCGGGGAGTGCATCCAGTACAACGGTTGCTTCCTGCCCTACCTCCAGCTGAACAACGTCCACTTCAGTCAGGTTCTCGGTCTCAACGTTCCAGGCTGAAAGGTCAGCTACATCGATCACCGGTACGCCTGCGGCAACAAACTGGCCGACTTCAAGAGCAAGGTCTATCACTGTGCCGGCAATCTCAGCTTTCAATTCACGGCTGCTAAAGGCAGCCTGCGCCGCCTCGAGTGACATGTTGGCGCTGCTCAGGTTCGCATCAGCTAAAGCCATTTGATCAGGGTCAATGCCGTCATTATCTTCAAGCACAGCCAGATTCGTTTCTGCCATAGCCCATTTTTCGCGAGCTTCAGCTAACAATGCACCATTCTCCTCAGACTCATCCACATCAAAACGTTCTTCAGCATCCTCAAGCGCTTCAGCTGCGTTCAGTTCTGCCAGTTTGGCCTGTGCCAGGGCAAGCGCCGGTGCTGCGCCTTCTTTGAGTGCATCAACGGCCTGCTGTGCAGCCAGTACATTTTGCTGTGCACGTGACAGTGAGGCACTTAAGTCAGGTGAATTTTCCAACCGTGCCAGAACCTGGCCGACCTCAACAGCTTCGCCATCTTTGACCAGCACTTCCACCACCTTCCCAGGGGTAGTAAAAGCATGGCTCATGCTGTTTGAGGGCAGTACACGCCCTTCAGCAATCAATACTTCAATTACTGGCTCAGCAGAGACAGGCTCCGCTGTTTCAGTTTTGGCACTGCAAGCGGTTAAAAGGATCAGCAAAAGGCCGAAAATAAAAAGTGAGGTAAAAATCTTCTTCATTAATAAACTCCTGTATCAAGGCTTAGTCGGTGTCAATGTGTCCCACTGGTCCATCAAAAGGCTGATCCCAGGGGGTGGAGAGCACGCCTTCCAACAGCAGGTCAAGCGGTGGGTGGTCGGCGATATGGTCATAATAATAAGGTAGTTGAATCCTGCCATCTGTGCTGATGATAAAAGTACCTGACATCTGCATGGCATCCTGGCCTTCCGGCGGTGTCTCAACCCGGTAGCCTTTTTCACGTGCCTGTGAAATGGCCGCCCAGATTTTGGGGTGCAGGAAGGTTTGCAGCAGGTTGCCTCTTTCCAGTCCGTACGCGGCATAAGACCTGCGATCAGGATCTGAAAGCACTTTCAAACCGGGAGCAAAGGACTGTGCAAAAATTGCGGTGGATTCAGGTTTTCCCTGAGTAATCACAGCAATATCCAGCCCGGCCGCTTCAATACGTTCCTTTCCCTGTACCAACTCATCCAGCATTTCCTTGCACTGGGTACAGCCAAAGTGGCGGGTAAATGCCAGAATTAGCGGGCGTTCCTGCCACAGTCTGGAGAGCTGAACCGGGTTGCCGTCAGTGTCCTGCACTGCCAGGTCGGGCGCCTGTTGATTGAAATTTAAGTGTTTGCTTTGTTTCATCTTTTTCCTCAAGTTTCGAATACGCCATGAGTGATTTAAATAAGCTCAATCATCCCTTGATGGGGGAATGGTGGTTATTTTAATTGCTACATCGCGACTGTGATTGCCGGTGATGGCTCGTTTTAGCTCCTTCCACAGGCCGCGCAGGACGAATCCGGGTCTCACCAGGCTGACGTACAGTCCGGTCCTGCCGTCTGTTGCCGAAGATGCCAGCCAGGCAATCTTATCAGCCGGCACCTCAGGCGGGTTGGACCACATGCGTACAATTTTCGGGAACACCTTCAAACGCTCTTCCGAGCCTTCGATGACATCAACATCGGTCAGCAGGCTGGTGCGAGTCATACCGGGGTTAAAGGCAATAATTGAGACGCCGCTGCCCTTATTCTCGGCTGCCAGCGCCTTGGTGTAACTGCGCATCCAGGCTTTGCTGGCGGCATAGGTATTCTGCCACGGTGCTGCCCAGGAATCACCCAACCCCAATATATTGATCAACTTGCCGGAATTTTGGTTGTTGAAATAATGCAGTGCTGTACGCGAGCCGTGATAAACACCGATGATATTGGTCTGCACCACACGGTAAAAATCTTGCGGGGCGATATCAATACTGGGACCATAAGGCGCCACGACCCCCGCATTATTAACCCAAATGTCAAGTCCTCCAAAACGGGCAACGGCATGCCGGGCTAAGCCCTGTACCTGCAGTAGGTCACCAACATCCGCAGTAATGCCGCTGGCTTCATAGCCGCGGCTGGTGAGCATTTCCACCGCCTTATCAACCGAATCCTGAGAACGGGAGGACACAACAACCCTGGTACCTTCTTTTGCCAGGGCTTCAGCCGTGCTTAAACCTAATCCACGGGTACCGCCAGTGATGACAGCGATCTTATCCTTGAGTTTCATCATCCCCTCTCATGATTAATCATCAAATGATACAGCATTAGAAGCTTTAACGGCCTTTGCTGGTTCATTCTCCATGCCGCGCAGCATTTTAATAGAATAGATAAACGCCACTATCTGGATAAAGGCGCCGGAGAAAAACGACAACTTGCTGTAGATATCATAGGCATATCCAGCCCAAAGCGGTCCTATAGACCTGCCAATTGCCTGGAACGAATTATTTAACCCCATAGCTTCACCCTGGCCTGTCCTGGCGCGTTTTGAAATCAACGCTGTGACACTTGGCTGCAGCAGCACACTGCCAAAGTGGAAAATGATCACGGCAATAAAAAATATCACCTTGGTATTCACCACTGCCATCAGGACAAACCCAATTGTGCTGATCACCAGGCCCCCCCAGATGACCTTTACTTCACCAACTTTGCGTGTCAACGGTCCAATAACAATACCCTGTTGAATCACAACCAGTATGCCAATAACCCCCATCATTAAGCCAATCTCAGAGGGACCCATTAAGAATATGTCTTTGCCGTACATGCCGAGTATTGCCTGTACATTTGCCAGCGCAAACGCCAGTAAAAATGCCAGTAAGAAAAGAAACCCTGAGGGACCACGCAGTGCCGCTGTTATCTGTTTTACTTGTGATTGTCGGGCTACGCTGGCAATGGCCTGCCTCTTCTCAGGAGTAAGCGTTTCAGGAAGGAGTATAAAAATGAACGGGAAAGCAATTAGTGCAAGCAAGGCACTCACGAAAAATGGGAACGACAGGTTGATCAGTCCCCCCGTGTTTGGGTCAGTAGTAATTTGCATCAGGTTGTTAATAAACGGCGGTAGCGGCAGGGTGAGTCCGGTAATTAATCCGCCCAAGCTTGGCCCAAAGATCATTCCCATGCCCATGGCAGCGCCCATCAAACCGACACCGCGAGAACGGTCTTCATCGCTGGTGATATCTGCCATATATGCCATCGCAGTGGGCAAGGTGGCGGAGGTAATCACGCCTGCCAGGGTTCGGGTGAGAGTAAGCATCATGATGCTCTGGGCAAAACCCTGCATTAAGAAAGTAATGAAATTTCCGGCAATACCAATCAGGATGACGGGTTTGCGGCCATAACGGTCCGACAGTCGGCCCCACATGGGGGCAAAGAGGAATTGCATAATAGAGTACATCGCCATCATAAAGCCCAACGCACTGGCTGATGCTCCGAAATGGGTGACGTAAAACGGCATTAGCGGGATGGCAATACTGAAACCCAGCATGATGATCATCATGGCAGCGAAGAGAATTATGGTGGCTATGGTTTGCTGTTTCATTCAGTATTGTTTTATTTTCGTGTTTAAAAATCGTTTATAATAAAGTAAAACTAATAGTTAAGCGACGTTAACTATACCTTGACCTCATCAGGCTGTCAATCCGAGAGGATTAAGCAAAGATTAGGAAATTGTAAATGATTATTGACCAAAAGTCACCTGAACTATCAAAGCTGCTGCTGGAATGGTCGACACTGTTCATGCGCATCTCGCTGCGGGACTTCAACCATTACACCCGCTCGATCGGCGTGTCCATCACGCAGATGACGGTGTTGATGCACCTGTACTACCAGGGTGACGCACCGCTGGTGCATTTCTGTGAGATGATGGAAATCACGCCCGCCGCCGCCAGCCAGATGGTCGAACGCATGGTCCAACAGGGGCTTGTCAGCCGCAAGGAAATACCTGAAGACCGCCGCGTGCGCATGGTAGAGATCACCGAGAAGGGGCGCGGACTGATTGAAGAGAGCATTACAGCCAGGCAAGACTGGGTTGATAGGCTAACCGCTTCCCTGCCAGAAGAAGACCGCCTGCGAATTTCTGCTGCAATCACCACGCTTACTGCCCACGCTGTTAAACTCGAACAGGAAACAGCCAGTATCTCGTTGGTAAGTGATCTGTCTGATACACCTCCAGACGTTAGAAGTTAAGTCATTTACTATTTTAGGAGTAACAAATGCCAAAAGTTGCTGTAGATACCCCCGCACCACAATTTTCACTGCAAGATTATCACGGGCAAACGGTAAGCCTGTCTGACTTCAAAAAACAGTCCAACATTTTGCTGGTTTTTAACCGCACCTTTGCCTGACCGTTTTGCCAAAAGCACATGGCGCAGTTGCGCCAGGATTTTGAGCAATTTACAGCAAGAAATACGAAAATCATCGTTGTTGGGCCGGAAGATGCCGAAACCTTCAAAGCATATTTTGAGAAGAACGACCTGCCATTCATCGGCCTGCCAGACCCCAAGACAACTGTCCTCAAGCTCTTTGGACAGGAAGTGAATATTTTCAAGCTGGGACGCATGCCGGCACAGGTGATCGTGGACAGGCAGGGCACAGCCCGTTACGTCCATTACGGTCACTCAATGTCCGATATTCCAGAAAATGAAGAGCTGTTTGCCATCCTGGATGAACTGAACGGCTAATTAGAAAACTTAGGCACTCATACAGTCAGTCAGGCAACCAGCCGTATCGCTCCGCCCACATTTGCGCAGCCTGGTAGACCAGGTCGTACACCGGGTCTTTCACAGCATAGTACGCATCCACATCGTCCGCAAAACGAGCAGCCAGCTCACGCTTGATATGTACAATGGTTTCAACCGCTTCAGGGTGTGTGCGCAGGTAATCCCTGAACAGCAGCGGGTAGCGCTGGTTGGCTTTCCCGGCTACGCGCACATGGATATGGGCACGCTTCTCACCCGGCTTTTCACTGAAATAATACTTCTGCCATTGATCGCTGTCCTCTATTTCCCCTGCAGGCAGGTGATCATTTGAAACATGACCCGCAAAGACATAACCTGCAGCAGTCATCCGTTTCACAATCTCTTCGGATAAATCAGCCACTGTTACCTGCACATCGACCACGTCCTTGGCTGCCATGCCCGGTACGGACGTCGAGCCAATGTGGTCTATGCGCAGCGCCAGGTCGCCAAGCACCGCACTAAGCTCCTGGCGTATCACCTCAAATTCCGTCGGCCAATCGGTGTGATAGGGGTCTATAATAATCATAGGTTAATTATAATCAGCAACACCGAGACGTCTACCTGGAAGAGCTGAGCTTAAAAACAGGACGGCTGAATTGCTTCAACCGTCCTGCATAACTCACAAAACACTAACTGAAAATTTACTTCACCTTGCTCAGCGGAATGCCAAGCGCTTTTGCCACGCCTTCGCCGTAAGCCTTGTCTGCCTTAAGACAGTTACCGATATGCCGAATCTTGATGAACTCAGGCGCATCACCCATATTGCGGGCTGTGTTCTCAAACAACACCTGCTGCTGTTCTTTGCTCATCAAATTAAAGAGCTTGCCGGGCTGGGTGTAGTAATCAGAATCATCCTCACGGAAGTTCCAGTTGTCAGCATTGCCGTAAAGCGCCAGCGGGGGTTCTTTGTGTTCCGGTTGGTCTTCCCACTCGCCATAACTGTTGGGACTGTAACCCAGTGTAGCGCCGTGGTTGCCATCCACACGCATCTGTCCGTCGCGGTGTGAGGGGTGCGCCGGTGCATGCTTGGGGCTGTTGACCGGTATCTGGTGGTGATTGACACCCAGGCGATAGCGCTGCGCATCGCCGTAAGAGAACAGGCGTCCCTGCAGCATCTTGTCAGGTGAGAAACCAATGCCGGGCACGACTGCTGCCGGGTTGAATGCTGCCTGCTCCACATCCTGGAAGTAATTCTCCGGGTTGCGGTTGAGCTCCATCACACCAACCTCAATCAGCGGGAAGTCCTTCTTGTACCAGACCTTGGTCAGGTCGAAAGGATTGTATGGCATTTTCAAGGCCTGCTCTTCAGTCATCACCTGGATAAACATCTTCCAGCGGGGGAAATCGCCGCGATCTATGGCTTCCAACAAATCTTTTTGATGGCTCTCGCGATCTTTGGCGACGATGGCCTCAGCTTCCTGGTCAGTCAGGTTCTTGATGCCCTGCTGGCTGACAAGGTGGAACTTGACCCATACACGCTCGTTCTTTGCATTGATCATGCTGAAGGTATGGCTGCCAAAACCGTGCATATGGCGGTAGGAAACCGGGATACCGCGATCGCTCATGGTGATGGTTACCTGGTGCAGGGCTTCCGGCAGTGATGTCCAGAAATCCCAGTTATTGGTGGCTGAACGCAGGTTGGTGTGCGGGTCACGCTTAACAGCCCGGTTCAGATCGGGGAAGTTGTGCGGATCGCGCAGGAAGAAGACGGGGGTGTTATTGCCAACCAGGTCCCAGTTGCCCTCTTCGGTGTAGAACTTCATGGCAAAGCCGCGGATGTCACGCTCGGCATCAGCAGCACCGCGCTCGCCGGCCACGGTGGAGAAGCGCACAAAGCAGTCAGTCTTCTTACCAACTTCAGAGAAGATCTTGGCTTTAGTGTAGCGTGTGATGTCATGCGTGACGGTGAAGGTGCCAAAGGCGCCTGATCCCTTGGCATGCATACGGCGCTCTGGGATAACCTCGCGGTCAAAGTGCGCCAGTTTTTCCAGGTACCAGACGTCCTGCAGCAGCATCGGGCCGCGCGGTCCGGCGGTCATGGCATTCTGGCTGTCAGGAACTGGTGCTCCGGCAGCGGTGGTTAATTTATTTTTCTTTTTTTCGGTCATCTTATCCTATCCTTTCTTTTTTTATCAAATTCAAATATGCTCTTTAAAAGACTGGTTATACTTTACTCAGGCTTGCATTCCCGACACAGTCCAAAAATGACCAGTTGATACTGGGTTGCTTCAAATGAAAATGTTTGTTCAAGCTCAGCTGACAGGTTTTTTAGCGACTTGATTTCATCACCATCGATGATCTTGTGACAATTCGTACAAATCAAATGAGGGTGCGGGTAAGGCTTGTTGCCGTCGTAGTGACTCTCGGTGTGCAGGTCTATCTCCAGCACCTGGCCTTCTTTTTTTAGCAGGGTAAGTGTCTTGTAGACCGTCGCCAGGCTGATGGTAGGGAACTGTTCTCTCAACTTCTGGTACAGCATCATGGCATTGGGGTGCCCATCAGACTCAGAGAGCAAGCGGATAAGCGCCAGCCGGTGAGAGGTCAGCCTGCCGCCGTTTTCCTGCAGTGTGTTCACCATTTTTTGATAGCGCAGTTCAGGGTCAATCATCATTGGATAATCATTTTCTTTAGAATATAATTATCATAACAGACTACAAAGAAAAGTCAAGCGGTATCTACCCTAATTCATGTCATTACTATCTTAAATAATCCGGGTATCAGGCTATCTGTCCGGGTAAATTTCCGTTGCATCCGGCGGCAGACGGTACACATGCTGCAGATGAGCACTCACCCGGCGGTCATCATCCGCCGGATAGGTGTAGCCAAAGTGATCACCCACACGCAAACCAACAGTTCTGAACAACTCACACATCACAAACAATGACTGCCAGGTATGCTCAATGGTGTCATCACGAAAAGTTGCCAGCAGCATCTCCCACAGTACCGGCTCAATATCATCGTGCAGGTATCTGCCATATTTACCTGGGTTAATGTGAAAACCCGTGCGCACACCGTGATACCAGGTTATCATTTTCATCAGTTCCTTACGCAGAATATCTTCCAGTAAAGAGCGGGCGAAAATCAATTCACCGCGCCACAAGCCCTTGGCGACATAAGCAGAGACCCACCAGAATTCGTTGCAGCAGTTATCATACTGGCGCTCGGCAGGCGGCTCAGGCAGGGTACTGCTGTCATCGGGCGGGGGATATGCCGGCAGGATGCCGTCCTTATCGAGTAGGGCAATGGTCTGGCTGTCTTCCTCCAATTCGTTCAACCGGTCTACCGGCACCAATGTCAAATCAATGCGGTTGCCATCCATGAACTGCATCAGGTAGGTAATCGGGTCATGCTCACCTTGCTGTATCCCATCCACATCATCGGGCAGTTGCAGGATCATGCGCTCGCCAAAACGGTCAATCCAGGTAATATCCTCGCGAAATGGCTTGACATCGGTTACGAGGTAGACGATATCAAAATCCTGGAAGGGATCCACCCGGGCGCGCGGGTTGGCGCGTGAGCCGTTCAGAATAACCGCACGGATGCGCTCATCCGCAGTTGCGGTACCCAGGATCAGATCGTACATCTCTGTTTCACTGCGCATGGTTTTTCACATCTCCTAATAAAAAATCACGTAATCTGAAGCACCTTGGCACCACGAATTTTCCGGTTTTTTAGCTCCAGCAGCGCCTGCCCGGCATCAGGCAGGTCATAGGTTTGCACCTCGGGTTGTATGCCAGCTTCTACAGCCAGCGCCAAAAACTCGCTGATATCACCCTTCGTGACATTGGCAACGCTTTTGATCTCCTTCTCCATCCACAGGTGCCTTTCGTAATTCAAATGCAGCAGCTCGTCCCTGTCCCCACCTTCCTTGCGGATAGCGTTAATTACCAAGCGCCCACCCGGCGCCAGCGCCTCAAGTGCTGCAATGACCGGCAGCCAGGCTGGCGTGGTATCAATCACTGCCTGCAGGCGTTCAGGCGGCTGGTCCGTGGTGCCGCCAGCCCAGGCCGCGCCCAGCTCACGCGCAAAGCGCTGTTCACCTTCGCTGCGGGTGAAGACATACACCTTTGAGTTGGGATAGACATGGCGTACCATCTGCAGCACCAGGTGACCTGATGCGCCGAAGCCGGTTAGACCCAGCGGTTGACCGTCAACCAGATTTGCCAGCTGCAGTGAGCGGTACCCAACCGCGCCGGCACACAGCAGCGGCGCGGCATGCATGTCACTGATGCCTGCGGGGATGGGAATGGCGAACCCCTCAGGCACCACCATGTACTCGGCATAACCGCCGTCAGCATCGCGCCCGGTAGCTTTGAAATCCGGGCACAAGTTTTCCAACCCAGCCTGGCAGAACTCACACACCCCGCAGGCAGAGAAAATCCAGCCAACACCCACCCTCTCACCCATGCGATGCAGGCTAACACCAGGACCCAAACCAGCCACCAGCCCAACCACCTGGTGCCCGGGTATGACCGGCAGCACTGGCGGCGGTGTGCGCCCCTCAATTTCATCAAGCTCCGTGTGACACACCCCGCAGACGTTGACTTTGATCAATATCTCGCCGGCACCTGGCTGAGGCACAGCACATTCAGCTTTCAGGAGCACGGGAATATCCTCGTTTACCGGGTGAATACGGTCAATTAGCATGGCTCGCATGGTCAAACCTCCTCAAGCATATATCAGGCTGTCTGAATAATTGTTATAAAATGATTATATAAAAGCACCAGGGTTGCTGCAATGACCCGGGAAACGTCAAAAATGCTTGATGACAGATTTACCCGTATCAGTACTACCCTTATTGAAAAGTCTCTTTTTCAGAGATAATACAATCCTTTAATAATAGAAAGGGCAAAATAACGCGTTTACATTGCCGTCAACCGGTTATTTTGCCATTCAGATGCTCTTTTTCTGCAATGGATCAGTGTTGTGTTTATGTCGAACCCGGAAGCCCGGATCTATTCATTCAAGTTAGTTGATAATCCTCGATCAAACAGGCGCTTTAGCCTACCCTTCCATGCGGGCTTTCAAGTTGGCCAGCATGACCTCTGCCTCGTGCTCGTTCAGCTTGCTGACGATGCCTTCCGCCACTTTACTGAGTAGGGGTACCGGCACGGAATAGTCTGCCTCCACCTTCAATTCTGTTTTACCGCCCATGTCGATAAAATCAAAATCAAAGTGGTTAGGAATACCTTTGGTGCTTTCAGTAACAATTTTCTTGTTTTTGACCAGTTCCAAAGTATCCGATTCGCCATGGAACTTCATGCCGGCCATCTTGTAGACCCATTCGTATGTCGTCCCACCGTTAGCCTTCTGGCGCACATTGGTGATATCAATCATGCTGGGCCAGAATTCTGGAAGATGGGTGGGATCTTCCATGTAACCGAACACTTTCTCAACGGTTGCATCAATGATGATGGACTTCTTAATGGTAAACATAATAACCTCCTATCGCTTCAGGACTGAGAATGGGTCAAACGGTCCGGTTATGCAATTAATTGAAATTGGGAGTGTAAGGCTTACCGACCAGTTGAGCTACGGCTGACTTTGCAGCTGCACTTTCATTGTAGCAAATATAAGGTAGGTGTTCAATTGGCAGTTGGGCAAGGATTTATCGATTCAACACCCCCACATTGCCTGGTTGACTTTCCCATCAAGGCTACCAGTACACAAAGGCGAATAATATGACAGGTTACAAAACTACAGGGCATATCTACCGGGCAACAACTGCACAGCCTGGTTAATCGATGAACCTGATAATCGTTAAACAGGTAATCCTTCACCACCTATTTTGGATGGACAAGACTTATCTGATTATCGTGACAATGCTAATCAGATTACACAAGCAGCCTGCGGGCAATCAACACCAGGAATATCCCCCAAGGGACCAGTGAAGCCAGCGCAAATACCATACCAATTGCCCCCGCAGTTGATGGTACTGACATCAGCACTGCTGACACGAGTGCGAGCCGGCCTGTTGCACGGCTGAACACACGGCTCCTGAGCATGACAACAGCCATGATCAGCAGACACACTGCATTCAGAATGTAATACACCGTGAATGCTGTCCCTTTGTAAATCGCCAGCATACCCTGACCTGCGCCAACCAGCGCAGCTTTCTGAACATCATCAGAAACGACAGCATACTGCCGGCTAAGTGACAGCATCTCAAAGGCAGTATTGGAGGCATAATACGCCGCAATTCCCACCAGACCAAGTACAAGTGCGATCAGCATAGCGGAGGGCGCGCTGTGCCGCAGAGCTGCATAAAGTGCCAGGTAAATGAGTACCAGCAGGGCATTATTGAACAGGTACAGCAGGTCCATGCTGAGCAAACCCAACAGCGGCTTTTGGTCAAACAAGTTGAAGAACTCCTCAACTGTTCCGGGCGGCGGCCAGATGATGAAAATAATCACCTGTGCCAGCATAATAACCAGCATGGCAATTGCCGCTAATCCGCCTGCACGTGCCATTCCTTTTATTTCTGGTCCTAAGGGTTGAGTAAATAGTTCCTGCACGGTAATGTTTTCCTCTATTCTTTAATGGGTTTTGGTGAAGTGGAGAGTAATTATCCCACAGGATGTGTTTTCTATACGACTTGCAGTGGTGCTAATCGTTGATAATAATTTAGTCCTCTCAGCAGGCCATCCAAAATTTCTGCGGGATGATCATATGTGTCAGGTCAGTATGTTGTTTCCTAATCAAACCCGCGCAGCCTCTTATTTCGTTTTGCTGCTGCACGTGCAGCGTTTTGCTCAACCCTAAATTTTGTGATGCGGTAAATCAATTCAAACGGAAGGGGTTTATCAATTGGGAAGCGAATGGCGCCTTTGGACTGTGGGTAAGGCGCCAACTCGTTGGCAAACTTTTGAATTCCTTCGGGGTCAGGATAGAAGCCAATGTGGTGTTCGTAGGCGGCGAAATGTACCAGGTTGCCGTGAAAGGTGAAAGTCGGCATGCGGTACTTGATTGTCTCACCTGCTTCCGGTGCAGCTTCTTTGATCACCTGCCGCAGCTTCTGAAGCACCGCCTGCACTGGCTCTGGAAAGCCGGCGATGTACGCATCAATTGTAAGGATATTTGACTCGTTTTCGCTCATAGTGTACCTCTACTAAAAACAGTCCTGGTTTCAAATACGCTTACAGCGCAAACCGCAGGACGCGGTGCGCCTTGTTGACAACCTCAAACGCGCCGGTGATCTTAAACAACAGCCTGTCAACCAGCGGCAGATGGTCAATATCCTGCGATTGGGTAAAGTACCATTCTTCCAGCAAGCGCATGCCGGGTACCCAGTTTTCGATTTCATGTGCATCATCTACACCCCAGTAGATTTTTGCACCGGTTTTCTTGATCGAAGGATGTCGGTTGATGTTATTGGCTGTCAGGGTGCTGTAAACATCGAAGCAGATTTCACTGCCCGGGAAGCGCTCCTGTAAGCGCCTGAAAAGCGTAACAGCATCATCACGGGTCAGGTACATTACCAGCCCTTCGGCAATTATGAAAGCTTGCGGTTGGCTCTCCACCTCATACAGCCAGCCCCATTCGGTCACTGATGACGGGATCATGCGGTAATGTTCCGTCTCGGTGAAAAAATACCGGCGCAAGTCAATCACTTCGGGGTAATCCAGGTCATACCAGCGTCCGGCTGCCGGCTCAACCCGGTTGCTGCGGCTGTCCAACCCGCAGCCCAGGTGCAGCACCAGCGGGACATCCGCCCGCGCAAGATAGGAGCGCACATAGTCATCCATCCTTTTTGCTCGCAGGGCCATGGTGACAATCGTGCCGTGCGAAATACGCAGCCGCGAAAAATCATAGTCAATGCTGTCAACCATTTCGATGGCTTTCTCATCCTGAAGCAGGGGCGGCGTCTGCCTTGCTGCCCAGGCTTTGCTGAAAAGGGTCACCAATAGGGTTTCCTTTTCTTCGGATAACTGAATTTTTTGGCTTTGCATTAGGTTGTCCTCTACAGCCCATTATAATGAAAAGAGGCTGTCCCAAAAGTATGGGCAGCCTCAAAAACTTTAATATAATAGGGGGATGAAAAGACAAATCTTCAAACGATACGAACCACAACAAGCAATGCTATTACCACCGAGCCTGGAAGAGCTGATACCTGAAAGCCATCTGGTAAGGGTGGTGAGCAAAATGATCGAAGAGATCGATCGACTGATACTGGAGAAGCAGTACAAAGGGGGAGGGACAAGCGCCTACAACCCACAGATGCTGCTGAAAGTCATCGTATATGCCTACACACAACGGGTGTTTTCCTCGCGGCGAATAGCGAAAGAACTGCGGGAGAATGTGAATTACATGTGGCTGAGCGGGATGAACCGTCCAGACCATCGAACCATCAACCGCTTCAGGGGGAAGGT
Source organism: Anaerolineaceae bacterium (assembly GCA_040768445.1). Classification (GTDB taxonomy): domain Bacteria; phylum Chloroflexota; class Anaerolineae; order Anaerolineales; family Anaerolineaceae; genus JAXGMV01. The sequence goes on along the minus strand of JAXGMV010000001.1, from coordinate 1,333,918 downwards.
TATGAAAGCGGTGATCGACGAAGTATTTTACGGGGTAATAGAGCAACTGATGGAAGCGGGCTATGTTGATCTGGAGCACTACTTTGTAGATGGGACAAAGATAGAGGCTAATGCGAACAAATACAAATTTGTGTGGCGGAAGAGCACAGAGAAGAATAAAGCCAAACTGCGAGAAAAAGTACAGCAGTTACTCGAAGAAATAGACGAGATAGAAGCAGCGGAAGAGGCGAAATACGGAGAGAATGATTTAGAAGAAGTAGGGGAAGGCAAAGAAATAGACGCAGAGAGACTGAAAGAAGCCGCCAGGAAGATCAATGAACGGTTGAAAGAAAATCCGGAAGACAAAGATTTGAGCAAGGCCAAGGCGAAGTTGGAGAAAGATTACATTCCAAGGATGGAGAAATATGAACGGTATGAAGCGATATTTGAGGGACGCAACAACTTCTGCAAGACCGATAATGACGCCACATATATGCGGATGAAAGAAGACCACATGAGGAATGGACAGTTGAAGGCTGGCTATAATGTGCAACTGGGGACACAGAAGCAATTTGTATTAGGCTTCAGCTTACATCGCAGGGCAGGAGATACCAGTTGCTTGAAAGAACACCTTGAGAAGTTCAGGCTGTGGCTGGGGGATTATCCCAAAAACCTGGTGGCAGATGCGGGATATGGCAGTGAAGAGAACTACAGCTACCTGGACCTAAACCACATAACAACTTACGTCAAAGACAACCGCTTTCATTACGAACAGAAACGGAACTATAAAAAGAAACAGCCTTATCGGGCAGAGAATTTTGCCTATTATGCTCAAGAAGATGAATATGAATGTCCACAAAAGAAACGTTTACGATATGTGTATACAAAGCCATACAAGAGTGAGAATGGATACACCTCAGAACGACGCATATATGAGTGTGAGGATTGTTCACACTGTCCTGTAAAGGCAGAATGTACTCGGGCAAAAAATAACCGGCAGATACAAATAGGCAAGGAGTGGGAAAGGCTCAAACAACAAGCCCGTGATAATCTACTTTCTCCGCAAGGATTGGTATTGCGATCTCGGCGCCCGGTTGAGGTGGAGGCTGTATTTGGCCGTCTCAAGGGGGATTGGGGGTTCAGGCGGTTTCTTCTGCGAGGAATTGATAAAGTGAGTACTGAATGGGGAATTCTGTGTATTGCACATAACATAGCAAAAGCAGCGGTCGTTTGATCGCTGCTTTTTTTTGTTCTTTTTTATTTCTTTGTTTGTTTTTGTGGTTTATTCAACTGTCGAGGCTGACTTTTTGGGCAGCCCCTTAACTTGAGATTTACACTTTACAGGCCAGCGTTCTCCATCAGTATCAAAACTGCAAGAATCAGCCCTGCTGCAGGGATGACTACCACCCAGTCATTGACCCTGAACAGCTCCGGGAAGGTAATCGGACCGTAGTCGCCCTTTTCCAGGAAGCGGTAGCGCACTTTGGGGTATACTGCAGCAAACAATCCCGTGCCAATCCAGATGCCGATCAAACCGCCGGTCAGCGCATCCAGGTAACCGTTGCCGATCGCGCCGGCAATTGTGCCAGGGCAGTAGCCCAGCAGGGCAAACCCCACGCCGAAGATCAAACCACCGATGACGTTCTTGCCAACCGAGCCCGACTTGGGATACAGCGTCACCCAGCCTTTAGATTTCATGAAATAGATGCCCAGCATACCTGTCAGAACAGCGGTCAGGATGATCTTGATCACTGTGAAGTCGGTCAGCAGCAGCTGACCAACGATGACGTCATACTTGGTCACGCCGCCTTTTTGCAGCAGGAACCCGAAGGCGATACCGAAGGCCAACCCCCATGCCAGCGTAGAGCGTGTCACAACGATCTTTTGTTTTTGCTTTGGTTTTGGTTTTCTCATCATACCCTCGCATCATCCGATCACGTTGAATACAAACAGCGCCGTCAGGATGCCGCCAATGAAAAAGCAGATCGCTGAAATCCAGCTGCCAACCACCAACTGCAGTGTGCCGCTGATGCCGTGTCCGCTGGTGCAGCCGTCAGCCCAGCGTGCACCAAACCCGAGGAAAATGCCGCCAACAACTGCCATAATAACACGCAGCAAAGCAGAGCCGCCAAAAGTATTAGCCCACAGGTCTGGCACCCACTGCAGGCGAAAGTCGCCTGAGAGCAAAGCAGCGATCAGCGAACCGATCACAATACCAATCACCAGCATGAACTGCCAGTCCACCGTCAGGTTGATTTTTTTGTAATAGGGCTTATCCTCCACCTTCTTACCCCTGAACAGCCGCTCAATGATGCCGCTCGTTTTTGCAAAAGTGGTGGAACAGCTGATCGGGCTTTTTGAAATCAAAAAGGTCAACCAGCTCAGAATGCCGATGCCGATACCAACCGCGTACGGCGACCAGCGCACTTCAGATAAGATTTCCATCTCCGCTCCTTTCTCAGTCGTTTACTGCCCAATCAATATTGATCTCATCGAGATTTTCATAATAGCGTGAGCCATGCGGGTTGGCGCACACTTTGCATTCTTTAGTATAGCCCGCAGCGCTGTAGCCTGTCATACCGCCCGCCACATTCAAAAGAGTGGTAAAGCCATGCTGTTCCAAAATACTGGTGCCCAGGCTGGAACGATTGCCGCTGCTGCAGATCAGCACAGTCAACCGGTTTTTATCAAGCTCGCCGCTGCGCGTGCGTAGATCAGCCACCGGGATATTGACAGCGCCCTCGATATGGCTGTCTTCATATTCAGCCGGAGCACGCACATCCAAGAGGGTGAAATTCTCATGTCCTGTAATCATATCGTGCAGCGTTTCTGCCGAGATCTGCCTGACATCACGCGTCTCCAACCCACCGGTGATCCAGGCTGTCATGCCGCCATCCAGGTAGCCAACAATGCGGTCCACACCGGTGCGCCTTGCCCAAACAACACTATCCACCGCCTTATGATAATCATCTGCCACGAGCAGAAAATCCTTGTCAGTCGGCAGCACCCAGCCGGCAAAGGTTGGGAAGTTGCCGTTCAGATCCAAATGCCAGGCGCCGGCGATATGCTGGCTTCCAAATGCCAGGTAATTGCGCGAATCCAGCACCTGCACATCCTTATCCTGCATCCTTTCCTTGAACTGTTTAATATTCAGCTCCTGCAGCCTTGGCAGGTCTTCGACCTCAACCGGACCGTAACGGTTGATATCGCTGCAGCCGCTGAAGTGATCCGGCGCTGGCGGCATATCCTCAGTCAGTGATTTGATAAAAGCAGCCTTATCCTTGATCTGCAGCGCTGGATTGTAAATGCGTTCATACCCGATGGTCGTCAAATACTTGGCGCCCATTGCCCTGCCGCACAACGAACCTGCTCCATGTGCCGGGTATACTTCACAGTAATCAGGCAGTTTCATCAATTTATCATGCAAGCTGTGATAGAGCTTGCCCGCCAGCTCAACGGCAATATCCGGGAACAGGTCAGGACGTCCAACGTCGCCAACGAACAGCGTGTCGCCTACGAAGGCACCAATTGGTTCACTGCCGCGATTTGTATCTGTGACCACATAGGTCAAGTGCTCAGGCGTGTGACCCGGTGTCTCCAAAACATCCAGGCGTAGATGCTCAATTTCAATCACATCCCCTTCAACGACGGGTACATGATCAAAGGTGCAGTTAGCTGATTTGGCAATATAAATCTTCGCGCCAGTCTTCTCCGCAAGGTCCATATGACCGGAGACAAAATCAGCATGCAGGTGAGTCTGCAGGATATGCGTGATCTCAACGCCCTGGGCACGCGCCTCCTGAATGTAGAGTTCTACATCCCGCTGAGGGTCGATGATGGCACACTGCTTGCCGCCGGCAAGCAGGTAGGAACTGTGAGCAATTTTCTTGACAAAGAAATGTTTTAACTGCATAAAGGTGTACTCCACATGATAGGGTTAATCGATTTTACTATACGGAGCACTAATCAGTGATCAATTCTTTAGGGGTCTCTATCAAGGTGTGCAGCGGGCAGCATACGCCCTGGCAATCCAGTTCGCAACCTCATCGTCGATATCCGAGATATCATAGAGCTCCAGGTGATGCGTGAACCAGCCATTCCTGGCTTCCATAATTTCCTTCCACCTCGGTGAGGGATCCCACTGCCTGAACACGACCGTCATCACCAGCGGTGCCGTTGGCCGGTTTTTCAGATAACGCCCGGGAATCCAGGCCCACAGGAATGGCTTACGATCCCAGAAGGCTACCTGGCTCTTACCAACCCTCATGGATACGCATGCGTCACGGCATGCAAGCGCTGATAGCGCATCAAACAGGGGCATTGAGTCCTCAAACCCGTTGAAGAATTCGTCAATAGTCATTGATTACATCCATACACATATTCTGTAATAATCAATTTCTCCACACAAACAAAATTGCCTGTATTAAAGCATATGCAGTGTGTATATAATGAAATATATCTAATTATCCGTATAAAACACAACTTAATCAGCCCCAATTATTATTAACCTTTTAATTGGGAGAAAGGCTGGAAAAATGCGCTCTCAAATTGCATTGATCAAAGCCACCTTAACGCTTCTGGCTGCCACACTGGCTGTTTCGGTGTCAACCGCCTATGTGCGTGGGCAGTCTGGTACGCAGCCGCGCACCGTTCACAATAACTGCACCGGTAATTGCGTGGTGGACACCATCGCCCTGCATGCCGGCATGGGTGACAGAACTGCGCAGAATGCCTATCACGGCTGGTACGGCAGTTACTACGACAACACTAATTGTGATTCACCGGTATCCTCAAATGTTGAGTTTTTGTTGGATGTCATTGGCGATATCGCAGGAGCGCCGGGTGCACCGACACTGCAGTGCTGGCAGGGGCTGATGGCACAGGCATCATTGTGCAGTGATACCTGCTCTGACTATTTCATCCCGGACGCAGCTTACGCTCCGAATGTTCGGCTCTCACTGGACTGGGGCGAACCTGGCGCAGTGTCTGTGACCGCTGATAATCAGCACAATCTCAATATGCTGCCGGAACTTCAACCCAATGCCTACAGCCGTAATTTTCCGTTGCACACCACCCTCTCACTCAACGGTGGCACACCCCTGCTGGTAGCCGATACAGAAATGCCCAGCCTGAGTTATCCCAACTGGATCACCCGCGGCGGCTACAGTGACTGCCTTGACAGCTATGGCGCTGAGGATAACCGCTGCCAACTAATTGAGCGGCTGGCATCGTCAAGTGAAGTGTCGCACACGGTCGAGTTCCTGGATGGCACACTGTATGACCTGACTAACCAGGTAGTAGATACATCTGATGCCTCGGGTTCATTCGCCCAAAACGGTTACATCACCCTGCTCTCCGACGGCGACAGTATCACCATTAAACAAGGCCCTTATGCTGGTTTTCTGTGGGTGAAGACTCACAATATTTCAGGCAGCTCTCACACCCAGCAGGTTATCCCCTGGGATGCCAGCGGAAGCGCACAGACGATTGTCAACCATGAGTGCGTTAAACTGATGTCCACCTGCTGGATGACCGGAGACCGCACCGAATCGGATGTCTATATATTTGCGCTGCAGGGACCGCCTGAGAAGCGCCTGGCAGGTACCTACACCGTCTCTGTGACAGCTGAAATGGACCATGACCGGGACTTCAATGACAACAGCATCAGCTACACCTATAACGCTGAAGCTGGGTCCACAGATGAAACCGGCGCAGATACGGATGCTGACCAACAGGAAACCCTGCCGCTCTCCAGCCTGTCTGCGATTGACCTGCCCGGTGAGGGCGTGTATCCTGGCACAATGCCGCAGGATGCGCCCGGTGTGATGTACCGCCTGAATGTCCCTGCCGGCATTCAGTTTTTGTACATCAGCCTGGCGTCAATCGATGGAAGTGCGTACAGCTACTTCGTACGCCATGGCTCTATCCCGGTGCCTGATTACCCATACATATACAACGATTACGACTGCTGGAGTCAATCAGATGCCAGTTATACGGGCGGCTGCCCCTTTACCAATCCCTTCCCTGACGCCTATTACATCTTTGTCAGCCGGCTGCAGGGTAATACCTCCTTCCAGGTCCAGGTTGAGTGGCGCAGCGCTGAAGAAGGCGCTACCTTGTTGGTACAGCATACACAGACTGCCGAAGTGACGGGTACACCTGAGCCCGAGGGTCAGGAGAATACTTACGCCGAAATAGAACCCAATGATGGGCGTGATTCTGCCAACGGGTGGGATATGTCCCTGCCCTTCAGCGGGCAGCTGCCAAAAACCAGTGACCGCGATTACATCCTGCTGACCCTCACGCAACCCGGCATCTACACCTTCTCATTGACCGATGTAGGCGCTGATTTGAGGGCAAAGCTCTCTTTGGTGAGACACAGTACTGGCAATTACCTGGACTCGGTCATCGCCAACACCAAGGGTCAACCGATAAGCCTGTCTTTTGACGGCTCACCTGGTGAGCAGTACGACCTGATTGTCTCCGCTGCTGCCATTACGTCCGGCGCAGCCAGCCAACCCTACCAGCTTTCCCTGAGCGGCTTCATCCCCGACCCACTTGAGCCTAACGACGACATTGCACACGCAGTAAACTGGGATATCTCGAAGCCTGTGCAGGGCTACTTCTGGGATAAAACCACCGGTCGGGCGGATTATTACCAGTTGACAGCGCCCGGAACACAGAATGACACCCCGATCACATTCGCAGTTACCAACCCGTCACCCGAGATGCGGGTGCGCATTACGATTCTTAGGTCAAATGGTCTCCTGCTCGCCAATACGTCATATTCAGCTACCGGGCAGCCCGCTACAATTAGTCACGTAATGGAGGCTGGCAAGCTGTACTACCTCAAGCTTGAACTGCTTAGCATAAAGACATCAGCGCAACCCTATACGCTCAGCGCTGCTTACACGCCTGGTGCCGGCAGCACTGATGAGCCAACAGGTCAAAGCAGAACATTCAGACTGCATGGACTGGTCTTTAATCAAGGCAGGTTCGTTCCACATCCAATCAAGGATGCTTCAATTTACATCCAGGTGGCCGGCCAGCCGCAGGTTTTGCTGGATAGCAGCAGTTCGCTGGGCTCCTACAGCGGCAGCATCAGCATGGCTGAAGGGCAGTCTGTGACCATTTGGGCGGAGAAACCTGGTTTGAACTTTACCCCAGACCCGGAGACCTGGGCGTTTGACCTGCATGCCCGCTCGCACCGAACAGTGTTCAGAGTAACCGGCGCGCAGCTCCTGCAGGAGACACCGATGGCAACTCCACCGCTCAGTTTTACCGGAGAGCCGCCGCTGATTCAAACCGCACTGGCAGCCACACACACGCCAGTCATAGCTCAACCCAGTTTGACATCAGTATCACAAAGACCAAGCCCGGTTCCCAGCATTAGTGTTCAGGCAACCAGCCTGCCGCCTCAAAATACAACGCCGCCGCCTCAACAGGGCGAGATTATCACCATCACCGGCTTCCTGTGGCGGTTATTTCCCAACTCAGTACCGGCGGGTGTGGCAGCCAGCAATGTCATACTCTCAATCAACGGCATTGACCAACCTGCCGTGTTCAGCATGATCGACGGTTCCTACAATATTACAGTACCAAGCATAAAGCCGGGTGATACCCTTTCCCTGCACGCCGAGGGCGCTGAAGACACTTATGAACCATCTACCTACACCTGGCAGCAGCAAACTGGCATGACAGCCTGGCAGTATGACTTCTACTCCTACTGGGGCGCCATTCAGCCGCCTGCGAGTGACGGCGGCAATCGCATCTACGGGCGGGTGACTGACGCAGCCGGCAGGGGTATACCTGGCATGTATGTCGTGGTACAGATGGGCACCTCTGACGCGCTGCAGCGAATCGGCCCCACGGACAGCAATGGGTACTATGAGGGAACAGTTCGGCTTCCAACCCGTATCATGGCATCGGTTTGGGTCGAACAACCCGGATTCATCCCGGTAAAAGTGCAGTTCTTCCACGCCTTTACACCTGAAAGTCGCGAGGTGAATTTCAGCCTTCCGCCTAATTCAAAATAGCCAGCTGTTATGTACTGACCCATTGTCCGTGTAGTTTACAGTACACTTAAGGGGTATAGCATCGCGACTTCGGAGGTAGATTTAATGAACACTGCTGAACTACGCCAGCTTTTCCCTGTCACCAGCGAGGCTGTGTACCTCAACAATGCTGCAGCATCGCCGCTCAACACACGCTCACGCCAGCGTCTGGAAGATCATCTCAGGCAGGCATCCTTAGCGCCTGACGGGCTGCCCTCGGTACGTCGGCCGGTACGAGACCATTTGAGTGCTCTGTTGGGCGGTTCACCGGATGACTATGCACTGGTGACCAGCACCGGCGTTGGGCTCGGCATGGCTGCTTCAGGCTTTCGCTGGAAAGCTGGCGATAATATTGTGGTGCCGGCTGACGAACACTGGAACAACACCTTCCCCTGGCTGGCGTTGAGAGAACAAGGTGTCGAAGTGCGCCTTGTGCCAGTCGGTGATGACCAGCGGGTTGACCCGGCCAGGATTGCCAGCCTGGTTGACAGCCGAACCCGCATACTCGCTTCGGCAGCCGTACGCTTCAATACCGGCTTCCGTTCTGACTTGAAGGAGCTCAGCCGCATCGCCCACTCGGTGGATGCATTGTTCGTGGTGGACGGCATTCAGTGTGCTGGTGTGGTGCCGGTCAACGTGGTTGACGCTGGGATAGATGTCTTTGCCAGCGCCGGATTCAAGTGGCTGCTGGGCATGCCGGGTACCGGTTTTCTGTACACCAACACGCGGGCGCGTGAGCGGATTTATCCGGTGATGCCCGGTATGTTTGCTGCCGGTGATAACCTGCGCGACCTGGATCTACGTCCTGACGGAAGGCGTTTTGAGACCGGTTCAATCGCCTATTCCCTGTTTGATGCCTGGGTTCCGGGCTTGGAACTGCTGCGGGAAGTGGGTATTGAAACCATCTTCCAACGTGTGCTCCTGCTGACTGACCAAATCATCAACGGGCTGCGATCTAAGAATTATAAAATCGCCTCGCCGGTTGAGTATGTTAGTGAACGGTCTGCCATCATTTCGTTCAGTGCCGGCTCTGTTGAAGCCAATACCAGCCTGCATCAGCGGTTACTGCAGCAGGGAATACACACCGCCATGCGCGATGGCCGCATCCGTGTCAGCCCAAATTTCTTCAACGACGAGAGTGACATAGACTGCTTCCTGGATGCGCTGTAGCGCAGTAAGCCGGTATGTTCGATTAAGTCTGTAATTTTAAAATAACAAAGTGCAAAGGTTACCTGTAACCTTCAGCCTGCAGGTTAAACAGGCGGGCATAAGCGCCGTCCAGCGCTATCAGCTCTGCGTGCGTGCCCAGCTCATGGATTCGCCCGGCAGACAGCACCACGATCCGGTCTGCCATGCGTACCGTTGAGAAGCGGTGCGAGATCAGAACCGCAATACGGTCGCCGATCAGCTCTCCAAAACGTTTGAAAACCTCGTACTCTGCTTCAGCATCGAGCGCCGAGGTTGGCTCGTCCAACACCAACACTTCTGCTTTGCGCATAAATGCACGCGCCAGGGCGATCTTCTGCCATTGCCCGCCCGAGAGTTCATAGCCTTTATCCCAGCGCCGGCCGAGCATCGTATCATAACCGTTGGGCATCTCTTCAATCACATCGTCAGCACCGCCGCGTTCTGCCGCATCCTTAATTCGATCGAAATCTTCCAGCGCTTCAACCTGTCCGAAACCGATATTCTCACGCACGGTAAACTGGTAGCGTACGAAGTCCTGGAAAATAACGCCAAAGCTTTGATGCAGGCTGTGAAGATCATAGTCTCGCAGGTCGACACCATCCAATAGGATTTGACCTTCAGTCGGGTCATACAGCCGCGTCAGCAGCTTGATCAGTGTGGTCTTGCCGGCACCATTCAAACCCACCAGAGCAATCCTTTCGCCGGGCTTGATGTGCAGGTTGATATTCTTGAGCACATACGTCTCAGCACCGGGGTAGCGAAACGAAACGTTTCTGAACTCAATACCGGATTTCACCGGAGCCGGTGCGATCACCCCGTTTTCTGGCCTGACCAGCAGTGGTTCAAGCCGCAGGTATGTCAGCAAGTTATCCAGGAACAGGTTACTTTCATACAGGCGGTTAAGGCTGTCAAGCAGAGAGCGAACTGAGCTCTGCGATTGGCGGAAAATGGACAGGAACATGGTCATGTCACCCAGCGTGATGATTCCCGCAACAGTCCGCAGGACAATCCAGGCATAACTGGCGTAATACACCAGGCTGGAAAGTATTCCCCAGCCCAAACCGGCAGCTGTGCGTCGTTCAGCAATGGCACGATCCTCAAGGTAGAACTGCATGAACAGCGTCTGGTAACGTTTCAACAGGGGCTCGCCCAACCCAAACAGCTTGATTTCTTTTACCGTGTCATTACCCGTAAGCAGCATCTCCAGATAATTTAGCAGGCGCGACTCAGGCGCACGCCGGCTGACAGCCCGGAACGCCCGCTCAGCATGCTGTGACTGTGAAAGGAAGGAGGGGATGGCAGAGAGAAAGATAATCACCGCCAGCCACGGGCTGAACCTGAGCAGCAGTATGATGATCGATATCAGCGTAATCACCTGCTGCAGCATCTGCAGGGTGGAGTTGACAATACTGAGTGCACTGGAGTCTGCCTGGCGCCGTGCATTCTGCAGGGTATCGTAGAAGATAGGGTCCTCAAAGAACTGCAGATCAAGACTGATCGCCTTGCGGATGATGAGCGTGTTGACATGGTTGGTAAGTTGTGACTGGATGATGCGGTCAAAGAGTGAGCGCACATGCCCAACCACTGCACCGAGCATGATTAATCCAAATTCCAGCAGCAGGTAAGGCAGCACATGCTGAAGCCCGGCTTGCGCTGTCATGCCGCTGTTGATAGCGTCCAAGATCGAGTCAACGATCAACTTACCAGCCCAGGCTGATGCAGCGGGTATCACAGCCGCAACAGGCGTCAGGCCAAACCCCACCAGAGCTGCCGGCCGGCTGGCAGACCAAACCAGTCGAAATGCTTCAGGGGTATTGCGCAGGGCTTTTCGGAATGAAAGCAGCTGCGCAGACAGGCGCTTAAAGATATTACCGGACGCGCCTTGTTCTTCATTTAAATGATTACTGTTCAATAGGTTGCTCCAAGCAGGGCTTTATTTATGCATGCTGCAGGGTAAATCCACCCCAAATACTGCATGGTACTGATGTTCACAAGTGTATTATAGCGGAAAAATAAACTGGCGTTTTTGCGGTCTGATTTTGTAGCGTTCAGGTCAGTCTTCAATGACCCACAGCGCGTCTGCACCTTCATGTGCGGCAACAAACCACAACCTGCTGCCTGAATCACAGGCTCCAAAGGTGCTTTCAAGCGGCGCCGCCAGTTCAAGAGAATCGGTTTTGAGCTGGTAAACGCCGCCGCTCCAGGCAAGCCATCCCGTGTCAGATGGATCGATTAGCGGCCCCCAGGTGCTGTTTGAATACTCTGCCGGGTCACCCACTTGATGCCACTGACTGTCATATAAGTGATACAGCGCTCTCAAGCCGAAGCAGCTGGCACCCCCGCACAGGGCATACACCGCCCAGGTGTCGCCACCAGGATCGGCAGAAAGAGACTCGATATAACCAAAGCGCATATCGGGTACAGGTACTTCGGTCGCGGGGAACTCTGTCCACAAATCTGAAGCTGCTTCATAAAGCCACAGACTGCTGTTTACCCCCACCCAGATATTACCGGCTTCATCTTCTGCAATAGCGCTGGCACATCCGGATGCTGTTGGCGAGTCCTTACCATGCCACTCGCCGTCTGCATACCAGCGCACACCACCACCTCCAAAAGGCCCCGGTCCGCCCCAATCACAGCCAACCACCCAGACACTGTCATCATGGGCGCACAATACCTTAAAATCACGCCTCAGTTCTGTATCAACTGGCGGTTTCATTCCCATTTGTTCGGGTGTGTAAACAGACCAGCTGATTCCACCAAAAACCCGAACATCCTGTGGTGTGCCGAACCAAACCCCGTTTTGCATACCCCCATGTGCCATGTTAACGTAGCCATTTGACCACTCATTCAGCGGAAGCCAGCCAGCTTCACCATTAAACACGTTCCACCCACGTCCGTGCCAGGCGGAGATCTGCATACCATCTTCAGACGCAATCCAAACCTTACCAGCGCTGTCAATACCCGCAGGCTTGCCAATCATCTCTGACAGGTACACCTCTACCGTGCCGTCATGCAGCCTGGCAACTTCCTGGTCAGTTATTAACCAAACACCGCCATCAGCTGCTGGCTGCAGCCCGGTCACCCGGCCGGACACAAGGACCTCAACCGGTGCAATCAGCCTTGCCTGGCCGGCATAAACCTTTGCGGTGGGGGAGTCTGCAGGTGTGAGCGTTTTTACAGCAACTGTTGGAAGCGGGATGCCCGCTGTCGATGGTTGGCTGTCATCCGGGATCTGCGTATCCTCAACCGGCATGGGTGATACCCGGGTGGGCGGCGGCTGGCAGGCGGCGATGCAAATGGTGAGGAATGTAGTTATGACCCGGAGAGCGATGCGGTAGGAAATCCGCATGGTCATGCTTCCTCCGTTTAGTCAGGGCTGCACTCCGGCAGACCTGTACTTTATTTGATTATACGGCGATACACGCCTGGATGAATAAACGGTTTACGCGGTATCTCATCATATATCCATCCAACTATTTCAATTACCATAAACCGGGTACCAACCTGTACCTAACGCGTCCTGCATACTCCCGGTAGCCATCCAGTTTCTCCTGCAAAAATTTGTCCTCTTTGCTCGTGCGTATGACCAGCACAAAAGCCAGCAAGAGCACAGGAACAAACGTCCAGGGAGAATCCAGAAACAACGGTGTGGCAAAGTAAGTCAGCAGTGCGCCGGCGTAGCCTGGATGCCGCACCCAGCGGTAGGGTCCGCCAGAAACCACCTGGTGCCCGCGCTCAGATTGGATGCGCACCATACCTGAGAAGAAGCGATTGGCAATCAGTGCGTAAGACCCGAGCTCATAGCTGGCGATGATGAGTATCAAGGAAATGATCTTGACCCACATGCTAAAATCCGTTGAGGTGCTCAATAACGCCTCAATACCTGCGGTGATTGGGATCAGCGCGCCGCCCATTCCTACCAACGGTGAGAGCAGCTTATCCCATGAGACAGCATCTGGCTGATCCAGGTAGCGCGAACGTTCTTTGAGCAGATCAGCGTGCTTGCGGGAAGCCAGCCAGCGGCTGACGGCAAAACCGATGATGCTGATGCCGGCGTAGAGCCAAGCTTCCAGCCAGTCCCACCTGCCGGAAATGATCATCGGTGACAATGGGATGAGGATGATAAAGATTACCAGCATGAGAACTGCCTTCATTGGAATTTTTTTAGAATTGTCACCCACGCTTTTCCTCCACAATCAGTTGTTTGCCGGCTGATCACCAGACACCAGGAAGCAGCCGATATTTTACTTTCTTAGCATAGTCTGCATAACCTTGCAACTCAGTCTGCAGGGTGCGGTCTTCCAGGGCGGTACGAAAGACGAAGAGCAGTGCGCTCAGCCCGCTGGGGATCAACGCCCACCAGGAACCTAGCAGCAATGGCACAGCCAGGTCAAACAGAATACCGCCTGAGTACGCCGGATGCCTGACGAATTTGTAAGGTCCACCGGTTGCCACGCTGTGGCCTCGCTCAGGCTGCAGGCGCACAATTTGTGAAAAGTAGGCATTTGATGCTGTCGCCCAGGTCACCAGTCCATACCCGAGGATACACAGTAGCAATGCAATCGCCTGCACAACGGGTGAGAACGAACCTGACCAACTGTGGCGATGATCCAGCCCGGCAACAATATAACGCGCCAGCTGTGCCACGCCGACGATACCCATAATCACTGTGTCCCAACGCTTGGCGCCTTTACGAGGACCCAGGCGTTCAACCAGCAGGTCCGGGTTGGTCTTCATTATCACAATGAAAATTGAGGCACTCCACACTGCCGTAACAGCAATCACAGCCCAGGCCGGCAGCCATTCTAAGGTGCCGGCAGCCCAGAACAACGCCACTCCAATGATGGCAACCCCCATCAGCTCACGCACACAGAACCGTACAGCCACTTTTTGATTCATGGTAGTTTTCCTCTACAGATAATTATAGGCATCCAGGATGGCAATTCAATAAGCAACTGCCTGTGCAACAAAATCACCACACAGCTATTGTCCATGGGTGCAAAGGAATTACCTATATTTTGGAAATCTTTGGCTACTTATTGGAGATTAAATCACAGAGAATCTATTATTAGCCTTGCCAGTCGCATCGCAGCAGGCTCAACAGCCAGTGATCGTAGTAATGTCCCTCGAAGAAATAATAGTCACGCATCAGCCCTTCTCGCTTGAACCCGAGCCGCTCAAGCAGCTGCAGTGAACGCTGGTTGTCGCAGTGAACCACTGCCTCAATCCTGTTCACGTCCATGCGTGTAAACCCATTCTCAATGGCTGCCCGCATGGCTTCCCGCATGTAGCCCTGCCCCCAGCATGACGGGCTGAGGTCATAACCAATCTCCACCCGGTGGTTATCTTTAGACCACTTGTGAAAGCCACAGGTGCCGATTACCAGGTTGTCTGATTTGCGTTCAAGCACCCAGCGGTTTGGGGTGTTCGGTTCAGCCTTCAGGTAAAAGTCAATAATTGCCTGTGCCTGGTCGTAATCTGCCACGGGCGCTTCGTCACAAAGGTACTGTGAGACCTGTGCATCTTTAAAATGCTGATAGATAAACTCTAGGTCCTCCTGCGCCAGATGGCGCAGCAGCAGGCGTTGGGTGTGCAAATTGGGGAAGTAATCACCGGCTTCTGGTTCTGTCATGGTAAGGTTATCCAGTCTTTATGATCCTGACAATTGCCTCAATTGAAGGAAAGCCAGCACCAGCAGGACGATATTGGAGAAACCAAGCAGGAAGAAGAGGATATACAGCAGCAGCGAGAGCGTCTTCTTTTGCCAGTTTTCCTGCAAACCCCTGAGCACCGCGACAAGAAAGCGTGGAAAGGTGATGCCACGATACATTGTTACCTGGGACTGCAAATTGCCGGTCTCTGCTTCAAGTCTGTCAAGCTCCTGGCGGGCATCAGCTTCAGCCTGCTCAATAGCTGATAATTCATTTCTCTCTTTCTCCTGCAGCTGCGTCACTGCCGCGTCATGCTCTGCCTGGAAACGCGCCAGGCCTTCGTGCTGGGCTGTAATCAATTGTCCATATTTGCCGTTGATATCATCAGAGGAAGCCAGAGGCAGTACATTTGGCTGGCTTTCTCTCAGGGGGTACTCAAGTGATTCACGCCAGCGGAGTAAGCTGAGCGCCTTTGATTCTCCGAAACCAGGGATGGCATCAATCGCTTCGTGTGTAACATCGAGTGCAGTATTTATACCGGCTGTCTTGAGTGTTTCAAGCAGCACATCGCCAATGCCTGGTACCTTACCCGCATCTAACGGGATCTCGCCCAAGCCGGCTTCGAGGTGACTCTTTTGCAGGTTTGCCAGGGTTGATGAAAGCTCCTGCTCTTTATCGGCGCTAATCCCAGCTACAGCCTGCCTGACAGTCTCTGCCAGGTTGGCAAATTTTTGATCTTCTTCTACAACTTTTCCTTGAAAATAACCTTTGACACCAGTAATTTTGGTCTGTGCATCAGCAAGGTCTTTTGAGGCGGCAGGAATTTTCTTGAGATTTTTATCAATGCTGCGGTTGATGGCGCGCCTTTGCTTGACCTCTGGTGAAAATGTGTAAAAGAGGTAAAAAAGGATCAGCGCTGCCAGGAATACCAACACGGCTAAACCGCTGGTTATGGTGACATACAATAAGTACTTGTCACCGCCCAAGAAAAATAAGAGAGCCGCAACAACACCGAATAAGAACATGATCAGCACTGCCAGGTAAAACAATGTGCGGGTTTTTTTCATATCCTGGCTAAAAGCTTTATTTTCCATGCTTCACCTCCAAAATATCCATGCAGTGTATGTGGCTTAGACAACGTAAATTTCAATAAGTTGTGCGCAAAATACAGATACTGTTAATAATAAGAATAATTATAGATGACGATTGGTAAAACAATCGCACTTTGTGAGTTCCAGGCAAAATTCCCCCACTGCGGCATTGCTTTTATTCAACCGCAGGATCTTACGTAAAAGTAGTAATAAATTGGAACAACCCCGATTGGGGTGAATACTACGCTATTTTCTTTACTGGCAGCTTGGTTTTCTTTTCTTCTTTCTGCTTTTCTACCTTGCCGACTTTTTGTTTCTTTGCCTTATCCTTATCTTTCTTGCCGCCTTTATCACCCATTGCTGTTCTCTCCAAGTAAATAAGTTTGTTAATGATGGGAAGCGGATGGTCTGCCTCGACACTCCACATTATAGCAGTATTCAATAAACAAATTAATAGGATATGATTATTTTAACAAGTATACCTGGATCAATCTTGATTCACGTCTTTTGGCTTACAAAAAACCTTTTGGAGCAAGTGATGAAATTTTGGCTCATTTATCTGGCGCTTATCCTGGTCGGTATTGCACTACTGCCCCTGCTGTTTTACTCGGCGACCATTTTACTCACCAATATTACCAGCAGAAAGATCACCTCCTCCGGCGAGACGCGCTCCTTCCGGCTGTATGTACCCACCAGCTATGACCCTCAAAGACCAACACCGCTTGTCATCGGTATTCATGGCCTGGCACAGTGGCCCGAAAACCAGGCGCAAATCAGCCGCTGGAATAAACTGGCTGATGAGCATGGGTTTATCGTGGTCTATCCGCGCGGTACCGGGTTTCCACTGCGCTGGCGCATCAACCCGGAGACTTACTCTGAAAACGGTCCTGAAAAAGAAGTGCGCTTCATTTCTGACCTGTTGACTCAACTGCAGGGTACTTACAACATCGATCCCAAGCGGATTTATGCCAACGGGCTATCAAACGGCGGCGGTATGACCTTTCTGCTTGCCTGCAGGTTGTCAGAGCGCATCGCAGCTGTGGGTATGGTATCCGGCGCCTACACCTACCCATGGAAAGACTGTGCTCCGGCACGACCTGTGCCGGCAGTTATTTTCCACGGCACCGCTGATAAGATCGTTCCCTACACTGGCGGTCCATTTGGCCCTGGCGCAGTACAGCTGCCAGACATTCCAGGTTGGGTTGCTGAGCTGGCACAGCGGTACGGATGCACAAGGGACCAGCTATCCCTGCCTGCTGCCGGGGAAGTGAGCGGCATATCTTACACCGGTTGCAGTGCAGATGTGCATTTCTACACCATCGCCGACGGCGGTCATTCCTGGCCTGGCGGTGGCGACCTGCCCATGTTTATTGTCGGTCATAAAACCGAGGACATCGATGCGACACGCGTGATGTGGGACTTCTTCCAGGCTCATCCCCTGCCTTAACAATCAACCTGACCTTGTTACTGAGAAAAAAGCTTTTTTGTACGAGCCTATTGATGGCGTCCTGAGGCTGATTGTTCCAAGATTTTATTGGATGCTGGTGCAGGCTTACAGCCCTGCCGCTGAACGAAATGCTGTTTCAATGGTCCCACCTGGTTGGTAATTGGATTTCAAAAATGCCAACGACTGCCAGCGGTCCTCACCACCCGCATTAGAGAGCAGCAGCTGACTGCAGAAAACGGCAATATCTTCAATGATGCGTTCACTGCGGTAATATGCGATGGCGGCTGTATCAATCTCCACCTGGCCGTAGCCGTCATAAAACAGCGCAGCCTCATCTCCGCTTGAGCGTACAACACTAAAAAAACCGCAGCCGATGAACATCAGATCGCGTTCTTTCGGGGCAAACACAAGCGTATCCCAATCCACAATGAAGAAATCCACGTCATCTTTGATCAACAGGTTCCAACCGTGCATATCGCCGTGGCACAGAACATACTCACGCCTGCGGGTTTGAAGCTGCTTAGCCAGGCGCTCTGCCAGTGTAACCAGCTGCAGCGTCTCGTCAACATGCTCTTTTAGAAATCCCACCAGCCCTGCTGCAACCGGCTCTGTGAATTCTTTTAAATCAATTATACGGATGAACCCCCTCACCTCATTCCGGAAGCGAGGTGAATATTCCTCGCGGCGGATGTCTCGGGTAATCTCCATAGGGAAAGCCGTTGTATGCAGCTGCCTGAGCGCCTTGCCGAATGTTTGCCACTGACAATCAGTTAATGGGCGTTCAAACGCGTCCTTCCCTGCGATATATGGGTAGAGGATAAGTGCATAAGGATCCAGCCTGGTAGACAGCCTGTTGGCAAGGGTCACCAGTGGTGGTACTACACAGGCCGCGCCAGCCATGTGCAGAAAGGTGGGCACATCAACACTGGCATCTAAGAAGTCTCCTTTGCGCAGCTTCACAAAATACCCACTTCTATCAACTCCGCAGGCACGAAACACCGCCGTGTCCTGGTCGGCACCCAGCGGCAGGAAGGTCAATACGGAGACGTGCAAACCGTATTCCCGCTGCAGGCAGTCAAGGATGAGACTATCATCTATGTCAGGTCTCACAAGCATTTTTACCTCAGCCTGATATTAAAAGAAGCATTCAATAGTTTTCTGTCATTATACAGGTCAGCGCTGTTTAGTAATCACCTGAAATAACTTGATATTCGATAAACACTCCATCGCATTGCCAGTACAATTATTGAAAATCACCAGCTGAGGTGGATTATGAGATTGACTATCCTGACTGACAACAACACCCTGATTGACCGGTATTACCTGGCTGAACCCGGGTTCTGCGTGCACCTCGAGGTGGACGGTGTCAAAGTCTTACTTGATACCGGCTATTCGGATGTCTTTCTGCGCAATGCAAGCAAAATGGATCTCAACCTGCGTGACCTTGATGTCGTTGCTCTGTCCCACTCGCACCTCGATCACACCTGGGGGCTCGAATCGCTGATCCGTTACTTCACTGAATCAGCCTTTGAAAAGATTCCATACAAGCGGCCCAGGCTGCTTTATCACCCCGATGCGCTGCTTTCGCGCACTTTCCACCAAACTGACGAATTCGGCATGCTGATTACCGAATCGCGCCTTGCACGCTACTTTGACCTACATCCTTCCAAAGAGCCGTACTTCATCACAGACAAGCTGGCATTCCTGGGTCAGATTGAACGTAGATTTGACTTTGAAGCCAAAACGCCAATCGGTAAGGTGCTGGTGGATGGCACCCTGCAGGATGATTACATGCAGGAAGACTCTGCCCTGGCATACAACAGCAGCCAGGGGCTGGTGATCATCACCGGCTGCTCGCATTCAGGTATCTGCAACATCATTGAGCAGGCAAAAGCGGTGTTCAAGACCGATACCGTGCTGGACGTCATAGGCGGCTTTCACCTGCAGAAACCGAAGCCGGAGCAGCTGGAAGGAACCATGAAGTACTTTAGTCAACTCAAACCAGCCAGCCTGCATGCCTGTCACTGCACGGATCTGCAGTCGAAAGTCAGGCTGGCGGCAGTGGCTCCCCTCGAGGAAGTGGGTACCGGGCTGACTTTGTCTTACCCGTAAAAGGTACAAGGTCAGGTTAAATTACACATCCCCGGTGATTAACCTGCCCGGGGATTGTGTTTTTATTCAGTCAAAACTGTTAAGTTATTTGACCGGCAGAACCTGGTAATCAAAACGGAACCCTGCCTGTTCAACCAGCGCTTTGACATTGTTTCGAATGGCAGAGTAATCAAACTGGTAGGTGTAATCTTTCCCAAACAGGCTGGATTGCTCTTCAATGCTGCCCTGCCTGCCGCCGCTTTTGAAAGTATTGTAGCTTTCGGTCTTAAAGCCAAAGCCCGCTGACATTCCGCCGTCGATATCGCCTCCAGTGGATACCCCTGAGCCTGTTTCAGTAAGCACCTCAGAGAAATGCACCACCCGGGCAGCTTCATCCGGTTTCAAACGCATGCTGTAAGTCAGCTTCTTCTTTGAAAGGAATGCTTTGCGTTCGGCAATCACCGCCGAGTACTCCCACACACCCTTTTTCTCCTGCCACTTACCGTTGTATTTTGCTACTGCATTTTGAATGTCACTAAAAAGACCTGCCATTTCATCTCTCTCCTATCGGGTGAATTTAATCGATAGTTAATCAGTATAGTGAGAAATATATACAATACAAGGATTTTATAGATCCTGATTGATCAGGAGTCAGCCACTTGTTTCAACCGTCAACTGCAAACGAGAAATGCATTTGCACAATAATCCATCTGCCATCACGTTTTTCAAGGACGCCGGTCCAGCGGCAGTTGTCCCAGCCGCACGGTTTACCATTCCATTCAGCGTGATCGTCAAGCATACAGGCATACCAGGCGGTGTCACCCAGGTGTGAAAAATTAAGTACCAGGTCGCGGATGTCATAGCCGGTTGCTCGAAAGGCCTCGTCCATCCACGTTGCTTCACCCGTCTTCTTAAAGGCTTCAAACCCATTGATCGTACTGTGTGAATCGGGGTGATAAATGAAAAACTGCTCATCCTGCGCAACTATGGCATACAGCCGTTCGATATCCTTGTTCGCCGCCCACCCTATCGCGTCATGAATTACCGCAATCACTTCTGCTCGTTCCTGTTCATTAATCATCTTGCTGCCTCACATGATTCAGACATCTACCCACCGCATCAGCCAACTATGCAATAGATTAGCACGCTGTACACAAATTATCAACAGGTTGGTCTTTGTCAGTTCAGGCTGGTTTGCTCCCAATATAAAGCAGGTGGCGTGAAGCGCCGATGATGGATGGCTCGGTGCTGATCTCATACAGCAGATCCAGCCACAGGCGTCGTCGTTGCCCTTCTAGGCTGTTATAGCTCTCATCATCAGCCGAGATGCCCGGCTCCACGCCGGCAAGCAGAATGGTTTGAAAACCCACCACCTCATGCAGCGCAGTAATCTCATCCACCCGCGCAAAATAGCCCCTGAAGCCTCCATCCGGGTGATGTTCGGGGTCCTTGCCAAGGGCAAGGATAGACCTCACTTCAGCCTGATCCTCTATCCACTCAGGTGTGCGGCGTATCAGTTCACCCATGATGCCAAGCCTGCTGATGAAAGCTGAAAAGATCCTGCCTCCGGGTTTCAGTCGCTGGTATGCCTCCCGCAGAGCTGTCAGCCTGTCAGCTTCGTCCACCAAATGATACAGCGGTCCCATTAAGAGCACCGCATCAAACCTGTCCTCGACGACCCCTGACAGGCTGCGTGCATCAGCCTTGTGATACGTAACCCTGTCATCCATGCCAGCAACAGAGATAACCTCCCTGCAGGTTTTGAGCAGCGTCTCCGAAAGATCCACAGCAGTGATGTTGTAGCCTCTTTTAGCCAGCCAAAGCGTATACCTGCCAGTTGCCGCACCAATCTCAAGGATGTTCCCGGTTGCCGGCAGCCAGCGTTCCAGGAATCGGCGGGTCAGGTCAAACTCCAGTTGATGTCTCTCCAGCCGCTGGTGCTCGCTCTCGGGTTTGCTGTCGTAATATGCGAGGATATCGCTCAAATCATCAGGCATCATGCCTCCTTACATCTACCTGCGAGTGCAGGTGATCAGAACCATAACTTGCCGGCTGAGAAGCTGATGAAACTGACCAACAGGCTCAAGACCGTACCCCAGGTCATATCCACAATCGTCAAGAATACCGGCCAGTCCTTGAGCGTCGCCAAGTTGGTCAGGTCATAGGTGGCGTAGGTGATCAGACCATACAGCGCTGCGCGTATCAATACGGTTTGCAAGCTTTGTTCCTGCTGCAGGCCCGGCACCACCACGAAAACCAGGATACCCAGGATGAACAACAGGTAAAAGATGATTGCGGCGGTCCAGTTGGTGCTTGGCGCCATCAAGAAGCCCAGGTGCTTACGGTAGAAACTGCGGGCAATCAGCCCGAGCCACAGCATGTCAATGGCAAAGAATGCCACCAGTGTAACCAGAAACAGCTTCAGGTAATTGATCATCTATGTAACCTCTTATGTGTGATTCTGTATTTGCCAGTATGTACTATTTTATTGTTTTTTCTGCTGCGTATTCAGTAGCACTTGGGTCATTTACCGGCTTTATGTCAGGTTTATATCCAGCCGGAATCCACAGTCTTGTCATTGACAAGCGTACCGGTGTTGATGGTGGAAGCAGGTTCAAGCAGCAGCACATGGACTTCATCCTCCGCTATCGGGCAGTGCTCCACGCCGTGCGGGATGACAGCCAGTTCGCCCTCATGTAGTGTCAGCTAACCATCCGCCAGTCTGATCGTCAGACAGCCTTTAATCACCATAAACAGCTCATCCTCCACTTCATGATGGTGCCAAACGAACTCGCCTTTCAGCTTTGCCAGCTTAACAACCATATCGTTCACCTGTCCCACAATGCGCGGTGACCAGTGTTCCCCTATCAGATCAAATTTTTCAGCAAGATTGACAACCTTCATCGCTCACTCCATTTTATGCTTGTACACGGGTATTAATCTTTTATATCACAGCATTGCTGGTATGACTGTACTCACAATACCTCAGCCTGACACAACACACGGCGAATTACAGCTCTCCATTTGCTATAATGCAGGAATGCTGCTGCAAACAGAAGCGATAAAAATATGATAAATAAACGCCTTACGAGGCAATTGTGACCATTCGTGAACCGTTCAATGCCATCTCTCACGCCGCCGGCGCGCTGCTCGCGTTGATCGGTTCAGTATTTCTACTGTCGAAAGGCGGTGGCGTCGCTGCCCACACCGCGGCGCTTGCAGTCTACGGCTTCAGCCTGGTCGGGTTATTCTCTGCCAGCGGTGCCTATCACTGGGCGGTGGTGAAACCCGCCGCGTTGCAGAAACTGCGCAAGTTCGACCATTCCGCCATCTATCTGCTGATCGCCGGCACATACACACCTTTCTGCGTGATTGCCTTCACCGGCTTTTGGCAGTGGGGCATGCTGGCAATCATCTGGTCACTGGCGGCTGCCGGCATTATTGCCAAGCTGTTCATCATCAACACGCCCCGCTGGGTCACTGCCGGCTTATACATCGCCATGGGCTGGTTGAGCATCTTTGCAGTTGGTGAATTCCAACGCCAGTTGGCGCCTGTCAGTATTACCCTCATGTTGGCTGGTGGATTGATCTATACCCTTGGTGCCGTAATTTATATCACTAAGAAAGGCAATTTCCGGCCTGGCGTGTTCGGCTTTCATGAGTTGTGGCATGTTGCCGTACTGCTGGGCGCTGCGACACACTTCGCAGCCGTGTGCAGCCTGCTGTAACCGGCTTGAGTTACAGGGTGTGGTAATGTCAGGCTCAAAAGCCCCCACCTGTTTTTGCTATAATTAGCACAATCGACAAATCGTGATCAACAATCAGCCTGTTTCTGATTATTTTTATATTTGGAGTTGTTATGGACTTAAGTGAGGAATTCCAGAAGTTATTGGCCAGTACAATTAGTTTCCTGCCTCATCTCATCACAGCCATAATCACCTTTTTGGTGGCGCTTCTGCTTGCAAATACGGCTGCGAAATGGGTGATGACAAAATCAAGAGAGAAAGTTGAAAGTACCAGCACCAGCAAGCTGTTAGGCAGAGTCACGAGATGGTCAATACTCATACTCGGTATTGTGCTCGCTCTTGAGCAGGTCAACTTCAATGTCACCGGTTTTGTAGCAGGTCTGGGACTTGCCGGCTTCACCATCGGTTTTGCCCTGCAGGATATCTCAAAGAACTTTGTCTCGGGCATGCTGATCCTGCTGCGACAACCATTTAAGATTGGTGACTCGGTTGAGCTGTCGAACTTCCAGGGCACGGTCACTGAGATCACTCTGCGGGACACAGTCATCAAGACCTGGGACGGCGAGGTGGTGATCCTGCCCAACGCCAGCGTATACGCCAACCCGATCAAGAATTTCAGTGGGCTGACCGACCGCCGGCAAACCGTCCGTGTGGGCGTTGGCTACGAGGATGATCTCGAAGTCTCACGCCAGAAGATCTTGGAGAGTGTTCAAGCAGTCGAAGGCGTGCTGGCTGACCCCCAGCCTGCAGTACTGGCCAGTGAATTTGGCCCGTTGGAGATTATTCTTTCGGTCAATTTCTGGGTTGATCAGACAAAACACAGCCCGCTGCAGGTTCTCTCCAAAGTAATCCAGGCGATCAAACAAGGCGCTGAGGATGGTGAAATTCACATCACGCAGCCCATACAGTCTGTACAGCTGGCATCTGCTCGTGAGCGGAAAATTTAGCCTGCTGCATTAACTCAATCTGAGCATGACAGAATAGTAATAAGTTTATTCGTCCCCGTTGAGCGGCAGGATGATGTAAACCCGCTCAATGAATTGGAGAAATTCATCCATGAAATATTTCAAGAATTTAGCGGTTGACTCGACGGTCACATCGCCGTCCTGTGTGATTAATCCCTTTTTAAACTGAATATAAGCCTCAGGGACATTCATCTGCGGTGAGTTGCAGAAACTGAGCAGGCTGCGCAGGTGCTGCTGGGCAATGGCTGTGCCAAGCATGCCGGGAGACGTACCGATCACTGCGCTGGGCTTGTGTGTGAATGAGTTCTGCTTATACGGCCGGCTGGCCCAGTCAATGGCATTCTTCAACGCACCGGGGATCGAGCGATTGTACTCCGGCGTGATGAAAAGCACGGCATCCACCTCAGCCAGCGCCTGTTTGAAGGCACGGGCAGCCGGGGGAAAGTCGGCGTCGTAATCATAGCTGTACAAGGGAAGGTCTTTAAAACTGATCTCGGTGAAGGTCAGCTGCGGCGGCGCCAGCTTGATCAGCGCCTTCGATAGCAGGCGGTTGATGGACCCCGCTGCAAGGCTGCCTACAAGATATCCAACTTTAAAACTGTGCATAATAGTCCATCCTTTGGTTCAAAGATAATAACTGCGCCTGACCAGCCTGAGCAAATAAGTGCCTGGACAACCTTTTTTAGGCCAGCCAGCGGGGTAGAAAATACGTCGGCAGTACGCCAGTTCAGTGTGACGAAAGGAATGCTTCCACATCCCTGATAAAATGCATTGTGCCACGTTCTACCTCAGCGGTCAGTGCCGGCAAGTCACCAAAATCCGGATCCTGCAGCAGCACGTGCTCAACGATGGCGTCAGAACCGCTTATCACCGGTACCACGCTGTATGTATCCCAGCCGCTGGTTTTGATCACTTTCCACCACTCTGCCTGTATTTGCCGGTTGGCACCGGAAAGCCACACCTCAAACCTGAATGGCTCGTGGACAAACACAATAGCTGCTTTCAAACTGCGCTGTTTGAGCGCCGGCGGACTGACGGCAAAGTAGGTCATATCCATATAGCCGGTGTATAAACTGCCGGAGACAAAATAGTCCGGGTAGGTTTTAGCAAAATGCGTACGCAGGTCTTGCATATATGCCATCAGTCCGCGGTAAGCCCTGACGATATCCCCCTTTTGCAGCTGATGTTTATACGTAATCATTGACGCTTGCAGAGGCTCCATAACAGGCTCCTTTGACATACCTAGAAATCGGAAATAGCCACGGAAAGTGACCCGTCTTCATTATCCAGTATAGCCAATTTCACCGTATCGATAATAAAAAACGTCCCCCGACTGTAAACAATCATTCAAGTCGGAGGGCGTGAATCGATCTGTTTGACTTATTTCAACAGTGAACCCATCTGTTTGTTGATAAACCCACCTGCCCACTTGGGAGCCAGCCGGTAGAGGAAGTTCATCAATTTGGCATCATTGCCAATATAAACGCTGAACTTGTTTTTCTCAATGGCATCGATGATCATTTCACCTGCCGCATCCACCGCAGTGGTTTTCATGCTTGGCGGATTTTCAGATTCACTCCCTGGTGTCCTGACGCCGGAGTTGCTGGCAATATTGGTTGCAATCGCGCCGGGAAAGACATTCATCACATGAACGTTGGTATTGGATAGCTCCGAGTACAACCCCTCGGTAAAGAGCTTAATGGCAGCCTTAGCCGCGCCGTAGATGGTCTGGCCAGGCACCGGCAGGTAGCCGCCCATGCTGGAAACATTGACGAGATGGGCTTCCGGCCTGGCAGTCAGGTACGGCAGGAAGGTCTTGGTCATGTACAGCGTGCCGTAAAAATTGACATCCACCACGCGGTCAATCTCGTCATAAGGCAGGTCCTGGAACTTGACAAACTGCTGGATGATACCGGCATTGTTGATCAGCCCATCCACAGCTCCATGGACAGCGATCACTGCCTCAGGCAGCGCTTCAACCGCAGCCCGGTCGGTGATATTGACGACATGCGTTGAGAGCCTGTTTGCATGGCTGCCGGCCAGCCCAATTGTCTCCTCCAATGCCGCCTGGTTGATATCCACTGCCGCTGCCCTGGCACCTTTTTTCAACAGCTGCAGCACCAGCTCACGTCCAATGCCGTTACCGCCGCCGGTGACAACGAATACTTTATTTTTGAGTTCCATGATTTTGCTCCTTCTGATGTGCTGTGGGCACCTCAGGTAATTAGAATAATATATTTATTACATTGTAGATCGTATTTGTAAGAATTTTGATAACGGGAAAGATTGAAATAAATGAATTATTGGATGGGTTGAATCATTAATATAACGATCACTGCAGGCTGTATGCAGTGCAGAACCCCCAAAAAAGTACTGCCATTGAGCCAGGTTAAACCCTCAACACACCCCTGAACCCCCGGGCGCCGTAGTACGAGTCCGCGCCGTTGTGATAGATGAATACCCGGTCATAGCGCCGGTCACCAAAGATGGCGCCGCCACGTTTGCGCACAGTCTCGGGTGTTTTCAGCCAGCTGGAAGTTTTAGTATCAAACTCACCCAGGGCTTGCAGTGCATGGTAATGTACTTCTGTCAGTAGTTCGATTCCCATCTCGGATGCCATGTCCATGGCGGTGTCTTTTGGTTTGAAATTCTTCCTTGCATCCAAGGCTTCGCGATCGTAACAGACATTTCTGCGGCCGGCAGGGCTTTCTGGTGAGCAGTCAGCAAAGACAAATTCGCCAGTTGACGGGTCATAATCAATCACATCCGGTTCGCCGCCGGTGTTCTCCATCTGGTCCAGCGACCACAGTTTTCCCGGGTTGGCAACCAATTTTGCCAGTACATCAGCCCATGCCAGGCCGGCATGCCGTCTCATGTGCTTCTCAAAACGGGTTTGGAGGGTAGTTAGCAGTGCGTCACGCGCATCATCTGGTAATTCTTGAGTCGTATTTTTATTATTTTTCATACACTTATCATACCTATTCGGATAATATTTGTCAAGTTTTGGTTTTTCCATTGTGAAAATATTATCAAACTCTTCTATCTCATTTTTTTGAGTGTTCGAGAAGACGTGTAAGTAACACGCTATTTTGTAATTGTGTTTTTTGCGCTTTATTTATAGAATTAACCCGTTGATGATAAATCCAGCAGATGGATCAAGTTTATTAAAAAATCGACAACTCTATAATCGGTATTTACACCCTTACAAAAATGGGGCTATCTGGTTAATACAAGTTAATATGCAAAGAATGGTTTTAATGGGTTAAACCTCTAATAAATATTCAAGAAAACTCAAAATTAATACAACATAGGAAAGAACAATGAAGATATTAATGCGGAATCAAAAAGACAAAAGTTGGAAAATGGTAGAGACAGCAGCTTATACCAAGGAAAACGAATTGCAGAATCTGCTTGCAGAATCGCCTGGACTAATATCAATTTCCGATGTCCGCGAAGGCGCTTCACCATTGATAGTTGCTGTGAAGGAATATGCCCTCCCGATTGGTTACATTGACCTGCTTGCATTCAGCGCCGAGGGTGATATTGCCATTATCGAGTGTAAGCTTGCTTCTAACGCTGAAGCTAAGCGCAAAGTTATTGGTCAGGTACTGGAGTACGGTGCTAACCTCTGGCAGATGAGTTACCAAGATTTAGATGAAGGTGTACGCGCTCGCAGTGGGTCATCACTGGCCGAGCTCATCGATACTACCGCCATGGAAAATTGGGATGAAGAAACCTTTCGGGGCAATGTAGAGAATGCGTTGGTGGAAGGGAACTTTATTCTGATTATTGTTGTGGATGAAATTAATGACGAATTGGCTCGCATCGTTCGCTACATGAATGCCACAGGAAGCAAGGGTTTTGATTTCGCTGCCTTGGAGATGCGGCGATTTCAACAGGACAGTACTGAGATGCTTATCCCTCGTTTTTACGGCCCGTCTCAGATCGTCAAACCAAAATCTGCAAAACAGGAGGGTAGGCGATGGGATGAAGCGAGCTTCTTTGAAGAGCTTCAGCGAAGAGAGGGAGATGAAGCCGTAGCAGTCGCCCGGCGATTACTACAATGGAGTCAAGATAATGTAATAACCTGGTGGGGCAAAGGATTACAAAGCGGATCTTTTATACCTTATTTTTACCACAATGAATTAATGCACCAAATAATCGCGGTATATACATATGGGTCTATCGAAATATATTTTTATTGGTATGCGAAAAAACCTCCATTCGAGGCGGATGAGAAACGCATAGAAATACTTGAAAAGCTTAATAAAATTGATGGTGTAAATATTCCAAGAGATGGAATTAATAGAAGACCAAGCATAAAACTTAAAGATCTGGCTAAAGCAGGCAGACTGGAACAATTTATTGCTGTACTGAATTGGATTGTTACAGAGATAAAAAATAACAAGGAAAACATATAGATATGAAATTACAAAAATTGAGAATCAGTATGTGATAATTAGTGGTTTGTGATATTGAATACACAATAAAATACGTTTGATACAGCATTATTGATTTTTCTTAATCCACGTATTTCAGGTTCCCCCCAAGCAAGTGGATCAGCTATCTAGTGGTCTTTATACAATTGCCTTGGTACTCATCCAGGAATGAGAACCTCTCAAGCAACAGGTCTTCCAGCCACCAGGTAACACTGGTATGTTTATAGCGACTCTGCTTTCCTGCAGGTAAACCGCCGCGTCCCGCACTTCAAAACAATGAGCACAGCCATGAGGGTGACAATGCCAACCACAACCCCATAGGATGACTCAAACAAACCCATCTCAAGCAGGACAAACGCCGCAGTGTTGGACATAGCATGAAATAGGCTTACAAACAGCAGGCTGCGATCTGTTTGCAGGTACAACCACGTGTAAATGACAGTCAGTGACAGACTGAAGATGACTTCCAAGTGCCAGGGCAATCCCGCCATGGGTGACGCAGGGTTGAGCATCAGCGGCAAATGCCACAGGTTCCACAGCAAGCCCATGATGAACACAATTACCAGATCGCCAAACCTTGTCTGCAGGCGGGGCAGGGCAAAACCGCGCCAGCCGATCTCCTCCCACACATTAGATAGCAGCATCATCAAGAATATAGGCAGTAAACTTGCCCAGGTAAACTGACCCACCGGCTCAGACGCCTGACCGGCGGCTGCCCCAACACCGAGGGCAACAGCCGTCACAACAGCCCAGAAGCCAAAGACGAAGACATACCACCAGTAAGAAACTCTGTATTTCAACAATGACCTGAATAACGCCGGTATCACATCTCTCTGTCTGCAAGCCAACAGTACGATGACCGCTGCCAGCGTTGGCCCGCCGGCACCTAAAAAGTTGAGAAGGGGATGATCAAAAGGAAACAAGCCGCGTTGATACAGCGCCTGCGGTACCCAACCCAGCCATGAGATGATAAAGCCTAATAAATAAAAGGCGATCACTGGGTGACGTTCTATCCACTTTCGATTTTGCATCTTGATCTCCTTAGCTTGGGTGAACCAACATAAAAGAGGGTCCCGGGTGGATTTGAATTGTCTTACATCCTATTCGATGAGACGTGATGTTCAAATGGCTGGCAAGGTTATTAAAACATTTCCAAATGGACACAGGTCACCTCCAATAACACATGTGAGTGCAATCAAAGTTTAATTCTCAATTTCCGACTAACCTTACGCCTTGTATCTCCAAGTGCAGGGATAGGTCAGGGCTATCGGCTCAAACCCAAGTTTTTCCAAAATCGGACGGCTCATCGGCATGGCGTCCACTGTAAGATAGCGCACCTGGCGCGCCCTGGCTTCCTGCGCCCGTATCGCCAGCAGAGCCGTGTACAGCCCCTGGCTGCGATACCTTCTAACCGTAGCACCGCCAAACAGGCTGGCAAACTGGCTGCCCTTTGGAAAGAAGATCCATGCAGCGCTGGCCGGCTGACCATCGACATAGCCAACATAAATGCTCATCTGGTCAGGGTACTGCCTGAGGGCTTCACCCAGCAGGTACTCCACCCATGACGCATCTTCATCCCACACCTGCTGTTCAATCGCTTGAACATCCACCAGTTGTTCAGGGTTGGTGATGCGCCGTATGTCGTGCCGCAGCGGCTGCCAGAAAATATCAGGCGCGGCGGCAAGGTCGAGCACCTCAACTGCCTCGGCATCCTCGATCTCAAACTCAAATTCATGCAATCTGTTAACCAAGTCTGATGGCTGATCGTAATCGTACACCTTCCACTCAAAATCCTGGCCAATACGCTCGAAATACTGCATCTGCTCACGAATCACCCGATCCGCATTGGCTTCGGTTAGCTGGCTGTAAATGACCATCCCATCGTTGATTTCAGACGTGTCAACATGCCGCACCACGTCCGGCGTGATCTCGCGCCGCATGCCGGGAAAGGTGATATCTATTCTCTGGTCCTGGTTATACAGGGCAAGCAGCTGTGCTTTGTTCATATAAAAATCATACAGCAAACGATTTTCAATATCAATTGACAGTTTTTCCTATATTGGAAATATTGACAACACTCTTATCTGATTGAGCCGTACCTCATCTGACAAGGAGATTATTATGTCATTTCATGCCTTATTAGTATTATTATTTCAAATCCAATTGTTTGAACCGTGTTAGCATCCAGAAATAAATGCTTGTGACCCCCTTGTGAGTGTTTCTTACCATCGCAGAAGTGCTTACAGTTGTAGAGTGTAATGCATGCAGTCAGAACAAGTGGCCCTGTCCATTGACAAAGCCGACTATCGTAAAGGTAATTGGGAATTCAAATTCGTCATCAAGTTCAGCTGGTTCTTGACTTCCTTTTCATAAATCGCATTAGCATACAGGTTGTCAGGATAAATACGCATTATCTCACCCTTCCTGGTGAGGGTGAAGTGAATTTCAAATTTGCCTAAGGAAATAGATACCATACCACACTCCGCCTGGTCATAAGCAGGCTAACAAAACGCGCTTGATCCTTGTTATGATCCCGTTGTGGTTATCGCTGTTCAGCTCGCAATCCATGCTGCACCCGGTGTTATGGTGGAGCAAATATGCATACAAAGTTGTTCTATCGTACATGGCGGACTCCTTTCATCAATCCACACCAATCATACAAACAAAAGCCGCCCGTCACATCCTGCGGGCGGCCAGAATAAGATTGCCTGACTGATTAGTTATCTACCTGGTCACCTGGAGAGGGTCTCTACCCGTATCAGTACGTCTGATCCCTTCTGTGTTTGGCGTAAGCAGTACAGTTAAGATGCCGGCATAGACAAGGCCGTCAGCCAGCAGTTCCAGCCCGTGAAACAGCCGCATCTGCCACGGGAACCAGTATGCGCTGAAGACAGCCATGAAGCTGGTGCAGGCGAAGATGGCATATCCCAGTGACAGCCACAGGGCGCGGCGTGACCCATACCAGAAGTGGATGATTGGCAGGCAAACCAGTAGAAAAAGCAGGCTGCGCCCAAACTGCAGGGGAATCATCTGCCCCCAAGATGGCAGCGCCAGTTCATACTGGCCGGCAGTGTAGTATGTCTCCACCAGGGGTTTCACAAGCAAGCCAAAGGCAAAATAAACCAGCGGATAGGCAGCCAATGCCGCCAGCATGCGTAAAAGGCCAATATTGCTGCTGATTCGCATGGGACTCGTGCTGACCTTGTGATCTTGTTCAGGGTGAAACAGCCATGCGACCGTGCCGCTCAAGAACAGTGCCGGCAGCAGAAAGTTCAATACAGTGAACAGGCTGTTTTGAAGCGATGATACCGCGCCTGTCTGCATAAAAATAACAGATTCCAGAACCATGCCAACAGCCGCAAAAACCCACACGAACAGGAATAAGACCAACCCGCGCAGAAGCCGGTTTGTGCGTAAGTTATGTGAGAGCGGCGCCAGCAGGGCAGCAAGCAGCATGCTGCTTACCAGGAACCAGAGCATCACCGTGCCTGAATCTGTTCCGGCTGGCATTTCAGGCGGTTCAAACCCCAACAAGGGCAGAAGTATGCCGCTGAGAATCATGCCAACAAAAAAAGCCAGCCCGCAGATGGGCAGCTTCCAAAGATAAGAGGACAGAAATCTGATGGTCATTTGGTACCCTTTCTAATAAATATCCTGTTAGAAAATAATCCGGCGGTAGCTTTAGGCTGGTCATATTCCTCATCACAAAGGCTGCAGCCATAAAGCGCGCCATAAAAACCAGCCATAGTGCAGGTGAGTTCGAGATTACAGGCACAGGGAATAATGGATCTCATGGTCACGGCAAAGCCCGCAAGTGTCTTATCGCGGGGTAAATGTATTTAACAGGTAGAGCCTTTTCAACACCTTTCTGCTGTTTGAGAAATGCCAGTAGAACCCCGTAATCATTAAACTGTAAGCCTGCTTCACCCGGTACTGCATGCTCGCTGAAGATGCAGGTTGACACACCCGCCGTCCGGCCAACCTTGACGTCATCTGAAATATTGCAGATGAGCATGACCTCTGCCGGCTTGAGCGTGTAAAGGTCAAGAGCAGTTGTCAAAAAACCAGCCAACCCCTGCCAGCCCCGTTCGCCACTGTTGACATATTTGAAGCCTTCAGCCATGCCGTGCGCTGTAAGCAGCGCTTGCGCTGAATCCGTTTCCCCGCCTGTGGCCACCAAATTGAGACCTTTGTTAGCCACAGCCCAATCAGACACCTCGCGCACACCCGGGAAGGGCAGCTGCCTTTCTGGTGGGATCTTTTGGTATAACTCATTTGACCGGCTGCGCAGTTGGCCGGCACTGATTTTGAAACGTTGGGCAAGTATATCCGCCCAGTCGTGCATCGATTGGTGAATGATGTCATCAATAACATTCAAGGCAGCAGGGTGACCCAGTTCAGCCAGGGAGCGGCTGACGACATACGTGACAGCTGGATGCTTGTTGAACAGCAAGGCGTCTGAACACCACAGCAGGTGGCGGATCATCAGCAATCTCCGATCACACAAACCATGTCAGCCTGCCAAAGAGCAACACACCCAGCACCCCCATTGCTGCGCTGGTGAACAGAACAGCTGCTGCAAGCATGAAACCGAATAGTTTTACAGTAACCACAAAATCCTCCTTTAATGTACAGTCTGCGCTGTTCAGCGATGGTGAAAAATCATGAGATCCATTGAAAGCGGCTGCATAATGGTTCCATCTTAAAAACAAATCTCCCTGGCCGCATCAGCGGATAGGGGAGATTTCTACCTGGCCAGTTGGACAGGTCAGGATAGTAGATTATGAGGGGTACAGGAGTACACCTACTTCACCAGCTTGTTCTGCAGGGCAATTGCCACAGCTTCGGTGCGGCTGGCAGCGCCCAATTTTGACAGCACACTGCTGACATGGAACTTAGCTGTTGAGATACTCACAAACAGGCGTTTAGCAATCTGGCTATTGTTCAGCCCCTCCACCATCAAGCCCAGCACCTCGCGCTCGCGCTCGGTCAGGTCAAAACCAATTTTTCCACCGGGGTGGCGGGTTGCTTCAATCAGCACCCGGGCAGCTTCCGGCGCCAGCGTTGGCTTGCAAATTGAGGCAGCACGGATGGCATTCGCCAGCTCCTGAGCAGTTACATCCTTCAACAGGTAGCCAATTGCCCCTGCCTGCAGAGCGCCCTGCACAAGTTCCTCCTCTTTGAAACTGGTGAGCACAATTACCTGTATCTCGGGGCAGCGCTCACGCAGCAGGCGGGTCGCTGAGGCACCGTCCATGCCGGGCATCACCAAATCCATCAGTACCACATCCGGCTTCGCCGGCGGGCAGCGTACCAGGGCTTGCTCAGCATTTTCAGCTTCACCAACCAGCTCCATGTCGTCACAGGTCATCAAAAACGTCGCCAGGCCGCTTCGCACCACCGCATGGTCATCCACCAGCATCACCCGGATCTTATTCTCCATCATCATTCTCTCCGATTTAATATGAGCAAATAGCTTTTATACTGCCTGTGAACTGCATTAAACGACAGATGACGTGGTAGAAAAATCACCTGTGCCACGTCAGTGAAACAACTGTTCCTTCTCCAGGACTGCTTTTGATTTCCAGTCTCGCTCCAATGGACTCGGCGCGTTCCTGCATGATCACCAATCCCATGCTCACTGACCTGACCTTGTGCGGGTCGAACCCGCGTCCGTCATCGCACACCTGCAGGCTGGCTGATATCTCATCCATTTCCAGCCTGACCGCGACCTGTGATGCGGCGGCATGTTTGGCGATGTTGTTGAGCGCTTCCTGCGCCACACGGTAAAAAACGGTCTTGACTTCAGCGGGCAGGTCCGCCTGGCCTTCAACCATCAGGTCCACCTGCAGCCGTGAACGCCCGGTAAAGGCGTTAGCCAGGTGCCTGACCAGGTCAGACAGGTCCATATCTGCCAGCGTACCCGGGCGCAGTTCAAGCAGCATTGTGCGCATCTCAGAGAGCGCCCCGCGCGTCAGCAGACTGAGCTCATCCAGTTTTTGTGCGGCTGTTTCCGGGCTGCGCTCCCACAGCTTCGGCAGCACTTCTGCAATCAGGTTGGCTGAAAACAGGGTTTGTGACACCGCATCGTGCAGATCGCGCGCCAGCCGGCTGCGCTCTGCCAGCGCGGCGCCTTCGGCTGCCTGTGCCCGCAGGAGGGCATTCTCAATCGCCAGGGATGCCTGGTTGGCAAAGGTCACTGCCAGGTTCACCTCATCGGGTTGAATATTGCGCGGCGCCGGGTAATACAGCACCAGCCCGCCGTAAATATCGCCCTGCACCTGCATCGGCACCGCAAGTACCGCCCCATAGTTATCGGAATATGTCTTGCCGCCAGAAGAACCGCTCTCATTTTGAAAAGCACGCCTGGTATCCTTCACCACCACCGGCTTGCGCCCGGCCACCGCCTGACCCAGGATGTCATGTCCTACAGGTTGATTTGTACCTCCGGCCAAGTCAGCTGAAAACCCTACAGACGCCTGCAGTGAGAGCGCCCCTGTTTCATGATCAAGCTTGTGGATAGCGGCAGCCCCGGCGTGCAGCAGCTCGCGTGCCTGTGCCACGATATACTGCAGAATTTCCTCCAACGGGCGCGCCGTGTTCAACACCGAAAGCGTCTCACGCAGGCTTTCGGCAACACTGCGGCGCTGCTCGGTCTCCCCCAACAGGCGGGCATTCTCAAGCGCCACCGCCACCTGCTCGGCAAATGCCATCCCCAGTTGAATCTGGTCGTCCAGAAAATCCTGCGGCTCGTTGTAATAAAACAGCATGGCGCCATAGAGTTTAGCCTGGATGAAGATGGGTACGGCAAACGAGCCGGCATACCGCCTTCGCAGGGCGAGGCGATCGCGCTTGATCTCTTCAGGGATGGTTGAATCACGCAGCAGTTCATCCAACCGCTCTGGCAACGGCGGGTAGTTGCCGTAATTTGGCTCACCTGCCAGCATCGCCTCCACATAGCCTTCAGCGCCCATAACCTTGAGCATCGAAAACGGCTGAGGGGTTCTTCTATCAAAAATACCCTCTGTGCCGTAACTCGCCGCCTGGCTGATGATCTGATTGTCAACGTCAAGGTGATGCAGCACGCACGCGCCGGCACCCAGCCGCTATGCTGCCAGCTTGACCGCGTGCTGGAGAAATTCCTCCAGCGGCATGTTGGAGTTGATCATGCGGATGATGTCGCGCAGGCTTTCGGCAGTGGCGCGCTGCTGTTTGATCTCCTCGGTCAGCGCCTGTAGGGTTTGCAGCAGGTCTTGATCTTGTTCGGGCGAGAATTCGCTGTCAGTGTTGTTGTTATTCATACCTGCATCATATCCGGCAGAAACGCAGACGTCAAGAAGGTTTTAGATTTTTTGGGATAAACCGTCCTTGCTGATGCCTCAATCCTGGGTCAAGCGGCCGTACAGCTCAGGCAGTACTCCTGCCACTCGGCAAGTTCCTTGGCAGAATAGCCTACACGCCATTGAGTTTCTGGCTGTGCCAGGCACTTGCGCCAGTCATCGACTGAGGTGGTGGGGGTGTAGATGCGTTTCATTGTTGATTGCTACTTTCTTACGCCAGTGAATTAAGATTACCAGTTTTGTATGTATGTTGGACGTGGAATGATAAAGACAAAAATATATGCAACTAATAGATAAGGGTTCAAGATGTAATAAGTGTTTAAATGAGTGGTTTATGGGTCACTGATTGAGAAAATTATAGATTACCAGATTAGATTTTAATAATCATTATATGGATTTGCATTACTTCAGGCTTGCCATTTATATTTTTCCCACATCCCGGGTATGCTAAATACAAGGTTTAATCTAAGTATTTATTGCTACTTCAAAACGGGTTCATTCAATATTATATTTGTTATGCAGTCTGGAAAAAACAGCAAGGCTTTCAGATATGGTCGTCTCAACAAGGGTAGGTGTTAATTTTTTAGCTACATTCAAATCGCCATGAACACTTTTATTCCGAACATCCGAAATCTTTTGCCAATGAGTATAAAATAATTTATATCCTACTTCGCTGGATTCTTTTTCAAGAGAAGCGTGACCTAATTGTTTATATAGTTGGATACGCTTTGTTCTACCTTGATTCGAATCTAATAAATATTCAATCAAGTGCCCCACTTCATCATAAGACATGTCCTCGAGTGCCATTTTAAATAGCAAGCGTTCAAGCAGTAATTCTAATGCTGCAGAAATAAATACACTTGCTACCAATCCATATTCTACTGATTCAAATTCTTTATACCTTGTGATTGTGTTAAAAAGTTCTCTGATATCTGGACTAGGCCAAATTTCATAGTAATTACCCTTGTGACAATGTTTACAAACATAATTACCTTGCTTGAAAAGCCATTCGGAGGCAGGTTCTATTTGCCTACAATTCTTACAAATTAAGTAATTCATTTTGATTGTTTTCTCTATATCGACAATAGAAGTGACGAAATCTAACTTATTAACGGCTGATGTCTCCATTAAGCTAAGTTAAATTTACATTTAAGCCATAAATATCGTTAAAAACAAACCCATGTTCATAGAAATAGAACATTTAATATAAATTAAAACTCGCGCAATAATTTCCTGGCTTGAGTTTTTACATCATCATCTAGTTTTTCCGACTGAGTAATTTCTATTAGAACATCTTTCGCTCGGCCTGATTTTATTATTCTTCTGGAATTAGTCACTCTTGTAGAACATGCTGATTCTTTGTAACCTTCATTTTTCATTAATAAGTCAATTAGATCTTCTTTTGATTGTCGCATATCACTAAACTGTTCATAATACTTAACAAAACAGCCTTTACCAATTGACTGAATAGCTCTTTTTAGTTGTGTGTCATTCATTTCATCTCCAGTATTTACCTCACTTAACATTTTAGAATCCTGCTGATTATTTATGGTCACAGTATTGTTTATATTGGAAACTGTTTTGTTCGTTGTATGTTGGTTTGTTTCGTTTTGTGTTGACATAATCTTGTTCTTTGATGTTACAGGTTTAGTTACAAATAAAGTCCATAATTGTGCGCTACGGAGGAATAATTCATTTGTGTCTTTAACATTTTGACTCAGCTTAATCACAGGAGAAAGAACTTCATGATTAAATTCTTCGTTTGCTAACAATTTAAAATCAGGATACTGATCATTACTCTGGAAGATCCTAATCAATCTTTCAATAGCGTCCTTTAGTGGTAAATAAATGGTGTCGTAACTCATTTTTGGGGTAATAAATAAGATAATCCCATTAGGAATTCCGCTGAAATAGGTACGATAGATTAAATATGAACGAATGTATTTCTTAAGAACTCGAGCAATGGTTTCATTCTTTGAACCATAATTTAATCCGAATTCATGAAATGCCACATCCGCCATATAAATGGTGGTCTCATTGCTTTGTTGTGCAATACCAACCACATCAATCTCAGCCTGTTTGAAAAACTGATTCATGTTACTATTTTTCTTAAAAATATCATATTGGGTAAATTCTTGAGAGATTTCTTGTTGTAAAGATGAATAATCGTTCTTCTTTTCTCCCCATTCGGTCGAAGGTTTCCAATTCATTTGGGCAATTTGACATTTCTTTATATGTCGCAACCATGAATAAACCAAAGATTCGCCAATTTCTATCTTCATATTCTCCTCTTCTTTATCAGCAATTTAAATATTTGTGCCTGCTTCAAAGTCAGCAGGGGTGATCCAAAGGGAAACCTGTGCATTTGATACAGCCTTTCTGCTGGGAAACTGGCAGTAATGTTGACACTTAACCTGCAACAGCAGCCCGTTATAAAGAACCAATAATATGATATTCAGTTGATTTTCACTGGTATTGGTGGTAATTTCCACCCACTACCAACCATTATAGACCCGCTTCACCAACAGGCAAACACAAAACAGCCTGCCAATTCATGCAGGCGCACCTGCCACACGGATCAGTACCCGGTCGTTGTACCCCCAGTCGTAATTGCCATGCACGCTGAACGTCATGCCGGCCCCAGTACGCTGAAAGCGCATCTCCGCCGGGAACGAGATCAACTCAAACACATCCTTCGCCACGCACTGCATCGCCATATACGGCCAGAACAGGGTCGTGTACAGGCAGCGATTCACCCCGTCATGGCGGATGATCCAATCCTCATCGTCACTGCCATCCTGCAAGCGGTAAGTGCCGGTGTACTGCGCCAGGTCACACGGGTGCGGTGCGGCTGGCTGATACGTCAAACCAAGCGGGGAGAGTATTTGCCCCACAACAACGTCCCACTGGCCGGCACTGGTGTCAATTTTGAGCTTCTGACACTGCAGGCGGTCAAAAATTGCATGCATCATGTCCTGCTCAAAGGCGATGGTGTCAAACATGCTGTTCTCATCGGTATAGGTATGCGACTTGAAATACACGTGCCGGTCGTCCCTTGTGAGCATCAGCACCCGCCACCAATCCCCGCGTGCAGTGAAGGCACTCTCCAGGCTTTTGCGCAGGTCAGGTCGGTGGAGAAAGACGATCAGGGGGTTCAGGTCTGCAATGATCCCTATCACCTGCGAATAGTAACGGAAGATCTCATTTTCATCCCACAGGCTGTGAATGAAATAGCGGTCGTAGGCATGCAGCAGGCAGCCCTCGGTGATGCAAGTTTTACCAGAGGCCAGAATGGCGTCCCTAAAAGCCGTCCATTTGGCCAGCATGCCGGCCCGGTTCAATTCCATCCCTTCAGGGGTATCCAGCCTGCCAAAGGTGAACTCATCCTGCCGGATGGGGTGATTTTCACACTCCTCGTGCAGCCAGTAAGCGGGTTGATGCAGGTTGATCTGCTGGAAAACCCTTTTTGAAGTGGTGGATTTACCCACTGAACAGTGTCCATCAACGATGATCAGTTTTGTGTCCATGAAGAATCTCCACCAAACCGAGCAAAATAATCACCAGAAGGACACTCAATGCGCCAAAGCAGCCGCGCGGCGCCGGCGCCTGACCGGGTTCCCTGTCAGCATTGAAGAACTTCTCAGGCTCCTCCTCGGAGCTCTCTTCATCGGGCATGATCATTAGAATGGACATTTAATCTTCTATCATTTCTAATTATCTTTGTACACACTTAATCATACATTGAAATGTATTGAGAAATCGTTTACTGGCTAATGCAATACCAGCCGCCATTCAAGGTATCTGGCATCGGAACGTCAGGAGATTTTAGTAAATCCCGGGGAATAACCGGTAACGCACCCGCCCGGCATAGGCGCGGTAGCCCGGCAGTTCCTCCTGCAGGGTTCGGTCTTCCAGCGCAGTTCGGAGTGCTGTGATGATCAGTGCAATAACAGCTGGAATGAACGTCCAAACAGAG
Source organism: Anaerolineaceae bacterium (assembly GCA_040768445.1). Classification (GTDB taxonomy): domain Bacteria; phylum Chloroflexota; class Anaerolineae; order Anaerolineales; family Anaerolineaceae; genus JAXGMV01. The sequence goes on along the minus strand of JAXGMV010000001.1, from coordinate 1,293,948 downwards.
CCCAGGGCCAGCGCAATGCCCGGCAGCGCCAGTAGATTGCCGGCATAACCCGGATGCCGCACAATGCGGTATGGTCCGCTGTCACACACTGCGTGCCCGCGTTCATCCTGTATACGTACCACGCCGGAGAAGAAGCTGTTCTCCGCCAGCGCCCAGACGCCAAATGCGTAACCAACTGCAATCAAAATATAAACCGATCACTACCAGCCACATTGGAAATTCAGGCGACCAGCCGAAACGGTGATCCAGCCCTGCCACGATAACCGGTGGAAAACCGATGCTCACTGACATCAACGGTGATAGCACTTTATCCCAGGCTTTCACATTCTCAGCGCCAGCCTGGCTGATACGTTCATCCATCAAGCCCGGGTGCCGCTGCTCAGCCAACACACGCCCGCCGATACCAGCGCTGAAGATCAGCGCAGAAAAGGCCCACGCCTGCCACCAGCGGAAATCGCCGGCGCACAGGAACAGAACCAGCGGTATCAGCAGGTAGACAAAAATCATCCTCGCCCACTGCCTGGGGGAAATTTTTCGAGCCGGAAGTTGACCAGAAGGTTTCTGTTTCATAGCATCCTCTCATCTAAGACGGTAACTGCCTGTACTTTCATTTTAGTCCGTTTTAACCCAAAGTAAACACACAATAAAATTGTATGTTCGCTAGTCTGTTTTTGTGAATGTGTGGAAACAACAGGGTGAGGCGCTTGATCCTTGATAATGCTCCATAACATAACCGTTGTCAGTGAGGATGATCACCACGGATCGTTCTTCTTCTACCTCAGTATCCTTGCCATCGACCGTCAAAATATAATACCCCATCCACGATCTTTTATAGGTGTTATCGCCAATTTTATCGTAAACTTGTGCTCCTTCACCCTCACCGATAAACAGCTGGTCACCCTTGACGCTCAATTTTTTTGTAACATTGCCATCCACCTGACAAACACAATCAAAGTTTGTGGCAGAAACCGCATATTCATTCGTCTCAACGTTCTCTGCCTGTGCTTCTGAACCCTGTGATTGGTGAGGCTGGTAAGCCGGCTCTGGGGTTGAAACAACCTGTTCTGGTATCGGTTGAAGTACATGTTCTGCCGTTGCTGTCTGATCCTCTATGAATTCGATGTCTGGATCACTACCGAAATTTATTCCTTCATAGCTAATGGTGCAGGCCATTGTGAACAATAATACTGTGACGATGATAGGGATTACAACACGCGTATTTATCCTGTTCATTTTTGGATTGTGAGTTACCGCCATAATGTTTTTGTCGCAACGATTATCCATGGATCTGTTCCTACCCTTTGCAGTGTTGATGTGGTTGAAAAACTTACCTCATAATAAAGAACTTGGTGCTAAAGCTAAAATTTAACCCACTTGAACGTTCTGCCATCCCGTTTGTATGCACCAGAATCGCAGTAAGCCCCAAAAATTGTGACATAGTAACAAGATGAATTTGCCTCTGGAAGACGTTAAACCGAGCTTCCTGATTTTTTCACTGCATCGCCGGCCGGCACTTATCGACACATAAATGACCCGCCCCTGGCAGAGATACTCTTTTAGGGTACAGACGGCATATGCAGGCATTGTTACAAGCAAATGCCGCTATTTGTCAGTCTATCCCAACGAGAATATCAGTTCCCTCAACCTTGACCGGGTAACTGGCAACATCCTTCACGCCCATTTTTATGAACCCGAGTTTGGCACTCTCAACAGCCTGCCCGGTCTTCATATCAAATTGTGCGCCATGTCTCGGGCATGTGACAACGCCTCCCTGCAGAGAACCTTTTACCAGTGAGCCCCCAAGGTGGCTGCACTTGTTAGAGATGGCATAGTAGGATCCATCCACATTTGCCAGGAGAACCTCCTTGCCGCCAACGGTCACCATCATCATCTGGTTCTCTGGGAGTTCAGATGTACCAGCCACACGTAGGTATTCCATTATTACCTCCTCTGAAATTGTCAATAGGTGATGATGCTAAATAATAAATAACATGGTAGCGATATAACACAATTATGGCATAAAAAAATCAACTTGCCGGGCACAATTGTCCTGCCGGCTGCACCGACGCATTACCTCGGAATAAGCGCAAACACACCCCAGCCCAGGTATTCACGCGTGTACGCAGCGTAGCGCACGGGTTCCGAGGTTAGTTTGGCACGCACCTCAATCGCAAAATCGTCGTCGGGGTTGGCGTCAAGCCAGCGGCGCATGGTGAGCCACTTGGCCGCCTCGTACCTGTCCCAGTCATCCTGGTCAGACAGCATCATTTCAACCACGTCACAGCCCAGGCGGTCGAATGACGCGAGCAGTTCTGGAAGGATAAGAAAGTCAGCGATTGATACGGCCTCACACTCCCTGGCAGCATCGTCAGTCGGAGGTAACTGCCGCCAGTAGGGCTCACCGATGAGGATGATCCCGCCAGGGCGCAGGCTCTTCGTAAGCAGCCCGACCGTGCCGGCCACTCCCCCACCGATCCAGGTAGCGCCCACACAGGCTGCCACATTGACATTCTCCTCAGCGACATAGCCGGCAGCATCGCCGTGTATGAACTGGACCTGCTCCGTAACGCCGAGTTCTTCAGCCCGGCGTTTCGCCTGCTCGGTGAACAATAGGCTCATGTCGACGCCGGTGCCGGTGATGCCGTGATCACATGCCCAGGTGCACAGCATCTCCCCCGATCCGCTGGCGAGGTCGAGCACGCTATCTCCGGTTTCCAGGCACAGCGCTGCGCCGAGAGCGGCGAGCTTTGCGGGCTTGAGCGGGTTGTGGATGCGGTGAGCGCTTTCAGTGATGGTGAATATGCGGGGTATGTCCATGGTAGAAAATCTCCTTACGAGTGAATGGTTTCGGTCAGGGTCTAACATCTTGCGGTATCGTCCCAGCCTGAGAGCCAGGACGTGATAACAAATGGCGTCCAACTAATATGAATATATGCTTTGCATTATATTGATAGTAGAAGTATCCCATATTTCGTATCAATCGGGCCGAGCTCATTGGATTGGCATGACACTTATATACCTTAGCGGTTTCCAAAAACCCTTTGTTAGGTGCCTGCTGTTATGCCAGACTTAGTCACCTTAAAGACGCGTTCGCATACTTAACTACAATTTCAAACAAACTTTGCTTTTTATCAAAACTCAAAAGAGACAATAAAAAGGTGTGCTTATTTAACCCATTACTCAACTTTCTTCATAGATCACCGGTTGCGCGGGCTTCTCATTGACAATCAGTCGAAATACATCAGGCCGCGCATAGTGACCCACAACATCGAAGTCAAATTTGCTTTGTGCTATTTGAGCCAGGTCAAGCTCAGCGAATAGCATCCCTTCCTGATCGAACAGCGGACCTGCCAGCACCTCGCCCAATGGAGAGATGATGACACTGCCGCCGCGGCACATGATTTCTGGTTGGCTCGCCAAATCGTCCAACCCGGCAAGGTCTGTTGGATACATGGACCTGGTGACAAATTGATTACAACCCAACACAAAGCAGCGTCCTTCAACTGCAATATGTTTCATGGTAGATTGCCAGGTATCGCGGGAATCGGCAGTGGGAGCCAAATAAAGTTCAACGCCTTTGCCGTATAACGCCATTCGCGCTAACGGCATGTAATTTTCCCAGCATATCAAACCGCCTATTTTGCCGAACTCAGTATCCAGAACCGTTAATGTACTGCCATCCCCTTCGCCCCAAATCAGCCGCTCTGCAGCCGTAGGCTTGAGTTTGCGGTGTTTTCCTATCAGTTGTCCATCAGGTGCAAAATAAAGCATGGTGCAGTAAAGTGTCCCGCCGCTAAAATCGCCATCGCGCTCAATGACGCCGATCACCACATATGCATTTGCCTGAGACGCTGCCTCTCCCAATGCTTCGATGGCAGGGCTGGGAATGGAAACCGAATTCGCCCAATAGGTTTGCCAGGTGAGCCGTCCCTGCGGACTGCGGCTGCCCACAACCGTACCAAAAGAAAGTCCGCGTGGATAGGCAGGGATAAAGGCTTCAGGAAAAAGGATTAACTTTGCTCCCTGCGCCGCGGCTTCAAGGGTCAAACGGCACGCCTTTTCAACGCTCGCCTCGCGATTGAATAGGACTGGAGCAGCCTGTACCACTGCAACTTTAACTTTCGAGAAGTCACCATATAATGTCATTACTTAGCTCCTTTGACTGCTGTCACATGTCACTTGTGAGTGTTTTACACGTTTGTAAGTTGGTCAATGCCAAAATTTCTCTCCCATATTGATAAAATGAAAGATTTCACTTGCGGTAAAAGCTCTTCAGCCAGGGGCGCGTTCGGCACGAAGGGTAAGAGCTGCTGCTCCCATTCATTACTAGCAACAGAAAATAGATCTTCAGAAACAAAATCGTTCGGAGATTTGTATTCAACATCTCGGATAACGCATTTCTGATTCAATAGAGGTATAAGATCAGGCGATTTTAGATCGGGAATTTGCAACAAATTCCACAAATCATAATAATCTCGACAGACTCGGCTTGCACCCCAACCACGTTCCTGCAACCGTGCTTTGCTCTGTAATAGTGCTCGTAATTTCTCTGCGGTGATTTCTGCCAGAGAATACACCGGGATGCATACATCGATATCCTCATCAAACCCGTGCAGAATCGGACGATTTTCCACTGGTTTAAGAATGGGCTCGTCTACCGTGATCTCCACTTTGAGCCTGCATAACGGTTGTCGTTGCTCTGGGAACTGTACTCGCACGAGGTAAGCTTTTTGGTCGCCTGGATGTGGTTGTTTTAGCAACAGCGGCTCCAGTTCTACCTGAAATGGCCCGCGTTCGTTCAACATCTCGCCCATGGAGTGAACGACAGTCTCCATCAGAGAATCGATTCGCATAATCGGTCCCATCACCCGCGTAGAATAATCCAGGTCTTCAGAAAAGCGGTAATCTCCGAAATAAAGCTTTTTCAGCGCAGTGCCGCCTTTTAGTACCAAGTTCTCGCCCAACCAATCAGTGTGGTTAATCGCAGCCAGCAGGTAACTCAGCGCATAGTCTTTTTCAACAATATATTGCTGAACTTTTATCTTTTGGGTAACCGATCGTATTAATTGAGGAACGTTTGGCATTTAGGACCTTTTTAGATTTTCAGATATATGCCAACGAGAATTCTTAATAGCATTAATTTCTTCAAGGCCAGGATCCAACAGATAGTACCGTTTTACTGGATAAACTCGTAAACTTTCAAGGCTCTTGCCGGCATATCCAAGGTTTTCAAGTGACCAACCCAACCGCTTGATTACAGAGCCTACATCGTACTTTAAGGCATAATCCACCAATTGATCCACATTGATTTGGTTAATGCCGTTTTCCAGAATTTCAATTGCAGCGGAGAAACCGCCGAAAATATCTGGACGAGCGATTAAATCCAATGCGGTACGTTCGCGATCTGTAATGTTCACCTGTTGCCATGAGTTTACCCAAAATTTTTGGAATCCCCAAAAGAGGTTAGGCGTAACATGGATGAATTCAAAATCATATCCTGAAACTGTCCACACAGCTCGGCCTCTCGGACTGCGTGCCTTTCCAAGTCGCATTTCAGGTGTAATCACCTTTTTTGGGGTTGTTGCCTGCACCATGACCGGATTCTGTGTCGTAAAACCATGATGCGAGCAAGCTGACCAGTGGCTGATCGCCATTGGCTGAATTAATGCTGCAGCAATCGCATAAACCGGGACTTCTTCAGAATACAATGGACTCGTGACTAAATAGGTACCGCGCTTTAGGATCTTAATCCAACCAGCGTCAGCCAACGTACTCAAAAGGTAACGGAGGTGGCTAGTTGATAATCTCTGATCGTTGGCAAGCGGCTTGATCTGCTCCAATGTAAACAAAGGACCATATTCCTTAACTGCTGCCTCAAGCAACAGTAAGCCTTGCGATTGTGAGTAACGGGGTTCGCTGTTCATCATTTCCACTATTATACTGCGATAATTAGTTTCAGACTAATTATCGCAGTAAGTTAGTTCAATTAATTACAAATACGTCTCTACAACTCAGCTAAATTCAATTGCAAATTTGGCAACGAACCAAAGCGGCGTGCCACACCATGCGCTTGCCACATTTCTAAAAAAAGGTGGTGAGCGAAAAATTCTCAGATCACAGATTTCATCCACGCCAGTTGTACGGTACTTTTCAAACAGCGCTGACAACATTTCTTGGGCTGGTTTGGGTTGCGTTTGAAGAAATCACGATTCACGGTTTATGAAAGCTGCTGTTCTTTCAGAGCGGGTTCGCTATGGTGTGCCAAAGGTTAAATGTCCCAATAAGTCAAACTGGTCCGCTTCGCTTTGCTAGAGCACGTCGGCGATTAAGTCTACATAACCCGAAGCGTTTTGAAAGTCAGTCAACAGCTTTCATCGCGTTGTGACATTTATCCAGGTATTGCATAGATCGTCTAGTTTCAGAGCCTGGCTAACCTGCCGGTGCTTTATCGGCTGGAATTTTACCTCTACAAGGACCTACCCATACATCGAACTCGGTCTGTGAGAGAGGTGAGCGTGTCAGGCAGTAGTATCCGAATACCGAAGCGTCAGACGCAGCATGTCAAAGAGCTGTATGCCGTCCTCAAAGATTGGCTCAGGGTAGTTTCTGACAAAGAAATCGCGGTCAATGCTGGTAACCCGAAACCCCTGCCGCTGGTAGAAAGCGAGTTGATAGCCGAATGTGCCGGTGCCAACCTCCAGCTGCCGTGCGCCACAGCTGCGATAGAACTCAATCACCCATTTCAACAGCGCTGTGCCGTATCCGCACTTCTGGTGGGCCGGGTGAACAGCGATGCTCATCAGCTCATATGTGTCTGTGCCTCGTTGCTGTACGACGCATGCACCAACCTCAACCGCACCAATCGAAGCAGCGAAGCACTTTGATCCTGAAAGATAGGAGCGAATCTTGTCTTCCGAGGGGTCGGCAAGCAGCAGCAGCTCGATTGGAGCATTGATTACAGGAACTTCCCGGATCAGCAGCGGCATGTTTATCTGTCTCCTAACGGTTTACAACAGCGTCCCCGAATCGAAGCTGAGCGGGATACCTGCGCTGGGGCGGGCGTGACCAACACTTACAGTGTGTGTCGCAGAATCATATACACACTGTAAAATTATGTCACAAGAATCAAAAATAGTGCCATCCCCATCTATAGAGCACTTCCTATTAGATGCAATTCTCAACTATTGGTGCATTCCCGACCGGAACTTGTATCCGTACATTCAACTCGTTCCACGCAATTGATGTGTTAGCATCAATCTAACGCTTAATAAATCTGTCTGACTTTGGTTTGCAACAGAATTGCCAACCCGAGTTGATGCGATTATTACATGCTGTGGTTATCCTTATTATCCTTCAATCGCACATAATTTTCTATTCGGTTGTTCCTTGATTTAATAAAGGCCATCACCTTACTTTTGTACAAGAGGTATTGACTGACATCAGAAAATAACGGTGGCGTTCTGAAACCATCGAAAGGCAGGTAAAAATTAATGGCCTTGTTTTCATCTAGCAGATCATCTAATAAGAAAAACCGGACGTATCCCATAAAATCTTCGAATAAAGCAAAAAAGTTCTCATATCTCAATAAGGTGTCGTAAAGTGGGCTTGTATTTCCAGAATAAAAGAGGCGGATACATTCCAATGTCAAATCAAACCTGTCATCAATTAAATGATTAACTCCGCGAGCCTGATTGATTGTATGCTTTCCATCTATTCGATTATTTGGGAAGATGATATAAGACCCGATGGTAGAGCCTGTACCAAACAACTCGTTTACATCAGCAGGAACTTGATCAATCAGCCACTTCTTTCGTTTATGATTTTTATACGAGTGTGTTATGGCATCGCTGCCCAGGAAAAATTCTCCAAGTTCTGACTCGTGATACAAATAAGCGCCTTTTTTATCATCCCGTAGTTCAAAGAGATGACCCTTTGGCAATGGCTTGCTCCATAACAGCTTGTGGTATTTTCGCAGGGTCGGACTTGCACTGTCAGGATCACGGCCGTCTGAATCGGAGTAAAAATTAAAATGAGTGTCAATTAGCATTTTCGTTTTATAGATCACCCCGCTATTTCTTGATAATTTACTGCATGCAAATAACGGCTTGTGGCATCGTCCCCGAGGCTAAGCTGAGTGGGATACCTGCATGTGGGCGGACATGCAAAATGCTTGGGAGTTGGAAAAACTCCAAGCAAGAAAAAGCTCGACATTGCCGCAGAATCTAATACTTGAGGAGATAAAAACAGAGATTCTCTTATTTTTTATCACGCTTCTGCGCTTCCTCTAAACCACTGCTCAACAAACTCATTACCTTTTCAGGCGAAGGTAATAGTTTAGTCTCTTTATCCAGAGTTTCTGGGTCAAGGCCTAAATTGGCAACATAAACCATTGTCTCATCAAACAACGCTTCACGTAACTCAGCCGATTGAGCAACTTCTGCTGTGGTCTTATTTTTGTAAGTACGCTTCGGTAGCGTTTCGACAATTCGGGTAAGGCGCTCCCAAAGAATTCCCAGGGTTGATTTCACATTTGACTCATACTCCCCGATTTTACCAGCAGCTTCATATTTTTGACTGTAGTATGTCAATCTGTCTTTAGGTATCTGCGGTACGATGATTACTAAACCAACGATCATAACCAACATATCATCGATTAAACCGATTAATCGGAATTTTTCGGGGATGAGATCAACGCGCGCATCCAGGTATAGCAGAACACCAGTAGCCAAAGACCTGTCCCACATCGGCAGAGCTTCATCTCCGGCTAACTCATTAAATAATTGAGCGTTTACTCCTAAATCTGTGAGCCATTTCTTGATTATTTGGATAAAAACCTTAAAGGTATTTGTTTGAGCCGCAGTTGTCATAATGTCTCCTCAGGTTGTGACTTTCCAATCTGTTCATAATTTTCTTGGGTTTGTAGCAGATGTTCATTAAAACGATGTTTCACCCAGTCGGGCAGATGTTTCGGTAGTAAATCTGGGTGAATTGTTTTCATCATTGCTCGATAGGCTTGTCTAACTTCTGTAAATGGGGCTGTCTCTTCCAAACCAAACCACTCATAAGGATTGTCGCCAATAGCGATAATGATGGCAATGACAACGGTGGTTAATTTTTGATCATTTCGTTTTAACCACTGATTCACAAAAACAATACCATTAGCAACAACACCTGCACCAGCAAGCGCCCAACCGATCGGGCCTAGCATAACTCCTAGGACGGTTGTAGCCCCTTGATATACGGCGAAGGGAAAAGTGACACCAATAGCTGAAGAAATGGCACCAAGTCCGGTTGTGGTTGCTAAATATATACCAAAGCCCGAAAGTTCACCGGCAAACACACCTGCGGCTGGTATAAAACCAATTCCCATTTGTTGTGCTCGCTTTTTTAGATTTTCGTCAGCTTGTTTGAGAATAGACTGTAATTTATCTTCGTCAAGATTTTCCAGACTTTTGCGAAATGCTTCATTCCATTTTCGTCGGATTTGGCGAACGAACCAAGTATTACTTGCCGTATCCCAATTTTCACATTCAATTGACAAAATTTGAGCCGCTTTTACAAGTGAAGATCGCATCACCTGTTCTTTGTCTACATCCTTGGGAACTTTGCTTACCTCACGTAAGAAAGGAATAATTACTCCCCGGATGAGAACATCCTTATTCTTGGGTAGATAATGATTTTCGCCTTTGATGAGACGGGCAATATCCCATAATTCATCAACTTCTAGGCGATATAAAGCTTTAGAGGAAAAACCAAATATGCTCATTTTTTACCTTATCTTTTTATTGATGTACAGAGTTTCTTATGTATATCAGCCACTAAAAGGCTTGTGTAACCTGCGTTTTGGCGGGCGTGGACAATGCTTGGGAGCAGGAGAAACTCGATGCAAAAACCGGAGTGGTGCTTTTGTTTAAATTCCATCACTTCTTTTTGGGGTATTCTTCCATTTCCCCATCTCATTATTAGAACAATTATATATGTGTTTCACTCTAATACAACAAAAATTACGCCCTCCATCTGGAGAGCGCTTCTCATAGCTCAAATAATTACTTTACTGGTGTATCCCCGGCTGGAACTTGTACCCGTTCATCCGACTTGGTCCACAAGGACTGGAGATTATTGACTGTATAACAAACCGAATTGCCTTATCCTGCATTTGTACTGTACTGCCGAAACCAGTCTACAATCTCATCCAGAGAGCGTTGAGATTGAGCACAGGCCAATGCGAATCGTACCATTTCAGCATTTTCAACAACCAATCGGGAGCCATTAAATCTCAAGAACAGCGCCGCGGCAGTAATTGCGGTGCGTTTGTTTCCATCCACAAACGGGTGATTTCGAACCAATGAATCCATTAAGGCTGCTGCCTTTGAAAAGAGATCCGGATAGAGATCCTTTTCATCAAAGGTTGCCTGTGGTCTACCTAAAGCTGAAAGCAGCATTCCTAAATCTCGGATCCCTTGCCCCCCTCCGGTTTCAGCTACGAGGCGGCTGTGAAGAAAAAGGACTTGCTCGGGAGTAAGATATTGAGTCATAATGCTCGCTTCGGTGGTGTTTGTTTAGATAGCTACTTCGCTGAAATTATTATTTCGCCAACTCTTCTAAGGCGGGGCGATATTGCTGAATAAATTCATACACCTGTCGTGCAAATTCCTCGTTTACTCCCGCAATTGCAATAGGCTTTTCTACAGGAGTGATAATGACCCGCCGCTGCTTGCGATCCAGCTCCAGGTTGATACTCTCACCGCCTTTAATTCCCAGATCATCCAGCACCTGTTTCGGCAAAGAAAGAACAATGCTGTTGCCTGTTTTAAATAATCGCCTGATCATCACACCTCCTATACTTACGGCGTAAGTACACTCTCCCCCATAGTATAGCATAACTTAAAAGAAAAACCAGTCATGATACTTGAGTCATGACTGGTTTATAACAAATCTTTAATATCGTTGATTACTTATAATCGTGGCCTAAATTTATACCCGTAAATTAACATGCCGCGTTCGTCGCCGTCCTGCCGTATGCGGCGGGTGACCATCTCCACCGGCATGCCAATCTCCACCGGCCTGTCGTCCAGGTCGGTCAGCTGGGCGGTCACAATCGGTCCCTCGTTCAGCTTGACCAGCGCCACGGTGTAGGGGGCGCTGTCCTCAAAGCCGGCCGGCGCATCCTTCATCATGGTGTAGGAAAACACCTCGCCCAAACCGCTGAAGGCATACTGTTCCTTGGCTTCGCCGCCGCAGTGCGGGCACACGTCGCGCGGTGGGAAAATCTTCTCCTCACAGTGCGGGCAGATTTCCCCAACCAGGGCATAACGTTGTTTCTTTAATCGCCAGTGGCGTGGAACTTCCATGTTAGTTACTCCTCAATCAAGCCTGAATGTTGTTATCAGCTTTGTTGTTAGCCTAAAGTCTACCCATGACAGACTCTCAATTCCTATCAGACTCACGTTTTACCGTACTTTTGCCGTCAAACCCGCTCCAGCACATGCGCCACCGCGGTCGAAGCCGGCCCGCCCAGTGACAGTGTCAGCGCACGCTGTGCACCTGGCACCTGGTTGGCGCCCGCCTCACCGCGCAGCTGCATCGCAGCCGTCACCACCTGGTACACACCGGACGCGCCCAGCGTGTTGCCGCAGGCTTTCATGCCGCCCATGGTGCACACCGGCAGCGCGCCGTTGAGCGTCAAAATACCATCCTGTGCCAGCTTCCAACCCTCGCCGGGCTTGGCATAGCCAGCCGCCTCAAGCGAGAGGATGCCGTAGATGGAGAAAGCATCACACAGTTCAAACAGGTCCATATCACGCGGGTGCCGGCCAGCCTTATAACAGGCCTGCTCAACCGCAGCGCGGGCGGCATCAAATGCCAGCATCTCGCGGCGGTCATGCAGCGCCAGCGTGTCAATGGCAGTACCCGAGCCGCTCACTTTTACCAGCGGGTGATGAAATTCAGCCGGCAGCAGTTCGCGGCGTGTCAGCAGGACGGCCGCGGCGCCGTCAGCATAAGGCGCCATGTCAAACAGGTTGACCGGGTCGCTCACCATGCCGGACTGCTCATACGTCTCCAGCCGGATGGCTTTGCGGTACATGGCATTGGGGTTTGTGACCGCATTGCCATGCGCCAGCATCGGCAAGGCGCCAAATGCCAGCCGCGGGGTAGAATAGGTATGCAGGTAGCGCTGCATCACCAGCCCGGCAGTGCCCGCCGGCGTTAGCCCGGCAATGGCCTCGTAGTCATAATCACCCGCCATCGCCAGCATATCATTGACTTCAGCGCCCACCATGTCGGTGTACTTTTCAACCCCCACCACTATTGCCGAGTCAACAAAGCCCGAGGCGACCGCCAAATAGCCCATGCGAAAGGCACTGGCACCTGATGCTTCAGCGGATTCAACCGTGAAGGCTTCAATGCCTCCCAGGGCTGCCCAATCGGTCAACAGCGCGCCCAGGTTGGCCTGATGTGACATCATCGACGCCAGGAAGTTGCCAACATACATCGCCTGCGGGCGCAGTCCGCTGGCATCTTTGCGGGCAGCCTGTATGGCACGCACAGCTAGAGTGCGCAGGGAGAGTTCCCAATGCTCACCGGCCGGCACCTGCCCGATCCCTGCAATCACAACATCGCTCATCATAACCCCCTATCTCATCGTGATCTTGCTGCGGAAGCGCAGGTAAGTGGCATAATCTATCTCCACCCGGCGGCTGATGTAATCCGCCGTCGTTAGCGCCTTATCGCGGCGCTCCTCAATAGCCGGCAGCACGGTGATGTCAAAGGCATCCGATCCGGCGCCCGAGCCAAATGTCACCAGCAGGATGCGGTCGCCCGGTTTGGCGGTATCCAGTACCGCCGTCAGGCCTGTCAGACCTGCGCCGGCATAGGTATTGCCGATTACCGGCGCCAGCAAGCCAGTTTTAATCTGCTCATCGTTGAAACCCAACAACTTGCCGGCACGCTGGGGAAACTTGGTGTTGGGCTGGTGGAAGATGCCGAAAGTATAGTCCTGCGCCGTAGTATTCAATTCTTCCATCAAGGTCTTGCCGGCGGTGGTGATGTGCTTGAAGTAAGCTGGCTCACCAGTGAAACGCTGGCCGTGCTCGGGGTATTTCTGGTAGGCGCGCCGCCAGAAGTCCGGCGTGTCGCTCACGAATGAATAGGTGGCATTGATTGCAGCCAGCGCATCCTCAGCCGGCCCGATAATGAATGCAGAGCCGCCGGATGCGGCAGTGTATTCCAGCGCGTCACCCGGGCGTCCCTGTGCGGTATCCATACCGATCGCCAGCGCGTAATCTGCCATATGCGAGCCAACCAGCCCGATGGCTGCAACAATCGCCTCGGAGCCGGCTTTGCAGGCAAACTCCCAGTCGCCAGACTGGATGTTGCCGCTGGCGCCGATGGCTTCAGCCACCACCGTGCCGCTGGGCTTGACCGCGTAGGGGTGCGACTCCGAGCCGACCCACACGGCACGCAGCAGGTGCGGGTGAATGCCGGCACGTGCCAGCGCATTGCGGGCGGCTTCGATTGACATGGTGATTACATCCTCGTCCAGCCCGGCGACGGCTTTCTCCTTCACCGGTAAGCCGCCCTCACCGCCGCTCCAAATGCGCGCCACTTCCGTGGCAGGCAGGCGGTAGCGTGGGATGTAAGCGCCGTAGCCGGTAATGCCCACCGCCCGGGCGGGTCTCATCGCCAAAGATGGTTTATTTTGTGTTTGTTGTTCATCCATTGTTAGTTATTCTCCCTAATCATTATTGCTGGTCAGTCTTCCACTGCCGGAGTATCTCAAGTGCGCGGTCAATGCGCACGGTTTTTTCCATCACAAGCTGGGCTGCCAGGCGGTCAATCTCATCTCCCACAGCACCGGCGGCAGCCGCCACCTGGCGGGCATGCAGGGTCATATGGCCGCGTTGAATCCCTTCGGTAGCCAGCGCACGCAGCGCTGCCAGGTTCTGCGCCAGCCCCACTGACACGATGATACCGGCCAGTTCAGCTGCGGTTTGAACCCCCATCAGCTTGAGAGCTGCCTGTGCGCCGGGGTGCACGCGCGTGGCGCCGCCCACGATCCCAACTGCCATCGGCATCTCCAGCGAGCCGATAAGGTTGCCATCGTCATCCACACCCCAGGTGCTCAGGCTGGTGTACTTGCCAGAGCGGGCGGCAAAGGCATGAGCGCCGGCTTCGACCGCGCGCCAGTCGTTGCCGGTGGCTATTACTACCGCATCCACACCGTTCATGATGCCCTTGTTGTGCGTTGCCGCCCGGTAGGGGTCTGCCGCCGCAAATGCCCAAGCGGCGATAATGCCGTCACGCACCGCTTCGGCGCTGTAGTTTTCGAAAGCCAATTGGTCTTTGAGGATGGTGCAGCTGGCACGTGCCAGGCGTCTGTCAGCCAGGTTGGAAAGAATGCGCAGCAGCACGCGTCCGCCGGTGATACGTTCCACCAGCGGCGCAAGGTGTTCCACGGCCGTGTTCACAGCGTTTGCTCCCATGGCATCACGCACATCATAGACCAGGTGCACTACCAGAAACTTGCCGATTGCAGGTTGTTCCAGTTGGCGAACGACCAGGTCGCGCGGTCCGCCGCCCAGCCGTTTCAGAACCGGGTCAATCTGGTCTGCGGCTGCCAGCAAGGTTTCTTTTTCATCTAACAGGCGCCGGGCTGCTTCATCAACATCAGCGAGGTCCAACACCTGCATCTGCCCGATCATCTCCGACGGGTCCAAGCCAGTTCTGAAGCCGCCGGCCGCCCCTGCCAGTTTTGCCATAAAAGAAGCGCCAGCCACCACCGAAGGCTCTTCAATCACCATCGGGATCAGCATCGGCTTCCCATTGATAATAAAGTTCTGGGCAACACCCACGGGCAGGGCGTAAGTGCCGACCGCATTTTCAATCATACGGTCCGCCTGCTCAGCAGTCAGGCCAGCCGCACCGTTCAAAGGCAGCAGGTCAGAGACTGGCAGCCCGGAGAGTTCAGCCAGCCTGTCGAGTCGTTCATCAAGGGGGAGTTCGTAAAATTTTTGAGGTCGTTTTTCCATGAAATGCCGCAGTGCCTTGTTTGTGTTTTCCGGCAAAAAACGGCGGAGGTGCTCCTGCCGCCTCTCCGGTTTATCCAAGCATATGCGCGAAACACTCGCAGAAACTATCAAATTGCCGGTTTGAGTATAATTGAACCATCCTGATGAAACCCGCAATCATCCTTTCGTTCTTGCTGACCCTGGCGTTACTGAGTGCCTGCACGCCCGTGACACAAGTGGCTCCACCAGCCGCCGGGATAGAGGCTGTGCCGGCATTGGCCGTCACACCTGCGCCCTTACCAACACAACTGCCAACTACCACACCCCATCCAACAGACCCGCCTGCAGCGCCAACCAGGCCCCCGCTGATCATTCGCAGCCCGCTCCAGGGGTTGAGCTTGCCTGACCTGCTGGCTGCCGTCGTCAACCCCTTCAACCCGCCGCCTGCCGGCTCGGATGACCCCCATCACGGCGTTGACCTTGCCATGATTGACAGCGGTATCGCCCTGGCTGGTCAGCCCGTGCAGGCCGTGCTGCCTGGGATTGTAGCAGCTGTGATCACTGACCGCTTTCCCTACGGGCACGCCCTGATCATTGAAACCCCGCTTTCAGTACTGCCGCCCGGGTTACTCACAGCCCTGTCCTCTGTCCCACAGGGGTCAACCGCACAAACCTCCGCTCTCACCTGCCCGCCGGTAAGTTACCCCTGGCAGGAGAACCTGGAGAGATCCCTGTACATCCTCTATGCCCATCTACTGGAAGCGCCTGCGGTAGAAACCGATGACTCAGTCGTAGGTGGTGAAGTCATCGGGTCTGTCGGCAGCAGCGGCAATGCCCTCAACCCGCACCTGCATCTTGAAACACGCCTTGGGCCATCCGGCGCATCCTTTACCAGCATGGCGCACTATGACACCTCAGCCAGCAGCGATGAAATGGCTGCCTACTGCACCTGGCGCATCAGCGGCATTTTTTCACTGGTCGATCCCATGCTGCTGTTTGCGCAAATCGCTGTAGAATAGCCTTAACAACACGGTAATTAAACGGAGACACTATGAAACCCGAAACCATCACAGCCCTGCAAGCATTTATCGATGACCTGGTACAGGTTGACGGCCTGCCCGGCATCGTGCTCGGCATCACCGGCAAAGATGAAGATATCAGTATTCTGACCAGCGGCGTATCGAACCTCACCACGGGTGCGCCAATGGCGCCGGATTCGCTGTTTGAAATCGGCTCTCTCAGTAAATCATTTACAGCCATTTCCCTGCTGCGCCTGGTGGAGCAGGGAGTACTGGACATGCATCAACCCGTCAGCGAGATCCTGCCCATCTTCCAGGTGCCGGTCTGCGGTGAGCCGATCACCATCCATCACCTGCTCAGCCACACCGCCGGCATCACCAGCGGCACCGACATGCGCACCGATGGGCAGTACGAAGTCTACGCCCTGCGCCACACCCGGCCGGGCTGCCCGCCGGGTGTGCGTTACCATTATTGCAACGTCGGCTACCGGGCGCTGAGCTTGCTGGCTGAGAAGCTTTACCAGCAGCCTTATGCACAGATCATCCGTGAACAGTTCTTCGAACCGCTGGGTATGATGGCATCCCATCCGCAGATTACCAACAACCTGCGGCAGGCGATCACTCCCGGCTACACGGATTTGTACGACGACCGTCCCAACCTCAGCGGCAGACCGCTGGTTGAAGCGCCATGGATCGAATCCTTCACCGGTGAAGGCAGCATTGTCTCAACTGCCGGCGATATGCTCAAGTACATCCGTATGCTGTTGAATGAAGGCCGGTCTGGGTCACATCAAATACTGGGTAAAGGCGGGTTTGACCTGCTGAGTCAACCGGTCATCAAAACCCGCATCCCCGAGACCTGGTACGGGCGCGGGCTGATGCTGCCAACCGGTGGAAACCCCGGCACGCTCAGCCATTACGGCGGCATGGTGGGCTATTCCTCCTACCTGCTGGCTGACCGGGCTGCTGGTTTTGGGCTTATTTTACTGATCAATTATCCCGCCAACACCATCGCCCTGGGTGACAGGTTGTACAAAGGCATCCTGCAGTCCGAAGCGGGCAATCACCATCTGCTCACCATCCGGCCTGAGGCAGTCGTCGATCCGCAGCTTGCCGGCAGCTATCACAGCCCGGAATTAGGCGAAGTACAGATCAACCAGCGTGACAAGAAGCTTGAACTGGTAATGGATGGCGCCGCTTATCCCTTGGAGCCGCGCGGCAGGAACGCTTATTACTGCAGCCACCCACAGTTGGGGCTGTATTTGGTTTACCCTGTGATGGATGGTGAGCGCTGTTCCGGCTTCACCTGCGGACCGCACACCTTCTACGCCAGCGGTACGGAGGTACCCACAAATCCAACGGTGCCGGCACATTGGTCTGGTTTATGCGGGCATTACCGCTCGCACAGCCCGTGGTTTTCCAGCGTGCGCATCATCCTGCGCGGTGGCCGGCTGCTGCTGGTCTACCCTGACGGTGACGAGGTTGACCTGGTAGAGATTGAACCCAATGTCTTTCGCGAGGGGTTGGATGAACTTGGGCCGGAACGGGTGGTATTCGATGCCATTGAAAAAGGACAGGCGCTGCAACTGACCATTCACGGCAACCGCATGGTACGCAGTATGCCGGTTGCTTAAGCAAGTACACACAATGCTTCGAGCCTGACTTTCCGCTGTCCAGGTATGCCAGGATGCTATAATAGTGGTACTTTAGTCTCCTGCTGCCATGACACAAACAACTTCTCCCAGACACCTCAACAGACGCCTGGCCAGCCTGCTGGCTGTGTTCACACTGCTCTTTGCCGGCCGCGCCTGCTCTGGCGGGCTGCCTGACCAAACCAGCCCTGAAGTCAACCCCACACCGTACGCGCCAGTTACCGCCTCTGCAACCCTGACACCTGAAATATCTCCAACGCCTTCTGCCACGCCCACGCCTGACCCGCGCCTGCCAGCCTGGCACGGCTATCCTGCACCCATCTTCACACCCATCACGCCCATCCCCCGCCCGCTGACCAGCATCACACTGCCCGAAGGCAGTAAAGTTCTGGCGCTGTTGGGCAGTGACGAGGAAAGCCCTTATGCCGGAAGAACAGACAGTATCATGCTGTTGATCTACAACCCGGAGGCTGGTTATGCCAGCCTGCTGTCGCTCCCGCCTGACCTGATGGTTTACATCCCTGGCAACACCATGGGCAGGTTGAACACGGCTTTCGCCCTGGGCGGCTTTCCACTGTTCTCCCAGACGGTTGCTTACAACTTTGGCATCCAGCTGAATTATTATGCGGTCGTGCACCCGCAGGAATTTATCACATTTATCGACACACTTGGGCCTTTTGAAATCTACGTTGATCGTGATCTGTCGAAGCCCTGTCCCGGCCTGCGGGAGGGTTATATTGCTATGAGTGGCGAGCAACTGTTGTGCTACGCACAGCTGCGGGAAGGAGCGGATGAGTTTGACCGCATACAGCGCCAACAGCAGGCCTTTGAGCAAATCTTCCTGCGGTTGGTGCAGGGCGGCAATCTGGTACGCCTGCCCGAAGTCATTGTTCAGTTTAAAGATATGGTAGAAACCAACCTGAACATGTTTGAGGTGATCGATATGGTTCCGTTGGCATTCCAGCTGGCGGATGAGAGCCGTTTCACCTATTTCAGTCCGGATGAGGACGCCCTGACCCTGTGGGAATACACCGACTTTCCCCGTCCCTCTACCGTCTTTTTGCCCGAGCAGGATGCCTTTAAAGAGCTGGTCAACCAGGCTGTGACATTTATCAACCAACCAGTTTCTCAGTCCGCCCGGGCGGTGACGCTTGTGTATGAACTCACCACTTCGCCCACACCAACAATCACCAACACACCTACGATTACCAGCACCCCAACGGCTACCAGCACGCGTACTGCCACCCCGCTGCCGCCGCCCACGCGCACCCCCACCATCACCGGCACGCCGCCGCCCGCGCCGCAGCTGGTTTTCTCAGCTGACAAAAACGGTGATGGCACACGTGAGATGCTGGGTCTAAACCTGAGCGCTAATTATCTCTCAACCATCCGCACCGGCACTACCAGTGTTGATTTTGCCGATTGGTTGCCGGGTGCCAGTCAGCTGCTGTATGTGCAGGGAAACCTGGTCTACACCATCCGGCCGGACAGTACCCTGCGCACCCTGCTAACCCAGAGTACCGGCACCATCAACCGCGACCCGGCTTACTCCCCGGCTGGTGACAAGCTTGTCTTCTCACGGCGCGACAGCAGCGGCGCGTATGACCTCTACACAATGACCTCCAACGGTGGATCGGTCACACGCATTACCAATACAGCCGGTATCAATGAGACCTCAGCCACCTGGTCAGCTGACAGCGCCGGTCTGGTGTACATCTCCGACCAGGACGGCAACCCCGAGATTTACACTCTGCAGGTCTCAGACCCGGCCGGCACCACCCTGCGCCTGACCAACACCGCCGCCGAAGAACAGTACCCACGCTACTCACCTGACGGAACACGCCTGATGTTCATGCGTCGTGACACAGGGGGCAGCTGGACGCTTGTAATCAGCGCAATCGGTGATGACCTTGCTGCCGCTCCGGCATTAGTCATCGGTTCAGGCGGCAGCCAGCGCTGGCCGAACTGGATCTCAAACAGCCGGATAGTGTTTGTGTCTGATCACGCTGGACAGCCGGATATCTACCAGGTTAATGACGATGGCTCCGAGCTCACCAGGCTGACAAACACTGCCTACGAAGAATTCTGGCCGCACATGCAGCCGTAGAAACGGAGGACCCATGCGTCATCCCTCGCCATATTTTGACAGACTGTTGGATTTCTGCCGCCGCACGCCAATCATTGACACCCACGATCACACCACCGTGTGTGAGCCGGCATACACTGACGCCATAGCCGCCATCATGGCCGGTTACTTTCACAGTGACATCTGGAGCGTATCATCCGATGCGCAGGCAGAGTACCTGCTGGATACCTCTATTCCTTTGGAGTCCCGCTGGCCGACCTTTGAACGCATGTGGCAGCTAACCAAACACACCGGCTATGCACAGGTCAGCCGCAGGGTATTGAGCCACTTTTACGGCATAGACGAGCTGAACTTGCCGGCACTGCTCAAAATGCAGGAGAACCTGCTGGACCTGAGGGACCCGCTGCTGTTTGAAAAGATACTGGATGACGCCGGCATCGTCCTTCGCCTTGAACACATGGCATTGGATGTAGGAGCAATGCAGGCTGGCACGCAACAACTGCCGCCGCGCTCCCGTCCGGTGATCGCTTTGATAGATTATCACAAGCTCACCTGCGCCGGCGACATTCACAACATCGCCGGCAGGCTGGGCAAACCTGCGGGTTATCTGGGGGAGTATCTCGAGATCTGCAGGGAGATTTTCCAAATCCATAAGGATTTCGGTGCCGTGGCATTCAAGGACGAATGTGCCTATGATCGCAGCCTGTCATTCTCATCGCCATCCTGCCAGGAGGCTGAAGCCATCTTTGATTGGCTAATCGCCAATCCTGAGAACATACTGCCTTACCCTGACGGCATCAAAGCACTCGAGGATTACCTCTTCCACCAATTCATGGATATGGCGGCGGCGCTTGACCTACCGGTGCAACTGCACACCGGGCATATGGCAGGCATCCGCAACGAAATCACCAAGGCAAATGCCGTTCTGCTTACGCCTGTCTTGCAGGCGCACCCCGATACACGCTTTGACCTCTTTCATGCCAACTGGCCCTACAACGGCGAGATCCTGTTCCTGGTCAAGAATTACCCCAATGTCAACCTCAACTTTTGCTGGGTCAACATTATTGATCCGGTCTACAGCCAGCAGCTTTATATGCAGGCGCTCTCTGCCGTGCCGCACGGGAAGATACACGCCCACGGGTCAGATTACTTTGGCAGCGCTGACCGTGCCTGGGCGCATGCACAGATCACGCGCGAAAATATTTCCTGCGCCCTGTCTGAGATGGTCGAGCGGGAATTTTTGGATATCAGAGCCGCCGAGCAGGTGGCAGAGGATTGGTTGTTCCACAATCCAAACCGCTTCTATCAAACCGGCTTACCATACAGACCGCTTGCCTGATAACAGAATAATTATTTCATCAAGAAAAATACCCTGATAGGTGTTATATCTATCAGGCATTTATGCTAAAATTGTGATACAGTAATCATCAGAGTAATTAAAATCGCAAGTCTTATAGTGATCGGACGTGGGCTGCTTGAAGAAACTGCTAAGGGCAGGTTTATCGGCGCTATTAATGCTTATCATCTTTACTGGTGTCAGGCAGTCTGCAGTATTGCCTGTTTCTGCAGATGATGGCGGTACCCGACCAAAAAGAATCACCACCATTGACATGGATTACACACTCTACCGCTGGTGGCTGCTCAGCTGGGAGACCAACACCGTCGTTTGCGATGTGCTGGCTGACCATGAAGGCCTGCCCACCGGCGCTGAGGTTTACTTCCACTGCGGGAAAGATATTTATGAAGATTGGATGGCAACCGACGCCTGCAGTATTTCCACATCAGATCAGAAACAAGACTGTGAAGGCTTATATTTACACCTGGCTGGCTCAACCCGCGAACAGAAACAGGTAAAAATTGAACTCCCCATGCCGCAGGTATGGGTCAGCATCACAGGCTGCGACCCGCAGGGTCCCGGCAACAGCTGTACCAGCCAGCCCGGCCTGTTGTTCACTGCTGAGGAACCGCTGCCCAACGAACAGATCATCAGTGTCAACGGCGTCATCTTCGATCAGCCCTTCACCTGCCCCGGCGGCCAGTGCATCCTGCCTCTGCCGGCAACTGGCACACAGGGTACCACCGTTACCTTCTGGGCAGATTCCTCCTACGGCGACTCATCACCACTCTACACGGCGCGTGTGCGGGTCATCCCCTGGGGTGACTTTATGGCGCCTGAAGGAGAAAAAGTTGATGAACCGTTATGGTATGTGGATGTACTCAGCGCACAGTGGCGCGGCAAAGCACCTGCCAGCTGTGCCGATATCTGGGAGGTTTTTCCGGATGTAGGTGGTCCTTCTGCCTGGTTAACCTCGCCGGATACGGTTGAGGGACTGCAGTCATCTGTGTCTTACTACTACCTGGCAGCCCAATTGATCCGCAACGGGCTGGTAGATGCCAGCCACTGCCCCGGTGGTGGCTTCAGCACCAACACCACTGCCAATGAATGCGGCGTAGAGACAGCCGCTCCGGTCATGACCGAATGGCAGAACCGGTTTAACAGCGAAATATTGAACGTTTCTCAGGACACCGGCGTGCCGGCCCAGTTGATGAAAAATATCTTCAGCCGCGAGAGCCAGTTTTGGCCTGGTATTTATGATACGCTTGAAGAGGCAGGGCTGGGACAGATGACTGTGAAAGGCGCTGACACCGTCCTGCTCTGGAACCCAACCTTCTTCCAGCAGTTCTGTCCGCTGGTCCTGGATCAATCTTTCTGTGCGCAGGGTTTTCGCAAGCTTGAGCCGCAGTATCAAAGTATGCTGCGCGGCGCGCTGGTGACACATGTCAATGCCACCTGTCTCAACTGCCCGGTAGGCATCAATCTAACCCAGGCGAATTTCAGCATCAACGTCTTCGCTGAAACCTTGCGGGGAAACTGCCAGCAGGTTGCCCAGATGGTTGAGAACACCACCAAACAGAAAGCTGGCTATGTCAGCACTTATGATGATCTCTGGCGCATGACGTTGGCTAACTACAACGCCGGACCCGGCTGCCTTGGTAAAGCTGTCGAAGAAGCCTGGTTCAGCGGCCGCCCATTAGTATGGGATGAGATCAGTCCCCTGCTTGATCCTGCCTGCCAGGGTGCTGTCAATTATGTGGAAGATATCAGTCGCATGCCCGAACCTGCAGGCGCCCCTCAGACACTGTTGGGTGATGCCGGCACAGCCGATGAGGCTGCCGTATCTGCCGAAGCAGCGCCTTCAGCGACAGATGAGGTAGTCAGTACGCCTGAAGTCCCCGGTGGGAATGCAAGCACGATCCCGTAATTAACCTATCATTTTTAGGTTAAAATTGAACCTGTGAATGGCACTCTCATGCCAGCATCCTATCTTGTCAACCAAGCAGGAGAACGCTATGGACCCTTTGGGTCACCTGTCACTATCTGACCGCCAAAAAGCCGAATTATTGTTAGCAACAGCAGATTACTGCACGCTGGCTGCGCCAGATGATAACGGTATCTATCTGGTTCCTATCAGCTTCGGGTACAATGATGGGCGTATCTACATTCACAGCGGCAAACACGGGCACAAGCTTGAAGTTTTTCAAGATGGCACATCGGTTTCATTTTCAATTCAGCACGCGGTTGAGGTAGTCCCAGCGCCTACACCCTGCAAATACACCACGCATTACATGAGCCTGCTGGGGAAAGGCAACATCACCCGGCTGGAAGACCCTGAGCAGGTGCAGGCAGGGCTGGATATCATCGTTACACATTACGGCGCCCAACCAATGACCTACGCGCCGGCTGACCTTGACCGGATTTTTGTTTATCAGATCAAGCTTGAATTGGTATCTTTCAAGCAATCCTGATTGTGAAATGGTTAGGACAGGCATGTTGTGTAAAGCAAAAAAAAGGCTCCTCTTCAGCACCTTACTGATCCTGTCAGGGTTGGCCTCAGCCTGCCTGACCGGTCCATCAATTATTGATACCATGGTAGAGCCGTTCTACAATGAGACGAACCTGCCCATCATTCAGCAGACAGCCCAGGCAGTTTCTGGAAACCACCAATCCCGCATCGAGACGTCGGTCAATAAGACCCTGCAGGCCGGCGGGTTTCTATCGTCGTCAACCTCACTAGCTCAGGAAGATCTTGTCCCAACAGCAACAGAGACCCCCAACCTGACGCCGGCCCTGATGCGCACGCTCTCTGCCAGGCTGACCGGTACCGCCCTGCCTGCGGAGCTTACCGGAACGGAAGCACCATCAACCCCGACAAGCACTCAGGCGGCTGGTGGAATTCCCACTGTGGTCATGCTTGAAAGCCTGGTAGCGCCCACCATTGACAATAATCTGCCGCTGTACACGCCGCTTGCTCCCACCCCGGTCGTCAACATCGTGAAATACGACTGCGAGTTACTTGAACAAACCCCAAAAATTGGTGCTGTGCTAAAACCCTGGGAAGATTTTGATGCGCGCTGGACGATCAAAAACAAAAGTGCATACACCTGGACAATCACCTCAACCAAATTGAGCTATGCTAACGGTACGCGCATGCACAAGTATGAGGACTCATATAATATAAAGAATTACGTCCGCCCGGGTGATGAAATTGAACTGATTGTTGATATGCAGGCGCCATCAGAGCCAGGGCGCTACACCACCTCGTGGGTACTCAGGTACAGCACACGCACAGCCTGCATCTTGACAACCACCATCTACGTACGCTAAACTTAAAAAATCAGGCTGCACAGCATCATCTGTTGTGCAGCCTTTTGGTAGTATTGGATTAGTTTTTACTGTCAATACCTGAGTATTGCCCCAATGCCTCCAACCCGGTTCAAGTCGGTTGACTCGGGTACAAATTCAATATCTCCTCCGCTTTTCAACACAGCGGTGATAGCATACTCAATCACATCGTTAACAGGCTCCAACTGGCTGATGCAGTTCGGGCAATCTCTGATGGTCTTGACGCTCAGGTAACCGCATTGTGCGCAGTGATAACCGGAGACATGGTAGCCTTCAGTCACGACAAGCGTCTTGACACGGTTGGCCTGGACAGCTTCCAGTGTTTGTTCAATGCCACTCACCGCATTTTCACCTTTCGATGTAGCAGTCACCAGAGCTTCAATAATCTTTTGTTTTCGCTTATTTTCAGAGTCATAGCCCACCTGGATGGCTTTTTCCATCACATCCTGATGGCTGGCATCCATTCCCATGGCAAATGTACCAATCACCAGGCTTTGCCATGCCTTGGGTAAAAAGCTCTTGAATAGTGCAATGTTATCATCTGAACCGCACAGAATAATGCGGCGGATGCGCTTTTCTTCAAAGAAATCAACCGCAAACTCGACTGCATCGCGCATGTTGCGGTCAATGGTCTCATCCATAGCACGTGTACGGCGGGCAATGCCACCCCGGTGTCCGGGCATTGTAGAAGCACCGCCGCGTTTGGTGCGTTTCACCTCGTCGCCCACAACACCTTCTTGTTCCTTCAATTCACCGAGGTTAAAATGGAACAAGCGGGCACCCTGCTTGTCAACCAGCACAACGCCATAGCCGCCAAAGCTGTCGAGCAGGCGGATCAACGGCTGCACCACCGGCTGCTGGCTGACCTGAATCATATCCTTGACTGGCAGCGCTAGAGGATATGCCCTGAAAAAGTCTGAAGCAGAACACGAAAAAACCACCACGCTACGCCCAGACCAATCATATTCCAGGTTAAAATAATGCTCAATCGCCTGGACATCTTTGGTTGGGCTGATCCCTTTCAGCATATTTCGCAGTCGCAGTTTGTAAACATCAGCGCTTCCCTCCATTGGATCGGCATTAAGATACAGGCTGATCACCGGCTCCGATTGGTTTGGGAACGCTAACAGCTCTTTTACATTTTCATTAGATAACATAACGACCTCCTAAAATAAGAAATATACTGGCTGAGAGGAGTCTCACAGCGCCTTTACGGGCGCTCTCCGAGAGTGACTTCAATGTCTTTCTTTTCATTCGCCCGCATAACGGTTAACGTGATCGTATCACCCGGGCTTTTGCTGGTCATTAGATAACTCAATAATTCGCCGAAAACTCGAACAGGGCGTCCGTCCACGCCCACAATCAAATCACCTCCTGAAAATAATCCCACAAACGGTGTTGTTTTAGTGCCAGCTTTCAAACCGGCTTTATCTCCCGGCCCACCACTGACCACCTCCACCACATATGCGCCAGTTACATCGCGCATACCCAGGGCTTCCTGCTGCAGCAGCGAGAGTTCCTCTAACGCCGAAATTCCGAGGTAAGGATAATCATATTTACCGTTTTCGATAATCCCCGGCACAACTCGCTTGACGATATTGATGGAGATGGCAAAACCAATGCCGGAATTAGTGGGCTCGCCAACAGCAGTCATATTGGCAGTACGAATTGCGCGGTTCACCCCGATCACCTCTCCCTTCAAGTTGATCAACGGACCGCCCGAATTGCCCGGGTTGATGGCAGCATCCGTCTGGATGATATCACCGGCTGAGAAATTTTGACCTTGCGTTGTCTGGCGCATCGAATCAAGCGTGCGCCCTTTGGCTGAGACAATACCCAACGTCATGGAAGAACTGAGACCAAACGGGTTGCCGATAGCAATTACCATCTGTCCAATGTGGACATCATCCGAATCGCCCAATGTCACCGGCTGCAGTGCATTCGGATCAACCTGAACTTTGATCACAGCAATATCTGAATCCAGGTCGGTGCCAATCACCTCGCCGCGCACTTTCACACCAGAGGGAAAATCAACCTCCAGGTCGGTAGCCCCTTCAACCACATGATAATTGGTGATGATGTGTCCCTGCATATCATACACAAAACCAGAGCCCTGAGAGCCGCCCATTTCACTGAGGGTTTGAATGGCAACCACTCCCGGGTTGACCCTGTTGTAAACGCCAACCAGCACATTCTCCATAGCGCTCAACTCTTCCGGGTCAATTTCAACTGCAACAGACTGAACAGGAGCCTGCATAACTACGGCTGAGGTCGGAACTGCTGTTGCCGGTGGCGCTTCGGTTGTATCAGGCTGCAGTGAAAACGTGGGCAGGCTGATGCAGCCAACTGATACCGATAATAATAGTGTGATCAGCAGCCAAAGTGTTTTCTTGTTCATAACATCCTTTCAACGGTTAAACCGGGTGGCGTGGATGAAACCCCTGGGCAGCTGCCTTTCACCCTGACACCGTGATATTCTCGCCGCCTGCCTTGCACAACAAAATCAGTGAAGTCGGCGGTGTGTGATTTTACTTGAGTACCTTTAATTGTTCAAATAGTTTTCGCTGCTCATCAGTCAATTGTTTGGGCAGCGTCACCTTCACCCTGGCAAAGAGATTGCCATAAGATGAGGGGTTGCGCAAGTTAGGCATCCCACGCCCTGATAGTCTGAATGCCTGGCCGGGCTGCGTACCTGCGGGGATGGTCAACACCACGCTGCCTGCTGGCGTTGGCACATTCACCTGCCCGCCCAACACAGCAGTGTAAAGATCAACAGTCACATCTGTGTAGAGATCATCACCCTTGCGTTCGAACTGTGAGTTGGGTTGAACATCAATCACCAGGTACAGGTCACTTTGCTGTCCTGCGGCATTGGCAGGACCCTGGTTGGCAACCCGAACCTTTGTCCCTTTAGCAGCACCGGCAGGAATTTTTACATTTAGACGCCGGCCGTCAATTTGGATAATTCGCTCGGTTCCCTTGAACGCCTCATTAAACGTGATCTGCACCGGGTGCTCAACAGGTTCAGGTTTACGTACGGTGGTCCTGCGGGTACGCTGGCCGCGTGATGCGCCGGCCATGCCACCTCCAAAGATGGAAGTGAAGAAATCCGAAAAGCCGCCGCCAAACAGGTCTTCAAAGTCACGCATATCGACCTGTGTTGCGGTTCCGCCCTGCTGGCCGGTACGTACAAACCAGTCCTCCCAGTTGAAATTACCTGGTTGACCGCGCTGCTGCCAGCTTGAATAAGATTCACCCAACTGGTCATAGCGCGCCCTTTGCTCAGGATTACTCAGTACCTGGTTGGCTTCATTAATCTCTTTAAACTTTTCTTCCGCCTGCTTATTGCCCTGGTTGTGGTCAGGGTGATAGCTCATGGCAAGCTTTCGATATGCTTTTCGTATTTCTTCCTGGCTGGCCTTGCGGTCAACGCCCAGTATCTTGTAATAATCTTTATATTCCATAATTTGATTTTATGCCTATAACAACGTTAGTCAAGCTTTATAACCATAATCTTAACGAATTCTTATTATTTTTTCATTAGATTTAGAAGAAACAGCACGGCCAATTAAGCCTGTACAACCTCAACTGCCTGCGCCAGGCCCGTTGAGTGGATTATTATAGTTATCGTGTTGATTAAGAATTGATAAACGCGGTGATCATTTCCTTTGCTTCTGTCATATCAGCATAAGGCTTGATGGCAAAGTTCGGGTGCGTATTCCCCGAAATCATTTTTGACACATTCACACCTGCTTTATACAGGCACAATACCGGCTTATTCAGAATCAGCGCCAGAGCAATTTCATAACCCACCCCGTGAGAAGGTGTGCTCACCTCAGCAACCACCATGTCGCTGTCTTTCAGCCAGGAGACATCCTGCTCAAAGACTTCCTGGTCGCTCATCGGCTCAAGTAGAGCCAGCAAATCCTCCCGCCCAAGGTACTCTGTGGGCACCGTATGTCCCATGTCTTTGAGAAGTTTGACCATGCCGGCAAAAATATCTAAATCCTGTCGTCCCCCTGAAACGGAACATGAATAGTAAATCTTCATTGGTGTATACTCCTGTTTAACTGTATCTATCATTATCTTACCAGACCTGAGCAACTTACAGTATGATTTTTCGTAAATAAATTAAAGATCATTTGATAATTACGAAATGAGGCAAAATGAGCGAATTTGAAGTACCGAGAATTGATGAACCGGGCAGCGACCCTGAAAAACCTGAAACAGTTTCCAGTTGGATGGCAGAAGAGCATGTCATCCCACCTGCTGTCACAGATAACACTGCCCCGCCTGTTGTGAGCAAATCTACGCCTGTTCTTACAAGGTCACCTCACACTAACCGCAAACCAGATGGTGTGGTTCTGGTCGCCATCTACCATTTCATCTGCGCTCTCCCCATGGTGATCGTTTCACTGGCACTGCTGCTGATCATCATCACAGTTGCGCTGTCATCTGGCAGCGATGTAGCTGGCAGGACGGTTGGGATTATCATCCTGAGCATCTTTTTGCTGTTCAGCATCCTCGCCGGCGCACTTTCACTGATCACCGGTATCGGTTTGCTGAAAATGCAGAACTGGGCACGTTGGCTGGCGATTGCACAGGCCATGCTATCACTGCTGAACTTCCCAATCGGCACTATTATCAGCGGTGTCATCATCCTGTACCTGTTTGCTGAAACCACGCAGGCTGCATTTTTCAAAGAATAAGTCAAACAACCATTGGCTGCCAGCCGGTGATTTACGCCTGCCGGCTGGTTTGTTTGATTTAACATCCCCGTACAACCGCTGCTGCCCCACCTGAGTCGTTTTGCCAGTTATAATGAAACCAGATTATACTGAGATTGCTGTCATGCAACACAACAACTGGTGTTGTTGTGCAGTCAGCAGTGCTTAGAAGGAGGAAAACATCATGCGGATTCTAACCGATCGACAGGAAGAACTGCTTAAAGATGAACGCCGCGTACTGCACGACCTGCAGATGGCGCTTACCAAGTTTGGCATCAGCGAAGAGGATAACTTAACCCTCACCCGTTCAATCCGCCAGCTGGATGAACTGTTCCTGCTGGTTGTGGTCGGGGAGTTTAATTCCGGCAAGAGCTCATTTATCAATGCTCTGCTCGGTCAAAAACTGCTAAAAGAAGGCGTAACACCGACTACCACCCAGATTAACATTCTGCGTTACGGCGAGGGTGAACAGCGCACGCTGCTGGAGGAAAACCTGCTTTTGATCAGCGCACCGGTGGATCTGCTTCACGAGATCAGTATCGTGGATACACCCGGTACCAATGCCGTGATGCGCGAGCATGAAGCCATCACCTCACAGTTCATACCACGCTCTGATTTGGTGCTGTTTGTCACCTCGGCAGATCGTCCCTTCACCGAGAGTGAACGCAGTTTCCTGTCGAATATCCGCGATTGGGGCAAGAAGCTGGTGATCATCCTCAATAAAACCGACCTGTTCTCCACGCCGGACGAGCTTAAACAGGTGACCGAATTTATCGTTGAGAACTGCCGGTCATTGTTGGGCATCACACCCGAAGTCTTCCCACTCAGCTCACGCCTGGCATTGAATGCCAAGCTGGGTCAACCTGAGCTGTGGCAGGAAAGCGGTTTTGAATCGCTGGAGAACCACATTCGCGATACGCTTGATGAAAAAGGGCGTCTGATGCTTAAGTTCCTTAACCCCCTGGGTGTGGGACTGCACCTCAACAACCAGTACCAGTCAACCATTAACGGCCGGCTGCAGCTGCTTACAAAAGACAACCAGATGCTGGATAACGTTGAGCGCCAGCTTGAACTTTACCGCGAGGACATGACCTCCGATTTTAATTACCGCATGTCGGATATTGAAAACATCCTGTACGAGATGGAACAGCGCGGCCAACAGTTCTTTGATGAGACCATGCGCCTGACGCGGGTGTCTGACCTGATGAACCGTACCAAGATTCAACACCAGTTTGAAAAGCAGGTGATCGCTGATGTGCCTGAGCAAATTGACCGCAAAGTAAACGAGATGATCGACTGGCTGGTTGACCGCGATTTGCGCCAATGGGAGGCTGTGAACCAGCACCTGCAGGAACGCCGGCGGGAATACAAAGAGCACATTCTTGGCGATGGCATCGGTACCTTCCAGTATGACCGCGAGCGCCTTTTTGACGCCGTGGGCAAGGAAGCCAGCCGCGTGGTGGATACTTATGATAAGACGCGCGAAGCACGCTTGATTGCATCCGACGCGCAGGATGCTGTTGCTGCCGCGGCAGTGCTTGAGGTAGGCGCCATAGGCATAGGCGCCATTGTGACCACCATTGCCACCACCATGGCAGTTGATGTCACCGGCATCCTGGTCGCCAGCCTGGTTGCCATCCTTGGCTTTTTCATCATCCCTGCCAAGCGCCGCCAGGCAAACAAGGAAATGTCTGCCAAGGTTAATGCCATGCGCATCAAGCTGGCTGACTCCCTGCGGACTGAATTCGAGCGTGAGATCAAACGCAGCCTTGAGAATATTCACACTGCTATGCAGCCTTACACCCGCTTTGTACGGGCTGAGAACAATAAACTGCTCGAAGCACAGGACACGTTGACCGACATCAAACTGCGCACTATCAACCTGCAGGAACAAGCTAAGATCGAATGGGGCAGCGATCAGCCAACCTAAATGTGTTAGAATGACCGGTAGTATAGTGAAAAGGCGTGAATCATTAATGACCATAAAGAAACGACCACAGATTTTACTAACCAACGATGACGGCATCAAGTCTCCCGGCTTGTGGGCTGCCGCACAGGCACTCTCAAAGCTTGGTTTTGTCACCATCGCCGCACCGCGCGAACAGTCATCAGCTACCGGGCGCAGCCTGCCCATCACCTCTGATGGCAGGATACTGCCCACCCAATTGATGATCGGCAACCAGGAATGGACCACTTACTCGATCGGGGGCACGCCGGCGCAGGCTGTGCTGCATGCTGTAATGGAAATCATGCCGGAACCGCCCGATCTGGTCGTTTCAGGCATCAACTATGGTGAGAATATCGGCGACAGCATCACCATCTCCGGCACGGTCGGCGCCGCCCTAGAGGGAGCCGCCCTTGGAATCCCTGCTATCGCCGCGTCACTTGAGTTGGATAACGAAGATTACCTTGGTTATTCAGAGACTGTGGATTTCTCCACTGCCGCACATTTTGTGCAAAAGTTCGCCCGTCTGCTGCTGGAACACCGTATGCCGGCAGATGTGCAGGTACTGAAGATCGATGTGCCGCATAATGCCACACCGGCTACCCCCTGGCACATCACAAGCCTGGCGAAGTACCGCTATTACTTCCCCGAAGTGCGCCGTAACGGTTCGCTGCAGGAGAACGGCTACATTGGCGGCAAACAGCACCTACAGCCCGATGCTGTAGCGCCAGGAACAGATGTGCATGTGCTGGCCATTGACCGCGCAGTATCGGTTACACCGCTCAGCCTGGATATGACTTCACGCGTGGATTTGCGCCAGTTGGAGCAGGACATTCAAGCCAAATTCTAATTGGACATTTACGAAATCTAAAAAGCATTCGGCTTGATGCGAATGCTTTTTTACTTAATCAAGTTTACTGCTCGTTCTTGATGGCGCGTATCACTCCTTCATCAACAGCCATCGCCAGGCGCTCGCCCGGGTTCAAGCGCAGAAAATCCTCACCCCAGTCACCGTTGACCAGGTTCTTCAGCAGTACCAGGTCACCAGACAGTTCTTCGTAGCGCCAGCCCCGCTTCTCAGCCTGCGCTTTCGCCAGCTCCTGTGCTGCTTCTTCTGCAGATAATCCCAGGTTGAGATAAACCGCCCGCTGGTAATGCTTCTGCCAGGCGCCCATCACCTCCATCAGGTAATCGGCGTTGTCTTTGCCAAATTTTTCAACATAGCCACCATATACTGCTGGCAAATCGTCCTCAAGACCAGCACCCAGCGCCAGCGTCTCGTTCTCATTGTCACGCCGCTCAAGATAGTCTGATGTGTACCAATACGTACCCGGGCAGGTTTCCTGCTCGTGTTGGTAACGGGCGCGGCTGCCCAGGAAGAGCGTGATGCAGTCATGGGCGCGCGGCACGATGATCGGGATATCCCTGGCAAGCAGGCCATCCAGCGCCCGCCCGCACAGGCCGTAGCTCATGATGATAACATCATAGCGGCTTGCATCAGCCGCATCGATTTCACTCTGTAAGTTGGTTCTGAGCACAGCCGGTGTGTTGTGGAGACCGATGCGCAGCAGTTTCACATCCACCAAATGCGGTGATTCTGCCGCAAAATGATAGACGGGGCGGGCAAACGCCTCACATGCCAGGCACAGGATGCGCATTGGTTTCACCTGCTAAATATTGAAACGAATATTGAGGATGTCGCCGTCCAGCACTATGTACTCTTTGCCTTCCAGGCGCAGTTTTCCCTTACCTTTAGCTTCGGTCATACCGCCCAGGGTCGTCAGGTCGTCATAAGAGACCACCTCTGCCCTGATGAAGCCTTTCTGCAAATCACTGTGAATTTCGCCTGCCGCCTCTGGTGCCGTGGCGCCCCGGTGCACTGTCCAGGCGCGCACTTCATCCGGACCAACTGTGAAGAAAGACAACAGCCCGAGCAGTTCATAGGACAATCGGATCATGCGGTTGAGACTGGGTTCCTCAATGCCGTATTCTTCCAGGAACAGGGCTACCTCATCCGTCGGCAGCTGGGCGATATCCATCTCCAGCCTGCCCTGCAGGGCAACCACCCTGCTCTTCGGTGTGTCATAGGCAATACCCGGTTCAGCCTGCCCTTCAGACAGGTTCAGCACAAGCAGCACCGGCTTGATGCTGAGGAAACCAAAGCCGGAGATAATCTTCTCATCTTCCCGGCTCATGTGTTCGATGCGCAGGGGTTTCTCTTCGTTTAACGTCTTCAAGAAGCGCTCAAACAACTCAATCTCGCGGTCAATGGTCGCCTTATCGCGTCCGCCGCCTTTACGCCGCTCGTCAGCCAGCCGCTCAAGCTTGCGCTCCGTGGCAATCAGGTCGTTAAGGATAAACTCTGTATCCATAGTCTGAATATCACGCAGTGGGTCAACTTCCCCGGCAGGGTGAATAACATTATCGTCTTCGAAACAGCGCACCACATGGATAAAGCCATCCATCTGGGATAAGGTGTTCAGCAGGGTGCCAGAGATGCCGCTCTTCCCGGCGCTGCCATCCAAACCGGCGATATCAGCATAGGTTACCTTGGCATAGATGGTCTTCTTGGGCTTGAACATGGCTGAAAGCGTGTCGACGCGCGGATCAGGGACATCCACCACGCCGGTGTGTACTTCAATCTTGCCGGTGATGGTGCCAGTGGGCTGTGTCGAACGCGTCAGTGCATTAAACAGGGTGGTCTTTCCGGATTGGGGCAGTCCAATAATGCCTAATTTCATAATTGTGTCACTAAACCTTGACCCTTCCGATAAATTTCGTTATACTTTATGAACTATTGCCGGAGTGGCGGAATTGGCAGACGCGCACGACTCAAAATCGTGTACCTTCGGGTATGTGGGTTCAATTCCCACCTTCGGCACACAAATTATATCATGCACAGAATCACCAGGAACCGGCGCTGCCGGTTCGTTTGTTTAATCAGGATAATTCAGCTTATGAATTAAGAGGTGGTTTTCCAGCTGCGCACGAGTTCAGACTGGGCATCCGTCTCGGGTGAACGCATCCATCCATTGGGCATATGCTGGCGCAGTTCCTTGATCTTTTCAAGCGCCTGTTCGCCGCTCAACCCATGACGCACCAGGTAGCAACCCACAATGACGCCCGTCCTTCCAAGCCCAGCCTGGCAGTGCAGGTATACCCCCTGGTTTGCATCCAGAGCGCCGTCAATCACATCCAGCACCGTGTTAATCTGTTCCTCGTCCGGAGTGGTAAAATCCTTGATCGGGTAATTGCTGTACACCAACTCAATATCCTGCCAACCTGCCAGTTCAAAGAGCGTGTCAGTGTAAGGCATAACATCCTGCGGCTGGGTCAGGTCAATAAAGCAGGTGATGCCGGCTAAAAGCAAACTGTTGAGCTTGCGGTTGGTTTCCTCTTCAAAGTAATACGAAGCGGGGTATTCCCCTGCCAGGAACTTTCCCGGTACAACCCAGTAGGTGCCGGAAAATGGTGCTTCATTCGCATCAAAGTCCATTGGTTTTCCCTATTTACGCCTGTTCATATGCCCGTGTGATCTCATCACGGGTCGGGTAGTCCAGCAGACGGGGTGTTTTGTGGCTATCCACCCATACCTGCGGCTCACCTGCAACCACGCGTCCAATCACTGAACAGGCAATGCCATCCTCTTCCAATGCGCCCGCCACCCGCAGTGCATCTTCCTGCTTCACCGTCATCAACAGCGCACCTGAAGCAATGGTTGACAGTGGATCGAGTCCAAAGACATCACAAATGCGCTGTGAGAGCGCCGGCACAATCACCCGCCTCAAGTCTACCTCAAGCGTATGCCCGCAGGCACGCGCCAGTTCCCACAGCGCCGCCGCAAGGCCGCCCTCGGTCGGGTCGTGCATGGCTGTCACCTGCCCGGCTTGCAGGGCAATGCGGGCATCGCGGGTGATACTGATCCCCGGGTTGTGCAGGTAATTGGCTGCCTCAGCGATTTCTGCGTCTGTCAGAGCATCGCGCAGCCTGCCAGGGAATTCACGCGCCAGCAGGGAGGTTGCTTCAACCGGTACACCTTTGGTCAAAAGCACCAGGTCCCCCGGCGTGCTGCCGCGCGGTGTCACCAGCCTGTCTTTGGCCGCCTCACCAATCATGGTTCCCATGATAATTGGACGGTCAATGCCATGTGTCACCTCGGTATGACCGCCAACAAATGAAATATCCAACTTACGGCAGGCTTCATACAACTGACCGCTGATCTCTTCTACCAGCTTGACAGTGGTCTTGTTCTCAGGCAGCAGTACAGTAGCAAGGTACCAACGCGGCAACGCACCGGTTGTAGCAATATCATTGGCGCTAATCTGAACGGCATACCAGCCAATTTCATCTGTAGCAAAAGTGATCGGGTCTGATTTCAAAACCAGCCACGACTCGCCGTTGTCAATTACGGCACAGTCCAGCCCAATGCCTGGTCCAAGCAGGACCCGACCATCACTGATTGGTGCATGGATGATGATCCGCTCAAGCAAATCGGGGGGAAGTTTTCCAAGAGGTAATACGGTATTATCTTTCAAATGCTGTCTTCATCCTTTGTTGTATTGTCTGCGAAGCATTAATCAGTCATCATCGCATTGGTGTAAAAAACTCGCCTTCAAACAGCAGTTCATCTGCTGAATTGTAAACTGCAATTGGCGCCCAGTCTGCAAAACGTACCTGCCTGCCGTAGCAATATAAGCGGTCAGGATAATCCGAACGGATCTCGCATTTATAAGGCTTGTTGACATCCACGATGGCATAATATTCGCCCTCAAGCGGCGCTTCTGCCTGGATAATCACCAGGTAACGCCAGTTGGAGAGAAAGCCAGTGGAGAGAATTGATGCACCGGTCAGCGGACCGGGTGTGGGGGTCAGTGTTGGTTTTTCGGTCGGCGTAAGGGTGGGCGGCAGCGCTGAGGGATGTGCGCCTTTGGTGGGGCGCTGTGTGGGTGGCATGCTGGCTGTTAGTGTGGGTTTCATGGCTGTGGTCGCTGCCGGAGCCTGTGTATCTGTAACCTGTACAGCCTGCGGCGCTGGACCTGAGCAGGACGCCAGAATCAGCATCCCGATCATTAAAGACCAGATGATTTTCTTATGCACACCAACCTCTATTGTCCGACTCATTCAAAGATCCATCCAGCTATTTCAAGCGCCTGCCGTGCCGTGCCAGATTGCGTTTCTGGCACCAATATATAGTCCGTCTGGTAGGTAGACAGGGCAAAAATGCTTATGCCGGCTTCTGCCAGTGTGCGGGCAAGACCCGCCAAGATGCCCGTCAGGGAAAAATCCAGCGGACCGTGAACTTTAATCACCGACCAGCCAGGCTGTACCTGCCAGTTTGGTTGTGCAAATTCAGCAGGCACCACCAGAGAAAGTTCATCTGGCGTGCGCATGGCACGCCAGAAAACCTGCTCTGTCAAACCGTCTGGCAGCGGCGACTGAGGCGGCAGGCAGCAAACGGCATATTTGCCGGGTAGAAGTGAGAGCTTCAGTGGTTTATCAAACATCAATGCCAATTATAAGTCACATGCATCAAAACTTGCGTTTTCGCAGTGACGTTTACCCCGCCGGAAAGAGCTTTTCAGGTAGTTCAGCTGACCAGCGCCGAATCTCATCCCAATCACGGTAATCGCCTTCTTCCATTTTTGCCATTTTCAACATCAATCGCATTGGCAGTGACAGCTTTGCAAAAATCAGTGAGCCGGCGAACAACCCGATTGATGCCGGTTGTATGGAAGGCATCTCTTTGCGCAGAACATCCAAATAACCATTGACCGTTCGGCGGTTTTCTTCGGTATCATCTTTCATGGTCATGCAGACGACAAAATAAGCAGTCGGCATTCGGCTGATGACGGCCTGGTGCTTACGCAAGTACGTCTTCACATCAGGGTGTACCTGCCCCATATGGATGGCTGTGCCTATTACCAACCCCTGGTAACCATCCGGTGCTGGAGCGCCCCTGGCGGTGCTTGTATCAACCGTGAGACCAGCTTCTGTCAAAGACCTGGCGATTTCTGCCGCGACAGCGTCA
Source organism: Anaerolineaceae bacterium (assembly GCA_040768445.1). Lineage (GTDB taxonomy): Bacteria > Chloroflexota > Anaerolineae > Anaerolineales > Anaerolineaceae > JAXGMV01. The sequence continues at coordinate 1,256,799 of JAXGMV010000001.1, read as the reverse complement.
GAGGTGCCGGACCAGCCGGATGAAACCAGCAGTATCTTCTTCTCCATCTTTCTCCTTACATCAAATGTTACTTCTTAACAATTCCCATCAGTCGTTGATAACAAGGTCATCGAGACTTCGTTTGGGAACGTGATGCACGTCTTTTTCATCACGCCAATATTTGATACTGCCATTAGATCCTACTGAATCGAGCTGAACCTCTTCAGCCGGCTTGCCTAAGGCAATCACCAGCAAGATTTCATACTTCTCATCCAATTTCAGAGCAGCCTGAAGGGGCTCGCGCTTGACGGAAGCGATCATACACCCGCCAAACCCCTTCTCCACTGCGCCAAGCAGGATGCTCTGGGCGGCAATGCCGTGGTCACAGCCAAAGGAGGTCTTGATGGTCTTATCGCCCATGACAATGATGTAGGCTGTAGGACGCTCATTCTCTGCCGGCCCTGGCCAATCCACCAGGTAGCCAGCCCAGGCCAGCTGTGGGTAGATAACGGCATTGGTACGGGGATCATTGGACAGGAAAAATTTCAACGGCTGCATGTTAGCAGATGTAGGTGACAACCTTGCCAGGTCAACCAGTTCTTTCAGGGTGGTGGCATCCGGCACAGGTGATTGCTGAAAACGACGGTAGCTGCGGTTCTTTAATACCAGGTCTCTAATCATGTTCTCACTCCAAATAATGAATTCTGCAGAATGATTTTTACCGTTAAGCCTCTATGCTCATCTGCGTTTACTTAATAGAAGTATAGAGGATTGCACCCCGCTTGGCAAATAATTCAGCGCCAGAACAGCTAATTAAACCGTTCTCTTATCCAGCTGTGTTCATAGATATAATTAATCCTGTGAATCATTACCAGGGAAAGCTATTATTACTCTCCGGCCCAAGCGGATCAGGCAAGACCAGCCTGTGCCTGCAGGTAATTCAGTCTGCACAAGGCCCTGGTCTGCAGGTCAGCGGGGTTGTATCGCCCGGTTTATTTGTCAAGGGCTATAAGAAAGCGATTATGGTGCAGGCTGTTCACAGCGGTGAGACGCGGCTGCTTGCCACGCCAATTAACACAGCACAAGAGCCGGATAATGCCAGCCTGCGTACACCCGCCTGGTCATTTGACCCGACGGCAGTCGCCTGGGGCAACCAGATCCTCACCAGTGCACTGCCGGCAGACCTGTTTATCATTGACGAACTTGGCCCGTTGGAGTGGCTTCAGAATAGCGGCTGGACAGAGGCTTTTCCTGCCATCGACAGTCGCCAGTACCAGCTGTGCCTGCTGGTAACCCGCCCTGAACTGCTCGAGATAGCCCTAAGCCGCTGGCCTGATGCCAGCGTCCTGAGCATCGCCAGTCCGCAGGATGCCCCCAGCCTGCACGACTTGATTATGAGTTATCTGTCAGGAGAAGACGCGTAACTGCACCACACCCCTTTGCATCATCTTTTCCTGTAGAATTATCTCAGTATCACACACAATATCACATGCATAAAGAAGGGTAGCGATGAATAAAACCACTGCAACTGCACCCAAAATATCTGCCGGTATCTGGCTGTCACTGATCCTGTTGGGGTTTGCCGGTCAGCTTGCCTGGGGGGTTGAGAACCAGTTCTACAACACCTTTATGTACAACGAAATCACACCCGATCCACGTCCAATCTCCTGGATGGTTTCCTTCACGGCATTAGTCTCAACGGCCACAGCCATCCTGATGGGCACTCTCAGCGACCGCACACGCACACGCTGGGGCAGGCGCAAGCCCTACCTTGTCGGCGGCTACCTGCTGTGGGGCGTATTCACAGCCATATTCCCGGCATCAGCCACCTTCAACAGTATCTCCATGGGTATCTTCATTGCCATCCTGCTGGATTCGATCATGTCATTCTTCGGCGCGACAGCCAATGATGCAGCATTCAGCGCCTACATTACCGACATCACCACCGTTGCCAATCGCGGGCGGGTATCAGGTGTGCTTGAAATTGTGCGCTGGGTGGCCTTCCTGATTGTTTACGGCGGCGCCGGCATTTTGATTGACCTGATCGGCTACTCGATGTTCTTCTATATCATCGGTGGTGTGGTCTTCATTGTCGGTCTTGTAACCATGCCGTTGATTAAGGAAGGCCCGCTGCCTGAAAAGGAAACTACCGGCTACTGGCAGCAGATAGCCAGCACCTTCAAGATGGAAAACCTGCGCGGCAACCGCGCCATCTTCCTGGTATTGATTGCCATCACGCTGTTCGCCACTTCCATCCAGATCTTCTTCCCTTACCTGATCATTTACCTGCAGCATTACGTCAAGCTTGAAGCCCTGCAGTACTCGCTGTTGGTTGCCATTGCCATCCTGGTTGGCGGTGTAATGCTGGCTTATCCGTTCGGTATCCTGGTGGATGTGTGGGGCAGGCGGCAGGTTGCCATCATGTCGGTGGTGCTGGAAGCCGCAGGGTTATTCCTGTTCTCGATTTCAAAATCCCTGCCAGCGTTGGTGCTCAGCGGTATCTTATGGTTGGGTCCTATGGCTGCCTGGACAATTGCGACCATGTCGTGGACGAAAGATTTATTTCCAGAGGACAAGCGCGGCCAGTTCGCCGGCTACTACCTGTTGTTCAATGTCTTCATCGCCATGATTATCGGGCCGTTGATCGGCGGCTGGCTGGGATCATCCTTTGGCATCCCCACCGTACTGGATGGTAAACCCGGGTTTATTCCCACACCGCTCATCTTCCAGGTTTCAGCTGCCGGCACCCTGCTGGCGTTGATACCCCTGCTCATGATCAAAAAAGACAAAGCCTGAAAACCCATCACGCCACCATCGAGGCTATAAAAATCCCTTCTGAAAGTTCAGAAGGGATTGATTTAACTATTGTTTCTCAAATGGTGTGCCCATCGCCGCTGGCGGGTTGGAGCGCAGTGAACGCAGCATGCGGGTGAAGAGGTTGCGCAGTTTGGGCGGTAAACCTGCCAGCATGCGGTCCACCCACTCGGTATTGCCGATGTTTACCAGCAGCAGTGTCAGGATCATCAGTGGGAAAGGTGCCACCTGCAGAACTTGCGAGGGGATGTTGGGTACACTTGACTGCAGCACCAACCCCAGCCACTGCAGAAAGGCAAACAGGTACACGCCAAAGGCAGCCCTGAGCGGGTTCCATCCGCCAAAGATGGTGATCGCCAGCGCAATCCAGCCCAACCCGTCCAGACCAGAGATGGTGCCAGCCCAGCCAGCTTTGATGCTGAGTGAATACATCGGGCCAGAGAGACCAACCAGCGCGCCGCCCAGTACCGTGTAGAAGTAACGCATTTTCTGAACATTTGCGCCGCGCACATAGGCAGCCGCCGGGCGTTCACCCACAGCCTGCAGCATTAACCCGGGGCGGGTGTGAAAGATAAAAAACCAGGCAGCAAAGATTAACACGTATGACAGGTATGTCATCACATCCTGTTTGAAGAACAGTTCTCCCAGCAGCGGGATATCCGAGAGCAGCGGCAGGTTCACCAGCGGGTTCAACCGTGGACCAGGAATACCATTGACCGGGTTGCCAAGAAAATAAGCCAGGTCGCGGCACAACAGCGCCAGCACAAACCCGACTGCCACCTGGGACTGCTTGAGTGTGATGCTCGCAAACGCAACCAGCAGGGCCACCAGTGCACCTACGGCTGCACCGGCGACGAATCCAAGCAGCATGCTGTTGGTCTGCAGGGCAACGGTAAAGCTGGCCATGGCAGAGAGCAGTATCATGCCGTTCAGTGACAGGTTGATGACGCCAGATCGCTCAGTGAAGGTTTCGCCAACCACTGCGAAAATCAGAGGCGCGGCAGAGGCGAAGATGGAAGCGAGGCCAGTAATGATCAGTGCATTATCCATGTGGCTGTCTCACTCCTTTGACCCAAATCGCTGTTGAACACCCTGCATCAGCAGGAAGAACAGCACCAATGTCCCCTGGATGACACCTGAAAGGGAGGAATCCAGCTTTAGAACAATGGGCAGTTGAATACTGCCGATGTTCAAGGCTGCAAAAAACAGGGCAACCGGCGCAACCCATGCCGCCTGGTAGCTGACCAGCATGGCAACCAGCAGGCCCAGGAAACCGTAACCGGATGAGATGGAAGGTATCAGCCGGTGGTAGACGGCGGTGACCTGCACTGCGCCTGCCAGGCCGGCAAAGACACCGCACAGCGCAAATGAGATCAGCATGTACTGCCAGGTGGGAACACCCAGCCGGTAGGAAGCTTTGATATTACTGCCGATGGCTTTGAGCTTCAGCCCGAAGTAAGTGCCTTTGAGCAGGTAATACACCAGGATAATTCCAACAATAGCTATGAGCAGGGACCAAATGCTAAGCCGTAAGCCGGGGACCTCTGGCAGCCACAGGCTGCTGTCGAAGGGTTCAGTACCACTCATCGATCCAGTGCCGGGTCGTTTCCATGGGCCAAAGATCAAAAACAGCGTCAGGGCGGTTGCCACAAAATTAAGACCCAGCCCGCCGAATATCTCGTTCACGCCGCCAAAGGTCTTCAACAGACCTGCCAGGACAGCCCACAGGGCACCGCCCAGCATGCCTGCCAGGATTGACAGGATGATAATAAATGCCGGCGGCAGGCTGCTGTTCATCAACAGCCGCAGCGCCCAGGTGGTGAAGATAGCACCAAGGGTGATCTGCCCTTCGATGCCAATGTTCCACAAGCCCGCTGTGAAGGTAATCAGCACCCCTGTCGCAGCCAGCATCAGCGGCGCCCACGCCACCAGTACGTTGGAGATTTTGTTCATCGAACCAACCGCGCCGATTACAATTTGGTACAGGGGCTTCAATGGCGGCGCACCTGCCACCCAGAGGATAAGCACCACGAACAGCATTGCCAGCAGGAAAGCGGCAAACTGGAACACGAGCTTCATCCACTTGTTAGTTGGTACCTTCATGCATTAACCTCGCCGGAAACAATTTCGTCCCAGTCTTTTCCACTGATTAATAAACCTAATTCGTCCACACTGGTACCGGCTGCCTGAAGTGGATGCGACACCCTGCCGCTGAAGAACACCAGGATGCGGTCAGAGTACTGCAGTACTTCCTCAAGATCAGGAGAAATGAACAGGATAGCAGTTCCCTGCCGGCAGCGTTCTTTTAGTTTCCGCCAGATATAGCGACCGGATTCAATATCCAGCCCGCGCGTGGGGTGCTCCAACAGCATCAGGTTAAGTGGTTCACGCAGCATTGCCAGAAGAGCACGCTGCTGGTTGCCGCCCGAAAGCTGCTCCACCCTGGTTGAGGGCACACCTTTTACCGAAAACTCGCTGATGCGCTTCTCAGCCAGTTTTTCAGTCGATTTGTAATCAATAAAGAACCCGGCGTTTGATTCCGCCAGGGCAAAATGCTCAGAGAGTGTCAGCCCGGGGATCAAGCCTTCTTCCATACGGGAGGCTGGTAAGAATGCCACGCCTTCCTTCATAAAGTCATGATAGGTCTTCCCGGTCAGGTTTTTACCGTTAACAACAATGCTGCCGTGCACAGCCGGTAAAATGCCGGCACAGCTGCGCAGCAAGGCGCTCTGCCCGCTGCCTTCCATACCAACCACGCCCACCACCTCGCCCCTGCACAGATCGAGGTTCATACCGCTCACCTTGATCCGATTTTCCTCCACTGCCAGATCTGAGATCGACAGTACACGGTCACAGGTGGCACAGGGCTGCCGCTGTAGTGGTGTCAGCGTCGTTTCAAACATCAGCGAGATCAGGTCGTCCTCATCCAGCGGTGGTTGGCGAATGCCTACCAGTTTACCCTGGCGCAGGACAGCCACGCTGTCACACAGGCTGCCAACATCCTCAAGCTTATGAGAGACAAAAATGATCGCCTTGCCCTGCGATGACAGCAGCTTTAATGCAGCAAACAATTTTTCCTTCTGCAGTGAGCTGATGCCCGTGGTGGGCTCATCCAGAATCAGCACACGGGCGCCGAGCCACAAAAGCCTTAGAATTTCTAGCTGCTGCCGTTCGCCTACGGTGAGCATATCCACATAGGCATCCGGGTTGAGTGAAAAACCAAACTGGTTTTGCAGCTCAGTGAATTCTTGCTTAATGTGAGAACGATTGGGTACCAGCCCACCGGGCTGCCCGATCAGGAAGTTGTCCAGTACCTTCATCGGTGGAAAATCCAGTGGATCCTGGTGCAGCATCCCGATACCCTGGTTAATGGCATCTGCCGGCGAGGTGATCTTGGTGGCTGTGCCATCAAGCAGTATTTCGCCGCTGTCAGGCTGAACAAACCCTGAGAGGATTTTCATCAGGGTGCTTTTTCCTGCGCCGTTCTCCCCCAGTATTCCCTGGATTGCGCCGGAGTTAGTTGTTAGATTGATGCCTGCATTTGCATGGACTTTGCCAAAGTGTTTGTGAATGTTGCGAAGTTCAACCTGCATGGACTGGTTCTCTCAAATAAAACGGGAGGGTGGAAAACCCGCCCTCCCGTTATGAAACTGATGTTAATCCGGGACGCTCTGACCTTCCATGCCTTCCAGCAGCTGAGGCAGGTACCAGATCTGTGTCTCTGTTGCTTTTTCACCGTCAGCAAGATATGGTGTTCCATCCTGCAGGTTGATCGGGCCAGTCCACAAGTTCAATCCACCAGCCAGTTCTGTGATGAATGCATCAACCTTGGCTGAAGCATCATCTGAGATCGCATCACCTTTGAGGAAGCCGACCATGGAAGTGTCAACCGAGTTGATATCTTTCCAGTCGGGTCCGCTCCACGTGAACACGGATTTCCAGGTACCGTCAATGGCGGACTTGATTTGCTTGACATAATCAGGACCCCAGTTGAAGTACGGCACACCCAGGCATACTTCAGGTGCCGGGTCGCAGGCGGCTTTGTAGTCATACGGGATTGCCCAGATTTGCTTACCGGCAGCAACTGCCTTCTGAGCTTCTGTCAATCCCTCAGTGGTATCGATGCCGGAGATGATGACATCATAACCGCTGTTGATAAAATCGTTGGCTACCTGGGTGGGATCTGAGGTTACACCCGGGATGTTGAACCAGAAACCGATCCAGGTGACCTTGAATTTCAGGTCCGCAGGATCATTGCCAAGAACCTCAGTCCAGCAATGCTTTGCACCGAGAAAAGCTGATGCAGCCAACCGGCGGGTCTCGTCATTGATCAATGGTCCAAGATAACCAATTTGACCGGTTTGAGTGGTCAGGGCGGCATTGCAGCCGGCAATCATCTTGCCGTATTCCATCTTACCCATGATATTGGCCAGGTTGGGAATGGCTTTATTGATGGTGCCTTCACTCCATACCGTATCGCCAGAAGCGTGAATGACAAAAATTTCAGGGTTGGCTTCGGCAAATTCGTTGGCGCTGTCTTTCATGTCATCAGAGTTGAAGATGACCAATTTTGCACCCTGGTCAACCAATTCAGATGCCAGCTGTGCCGGGGTAGTGCCGGGGCGGTCAGCGGTGTTGACTTTGTCAACATAAATCATCTTAGTGCCAGGAATCTTGGATTCGACGTATAATCCAGCGTCATAATGTGCCTGGCTGTAACCGTGATCATTGTACGGACCAACCATCAGCAAGCCAAAAGTGAATTCTTCTGCAGCTGCCTCGGCAGCTGCTTCGGTGGCTGGTACCTCCGGCGCTGCTGGTGCTGCAGGGGTGCAGGCACCCAGGGCCAACACTGTCACCATTAACAAGGCGACAACTTTCCAGACAAGGGAAAACTTTTTCGACATCAAAATTTACTCCTTCCTTGAAATTATGAATTTTGCATTACAACCAGGGATGAAATATTACGATGGCTCAGTGCAGGTGTGCCCCGCGTAAAGCCTTACCATTACTATTATATATGCTAACAGATGATAAAAACTTAATATAATGGATGAATTTCCTTAATTTTCTGTCGAATATCATACTATCTACTGCTGACAACACGCCTCTGGTGCGATGGATACTGCGCTTTGCCAGTTATGCGCAATCAGTGTAAAATTCCTGCATAGTTAATTCGAAAATTCTTTGCCATCATGGCATTATGAGAAAAATATACCTTTAGAGGAGTTCGCATGCCAGTAATCCCGGAAGCAATTCTCAGAAAATTGATCGTCAAAAACAGCCTTGCCAACACAACCGAGGGCTTTACATTTCAAATTAAAAATTCTCTCAGCCCTGTCACTGTCCACGGTTTTTCAATTCAGGTGGGCGCTAATGAAGTGCCCCCTAACAGTGTCAGCATCCAGGTGGATGAAATGCCGGCACGTACCGGCACCAGCATCAAACCTGAGAATCCCCTGGTGCTCTCTCTGGGCGCAAAACTGGCAGTAGTCGTTGCCGGAATCAAAACTGGTACAGAAAACATCCGCCTGACAATCAATACTCGCGAGGCAGGAGCGCTCTCTTTCCACATCAATTCTGATGACTCAACCAGGCACAGCGATAAACTTAAAACATTTCCGTTAGTGAATTTTATTGTTGGCCCGATAAAAGGTGAGACAACCATTGAATTCAGCGATGCCATCGGCGACATCAACCCCAACATTTATGGTCAGTTTGTTGAGCACCTTGAGCGCTGCGTGTACGGCGGTATTTGGAACGAAGACGGCTCTGAATTGCGCTGGGACACGGTTGGTCTGATCAAGGATATCAAACCGCCCATCATTCGCTACCCGGGTGGCAACTTCGCCAGTGACTATCACTGGGAAGACGGCATTGGCCCGCGGCAACAGCGTCCCGAACGCTTCAACAACGGCTGGAACGCAAGTGAGAGCAACCAGGTTGGTACGGATGAATTCATTTCCTTCTGCCGCGAGGTCGGCGCTGAGCCTTTCCTGGTAGTCAATGACGGCTCCGGCACACCAGAAGAAGCCGCCCGCTGGGTGGCTTACTGCAATGAGCCCGCTACCGGCGAACAGGGCAAGCGCCGGGCAGCCAACGGTCATCCTGAACCTTATGCAGTGAAAAAATGGGGCATTGGCAATGAAGCCTGGGGCGCCTGGCAGGTAGGTCATACCGATGCGCGCAGTTATGCCGCCCGCCTGCGCACCTTCGCCGAAGCCATGCGCAATGTTGACCCCGAGATACAGCTTGTGGCTGTTGGTAATACTATTGAAAAAGATATGGCGAGCGACCCGGGCAGGATTTGGAATGATGCCGTCCTGCAGCAAGCCGGCGACCTGATTGATGAATTGTCTTTCCACCTCTACCAGCCTGGATACGAAGCCTGGCAGGACAGCTATGACCAGGATCAATTATTCAAGACCGTCTGTGCTGCGCCGCTGGATGTTGAAGAACACATCAAACGCATTGCCCGCCAAACTGGCGCCAACCCGCACAACCGCAAGGTGACCGTCGCATTGGATGAATGGAACCTGTGGCTGCCGCCTGTAAAGGATGCTGCTTCACAGCACCAGGTACGCTACACAGTTCGCGATGCCCTGTATGCCGCCGGCGTGCTGAATGTCTTCCAGCGCCAGTGCAAATCGCTGACCACCGCCAACCTTGCCCAGTTGGTTAACATCCTGCCGCTGATTGAAACCACTGAGGATAAAACCCTGACCACTGCGCTCTACCAGGTCTTCAAGATCTACAGCCAGATGGAAAAAGTGGCTTTGAAAGCAACCGTCAAATCACCAAAATTCAGCAGCCAGGCGCTTGGCAACATCTCGGCTCATGAGAATGTGCCCTACCTGGACGTAGCTGCTGCTCGCAGCCGCAACGGTCAGCGACTGACCGTGGTACTGGTCAACCGCCATCCCAGCCGGCGCATGTACCTTGACCTCAACCTCAAGGGTTTTGGCATGATGCAGGCAACCCATGGGCTACTGCTCTCCAGCAAAGACGCGCTGGCATACAATACTTTTGAAAATCCGAAAGCCGTCAGCGTCAAAGAGCTGAAAATGCCCGACACCCCCAAGATCAAATTCCGTCTTGACCTGCACCAGGCGTCAATCGCCATGATGGTGCTGAGAAAAGGCGTATGAGTTCTGTAAGCTGAGCATGTAAAAAAAACAGCCTCACGGCTGTTTTTTTAGTTATCTTCATCCTTGCGCCATTCTGTGGCGACCAGTCCCAACAAGGAAGCCACCAGCAGCAGGAACAACGGTATCCAGAACGACTGGTCAGGCTTGACCAGTGAGGAGATAAAGACACTGGCTACGATAAAAATCGCAGTTCCCAGCATCCATTTCCTGTGTGTTTTAGACAATTTCATTCCTTGTCCTTCGATAATTTATTCACATGATCCATATTTGCTGTTGGCCTATTAACCTATCAGTACCTGAGTTTTGCCCTGATACCACCACCCAATTAGAAGGTAATGATGCGAAAGAATAAGGGCTCAGCTGGTTCTACTTCTCCGCCCAGCAGTCCCAGCCTGCCAGATAACAACTGAAGCAAATTGAACAGTGACGGCAGCAGAAATACCAGCAGAAGGAACAATGAAATAATGCGGATCACCCATACAGTTTGAACAGCTGATCCATCCTCTTCCTGGTCCACCTGCCATTCTTCAGGCAAGTCATCCATGGCATTACTCCTTCTTTCATCAAGCAGCAGAGCAGCATCAATGCGTGCATCCTGGCGTGGCCTGCCAGGCTAATCCTGCTGCAGCAGTGCGGGACGCCGTTTGTGCCAGTCGGTATTCAACTGGTAGCTGTGCCCGGTTCTGAAGAGCAGGTCCTCACGGAAGTGTGGCCCCATCAACTGCATACCCACTGGCAAGCCGTTATAATCAAAGCCAGCCGGAAGCGCAAGCGCCGGAACGCCTGCCAGGTTAGCCGGCAGTGTAAACACGTCCTCAAGGTACATTGCCAGCGGATCGTCGGTATGCTCACCAAACCGCAGGGCGGTTGAAGGCGCTACGGGTGTCAGGATAACATCCACCTGCTCAAACGCCCGATCAAAATCAGCCTTAATCAACGTGCGCACCTTCTGTGCCTGGCCGTAGTAGGCATCATAATAACCAGCTGAGAGCGCATAAGTACCCAGCATGATACGACGTTTGACCTCAGGCCCAAAGAGCCGGCCGCGCGTCTGCTCAAACTGGTCCCACAGGGCTTCAGCTTCTGCCTGCGGGCCAAAGCGTATGCCATCATAGCGCGCCAGGTTGGCTGAGGCTTCTGCCGGCGCGATCAGGTAATAAACTGGCAGGGCATAGCCGGTGTGTGGCAGGCTGACGGGCATCACAACCGCGCCCAACTCCTGCATCTTGTCCACCGCAGTCCTGACAACCTTTTCAACATCCGGCTGCATGCCTTCAATAAAGTATTCTTTAGGTACACCTATGCGCAGCCCTTTTAAATGTCCATCACTGGTAAGCTGCAGGTCGGGCAGGGGCAGGTCCATGCTGGTCGCATCCAGCGGGCAATGACCCGCCATCTGGCGGAACATCAGACTCACCTCTTCCACGCTGTGCGCCAGTGCACCAACAGTATCCAGCGACGAGCCGTAGGCTGCCAGCCCATAACGTGAGACCCTGCCGTAAGTTGGCTTGATACCGCTCAGTCCGCAGAAAGATGCCGGCTGGCGCACACTGCCGCCGGTATCGGTTCCAACTGCGCCCAGTACCAGCTGTGCTGTTACGGCTGCCGCGCTGCCGCCGCTGGAACCACCGGGGACGCGTTCCAGGTCCCACGGGTTGTGGGTCTCACCGTAAGCAGAGCTTTCAGTTGATGAGCCCATGGCAAATTCATCGGTATTGGTCTTGCCAAGTATCACTACGCCGGCATCCAGCAGGCGCTGGACAGTTGTGGCGTTGTAAGGCGGGATGTAGCCTTCGAGTATTTTAGAACCGCAAGTGCAGGGCACGTCCCGGTATGCCAGCAGGTCTTTGATGCCCACCGGAATACCCAGAAGTGCCGGCAGGGGCTGCAGGTTATCCTTGCGCCAGTCTGCGTACAGGCGGTCAGCCTGCTCAGCCTGGGCCAGCGCTTTTTCAGGGGTCAATGTGATGAAGGCATGCACAGCCGGCTCGAGTTTTTCAACCTGCTGCAGGCATGCCGTTGTCAGCTCAGTGCTGGAGATGTCTGCTTTCTTTAATGCCGCCAGGGCATCGGGGATGGAGAGATCAGTTAACTGTGTCATGGCTCACTCCAGCACTGGCGGAACTTTAAACTGCTGTTGTTCGGTCTTTGGGGCATTACGCAGAACATCCTCCGGCGACAGCGCTGGGCGGGTCTCATCCAGGCGCAGCACCGACCTGACCGGCAGTACACTGGCGGTTGGCGGTATGCCTTCGGTGTCAATTTCCTGCAGGCGTGCAGCATAATCTAAAATCTGCGAAAGCTGTGCCTGGTAGCGGTCTTTTTCTTCCCCGGTTAATTCCAGGCGCGCCAGCTTGGCAATGTGTTCAACTTCCTGTTTGGTGATTTTCATAGTTGCGTTAATTCAGTTCGTCATCCACAGCAGTGATCATTCAGCGGCGGATGCAACCAGCTCCTTCATAAAATCATATTCCGGTTCATAAATGTGGGCTGTTTTGACGTGCAGGATCAGGCGTCCAACCGGTGCATTGACCTTCTGCGCCACTGTCTCCTGCAGGCTTGCCAATTCAACCAGGTTGCCGTAGGCTTTCTTGCCAAAATCCAGCCCGTGAGCATACACGCTCAATTCCAGCTTATCTTCGGGGATCCAGAAATCCAGCAGAGAGACACATGGAATGTAGGTGGTATCGGTCAGCGGTTGGAAGGTGCTGATAGTGGCGTTGCGCGCCTCACGGTTTTTCAGCAGCCAGTCTGCCGCCCATTGGATCTGGTCCCGCCCGCTGCCGGCATAGTTGAAGAGGCGCGTGGCGTAACTGTCAGCATACCCCAATTCCTTCACACTGGCATAATCGGTAAAATTCTTGTGCATCCATGCCAGCCACTCCGGGTCACCGCGTCCCATAATGAACGGGTCCTTTGAATCAGGCTTGTCCACCACGAGATTGAGGTGACGTACTTCTGTCATTGGCGCGCCTTCCCAGCGGGCAGGCACGCCATTTTCAAGGATGTATTGAGATACCGTCATCCAGCTTTGCCCAAGGGTGGCGGCGTGAATGGTATGCGCATCATAATGAAGCATAGTGCCCTCCAGTAATTATTGATTAAGGGTATTATAACTTTCATTGGCGCAGGCTGGCGGTGAAATAATAACTCAACCTGATAACAAGGCTTAATTACGCTATAATCAGACAATACTTGACCAAATTCTTAAGAATGGAAAAAAGATATGACAAACTACGAACTGTACCCCGAAACTGAACCCTTCAACACGGGTATGCTGCCGGTTTCCGACTTGCATACCCTGTACTACGAAGAAGTCGGCCAGCCCGACGGTGCACCCATTCTCTACCTCCACGGCGGTCCTGGCGCCGGCTCAGGGCCAAAAGCCCGCCAGTATTTTGACCCTTCATTTTACCGCGCGGTGCTGTATGATCAGCGCGGCTGCGGTAAGAGCACCCCGCATGCTGAGCTGCGTGAAAACACCACCTGGGACCTGGTTGAGGATATTGAAAAACTGCGGGTGCACCTGGGCATCGACAAATGGGTCGTCTTTGGCGGCAGTTGGGGCTCCACCCTGGCAGTGGCTTATGCGGTCACCCACCCGGAGCACGTGCTGGGACTAATTCTGCGCGGTATCTTCCTTGGCAGGCCATTTGAAGTGGACTGGTTCTACAACGGCGGCACCGGGTTGTATTATCCTGAAGCGTATGAGAAGTTTCTTGCGGTCATCCCTGAAGATGAGCGCGATGATATGGTAACCAGCTATTACAAGCGCCTGACCAGTGAAGACCCGGCTGTGCGACTGGAAGCCGCAAAAGCCTGGAGCGTTTGGGAAGGATCGGTATCACAGTTGATACCCGACACAGAAAACCTGGATGAATTTGAAGATCCTGAGTTTGCACTGGCTGTGGCTCGCATTGAGTGCCACTATTTCACCAACCATCTGTTCCTTGAGGACGAAAACGAGCTCCTGACAAAGTCCTACGATCTTGAAGGTATTCCAGCCACCATCGTCCAGGGACGTTACGACATGCTTTGCCCGCCGGTCTCTGCCTGGCAGTTGAAGGAAGCCATGCCGCATGCCGAGCTGTACATGGTGCCCGATGCCGGCCATGCCACCCGTGAGCCCGGCATACTGCACCGCCTGCTCGAAGCAACCGAGAAATATAAGAAACTGTATTAGGGGTTTGAAGAAATTGGTTGTACAGGCTGGCGCCAGCGCCAGCCTGTATTTTATTCGTTATCCAGCTGGGCTTGCCAGGGCTGAATATAAAATCGCAGGTAATCCTCCACGTGGGCTTCCCAGTAAGCCTCATTGTGCGTGCCCTTGTTGAGGTGCCACTCATGAAGGAATGAGTTTTGGTTTAACAGCTCATTTAAATTGACAGCTTTATTGATATCCGGGTCATTGATGCCGGTGTCAAGGTACACCCTTGGCCGCTCGGAGATCGGGATTTCACGCAACCAGTAAGCCAGGTTGGTATACCCGCCCGGCAGACTGTGCAGACCAATACTGCCAAAGGTTTCCCATTCAATAAAACCAATGCGCAGTGCCCAAATTGCACCGCGTGAGATGCCCCCCAAAGCCCGGCAGCTGCGCTCAGCGCAGGTATTGAAAGTGACATCCACCCAGGGGATGAGAATGTCAATCATTTCATCATCAAACGAGGATTCCAGCAGTTCCTGGTAATAATTCCTTTCTGCCGGCATCACAATCAAAAATGGCGCCCTGCCCTCGTCACTGATCAACCTGTCTGCTGCAGCATCCATACCCAGCCTGTCCCACTGATCTTCATTGTAGGTCTGCCCGTGCAGGAGATAGATGACCGGGTAACCCGGGTCACGCGTCTGGTCATAGCACGGTGGCAGGTACACCCGCAGGGTCATTGGTACGGGCAGTGTGTCATCTTCAATTTCATAGGGCAGCACCTCGCCGGCTGACTTCCAGCAAGCGTCCGTTCGATCTGCCAGCCTGGCGGGTGCCTGCGTAGCCGTCGATTGATATGCAAGCGTTCGTTGGGGTGTGACTTCCGGAGCGGTTGGTATTATCGTTTCCTCAATCAACTCAGGAGCTGCAGTTGGCTGCACTTCGATCACCGGCAGCTGCGGCAGGGTTACCTGGCAACCGGCCAGAGCCAGTGCAAGTAAGGCAATTAGATAGGTCTGTTTTATATGCATCAGTGATCAACTTTGATATGATTTAAAATTATATCAAGTTTTGATAATGCGCTCTGAGAACAGCCCTGTAAAGGTCAAAAAATGATCTATCAACTGAAAAAACACCCATTTTTTGTCCACTTATCCTTGCGCGATAAACTCAATCGGATTATACTCAAGCTCTGCCGGGGTGTAGCGCAGTTGGCAGCGCACCGTGTTTGGGACGCGGGGGTCGTCGGTTCAAGTCCGACCACCCCGACAACTTCAGCCGCCGAGTGACTCGGCGGCTGTGATATTTATCAGAGAGAGGTTAATAATGGCGCGAGGAAAATTTGACGGTTTGATTGAAGCTGTCCGTTACAATCCTGATGCAACGATCGACCTGCTGCGCGTCTATGAGCGGCGCGGCCCCACATTCTCAGATCGTGTCATTTACAGCCGGCAGCAGCTGGTTGAAGCTCTTGAGAATGGCAAGAAATTTGTCACAGGCAGCCGCAAGCCCCTGCTTGCGAGTACATTCGACGTACAGGAGCGCGTCTACCTGGCGAAAGATGGCACATCCAGCGCAGTTGTAGCTACCAGTAAGACCGCCAGCGCTGACAGCCTGCCCGGCACACCGCTTTTCTAAACAGCCAAACAACCGACTGGATCATGTGCGCAGCACGATGATCAATAACTGGGTGACACCCGTGAAACAACCTCTGCTCTCCATCATCATCCCCGCCTATAACGAAGAAAAAAGACTTCCGGGTACACTCGAAAGTATCAAAACCTTCCTCAGTGAACAGCCCTATGATGCTGAACTGCTGATTATCGAAAACGGCAGCACCGATAATACCTACAAACTGGCAAAATCCCACACAGACAGTATCCCTGGGCTGCGGGTAATTCATGAAGATCACGCCGGCAAAGGACTGGCTGTCAAACGCGGAATGTTGGAAGCGGCCGGCGCCTACCGCTTCATCTGCGATGCCGATTTGTCCATGCCCATCGAACAAGTCAACCGTTTCATCCCTCCGGCGTTGGATGCAGATATTGTCATCGGTTCACGCGAAGCACCCGGCGCTGTGCGTTACAACGAGCCTGAATACCGTCACTGGCTGGGCAGGTTCTTCAACAACGCTGTCAGCATTCTGGCGCTGCCGGGGTTAAAGGACACCCAGTGCGGCTTCAAATGCTTTCGTGCCAGTGTGGCAGAGGATCTCTTCCCTTACCAGACACGCACCGGCTGGACCTTCGATGTGGAAATCCTGTATATTGCCACCCTGCGCGGCTACAAGATCGTTGAGCTGGGTATTCCCTGGTATTTCAACGCGGAGAGTAAGGTCAATGTCCTCAAGGATGCTCGCCGGGTCTTCACTGACCTGGTTACCATCCGTCAGAACGCCCGCCGCGGCGTTTACAAAAAAATAACCCATTAACCCTTGTCACTCCCGGGTGGCAAACCATGAACAAACAATGCCTGCCCTCCCTGCAATTTGAAGAGCCGCTCTGGCAGTCAGGCTTGCTGCACGTTGCCGGCCTGGACGAAGCCGGACGCGGCGCCTGGGCCGGGCCGGTTGCCGCTGCAGTGGTGATCCTGCCGCCTGATGACCCGAATATTTGCCAGAAGTTATCAGCTGTGCGCGATTCAAAGCTGATGAGCGCCAAAGAGCGCGCATTATGGTTCACTATCATCAAACAAGAGGCATTGTTCTGGGCGATTGGTTTTGCTGATAACCAGGAAATCGACCACCTGAACATCCTGCGCGCCACGCGCCTGGCAATGCTGCGGGCGCTTGAACAGCTGCCTATTGCACCTCAACACCTGTTGATCGATGCCCTGATATTGCGGGAACTTGACCTGCCCCAAACGGCACTGATCAAGGGCGACCAACTTTCACTATCCGTTGCTGCCGCCTCGGTGCTAGCAAAGCATACCCGCGATTGTTGGATGAAAGAAGCTGATGCAGTGTACCCAGGCTACGGCTTTTCACGCCACAAGGGTTACGGCACCGCGGCGCACAAGGGCGCAATCATGACCCTTGGTCCCTGTTCAATCCACCGTTACAGCTATAAACCGCTCATGAGTTACTCACAATCCGCTCTACTTACCTTCGATTAATCACAAATTGCACATGAAACAAAATACAGACCCTCACTTGTGTGAGGGCCTGAATTGTTGAACGTAGATGTGATGGTTATGCTGCTGCTTTCGCTTTCTTTCGTGCTGGCGACTTAAAAAACTTGAGCAGTTCAGCCGCAATGGAGGGGATGAGCAGCAGAGGCAGGATCTCAGCCCACTGCTCAACACCCAGAGGACGGGTGTCAAAAATGTTATTCAGGAACGGCACATAAATCACCATCAGGATTAGCACCAGCGATACACCCACGCCATAATTCATCCACTTATTTTTGAATAAACCAATCTTCAGCAACGGGAAGTACTCCGAGCGGGCGGTATAGGCTCGGAACAGCTCGGAGATACTGAGGGTGGCAAAAGCCATCGTTTCGGCAAAGGCAATGTGATCGGGGTCAGTGTAGCGGCCGATGAAGTACGCCGCCAGGGTGACTGCCGTGATGGCAATGGTTTGAACCACAATACCAAGCTGCATGTACTTATTGATGATCGGTTCGCGGGTCGGGCGTGGCTTCTGCTGCATGATGTCCGGGTCGCCTTTTTCTGTTGCCAGCGCAAGAGCCGGCGCACCATCAGTCACCAGGTTGAGCCACAACAGTTGAATGGCTGTCAGAGGTGAACGGCCAGTGACCAGTGTGGCGATAAAGATGATCATGATTTCAGCCATGTTGCAGGAGAGCAGGTAATACACAAACTTGCGAATGTTGCTGTAGATGATGCGGCCTTGTTCAATGGCAGATACGATGCTGGCATAGTTATCATCGGTCAGCACCATGTCAGCCGTTTCCTTGGCCACATCCGTTCCGGTGATGCCCATCGCCACGCCGATATCGGCGCGCTTGATGGCTGGCGCGTCATTGACGCCATCTCCGGTCATGGCTACCACTTCTTCATTAGCACGCAGGGCATCCACGATGCGCATTTTGTGCTCAGGAGATACCCTGGCAAAAACATCGGTCTCTTTAACCGCTTTTTGCAGGTCGGTGTCGCTCATCTCGCTCAACTGCTGTCCGGTCAGTACCTGCCGGCCTTCCTGCAGCAAGCCAATACTTTCAGCGATGGCGCGTGCCGTGTTGGGGTAGTCGCCAGTGATCATGATGGTGCGAATACCGGCATCCCGTGCAATTGTCAATGCAGGCGATACTTCGGGGCGTGCCGGGTCAATCATACCGACCATGCCGGCAAACACCAGCTCTTGTTCCAGGGCTTCGCTTTCAATCTGTTCCGGCATCACCTTCACATGCCGGTAAGCCAGTCCCAGCACACGCAGTGCGTCGCGGGTCATGGAATCATTAGCTCCCAGGATGCGTTGACGTGCTTCATCATCCAGTGGTTTATCGTCGCCGTCACTGACTGAATAGCGCGTGCATAGATTTAGGACAACATCCGGTGCGCCTTTGACGGCAATGGTGTACCACTCCGCCTTATCGCCCTCTTTGAAGGGTGATATATCTTCCAGGTGAGGATCCTGCACCGCATGGATGGTGACCATGCGCTTGCGGGTGGAATCAAATGGAATCTCATTTGCACGCGGGTAAGCACCGTTCAATAAATGTGCTTCAGCGCCGATCTTTGCGGCTGCCACAAGGATGGAACCCTCGGTGGGGTCGCCGATGATGCGGTAGCTGGTCTTGCCGTTGCTAGAAAGTTTCTCCAGCTCGGCATCATTATTTAACACACCCACCCACAGGGCATTTTGAACTGCAGGGTAATCTTTGATATCAACGGACTTGCCGTCCAGCAGAAAATCGCCCTCAGAACTGTAGCCGCTGCCAGTAATTTCAAATGCTTTGCCGTCTGCCCAAATGCGCGTGACGGTCATTTCGTTCTGGGTCAAGGTACCAGTCTTATCAGAACAAATCACGGTAGCTGAGCCAAGCGTTTCAACCGATGCCAGGCGTCGTATCAGGGCATGCCGGCGAACCATCTCACGCATGCCAAGCGCCAGGCTGATAGTAACTACCGCCGCCAAACCTTCAGGCACCGCTGCAATTGCCAGGCTGACTGAGACCATGAACATCTCACGCACAACTTCCCAACTCAATTCGCCAGCCCGCAGCACGCCAACAGCGAAAACCAGCCCACAAATGATTAATGCACCGTAGCCGAGCAGCTTGCCCAGGCTGTCAAGACGCGCCTGCAAGGGTGTACCTTCTTCACCAACGCTTTGCAGCATGTCGGCAATCAAGCCGAGCTGTGTACGCATACCTGTTGAGACCACAACGCCCCGGCCGCGGCCGTAGTTAACTACTGTACCCATGAATGCCGTGTTCTTGCGGTCACCAAGCGGAATATCGCCTTCCATTAATGTGCCGGCATGCTTCTGCACCGGAACAGACTCACCAGTCAAAGCAGCTTCTTCCACGCGCAGGTTAATGGCTTCCAACAGGCGCACATCAGCGGGCACAAAGTTGCCAGCTTCCAGTAGCACGATATCCCCCGGGACAAGCTGTGGCGAAGGTACAGAAATGCGATGCCCATCCCTGATGACCTGTGCATCCGGTGCAGCCAGTTTTTTGAGAGCCGCCAGCGCTTCTTCAGCCCGACTTTCCTGCACCACGCCCAGGATAGCGTTTAACACCACGATGGTCATGATGGCTGCTGCCTCGACCCAGTCGCCCAATACAGCTGAGATCAGGGCTGCAACAATTAATAAGATAACAATGAAATTATTCAATTGGCCAATGACCAGCTGCAAGAAAGTTGGGCGCGGTTTCTCATTCAACTGGTTATAGCCATATTTCTCCCGCCTGAGTTCCACTTCTGCGGTGGTCAGGCCATCCTGTAAAGATGTGTCCAGCTGTTTCAGGACATCATCGGCAGTCAGGGCATGCCAGGTGATATTGAGATCTTTTTCACCTGCCCGGCTGCTTTGGTTAAGAACGTTTGTTGACAATGCGTGCTCCTATGAGGCTTAGAATTAACCGGAAGTGCTCCTCTTTCGGTTTACCACTAAACTGCCGGGTTTATTTGGGGGCAATGACTGTGCCGGCAGGTATAACCGTATTCTTGGAAATCACTACGATGCCGTCGCGGACGAAATAATTATCGCCGTCGACATCAGTCCCAACCGGGAACTGTTTGATGACAACCCGTTCACCGATACGCACATTCTTGTCAATGATGGCGCCTTCGATGGTTGAGCCGGCGCCAATACCGATCGGCACCTGCTCGGCTTCAGGTGTCTTGGCCGGGTGGGTATAGTAATCTGAACCCATCAGCACGCTGTCGCGCACCACCACGCCGGCGCTGATCTGGCTGCGGATGCCGATCACGGAGTGGCTGATGTTGGCGCTTTTGATCACACAGCCTTCAGCCAGCAGTACTTCTTCCAGGTGGCTGTCTTCAACAATCGAGCCGGGTAAGAACCTGCCGTGGGTATAGACCGGGCGGTCGGGATCATAAAAATTGAAAGGTGACCGGGCACTGGTCAATGCCAGGTTGGTCTCATAAAATGAGCGGATGGTTCCAATGTCTTCCCAGTAATCGTCAAAATCATAGCCATACACGCGGTAGTCACCTATTGCCTGCGGGATGACATGCTTTCCAAAATCATCATAATCAGTGGTTTCAAGCAGCTCCAACAGCACAGCTGTCTTGAACAGGTAAATACCCATCGAGCCGAGATACGGCCTCTCTGGGTCATCCCGGCTGACCATTTCCATCTGCAGTTCCGGGTCAGAGGGTTTTTCAGCAAATTTGGTAATGCGGTTGGCTGCATCCCGTTTCAGCAAGCCAAAGCGCGTAGCATCTGTCCTGAGCACCGGTTGAACCGCTACTGTTACATCAGCATTAGACTTCCAGTGAAAGTCTGCCATGCCGGCATAATCCATGCGGTAAAGGTGGTCACCAGCTAAAATGAGGACATTGTTGGAGTTGGTGGATTTGATTTCAAACAGCTGTTTGCGCACCGCATCCGCTGTGCCCTGGTACCAATCGGCTGAGACGGTAGTCTGTTCAGCTGCCCAGATTTGCACCCAGCCATCATGGAAGGCGTCAAAATTGTAGGTTGAGGCGATGTGCCTGTGCAGGGAGACCGAGTTGAACTGCGTAAGGACAGCAATGCGGTAAATGCCGGAGTTGATGCAGTTGGACAGGGGAATATCAATCAAGCGGTACTTGCCGGCAATGGGAACTGCCGGTTTGGAACGTTCTTTGGTCAGCGGGTACAGCCTGGTACCCCTTCCGCCGCCCAGAATCACAGCGAGTACTTTATCAATTGTAGGCATGGTCCCTCCTTATCGGGTTATACCTGTTGAAGTACACTACCTGCGGCCAGTTAATTAACCACTCTCCGGTTATAAAAAAACAGTTCAAAGGATAATGTACCCACCAGGGTCAGTCAATATGAGTTTTGTCTTGATTTGGTCACTTATTGTATCTATATTTTATCTTGACTGCCTGGAGGAGACGCTTAAAATAACAGCGCCTCTTTATAAATAACGGTTGTTTTCTACCCCTCCTCCCTTTCTTCATGTCACGAAATTCCCCGGTTCTGCACTTCTTTGTTAGAATGGGGGCAGTTTCAACAATGAGGAGAACCACTGAATGAAACCAATCCAGCCTGCCATGCTGCCACTGCCTGAACCACAGCGCGCTAATACACGGGAACGCTATGCCTATCCATCAGTCGCTGAAAGACTGCCGGCTATTGGACGCCGTATGCTCGCTGAAAATAACTTTCCAGCTGAGCTCAACGCCAGGCTGGAAGCTCTATTCGCAGGAATACCCGATTCCGGTATTGTGATGCTTGAGGATACACATGCACCAGATTTCGACACCTGGCAGCAAGCAATCACACCCCTGCTTGGCATGAACTGGCTGGATATCCCCTGGTTCTTTGCCGAAGTGTATTTCTACCGCCGCATATTGGACATTACCGGATATTTCCAAGCCAGAGACACTTATGGGGTTGACCCTTTCTGCTACCAGAAACAGGAGGGGCTGAAATCCGCACTGCCCGACATTCGGCGGATCGTCAGCCGGCTCGATCACTGGCTGAACCCGGGTCTGCCTGACGCTGATGCTCTGCTGGAGGTGCTTTTAGCCAGCCTGTGGGGCAATCAGGTGGATCTGAGCCTGTGGCCTGTGGATGAGAGCGGCAGGTCAGCCCGCAGCGGTGAACAGCATGCGGAAGACCGCCTGATCCTGGATGATGCACCGGCTGCCTCTGCTGCTTTTCTAAACAGCCCGCAGCCCCGCAGTCTGCAAGTATTGGTGGACAATGCCGGCCTTGAGCTGGTTTACGACCTGGTTCTGGCTGACCTGGTGTTGAGCCGTGCGCTTGCTGAACGCGTGACCCTGCAGGTTAAGTTCCATCCTACTTTTGTCTCTGACGCCACCCGCAGCGATGTCAGCTGGACGATTGACCAGCTGTTGGGTGACAACGACCCACATGTGACCACTTTTGCCCGCCGGCTTTCAGCCTTCCTGGCTGATAACCGGTTGGAGATCACCGATCCGGTCTTCTGGACAACGCCCCTGCCCCTGTGGAAAATGCCAGCAGAATTATCAGCAGAGCTGTCACAAGCCAGCCTTATCATCAGCAAAGGTGACGCCAACTACCGCCGCCTTTTGGGTGACCGCCTTTGGGATGCAGCTATACCGTTGCACCAAATTCTCACCTACCTGCCGGCGCCACTGCTGGCACTGCGCGTCATCAAATCCGACCTGATAGTCGGTATGTCGCCTGATAAGATAAAGTCGCTGTACAGGCGCGATCCGCAGTGGATGATTAACGGTCAGTGGGGCATGATGCAGGCTTCACTATAAAAATTCCGAACACTGTTTGGTTTATCAAAGCAACATTAAAAAATCACCGGACACATTCAGTGCCCGGTGATTGTCATTACAATTCTCTGTGTTTCAGAAAAGACGCTTTGTCTTATACCCAGCCGCGCAGCTGCATGGCTTTGACAACTTTATCAATAGCAACCATGTAAGCGGCATCGCGAGTATAGACATTTTCCTTGATGGCCATGTCGAGGACGCTGGCGAAGGCAATTGTCATCTTGGTGTCCAATTTTTCAATGGCTTCTTCTTTAGTCCAGTAGAAGTTCATATCATTCTGAACGCCTTCAAAGTAGGAAACTGTCACGCCGCCGGCGTTGCACAGGAAATCGGGAATGACAAAAATGCCGCGGCTCTTGAGAACCTCATCCGCTTCCGGAGTGGTTGGGCCATTGGCGCCTTCAGCAACGATCTTGACCTTGCTGCTGATCTCATTGACAGATTCGGCATTAATCTGGCCTTCCAGGGCAGCCGGGATCAGGACATCAACATCTTTCTTGATCCAGGCATCGCCGGGCTCAATGCTGTAGCCGGCTTCTTGAGCTTTGGATTTGCTGATCGAGCCGTACTGGTCAGTGATGCTCTTCAGGAAGTGAGGATCAATGCCGCTTTCTTTACTGACAGTGTAAGAAGCGCGGTCATTGCGATCCCAGTAGGATACGCAGATCACCTTGCCCTTGAGATGCTCAATGAAACCAATGGCAGCATACTGGGCAACGTTGCCAAAGCCCTGGATCGCTGCTGTGCATTTACTGGAATCCAGTTTCAAATGCTTCATGGCTTCGCGCACGGTGTAGATCACGCCAAAACCAGTTGCTTCGGTACGGCCCAGTGAGCCGCCGCCGCCAACGGGTTTGCCGGTGATAACGCCAGGGGTGTAAACACCCACCAGCTTGGAATACTCATCCATCATCCAGCCCATCATCTGGGGGGTGGTTCCAACATCGGGAGCCGGTACATCCTGGCGTGGTCCAATATTGCGCCACATCACGTCTACCCATCCACGCACCAGACGTTCTTTTTCGCTCGGTGAGAGGGTAGCAGGGTCAACGACTACGCCGCCTTTACCGCCGCCCAGGGGCAGGTCGGCAACTGCGCATTTCCAGGTCATCCAGGTCGCCAGGGCACGTACAGTATCAATAGTTTCGGCCGGGTGGAAGCGGATACCGCCCTTATTGGGGCCGCGGGCATCATTGTGCTGAACACGGAAGCCCTCAAAAACACGTAAGGTGCCATCGTCCATGCGGACGGGGATTCTGAAATGGAATTCACGGGCCGGCCAGCGCAGGATCTCTCGCACCTGGGGATCCAGGTTGAGCATATCCGCCACATGGTCAAATTGCCGCTGCGCCATTTCGAAAGCATTGGTTGTTGAACTCATTTGGTTTCTCCTATTGAAAATAGTGTAAAAATTATTCTGCTTACTTTTAGTTATAAAAATAAGCAGGCATCTCGGTGACTGCCCGCTTAATTAACCCTTAGATAAACCACACAAATAATCGCATCATGACCATCTCGGGACACTGTTAAAGTTAACCTTTTTTTACGACAACGTCAATATGATAAACAGCCATATTCCTTATGATGACCGTCCAATGATCTTGACAATTTTCCTAAAAATTAGCAGATCACTGAACCGCCTGATACCTTAATTGTACAGGCAATTGCACAAACGGCTATTTGGAAACAATACCCTAATTAAACTGTGCGTTTTACCAGTGCACTTGCCAGTTCTTCTCTCAAAACCTGCGGGTTGGCTTTACCGCTGAATGCACGCATAGCCTGTCCAAAAAACCAGTGTTCCAGGCTTGTTTTACCTGCGACATAAGCAGCCAGCTCATCCGGGCTGTTCGAAAGCACCTGTTCAATGATATTGACAATCTCATCCCTGTCAGATATCTGTTCCAAGCCCAATTTGGCGATAATTGCCTTCGCCGTCTGTCCAGTACGCAGCATCTCCTCCAATACACTCTTGCCGGTGTTCTGGTTGATAGTGCCCTGCTGCAGTTCCTCTAATAGGCCGGCAAAGGACTGAGGTGTTAATGATAGATCATCCATAGATTTCCCGGCCTGGTTAAGGTAAGAAAAAAGCTCACCTGTGATCCAGTTAGCCGCCAGGCTGGCAACAGCTTCACCTGCCAGATTGACAGCTTCCTCAAAGAAATCAGCTGTCAGCCTGTCTTCTACCAACAGTTCAGCCTGTTTTTCAGGCAGGTAGTAGCCAGAGATCATGCGCTGCAGGCGGGCGTGCGGCAGTTCAGGCAGGCTGGATTTTATCTCAGCCACCCATTCGGGCGCCACCACCAATGGAGGCAGGTCTGGCTCAAGGAAATAACGGTAATCGTGAGCGTCTTCCTTGCTGCGCTGGGTTACAGTTGTGCCTGCTGCTTCATCCCAGCCAAGTGTCTCCTGTGAAACGGATTTACCGGAATCCAGCAGCGCTGTTTGGCGATCAATTTCATAAGCCAGGGCACGCTGCATGGTACGAAAGCTGTTCAAATTCTTGATCTCAACCCGCGTCCCAAGCTGGTCAGAGCCGATTGGTCTGAGAGAAAGGTTAGCTTCAAAGCGAACGACACCCTTCTCCATATCTCCCGAGTTCACACCTAGGTAGCGCAGTAACTGGCGCAATCCCGTGGCATAGGCAGTAACTTCTTCCAACGAGAACAAATCCGGTTCTGAGACGATTTCCAACAGGGGCACACCGGCACGATTCAAATCAACCAGTGAAAAATCCTCCCCATCACGGTGCACATGGGTCAGCTTGCCCGTATCCTCCTCAAGGTGAACCCTGCGTATGCGTACCAGCTTTTCTCCTGCAGAGGTTTTAATCGGCAGGATGCCATGTTCTGCCAGCGGGTACTCGTACTGCGAGATCTGGTAACCTTTTGGCAGGTCAGGGTAGAAGTAGTTCTTGCGGGCAAACAGGCTGGTGTGGGCTACAGCACAACCTAATGCCAGCGCCACTTTAATGCCAGCCGCTACTGCGGCCTGGTTGACTACTGGCAGAACGCCGGGCAGGGCTGCACAAACAGGGCAAACAGCTGTGTTCGGTTCTGCAGAGATGCTGTCAACCACCGGGCAGCCGCAGAACATCTTGGATTTTGTCATTAATTCAGCATGGACTTCAAGTCCAACGACGGGTTCATAGTGCATCATTTCCACCTGGTGCCAACAGTTTTAAGTTGCTACGCTTCATTTTACCATCACCACTCACTGGAGCTGGTAGAAAAACCCTGAATTGTGACTGTGAAGGATAACAGGGCACTTAAATAATCATTTGAGGCTTCCAGAGTAAT
This sequence comes from Anaerolineaceae bacterium, assembly GCA_040768445.1. Classification (GTDB taxonomy): domain Bacteria; phylum Chloroflexota; class Anaerolineae; order Anaerolineales; family Anaerolineaceae; genus JAXGMV01. The sequence goes on along the minus strand of JAXGMV010000001.1, from coordinate 1,230,493 downwards.
TTTCTGCATCGTCCCTCATGAATCACACAACAATTGAATGAAAATTGCCTATTGACATTATAGAATTCTTGTTCTATAATCTGTATTAATTAGGTTATATGTTCTATTATTTATAAGGAGCCATGTCATGAACCTGTCCAATATCAACGTAATTCGATCTCTTCCGAAAGTACGCCTGAGCACAGGCATCGTTTATTGGGTAATTCTGCTTTCCGCTTTGATCGCCTTTGAGTTCTTCAATTACAGCACCACTGAATTCGCCTTGCGCGACTTAATGGGTGATTTAAAATTCATGGGCATGCATTGGGCAACCATCCTGGCGCTGGCCTTTTGCGGCATCGATTTTGCCGGCATTGCCCGCCTGTTCTCACCAGATCAGAGCGGTGTTGAGCAGAAAGAGGTGTGGTACCTGTTCGGTGCCTGGTTGTTAGCCGCCACCATGAATGCTATGCTGACCTGGTGGGGTATCTCCGTGGCTGTGACCACGCATGCTGTCCAGGGATCTTCGGTAATGAGCGCCGACCTGTTGATCAAAGTGGTACCCCTGTTTGTTGCCGTCATGGTATGGGTTATCCGTATCCTAATGATCGGTTCCATCTCCGTCATGGGCAGCCGTCTGCAAGGTACCTCCTCCAGTCGTCCTGCGGTTCGCCGCCAACCGGTAATTGAAGGCAACAAAGCACCCTTCACCAGGCCAGTTACCTCAGCACCCGTCTCTCCCAGGCCGGTATCAGCACGCCCTGTGACACAAACTGGCATGACACCCCGTCCCGAACCAACCTACCATAATGTGGGCACCTACGCTGCCCGCCAGCCAGGCAGTAATAACGAAGCCCGAAAACTATAAAATCCTCTCATCTACACGATGCAAAGAACACCCCGGTAGCAGCCCGGGGTGTTCTGATTTTCTTTTAAGGGTTTTTATGACTTTTTGAGAGTAGTGTTTTACCTGTCTGTGAATAGACCGGCCGGACCTACCGACATTCCGACCATGCTCGGACCGGTGTGTGCACCTAGAACCGGCGCAATCGGCATGGCCGGCAGCCAGGTGATATCAAAGCGGCTGCTCATACGCTCGCGCAGCATCTCCAACCCGGTTGGGTTTAAGCCATGCAGCAGCTGCAGCCGAATACTGGCACCTTCACCAAGCCATTTTGCAACCTGGTCTGCCATGGCGTAAATGGCGCGCTTCATAGTGATGTGTTGACCCACCTGTTCATATTTACCTTCTTTCTTATCAACAATGATGATGGGTTTTATACTCAACATTGATGCTACTAAGCCCTTGATATGGCTGATTCTGCCGCCATGAATCAGGTACTTCAAGCTCTCCAAGGTGTACATGCCGTTTACCTGTTCCCGTAAAATGGCCAGTCTTGTCAGAATTTCCTCTAGCGATGCGCCTGCCTTAAGCATGCGGGCGGCATCCTCAACCTGCCAGCCTAACGGGCAGGATAATGTACCGCTGTTCCATAGGGTGATATTGGCTTCCGGCACCAGTTCAGCACCCAGCCGTGCCGCATTGTAGGTGCCGCTCAGTCCAGACGAGATGTGAATTGAGAGAATATCCGGGTCTTTCTTGGCTAACTCACGGTAGAGCTCAGCGAATTCGCCGGCTGACGGCTGCGTGGTGGTCGGGTAACTGTTGGTTTCTCCCAACATGCGGTAAAAAGTCTCTGCATCCAGGTCAACACCACTCAGATACACCTCGCCATCCAGCGTAATCCTCAATGGTGCATAGTGAACTTCTACACCACCAAGCTGTTCAGGCAGGACATCTGCACCTCTATCGGTAACAATCTGCATCATTCTCTCCGATCTTCAACAGGAATATACCAAGTTTAAATCACAGAATGAAGTTGTCAATGTGCGAATAGTCACATTTCGAACAACCCTGAGTCGCGATTAAATCGTTTTATCAAACCAGAGAATTATTCGCCTGATGATGAAGGCATCTTTTTAGCTGACCGGTTGTGAATAAAACTCTCCAACCAGAAGAACAGCAGCGCCAGCCAAACAAAGACAAAACCGATCAGGCGCTGGGGACTGAATGGCTCGTTGTAAACCAGCACACCCAGCAGGAACTGCGTGGTTGGTGACAGGTACTGCAGAATACCCATCAGCGAGAGCGGAATACGCCTGGCTGCAGATGCAAAGAACAACAACGGCACTGCAGTGACAATGCCGATGGATGCCAGGATAATCAGTTTTACAACTGAAAGGCTGCCCATCGCGCCACTGCCAGATGTTTCAATCCACATAAGCACACCCAGTGCCGGCAGGAACAACATGGCGGTTTCCATTGTCAATCCGTGCAAGGAACCCAATGGAGAAAGTTTTTTCACCAGACCATACAGGCCAAAGGAACTGGCAATGAAAAGTGCCAGCCATGGTACACGCCCATACTGCTGGGTCAAGTACAAAACACCGCCGGCTGCCAGTCCGATGGAAGCCCACTGGAACACACGCAGGCGCTCTTTAAGGAAGATGACACTCAGGGCAACACTCACCAACGGGTTTATGTAATAACCCAGGCTGGTTTCAACAATCTGGCTGCTGTTGACCCCCCAGATGTACGCCAGCCAGTTGCCCGCCAACAGTATTGCCGCAACAAGGTAGACTCTCAGCACCTTGCCATTACGCAGCGCTTGCAGCAGGGCGTGCCCTTCCCGCCGAAGCAAGATGATGACCGCAAGGAACAGGAATGACCAGACTACCCGGTGCAGCAGGATTTGAACTGCCGGTACTTCCTGCAGCTGTTTGAGATAAATTGGCATGAAGCCCCACAATAAGTAGGCAGCCGCCGCATACCACGCACCACGATTTTTCATCTGCTTTTCACCATCAGGTGCCAACTATACTCCCAACTTATGAGAAATAACAGGGTTTTTGTCTCACAAATAGTAATTCTCAACTGCCAATTATTAGCCAAAAAGGGTGAGTACTATTATGAATTTCTGGTGAATATGATAAAATAGTTAAGCATCATTAACTATTTATTGAAGCATTTCATAATTCAGGAAGGAATAACTATGAAAAAAATCGCCTGGTTCCAAATTGTCAATGTTCTTTTGGTGGTTATCACCATCGTGATCAACGTGCTTGCCAACGCCCTGCCGCTGAATGGCTTGAACACCGGTGAAATATCAGATCGATTTGATGTGCTGTTTGTACCTGCTGGCTATGTCTTCTCAATCTGGGGACTGATTTATTTCGGTCTGATTGCCTTTGCCATCTTCCAGGCACTGCCGGCTCAGCGTGATAACAGCCGCATTGAAGCCATCACGCCGGCTTTCATCGCTGCCAGCCTGGGCAATATCGTCTGGCTTTTCCTGTGGCATTATGAAAAATTCACTCTGACCATCTTTGCCATGCTGGTACTGCTGGTATCACTGATCGCCATTTACCAGACCCTGCGCCAGGGTAAGAAACCATCCAAGGCCGAGTGGTGGTGCCTCTTCCTGCCGTTCTCAATCTACCTGGGCTGGGTTTCAGTGGCAACGATTGCCAACGCTACCCAGTGGCTGTACTTCCTGAACTGGAACGGCTTTGGGATTTCAGACGCCATCTGGGCAGTCATCCTGCTGGTTATTGGTACCCTGCTTGCAGCTGTAATGCGCTTGAAGAAAAACGATGTCGCTTACGGCCTGGTTTTGGTGTGGGCCTTCGTGGGTGTTGGTGTTGCCCAGGCAGCCACACCACTGGTTGCCAATGCTGCATACCTGTTTGCAGTCATCATTCTGCTCATCCTGCTCCTGCCGTACCTGTTTGTCAAAAAAGCTTAACCTTATCATCAATGAAACATCGCCCCGGCAAACACCGGGGCGATTTTCCTTTAATTACCCTTACCTCAAACTTTTTATCCCCATCCAGCAGTGAAGGAGATTAAAATATACACCGTTGTGGCCGCCACCAGCGATATGAGTGATACCGGCGTACCGGTACGGTTCCATTTTATTGCCGTGATGGGGCTGCGTGTTTTCTCTGACAGGGTTGTTACCACCACGTTGGCAGTTGATCCAATAATGGTGCCGTTACCACCAAAACCAGCGCCAAACGCCAGCGCCCACCACAGCGGCTGAACATCAATACCGCTTTCACCCAGGCTGATGATGACCGGGATGAGCGCAATCGTGATCGGGATATTATCGACAATCGCTGAGAGGAATGCCACAAGCCACAGCACAATAACTCCCAACCAAACTACCGGGATGTCGCTGAGCGACACGATCAGATTTGAGATAATCTCCAGCGCACCTGCCGCTTCCAGACCACCAACCATCACAAATAAACTTGCGAAGAAAAGGAGAATATCCCATTCCACCCGGTTAAGGGTTGCTTTGATATCCGGTTTTACCCACACCAGTGCCAGCGCCGCACAGAACATGGCAACAAATAGTGGGCTGATATGGAAGAAATCTTCCAGCAGAAACAACACAACCGCAAACAGCACAATTACCACCAACGATAATGCCGTTTTGCGGTCACGCAGCGCTTTCCAGGGATCAAGTTCTTTTAAAGCATCAGTATTGGTGCCGACTTGCTCGCTCAGTTCTTTACGAAAAATAAACAACAACGATGCCAGTGCAAAAAGCCATACGACGATCACCAACGGAAACGAGTAGCGCAAAAAATCAGCAAAGGACAGGCCGGCAGCGGAGCCAATTAACACGTTTGGCGGGTCGCCAACCAGCGTGGAGACACCGCCAATGTTTGAGAGCATTGCTTCAGCAATTAGATAAGGCGCCGTGGTATACCCCAGGATTTCACAGATCAGGATGGTGACAGGCGCAATCAATACAACGGTTGTCACATTGTCTAGAAACATGGACAGCACAGAAGTCACTGCACCAAGCAGTATCATTAATCGGAAAGGGCGCCCTGCGGACAGCTTGCCCACCCACACCGCAATAAACTCAAAGAAACCAGTTGGTTCAAGCAAAGCCACCAGGATCATCATACCCAGCAGCAGCCCCAAAGTCCGCATGTCCAGTGTGGCAATAGCTTGCTGTTCAGAGTAAAAACCCAGTGCCAAACCAAAAGTCACCATCAGCATGGCGCCAAAGAGGCCAACAATGGTTCGGTTCATCTTTTCTGTAAAGATGAGGATTAATGCGGCAATGAAGATGCCTGATGAAATAACAATTGGAAGCACCAGAAAAATTTCTCCTTATATCTGCCAGTTTTTCATCAATGCCCGCCCGATATCCACATGCGAAGCCAGTCCAACAAGCCGGCCATAATCATCAACCACCGGTACATCACGCATGTCATGCTTATGAAGCACAGCCGCTCCCTGCAGCAGTCTTGTATCCGGATGAACGCTAACTGGAATATGCATCATATCTGCAAGCGGCTCGTCCAGGTCTTTGGCTTCTGGCTGGCGGTTGTCAACCAGCGCGCCAAAACTGCTGACAAAGTCGATATTCTCTAGAAGATGCAGAAAATCTGGCATCACCAGGTCAAGCAAATCTCGCAGTAGAACGATGCCGACCAGTTTATTTTCATCATTGACAATGGGTAGTGTACCAATTGGGTTTTCTTGAAAGATATTTACTGCGTCCCTCACCCGGGCAGTATGCGATATAGAAATTACATTCTCTTTCATGCAATCTTTTATCATATCAGCTCTCTTTCACATAATAGATTCATTATATATCCAAATGTTTAACAATATATGCCCCCCTGGTAGTCATTTCTTTTACACTGCCCGGCATCAGCGGTGATAAAATTAGTTAATATTCTGAAAAGAGGTAAACCTATGAGCACCCCTATCTTTCAAGTTGACTCTTTTACCAATGAACCTTTCCGCGGTAACCCCGCCGGCGTATGCCTGCTGACAGACCCCCAGCCAGATGCCTGGATGGCTTCAGTTGCCCGTGAAATGAACCTCTCTGAGACGGCTTTTCTTCTACCAGAGGGCAGCGGTTACCGCCTGCGCTGGTTCACACCTGCTGCCGAAGTAGACCTGTGCGGTCATGCCACGCTTGCCAGCGCACACATTCTGTGGGAAACCGGCAGGCTGCAGCCTGAACAGGAAGCACGCTTTGAGACCCGCAGCGGCACCCTTACAGCTGCGAGGCACGGTGACTGGATTCAAATGAACTTCCCGGTGACTGCCCCTACTGAAGTGACCACCCCGGCCGGTTTGTTGGAAGCGCTTTTTTCCGGCTCTAAACCTACCATCGCGCGCTATGTTGGCAAGTCTATCTTTGATTACCTGGTAGAAATCGACGGTGAAGATGCGGTGCGCAATCTCAAACCGGATTTTGTTGAACTCAACAAGTATGAGGCGCGCGGCATCATTGTCACCAGCCGTGCCAGCGGCAAATACGATTTCATCTCTCGTTTCTTTGGCCCGCAGGTCGGTATCAATGAAGACCCTGTGACCGGCTCTTCTCACAGTTGTTTGACGCCATACTGGGCTAAGAAGCTCAATAAAACCGACATGATGGCATACCAGGCTTCGGCACGCGGCGGTGAACTGCACGTCATCCTGTCTAGTGACCGGGTTTTGATTGAAGGCCAGGCTGTCACCACCATCAAAGGCGAACTGTTGTAACCTTCCCACATGAACATAAACTCAAAACCAGGCGGCAAATATGCCGTCTGGTTTCAAAATACATACAAAGATTAAGCCCGCCTATGCGGTCAGCGCTTTACGGTAGCCGTATCGTTCATATAGCAGTGATATGTGCTTCTCTTCGATAAAAAATTCAACTTCCAGGCCGCTGCCGCCGCTAAGTGTGGTGAAGGTACATTTTTTGTCCGTCAGTTCAACCGGGGTGAGCGGCACAGGCGGCAGGGCATCTCGGTCATCGCGCAGCTGCAGCATCAGGTAATCACCGGCCGGCTTCACACTCACCTGGGTGGTGTTGCGGTAGCCGTTGTAACTGCCCGACAGCATGGCATACACTTTTTCTTTCTGCACGAACGGCAGTTCGTCTGGGTCATCGCCCATCATCATTGCCAGCGCATACTGACCGAACTGCTGTGTCGAATAGCCGCTGCCATTGGTAATCAATGCCACGCCCACACCCTTCTCAGGCAGGAAGCCAATGTAGGAAGTCGAAATAGACACCGAGCCGCCGTGTCCAACCAACTTTGTACCAAAGAAATCATCGGTAATAGCCAGCCCAAACCCGTAAGAAATCTCACCAAAGGGTGAGTCCACAGCTGTGGTGCGAACATGTCCGGTTTGCATTGTTCTACTGGATTCGGTTGAGATCAAGCGCGTACCATCAAGCTCCCCATAATGCATGTGCATGCGTACGTAGCGCGCCAGGTCTTCCACACTGCTGATCAAACCACCCTTGGCATTGACCGGGTTGAATACGTAAGCAGATGGTTCACGCCTTTCAGCACCGACCACGTACGGCACCGCTTTGTCTTCAACTTTATCGTAGTCGTCACGTTCAAACAGGCTGTGCGTCATCCCCAGTGGCTTGAGAATGTTCTGCATCACATACTGGTTGTAGGGCATGCCGCTCAACCGCTCGATCACTGCGCCGAGCAGGATAAAGCCCTCATTCAGGTAGAAGTAGCGCTCGCCCGGTCTGGCAGCCGCCCAGGATTCTGCATCTTCAATAAAATACAGAATTGACTCGTGGCTCTCAACCGGCAGCCACACCCCGCCGCCGCCCATAGCCTCGCGAAAACGCGCTTCTGAGAAGCCCAACCCGGGCAGACCAGAGGAATGTGACAGCAAGTGCCACAGCTTGATTTGTTCACCAAACGGTCTGATGGTGAACTCCGGGATAAATTTCTCCAGCGGGTCGTCAATACTGAGCATGCCCTGTTCAGCCAACTGTTGAATGGCGACAGCCGTGAATGACTTGGTAACCGAGCCGATGGCATACAGGGTTGCGGGTGTGGCTTTCAGACCGCGCTCCAGGTCTCTGAAACCAAAACCGCGCTGCCAAATCACTTTATCGCTATCAACCAGGGCAATGCTTAAACCTGGCAGCCGTGAAGCTGATACTCTATTGAAGATAAAACGTTCCAGCTTTTTAAAGTCCATGTTTTTCTCCTTATCAATCCTGTTTATAAGCCTGGTAACCAGACAGGAAAGCTTCCAGCCGTTCCTGCACAGTCTCATCTGCAAGATCAATACTTCTGTCAGCCAGCGCTGCGGTTACAGCTTCCCGGCAGCCATGATGTTCATCCACCAGGCTGCCGATTGTTCGCAGTTGACTGTCAATTTCCGCATAATCCGCCCGACTGACAGGTTCATCACTGTGAGCATAAATAATCCACTCAGCGTTGTAAGACGTAATCTTATCCAGCAGGGGGAAAAGCCGCTCTGTGGTGTAGGTGGGCGGCTCATCATATACAGCCGGGTAAAGGCAGTCACCCACGAACAGCACACCGTCAGGTTCCACAAAAATTACCGTGCTGTCTGAGGAATGGTCGCCGCCGACATGCTCAACCCGGCACTGTACGTCGCCCAGGTCGATCAGAATATGATCCTGAAAACCAATATCCGGTGACTTGAGCTGCAGTTTTGCCCGTTCCAGGTTGGTCAGCTCAAGTTTCATACAGTCCCGGCAGAAGGTGATTTCTTCGCCATCCTCCACTCGCTGGTCCAGCGCCCTGTCGCGCCAATCTAAAAGGGCCATTGACTGTACTTTCTGCATGGTCTCATTCTGGGCGATAACCGTGGCGGCTGTGGCTGAGGCACCAAAGACATGGTCCCAATGCCAGTGTGTCAGCACTGCCATCTCTGGCAGCGGCAAATCATTTTCACGCAGCAATGTGTACATCCACTTGATGTGCGCCGGTGAATTACCGGCATCGACCAACAAACTGAGTCTTGACCCTTTGACATAGCCCAGAACCGGCCGGTCAGTCAGACCTTCGGGCAGGGTCCAGAATACATTTTCACTCATTTGATTAAGCATGGTTCTCTCCTAACGAGGTGTAGCGCACCTGTTATTATAGTGCAGCCGGCAGATGATTGGCAAACTTAACTGAAACAGCCAACCCGCGGGCTGGCTGTCATTTTGCCTCATATGAAATCTCAGAACTTGCGGGACCACTCCTTGGGCCAGCGCTCCACGACCACCTTCTTCTGGGTGAAGAACTCCACCGCGTCCATTGCCTGGCCGTGCATATCACCAAAGAAACTATCTTTCCAACCGCTGAACGGGAAATAAGCCATAGGCGCTGCTATGCCAATGTTGATACCAATATCGCCGGCTTCAACCTCGTTGCGGAACTTGCGTGCCGCTGCGCCGCTTCCGGTGAAAATACAGGCCATGTTGCCGTAGCTGCCGCGGTTAATGGTGCCAATCGCCTCCTCCAGCGTATTGACATGCGTCATGGAGACAACCGGGCCAAATAATTCAGTGCTGGCAAGCGGGTTTTCAGGTGAAACGTTGCTGAGGATGGTAGGTTTGATAAAGTAGCCGCCTTCATAACCGGAAATAACAGCGTCACGTCCCTCAAGTTCGACCTCAGCACCTGCCCTGATGCCTTCTTCCACGGCATTCTCAATGCGTTCTTTCGCGACATCACTGATCACCGGCCCCATCATGATGCTCTCCTGCAAGCCGTCGCCAACGGTTCGTGCGGCAGACGCCTGCACCATGGCTTCGGTGAACGGCTTTTGTACATCGCCGACGGTCATTACCAGCGAGACAGCCGCGCAGCGTTGGCCGGCACAGCCAAAGGCCGAGTCGCCGATGATCCTGATAGCAGTGTCCAGGTCAGCATCCGGCATAATCACCACCGGGTTCTTGGCACCGCCCTGGCACTGGGCACGCTTGCCGTTGGCTGCCGCACGGGCGTAGATGTAACGGGCAGTTTTTGTTGAGCCGACAAAACTGACGGCTTTGATACCCGGATGGTCAAGCAGGGCATCCACTGCCACGTTAGCGCCGTTGACCATGTTCACAACGCCAGCCGGCAGGTTGATCTGTTCGATTAATCCAAAGAGCTTCTGCATGGTGAGCGGCACCCGTTCCGATGGCTTGATGATGTAGGTGTTGCCGGCTGCAATCGCATAGGGCATGAACCAGAACGGAATCATGGCAGGAAAGTTGAACGGGCAGATGGCGGCACCAACGCCCAGCGGCTGGCGGACCATAAACTCATCAATGCCGCGGGCGATATCCTCGTTGACCGCGCCCTGCATCATCATCGGCATGCCGCAGGCTACTTCCACATTTTCAATCGCGCGCCTGAGCTCACCGCGTGACTCGTCCAAAGTCTTACCACATTCCAGCGTGATAGTCCTGGCAATGTCCTCCAGGTTGAACTCCATCAGATCTTTCAACTCGAACAGGTACTGGATGCGTTCACCGGTGGGCACCCGCCGCCAGTTCTCATAAGCCTTATTGGCTGATTCCACCGCCTGGTTGACGGCATCAGCGCCTGCAAGCGGCGTCTCAGCCAGCAGTTCACCGGTTGCCGGGTTGTACACCGCTTTGAATTCCGCAGCCTTTACCTTTTGCCACTGGTTGTCGACATAATTCAATACTTCATGTTTCGCTTTCATCCACATTTCTCCCTTTTCTGCTTTCAACCTGTCACTGGCTGATACTGCCAATTGCTCGGTCAATGATATCCAGCCCGTCATTGAGCTGCTGCTGCGTGATAATCAGAGGCGGGCAGACAAAGACCATGTTCTTGTTGACAAAAGTGGTCAGCCCTTCAGCCGTTAGCGCAGCTTTGATCTTGTTCATCACATCAGCGCCCATGCGCTCGCGTGTCTGGCGGTCTTTCACCAGCTCAATCACCGAGAACAGTCCAATATAACGCACATCACCGACCGCAGTATATTTCTGCTTCAGTTCTTCCAACCGCTGCCCAAGCAGAACACTCTGCTGCTGCACGTTTTCCATCACATGTTCTTCTTTGTAAACATTGATGGTGGCAATGGCCGTCGCACACGACATCGGGTGACCGAAGTATGTCAACCCGAGGAAGAGGTACTTGTCGTTGTAATAGTTGGCGATCTCGTCGCTGACCATCAGCGCACCCAATGGCAGGTAACCGCAGGTCATACCTTTCGCCAGGGTCATCATGTCCGGCTCAACGTCCCAGTTGTTCACAGCAAACCAGCGCCCTGTGCGGCCAAACCCGCTCATCACCTCATCGGAGATCAGCAGTACATCATATTTTTTAGTGATCTCGCGGATGCGCGGCCAGTAGTCATCCGGCGGCACCAGGATGCCGTTGGAACCCGTGACACCTTCCATGATCACAGCCGCGACCGTTTGAGGTCCTTCATTCAAGATCATCTCCTCCAGGTGTGTCACGCACTCCCGGTGACAGGTCTGCGGTGTGTGCCCAAAGGTACAGCGGTAGCAGTAGGGATCAAAGAAATGCACCACGCCCGGAATGCCGGGCTCCACCGGAGGTCGGCGGTAATCGCCGGAGAGGGTAATTGACCCCATGGTGGCGCCGTGGTAGGAGATGTAACGGGCAAATATCTTACTCTTACGAGTGTACATGCGCGCCAACTTGATGGCGTTTTCATTAGATTCGGAGCCACCGAGTGTGAAGAATGCCTTGTTAAGTTTTCCCGGCGTAAGCTCAGACAGCATTTTCCCCAGCACCGCCTTGGGTTCGTGGGCGGTATTGGGATGCGCCACGGTCAGCTTGCCAGCTTGCTCCTGTATCGCTTTCACCACCTTGGGGTGCTGGTAGCCAATGTTCAGGCTCATCAACTGCGAGGAGAAATCCATGTAGCGCCGGCCAGAGGTATCCCAGTAGTAAATGCCCTCGCCGCTCTCAATTGGGATGGGCTGTACTTCATTCTGTACCGACCAGGAAAAGAACACATGCTCCTTGTTCAACTTCACAAGGTCATCACCGACAATATGCTTGTCTTCTGACATGTCAACCCTCCACTTGGTATCAAATGACTGTAAATTCATTATAGACTTGATTTTTCTGTCTGATATCCACCAGACAGGTAGTTCTTTTCGCACAAACATGCGTGATTACAGAGTCGCTCAACCAAAGACTTCAGGCTGGCTGACTGGCGCCACCGTTTTTCCAGTCCCACAGGAAATACGCCAACCCCTGCCACTCTCCCCAGCGTTCAAAGGCAGCACGCACCTGTTTGACCGTGACCGGCTCACTGTTGTAGAATTCACGCGAGACCATCATCAGCGCCCAGGAATCGACCGGCACCTCGTCGTAATGCCCGAGCAGCATCATCAGGTTGGCGGCGGCATATGGTCCAACACCCTTGAGACTCAACAGCCATTTTTTCAAATCCGATGTGGCAAATTGCCCGTTTTTATGTGCTTCAAGATCAAGTTCACCGGAAGCTGTACGCTGTGCAAGCTCGAGGATGTACGGCGCCCGGTAACCGAGACCAGCATCCTTGCGCAGGGCAGGTTCATCCAGTTCAGCCAGCGCCTGTGGTGTTGGAAAGGCTTTTACTATCGGCTGTGCAGGCACGGGCTCGCCGTACAGCGAGATCAGTTTGGTATTCATACGTTTTGTGCCCGACCAGGCGGTGTTGGTGGTCAGGATAGTTTTAACCACATCCTCAAACAGTGTCGGTGAGCGCAGAAGCCTGCCGCGGGCAAGCGCTTCAGACTGTGCCAGCGCCGGCTCATCCCGGCAGAACTGGTAGAACGCGCCAAAGTGCTGGTCGAGCCCCAGCATCCAGGTCACCATCCGGCTGACCTCGCTGGTTTCTGTGTGGGTGAGCTCAGGCTCATAGGCTGCCGATACACCGGTACCGGATTGGGTTATGTTCAACTGCAGCACCCTGCCGCTATCAAGACGGGCAGTGTACATCAGCGATCCATCATTCGGGTCATACTCAAATGGCGCCAGCTGGTACCAGCCGTGCGATTGGACGACAGATGCCAGGGAAAATGGTGGAACCGCCGGGAGTTTAAATGTGCGCATTGTGTAAAGTTCCTTCTATAAAGTCACTATTCGGCAGCGAAGCCATCTGCCTGATTCAATTCTACTGGATATCCGCCTATCAGTACCTGTCCATGGAAGCAGTGTATTCGTCATTTGTGCGACAGCGGTTACTTGCTGACCTGCAGCCACATCTGCCTGCCATCGGTGCTGATGCGCACCCAGCCACCCTCGCCAAGCAGCTGCCACCCACTACCCTGCGGCAGTCCTTCCGGCGGTTCACTGCCGCTCCAGATCATTACCGGTGCATCCAGCGCCAGCCAGCTGTCTATTCCACCCGGCAGCTCTTCGGCTGAGAGCGCTATCGCGGTGACACCCTCCAGGTTGAGTTCTGGGTGTCGAGTCAGGGTTTCGATGCTGAAACCACCCGGCAGCAGCAGTTGAAAATCCCCATATCGTATCATTAGAGCGGTGCTGCGGTTGGTATGTTGAAGCACCTCGAGGGTCACACTGTTGTCGAGGTTGACCTGCATGCCCTGCTGCAGTGCAGTTGGCTTTGGAAGGTCGACATCATAATCATCTTCATCCAACCAGCGCGCAGTGATCAGGCTGCCATCCATCAGCAGGTATTCAGGTGGGTAGCGTTCAAAAAACAGCTTAATGGATTCCCTTGACGGGTTCTTACGCCCGCTGTACAGGTACATGTCCAACCCGGCACCTGGCGGCAGATGCCCACCGACGCTGTTTGCCAGCGGTAACCCCACACCGGATGCATCAATCAAAGTCGTGTTGCCGGCAGGCGTTTGTACCAGCACTGCAGGCCTACCTGATAGTGACAGGATGGTCAGGTGCAGTTGTCCATCAGGAGCGCCCAGTGCCAGGCGCCAGATCGCCAGCGTGCCCAGCCCCAGCCCTGCAATGACTGTGGATGACCTGAGCGCAGGCTTGAAGCGCGGCAGTGTGCGCCAGCCCAGTGTGAGAACCGCCAGCAGTAAGTACAGGAACAGCACCAATGGAAGAGAAAAATCCTCAAAAACCAGCAACCCGCCCCGGATGGATCCGAACAAAGAAGCGATTTTGATGGTGTATGCCGCCAGCGGCCAGGCAAAAAAGGACAGTAGTTTACCTACCCAAGGCACAACCAGCCCAATTAATACCGACAGGCCGCCAGTGATCATCAGCAAGGGCTGTGCCGGCAGCGCCAGCGGGTTAGCCAGCAGTGAGCTGAATGAAAAGCGTTGAAAATGATAGGCAATTACCGGGAAGGTTGTCAGCTGTGCCGCCAATGTGAAGAGTAAATACTCACCCACCGGCGCGGCAATTTTTCTTGCCCGCTCAGCCGGCATCCAGCGCGTCAGCCAGCCGGTGAAGGCAGACTGCATGGGCGCGGCGTACAGGATCAATCCCAGCGTGGCCAGGAAGGATAGTTGGAAACCGATATCGTAAATCACAAACGGCTGAAAGACCCCCATCACAGCGGCTGTGAGACACAGCGTGTTGAGGCTGGCCTGCCGCCTGCCAAGATAGTGACCAATGATGCCAACAGAGCCCATCACCGCTGCCCGCACCACTGACGCATCTGCGCCAGCAAGCAGGGTATAAAACAGGATACCCAAGAGTGTGAAAACCAGCGCCGGCCAGCGTGGCAGTAAGCGGCGGCTGATAGTCGTCAGGAAACCTGCAATCAGGGCAATGTTGAAACCTGAGATGGCAATCAAATGTGTCAGGCCGCTGGCGCGAAAATCGCCTTTCACCTCCGCCGGGATGGTGCTTTCAATGCCCAGCAGTATACCTGCCAGCAGGGATGCTTCAGGCTGAGGGTACCAGCGGTTGATCAGCTCAAAGGCGCGGCTGCGCAGCCGGTAAACAGCCCACAGAATGAAGTTCCCTCTGTCCGGTTTGACAGATTCAAGAGAAGTGCCGTTGATCAACACATCAATACCGCGTACCGAAAGATAACGGGCATACCCGGCATCAACAGCCTGGGCTGGGTCACGCAGGCTGCCCTGCAGTGTAACCAGACTGCCGTAGGTCAGATCATCCAGAAACCACAGTGTCACCCGTGCCCTACCATCAACCGACTGCACACCGCCCAGGTTGCCTGCTTCATTCACCAAGGCAATTGTACGCACCTCAATATCAAAGGTGGTGCTGTTGAGGCCGGGCTCCGGCATACTGACCACCTGCCCCTCCATGCGATAAAGACCGCCATCGGCATACCGGGATAAGGGTTTGTTTGATGCCTTGTATTGTGCGACAGAAAACAGTACACAACCGATAAAGAAGCTGACCAACAGGGCAGCAGCCGGCACCTTGCTGTAAACACGCCAGAAGGTGTAACGTTCGTTGGTGGGAGATCGGCGGATTTCCAGCCAGACCAGCAGCGCTGAGAGTGCAGCAGCCAACGCCCACCACCACCAATGAACTGCCAGTGTGGAAGCGGCAATCAGCCCAATGAAAAATGAAATAGACAGCCAGAGTAAGGGCATTTTTCAGGTATGCTGCCGGAAAAAATTATCCAGCAAAATATGAAATGATAAATGTAGTATAGAGTTAAGAGCTTGTTTTTAGAAGCAAAAGAGACTGGTGTCTTGCAGGGTATGTTTACTGCTGCCGCTTCAGCCGGGGGATCAGGCGCGGCACTGTTTGCCGGTAGCGGTGGTACACGTCGCCGAATTCGTGCAAAAGTTTGTTTTCTTCAAAGATGGATCCAACCAGGAAATAGGCTGTCACACCCAGGTTCAGTGCCAGGATGTTGGTGGTCATCAAAGGCATCAGCCAAAGGATTACAAGCCCGAATAAGTAGAGCGGGTGCCGCACATGCGCATACCAGCCGTGGGCAACAAAATCCGGCGGGTGTGCCCGCTCAGCCGGCTCTGACAGCTGGTCAAAGCCCAAAAAGCGGGAAGCGCCGGTTTGCCCAACGACGATCAGAACGCCCATCACTGCCAATATTTGCAGTAGGATGGTGCCAATCACCCACGGCACAGGGATGATATAAAGCGTCTTAGCCGGCAGCAGCACAGTAAACCCCAATACTGGCAGAAACGTGATGGTGACGATCACCACAAAGCCCAGCCGGTACCAGCGCCGGGTATTGATACCAAACCACTGCTCAGCCAGCGCTTTCGCCCGCAGGGACGCCATCAAGGAATGCAGGACGGCATATACGGCGAATACCAAGAGAATAATTAAAGCATTATCCAACCAATCGGTCATCGTGAGCATCCTTTCAATGTCTGACTGCACGCAACAGCAGCCTGTGGCTGAAGGACTTGAAACCACCGTCAGCCTGCATCTGCTTATGCAGCGTATACAACCGGTCGAGGTTGTCCTCAACGGCAAAACCCGGTATCTGCCAGGTGATGATCTTCAGGTAGAACACCACCGTACCGATATCCTTGAACAGCTCAGGAATATAGGCTTCACGTGCGTCCAGAATCTCAAGCCCGGCAGACTGCAGAACATTGATGTGAAACTGCAGGCTCTGATCGTTGTACTGCGGCAGCGTCTCAGGCGCCAGGACACGGTTGAGCTCGCTGTTGTCGCGCCCGCCCACCTGCTGGCTGAGAAACATGCCGCCGGGCACAAGGATGCGCGCCAGTTCAAGCCCCTCAAAAGATTCATGCCGGTTGATGACCAGGTCAAAGCTGCCACCGGCAAATGGCAGGCGATCTTCATCTCCCTCAACCCCGACAACGCTGATGCCCAGCGGATGCAGACGCTTTCCTGCCACACCCACGTTGGGTATGTACCCTTCCGTGGCAGTGACAAATTTTGGTAAACCCGGCAAACTGGCAAGAAACTCGCCGCCGCCGGTGCCCATGTCCAGCAGGCGCTTTACACCGGGCAGGCGTGTTACCACTTCCGCCCGGTAGTCCCAGGGCGTCTCACCGGAGATCCAGCGCTCCTTCAGCCAGGAGAAATCCCAGCCGCTGAACTGATGCTCAAGCGCTTCTGACACCAGCCGGTCAAATTCAGGTTCTATCATGCTAATCTCTTTACCTGCCGATGGGCAGTTCCAGCCGGCTGGGGTATTGGCTGTCATGGTACAGGGTAATGGTAGCTGTACGGGCATCCGCACCGCTTTCCTCTTCCACCCTGCCGCCGGCGTTATAGTTCTTTTCCGCCTGGGGGGTGTTGTTACACTTTATCACCAGCCGCAGCCGGCTGCCCTTACTGATCTGCCGGCAAAACAGCGTGAAGGCGTCAAAGACATACTCGTTGATTTCACCGGGCACAATCAACTCTTCATGGCGCGTGCCTTTGCGGTAGCGGGCGCGCAGGATATCCGATGTCAGCAGGATGGAAGACCCATCTTTGAAGATTTCATACAGGTCAACCGCAAAGTCGGTATCCGGCACGTCCAGCGACATCCAGGCATGCAGCCTGGTGTAGCCGCTCAGTTCAACCGCTTCATCAAACGGTTCAGTGTGGAACACCACACCGGCACCATACAGGTTGAGCGCAAAGCGCTGGTCGGTATAGGGCTTGAGCACCAGCTCGCTCTCAAGATCAACGCCCGGGCGGGTATCGAGCGGGTCATAAGTAAACACATCCGGCTGTGAATCCGACAGCTCGGTCAGCAAGTGACCTGAGTGAAAAGCATCACCTGCGCCATCTGTGGGTGCATGCAGGAAGTACGGGCGCATCTCTGCCGTCATCTCTTCCAAACTGGGTGCATATTTCCAGGTCTCGGTGCCGGCTACGTAATATGCCACCCGGTCTTTTAGAAATTCAGGCTTTGGTCCGCCTTTCATGGTCCAGTCATACCACTCCTTGTGCAGGGCATTCATATCCACCAGTGAGGCATCCCCAAAGGTCAGTCCGCCGAAAGACTTGCGCGGTGTGCGTGTACCGGCGTGATCCCACGGACCGATGACCAGGTAATGCGCCCTGATTGCCTCCGGTCTGCCGTGTGCCATATGCAGCTTATAAAGCCCCATGGCGCCATTTTGATCGCCGTCATAATGCCCGGTGATGGTCAGTATCGGCACATTGAAACGGGCATAATCCGCTTCGGTTGGGTTCATCGCATCCCAGTATGGACTCGGTCCGCGGTGCTTGAGCCAGGTTTGAAAGTGCGTACTGGTGTTTCCTGAAATTTTGTCGAGATCCTTGAACGGCAGGTGGTTGACGTACATCTCCATGAACTTCTGTGTCCAGAAATCCGCTTCAGCAAACAGGTTGGTATTGCCAGTCACACCGCTGGTGTAGGTGAGCCACTGCATGAAATAGCTGGCGCCGATATTCTTGGGAAAGGGAAAATCCACGCTCGGGAAGCCGGATGCGACAGGCACGATAGTTTTCATGTGCGGTGGAAACTCCTTGAGAGTTGACCACTGGTTAAAGCCAGCATAGGAACCGCCCCACATGGTCACCTGCCCGTCACACCAGGGCTGTTTTGCCAGCCACTCAGTTATGTCGTAACCATCACGCGCCTCGTTGACCATCGGCTCAAACTCACCCTGCGAGTTGCCGCGTCCGCGCACATCCACCAGCGCAAAGGCGTAATCGTGTTGGGCGAAGTAGATACCGCGCTCATGATAAGTGTCTGAAATATACGGGGTCAGTGTAAAAATCGCCGGCACCGGGTGGGCAGCATTTTTTGGTTTGAAAATCGTGGCATTCAGCAGGGTGCCATCTCGCACAGGAATTTTGACGCCCCACATTAAGTCCAGCTGCTTGCTTTGGTCAAGGGCAACACCACCGGGGCGGTCAACCGCTCCAGCCAGTTCAAGTGTTTCGTCCGACATAAGTTACTCCTTTGAGTTAATCTGAGGTACCGTTTAACTTTTTACTGCTGTGCCTGCCTGTTTTCTATCCTTAGGGAGCATCAGCACAAAAGGCAGCCCAAGTAAAACCGCGAAGGCTGCAATCATAAAGGATGTATGCAAGCCAAACCTGTCGCCCAGCATACCCATTGCCAGGATGGCGGCAGCATTGGTGATGAAAGACAGCGCCATGTAGATGCCATTAGCAAGGGCACGGTGTGCCGGATGAAATTCTTGCACAATGGCCATCACCACGGGCGTGGTCGAAAGCACGCTGAAACCCATTAGCAAAAGTGTTGGCAGGTAGGCCCATCCGCTGGATAGCAGGAAAAGCACAGTAGAGATAAAAGAGAGTACTATCGTCACCCCCAGTACTGTTTTTCGGTTTAAGCGGTCGCTGAGTGAGCCGCTGATCAATGCGCCAACCACGCCGGCAGCCGCTGCCAGTGATAACGAGGCACCCGCCACGAACAGGGGAGAGCCCCGTTCGGTCAGGTACAGCGGCAGGTAGGTGTTAAAAACCGTTGCCAGAAGGGCGCGCGCCGCACTGATTGCCCAGATTGGCAGCATGATAGGCACAAAGATGCGCAGATCCACGCGTTCACCGGTCAGCTGCCGGCTGATCTTCGGCCGATCCTGCACATCCTTAAGCAGGAAGTACAGCGCCACAGATGTAGCGATACCGCCCAACATCAGCCAGGGCAGCCCCTTGATTGTCAGGGCACCGATGGCGGTAACGACAATCACCGGTCCCAGGAAGCGCCCAAACTCTCCACCCATCATCCAGATGCTCATACCGCGCCCCAGGCTTCTGCCTGAGACATAGCCTGTGATGACAGGCCCCACGGAGTGAAAAGCGGCTGAACTCGTGCCAGCCGCCAGCAGCAGGAACGCCAGAACAGCATAGTTATTGGAGGAACCCAACAGGCTGAGCAGCGCGCCCGATACTGCCGGCGCCAGGATGACCACATAGCGCAGACTCACCCGGTCAGCTGCATAGCCCACAAACGGTTGTATCAACGACGGCAGCTGTGTGAAGACTGAAAGCAAGCCCGCCAGGGTTTTGGTCAGGCTGAGGTTTGCGACCAATACCGGCAGGAGTGCCGGTAAAAAAGCAAAGTAGCTGTCGTGAATGGCATGTGTAACACCGATGGTGACCACCGGTGTTGTCTGAAAGGTCTCTTCGTTTGTAATAAATGCGTCCTGCTGTGTTTCCTCATCCAATACGTTTTCAAATATTCTCATAAAGGCATCTCAATCAATAAAAGATAATCTGGCTGTAATCGATAATACAGCAGGGAAGAACAATTACAGCTGTCTGCTGGCTCAGGCGCGTCCTTTGCAGTCGTTGCTTTTGCTTGCCGCCGCCAGCAGCGCTTCTGCCAACCGACAGGCATCTTCCGGCGTCAGGTAGATGTTGGTTTCGTCATGCAACAAAATCCGCTCCTCGTCCGGACAGGATTCGAAAATTGAGACACAGATATTATCCTGCAAGTCCTGGTCAGTATCTTCGAAGAAAATCTTTATGTGCAGCGTATCGTCTAATAGCCACAGTTCCATGCGATCTCACTCCCATAAGTTGATAAAATCATCCACGAAGATGAAGCAATAATGCGCTAAAAGTATAAGTGAAAGCGCTTCTTTTGGCAACTTGTTCGCCAGCCGGTGTTCCGCCAGCCGGCTACCAGCGGGCGTGATGTTCCTCGGCAAAACCCGCCAAGCCATCAAGACTCACTTTTTCACCGCTGTCACTGGTAAATTGCCCACTGTACCTGCCGAAAATCTGGTGCACCTCGCTGTAAAGCAGTTTGACATCGGTACGCACCACGCGCTCGTAAAACGGTTCAAAGATCAGGTCAAGCCTGCCGTCCGGGCTGTGCATGTGCCATGCCTGCATGAAGTCTTTTGAGCTGTAGCTGAAATCCACCTGCCCAAGCTTATGCACCCGCCCATCCAGTATCACGGCATTCTCGGTGGCAGCAGAGTTGTCGCCAAATCCGTAACCCAGGTTGAGCCCGATGGTGCGCCCATCAGACAGGAAGCCGGAGCAACTCGCCCACACCCAGGATGAGCTGTAAGCCCATACGCCTCTGCCCCAGTCCAAGTTGCCCAGCGCTTTATCCGGTGTTAACTCAAATGTCCGCCCCTGGTAGGAGATCTTCCCGCTGGCCGGCATGCAGTTGATCTTGCGGTTGTAATAGAAGCGCCGCTCCTCAATTGGTATGACGATGGTCATGGACTCCTGTCCTTCCGGCTCCAGCAGAACAAGGTCAGCATGCAAACCGCTGCCCTCAAACTTTGGCCACTGCACAGAAACCAGCCGCCGGCCTTCTTCAGCTGTGAAGACCATGCTGGCTGATTTGTTTGAAAAACTGCTCACGCCAGCGGCGCTGCTGCGCGGCAGTGTAACCGCCTTTGAGAGCGGCAGTGTCAGTGTTTCCTCGTGATGCGTTTTGTTTACAAAATCCACCACGTAGGCAAACACCATGTTCAGATAACCGATGTCTGACAGGGTGAAGGAGAAAAAGTGTGTCGGCGTGGTGATGCCGTAATAATCCCAGCGCTTGGTGCGCAGCGGCTGCAGGAACTTGAGGTTATAAAACCGCGCTGCTTGCAAATTACAGTCTAACAGTGGCTGGCGCATCCAGCCGACCTGGGCCAGGCTGCCATCTGCCTGCAGTAATGGGCCTGCCTGTGTAATTTCCCTTTGCTGGTGATCTGTCATGGTTCATCCTCCACTATGTTCACCTATCGGATTTGAATAGCTCGTTCTGTACCATTATTATAGATATAGAATACTTTTACGTTTATTCATAAAACCACAAGTGGATAAAAAAAGCGCCCGCCTGGGCGCTTGAGTTATGCGCGTTCAAGAAATTGTGATGCCGGTCATCATATCCTCCAGTCCCGGCATACGGCTGGTGACGGATAAGACAGCATAGCGGTTAGCCTGCTGGAGCAGTTCACGAATGTCGCCCTGTACTCGGCAGTGCAGGCGCCTGCCCTGTACTGACAGATCGGTCAAATTGGGCAGCCCGGCAAAGATCTTATCAGGAACGGGCTGTGAGAACTCCATCTCAACCTCCCGTATCGTCCTGGAGCGCAGTTGAATAGTCCGTTCAATGCCAGCCATACTGCCGTTCTTCAACCATCCCACCCTGTCACAAACCCGCTCCACCTCGCTGACCGAAGTTGATGTAAACAGTAACGTTCCAGTGCCGCTGCGTACCTCTTTCACCAGCCGGTAAAAGATCTCCGTACTATGGGCGTCCAAACCTTTCAACGGCTCATCCAGGATATACAACTCGGGCTGCGACATGAATGCCTGCACCAATGCCAGTTTGCGTTTATCCAAAGCTTTCAGCGAACCAATGCGCTGCTTGAGATCCAATCCAAACTCATTCAGCAGGTCGCAGGTGTAAGACCAGTCGCCTCTGCCGCGCAGTTTGGCGACCAGCCGCAGGGCATGCTCAATCGACAAATGATCAAACAACATCGACTGCGCTGGTAAGTGTCCCACCATGCGCCGGATGCTAACGCCTTTACCGGCTGTCTCCATACCCAGTACAACTGCCGTGCCCGAAGTGGGACGAATGTAATCCAGCAGCAGGCGCACCAAGGTGGTCTTGCCGGCGCCTTTCAGGCCCAGCAAACCAAATATCTCGCCAGATTCAACTTCAAGCGCCAGGTCACGAACGCCATAGACGTTCTGCCCGTAGTGCTTTGTCAGGTTTTCAGTGCGGATGGCTTTGTAAAGCATCAGCGGCCTCCTTTTGTTGGTAAAAATCACCGGCTGGCATCACAGGGAGCCAACCGGTGGTGTGTACCACTGGATTGCCGCTGAACCGTGCCGGTTAACTTTCAACCGGTCGGCGTCAGGACGCCGCTACATGGGCGCCTCCCTGTCAACCTGCCTGGTGATCGAAACCGGCAGCGAAAAGGTTCCGCTGTCCAGCTTCCCACGCAGACAAATCTTATTTATGTGTGTTGATAAAACTGATCTTCCCCGTTCAGGGGGAGGGTTACTATCACCAGTTTTACCGGTACTGTCTGACTCCATTAAAAACAATTCTCCTGGTTAATAAACCACGTGCACAATATTTTGAATTCCAATTACACCTTAATTTTACGTGGAAAACCCTTCCTGTCAAGTTGCAAATCTGTCTGCAGCCTTTCGCACCTGCTTACGGGCAGCGGTTGGAGCACAGGCGGTAGTCCACCTCAAACCAGCCAAAGTCCGATTCACCCCGCATTGAACGCAGCTGACCATCAAGCACATCATAGCTAAACTCACGCGTTATCCTTCCCAACAATTGGGCATGCTCACCGATATTACCTCCGTAGCCCCAGCAGTAGACACTAAAAGATGAGTTTATGTAATCATCAATCGATGCACGAAATTCTCTGGTCGTCCAAAACATATTAAAATCACCGCCTCCGCTTTCTCGCATAAGTTCATACATATAAATAGCGTTAGGCAGCCTCATAAAACTGCTGTAGTCGCCAGCAGTTGCTGTATCATAGTCATAATTCACATAACAAAAGGCTTTGTTCCAACTGGGGTTTGTCCGAAAATTGTGAAGATAGAACTGAAACATCCTGTCTTCTGGCATACCGTGAGTGCGCGGGCACCCGTAATTGGATATCGGCCCCGCCTCATGATCGCACTGGTCGATCTCATCTCTGATGCCGTCAAAATCGGTGTCATCTGGGTCCGGGCAGCCGTCATGGTTTGGCTCACCGTATTCTGTCGGGCAGTCATCCGCGTCATCAAATATACCGTCTGAATCGGCATCGTTGGGAGATCCATACGTCTCGCTGTATTCTCCATACTCAAGATCTTCGATGCATATCGCCGGGTCAATCTGGCATGGATTCACAAACTCAGGAAACAGGATGTCCTGCATGGCTATGCGGGCATATGGCAGTGAAGCCAGGCTGCAGCCATGCAGCTCCGCTGAGCCAGGCATATCCGGGCAGTTGTCATCTTCATCCGCCACGCCATCCCCGTCGCTGTCATCAGGTAATGGACAGCCAAACACCTCAAGCACACCCGGTGTTTCAGGACAAAGATCTACCACATCCAGAACACCGTCGCCATCGCTGTCTGCTGGCAATTCTTCCGGCGGGCAGCCGTCTGAACCGGGTAAGCCGCCGCTCTCAGGGCAGGCATCCAGGCTGTCATCCATCCCATCGCCATCACTGTCTGCTGCCAGTGGGCAGCCGCTGCCAGCAGCGCTCCCGGGTGTATCCACACAGGCATCCAGCGCATCCAATACACCATCACCATCGCGGTCTTCTGACGTCACCCCTTCGCAGCCGCTGCTCTCTGCCGGACCCGGTCGGTCTGGACAGGTGTCAATGAAATCAGGTACACCGTCACCATCCCGGTCAGCCGTCCACGCGCCTTCCGGACAGCCGCCCCATTCCAGCAAACCACCTTCATCCGGGCAGCGGTCGCCATCATCTGGGTAACCGTCCCTGTCACGATCTGAGCGCTCTGATGGGATGCAGCCGTCCTCAGTTGCACCAGGCTCATCTGGACAGGCATCTACAGCATCAGGGATGCCGTCACCATCGCGGTCATCTGGCAGCGGGCACCCACCACCAGCCACCGTACCGACCACATCCGGGCAGGCATCCACCGCATCTGGGACGCCGTCTGCATCTTTATCCGGCTGGTCTGCGACTGAAACGTCCAATTCTACCGTGCTCATCTGCTCCTGCGCGTTTGTTGCCAGGAAGGTGAGCCTGTGGCTGCCTTCAATATCCGGCAGCCAGATCCAACGCACAGCCAGCACATCTCCTTCTGCCTTACGGCTGCCTGCCAGCATGCCGTCCACATAAAATTCAAAGCGTTCAACCGGCGACCCGCCTGATTTGACGGTTGCCAGCACATCCACCTGTTCACCTTCAAGGAGCACTGCATCAATCTGGGGTGAGACCACCTCAATCACCGGGCGGGAGGCTTTCTTCATACTGAGTGCAACTACACGGTAAGCCACAAAACCCAGGGCGATAATCAACACGCTCAGGATTGCCAGCGCTGTGATCACCAGGGCTTTTATCCAGGGATTTTTTAGTTTCATATCCCACTCCTTCCCTTAGGTAATGCAAACCAGGACTGTAATCTGTGCCGGCACGCTCTCGGAGCCGTTGTTTTTGGTGTCGCGCGCCTTGATGATGTACTCCACCGTGCCGTTGAAGAAATCTGGATGGCTGCTCTTGAAATGCGCCTGTCCCAGCACAGCCCTGTACTCGCCACCTCCAACTGATGTCATGGAGACAATACGCCAGGCACCCTGCATGCTGCCGCTGGATACCCGGTAATACACTTCGACGGTGCTGACACCGGATGGATCTTCAACCCTGGCGTTGATCTGTACTTCAGCTGCGCCGCAGGCCGGGTTATCGAATATTGATGCTGGTGAGTGATTGACTGAGTTGATCTGCGGGCCGCTGGTATCTGCCGGCTGCTGCGTTACCGGCGGTTGTACCACGATGGTTGGCGGCATGAAAGTCAACTGCAGCGGCGGTGTGACAGGCGCAGCACCAACATTAACTGCCAGGCTCTTCTCTGTTGTTCCCGATGCGTCCTCAGCCCTGACGGTATAAGTAGTGGTAGATACAGGGCACACCTCCCGGCTGCCGGATGCTGGAACCTGTTCGCCATCCAGATATATCCTGTCGGCATGGCTGACATCCCAGTGCAGGCGCGTGCAGCCACCAGCTACTACTTCACCCACATCTGTCCAAAACTGGATGAGCATCACCAGCGGCATGGCTGTCGGTGGAGGGGCGGTAGGGGCAGGTGTGGGTGGAACCTCTTCTAGCGCCCCGCCCCTGCCGGCCTCTTCCACATAGATATGATAAACTGGCGAGTAATCACAATCGGTCTGGCCGATTATTAAAATATTATGCAATCCTCCCCTCTGAGGCACCCACCAGGCGATTAATTCAATCAGACCGGGAGATATTTCATTCTTTTCCAGCGGAATGTAATCATAGTCCGATGAAAAGACGTCCTGTTGCTCCTTGATCACCACCTGGAACTGCTGCGAAGCATCATCTGTATATATCGTATGTCCCATGACAGCAACGGGAAGCAGCACCGGTGTGTGTGTATCAGGCAGCGGCTGGTCAACATATATATTCAGTCCACATATAATACCCGCAGTATCCAAACTACAGCCACCTAACATCAGACACAACAGGGCTGAGAGAAAACAATGCCTGAGTTTCATCATGAACCTCCCATCTTTAACCGCAGGTCCGTTAAGCTCCGCTCTGCTGATTCATAATTATCTTTAACTGCTGGCTGTGCTGTTTAGGAAATTGAAGGATTGGCATAATCCAAAGGCGCCTGTTCGGCCTGTTTAAATCCCAACCCTGTCTGCTGTAACGGGTGTTCTGAGCGCAGAATGCAGTTCAACCCGAAAGATGTCTTACCTCAGACCTTAATAAAAACTGTTGTGTGTTGCTCTCATCATACGCATTTGAGAGAGCAGAGTCAATCACCCAAACGGGCACTCAGTAGAAACCCACTCTATCACTTTGTTTGCCCATTCACCGGTTCTGGACTAAAATCCATGTGATGAACTGGGACATTGCTGGACACGAATGGGCGGCTGAATTGCTTGTCGGACAAATTATACGCGGCGAGCAGCGGCATGCTTACCTGATTACCGGCGCACGCGGCACCGGCCGGCGCACGCTGGCGCTGCGCTTTGCCCAGGCGCTCAACTGCCCCAAGCCAATAGCCCCCGGGCAACCCTGCATGACATGCCGCACCTGCCGTCAAACCGCCGCCATGCAGCTGCCGGATCTTTCGGTAATTTCAGCCGATGGCGAGGGCAGCACCATCAAGGTGGAGCAAATCCGTGAGCTGGGACGCACCCTTTCACTTACACCCTACGAAGCCCGCACCCGTTTTGCCCTGCTGTTGAACTTTGACAGTGCCACCATCAGCGCCCAGAATGCCTTGCTGAAAACGCTTGAGGAAGCCCCGCCGCATGTGGTTCTGGTACTGACCGCCCTCACAACCGACACCCTGCTGTCAACCATCGTCTCTCGCTGCGAAGTCCTGCGCCTGCGCCCTCTGGCGCCCGAAGCACTTGCTGACCTCTTGGTGTCACGCTGGAGCCTTGTGCCAGAGAATGCACGCCTGCTGGCACACCTTTCCTCCGGGCGGGTAGGTGAAGCCCTGCGCCTGTACGAAGACCCCCAATTAATGGAGGAGCGGCAGGGTTGGCTGGAAGATATCCTTACCCTGCTGGGCGCCAACCGCCGCGAGCGCTTTGCCTATGCCGCCGGCATCACTGCCCGCACCAAGCGCGACCGTCTCAAGTCACTTTACCAAACCTGGTTGCTCTTCTGGCGCGATGTCTTCATGCGTACCAGCCGCGCCAACGTGCCGTTAATCAACCTGGACTGGGATGCAGTGATCAGCAGCCTGGCTGAACGCCTGGACCCGGCCGAAATCCGCCGGGTACTCACCGGCATGGAACAGGCGCTCAATACACTGGATACCACCAACACTAACCCTCAGCTGCTGACCGAAGTCCTGCTGCTGGGTTGGCCTTACCTGCCTGAAGATACAGGCTGGCACGGCGCGTGAGATTACAATCTTTGCAGCAGTTCATTTCCTGCTGTCAAAATAATCCCTGATCCCTACCGGAGGAACCCCAATGAAAGCAGTCTACTACGAGCAGTTTAACGGCCCTGTCTCAGTCAACACAGTACCTGATCCAACCCCAACGCCTGATGGCGTGGTCATCAAAGTTGTCGCCACCGGCCTGTGCCTGAGCGACTGGCACGGCTGGGTCGGGCATGACACCGACATCCACCTGCCGCACGTGCCGGGTCATGAGCTGGCCGGTACCATCCAGGCGGTAGGCAGGGATGTCAAACTGTGGAAAGTCGGCGACGCCGTCACCATGCCATTTGTGTGCGGCTGCGGCACCTGCCCGCAGTGCGTCTCCGGCAATCACCAAATCTGTGATGACCAGTTCCAGCCGGGTTTCACTCACTGGGGCTCCTTTGCCGAATATGTTGCCATCGGACGGGCAGACATCAACCTTGTCGCCTTGACACCGGAGATTAATTTTGTCACTGCTGCCAGCCTCGGCTGCCGCTTTGCCACGTCCTTCCGGGCGGTAGTGGAACAGGGGCGCGTCTCAGCCGGCCAGTGGGTAGCCGTGCACGGCTGCGGCGGCGTCGGTCTCTCGGCTGTGATGATCGCCAGCGCCCTGGGCGCATCCGTGATCGGTATTGACATCAACGATGAGAAGCTGGACTTTGCCCGCTCGATCGGCGCAGTTGCAACGCTCAACGCTAAAGAGGTTGATGATATTCCTTCGGCCGTGCTGGAGATCAGCCGTGGCGGTGCGCACGTCTCACTCGATGCACTGGGCAGTACGGTCACCTGCGTCAATTCCATCAACAGCCTGCGTAAGCGCGGCAAACATATCCAGGTCGGCTTAATGGCCGGCGAACACAGCTTGCCGCCGCTGCCAATGGGAAGGGTGATCGCAAAAGAACTGGAGATTTACGGCTCTCACGGCATGCAGGCGTACCGTTACGAATCCCTGTTGGAGATGATCCGCACCGGCAAGCTGCAGCCTGACAGGCTGGTGAACAAGCTCATCAGTCTTGAGGAAGCGCCTGCTGCCTTAATGGACATGCACTCCTTCAAAGGCACCGGTATCACGGTTATTGACCGTTTTTGACCAATGCTGTTTTCTTCGACGTTAAAAAAATATTGACAGCCCAAAGTAACGGGGCTATACTCACGTTAACAACATCATAAAGTCCTTCAGGGCAGGGTGCGGGAGCTTCAATCCCAATTCCCGATCGGTGGTGACAACCCACGAGCGCAGGATGCGCAAGACCCGGTGTAATTCCGGGGTCGACGGTACAGTCCGGATGAAAGAAGGCATACGGCGCAGCTGCGCTGTTAAACTCGATCAAAAGCCCTGATGGAAACTCGTCAGGGTTTTTATATGGCAGTCAAGCAGTTTACAAAAACCATACCAGAAGATAAAACGACCACACAGGCTGCTGATCAGCGTGTGCGCCGCTTGAGACGCATCGTTTTCCCGCTCTCAGCGGCTGCGGCCGTCCTGCTGTGGGAGCTGTTCACCCGCCTCAGCAGCCTGCCGGCATTCATCCTGCCTTCGCCTGGGCAGGTGGTAACGCGTTTCTACACAGCGCTGTCTGACGGCTCGCTCCTGCGGCATGCCGGCATCACCCTGTTGGAGGTAATTTTAGGCTTGCTTGCCGGCAGTTTGATGGCAACCATATTGGGCTATCTGCTGGGTAAGTCGCGCCTGTTGGAGCACATGCTCTCACCCTACCTGGTTGCCAGCCAGGCGGTGCCCACCATTGCCATCGCCCCTCTGCTGATTATCTGGTTTGGACCCGGCATGTTCTCCAAGGTGCTGATCTGCAGTTTGACGGTCTTCTTCCCGGTGCTGGTCAACACGGTTGTGGGTGTACGCGCAGTGCCCGACAGCCTGCGCGACCTGATGCGCTCCCTGCAAGCCACCCCCCTGCAGATGCTGCTTCAGCTTGAGATCCCCGCTTCACTGCCTGTTCTGCTGGGCGGACTGCGTATTGGCGCCACGCTTTCCGTTATTGGCGCGGTGGTAGGTGAGTTCGTCGGCTCAGACCGCGGTCTGGGCTTCCTGATCAATGTCGGCAGGGGTCAATACGACACTGCCCTTGTTTTTGTTGCCCTGTTTACCCTGATTGCCATGGCGCTGGCGCTCTATGGCACTGTCCTGCTGGTTGAGCGCAAACTGCTTGCCTGGCAGCAGTAACCTATCTTAATTTGGAGTGCACTGATGAAACCATCCTTTACCCCGCTTCTACTTATACTCAGCTTGACCCTTGCATTATCTGCCTGCACACCGCAGCGACCTTCTGAACCGCCTGCAGAGCTAATCGAAATCCGCATGCCGGTCGGTTACATCCCCAACGTGCAGTTCGCCCCGCTGTATGTTGCCATAGAAAAGGGCTACTTCAAGGATGCCGGCATTGAACTGACGCTGGATTACTCCTTCGAGACCGATGCCGTGGCGCTGGTTGGCGCCAACACCCTGCAGTTTGCCGTGATCTCCGGTGAGCAGGTACCGCTTGGTCGCGCCCAGGGACTGCCGATTGTATACGTGACTGCCTGGTACCAGAAGTACCCGGTCGGTATCACCGTTCTGGCTGACTCGGGTATCACAAAGCCAGAGGATCTTTCCGGCAAGCGCATTGGCACACCTGTGCTGTTTGGCGCCAGCTACGTAGGCTTGCGTGCCCTGCTGGATGCCGCCGGCCTGCGTGAAACCGACGTCACGCTGGACACCATTGGTTACAACCAGGTTGAGGCATTGATCGCAAAGACGGAAGATGCAGCGGTCACTTATATTGCCAACGAACCCGTCCAGCTGGCAGCGCGCGGCTATGACGCATTCACCATCAGCACCGCGGATTACATCGAGCTGGTTTCCAACGGCCTGATCACCAATGAAACCACGTTGAAAGAGAACCCTGAGCTGGTGCGCAAGATGGTCACAGCACTTCTGCACGGCATGCAGGATGCCCTCGATAACCCGGATGAGGCCTTTGAAATCTCCACCAGGTATGTCGAAAACCTCGATCAGCAGGCTGATATACAAAAGCAGGTGATGCTGGCATCTATGGAATTATGGAAGGCTGAGCGTCTGGGATACTCTGACCCACAGGCCTGGCAGAACATGCACGACCTGCTTCTCAAAATCGGTTTCCTTCAGAAGCCATTGGATGACCTGGATGCTGCCTATAGCAATGACTACCTGCCAGAGGTAAGCCGCTAAAATGGCACTGGACGATCTGGCTGTAGTGGTCAAGGGACTGCATGTCACCTTCCCGGGCGAGAACGGCGGGCTGAGGACGCTGCACGATATCAGCTTCTCCGTGCCCGCCCAGCAGTTCTTGTGCGTGCTGGGGCCTTCAGGCAGCGGTAAGAGCACGCTGCTGCGTGTGCTGGCCGGTCTCGTGCCGCCAACGGCCGGTACTGTCAGTGTCAGGCCGTCCAACCCGGCCAGCGGCTTGCCGGACGTCGGGCTGGTCTTTCAATCTGCCAACCTGATGCCCTGGCGTTCCGTCCTGCACAACATCACACTGCCGCTGGAGATGCAGGGTATACCCGCACACGAGGCTGATGCCCGTGCGCATGAACTGATTGAATTAGTTGGACTGCAGGGCTTTGAGAACACCTGGCCGCGTGACCTCTCAGGCGGCATGGCACAGCGTGTGGCCATCGCCCGCGCCCTGGCGCATGACCCCGATCTACTGCTGTTGGATGAGCCCTTCGGCTCGCTGGACGCCCTCACCCGTGAGCGCATGAGCGATGACCTGCTTAGAATCTGGCAGGCGCGCCGCAAGACCGTTATCATGGTCACCCACTCCATCTCCGAAGCCGTCTTCCTGTCAGACCGGGTGCTGGTATTCACACCGCGCCCGGCGCGCATTGAGCTGGATATGACGGTAGACTTTCCCCGCCCGCGCACCGATGACCTGCGCTACACGCCAGAGTTCGGTCAGCTGTCACAGCACCTGCGCGGCGCCATCCGCTGGAGTGACCCCGATTTAGTTTAGACGCTGATGTGCCCCGGTACGTTACGCCAGGGCCTGCTCAAGGTCAGCCAGGATATCCTCACTATTTTCAATACCCAGTGAGAAGCGCACCAGCCCCTCGCTCACGCCCATCTTGCTACGTGCTTCCGGGCTCATGTAAGAATGGGTCATGCTCGCTGGATGCTGTATCAGGCTGTCAATGTGCCCCAGGCTGACTGCCAACCGGCACAGGCGCACACGGTTCATCATCTGTTCGCCGGCCTTGAAGCCGCCCTTCAGCTCAAAGGAAACCATGCCGCCAAAGTCGTGCATCATGCGCCGGGCAAGCGCGTAGTCCGGGCTGCTTTCCAGTCCCGGATAGAATACGCGTTCAACAGCCGGGTGTTTCTCTAAAAAGGCTGCTGCCTTGCGGGCATTATCGCACTGCCGCTGCATGCGCAGCTCAAAGGTCTTCAAACCGCTGTTGACCAGCCAGCAGTCAAACGGGCTGGCAGTGCCGCCGTAGGTACGCAGCGCCGTAGTGAGCGGTCCTTTGATGTAATCCACATGTCGGCTGACGACCACACCACCTATCACCTGGCCGTGACCGTGCAGATATTTTGTGGTGGAGTGCAGCACCACATCCACACCCATCGTCAACGGCCGCTGGCAGTACGGTGTGGCGAAGGTATTATCCACGATCACCTGTGCGCCGCGTCGGTGGGCAATCTCGGCCAGTGCCGGCAGGTCGACTATCGAAAGCGTCGGGTTGACAGGTGTCTCGGCATAAGCCAGCTTTGCGCCCGGGTTGCGTTCAAACGCCTCTTCCCAGGCGGCCGGGCTGGTATCGTGCAACCAGACAATCTTCACGCCGTAATTTGGCAGGGTATTGGCAAAGAAGTTATAGGTGGCGCTGTACAGTGCGTCCTGGGTGATGATGGTATCGCCGGCCTTGACCAGCGCCAGCACAGCCGATGTCACTGCCGCCATACCGGAGGAGAAGACCCGGCCGTCAACGATTTCAAGATAATCCCGCTCCGGTTCTGCTTTCAGAAGATCAAGTCCTTCCAGTACAGCGATCTTGCGGGCTGTTTGCAACTGGTTGGGGTTATCCCAACGGGTGTACACATAACCTTCCTGCTCGCCGCTGAAGATGGCGGCACCGGCGGCCACGTCTGGCAGCCTGAAAGTGGAATTCTGGAATATGGGGCTGGCATTGGCATGCAGGGGATGGTCATCCTCAAGTGCATGGGTCGCCAGTGTGCTGATGCCGTGCTGTGGGTTTATCTTTGTCATCTCTCGCTCCTGCTCGTCTTGGTCTTAACCGTAGATTATACTATTCAAGACCGGTTACCTGCTTTCCAGATCAGTTATTAACAAAGAAAACCTGCTCTACCAGAATAACTTCAGCTGCGTCATTTCTCTAAGATGTGAAAAATTGATGATTTAAATTACGTGATCTTAATAGTTGCCCGTAGAGGGGTTTCTGAGTAGATGGCGTATGGTAACGGTACCTGATAGCCCGAATTACAGGCTTATTCTTAAAATTTCTAAACATGAAGCAACCAAATCACAAAAATTGAGTTATCATCATTAAAAGCCTTCGACGGTTAAAAAACTTGAAGATAATTTGATGCAGACGTGGAATCCAGATATAAATATTTCTTTGATCTTATTTTGTATTTTAAATTACCCAAACCATTCAACCAAATACTATTTATAAGGAGGGTCTATGAATGACCGCGACGAAACACGTCAGGCTGTGTGGAAAGCGCTGCGTTCTGTAGCGCGCCCTGACAGCCGTTTTCATTTTGACTTTGGTGAATTTATTACAGACTTTGAGGGGAGCGATTTGGCGACTGCCCGCCTGACAGCCATGGAGTGTTACCAAAACGCAAAGGTGGTGTTTGTCACTCCAGACAACTGTCTGGAACTCCTGAGAGCCCAAGTCATCCGTGACAATAAAGCCCTGCTAATGACCAGTTATGGCATACGGCGGGGCTTTATTGAACTATTAGACACTGATGTGCCTGCTGGCCTTGAGGACTGGGCAATTTTATTAGATGTTATTGAGCGCGTCGGTCGTCTGATAACCTTGTCGGAAATCCAACAGAAATACCCACATCTTGATCTGATGGTGACTGGTGGCTCAGCGGTCAATCTTCAGGGGGCACGTTTTGGAAAAGGGCACGGCTTCTTTGATATTGAGTGGGCCACACTTTACTCTATGGGTGTAGTGGATGTTACTACACCAGTTGTTGATCTGGTTCACGATTGCCAATTAGTGGATGAGCAGCTTGATATTTCCCCATTCGACACAATTTGTGATTACATCGTCACACCAACCCAAACAATTCATGTGGCCGAGCCACAGAAGCCTGTTGGCGGTATCTACTGGGACCGTCTGGCTCCAGGAATGATGGAAGACATTTCTATCCTTGAGGAGCTTCAAGAATTAGAAAAGGCGGGAAAGATCCGACCTGAATTAGCACGTAAGGAGGTGAAAAATAAATAGATAACACTTTTAGAAGCAAGGTTTGTCCTTCTTGGCAGTAATTGTGCTCATCATTTTCATTTTTCAGTACTAAGAGACCACAATAAGGAGTTTTGATATGGCTTCATCACAAGCGCAATATATCAAGAAACGTGATCATGCGTTGCGAATAAGTTTTACCATCTTCATGGCTGTTGCTATTGCTGCCCTGGGTTGGGTAATGATGACAATCTCCTCTTCCCCCACAGCAAAAGGTGCAAGTTTCCTCTGGCTGCCCGCTGCTTTACAATTTGTCGCAGGTGTCTGGCTGGGTCCAATTTATGGCACAATAGCCGGAGGGGTCGGGGCTTACACAGCTGGTATACTCTCCTATGGTGGTTGGGGAGTGGTGGATATCATCCAGAATTTGCTGGCTGGTGGGTTGGCAAACTCTTTCCTTCCCTGGCTGTTGTTTAAGACATTGAGAATTGATCCTACCATGGGAACTCAAAAACCCTCAGATGTCATTTCTGGTGCCGTTAGAGCATTGATCCTCACGCTAATCGTTCTGGCGTCTGGACTACTCAGCCCTCTCTTAAAAATTCCCGGGTTATGGGGTTATTTGATCCCGTTGGTTGTATTGGTTGTTGGCGCCCGTCTGCTGTTGAACAACTTATCGCTCAATATGCGTGATTTTGGCCTGGGGCTTTTGGTAGCAGTGATTATCTGCGCAGTCAGCGCGTTTATGGGCGCAATTGGGGCTACTGTCGGTGGCAAACCATTAGCTGCTTCGTTGATTGACCCCGGAGTTGGCTGGTTTATAGGCGATTTGGTATCTGCAATCTTAGGTTTATATCTGCTTGCTTTGTACACTACCCGCTTACGCAATGCAGGAATTGCCGAATAAGAATGTGATCAGGTTTTTCCTGATTATCGAGTAATCCCCTTGTTCCAACTTGAGCTTCCAGCTGCACAGGTATGGGCTGGAAGCTCCTCGAATAAGAGAAAAGCTCTATTACCATCATCAAGTTATCAGGATCTTTTTGTGTTACTGGCAGGAGAAAAGGTTAGGTATGCAAAGCAAGGTTAAAAGAAATCGTTTCTTTACTCCGAATGGCTCAAATACTGGATGGGGATTGGGCAAGCTCTCGCCAACACCTCGCCTGGGTGTCGTATTTTTGGTTGGCATGCTGTTCATTTTTGTTAATGACGTTATTGGTGCGGCACTGTTGTTATTAGTTGGTTTTATCCTCTTTATTGCAAATCCGAGTAAACCCTGGAAACTGGCGTTAACCGCTCCCATTTCCGGTGGCATGCTGCTTTTATATAATACGATTTTATCGCCCCAAAACGCCGGTGGTTTGAGCTGGTGGATATTTACTATCAATGCGGTTGGCTTTGAACGTGGTTTGGTAACCGGCATGCGGCTGTGCGGCGTGATGTTGATTTCGTTTGCATGGCTGTTTGTCACACCGCTGCCAGAAATTTATGCCGCGTTGGAATGGATCCCCTGGGCTCGGCCCTGGGTTTTAGGGGTACTTCGGGGTATACAGATTCTTAAGCGAGAATTTGTCGCGCTGACCCAGTCTTTGCTGATTCGTGGCTTGAAATGGAATTCGCTTGGCAACAATCTTCGCAACCTTGTACCTCTGGCTTCCTCAATCATTCCCCGCATTGTGGATAACTCTCAGAAAGCCGCATTTACCAGCCAATCATATCACCGTACAAAGGCACAAGGTGATGGAAGTGTGACCATCGAGGATGCTCATGTTCGCTACGGGGCGACATTACCCGATGTCGTTAATGGTGTGTCGCTTGATGTCTGCCCGGGTGAATTTGTTTATCTTGCAGGTAAAAATCGAGCTGGAAAAACCTCGTTACTGAGATTGATGGGTGGGGTAATCCCCTGGATTATGGGGGAATCTCTTGGGCAGGTAAAAACCTCAGGGTTGGTTACTTACGATACGCCTTTAACAGAAATTTGTGGATCGGCGTTATACATTGCTCCTGACCCATTTGCCTCGATCCATGGTTTGACTGTTGGTCAGGAGATTACCTTTATGATCCCTGATGAAGTGGCGGCTAAAAAAGCACTTATCACAATGGGTCTGGACACCAATTTATGGACGCGTGAGACCACAAAACTTTCTGGTGGGCAGCAGGTACGGCTGGTGTTGGCGGGTGCGTTGGTTTCCAATGCAAAAATTATGCTGCTGGATTCACCCATGCAAGAGTTGGATCCAGAAGGTCGATCAGCATTCCTTGATGCTTTGAAGATTTTGTGTTCGGAACGCAAGGCTACCATTGTGGTCACCGATTATTTTTGGTCTGAACTGCAGCAGTATGTTGATCGGGTACTGGTTATGGATGAAGGACAGATCACTGCTGAGGTCAAACCGCAGGAGTTTTTCAGCAGTCAAGATTGGTTGGAAAAAACCAACCTGCTTGGGGAATTTCAACCCCTTAACTCGTTACCAATTGGTGAAGTCGTGGCTGAATTACAAGACGTCCATGTGACGATTGAAGATAATCCTATTTTAAATGGGGTTAACCTCAGTTTTCATGCTGGTGAAGTTGTGGCGATAATGGGCCCCAACGGCTCAGGCAAAACAACTGCAATGCTTACTATGGCAGGTGCGATAGCTCCAAAGAGCGGCAAGGTCGTCACACAGGGTAGGGTGGGATACGTATTCCAACATGCTGCATTACAAACCGTAGCGATGACGGTTTCTGATGAACTTTCCTTTGGACCAAAACTTCTCAATTGGCCATCGGAAGAAATTGAAACTTTCGTTAACACCGGGCTTGAGTTTACCGGTCTTTCGAAAGATGATTGCCCGCTTGACCTGCATCAGGCTGATATTCGGATGTTGGAAATCGCTGCATGCAACACTGAGCTGTGCACTTATGTATTGGATGAACCAACAGTTGGTTTGGATGCGAAGGGAATCGCCAAGGTGTATGGCTTGATCGACGAGCTTCGTCGGCAAGGTAAAGCTGTGGTGGTAGTGACTCATGATCAAAATATCGCTGCCCAGGCTGATCGGATTGTCGTCATTCGTGACGGTAAAGTTGCTGCTGAAACCGATCAAACTGTTACATCTCAGGAAGTTGGTCAATAATAATTTAATCAACCAAAAAACTTATTCATATTAACTGTAATTGGTAAACTGCATATTTATTATTGGAAAATGCTCACCGGTCAGGAGCAGATGGTGTATGTCGCGTCCTGGATAAAGCCTTGACCAGGCGCGCCTGCGTAAGTGTATCCTACCGATCTGGCCATAGAGCTTCCTTTCTTCTATTAGAAGCTTGTCACAAATAATTGGTAAATCCTCATACAAAAAGAGTAACGCTTGACAGTCATCAGATGGGGTGGAAAGTGATAAAATTCAATTAAGAAATGCAAAAGGGTCTCAAAACCTTCAGGAGGGAATCTTTTGGCTGAAACACTCAAAATAGCCATACCCATGGCAGGTCATGGTACCCGTTTGCGTCCCCATACCTGGAGCAAACCAAAACCATTACTCAGCCTGGCGGGTAAAACCACGCTGGACTTTGTGCTTGACCAGTTCAAGTCAGTGCCGGCAGAGTTCAATGTTGAATATGTCTTCATCCTTGGCGGCATGGGCGAGCAGATCAAAGCTTACATGACAGAGAAGCACCCCGATAAGAAGGTGCACTATGTCGTCCAGCAAGTGATGCGAGGCCAATCTGATGCGCTGTACCTGGCGCGTGAGCACCTGCACGGCAAGATGCTGATGGCTTTTTCTGACACGCTGCTTGAAACTGATCTGTCCTTCCTGCGAGACGACCCCTCTGACGGCGTGGCGCTGGTGCAGCCCGTGCCGGATCCCCGACGCTTTGGTGTTGCCAGCCTGGATGCTTCTGGCAGGGTGACCCGCTACGTGGAAAAACCATCTGATACCAGTAACAACCTGGCTGTGGTTGGTTTTTACTACTTCCGCAAGGCGGAAGAGTTGATGCGCGCCATAGAAGAGCAGGTGCGCCGCGATACTGCCCTGAAAGGTGAATACTACCTGACCGATGCCCTCAACATCATGCTGGAATGGGGTGCTGTTATGCGCGTCGAACAGGTCAGCACCTGGCTGGACGCCGGCACCATTCAGGCAGTGTTAGAGACCAATGCTTTCCTGCTGCAGAAAAACGGCAACGACGGCAAAGGCGCGTCCCTCGACGGTGTACAGATTATCCCACCGGTGTACATTCACCCCACAGCCAGTATAAAATCATCCGTCATCGGCCCCAACGTGGTCGTGGATGCCCACTGCCAGTTGGAGGATGTGATTGTGCGCAATGCCATCATTGAGGAGTACAGCCATCTCAGCCGCATGCTCCTGACCGACTCACTCATCGGGCGCCGTACCACCCTTGCCGGAAGCTGCAGCTCACTGGTGATTGGAGATGACAGCAGTGTTCGCTGAACCGCTGGTTGAGTGTCATTCCGGCTTCACCTATGCAGAATCGCCGCGCGCCCTGCGCTGGGACAATGCACGAAGGGTGGTAAAAACCATCACAGCACAGGCGCGCCAGCCCGGCAGCCGCTGTTTTCGCATCATAACCGAGGACGACCTGACCTTTAACCTGTCCTACATGGAACTTAGCGATACATGGAGCCTCAACCCTGTCTAAGCATGGAAGTGCTCGCAGTATCGTATAACATTAAAAATAACGAGTAAATAATAAGGAGAAAACATGCAAGACAATTATCTCTCTACCCGAGTACGCAACCTCAAACCATCGGGAATTCGAAAGTTCTTTGATATTGTTGCCACCATGAAGGATGTCATCTCACTCGGTATTGGTGAGCCAGATTTCACCACGCCGGATCACATCCTGCAGGCGGGCATCAATTCACTCAAACAGGGT
Source organism: Anaerolineaceae bacterium (assembly GCA_040768445.1). GTDB lineage: Bacteria > Chloroflexota > Anaerolineae > Anaerolineales > Anaerolineaceae > JAXGMV01. Next base: position 1,191,940 of record JAXGMV010000001.1, on the reverse strand, counting down.
GAGACCCATTACACCTCAAATGCCGGCATCCTGCAGACCCGCAAAGCCGTTGCCGAACAAATGGAAAAACTGTACGGCGTCAGCTACGACCCCGCCAGTGAAATCGTACTGACTGTTGGTGTCTCTGAAGCCCTGTACCTAGCTGCCACCGCCCTGCTCAACCAGGGTGATGAAGTCATCATCCCCACGCCCTGCTTTGTTTCCTACCAGGCAGAGGTGGAGCTTGCCGGCGGCAAGGTAGTTGAAGTGGCCAGTTCCTTTGAGAACAACTTCGACCTCGATCCCAAGGCGATCGAAGCTGCGATTACACCCAAAACCAAGTTCATCCTGATCGGCTACCCCAACAACCCCACCGGCGCAGTTGCCAGCCGCGAAACCCTGCTCGAGATCGCTAAGATTGCTGAAAAACACGACCTGATCGTCATCTCAGACGAGATTTACGACCGCCTGGTCTACGGCGTCAAGCATGTCTGCTTTGCCACCCTGCCCGGCATGAAAGACCGCACCATCACGCTCGGTGGTTTCTCAAAAGCCTATGCCATGACCGGCTGGCGTATCGGTTACGCCTGCGGCCCGGCAGCTCTGATTGGCGGCATGGTACGCATCCACCAGTTCACCATCATGTCTGCACCCACCATGGCACAGATCGGCGCACTTGAAGCCCTGCAGAATGGCGAGGAACAGGTTCAGATGATGGTCAACGAATATGACCGCCGCCGCCGGCTGATCGTAGATGGTTTGAACCGCATCGGTCTGCCCACCTTTGAGCCTAAAGGCGCTTTCTATGCCTTCCCCAAGGTCAGCGTCACCGGGTTGGATGACGACACCTTCGCCAACCGCCTGTTGAAAGAAGAGAATGTCGCCCTTGTTCCCGGTTCCGCCTTTGGCGCCGGTGGAGAAGGTTTCGTGCGCTGCTCCTATGCCACAGCTTACGAAAAAATCGAAGAAGCCCTGGTACGTATCGAACGTTTTGCCCGCCGGCTGGATTAAGCCAGTCGTACTCTGAAAACATAAAAGAGACACGGGACAGTCCCGTGTCTCTTTTTCATTGTTGATAAATCAGGCTGCGGTAATGGCTAAACCAGGTTTTTAGCAAAGTCCTGTGCAAACTGGTCTGCACGCGCCTGGTGATCAAGCGTGCAGGCGCCCAGCCAGCCAAACGGTTCGCTGAACTCCCAACCCAGGCTTTCCTTGACCTTGTCGAGCCGGTCGCGGTTGAGACCGCCCCAGCTGTAGCCGCCGAACACCGCCGCCTGGCGCTGCAGAATCTTTTTCCGCACCGCCATATCCAGCACGGCGCTGACCTGCGGCATCAATGCACCTTCGAAGGTAGCAGAGCCGATCAGCACGCCCTGGTACTTGAGCAGTGCCGGCAGGATATAGCTGACATCGGTGTGCTGGCAGTCAAAAATTTCAAACGGCAGGCCGGTCTTCAGGAGACCGGATGCCATGGCATCCACCATGCGCGTGGTATTGCCGTACATTGAGGCGTACAGGATGGTGACCCCGGGTTCGCCCTTGCCAGCGGCATACTGCGCCCAACGCCCGTACTGTGCCACGATGCTGTCTACACCATCGCGCCACACCAACCCATGCGAGGGTGCCACAATAGCAGGACGGATCTCGTTCATTTTGTCCACAGCCTTGAGCAGCGGCTTGCTGAACGGCACCATCACCGTCACAAAATAGCGCAGTGCTTCGCTGATGTACAACCAGCGATCGGGTGTCTCATCGGCGAACAACGTGCCTTTCAGAGCGCCGTAGCCGCCGTAGTTATCGCATGAGAAGATGATGCGCTCGCTGGTCTCGTAGGTCATCATCGTCTCCGGCCAGTGCAGGAATGGGATGACAATGAACTGCAAGGTGTGTTTACCCAGGCTGAGTGTCTCGTCGTTCTTGACCGTCAGCGTGCGTCCATCCAGCGGCAGGTAGTTCTTGAGCATATCAAAAGTCTTGGCATTGCCGACCAGAACCGCCTTTGGAGCAGCCTGCAGCATGGCACTAATGGCGCCGGCATGGTCCGGCTCGATATGGTTGACCACGATGTAATCCAGCTCTGTTACTGGCAAAATGGCATTGATGCGGGCGATGATCTCGCCACCGGCAAAAGCTGGACCCGGGTCAATCAGGGCATTCTTTTCGTCTTTGATCAGGTAGGCGTTATAAGAAACGCCAGCTGGTTGAATCGGCCAGGTTCCTTCAAAAATAGGGGTAATCCGGTCATTGAGTCCAACCCAGTGGATAGCAGGGGATATTTTTACAGGCAGCATATCAGTTCCTTTCCGAAGTTATAGGTAAATTTTATCATGACTGGCCATCTCTAATAAGCACTCGCCCGTGTCCTGCCGTCCTTGCAGTTGGTCAAAGCCTGCTTGGTGGGCGGGAAGTATGGCATAATTGCTTGAGAAAATAATTGCCAGGAGGACTACGTGAGCACTTCAGACCGTTTTCAGCCCGTTGAAGAGATGATCCAGCGCTACATTGGTGCCGGCATACCAGCAGTACAGTTGGTGGTACGGCAGCGCGGTGAGACTGTTTATCACGGCGCATTTGGCACCCTTAACCCCGAGCAGCCGGATAGTACAACCGATGAGACTTCCCGCTTCGACATGGCTTCGGTGAGCAAGCTGTTCACGTCCACTGCCTTCATGCGCCTGGTTGGGCGCGGCGCAGTTATACTTGACCAGCCGGTCAGCACAGTACTGCCAGCCTTCAGCGGCGTTCGCCCGGTGCAGGCCTATGAAGATCCTCTCAGCCCGGGCGGATTGGTCACTGTGGACGAGCGCGGCGGTGAGGTGGACGCTTCGATGGTCACCTTCAGACACCTGCTCTCCCACAGCTCTGGGCTGCCAGCCTGGCGCCCACTGTTCAGGCAGGCTGATGCAGATCATGCGCGCGATATGGCGCTCAGGACCTTCTTCTCCTACCAGCCCAGCGCTGACACGGTCTACAGCGACCTGGGCTTGATCTTGATCGGCATGGCTGTCGAAGCTTTAACCGGCATGCGCCTGGACAAGGCTGTGAAGCTGCTGGTGCTCGACCCGCTCGGGCTGGAGCACACTGGCTTCATCCCGCTGGATGAACCGCACACCGTAGATGGTTTTGCGGCTACCGAGTGGTGTGATTGGCGCGGCCGGCGCGTGATCGGTGAGGTGCATGATGAGAACGCCTGGCGCATGAACGGCATTGCCGGACACACCGGCATCTTCTCCACCGCAGCTGACCTGGCTGCGTTTGGGCAGGTGTTCCTGGGCAGCGGTGTGCCCCTGCTGGATACCAGCCTTGTTCAGCAGATGACCTCCCTGCAGTTTGAAAAAGGCGACCTGCGTCGCGGGCTCGGCTTTCAACTGCGCAGCCCCGATATCGAGAGCAGCGGCTACGTCTTCAGTGACTCTGCCTTCGGTCACACCGGTTTCACCGGCACCTCGCTGTGGGTTGACCCCTCTAGGCAGACGGTTGTTGCCCTGCTGAGCAACGAAGTCTACCGCGGTCGAAAAGACCGTATCGTCCTGCCCTTTCGTGTGGATATCCACAAACGGATCGTACGTGCCCTGGATACAGTATGACACCCATCACCATTGACCGTATCACCCGAACAGCCCGCAGAACCGTATCGCTGATTGTCCAGCCTGACGGCCAGTTAGAGGTGCGCGCCCCGCTGGACTACTCTGATGCCAAAATCCACGAGCTGGTAGCTTCAAAGAGGGATTGGATTGAGAAAAAGCAGGCACAGGCTCTGAAAAACCACCGGCAAATTCCCCATCACAGCTACCGTGCCGGCGAGACCTTTTTATACCTTGGGGCAGAATATCCGCTTCACATCGTTGAGAAACAGGCCGCTGCACTGCGCTTCGACCACGGTTTCTACCTGGCTGAAAAAGCCCTGCCGCAGGCTGAAGCTGTCTTTGAAGCCTGGTACCGGGCGGCGGGGCGCAAGGTTATCACTGAACGGGTTGCTCATTTTGCAAAACTACACGGCTTCAAATATCGTTCTGTCCGGATCAGCGGCGCTAAAACGCGCTGGGGATCTTGCAGCAGTAAACGTACACTCAGCTTCACCTGGCGCCTGGTGATGGCTCCGCTGGACGTAATTGACTATGTGGTGCTGCACGAGCTTGCCCACTTGCGCCATCACAACCACTCATACAATTTTTGGAAGCTGGTTGAAGCGATGCTGCCTACCTACCAGGTATACCGGCGTTGGCTGAAGCAGTATGGTGCTCTCCTGACACTTGGATAAGTACAGGCAGTTCACAAATAAAAGCCGGAGACACTTTACGTCTCCGGGTATTTTTAGGTTACAGAAGCGATTATTTGCAGGCTTCAAATGCCGGCAGGTGGCTCTGCAGAGAGGCGTTCTTCAGGTTGGTATAAACCCGCTGCAGGTCAGGATGCGTGACATCGGGCAGCAGCTGGTCGTACAGGTCGGCATCGGCGATTTCAGCGGCCACACCGGCTGCACAGGCATCAGCAGTGGTGGCAAACTGCGGGGCACTTGCCAGGCCGGGGTTCTCAGGCGCTTCCACACCATAGCGTTCAGCCAGGCGGATCAGCGCATTTGCATGCTGTGATTCCGATCGGGCAATCTGGCTGAATGGCGCCTGTACACCGAGCTGTTCTGCAACAGCATTGTAGAGGTTCATCGCACCGTACTCTTCCAGAATGGCTTCCTGTAAGCCCTTAGCTTCTGCCTCGCTCAAGGGCGTCACAGGCGCAGTGTTCATCATGGCACCGCCGGCAATGTTGCCACGACCATAACCGCCCATGGGAGCAGGCTGTTGATTGGTATTTGTTGGATCTCCAACTACAGGCTGACCAAAGCCGCCAGGACCGCCGCGGCCGAACTCGCTGGCAGCATAAACACTGTCAGGCTGATCAAAGACGAAAAGGCTTGCGCCGGTTAATACGGTAACTGCCAGAACGGCAAAGAAAATTTTCATTAGTTTAGACATGGTACAAACTCCTTATTTTTTTGTTGTTTTTCTTCCAGTATTGGAATTAGCACCATCATATCAGGCGCAAGTAAACTACCTGCAAATTGTTGGTAAAGATCATGTAAAGAAAACAGGACTGCCGGATTGCGCAGCCCTGTTCGATGGTTATTAAACCCGGCTTATTTTGAGCCCCCATTCGCCAGGTAGCGCTCCAGGTTGACCGAGGCAATGTACGGCAGGTTACGCCCCTTCTCATCAATATCCAGCCCATAACCGACCACGAAATAATCGGGGATGGCAAAGCCACGGTAATCAATCGGCACATCCACCTTGCGGCGCTCTTCCTTGTCCAGCAGGGCGCACAGTTTCAGGCTCTTCGGCTTGCGCTCCAGCAGCAGTTTCTTGATCGTGTAGAGTGTATAACCGGAGTCTGCGATGTCATCCACCAGGATCACATCCCAGCCGTAGATGTTGGTCTTGTGGTCTGAATCGATGCGGATGAAACCGGTTGACTCACTGCCGGCATAGGACGATACGGACATGAAGTCCATGGTCAGCGGCAGGTTGATGGATCGCATCAGGTCGGTGATAAAGATCACGCTGCCGCGCAGCAAGCCCAATAGCAGCAGCTTTTCTGAGTCGCGGTAGTCATAGGTGATCTGGGCGGCCAGTTCAGCAACCCGCGCCTTGATCTCGTCCTCAGAAAAGAGCATGTGGTCTATAAAATTGTAAGGGAAATCGGGTGCTTTTCTAAGGTTCATGCGGTTACCGCCTTATTCTTTAATTTTGTTATACCGATTAGTTAAATTTTACACCGTGCCTGTCTAAATCGACGAACAGTTTTGTAGTTATTCATAATATTCTCCAGATGTACTTCATAATTTCTATTCACAAACTGTATACTATGTGCTGACCTGCTCACAGACCTGGCAATTTATAAGTCTTGACAGGCTCAATTCAGGGTGTATAATCATATTCATGAAATTGAATGTAATCGACACACAGTCAGTGGATATGGACCTGCATAAGACACTGGCAGGCACCTTCAAGGTGCTGGCCCATCCCGCCCGCCTTGCCATCCTGGACATCCTGCGCGATGATGAAGCCTGTGTCTGCCACATGGAAGCCCTGCTCGGTTACCGCCAGGCGTACATCTCCCAACAGCTGGCTGTCCTGCGTGAAGCGGGTCTGGTGCAGAGCCGGCAGGACGGCTGGAACATTTTCTACAGCGTCACCGACCGGGGTATTTACCCTCTGATCGATGCCCTGCAGGAGCATCTGCTGCCCGACAAACCCCGGCGTACCGGCCGCCTGGCTGCTAAAGACTGCCCCTGCCCCAAGTGCTGCCCACAGGAATGATATAAAACAAGACCTTGCTCATATGCAACCAAACTCTATCGAAATATCACATTCAATTTTATGAATATTAACCAGCTGACCCTGATTCATGACAGCGGCAGCCAACACAACACATCGAAAGGAATTCACCATGCTAAATATCAAAATCCTCGGATCCGGCTGCGCCAACTGCAAACGCCTCGAACAGCTCACCCGCAAAGTGGTTGCTGACCTGGCGTTGGAAGCTGAAATTGAGAAAGTCACCAGTATGGACGAAATTATGAAGTTTCCCATCCTGGCCACGCCCGGGTTGGTGCTGAACGGCGAGGTACTCTCCTACGGCCGCATCCCGGCTGAATCAGAAATCAAAACCTGGCTATCAAGCTGATTCTCCTTGAACAAACCGCATGCGGCGCAGGTCATTCCCTTGAAACCAACCAGGGCTATATGCCGGCATACCAATAAACTGAAAGCAAAAGAGCAAACCGTAAATGATTGAAACACTTTTATCCCTGCTGTGGTCCGGTTACACCAGCCTGCTGGATTACCTGGCTGCTCACGTATTACTATGCCTGGTGCCAGCCTTTATCATTGCCGGCTTCTTAAGCTCCATGATCCCCAAAGAAGCCATCACCCGTTTCCTTGGACCCAAAGCCTCCAAGTGGATCAGCTACCCCGCCTCTGCATTGGGTGGTTTTGTGCTGGCGGTGTGTTCCTGCACCATCCTGCCGTTGTTTGCCGGCATCTGGAAGCGCGGCGCCGGGCTTGGCCCCGCCATCACCTTCCTGTTTGTCGGTCCAGCCATAAACATCCTGGCCATCACCTACACCGGCGCTGCCATCGGCTTCGACATCGCCCTGGCGCGCCTGATCCTGTCCATCGTCTTTGGCATTGTTATTGGCTTGATCATGGCCTGGGTTTTTCGCAAGGAAGAGAAAACCCGCTCAGCCGAAATGGCTGCCAACGGTATGTTTGATCAATCGGTCAAGGTCAAGCCGGCTGTATGGGTGCTCTTCCTGCTGCTGGTGGCTGTGCTGATCGTCGGCACACTGCAGGTGGGTTTGCTGACGAATGTCTATGCGACTATCAACATGCCGGCCAGCTCACTGCAGGGTATGATGGACACCCTGGCATCGGTTAACCTGACCCTGCAGGGCGGCCTGCTGATCCTGATGCTGATCGTGATCGGCATCACTGCCTGGAAGGGATTTGAGACCATCTTTGATGGTTTCAGCGGCTGGACGTATGCTGCCATCGGGTTTATCGCACTCACCATCCTGATTGCCGCACCAAAAGAAGAAATCGGATCGGCGGTCATCGGCATCAACGGGCGCCTGATCGGTGAGGTCATACTGCTGGTGGCCATCGGTTTTGTGGCAGCGCGCAATTTCAGCAAAGACGAACTGGCCGGCTGGATTTGGGAAACCTGGAAGTTCGTCAAGCAGATCTTCCCCCTGCTGATCGTTGGCGTCTTTGCCGCCGGCATTGTACGCGAGATCATCCCGGAAGAATGGGTGCGCACCATCGCCGGCTCCAACACCATCGGTGCTAACTTCGTTGGTGTAATTTTCGGAGTGTTCATGTACTTCCCCACGCTGGTCGAGGTACCAATCGCCAGGATGTTCCTTGACCTGGGCATGGCGCGCGGCCCACTGCTGGCTTACTTACTGGCTGACCCTGAGCTATCCCTGCAGTCCATCCTGGTGCTGAACGGCATTATGGGTAAGAAGAAAACCGCCGTGTACGTGGCGTTGGTTGCCGTGTTGAGCACGCTGGCAGGCTACCTGTTCGGATTGATATTGGCTGCATCCTGAAAACACTCTCAACAGCCTGCCTTTGTGTACCAGGCAGGCTGTTTCTTATAATTACAAAACCATATTAGCTCAGATTAATTTCTCGTGGTGTCCGGTAAAGTTGCGCAGAATCTCCAGCTGGCCGACGTGATAGGTCTCGTGCCACAACAGGAACCCGAGAAACGCACTCAGCGTGGTACCGCCAAATATCGGAATTTCTTTATGAAGCTCCTCTGGTGACATCGCCATCAGCCTGTCCTTCAACAATGTGTTGGTCTCTTTCAGCCGTTCCAGCAGGCTTTCAAGCCGTGATGCCTGCCCAGGGTTATCCATTTCCGGGGCATTGCGCTGGTACAGCATCGCTTCTTCTTGCGGCATGTACCCGCTCAAGCCAATTTGTGCCAGCATCCAGCTGCGTGACTGCAGTAGATGACCCAGAACCCAGTTCATGCAGTTTGCATAGAACGGCGGTATTAGCAGGCTTTGCTCATGGGTGATATCTGCAGTTTGCAGTTCCAGCAAAGCCTGGTTATTTTCAAGTGCTTCAAGTAATGTCTCAACCGGATATTGTTTCATCTGAACTCCTTTTTTCAATGATCAAGATGATTGTACGCTAAATCGATGCCCGGTTCCAGCAAAGCGCTGCGCGTCATCAATGCCGGTATTATTTGGCGGGCTTCGTCTGTATAATAAAGTCAGCACTTTATACACACATCACACGGAGAGTACGCATGGACAAAGGCATCGAGGTCAACCGCAGGGTCTGGGACGAGTGGGCACAGATTCACGTGCGTTCTGATATGTACCAGCATGAAGCGTTTTTGAAAGGCAGGAACAGCCTTCATGCGCTGGAGCTGGAAGAGATGGGCGATGTTTCCGGCAAGCGCCTGCTGCACCTGATGTGCCACTTCGGTCATGATTCGCTCTCATGGGCCAGGCTGGGTGCGGATGTCACGGCTGTGGATTTCTCACCCGAGGCGATTGCCATTGCTCGCCAGAGCAGTGAACAGATCGGTGTGCCGGCGCGCTTCATTTGCAGCAACCTGTACAACATACCCCAGCACCTGAACGAGTCCTTTGATATCGTTTACACCAGCTACGGCGTGCTCACCTGGCTGCCTGGCCTGGCAGAGTGGGCGCGCATCGCTGCCAGCTATGTCAAATCGGGCGGGTTCTTCTACATCGCCGAGTTCCACCCGACTGCCATGATCTTCGATGATGAAGCCTCAGAGCCATCTTTGCGCTACCCTTACTTTAACGAGGGCGCCATCATCCTGCCGGTGAGCGGCACCTACGCTGACCGCCAGGCAGAGACGAAAGAAAAAGAAACTTACGAGTGGTCTTACCCGCTGGGTGAGGTGATCACCAACCTGGTGAAAAGCGGTTTGAGGATCGAATACGTGCACGAGTTCCCCTTTACCACATACAAAGCCTATGACTGGTTGGAAAAACATGACGACGGGTATTACTACCCGCGCTCAGGCATCCCATCCCTGCCATTGATGTTTTCGCTGAAAGCGGTCAAGCCGGCATAAATCAGGTTCTAACACAGGATAATCCATGTCCGGGAACAGGCAGAATAAAAAACAGTTTATCCTCATCGCCCTGTTGGCGGCTGCCCTTCTGCTCCTGGCAACCTCGCAGCTCTGGATTCCTTTCCTGCTGTCACTCCTGCCTGTCATCGCTGAAAACAGCGAGCTGATCCAGGCGCTGGAAGCCCTGCTCAACATTTTATCTGTCATCATCACCGGTGTCCTGGCAGTGCTGACCTGGCTGGCGGTCAAGCCTTTGCCAGCCGATTCAAGCCAACCTCAGCCGCTGGAGCCCTGCCCATCGGAGCACATCATACCCGGGCGCGGCGCGTCCGTTAACTGGGTGCCGCGCGGCGGCATTGACGGCGTCAACCTGAATGCCAACCGCCGCCTGCTGATCACTGGCTCGATGAAATCTGGCAAGAGCCGCGCCGCTGCCGAGCTGATCCAGCGGGCTGTTGCCGGGGAGAAAGTGCTGCCCGGTCGGGTGTTTGCACCCCTGCGCCGCTTTGGCTGCGCCGATGCTGAAGGTGTGAAGACTGCCATCCGCCAACAGGTGGACCCCAAGGCTGCTATTCTGCTGTACATCGAAGACCTGCCGGTGCATTTCCCTCATCACCAGATAGACCTGCTCTCCGGTGCTTTCCAGGCGCTTCAGGAATGCCGTTCCTGCTTTATTATCGTTGATGCCCGCAATGACCAGCTTGACCGCGAATACCGGGAGTGGCTGCGAGAGCAGGGTTTCGCAACCATCAACCTGCGCCGGCTGAACGCCAGGCAGTCCGCTGAACTGGTAGATGCCGCCAGCCTTGCTTATAACCTTGAGTTGGACCCTAAGGCAAAGCAGGTACTGTCAGAGCGCAGTGAGGGCAACCCGGAGCGGCTGATCAACCCCCTGCGCCGGCTCAACAACCAGGGTCAGCTGCAGGTCAGCGCGGTTGAGATGGAAGCCGTCATGCAGGTCAGCCTTGAGGAAGAGTGGCAGGCCAACCGGGTTGAAATCCGGCGGCAGAACCCACTGGCTGGCTGCATTCTTGACAGCCTGCAGCTGTTTGACGCTGCTGGTGTCACGCCCATCACCGACCTGGTATGCCGTCACGCTCTCTCGCAGTACTGCGGTGCCGGGTTAAGGCGTCCGCTGTTCAGGCGCGGTAAGCTGCTGGACAGGGCACTGAACTTCCTCGAGAATTATGACATCATGGAGCGCGACGCCAGGCTGTACTACTCCGACCTGGCTGTGGAAGAGCTGCAGCCTGACCCGGATGTTGCTGCACATCAGCTGGCTGTTTGGGCTGAACGGCAAAGCGCGCTGTTTGTTCGCCCCTTCCAAAAAGGGTTGGATGACGAGTTTGCCGGCATGATGTTTGAATTAGCGTTGGCTGCTCAACTTCGGGCTGACCTTATCTCGGCTGAACGATGGTACAGTGTTTCCCTGTATTTTCAAAAGTCCTTTCATACCCTGTACAATCGGGGCGTAATCTACTACCTGGTGGAAAGCTATCACAATGCAATAAAAGATTATTCAGAGGCGCTGGGGATTGAACCAGAAAATGATCGGGCATACAACAACCGTGGCGCTTGTTTTGCCGAACTGGACAGGTATGTTGAGGCGCTGGCAGATTACACACGCGCGATCGAGCTGCAGCCGGAATATGTGCTGGCGTACCACAACCGGGCTGACGTGAACATCCGCACCGGCAGGCTGGCGGAAGCTGAGAAAGATATCGAGCTGGCTGAACAGCTTGATCCCGATCATTTTTATAACCACGTCCGCCGCGGCCAGCTAGCGTATGCCCGCCGGCAGTACCAGGCAGCGCTGGACTATTTCGAGCAGGCGCAAAACCTGGCTGATGATCCTGGTGAAGTTCATCTTGACCGTGCACTGGTTCTGCTGCGCCTCGGACGTGATCAGGAAGCCCAAAAGTTAATCGATGAGCGGCTGGCATCCAACCCGCTGATGATCGAGCTGAACGGCGTCCTGCCGGAATATAAACAGCTGCTTCAGGAACAGCCTGACAATCCAGCGGTACAGGCGGCTGTACAGAAACTGGTTGACTACAAGGTTGAGTAATCCAGCCTTAGTGGATAAAGCGCTGCCCCTCTGTTACAATGCAGGAGTAACTCACATATTGGTAATCCAGGGAGAATTGTATGATCAGACAGGTTTCGCACATTATCACACCTGACGCTGTGACCGACGGCGCAGGAGTTTCCATCCGGCGCAGCATCGCCACACGCACACTTAATTACCTCGACCCGTTCCTGTTGTTCGACCATTTTGGTTCGGACAACCCGGATGAGTACATGGCCGGCTTTCCCATGCACCCGCACCGTGGCATTGAGACGGTGACCTACATGCAGCGCGGCCTGGTGCGCCACCAGGACAGCATCGGCAACGCCGGCGTAATCGGCCCGGGCGATGTGCAGTGGATGACCGCCGGGCGGGGCATCATGCACGAAGAGATGCCGCAGCCCGGTGATACAGGCTTAAGCGGCTTCCAGCTGTGGGTCAACCTGCCGGCTGCAGAAAAGATGACCGCCCCGCGTTACCAGGAAGTGCTGGCTGACGAGATCCCCGTTGTGCAGCTTGAGAACGGCGGAACAGTGCGGGTGATCACCGGCAGTTATGAAGGCCGCACCGGTCCGGTGACCAAGATTGCAGTCGCACCGGTTTACCTGGATGTGCACCTGCCCGCCGGGAGCGCCTTCACCATTGACACGCCAATTGGTCACACCGTCTTTGCTTATGCCTACGACGGCGGCGGTAACTATGCTAACGTTACCGTCAATGCAGTCCAGCCGGTACTGGTCGTCTTTGAAGATGGTAGTTCCTTGCAAGCTGAGACTGGTGACCAACCCTTCTCATTCCTGTTGGTGATGGGTAGGCCGATCGGTGAGCCGATTGCGCGCTATGGACCCTTCGTGATGAACACCCGCGAGGAGATCATGCAGGCGCTGCGCGACCTTGAGAACGGCACCTTCGTCAGCTAAAGAATTGCAAACAGCTTATTGGTTAATTACAGCTGCCGGCTTTGATCGCCGGCAGTTGTTTGTTTTGTGATAAGGCCTGACTACTCTGGTTTTATCAAACCGTTCAGTCTGCGCGGCTCTTCCACTTTCAGCAGGACATAGATCAAACCTATCAGTCCAAAGATCATTGCTGCTCCAAACAACGCCTGGTAATTGAAATAATTAACCAGCAGGCCGCCCACCAGAGGCGCCAGCGCCATTAATGGGCCGAGGACAGTGTTGGAGATGCCAATGAAGCGGCTGGTCTCAGCCGGCGGTGTGGTCTCAAACACCAGGTTGGGGTCGGCCACATACAGCGCAGCATTGATCGCTCCCGTTAGCATCATCACAATGTAAAATACGCGCGCATCCGGCACTGCCATCGCCAGAAATGACTGGACCGCCAACATACCTGCCAGGCACGCCAGCACCAGCCTGTAGCCATGCCAGTCGCCGACTGCACCCCAAACCAGTCCCATCACACTGCGAGTCAGCAGGGAGACCATGGTGAAAACCGCCACCGTACCCGGGTTGAGGTTGTACTGATTAACAGCATAGACAGCATAGAAGCCAGTTGCCATGAAGGATAACCCTACGAGGCCGCGCGCTAACAGCACGCGTGTGAACAGTGGGTACGTGCGCAGTTTAGCGGGGATCACCTTGAAGAAGTTGCCGAGCGGCTCAACCGGGTGCGGTTCAGGGTAGGGCTGCTCACGGTAGAAAAGCATCACGATCGGGCTGAAGAGCGAGACCAGAAACCCGATCCAGAACAACTGCTGGAAATTTGCGGGGAATGCCAGGTTGTCCAGCATCTGACGGGCGATCATCGAACCGGCAAAACCTGCCAGGCTGCTGCCGGCAATCTGTAAGCCATAGAACAACCCGCGCCGGCTGATGATGGTCTTGTTCACCAGGTCTGTGTACGGTGGGGTGATGAAGCCGTTGCTGAAGCAGAAGAGCGAGTAAGCTGTGAAAAACAGCAGCAGCGGTAGGGGCTCAGGCAGGTGGAAAATGGTCTGGACTGCCAGCGTGATCAGTAACAGGGTGGTGCGCTGCACAACCGCTACGGTGATCACCATACCCTTACGCCGTGAGAGCTTCTGTGAAAAGTAAGCGCTGAATAACTGCGGCAGGTAATAGCCGAGGAAGTTCAACGCCGGTACAAGACCGATCAGGAACGGGTTGCCGGTCAGCTCGGACACCAGGTATGGCAGGATGGTATCAGAAGCAAAGATCGCAAATCCGAAGGAGAAGAAACATCCCTCAAGAATGTAGAGCGCAAAATTGCGCCAGTAATTGCGCTGTACTTGTTCGAGGTAGCCGGGGTGGTTTTCTGCGAGGTATCGAATGTCGGTTGCGATTTGTTCTGATGCCATAACGGTGATGAGACTTTCTTGTGTTGTGATTGATGTGCAAACGCTCGTCAATTTTACACGCAAATTACGACTTTGAAACAGGCAAAAGTAAACCGGCACGCCGTGCCGGTTTACATGCATAGGACCTATTATTGATCGACTTGGGTTATCAGCCAATCTTGTCTTGCAGCACTTACATCGTCAGCGCCATGACGGCTTTTTGGGCATGCAGGCGGTTCTCAGCTTCATCGTAAACCACCGAAGCCGGCCCATCGATTACCTCGGTGGTCACTTCGATATCGCGGTCAGCTGGCAGGGGATGCATGTAAATGGCATCGTCCTTGGCAGCCTTCATCTTATCAGTATCGACAATCCAGTCTCTGTACATATCCTGGATGCGCTGGCCTTCCTTTGCATCATCGGTGGTCAGCAGCGGACCCCAAGACTTGGCATATACCACGTCAGCATCTTTAAAGCCCTCTTTCATGTCGTGCACAATTTCGAAGTTAGTCTTGAACTTCTTCGCCTGTGCCTTTGCTTCCTCTTCTATCTCTGGCATCAGTTTGAACTCTTCGGGGTATGAGAGCGTCACGTCCATGCCAAAACGCGGCAGCTGCAGGATGAGTGACTGCGGTACCGAGATAGGTTTGAGATAAGAAGAAGCATATGCCCATGAGACGACCACCTTCTTCTTGCGCAGGTCGCGTCCCTTCTTCTCAATGATGGTCATCAGGTCTGCCAGGCACTGGAAGGGGTGGTACACATCACACTGCATGTTGAGCACAGGCACGCGCGAGAACTGTGCAACTTCGTTCAAATACTTGTTACCGACAGCCCAATCGCAGTGGCGGATGGCAATACCGTCAAAATAACGCCCGTAAATCTCGCCGATTTCCTTGGCGGTGTCACCGTGCTTGATCTGCGTGGTGGTGCTTTCAATGAAGGCACCGTGACCGCCCAGCTGTGCCATGCCGGCTTCAAAAGAGCCGCGTGTGCGTGTGCTCGAAAAGAAGAACAGCATCGCCAGCACCTTGTCGCGCAGGTAAGGGTGCGGCTCGCCCAGCGCTCGCTTGCGCTTCAGGTCAAATGCCACCTCAAGGACAGTTTCAACTTCTTCCTTCGAAAAATCAAGATCACTGATCAGGTCTCGGCCTTTTAAAAACGTTTGCATCTGGTTGCTCCTTGGAAAATAAGTTCAAAACGTCTGCTTTTTAAAATTTTGCTTTAACAGCGCCGGGAAGAGCGCATAAAACTCGGTGGATTTGATCACATCTGCCAGCGGCACGCAGTCATTTACTGTGTGGGCGGTGACTTCGTCGCCGGGCGCAAAACCGATGCAGGGGATGCCCGCTTTGCCGGCCCAGTAAATGCCGTTAGTGCTGAAATCCCACTTGCCGGCCGGCACATCCGGCAGGCCGATCATGCGCCGCAGTTCCAGTCCCGTCTGCACCAGCGGGTGCGTTTCCTCCAGCATCCAGGCCGGGAAGTACTTGTCCACTTCAAACACAAAGCCGGTGTAAGACGGTTCATCGTAGAACAGCGGTTCCACCTTAACCCGGTCCTTCAACTCTGGCGGGATCAGCGCTTCCACCTGGGCAATGGCATCTTCTTTGGTCTCACCGAAGGTCATGCGGCGGTCAATGAAAATGATGGCTTCATCCGGCACTGCGTTGATGCTGGGGGTCTGTACCTTCATATCACTGACGGTGATCTTGCCGTTGCCGAGGAAAGGATGGTCGCCCAACTGCGACTCAAGGTCGCGAATGCCGGCGATCACCGGCAGCAGGTTGTAGATGGCATTATCACCCAGGTGATTGCTGGCGGCATGCGCACTGCGCCCCTTGGAAACCACCTGCAGTTCAATGCGCCCCTTGTGGCCGCGGTAAACCTGCATTTTGGTCGGCTCACCGATCACCACGAAATCCGGCTTCACTCCGGGGTCCACCTCAACAAAGGTGTTGGGGGCGATGCCGTCACACCATTCTTCCATGTTACCAAAATACCAGGCTGTCCAGCCATCCAGCAAACCCAACTGTTTTGCAATGGCAAGTCCGTACACCATGCCGGGGGTGCTGCCCTTTTCGTCGCAGGCGCCGCGCCCGTACAGGATGCCGTCCTCAATTTTACCGATGAACGGGTCATGCTTCCATTCGTGCGGGTCACCGATGCCGACGGTATCGATGTGCGAATCATACACGATCACGCGTTTGCCGTCCCCAATGCGCCCCATGATGTTACCCATACGGTCAAAGCGGACTTCGTCAAAGCCCAGTTTGCGCATCTCAACCGCAATCCGTTCGCCTACCTCACCCAGCTGGGAGTTCATGCTGGGGATGGCGATAATCTCCCGCAGGAATTTGAGGATATCCTCCTGCTGGTCATTGACACGTTTTTGTACTTGCTGAAGGTTCTCAGGTGTAATCATGGCTGTCTGCTGCTTCTCCTTACATGAGAAATCATTACCTTGTTGTGGCCTGATTATAGCAAATGCCGGCGTTTCTTTCGAACTTAGTTTATAGTGACGATTGTCCTTATCTATTTAGCCTGATGGCGCACAGCCTCCAGCCTGGCAAGGGCATCCAGCGTCTCAGCATGCCCGGGAAAGGCATCCAGGTTAATTCGCAGTACGTCCTCCGCCAGGTCATACCTGCCGCCGGACGAGAGTTGAATGGCAAGGTTTGGCAGCCCGTCCGGCTCTACCACGTACCCTGTCAGGTCACCTGCTAGCAGTGCCTCCCCATATTTCCGTGCAGCTGGTATACCGCCTTCTCCCAGCGCCCGGCTGAGAGGCACCATCCACGAGACCGTCCCGACCTGCGGCTCACGCCCAAGCATGGCATCCACAACCGCTTTGAGCGTGCGGCTGCGGGCGAAGGATTCTTCATTGCACAGGATCACCGCACCGCAGTCCAGCTCCGGCAGCATTATCAGGAAATCCGTCCAGCCAAAGCCCATGCCGCCGTGGCTGACCGTTTTCCAGCCGTCATAATGACCCAGCGTCCAGCCGGGTGAGGATGCTTCATAAAACAGCGGTGAGCCGCGTGAGACTGCCGGCGTCCACATCACCTCGTAGCTCGCCGGAGAGAGGATCACATCCTGTTTGAGGGAGGTGGTGATCCAGGCGCACATGTCGTTTAGCGTGGCATGCAGGAAGCTGGATGGTGCATCGGCGCGGTGATAAGGGTAATGCGGGTTGACGGTCATCAGCGGCAGACGCAAGTGCGGCACTGCCAGCCTATTTTTTATAATCTCAGGAAAATAAAAGGTGCTCTCAAACATAACGGCTGGACGCAGGACATGCTCCTGCATATAACCTTCAAAGGTCATACCAGAGAGAGATGCAATCAAGAAGCCCAGCACATTATAGGCAATATTGCTGTACAGAAAACGTTCACCCGGTGGGGCTGACAGGCGGCGCACCGACAGTGAACTCACAAATCGCTGAAGGGCATTCTCATCAGTCTCGGGGTGAAGCATCAGGCTGTCATATT
Organism: Anaerolineaceae bacterium; assembly: GCA_040768445.1. Classification (GTDB taxonomy): domain Bacteria; phylum Chloroflexota; class Anaerolineae; order Anaerolineales; family Anaerolineaceae; genus JAXGMV01. The sequence continues at coordinate 1,174,488 of JAXGMV010000001.1, read as the reverse complement.
CATGTTCGGTCAAATCGGGGATGCCGGAGGTGTGGCACAGCATCTGGCGGATGGTGATCTCACGAACCCGGCTGTCAGCCATCGTGAGATCCGGCAGGAAGTCCACCAGCGGTTCATCCAGCGTCACAATGCCGGCTTCCACCAGCTGCATCACAGCACAGGCAGTGAAGCACTTCGAGACTGATGCAGTGCAGAAGATCGAGGTATGCGTCACAGGTGCCATTGTTTGCTGAGACTGAACGCCAAAGCAGCCGCTGTAGACAATCTCGCCGCTCTTCACAATCCCCACTGCCAGCCCGGGGATTTCCCAGCGGCGCATGATTTCCTGAAGTACATCATCAAGCTGGTATGGTATTTCCATGGTTGACCTAAATTATTATTACTGGAATTAAAAGCTGGTTTATCGAATAGGCAGTTGACCGGGCAACACGGCAGGGTACTATCTCTGGCTAAGAGTTACAAGGACCAGCGCCAGCAGCAGAATGCCAGCCGCTGCTGCAATAATCCACGCCATCACCCTTCCGGCAGTCCCGCCGGTGAGTGATGACTCTTCCTCCAGCGGTGTGGGTGTGAAAATTGCCGTTGGAATGGCCGTGGGGGCTGAAGCAGTGAGCGCTGCCGAGTCAGGCGTCGGGGTCTCCGTTGGCTCCGGTATGGTCGTGGCGGTTGGCTCAAGAAAAGAACCCACCGGGAAGATGATCAATTTTTGGCCGGTATAGACTGAGGTGTTATCCGCCGCCATACCATTCAGTTGTTGGATCTCAGTCATCGTCACGCCGTATGAGACCGCAATCGACCACATCGTTTGCCCCTCGCCAACCTCATGCGTGACCGAGCCGTCCGCTGCCGGTGCAGCAGTGGTCAACGGGACAAAAGCTGCAGTTGGCTGCTGCAGGGCGGCAGCCACTGGCTGTGCTGCAGCGCCAGTCGTGGATGCCGAAGGGCTGCCCACCTCAGGCCCGGGACGTACGTTGAGCGTGTAATATACCGTATTATTGGTATCCACAGCCACGCCGGCACCAGCCTCACCGCTCTGGTAACCGATCATTGGATTGAGATGCCCCCAATCCTGCCAGATCTCATACACCACAATGGCGGCGGTCACAAAACCATAGCTCCCACCAGCGACGTTCTCTTGCAGCCCGACGGACAGCGATACAGAGCCGTCTGAATGTGTATGGGTACTGGTCTGGATGTCTGCCTGGTACTGGGTGTGCTGTTGGGCGTAGTCCATAATCCATGGATCAATGGTATACGGCGCCAATCCCTTTGAAGCCCTCAGCTGGTTGACCTGGGCGATCACGTCATAACCGGTCTCAGATTGCGCGCCAACAGGCTGCGGGAAAACTGCCACACAAACCAAAATAGTCAGCAGGATTAGGAAATGGATAACTGATCGAGAGCCGGGCATAACAGTCCTTTACGATAGTCACAAACGATGTCGTAAATTTATTATACCGTGCCAGTCAATACTGGTTTTAGCTGTTTTTCTATGTATCTTGTGAATAGAAAAACCCTCAGATGCCGCAAAGCTGGATGTCCAAGTGAGGTATTAATAGGCATGAAGGTTTTTAATTCTTCCTGCCGTCTGCTCATTTCTTACCGTAAAGCACGCCAACCGTGCCCAGCATGAAGGGTAATTTTAACAGCCATGGAATAAAATCTGACTTGCTGGTGTCTTCGAGATCCACAGTATCGATACCCCAATGCTTTATTGACTCAACCAAAGCATTGGTATCACCGTATACTGCCTTCCACAAAAACAAGTCCTGGAACACAAACCAGCCACCTGCTTTAACCACCCGTAAAGCTTCCTTTATCAACAGTGATTTATCTCTCACGTCTTTTACCTCATGAAATACCAGGTTCGAGACCACGACATCATATGCGCCATCTTCGTACGGTAATGAGGAAGCGCTGGCTCGCTCAAACGTGACTGATCCTGCCACACCTTCAATCTGGACGTTACGCTCGCAAACGCCTTTTGAGTATTCCCACGCTTCTCCCCAGTAATCGATGCCCATCACATGCGCCTGCGGGTATTTCTTTGCAATCTCTATCGTCAGCGCACCGTTGCCGCAGCCAATATCCAGCACCTTACCGGTTCCATCCCATCCTGCCAGGTGGTCAATCAGCTGCTGTCTCACTTTTGCCATGATATCTGTCCCGGAAAAAGAGAACATGTAATAAGCATAGGCAAAATAAACCGCAGATAGCAAAAAGAAGGCAGCTAAAACAAACAGCAAGGGTAAAAATAATGCCAGAATCACAAAGACCAGGCCAATAACACCGGAAATAATCACCAGCCTTTTTGGCACCCAGTTGCCGTAATCGACTGTATCAACAGGTATTTCACTCATGGATTCATCCCTCCCATTTATCACAGGCTCACCAGGTTGACTTATTTCCACAGTCAAGATACTAGCCACAGTTAAAAACCATGTTCTTCTGAATGCTATCAATGCTGGTGATTTTTACCGGGGTTACATCATTTATTATATGCCTCTATACAAGGTATCTTTCATAATTTGGAAATCGGGTTGTTTATAAATTCCATGTTATTGCTGCTTTTTTTTACTGGTTGAAGTAAAGTGCTCAAGCAGTGTCTGTGCCTCTTCTTTGTATCCAATAGGCACTGGCACACGCAGTGTACGGCTCTGAATGCCGGCATAAGCAATATGATAAATGTGAAAGTGCAGACATGATATGGTACTGTCTTCATCCTGAGCCAGTTCAACCCCCGTCAGCCTCATCAGCCCGGATTTGAAAGGATAGTAAACGCCGTCAAAATACACCGCCCTGTCAGAGATCCAGGCTTCGCCCGGTGCGTGTTCACGGCGCAAACGCGTCAGGTGTGGTATGCCAAACGCCGCCAGCGCCAGGATGATGATCAGTGCAACCATCGCCAGAAAGACAAAGAAACCGGCTTCAGGATCCAGCGCCCAGAAGAAGACACCCATCACCAGGCACATCACTGCCATAAGGATCAGCAGCCCGGTATTTTCCCTGGTTTGCTGCCGCAGTTCAGTGCCGGCATAGGCCTGCCATTCAGCCGGGGTGTATGTCCAGTGTGCAATCAGATCCTGTCCTTTAAGCAGTTCATCCAGCCGGGCAGCACGTCGCCAGAAGAACCAGGCAATGACCAACCCGCTGATGGCAATCCAGGCAGCGACAAAAGAGATGGCATAACCGCCGTCCATCCCGTCAACTCCCAGCCAGCCAGGCATGAAGACCAGGATGCCGGCAGCAGCTGCGACGACTAGCGATATGAGTGCGTACTTTCTTTCAGGGTTTGGCATGTCCTCCTCCTAACTCAACATCTCGTTTAATTCAAATTTGAATTCATTATTTAATCCACTCTTCAGGAAACTTGCTGTACAGTTCCACCTGGATTATCCAGGGCTCTTTACAACTCAGGCTATCCAGTGTTACGGTATATGGCTCGCAATCCCCATCATCATTTTCGTAAGTCTCCTCACTTAAATAACCCAGGTAAGGCATCACCTCGCTGGTCGTCCCTTGAATCGAAAAAACGTCGTAAACTGCAGCCTCATCCTCATAATGGCCCACAAAGGGAATATTAATCATCGAACCTTTGAGTCTTGTCCTTGACAAAGAACATTCCATGTTTTGGTCTTTTGCCATTTCATATTCAACCGAAACTGATTGCCCATCGGGAGCAACCCTGCCATAAATTGAATCTATCTCCACATCAAAGGTGCCCATATATTGGTAGTATTTATATAACGAACGAGCTTTTACTTTGAAGTAGCCATCTCCAGAAAATTCCTCAATTAAACCTTGAGCATAATAAAAGGGCATGTGTTTTATTTTGTCCATGCCCGCAATTGAGCATTCCCAATCCTCAGACGAAATGGAGATAATTGCATAGGTGTAGATCGCCCGTGAGGTGGGCGACGACTCAATGATCGAGCCATCCCGCAGGTGAGCCCGCACGATCAGCTGGTGATTGCCTGTCCCTAGGTCGGGCATCGGGTAAGCGCCTTCCAGTTTCCCATCATCAGATACAGCAAGGTCGCCCAGGTACTGCTCATCCTTTGAGCCGTTCAGGTAAAACAACGCTTCGGCTGACTTGATGCGCTTACCCGGCTGGTCATCAAGCGCGGGGTCCAATTTGAATTCTGCACTGATGTCCAGGCTGGCATCCACCGCAATGCCGCGTACATCCGTTGGGCTTTGTAATGTCAGCTCAGGGCAGGTGGTACGTTTGTTATCCAGGTCAAGGCGGTAATTGGTGCGCGTGAATACACTGCTTGTGATATCCATGCCGCCAAGGAAGTATTCCTCATGGTCAACGTTCCCCAGGTAATCGAACCTGAAATTGCTCAACCCGGCACCAATCATGCTGATCAGCGGCACAGCGCCGTCACTGGCTCCCATGAGATGCTGGTTATTCACTTCAGGCACCGGTGCGGTGCCATCTTTGACTAACATTGGAATCAACGTAGCCCCGATGGCAGTCTCTGCTGCTTGATCAGGCAGTTTTTTCAAGGTAACACCATATACAAAAGAGAACTTATCCTGGAGCTTGTAAGGGTCAGTGTCATTAAAAATAAGGAGGTTACGGTTATACAGCCACGTACCATCCTGCAGGTTATAGACATTAAGATCCGGTTCATTGATAATCAACACCTTGGTATCATCGCTGAATATATCGTCCAGCCGTAATGGGCGGTAATTGTCCCAGCGCAGGTCGCGTGTCCCGGGTGAATCAATTTGTGCTTTTGTATTGAGAATCCAGCGCGTGAGTGCGCTGCCCATCAGCAGCTGAATTTCTCCTTCGAGAGGAACTCCTGCAAAAAAATTTGCACGGTTGATATGACCCATATTGATGCGGTAACCCTTACGGAACAGGTATCCCATCGTCACCAGCGGGCTGCCGTGATGCGGTGTTCCCCAGGTTACCAGCTGTTGAAAAGAGTCCGACAGGGTTTGGTCAAAGTCGCGAACAGCCTCCCTGACAACCAGCCCGCCCATCGAATGCGCCACGAAGTACAGGTTGAAATCAATTTTTTCCGCCATCATGCGCTTGAGCAGGTAGCCGTCATTTCGTGCGCCCACCTTCATAAGCTTGGCAAGGGTTGTACCCAGCGGTTCAACAACACCGCTTGCTAACGGCGTGTATGCCGGGAAATAGGTCGGGTACACAAACTCATAATAAGCCGTGCAGCCGGCCTGTTCAGAACGCTTTTCAAGGAAGTTACGGTAATAGGCTGTCCACACATCCCGCTTATAGCTGACACCCCACGGTTGGATATCGCTAGCAGCCAAACGTGAACCGTCATTTTCTTCTTCATTGTGGCCATGCACCAGCACTATGACATTGCAAACGGGCTTTTGAAGGTAGTCCTTGTCTTTTTTCAGGTCTGCCGGATGACGAAATTCGTTGGCAGCATCCGGAACCATCCTGATCAGGCGCGGTGCATAGCTCCACTCCAGATGATCCTGGAAAGTCATTAACACGTACTGCGCCGAGCTGCTGCCTCGCTGAGCTGCCAGGTTGGCAAGATGCGGTGCTGACGGTTCACTTGCGAGCGCAGACATGTCCTCAATCCTTGGGATCAAGCCATCGCTGATCTCCAGGTTGCCCGCGCTGTCTCGTGTTACCGAAAGTACAGCAACATCATCGGGCTGCGCCTGCCCGTTGACGACATATTTGCCCACCCTGACAGCATTCACAGTATCCAGGTCGAGTTCGCCCAACTCAGCCGCCGGGATGGTCAGATTTACAACAAAGCTCTCATCCACAGAGGCATGATCGAATGTCACAACCCGCATGCTGCCGCTTGGCTGCAAGTCCGGCTTATCAGGCAGGCTGATCGTGTTGCTCTCGCGTGCCAGTGTGATGTTCAACGGCGTTGTGCGGTTGTTAACCTCCAGCCGGGTGCCATCAGTCAACTGCACACCTGATGAATCGGCTGTAATCACCCCGTCAACAGCTTCCCTGGTGGTCTCTCCTGGTGCCGGCTGCTTGGGCTGGTAACCTGGCTCTTCCTCCAGGCTGGCATCCAGCGGGGCTGCCTCTGTCACCACAACATCAGTTTGACCGGTAATGACTGTGTCGGGTTTGCCATTGCGAAAAATGATGACTGCAGCAATCACCCCGATACAAACCAAACTCAACAGACCCCCGCCAATCAGGACGGGGATAATCGGGAACCCGGCTGGTTTCCCGGCCGGTGAGCGCGAGTTCATTGGTGTATTTTGGGTTGAGATTGGTGGCTTTGGCTGATTTACACGGGGGCTTGGTGTGCCTTGCGGTTTAACCGGCGGCGCAGAAACAGACGCTGTCACCTGGTAACCGCATTTCTTACAAAACCGGGCTTTGCTCGATAATGGTGCTCCACAACGACGGCAGTACCCTGGCATTTTTTACCTCCCACAACTGAACCTCAACTACATTTAGTTAACACTAACAGGAACCCTTGTGGATAAAATTATTATCGGATAATGGGAGTTTTTAATAGCTTAAATAAGAGTATAGCACCAGGGAGAAGATTGGGAACAATTTTGCGCGAGGATTTTTCAGGTTTGTCTGGGAGTTCCCATTTATGAAGCGGCTGTTCACGATGGCGAATGCAGTCGAAGATGGGCACAGATGAATGAGATGGATCATCACTTGTATTGCAGACAAAAACCCTTAGCCATGTTTGCATAGATCCGTCCTCACAGGAGAACACACATTCTGTACATGCTACCTGCGATATGATATGCGCACCCAACAGATGGTTATACAAGAAACGCCAGTAAAATGTATGCACTAGGTCTGAGAAGGAGAAACTAAGATGGCATCAGAAAAAAAGATGCTTAGGATTTGCCCCAAAGGCCATAAGTTTTATAAGAGTTCGGATTGTCCAACCTGCCCTACTTGCGAAGCAGAAAAGAAGCCTGAAACTGGCTTTCTCTCAAAATTAGGCACTCCTGCAAGGAACGCCCTGGTGGTTAATGGCATCACAACCCTGTCAGAATTGGCGAAGCACTCGGAGCGTGAAATACTAAAGCTGCACGGCATGGGTCCTGGCTCGATCCCCACGTTGAGACAAGCTCTCTTGGAAGCAGGTCTGTCATTCAAGGATACACAAGCTTGAAAAAGCTGACAGGCTGAATGGGCATCTCCCAGCCGTTATCCGCCTTTGGCAACATCCAGCCGGCACCAGGCATACAACGCGTCGTAAACTTCGAATTGCCGCGCAAGGTTTTCGCTATCCTCCGGGAAACGCAGGCTGTAACCCGTGGCGATAGCCTCCAACCCGCGCGCAATTGGGTCCAAATCGATATCCTCTGCCATATCTGCGCTGTGAACGATCTTCGCCAGGCGCAGCAGACCGGGCTCTTTCAACTCATATTTCAAGATGATCGATTCAAACGAGCAGCGCCCTTCATGATGACCCAGCTCAACGCCGGGTGCGTCAAAGGGGATAGCGCCTGTCTCTGCCACTACGCGCTCAATCTCACTTTTTGGAACAAACAGAAACTCAGCTTCACTATCGATGAAGCGTGTGATCAGCCATGGGCAGGCAATGCGGTCCACATGGACATGGGAACGGGTAATCCATTTCATGATTTATTCTCCTTGTTGAACTAGCTGTAGTTGTTGTTCCGGAGGGCTTACGATACGAAAGTTGAGACAGAGAGTTATTGTCCTAATAATATATTAATCCATTGGGTATGATGAAACGCTTTGTAAGAATTGGTGGGACAGAGATGAAAACGGCAGACGATAATATCAGTAGTCAGTCGGTGTATTGTGCACAGCACCCTCGCAACAGGAGTAATTAACACAAAGGAGAGGGTCGCGTTCTTTGCACCCTCTCCGCGAACGTAGTGAGCGGAGAGGGTGGGATTCGAACCCACGGTGATCCGAAGACCACAACGGTTTTCGAGACCGCCCCGATCGGCCGCTCTGGCACCTCTCCATCTTCAACCCGCTAATTATAGCAGATACACCTCAGATTTCGAGAATTTGGAACTGCTCCGGGTACTCTACTGACTTAATTTTGGTCTTCTCCAAAATCAACTGCTTCAGGGGCAGGGCGCCGCGTTCCTCACCGTGCACCAATATCACCTTCTCAAGGCTGTCCTGGCTGGCGGCGGCATATTCCAACAGCATGTTCTGCCCGGCATGGGCTGAGAAGCCCTGTATGCTCACCACTTCAGCCCGTCGGTAATAGCGTTGACCAAAGATCTTAATGTCCCGCTCGCCCTCCACCAGCCGGCGGCCAAGCGTGTTTGGCGCCTGCCAGGAGACAATGGCGATGGTGTTCTGTTCGCTTTCGATATTGTGTTTCAGATGATGCAGGATGCGTCCAGCTTCCGCCATGCCGGAAGCCGAGATGATCACCATCGGTTCATGATTATCATTCAGGTCAATAGATTCCTGCACCGAGCGGGTGTAGGTCAGCCCGTCGAACATCAGGGCGCGGTGCTTGCCGCTGGCAACAAACTCCTGCGTCTCTGCGTCAAAATAATGCTTGAACTGCCGAAAAACATCGGTGGTGTTGACCGCCAGTGGGCTGTCCACGAACACCGGTATGGCAGGGATTTCCTTCTCAACGATCATGCGGTTGAGGTTGTATACCAGCTCCTGGGTACGCCCCACGGCAAACGCCGGAATAATCAGCTTGCCGCGCCGCTTAATGGTGCGGCTGACAACGTCCCTCAACTGCCGGTAAGATTCTTCCGGGTCAGGGTGAACCTTGTCACCATAGGTACACTCCATCATCAGGTAGTCAGCTTCCGAAGGCAGCACCGGGTCGCGCATCAGCGGCAGCTTGTAGCGTCCAATATCGCCCGAGAACCACAGCCTGAACTTGCGGTGATCTTCCTCAATATCCAGCACCACACTGCTTGAACCAAGGATATGCCCGGCGTCCACCAGGTGGGCAGTCACGCCTTCAACCGGAGAAAAGATTTCGTTGTACCTGAGCCCCTGGAAGAGTTGAATGACCTGCTCGGCATCTTCAACCGTGTATATTGGCTCAATCAGCGGTTGGCGGCGCTTGGCGCGCTTGCGGTTCATATACTCCGCATCCGATTCCTGGATATGCGCCGAGTCGCGCAGCATCAGGTCAGCCAATCCAACTGTACCTTCAGTAGCATAGATCGGGCCGTTGTAGCCCTGCTTCACCAGGTTGGGCAGGTTGCCGCTGTGGTCAATGTGTGCATGCGAGAGAATGACCGCATCCAGCTTGGCCGGGTTAAAGGCAAAGCCGCGGTTACGCAGCAGGCTTTCATCGCGCTTGCCCTGGTACAGTCCGCAGTCCAACAGCAGGCGCTTGTTATTAACTTCAATCAGGAATTGCGAGCCGGTCACTGTGCCGGCACCGCCGTTAAAATGAATATTCATGTGGGTAAAGTCCTCCCTCTTTCTTTTATTATGTATTTATAACCTGCACGAGCTGGCTGCCAAAATGCCTGAAGCGCCAGGGTGTGTCCTGCATGATATGCTGCAGTTCTTCCAGTGTATGGGGGTGATCGTTGGCCGCATGTTCCATCAGGTCGCGCGGCAGCACCACGTCCGATTCCACCCCCATGGCGCGCGCGGTGGCTTTGCGCCACTGTTTCAAACGTTCCAGCCGGTTCATGTAGGCATCATCCGGCCGGCGGCTCGGGCTGCGCACTGGTGGTTCTGCAGTCAATCCGTGCTGTACAGCTTTCAGTAAATCACTGCCAAAACGGCGGACGTTGTTATGCCCCACGCCAGGGATGGTCTCCAGTTCAGAAAGGCTGGTCGGGCTGGCTTTTGCCAGGTCAACCAGCGCCTGGTTGGTGAGCACCTTGAAAGGTGGCCTGTCCATCTTTTCTGCCAACGTCTCACGCAGCAGCCACAACGCCTGAAACACCGCCATCTGGCGCGGGGTCAGATCGTTCTTACCGACCGCCTTCCAGCAGCTGCCGTTCTTCTCACCGTTGCCGCCTTCCACCTTTGTCAGCCGTTTAAAATCTTCCTGCGCCAGGGTCATGCGCCGGCTGCGCAGCAGTTCATTGCCCAGGTGCTCGCGCAGTCTGATCAGGTAATGGGTATCCTGGCTGGCGTAATAGACCTGTTCATCTGAGAGCGGCCGCCTGGCCCAATTGGCGCGCTGGAAGCGCTTATCCACCTGCACGCCGTACAGATTCTCCAGTATGGCGCCCAACCCCAGGGCTTCCCAGCCCAGTATGCGTGCAGCCTGCATGGTGTCAAACAAGTTGTTAAAGGTAAAACCGTAATCACGTTTCAGGCAGATGATATCGTATTCAGCGGCATGAAAAATCTTTTCAATCGAACGATGGGCAAATACCCGCATGAGCGGTGATAGGTCATCCAGCGCCAGCGTGTCCACCAGGTAATCGTGTTCCATTGTAGAAAACTGCAACAAACAAACCTGCTCGCGGTAGGCGAACAGGCTGTTAGATTCGGTATCCACCCCGATCAATCGGTGCCGCATCAGTTCGGCTGCCAGGTCTGACAGCTCCTGCGGGGTGCTGATCCAAATGGGGGCATGGGTTGAACGCTCCATGCCGGTCATTATAGCGCGTTTCAGGCTCATTTTCACGCGCGGCTTATAAGTCAGGTAATTTGACGAGGCTCAGTGGATTTTTCCCGCCGCACGGGCACGAGCCAGCACATTTTGCGCCATCTTGATCACCGGCGCATCCACCATGTCGCCGGTTGAAGTAGCAAACGCGCCGCGTCCCTGCCCGGCATGCTGCTCATATTCTGCCAGCAGCGCCTGTGCCTTGCGGATGGTCTCATCATCAGGGGTAAAAGCGCGCTGCACCGGCGCCACCTGTGCCGGGTGAATGACCTGCTTGCCGGTGAAACCCATTTCAGCACCGGCGAGTGCCTCGCGGTAAGTGGCTTCTGGGTCTCTGAAGTTGACATGCACCATATCCAGCGCCTGCAGGTTGAAGGCAGCCGCATGCAAAACAATGGTACTGCGGGCATACAGGATCTCGGTTCCAGCCGCCGTGCGTGTGGCACCAATATCCGCTGCCAGATCTTCTGCGCCGAAGATCAGCGCTTCCAGCCGGCTGTCAGCCGCACATATGGCAGGCAGGTTGAGTATTGCCCGGGCTGATTCGATGATCACAATCAGCCGGATGCCGCCCAAAACCCAACCGTGTTTTGCCTCATATTCAGCTGCCTTGCTGCTCACCCAGTGCAGGCTCTCAGTGATGTTCAGTTTAGGTATCACGATGCCGTCAGGTCGAGCAGGCAGCACTGCCAGCAGATCATCCTCCGCGTACGGTGAGCCGACCGGGTTGATGCGCACCAGCCGCTCAGACGCGCCAAAGTCAAGCGTGCGCAGAGCTTCTGCCGCCGTTCGCCGGGCGGCTTCCTTCTCACCCGCTGGCACGCTGTCCTCCAAATCCATGCAGACACAGTCCACCCCCAATCCGGCAGCTTTTTCAATTTTGCGCATCTCGTGCGCGGGCATGTACAACAACGCTCTTCTGGATCGCATGGGGAATTCCTCCTGGTAGATTGGTTTGGCTGCCTGAATTATATCCTGCCGGGGGAGCTCAGGGTGCCAGGGTCGTCCAGTTCTGCCCACCGTCTGTCGTGCCCATCAGCACATCAGGGGTGACGTCATCGCCGTCACGCAGCAGCGCCCAGCCGTACCCGCCGGAGACAAAATCCAGGATCACCGAATCGGATCCCCCCGGCAGCCCTGGTGAAAGCAGCGTCCAGGTGATGCCGCTGTCTGTGCTGTGGTACAGCCCGGTCTCGTGCCATGACCAGATATTACTGGCATCACTGCTGGTGATACTGCGGGCGGGTGGTATGGGTGTGCCGGCTGTCCAGCTCTCACCGCCGTCGTTACTGCGGTACACATAGGTCAGGTTGTCTGCCGGGGTCATCAACCAGCTGAACAGCAGGGCATTAGACGTACCATAAAACTCAGGCGATCGCAGGATGACCATGGCACTTTCCATGCCGGCTGGCAGCGGTAGACCTTGCTGAGTCCAGTTGGCGCCGCCGTCAGTACTGCGGTAGAGGTAGACAAAACCATCCTGCGGCTTTGAACCTGTTGCCCATGCGTACGTCGTGTCACGATAAGTAACCCCGTTTTTCATGCCGCCCAACGGCAGGCTATCATTTGCTCCGGCCACTGTGGGATCATTGTGAAACACCTGCACCCAGGTGGCGCCGCCGTCGCTGGTGGTGACCACTGCCACCGCCATTGAGCCGGCGCCTGCACCCAGCCCGATCATGGCATAGCCATGCAGGGCATCCAAATACTTAATCTGTGAAGACTGGTAATTGAACGCACTGGCAGTCCAGTTTTCACCGCGGTCAGCTGTGCGGTAAAGCGAGCCGCTCATATCGCCTGGCGCAGGCACCAGCACCCAACCATGATTTACATCCAGGAAGTAAGCTAGCGCACGGCTGTAATCACTCACCCCAACAACCGAGACATCGTACCAGGTGACCCCGCCGTCCACGGTGATGGCCACTTTATCCGCCGTCAACCCCCAACCGTTGTCTGCATCGATCCTGTCAATCAGCCTGAATGTCGGAGAGCTGAGTACTGGCAGAGACATTGGCTCGGGCTCCGGCGTGGCTGTATCGGTCGGGGTCAAAGGCGTGAGGGTCGGTACATCTACAGGCTGTTCCTCCGTCACCGCTGGTACATCAGTGACCACAGCAATTTCAGTTTCTTCCCGCGGCAGCTCAGGCAGCGCACATGCCAGAAGCAGTGCCAGTACCATCAGCGGTACGGCAAATTTCAGAAATCCATTCCGAAGGTTCATCTCAGCCTCACTCTCTTTTTTCAAAAACCAAATTTTCCACCCTGTTGATTTCATTATAACGATGTGTTTCAGTCAAAAGCAAGCATATACTTAAGCCTGGAGGCAAGATGATAATACTTTACACCATTGGACACGAAAACGCCGCGCTGGTTGACATCCTGAGCCTGCTGCAGGATAACAACATCACGCAGCTGGTTGACATCCGCAGCCTGCCTTTCAGTCGCAAAGTGCCGCATTTCAACCGCAGACGTTTCACCCGCAGCCTGGCGGATGCAGGCATCATCTACATCTACCTGGGCAATCTGCTGGGCGGCTACCCGCCAGACCCATCCGTTTACCCGGACGGCGAGGCGAAATTCGGCGCAGAAGTGGATTATTCAGCTATTGCGCTCAGGGATTATTACCTGCAAGGAATCGAAGAACTGCTCAGTCTTGCCGCGGCAGAGCCGACGGCAGTGATGTGTGCCGAGGAAGACCCGGCATTCTGCCACCGTCAGCACCTGGTGAGCCAAACGCTTCTGCAGCGCGGCATAGAGGTGCTGCACATCCGTCACGATGGCAGCCTCCAGCCAGCCTGGCTGGCGGATTAAGCCCGGGCGGTTGCTTTAGCTGCCAGCGCTTGTTTTTCTTCACTCGTTAAAAACGCAACTTCCAGCGCATTGCGCTGTGCCTGGCGCGCCTGTGCCACGCTCAAACCTGCCTCCTCCACCGCCATGCGGTACTCGTAAGGCAGGTCAATCGCGCTGATGCCCGGGTCATCGGTGTTGATCGTCGCCAGAACGCCCTTTTCGATAAAGGTCTTGAGCGGGTGGCTGGCGTAGGACCTCACCACGCTGGTCTGCACGTTGCTGGTCAGGTTGGATTCCACGCCGATACGCCGATGCACCAACGTATCCAGCAGGTGCGGGTCATCAACTGCCCGCACGGCATGCCCCAGCCGCTCAGCGCCCAGTTCATTAATCGCCTGCCAGACCGACTCGGCACCAGCCGCCTCACCGGCATGCACCGTGATATGCCAGCCGGCATTGCGCGCCCGGTTGAAATGCCCGACAAATAAGTGCCCGGGGAACTGTGCTTCCAGCCCAGCCAGGTCCAGTGCACAGATGTCATCCCGGTGCGTGAGCAGCGCCGCCAGTTCCTTCGAGGCAATCTCTTCCCCGTAAGAGCGGCTGAGGATGCCGATTAAATTAGTTTTCACACCAAAATTACGTTCACCGGCGCGCACACCATCCACAACCGCCTCAACCACGGCAGCCGGCTTGAGGTTGTACGGCTCAGCCATGAACCACGGACTGAAGCGCAGCTCGATATAGTCAATCCCCTCGTTGTATGCGTCCTCGACGTTTTCATAGGCAATACGCCGGCAGGCCTGGGGGTTGACCATCACCCCGGTCAGGTAGCGGAACTTCTTGAAGAATTCGGCTATGTCCGGCTTGGGGTCTGTGACCTGCACATGCGGGCGCAGGGTTTCAAGCTCCCATTCTGGCAGAGTCAGGTTGTACTGCCGGCCAAGATCAAGTATCGTCTGCAGCCGCACACTGCCGTCCAGGTGGCGGTGCAGGTCAATCAGGGGAAAGGCTGGGTCAATAATCATGCGTGAACTCCTCAGGTCGTTCGTCTTATCTGATAGTTCTATTGTACAGAATTTCACGGTTAATGTAAGTGCGGTAATGCCTACCGCAAAATCTGGTGCTGCACTACAATTTAAGTCTGCATTCTTCTTCAAATTATCTGGAGTGATTCCATGCCTGATTGTGCCATTACTGTTTCGCAATTAAGCAAAATATACCGGGTGCCGCAAAAAGACCCGGGGCTGGCAGCGTCTGTGCGCGGTCTGTTCAAACCACGTTTTGAGAATGTTGAAGCCGTCCAGCAGGTCAGTTTCAACATACAGGCCGGAGAAATGGTGGGGTTGATCGGACCCAACGGCGCCGGCAAAACCACCACCTTGAAGATGCTGACCGGCCTGCTCTACCCCACTGCGGGGCACCTGGACGTGCTCGGTTACGAGCCGTGGAAACGGACGCCGGCATTCCTCAAGCGCATCAGCATGGTGCTGGGAAACAAGAGCTCGGTTGCCTGGGACATTCCCCCACTGGACTCGTTTAGAATGCTGGCCGAGATCTACAACCTGCCCAAAGCAGCCTATCAGCAATCGCTCGATGAGCTTGTCACCCTGCTGGATATCGGCGACCTGCTCAAGCGCCCTGTGCGCAGCATGTCGCTGGGCGAGCGTATGAAATGCGAGCTAGTTGCCGGCCTGCTGCACCGCCCGGATGTGCTCTTCCTGGACGAACCCACGCTCGGGCTGGACGTCTCCATGCAGATCAGGCTGCGGCAGTTCCTGGCGGATTACAACCGGAATAACCACATCACCGTCATCCTTACCAGCCACTACATGGCTGACGTGCAGGCACTCTGTCCGCGTGTCATCCTCATCCATCACGGCCGCCTGCTGTATGACGGCGCTTTGGCGGGTCTCGCCGCTGACCTGGCGCCCTTCAAACTGCTGCGCATCACGCTCGATATCAGCCAGCCACAGCCAGCGCTGGACCTGCCGGAAGGCTGTGAACTGCTTGACCAGCAGCCCGACAGTCTGACGCTGCGCGTCCAACGGGCAAAAACCTCTTCCGCCACGGCTGCCCTGCTCAACCGCCTGCCGGTGGTGGACCTGAGCGTGGAAAACCCACCGATTGAGACGGTAATTGACCGTATCTACAGCGAGGCTGAAGTATGAGACTGCGCGCCCTGTTAGCTCTCTCACGAGCCACCTGGCAGAGCTGGATGATGAACCGCACCTTTATGTGGCTGCTGGCATTCGGCTGGATGATCCCACCGTTGATCTACATGTTCGTCTGGTCAACGGCTGCCGGCGAGCAGGGTATCGGCGGTATCAGCCGCGCCGGGTTCATCGCCTATTACCTTGTGCTGATCCTTGTCAACCAGCTCACCTACTCCCAGACCAACTGGACGGTCGGCGATCTGATCCGAATTGGCGATATGAATAAACTGCTTCTGCGCCCGGTCGCGCCAATTCTGGATGCCTTCTCAGCTGAGATTGCCGGGAAAGCGGTTTACCTGGTGTTCGATGTGCCGGTGGTACTACTCCTGGGACTGGTTCTCAAGCCCGACTTGACCTTCACCTCTTCCGCTGTGCTGGCGTTTATCCCTGCCCTGCTGATGGCCTGGCTGCTGCGTTTTTTCTGGGGTTACTGGCTGGCGCTGCTGGCATTTTGGGCAACGCGCGCCGATGCCCTGCTGGCTGTGCAGGACACCCTGACCTTCCTGCTCGCCGGCCAGGTGGCGCCGTTTGCTTTGCTGCCCGGTGCTCTGCAAACTGCCGCTGTGATTCTTCCCTTCCGCTACATGGTTGGCTTTCCGGTGGAAGTGCTCACCGGTCAGGTATCAGGCGCTGCAATGCAGTCCGGCTTGCTGATTCAGGCGGGCTGGCTTGCTGCTTCTGTGCTGCTCTCTGCGGTGATGTGGCGGCAGGGGCTCAAGCATTACACTGCGGCGGGAGGCTGAGATGCATTACTTGCGGATGATCGGTCAGTTTATACGGGTATCGGCCAAAGAAGAAACAGCCTATGCCCTCAACTTCTGGATCAGCCTGGTGCACGCCCTGCTTAACCTTGCCGGCGGTGTCATCGGCCTGTTGGTGTTGTTCAACCAGGTTACTGCCATCCAGGGTTGGACCTTTGCTTCGACGCTGGCGCTGCTCGGCGTTTACCTGGTGGCTTCAGCCCTGCGCAGCCTGTTTATCGGGCCCAGCCTTGAATCCCTGGCCGGCATGGAAGGCGAGGTGTGGGTGGGGACGCTGGATTTCTCACTCATACGCCCGGTAAACATCCAATTCCTTGCCAGCCTGCGCAAATGGCGCCTGTTTGCCCTGATTGACCTGGGGCTTGGGCTGGGTGTGCTGTTTACCGCCCTGCTCAGAACCGGCTTGCAGTTCACCTTTCCAAATCTGCTCAACTTCGCCTTCACCATGCTGATCGGCATTGCCGTGCTGTATGCCGTGTTGTTATTCTTTACCGCACTGGTATTCTGGAGCCCGGGCTTCCTGTACACCTGGGTCTTCAACGGGTTGTTCCAGATGGCGCGTTACCCGTTAGGGCTCTACCCTGGCTGGCTCAAGCTGGTGCTCACCTGGATCATCCCGGTCGGCGTCATCACCACGGTGCCGGTGCAGGCACTCACCGGCAGCCTTCCGCCGCTAACCCAGCTGGCCCTGCTTGTGCAGGCTGTCCTGTTGATCGGCGGGGCATCCTGGCTGTTCCACCGCGCGCTGCGTCGCTACAACAGTGCCTCCAGCTAAGCTGATCAATATAAGATATCGAGAATAAATCGGGTTCTTCTATTAAATAAGATTCGGAGATGCGTCAGATTGTCAGCATCATCACCAGCGCGTCTTCATTGGTATCGGTGTAATACCCCTTGCGTACATCCATAACTTCAAAACCAGCCCTGGCATACAGCACCTGGGCGGCGGTATTGTTGCGCCGTACCTCGAGGAAAACGTTCTGCACGCCCAATGCCTTCATTGTTTCCAGAATGGACGCCAGTAGAAAGGCCCCAATACCCTGCTGTCGGTATCCAGCATCTACTGCGAAGGTGGCAATATGGGCTTCATCCAATATCACCCACAGCAGCGCCATGGCGATTACCATCGGTGCATCTTCCCCCTGCGGCGGTGCGGTGATCACCCAGCCCTGCGAGGCGGGGTTTTGCATTTCCATTTCAAAAGAACGTTTGGGCCAGGGCAAAGAAAATGAGCGTACATCCAGGTCATGCACCTGTTCAACATCAGCAGCAGTCATGCGGCGGAGCACATATCCCGCCGGCAGCTGTTTCATGACGGAATTTCCTGCCCTACGTGTATGTAAATGGGTTTAAGCGTTTCCAGGTCGTCGGTGCGCCCCTTCTGCCAGCGCGTCCATGCCATCTCAGCAAGTACCGCCGGGCGTCTGACACACTGCGACGGTGTAGCCAGCTGCACATCTGTGCTGGCGCGTTTGATGCTCTGCCGTTCTAAAGCATTGAATTCGCCGCAGACTATGGTCGGCTGGGTGATAGCGCCAGTCAGCTCTTCCAGCGTCATCACGCTCGGGCTGTCCTGGCTGACCCATTTACCCTTCTTTGCGTTGTACCAGCCCACACCGAAGCGGCCGCGTCCAGCCTGCAGGGCTGTCAGCAGGGGCAGCTCACCTACCGGGATGTTGGCTGCCAGGATGTCGAGCGAAGGGACGCCAACCACCGGCACATTGAGCCCCATTGAGAGACCCTTCACCAGTGCCAGCCCGATGCGCAGGCTGGTAAATGACCCCGGTCCCAGGGCAACTGCCAGCGCTTTCAGATCCTTTTTATCAACACCGCAGCGCTTGAGCAGGTCTTCCACTGCCGGCGCCAGCTCGACGGTGTGATGGTTCTGAGTCTGCCACAGCATCTCTCCTGCCATCAGTGAGCCGTCATACACCCCAAGTCCAATCCAACGAGTTGAAGTATCAATTGCCAGCAGCACGTCCACCTCCAAAAGCCTGCGTTCGAAAGGCTTTCACTATCTCCTCAAAACGCGCCCCGTTGGGTACAAAATGCATGAAACGCTGTTCATCAGCAATCCAGCGCATCTCAATCGTCAAATTTTCGTCCGGCAGCGCGCTTTGAATGCGCTCGGGCCATTCAACCACCAGCGCACCGGTCTCCAATATCAGGTCAATATCCAGGTCTTCTGCTTCAGCCGGGCCGGCCATGCGGTAGGCATCCAGGTGAAACAGGTTGAACCCATCCGGCCGGCCGTAAACGTTCACCAACACAAAGGTCGGACTGGTCACACTGTCCAGTGTCCCCCAGCCTTTTGCCAGCCCCTGTACAAAGGTGGTCTTGCCTGAGCCCAGATCTCCGGTCAGGCACACCAGGTCGCCGGGTTTGAGCATGGCGCCCAGTCGAATACCGAGCCGGCGGGTTTGATCAGGGCTGCGGCTGAAAAATTCAACGGCATTTGGGTCAAGTATAGGCATCGCGTTATTTTACTCCTGTCTTGGCACACTTGCGTCTGGTACAGGTTTTTCCAACCAGCTTATCAGAACACGGGCTATCTCTCTTGCAGCCTGCGGGTTTGCCAAACTGCGGCTGGCTTCTCCCATGCGCTTATACTCTTCCGGGTTCGCCATCCAACGGTTTAATACCTCAACCACTTTCTCTGGTGTTGGCGCCCACTCGCCGGCGTGCTGCTCAACGACATAATCCACGTTGCCCTCTTCCTGGCCAGGGATGCGGCTGTACAGGATGATCGGCAGGCCTGAGATCATGCCCTCGGTGATGGTGCCGGGGCCGGCCTTGGTGATCAGGATATCGCTGGCATTCATCAAGTCTGGCATATCACGCACAAAACCGTACACATATGCTGGAATCTGCCAGTAGAGTTTCTCAAGGTTGGTTTTCAGCTCGCGGTTCCTGCCGCATACCACCACCAGTGCCAGGTCTGGTTTGGCATGGTTGATGGCACGCGCAATCTTGTACAGCGGTCCCATGCCATCGCCGCCGCCGACCAGCAAAACAACCGGCTTGTCCGTTCGCCAGCCAAGCTGCTGACGCAGCGCCTTTTTATCCTCCTGCGGATGGCAGAAACGATCCGCCACCGGCAAGCCAATGGTCACCAGTTTTTTGTTATCAATCCCTGCAGCCAGCGCACGCTGGCGTGCTTTTTCGGTGCAAACCACCGTCATATCGGCATCCCTGTGATACCAGAATGCATGTGCAGTGACCAGGTCGGTCACCACGGTGACGTAGGGAGTCTGGCGGTTCTTACCAAGCGCCTGCAGTAACGGGGCATTGATCAACGGATGGACGGAGACATATAAATCAGCCGGGTTCTCACGCAGCAGTCGGTCAATAGAGTGCCGCACATACGGGTACATCATGCGCGAGGTGAAATGGACGCGCCTGGGTCCATCCGATAGGCGGTACCACCACTTCCAAACATCGGGCATGCGGGTCAACGGCGGGTAAATCTCCGGCGCATAGTGAAGGGGCGGCGGGGCATAATCGCGAAAGATATCAATCATTTCAGCGTTGTAACGCTCAGAGTATTCGAGGTTAATGGCCTCAATAATGGCTTCAGAGGCACTGCGGTGACCCCCTCCGGTGTCTGAAAACAGGAAGACAATGTGGGGCAGTTCAGCTTGGTAATGAAGCATCAGTCCCTCCGGGTCGAATGGCTTTCAAACGTTTGGAAAGCTCGCGCCTGGTCAGCATCACGCGGTGAACACATCCCAGGCATTCCAGCCCGATATCAGCCCCCAGGCGGACAACCTTCCACTCATAACTGCCGCAGGGATGCGGTTTTCGCAGCCGGACAATATCGTTTAGTTGAAGGTCAGGTAACACATTTTGATTATACCACCCATGATATAATACCTTTTAATATCAACACGGCTGTGCATCCCAGTAACAGTACAAGCCGGCTGATGCAAGACCAAAAGAGACAGCCTGAACATGTTTAACCTATCCGCACCTACCGTACTTTCCAGGATGATCACGTTGATCATTGCGCTCACGATTCATGAGTTTGCGCATGCCTGGACGGCTGACCGCTTTGGCGATACCACACCACGCGCCCACGGCCGGCTCACGCTCAATCCAATCGCCCACCTTGACCTTATGGGCACCATGATGCTGCTCCTGGCAGGGTTTGGCTGGGCTAAGCCGGTGCCGGTTAATCCCTATGCCCTCAACAGGCACTCCAGCTCTGCTTACATGTGGGTCTCTGCCGCGGGGCCGCTCTCGAACCTGCTTCTGGCAGTGCTGGCAGTCATCCCCATCCGGCTGGGTGTTGTGTCGTTCCAGGTCTCAAACGGGTTCTTTCCAACTGCTTTTGAATTCCTGTACCATTTCATCAGCATCAACGTCCTGCTGTTATTCTTCAACCTCATCCCACTGGCGCCGCTGGATGGTGAAAAGGTGGCACAGTACCTCTTCCCGCCGCCCCTCAAGGATGTTCTGGATAAGATCAGGCCTTACGGCCCAATGATCCTGCTGGCTGTATTATTCCTCGGCCCGTACATCGGCATTGATTTGCTGGGTCGGGTCATTTACCCCCTCATGTCATCTTTTATGAAACTACTATTAGGAGTTCCCTTATGACCGCACAAATGACAATTATTGGAATGGGCAAAATCGGCACTTCGTTTGGTCTGGCACTGTCTGAACATACAAACCAGATCACCCGCGTGGGGCACGACATCAAGTCCGAAATTGCCAAAGAAGCTGCCAAGAAAGGCGCCGTTGACAAGACCGAGTTCAACCTGCACAGCGCAGTTGAAGGCGCCGACATCGTCTTGCTGGCAGTGCCGGTTGACGAGGTCAAGACCATGCTTGAATTGATCTCTGAAGACCTCAAGGAAGGTGCAGTTGTAATTGACACCTCGCCGGTGATGGTGGGGGTGGCAGATTGGGCGCGCGGCCTGATCCCCAAAGGCAGGTACTTCGTCTCTATGTCACCAACCTTTAACGCTGAATACATTCACGAGACTGAAAGTGGGATTGACGCCGCCCACGCTGACCTGTTCAAGAACAGCATGATGGTCATCACCAGCCCACCGCAAATGGATGCCGATGCCATCAAACTTGCTTCAGACCTTTGTGCATTGGTCGGTTCGTCACCCTTCTTCGCTGACCCGTATGAGTTTGACGGTCTTTCAGCCGCCAGCCGCATCCTGCCCAAGCTGGCAGCCGCCGCATTGGTAAACGCCACGGCAACCCAGGCCGGCTGGACAGAAGGCCGCAAGATTGCCGCATACGAGTACTTCGCCATTACTGAGCCCATCCTTCACCTCGACGAAGCCAAGGTGCTTGGGCAGGCCTCCATGCTCAACCGTGAGAACGCCATGCGCGTGATCGATGATTTCATCGCCTCGTTGGAAGACATCCGTGAAGCATTGGAGACAAAAGATGAAGAAAATTTGTCGCAGTTGATCGGCAGCGCGCTTGAGATGCGAGAGTTGTGGTTTTCACAGCGGCGCTCAGCCAACTGGGAAAAACGTTCTGACGGACCCAAGGTACCATCGGCAAGCGAGAATATGCGCCGCATGCTGACGGGCAGCCTGTTTGACAGGAAGAAGAAATAACCTGTATCGGTCGGTATGGCTTTCTACTGCTATATACTGGAGTGCGCTGACGGCACGTACTACACAGGGTGGACAACCGACCCGCGCCGGCGCGAGAAACAGCACAATGCAGGCAGGGGCGCTAAATACACACGTACACGCCGCCCGGTGAAATTAATTTACATTGAAGACCAACCAGACCGTTCCACTGCCATGCGCAGGGAACGGTCTTTGAAACACCTCTCCCACGATAAGAAATACCGGCTCTCGATCAAACCACAGGAAGAGTCATGAGCACACCGCATGCTGTGCACCTGCACGCATGGTCGCCCGGCAGGGTCAACCTGCTGGGTGAGCATGTCGATTACAACGGTGGGCCAGTCCTGCCAGCCGCGATTGACCGCTGTTTGAGTGTGGATGCCCGGCTGGACGACAGCCGGCTGGTAAAGCTCACTGCGCGCGACCTGTGCGCTGAGACCTGCTTCAGCCTGGATGCACTGGATGCGAAACTGGACTGCGAGGGTAACCCTTTGCCGGGGTGGGCGCTCTACCCTGCCGGCGTGGCCTGGTCACTTCAGCGGCGCGGCCTGCCGCTGAGCGGGCTGCAGGCTGAGTTCTCCTCCGATATACCCATCGGCGCCGGGCTGTCATCTTCTGCCGCATTTGAAGCCGCCTTTGCAGTGTTATGGCAGTACTCTGGCGGCTGGGAGATGAACCGTATGGCGCTGGCACAGCTGTGCCTGCAGGCTGAGCGGGAGTATGTCGGCCTGTCCTGCGGCATCCTGGACCAGTTCGCCGTCCTGCATGGACGCAGGGGGCAGGCGCTATACCTGGATACCCGAACGCTCGACTGGCGCACTGTGCCTTTGCCCCCTCATACAGCCATCATAATCGCTGACTCACGCGTGCGCCGCAGCCTGACAAGCTCAGCATACAACCAACGGTATGAGGAATGCCGGCAGTCGCTGGAGATCCTGCAGTCACGCTTCCCTAACCTGGGCAGCCTGGGTGAATTTAGCCCCGCCGACCTGTATGCCAGCGCCAGACTGCTGCCCGAAACCTTGCTGATGCGCGCCCGACACGTCGTAGAAGAATGTGATCGTACCCGCCGTGCCGTCCACGCGCTGGAAGCGGATGACCCGTGTGCTTTTGGACAGTTGATGCTGGAAGGACATGCCTCCCTGCGCGACCTGTACGAAGTGAGCACCCCTGAGCTGGACACGTTGGTGGAAGTAGCAGCCAGCCTGCCGGGCTGTTACGGCAGCCGGCTGACAGGCGCCGGCTTTGGCGGCTGCACGGTCAACCTGGTGCACAGTACTGAAGTGGACGATTTCATCACCGAATTGGAAAGCCAGTATCAACAGGCGACCGGTATCGAACCGTTCATTTACTGCTGTCATGCCTCTGACGGCGCCAGAGCAGAAGCACTTCCATAAAATCAGTTGACAGTTGCATAACAGCAAATTATGACCATAATGGTATACTTTTAGTATTGGTCTGATACGCAAAATAACTGCTGCGGAAGGATCCGTTCATGCACCCGGTTTTCACATCTATACAAGAGTCCATTGGCTATTGGGGAGAAAAGACACCTTCAGCAGTGAACTTTTCCCTGAAAGATATGTTCAACTTCCCAATGCCTGCCTGCAGACCAACGAGATACATCGCCGGCTAAACAGCGACATGCAGTCCGGTTAATTTCTCAAGTTTAAGGGCATAAAAAGTGACCGGTCAAACCTGAAATCTTGCATCAAGGATGAATAAGATGAGTGAGACAAAAATTTTCGTAAAGCAAAACCAGACTCTTGAGCAGCCATTTTCCAAACCAGCTGAGGTTGTTCGGTATTGGGCTGGTATCAAGCCAGACGCCCCAGCCCTTAAAGCGCCCGGCGCAGAAGATCTCACTTATGCCGGTTTCAGTCACCATTTTGAATCTGTGACCGCTCAACTGGCTGCATTGGGCTACGGCGCAGATCATCGTCTGGCACTGGTGCTGCCACACAGCATCCTGCTGGCAACAGCCCTGCTGACGTTAAGCAACTGCTGTACCATCATGCCTGTCAATGAAGCCCTCAAGTCACCGGAACAGGCCGCCGTGTTTTGCAAAGCTGGCATCAACGCGGTGGTGAGCACGCCGGGGTACGGAGCCAACGGGCGTGCTGCAGCTGCCGAGTTAGGGATACCGATGCTTGAACTGGTTACCAGGGAAGACAAACCATCAGGTGTGTTCACCATACAGGGCGAGCCTGCCGCCAACCCTTCCCGTACCGTCATGCAGCCAGAGATGACTGCCTTCATCATGCCCACCTCAGGTACCACCGGTGTGTCAAAGCTGGTGCCCTTCACTAACCGCATGCTCATGGATGTTGCCGCCATCAAAAGCGTCTACATGGGTACCCTTGAAACCGATACCACCATTGTTTTCGCTTCGTTGATCCTTATTGCAGGACTCAGTACAGTTATGTTCCCGCTGATCTATCGCGGCGGCTGTGCGGTTATTACCAATTTTGATATCTCTAACTACGTCAACCTGCTTGATACCTATAAGCCGAACTGGCACAACAGCAGCCCTGCGCTGCTGCATGCCATTTACGAGTATCTGCGGGTGAATCCGGTTCCGGATGGCATGAAGAGACTTCGCTACATCCGCACCGGTGGTGCGCCATTCCCTGCTGAGATGATGCGCACCCTCGAAGGTTGGCTGGGTATTCCGATTATTCCATCCTTTGGCATGACCGAAGGGCTTGCGGGAAATGCCTGCAATCCCATTCCTCCAGGCGTCCGCAAACATCACACCGTGGGTGTGCCCGTACACGGCGAAGCAGCGGTCTTTTCAGATGATGGTGAGAAGCTTGCCACTGGTGAAGTGGGTGAATTGGCGCTTCGCAGCCCGTATCTCTTCAAAGGCTACCTTAACCCTGAGGATAATAACCCCTCACCTTTCAGGGACGGCTGGTTTATGACCGGCGACCTGGCAAAGATAGATGAGGATGGGTACATCAGCATCGTCGGACGGCGCAAGGAGATGATTAATAGTGGCGCGATGAAAATCCTGCCGCGCGAGGTGGAGGATACCTGCACCAACCATCCAGATGTCGGCGAAGCTTGCGTGGTGCCACTGCCGCACCCTACACTGGGTGAACAGGTGGCAGCAGCGGTTGTGCGGCGAACCGACAGTTTGACCGAGAAAGAGCTTCTTGACCATCTGAAGGCACACCTGGCACCCTATAAAATTCCTTCTATCTTGTATTTTGTTGATGCCATCCCGCGCAGCACTGCCGGCAAGATGATGCGCCGCGAGGTGATCGCCATGATCAAGGCAGAAATGGAACGGGAGGCGGCAGCTTACCAGGAAAGCCCCTTAACTGAGACCGAAACCAAAGTTCTGGCAGTGTGGCAAAAAGTACTTGGAGGACAAGTCGTTAACCCAGCTATTGGCTTTTTGCCTTCCGGTGGTGATTCCCTTGCAGCGGTGCGATTGGCGAACCTGCTGTCTGAAACTTTCTCGATTGATTTCGCAGTGATTGATGTGTTTGATTTTTCTACCGTGCTCAGCCAGGCGTCCGAAATTGACCGGCGGCGTGTTGACAGTGTAAAATAAATTCACTCTGTTAAAAGGACAGCCCTGATTATGAACAAACCATTCGCAACACTTTCAGACGCCATCAAACACTGGGCACAAGTGAAACCCGATGCGCCGGCATTGAAAGCACCCGGTGCTGAAGACCTGAGTTATACCATGTTAAATCAGCAGCTGAACACAGCCGCTCAACAGCTGTGTACCTTGGGCTACGGCGCTGACCACCGCCTGGCGCTGGTGCTGCCGCAAAGCATCCTGCTGGCGTCCTGCCTGCTCACCATCAGCGCCACCTGCGCAGTGTTCCCGGTCAATGACAGTTTAACCGTTCCCGAACTGGTGAAAGCATTCAAAAAGGCTGATGTTTCCGCCGTCTTGATCACGCCAACGGGGAATAATTTTGCCCGCACAGCCGCCGCAGAAGCTGGCATACCGGTGATTGAACTGGTCACAGATAACCAGCACAATTCAGCGCGTTTCGACCTGAAAGGTGGTCCTGCACATCGACCTTCATCGGCAGTTATGGACACTGATACCACTGCTTTTTTGATCTCCACATCCGGTACAACCGGCACAGGCAAGCTGGTGCCAGTTACCAGCCGCATGTTTGCTGATGTGGTGGCCATTAAAAGCGAGAAAATCAGGGTCGCACAACAGGATGTCATCCTGTTAACCAACCCGTTGGACTTGATCTCAGCCCTCAGCTCCGGCCTTTTCCTTGTTATTTACTGTGGGGGCTGTGTTGTCATTGACAGCGCACATGATATCCAAAAATACCTTGAATATATTGAAATCCACAAACCTGACTTCATCGATGTCAGTTCTCCCTTGCTGCATGCTGTTTATAATCACCTGGCAAAACATCCCGCTTCTCCAGCCATGAAACGTCTGCGCTTCATCCGTGTCGGCGGTGCAGCTTTCCCGGCTGAAATGATGCGCACCCTGGAAGGTTGGACCGGTGTGCCAATCATTCATTCCTACGGTATGACAGAAGGTTTGTCAGGTAATCTCTGCAACCCCTTGCCTCCCGATATCCGCAAGCACGAAACTGTCGGTGTTGCGATACATGGTGAAATTGGCCTGTTTGCAGAGGACGGCAGGCAGCTGCCGTTGACTGAGATTGGCGAGCTGGGCATAAAGAGTCCCTATATCTTCAAGGGTTATTTCAACCCGGAAGACAATGTCCCTTCACCGTTCAGGGACGGCTGGTTGATGACGGGCGATATTGCCTCAGTGGACAGTGAAGGCTATGTCACCATCATTGGGCGGAATAAAGAAATGATCAACAGCGGCGGTTTGAAGATTCTGCCCAATGAAGTCGAGGAGGCGCTGACCCTGCACCCTGATGTGGCTGACGCCTGCGTGGTGCCCCTGCCGCATCCCACGCTGGGTGAGCAGGCTGCCGCAGCTGTCGTCCGGCGCAATGGCTCTCTCTCAACCACTGACCTGGTGACCTATCTACAAACCCGGCTGGCAGCTTATAAAATCCCCACCCTGATTCATTTTGTGGACCAGGTGCCGCGCAGCACGTATGGCAAACTGCAGCGCCAGCAAGTGATTCAGATGCTTGAAGGGATCTCTATCCCCGTATCTTCAATGGCTGACAGCAGTATTGAAGATACCTTGCTGTCATTATGGCAGGAAGTTCTGGAAACCACAGATATTTCTCCGACTGACATCTTCCTGTTGATTGGCGGCGAATCCGTAACGGCTGTCAAGCTTGCCAACCGGATATCTGAAACGTTTGGTATTCATTTTGCTGTGCTGGATGTGTTTGATTATCCAACCATTGCAGGCCAGGCGGAAGCTATCAAGCTCAGGCAGACAGTTTAATCCTGATAATAATCGCCAGAATCATCATCTTAACCTCATCCACCTGGTAACTGAAATAAATGAGGAACCTGATGACACAGTTATTTGAGACGCCGGAACAAGCCATCCATTACTGGGCAGCCAGTACACCCGATATAACATGTCTCATGGCACCCGGTGCAGTTGATGTCAGCTTTAACCAACTGGAAAAGCAGTTGCAGCGCACCTCACAACAACTTGCCGACCTTGGCTACGGTGCTGAAAGCCGCCTGGCATTGGTGCTACCGCAGGGCATCCTGCTGGCATCTGCTCTCTTGTCACACACAGCATCCTGCCCGGTGATGCCAGTTAACGCTGCCTGGTCTGCCCCCGAACAGGCTGCCATCTTCAAAAAAGCCGTTGTGCGCGCCCTGGTTACCCTGCCCGGTTTTGCCGATTCTGCCCGCACTGCCGCCAGAGAACTGGGTTTGCCAGTAATCGAAGTCATCCCCTCGGGCAGCATACCAACCGGGTTTTTCAGCCTCTCCGGCA
This sequence comes from Anaerolineaceae bacterium, assembly GCA_040768445.1. Classification (GTDB taxonomy): domain Bacteria; phylum Chloroflexota; class Anaerolineae; order Anaerolineales; family Anaerolineaceae; genus JAXGMV01. The sequence goes on along the minus strand of JAXGMV010000001.1, from coordinate 1,146,705 downwards.
GCCCGGCAGCAGTACAGGACAACACCCAAATGCAGCCGGAATCACTGACACTTATCATGTCCACCTCAGGCACGACCGGCAGTGTCAAGCTGGTACCTGTCAGCGGACGCCAGGTTGCCACCTCTGCCGGCTACTCTGCCGAGGTAATGGCGGCTGGACCGCTCGACCGGACAATCGTATTTGGGTCGCTAAACCACCTGGCTGTGTTCACATTCTGCCTTCTGGCAACTGTCGTATCGGGAGGCACCTCGGTCATTGCACCATTCGATCCTCTCCAGGTCATCAGCCAGGTTGAGCACTACAGACCGACATGGTTATTCACCAGCCCGCCCATGCTGCACCAAATCTACGAGTACCTGCACGCACACCCCATCCCGCCGGCGTTCAAGGCCATGCGTTTCATGCGCGTCAGTACAGCCCCATTTCCAACAGAGAAGATTATCACGCTGGAGCAGTGGCTGGGTATCCCTGTGCTGCAAACCTACGGCATGACAGAGGGGATTGCCAACAATATCTGTAATCCGCTGCCGTCACGGGTGCGCAAACCTGAAACGGTTGGTTTACCAGTGCACCTTGACGTGGCGGTTTTTGATGAGGAAGGCCGGCAGCTGCCTGCAGGTGAGGTGGGCGAGCTCGCTATGCGCAGCGACAATATCTTCACAGGCTACCTCAACCCGGAAGATAATATCCCATCACCCTTTATGGACGGCTGGTTTATGACCGGCGACCTGGCTACTATTGACAGCGAAGGCTACGTCACCATCGTCGGGCGGCGTAAGGAGATGATTAACAGCGGCGGCATGAAGATCCTGCCGCGTGAGGTTGAAGAAGCCTGCATGAGCCACCCGGAGGTTGCTGAAGCGAGTGTTGTGCCCCTGCCGCATCCCACGTTGGGCGAGCAGGTGGCCGCCGCTGTGATCAAACGATCTGGGACGCTGACTGAACAAGCCCTTTATCGGCATCTAAAGAATCACCTGGCGCCGTATAAAATTCCTGGCGTCATTGGTTTTGTTGAAAGTATTCCAAAGACACCCACAGGCAAAGTCAACCGCCAGCTAGTGATTGAGAGGTTACTGGCAAAGATCAATGCGGTCAGCAGTGAGACTGTCGAATCGGGATCCGCAGGCGAACTGGCAGCCGCCATCCTGGGCTTATGGCGAGAGGTGCTTGGCAATAATGACATCAAACTCACCGATCAGTTCATCCCTTCCGGCGGCGACTCACTCACCGCTGTTCGACTGGCGGACATGCTTTCAATAAAGTTCGAAATTGATTTTTCTGTTTTAGATATCTTTGACTTTCCCTCTCCATCCAGTCAGGCGGCTGAAGTTAATAAACGTTTGAATGGTTTAACCTGAGCGAGCAGGTTCAGTCAGTCAGAGGCACTGTACTTGAACATTTTCTGTTGATTTCAAAGCCAATTCAAGCCAGGCAGGAACAACTTGTTAGAAATGTAATTTTTAGGCATAATTACTAAATGATTTCATCCTTTCCAACGCCAACCACTGCAATTAAGCACTGGGCATCTGCAGCGCCGGATACCCCTGCTCTTAAAGCGCCTGGTGCAGAGGATATCAGCTTCAGCCAGCTGGAAAAGCAGCTACAGCTCACCTCACAACAACTGTCTGACCTGGGTTACGGTGCTGAGAGCCGCCTGGCGCTGGTGCTGCCGCAGGGAATCCTGCTGGCCAGTGCATTGCTCTCGCTCACTGCAACCTGCCCGGTTCTGCCGGTTAACGCTGCCTGGTCTGCAGCTGAACAGTCAGCCATCTTCAAGAAAGCCGATGTGCGCGCCCTGGTTACCCTGCCCGGTTTCGCTGAGCCTGCCCGCACTGCCGCAGCAGAACTCAACCTGCCAGTTATTGAGATCATCCCATCCGGCGGCATGCCGACCGGGTTCTTCAGCCTCTCCGGCACTCCGGCTGTTGACCACGATACCAGCGTGATGCAGCCCGGGTCACTGGCGCTCATCCTGCCCACTTCGGGCACCACCGGCAGGCAAAAACTGGTGCCCATTAGCGGTCAACAGCTCGCAAATTCTGCCGCCTACATGCAGGAGATTATGTTCCTCACACCTGACGACAGCACACTGGTGATGGGGTCACTCAACCTTTTGGCAGCCATCGGATTTTGCCTGCTCGCCACTCTTGTATCAGGCGGCACTTCGGTCATCGCACCTTTTGACCCGCTGCAAGTGATCAGCCAGGTCGAGTATTACAAACCTACCTGGTTTTTCACCAGCCCACCGATGCTCCACCACATCTACGAATACCTGCGCACACATCCCACCCCTACCGCTTTCAAAGCCATGCGTTTCATCCGCGTCAGCAGTGCACCATTTCCAGCCGACAAGATCGTCACACTTGAACAGTGGCTTGGCATTCCAATTATTCACGGCTACGGCATGACAGAAGGTATTTCCAACAACATCTGCAACCCCCTGCCGCCGAAGGTGCGCAAGCCTGAGACCGTTGGTCTGCCGGTGCATGTGGAGGTGTCAGTTTTTGATGAAGAAGGCCGCCAACTTCCCGCCAATGTGGTGGGCGAGCTAGCCATGCGCGGTGACAATATCTTCAAAGGCTACCTGAACCTGGAGGACAACGATCCTTCACCATTTATGGACGGCTGGTTTATGACCGGTGACCTGGCGAGCATTGACAGCGACGGTTACGTCACGATCGTCGGCCGGCGCAAGGAGATGATCAACAGCGGCGGTATGAAGATCCTGCCGCGTGAGGTGGAAGAAGCCTGCATGAGCCATCCGGAGATTGCTGAAGCCTGCGTCGTGCCCCTGCCGCATCCCACACTGGGTGAACAGGTGGCAGCCGCAGTCGTGCGCCGCTCTGCTGCGCTGACGGAGACCGAACTTGCAAGCCACCTTAAAGCAAACCTGTCGCAGTACAAGGTGCCATCGGTAATTGCCTTCCTGGACCACCTGCCCAGCAGTGCCGGCGGTAAAATACAGCGCCAGTTGGTGATTGAGCAGCTCGCGGACAGCATCAGCTGGCAGACTTTGCCGGGGGAAGGTGCAGAACCCGCCGATGACATCACCGCGAAGATCCTCCTGCTGTGGCACGACCTGTTGGGTACTGCCGCTGTCAGTCCTGCCGACCAGTTCATCCCTTCAGGCGGCGACTCGCTCACCGCGGCGAGGCTGGCGTTACGAATCTCTGAAGCCTTCGGTGTGGATTTTTCTGTTTTGGATATTTTCGACTTCCCATCTCCCGCCAGCCAGGCTGCGGAAGTAAATAACCGCCTGACGAACATCAATTGAGGACATAATGATGGATCATTACACCTCTGACATCGCATCACAGCAGGCTGTACTTGCCCCGCTTTCCTTCGGACAGCAGGCAATTTACTACATGAATCAGATCGAAAGAGAAAAGCCGGTGTATAACACGCCTATCGGCTTGTATTTCGAAGGTATCCTGGACCTGCCTGCCCTGGATGAGGCGGTCAACCGGTTGATCGATCGCTTTGAAGTCTTACGCACGCGCTTTATCGCCGTGGATGGCCAGCCCATGCAGGAAGTGCTGCCGTATGCGTGTGTGACCATACCAATGCAGGAGCTGCAGGTGAGCCAGGATCAAACGGTCAAGGATGCCCTGTCAGACTGGTATGCCGACAACGGCGCCCGTCACCAGCTGGACCAAGCGCCACCATTGAAATTGACCCTTCTGCGCATCTCGCCTACTGCTCATGTGCTGATGTTTGACATTCACCACATCCTCACTGATGAGTCTGCCAACCGAATCTTTGTCCGGGACCTGGCTGCGTTGTACCGTGCAGCCGCGCTGCATGAAGTTCCCCAGCTGCCCCCAGTTGTCATCCCATACCATCAGTACGCCATCGATGAGCAAAGCCATCCCGAGCGCTGGCAGCCTCTGCTGGAGCGCTGGAAGAAAACCTACACGCCTCCACCTGACTTGGAACTACCGCTGGATTTCTCTCGCCCAGGCAACATCCATCACTACGGCGGTGACTATGTCGAATTGCTGGACCATCAGCTGGCAAAAGATCTGCAAAAACTGACAGAAAAAGCCGGCTGCACCATCTTCATGACCATGGCCGCTGTCCTGGAAGTGCTGCTCTACCGCTACACCGGTCAGCGCAATTTTGGTCTGGGTATGCCTATCTCCGGGCGCACACAGCGCGAGTATGAGGATATCGGCGGCATTATGCACAATACCGTGCCGCTCAACGTCCTGATTGATCCAACAAAATCATTCAGCGCCCACCTGCAGCAGGTTCGCCGCGACATCCTGACCGGCTTTCAGTACCAGCGCGTGCCGTTTGAGAAAATGGTTCAGGCTGTCATTCCCTTCCGCCACAGGATCGACAACCCGCTGTTCAAGGTGATCACGCAGTACCACGGCCGGCTGCAGAATATCGAATTGCCAAACGGCGTTGTCATGAGCCGTTACAGTTTTGATCACGGTCACACCCATTTTGACCTGCGTTACGACTTCTTCAAAGACGGCGATGAAATCGGCTACCGCTTGATCTACTCAACTGAGCTATTCAAGAAAACCACCATTGAACGGCTGGCAACTCACTTCATCCAGCTGGTTCAGTCCGTCGTCAAGAACCCCGATACACCTATCGGTAAGCTGACCATGCTCCTGCCTGATGAGTACCAACAGGTGGTGGTCGATTGGAACAACACCCATACCGAGTACCCGCGTGATGCATCGGTGCAGGAAATTTTTTCACAGGTTGCTGCAAAATACCCCAACGAACCGGCTCTGGATTACCCTGATGAAACACTGACCTATGCCAATCTGGAAGCGCGTGCCAACCAGCTTGCTCAGTACCTGGTCGGCCAGGGCATCAAGCCAGGTGAGCATGTCGGCATCTGCCTGCCGCCATCCACTGATCGTGTCACCTCCGCCCTGGCTGTGCTCAAAGCCGGCGCTGCCTATACCGCCCTTGAATCCAACCTGCCAGCGCCGCGCATGGCTTTCCTGGTGCAGAACGCCGGGTTAAAAGCGGTGATCACCAGCCGCGAGCTAGCATCAAATTTCGCCCACCTGGTTGAGGTGGTCATCAGCGACCTGGACAAGGTTTATACCGGCACCTCAGCAGCTGCACCGGATATCAAAGTGACCGGTGAACACCCTGCTTACATCGTCTACACGTCCGGCTCCACCGGTCAGCCCAAGGCGATGGTCATTCCGCATCGTGCCATCACCCGCCTGGTGCTCAACACCAATTACCTGCAGGTGGAACCGGGTGACCGCTTTGCCTTCATTTCCAGCTTCATGTTTGATGCTGCCACCCTCGAGATGTGGGGACCGCTGTTGAACGGCGGCACCGTGGTCGGCTTCGGACAGGATGCCCTTCTCTCACCGGTTGAGTTCCTGCGCGATGTAGGCCAGCGCAAGGTCAACCTGCTGATGCTGACCGCCTCGCTTTTCCACCAATATGCTCGTGAGCATCCCGATCAATTCAGGGGACTAAAAGCGCTGCTGCCAGTCGGTGAGGTGCTTGATCCGCGCTATGCTCGCCTGGTGCTCGAAAAATCTTCACCGAGTATGATGATCAACGGCTATGGACCGTCTGAAAACACCACCTTCTCGGCCTGCTACCGCTTTACTGAGCTTGACCCCAACGTTGAGAGCGTGCCGATCGGCAAGCCAATTGCCAACAGCACCTGCTACGTGCTGGATGAGAACATGCAGCCGTTGCCAGCCGGTATCTACGGTGAACTGTACGTTGGCGGCGACGGGCTGGCACACGGCTACCTCAACCGCCCTGACCTGACGGCAGAACGCTTTGTCCCAAACCCATTCAACGATGAGCCGGATGCAAAACTTTACCGCACCGGCGACCGTGTGCGCTGGTTGTCTAATGGTAACCTCGATTTCGGCGGCCGGCTGGATACACAAGTTAAGATTCGCGGCTTCCGAGTGGAGCTGGAGGAGATAGATGTTGTCCTGCTCAAGTACCCGGCGGTTGAGTTGTGCCAGACACTTGCCCGGCCTGACCCTGCCGGCTCCAGCCAGCTGGTATCCTTCTTCACGGTTAAACCAGGTCAAGGTAAGGTGGATATTATGCAACTCAGACATTATATGTCCGAGCAGCTGCCCAACTACATGGTGCCCTCCCGTATAGTAGAGCTTACCCAAATGCCGCTCAACATCAGCGGCAAGATCAACCGCACTGCCCTGCTCGAGACGCCCGAATACCTCGCCGGCGCTGCGCCTGCTGAGACCAGCTTCACCGCCCCGCGCGACGACCTGGAACGGACCATTGCCGGCATTTGGGAGGACATCCTGCAGCGCAAGACCATTGGCATTGACGACAACTTCTTTGAACTGGGTGGGCATTCACTGACCGCCATCCAGCTGGTGGTAAAAATGGAATCCCTGATGGGCAGCCAGATGCCAATTTCGGCACTGTACCGCACGCCCACCGTGAGAGGCCTGGCGGCCTTCCTGCGCGAAAGTGGTCGTGAAGGTATTCAAACAGCTGAAGGCAGCGCATCACTGCGCATCCCGGTCTTCGGTATTGGCAACCCGGCCAATTACGGCCTGTTGGGCAGCCATCTTGACCCGCAGTTTGAGCTTTACCAGCCCAGCCTGCCGGATGTGCTGATGAAACCGCTGGATGTCGGTGCGGCAGAGCACATCCAGCAGATTAAAGCAGTACAGCCTCAGGGACCCTACCGGATCTTTGGTTGGTCGTTCGGCGGCCTGATGGTTTACGAGATCGCCCGCCAGCTGGCCGAAAGCGGCGAAAAAGTTGCCTTCCTTGGCATTGTGGACACCAGCCCAATTCTCTTCCCCAAAATGAGAACTGACCTGCCTGGGTGGCTGCAAAAACGCTACTATTTCGAATGGCTGATTTGGGCAGCCGGCTTTCACTTCCGCGAAATTGCCAAACTGTCAATCATTGACCGGCTGGGTTATATCAACATACGGCTCAAGAAGCGCATCAAGTGGCTGCCGCTGGTTATTAAACAAAAGGAATACACCCAGCGCGAACAGGCTGAAGTGGTTTTCACCAACAAACCGGCAATTCAACAGTACCACCCCAAAACCTACGCTGGCGATGCCCACCTCTTCCGGGTCAAGCAGCAGCGCACCACGCTCGTACGCCAGAAATTCTCCTTCTGGAATTACCTGGTGAAAGGTACCATCACCCTGCACCAGATACCCGGCACCCATCTTACCCTGCTCAAAGAAGGCAACGTAGAAACGCTGGCGGCATTGATGTCAGATGCGATGAGGCCTTAAAACCTGCCAGCTGTTTAAATTGGACAAATATCAGCCCTCGGCACCCAACCGGGGGACATTTTTACGAGAAGCGGATGATCAATGGAACGAGGATGCCGGCAGCAGCCAGGCTGATAAGAATACCGGTGATGAGCCAGTAGCGCGTGCCGTAGCTTTTCATCAAGGTTGAATCGTAATAGCGTGAGACGTCGTTGTCCTCATACATGGCAACAAGCCCGCCCAGCAGCTTCTCGCGTGAGCGCCGTCCGTGGTTCAGAGCAATTACCGCAGCGGTATTGATCAACAGGCTCATGATGATAAACACCACCAGCACCATGTCATCGGAATCTCTGCCATAGCCCTGGTTGGCATTCTGCGCAATGCCGGAGTTGATCGCCAGCACAATGAAATTGAAAATCACCGCCGTCACAATAAAGACCGTGTCCGTACGGCTGTTTTGCTGCATTTCACTGACAATATGATCATGAATTTTTTCGAGCATAAGTGCCTCCAATTCTGCACCTTGCAATCAAGACTTATAAGTTAACTGATGGAACACGCCCGGCCGCTCAGAGTTCTGCTGACCGGCTCAGGCTGTCCTCTGCCGCCCGGATGCGCCGGCGGCACAGGTCAATATAGCTTGCCTCAATCTCGTAGCCGACATAGTGCCGGCCGCTTTGCACCGCTGCCACCGCCGTGCTGCCCGAACCCATGAACGGGTCAAGCACCACCTCACCTTTGTAGCTGAACAGCCTGATCAGCCGCTCAGCCAGCGCTGTTGGGAACGGCGCCGGGTGACCAATGCGCCGGGCAGATTCCGACGGGATCTCCCATACCGACAACGTGCCGTCAAGGAATGCCTCGCGGCTGATGTCCGATTCACCCCTGTCCGGCCGGCTGAAAGACCCTTTGGCGAACACCAATATATACTCGTGCACATCACGGATGCAGGGTGCTTTGGCGCTCATCCAGCTGCCCCAGGCGGTGGAGCCGCTGGCGCCCTTTGCCTTGCGCCAGATGATCTCGGCCAGCGGCATAAACCCGGCTGCCCGGTGAACCCCGTAAAAGTAAGCATGCAGGGGGATGTACGGCTTGCGCCCCAGGTTGGCAACATTGACCGCGTAGCGCCCGCCCGGCTTCAATACCCGGTACACCTCTTCTGCCGCCCGACCGATCAAACCGAGGTATTCCTCCAGGCTCAGGTCGGCATCGTAATCCTTCGAAGCATTGTAGGGCGGCGAGGTGACCGCCAGCGCCACGCTGGCATCCGGCACCTGTGTCATCGCCTCACACGACTGGCAGTACACCTGGTCCATCCAGCGGGTATCTGACAGCGGTTCCGGCTCGACAGCTGGCTCAGCATTGTTCGCACCTGTCTGGCTCTGCGCCATACGGCTGGCGTAAAAGGTCGAGCTGTCATGCGACTCGCGCTTACCTGCACCGAAACCCGATGTGCGGGTCGGTTTTCGCTTTCTGCCTGCCGGTTTATCTTCCATGCATATACCATCCAATAATATGTTTCCTTTATTGTATCTTAACCAAACCGGTAGATAATTTGGACAAACTGCGATGATCTGTGAAACACATAAGTGAATGTTAATCCTAAATATCTTCAAGAAAACGATGATTAATCAAATGTTCAACACATTTATCCAATATTTGAAACCATGGCTGGAATGTAAATTTACTAAAATATTCTCTTTAATGCCGAGGGAAAGGCTTTGTTGTCAAGGCTTTGTAAAGTGAATAATAAAAATCATGCTATACTCACAAATTAATAATCGGCAGTCGGAGCGAGAAATGGTGAAATATTTCCTAAAAAGAGATTGGTTCAATCCTATTTCTATTTTGTTCCTCCTAATAATCTTAGCGTTGGCTTATCTCCCAAAAATTCACCTATTAGGTTTTTACCGTGATGACTGGTATTTGTTATACGCAGGCAATGTATTAGGGCCACAAAGCTTTTATGATGTTTTCCTCTCTGATCGGCCATTCCGCGGTTTCTTGATGAGTGCGGCATTCAATCTATTTGGAAATAATATTTTATTTTACAACCTCTTTGATTTTTTCCTTCGCAGCCTGAGTACAATAGGCTTTTTTGGAATAGTATGCCTGACATGGCCCAAGCAAAAACTTTTTGCTTGGATAAGCGCTGTGTTATTTGGAATATACCCAGCATTCACAAATTTGCCTAATGCCTTGGATTTTCAAGCTCATATTATCAGCCTGACAGTCATTATCTTTTCAATTTTCCTGAGCATTCTGGTTATAAAAATAAAATCAATTTTGTTGAAAATTATCCTCACACTAGCTGCAGTATCTTTGAGCTTTTTAGGATACTTAGGTATGGAATACTATATTGGCATGGAAGGTTTGCGAATCTTCCTCATTTGGTATTTCTGTTACCCAAAGGAACTTAAAAAAATAAACTCACGCATGGCGAATTTATTAAAACTTTATTGGCCTTACTTTCTGACATCTATGGGATTTCTCCTCTGGAGAATGTTGTTTTTTCAAAACGCACGGTATTCAACAAATATTGAGGGCATGTTTGAGAGCTATGCTTCCAATCTTGTTCTGAGACTGGCACATAATTTTTCCGATCTTATGAATGGACTAATAAACACGTCTTTCCTCGCATGGGGTGTTCCATTTTACACACTTACGGCAAATTTACGACTTCGAGAATGGCTGTTGGCATTCATGGTAGGAATTACTGCATCGGTAGTAACAGGGTTATTTTTGTGGCTCAAGCGCAATGAGGATTATGTTTACGATGCAGAAAAACAATCACCAAATTGGGCAAGAGATGCCTTTATCATTGGTGTGTTTTCTGTGGGTACAGCACTTATTCCAATCATTTTTGGAGAACGGGCTGCTGATATTCCAAGCAGGTTTACGCTGCCCGCTGCCATGGGCGGCGTATTAATGCTCGCAGGAGTACTTTTCAGCGCAGTTTCATCAAAGACATGGCGGAATGCAATTTTTCTAACTTTAATATTAACTGCAGTTATGACACACTATGCTAATACAACACGTTATTCGGAAGATTGGCAAAGAGCAAGGCAGGTGTGGTGGCAATTATCCTGGCGAGCCCCTCAACTTGAACCAGGTACTGTTCTTGTTGCCCAATTAAATGGTGTAGAAATTGCAGAGGATTATGTTCTATGGGGTCCAGCCAACTTGATCTATTATCCAACCATGCCAAAAGAGACACTACCAATCAGTGCTGAAGTTTTATCCAAACCTGTTCAGGAAGCCATTATGCTTGGCGAGGAATCTGAAAGAGTTTTACGATCAATCCCCTTAAAAAAAGAATTCTCGAAAACTCTTGTCATGACTACCCCATCACAGTCATCCTGCTTGCATGTAATAGATGGCAACTCGCCTGAATTGTCTTCACAGGTAGATGAGAGAATTGCCCGGATAGCGACCTTTTCTAGAATAGATTTAATTCAAATCACTGATGAGCCTCGAACGCCACCTGTTGCAATATTTGGAAGTGAACCTGACCATACCTGGTGTTATTATTACCAAATTGCAGCTCTCGCCAGGCAAAAAGAAGATTGGCAGCGAATTGTTGACCTTGGGGATCAGGCACTTAGTGAAAAATTAAACTCTGATGATTGGGTTGAGTGGATCCCATTTATTCAAGCTTACGCGTACATGGAAGATTACGATGCAGCAAATGAGCTGGCTTCCTTGGTTCGATACAACCATTACACACGCCAGCAAGCATGCAATTCCTACAAATTGGTTAGTGAAAATATTCAGCAACAATTCCCTGATGGACATAAATATTTGATCGATACATTCTGTAATTAAAGCGGTTTAATTAGGTCGCTAAATACAGTAAGCATTTATTTTGGGAATGTTATTTCATTTGTCTTGGACCCACGCCTTTTTTGACAAATACCCCCCTCTGTGCTAAAATCACCCCAGTTAAGAAAGCGCCGGTCAAACCGATGCTGGTTATTTGAGAAGAAATTTTTGTTATTTGGATCAGAACCTTGCACCCCCGGCTGCAAATTATTGCACCGGGAGTGTTTTTTTAACCTGAAATTGATTTTTACAACCGCACCTGCGGCAGTTGTTTTTGTTAAACTCTGCGGATAGGGTGGATTGTGCATATAAGGATGCAGTAAATATGAAGAAAACACCATTACGAATCGTTCCCCTGGGGGGTTTTGGGGAAGTCGGCAAGAATATGACCGCCTATGAACACGGCGATAATATCCTGATCGTTGACGCGGGCATCATGTTTCCCGAAAATGACATGCTGGGGGTCGAATACATCATCCCGGATTTCAATTACCTGTTTGACAAAGCTTATAAGGTGCGCGGCATCGTCATCACCCACGGTCATGAGGATCACATCGGTGCAGTGTCACATGTGCTCGAGAAGATCGACGCGCCCATCTATGCCACACCACTGACGCGCGGCCTGCTGGAAGGGAAGCTGGCGCGTGCCGGCAAACTGCAGGGCACCAGCCTGCATACCGTCCAGGCGGGTGACCGCATCAACGTCGGCGTCTTCCAGGTTGAGTTTTTCCATGTCTGCCACTCCATTCCAGATGCGGTTGGTCTGGCGATTAACACGCCTGAAGGATTGGTGGTGCACACCGGCGACTACAAGTTCGACCAGACCCCGGTGGATAACTGGCCAACCGATTTTGGCCGGCTGGGTCAGTTCTCAGAGCGCAAGCCGCTGCTGCTGCTGGCCGACTCCACCAACATCGAGCGTCCCGGCTGGACGCCCTCAGAGCGCGTGGTAGCTGAAGGCCTGGACAAGGTCTTTCGTGAAGCTAAGGGACGCATCCTGGTAGCCACATTCGCCTCTCTCATCTCACGCATGCAGCAGGTAGCCAACGCAGCTCTCAAGTACAACCGCAAGCTCACCTTTGCCGGCACCAGCATGGTGGATAACGCCAAGATCGCCCGCAAGCTCGGTTATCTCGACCTGCCGGACGGACTGCAGGTGCCGATTGACCAGGCGCTCTCGATGCCTGCTAACGAGGTGGTCATCATGTGCACCGGCTCGCAGGGTGAGCCTTCTTCCATCCTGGGACGCCTTGCCTACGGCACCAACCGCCAGTTTGACGTGAAGGAAGGCGACACCATTGTGCTGTCGTCCCACCCCATCCCCGGCAACGAGGAGAGCGTCAGCGGCACCATCAACCGCCTGTTCCAGCGCGGCGCCACCGTCATCTACGAAGCCATTGCCAACATTCATGTCTCCGGTCATCCCAGCCAGGAAGAAGCCAAGTTGATGCTCAACCTGGTGCGGCCGCGCTACTTCATGCCCATGCATGGAGAACTGCGCCACCTCAAGCATCACAGCCTGGTGGCACAATCGCTCGGCTATAAGCCAGAGGATATCGTCGTGGTGGAAAACGGCCAGGTGGTCGAGTTCCTCAACGGCAAAATGCGCCTGGCAGAGCGTGTGCCCGGCTCTTATGTCTTTGTCGACAGCGGCAGTGTGGGTGAACTCAGCCCCGAGGTGATGCGTGAACGTGCGCTTCTGTCACGCTCCGGCGTAGTGCTGGTACATATTGTTTTAGATGATAAAACCGGCCAGCTGCGCGGTGAGCCCGAGATCTTCACGCGCGGTTTCATCACCGCCGGCGAGGGTAACGAGATCATGGAGACCACCCGCGAGTACATCAGCGAGGCAGTCAAGAATGCCAATGGTGACTTCCGCAAGAACGTGGAAAAGGCGGTCAGCAGCCACCTGTATGCCCGCACCCGCCGCCGCCCGCATGTATTCGTCACCTTCAGCACCATCTGACAGACCGCACGCCAGCCAACACCCGTTAAACCAAACCGCAGAGCACACAACGCCCTGCGGTTTTTTCGTCAGGAAAGCAGCCCCTTTACGTCAGTTCGTACTGGCCGGTGTAGAGCTGGTAGTAGCGCCCTTTCTGCTCCAACAGGTCATCGTGGTCACCGCGCTCAATGATCTTGCCATCCTCCAGCACCAGTATCGCTTTGGCATTGCGCACGGTTGACAGTCGGTGGGCGATCACGAACACTGTTCGGTCTTCCATCAGTATGTCCATGCCCTGCTCGATCAGCGTTTCTGTGCGGGTGTCAATCGAGCTGGTGGCTTCGTCCAAAATCATGACCGGCGGGTCAGCAATCGCCGCACGGGTGATCGCCAGCAACTGGCGCTGCCCCTGCGAGAGATTGGTGCCGTCAGCAGTAATCTCGGTCTGGTAGCCCTGCGGCAGGCGGCGGATGAACGAATGGGAGTTCACCTGCTTTGCCGCTTCGATGCACTCTTCATCCGTGGCATCCAGCCGGCCGTAACGGATGTTGTCCAAAATCGTACCGCTGAACAGGTGCGTATCCTGCAGCACCATGCCCAGTGAGCGGCGCAGCTCAGCCTTGCAAATGCGCTTGATGTCAATGCCGTCATAGGTGATGGTGCCTTCGCCAATATCATAAAACCGGTTAAGCAAATTGGTGATGGTGGTCTTGCCGGCGCCAGTCGAGCCCACCAGGGCGATCTTCTGCCCGGGTTTGGCGTACAGCGACAGGTCATGCAGCACCGTCTTCTCAGGGTCGTAGCCAAAGGTGACATCATGGAAACGCACATCGCCCTTCAATTCAACATACTGCACCGAGCCGTCTGCCTGCGGTACCTTCCAGGCCCAGTGACAGGGGTGGCCACCGCAGTCATCCACCTGCAGACTGCCGTTTGCGTCCAGGCTCATGCCTACCAACGTCACATCGCCCTCATCAACTTCGGGCGTTTCGTCCAACACCTGGAACACCCGCTCAGCGCCTGCCATGGCTGACAGGACATTATTGAGCTGGTTGGTGATCTGCGCCACCGGGAAGCCCACCTGGCGAGAGTACTGCAGGAACGCCGCCAGCGAGCCAATATCGAAGCTGGTCAGTACCGTCAGGATGCCGCCGAACAATGCCGTAGCGGCATAGGCAATATTGTTGAGGTTGGACATGATTGGCATCACGATGCCGACATAGAAATTGGCTTCTGTGGCGGCTTGCCGGTAAGCCTCATTGCGCTTTTTGAACTCGGTAATCGCCTCATCCTCGTGGTTGAACACCTTGACCACCTTCAAGCCCTCAACCATCTCCTCGATGTAGCCATTCACGCCGCCCAAGTTGCGCTGCTGAGACTGGAAGTATTTTCTGCTCCTGCCGGCAATCTTGCTGGTGATAAAGAACATCAGCGCCAGTACCAGGAAGGTGGCAATAAACAACACCGGGCTGAGCACCAGCATCATTACCACTGCACCAACAAAGGTGAGCGTGCTGGAAATGAACTGCACCAGGCTTTGTTCCAGCGCGGTTTGAACATTGTCAAGGTCATTGGTGAAGCGGCTCATCAGGTCGCCATGGGTGTTGGTATCAAAGAACTTGAGCGGCAGGCGCTGCATCTTGGTGAACAGCTCGCGCCGCATGCGGTTGGTGGTGGTCTGTGCCACCTGTATCATCAGCCGGCTCTGCAGGTAAGACGCAGTGACGCCGGCCAGGTAAATGCCGCCCAGGATCATCAGGGCAGTCAGCAGACCATCAAAATCAGCCGGCAAAATGTAGTCATTGATCAGCGGCTTGAGGAAGTAGTTACCTGCCAGGCCGCTCAGTGTGCTGATCAACATCATCACCAGCGCCAGCACCAGCAGGGCAATACGGTTATCGAGGTAAGAGAGCAGGCGTGCAATCGTGCGGCGCGCGTTCTTCGGCTTTTCAAAGCCCATGGCGCCCATTGGTCCGCCGCCCGGACCGCCCCGGGGCCTCACCTGCGTGCGCTGTGGAAGTTTCTTCTTATTATCCATTGATGTACGCTCCTTCCTGCTGTGAGGCATTGATCTCCTGGTAAATGGCATTGGTCATCAGCAATTCGCTGTGCGTGCCCATGCCGGCCAGCTTGCCATCATCCACCACCAAGATCAGGTCAGCCTCGCGCACCGAGCTGATGCGCTGGGCAATGATGAACACGGTGGTGTCAGCCAGGTTCTCGTAAAAGCCCTTACGGATTTTCGCCTCTGTGGCGGTATCCACGGCGCTGGTGCTGTCATCCAGTATCAGGATGGACGGCTTTTTCAGCAGGGCACGCGCGATGGTCAGGCGCTGTTTCTGTCCGCCCGAGAGGTTCACCCCACCCTGTCCCAGCTGTGTGTCGTAACCCTCCGGGAAGGAGACGATGAAATCATGCGCCTGGGCGATGCGACAGGCGGCTTCAATCTCCGCCTGGGTGGCATCCTGCCTGCCCCACAGCACATTATCGCGAATGCTGCCGGAGAAGAGCGTGTTCTGCTGCAGCACCACCCCCATCCGGTCTCGCAGATCTTCCAGGTCGTACTCGCGCACGTCCAGGTCATCCACCAGCACCTTGCCTTCAGACACGTCGTACAGGCGCGGGATGAGGTGTATCAACGTGGTCTTGCCAGTGCCGGTGCCGCCCACAATGCCCACCACCTGACCCGGCTGGGCGGTGAAGGAGATGTTCGACAGGACATTGGCGCCGGTATCGCTGGCGTGATATTTGAAGGATACGTCTCTGAATTCCACCTTACCCTGTTTATGGCTGGCTGCGGGTGAGCGCGGTTGTTCCGGCTCGACGATGTCACTCTCCGTCTCCAGCACCTCGAGCACACGTTTGGCGCTGGCCTGGGCACGCGCGCTCATCAACACAACCATCGAAAGCATCATCACGCTCATCAAAATCTGCATGATATAGCTGAGGAAGCTGATCAACTCGCCCACACCCAGCCCGCCGGCTGCAACCATGTTACCGCCCAGCCAGATGATTACCAGCGAGGCTCCGTTCATCACCAGCATCATCAGCGGCATGCCCAACACGGCGATGCTCAACGCACGGATGCCGGCGTTCGTCAGGTTGTCATTGGATTTCTTGAACTTGCCGATCTCAAAGTCTTCGCGCACAAAGGACTTGACCACCCGCATGCCGATCAGGTTCTCCTGCAGGGTATTGTTGAGCGCGTCGATTTTCTCCTGCACCACGATAAAGCGCTTGGTCGCCACGCGCATGATCAATACAATGCCGAGCACCAGCAGGGGGATGGCAACCGCCAGCACAACCGAGAGTTCGGCGTTGATGCTGTACGCCAGGATGAAGGCAATCACCAGCATCAGCGGTGCCCTGAGAAGGATGCGCATCATCATCATGAAGGTCATCTGCAGGTTGTTGGCGTCGTTGGTCATGCGGGTGATCAATGAAGCGGTGCTGAAGCGGTCAATGTTGTTGAAGGAAAAGCTCTGCACCTTTTCAAACAGTGCATCGCGCAGGTTGGCGCCGAATCCCATGGCGACAAGGGTGGTAAAGCGGCTGTTGAGCACGCCAAAGGTCATCGCTGCCAGTGCCAGCAGCGCCATATACAGGCCGATGCGGGCGATAAAGGCGACATCGCTGGTGAGGATGCCGATGTCGATGATGCGCGCCATCAACAGCGGCATGCTCAGCTCGGCCGCCACGTCCAACAACACCAGCAGTGGGATGATTAACAGGTATTTCTTGTACAGGCCGATATGCCGGCTTAACTTTTTGATCAAACAACACCTCCAATAGATAACTGACTGTCCGCCGGCTCACCCGGCGCAGGGATTGTACGGTTTTCACCTTCATACGCCAGCAGGCTGGCATACACCTTTTGCAGCAGGCTGATCAGCGTCTTCTGCTCATCATCTGAAAGCCCATCCACCAGCACGGCGTTGATCTCTTCAAAAGCCTGGCGCACCTGGCGGATGCGGTCGCGGCCGGCATCCTGTATATAGACACGCGAGACGCGCTCATCGCTGGGGTCAGGCACGCGCTGCACGTACTGCAGGGCTTCCATGCGCTTAATGACCTTGGTGGCGGCGGCCGGCGAGATCTCCAGCTTTTCGGCGATCTCATTGTGCGCCAGCCCATCGTGATGCGAGAGGATCATCAACAGGAAAGCCTGCCCGCGGTACAGCCCGAGATGCTCCATAAAGTGATCAGCCCGCCGGCTGTGCAGGCGACCAATGTTCGCCAGCAGGGGACCAAGGCGGTTGACAAACGGATGTTCTTGACATGGTTTCATTATTTCACCTGTATATAGTTAACTGGTTTAGCAATTTTACACCCATCCAGCCCATTCGCAAGGGGTGAAATTCCCAAAGGTTATACAGCCTGCAGGGGAATGCGATTAAGGTTACAATAAAGAAAAATCTTAGACAAGGAGCTAAAATGTCTGTTGTTATTGATCGGTTTCTCAAGTATATAAAAGTCGATACCAAATCGGATTCAGACTCAAAAACCTCGCCCAGCACCCCGGGGCAGTTCACCCTGCTGCGCCAGCTGGCTGAGGAATGCAAGACCATCGGCCTGCAGGACGTCAGCATCAGTGAGCAGGGCGTGGTGATGGCCACCCTGCCGGCCAACGTCAGCGGTGATGTGCCGGTGATCGGCTTCATCGCCCACGTGGATACCAGCCCCGACATGAGCGGCGCCGACATCAAGCCGCGACTGATCGAAGAATATGACGGCGAGGACATCGTCCTTAATCAAGCAGCCAGCATCATCCTCAGCCCGCGCGAGTTCCCCGAGCTGCTGCATTACAAGGGAGAGCCCCTGCTGACCACCGACGGCACCACCCTGCTGGGCGCCGATGACAAGGCCGGCGTGGCTGAGATCATGACCGCGGTGGAGTACCTGCTGGCGCACCCCGAGATCAAGCACGGCACCATCAAGGTCGGTTTCACACCCGACGAGGAGATCGGCCGCGGTGTGGACAACTTTGACGTGGCCAAGTTCGGCGCTGAGTTCGCCTACACGGTGGACGGCGGCGGCCTGGGCGAGCTGGAGTTTGAGAACTTCAACGCCGCCGGCGTCAAGGTACAGATCAAGGGGCGCAACGTGCACCCCGGCACCGCCAAGGACCGCATGATCAACGCCTCGCTGATCGGCATGGAGCTGGTGAACCTGCTGCCGCACGCCCAGCGCCCCGAGCACACCGAGGGTTACGAGGGCTTCACCCATCTCACCCGCTTCAACGGTACGGTGGAAGAGTGCAGCCTGGGCTTCATCATCCGCGACCACGACATGGACAAGTTCAATGCCAAGAAAGCCTTCATGCAGAAAGCAGTGGACTTTTTGAACGAGAAGCACGGCCCCGGTACCCTGAGCGTGAGCATCTCCGACAGCTACTTCAACATGCGCGAGCAGGTCCTGCCGGCCTATCACTTGATTGAGACGGCACAGGAAGCCATGCGCCGGGCCGGCGTTGAGCCGAAGATCATCCCCGTGCGCGGCGGCACTGACGGCGCCCGCCTGTCGTTTATGGGACTGCCCACCCCCAACCTGTTTGCCGGCGGGCATGCCTTCCACGGCAAGTACGAGTTTGCCCCCACCCAGTCAATTGAGAAAGCGGTGGAAGTGATCGTCAACATCGCCGCATTGTACGGCGAAAAAGCAGCCTGATCGCAACCAGCACTAGTGAATCTCCAGCCCCGCAATTTGAAAAAGCGGGGCTGATTCTTTATAATACGCAGATATCGGATAGCAGTGAGAGACACATGGTTTTGCCGGCGGGCCTGCCAGAATGGGCTGGACCGGCGGCAGGAGAGGATGGTATGAGATGCAGTACGATGTGACGACAGTTCAGGACTACCTGGCAGCCCTGCCGGAAGACAGGCGGCCTGTGATCGAACGGCTGCGGGACGTGATTTTAGCCAACCTGCCGGAGGGCTTCGCCGAGCAGATTGCCTACGGCATGATCACCTATGTGGTGCCGCTGTCACGCTACCCAAAAGGGTATCACGTCAAAAAGGATGTGCCCCTGCCCTTCCTGTCACTGTCATCGCAGAAGAACCACATCGCCTTATACCACATGGGGCTGTACGGCAACCAGGCGTTGGAAGACTGGTTTGTGAGTGAGTATGCCCGGCGGGTGCCAACAAAGCTGGATTTGGGCAAAAGCTGCATAAGGTTCAAGAACCCGGCGCACATCCCCTATGAGCTGATTGCCGAGCTGTGCCAGAAGGTGACGGTTGAGGACTATATCCGTTTTTACGAAGGGGCGGTAAAAAGGATTTGAGGGGAATAGTCAAACAATCTTGACGTCCCGGCGGGGGGTGTATTATAATGGCGATTACGTTCCTCGATAGCTCAATTCGGCAGAGCGGGCGGCTGTTAACCGCTAGGTTGTAGGTTCGAGTCCTACTCGAGGAGCTGTTTTTATTTAATTCCCCAGAAGAACAAGAAACTGTATAGGTTACAGGCCACCATCGAGGTACGATGTGTAGTCCATTTCGCACAGCATAGCGAAGGGGCGAGGAGTTGTGTTTTACCTAAAGTATTTCTAAATAGCCCTAAAATTACTTATGGACAAAAAAATAATTAATGACTGTTACTATATTTTGATATTGTTTCCAAACTATATTGTTACTATTGGCTGATATTTCTTCTTCTTATATTCAATTTTTTCAACAATACCATCAAAATCTATCAACAATTCACTCTCAACAGAAAATGAAAATAATAAATCAATCCATCTTGATGAATATGCTTTTCTATTACCCAGTTCATATTTTTTTGTTTTTTCGTTATATTGTAATGAATAGATAAAAAATATGAAGGTTTCATTAGTATATTCCGTTATATTTTTATACCTAATCCGAAACTTTGATATAAATTTTTCCCACAATTCATCTTGCATTACTGCAACATAAGGTTTCTTCCAGTCATCAAATAATTGTCCCTTAAATATGAATTGGGGCAAAAAACCTTTAAATGAGGCAAGAGTATTTAATCCAAAACTATATGTGGTTTTTAATTTATTCTCAAGTAAGTCGACAATTCCTTCCTTGAATTTTCCTGTGCCAGTTGTTGAATCTGTTTGAATTTCTATGCCACAAAAGTCTCTAGTATTATTATGATTCACTAATATCCAGTCCAAGTTTCCGTAGTGAAAACTATCGCCATCGACCATTTTTGTTTTTATTGCCAATTCATCAAAACAATCAATCGAATTGTTTTCTCCCCAAATAAAACTTTTTATATCACGTAGTATCTGATAATTATTTGCATAAAATCTTCTTGGGCAGATAATTCTTTTATTATTTCCAACATGAGCAGAGCAATTTCCATACCTCAGGGGGCCGTTATTTGGTTTATCACATCCTTCTATTCGTTGATCAAACGGGCATGAATAATTTTTATTCTTAAATCTTTGTATTGATGCCTGACTTTGGAATTCCTCGCCAAAAGCTTCCAATTGAATATTTGGCATATTTCACTCACTTTTCTAAAATTACGATATCTTCAGGTAATGGAATGTCATGGCCAGTGCTACGACGTATCCTAAAGGGTTCTTTTCTGCAGTTTTTATATCCAATCTCGTTACCCATTTCAATCAAAATATCGCAAACAGGAATGAATACACCTTTGATTGTTTGGTCACCTACAACTAATAAATAATGAGATTTGTTTTTCATTAGTGGATAGAAATTCTTTAGACATAAGTACATGTCACCAAAGTATTCTCTGACCATACGCGGATAATCAAAACCCCAGTTTTTATATTTCGTTTTTTCGTAAATCGCATCTGAAATTGATTGTATAGAATTAAATTTCAATATACTATTTTCAGAATTGCTTTCTTTGAATATTAATTTTGTACTTCCTTTAGCCATTTTGCGTTTTATTGCTTGTACATCATCCATGCTTTTTACAAAATCTAATAAATAAAGTTCCAATCTCGTTTGTCTTGTGTATTCAAGATCATTAGGATATGGTGGTGATGTAATGATAAAGTCGATTTGATTTTCAGGTATATATTTGGGTCCATTTAGACATGTATCTTCAATGATAGTTGATTTTCCAAAGTGATTATGAGATTGGATCGCTTTTAAATCAAAGAATATTTGAACCACTTTTTGAGAAAATTGAGTCCAAAATTCTTCTTTGTCTCTAAACGGATAAAACGTTGTGCCTGGACACAATGCAACATAAGAAGCATCAAAACAAGATTTTGCTAAGGCTAATAAGAAAATATCCCTAATCTTTTCATCATCAACTGTATAAATTATTTTCTTTAATAGAGAGACTTCAAGTTGTAAATTAGGGCTCAACCATTGATTTAATTCTCGTTTAGGCATCGCAAATATAAAATTATCGTAATAGGGTTCATCATCAAGATTGTGAACGGTGTTTAAAAACCGATGGGCAATAAAACGAATATATTTCTCAAATGAATTAAGATTGATATCCCATGTAGTTTTAACTCTTGATATGTAAGCCATTAATGGACTTGCATCGAATCCTATAGAATTTATTTGGAACAAATTTGATGAAATTAAGGTTGTACCACTACCACAAAAGGGATCAACAATAAGAGAATTTTCATCTAATTTATATTCATTAATTTTTTCTTCAATTAATGAATATGGGAAATCTTCCAAGTAATCGTACCATTTGTGAATTACGCCATATTTATTTAAATGACTGATATCATTTTCATTAAGAAATATTTCTAGTTGTCTGTTGATTGAAGGTGAAAAGTCAAGTAACAGCTCTGAATAAACCTTATTTTTTATTTTTTTTTCAGTAATTACTTCTCTAAAGAAATCAAATCTTTCACTTGGAACTATAAAGCCATCTTGTATTGATCCAATTAAAAAGCCTTTGGTGACTAGAGATGTTATAGCATTTGCCAAGATCTTACTTTCTTTCGGGTAATCTGTCGTTTCAGAAATTTCTTCCAAACTAGTATTGTTTGATTCTGCAATATCAATGTATATTTTTTTCAAAATTTGGGCTTGTAAATAAGGCAAACTCGTTGGTGATACTATATTCTGATTGTTAATCATAAAAAACCTTATGTGATTGTAGTGATTTCATCACTAAGTATAACAAAGATTTTAATATGTATGTTTTTCGCCCCCCCTTGATTGATATCATCTTAGGTGCTGCGCGTGTTCCGTGTCAATAATAAAATCGCCACCTGTATACCTCTAGGTTGTAGGTTCGAGTCCTATTGCGCAGTAATCTGTAAGATCCGAGCAACTGTTATTGTTTAATATCTAAAACAACAACCTGTCCCACTCCCCATTGATTATAATTATCTCAGGCTGAAGCACTCACCCCGGAAGCCCACAACATGCACAAACCGTCGCTCGAAATAATCCTCAAACGCCTGGCCGCCGGCGCGTCCCTGGCGGCATGCGCTTACGTCATGCTCAGCCGCATGGCCTACCCCTTCGAGCTAGGCCGGAGGCTGTGCTCCTGAGAGATCACCTGTTCTAACAGCAAGCTTTATATTGCATTAAGTTATCATTCATGCTAATATAATGCAATGGACTTTGATACCTTATTAAAACTGGTTGGAGACGAGCCCATCTTTGCATCACACGTCCTGCTTGCCGGGAATGTCGATCCAAAGGCAATCCGCGTTCAGCTGTCACGCTGGGTAAAGGCAGGCAAAATCTACCAGCTGCGCAGGGGTCTGTATGCCATTGCACCGCCCTATCAAAGAAGGCAGCCCCACCCTTTCCTGGTCGCGAATCAGCTGCAGAAAGCCTCTTATGTCAGTCTCCAATCGGCGCTGTCGTTTTATGGCTTAATCCCCGACGTGGTGGCTGTCACCACCAGTGTGACTGCTGGCCGTCCGAAACGCATGCAAACGCCGTTGGGGCCTTTTGAATTTCACCATATCAAAACAGCGTTGTTGTTTGGGTATCAAATGACAGCACTTGGTGAACAAAATGCCCTGGTTGCCACACCTGAAAAGGCGCTCCTGGATTTAATCTACCTGCAGCCCGGGGGCGATTCGAAAGCCTACCTGGAGCAATTGCGGTTACAGAACACCGAAAAACTTGACAGAGACACGCTCAGAAAACAATCGGCAAAATTTAACACGCCAAAGATTACAAACGCGGTCAAAGGAATTCTCCAATTATTGTCCGGTGACTCTGAAGCATTTGAGGATCTATGAAAGACTATCTGGCGGACCTGGTAAAACAATCAAGCACACCATTGCAAGGAAGGAATGTGGTGCGTGAGTACATGCAGGCACGGATTTTGGAATCCCTTCAAAAATCAGGCGCCATGATTCCACTGGCTTTTCATGGTGGAACTGCCCTGCGTTTCCTTTTTTCGCACGGCCGCTACTCTGAGGATCTCGACTTTGCCCTGGAAGGGAACCGGGAAAGCTACGATTTCCGGGATTACTTGAAAGCGATCCGTTCTGATTTGTCTCCAGAAGGATATCAGATTGAAATAAAGGCCAATGATCAAAAAACAGTCAACAGCGCATTTATTCGCTTTCCGGGGTTACTATACGAGATGGGCCTCTCACCCATGCAGAGTGAAGCGCTTGCGGTGAAAATTGAGGTCGATACCAATCCGCCCAAAGGCGCTGGTTTATCCACAACCGTCGTGAGACGCTTTGTTGTTCTTCAACTGCACCACCATGATAAACCTTCCCTTCTTGCGGGAAAACTCCATGCAGTTATGCAGCGTTCATACACCAAGGGGCGCGATATCTATGATCTTCTCTGGTACTTGAGTGATCCAACCTGGCCGCCGCCTAATTTAGAACTCTTGAACAATGCCATGGCACAAACAAATTGGCCGGGCGGCTCTTTTACCGCAGAGAATTGGAAAGATGTGCTGTGGAAAAGGCTGAAGCCTTTGAATTGGCCGGGGGTTGTATCCGATGTGCAGCCATTTATTGAGCCAGGTTTTAATGTGAACCTGCTTAATCCTGAAACTTTTGAAAGGATTTTGACTGCCTGATTTTGGAGTCGAAGATTCTACAGCTTTCCAGGTCGCCGGCCGGGACAACCGCCCCGAGACACTGTACCTGCACACAGCACCGCAGTCCGCCCAAATTGCTCGTTGAACCAACACTTCATTTGATTATAATTATCTCAGTCTGACCCCCTCACCCCGGAAGCCCACCGCATGCGCAAACTGTCGCTTGAATCAATTGTCAAATTTCTGCTAAGTCTGGCTGCCAGCGCGTCCCTGGCGGCGTGCGCCTACGTCATGCTCAGCCGCATGGCCTACCCCTTCGAGCTGGAGTGGATGGAAGGCGGCTCGCTGGTGCATGTCTGGCGCATCCTCAACGGCCTGCCGCTGTACACACCCCCGTCCATTGACTTCATGCCCTTCATCTACCAGCCCTTCTACTACGTTGTCTCAGCCTTCTTCGCGCTGTTCACCGGCTTCTCCTTCCTGCCCCTGCGGCTGGTCTCCTCCCTCTCCACCCTGCTGGTCATCATCCTGCTCTACCGCTTCACCACCCGCGAGACCGGCGACCGCTGGCTGGGGGTCATCGCCGCCGGGCTGTTCGCCGGTACCTTCCGCCTGGTTGGTGCCTGGTTCGACATCGCCCGCGTGGACATGCTCTGCACCGCCCTGTTCCTGCTTGGCGCTTACTTGTCGCGCAGCACCCAGTCGGGGTCGCGAAGCACCCAGTCGGGGTCGCGCAGCACCCAGTCAGGGTCGCGAAGCACCCAGTCGGGGTCGCGCAGCACCCAGCCAGGGCCGCGCTTCCCGGTCAAAGGCTCACTCTATCTCGTACCGGTATTGTTCACACTGGCCTACTTCACCAAGCAGCCCATCCTCCTGCCCATCGCGGCAGTGCTGCTGTGGCAGGTGCTGACGCGCCGTCCCGGCGCCTGGCGCATGGTATTGATCTTTGCCGGGCTGACGCTTGCCGTCACCCTGGTCCTGCACCTGCTGACAGACGGCTGGTACACCTATTACACCTACACCCTGGCAGGCCAGCACCGCCTGATCCCCACCCCCGAACGGGCCATCAACAGGTTGCTCAACACCCTGTACCAGTTCTACCCGCTTCTGCTGCTGAGTATTCCATATTTTATAGCGTCCTATCTCCGCAAGGCGTACACCGCAGGGCTGTTCTACGCCGCCTTACTATCCTCGCTCGGTCTGCTGGCGTACATCTCCCGGCTAAACCCGGGCGGCTACGACAACGTCTTCATCCAATTCGCGGCGGGCGCTGCCCTCACCGGCGCGCTGGGGTTGGGTGTGATGTTCAAAAACCTGGCATCTCTCTCCACAGCCCCACGCATAAAGCAGGCACCAGTACTGCTCGGCGCCCTGGCCGCCGTCCTACTGACATTGAAGCAGTTCAATGCGGGGCGCTTCGACATTGCCGCGCAGATCCCCACGCCTGCCGACCGCGCCGCTGGCGAAGCCCTGCTCGAGGCGCTGGCCGTTGTGGATGGTGAGGTGTACAACCCCTCGTTCAGCTACCTGAACCTGTTCATCGGCAAACCGGCCTACACCCACACCATCTCCCTGTGGGAGTTCGAAGGGCGCTTCAGCATCCCCACGCCTAACAACCTGCGCCAGGAGTTAACTGAGGCAGCCCAGGCCGGGCGCTTTGCCGGCATTCTTGACGACAGCCAGCACACCCTGCTGTTCGATGTACCGGCCGTCTTCAACGAGACGCACCCGCTCGGCGAGGGCGACCTGTTCATGCCGGTCACCGGCTGGGACAACCGCCCCGAGACGCTCTACCTGCGCACGCACCCTTAGGGGGGTCAAAACTGCTGATTGTATTCCCCACCCCATTTGAGGGATAATCAAATAAATACCATTACACCGGTAGAGGCGCTATGACGAATAACAAACAAGTGATTACCAAGCTGGCTGCCCTGATGGCCGTCATTGGGCTGGCCGTCGCCTGCATCATACTGGCCGGCTTTGCGTTGATTTTTGGCTATTTTGCAACTATCTTCCCTGAACTGGCTGTCTGGCGCAGCCCGGCCCCACCGCCTCTAACAGCGCCGATGCAGCAGCAAACGATCAACCTGGTTGGCATCTGGCAGGACAGCGCGCACATGGCTGCCGGCTGGTCTGACCGCTACCACTTCTACCCCTCAGGCGCCTTCCACTTCTACCCCAACCAGATGACCTGCCCAGAACAGAAGGTGGAACTGGCAGGCACCTGGGCGCTGAGAGGCAGCCAGCTCACCCTCACCGTGGCACGCCAGGTGGTCAACACCTACCAGCAGTCAACCGGTGGGTTCTGCATCCTGCAGGACAGCCGCGAAGAGGACCTATCAACGCCGTTGTCACAGGTCTTTACCATCGGTGCGCGCGACATGACGCCCGACGATACTTACCCGTCCATCACGCTCAGTGACGTTCCGTACTGGCAGTTCAGCGCCGACCCGGCCAGCTACGGCTCAGAGACTTTTCCGGAATAGTTCGGCAAAGTTACGGCGCTGCTGTGACGCTGCTCAAATCCCACAGCTTGAAGTCGTCATATTCGCAGGTCACGCCCATGTTAAC
The DNA here is from genome assembly GCA_040768445.1 of Anaerolineaceae bacterium. Lineage (GTDB taxonomy): Bacteria > Chloroflexota > Anaerolineae > Anaerolineales > Anaerolineaceae > JAXGMV01. Next base: position 1,120,203 of record JAXGMV010000001.1, on the reverse strand, counting down.
GCCCAATGCAAAATTCGCAAAAACAGCTCCCCCGCCGGGCATGCGCGCGGTAGAAACCAGCGCCCCATCCAAAAAAACAGCTGCCTGGTCGCCCACCAGGATGAAGCGTATCACCTTATCACCGCTGATGGTCTCAACCTGGATGCTGGCAATTTCGCGACCTTTTTGGTTGTAATCATAATAATCCGCCCAAACACCCCCGCTCGCGTGTAGACCCGCGGTGAGGTTACGCTTGTCTGTCTCACCGGAATGGATATTATCAATCATAATAAAACAGTGCCCATCAGGGCTGTAGTCCCGCATGTTTATCACGAATTCAACTGCAAAGTTTTCCAGGGCTTGCCCGGTGACGGGTTGAATTGAGCGGTGCTCACCCTCACTGAAAATAATAAATCTGCTGTTCTCAAAGCGGTAATTCTGGCGCTCTTCCTCCCCCACGGGAAATTCGCCGGGGTCATCAAAACCGGTCTCAAACAGCGGCGCAACCTGCTGGATTTTTTCCACGGCCAGCGCCAGCGGCAGCCCTATGCCGGCAGATGCTGAGAACTGGCTGGTATTGACATTGGTATCACTGCTGGTGGCGGTCAGGAATGGACCTGCAAATGGCTTCTCTCCTGTGAAAAGAAACTCTCCTAATCTACCCGCGATGACGCTGCCCTCAAATACGCGCCCGTCACCACTCTCTGTGCTGAAGATCTCCACCGTGCAGCCGCTGCAGGTGATTCCGGCCGCAGTGCCGGTTTTAAGATCAGCATAGAGGATCTCCGGCGGCTCCAGGTGTGGGCATGCCGGCGCGCCCTGGAAGTTATAGCCAATATCAGAGCTGTTGAGCGCATTTTCGAAAATGCTGTTACCAGTGAAGGTGTTATTACATGCACTGCCGCTGTCAATCCGTACGCCAATGTCACCTCCCTCAGGGGCAGGGCCATTGAAAGCAATCACATTGTCCGGGCCAATCCGGTTGCGGCTGGCAGATCCTGCCAGCACAATGCCTGAAGCGCGGTTGCCCATCTGCCCGCTGCCATTAGCCGTCGTGCCCACCAGGTTGCCGGTGATGATATTATCTGAGCCCTCAATCACGATGCCATCGCTGTTGGCGCTGAACAGATTGCTGCAGCCAATTGGCCCGCTGCCAACCGTCCTCTCACCGCCAATCTTATTAAATTCAGCTGATTCCTGCAGGATTATGCCTGGGCCCCCAAAGTTGACTACCTGCAGCCCGAGAATGGTGTTTTGATCCGATTTGATTTTAAGACCAGCCATCCAGTCACCAGTGGGGCCAAGCCCTTCCAGAATCACACCGGCATTGCAGGCGTTGATGGTGAGCCTGTTCGTCCAGATCACTGGCAGTTCTGACTTGATGAAAATTTTCTTCGGGTTTGATGGTGGAAAGACCTGCGGGTCAAACAGGATGGTATCTCCGTCATTCACTTCCAAAAGCGCCTGGCGCAGGGTACCCGGGCCGCTGTCTTCTGCACTGGTCACAGTGATCACTTTCAAGCCAGGTGTCGGAGGCGCCTTAGCTGGCGTCCGTGTGGCTGCAGGGGCGCTGGGTATCTTATCTGGCGTCTGCGAGATTTCAGGGGCGCTGGGCGTCTGATCACCCGCCGCCAGTAAGCTGCTGCCGCCGCCGTTTACCAGCCACATTGCACCCGCACCGACCAGCAGGGCTGCCGCCAAGCCAAGCCCCATCCACAAAAGGGGCATTTTCCTGCCTTGCTTTTTCTCCACAGGCGTGGTGACGGTGACTGGCACTTGCTGTAAAGGAACAGCCGGCGTAGGCTCCAGCGGGGCAGGACGTCCCACCATATCCCATGCGCTGTTGACCAGCTGGTCAATGTGGGCTTTCCACGACGGCTGGAAAGCGTCCAGCCAGTGGCGCGACGACAGGTGCAGGCGCATCGCGCCGGTCGGTGCCAGGTTCTCCACCCGGAAGGGCAGGATGACCTTCTCCTCGCTGATGGCGTAGTAGATCTCGTCCAGCACGCGCTTTGACTGGTTGGAGCTGCTGGAAAAGATCAGCAGTATCATTTTGCACTCAGTAATGGCGTCCGTGATCGATTCGCCCCAATCGGCTCCGGGCTTGATGTCACGCGGCGCAGACCAGCACCGTAAGCCGTTGTTCTCCAGCGCCGCCACGATGGCATCGGCAATGGTTTTATCGTGTGAGGAATAACTGATGAAAATATCGTGAGCCATGAACACCTCGAGGATCACTGCCGGATCTGTTAACCATGCCCGAACGGGGTACTGCCTCTGGCGCCTGCTGGCTGCATCGAAAGCGGGTAATGCAGGCTGTATGGACTTAACTGATAAAGTGAGATTTGCAGCGTCTTTGCTGGACTGCGGCCAGCGCCGCCGTCCGTATGCTGTAAAGCATGATAATACATTTATTATAGCGGTAAACTACTAATTACCAATTGGTTTGCGAGCCGATTTCCGCAGCTAACCGATCCAGTCTTTACGCCATGTGGGCTTTGTACTATGATGATAAATACCGCAGCACGCACAGTCCGGCGGGAGGACCCCATGCTGGTATCGCTTCTCAAGACCATTTTAACCACCCTGCTCACGCTGGCGGCGGGCATCATCGTCCTGCACACCACCATCCGCCTCATCCGCCATTTTCACAAGTTCCCCATGCCGCAGGCGCTGGCCAACCTGATTGACAACCCCATGCGCCGCAGGGTGCAGCCGCCGGCCGAGATGCCCCAGCGCCACAGATTACAGCCGGGCATGCGCGTGCTGGAGGTCGGCCCCGGCAACGGACGCTACAGCGTCGAGAGCGCCCGCGCAGTCGCACCGGGCGGCAGCCTGGTGACGATTGACATTGAGCCGCGCATGATCGAACGCGTGCAGTCACGCGCGCAGGCGCAGGGCGTTGCCAACCTTGAGGCACGCACCGCTGATGTCTTCGACCTGCCCTTCGCCGATGGTGAGTTTGACGCCGTTTACATGATCACTGTGATTGGTGAGATCCCGCAGCCCTCACGGGCGCTGGATGAATTCCGACGTGTGCTCAAGCCGGGCGGTACCCTGGCGTTCAGTGAGCTCTTCCTGGACCCCGACTACCCAACGCGCCGGTCGCTCGTCCGGCAGGCCGGGCAGGCCGGCTTCCTGCTCAAGTCGCAGTCCGGTAATTTCTTCTCCTATACATTGGTGTTTGAAAAAGCCTAATCCCCCGTTAATGAGGTATCACTCAACCTCAACAACGCACATTTCGCCGCTCAACAGCAGGTAGTACAGCCGCACCTGCAGTTCAGGATGCCGTGCCAGAATCTCCCGCCTGGCTGTGCGCATGTCTTCACAATGGCGCACATAAGTCCCCTCGCTGCCATAAGCGCCGCAGTCCTCGTGGTGAACCAGTTCCACCGACGTGATCTGGTGCAGGCGAAGGGCAGTATCCACATGCGCCAGCACCAGATCCAGCTGCCTGCTGCTGCCCGCTGCCGCCAGGAGATCATAATTGCGCCTGCCCAGTAACTCAACCGCCCAGGCGCCAATGGGTGCCTGTATTCGGTAGTCCATACAGGTTACCAACAGGTGATCACAGGTTTTAACAGTTTCCATATTTACTTCTCCTCCTTTCTGTTTTTGCTTCCGGCCATCAACTGGGTGAGTGCCTGTTTTAAATGATCGTACCATGCACACAGCCGACTCAAATGCATCTACAGTGAATCCCCATTGAAATTACATGTTTTTCCCCATGCTACTGCACACCATCACGGATTGTTTGCTGATATCAAAAATTGGATACTAAAGGCAACCATTCGGAACGTGTAAGTGTTCGGCACGAGGGGAGACAACCGAACCACAGATCAGATTACATGCCTGTTTTTGTGCACCGGCAAGCGGTAGAAAGGAGCAGCAGTAAAACGAGTGAAACAATTATTTAGCCTGGTAACAAGATCATATCTTATTCAAATCAAACCATTTAGAAAAGGAGATCGAAATGCAACCAACTGCCAATAAGGAATATTTATGGAGACCACAAAATCGTGAGGAAATGTCTGAAAAATTGAAGGCTGCCAAGAAAGCTAAGGGCATTACCTACGAAGAACTCGGAAAACGACTTGAAGTTAACAAAACCTGGCTGGCCTGCGCCATTGACGGTCAGCAGTGGGTACCCCCGGAGTATGCTGCAAAGCTCGCCAAGGAATTAGGCGTCACTGATAAGGATGTGGCTTTCCTGACAGAGCATCCCTACAAGGGCTATGCAGATCCCATTCTTTACCGTCTGCACGAAGTATTCGACACCTTCGGCCCGGCGTTGAAAGAACTGATCCATGAAGAGTTCGGCAATGCCATCATGAGCGCCATCGACTTTGCTGTCGATGTTACCCGCGTGCCAGATCCCAAGGGCGACAGGATCGTCATTACCTTCAACGGTAAATGCCTGCCATACAGCGAAAAAGGTAAGTACCCCTGGTAGGTTCACGGGTCAACGCCGAAGAATAAGCTGCCAGTCTTTCAGGCTTAAGCTGCCGGCCATTTTGATACCGTAAACCCTGTTGAGGGTAATTCGCCCAAATGATGGCGAACCTTACATCAAATATGGCCCGATACGCAAAGACCCATTCCCCGATAAGGGGACAAGACTGACAGGTGGAACCGGCTGACCCTGGTGGAACCAGGTTCCAAAGATAGCGCTGGCCACACCCCCGGGCGGAGGTGTGGCCAATTTCTTACACCCGGCGCAAAAACAGCAACTCGCTACGCGCTAATATTATGAAAGGAGCTGAAATGTCAGACCAACCTTTAGGCTATTTTGATAAATTTAAAGGCGAAAAACCGAAGTCCGGCCTGCCTTACCCAAAGTTGCTCGAAATAATTGCTTCAGGACTTGGTGGTTTTTTGATTATTGCCATTCTTTATCTGCTGCACGCACAGCTCGAAGTGATCCTGTGCTTTATTATCCCATTTGGCGCATCCGCCGTGCTGGTGTTTGCCGCGCCGGCTGCACCCTTCTCACAACCGCGTAACGTGATCGGAGGTCATTTAATTTCCGCACTGGTCGGCGTAACCGTGGCAGTGATCTGTAAGCAAAACATCTGGTGGGCGCTGGCTATCGCTAATGGTATTGCCATTGCCTTGATGGTTGCCACTAAGACAGTTCACCCGCCTGCCGGCGCCACGGCACTGCTGCCAATCATCAGCAACATCACCGATTACACCTGGGTCGTCCTGCCGGTTTTAATCGGCACTGTGATCATCGTAGCAGTGGGCATATTGTACAACAACCTGTGGGCAAAACGAAAATACCCGGCATGGTGGTGGTAATTGTTGAAATGCACGCTTATCTGAGCAGACCAGTGTTTAACGTTATATAATGAACTTAACAATCGAGACCAGGGAGTAGCGGCAAGATCAGGCCTGTGTAAGAGACGCAAAATCATGGTAAACCCTGGTCTCGTAACTTGAGCCAGGGTTTTTGCGTTGATACCAAACTATGACATCTAATGGGGTTATGCTGATGGAAAACATTCTTGATATCCTGCCGGTCGGCGTGTTTGTGTTGGATAATAACTTTCACGTGGCTGAGATTAACTCAGCGTTGGAGGCGTTTTTCGGCCTGGCTCGGGAAGACACCGTTGGCCGTGATAAGCGCAAGCTGGTTGCCGAGAGAATTTGCCACATTTTTGAAAACGGTGAGGCATTTCGCAAGCGTGTGCTGGCAACCTATGATGACAACTCCTATATAGAGCGCTTTATCTGCCATGTTCTGCCAAACAACGATCTGCAGGAACGCTGGTTGGAACATTCCAGCCAGCCCATTCAACGCGGCGTTTACCAGGGCGGCAGGATTGAGGTCTACACTGATGTGACTGACCGCGTCCTGGCAGAGCAGGAGATTCACTGGCTCTCCACCCAAACCATGCAGCTTGTTGAGAAGGAAAAATCACGCATTGCCAGCAATTTGCACGATGGTTTGGGACAGACCATACTGGCAATTAAGTTCTCCCTCGAAAACATTCACGAATCGCTCAAGAAACAACCCAAGACATTCGAGCGCCAACAGGCTGACCTGAAGAAAACCATCACCTGGATCGAAAATATGGGTCGCGAAGTGAGCAGCATCTCCAGCAACCTGATGCCGTCCATGCTTGGTCCTCTGGGGCTGGAGGAGACGCTGACCTGGTTGAAGGAGCAGTATGCCTCACTGTACGGTCTGGATATCCACTACCAATCCTACGGGCTGGGAGACAGGCGCTTGCCGGCAGACCTGGAAGTCGCCGTCTTCAGAGTCTTCCAGGAGAGCCTGAATAACATCATCAAGCACGCCAGCGCGAAGCATGTTGAACTTAAGCTGGTTTACAGTCACCCAACAATCATTGCCACCATTACTGATGATGGCATTGGCTTCAATCCTGATGACAAGGTTGCCCTGGGTACCGGCTTGCGAATTATGAAACAGCGCATTTTGGAGTTAAACGGCAATATCAAAATTACCTCTCAAATCCAGCGGGGAACCACCATCAGGGCGGAACTGCCCATTCAGGATAACCATCATGAAAAAATTTGAGGTACTGCTGGTCGATGACCACCCGTTGGTTCGAGATGGCCTGCGGGATGCGATCAATGCACAGCACGATATGGTGGTGGTGGGAGAAGCTGAAGACGGTGCCCAGGCACTACGTATCGTCCAGCAGTTAAAACCCAGCGCTGTGATGTTGGATATTGGGCTGCCGGATTTCAACGGGCTTGAGATTGCCACGCAGATACACCAGTTTAGCGAGAGTATCAAGCAGGAAATTCACGTCATCATGCTGTCCGTGTTTCTTAAGGAAAGCCTGGTCTTCCAGGCTCTGCAGAACGGTGCGCATGGCTATATTGTAAAGTCAGCTTCCAGCCCTGAAATTGTGCATGCCATCCGGCACGTATGCAACGGCAGGTATTACCTCAGCCCCGAGGTCTCCACCAATATCATCCCGGAGTATCTCAAATCTCACAACAGCGGGCAAACTAATAACCCGTACAACAAGCTGACTAAGCGAGAACAGCAGATCTTCAGATTGATCGCCGAGGGTCACTCCAATAAGGAGATTGCCGATTTTCTCAGCATCAGCTACAAAACGGTGGAGCGGCATCGTGCCAATATCATGGAAAAGCTTGACATGCACAACTACCGCGAGCTGATCAAATTTGCTATTGAGCTGGGTATCGTCGAAGCCTGAAAAAACTGTCAATTTCAGCCTGCCCTCTTATCAGCGGCAGGCTGTTTTTATGCAACATCAGCAGAATATGCTCTCATGTCAAACGGACACAAATACAACGATTTATCTCTCCTGCGGCAGGTATAATTAAACTGCACCAGGTTGATTTACCCCGCCTGCCGACACATGCCCATGAGAGACGAACCCCACACAATCCCCACGGTCTGCCGCTTCGCTCTGCCTGCACTGCTGCTGGCAGCTGCCCTGCTGTTTGCTGGCATCCAACCGGCCCTGGCGGGCGCGCCTGCAATGCCTGAAGCACCTTTGCAGGCACAGGAAACTGCCACGCCGGAGGGCGGTCAACCGGCTGATGAGGGCGGCCCGATCTACCATGAGGTCATGGAAGGTGAGTCATTGTGGTCCATTGCCGAAGTCAACAACATCGATGTTTACACCCTGTTGTCGCTCAACGGCATCACATTTGACGCCGTCCTGCAGCCGGGCGAGAAACTGCTGGTGCGGCTGGCTTTCACACCCACGCTGCTGCCGGCCAACACGCCCACGCCTGTAGTCACCGTGCACACCCCCACGCCGGATATCTCCCCCACACCCACTCCCCAGCCATTGGGTGAACGGGTTGAGGAGCGTATGAACCCAACCGTGCTTATTGTCATCATCGCCCTGCTTGTGGTTGTCGGCGCACTGTTGGGGCTTTCCGCCTGGGCTAACCATAAAGCCAGATAACTTACCAAAAACCAATCACCCCGTCAGTTACGGCGGGGTGATTTCTTTTAATACTGTATCGCAGTATACAGGGGTTATTCAGCAGGTGTCTCAGCCTCTTCCTTGCGGGCTTCGCCGTGCGTGACCGGGATCATGAAGATGATTGCCAGCACAAACGAAATGGCGATAACCGGCCAGATGGCAGTATAGTTGTTGCCAAACAGCTGTACCACCCAGCCGCCCAGGTTGGGACCGACAATGTTGCTGATGGTGGCAATGATTCCGAGCATGGAGATAAAGGTTGCCAGGTAGCTATCGGTAGGCGCATGTTCCGCCATCATCGGGGTCTGTCCGACATTTGCCAAAATCCAGCCAACAGCAAAGAGGATCATCATGACCATCAACAGGGTTGGGTTGGGGATAATGGTGAGTAAAACACTGCCGGCAGCCATAATGATGAAACCGACAATACTCATGAGACGGCGGCTGGTCTTGCCCACTAGCCAGGCAGCTGGCAAGGCCACCACGGCGCCGCCAATGGCAAAGATGGCCATCAACATGCCGGCTGTACCGGCGTCCATGCCGGTCACTGACACGGCATAAGAAGTCAGGAAGGCCTGCAGCACACCCACGCCCAAATAGGCCAGGAACATGGAAATGATGAAATAGATCAGGCTGCGTTTGCGGTCTGGCTTAAGGCTGCCAATGACCGCCAGGATCTTCTTGGGAGTAAGCTGCTCTTCAACAACTTCGCTTGGGGTGGGAGCATCTTTGACAAAGAACCACACCAACAGAACCGCAATAAGTAAAACAGCCGCAGAAAGTAAGAAAGGCAGCGGCTTGAAGATCTCAAACAGCAGCGAGCTGGAGAGCACCACCACAATGGTCGTCAAGGTGGCGACCAGGATGCCAATACTGTTTGCCAGCGTCCGTTTTGAGGACGGCGTCCAGTCAAACAAGAGCGCACTCTTGGGTGAGTCCATGAAGGCGTTGCCCAACAGTATAACTGTCAGTGCCACAAAGAATGGGATAAACAATCCGATCAGGGCTGAGAGGTTGCCGCTGTTCTCGGGTGGGATGAGGCCGGGGATGAAGCCGATCACCAGCAGGGCAATTACCATGAAAGGCATCGGGTAGAGCAGGAACGGCATCCTGCGCCCGATCTTTGATTTGGAGCTGTCGCTCAGCATGCCGACGAAGGGCACAATGAACAGCGCCAGGATGTTATCCAGCGTCATGATAAAGCCGGTCAGAGCCGGGTTCATACCGAAGCCGGGAATGTTGGCGGCGCCTTCGCCCAGGGCGCCAACATTGCCACCCTGCAGGTACAGGGGCACGTAGGAGTTGTAAACAATCCACATTACCTGCAGTGCAGCGTTCACTAAAACAATCAAGATCACCTTTTTCATACTAAATTTTGGCATGGGGTCCTCTTTCCTTTACAAAATAGAATGGATTATGGCTTTCAAAAAAAAACCGGTCAGCCAGCCGGGGCCAGGTAACGCGCCTCCAACAGGCTGATCAGCTCCTCTCCACAGTTGTGCAGGTCCACCTGCGTCTCGTCAAATACCCATTGAATCATCACGCCTTCAATCGCGCCTTCCACCAGCGTGGCAGCAGTCAGGGGGTCAATTTCCTGTCTAAAGACACCCGCAGCCTGCCCATCCCGGATGATTCGCACCAGTGTCTCCCTTGGTACATCATAAAGTCGGCTTTCCAACAGGGCTTTCTCTTCAGGTGATTTGTAGAATGTGAACAGCTCCCACCAGCAAATCATGCTCTGGCGGTTGTTCAGGTAAAAATCCATATCCGCGCGGATGTACTCGTGCAGCCTTTCAAGCGGTGTTTCCATCGCTGCCAACCGCGCCTGCCGATGGCTGCGCTGTTCGCTGATCAGGTGGTTGATCACCTCGGCAATCAGCTCGGCCTTGTTCTTGAAGTGGTAAAGGATCACACCCTTGCTCACCTCAATTTCATTAGCGATGTCTTCCAGCGTGGTGTGCACCATGCCGCGCCGGGCAATCGTGCGTATGGCAGCCTCAATGATCTGCCTGCGCCGGGCTTCTTCGATAAAACTGGGCTGCTTCCTGGTTTGTTTTGTCATCATCTACCAGCATTTATTCGAGACAGGATGATATTTTTTTTGACCGTTCGGTTAATTTTTTGTCTGGATGGTATTATCTTACGATTTTTTTGACTGCCTGTCAACAAGGAAATCGGCTTTTTTTACTTCAATTTGGCTGTCTGAAATACCGGGCGCTCTGCAGGGAGTGCGCAGGCAGGGATTGAGAGCGCCCGGGAATTGCAGCAGCGATTACTCACGCGCGCGGCATCACTGGCAGGTCTATCCACGAGGGCTGCTCCGCACCGCAGGAGACCGTGATGACCGGGTCGCCTTCAGCCGGCAACCGCACAAAAGCTGAGGCATCCGCGCCGGCCAGCGACAGGCGCAGCTTGTGCCCCTTGCGCACCAGCACTGAGGTGGGGATGAGTGTGATCGGAAGTGTGGCTATTTCACCGGGTGTCAGCGGCTCGGCATCCTCCCGCTCGTAGCTGTGATACGGCCCAAACACCTTATAAGGCGGCTGCTTGTCAGAGACCTTGCGGTGCAGCGCCCGCAGGATGCCCTCGCTCAGGTAGGTCACTCTGCCGTCCGGTGCCACATCCTCCAGGTAAACGAAGAAGGCGCCGTCTGTGTGGGTGGAAGCCGCCTGCAGGTTGAAGACCGGGTAGCCGGTAATCTCCATGTCCTCCTCCAATGGCTCGCTCTCGAACACCAGCAGTTTCCTATCCTGCTCTGCCCGGTCGTCATACACCACCGGCCCACCGCCCATCTCCGTCCACCAGCGGTTGCGCTCACCGGTCGTGGCGCTGTAATCCACCCGGTAGGTTTCGCTGGCAGCCTGCTCATCCGGCATCTCCCGGCTCAAACCCCGGCCGGGTTTCAGGTACCAGCGCTGCATGGCACAGCCCTGCGGCGGCCAAACGTGGGTGGATTTCCATTTTTCCTCACCCATGGTGTAGTAATACAGCGTCTTCTCCGGGATGCCGGTGTCGGCATCCATAAAATGTGCGTCCATGAAGCGCAGGATCTCGCTCAACTGGTTCTCCAGGCTCAATTCCAGGTCACTGCCAGCCGGCTTGAATGGGCTGCAGAACTGCGAACCGCCGTGGCTCCAGGCGTTGATCACCGCCCGCCCTGTATTGTTAAAGCTGGTGAAATGGCGTATGACCGTGTCGGGGGTGTTGGCGTCCATCCAGCTGCCCCAAATGTCAATCGGCACGCCGGAGCGTTCAATCTTCTCGCGCCGTGAATACACCGCCATCTGGCTGACAGCCACATTGGTGCCGGTCATGGTCTGGTCTTTGTACACTACATCGCCCAGCAGAATATGAGCGTTGACATTGTCTTTATGCTCTGCCACTGCCGCCTTGAGCAGCGTACGGTCTTTGTCCTCATCCACCGGCTTGACGCCGACGAAGCGCGGGTCTGGCTGCGAGTCATGCCCCAGGCGCACGTTCTGGTCAAGCAGTGCGGTGTGCTGCCCCCACGCCTCAATGAACAAGCACGGCACACCACCGGGCAGCGCCAGGTCGGTGTAACCGTCCAGCTCAAAATAGGTTGCCCAGATGGCTTTCGCCGCCGGGTGGCAGGTCTCAGCCAGCAGTTCTGCCGTGGTGCCCGGGTAGGAGATGCCGTAGGCGCCGACCTTGCCATTTGACCAGGGTTGGCTGATGATCCAGTCCACCAGGTGATAGGCATCCTCGGTATCCTCGGGCTGCCATTCGTGCCGCATGGTGCCAAAAGACGCGCCGGTGCCGCGCACGTCCGCCCTGACAATGGCATAGCCATAGGAGGTAAAAAACGCTACAAACGGGTTGACAGGCGGCTCACCTTCCACCACCTCCACCTCGCGCCAGTAGCGCGTGCGGAACAGCAGGGTCGGCAGGCTGCGCCCGGGTTCAAGCCCGCGCGGCAGGTGCACTTCCACTGCCAGGCGCACGCCGTCCGGCATGGGCACATACACAGATCGGGTGTCAAAGCCGTCAAATTCCGGCTGCCGGTGGGGCTCCAACGCGCCCCAGCCAATGGATTCTTCAAGCAGTTTTATCGTTTTTGTCATTGTCTATCCCTTGTGCCGGTCGCTAATCCCGCTGAAACAGCGCTTCGTCCTGCACTTCAACCGCCGTGACAGCGCCGTCTTTGACTGTGAAGGTGATGAAATTGTGATCAAAGGTGCGGTTTGACCAGCGCACATAGAAGGTATCATCGTGCCAGTGCACCAGGTCGCCCAGGTAACCCTTGCCGTAGGCCATCATCAGGGTATCGCCCTCAAGCATCACCTCGGTGCCGCCCATGAAGGCATTGTGATAACTGCCGGCATATGCTGCCTTGGGCAGTGAGGGGCTGGTATCCGGCTTACGCGATTCCAGCAGTTTTTGATGGGCAGCCAACTCGCCCTGGTGAATGTGCTGGATGGCGCCCAGGTACTCCTTGTTCCAATCGCGCTGCCCCCCGCCGAGGAAGAAGTCCAGCATCATCAGTACCAGCGGGATGTGGCTGATGGTCTGGTGTGAACTGAGCAGCACACTGAAGCCCAGCCCCGCCTCCGGCACCAGCACCACCGCCGAGTTAAAGCCGGTGATCTGGCCGCCGTGCATCACCACCTTGTAACCCTTGTAATCGAAGATGATCCAGCCCAGCCCGTAGGTGTAAAAGTGTACGCCGGCATTCATGGCGGCAATCGGTCCCAGCAGGCTGTTCATCGGGTTCAGCATCACTGTGCTGGGAGTGAACATCGCGGCTATGGCCTGCGGGCTGAGGATCTGCTGATCCTCCCACTTACCATCCGCCAGCAACATGCGCATCCAGTGCGTCAGGTCTGCAGCCGTTGAGTTGATGCCGCCCGCCGGCTGGTTGCCTACATCGTCATAGTCCACCACGTTCTCTGGCGCAAACAGGCGGGCGTGATGCTGCAGCAGGCTGTCATCCAGGTTGGCATGCGCACCGGACATGTTCTTGTGCCCAAGCGTGGACTGCAGGTCGGCAAAACTGCGCCCCATACTCAGCGGCTTGAAAATTCGCTCTGCCGTGAATTCCGGCCAGCTCTGCCCGCTTACGGCTTCAATCACGGCGCCGGCGATCATGTAATGAAAGTTGTTGTAGCCAAAGTCATAGCGGAACGGGCTGACCGGCTCAAAATTTCGCAGGTTGTGCAGAATCTCAGCATTGGTAAAACCCTTGTGATACAGGATGCGCATGGAACGCCCCATGCCGCTGCGGTGGCACAGCACATCCCTGAGGGTGATCTGCTGGGTGATCGTGGGGTCGCTCAGGGCAAAGTCCGGCAGGTACTTGATGATCGGGTCGTCCCAGCCCAGCCTGCCCTCGTCCACCAGCAAACCCACACCGGCTGCTGTGAACGACTTGGTGTTGGAGCCGATGCCGTAGATGGTGTCACCGTCCGGCGGTTCTGGTTTACCCAGCTCGCGCACGCCGTATCCCCGGCAGGAAATTACCTGCTGGTCCTTCACCACCGAGACAGCCGCGCCAGGGACGTGCCAGTCATGCAAAATCTCCTCAACTGCTGCTTCCAATTCTTTAACATCCATTGTGATACCTTCCAATCCTTTCGTCTAATACACAAGTGAACTGGTGGCCACAGATTTAAGCTGTGCGCAGAAATTCAATCTCGGGGGTCAGTTCCTCCCACGGGATCAGCACCCGCCGGACAGTGCCGGTGATGTCGGCTTCAAAGCGAACCGGTACGGTCACCTGCGGTGACGGCATTTCCAGGTGCATCAAAAAGGTATCGTAGTGGAAGTGTGCCAGCGTGACCGGGATGTGGTTGTACTTACCGACCAATTTGCCGTCCTCAACCTTAACCTGCAGGTCGCCGTAGCCGCCGTTCGTGAAAGTGCCGTCAAACGCCTCCAGCGGGTGTGAGGGACTGGTTCCCTGCACCTGCATCGCTTTCAACCCCTCGGCGCCGGCTTTAATCTTTTCATCACGCTCAGCCTCATACTCAGCCATGCGGCTGGTCCACGGCAGCGTCTCCCAACCCATGGCACGGTCAAGCAGGTCCCATGAGATGGCATACGGTATGTTTGACCCGCCCAAATTACTGAGTACCACCACGCCGGTCTTCTCCTCGGGCAGCACATTGATAAAGGCAGTAAAGCCGTCAATACCGCCGGCATGCGTCAGCAGCCTGCGACCGCGGTAATGCTGCAGCACCCAGCCCAGCGTGTACACCAGCGGTGAAAACTCCTTAAACCGTACGATACTTTCAACCAGAATGTTATCCGGGTTGATCGCCATCTGCGGGGTGAATATCTCAGCCAGGCTGCTCTCAGAGACCAGCACCCTGCCGTCCATCTTGCCACCGTTGAGATTCATCATCAGCCATTTGCCGTAGTCCTCGATGTGCGCGTTGATTGATCCCGCCGGCCCGACTGCGTCAATCTGGTGGAAGGGGACGCGCACCAGTTTGCCATCGATCTTCTCGTACGGCAGGGCGTAATTGGCACTGTGCGCCTGCGTGGCATCGGTGGAGCTGTTGGCGTCTTTCATGCCCAGCGGCTCAAACAGGCGCTCCTGAAGGTTCTGCTCCCAGGGTTTGCCGGTAATGCGCTCAATGATGATACCCGCTGCCATCCACATCAGGTTGTTGTAACAGAAGGCTCCCCGCAACGACGCAAAAGGTGCCAGGTACTGCATGCGCCTCAGCAGGTCTTCGCGCTCAAAGCGCGACATAAACCAGGCCAAATCATGGCGCGGCAGGCCGGTGCGGTGGCACAGCATGTCCCTGACCGTGACCTGCATGGTCGTGAGCGGATCGCTCAGGCGGAACTCGGGAATATGCTTAACGACCGGGTCATCCCACTTTAACTTGCCTTCGTCCACCAGCTGTCCCAGCATCACCGCGGTGAAAGCCTTGCTGGTGGAGCCGATGGCGAACAGGGTTTTCGTATCAGCCGGAAGTCCGCCTTCAATGTCGCGCAAGCCGGCTGCTGCCTGGTGAATCACCTCGCCATCTTTAACGACCAGCACAGACGCGCCGGGGATATGATGGGTTTCCAGTATGCCGGGCAGTTCCTGCTCGGTGTAGTGCGTCAATGCAGTCAAAATATCCGTATGTGACATCTCAATTACTCCTTGGTGTGTGGTGTTAGTGCATATCTTGTTCAGTTTGCAGCAGGCTTTTCCGACAAAAGCGCAGCACTTCCTGGCCGCATTTTTGCAGGTCAAGTTGGCCGTCGGTGAACACCTGCTGTATCATCAACCCGTCAAGCATGGCAATGATCACTGCCGCCGTCTCAACCGGGCTGAAGGGCGCAAAGTCGCCATCTGCCTGCCCCTGCTGCAGGATATCTTCCAGCAGCCGGCGCGGGGGCTGGTAGGCACCTTCTTCAAACGACTTTTTTTCGTCCCGCGTGGTGATAGAGCCCCACAGTTCGATCAGCGCTGTCTGGAACTGCGGGAACTGCGTGAAAAAGTCAATATCCGCCTGGATGAAAGCCTGCAGTTTCTCCCATGCGCCGCTGCAGGCGCTCACACGCGCCTCGCGGTGCTGGCGCTGTTCCTGCAGGATGCGTTCCAGCACGCATTCAATCAGCTCATCTTTGTTAGCAAAGTGATAGGTGATCACACCCTTGGTGACGTTGACGTTCTCGGCAATCAGGTCCAGCGTGGCGCGCTGGTACCCCTGTGCAGCAATGGTTTCAATCGCCGATTCAATGATCTGTTTTCGGCGTGCGTCCTCAATAAACGATAGTTTTTCCTTGCTCTTTTCAGCCATCCCCCGCTCCTATTTTGACCCATCCGTTCATAATTATAACAGTGAGTATAATTTTATCTTTATGAGTATATCATAGACATATTATGCGCGTTTGTCAACTGGCAAATTATTCACACACCATTTTTTACTTGCCTTTTTTAAACTGTTATAAAATATGAATATCTTATCTTTTTTGTAATATTTATCCACTTTGTGCGGATAATTAATTGAAAGGAGTACAAGCGCAAAAAACTCTCTCTTCCTTCATTTCATTAGCTTTATCTGGCACTTCCGGTACTATCCTGTCATTTATTCAATAGGAGGTTAAAAATGCGCATCACTGATACGATTTGGATTATCTACACCGTGCTGGTCGCGTTGAATGCCATTTTCTTCATCGGGCTGGCGCTGATTGTCAGGGAGAAAGGAGACGGCGATGGATAAGCGCGAGCGCAACTGGCTGTTCTTCCTGATTGGTATTTTTATTGTCGTCAATATCATCACTCTCTCGCCTATAGTGCCCTGGCAGCGCTGGATGCTGTGGGAGAAGCCCCAGCCGGCAAAAACTGTGGACGTGAGCTACAGTGATTACATCATCACCATGGATACCCCGCTGGAGATCAAACAGGGTGAGTTCATCGAGTTCAATGCTGTCTCAACTGACGTTACCTACGGCTTTGGCGTCTTCCGCAAAGATAACAGCATGATTTTCCAGATGCAGGTCATGCCCGGCATCCAGAACAAAATTACCTGGAAGTTTGACGAAACCGGCTGGTTTGACGTGCGTTCGACCGAGTACTCCGGTCCGAGACATTCCGAAATGCACCTGGTTGATGCCATTCACGTGGCGGAATAGGAGAGATGACGATGAAAACTTTAGGCTGGACTGAAAAATGGACACTGCGCTTTGCAGTGTTTGCCCTGCTTTTCCTGGCCCTCTCGGGCTTCGAGGGTATGCTGATGCGCTCGCAGCAGTACGACATCAATTCTCTCCACAGCATGGAACAGCTTCTGAACCAGATACGCCCCGGCGGAACAGAACCTACCACGGAGCAGCTGTATTACGGCATGCTGTCCATCCACCCGATCGTGGGCATTTATGGTTTTATCTACATGGCTGTCTTCGGCGCCTTCTATTACCTGGTGCCAACACTGGTGAAGAAACCTATCAAGCACCCCAAGCTGGTGCCGCTCAACTTCTGGCTGCAGGTGTCAGGCGTGATGATCTGCTGGTTGTCCGGCTTTTTTGGGTTGTTCAACGCCATGTACACGCTCTACTGGCCGCTGCCTGTCGCCTTTGACCGGGTGCCGCTGTACGGCACCATCTTCTTCACGCTCGGCGCTGCGGCGGTCATGATCAACATCTTGATCTTCTCCTTCAACATCTTTATGACCGTGCTCAGCAGCACCAGCGGCAAGAAATACAACTTCGGGCAGTTCCTGCGCTCCGCCTTCGGTATCCCGCGCCTGATGAAATGGCTCGGCAAGGAAGACAAGAATGCCCCCAACATGGACTACAACGGCATGCCGGTCTTCATTGTGGCAGTGGCGCGCGGCTCGGTGGATACGGTCATAAACGCCATCGTCCTGCTTGGCGCCGGCGTGCTCATCCTGGTTTACGGCCTGTTTGCGCTGGCCGGCTCACCGCTCGACCCAATGGCAGTCAACCCGCTGGTATATAAGAACATCTACTGGTGGGGGCTGGACATGGTGGCTGACGGTAATGCACTGATGTACACCGCCGGCGTTTGGTACTTACTCATCCCAATCCTGACCGGGCGCGAGCTGTTCGGCGCCAAGGTGGTCAAAACCGTTATCCTGGCTGACCTGCTGGTCTCAATGGGCGTGTGGAGCCATCACTTGCTGGGTGACACCTCTCAGCCGATGTTCATGCGCATCCTCTCCGGTCAGTTCGTCACCTGGGGTGAGTTCTTCACCATGGGGCTGACCCTGTTCGTCTCGGTGATGACCATCTGGCTGGCGCGGCCGGTCAAGCTCTCACCGTCGCTCAAGTTCGCGCTGGCATCCATGTTCGGCTTTGTAATGGGCGGCATCGCCGGCTTGATCCAGGCCAACGTGGGTTTGAACGTGGTCTATCACAACACCCAGTGGGTGGTTGCCCTGCACGCGCACACCTTCCTGCTGACCGGTGTGGGCTCGATGCTGTTCTGCGTCATCTACGCCCTGGTGCCGATGATGACCGGCGTGGACTTCAAGAACAAATTGCTGGTCAACCTGCACCTGGTGCTGTGGATGGTCGGCTCGGTGGGTATGGCCTACACCATGGGAATCGCCGGCTCCAACGGTATGCTGCGCCGCACCATTTATGAGAACGGCGAGTTCTCCGTCTACACCGGTGTAGCATTCCTGTTCGGCGTTGTGCTCGCCCTGGGCTTCCTGATCTTCCTGTACAACCTGGTCAAGACACTGGGGCTCGGCAATGTGCTCTCGCTCTTCCTGCCGGAAAAGTGGTTCTCGAAGAAATCCGTCGAGCAGATGAACGCCGGTTCAGAGGCATAAGGCGCCCTATTTCACTTGGCAGCTTTGGAAAGCTGGCCTGCAATAAGCGGTATTTCATAGGTATAAATCAGCCGTCCCGATCAATTGGGGCGGCTGAATTGCTCTTTACAAACAACTGCTGCGGTAGCGATAACTTTACAAACCCATCACTCGTTGCTGCTCGGCGCTATGGACTGCACCGAAACCGCCTGGCTCACAACCTTATCCCAGGAGTAGGCCATATCAATGGTCTCAACCCTGCCCCACAAAGCGGACTGGTCAGCGTAATGCCCGCTGCCTGCATGCCCTGATGACCCCAACGGAACAATCCAGCGGGACATGTCCCAATCGGACAAATCAAACACGTAGCGCGCCACTGAGGTGCTGTCGATGACAAATGGGAAGCCGGGGCCGAAGTGTGCCGACTGCGGGGTGTCGCCGTCACCGCTCACCGATACTTTGGGCGGGTTCAGGCTGTCAGCCAGCTCGGGGAACAGCCCGGCAAGCGGGTGAGTGGGTGAGGTGAAGTGCACCTTGCCCCACTGCCACGCCTCGATATCACTCCCAAATGCGTTCTGCAAATTCTCCACCCCTGTAGTAAATGCCTGCTGGACAAGCTCATGCCACTCACGCCCCGGCGGCAGAAGGCGTGTGTCACCTGATGCCATATCCAAAATCAGCTGTGTGGAGAGCTGACCGAGGTGCCGCTGCTCCGCTGCCTTGACTGACTCGAACACTTTTTGAGCGAGCGGCCCATACAGCGGGGCCAGCACCAGCTTATTGAGTGCCTTCCGCACCGCGCTGTACAGCGTTGGTTCGATCCTGTCTGCGTCCATGCAGCAATTCCAGTTCAGCAATCGTGAGAGCAGGTCCTTGTGGAACTCGTCTGCAGGCTCATAGTCACGCAGTTGCTCAATCAAAATTCTGGCTGGGATCGACTCTCTTTCGGCGTGAATGGCTTGCATGTCACCCGCCGTGCAGTTCGAAAGCGCTGACAGGCGTGAGAATATCCGGCGGGCACGGAACTCCGGGGCGTAGAACAGGCCGAGCGTGTATGGATAATCTTTGTCCGTGATGCGGTTGTTCGCCGTGACGACGAAACCAGTCTCAGGGTTGCGGCTGCGGGCAAGCGCCTCGAACGGGACGTACCCCTGCCACTCATACTCACCTGTCCAGCCCGGCACCGGCACCCAGTAGTTTGCAAAGGTTGACCTGACCGGCACTTTGCCGCGGTTGATATAGCCGATGTCTCCGTTTTTATCCGCAAAGACCATGTTGTTGCTCGGGTCAACCCATAACCTGACGGCTTCTTCCAGGTCGTCACAGGTTTTGGCTTTCATCATCGGCAGTAAGCAGTCGAAAGTGCGGTTGTGTTTCTCCAGTGAGTTGTATTTGAACGCCAGCGCAGACCCCTGCTTTGAATCGTACCTCAGCACCGGCCCATGGATCGTTTTCATCAAGGTGATTTCTTCGGCTGGCTGCCCCTTCACCAGTATCGTTTCCTGTTTTACTTCCATATCAAGCCACCGGTTTTGATACAGGTACTTGTGCGGTTGTTCCGGATCCAGTTTTTCGACATATAGATCCTGATAATCATTACTCGCGTGTGTGATTGCCCAGGCGGCGTCCTGGTTGTGGGCAAAGTGCGGGAAGCCGGGGATGCCGGGGAACGAAAACCCGATCACGTCAAATTCCGGGCAGGCAAGCTGGTTCTGGTAATAGACGTTCGGCGTATCCAGCCCGCGGTGCGGGTCGCCGGCCAGCAGCGGCAGGCCGGATTTTGTGCGGCTGCCGGACACAACCCAGTTGTTTGAGCCGCCCTCGACGTCCTCGAGCCATTTCAGGTGCTCTGCCACCGCTTGAATATCATCAAACTCGCTGACCCAATCACCGGTGTAGGTATGGCCCGGCGGAATGATTAGCAAACCGCCGTTCGGATAGGTGGGCATAATCTTCTGTGCCTTTTCCGCACCCAAAAGGTTAACCAGCTTTGCGCGCCACAGTTTGGACTCAAACACGCCCATGAACAGGTGCCTGACCTTGTACACCGCCAGGCTGTCATACGGTGACCACTCCTCGGGCGCGGCATCCAACAGTGCATACTCAGCCGAAGGTACTGCAGTGGATTTAATGAACGCATTGACACCGGCCGCATAGGCAGTCAGCATGGTCTTAGTTTCATCATTGAGCGCCTCATAATCGCTTTTGACGGACTCAGCGATTTGAAACTTGCGCATCATGCAGTCAGTGACCAGGCCGGTTGGCCCGATTAATTCCGACATGCGCCCATAAGCCTTGCGCCTGTCCATGTCCATCTGAAAGAGACGGTCCTGCGCGGTGAAGAACCCCTGCCCGAAAAAGGCGTCTTTGAGATTATGCGCCTTGATGTGCGGAATGCCGTACGCATCACGGTGACATGTTACGCCGTCAGTGACGAAGTCAGATGGAAGGTCTGAAGAGGTATCGGGGAGAAATTGAGTCAGGTCAACTGTGCGGTTTTTATTTGTCATGGGGGTTAACTCTTTTGATTAAGGTATTTAGTTAATAAAGTATACAGGTTTGTCAAAATTGGCGAGCACTTCTCGGCAGCTTTGGACAGCTGCCCTATCTTGGATGGTATTCATTGAATAAGAAACAGCCGTCCCTGCTACCTTGAACTCGTAACATCGATTGGTTGGTTGCCGCGTAACAGTGCGCTTTAATCTTTATAAGAAAAAGAGCAGGACGCTTTACGATCAACTGTTCGGCAACACGATCGATCGGTGTAGCTTTTGAAGTTATTTTTCAGGCCGGCTCAGCCAGGCTTCCAGTATCACGCCGTACACGATACCTGCAATAAAGCTAATCGGATCCTTGAACCCGGTGGCGCTGTAAAAAGCGAAGGAAACCATGAGCCCCAGGAGGGCTCCGCGCAGCAAAGCCTGATTTTTGCTTGTCGTTTTCCAGGGCGCTCCGATGGCCAAACCGATAATCACACGGTTGTACCACAGCGCGAAGATAAACGCGGGAGAAGCGCTCGACCCGGAACGAAGATACGCCCCAACCACACACACTACTCCCAGTACAGCACCGCCAATGAGCGCTAATTTCAATCTTTTAGTCATGCCTATCCTTTCTGAATTGGTTGGATCTCAACAGAACGGCGTATGAGACCTATCCGTTAGGTGACCAAACCGGTAAGAAGAACCCTGCTCATGCAAGGCTTTTTGCACCATAAGCGATAGTATGGGCTGGCTATCGGCTTAGAATGGGACCTTTCCCGGCTCTTCGACTTCCCGCACCACGATGTCACAGCAGTCGTCGCCCTCCGGCTCGCGCTTGAGATGCACCATGGTGTAGCCCGGGTTGTACGCCTGCATCTTGGCCGGGTCCACCAGGCAGTACAGACCGCCCAGCGCCTGCTCGCCGGCCTCAATCCACACTTTCGCAATCTCACAGCCAATAGCGTGCGAAGCCTTCTCATCGCCCACCTGTATCGTCTCCTTCTTGAAGCCAATCGGTGACAGGTCTGACCCGTACTTGAAATTCTCGGGGGTCGGTTTCAGACCCTGTGCTTCCACGCGGGCACGCGTCTCATGCCCCACCTGCGTGCCGTACGCCCATATCGCCTTGCGGATCAGCTCCTTCGCCTGTTCCTCGCCCAGCGCATCACGCAGTGCCCGGGCATAAGCCAGGTGCAGCATACCCAGCCGGCGCGAGATGCTGTGAACTGCCTCCTCCGCTTCAGCCAGCGGAACCATCTCCTGTTTATCTTCCATAGTTTTCTCCTTCAATCCGGGTTAATCGGCATCAGCCGTTATTTCACCGCGTCAGAACGGTAATCCCAGCCGCTTTGCTCCAGGTCGAGCAGCAGCTTAACCACTGTCTCAACCACCACCCGGCGCATCTCCTTGCCCTTGGCAGCCGTGCCGCGCGTCGGGTCGCCTGAGGCGCCGGTGTTGGTCAGCTCGTTGAATTTCCACTTGATGTCCAAATACGGCGGCAGGTCCGGCACCACGCCGGCAGCCAGCTCCGGTTTGCACAGCTCGGGGAACATCTCCAGCCCAATCGAGGTCTCCGCCTCGCCGGCATGCCCGCTGCCCTTCCACACCTCAAAGAAATCGGCCGGCACCATGTCCGCCACCAGGTTCCACCAGTCATTCATGGCGATGATGCGCATCTCGGGGTGCGCCACCTTGACCGCCCGCGCGGCAATCTCAATCGGGGCGATGTTGCCGTCGTGCCCGTTGAAGATAAGCACCTTATGGATGCCGTGCTCCCACATCGAGGTCAATATGTCGCGGATGATGGCTGTCATGGTCTCAGGCGCCAGACTGGCGGCAATGGGGAAGTCCTTGTAATGGTGGCTCATGCCGTAGTTAACTGGCGGCAGGACAGCCGTACCGGGCAGGCGAGCGGCGATATCCAGCGCAAAGGTATGCGCGGTCAGGGCGTCGGTGCCGTAGGGCATGTGCCAGCCATGGTTCTCCAGTGAGCCAAGCGGCAGGATGACCTTGTCAAACGGGTGGCTGCGGAAGTCATCCGCAGTCCAGTGTTGAACTTCAAGCGGGTTCTTGTGCATGGTAAATCTCCTGCAGAGGTAAATATTTGTTATTGTTTATACGAGATTAAACAGGCGCTCAGCATTGCCGCCCAGGATAGCCTTGACTTCGGCTTCCGTGAACACAATGCCGTCCGGCGCTTCGGTGGGCAGACCCTGGATGATCTCAATCCAGCGTTTGACAGGCACCAGTGCAGTGAAGCTGGGGTTGTCGGTGCCCCACATGATGCGGTCAATGCCCATGCTGTCGATCATCTGGCGCAGTGTCCTGCAGAACTTGCCATAATCCGCAACCGCCATCAACTGCCACTCGGTCAAACAGCCGTAGATCCGGGGTTTCCATTCCATGATGCCCGCCAGCTCAGGCCACCAGCGCCAGCCGCAGTGAGCGGCGATGATGTTGATGTTCGGGAAATCCACCAGGAGTTCATCCAGCAGCAGCGGGTGCGAATAGAGCGACTTGGATGGGATCGGCAGCGCACCGGTGTGCACCACCAGGGTCATCTTATGGTCGTCCATCACCTGCAGCAGCGGGTAATTCTTCGGGTCGGCCGGGTAAAACGGGGGGACATCCGGATGCCACTTCATACCCACCAGTCCATACTCGTCAATGCACTGCTTCAACATGTCCACGCACTTCTCACGAGACGGGTTGATGCTGGCAAACGGGATGAACCGCCCGGGGAAGCGGCGGGCGATCTCGCCAATGCGCTTGTTTGTTTCCATAATGGTAATATCGGTGAATGCCGGCCTGTCCCACACAAACAACACCGATTTATCCACACCGCTCTTGTCCATCAACTCGATCATCTTTTCGCCGTAGGGATCATCGGTCAGGTAGCGGTACTCCTTCTCGATCGCTTCCAGGGAGACCTCGGGACATTTCATTGAGGTATACATATCCTTGATGAACTGAGAAATAAAGGGAATGAAGTCACCTAAAACAAATTCGGGTTCCCAATGCTGGTGCACATCAATAATCATTGCTTGCTCCTTTCAAATAACTGTTATTGAGTGATTATTTAAATAGATTGCCTCAGAGTGTGGTTCACATTGTCTAAACTGAAGACGAAACAGGTTTTCAACCTGCATCATTACTTCATCCTTTATTATCGCCTAAATTGTGCATCTGGCAAAATAGATACAGCACCCTGCTTTAGACAAGGTGCTGTATGAAAATTAACTCAAGTATCTGATTGTTTATCCGCCAGCTGCCTCGCGTCCCTTCAAAAATGCCTGGCGGTTGAGCTCGGCAAACTTAGCCGGTACGCGTGCCAGAATGACCTCCAGCCAGGCATCAGCGCCCAGCCCGGTCTGCGGCTCCAGCATGGTGGAGAGCGCCCCCAGCAGGACGACGTTGGCAGCCTTGATGTTGCCAAGCGTCCCGGCAATCTCGCCCGCTGGCAGGTAAACCGCCCGCTCAGTGACCTGTGCCAGTGTGACGCGTAAGTGCTCATCCCCCGGGTAGGTCTGCCCGCCTGAGGTGACGGTCACCGGTTCAATCGCTTCCATGTTGACCAGCGCCAGGGCATTTTTACGCAGCAGGTTGACACTGCGCAGCGCTTCAGCCTTCTCGAACGCCACAAACACGTCCACCTCGCCGGCGCCGATCAGCGGCGAATAGACATGCTCACCCCAGCGCACATGGCTGGTGACACTGCCGCCGCGCTGCGACATACCGTGCACTTCAGCCTGCTTGGCTTCGTAGCCGGCAGCCAATCCCAGGTTCACCAGCACATCACTCGCCAGTATGGTACCCTGGCCGCCCACACCGGCCAGTAGAAAATTGATATTCGCCATCATCTTAACCTACCTCCGCTTTCTCTTCATCAAGGAAGTGTATGGCATCGCGCGGGCAAACCTGTGCACACACCTCGCAGCCGGTGCACATACTGGCATCGATCAACGCTTTAGGACGCTGGAATTTCTCATCCAGCTCATCGCTCTTGCTGATCGCCGGGCAGCCGATACGGAAGCACATGGTGCAGCCGTTGCACACGTCAGCATCCACCACCATCGGGCGCCACTTATTGCGTGACTCCGGCAGCAGGGCACACGGCTCGCGCGTAATCAGTACAGCCGGCTCGTCCAGCGCCAGGTACTCTTTTAGTGTGGCTTCGACTTCCTTCACCTGCAGTGCCGGCACGGTCTTGACATGTTTGAAGCCCAGCGCGCGCACCACCGCTTCGATATCCACCTCAGGCGCCGGCTTGCCCTGCAGGGTTTGACCCGTAGCAGGGTTCTGCTGGTGCCCCGTCATGCCAGTGATGCGGTTGTCCATAATGATCGTCACCACGGGTGACTGGTTATACAGCGTATTGATCAGTGCTGGTATGCCGGAGTGGAAGAAGGTCGAATCGCCGATCACTGCCACATGCCGCTCGGGGCTGCCACCCTTGACTGCGCCGTGCGCCACGGCAATACCCGCCCCCATGCAGCCGCAGGTGTGCAGGGCGCTCAACGGTGGGATCAGACCCAGCGTGTAGCAGCCGATATCGCCATTGACCGGTACCTTGAGCTTTGAGAGTGCAAAGAAAGCCGGGCGATGCGGGCAGCCCGGGCAAAGCACCGGCGGTCGTGCAGGCAGTGAGCCAGCATCCACATTTGCCAGCGGCACGGATTCACTTTCAGGCAGCAAGCCGGCTTTGACAGCCGATTCACGCACGACGCGCGGGTCCAGTTCACCTGTCAGCGGGAAAATGCTTTTACCTTCCACTTTGATCCCCATCAGATGCACGGCATCTTCAATGAAGGGATCAAGTTCTTCAACCACGATCAGCCGCCTAACAGATGCAGCAAAGCGCCGTATCATCTCCTCCGGCAGCGGGTGGGTCATGCCCAGATGCAGAAAGGATGCACCCGGGAAAACTTCACGTGCGTACTGGTAAGAGACACCCGCAGTGATGATACCCAGTTCCTCGCTGCCCTCGACGATAACGTTGAAGGGGAAGGTCTCGGCAAATTCAGCCAGGTCCTTGATGCGCTGTTCAATAACAGGATGGCGCTTCATGGCGTTGCCCGGAACCATTACGTACTTGGCGGGGTTGCGTGGGAATTTTTCCTTGCGCTCGGCGCTCATCTCCCATTCCATGCGCTCACCCAGCTCCACCGCACTGGTGGAGTGGCAGATACGGGTGGTCATGCGCAGCATCACCGGTGTGTCAAAGCGCTCGCTGATCCCAAAAGCAGCGATGGTCAGGTCCTTGGCTTCCTGGCTGTCGCTCGGCTCCAGGCAGGGGATGCGAGCAAACTTTGCCAGGTTGCGGTTGTCCTGCTCGTTCTGGCTGGAGTGCATGGCAGGGTCGTCAGCCGAAATGATCAGTAAACCAGCTTCTACGCCAGTCATCGAGGCATACATGAAGGAATCCATGGCAACATTCAATCCGACATGTTTCATGGAGGTAAAAGCGCGAGTGCCGGCATAGGCCGCGCCGATGGCTGCGTCCATGGCGACCTTCTCATTGGGTGCCCATTCGGCATACACGTTGGGATAGCGGGCGAAGTTCTCCTGTATCTCGGTGCTGGGTGTGCCAGGGTATGCAGAAGAGACTTTCACACCTGCTTCCCAGGCGCCGCGCGCCACCGCTTCGTCACCCGAAAGCAGTTTGATCATAATGAACCTCCGTAAGGTATTTATTTCTGTATCATTATTATAGCCATTCCAGCCAAATCCAGAATGGACAAAGGCACGCATTGCGCCTGTCATCCATCACTTTCCAACCACACAGTCACTGGTTGACAGCCCTGATGCGCCGGTTGATAATATTAAGGAAGAAGTATCTCATCGCAGCGCAAGTTAGACACATGGAGGCGCAGCATGATCAAAGTGGTTCAGTTTGGACTGGGCGCAATGGGCGCCGGCATGGCTCAGCTGGTGTGCAGCCGGCCGGGTTACCAGTTGGAGAGTTACTGAAACGGTCGAGTAGGACAACGCTGGGAATGAAATCCTGAATGTGATTATTAGTCTGTGCTAATAGCAGAGCAACCTACGTACTTGAACCATCAACTAACTTTTGGAAGTGAACATGATTTCAAGTGAGCAGCTATTGCAAATGATTTTACAGGGCGAGAGTCTGACGGTCGAATTCAAGTCAGACCGCCGGCGGATATCAGATCGGGAAATCTACGAAGAAGTGGTTGCCATGGCAAATGCTTCTGGTGGCACAATTTTGATTGGGGTCGAAGATGATGGCAGGATCACTGGCAGCCAAGCCAGACATGAGCGGACAACGGACCCTATAAGATTACAATCTGCGATTTTCAATAATACGGTCCCAAATATCATCGCACGCGTTCAGGTATTTTCAATGGATGCGGGTCCGGTGATTACAATTCAGACAGATCAATATCCAGAACCTTGTGCCACCATGGCAGGTACTGCCTTGAAACGGGTAATAGGCCCAGATGGTAGGCCACAATCCCTGCCATTCCACCCGCGCGATCAGCGTTCGCGTCGTACAGATTTAGGCCTTCTTGACTTTTCTGCGCAAGAAATGGACGAATTGACATTCAATGACCTTGATCCCTTGGAGTTTGAACGTTTACGCCAGATGGTTTCCAATTTACGCGGTGACAGGGCTTTGCTGGAGCTTTCAGACCAGGAATTAGCACAAGCGTTACGGTTGGTCGAGACACATGAAAAACAGCTGGTGCCTAATATCGCCGGCGTTCTACTGCTGGGAAGACTACATGCTCTTCGCAAGGCTATTCCAACCCACCAGGTAAATTTCCAGGTATTGGATCCAACCGGAGATGTAAAAGTAAATGATTTACTGGATGGGCCGTTGCTTAAGGTCATCCAGGATATCGAAAACCGCTTTGCTGTGCGCAACGAGGAACAAGAGACCCTGGTAGGTATGATTCGTCTGCCCATTCCAGATTATTCCGCAATTGGTTTTCGCGAAGCGGTTAATAATGCTCTAATACACCGGGATTACTCCCGGCTTGGTGCTGTTTATATTCAATGGTATCTGGACCACCTGCTTATCACCAATCCTGGCGGTCTGCCAGCCGGTATTACGCCGGATAATATCCTCGTTCACGAGCCCAAACCGCGCAACCCACGTCTAGCCGAGGCATTTCGAAGAATAGGGTTGGTAGAACAAACCGGGCGAGGCGTGGATAAGATTTTTATGGGGCAGCTGAGATATGGACGTCCAACACCGGATTATTCACGCAGCGACCCTGAGGGTGTACGAGTGGTTTTACGTGGCGGAAAACCTTCTCTGGATTTTGCTGCCTTTGTATTCGAGCAGGATCAAGCGGGTAAGTTCTTGCAGCTCGATGATTTACTGGTATTAAACACCCTCTTCTTCGAACGGCGGATCGATTTGGATCGTACGACCCAACTGATTCAGAAAGGTGATAACCAGGCGCGGACAGTGCTGGAACGATTGCATGAGAACGGTTTGATTGAAGGCCGCGGCGAAAAACGGGGAAGGATATATATTCTCTCTCGTGTGCTTTATGAGCGGTTCAAATTGCAAGCAGAATACACCAGAGCGAGGGGATTAGATTTAAATGAAATGGAAGTTTCAATACTAGATTTTGTAAAAGAGAATGGAAGCATTACGAGAACGCAAGCCGCAATTCTATGCAAGATAACAGATCTTCAGGCGAAACGATTATTACAGAAACTGGCAATAAAGCATGAAAAATTCCAATTGGTTGGCAAGCGGCGTGGAGCACACTATGAATGGAAGGGTTAAGAAAACAAAAGTCCATAATTTATGGACGCGTCCATAACTAATTTAGACTGGTTCATAACTGATAGCTATTTTTTTTATTAGTGTTAACCCATTGTTGCCACAGAATGGATTGAGACAAACGAAGCGCTCAGTCTGAACAATGAGCCAGGTTGTGAAATTGACATCGTACTCTCGTCGGTTGATAATAAAAACTGCTTAATATCTGTCATCTTTAACACGTTTTATGGAGGTGCAGTATGATCAAGGTGGTACAGTTTGGACTGGGCGCCATGGGCGCCGGCATGGCTCAGCTGGTGTGCAGCCGGCCGGGTTACCAGCTGGTGGGCGTGGTTGACCGCCGGCCTGACCTGGCGGGTCACGACATGGGCGACCTGCCCGGCTTTGAGGACGCTGCCGGCATCCGCATCAGCCCTGATGCCGAGGGGCTGTTGGAGCAAACCAAACCGGATATCACCCTGCTGGCAACTGGTTCCTTCATCAGCGATATCTACGATGACCTGCAGAACATCCTGCGTTCCGGCAGCAACTGCATCACCATCGCTGAGGAGATGGCTTACCCCTGGCGCAGCCACTTCTTTGAGGCTAACGCCCTGGATAGGCTGGCTAAAGAGCACGGCGTCAGCCTGCTGGGTGCAGGTGTCAACCCGGGTTTTGTGCTGGACGTGCTGGTGCTGCTGCTCTCCGGCGTCTGCAGCCGGGTGGAGAGCATTCACGCCACGCGCGTCAATGACCTGACGCCCTTCGGTCCAACCGTGATGCGCACGCAGGGCGTCGGCCTGTCGCCCGAAGCCTTTGCCGAGGGCATTCAGTCCGGCGAAATCGTCGGGCACATTGGCTTCCGCCAGTCGATCGACATGATTGCCGATTCACTCGGTTGGACGCTGGAAGAAATCCAGGAGGAACGCTGGCCAATCCTGTCAAACACCCTGCGCGAGACCCCGCATGTGCGTGTGTCACCTGGCATGGTGGCCGGCTGCAGGCACATTGCCCGCGGTATTTCCGGCGGCAACACCGTCATCCTGCTGGAGCATCCGCAGCAGGTGCTGCCTGAGCTTGAAAATGTCGCCACCGGTGACAGCATCGAGATCAAAGGCGAGCCGCCCATCAGCCTGCGCATCCAGCCCGAGATCCCGGGCGGCAGGGCGACCATCAACCTGGCGGTCAACATGATCCCGCAGGTATTGGGGTCACGCGCCGGCCTGTTGAGCATGCCGGACCTGCCCCTGCCGCGTCTGACCGGTACAGGTGACAGGTAATCTCAGCTTTTTAGTTACCTAACAATCATGACCCCGAAGCGCTAGCTTGCGGGGTCAAATTTTCTTTGGTGTTTCTCAGTTTCAGACGGTTTCCCTAAGGCTATAAACCTGCTACCTCAGGGGCTGTGGCCAATTTTTCTGCCGATAAAATGGGCGATTTTCTCAAGGCTGCGTTTTGTTTCCGGCAAAATCGGGACAATTTGAAAGACATGGAACAACCCCGGCCAGCGGTCGAGTTCAACTGCCACACCTGACTGGCGGGCTTTTTCACACAATTGCTCGATCTCGTCGATCAATATCTCGTTAGTGCCCGCCTGGATGAGCATGGGCGGCAGACCGTGCAGATCAGCAAAAAGCGGTGAAATCAACGGGCTGCACGGGTCAGCTTGACCAGCATACAGGTGCGCAAACGTGCTGAGAATCGCAGGGTTGAGAACAGGATCGTTGTTGTTATTACCTGTCTCACGCGTGTATGACAGGTTCAGCCAGGGTGAGAGGCACACCGCACACGCCGGAAGGGGTGCATTGCTGTCCCGCAGTGAAAGCAGCGCGGCAAGCGCCAGCCCGCCGCCGGCAGAATCGCCGGCAATTACAATCGACGCAGGGTCGTACCCCTCTGAAATCAACCAGTGATAGGCTCCCAGGGTATCTTCCAGCGCGGCAGGGAAGGGATGCTCAGGGGCGAGCCGGTAATCAATTGCCAGCACTTTTGTCTGGCAAGCTTTCGCCAGCCGTGACAGAAATTCGCGGTGGACAGAAACAGACCCCAGGGCGTACGCGCCGCCGTGCAGGTAGAGGATCACGCCTGGCTTTGAACCCGCAGTCGCGATAAATTCCGCAGGAATGCCGTTGATATTGCGTTTATCTACAATAATATCTTTTGATAGCTTGAATAGCCTGGCGTTCTTCTCCTGCTTTGCCCGCTGTTCTGCAATCGACCCTTTCGCCCAGTCGAAATCCTGGTGTTGCAGCGCCTTTGCCACAATTTTTGCCTGGATACTGGCCATAATGCTCCTAAGGTTTATCAGCCATCAAGCGCGGCAGGTCGCCAATCACTTCCAGCCCGCTGTGCTCACCAGTGCCTTCATACACCACCTCACCATCCAGGGTTTCAAGCTTGACGTGTATGGCAGCACTCAACGTTTCCATCACCCGCTTGCCCATATCCACGTGCGTAGGGCCAAGTAGCAAGTTGCCTTCAGCGCGGTATGCATTGAGATGCAGGCGGTGTGTACGGTTTCGCAGCACCCACATGACATGGCCTTCAGATATTTCAAGCGATTCAATTTTGCTGTTCAGGTAAGTGGTAAAGCGGTGCAGTGTACCATCCAGCCAAAAACCGACGATAAACCCCCTGAAAGACTGCCCGACCCAGGGGATGATCGCCACGGATGCGGTGATGCAGGCGGACATGCCGGAGAAATGGTTGCTCTGAAACCAGACCCACGCCGAAGGGAAGGCCTGCCCCCAGTCCTTCTCGATATATCCCTTGCCGCCGCTGAAATCCATTGATGTGCCGTTGAGTGTCAGTGACCCCTGCAGGGAATGGGAAAAGCTCAGCACGCCGTGATAGCACTCCATGCGCGGCACCCAGGCATACCAGCCCATGATGCCCGGCGAGAGCAGTGTCACCGGCCAGGGGTTGAGCGTTCCAAGCTGGATTTCGCCGGCCAGTTGACAGTCGGGGTCCTCAAGCGCTAAAGACAGGTGACGGTCATCAAACTGGTTCTGGCCGAGCTCAATCGAGAAACGGCGATCATCAGCCTGAAACTCCTGGAGTGGGAACTTGACATAGGCTGTTTCGCCACTCACGCCGTCCAACACCTGGACGAAGCTGTGCGCATCTTCGCCAAGGATCACACCCGGGATGATGGCAACTTTATAGCGCTCGTCGGCGCTGACCAGCTTGTAATACCAGCCTTCAAAGAACGGTGGTTTTTTGTTCACACCGTGATAGACACCAGGGGTAAGTGTGGTGCGCAGGGACATTATTTGCGCTCCGTTTTAATCATATGCTCAAGGGTCTGGCGCAAGGCTGCCTCTCCCTCGGGACTGTACGCGCCGCGAGTTCGAAAGAACTCATTCCCCTGGCGGTCAATCAGCAAGATGTAGATGTGTTCTTCATCCAGCATCGATAATGCGGTACGAAATTCCGGTTTATCCAGGTACAGCGTAATGGTACGTTCACGCGACTTGGGGTTGGGAATGCCGGCACGCATCCCTTCATTGATAAACGTCCTGTAGAACACCCCTTTACTCTGTATGGTGGGCAGCTCGTAATAATACAGACCCTTGTAGGTCTCTTCCAATTGGCCGGCGAGCGTGACCCACGAGTCCACCTCAGACTGCTGCCACTGCTGGAAGGGGACAAAGACGAGGTTGAGTTCGCCTTGCAAATCCTGGGGCAGGGTCAGCTTCTGCCTGAGCAAATTCGAACCGCTTACTGTTGGAAAGGTCATTTTTTCACCTGTAAAATATTCTGGATTGTTCCTGTGTATGAAACGAACCCAAACAATAATTGTCATTTTTGATACCCACAAAATCGTGGGAAGAAAATACTGTGGTTGAATTCAATCAAGTGTAGCATTATTTTTCTCATTCCACATCATTATCAGGTAAGAATTCTTCAAAACTGAATGATCTGAACAAGCGTTCATCTAATAACCGGTATGCCACTGCACCGATTATGGCGGCTAAAGCATCATACGCTTTTATGAAGATGGCGAAAATGAGCTCAGTTTAGCAGGTAGGGGCGACTCAATGAGTCGCCTCAACCAAACACCCTCCCGTGTAGGGCGGATTTCCATATCCGCTGGCTGTCGAAGCCCTTGCATTGCCAAATGTGCCTGAAGTGTTCGAGATTGCCGCTATTACCTGGGCGGCCTATTGGGTCGCGAAGCACTCAGTAAGAGTCGCACCCTACGAACGCCGGCAGACAAGCCTGCTGTAAGCGGCTGAAAGCCCCCATCAGGGTATCGAAGCATGTTGGCAGAGCATGTTGAAGCCAGGGGGTTGAAGCAGAGGTAACCTGTTAATTACTGGATATGATCAGTTACAGGTAGGGGCGACCCAGTGGGTCGCCGCCTACCAAATCTTTGATCCGGTAGTTTATACCTCAACAACCTCCAGGATTGACTTTTGTTACTGTTATACACCCCCAAAAAATCATCACTCAAAATCGCTTGCACGCAGGGTCAGATTTTCTATAATAATCATTAGTTTATCTTCCACCGTTTTTCACAATTGAACCGGTTTGCGCTTTTCCATGGAGGGACCAATGAAAAAAGCATGCATTCTCACCTTAACCATCATTCTGCTGGTGCTGACAATGGCCTGCGGCATAACCAAGAAGGAACCTGAGGCTGTACAAACCGACATACCATCGACGGTTGAAAACCCGCCTGTGGTCGCCACCGAGGTGCCATCCACCAGGACGCCAACCGCGATGAAACCAACATCCACGCCTTTCCCAGCTCGTCCCACCCAGCCGCCAACCCAGGCAGAGCCTGAAGTGCCGGCGTTTTTCTACGACGATTTTGACGGTCCATTGTCGGAATACTGGATTGACGAAGTTCAGTACCTGATCCCCGAGGGTATGGAAGAGGACGACCCCGAAGCCCTGCCGGTTTACTTTATTGAGCAGGAACGCGGCGCCCTGAAGTTCGACCTGCAGACGCCCTGGCAGTATGTTTACTGGACGTACACCCCGCACACCTACACCGACATCCGCATTGACTTTGAGATTGAGAACAAGGGCGTCAACACCAACAACGTCGGGCTGGTGTGCCGCTACACCGATTACGGCTGGTACGAGTTCATCGCCACCAGCGGCGGCTATTACAGCATCATGCGCTATTATGAGGACGGCAACAAGGAACTGGCTGCCGGCGGCATCAAGTCCATCCGTTTTGGGCGCGAGAAGAAGAATGTCTTCACCGCTATTTGTGAAGACAATTACCTGTATTTCATTGTCAATGATGTTGAAATTGCCAAAGTGCGGGATGAGGAACTGCCGGATGGTTATGCCGGCATCAATGTCTCAGCCGAGGATGTTGTGCCAGTGCAGGTTGACTTCAACTGGCTGGAATTCAGCGAGCCGTAACACACATCATAACCGGTGGCTGTCGAAGGTGCCGTAAGCGGCTAACAGCGCCTGAAGGTCCCCGTCAGGGGATCGAAGCCAATGAACACTTTTCCCGTAAGGTGGTCGAAGGAATGTGATGCTGAAGAAAAAGCAAAATCGCCCTCACCCAAGCCTCTGCCTGCTGCATGCTGCGCGATCCCGAAGGTAGAGGAGAAAAACCACTGGGTCGCGAAGCACTCTGTAAGAGTCGCCACCTACAAAGACCTGCACCCTTTAACGATCTCAGGAATAGACTATTCCTCCGGCCGCAGAACCACCACCACCTTTGATGCCGCTAGCTTCTCAAAGTCAGCCCTCACCGGGTTGAGCGGCAGCCCCTCCATCAGGAACATCATGCGCATCATCAGCGGCCTTCGCTGCAGGCGCAGCATGAAGAAATCAGCAATCTTACCAGCATCCGTCAGCACCTCAGCCGTGGCGGCAAACTGCCTGCCACCGGCCTCAACCATCACCTGCGGGCACGCCAGGATGTTCTGCACCCAGTCAGCCCCCAGCCCGCGCGCTGACCCAAGCACATACTCACCGTCCACAACCTCAAACTGCAGCGGTGTCTGGCGCGGCAGACCGCTCTTCCTGCCGGTGGTGGTCAGCAGCAGCACAACCTTCGGGCCGCCTTTGCCGGATTTCAACCGTTTGACGGCCAGCCTGTTCATCTTGCGCATCATGCGCCACACCACGGGAGCCTTGTAATCTTTCTTCATTGAAAGACACCTTTCCGCCGGCCTCACTTCCGGCACCAATCCATAGCTTCATTATAAGATTACCTCGCAAATAATAAATAAACTTCCCGGTTTTTGATGTATGATAGGGTAATCAAATCAACGCGCCAAACAGGGAGAGCACATTATGGACGCAGTGGACGCATTAAAGCAGGTTGCAGAGGAGGTCTCCGTCTGCAAGCAATGCACACTGGCTGGCACCCGCAAGCTGGCTGTGCCGGGTGAGGGACCGGTTACCGCCCGGGTGATGCTGATCGGCGAGGGTCCCGGCTTCCATGAAAACGAGCAGGGACGCCCATTTGTTGGGGCCGCTGGCAAGTTCCTCGATGAACTGCTGGCAAAAGGCGGCTTTAAGCGCTCTGAGGTGTTCATCACCAACGTGGTCAAGTGCCGCCCGCCGGGCAACCGCGATCCGCTGCCTGAGGAGTTGGAACCGTGTGCCGGCTATCTTGACCGCCAGATCGCCATTATCAACCCGCTGGTGATCGTCACGCTGGGGCGTTTCTCAATGGCAAAATACTTTGAGAACGTGCGCATCAGCGAGGTGCATGGCCAGCCTAAATGGATCGGGAGCCGCTTCATCATCCCCATGTTCCATCCTGCCGCTGCCCTGCACCAGCCCAAGTACCGCCCCATGCTGGAAGAGGACTTTTCACACCTGCCGAAGTGGGTGGCTGAAGCACAGCAAAAAAATGCCCCGTCACAGGCCAAGAAAGTGGATGAAAACCCCACCCAGTTATCCCTGTTCTGATCGCACCCACCTAACCACGCACACTTGCCAGCTCCGCTTTCAGGTATAATTGGACACAATGGGCTGATAATTACACCCAGCCTTTTCCCTCTCAGAAAGGATTTCTCATTCCATGACCGCCACGATAAAAATGGCATTAATCAACAAACTGCAGGATAAAACCGCCAGGGTCGGCATTTTGGGATTGGGTTATGTCGGCCTTCCGCTGGCAGTCTCGTTTGCAAAGGCTGGCTATACCGTCACCGGTTTTGAGCCTGATCTGAAAAAGGTCGAAACACTCAACCGCGGTGTCAGCTATATCCAGGACATTCCAACTGAGCAAGTGGCAGCACTGGTCAAAGCCGGAAAACTCAGCGCCACCGCTGATTTCTCTCATCTGCTCGAGATGGACGCTGTCTCAATCTGTGTTCCCACGCCCCTGCGCAAGACCGGCGACCCTGATCTCTCCTTCGTGATATCTGCCACTGAGGAACTGGCGCGCTACATGCACGCTGGCCTGGTCGTGGTGCTGGAATCCACCACCTACCCCGGCACAACCCGCGAGCTCATCCTGCCCAAGCTGTCCGAAGCCAGCGGCCTGACTGCTGGCGAGGATTTCTTCCTGGCGTTCTCACCCGAACGGGTTGACCCCGGGCGCGAGGATTGGACCACCTACAACACTCCCAAGGTCATCGGCGGGCTGACCGACAACTGCATGGACGTGGCTTCCGCCTGGTACAGCCAGGCGCTGAAGACTGTTGTGCCCGTGTCACCGGTGGAAGTGGCTGAGATGGCCAAGCTGCTGGAGAACACCTTCCGCATGATCAACATCGGACTGGTGAACGAGATGGCGCTGATGTGCGACCGGCTGGGCGTAGACGTCTGGGACGTGATCGACGCTGCCGCCACCAAGCCCTTCGGTTTCATGAAGTTCACACCCGGGCCGGGACTGGGCGGTCACTGCATCCCAATTGACCCACTCTATCTCTCCTGGAAGCTGCGTGCCCTCAACTATACCGCCCGCTTCATTGAGCTGGCATCGGATGTCAACACCTCCATGCCGCGCTACGTGGTGCAGAAGGTGCAGGACCTGCTCAACGACCGGCAGAAATCGGTCAAGGGCAGCCGCATCCTGGTGCTGGGCGCTGCTTACAAGCCTGATATTGACGACCTGCGCGAGTCGCCGGCGCTGGATGTGATCGGCCTGCTGCAGCAGAAGGGCGCAGTTGTCTCTTACCATGACCCCTACATCCCCTCGCTCAAACATGACGAGATTGACCTTACCTCGGTCACCGACCTGGACAGCGCCGTCAAAGGGGCTGACTGCGTGGTGATTATCACCAACCATAAATCCTATGACTATGACAGTATCCTGAAAAATGCTGCTTGCATCTTCGACTCACGCAACGCCCTGGGTGAAAAGGGTAAAAACAGTCCGAAGGTGGAGCGCCTTTAATGGCACACTACCTGGTTGCCGGCGCGGCAGGGTTTATCGGCTCAAAGGTCAGCGAGCTTTTACTGGCTGACGGGCACACGGTCATCGGCGTTGATGACCTGAATGATGCCTATGATGTCACCCTCAAACACTGGCGGCTCAAGCGCCTGCAGGCACTGCCCGGGTTTACCTTCGCACAGTTTAATATTTGCGATTTCAAGCAGCTGGAAGCGCTCTTCAAGGCCCAGGGTCAGTTGGACGGCGTCATCAACCTGGCGGCGCGCGCCGGCGTGCGCTTCAGTGTTGAAAATCCGTGGATCTATGTGGACACCAATGTCACCGGCACGCTCAACCTGCTGGAATGTGCCCAACGCTGCAAAGTCCGCAAGTTCATCCTGGCATCCACCTCAAGTATCTATGGCGCTGATGCACCCCTGCCCACGCCCGAGACCGCCGACAGCAACCACCCTCTGCAGCCGTACGCCGCCAGCAAGAAGGGCGCCGAAGCGCTGTGCCACAGCTACCACTTCCTCTACGGCCTGGACGTGACCATCTTCCGCTATTTCACGGTTTACGGACCGGCTGGCCGGCCTGACATGGTGATGTTCCGCTTCACGCAGTGGTTAAATGAAGACCGTCCTGTGCATCTGAACGGCGATGGCAACCAGCAGCGCGGTTTCACCTATGTTGATGACATTGCCCGCGGCACCATCCTCGGGCTCAAGCCGCTTGGGTATGAAATTATCAACCTGGGCGGGCATGAAGTGATCTCTATCAACCAGATGATCGCCATGCTGGAAGACTTGATTGGCAAGAAAGCTAAAATCACCCGCCACCCGGCGCACCCTGCTGATATGCTGGCTAACTGGGCAGATGTGCAGAAAGCCCGCGACCTGCTGGGCTGGGAGCCGCAGGTGAGTTTACAGCAGGGCATCAGCGCGCTGGTGGCGTGGTACAGGCAGGAACGCGACTGGGCAAAACACGTCGAAACCCCTGCATAGACGATTAATGAACAAAATCCGCAGTTGGTGGTCGCTCTGGAAACAGGACAGGCTGCTGCAAAAGGTCATCCGCAACACCGGCTACCTTTTCAGCGGCAATACCGCGTCCATGGTGCTTACCACCATCATGGGCTTCATGGTCGCCATCCTGCTGGGACCGTCACAGTACGGCGCGCTGGGCATCATTGTCATGTACGCCTCCAGCATCAACCGCCTGCTGTCCTTCCGCATGGGCGAGTTGGTGATCAAGTACGCCGGGCATCACCTGGCACAGCATGAGAACGCCCGCGCCGGCACGATTATTAAGACAGCCGTGTTGTCTGAAGCCTTTGTTTCCCTGCTGGCCTACCTCTTCCTGCTGCTCACAGCCACGCTGGCAGCCCGCATTTTCCTCAAGGATATCGCTTTAGCACCGCTCATACAGCTGTACGGCTTGATGCTGCTGGCCAACCTGGTAACTGAAAGTGCTACTGCCGTACTGCAGTTGAACAATGCCTACCGCGTGCAGGCAGCGCTCAACCTGGCGCAGTCCCTGCTGTCATTTGTGTGGGCTGGTGCGGTCTATCTCAGCGGCGGCGGGCTGGCAGCTGTGATCAATGCCTACCTGGCCGGCAAGGTGCTGATGGGCGTCGGCACTGCCATTGCCGCCTTTATCAGGTTCCCTGTCTTAACCGGCACCAGCTGGCGTAAGACCCCCCTGCACCTGCCGGAAAACTGGAAGGAAATGCTGCGCTTTGGCATCAGCACCAACCTGAGCAGCACCATCAACCTGTTGATCCGCGACAGTGAAGTGTTGTGGGTCGGTCTCTTCCTCTCCAAAGTGGAAGCCGGGTATTACAAGTTCGCCCTGGCGGTGATGAACATTATCCTCATGCCGGTTGCACCGCTCATCCAAACAACCTTCCCCGAAATCACCCGCAGTGCTTCGCAGAGAAACTGGAAGCCCCTCAAGTCGATGTTGGGACGCACCACCCTGATCGCCGCCCTGTGGACAGGTGCATGCGCCATCGGCTTACTGATTGGCGGTAAATGGCTGTTAAGCTTGATTTCATCCGGCGCTTATTTGCCCTCACTGCCGGCCATCGCCATCCTGCTGGTGGGTTATGGGCTGGCCAACATCCTGTTCTGGAACCGTCCGCTGCTGCTCGCCTTCGGTCTGCCCGGATTTCCGCTCAAAGTATCCGCTGCAGTTGGCGCTGTGAAGACGGCTTTGATGTTCGTACTGGTGCGCCCGTTTGGCTACCTGGCACAGGCCGGCTTGATGTCAGCCTACCTGGCAGTGACTGTGTTGATCAACCTGCTTAAGGGGCTCTCCCTGCTGCGGCATGCTGTCCATCAACAACCACCAGGTGAAGAGGAATAGCCATGCGCATCGCCTGTATTTCTGGCTCACAGGTGCCTGCCAGCACCGCCCACAGCATTCAGCTGATGAAAGCCTGCCATGCACTGGCTGAGTTAGGTCACACGGTGCGGCTGTGGGTGCCGGGGGTTGAGACAGTCGGCTGGCAGGAACTGGCAAAGCAGTACGGACTCTCCACCGCGTTTGGACTCACATACCTGCGTTCACCGCGCTTCCTTCGCCGTTATGACTTCGTCTGGCGTGCCCTACGGCAGTCATCGGCATGGAAGGCAGACCTGGTTTATACCTGGATCCCGCAGGCTGCCCTGCTGGCGCTGGGGCGCGGCCTGCCCGCTGTGCTCGAACTGCACGATGTGCCCACTGGCGGCGTGGCACCGCTGGCATTTGAACACATCCTGCATCACCCGGGCAGTAAACGCCTGCTGGTGATCACCAAAGGCCTGCTGGACAGGCTCACAGCACACTTCGCACTGGATGCCGGCGCACCGTACGTGCAAATTGCCCCCAATGGAACCGACCTGACGCTGTATAAGGATCTTCCCGACCCTGAAACTGCCCGCCGCAAACTCAACCTGCCGGACGGCCTGACTGCCGGTTACACCGGTCACCTGTATGCCGGCCGCGGGGCTGACCTGCTGCTGGGATTGGCTGAACAGAACGCGCAGGTCAACTTCCTGTGGGTCGGCGGACGCCCTAAAGATGTGGATGAGTGGCGGGAAAAGCTGGCGGGGCTGGGCATTAACAATGTCACGCTGACGGGTTTTGTCAGCCAGCAGGAGTTACCGCTGTACCAGGCTGCCTGCGACATCCTGCTGATGCCGTACGAACGCGTGATTACGGGCAGCAGCGGCGGCAACTCGGCTGATTTTTGCAGCCCGATGAAACTGTTTGACTACCTGGCTTCCGGCCGCGCCATCCTCTCCAGTGACCTGCCAGTCCTGCATGAGGTGCTGAACGAACACAATGCCGTGTTCTGCGAGCCTGAGGACCTGCCCGCCTGGCAGCTGGGGTTATGGCGCCTCGCAAGTGATGAGAGCCTGCGCCGCAAGCTTGGCGCACAGGCAGCCGTTGATGCTGCCCGCTACACATGGCGCGAGCGCGCCGTTCGGGCACTTGTTGGGCTTGTATAAACGGTATCCCTGATCATTAAATTGTTAAAAAACAACCCGCAGGCAATCACCTGCGGGCGTTCACGTTCTGAATAAATAATGACGATTATCGGTTTAAATTCCGTCAAACATGACACCGAGCACCAACAAGACAAGCCCGACAAATACAAGCCAGAACGCATAAGCGCTGAAGGCACTAACAACGCCCAGGTGGCCGACCAAACCGAGCACACCCAATACTACAGCTATCCAAAAAGTTACAACCTTCGGTTTTTGCAGTTTCATAATATCTCTCCTATTTTATAGTTGAATACGATAAACGCTCTTTAAATATTGTAACACCCCTGTCAACTGTAAGATGCGTAGAAAAACCTTAATAGTTTTGCACATGGTAAAATGACACTGGAGACCAATGATTTGACTGCTAAACTTCGGCAATTCCTTCTTTCACTCGCTGCTGGCATCCTG
This sequence comes from Anaerolineaceae bacterium, assembly GCA_040768445.1. Classification (GTDB taxonomy): domain Bacteria; phylum Chloroflexota; class Anaerolineae; order Anaerolineales; family Anaerolineaceae; genus JAXGMV01. The sequence continues at coordinate 1,079,576 of JAXGMV010000001.1, read as the reverse complement.
CTGGCATGTGGTCTCTCCGCCCTGTCACCAGGGGGGTTCTGGCAGGGGGCTGCCGGCTATGCCATCCTGCTGGTACCGGGAATTTACGGTTTATTGACCGCCTGGCGCTGGGCAGGCGGTGGGCGTTCCCTGGCATGGCTGATGGGCACAGCCTTTCTCCTGCGGCTGGTACTGGGTGCCGGCATCAGCCTGGCGCTGCCCGAATACGGCTACGACCAGCCGCCTCAAAAAGCTGGTTACCTCTTCCGTGATGCTTTCGTGCGCGATCGCGAAGCCTACAGCCTGGGCACAACCAACACCCTCGCCGGCATTTTCAATGCTGAACTGGACCACGATCAATACGGCGGACTGGCTGTCATCAGCGCATTGCTGTACAAAGGGCTCAGCCCCGATACGCACCGGCCGTTTCTGGTGTTGACATTGGGTGCGCTGGTCTTCACGCTGGGTCTTCCGTTCTTCTGGAAGGCGGTTTCCGACCGCTGGGGTACCCCGCTGGCAAGCCTGGCAAGTTGGATCACCGTCCTGTATCCCGACGGCTTATTTTTCACCGCTTCGCAAATGCGCGAGCCATTCCTGCTCGGGCTTGGTATGTTGGCCTTCTGGGTGCTGCTGAACTGGCGCAAGCTGTCATGGCGCTCGCTGTTGATCTTGTTTCCGGTTCTTGGGCTGATGTTCACGATCTCCAGCCTGATTACCGCCTCACTGGCTGTCTTCCTGGTTGTCTGGTTCCTGCTCGATGGGCTCCTGCCGCACTATCATGGCCCAAAAAAATGGTTGTGGCTGGCAGCTATTATTGTCTCCCTGGCAGGTGCAGTCCTTACCTGGCTGCTCTTCAAGGAATATGTACTCTGGGACCTGACCGTCACAATGCGCGACTCAGGCTGGGTGAGCAAGATCATCGCAGAAGTTGGCCAGCAGTGGCGCCTGCCGATTGTGACTGGCTACGGGTTGGCGCAGCCTGTTCTGCCGGCGGCTATCGCTGAACCAACCTTGCCGCTGTGGAAAGCCATTGCCATCAGCCGCGCGGCTGGCTGGTATGCCCTGGCGCCGCTGCTGCTTTACGGCGCGTTTATTGCGCTCAAGTCACGCCAGCTGGTCGATCGCCGTTTCTGGTTATGGCTGGCTGCCTTCAGCCTGTTGTGGCTGGTCATTTCATCTATACGCGCCGGCGGTGACCTGTGGGATAACCCCCGTTATCGTGTCAATTTTCTTCCCTGGCTGTCTCTGCTGGGTGGCTGGGCTGTGCTGCAAGCGGTCAAAACCCGTGACCTGTGGCTTGCCCGCTGGCTGCTGGTGGAAACCATCTTCCTCGGTTACTTCACCAACTGGTACTTCAGCCGCTACTTTCTGCTGTGGAAGCGCCTGCTCTTCTGGGAAATGGTAACCCAAATTGTTATTCTGAGCGGACTGGTGCTCGCCAGCGGTTTGATCTGGGATGCCGGCAAGTGGCTGTTAGCTCGCCGCAAGCACCCCGGCGGGGATGCCTGATCAAGGCACCTGCAGCCGCTGTGTTATAATAACGAAAATACACCCTGCTGTTTTCCATTCTAACTATATGAAGAATCACAGCATTTTCCTGTGCACCCACACAATTTTCCGGCAGTCAGTATCCCGCCGGGCTTCTCTGCGGTTCACAGCCTACCCCCTGACGACAATCACAAGTGAATTATGAAACTATCCGTCATTGTTCCGGTTTATAACGAGAAGGACAACCTGCAGCTGCTGGTGGATGCCGTCAAGCAGGCGCTCAACAGCCTGTCATACCCATGGGAGCTGATCCTGGTGGACGACGGCAGTAAGGACAGCAGCCCACAGGTCATCGAGATGTTGGCTCAAGAAGACCCCGAGCACATCCGCCTGATCGCCCTGCGCCGCAATTTTGGTCAAACAGCCGCCATTGCCGCCGGCATTGACCATGCCGAGGGTGATATCATCATTCCGATGGATGCCGATATGCAAAATGACCCGGCAGACATCCCCATGATGATTGAAAAAATCAACGAGGGCTATGACCTGGTCTCAGGCTGGCGCAAGCAGCGCGAGGACAACTTTGTCACCCGCACCCTGCCCAGCCGCCTGGCAAACGGACTGATCTCCTGGGTGACCGGCGTGCACCTGCACGATTACGGCTGCACCCTCAAGGCGTACCGCCGCGAGGTGATCACCGGCTTCAGACTGTACGGTGAAATGCACCGCTTCATTCCGGTCTATGCGAATTCGGTCGGTGCCAGGATCATTGAGGTGCCGGTACACCATCACCCGCGTAAACACGGCAAGGGTAAGTACGGTTTGGAGCGAACCTTCAAAGTCCTGCTCGACCTGTTCACCGTCAAGTTTCTCACCAGCTACAGCCAAAAGCCCATCTACCTGTTCGGCGGCACCGGCGCAGTTCTGATGCTGGTCAGTTTTCTCACCTTATTATTCCTTTTCATCCGGCGCGTGTTCTATAACGTGTCGGTGTTCTCCTCGCCGCTGTTCCAGATGGCCACATTGATTGCCCTGCTCGGTTTTCAATCCGTGCTGATGGGCTTGATCGCTGAACTGCTGGCACGCACCTACCACGAGTCGCAGGGAAAACCCATCTACAGCGTCCGCAAATTTGTCAATATTTCTTCGCGCGAGTCCGACCGGTTCTCAGGCTTATAAAATGCGCATCCTGGTTCTCATCCACGAGTACCCGCCAATAGGGGGCGGCGGCGGACGGGTGGCGCGTGACCTGTGCCAGGGTTATGCCCGCAGAGGGCATGAAGTGACCGTGCTGACAGCCCGCCTGGGCGATCAGCCGTCTGAGGAAATAGAGAACGGCGTGAGGATCATCCGCCTGGTTTCGTGGCGCAAAGAGGCGTTCAAAGCCGGCCTGTTAGCCATGAAAGGCTATATCCTGGCGGCCATCTGGCATGGGCTTAAGCTCATCAAACAGCAGCGCCCCGATGTGATACACGTCCATTTTGCCGTTCCGGCTGGTGCAGCCGCCTATGTCCTTTCCTTATTAACCAAAGTGCCCTATGTGCTTACCGCCCACCTGGGCGATGTGCCCGGTGGCGTACCCGACAAGACCGGCGGCTGGTTCCGCTGGGTCAAACCCTTTACGCCGCCTATCTGGAAGCGTGCTGCGGCAGTGGTGGCGGTCAGTGAGTTTACCCGTTCTCTGGCGCTGGCGGCTTACCCGGTGCCGGTCAAGGTTATCTTCAACGGCGTTGACCTGGCTGAATACGACCCGCGTAATATTCAGGTAAACACCCCGCCGCGCATCATCTTTGCCGGCCGATTCGTGCCGCAGAAAAACCCGCTCGGGCTGGTGCGTATGCTGGCTGACGTTCAGGATCTCCCCTGGCAGTGCATCATGATTGGTGATGGCGCCATGCGCCCTCAAATTGAAGCTGAGATTGCCGCACATGGACTGGGAGAACGCTTCACCCTGCCCGGTTGGGTTGCCCCCGAGGTTGTGCTGGAATGGTACCGCAAAGGCGACCTTTTCCTGATGCCCTCGCTCTCAGAGGGGTTACCGGTGGCAGGTGTACAGGCCATGGCAATGGGACTGGCACTGGTGATGAGCGACATCGGCGGCTGTGTTGACCTGGTTGAAAACGGCGTCAACGGCTGGCTGGTGCCCCCATCCGACCAGCCCGGTTTTGCAACAGCCCTGCGCAGCCTGCTATCTGACCCCGCTAAACTGCTGTCAGCCCGGCTTGCCAGCCGGCGCCTGGCGCAGAAGTTCAATTTGGAAACCATCACCAGCCAATACGAAGCCGTCCTGGCACATGCTGCTGCCGGTGCGGACAACGCCGTGTAATTGGAACAGGCGGTAAATCCATGCCTGAAACCAAGCAAACAGCATCTCAAGTACACGACAAACTTGTCGTTTACCGTGCCGCTCTGCTGGTATTTGCGCTTGAGGCCTTCCTGGCAGCAGGTATTTCCATTGCCGGCGGCGCCAGTATGGGGAACGCATTCCTGTTTGGACGCTCGCTCAGCCGCTGGTTGATATTTGCCGCATTAGCCTTGGCTGGGCTGATCTTCGCTCTGCTGGTTGTCTTCAGCTGGCGCCGACCGTCCATCCTGCAGGTGCTGGACAGCCTTCTTGCCCTGCCTGCCGTGCGCATCCTGGCGGTCATGCTGGTGCTCCTGCCAGCAGTGGCACTGCTCATTCTGCAGCCCTCATCTGCGGCGCTCAACAGGTTGCTGCCCGCTGTTCTTTATTTACTCCTGCTGTGTCTGCAGGTGATTCTTCTGGGTGAGTGGCAGCGCTCGCGCACATCTGTGACAACGCAGACTGTTATTCACCCTGCACTTACCCTGTTAACACTTGCGCTTCTGTACGGTGCCGCCCTGCTGCCCTCCGGCATGCCGGCGCGTTATGACGGCCTGCCCTGGGAGACACCGCTGGAGTTCCTGACCCTGGCGTTATTCCTGCCGCTTGCCGGCTTGCTCAACTGGCGCGCCTTTGCCCGCCGCGGGCTGTTAATCGGGTCAGCTGTGCTGCTTGCCCTGCGCCTTGTGTTGGCGCTGGCTGCACCATCCGCCGGCTTGAGTGTAAACCTCTTCACCAGCCCCCAGAACATGGGCGCCGGCCAGGTCACTCGCACTTACGCTTCACCGTATTCCGGCGGCGCGTCGTTCATACTGCACCAACCGCTGTACCATTTCCGTCAGTTCCCGTTGGAATGGATTAACCAGAAAAGTTACGACCTCAACGCCGTATGGCTGGGCATGCAGGTCAGCGGCGCCGGCCGGCTGGAAGACGGTGAACGCCTGGTGATGCTGGTTAGCGGCGAGTCTGAAGGCATTTTCGAATTGACTGACTTGTCAAGTGGGCAGGTGTTACCTGTGCCGGTGATCGACAACCTCGAGTCGATAACCCCCGACCTGCTGGCATCAGCGCCGGATTTCAGGCAGTTCACCCTCTCCGGTGAGATAGTCTTCAAAGGTGAAGGGGAAACCCACTTTGAGCCCCTGCTGGTGAACAACAGTCTGCAGGTCAGAGATGCCCTGTCGTCAGGCCAGCTGCTGAATGATGCCAACGCCTTGCAGAGCCTTCTGCCGCCTGCGTTTGCACAACCACTTGCCGCCCTGGCTGACCTGCTCCTGCTGGCCTTAACCGTTGCCGCCCTGCTGGCTGCCTTTGGCGGGCTGTATCAGGCCGGGCACGCATCTGCCTTTGATTTGGCTCTGGCTGCCGCGGGTCTGCTGGCCTTTGCCCTGCTCCTGTCGCAGCCTGCCGCGCAGGTAAAAGCACTGCTGCCAGCCGTGTGCGGGTTATTTGCCTTAGGCAAACTACTGCAGATCTGGCTCTTTCAGTGGGATGTGCCCAAAGGGAGTGCGCATCTTGTGGTTTCCCTTGCGCCGATCTTCCTGCTGACCTTTGCCCTGCTGGAGTTGGACAGCCTGCGTTCCTTCGAGCTGTTCCCAATCGGGCAGGATAACCTGACCTACCAGGTGCTCGCCCGCCGCATCTTCGTGGAAGGTGACCTGTTGGCACCCTCGCTCAACCCACACGCCTACAAGTTCCTGTTCCCCTACCTGGTCGGCACCCTCCATACACTGTTCGGACAGTCCTCCAGCGCCTTGTTCTTCCTCAACACCTGGTGCGCCCTGTTGACCGCGCTGCTGATCTCCAAAACCCTGTCGAAGTACCGACTGCCGGCTCCGTCAGCGCTGCTCGTTCCTGCCGTGTTCATCGCCTTCCTGCTCAGCAAGCCGTTTTTCACTTACTATTTTGAATTCGGGTTGATCGAGCCAATCGCTGTATTAGTTCTGACGGCATGCGTCATTGCCTCAATTGAAGGTAAACAAACCACAACGCTGGCAGCCGGACTGTTCACCCTTCTCTTTCGCCTGGATTATGCCGGCGCCGTCCTGCCCGCTGTCCTGCTCAGCGGCCTGCCGCTGGTTGGCAGCTGGAAAACCATCCTCAACACACTGGTGCGCACGGTAAAAAATCGTTGGGCCGTGATGGTTGCCCAGGCAGCTGTACTGCTGCTGCCGTCCGCTGTATTGCTGTTGTACTACCGCTCAGCCAGCAGTGCATATGTCCTCAACGCCTCCGACACGCGCTACAGTTCGCTGCTTGGGCGCCTGTCAGGGCTGCTGAATATCCTGATTGGCGGCACACCGGCTGAAGTATCGGTACGCATTGCGCAGCACCGGGCAGCGGGATTGCTCTTGCCTGCCATCCTGGTCGCTGCCCTGCTGGTTTCACTGCTGCTGATCCTGCGCCGCAAAGGCATGCTTGCCCGGCTGGACATGCGCTGGGCGCTGGTCTATCTCGGTCTGCTGGCGGTGTATTTCTTCGTCAGCCCCACTGGTTACGCCCCGCGCTTCAGTACGCCCTTCCTGCCGCTGGCGCTGGTCCTGAACAGCCTGGCGCTGTATGCCCTCCTGCACACCGGCACACGGCGCAGGCAGTAATTGGCAATTCTCATACTGCAATTCTGCCTGTCTCAGGTATCTCCTCCGGGAATTTAAGTTAGAATTAGGGTATCGCAGATAATCGTTATGACTGTTAATCAAATCATCCTCATCCTGCTGATCATAATCCCCCTGGCGTTGGTTTTGAAGAACCGCTTGCGCATGGACACAGCCGCTCTGCTTATGGCAGCCTCACTCGGCGCCATGCAGGCTGCCGGCATGGGTATGATTGGCCCTGCTAACACACCCTCAAACGCACTCAACGCAGTGTCCGGTTTCAGCGAGCCAGTGGTGATGACCCTGCTCGGGCTGTTCATCATGATCGGTGCGCTGGAAAAAAGCGGTACCACGCGCTGGATCGCTCGTCAGCTTATCAACCTGGGCGGTAAATCAACCTCTGTACTGATCGGGCTGTTCACCGGCACAACAGCCATGCTCTCACTGATAATGAACAACCTGGCAGCTGGCGCCTTGCTTCTGCCGGCAGCCATGGAGGTCGCCCGGCGCACTGGCATCAAGCCCAGCAAACTGCTCATACCGGTTGCCTTTGGCAGCCTGTTGGGCGGCTCAGCCACCTATTTCACCACTGCTAACATTATTATGAGCGACCTGCTGCCTATTGCCCGACCGCCACAGCAGTCGCTTGAATTTCTCGATTTCACCCCGACCGGCGGACTGATTATGCTGGCCGGCATCGCCTTTTTAACCCTGGCAGGCGCCCGCCTGCTGCCCGACCGCACGCCTTCCAACGCACAGATGATCACCCGGCTGACGGGCTCCGAACTTGAGGATATTTATGAACTCGGCCAGCGCCTGTGGGAAGCCCGCATCCAGCCAGACTCCGTTCTGGTTGACCAGTCATTGGAAGTGATCGACCTCGGCCGCTCACTGGGCATTACCGTGGCAGGTATCCTGCGCAATGGCACGTCCATCTTCTCACCAGACCCTGATACCATCGTGCGCAGGGGTGACACCCTTCTGCTGGTTGGCAGGGCTGACCGTGTAGCCCAGCTGACAGAGCAGGGCCTGGCATTGTGCCGTGAGGCAGTGGATGAACACATCAGCCAGCGCGGCGTGCGTCTGGTTGAAATCGTGCTGGCACCGCACTCAGCCGCGGTTGGGCGCAGCCTGCGCGAGCTGGATTTCCGCAAGAAATACCACCTCACTGCCCTGGCAGTGCGCCGCCTGCAGCACAGCCACCGCACCGATATCGGCGATCTGAAGCTGCAGTTCGGTGATTCGCTGCTGGTTGTCGGTGATGCTGAAGATATCAACAAGTTCCACGACAACACAGATTTCATTATTCTGGAGACCAGCCTGAGCGACCAGCCGGTCAATCGCTTGCAGGCTGCTATCGTTGTTGCTGTTATTGCCGCCGCCATCACGGCTTCAATTATTGGTTTTCCCATCTTCTTGAGTATGTTGGCCGGCGCCTTGCTGGTGATTTTAGCACGTGTGATCACCATGGAAGAAGCCTACCGCGCGGTTGAATGGTCTGCCATCTTCCTGATCGCCGGCATGTATGCCATCAGCCTGGCAATGGTTGAGACCGGTCTGGCTGAACTGCTGGGCGGGTTGATGATCAGGGTAGTGACGCCAATCGGGCCGCTGGGACTGGCAGCCGGCGCTTACCTGCTTTCAACCCTGCTGGCGCAGTTCATGGGCGGCCAGGTCACGGCATTGGTGACCGGCCCAATTGCCATCAGCGCGGCCATCAGCCTGGGCACCGACCCGCAGGCGATCGCTGTTGCCACTGCGCTGGGCTGCTCAGCAACCTTTTTTACGCCCATGGGGCATCCGGTTAATATGCTGGTCATGGCGCCCGGCAACTACACCTTCTCTGACTTCTTGCGTATCGGCTGGCGGATATTTCTCATCAGCTTTGTGATGCTGATGTTGGGTATGCTGTTGTTCTGGAAGTTGTAACACTTATAGAATAACTAAAAACAGCCCCGTCATGGGGGCTGTTTGATTTATGGCCAGTTCGTTGTGATTAGTGCAGGTAGAACGACTTATTCGCCGGCTGGTAGTAGAGCTGTATCTCCTGTACCAAAAAATCAATGCGCTCAGGCACTGAAAGCTTGCAGTCTGGCGAAAAGGTGATGTGAATTTCACCGAAGAAGTCCTCTGCGTCGAGGATATCCGGGTTGGAACGCAGCGACACGAAAAACAGGCTCATCACGGAATCAGACAGCCATGTTGGTTTTTCCATGAAAATATGCGTGCCTTCTAGTTTTGCGTCATATTCATACAAATGGTCAAACATGTTTTACCTCAAGTTCGCAAGTATAGCGAACTTTCTGTGTTTTTGCAATAGCGCTGATTGGCTATCAATGACTACTTTCCGGTGCTCAGCAGCATGTGTTCAAGCCAATTCAGCCTGTTTCCAGAATTCCCTGAACAACACAACCCGCTGTGTGTGTTCGGGCTTTATCAAAAAAGGCGCTACGTCCTGTGCCAGGGCTTCAAAATCAACATCCGCCAGCTTCTCCAGCATCACCTCGCGTAAACGTTCAGGTGAAGAAATGTCCATTTTTGTTTTAATAAACCCGTAATCGGGTTTGGTTTGACTAAGCAGGAAGGTAATATCGTAAAAATCCCTGCCTTTTGCCCGCTTGCGATTGACAGCTGTGAATATTTTCTGTGAGAGCAGGAGGGACAGCGGCGTAACCCTGACCTGGGTAAACACATCAAACTTGTTGAGGAACCGCAGTTCGGGTTGGTATGTATACCCCTGTGAGACAGTATCAATTTGTATCAGAATTTTCTCATGCTGATGCGGCGAAAGTCCTTGTTGAAATAGCAGCCCGGGAAACCTGATATGACAGTGAAAGGCACCCCTTTCGACACTGCTGAGTTCAACAATAAACCCTTCGCGTTCCAAAAACTGCGCCACCTTGCCAGCGAGATCATCAAACGTCTCCCAATCCAGCCCAAAATTATCCAGATCAATATCCTCTGAAAAACGACTGTTGTTATGGATGATTCTCAATGCTGTGCCGCCTAAGAACGACAGCCTGCTGGCGTACTTGCTCTCAAAAATCGCCTGCAGGATTTTGTACTGCAGGTATTCCCGCAAGATCGCCTTCTCATACCCCTGCAGTTCGTTCGGGTACTGTGCCCTGATCTGTTCAAAGTCAAGCATTGAGATATGCCTTTAATTTTTCTACCCTGTCACTCAAGGCTCGTTTGTTAAAGAGGCCCAAATATCGGCTAAAAATGGAAGAATCTATCTTCTGAAGCTGTTCCCTGTTCCAGCGCAGTCCATAAAAGTCTGCTGTTGTGCAAATGTGGGCGTTTAAATATAAGTAATCCAACACGGCTTTTTCGATGCCAGCCATGTTGAATTTGATGTCATCATTCGCATTTACCACCTGGTAGCCGAACATCAGGCGGGGCTGTACACTTCGATAACTGAACACACCCCAGTCGCTGGTAAAGCGGTTAGTTTTTAGGGTACTGATGCTCGTCACACCCAGTACAGTTTCAGGTATCACCTGGTGGTATGCCAGGGCTGATTCCAGGCTGATGTATGAAGGCGCATAAAGCCTGTTAGCCAGCATAAACAGGTAAGGCTCACTAACCTTCCTCTCCGGCAGGGCATAATAACCGCCGACCAGATGCTTAATATAACCCTTATTGAGCCAGTAGGTTAACTGCTGTCGGTGAAAGGCAGGGTCAACCTTGCGCACATCATTCAAATTAAAAGCTGGCAGGTTCTTAATTTTTGATACAAAATAACGATAATTCATATTCTATTTCTTTATGTTAATATTTTTATTGACATTTAGAAATATAATAAGTGATTTTTTACCGTTTGTCAAGTTTCACTCAACCTTGCCAATGTTCACCTGTCCCCTATCAACAGGTCTGATCAACTTAACTGCGGTCAGTCGATGCTGAAATAACGACTTTCGTCCTTTTGGCTGTCGGAATCACTGTCATACCTGAATTTCACCAGGTACGGCGTGCCAGCCTGCGGCATCTGCAGGACCACCCAGCCATCCACCTCGGCACCCGGCAGGATGGTGTCAGATAGATAATTCCTGTCAGGGTTCTGCACATTCCGAGAAATATCACTCAAATTGCTGCCAGTCATATCAATAACAAAAAAATTATAAAAGCTCAAACTCATCGGCCAGTCCTGCTCACCGAAGTACTGCAGTTTGAAATGCCACAAGCTGTACTCAAATCCGGCTTCCGGCGCTTGATAGAGAGTGTTATTCTGCTGCAGCAGGGTATCCGCTTCAGAACCCCCCAGCACTTCCAGTAAGGTGATATCCCACTCCGGCATGGAGACCATCTGACCCACACCTGCCGGGTTTTCCTTCGTTGTGCCAATTTCGTTGGCTGCCCGGCTGGCATATTCAGTCGGCAGTATGATAGCGCTGTCTGGCTCCAATGCCAGGTAGCGCACATAGCGCGTGCCGTATGTCGGCGAATCAGAGTTATTGTCTTCCAGGTTGACCACTGCCATCAGGTTTTTCTCACCAGCCGGTACTACCACATCCAGCCAGCCTTCAATCGCCTCGGCAGTGAACATATCTTTGTAATAAAACTCCGGCTGCGGCCATTCATCTATCTGGTCGCCATATACCGTGTTGTTGTCACCTGTCAATGCGAGATCAAAGAGCCCGAGGTCGTAGGCTTTATCCTCAAATGAGGTACAGCGAACGAAGAACTTGACCAGCACGATTTCTTTTCCCTCAGGCGCCGTTACCTGTCGATAAAAATCTTGATTAATACGGCTTAAAGCTTCGGCGCCGCGATAATACTCAAGCACCTGGATGTCCCAATCAGGGACGGAGACCAGTGTGCCGGGCGGCAGAGGGTTGGCCCGGCTCAATCCTGCCCCAGACGGGGCCAGCTCAGCAGGTTGTTGGGGCTCTTCAATTGGCGCCTGCGGTGACGCCGGCTCAGGTTGTACAGGTTCTTCGGCGCTGGCGCTTTCCTGTGCGGGCTGCTCCCCGCCCTGCGGCACAGCAGCACCCTGCTTTGCCAGTTGTGTGGCGGCGACACCTGTGGCAACTTGATCAGCGGCTGACAATTCTACCCGGTCTGTTGACTCGACACTGCATGCCAGAAGCAAAACCAACAACAAAATATTGAAGAGCACAGGAACTTGCTTGCGGCGGGCGTTGATACGCATCACACCCTCCTTTCAGGTCTAATAACAGACAGGGCAACTTTGTAAGACGCTTGTATAAATGATTCTGTAAGGAAAACACGCGAATGAATCTATGTTGACGACTTTGCTATAATTAAAACATAAAATTGATTTCTTTTAATCAACAACTATTCGCTTTCCAGGTATTGGAGGGCACAGTGGCAAACAAATCCCCCTCTAAATCGACTGTTTTATTACTCATCCTTACCCTGACAATCTTCAGCCTGGCATGTCGTTATAGCCCTATAGCCCCGCTGGTCTTTTTAGATGATTATTTTGGCACAAACTACGTGAGTCGTGCTTACCAGGCAACGCCAAAGCTACCGACAGTACCCGCCGCAGCTGCAACCGAAGCCGTTTTATCTGCAACTGAAGCACCAGCTCAACCTGCGGTTCAAGCTACAGAAGTCGCATCCCCGGCCAGCGCAACTGAAGCCTCTGTCCCCCAGCCTGCCAGCGCCAGCCCGGCGAACGTGATCGGCGGCTGGTACGGCGCTTACTGTGACGAAGCAGAAGGTACCTACTACTACCGCTGGTCCGTTGACCTGATGCAGAACCCGGCTGACGGCAGTTACGCCGGAACAGTCAAGTTCCACAACTGCCCTGGCGGCGGCAGGGTGGCTTACCGCGTCGCCGGTCCGGCACAGCCCGGCCCGCTCATCTCCTTAAACGGTACATTGATGGATGGCGGCGGTGCCCTTCATGATACTGCGGCTGAGACGCTGGCCTTCACCTTTGACCTGTCAAGTGGCCAAATCACGCCCAACCTGGCACCCTGAATCGCTTTCCAACAGCCTTTTTTCATAACACTCTGACTTTAACCGAATATAATGAATCTCAGCCTGTGTTACCAACAACACGCTCACCACATGTTTAATGTACGGAGGCACTGCCAGCCATGAGTTACCCGATCCTTGAGTTTGACCCCGCACCCGAAGCGATGATCGAACCGTCCAAACTGGTCCGTCTGCAGGATGTGCCGGCACACTGCGTGATCTGCTTTTTCAAAGAGGTGATTGACCAGGTGGTCAGTGAGCGGCAGGCGCGTGTCCTGCTGGAGCACCACTGGGAGGACGGCCCACACCCACTGTATGAGATCGAACTGGACGGCAAACGGCTAGCGTTCTATCACCCCGGCATCGGCGGCCCGCTCTCAGCCGGCCTGTTGGAGGATATGATCGCCCGCGGCTGCAGCAAGTTCATCGCCTGCGGCGGCGCCGGCGTATTGGCGAAAGACATCGCAGTAGGTAAGCTGATCGTGGTGACCTCAGCCGTACGCGATGAGGGCACTTCTTACCACTACCTGCCGCCCTCCCGCGAGGTAACTGCCCAACCTGCCGGCGTGAAGGTGTTGACCGATACACTTGAGGATGCCGGCGCCCCATATATCGCTGGCAAAACATGGACCACCGACGCACCGTACCGTGAGACAGCCGACAAGGTGGCTGCCCGACGTGGAGAAGGCTGCCTGGCAGTGGAGATGGAAGCTGCCTCGATGATGGCTGTTGCCGCCTTTAGGGGCGTGAGCTACGGGCAGGTGCTCTACGGCGGCGATGACCTCTCCGGCAGCGAGTGGGATAACCGCGGCTGGCAGTCGCGCCGCGAAGTCCGCCAGAACTTATTTTGGCTGGCAGCCCGCGCCTGCCTGTCACTGTAAAAGCTGATTTTCCTAATAAATTGCTCCTCTGCAGGGCAGTCCAATGACCTTGACAGGCTTATTGAAAATGATTATCATTTTCAATAAGGTAAAGCATGAATAATAAAACCCTAGTTGATGACTGGATGGATACCCTGCAGGCGCACGGCTACCGCAAAACGCGTGCCCGGCGTGCGATTGTGCAAACCATGCTGGACAATCCGCGCGGCATGGAGCCGCTCGAGATCTACACCCTCGGGCAGAAATCCTGCCGCAATTTGGGTATGGTCACCGTGTACCGCACGCTGGAAAAGCTCAATGAACTGGGGCTGATCGAGCGCATGCACCAACCGCAGGGCTGCAATCTGTATATCCGCGCCACGGTCGGCCACCAGCACCTGCTGGTCTGCCGGCAGTGTGGCCGGGTGGCTTATTTTGAAGGCGATGACCTCAGCCACCTGATCAACCGCGTGGAAGCGCGCAGCGGCTACAGCATCACCAGCCACTGGCTGCAGTTGTTCGGGTTGTGCCCTATATGCCGCCAGGCTGAGACCACTACCACTGAGGAAACCCCACCAGACGACAGCCTGTAAGACCGCATGATATAGATTACAAATCATCTGGCATTTGCCGGCGTGTAATAAACTGCCGTCAGCACTTATCAATTATTGGAGTTAGTTATGAAACTTAATGGATTAAGCCTGTTCATCATCACCCTCATCGCTCTGGCAGGCGGCTGTCAATCAGCCCCGCAAACCACCGATGAGCCCGGAGCCCTGCAGGTTATGGCAGCCGAGTCATTCCTGGCGGATATCGCACAGAACGTGGCCGGCACGCAGTTCACCGTGACCAGCCTGATGCCCGATGGGGCTGACCCGCACGCCTTTCAGCCTGCCCCGCAGGATGTGGTCAAAATCTCAAACAGTGACCTGTTCATCCTCAACGGCGGCGGTCTTGAGACCTGGCTGGAAGATGTGGTGGCCGGCGCCGGTGCAGATATCACTGTTGTCACCGCCTCAGAAGGTTTGGAAGGGCGTGAAGCCGAACATGAAGGCGAAAATCATGATCACGAACACGATTTCGACCCGCATTTTTGGCTGGACCCCAACCTGGTGATGAGCTATGTTGAAAATATCAAGAACGCCTTCATCGAGCTGGACCCTGAGAACAGCGCCATTTACGAGAAAAACGCTGCCGGGTACACCGCCCAACTGGCTGAGCTGGATGCCTACATCCGCCAGCAGACGGAGACCATACCGCCCGAACGCCGCAAACTGGTCACCGCTCACGAGTCATTGGGCTACTTCGCCGAACGGTATGGCTATGAGCTCACCGGTGCCATTCTGCCTGGCTACAGCAGTTCATCCACCCCGTCAGCACAGATGATGGCGGAAGTGATTGAGAAGATCCGCCAGACTGGTGCGCCCGCCATCTTCCTTGAAACCGGCAGCAACCCTGAGCTGGCTTTCCAGATTTCCAGTGAAACCGGCATCCAGGTGCTCACTGACCTGCGCACCCATGCAGTCACATCCAAAAATACTGAATCAACAGGCTATATCGGCATGATGCGCCACAACATTGACCTGATTGTCGGGGCATTGAAATAGCCGCCGGGTAAAATCAGTGGCAAAGGAGCAGTTGTGAAAGAGAAGTTCATCCCAACCGAGCCGGCACACCTGACGCTGGAGCATGTGCAGGTCGGTTATAACGGCAAGACCATCCTGCACGACCTGACCTTCACCGTGCATGAAGGCAGCATGATCGCCATCGTCGGACCCAACGGCGCCGGCAAATCCACGTTGTTCAAAGCGTTGGTCGGGCTCCTGCCACTGCAGGCAGGCACAGCGCTCATTCACTGCCAGCCGATCGGTGCCTTCCAGGGCTGCGTGGCTTACGTGCCTCAGCGCGCTGAATTTGACGCCGGCTTCCCGGTAAGTGTGCTGGATGTGGTGCTGATGGGACGCTACAGCCGCATGGGCTGGCTGGATTTCCCCGGCAAGTCAGACCTTGAGCTTGCTCACAGCAGCCTGCAGGAGATGGGTATTGCCGACCTGGCACAGCGCTCACTGCGCGATTTATCGGGCGGTCAACTGCAGCGCGTTTTCCTCGCCCGGGCACTCGCCCAACAGCCGCACATCCTGCTGCTGGACGAGCCGTTCAACGGCGTGGATATGTCCACACAGGAAACAACCCTGCAGCTGCTGGAGAAGATGAACGCCCAGGGCATCACCATCATGGTCTCCACGCATGACCTCAACATGGCGGCCAGCAAGTTCGAACAGGTGCTCCTGCTCAACGGACGGGTGATCGCCTTTGGCAGTCCGCAGGACGTATTCACACCACATCACCTTCGCCAGGCTTTTGGCGAGCAGATGTTTTTGATGAACGGCGCGGCGCTGATTGATGAGTGCTGCCCGCCGGCAGTGGAAGGATAGAGCAATGATCACCTGGCTTATTGAACCCCTTTCGTACGCATTCATGCAGCGTGGGCTAATCGCGGCAGTGCTGGTGGGCATCATCTGCGCAGTCATCGGCTGTTATGTCGTCCTGCGCTCCATGGCCTTCCTGGGTGATGCACTGGCACACGCCATCCTGCCCGGCATTGCCATCGCCTACCTGCTCAACGCCAACCTGACGCTCGGTGCCCTGGCGGCCGCCCTTATGGTGGCGCTCGGTATCGGTTTCTTCTCTGCGGGGGGCAACATCAAGGAGGATACCGCCATTGGTATCCTGTTTGCCGCTGCCCTGGCATTGGGCGTGGCGCTCATCTCCAGTATGGGCTCCTACGCTGTGGACCTGTCGCACATCCTGTTCGGCAATGTGCTCGGTGTCTCAAACTTTGACCTGGTGCTGATCGCGGTGGTGGGCGTGTTGGTGCTGGGGGTCATCGTCCTGCTCTACAAGCAGTTCCTGCTGGTGTCGTTTGACCCCATCCTCGCCACCACCATGAAACTACCCGTCAAGCGCCTTAACAACCTCCTGCTGGTGATGCTCGGTCTCACCATCGTCATCTCCATCCAGTCTGTCGGGGTGGGTCTGGTAGCTGCCATGCTGGTGACGCCCGGCGCAGCCGCCTACCTGCTCACCCGCCGCCTGCCGGCCATGATGGGGTTAGCTGCCGCCTTCGGCGCCTTCTCTTCGCTGTCCGGGCTGTACATCAGCTACTACACCAACATCGTCTCGGGCTCAGCCATTGTGCTGGTTGCCACGGCGATCTTCCTGCTGGCGTTCCTGTTCTCACCACAAAAAGGATTGCTCAACCGTTTCTTTAAAAAAACGCCGCAAGCCTGAGCACCTGCGGCATTGCCATCTCAAATGATCAGACAGCCCGCGGCTGCCAGTCCACTACGGCTTCAAAGGCGCGTTCCCCGCTGTCGTTCTCACCGCTCACTGACCAGCGCCTGCCGCCCTCATCCTGGCTGGCGGCACACACCGTCACCGCATCGCCGGCTTTCACCTCGTGCAGAAAGTTGAGCTGCAGCCGGCTGATCTGCTCCTGTCGGTACTTCTCCAACGGGAAGCCGCTGCATACCCAGTCAATGTAATTGGCGTTGTTGACATGTCCCATCACATCCAGGTCGCTGTAAGCCGCCTGCAGTTGGTAAACTGCCGGCATGCCCTCTGGCACGTCCAGCTTGTCCAATGGCTCAAGCACTGTGACCTGTGCCGCGTGCTCCGGGTTGTGACCGGGCAGGCTGCGCGGTGAGAGGATGCGCCGGTTGTGCGGGTCGATCAGGATGGAAGCAGTGGTGGCGCGCGCAAGACGTTTGCCGTCTATGGTTGTGATGTCAAACTCACGGATGAAAAATAGCTTCTGCTGAACGCCGTTCAGCCAGGTATGATAGATGATGCGTTCATCAATTTTTGGAAATTCCGCAATGCTGATCCTGACCCGTGACAGCACCCAGGCCATACCCCTGTCCATCAACTCATAAAAGTTGAAGCCAATCGAGGTGGACTGGTTGCCGGCTACCAGCTGCATCAGCCGGAAGAAGCTGGAAGGCTTCCATCTGCCGTTGAAGTCGGTTTCGTAGTCGCGCACAGTGATGGTTTCGCGCCAGGTTGGGATGTCAGTGGTCATGGGTGTATCCTCGCTCTCTGTAATGTCTGGTGTATTGTACCCCGTTCAGGCAAGCCTGTGCTGCGAGCAAATCCGCCAGTAAGGGTTAAATCAGGTATACTATGGGCGATGAAACAACCTGCCGGTCAATCCGAATCACCCCCCATTTTACGCCAACGCAGCTACCGCTATATCGACCTGGTGATGGCGGTGTTTATCACCGTGCTGATCACCAGCAACATCGCTTCCTCTGCCAAGATTGTGGACTGGGGCGTTTCACTGTGGGGTATCCCGCTGGCATTTGACGCCGGTACTATCCTCTTCCCGGTCAGCTACATCTTTGGCGATATTCTGACTGAAGTATACGGCTACCGGCGCTCGCGGCGTGTGATCTGGGTGGGATTTGCCTGCCTGGCGCTGACCGCTGTTGTGCTGGGCGTCGTGCGCGTCCTGCCGGGTGAGGCGGCCTGGGAGGGTTATGCCGGCCAGGGTGCCTTCGTGGCCATCCTGGGCGGGGTCAGTTCCGGCGGCATCGTCATTGCCAGCCTGCTGGCCTACTGGGCGGGTGAGTTCTCCAATTCCTACACTCTGGCAAAGCTGAAGGTGGCTACCGGCGGGCGTCTGCTGTGGCTGCGCACCATCGGCAGCACGATTATCGGCGAAGGTGTGGACACACTGGTCTTCACGCTGGCGGCCACCCTGGCAGGTGTCTTCCCCTGGGAGATCTTCGTCAGCCTGGCGCTCACCAATTACCTGTTCAAGGTGGGCATCGAAGCGCTGATGACGCCGCTGACCTACCGGGTGGTCAACGCGCTCAAAAAGGCTGAGCATGAAGATTACTTTGACACGCACACCAATTTCAACCCCTTCATCAGCGGTTGAACTGCCAAAAAAACAGAAAAAAGCCGCATTTCCCCCTTGACAAAACCTAACACCTTCATAAAAGGCATGATATAATAAGGTCGTCTTTAACCAAAGACCATCGTTTTCATGTCGGAAGTACGCATCAGTGAGTATCACGGCAGTATAGTAAATTGGGCGTCACTGGCCCCGGGTAATAAGGAACCCTCAATCTAAATGGACTCAAAATTATATGTTGGCAATCTCCCCTTCTCAGCAACAGGAGAAGCATTGCGCGAGTTATTCAGCCAGGCTGGCACGGTCACTTCCTCCGATGTCATCATGGACAGAATCTCCGGGAGATCTAAGGGCTTCGGCTTTGTTGAGATGGCATCACAGGCTGAGGCTGAAAAGGCAATCAGCATGTTCAACGGTTATATGATGGACAACCGTGAACTGCGTGTCAATATTGCCCGTCCGCGTGAAGACAGTGGCCGATCCTTTGGCGGCGGCGGTGGCAGACGACCTGGTGGCGGCGGTGGTGGTGGTTATAACCGCGGCGGCTACGGTGGTGGTGGCGGTACCGGCGATCAGCGTAATCGCCGTGGTGGAACACAACGCTATTAAAGCATTGTCACAAATTTTTTTAGAAGGAAAAGGAAAAGTAGAAATGTCAGAACGTATCATTGGAACAGTCAAGTGGTTCAACAATAGCAAGGGCTATGGTTTCCTCTCTCGCGAGGGCGACACCGATGTTTTTGTCCACTATTCAGCCATCCAGGGCGACGGCTTCCGCACGCTCGAAGAAGGTCAGAAAGTGGAGTTCACTGTTGAAGCCGGCCAAAAAGGCCTGCAAGCCGCCAGCGTCATCATCCTCTAAGAGAATACCACTCAGACAACTCAAAAATCCGCCGGCAGTGTGCCGGCGGATTTCTTTATACTGATACCTTTCTCACCCTCAGCGTCGCAGCGCATGGCAATCACGGAATGAGCCTGAATTTCCTGCACGGATGGATTATTATCCACAAGCAATAGCTGCATATTGAATATTTTACTAATCACGATTATAATAATCGTAATTAGTATAAAATATTTACTATCGACTTGGCACGCTGCTGGAGGTATACAAATGTTCATCAACCGAAACGCTGAATTAGGCCTGTTAAGCCAGCTCTACAGCTCGGATCGTGCTGAATTATTTGTTCTTTATGGACGTCGGCGGGTGGGAAAGACCGAGCTGCTGCGCGCATTTTGTGCTGACAAACCACACATCTTCTTCATCGCTACACTCAGTAGTGATGCCGAACAGCTTACAACTTTTTCCCGGCAGATCTACGGATTCAATCACTCTGAAGCGCCCGCTGGATTCACCTTTCCTTCCTGGGATGCTGCATTCCAGGCGCTGGCCGATTTACCCGTTGAGCCGCGCCCTTTGGTTATCCTGGATGAATTCACCTACCTTATCAGCGGCAACAAAGCCATACCGTCGATTTTGCAGAAAGTGTGGGATGAAACTCTAAAAAATACGAAACTGATGCTGGTATTATGTGGTTCCTACATTGGCATGATGGAAACAGAGGTCTTAGGCTACCAGGCTCCCCTTTACGGCCGACGGACAGCCAGTACTCTTCTGCAGCCATTAGATTTGCCTTCATCTTCGTTGTTCTTTCCCCATTACTCCCATGAAGAACAGTTTTTAGCCTGGGCTGTTTTAGGTGGGATGCCTTACTATCTGCGTACTTTTAGTGACAAACAGGATGTTTTTTCCAATATCCGCCAGCACATTTTAGATGCGCATACAGGCACCCTGTTCAATGAACCGCGCTTGCTATTAATGGAAGAACTGCGTGAACCGCGCAATTACTTCTCAATTTTACGCGCGATTGCGCAAGGGCGAACGCGTTTGAATGAAATCACGCAGGCATCCGGAGTGGGTGAAGTAAACGCCGTTTCACGCTATTTGGATATTCTACAGCAGATGCGCTTGATCACCCGGCGTGTGCCGGCAACTGAAAACCAGCCCGAAAAGAGTAAAAAAGGGATCTACCAAATCGATGATCATTTCTTGCGGTTTTGGTTTCGCTATGTTCATCCTAATCAAAGCGGGCTGGACCTTGGCCTGGCTGATGCGGTTCTGAAACAACGCATTCTGCCAGACCTGGATCATTTTGTGTCTGGTGCCTTTGAAGAGGCTGCAATTGCCTTCACAGCCCGGCTGGCACAAACGGGCCGTCTAGCCTTTCTCCCCGACCGCATTGGCGGTTGGTGGGACCGAAATGCTGAGATCGATGTGCTGGCCATCAATCAAACAGAGAAAGCTGCGTTATTTGGCGAGTGCAAGTGGTCTGTCAATCCAGTAGGCACGGCTGTTTTGGACGACCTCAAACAAAAGTCGCAAAGTTTGATCAAGGAATACGACCTTCAGAATGTGCGGTTCGCCTTATTTGCGCGTACTGGATTTACACCCGCACTGGAAGAAATAGCGAAGGCCGAAGGAATAGGGTTATATACAGTGGCGTCACTTGTAGACATGCAGTAGGTTGAAATAGCCGGCCAAAAAGGCCTGCAAGCCGCCGGCGTCATCATCCTCTAAGAGAATACCACTCAGACAACTCAAAAATCCGCCGGCACTGTGCCGGCGGATTTCTTTATTTTCATAATGATTTTTTTACTTTACAATAACTGAATTATATCTATAATAATAGTAAGACAATTGAAAATTGTATTTACTGGTAGGGGTTTATAGAGGCAAAATACAATTGCATTTTGCCCCCGAATTTATCGATATCGCAAACGCTCTTAACTAACAGAGCAAAGATCTATTATTAACGAACATTCAGAAATTTTTTATCGGTAACATTGGCTGGCGTTATTTATACCTTTGTCAGGTATAAAATATTTACTCAATCAAATCAGTTAATCAAGGAGGGTAGTGTGAAATCACGAATATTTTCTATGATTGTAATTTTGATGATCATTTTGACTGGGTGTACTACTCCGGTTGAAGAGACTTCATCACCTGAAGCACCATCTGCTGCAACTGAAGCACCAGCTGCCGTAACTGAAGCAGCTCCTGCCACTGAAGCACCATCCGCTGCCACTGAAGCACCTGCAGCAGCAACAGAAGCTCCTGTAGAAACAGTAATAAAGGGCGGGACATATCGATTGCAAATATCTGAAGAGCCTGATACGCTTGACCCACACAAAAGTTCAGCAGCGGTCAGCGCTGGCATCTTAAGATTGATCGGTGACCCGCTGATATTTAAGGGATTAAATAATGACTATTTACCTGGCTTAGCTACTGAGTGGAGTGTTTCAGAGGACGGCTTAACCTGGACTTTCAAATTAAGAGAGGATGTTAAGTTTCATGATGGTACGGCATTAAATGCTGAGGCTTATGTAAAAACATTTCAAAGGGCAATTGCTCCTGAAACTGCATCGCCGATTGCAGGATCACTCTTAGGTGAAGTGGCAAACATTGAAGTGATAGATGATTACAATTTTTCTATCACCCTGGAAAAACCAAATGCTGACTTTGAAGAGAACCTGACAGATACTGGTCGTTTGTTGCCTATAAGTCCAGCTGCGTTAGAAAAATATGGTGATGACATTGGCCGAAATCCCGTGAGCACAGGGCCTTTCATGTTCAAGGATTGGGTTAGTGCGTCAAGTATTACATTGGTCAAAAACCCTGACTATAATTGGGGGCCTTCCTATGCGCATGCTGGTCCTGTTTACTTGGATGAAGTTATCTACAACATAATTGGTGAATCGGCAACTGCACAGGCGGCATTTGAAAATGGAGAATTGGAGTCATTGGGTCTCTCACCATCCGATATACAATGGATGATGGATCTTGGAGAGTATGAATTCCTGACTTATGATCGTAAAGGTGTTGGATTTTTTATGGAGTTTAATGTCCAAAAACCACCTTTTGATGATATCAAGGTTAGGGAAGCCTTAAATTATGCTGTTAACAAAGAATCGATTGTTGATATAGTACTTGAGGGATTTGGTAAAGTGGCATATGGACCACTTCCACCTACTATAAGAGGTTATTGGGAGGGTGTAGAAGATTATTCTCCAGGGTATGACCCAGAGAAAGCGGCTCAATTACTTGATGAGGCGGGCTGGGTTTTGAACGAAACATCTGGAATGAGAGAAAAAGACGGTAAGCCATTTGAATTCACAACCTACACTGCCCCAATAGACACCTGGACAGCATCATTGCAACTGGTTCAGTCTGACCTCGCTGAGTTAGGAATCAAAATGGAAATCCAGTCATTTGAATTTGGCACATTACTTGAAAAATTAATGGCTGGTGAACATTCCGTTGATGTCATGGGTTATACATATCTTACACCTGGAATTTTTGATTTGTGGTTCCACTCAAAAAATATTGGCACAGGTTTAGCCCACAGTCACTACAAAGATCCTGACTTGGATGCAATGATCGAAGAATCAATGGTCTTAGTTAACTGGGATGAAAGACAAGAGTTATTGATTGATATCCAGAAAAAGATCATCGATGAATACCTGTGGGTACCTATTTGGAGTAATACCTACTACGTAGCACTACAGCCGTGGGTTAAAGATACAACGATGCATCCAGATGCTTATCTGATTTTGTTTGATACGTACTTGGAAAAATAAAAACAATAAATAGCCATTGAAACAATACAATATTAGGGCTGTCAAAGAAAATTGATAGCCCTAATAAAGTGTTTTATTAATTTTTTCTAATTAAAAGGTAAGCTATGACCAGATACATTATCCAGAGATTACTTCAAACTATCCTTGTCATAATTGGAGTAGCTATCTTAACTTTTTCTATGATCTATCTCACTCCAGGTGATCCTGTCGTGTTAATGCTTGGAGACCGAGGAGCAACAGCGGCTGATATTGAGAGGATCCGTCACGAGCTAGGCCTAGATCGTCCAGCACACATACAATTTCTAAACTGGTTTACTGATGCGCTGCAAGGAGACTTAGGGACGTCAATAAGAAGCAGGAGACCAGTCGTTGAAGAAATTGCTGAGATGATTCCAAGCACTATTGAGTTGACAATAGCAGCTGAATTAATTGCTGTAATTTTTGGGGTAACCATGGGGGTAATGGCTGCAGTTGTTAAACAACCATGGCTTCAGACTTTTATTACTTCAGTATCACTTATTGGTTTATCAATGCCTGTTTTCTGGTCTGGACTGATTTTTATTTTAATATTCTCCCTCACCTTAAACTGGCTGCCCATTAAAGGTGATGGATTGAAAGCGCTCATTCTTCCTGCTGTAACACTTGGACTTCCTGCAATGGCTGTTATTACTAGAATGACAAGGTCAAGTGTTTTAGAGGAATTAGGACGCGATTACATCAGGACTGCTAGATCAAAAGGCTTAAAAGAGACGATAATCCTGATTAGACATGCGTTAAGAAACGCTTTCATTCCAGTGATAACCATAATTGGACTTCAGTTTGGAGGATTACTTTCAGGTGCCTTTATTACTGAAACCGTTTTTGCGCGGCCAGGCTTAGGTCGTTTCACAATTAACGCTATCATGGCTAGAGACTTTCCACAAGTTCAAGGTACAGTTTTATTAATTGCTTGTATTTACGTCTTTGTAAACTTATTAACCGATATTACATATGCAATATTAGACCCGAGGATACGTTATGACTAAGATGCCAGCAAATTTGATAACGAACCCAGTCAAACGCAGAGCAACATTAAATCAAAATATACAAAGGATTGCCTATTTATACCCTGGCATGATAGTTGGACTCGTGATTATTCTTATGTTCATAGTTGTTGCAATATTTTCTGAGCAAATTGCCCCTTATGACCCCTTAGAATTGTTTCGGGACAGGACAAAAGCTCCGCCATCAGCTATGCACATTTTCGGAACAGATAACCTGGGAAGGGATATTTTCAGTCGAGTCATATTTGGGTCAAGAATATCATTAACTGTAGGCCTAGTAGCAGTTGCCATTGCAATGATATTTGGCACTTTTTTTGGTGTTATTGCTGGTTTTTATGGAGGTGTTGTTGATGCAGTGTTGATGCGCATGACTGATCTTATGCTTGCGTTTCCTGGCACACTGTTGGCTATATCGATTATTGCTATATTGGGACCTAATCTACAAAATGTGATGATAGCAATTGGGATATCAACAATTCCAACCTATATGAGGACTGCCCGTGGGTCCGTTTTACAGGTCAAAACTAACGAATACATTACAGCAGCACTGTGCATTGGGGTTAAAAATTTTTCAATCATGTTCCGTCACATACTGCCAAATATGATTGCGCCAATCATTGTGATATCAACAGTAAACATTGGTACTGCTATTCTATCTGCTGCAGGATTAAGTTTTCTTGGTTTAGGTGCTCAACCTCCGACACCTGAATGGGGATCTATGTTATCGGAAGCACGTACTTACTTGCGACAGTGCTGGTGGATGGCGACTTTCCCAGGTTTAGCTATTATGATGGTTGTTCTTTCAGTGAATTTAATTGGTGATGCAATGCGTGAGTTGCTAGATCCAAGCATGAGAAAAGAGATTTAGCTTTGGAAAAACGCTCAGAAGTTTCGTGGAAGAAGGTACATTCTTAAACCTAACTTAAAACCTAATTTGATTAGAAAGAACGTTTTACTGTGATAAGTTATAGCGACCAACAATTCACTAAATCTTTCTCACCCTCACAGCCGTGCCGTACGCCAGCACCTCGGTAGCCCCCTGCATGAACTCGGTGGCATCGTAGCGCATACCAATCACGGCATCTGCCTGCATCTCCTGCGCATGCTGCACCATCAACCGGTAGGCGTCCGCCCGGGCGCTCTCGCACACTTCGGCGTACTCAGAAATGTTCCCACCGATGAACTGTTTCAATCCGCCCACCAGACCCTGGGCAATGTTCGGTGCCCGCACCACGATGCCGCGCACCACCCCCAAATACGCTGCAATTTCATAACCGGCCACTTCTGCACCGGTGGTCACAATGATCGTATTCATCCTTGCCTCCTTTGATAACCATCATAAATCATACCCCCACAGGCACCAGTTGACCAGCCTGTTTGCATTGACAGGTATCCCTGCTTTGCTACAATCAAATGTAGGAACAACACCCGATCACTTATTGAGAAAGGTAACCCAACCCATGTCCTCACGATTTCTAATGACCCCATCTGTTCAGTCCGCCATTGATGTGCTCTCCGAGTGGATTGCCGCCCGCCACCTGCTGGACGACCAGCCCGGCCTCTCCGCCGGCATCGTGGTTGACCAGGAGCTGGTCTGGACCGGCTCCTACGGCTATGCCGATATCGCCAACAAGGTGCCGGCTTCCTCCAGCACGTTGTACCGCATCGCTTCCATCTCCAAGCTCTTCACGGCCACCTCGATCGTGCAGCTGCGCGATTCCGGCAGGCTGGGGCTGGATGACCCGATCACCCGCTACCTGCCCTGGTTCAAGATCCAGAACCGCTTCCCCGATGCACCCCCCATCACCATCCGCAATCTCATCACCCACACCTCCGGCCTGCCGCGCGAAGCTGACTTCCCGTACTGGTCGGAGAAGTTCGAATTCCCTGACCTGGAACAGCTTAAAGAAGTCCTGCCGACGCAGGAAAATGCCCTGCCCACCTACACCCGCTGGAAGTACTCCAACCTGGCAGTCTCGCTGGCCGGCGAGATTGTCGCTGCGGCCTCCGGCATGCCCTACACAGACTATGTCAAAGCCAACATCCTCGATCCGCTGGGTATGACCAACACCTATGCGGCCATGGATGCGCCGCCGCCCGGCCTGTCCATCGGTTACAACCGCAAGTTCCCCGGCAAACCGCGTGATCCCCTGCCGTTCATTGACTGCCGCGCCATCACGCCGGCTGCCAACCTGGCCACCAGCGTGGAAGACCTGGCGAAGTTCGCCATGCTGCAGTTCCGCAGTGGCCCTGCCGGCGGCGCACAGATTCTCAGCGGCTGGTCGCTGGCTGAGATGCACCGGCCCCACTGGGTCAACCCGGGCTGGGACGGCGGTTGGGGGCTGGGCTTCATCATCTGGCGCAAGGCCGGCAAGACCTATGTTGGTCACACCGGCGGCCTGCAGGGTTTCACCACCTACTTTGTCACCTGCCCCGAGGACAAAATCGCCGCCATCGCACTCACCAACAGCAATGACAGCGAACCCTCCAAAGTCATTGACGGCATCTTCAACTGGGTGGCACCACGCATCCTGGAAGCCATGCCGAAGCCCAAACCCACGCAGGTGGACGGGCTGGAGAAATACTCCGGCAAGTACCGCACCTACTCCAACCTAACCAATGTTATGCTGCACGACGGCGGCCTGGTGCTCTTCAGCCCGCTTGAGGAGGATCCATTCGCTGCCGCGGCTAAGCTGATCCCTGAGGGTGAACACACCTTCCGGGTTGAGGCAGCCAACGGCTTCGGCATACACGGCGAGAAGGTGACCTTTGAGCTGAACCCCGACGGCACAGTTTACCGCATGAAGACCGGCGCCAACTATGCCTACCGGGTCAAAGACTGGCTGGATTTGTGAGCCGGCAGCAACCCCATGGAACAACAAACGGGCTGTGAGATCACAGCCCGTAATGTTAATCCAACGATTATCCTATTCAGCTTCTAAAGGCATTTTCCGGCAGCGGCGACTGGTAGGTCTTGCCGGCGGTCAGGTTCTTGAATTCTGCCTGCGCCGCCTGCAGCAGCGCCGGGTTGGTCAGCAGTTCAATGCCGGTCAGCGCCAGCGATTGGGCGGCATGCATCATACCCTTGAAACCGATACCTGAGTTGGATGCGGCCACCAGCTGCCAGCCGTGCGGCGGCGCGGTGATCGGTTGGCAGGCAGTGACCAGGCTGGCGGTCGGCGTGATCTGGCTGACGTCACCCACGTCAGTTGAGCCGGCCATGGGGGTGTAGGTCTCAACCGGCGGGACGATACTCTCACACAGGTACTCACCGATGTCTGCCTTAGTGACACCTTTAGCCGAGCCGGCAATCAACCCGCGGTAGGCTGCTTCCTGCGTCTCTGGCGGCACCGTAGCGGTCAGCTGGCGTGCAAATTCATAATCCTCGGCTGAGAACTTCGGACCGCCCAGCGCCTGCATCTCCGCCATCATGGCATTGCTGAGCGTCATATTGGGCAGGGTCTCGTGGCAGCCGGTAATGAATTCAATATCATAGGTTGTGCCGGACATCAACGCCGCACCTTTGGCGATATCGAGCACGCGCGCATAAATCGCCTCTACCTGGTAGCGGAACGGCGCGCGGATGTAGTACCACACCTGCGCATACGGCGGCACGACGTTGGGCGCCTCGCCGCCGTGTGTAATCACGCAGTGGACGCGCGCGTCCGGCTCAAGGTGCTCACGCAAGTAATTGACGCCGATATCCATCAACTGCACGCCTTTCAACGCGCTGCGCCCCATATGCGGGCTGGCTGCCGCGTGCGTGGATACGCCGTGAAAATTAACTTTGAACGAGTTCAGCGCCAGGCTGGACGTCATGCCATTCGGGCTGTTGACCGAGCCGGGGTGCCAGACAATGGACGCATCCAGGTCATCAAAGACGCCCTCGCGCGCCATCACCACCTTGCCCACCAGCGTCTCCTCAGCCGGGCAGCCATAAAAGCGCACGGTACCGGGCAGGTTGTGCGCCTGCATCACTGCCTTCATTGCCATCGCCGCACCCAGGGAGCCGCCGGCAAACAGGTTGTGCCCGCAGCCGTGTCCCGGCGCGCCTTCCACGACGGGCTCTTTCACAGCTGAGACCTTCTGTGAGATGCCGGGCAGGGCATCATACTCGCCCAGCACACCGATCACCGGCTTGCCGCTGCCCCAGCTGCCGATGCAGGCTGTGGGCAGGGCACCCACACCCTTCTGCACCTCAAACCCGTTCTTCTCAAGCACCTCACAAACCGCATCCACGGCGAAGAACTCATGCAGGCCGATCTCCGGGTTCTCCCATATCACGCGTGCCAGTTCCACCAGCTCATCTCGGTGTTCGTCCAGGTACGCCAAAGCCTTCTGCTTCATCTCATTCATTATGTTCACCTCTTCAAATTAAGAATCATGCACTTCATTTTAGCATTTTATCTGAACAGCAGGCGGAAAAAATCACTTGCAGGCGGACAGACAAAAAAGCGGATGGGGGTTTCCCATCCGCTTGATCCATTAAATCATTCCCG
The DNA here is from genome assembly GCA_040768445.1 of Anaerolineaceae bacterium. GTDB lineage: Bacteria > Chloroflexota > Anaerolineae > Anaerolineales > Anaerolineaceae > JAXGMV01. The sequence continues at coordinate 1,051,270 of JAXGMV010000001.1, read as the reverse complement.
GCATCACTCGATACCGAGGTAGGCTTTTTGTACCATCTCGTTTTGCTGCAAGTTGCGGGCACTGTCCTGCAGGACAATCTGGCCGCTCTGCAGTACGTAGCCCCGGCTGGCGATCGAAAGCGCCATCAGCGCGTTCTGTTCCACCAACAGGATGGTGGTGCCCTGCTTGTTGATCTCGATGATGGTGTTGAAGATGCTCTCCACCAGGATGGGCGCCAAGCCCAGCGACGGTTCGTCCAGCAGCAGCAGGCTGGGGTGCGACATGAGCGCCCGCCCGATAGCCAGCATTTGCTGTTCGCCGCCCGAGAGTGTGCCGGCCGACTGTTTGCGGCGCTCGCCCAGCCGCGGGAACAGCCCGTACACCATCTCAAGGTCAGCGCGCTGCTCTGCCAGGTTTCGGCGGGAGTAAGCCCCCATCTCCAGATTCTCCAGTACACTCAGCTTGGCGAAGATGCCGCGCCCCTCCGGCACCATGGCAATGCCTTTGTACACCAGCTCATGCGGCTTGCAGTGCTTCAGGTCAGTTCCGTTGAGCCGGATAGCCCCCTTATGCGGATGAAGCAGCCCGCTGATGGTACGCAGGGTGGTGCTCTTGCCGGCGCCGTTTGAGCCGATCAGGGTCACAATCTCGCCCTGCCCAACCTCCAGCGAAACGTCCTTGAGAGCATGGATACTGCCGTAGTAGGTGTGGATGTGGTCAACCTCAAGCATTGGCATGGGTCACCTCCGCTGTTCTTGTTCCATTTACCGCGCCGCGCCCGAGATAAGCCTCTATCACGCGCACGTTGTTCTGTATATCAGCCGGCTTGCCCTCGGCAATCTTCACGCCGTAATCCAGCACCGTGATCTGCTCTGAGATGCCCATCACCACGCGCATGTCGTGCTCAATCAGCAAAATGGTGATGCCCAGCTCATCGCGCAGGCGCTTGATGAAAGCCATCAGGTCATTGGTCTCGTGCGGGTTCATACCGGCAGCCGGCTCATCCAGGAGCAGCAGCTTGGGCTTGCTGGCCAGTGACCGGGCAATTTCCAGCCGGCGCTGTGCGCCATAGGGCAGGCTGCGTGCCAGGGCGTCACCCATGCCTGCCAGCCCGGAGAACTGCAGTAAACGCCGGCCTTCATCCACCACCTCACGCTCTTCACGTTTGAAACGTGGCGTGTGCAGGACGGCATCCAGCAGGTTTGTCTTCAGCCGGGTGTGCTGCCCGACCATCACATTTTCAATCACCGTCATGTTTTGAAACAGGCGGATATTTTGGTAGGTGCGCGAAATACCGGCGTGCGTAATGCGGTCCGGCGACATTCCACCGATCTCTTTGCCCATAAACGTAATCGTGCCGCGGTTAGCGCGGTAAAAGCCTGTGACAACGTTAAAAAAGGTCGTCTTGCCGGCGCCGTTCGGGCCGATGATGCTGGAAATGGACTGCTCGCGCACTTCCAGGTCAAGTTCATTGATCGCCATCAAGCCACCAAAATATTTGGTGAGTCCTTTGATAGACAGGCAGGTCATGGCGCCACCTCCCCGTCACCGGCGCCGCTGGGCGGCGGTTCATCCTCATCGGGTTCATTACTGCGCAGCTCCAGCTGGCGCCGTTTGGACGGGATAAAGCCTTCGGGACGTGCGACCATCATCACCACCAACAACAAACCGTACAGCAGCATGCGGTAATCAGAGAATTCGCGCAGCAGGTCCGGCAGGGCGATCAGCGCAAAGGCGCCCACGATCACACCCGGGATACTGCCCATGCCGCCGATGATAATCAGGCTGAGAACGTTGATGGAAACGTACAGGTTGAAGCTGTCCGGGTAGATTGAGCGCTGCCAGGCAGCAAACACTGCCCCGCCCAGTCCGCCGATCAATGCGCCGGTGCCGAAGGCCATCAGCTTGGTCAGTGTGGTGTTGATGCCCATCATTTGCGCCACATCCTCGTCCTCGCGCAGCGCCACCCAGGCACGCCCAATGCGCGAGTGGTTGAGACGCGTGGTCACGAAGATCGTCACCAGCACAAAAACAAACACCAGGTAATAGAAGTGCGTGGCGCCTTTCAACTGCAGTCCGAACAGCATGGGTGAATCAATATCCACCATGCCCTGTGACCCGTTGGTCAGGCCGCGCAGGTTGGTCACCAAAATGCGGATGATCTCGCCAAAGCCCAGCGTCACAATTGCCAGGTAGTCGCCGCGCATGCGCAGCACCGGTATACCCAGCAGCACGCCGGCCATCGCCGCCAACAGGCCGGCAATCGGCAGCACCACCCAAAACGAGAGGTGGTTGCCAAAAAAGCTGGATGCCAGCAGGGCATAGGTATAAGCGCCGATGGCGTAAAACGCCACGTAGCCCAGGTCCAGCAGGCCGGCAAACCCGACCACCACGTTCAGCCCCAGCCCCAACAGGATGTACAGGCCGGTATAACCGATTACCCGCACCCAGTAGGCGCTTTGGGCAAACTTAATCTGCGGGAATACCGCCACTGCCGCCAGCACCAGGACAATCAAGCCATACCTGATCCAGGGGTTGACCAGGTAGCGAGAAGTTTTTTCTTGAAATAATGTCAATAATTTTGCCATGGCGTACCTACATCTTCTTCTGGCCGCTGTAGCCGGTGAATATGCCGGTCGGCTTGAAGATCAGCGTCAGCACCAACAGGCTGAAGGCAACAACGTCTTTGTACACTGCCGGCAGGAACTGCACACCGATGGCCTCAGCCAGCCCCAGCAGGTAACCGCCAAACATGGCGCCCGGAATACTGCCAATGCCCCCCAGTACCGCTGCCGTAAAGGCCTTGATGCCAGGCACAAAGCCCATCACCGGGCGTATCTGCAGGTAATACATGCCCATCAGCACGCCGGCCAACCCGGCCAGTGCCGAGCCAATCAGGAAGGTCATCATAATCACACGGTTGACATCCACACCCATCAGGGCGGCGATGTCCTTGTCCTCGGCCACCGAGCGCATGGCCTTGCCCAGCCGGCTGTAGCGCACCAGCAGGTACAACCCAATCATGGTCAGCAGTGAGACCGCCAGGATGATCGCACGCGAGTAGTTGATGGTAATCTCACCGATCTCGAAGCCGCCTGTCGGCAGGATGCCGGGATAAGTCTTCACCTGTGCGCCCCCAAAATCAAGGAAGACCTTGTTTACGCTGGTTTGAAACGTCTTAGGGAAGACCTGCCAGCTGCCAATCTTGATACCGGTAACTGCCGCCGAGATCTTTGGCAGCAGCCGCACCAGCTCCTGCAGGAAGATCGAGGTACCAATGGCGCTGATCAATGGTGCCAGCCGGGCAGCCCGCCGCAGGGGGCGGTACGCCAAACGCTCAACGGTGATGCCCGTCAGCGCGGCGCCAACAATGCCAGCCAGGAAGGTGAGACCAATTACCAACGCTGGACTGCGTTCATACAGCCCCGCAGCCGTCAGCCGGTTCATGGTGAACAGCCCGCTGTACGCGCCGATCATGAAGATTTCACCGTGGGCAAAGTTGATCATCTGTAACACGCCGTACACCATGGTGTATCCCAGGGCGATCAGGGCATAGAAACTGCCCACCGTCAGCCCGTTCACCAGTTGTTCGGCAAAATTAACCCAATTGAAATCCATCCGATAAATCCTTGTCTGTTACCCGTAATTTTGTGCTGATAAAACCAGTGTGCCGGTTGGTATCAAACGGACACAGGCGCCACCCGTAGAATGGGTGCCCTGTGTTCTGGTCTGAACCACAGCCGGCTGCCCGCCAACCGGGCGGGTAACCCATTTACAGGTTCCCCGCCGCGGCTATTGTCAGGCAGTCAGGTCAGCAAGCCAGTTCAGGCTGCTATTTGCCAAAATCATAGGTTTTGACAGGTACGATATCGTCAGTTGTTGCAGTAAAGACGGTGATGGACACAACCTTGAGGTCGCCTTTGTCATCAAACTCAAGGTGGCCGGTGACACCGTCGAAGGGCAGCTCGCGCACCTTGTCAGCCAGAGCTTTCCTGCCGATGACCAGGTTGCCGCTTGCGTCCACGGTTGCCACCGCGTCGGCCGCTTTGAGCATGATGGTGGCCGCATCGTACGTGCCAGGGCCGTAGGCTACCGGCTTATCGCCGAATTTCTCTACAAACTGGGCTTCAAATTCTTCGTAACCCGTTGCACCGCCCACGGCACCGAAGGTCATGAACGAGCCTTCAGCTGCGCCGCCGGCTGCTTCGACATAGGATGGCACCGACTTGATGCCGTCCGGTCCGAAGAAGACGCCTTCAAAACCGGCATCTCTCAGCTGCTTGACCAGCAGGGCGCCTTCGGCATCCATGCCGCCCCAGTAAACTGCATCCGGTTCGCCGGCCAGCACGGTGGAGACCACTGCGCTGAAGTCCACATCGCCGCGGGTGATGCCTTCAATGGCAAGCACCTCGCCGCCGGCAGCCTTGAATTTCTCGGCCACGGCTTCAGCAATGCCCTGTCCGTAAGTGCTCTGGTCGTGCAGCAGGCTGAGCTTTTTCGCGCCTTTTTCATTGACAATGAAGTCCACGGTCACTTCAGCCTGCAGATCATCGTTGGCAACGGTGCGGAAGACATTCTCATGCCCGCGTGCAGTCACCATAATGGCAGTTGAAGAGGGTGAAATCATCACCATGTTGTTTTCGTTGTAGATCACGGCTGCAGCAACCACAGTACCGGAGCACATCGGTCCGAGCACGCCCAGCACGGTCGGGTCAGCAGCAAATTTTTCAGCCACGGTGACGCCCGGGGCGCCCTCGCACTGGTCATCGCCGCCTTCAACCACGACATCCCAACCCTTGAGCTTGCCAAAATTCTCGGCAGCCAGGGTGGCGCCGTTCAACATATCCTGCCCGTAGACGGCATAGCCGGCGGTAAGGGCAGATGAGACAGCGAGCTTGACTTCTGTTCCGGGAGCGAAAACGATGTTACCCCAAGGATCTTCGGGGGCGGCTTCTACAGCCTCAGTAGCGGCTGCTTCAGTGGCAGCTGCTTCAGTGACGGCTGCTTCAGTGGCAGCAGGTGTTTCGGCTACCTGTGGTGCACAGGCGGTAACAGTTAATAACAGTACCAGAACCAGCGCGAAGGTGGTGTACAACTTTCTTTGCATTATATCCTCCATGATTATTTAAATAGACGTATTGCCCACGCATATAGGGGAGATCATCCGCAATGAAAGCAACCACCTCCAATCCTCGTCCAAGATTACCGAAATCCACTGGTTAGCGAATGCCTGCCAACCCCACATCCAGGTACTGCAAAATGCCCTGGATCTGTCCCCTGGTCGGATTGTGCCAGCCCTGGGGCCGGCGATACTTTGTTAGGCTTCAACTACTTGTAAATTGCTCTTCCAGTTAAATTTCGGCGTAGGAAGATAGGCTCAGGAACCTGTACGTACGGGTATTATTTATGTCTACAAGCCCTGATAACTTAAATCTGCGATTATCCCGCACACTTTTATATATGTCAAGGGTTAAATAGGACCAATTTTAATATTGGTTTAACTTTTCTTGTAATGCCCCTTATATAAGTTTTTGGTAGAAAAAAAACACCCGCCGCCGGGTGTTTTATATACACAATTGATACTGGCACTGATGCCAGGGTTTGCTGCTACTTTTTATACAGACAGCTGTTTTTTATTCTTTGCAGCTTGAACAAACAACAATACCAAAATAATTGCCCACACAGTCATCCGCACGGTCATCGCCCGAATGCTGTCTGTGGCGACTACCTGGCTGTAGGCTGTCTGCAGGATCAGCATGACAGCGGTGTGCAGCCCGAAGGTTGTAATGGCAGCCGGCAGCGCCAGCCGATGATTTCTCCAGATGAGAACCGCTGTTATTAATGCCGATATGATCCCCATGATAAAGTTGTACATGAGCAGCCAATCGATTACATAGTAATCCGGCTGGATGCCAAGAACGACCACCTGTCCGCCGGCGAAGATAGCCATCAGGCCGATGATAAGGGTAATAACAGCCGCAATTTTACTGAATAGTGTTTTCATAAAGTCTCCAAAAGGTTTGTCAATCTGATTAAGCCATCCCCAGGGCGGGCAGGAAGGCACTGAGCAACAGGACGATCACCGCCAGGGCTGCGTTAGCCAACAAAAGCATCATACTGAAACGTTCTTTTTTCTCATCCGGTTGTAGCTGTAAATGTCTTACCAGGCGCGCCCGGTAAAGTGACAGCGCAATCATAACCATTACCACCAAATGCTTAAGAGAAAGGATTGCAGAAAATGCATCGCCAAATGAGAATAAGCCAGTGAATGATTCTGAGTGTCTGCTGAGCATTACCCCTGTAAGAATCAAACCAACCATGCTGATATACATCCATCGACTCTGGCGCTTAAGAAAAGCTGTCATAAACTTCTTAACCTGTGGGCCGGGTCCAAACGCATCTTTTGCTGCTGGCAGCACGCTGATTGCAGCCACGATCACACCGCCCATCCACACCACAGTGAACAAGTTGTGCAGAAACAAATCCAGTCCATAAACAATATCTTTAATATCCATAAATTAATCCTCCTGATCTACTACAATGAGCGGCCCCTTCTTTGGGGGCGGCACCTTGATATTCAATACCCGCAAACGCATTGATCCCGTATTGGACAGCCTGTGCAGGGTTTCCGGCGGCATGACGATCAACATATCCGCGCTGATGGACACGATTTCGTCACCCACATCCAATGTGCCTTCCCCTTCCAGCACATACAGGTGCACGCTACTATATGCCGCGTGCTTTTTCTGCACCTCGCCGGGTTCCAGCATCAGGTGTTCAAACTGCTCATGCTCACCGACGTGCAGGAGCCGGGCACTGATGTTATGCGGGTTGGGAAATTCCTCAATTTCAAATGTTCTAACGACCTTCATTATTTTCCTCTTTTGCTGCAGAATTTCTGTTCTTTCTTTGCCATCTGAAGATATAAGGCAGCAGGAACAAATACGCACCGCTGATCGCCATAAACAGCATCAAAATTGATGGAATTTTGTCCAATTTTTCCCATGTTGCAATAAGCTCAGGACTACCGATAAATTTGATAATCACCGCGGTTGGGATTGCCAGTGCAGTCGGTACAGCGATCCAACGATGGAACTTGCGAAACCATTTATTCAAGCTTTTTGTCATTTGTCATTTCCTAAATTTAGATTTACTGATCGAGCCGGCAGAGGGGCTCCGGGAGCATCAATGCGGTTCACAACGCCTCTTACGCCCGGGATTCGTTCCACCAACTCAACAGCCTTCTGGCGGATCTCGAGCGTAGGCGCCGCACCTGCCAGGTGAACAATCTCGTTCAGGACGCCAACCCGCAATCCATTGAACGAAGGCGCTTCATCAGCCAGGCAGCTCAGCACTGCATCCCGCAGCCGATTATCCAGGTTCTGTGTTGTTTCTTCTGTCATTTCATATCACCTTAAAATCAAACCAGTCTGTTTGAGTATACAGACTGGTTCGTGATTTGAATACGACTTTTATCGTGCCGCCGGCTTATATCTGGCTGCGTTCTGTCAACCCTTTCGGGTCCAGCAGGGCAATCTCCACTTTTCCCACCTTAAGCAGTCCATCCGCTTCGAGACCTTTGAGCGCCCGGGCGAGCACGTCACGCACAGTGCCCAACCGCACCGCCATGGCATCAAATGTTGCCCACTCCCGCCGCGGTACCACCAGCTGACCATTCACCAGCTCAGCGTGCTGCAGCAGGGTATTTGCCAGGCGTGCTTCCACACCCCTGAGCGAAAGGTCTTCTACCAGCTCAATGTAATTGAGCACGCGCTGCCCAAGTTTATGGATCACAGCCATGGCAAGGTCAGGGTACTGCCTCACCAGCTTGAGCAAAGTATCCGCTGAGATGACCCACACATCCACAGCTTCCAGTGTCGTCACTGTGCATGGGTAATTTTTACCAACAAAAACATTGGTATCCCCGAAGATATCCACCGGCCGCAGGAACATCAGCGCCTGTTCGCGGCCATCACGAGACATGCGCGTTGCTTTGATCCAGCCGCTCTCCAGGATATAAACATAATCGGCGGGTTCCCCTTCCAAGTAGATGACCTGACCCGCGTCAAAGTGACGCAGGGCAGCTGCTGCGGCGATGGCTTCCTGGATTTTGGAAGAAAGCCCTTCAAAGTGCGGCACCTGCACCAGGGTGGCTTTACATCGGTTATTGGTTGCTGCAGCATTCTGGAAAGGGGGCACAATATGATCCTTTGGTAGAAATAATTAATCCTTATGCGTTCATGAAATCGCCAGCAGAACGGCACCAACGATGGCAATCAGCACACCCACACCCAGTACGATCAAATCAGCCTTATTGCTCACGCCCTTGGTGTTGATCTCCTCCGGCTTGTCCGGGTTGTACAGCACCTCAACCTGCTGCCCAACCTTGTAGGTCTCGACATTATACCCCTTGGTGAACGGCTTGCTGTAAGGAACACCATTGACCGAATACGAGACAGTGGTGTGGTACTCCCTGGTTGTATAGCCATCGCCTCGTTTCACCTTCTCTCTCACATCTGAAATTTGACCAGTTGTCACGGCGGTGCAGCGCCTGGTTTTGACAGTGCGCCTGAGCATGTTGATCAGCGTAACCAGTATGATACATAACGCAACAATCCAAAGCACAACAGCTGTAATGACCATTTCAAACCCTCCCTCAAAATCTACGATTGAATATTCGCCAAAAAGAAAACCTGCAGCAGCTGTCACCGCTTCAGGCTAACTTTTCAGAGGTAAACCAACCAATTCGTACCCAAATTTATCTCACATCTGTCACCAGAACCACCCGGTTATACAGTTGTCTAATGTAATCTCGGGTCAAGTGCATCGCGCAAACCGTCACCCAGCAGGTTGAAACCCAGCACGGTGATCATGATGGCAAAACCCGGTATGAATACCAGGTGCGGTGCGGTGAAGATACTGTTGCGTTCCTCACCCAGCATCAAGCCCCATTCTGGCGTGGGCGGTTCAGCACCGAGGCCGAGGAAAGACAGCGCCGCGGCGTCCAGGATAGCTGAGGCGATACCCAATGTGCCGCGCACGATCAGCGGCGTGAGGGCATTAGGCAGGATGCGGCTGAATAAAATACCGAACGGTGAAGCGCCCAGGGCGCGCGAGGCTGAGACATAGTCCATCTCTTTGATGGACAAAATGCTGGCACGTACCAGCCTGGCATAGACCGGAATGGATACAATGCCGATGGCCAGCAGGGCGTTAATCAGACCGGTGCCGAGCACACTGACGATGGCGATGGCCAGCAGCAGGCTGGGGAAAGCCATCAGCACGTCCATGACGCGCATGATCAGGTTGTCAACCCAGCCGCCAAAGAAGCCCGCCATAGACCCAAGGAATACCCCGATAATGATGGCAAACGTGATTGTTGTTAATCCAATCTGCAGTGAGAGGCGCGAGCCAAAAATGACGCGCGAGAACAGGTCGCGGCTGTTGCCGTCAATCCCAAAGATGTGCTGCGGCTGGTCAGCCGGGCAGCCCAGCAGGTGAATGCAGGGCGTTGAGCGCCGGGTGGCTTCCTTGAGGATGATTTCAGGCGGGTAAGGTGCAATCACTTCGGCGAAGATCGCAATCAAGACCATAAACCCCAGCAGTGCCATGCCCAGCTGGGCTGAACGGTGGCGCAGCAACCGCCTGAGCGCTTCAACGGCAGGGGCGCGCCGTTCTTGAATATTTTCTACCGTTATTGGTGCAATTTCGTGTTCACTCATAAGGCTTCACTCACTCCAACCGGATTCTGGGATCAAGGTAGGCATACGACAGGTCAACAAGCAGGTTGACAGTGATAAAGATCAGTGCCACCATGATGGTGAAACCCTGAACAACCGGGTAATCGCGCGCCATAATAGCCTGCACCAGCGAGGTACCCACGCCCGGCAGGGCAAAGACCGTCTCGGTCAGCACAGCGCCGGAAAGCAGTGAACCGAATTCCAGTCCAATGATGGTCACAATCGGTATCCAGGCATTGCGCATGGCATGCTGGCGGATCACCAGCTTGTTAGCCAAACCCTTTGCCCGGGCGGTGCGAATGTAGTCCTGCCCCAGCACTTCGAGCAGGCTGGAGCGAGTCATGCGTGCGGTGATGCACAGCGGGATGGTTCCCACAGCCAGTGATGGCAAAATCAGGTGCCAGAGGGCATCTCTGAAGGTTTTCAGGTTGCCGGTCACCAGTGAGTTAAACAGCACGCTGTTCGAAAGGATGGAGAGGAAGAACTTCGGAATACCAGTCAAATTCTCCAACCCCCACACCTCAAACAGCGAGGTAACACTGATGCCAGATGTGAGCCTGCCCGAGGGGGGTATGAAGAACGGCGTATCCTTCAATACCAGGGCGAACACGTAAGCCAGCATCAAGCCCAGCCAGAAGACCGGCATGGAGACACCAGTATTGGCAATCAGCATGGTTAACACATCTGCTATCGAGTTGCGGTTGAGGGCGGCAATCACGCCCAGTGAAATACCGACAATGGTGGCAAACGTCATTGCACCAATGGTCAGTTCAATTGTCATCGGTAAGCGCTCTGCAACGATCTCCGTCACGGGTCGTCCAAAGCGGATGGAAGTGCCAAAATCACCGGTCGCAATATTGCCAACATAGCGAAAGAACTGCACAAACAGGTTATCGTTCAAACCAAAACGTTCTTTAAACGCTTCACATTTTTCCGGCGTGGCACGTTCGCCCAGCATGGCAATGCATGGGTCGCCTGGAATGAGCCGCACAATTAAAAAAGTGACCAGCAGCATGCCCAGCAACACTGGGAGCAGCAGGATAAGCCTACGGGTAATAAATTGCAGCATCTGTTTTTTTTACCCTTCTAAATGGATTGGAGTGTGCCGGCTAAGCCGGCACACTCTTTTGTTTTGTTCAGCTTACATAAAATCTATTCGGCATTGAGGAACTGTGCAAAGGCGGTGATGAAGTATTCAAATGCACCGGTGCGTCCCACATGGTTGGGGCTCTTGGCATCCCACATGGCTGTGAAGAAAGCGACCACGTCATTGGCGTCGAACTTGGCGCCGTCGTGGTACTTGACATCGTCGCGCAGGTGGAACACATACTCAGTGGCCTCTGGATTGACATCCCAGCTCTTTGCCAGCTCAGGATAGGTGCCGTCCAACTCAGCTGCAGTCAGCGTGTTGAACATCTGGCGACCCATACCCAGGGATTCGCCGTCGGTCTCATCCCAGGCAAAAGTGGCACCGGGTTCTGCATTCTGCATGAACACCAGTTGATCGGTGCCGTTACCCATGCGGTAGAATTCGGACATACCGAACGGGCTGGCATAAGCACCTTCTACGTTAGTTTTGAAAGCCAGTGCAGAGCCGCCGTGTGCAACCGGTACTACGGGCACATCGTCTTTGATCATCTGGTTGACCTGGTCATAAATCTTCTGGCGTTCGGCTATATCGGCAATCTTGCCAGCCTGGCGCTGCAGTTCGACCATGTCCATGTTGACCGGGCCAAAGTCGTCCTGGCTGGGATCAAAGTGGACGTCAAACCAGTTGGTTGCATCAGCAAAGTCACCCGTCCAGCCCAACAGGAACAGGGGTAGTTCGCCAAGGTTGACGGCATCCAAAAATGCGGTGGATTCCATCTGGTTGATCTTGGCGTCAATACCAACTTCCGCCAGCTGCGCCTGCATTTCCTGCGTCACTTTGTCGGCCAGCGGCAGGTAACCGCGCATCACAAGGCGGAATGAAATGGTGGTCTCGAAGCCATCCGGGAAGCCGGCTTCAGCCAGCAGGGCTTTTGCTGCTTCGGGATCATAGTCATACCACTTCATACCCTTGGTATGACCGGGGATGACAAAGTCGGGCGTGAACTGCTCGGCAACTGATGAGCCGGCCGGGTAGTAGTTGTCGATGATGCGCTGCTTGTCAATTGCCATGGCAACAGCCTGTCGAACTTTGACATTGTCAAACGGCGGGATGGCGCTGTTCATACCGAGGTACATGATGTTGAAGGCAGGTCGTTCCACAATTTTGATTTCGGTGCTGCTTTTCACTGCTTCAATATCTTCCGGTGAAAGGTTGTCGATGCCGTCCACAGTGCCAGACTGCAGCTCCAGCAAGCGCTGTGCTGATTGATCTGACCAACGCACAATCAACGTCTTGGCTTTGGCTTTCTCGCCCCAATAGTTCGGGTTGGCTTCAAAGGTAACATGATCGCCCTTAACCCATTCCTTAAACATGTAGGGACCAGTGCCGTTGGGGTCTTCGCTCAACTTGGTGCTGTCGCCACCGTATTTATCAAGGTCTTCTGAATTGGCGATGCCAAAGGCTGCCAGGCTGAGTTTGCCGGGCAGAGCCGGATCAGGATAGCACAGGGTGAACTTGACTGTGTACTCGTCCACCGCTTCGATCGCTTTGAGCTCTCCACCATAGTCGCAGCTCTCGGCTTCCGTCTTGATCGCCTCAAAAGGACCTTCTTCTACCGCGGCAGGTTCTTCGGCTGCCGGGGCCGCTGGGGCTTCTTCTGCTGCCGGTTGGCAGGCTGTCAGCCCAAAACTCAGTATTAAAACCATTGAAAACAGAACATACAAGATTCTTCGCTTCATTCGTACCCTCCCATATTTGTTATTGTTGAAAGATTGGTGGAAATCCGACTTGATTTATTATGTACATATTACCTACCTTTGTCAAGAGAGCACGGCATAGGAATATATGATATATCATTGCTAATTACAGGTATTTTTTTAATTCATTAAAAAACCGGGCACCTTTGCAGGGTGCCCGGCTGTACTTTTGAAGCGTTAAATGGTTATTTCAACTGGCTGCCAATGCCAAACAGGTCAGCAATGTTGGCTTTGGGGTCGATTACCGGCTCAATCATCGGTAAGCCAGAGGTGAGTAGTGTGGTCACACCGGGGCCGTGACCGGCCAGCTTGCAGTCGGAGTGAACGACCACACCGATGCTGATGGCGCCCTTGTGGAAGTCACGCCCGTAGCGGTTGTCGTGGTCCAGCAGGGCTACAAAATCGCCAAAGCGGATCTTGTCCAGCATGTAGGTTTGCACGGTTTCGGGGTCGCCGGTGACGATGTCATAATCGCCGGAGGCGACATGTGCTGAGCCGATACCGGAGCCCATGGCGGCGGCCGGCACCAACGTAGTGACAGGCACCTGCAGCTTGCCATTGACTTCATTAATCTTCATCTTCTTCAATAGGTCAGGTGACAGGTTGAAGCAGGCGATCTCAGGGTAATCCAGCAGTTCCAACCCCTGCCCCTTGGCCTGGATCATGATCTTATCATCATAAGTCATCTTTTCTTTCACTTCGCGCGGGAAGTCAATCATCACATGTTCCGAGCCGCCGTGATGTCCCAGCACTACACCTTCTGCACCTTCAGCCTTGCCACTGATGATGCGCGCCTTGTTACCCACGCAGGCATACAATTGGACGCTGTTGTTTGGATGGTCAAAGGGTTTGTTGGTATCGCCGGTGCAGCTCACGCCGGGTTCAACATGGTCACCAGCCCAGCCAAAAGCCGGGTCACCGACCTGGATATTAAGGGTGATGGCGCCAATTCCCGGCAGGATGAAGGGCTTACCGTGGCGGTCAACCCGCCAGCCGCCGCGGGTGCGCGGCATGCCCGGCTGGCACTGCAGGTAAAACTCCACAACAGATTTCTCGTTTGTCTTAAGCATGGTAACTCCTTATGGAAAATGTGGATTTAATACAGGGTACATACACTAATTATTGTACATTAAAAACGTCCTTGGGGCGCCCAATAGAGCGCATTATTTCAGGCTATACACAAGGCTTAAATATGACTGTTCGTTATGGTATAGTATTAAGTTAATTATTGTGGAGGAGGGCAGATGAAAGAGCGGATTTTAATCATTGAAGATGATGAAGGTATTGTGAATGTGCTCAAACGCGGCCTGACCTATGAAGGCTACCAGGTGGACATTGCCTACAACGGCGAAAGCGGCCTGGTTGCCGCCCGCACCTATCACCCTGACCTTGTTCTGCTGGACTTAATGCTGCCGGGTATTGACGGTATCGAAGTGTGCCAGCGCCTGCGCGCCGCCGGCGATACAGCCATCCTTATTCTGACAGCACGCGACGACGTCCAGGACCGCATTCATGGGCTGGATTCCGGCGCGGATGACTATCTCGTTAAACCCTTTGAACTGACCGAGCTGCTGGCACGCGTGCGTGCCCTCCTGCGCCGAACAAAACAGGACCGCCTGCCGGTACTCACCTTCGCCGACCTGTCACTGGACACAGCATCGCGCCAGGCGTCACGGCAGGGCCGGCAAATTGAGCTGACTGCCAAAGAATACGACTTGCTCGAGCTTTTCCTGCGCCACCCGCGCCAGGTGCTGGAGCGCGGCATGATCTTCGACCGCGTCTGGGGCTATGACTTCGGCGGTGAGAGCAACGTGTTGGATGTGTACATCCGTTACCTGCGTGAGAAATTGGAAAGCAACAATGAGCCTCGCCTGCTGCATACCGCCCGCGGTGTGGGATACGTCCTGCGGGAATCTGACTAAATGACCTTGCGCCTGCGCCTGACCCTGCTCTATTCCTCGTTACAGGGCGGGGTCTTATTAATTTTCGGCAGCCTGGCATACGTGCTGGTCAGCCTGCTGATAATGGAGCAAATTGACAGCTCGCTCAACCGGACAGCTGCAGGGCTGGTGGAGCAAATTCGTGTCACACCAACCGGCACACTGGACTCGCGCGCCCTCGCCAGCTATCACCCGATAGATGACCAAATTTTCCAGATCTGGGATACCAGCCGGCAGCTGTTGATCGCACACCCGGCAGGTCTGCAGAGTCCGCTTGACCAAAAGAGCCTGGTATTAGATGGGCCTCAATACAGCACGGTAACCATTGATACTGCCGGCTACCGAGTCTTGAGCTTGCCGCTGGCAACCCCGCGCGCGCCGTTCGGCGTCCTGCAGGTCGGTGAATCATTGTCCATCGTGCGCACCATACAGAATACCCTTGCCGGCGTGCTGGGAGGACTGTTTCTGCTGGTGACAGCCATATCCACCTTTGCCGCGCAGGCGTTGATCCAAAAAACCCTGCAGCCGCTGGCGGCGGTGACTGAGATGGCAATGCTCATCACCACCACCGAAGACCTTGCCCGCCGTATCCCGCCAACCGGCAGCATGGATGACGAGGTGGGTCAGTTGATCACCGCTTTCAACCAGGGGTTGGAGCGGCTGGAGACCCTTTTCTTGTCCCAGCGCCGGCTGCTGGCGGATGTGAGCCATGAACTGCGTACGCCGCTGACCGTCATCAAGGGTAACCTGGGCTTGATGCAGCAGATGGGCTGCAGCGACCCGGAGTCTGTCGCATCCATCCAGCAGGAAGTGGACCGGCTGACGCGCCTGGTCGGCGACCTGCTGCTGCTGGCTCAGGTGGAATCAGGGCGTTTGTCACTGAACATGGCACCGGTACAGCTGGATGAGCTGCTGACAGAGGTCGCCAGCCAGCTAAATACTGCAGCCGGCGGCAAGGTGGCGGTCAAACTGACTGAAATTGAGCGCCTGCAGGTTGACGGTGACCGCGACCGTCTGAAACAGGTGCTCTTGAACCTCGGCGGCAACGCTGTCAAGTTCACACCTGCGGGCGGTGAGGTGAGCCTTGCCCTGCAGCAGGTACCTGAAGGCGCAAAGATCACCGTTAGCGATACCGGTCAGGGCATACCGGCTGAGGATCTGCCGCACATCTTCGAACGTTTTTACCGCGGCGAGCGCTCGCGCACCCGCAGCCAGGGCGCCGGTTTTGGGCTGGGTCTATCCATTGCCCACTGGATTGTGACGGCACACGGCGGCAGTATCTCGGCTGAGTCACAAGAAGGGAAAGGCAGCACCTTTACCATTGTGCTGCCTCTGAAGAAGATTAATGAGTGAAGCATAGCCGGGGTTTTAATCGGCATCGAACCTGCATCGAGTCATCAGTACATGTAGGGCGGATTTCCAAATCCGCCGAAATCACGGCGGGTAAGGTCCTTTGCAGGATGGTAATACTCGCCCTACTTTGAAAAAAAGCGTGAATTGATTGAGCGGTTTTGTCTCAGCGAGCTTGTGATGCCCAGGTAATGCTGCTGACCATATGTTCTGCCACCGGCTCAAGCGCTGGCAGCGCGTTCATCTCTTCAGCAGAAACAACCACACCTATCATCATATTGCCATTCGGATGGGGAAAGGCATAAATCATCTCGTAGGCATGCCAGATAATATCGCCGGTTGCCGCGCTGGTGAGGGTGCTCTCAACGATGTAACGTCGCGTGGCAAGCCCGTCAATCACCTGCTCACTCACATCGTGAACGATGCTGTCTTCGTTGAACAGATACGCTTCTGAATCGACCCCCTCCTGGACCCTGCTAACACTGATACCAGCCAGGGTCTTTCCATCATCCGGTGAGAGGTAGCCGGCATTAGCCCAAACCGCCCACTCTTCGGGCAGTTCAAATGAAATACCGTCCGGTTCGGGCAGGCTGAAGCGCTCGTAAGTAACCGGCGTAACTGCTGTCTCGTCAACCGCCGCCTGGACAAAAAAGCTGCTGCAGCCGCTGGTTGAGAACAGCAGTCCCAGGCATAGAACAATAAAAGTAATACTTAAAACAGAACGTGCAGACATGAAATACTCCTTCCTTGGTAATTTCATCTCTCTTAACGTTCAGGCGACGGAAATTGTTCCCGGTGATTGAGCATGTTGGTAAAAAATTCCCTTATCCAGCCTCCACTTAAAGTGTGCTGCGCGGCCCTAAAGGGGGAGGTGTTAACCCTAACGGCTACTGCAAGCCCTATCGGCTGAGCCTGTTAAGTCTCATTTAGGGGCAACCCGGTGGTTCGCGCTATACAATTCTCACCCATCGACCCTTCGACAAGCTCAAGGCGCAGCAGGCTCAGCCATACACAACTTTTTCAGCCTTCCTGAAAGATAGCCATACTCTAAGAGAAATGACTATCGTAATTGGTAATTTCAGTTATAATATCGCCTGTTGTGCACGTTTCGGCAACGGTACAGCGTGGTTACGATGGCGGCAGTATTAGAAGTTCATTAAAATTTTCAAATAGCCTTGACAAATTTATTATTTGATATATACTATCAATAATAAAGTTGTTTATAAATAATAATTCTTATTTAACAGTAGTGCAAACAACTTTAAGGATGGTTCTAATGATTGGACAGACTGAACGGTACGAAAATATCATCAACAAGCTGCGAAGCGACGGGTTTCGTATCACACCCCAACGCCTCAGTATCATTAAAGTATTGATCTCTGATACCAGCCACCCCAGCATTGAGCGCGTTTACAACCAGGTAAAAACCGATTTCCCCACCACCAGCCTGGCGACTATTTACAAAACCGTTGCGATGCTGAAAGACATGGGTGAGCTGATGGAGATCAGCCTGGGTGATGGCAGCAACCGTGTTGATGGTTACACCCCAGACCCGCACCCGCACTTAATCTGCACGCGCTGCAAGAAAATTGTCGACGCCGATGTCGATGAAGTAAATGCAGTCAACACGGCGCTGTCGCAGACCTATGGCTTTAAAATTACCGGACACCGGCTGGATTTCTTTGGTCTCTGCCCGGAATGTCAAAAACACTCAAAAAACTAAAATTTTAAGGAGCAAAAATGTTAAGCAAAAAATTAGCAGCAGCAATTAATGAACAAATCAATGCCGAATTATGGTCAGGCTACCTGTACCTTTCCATGTCCACCTATTTTGAGGACAAAGGCTTGAGCGGTATGGCACATTGGATGCGCCACCAGGCTGAAGAAGAGCAGGAACACGCCATGAAGTTCTACAAATACATGGTTGAGCGCGGCGAGCGTGTGCTTCTCAAGGCTATTGACGCCGTTGAAACCGAATTTGCTGGCATTGTCCCCGTCTTCGAAGAGACCCTCAAGCACGAACAGCTGGTCACTTCCCTGATCAACAACCTCTACAGCATCGCTGTGGACGACAAAGACTACGCCAGCCAGTCCTTCCTGAACTGGTACGTGGACGAGCAGGTTGAAGAAGAAGCCAATGCCCAGGAAATCCTGGACACCCTCGCCATCATCGGCGATAAAGGCAACGGCCTTTACATGCTCGACAGACAGCTTGGCAGCCGCGACTAAACATCGTTTACATACTCTGGAGGCTGACTTACAAGGTCAGCCTCTTTTCATTTAATAAACCTGAGCTAAAAGAAGGTGATTTCCAGCATCTCGCACAGTGTGTGATACAGGATGACGTGGAACGCCTGTACCTCCGCCGGCTCACCGGCCGGCGCATGAATGGTAACATCCGCCTGTTCTGCCAGCCTGCCGCCGTTCTCGCCGCTCAGTCCGATCACCGGCAGCCCCAGCATGCGCGCTACCCCCACGGCATAGTTGATGTTGCGCGCATTGCCCGAGGTACTGATCCCCATGAAGACATCTCCGGGTCGTGCCAGGGCGTACAGTTCCTGTGCCAAACCCATATGTGATAACGGAAAATCGTTGTCGATGGCGCTCGCCAGTGCCGGGTTGATGCCCAGCACGATAGTGCGTAAGCCGCGCTGCAGGTAACTGCCCAGGTCATAACCGTTGGTGTAGGGTTTCAGGCGCTCATGGTCGGCTTCAGGGATGGGGCGGCTGCGTTTGAAAGCTTTGTTCAGCTCGCCGCTGATGTGAATGGCATCCGACATACTGCCGCCGTTGCCGCACACAAAGAGTATGCCATCGTCTGCAAAGCACTGCCGCAGGATCTGGTAAGCCTGTTCCAACGCAGGCAGTGTGCCAGCCAGCGCCGGGTACTTTTCAGCCATGTGAACCAGTGTCCGTCGTGCTTCAGACGGCAGGCTGAGTGCGGTATCCCCTGTCATGGCTGACCTTCCTCTGGCGCCAGCTCTCTTGCCATGATGATGC
This sequence comes from Anaerolineaceae bacterium, assembly GCA_040768445.1. Lineage (GTDB taxonomy): Bacteria > Chloroflexota > Anaerolineae > Anaerolineales > Anaerolineaceae > JAXGMV01. Next base: position 1,032,413 of record JAXGMV010000001.1, on the reverse strand, counting down.
GTTTGCCAAGCGCAGGGTGTGAATAGAACAAGAACTCCACCCAGGCGGACGGGTTCACTTCAGCCAGGTTCTGGTTGGCAAGACGCGTCATGGCGCTGGCAAAAGCCCGTCCCTTGCCGGTTGTCGTCAGGGCATAGCGGTCAGCCAGGCGCTCTCGCCAGCGAGAGAAGAGGTTGTCCAGCGGGGAGGTGAGCAACCCGTACAGCCCGAGCGCCAGCGCCAGCAGGGGCATGGCGGCCGGGTCTGCCGGGCCGGTAAGGCTGGCAGCCCCCACACCGACCTGCAGCAGCTGCCCCGCCAGGAAGAAACCAAGCAGGGTCTCAAGCGTGCCGAAAGCGATCATCAGCGGGATATCGCGGTTGACGTGATGTCCCAACTCGTGCGCCAGTACGGTTTCAATTTCATCAGGAGAAAATTCGTTAATCAGTGTATCGCCTAATACTATGCGCCGGCTGCTGCCAAGACCGGTCAAGCCGGCATTGGCGGCGCTGGTACGGCGGCTCATGTCCATCTTGAAGACGCCCTTCACCTGCGTGCCGGCCTTTTCAGCCAGCTTCAGCAGGCGCTGTTCCAGGTCAGCGTGCTCCTCGCCCAGCGGCGTATACTTGTTGAACAGCGGTAAAATCAGCACCGGCGCCAGGTTAGCCAGCAGGACATTCACCAGCAGCATGATGCCAGCCGCCCACAGCCACCAGGTGTCGGGGTAAGCGCCCAGCACCAGGTAAAGCAGCTGCACCAGCAGCAGCCCCAGCGGCGCAGAGATCAGCAGCCCCTTCAGCTGGTCAGTGATCCAGCCTTTGAACGTCTGGTTGGAAAGGCCGTAGCGGTGCGGCAGGACGAAGCCGGAATAATACCCGAGCGGCAGGCTGACCAGTGCCATGCCGGCACCGAGCGCCAGCAGAATACCGGCCACCAGCAGCCAATTTTGGTCGGTGAAGGTCAGCATCACAGCCTTGAGCCTTGCCCCCAGCCCGCTGAAAATCCATACCAGCAGGTAAACGAGCCCAATCAGCAGGTCAACCAGCGAGAGGAGGCGGCGGGTGCGGGCGTACTGGCGTGCCTGTTCCTGTTTTGCCTGGTCGAGTTGTGCTTCCATATGCCTAATTATAGCCAAAAAACACCGCTCCCGTCGGGTAGATTAACCAACGGAAGCGGTGAGAGTTGCAAAAAGATTGGTTTACAGTGGTTCCGGCAGATAGACGCGCGGCACGCGTGCGCTCACACAGGAGACAAAGCTCTGCGGGGCGCCCCAACGCGTGGAGGCTTCTTCAATCTCGATTTCTTCATCGCCCTGCTTGCCGATCAGTACCGCCTCGGTGCCCAGCGGCATCATTTCCGGCAGGCTGACCATAAGCTGGTCAAGGCACACCTTGCCAACCACCGGCGTGCGTTTGCCATTGATGAGCACCACATTCTTGGGATGACGCAGGAAGCCGTCTCCGTGACCTACTGGCAGAACGCCAATGATCTCGCCCTCGCTGGTGGTGTAATCCTGCCCGTAGCCGATCTTCCAGCCAGCCGGGAAGCGCCGGCAGGACATCAACTGCGCCTTCCAGGTGAAGGCATGTTTAAGCTGATCACCGTAATCCATGCCGCCAGCGGCATTACCCACACCCAGCACACCGCTGCCGACGCGCACCATGTTGAAAACTGCGTCAGGATATGCCATCACACCGGTGGAACTGGAGAGATGAGCCAGTATCGTCGGGAAGCCGTTACTGCGCAGCGTCTCAACCACCGGCTTGAAGCGGCTGATCTGCAGATCTGTGGTCGGGTCGGCGTGGTCATCTACCTTGGCAAAATGGCTGAAGACGCCTTCGATCTCGAGCCCACCGGCTGCCTGTGCTGCACGTGCCAGCTCCAATGCGTGCTCGGGGAAGACGCCAAAACGCCCCATGCCAGTATCGATTTTCAAATGGACGTGCAGCGGTTTTCCAACGGCTTTGGCGCGCTCTGAGAACAGGGGTATCCATTCAAAATCAAACAGCGGCAGGGCGATGTCTTTGGCAATGATGGTATCCAGCTCTGCCGGCGTGGTACCGCCCATCACCAGGATCGGTGCGGTGATGCCTGCACGGCGCAGATCTAAGGCCTCATGACCGCGCACGACTGCCAGCCAGGCAGCGCCGGCTTTGACCGCAGCCTTGCCAACCTGTACGCCGCCGAAACCGTAGGCTTCTGCTTTGACCACAGCCATGACGTCCACGCCGGAGACGCTTTTAACGACGCGCGTGTTGTGCTGAATGGCATCCAAATCAATTTCAATCCAGGTGAGATGAGGAGAACGTTCCATTGATGTATCCTTTGTTGTGAAGTGATGAGGCGGACAGCCGGCGACTGGCATGCAGGCGTACAGACAGTACCGCCTGCGTAATTATACAACCTCTACGCGGGCGGCGGTATCTGAAACTGTGCGGTGCAGCAGGCTGAAAGCGATACGTCAGCGCACCAGCAGCACCGGGCAGTGCGCGTGGGCAACCACCTTTTGACTCTGGCTGCCCAACAGCAGGCCAACCAGCTGACCCAGACCGCGCGTACCTATGACAATCAGATCAACATTCCTGCTATCGGCAATATCAATGATCTTTTCAGCAGGTGGGCCTTCAAAGGTATCGGTTCTCACCTCGCAATCTAAAGCACCAATCTCTTCAACTGCGCGTTGGATATTTGCTTTAGCCGTAATAATGCGATTGACGGACTGCTGCTCAAGCAATGCCGTGCCCATATAGACCGACAGTGGCTCATAACAACTGATTACGCTCACTGTGGTTGTACCAATGGCCCGTGCCAGTTCGCCTGCAATTTTGGCTGCCTTGAAGCCGTGTTCTGAGCCGTCCACACCAACGAGAATGTGATTAAACATCTCGTCCTCCTTTTATCTTTTAGCAACTCTTAGCGTACAAGCAGCACCGGACAGTCTGCGTGAGCAACCACCTTTTGACTTTGACTGCCCAGCAGCAAGCCTGCCAGCTGGCCGAGGCCGCGCGTACCCATCACGATCAGGTCAATGTCGTATTTCTTGGCAACCATCAGGATGGACTCAGCCGGCGTGCCTTCGCTTGTCTCTGTCGTGATTTGAATCGGAAGATCACCAATTTCCTCAATTGCCAGCTTTAGATTATCTTCTGCGATGGAGATAAGGCGGGAAGTAAGATCCTGCATCGGTAGAATACTGTTGAATTCAGTCATCATGCTGTACTGTAAAGCCGCATCATAACAGGCAACAAGATGAAGACTTTCGGCAGAGATTTTTCGTGCCAGTTCGCCGGCCATCTTTGCTGCCTTTATGCTGTGCTCGGAACCATCCACACCAACGAGAATATGATTAAACATCTTGTCCTCCAAATAACTACGTGATTGGTATCAGCGTACCAGCAGCACCGGGCAGTCAGCGTGAGCAACCACCTTTTGGCTCTGGCTGCCCAGCAGCAAGCCCGCCAGTTGTCCGAGACCGCGCGTACCCATTACGATCAGGTCAATATCATATTTTTTGGCAGCCATCAGGATGGACTCAGCCGGCGTGCCCTCGCACAGGTCCGATTCTATTGCAACAGCTACCTCGCCGATCTCTTCGATTGCCCGTTTCACATTGGCTTCAGCAATACCGATACGGCGCGAGGCTATCTCCTCCATGTATAAAATGGTGGCGTAATCTACCAGCGGCTCGTAGCAGGCCACGACCCGCACGCTTTCAGCGTTGAGCTTGCGCGCCAGCTCGCCGGCCATTTGTGCCGCCTTGAAGGAATGTTCAGAGCCATCAATTCCAACCAGAATTTTCTCAAACATATTTCGCCTCCTTTTTCCAAACTACTTGATATGTCGGATCTGCCATGCACCACGGTGCAATCAGGGTACATAAACCGGCAGTTCCATTACCTTGAAATTTCCATCAACCCGCTTGACCGTGTAGGTAAACTGCGACACGGGCGGCATCTGTGTCTCATCAGCGCCGCAGCACGGACCCAATACGAAAACCTGCCCATCGCGCCCTGTGAAGGTGACCAGAAATTGGTAAGTGTCGTCATCCAGCCTCTCTGACTGCAGAATTTCGTTTACCTGCAGGCACTGCAGGCCGTTAGCGGCACAGCCCAGCTCAAACAATCGGGCATACGCCTGTGGGTTGATATCCGGGTTGTAGCCGGTCAGGGGCTCGTAAGTGCCGCCGTACAGGTCAACTGCATCGGCGTAGCGCCCTTCGCTGAGGGATTGAAAGTAAGACTGCAGTGCGGCGGTGGCCTGCTCCAGCCCAGGTGAGCGTGCCGCTGAGAGCTGGCAGGCGCCCAACAGGCTGACCAACAGGGTCAGGGTTATGAGGCAGGGTAGCGTCCGAATAGAGCATCTCATCATTTCAGCGGCCTTTCACAGAACACGGTTGTTAACAATAGTGTAGCGAATTTCACGGTCAATCTCAAGGGGGTAACAGGTGATGCTGTTTACCAACCGTCCCGAATTTGTTATGATTAGAGCAGGTACAGCAACACAACTTGATAAGGAGATAATTGACATGACTTTTCCATATATCCCAGGCGAGACCGTGAAGGTGCCGACCCTGGCTTTTAAAGATACTGTTACCCTTTCAGCCGCTGATACAGCGCTGATCATCGTGGATATGCAGAACGACTTTGTCAAGCCTGGTGGCAGCCTGATGGTGCCGGCGGCAGAGGGCACGGTGGGTAACATCCAGCGCCTGCTTGAGACAGCCCGCAGTGCCGGCATGCACGTGGCATACACCATGGACACCATGTTCAAGGACGATCCCGAGTTTGCCATCTGGCCGGCGCACACGGTGGAGGGCACCTGGGGCTGGCAAATTATTGACGAACTGAAGCCGCTCGAGGGTGAGCTTATTTGCCCCAAGAACCGCTACGACGGTTTCTACGGCACCTGGCTGGAACATTTTCTGACGTATGTGTGGCGTGTGAAACAGGTGATCATCGTTGGCACGGTGGCGAATATCTGTGTGCTGCACACGGCCGCTGCAGCAGGCCTGCGCTGGTTCCACGTGGTCATGCCGGCAGACGGCATCTCCGCCCTGACCGAGTTTGACCAAGCGCTGACCCTGCACCAGGTCTCCAGCCTGTACACTGGCAGCATTGTCCGCAGTGTGGATGATATTGAGATAGGTAAGTAAGGGTAGGGGCGTCCCAATGGGACGCCCCAAGAGGTCACATAATGCAGGATAGTAGGACTCACCCTACCGGGTCGAAGGGTGAGGATGGTTTTTCTACCTCTCCGGTTGAGATCGCTCAGCACGCTATAATAAGTGTCTCAGAGCAGAGGCCCTCACCTAACCTCTCCTTACAGGATGCTTTGCGATGCCTACAGTATGCTACGCGATCCCAAAGGGAGAGGGATTTTATACGCTACCAACACACCCCACCCCCTCAGATGCTCCTGGTATTCATCACGCGCAGGGCGTTGAAGATAGCGATCAGCGCCACGCCCATGTCGGCAAAAACTGCTTCCCACATCGAGGCTTGGCCGGCCGCACCCAGCGCCAGGAAGATGGCTTTCACACCCAGCGCAAAGGCGATATTCTGGAAGACAATTGCTCGTGTACGCCTGGCAATCTTGATTGCCGTCACAAGCCGTGAGGGTTCGTCGGTCATGATGACGATGTCTGCCGCCTGGATGGCGGCATCCGAGCCCAGCCCACCCATGGCCACGCCGATATCCGCCCTTGCAAGCACCGGCGCATCGTTGATGCCATCACCCACAAATACAACCTTCCCGCGTGACTTGCCCGCTCCCAGCGTGCCTGTGGAAGCCACCGATACGGTGGCAAGCAGCGCTTCGATTTTTTCAACCTTGTCGGCCGGCAGCAGGGATGCATAAACCTCGTCCACACCCAGCTGGCGGGCAATGTGCTCACCCACCGCCTGGCTGTCACCGGTTAACATGACGGTTTTCTTTATACCCAGAGCCTTCAATCCCCTGATCGCCGCTGCCGAATCTTCCTTGACTGCATCGGCAATGACCAGGCTGCCAGTATAGACTTTGTTGATGGCAACATGGACAACTGTGCCGGTTGCTTCCACCGTTCCAATACCGGTGGCTTCAACCGTGCCGTTGGCATCCACCGCTTGCGTGGAGATTTGTTCTTCCTGCATCAGGCGAACGCTGCCGGCGAGCACGGTCTTACCATCCAGACTGGCTCTCACGCCATAGCCGGCCAGCTCTTCGTAGGTCTCAATCCTTGCCAGGTCAAGCGCTGTGCCGTAAGCCTTGAGGATGGATTGGGCAATCGGGTGGCTGGAATGTCCTTCAGCATACGCGGCTGCTTCGATTACTTGTGCTTGTGTAAAGCCGGCGGCGGGGGTCACCTGCACCACTTCGAACACGCCTTTGGTGAGCGTGCCGGTCTTGTCAAAGACAACAGTTTCAACCTGGTTGAGCGCTTCGAGATAATTGCTGCCCTTCACCAGGATGCCACGTTTAGAGGCTCCGCCAATGCCGCCAAAGAAGCCCAGCGGAATGGAAATGACCAGTGCGCACGGGCAGGAGACCACCAGGAACACCAGCGCCCGGTAAACCCAGTCAGAGAACATCGCTCCCGGGATCACCAGGGGCGGTATCACCGCCAGCGCCAGGGCACTGAAGACCACGGCGGGCGTGTAGTAGCGGGCGAAGCGGGTGATAAACTGCTCGGTGGGCGCTTTGCGGCTGCTGGCGTTCTGCACCAGGTCCAAAATCTTAGAGACGGTGGATTCGCCGAAAGCTTTGGTCACTTCAACGGTCAAAACGCCGTTCTTGTTAATGAAGCCGCTCAATGCCTCACTACCGGGGGCCAGTTCACGCGGCAGCGATTCGCCAGTCAGCGCGGCAGTATCCACCAGCGACGTGCCGGCAATCACCCTGCCGTCCAGCGGGATCTTCTCACCCGGCTTGACCAAGATGAGGTCACCGATCGTCACAGATTCGGGTGAGACCTTGCGCAGTTCCTCGCCCAGCTTGAGATTGGCATAGTCAGGCCGGATATCCATCAGCGCGCTGATCGACTTGCGCGAGTGATCAACCGCCGCATCCTGGAATAATTCACCCACCAGGTAGAACAACATCACCGCCACACCTTCAGGATATTCGCCAATAAAGAAAGCACCGATGGTTGCAATGGTCATCAGGAAGTGCTCACTGAAGACCTGCCCCCTGGCGATGCCGGTGACAGCCTTGAGTACAACCGGCCCGCCCACAATGGCATAGCTGGTCAGGAACAAAGCAAGCTCAAGCCAGGTTTGAAAGTCGAACAGCACTGCGACGGCAAAAACCGCTCCGCCGAGAATCAGCCGGGTAACATCATGCTTCAGGCTTAACTTCTTATTCTCGTCCTGTGCACCAGCATTGGCTTTGTCCGGGAAGACGATCTTGATATCCGGTTCAATTCTCTTGATGGTTCCTGTGATGATTGGGTTGAGCGATCCGGCCGGCAGGCCGGGGTCTGTTTCCAGTGTCAGCTTCTGTGAGACAAAATCAACTGTTGCAGATGTTACCCCCGCCAGGCGGCATACTTCGGCCTCGATTTTCGCTGCGCAGCTGGCGCAGTCCAGGCCGTCCAAAACCAGTTCCTGTTTAGCCATGAAACTCTCCTGGTGACGCTATTCTTCGGATATATGGGTTAAGCCCTGGTCGAAGATCTGCTTAACATGCCCATCTGCCAGGGAGTAGTAGACAATCTTGCCTTCGCGGCGGCTTTTCACCAGGGAGGCCTGTTTCAAGACCCGCAGTTGATGCGAAATTGCGGACTGCGTCATATTTAATAGAAAAGAGATGTCACACACGCACATCTCGGATTCGTCCAGCGCCCACAGGATTCTGATACGTGTGGAATCACCAAATACCTTGAACAACTCTGCCAGGTCATAGAGCGTCTCTTCCTGCGGCATCTTTTCCCGCACCTGTTTGACCGTATCTTCATGGATGGCTTCGCAGTCACAAACATCAACCGGCGGCAGTTTAGTCGTCATGTGATCACCTCTTTTCCAAATCATATGAACACTTGAATAAGTATTCATATATTATAGTGTAAGAGGTAACTGCTGGCAAGCACCTGTGGTGAATCATCAGTTAAGCTATTCGCGAGGGGGAATATTGCTACTCAGGACAGGCACAATGTCCCTTGGCTTCGACAGGCTCAGCCACCGGAACCTTAGGGAGTCAGCGTGTTCGTCGCACTCTTGGGGCGCCTCTTACAGAGTGCTTCGCGTCCCAGTCGGTCGCACCCTACTTGAGACATAGCACGGTCAGCTACCAGGCATGGCAGGCTCAATTACTAACTCCACATTATTTTGCCCCTCAAACGGTATAATTAACCCATCACACCAGGAGGGACAGGCAGCATGAACACACACGCTACACCAACTTGTACCAGCCATCAAATTTATCACCCGTATGCCAGTCGGGTTGCCAGTTACTGCGTGCGGCTGGCTGCGGTACTGATACTATTCTTGATTGCATCCTGCACCCCTGCACCGGTGGCTGTCCCAACCGCTTCAGCAACCGCTGAACCAGCCTTGCCCACCAGCACGCCCACACCTGAACCCACACCAACGCCTATCGTTGAGCCCAGCCCCATCACTTCTGCTGTTGATGATCTTCTACCTGTTACACCGCCCAACTTCGACACGTATGTCAACCTTGATCATGGTTCATTTGACCTGGTCGATGCCCATGCCGTCTATGCCCTGTACCGACAGCAAGTGGGAATGAGAGGTGACGATGCCGACTTCCTCAGTGCCATGGAGACCTATGCAGGAGAACTGGGAAACCAGGGCATTGAGCTCAAACAAGCCACTGTCGAGGGTCAAACCTATTCTCTGCTTACCAAAGGAACCCAAATCCTGCTCAATTTTAATGCTGATGGCGCCCTCAAAGACAGCGATCCCGGCTACTGGAGCTCGGACTCGACTTCGGAATGGATTGATGCTGGTGGTCCGGTGGAGCTGTTTGTTGGTGATGATGGCCACGCCTATATAGGTAAATTGGATGCCGAGGGCAACGTGATTGCCTTTTTAAACACCATTGGCGCCACCCTGGACAATTTGGATCAACAATGGGTTGAGGTCAAAAATGGTCAATCCCTCAAAGTTTGGGATGCCAAACGTGGTTGGATTAAAAATCCCATGGCCACCATCCCGCCGGAATGGCAAGGCAAGATTGATCACATTGAAACCCTCTCCGATGGCCGCACCGTGGCGATTGCCTCTCCCAAAGATCCCCAGGCCGAACCCCTACTTAGGGTGATGCAATTGACCGACCAGGGTGAGTGGATTACCTACGTACCTGAAATTGGGATAAACAAAATGCTTATAGGAAACAATCCCGATGATGATTCAGCTGAGTGGCTAAGGACACTGACCTTGCCGGAATTAACCACTCCGATTATCGATGCCCAAGGAGAAAAGCTGCCACTGGGATATTTGGGCAGTGTCCCGGTCAATGATAGCCTGACAGCATATGTTTTCAGTGGCATCTTTGGCGGTAGTCGTTATGTCGAAGGACATGATCTAGTAGAACATGCGGTTTTTGTCCCCACCACCACCGGTGATTATCAGCTTTTTGCCACGGTACTGGTTAACGTTCCTATTGCACAAAGTTTTTATAACATCGGCCTGGGAAGAGCCCTTGATTCACAAGCCCTCCAACGGGGAGAATATGATGCTGGGCGCCTGTTTAGCACAGAATCTTCCTTTGTGATTCATGATAAGATTACTAAAGAAACAGATCTGGCCCAGTACATGTTGCACCACTACCCGGTAGGCACCCAATATGGACTGGTATTATTTGATCACGTAACATTTGCTGAGGTGGATTACGCCGAACAAATCATGGACTTTCGCGCCATCATTGAGGGTCAAAAATCACCACAAAACGGGCTACTTATCCCGGTTGCTCCGATGATAATTATTCCTGAATTTGCCGAAGCCATGTTTGATAATTAAATACCAGTGATCGACTTGGTTAGGGAGTTCCAGTATCTTTAGCAGCCGCCGGGAACCCGATCCCTGAGCATAGCGAAGGTTGCAGGTCTTTGTACGCGGCGACTCTTACAGAGTGCTTCGCGACCCACTGGGTCGCCCCTACCTCAACTGATCGTATCCAGAAAAAAACAGGTTACCCTTTAGTACTTGGTTATGACCCTGGGCTATGTTCCCCTGCCTTCAATCCCCTGACGGGGACATACAGCGTACTGAGTGCGCTTCCGGTACCTTCGGCAGTCACCGGGACGTTCCGCTGCTCAGACAGCTTGTTGCTTCCTCTCTCGTCGGGATCGCGCAGCATGCAGTAGGCAGAGGATTGAGGTGAGGGATTATACCTACCCACCTCCTCCAACATCATTTCCCCCGTCCTGATCGATTGGTCAAATTCACCCGCTTCTAGAGCAGATCGAGTTACTCACCCCCAACGGTTTTATGGCGGATATGGAAATCCGCCCTACTCCGGGTACCGGGTCGTCCCCTGCGAATACCCACGCCAGCCACCACCCAATCACATTTTCCCCACCCTGATCGGTTGGTTAAATTCACCCGCACACAGTACAATCAATCTCAGAGACCCACACACTTCCACCCTAATCACAGGAGAGACCCACATGCGGGAAAACCTTGAGACCATCAAAAACACCATTTCCGGCGAGCGCACCCACCAGCGCGTGCGTGAGATCGCCAACTTCCACCGTATCCAGGCGTCCACCGGCTACCGTGCCGCGGCAGAGCACGTCTGCCAGCGCATGCAGGCTGACGGACTGGATGCGGTCATCCGTTCCTACGAAGCCGACGGCAAGACCTGGTACCTGACATCCAAGATGTTCAAAGAATGGGACTGCCGAGATGCCTGGCTGCAGCTGTCCACTTCGGAGAGCCGGCTGGCGGATTTCAAGACCAACGCCATGTCCATCCTGCAGAAGAGCTACCCATGCGACCACCGCCAGGAGCCCCTGCCGATTGTGATGCTCGACAAGGGCGCTGACCCGGCTGCCTACGAAGGGTTGGACCTGAAGGGTAAGCTGATCTTTGTGCGCGAGCACTTTGAAGGCTTCATGGACTGGGCAATCAAGGAGCGCGGCGCGGCCGGTATTGTCACCGATTTCATCCGCACCATGAAGAACGTGCGTGAGCGCTACGAACTGCTCGATATCCGCAACTACACCTCGTTCTGGTGGAAGCACACCGACGATGAGCCGCACACCTTCGGGTTTGTGCTCACCCCGCGCCAGGGCGATGATCTGGCAACGCTGTGTCGCAAGACCGCTGAGGAACATGAGAAGGACCCCAGCAAACCCCCATATCCCACGGCGAACTGCTACATTGATTCCGCCATCTACGACGGGCACATCGAGGTGGTGGATGCCTTCTTGCCCGGCGAGACCGACGAGGAGATTTTGGTGGTGGCGCATCTGTGCCACCCGCGCATGTCAGCCAATGACAACGCCAGCGGCGTGGCGGCTTCGATGGAAGCCCTGAAGGTGCTGTACGACCTGACCGCTTCCGGCAAGCTCCAGCCGCTCAAGCGCGGCGTGCGAGTCATCTTTGTGCCGGAGTTCACCGGTACCTATGCCTACCTGGCGGAGATTGGCGAAGGCAAACGCAAGGTCAAGGCCGGCATTAACCTCGACATGGTCGGCGGGCGTCAGTCCTACGGCTACGGTCCGCTAACGCTGTCCGGTTACCCGCACGCCTGCCCCAGTTTTGTGCTCGACCTGGCCGCGCTGGTGCTGGACGATGTCAAGAAGAACGTGCCGGATATGTCGCGTGACGAGTCGATTGCCATGTTCAACAGCGCCGTCGGTGAGTTCGAGGGCGGCAGCGACCATTACGTGCTCTCTGACCCGGCCATCAATATCCCCACCTTCATGCTGGGCCAGTGGCCGGACTTCAACTATCACACCAGCGGCGACACGCCCGAGGCGGTTGACCCGTTCATCCTGCACAAGTCAGCGTCCATCTGCGCCGCGTACGTGTACACGCTGGCGAACCTCACGCTGGAAGACGCCCGGCTGGTGATGAACCGGAGCCGCGAGCGCTTCCTCAAGGATTTGTCGCACCTGGTCAAGCGCGCGGCTGAAAAGAAGTCAGAAGCGGGCTGGGTGTATGAGAAGATCCAGCACCTTACCTGGCATTACCAGGGCGGCAACAACACCTTTGGCAGCTTTTTCAGCGGTGATGAGCGGGCTGCTGTTGAGAAGGCGGCAGCATCTGAAAACGCCCTGCTGAAGACATTTGCCGATGGCATCTGGGCGCGCTACTGCGAGGAGTATGCACCCGGTTTTGTCTATACTGCGCCTGAAACGCCGGCGGAATACCAGTACGTGCCGTACCGCAAGGCTTACCCGCCGCCGATGCACCTGGATGACTTTGCGCTGGGTGATGCGGAGAAGATGGCGGCGTACAAAGCCTTCACCAAGAAAAAACGCGATAAACTCACCAGCGGGCACGTCTTTGACGGCGTGGTCCAGTTCTACACAAACGGTGAGCGCAGCCTGTGGGAGATCGCCCGGTTGGCGATGCTCGAAACCGATGACGGCAGCGTAGAATATACCCATGAGCTGGTACAGCTGCTTAAGCTGTTGAATCTTATTGGCATCAAAGGAGATTAAGATGATCAGGCATAAAAAAGAACGGCGTATTGAACATCGCGAGAACATACGCGGCGGTGAGGGCACCATCAAGATGGCGCATTTGCTGGAAGCAGAGGAGTGTTTTGGCAAGGTGAACCTGGCGGCGGTGCTCAAGATCAAGCCCGGCGAGTCCATCGGCCTGCACCCGCATGACCCGGATGCCGAGATTTACTACATCCTGGACGGCAAGCTGACCGTGACCGACAACGGCGTGGAAAGCGTGATGAAGAAGGGCGATGTGATGATCACTGGCGCCGGCGGCACGCACAGCGCCAAGAACACCGGCAAGAAAACCGCCCGCATGCTGGCGATTGTGCTGGCATAGCGCCCGGGGGCTGACCAATGCTGACCAAAGAAACCCTCGATCTGCAGCGCATCAAGACCATCACTGAAGCTGCCGCGCTCTCAGGCGGAGAGGCACCGGTGACGCGCCTGATGAAGCAGGCACTGGAAGACTGCGTGGATTCGTTTGATTACGACAACCTCGGCTCGCTGATCGGTTACAAGCAGGGCAGCGGCGCCGGACCAAAGGTGATGCTCTCGGCGCACGCCGATGAGATCGGCTTCCTCGTCACCAAAATTGACGCCAACGGCTTCGTACGGGTCACTACGCTCAGCCACTGGTGGACGTACACCATCATCGGGCAGGAAGTCTTTATCAACACTGCCTCTGGGCGCCAGGTGCCCGGCATCTTTGGCACCCACTTCCCCGGCGAGGACAATCAGCCGCCGCGCTACCGCAACCTGGATGAACTCTACGTTGACACCGGCTTGCGCAGCCGCGAGGCCCTGCTGGCGCTGGGCGTGGCGCCCGGTGACCCGGTGAGCATGCGGGTGGAGTTCCGTGAGATGGCTGACCCAGACGTGATGGCGGCCAAAGCCTGGGACGACCGTGTTGGTATCAACATCCTGATAGATGTGATGAAGGAACTGCGCGGCGCCAGCCATGCCGCGGATGTGTACGCCTGCGGCACCGGCCAGGAAGAGGTGGGCTACCGCGGCGGCAAGACCTGCGCCTACCGCGTGCACCCGGATATCGCCATCACCGTGGACGTAGCAAAGTGCGACGATTACCCCGGCTGCGACCCTGACGGTCACAAGCTGGCCGGCGGCGTGGTGATACGGCACGTGGATTCAAAGGTGCTCGGCAACCAGGCGCTCTCCCGTTTCATCCAGCAGGCAGCCGCTGACCTGGGCTACCCGGTGGAAATCATCATCCAGAACTACGGCGGCGGCGAGGCATTCGAGATTCACCGCCTGTTTGATGGCATCATCACCATCTGCCTGTCCATTCCCACGCTGTACGTGCTCACACCGCGGGCATTCGTCCACAAGGATCGCTACGTGGCGACGGTCAACACGCTGGTGGAGGTGATCAAACGCCTGACCAATGCTGACCTGGTGCACTTTAAAGAGAGCCTGCGCTAAAAAATTTAAGGTTTCTGGAAGAAAAAAGATTAACTAAATCCTTGCATTAACGAAGTGATTATGATATATTTTATTCATCAAACGTCTGGGTGCCCCCCTCACCCAGGCGTTTGATGCTTTTACAGCCCTGATCAAGGCCCCAAAGCTTTCGCTATAAAATTACCTTTCCATATCACGCTGGCCTCAATCTGGAGTAAAATGATGGAAGCATGCCCGCCTGCATAGAGCTGGCTGGCAGTCTTCACACCATTTACAGCAGGATCCCCTTATGAAGCTGACCCTGGCACTGGCACAAATGAATACCGTTCTCGGCGATGTTCCCGCCAACCTCGAGAAGCATATCCAGTTAATCCGCCGCGCCCGACAGGACGGCGCCGACGTGGTGCACTTCCCCGAGCTGTCGCTGACCGGCTACTATCTGATGGACCTGGCGCCCGAAGTGGCGCTGCACCCCTCACCGCAGGAGCCGGTTTTTGCGGCCCTGCTGGCCGAGAGCGAGCAAATCGACATCCTGATTGGCTTCCCTGAGCTGGATGGGCGCGGGCGGGTGTTCATCTCGCAGGCCTACCTGTCGCAGGGCGAGATCCGCCATATACACCGCAAGGTGTACCTGCCCACCTATGCCATGTTCGACGAGGAGCGCTACTTTGCCGCCGGCGAACGGGTGCAGTCGTTTGAGACACGCTTTGGCCGCGCCGGCATGCTGATCTGTGAGGATACCTGGCATGTCTCACCGGCCTACCTGTTGTGGCAGGACGGGGCTGATCTGTTCTACTTCAGCTCGTCTGCCGCCGGCACCGGCCTGACCGGGGGCGGTCAAATGACCTCAACGCGCTGGGCTGAGAGCATCTACAGCGCCTACGCCACGCTTTTCACCGTCTTCATCAGCCACAACAACCGCGTCGGTTTTGAGGACGGCACCAATTTCCCCGGCGCATCCTGTGCGCTGGCGCCTGGCGGCGGCCTGCTGGCACGCCTGCCGGAGTTTGAAGAAGCCCTGCAGGTGGTAGAACTGGACCTGAACCAGCTGCGCCGTACACGTGCCCGGCTGCCGCTGCTGCGGGACGAAAAAGCAGCCTGGTTCCAGCGTGAGCTGGGACGGATACTCGATCAAAATGCACAACAGGGAGATACCCCGTGACACAAACACCCCCTTTACCCGATTTATCAATTGACACCACGCTGGCTGAGAAGATCCTGACCGGCTTCATTCACAGTGAGATCACCCGCACCGGCATGACCCGTATTGTGCTTGGCCTCTCTGGCGGGCTCGATTCTGCCCTGGCCTGTGCACTGGCAGCCCGCGCCCTCGGACCCGAGAACGTGCTGGCGATACGCATGCCTTACAAAGCCTCATCCGCCGATTCGCTGGATCACGCCCAATTGATGATCGACCAGACCGGCGTACAGCACATGACCGTCCCGATCAGCGGCATGGCAGATGCGCTGATCGAGCAGTTCCCGCAGATGGACGGCGTGCGCCGCGGCAACATCATGGCGCGCTGCCGCATGATCGTGCTGTATGACCAGTCAGCTGACTTCAAAGGGCTGGTGGTTGGTACCGGCAACAAGACCGAAATCCTGCTGGGTTATTCCACCATCTACGGCGATGCCGCCTGCGCCCTCAACCCGCTGGGAGACCTGTACAAGACGCAGGTGCGCCAGCTGTCACGCGCCATGGGACTGCCGGAAGCCATCATCGCCAAGCCGCCCTCAGCCGACCTGTGGGCCGGGCAGACCGATGAAGGCGACCTGGGCTTCACCTATGAACGCGTTGACCGCCTGTTGGTCTACTTGATAGACCAGCGTTGGACACCGCAGGAATGTATTGACGCCGGCTGGGACGAGGTTTTTGTGCGCCGGGTGATGGAACGCGTGCGCCGCAGTCACTTCAAGCGCGTCATGCCGCCGATTGCCAAACTGAGCAACCGCAGTGTGGGGCTGGATTTTAACTACGCCAGGGACTGGGGGACTTAGCAGCGCTTGAAAAACCCAATATCCTTGCTACCGCCGGCGCTGCAGCACCGCAAGTTCGCCCTGTTATGGGGCGGTCTGCTGGTGTCTATCACCGGCTCACAGATGCAGATGGCCGCGCTGCTGTGGCATCTGCGCACGCTCAGTGACCAGCCGGTAGTGGTGAGCGGCATCGGCCTGGTGCGCTTCCTGCCGATACTGCTGCTGGCGCCGTTTGCTGGCGTGATCGCCGATACCCACAACCGCCGGCATATCATGTTTATCACCCAGACGGTGATGGCGGGCACAGCCGCTATGCTGGGCTACTTGACCTGGACGGGCGCGATACAGATCTGGCACATCTACCTGTTGAGCGGTCTGCAGGCAGCGGCCATCTCGTTTGACCTGCCGGCACGCCAGTCGCTGGTGCCCAACCTGGTGCCTCGCAACATCCTGCCGAGCGCCTACAGCCTGCAGTCGATTGCTTCCAGCGTCGGCTCGATACTCGGCCCGGCGCTCAGCGGCGTGGTCATTGGACACCTGGGTCAGTTTGCCGTGTACTGGATGAATACTGCCAGCTTCATGGCAGTGCTTCTGGCGCTGATGCTGATGGGCACGGTTGAGCAGGGTCTGCGGCCGGCGTTGGGCGGCATCAAAGCCAGCTTTGAGGCCATTGCCGAAGGCGCCCGCTTCATCCTCTCCAGGCCGATCATCTACTCCACCATGGTGCTGGATTTTATCGCCACCTTCTTCTCCTCAGCCAACACCCTGCTGCCCTTCGTGGCGCGCGACCTGCTCAACGTCGATGCGGTCGGGTACGGCTGGCTGGCTGCCGGGCAGGCAATCGGTTCTGTCGGCGCCGGGTTGGTGCTGGCGGGGCGCAAAGACATCCGCCGGCAGGGTGCCATCATATTGGGTGCGGTGATCCTGTTTGGAATGGCAACGGTACTGCTGGGGCTATCGCAGTGGTATATGCTGGCAATGGCGGCGCTGATCTTGATCGGCGGCAGTGATACGATCAGTTCCATCCTGCGCAACACCATCCGCCAGCTCAACACGCCTGACAACGTGCGCGGGCGCATGGTGAGCATCAACCAGGTGTTCTTCACCGGCGGGCCGCAGCTGGGTGAGATACGTGCCGGGCTGGCAGCACAGGCCTTCGGGCCGGTGTACGCCATCGTGGCGGGTGGCATTGCCACGGTGTTGGGGGTGATACTGGTGGCAGCTCGCTGGCCAATTTTGCGCACCTACAATGGCGACGAGCACGACCCGCAGCCGGCTGCAGCCGTATCACCTGCAGATTGAGCAAACTACGGGCTGACAAAGCAAAAGGGGCTGCCCAAAAAGTCAGCCTCGACAGTTGAATAAACCACAAAAACAAACAAAGAAATAAAAAAGAACAAAAAAAAGCAGCGATCAAACGACCGCTGCTTTTGCTATGTTATGTGCAATACACAGAATTCCCCATTCAGTACTCACTTTATCAATTCCTCGCAGAAGAAACCGCCTGAACCCCCAATCCCCCTTGAGACGGCCAAATACAGCCTCCACCTCAACCGGGCGCCGAGATCGCAATACCAATCCTTGCGGAGAAAGTAGATTATCACGGGCTTGTTGTTTGAGCCTTTCCCACTCCTTGCCTATTTGTATCTGCCGGTTATTTTTTGCCCGAGTACATTCTGCCTTTACAGGACAGTGTGAACAATCCTCACACTCATATATGCGTCGTTCTGAGGTGTATCCATTCTCACTCTTGTATGGCTTTGTATACACATATCGTAAACGTTTCTTTTGTGGACATTCATATTCATCTTCTTGAGCATAATAGGCAAAATTCTCTGCCCGATAAGGCTGTTTCTTTTTATAGTTCCGTTTCTGTTCGTAATGAAAGCGGTTGTCTTTGACGTAAGTTGTTATGTGGTTTAGGTCCAGGTAGCTGTAGTTCTCTTCACTGCCATATCCCGCATCTGCCACCAGGTTTTTGGGATAATCCCCCAGCCACAGCCTGAACTTCTCAAGGTGTTCTTTCAAGCAACTGGTATCTCCTGCCCTGCGATGTAAGCTGAAGCCTAATACAAATTGCTTCTGTGTCCCCAGTTGCACATTATAGCCAGCCTTCAACTGTCCATTCCTCATGTGGTCTTCTTTCATCCGCATATATGTGGCGTCATTATCGGTCTTGCAGAAGTTGTTGCGTCCCTCAAATATCGCTTCATACCGTTCATATTTCTCCATCCTTGGAATGTAATCTTTCTCCAACTTCGCCTTGGCCTTGCTCAAATCTTTGTCTTCCGGATTTTCTTTCAACCGTTCATTGATCTTCCTGGCGGCTTCTTTCAGTCTCTCTGCGTCTATTTCTTTGCCTTCCCCTACTTCTTCTAAATCATTCTCTCCGTATTTCGCCTCTTCCGCTGCTTCTATCTCGTCTATTTCTTCGAGTAACTGCTGTACTTTTTCTCGCAGTTTGGCTTTATTCTTCTCTGTGCTCTTCCGCCACACAAATTTGTATTTGTTCGCATTAGCCTCTATCTTTGTCCCATCTACAAAGTAGTGCTCCAGATCAACATAGCCCGCTTCCATCAGTTGCTCTATTACCCCGTAAAATACTTCGTCGATCACCGCTTTCATAACCTTCCCCCTGAAGCGGTTGATGGTTCGATGGTCTGGACGGTTCATCCCGCTCAGCCACATGTAATTCACATTCTCCCGCAGTTCTTTCGCTATTCGCCGCGAGGAAAACACCCGTTGTGTGTAGGCATATACGATGACTTTCAGCAGCATCTGTGGGTTGTAGGCGCTTGTCCCTCCCCCTTTGTACTGCTTCTCCAGTATCAGTCGATCGATCTCTTCGATCATTTTGCTCACCACCCTTACCAGATGGCTTTCAGGTATCAGCTCTTCCAGGCTCGGTGGTAATAGCATTGCTTGTTGTGGTTCGTATCGTTTGAAGATTTGTCTTTTCATCCCCCTATTATATTAAAGTTTTTGAGGCTGCCCATACTTTTGGGACAGCCTCTTTTTTCTCTTAAAAGAAGAGTGCCCCCGGAGGAGCTCGAATCCCCAGCCTTTTGCTCCGCAAGCAAACGCTCTATCCAATTGAGCTACGAGGGCATTTCCAGACGTAAATATACCGCGTCGGCGCCCATTCGTCAAGTCATCTCGCACCCCTGCAATCGTCAGACAGTCAACAGTTTCTTTACCTGCACGCTCACAGCCGGCTGGCGGAAAACCCCTGGCATGGTTTCAACAGGTCTGATGTGACCCATTCTGAATGCTGCTGTCATGGCACGCGATTGACCAGGAAATAATCAAACTGTGCCGGCTGCGGCGCAGACCATGCCTGGCCCGCCACCAAACCGATAAACATTGGCTTCATATCGCTGCTTTTTTCACCGATCAACTGCCATGTTTCGCCGTCATAACCTGCATACATCGTGTATTTGCTGCCTTCCCGTCGCAGGCGTAAGTATGAAATCTCAATATTCTGCGCAGCTGTGGCAAGATTTGGCCCATCGGCATTATTATTCGTTAGCATGTCAGCATAGAACCCGTCATTTGCACACACAGTCGGCGCGTCACAAAATGCCCGGCCAAACTGCAAATTGTTGGCTGCGCTTTCATAAATAAGGATGCCGGCAACCTGGTAATCGCCCACGGGTTTGAAATTTATTTTGGTTTCAATTTCAAAATTCCCATCAGGTATTGCACGCAGCAGGATATTTTCTAAATTCCCGCCACCAATATTTCCGGGGCGGGCGATGATTTCCAACCAACCGGGATTATTTGTGAGACTCCACGATGTCTTGTTTTCGCGTGTCCATGCCCATCCTTCGCCCAATGCGCCATCAAACTCATCCTTAAACAGGAGAGGGTCAGCAGTTGGAGACGGTTCTAAAGTTGCAGTTGGTGGAAGTGAAGTATTTGTTGGCACAGGAACGGGCGTGTCGGTAGGCGGTGGCAAAGAAGGCATTTGCGTTGGTGATACAGGCACTAACGAAGGCGTTTGTGTTGGTGCTGCTGGTGAACTACAGGCCGACAATAAGCCAATTAACGCGACATACAGAACAACCCTGATATTTTTCATAGCGTCTCCAATGAATGATTAATAGTATTTATTCAATTATTTAGTAAAAAAGGGTCATGTTGACGCGCTAAGCTGTCAACAAGATGCAAAAAGCAATTATATCGCAAAGCCAAATTATCAGGATTAAGTGTTCCGCCAGCTTAAATTATTGAACCACGCCGTGACAAGTGGCACCATCACAGCCGGCCGGCAGCTGAAAGGACTTCCAGCGCTTCGACTGTCACAAATTCGTTCAGGTGTCTGACACTCACACCGCCGTAACTGACCGGCGGGATGCCGCTGGCGCGGCTGGAGGCTTTGACCCGGCAGTGATTGATGGTTGCCGGCCAGCCGCCGGTAGGGAGCTGGCGTTCTTCCAGCCAGTCCAGCGCTTCTGAACAGCGCGGGTCGTTGATGAAGCCTGCCTCAGCCATCACCTTCAGACCGCCCAGGATAGTGTAATGCCAGTAGTTAGGGTATGCCAGCTGGCGGAAGGAGGGGTGCATGACAGCGCCGCTGCTCAAGCTGCGGAACAGCCGGCGGGAGAGGAACAGCTCCGCCGTGCGTTCAACCGCCGCCTGCACCGCACTGTCCTGCTTCAGGCGGGCATACAGCGACAGGGCTCGCAGGGGTATCCAGCTCTCGTGGAAGGAGGAGACGTGCGCCTCGGGGTTGACGTCGCAGTTCCAACCGCCGTCAGGCCACTGCCACAGCAGCAGGCGGCGCACAAGCTCGTCCACGCGCGCATCAGCCAGCTCAAGGGTCAGCAGGGCAAAAATGGCGTTGGATTCCTGCGAGGCACAGCGGCGCGTCCTGCCGTTGATGGTCTGGACGGTGTCCAGGTGCTTCTCTGAGAGCAGCCAACCCAGCACCTGCTCGCGCAGCGGGATCAGGGTCTCATCGGCGGGCGGGAAGCCCTGGTCAGCCAGCTGCGCCAGCACCCAGTGCGCGCCGTCCCACTTCTTGTAGGGGTGCCCTGGCAGGGTGCCGTCCGGCAGGCTGGGCGCCAGCAATCCCTTCGTCAGCCGGCTGTTAGTGATCTGCCGGCGAATGTAAGCAATCTCAGCCGGGTCTTTGCCCAGCAGTACGGCGGTATTGTAGCGGATCTCAGGTTCAGTAGACTGCTGCAGGGAGTCAAGTAATTCGCGGTATTTCATGATAGCTCTCCGTTTTTCTGCCATCGAAAAGTGATTGTCAGGATTAGCATCGTCAATTCACCCTCTAATGAAAACTGAATAGTCTTGACAATAAGTCTTTCCACCAGTATAGTACCAAACATTACTTGAAGTTGTTATGGCGCACTGGGAGATTACACGTAAGCCTGTTCAAGTATGAAAGGTAACATCGGGAAAACAAGTCTTTTCATTGAGGTCTGTTTTTAAACGATTTACACCGCAGTCAATTGGTGGTACACGGAGATACGTATGAAGTCCATTGTGAAATATTTGTTAGTATCAGCTGTCATTTTATTAATTTTCTTGATTCCAGCCAATACAGCCTTTGGGCAGGCTCCAATACCTACTGATACAGCCACGCCCACCGAGACCTTTACACCTCGCCCACCAACCGCAACATTCACACCGACATTCACAGTTACCGTTCGCCCACCGACCTCAACATTCACACCGACATTCACAGTTACAGCGCCTGATAATTCAACTGAAGACCCGTTTGAAACGATAGTACCGGTGCCGACTGACACGCCAACAGCCGCAGCCACCCGCGTCCCGGATGAGCCTGAAGATCCCACGCCGCCACCCTCCAGCGCGCCTGCAACCGGGCCGGCTGGTGGACCTACGCCATTGCTGGTTGGCATGCTGATCAGCGGCCTTGTGGCTGCCGTCGGATTCATCCTGTGGAGGAAGCCGGTTGCATAGCCGCAGTAAGCACTATTTTTTACTGCTCAGCATTTCATTTTTAACGATTACTGTAATCCTGGGGGCCGTACTTTACACAAGGTATGGCTCCCTGGTTTTTGTAAAAAAAGAAACCGCATCACAGGCTGATATCGCATTGTTTGCGAGCAGCCCGGTTCAAAACGTACCTGGCTTAGCATCGCAGGCAAATCAGGCGCCGGAGCCCGCTTCGACTGGTGATGCGCTGGCACCTGAGATCAGCGGCAGTGACGTCAGCGCACCGACATGGATGACCTACAACGGCCTGGATTTGCAGCGCCAGAAGCTTACCTTTTATTTTCAAATGGCATGCCAGCCGCATGACATCATCGCACTACGAGGCGTGACGGTCATCCCCTGGCATGCGGAGGTACTGCACAACGGGGAATTTTCCATCACCGAGAACACTGCGGTTGCCTGGGAGCACCTCGGGTACTACGGCCTGTGGATGCACTCCGGTGTGGCCGCAGACGGTACACAGCTAACCGCCTTTCCACTGCAGATCACTATGGAGCTGGACAATGCCGGCGCCTTGCGCAGTGCGTCTGGTTTTGACCAGGCGTTGGGAGAGTGCTTGATTGGGAGCCAGGTGCGTATTGAGGAGCAGGACAAAGTGACCTTTAACCGGGTTGCGGCAGCGGTGCGGGTGCCAGCCAGTGAGGTTGAAGCAGTCTCACAACAGAGCATGACTCTGGTGCCGTACCTGGCGGAGACCTACCCGGACAGCGGCTTTGCGGAACTGAACGCGCCGGCGCTGATCCTGTATTTCTGCGGGCGCGGGCTAAGCGATGAACTGTATGACCCACGCGCGGACTACTTCACCCAGTCGCGCATCATCGTCGCCATCACGCCGGCAGAGTGACCCCGCTACCTGTTGTCCGCATGAGAATAAAGGTATGTCAGGTACAACCCATAAAAGCCGACCTATATTGCAACTTCTGTGGTGCTTGACACCTACCCATAAACCGATACAATAAACCAGCGATGAAGCTCGCTTGAGAGTAATCGAACCGCCGCTTGCGGCTGATAGCTTCTGTCTATGATCACAATCACAGGCAGGGGCTTTTTATTTATGAAAACCTTACTGGAAGGAACGTCTTGTCCTCTATGGAAAAATTTTTGATTATCTCTGCCGGCGCAGTGCTGGGTGCCAACGCCCGCTACCTGATTAGCGATTGGGCGGCACGCAAGTTCGGCGTCGGGTTCCCTTACGGCACCTTCATCATCAACCTGACCGGCAGCCTGCTGATCGGGCTCTTCCTCACGCTGGCAACCGAGCGCTTTGTGGTTGACCCGCGCTTACGGCTGTTCATCACCATCGGTTTCCTGGGGGCATACACCACATTCTCAACCTACGCCTATGAAAGCTTCACGCTGATCTACCAGGGGCAGTGGCTGGCGGGCATGCTGAACCTGCTGGGCAGCGTTCTGCTGGGCGTGGCGGCGGTTGGTGCCGGCATTTTCCTGGGAAAGTTAATATAATTAGTGTAACAGGTGGAAGGAGGCAGGCATGCCGGAGTTATCCCTGAATAAGAAAGCCAAACGACTGCGGATTTACATCAGCGAGCGCGACCGCTGGCATGGCGTTGCACTGGATACAGCGATTCTGATGGTGATGCGCGAGAGCGGCACTGCCGGTGCCACGGAGTTCCACGGCATACAGGGTTTTGGCGCTCACTCGCTCATTCACACCGTCCGGCAGGAAGTGGGCGCAATCGATTTGCCGGTGGTGATCGAAGCGGTTGATACGCCCGAAAAGATCGCCAGCCTGGTTGAACTGGTTTACCCGATGGTGCGCGAAGGACTGATTACTACGGAGGATGTGGAGATTGTCAAGTACACCCACCGCTACCTCAACCCTTTGCCGGCCGACAAATCGGTCTCTGAGGTGATGACGCGCGCGGTGGTAACCCTGACGCCCGCTATGACGGTGCAGGAAACCTGGGCGCTGATGTTGAAGGAACAGGTCAAGGCGGCGCCGGTCATCGATGCGGAACGCAGGGTGGTGGGCATCCTGACTGATGAAGACATGCTCGTGCGTGCCGGCATACAACAGCGGCTCTCAGTCGCTATCCGCATGGACGCCGAGGAACTCAACCAGGAACTGCAAAGCCTGCAAAGCTCACCTTTGCGGGTGAGTGACGTGATGACAAAGCCCGCTGTCACAGCAGCTGAGGACGAGATGCTTGGCGAAGTGACAACCCGCATGGTCAAACATGGTCTCAAGCGCCTGCCGGTGGTTGACGGCGCGGGCAGGCTGGTTGGTGTGATCGCGCGGCTGGATATCCTGCGCCAGGTGGCACAGGTTCACGGCGAGGTTCCGGCGCAGCACCTTCCTACCGCCGGGGTGAAGACCGTGGCAGATATTATGAGCAGTCAAATCCCGATGGTCAACCAGGCTGATGACCTGGCGCTAATTATTGAGAAGTTCTCGCAGTGCGGTTCATACCGCCTGATTGTGGTGGATGGTGAGGGCAAAGCCGTCGGGCTGATCAGTGATTCCGACGTGGTGGCACGCGTGCAGCCGGCAAAGCGGCGCGGTGTGCTGGCGGCGCTGCGCAACATTGGCAAGCCGCCCGCCGGCAGGGAGACTGCCTTTGACCTGATGTCACCCGGGGTGATCACCGCCTCGCCGGAGACACCGGTGGTGGACGCGCTCAAACGCATGCTGGCTGAATCGCGCAAGTGGCTGGTGGTGGTCAATGCGCTGGGTCAGCCGCTGGGGCTGGTTGACCGGCAGTTGATGCTGGAGGCGATGGTTGCGGGCAATACGACGGTTTGAGAGATTATAAAGCTGGCTATTCGAGCGAGCTGAGCCTGCCGAAGGTCCCCGGTGGCTGAGCGGTGTAGATACCAGGACTTCTATCCCCTTAACGGGGACCACCAGCGGCTCTTAGTCTCTTCCGGCAGGCTCAGTCACCGGTATACTGTCCCCATCAGGGGATCGAAGCCAAGGCGAGAAACCCTCACCTCAATCCTCTGCCTACTGCATGCTGCGCGATCCCGAAGGGAGATGATGGCTCACACCCGATGGCTGGAGATGCCTGAGGCGCAGAGCGGATTTTACCATCCTGCAAAGGACCATATCCGCCATAAAACTGTCTGGCTGAGCTTGCTGGAGGCGTATGCAAGACGCCGGAAGTACCGATGGCTGAGCTTACCGAAGGTCCCCGGTACATTGTCCTCGTCATAGGATCGAAGCCTGCCTTAAGCCGGTTGTTGAGCGTGCTGAGTCTCAGGTAGGGTGCGACCCAGTGGGTCGCCCCTACCCGTGCAACGACCCCACCGCCTGTCGTAAGCCCGCCGGCTGAGCGGTGGAACATCCCCGCTGGCTGAGCGGTGGAACATCCCCGCTGGCTGAGCGGTGGAACATCCCCGCTGGCTGAGCTTGTCGAAGCCAAGGGGATAGAAGCCAAGGGGATAGAAGCTCGGGTAGATCGTCCCCGTCAGTGTGAGGGTATTATCTTTCAGGAGTAGGGCGGATTTTACCATCCTGCAAAGGACCATATCCGCCGTAAAACCGAGCTTGCCGCTGTGGATTTTGATCCTCCTCTCCCAGTGGGAGAGGAACGAGGTGAGGGATTTTGTACGGTGGCTGTCAACTCCGCCGGCTGAGCGCGCCGAAAGCCAAACTTCGACATCCACCTAGGGTGCGTCCCAGTCGCCGCTTCCCCGGCAAACGCTGCGCTACGCCCCATCCCTCAGCTGGCCCAGCCACTCGCTCACACGCGCCTCAATCTGGTCGCGCACCTCTCTGAACTTCGCCAGCTTCTCATCATCGCTGCCAACCACGGCAGCCGGGTCTTCAAAGGACCAGTGCAGGCGGTTGGGCACACCCATCCACACTGTTGGGCAGTTGGCATCGGCATGGTCACAGACGGTGATGACGTACTGGAACACCTGCCTGCCCAGGTACTCCGATACCCCCTTGGAAACCTGCCCGGCCATATCCAGACCGATCTCCTCCATCACCGCCACGGTGAAGGGGTTCATCCCCTTTGGCTCCAGCCCGGCACTGAACACATTGAACTGCTCACCGGCATAATGACGCAAAAACGCCTCAGCCATCTGGCTGCGGGCTGAGTTGCCCGTGCATAAAAAAATCACATTGGGTTTGTTCATCGCTTCAACTCCTCCAACCCGTTGGGAGTGTCCAGTTCCTTCATCTCGCCGGTGACCACATACACCACCCGCTCGCAGATATTGATCACCCGGTCCGCCATACGTTCAAGGTTGTGGGCAGCCCACATCAGGTAGTTGGCAGTGCTGACCCTGGCGCGGTCTTGCAGCATCACCTCAATCATGCGGTCATGCAGCTGGTTGTACAGGCGGTCAACGGCATCATCCTCCTGTGGGATGGCACGCGCGGCTGCTACATCGCTGGATGTGAATGCCGTCAGTGCCTTGCGCAGCATCACCAGACCGATATTCGCCATACGCTGCAGCACCTGTATCGCCTGCGGCTCGTCACCATCGTCCATCAACAGGGTGATTTTGCTGATACCCTTGGCATAATCGCCGATGCGTTCCAACTCGGTGATGATCTCAAGGATGCCGGCAATATAGCGCACATCACGCCCCATCGGCTGCTGGGTTGCCAGCAGGATGATGCACTCATTTTCGATGGCGTAGCGGCGCTCGTTGATGTATTGGTCCTGCTGGTAAAGGCTGCGGGCTGAAACACGGTCCTGGCGGCTGAGCGCTTCAACAGACTTGAGCACCGCCTGTTCCACCAGGCTGCCGAGCACCAGCACCTCGTCGGTCAGGCGCTGCAGGTGCCGGTCAAAAGTTGATCTTGGGGAGTATATAGTCATAACGTACCTCTAAAAGGTTCCTATCCAAAACGTCCGGTGATATACGCCTCGGTACGTGGGTCAACCGGGCGGGTAAAGATGCGGTCAGTCGGGCCGTATTCCACCAGCATGCCGGCACGATCCGTGTCCATGTTCAAAAAGGCGGTGTAATCTGAGACACGCGCAGCCTGCTGCATGTTGTGGGTGACCACGATGATGGAATACTCCTCAGCCAGTTCGCGCATCAGCTCTTCAATTTTGAGCGTGGCAATCGGGTCCAGCGCTGAAGCCGGCTCGTCCATCAGGATGATCTGCGGCTGGATAGCGATGGTGCGGGCGATGCACAAACGCTGCTGCTGTCCACCAGAGAGCGACAGCCCATTCTGGCGCAGCTTGTCTTTCACCTCGTCCCACAGGGCGGCTTTGCGCAAGCAGTGCTCCACCCAATCGTCCATGCTGGGCGTGCCGATGCCGCTCTTGAAGCCGTTGATGCGCGCACCCCAGGCAACGTTGTCATAGATGCTCTTGGGGAAGGGGTTGGGTTTCTGAAACACCATGCCGATCTGGCGGCGCACCCGCACCGGGTCAACCTCGGGGGCGTAGATGTTCTGTCCCATGAAGCGGATCTCGCCTTCCAATCGGGCGCCCGGCATCAGTTCGTTCATGCGGTTGAAGGCGCGCAGCAGGGTGGATTTGCCGCAGCCAGACGGCCCGATGATAGCGGTGACCTTGTTCTGCTCCACCGTCATGGAGATATTCTTGACGGCGCGAAAATCACCGTAATACAGGCTGATATCCCTGGCTTCGATGGCAGGGTTGAGGGTTGGTTCAGCGGTCATAGAGTGCCTTTCTAAATCGGTTTCGCAGCAGTATGGCTGCGGCATTGAGTGACATCAGCATTATGAGCAGTACCAGGATGGCGCCGGCAGCCAGGTTGCGGAACTCAGGCTGGGGGCGTGCCGTCCACTGGTAGATTTGAATGGGCAGGGTGGTGAACTTGGAGAACAGCCCGGTCGGGTCAAAGGTGATGTAGGTAGCAGCGCCAACCACCACCAGCGGCGCGGTCTCACCGATGGCGCGTGAGATGGCTAAAATAGTGCCGGTGAGGATGCCCGGCATGGCGCCCGGCAGGACGTGATGCCAGATGGTTTGCCAGCGGGTGGCGCCCAGCCCGTAGCTTGCCTGTTTCAGGCTGGCTGATACCGAGCGGATCGCTTCCTGGGCGTTGATGATGATCAGCGGCAGCACCAGCAGTGCCAGCGTCCAGCCAGCGGAAAGGATGGTGCGTCCATTGGCGGTGCCGGGCTCTGAAGCGCCGAACAGCACGCCGCTGGTCAGCGGTTCGAGTGTGCGAACAAATATCGCCAGCCCGAGCATGCCGTAAATGATGGACGGTACGCCAGCCAGGTTGGAGATGTTGGTCTGTATCAGGCGGTTGAGACGGTTGTCTGTTGCGTATTCTTCAAGGTAAATGGCAGCGCCCACGCCCAGCGGGAAGGCGATCAGGATGGTGATCAGGATAGTGTACAGCGAGCCGAGAATGGCGGTGCGCACACCGGCGCTGAGCGGATTGGACGCCTGGGGGGTTGACAGGAACTGCGGTGACACCCATGATCGAAAGGTCACCTCGGCACGCGGGTATTTCTGTGCGGTTTCTGCCAGGATTTTCTCGCGGTGCAGGATCGAATCGACCAGCAGCCAGGTACCAGCAATTTCAGGTTCCACCACATCTTCCCAGACCAGGCCGTAAACCTCGTCACGGCTGCGCTCAGCCATGGGTAGTTCGCGTTCCAGCTGGCGGAACTTGCCTTTTGAGACATTTGCCTGCAGAACCCCTACCAGACTGTCTTTGTCCATGTCTTCCAATGCCACGCCGTCCACAGCCAGTGTATCAGGGTCAACCTTGGTGGTCATGGCAACATACCCGAAGGACTGGTTGAGGATGCTGAACAACAGCAGCGCGAGGAAGATGATACCGGTAGTGGTGGATGCCCGGAAGATCACGTTCCAGACGCGCTCTGCCAGGCGGCGCCTGCCCAGGTTCTCATCAAAATAGGGTGTGAGGAAGGGCTTGTTCATTCCTGCACCTCTCTGAAACGCCGCACGACAAACTGGCTGAACAGGTTGAGCAGCAGCGTGACAACAAACAGGAACAACCCGATGGCGAACAGGCTGTTATAGTCAATCGAGTCATAGCTCAGGTCGCCGCCGGACATGCGCACGATGTGACCGGTCATAGTCTCAGCGCCTTTGAAGGGGTTGAGCGTGAAGTTGGGGCCGGCGCCGGCAGCCAGGGCCACGATCATGGTCTCACCGATGGCGCGTGACAGGCCGACGATGAAAGCCGCCGCCAGGCCTGAGAGCGCCGCAGGCAGGACTACAACCAATGCAGTCTCCAGCTTGGTGGCACCCAACCCGTAGGCGGCCTCGCGCAGGGAGCGCGGCACAGCCGCCAGGGCATCTTCGCTCATGGAAGAGATCAGCGGCAGGATGAGGATACCCATCACCAGGCCGGCTGAGGCGGTGTTATAGATGTCCACCACATCTGAACCGAACACTGTTCGGAGCAGGGGCGTCATGAAGGTCAGGGCAAAGTAGCCGTAAACCACGGTCGGGATACCTGCCAGCACCTCCAGCACCGGTTTGAGCAGGGCACGCACGCTCGGTGAGGCATACTCGCTGAGGTAGATAGCTACCCCCAGCCCCAGCGGTACAGCAATGGCCATGGCGATGGCGGTGGTCATCAGCGTGGCATTGAGCAGAGGCAGGATGCCGAAGGCGCCGATCTTGGGCTGCCAGGTTGTGCCGGTCAGAAATGCCCATACACTCACCTCGGGCAGTTTGAAGAACAGCAGGGCTTCCTTGCCGATCTCGTAGACGATGCCCAGTGTGATGAAGATTGAAAAAACACCGCAGAACACCAGGAATGCCTGGATGACCTGTTCGGCGGGGCGCTTTTGCCGGCGCAGGTCTACAGCTGGTGCTTGCGGTGTGGTTTGCCTGGAGTTTTCCATATGCGCTGTCTTTTCTGTCTCCTGACCGCAGACGTGAACTGCAGCCTGCGGTCATGGGAGGGTAGATATGTCTTATCAGGTTATTTACTGGCGTCCAGGAAGGCCTGCCGGGCGGCGTCTAAAGCGGCATCGCTGGCGGGGAAGTAACCTACTTCGATAATCTCTTCATTGACGTAGGAGAGGACAAAGTTGAGGTAAGCGGCTACCTGCGGCTTGTCTTTCATAATGGTGGCGTCAGAGTACATGAACAGCGGGCGTGAAAGTGGATAGGAATTGTCATCAGCAGATTCAGCCGAGGGGGCAACACCGTCAACAGAGAGGGCCTTGAGGGTACCCTGGTTCTCGGAGTAGTAGGCAAAGCCGAAGTAACCGATGGCGTACTTTGAGCCGAGCACACCCTGTACCAGCACGTTGTCGTCTTCAGAGTACTGGACGTTGGTAGCGCTGAGGATGTCTTTTTCGGCGGCTTCGAGGTCAGCCTTGCCGTCTGCATTCTTATGCATCGGTCCCATCACAGCTTCCACGAAAAAGTCAAAGGTGCCGGAGTCGGTGCCGGGGGAGAAACGCAGGATGGTTTCGTTGGGCCACTCAGCACGTACGTCTGACCACTTGGTGGTGGTGGCAGAGAAGATCTTGCCAAGCTCTTCCAGGGTGACGTCGGTCAGGAAGTCATTTTCGGTGCTAACAACGATTGCCAGGGCATCGGTGCCGACGCGGAACTCGACGGGGGTGCGGCTGATGGCGGCGCAGCTCTCAACTTCAGAGTCCTTGATGCCGCGTGAGGCATTGGCAACGTCGGTCTCGCCTGTCTTGCAGAAGCGCTCGAAACCAGCGCCTGAACCGATGGAATCGATGGTGACTTCACCAGCGAAACCTTCGTCTTTGAACCGTTCGGCCATCACTTCAGCCAGCGGGAAAACGGTCGAGGAGCCAGCGGTGACGACGCTGCCGGAGAAGTCGGCCGGGTCGATCTCGGGCAGGCCGCTTTCGGATACAGCTGCCGGCGCTTCGGTAACAACGGGGACTTCGGTGGCGGCTGGTGCTTCAACGACTGCCGGGGCTGGTTGTGCGCCGCAGGCGCTGAGGGCCAGCGCGGCGATCATCATGACGGCGAATAGAACGGGTGTTTTGTGCTGCATAGTGTATCCTCCAAAAATTGTTTAATCTTTATCTTCAGATACAAGCATATCAGGCGAAGTTTAACAACCGGCTAACAACAGGTTAACATCAGGTTAACAAAAAACGATCGAGACCCAAACAGCCTCGATCGTCGAGTGATTGATAGTGGAAATTATGCCAGCGGGATGGTGAAGGTGAAGGTGCTGCCCTTGTCCAACTCGCTCTCAACCCAGATCCTGCCGCCGTGCACTTCCACCAGGTGGCGGGCGATGGCCAGACCCAGGCCGGTGCCGCTGGTAGAACGGGACTTGTCGGTCTTATAGAAGCGCTCAAAAATTCGTGGCAGATCTTCCGGTGCGATGCCCTGGCCGCTATCAGTGACAGCAAAACGTACGAAGCCTTCCTGTGCCGCTGCACCGACGCTGATACTCCCACCCGGCGAAGTGAATTTGACGGCGTTGTGCAGTAAGTTGACCAGCACCTGCTGCAGGCGTCCTGCATCTGCCAGTACGGCGGGCAGGTCAGGCGGGCAGTCCACAGACAGCGTGATGCCGCTGCGTTCAGCCTGTAACTGCAGGCGCTCAGCCACCGGTTGGACGATATCCAGCGGGCGGACGGGCTGCAGTTCAACCGGCACCCGGCCGGACTCAATGCGCGCCAGCTCGAGCAGTTCGGCCACCAGCAGGCTCATGGCGTCCACTTCGGTCTCAATCTTGTCAAGGAAGCGGTGGGCGATGGGCGGTTCTTCCAGGGCGCCGTCCTGCAGGGTTTCGGTCAACGTTTTTACCGCCGCCAATGGCGTGCGCAGTTCGTGCGACACGTTGCTGATGAAATCGCGGCGCATGATCTCAGTCTGGCGCTGGCGGGTGATGTCGTGGAAGAGCAGCAGGGTGCTGCCCTGCAGGATGGACGCCAGCGGCACAGCGGTGGTCTGCAGGGTGAGTATCCTGTCGCGAGTGTCAAACTGTGCCTCCTGGCTTTCACCGGTCTTCGCACAGCGCTGCCACAGCTCAACCGGCAGGTAGTGCGCGGTAATCTCAATCAACGATTTGCCGACTGCTTCCCCGGTGCGGCTGTTGAACATCGTTTCAGCAGCCGGGTTGATAAGCTGAACCCTGCCCTCAGCGTCAACAATCATCACGCCGTCGGTCATTTTGGACTGCACCGCAGCCAGTTTTTCGCGCTCGGTTTCAACCGCGTTGAACTGGGTGTTCAGCTTGACCGACATGGTGTTGAACGCCTGCGAGAGCTGGTTGATCTCCTCCATTGAACTGGAGACAATGTGTTCTGATTTTTTACCATCAGCCATCGCGCGCACGGCGTGTGTGAGCTCACTGACCGGTTTTGAGATGCGGTCGGCGATCACAATAGCCAGCAGGAGACCCAGCAGGGTCACCCCGGCAGCTGCCGCGAGCAGTTTACTGCGCAGTGCGGCAACCGAGGCATCGATATCCGTGGTCGGCAGCGCTACACGCGCAAATCCAGCCGGCTCGCCGCTGGGCTGCAGCACCACGGCGGTGTACATCATGTCATAGCCGACCGTGTGGCTGAAACGCACACTGCTGCCAAGCCCGGATGCAAGCGCCTGGACGATTTCAGGCCGGTCGAGATGGTTGACCATCTCGGCGAAGTCCTCGTCCGACTCGCCCAGCACAGCGCCGTCAGCTGAGATGATCGTGACACGCGCCTTGAGCAGGCGGCCCCAGTCATCAGCTGCGGCATTGATCTGTTCGACCGGCTCACCTGCAGTGATCATCGGCTCAACCAGGCTGCCGATCATGCGCGCCTCGGTGGCGAGCTTGTCCTCGAGGTCGTCCAGGTAGGTTTGTTCGAAAGTGTGCGTGATGAACAGGGTGAGCGGGATCAAGATCGCCAGGATTAGCAGCATAAAAGGCAGGGCAATCCGCCAGCGTATGGAATTGAGCATATCACCATCCTTCGGGCAGGGAATGTGTATCAGTGAAACGTCTGTAAAGGGATTATATCCAGTTGAGCGTGAAAAGGCAAAGCAGGGGGTTGAAGTCTTAAGCTCCTCTCCCGACAATCGTATTTTGATTGCTGGGGGAGGTTGGGTGGGGGCTGATTATCCGTCTATCAGACAACTTTCGACTCTCATCCCGACTATTTTTGTTAGAAAAAATTAGGTTTAATTGTCAATCAGAATGTTACCCCCTCCTGCCTCCCCCATTTTTTGAATAACAAAAATGGAGGAGGTTTTAATAAGGCATTCATACCTCGGTTTCGATCCCCTTGACGTGGACAATGTACCGGGACTTCAACCCCTTAGATAGAGACCTTCGGCAGCCACCGGCACCTTCGGCACGTTCAGCTAACGGGACAGACACAGCTCAGCCAACAAACCTACATCGGCGTGCGGCCGTCCCAATTCTCAGGGCGCTTGCCCGGCTCCCAGATTAAAAAGACATTCTTGGTCGGGTCTTCGCGCAGGTATTTCATGTCAATCTCACTGCCAATCACCACCTGGCTGCGGATCACCAGGTCGGACTCGATATTTTCCTTGCGCGAAACGTGCTCCCGCCCCATCTCATCGTTGAAAACCACCTCAACAATGGAATAGATGGGTTTCTCATTCACCAGCAGGCTGTAATTCTTATCCACAAAAGTGACCTTCCCCCTGGTAAGCCTGCCTTCTTTGAAGATTTTCATCGCCAGTGCTTGCGTTTCCTTGCCTTTTACATTGCCTGTAAGCCATAGGATCGCGCCGATCACGATCATCACACCAATGGCAATCCAAAATGGTAACAGTGTCATAAAGGTGAAACTGCCATCTTTCAAGAACAACGCATCGATTGCGATGAACAGCCCCAGGAACAAAGCCATCGCAATGCTTATCAATACTAAAAACCTGCCCAATATGCCGCCCATCATTGACTCCTTTCTGTTTACGGAAAAACTGACCCTCTGCCGCAGCCCTATACCGCCGGCGCAGTTGGATCCTTGATCAGCAGGACGTTCTTATCCGGGTCAGCCGACATGTATTTGATATCCACCTCGCTGCCCACGGTGATGGAACTGCGTATTACCAGGTCAGATTCCACCTGCTGTTTGCGGGCAGTGTGCTGCCGGCCCATGTGGTCGGTGAAGACAAACTCCACCACCGAATAGATTGGCTTTTCGTTGACCAGGAAGGAGTAATCCTTGTCCACAAACGTGACCCTGGCTTTAGCCGGTATGCCCTGGTTGTAGATCTGCAGCGCCAGCTCCTCCTTGGCTTTCTTCTTTGAGCGCCCTGTGATTAGCAGAATGATGCCAATGATGATCTCCAGAACACTCACCACACCGAACAGCAGGAATGACCAGGTGGGCAGATCCACCGGCACAAACTGATCAAGAACAAAGTAGATGGCGACGATAATCGCCAGCCCGACCAGCCCAAACACGATCAAAAAACCTCCAATGAGCATTGAAATCATAATTCCTACCCTCCTTGTCTATCTTGCCTAAACTGTCTCTCAGCCTTGGTCGAGCATTCCGCACTGATTCAGGTCTTACAGACACTTGCTGTGGTTTATGACCACCCAGAAACAACACAGCCCGCTTCCATCGAAGTGGGCTGCAGTGACACACCGTGCACTATCACTATCATGATACGGATATGCAAGCGGGTTGTCAATTGGCAATTACATGTTTACCCCCGCTGGAGCGTCTGCCCCCATGCCAGCGCAATGGCGATATTTTGCGCCTGCCCCCCGTAAGCGCTATTGAGCCGCATGAGAAAGGCATCCCACAGGCGCTGTGTGGCGCTCACAGCCAGTGAATGGGCAGCCTCATAATAGGTCACGCCGGCCGATGGGATGGTCTCGGCGCCGTGACCGTCCGTCGGGCTGTCCTTCGCCAGCGTGGCGTGGCAGGCCTGGTAACCAGCCGGCGGCTGGTAATGTCCATCCACCTTTGGGCAGCCCTGCAAGCCGTAACGCAGGTTGAAATAGCCGCTGTACAAGCCCGTCGGCAGCATTTCAGGCGTCAGTTCTGTGCCCAGCAGAGGCGCTTGCAGGTCCAGGCTGCCCCGTTCAGCCATCAGTTCCACCCAGTTGGTGTGGGCGTAAAAGTCCGCCAGGGCATGGCTGGCGCGGCCAAAGTTAGCGAGTGCAGAGCGGCGGCTGCGCGGCACGCGGCTGCGGGGTGCAAACGGCTCGCTGTCGATAACCGCTCGTGTGAGGTAGGTGTTAAACCCTGAGTACCACATGGCGCACAGATCGTCCGGACTGGCGGCGTTGTCAAAATGGCGTTTGGCATCCAGCGGGTGCCAGTCACTGCGCAGGTTGGCAGTTATCACCCAGCCCAGTGCCTGCCGGCTCATGATCGTCTCGCTGCCCAGCGCTTCCTCTGCAATTTTCCTGTGTTGTGCCGAGTTCATACCTGCTCCTGTTGCCCTATCTTTTATCCCTGCATAATCTCCTCTGAAAATCGCCGCATGGCAGCCAGGTAATCATCCGTTCTGGTAAACCCGCTGGACATCAGGTTCAGGGTGGCATGCGTGGCGCCGGCTTCCTGCCAGCCCATCAGCAGGCTACCCCACTCACCAGCATCGCCCTTTCCGTACGCAAGACGGGCTTCAATCCCGATCTCTTTTGGGTCGCGTTCCGCTTCAATCGCATAAGCTGCCAGCCGGTCAAGGTGCGGTTTGGCCTCGGCGGCTGTCTTGTAATTGGGCAGCCAGCCGTCGCCCATGCGGGCGGTGCGCCGCAGTACAGCCTCGGCATGACCGCCAAACCAGATTGGGATGGGCTGCTGCACGGGCAGGGGGTTTATCCCCGCGTCTGAGACCGTGTGCCAGCGTCCCTTGAAGGTCACCAGCGGCTGTGTCCACAGCTGGCGCAGCAGGTTAACGCTCTCCTCCAGCTTGGCGCCGCGCCGGTTGAAGTCCTCACCCAGCGCTTCGTATTCCACCTGGTTCCAGCCCACTGCCACGCCCAGCCGCAGCCTGCCGCCGGACAGTACGTCCAGCGTGGCGGCCTGCTTGGCAACCAGCGCGGTCTGGCGCTGCGGCAGGATCAGGATGCCGGTGGTAAAGCCAATGCGGCTGGTCACAGCCGCCATGTAGGAGAACAGCACAAACGGCTCCATGAAGGTGTTGAGGTGGGTGTACGGCCCGCTCCAGCCGCCGGGACGGTCCGGGTTGGCGCCCAGCACATGGTCATACGCCAGGATGTGAGTGAACCCAAGCGCCTCGGCAGTAATCGCAAACTCACGCACGGCAACGGCGTCGGTGCTGTATTCAGTCTGCGGGTAAATCACGCCAATTTTCAGATCTTTCACACGCATATCTGTTCCTCCTCAAGGCCGCCTGGCAGATAATCCTCTAATAGTTCTAATGGTAAACGGTTTCTGACTTTTTTCAAGCCCAAAGGTGCATAAAAAATAGCAGTTCCTTGTTTCTGATTAAGAACTGGTCGTAACACACCTGTGATCAGTTCTCAGACAGCGCTCAGCAGTATCCCCTTCCACCGTTGACAGAACAGCGCCCCTGCGCTAACATATGCCGCTGTACCGTCATTCCTTTTCAAACGGAATTTCCATTTGAGTAAACGCACCATCAGCCTGCTCTTCCTGGTCCTGTCCTCGTGCATCTGGGGGCTGACCTTCCTGGTCACCAAGAACACGCTCGGCCAGTCCGGCCCATTCACCCTGACCGCCCTGCGCTTCATCGTGGCGGTGCTCACGCTATTGCCCTTTGCCTGGAAGCAGGGCTTCCGCTTCAATCTGACCTTCAAGCCGGCCTTCATCCGCTACGGGCTGATGGGCGTCACGCTCACCTACCTGCTGCAAAACGTCGGACTGGTTTTCACTACCGCCGCCAACGCGGCCCTGCTGCATGTGGCCTTCCCTGCCATCATCGCCCTGTTCTCCTACCTCTTCCTGCGTGAGAAGGTGCCGGCAATACGCATCTTCGGCATTGCTGTATCGATGATCGGCGTGTACCTGATCGTGCAGAACAGCTTCAGCCATGAGAAAGGCTCGCTGGCACTGTTGGGCGATCTGATGGTGCTGGCAAATATGACCACCTGGGCGATCTACACCGTGCAGGGTAAGAAGCTGGTCATGAATTACCCCTCCACCGTGATCACCATGGCAGGCTTCTGTGCCGGTCTGCTGTTCCTCGTCCCGCTGGCGCTGGTTGAGACAGTTGTGGTCGGGCCACCGAAACTGGCATTCTCAGGCGTTGCCAGCATCATTTTCCTCGGAGCCGGCGCCTCAGCACTGGCGGTGTACCTGTGGAATTATGCCCTGCGCTACATTGAAGGCTCGGTGGTGGCGATATTCACCAATCTCAACCCGGTGGTGGGCATTATTGCGGCGGCAGCGGCCGGCGAGGTGATCACTGCACTCCAGCTGGTCGGCGCTGTGATCGCTGTCTTCGGCGTGTGGCTCACCAACCAGCGCAAACCGCGCTTCATCAAGCGTCCGTCTCCACCGGATAACAGCGCAGCCTGACCTCGCTATTCTAACTCTTACGCCAACAGGCTTATCAAAGATTATTGTTTGGGTGAAGCCGGCTCAGCCGCCGGCAGTGTGCCGATCTCCTGGAACCAGGCATAGGCTTCGCGTAAAGCGTCCATCACCGGGCGGGCAGTCTTGAGACCCAGCACCTGGCGTGAACGGCTGGTATCAAAGTAGAAATACAGCCCGGCCATGTGGAACAGCTCCGGCGAGAACGGCAGGTTGGTATACCCCCGCACCAGCCGCAGCGGCGCGCTGGCCGCCCGCAGCAGTCCAGCAGGGATCTCCAGCACCGGCGCTGGCTTGCCCGTAACCTCGGCAATCAGCTTCAACAGCGTGGCATGCGTCATATTCTTGCCCCCCAAAATGTAGCGTTCACCGCGCCGGCCGCGGGTCATGGCTGCAATGTGACCATCCACCACATCGTCAATATGCACCACGTTGACACCGCCGGCAGTGACGCCGGGCAGTTTCTGGCGGGCGACCTTCACAATCAGCGAATTGCCCTGGCGGTTGTAATCGCCAGCACCAAATACCAGCGTCGGGTTCAGAATGACTGCATCCAACCCGGCAAAGACTGCCTTCTGCACTTCCATTTCAGCCAGGTACTTGGCGTAACCGTACGGCCAATCCTGCGGTCCCATGTTCCAGGTGTGGGCTTCGTTCAACAGCACCGGTTCAGTATCCTTGCCAACCGTCTCCGGCTTACCCAATGCAGCAGCTGAGCTGGTGTAGATAAAGCGCTTCACACTGGCGTTCTGTGCAGCCTCCAGCAGTGCACGCGTGCCTTCCACAATGACCGTGTACAGCCGCCCGACCTCAGCCTGGCTGTTCATCAGGGCAGCAGTATGGAAGACCACGTCAACCCCCTCAAGGGCGGGTTTAAAGCTCTCAGGGCGGGTCATATCGCCGGTGACGTGCTCAACCGGCAGGTCTGCCAGTGACCTTGTCAGGCTGGACGACCTGTGAAAGGCACGCACCTCAATCCCCTGCGCCAGCAGCGCCCGGCAGAGATGCGAGCCGATAAACCCGGTTGAGCCGGTCACCAGTGCTTTCATTATCCGCCGATCCACTCCACCACGG
Source organism: Anaerolineaceae bacterium (assembly GCA_040768445.1). Classification (GTDB taxonomy): domain Bacteria; phylum Chloroflexota; class Anaerolineae; order Anaerolineales; family Anaerolineaceae; genus JAXGMV01. The sequence goes on along the minus strand of JAXGMV010000001.1, from coordinate 993,993 downwards.
TGGCTTCACCCTGGCCAACGCCCACGCACAGCGTCGCTAACCCGTAGAACGGTTTTTTGGTTACGGCTGCGCGGCGGTGCATTTCGTACAGCAAGGTGGTCAAAATGCGGGCGCCTGAGCACCCGAGTGGGTGCCCGAGGGCAATGGCCCCGCCGTTGACATTGGTAATCTCCTGCGAGAGCCCCAATTCCTGCATCACTGCCAGGCTCTGGGCGGCAAAGGCTTCATTTAATTCCACCAATGAGAGGTCTTCAACGCCCAACCCGGCGCGCTGCAACGCTTTGCGCGACGCCGTGACCGGGCCAATGCCCATGATGCGCGGCTCTACGCCGGCAGCGCCGCTGGAAAGGATGCGCGCCATTGGCTTCAAACCCAGTTCAGCCGCTTTGTCTGCAGACATAACCAGCAGTGCGGCAGCGCCATCGTTCAAACCGGAAGAGTTGCCGGCGGTCACGCTGCCGTCCTTGCGGAAAGCTGGTTTCAGGCGTGCCAGTGATTCAATTGTGGAATCACGGCGCGGGCGCTCGTCCACCGAGAACAGCAGCGGGTCGCCTTTGCGCTGGGGAATGGGCACCGGGATGATCTCATCGGCAAAGCGGCCGCTGTCAATGGCAGCTACCGCCCGGCTGTGGCTCTGGGCGGCAAAGGCATCCTGGGCTTCACGCGAAATCTGGTAAGCATCCGCCAGGTTCTCAGCCGTCTCGCCCATGGCGTCGGTGCCGTAGAGCTCCTGCATGCGCGGGTTGATATAACGCCAGCCCAGCGCGGTGTTGTAGGCGGTCAGGTTTTCGGTAACATAACCTTTCTCAGGCTTGGGCAGGCTGAAGGGTGCGCGTGACATGCTCTCCACGCCGCCGGCAATATACAGATCACCTTCGCCGGCACGGATGGCGCGGAAGGCTGTGTTCACCGCAGTCAGGCCTGAGGCACACAGCCGGTTGAACGTCACTGCCGGCACCGTGTGTGGAAAGCCCGCCAGCAAAGTGGCCATGCGGGCGACATTGCGGTTGTCCTCGCCGGCCTGGTTGGCGCAGCCCAGGTACACTTCTTCAACAGCCGCGGCATCGATCCTGTTTCTTTCAAGGATGCTCTTCAGCACCAGGGCAGCCAGGTCATCCGGCCTGACGCTGGCAAGACCACCGCCCAGTGCGCCGATCGGTGTTCGTACAGCATCGACGATTACGACATCTTTCATATTGTCCTCCACAAGATGGATGAATTGCTTCACTGCCATTCTACCATCGAACAGGGGGCAGCAAACACGGATTTGACCCCTAACCGGGTAATAAATTTCGACATAATCCGGCGGGTATGGTCCTATACAGGATGATCATACCTGCCCTGCGCCTGCTTGCAGACGCTTCCATGAAGCTCAGCCAGCGACTTCAACCTGCTGGTTGAGGGAATCGCGCTGTTAAACCTCCTCCATTTTGAAAAAATGGGGGAGGCAGGAGGGGGTAATGCAACCGGAAATCAACGTAGGGCGGGATTTATTATCCTGTGAAGGACTAATCCCGCCAGTTCTGCAGTTGTAACGTCGGCTTGTGAAAGCCGACCACATAACTGACTTCACTATCAAAAATCTCTTTAGTCATTTTGCACCTCTGACATCACTATAGCAAAGACATATGCTCATGTCATGTGCTGAGTAAGCCTTGAGTAAGACCTATAAGAATTGTTCAAATTGGTTGAGATAAAAAATTCTTGGGAAGCCTGACAAAACCAATGAAGTGACAGCTTATTGGTTTATTACTACTACTATCATTGACCCAACATTATCCATTCAAGGAGAAATATCCAGAAATTGAATTAAATTCTCGATCCCTTCCAGACCTAAATCCTAAATATATAAATATATAGAACAACGGGGAAACTCCCCTTATGGCAACAGGGAAAGCACGCTTTCTGGAAAGAATAGAAAAGGCATGATATTTTGAGCATATGGATATGTAGGAAACCTTGGAGGCTGTGTCGATGTTCCTAAAAGATAGCTCAGTATGGCATCGGAGCGCGCATCAGCTGCAGCGCTGACATCCGAAGGTGCAACAGAGAACGTATCGTGGTGCACAATAAGCATGACCATGTTGCCAACAAGCCGGCTGTTTGCAATTTGTATGCCCGAATCGTTAGACCAGGAACCGTCATCCCTGTCAATTATTGTGTAGGGATCCCAAACAGCCCTGTCATCCGGTATCCCAATAAGGGTAAATTGGTCGCCCGATTTTGTCAGAACGAGAATTGTTGAGGCGTCCGCAGTCTGCGGGATTTCAAAAATTGTGGCCAAGCTATCTTTCTTCGCACCATCACGGCGGTATCTCGTCGCGCCCCGGTATCTGGCAAATACCCCCGTTGCAGGACATACCACCTTTCCGAATGTAAAATCAATCTTCTTTATCTCAAATTCCGGTCCGATGCCATATCCGATAGGGTTTCCGTCTGCATCTTTAAAATGCGTTTCCGGGTCATCAGGAGGCAGGGGACCTAAAAACGGTTCAAAGATGGCGGGGTCGACCTCATGGCCGATTATGGTTTGTTTCACCGTGATATGTTCCGGTGCGTAGATCCATGATTCACTCGCTGCGTCCCACCTCGCCGTAATATCCCCGTTTGCGTTTTTGACGACCCACATGTCGTTCTCATACGTTTGGGTTGCCGCGTTTTCCTTCCGAAGCCCGTGGGCAACTGATGGAAGGATGGGTTCAGGTGTCGGGGTTACTGTAGGAGTAGCTGTTGGCGCAAGCGTTGCCGTTGGCGTAAGGGTTGGTGTTACCGTTTGTGTACGTGTTGGTGATGGTGTAATCGTTGGGCCTAGCAGCTGACCAGGGCTGCAGGCACTGACCGTTATACAAATGCCTATCGCAAGGAGTGCTAAAGGAAAATAAGGTTTCATGATCACCCCATCTAAACCAAAAGTTGAATTGAATTTCACTATGAAATAGTCATCACCTTAATTATAACGATATTCGCTCAGCATATGGCGCTAACTACACAAAAGGTTGAAATGACCCGATACCAATGCTCAGAATGACTGAGATCAAAAACTGCTTCCTTAAGAACAGCCGTTTTGATTGATTAATTGACTCCGCAACTGTAAAATTAGGGTGGCAAGGGATATACGAATAACCTCCGCCGCACAAGCTCAACCTGCGGCGGGACAGGACATAGATGATAGCGAACGCAAAAGGTCACCAATTTGGAACGCCACTGCGGCAGGTTACACTGGCTGTCGCGCTTCTGTTAACGCTCCTGCTGGTGTCCGGCTGTGCCGCTGAACCTGTCAACCCCGCTGAGGACGTCCAGGCGTATGAAGTGGACCCCATCTTCCGTGAAGTTTACCGTGACCTGGGCGGTGAGGCGCTGCTCGGCAGCACGATCTCGCGCATGTTCGAAGAAACAGCCATCTACTGCCAGTTCACTGAGAATGCCAAGCTGTGCTACAACCCGGTGGATACCGGCGCCAACCGCTACTTCCTGGCACCGCTGGGCAGCGACCTTGTGCAGGCTGAAACCCCGCTGCCTCTGCCGGCAGAACTGGGCACTTACACTGTCAACGGGTACACCGTATATGAAGCCTTCCAGCCGCTGTACCAGGCGTTGGGTGCTGAGGCCGGCGCTGGCAGCCCGCTTACCAACCCCCGCTACAATTACGAAAAGCGGCGCGTGGAGCAGTACTTTGAAAAAGCCGGCTTCTTTATACCTTTTGACAGCAGAGCGCAAGATGCCCGGCTGATGCCCTACGGCGCGCTGTCCTGCTCATTCTGCCTGCTGCACACCAGTGACTTCGGCAGCCCGGCCGCACCGGCAGCCTCGGCCCCCTTCGCACCCTACCTGGACCGCATGGGCGCGGCAGGTTTGTTCGGCAAGCCGCTTTCCCAGCCCTACACGGCCGTCGATGGTTCGCTTGAGCAGGTCTATGACGGCGCGGTGATTTACGCGCCGGCAGGCAGCCCGGGCGATTTTCACTTCAGGCCGCTGTCCAACCTGCTGGGTATGGCCGCTGCACCCCCCGGCGCCCGCCTGTACGGCCTGCAGGAGAACATGGTCTTTTACCCCACCGAGGGCGAGTTGGGTTATCACGTGCCGCTGGTTTTTGACCAGTTCATCGCCGCTACCGGCGGCGTGGGCACCTCCGGTCTGCCGCTCTCTGACCCGTACCTTGACCCCACCGACAACGTCACCCGCCAGTGCTTTGAGAATTACTGCCTGGATTACGACCCGATTGCTTCCGGGTCTTACTACACCCGTGTGGCGCCGCTGGGCGGCCAGTACCTGGCCTTATTCCCGGTCGCCACGCCCGAGCCGACGGCCTGGCCCGTTCTGCCGGTGCTGGATTTTGAGCTGGTGGAAGAAAAGCCCGAACTGCGCCCCAGCGACAACCAGACCATCTCGATCAGGGTGTTCATGCTGGTGGACAGCCAGCCTGTGGCCGATGTGGGCGCCCGACTGGTGCTGATGCTGCCCGACGGCGGCGTGCAGAATTACACCTTTGCGCCCTCTGCGGCTGACGGCTGGAGCACGCTCACCCTGCCGCCGCTTGCGAATTACCCCAACGGCAGCATGATCACCTACCAGGCCTGCCTGGACGAAGCCTTTACCGCCGGCATATCCACCTGCCGCAGTGGTTCCTATCTCATTTGGGAATAAAGTACCTCAGCGCCGGGCTTCTGCCAGCACTGTAACCGATACAATTGGGCCATCCCCGCTGAACACATCCAGTTGGAAAGGCACTGCCCCGCCGGCATCCAGCGGACCTTCAATCTCCAGCTTCCTCACCCCCACTAATGCTCCGTCAGCATCGTATGCCAGCGCCACCAGCCAGATAAGGGCTGCATCCCCCTCACCATCCCCCAGTTGAACAGCGCCGCTGACCGTTGCCAGACTGCCATTGGCCGCATAGGTTACCAGCGGCTCGTCAACCCTTGCCGGCAGGTAGCGGGCTGAGGGGTCAGCCAGCGGCAGGGCGGTCAGCATTTCTACGCTGACAGTGAAGTCCGTTGGCACAGGCGCGGGGAAGTAGGCCATGAGCGGTAGACCGAAGGTGCCAGGGGTCAGCACGTTCAGAGGGAGCGAGGCGGGGCGGCTGACGGGCTCGCCGCCGGAAGCATCCTGGAGGGTGAAGCGCCCGGTCACCAGCTCCAGCGCGGTCTCACCGCTGTTGACTGCCGGGGCAAAACACCAGGCACCGCCTTCAGCCATGCGCCAGCAGGCAGCCGGCGCAACTGACAGACCTGCGGGCAGTTCAGGTGCAGGTTGGCTGGCGGGCTGGTCAGGCGCAGCCTGTAATGGGATAATCAGCTCCCCGCCGACGGACATGGCGTTCGGGTTGACGTCCGGGTTGGCGGCAATGATATCGTCCACCGTGATGCCGTAGCGGTAAGCCAGCCCGAAGAAATCCTCACCCTCGCTGATGATGTGAATGAAGGGCGTGGGGGTTGGGCTGGGGAGCGGTGCGGGGGTGTCAGTGATTTGCGGGAAGGGTTGAGGCGTGGCAGTGTGATAGGGCGTCAGTTTGCCGGCGGGTGTGGATGTGCCGGAGGCTGCGATGGGTGCGGGTGCGGCCGGCGCGCAGGCTGCCAGAAGCAGGCATATCACTGCATAGACTATCCGTCTCATGAGGCGATTATATCAGGTGACACAGGTGAGACAGGCTTTATTACCCTGTAAGTACCATATCTGACCTACTGAGATTTGGCAACCTTTTCCCCTAGCTTGGTACTAATATTCGATCCATCTTAATTCTTGTCGTCATTAGGTAATAACCGGGATTTTGATCTCCAACAGGGACAATGCATCGGTGACTGAGCCTGTCGAAGTCCCGGCACCTACGCCGTTCAGCCAGCAGAGCTATCCGATCTCTGAGATTCGGCCCCTGAGCCTGCCAAAAGGCAACTTAAGTCGCCGGAAGTAACCGTCAGTGTATCGAAGGGGTGGAAGGGTGAGTAATGTAGGGCGCGACCCACCGGGTCGCGAAGCACTCTGTAAGAGTCGCCCTTGATGCGCACCGCCCGCTACTTCACCACCACCCGCAGGGTCAGCGTCTCAAGCGGTGGAATGCCCACTTCCCAGGCGCGCTGATACGCCAGTGAGAGCGTCGTCTCACCGGCCGCCTGTGCCTTGAACGACAGCGCCAGCACGCCGCCCGAACCGATGGCGCTGCTGTCCGCCGCAAATTCAGGCTCGCCCTGCATCTGCAAAATGGACGCATCTACATCGGTCACGTACCAGTTGTAGCCAGTGGTGGGGTTGCCGGCCAACTCAAGCACCAGCACGTCGCCAACGCCCACTTCAATCACCTGGCCGTCAGAAGGTGCGTTGACACGCCGCTCAGCGCCGCCCGCAGCAGAGCAGGCTGCCAGAAGCACGGTTGAAAACAAAATCAGTGAAATAACAGGTAGTCTTGCCATGAGAAGCCTCTCTTTTGCCTCAAATAATGCCAAATACTGCATGCTTTAAAAACGCATATCAAAACACCTTTGTTCCATAAAACAGGCTTATTTTACCCTTGACAAAGAAATGATACAATAATACAATTATACAATAATACAATTTCAACTAAAGGAAACCTAATTTGTCTAAATTCAAACTGGAACTGGATTTCAGATCAAACTTACCGATCACCAACCAGATTGTCGCCCAGCTGGCTGACCTGATCATCAACGGGCAGGTCAGGCCCGGCGAGCGCCTGCCAACCATGCGCCGGCTGGCGAATGATCTGCAGGTGAATTTCAATACCGTGGCACGTGCCTACCGTATGCTGGATGATATGGGTCTGACCTCCGTCCAGCATGGGCGCGGTACGTATGTCCTGCCCGCCGGCAGCCCGGGACGAAGCCATATTGGCACCGACGTGCTCAGCCGCCTGGCCCAGCGCTACCTGGAGAATGCCATTTTACTCGGCTTTGACCGCGAAATCGCCCAGCAGGCATTGACGCAAGTAAAGCTGGATGGCAGCGGAAATCAAGAAAAATTTGAAGATCACGCGTGAATTGTTTCACGTGAAACATCAAAGGAGCTAACACTATGAAAACCAAAACCACCCTGATCCTTATGGGCATTGTCATCCTGCTTGCTGCAGCCGTCTCCCTCTATGCCTACCCGCGCGTCCCTGACGTGATTGCCACCCATTGGAACGATCAAAACGTCGTTGACGGCACGATGGGTAAATTCTGGGGGCTGGCACTGATGCCGCTGATGCTGCTGGGTATCGGCGCCCTGTTGATGGCGGTACCACACATTGACCCGCTGCGCAAAAATATCGAGGCCTTCCGACCGTACTTTAACACCTTTGTGGTGATCTTTGCACTGTTCATGCTCTACATGCATGTGTTGACCGTGCTGATCAATATGGGGAATCCGCTGATATTGTCACAGTGGATGATGCCGGGCATGGGGTTGTTCATCTTCTATACCGGTGTTCTGATGCAAAAAGCCAAACGCAACTTCTTTATAGGCATCCGTACCCCCTGGACGCTGAGCAGTGACAGCGTGTGGGAGAAAACCCACCGCCTGGGCGGCTGGCTGTTCAAAGCAGCCGGCATTATCACTATGCTGGGCATCATCTTTCCATCGCAATCTTTCCTGCTGCTGATGGTACCGATGCTGGCGGCGGCATTTATCCCAATTATCTATTCCTACTTCGCCTATCAACGCGAGATGAAGGGCAGCAGTTCGCTTTAGCCTGATGTTTCACGTGAAACATTAATATCAATACTGGCTGATCTATTTATGATGTTTTTGGAGCCTTATTAATGGAAAATATCATTGAAGTAAATGGACTCACACACCGTTTTGGGCAGAAAACAGCCCTGGATGGGCTGACATTCTCAGTACGGCGCGGTGAGGTACTCGGTCTGCTTGGCCCCAACGGCGCCGGCAAGACCACCACTATCCGCCTGTTGAACGGCCTGTTCAACCCCACATCCGGCGATCTACGCGTGCTGGGGCTGAACCCGAAGGTCGATGGCCACCGCATCCGCAAGCAGACCGGCGTGCTGACCGAGACACCTGCTCTGTACGAGCGCCTGACCGCCCGGCAGAACCTGTCTTTCTTCGGCACGCTGATGGGTATGCCCGAGGCGGATTGGCGCAGGCGTTCTCAAGAGCTGTTGGCATTCTTTGACCTTGAAGGCCGTGCTGACGACCGGGTGGGCACTTACAGCAAGGGTATGAAACAGCGCATGGCGCTGGCGCGTGCCCTGCTCAACCAGCCCGAACTGCTGTTTTTGGATGAGCCGACCGCCGGACTTGACCCGGAATCGTCTCAGCAGGTGCACGGCCTGATTGAGAACATCCGCGGCCAGAACGGCCGCACCGTGCTCTTGTGCACCCACAACTTGTTTGAAGCCGAGCGCCTGTGTGACAGGCTGGCAATCATCAACCGCGGCCGCCTGCTGGCTGTTGGCAGCCTTTCCGAACTGCGCCAGCGCCTTATGCCGGGTCTGCGCCTGCAGGTGGCTTTCCATGAAACACCTTCTGGTGCGGTAATAGCCGTGCCAGAACGCCTGTCTTTTACCCACGCGGTTACCTGGGAGGGGGACAAGCTGCTGCGCCTTGAGGTTGAAGCTGAAGGACAGGTGCCCGAACTGGTCTCTACCCTTGTCTCTGCCGGCGCCCGCTTGCTGAGCGTGCAGCCGCAGCCGGTTTCACTGGAAGAAATTTACTTTGCCCTGCAGAGCCAGGACAGGGAGCGTGCTGAATGAACTGGAAAATCCTGTTTGCCATTGCTAAAAAAGATTTGCTGGAGGTGCGCCAAAACCGCGGCGCCTGGATGCCGATGCTGGTGGTGCCAATTATCTTCCTTGGCGTCCTGCCGGCTGCCATCCTGCTGCTGCCCAAATTTGTGCCCCTGCCGCCTGATTTCTTCGCACAGGACAGCGACCTGGATATTTTCTTCAACAACATGCCGCCGGCCTTCAGCGCTGCCTTCTCAGGGCTGGATGATTTCCAATCCATGGTGCTGATGATGTTCGGGCACATCATGGCGCCCATGTTCTTGATCTTTCCGCTGATGTTCGCCACCGTTATTGCCGCCGAGTCCTTTGCCGGCGAGCTGGAGCGCCACACCATGGAAGCCCTGCTGTACACACCCGCCACAGACCGTGAGCTGTTCCTTGGCAAGGTACTGAGCGGCTTCCTGCCTGCCGTCGGGCTGACGTGGTTTTTGTTCATCCTCTATATCATCATCCTCAATACGGCCGGCTTTGACCTGTTCGGGGGGATGTGGTTCCCGCTGCCCAGCTGGTACCCCCTCATCTTGTGGATCACGCCGGCACTGGCACTGCTGGGTATCGCCGCCACGGTGCTGATCTCCTCCCGCAGCCGCACCTTTATGGGCGCCTACCAGACCTCTTCATCACTCGTCCTGCTGGTGATCATCCTGCTGGCGGGGCAGTTGAGCGGCACCGTCTACCTGACCGTGCCGGTTGGAATGCTGATCGGCGCAGTCTTGTGGCTGGTTGCGTTGGGGCTCACCTGGCTGTCTGTCAGGGGTTTCAACCGCCAGAACCTGCTATCTGGTAACTCATAAATAGAATATAAGTTCTATTATTTATATCCTCATTCACCTGCCGCCTGTCATACCCTGTGCATCGTCAATTGACAGGCGGTTTATAATTAAAAGCACAGTCCAATAGAAAGGTCACACGCAAACATGATGCAAACCAATAATCTCCTGCTCTATAACGGCAAAATTCATACCATGGACCCTGCCAAACCGCTGGTCAGCGCACTGTTGATACGCGGTGGCGTGGTCCTGTTTGCCGGCGATGACACCTCAGCCCAACAGGTAGCAGGTGCCGCCGGGATACGCGATAAGATCGATTTGAAAGGCGCCGCAGTCCTGCCCGGGCTGACCGACGCCCACCTGCACTTTGAATATATCTCCCTCGGGCTGGATGCGATCAACGCTGAAAAGCCCACCAAGGCAGCCGTGCTGGCTGACGTGGCCGCTATGGCAGCCGAAAAGTCCGCTGGCGCATGGATTACCGGTTACGGCTGGAACCACAACGTCTGGGATGCCAAATTTCCAACCGCGGCAGAGCTGGACGCTGTCTCACCCAATCACCCGGTCTTTCTGGAAGCCAAGAGCGGGCATGCCGCCTGGGTCAACACGGTTGCGCTCAAGCTGGCCGGCCTGACCGCCGCCTCACCCGATCCTGCCGGCGGTGAACTGGTGCGCAAACCAAACGGTGAGCCGGAAGGCACCCTGCTGGAAGAGGCCGTCCCACTGGTCAAGAACCTGATCCCCAAGCCGGACGTACCTGAGCTGATGGTCGCCGCCCGGCGTGCCATGGCCCAGGCGCACCGCGCCGGCCTGACCGGCGTACACGACATGGATACCCCGCTGATTTTTGCCGTGGAACAGGCGCTGCACCAGGGCGGCGAGCTGACCCTGCGCATCACCAAGTCCATCCCCTTGGTTCACCTCGATGAAGCGCTGGCCGTCGGTCTGCGCACCGGCTTCGGCGATGATATGCTGCGCGTCGGCGCTGTCAAGATGTTTGCCGATGGCGCGTTGGGACCCCGTACCGCCTGGATGCTGGAGGGCTTCGACAGTGCGCCGGAGAACACCGGCATTGCCACCACTGACATCGAAGTGCTGCGCGAGGCGGTCTTCAAAGCCAACGGCGGCGGGCTGGCCTGTGCCATCCACGCCATCGGTGACCGGGCCAACCGCGAGATTTTGGATATCTACGAGCAGGCGATTAATAAAGGCCTGACTGGCTCCCTGCGCAACCGCATCGAGCACGTGCAGCTGCTGGCGCCGGAAGACATCGGCCGGCTGGGCAAGCTGAAAGTGGTGGCTTCGATGCAGCCACTGCACGCAACGTCTGACATGGATATCTCTACCGAACATTGGGGCAGCCGCTCTGCCAATGCCTATGCACTCAAATCGCAGCTGCAGCACGGCGCCGTGCTGGCGCTTGGCTCGGACTGCCCGGTGGAGACCTGGGACCCGATGGTTGGCATTCATGCCGCCGTGACGCGCCGCCGACCTGACGGTACGCCCGGCCCCGAAGGCTGGTACCCCGAACAGCGCTTGAGCGTACACGAAGCGGTGCAGGGTTACACCACTGGCCCGGCCTATGCTGCCGGCATGGAAGACAAGCTGGGTATGCTCAAAGTCGGCTTCCTGGCGGACTGCGTGGTGCTGGATAAGGATATCTTCGAGATTGACCCGATGGAGATCCTCAACACCAAAGTGCTGGGCACACTGGTCAATGGGACGTTTGTATACCGCGACCCTGAACTGGTGTAACCTTCCTTTGATAACAATCAGAGGCTGTCCCAAAAGTATGGGCAGCCTCAAAAACTTTAATATAATAGGGGGATGAAAAGACAAATCTTCAAACGATACGAACCACAACAAGCAATGCTATTACCACCGAGCCTGGAAGAGCTGATACCTGAAAGCCATCTGGTAAGGGTGGTGAGCAAAATGATCGAAGAGATCGATCGACTGATACTGGAGAAGCAGTACAAAGGGGGAGGGACAAGCGCCTACAACCCACAGATGCTGCTGAAAGTCATCGTATATGCCTACACACAACGGGTGTTTTCCTCGCGGCGAATAGCGAAAGAACTGCGGGAGAATGTGAATTACATGTGGCTGAGCGGGATGAACCGTCCAGACCATCGAACCATCAACCGCTTCAGGGGGAAGGTTATGAAAGCGGTGATCGACGAAGTATTTTACGGGGTAATAGAGCAACTGATGGAAGCGGGCTATGTTGATCTGGAGCACTACTTTGTAGATGGGACAAAGATAGAGGCTAATGCGAACAAATACAAATTTGTGTGGCGGAAGAGCACAGAGAAGAATAAAGCCAAACTGCGAGAAAAAGTACAGCAGTTACTCGAAGAAATAGACGAGATAGAAGCAGCGGAAGAGGCGAAATACGGAGAGAATGATTTAGAAGAAGTAGGGGAAGGCAAAGAAATAGACGCAGAGAGACTGAAAGAAGCCGCCAGGAAGATCAATGAACGGTTGAAAGAAAATCCGGAAGACAAAGATTTGAGCAAGGCCAAGGCGAAGTTGGAGAAAGATTACATTCCAAGGATGGAGAAATATGAACGGTATGAAGCGATATTTGAGGGACGCAACAACTTCTGCAAGACCGATAATGACGCCACATATATGCGGATGAAAGAAGACCACATGAGGAATGGACAGTTGAAGGCTGGCTATAATGTGCAACTGGGGACACAGAAGCAATTTGTATTAGGCTTCAGCTTACATCGCAGGGCAGGAGATACCAGTTGCTTGAAAGAACACCTTGAGAAGTTCAGGCTGTGGCTGGGGGATTATCCCAAAAACCTGGTGGCAGATGCGGGATATGGCAGTGAAGAGAACTACAGCTACCTGGACCTAAACCACATAACAACTTACGTCAAAGACAACCGCTTTCATTACGAACAGAAACGGAACTATAAAAAGAAACAGCCTTATCGGGCAGAGAATTTTGCCTATTATGCTCAAGAAGATGAATATGAATGTCCACAAAAGAAACGTTTACGATATGTGTATACAAAGCCATACAAGAGTGAGAATGGATACACCTCAGAACGACGCATATATGAGTGTGAGGATTGTTCACACTGTCCTGTAAAGGCAGAATGTACTCGGGCAAAAAATAACCGGCAGATACAAATAGGCAAGGAGTGGGAAAGGCTCAAACAACAAGCCCGTGATAATCTACTTTCTCCGCAAGGATTGGTATTGCGATCTCGGCGCCCGGTTGAGGTGGAGGCTGTATTTGGCCGTCTCAAGGGGGATTGGGGGTTCAGGCGGTTTCTTCTGCGAGGAATTGATAAAGTGAGTACTGAATGGGGAATTCTGTGTATTGCACATAACATAGCAAAAGCAGCGGTCGTTTGATCGCTGCTTTTTTTTGTTCTTTTTTATTTCTTTGTTTGTTTTTGTGGTTTATTCAACTGTCGAGGCTGACTTTTTGGGCAGCCCCTTTTTTGTTCAGGGAAGTTGAATGTCGCTTAATCAGCTGGGCGGATGGTGATGGGCGTGCCCTGACCGGCATTCAGCCTTTGAGCAGCGCTGCCGTTGACCACGCTGACGCCCAGCACGCCGGAGGAATCGATCATGGCCACCAGGTCACCGGGCTGCGCCTGGCCAAAGGTCTGCACCAGCCCATTGATGACCGCGCTGCCGATCAGCACCTGCGGGTTGGGTATGCCTGTGGTGAGAGAGCCGTCGATGTTGCTCTCCAGGTTGCCGAAATGGTCCACGCGGGTGATAGTGCCCTGCCAGCCGCCGTCAAACGCCAGCGGTTGGGGAATATCCAACAAGACGGGGTCGTCCACCGGCTCGCCCAGCGCCTCGAGCGGCACACCGCGGGCGATATGGGCTGCCACCGCAGCGAAGATATCGCGCCCGTGGAAGATGGCGCTCACCTGCGGCAGCCAGTAAGCCGGGTTGGAGGTGTGCACCACCTGCACCGGCTCGCCCAGCCGCTGGCAGCGCGCCAGCATCAGCGTCAGCAGGCCGTTGTCAGGTCCAACGAAGATCTGGTCACCCAACCGGGCGGCAATTGGACGTCGGCCAGTACCCACGCCCGGGTCCACCACGGCGATGTGCACCGAGCCAGGCGGGAAGTAAGGTGTATGGCGCTCCAGGATGACAGCGGCATCCAGCACATTGTGGCGCGGGATGTCGTGGGTCAGGTCAGCAATGCGCACATTCTCGCCGGCAATGCTGTAGATCACTCCCAGCATCTCGCCCACGCCAAAATCACCTGAACCAAAGTCGGTGGTGATGCTGATGACGCGCGTCATGCTGGTTGCTCCGGGCGGAAACACACTTCCAGCAGGGTATCCACGCCGGCAGAGAGCCCTTTGGCTGCATTACCGTTGACCACTGCCACGGTCAGCGAGCCGTAAGTACCGTGCACCGCCACCAGGCTACCCTCACTGCCGTAACCAAAGCTCGGCAGTAAGCCGGTAATCTCTTGCCCGGCGATGCGGATGCGCAGGCCAGCGGGGTTGTAGGGCTCCAGCGCTTTGAGTGGGATATTGCTGTACAGGTTGCCGTAATTGTCCACCAGCAGGATGCACCCGCGCAGGCCGCCGTCAATCGCCTCTACCACAGGCAGGGTGAAACGAAACGGGTCGGTGATCGGGTCACCCAGCGTCTCCAGCGGTATGCCGCGTGCCAGGTGTGCAGCCACAGGCGAGAAGATATCGCGCCCGTGGAAGACATGGCTGATGTCGTCCAGCCAGTACTGCGGGCGGTTGAGATGCACAATGTTCACCTGCAGCCCCTGACGCTCTGCCTCGTCAAATACTGGCGAGAGCAGGCCGTTGTCGGGTGCTACGAAGAACTGCTCACCCACGCGGGCGGCAATTGGGCGGCGGGCGGTACCCACGCCGGGGTCCACCACCGTCACATGCACAGTGCCGGCGGGATAGTAAGGGAAGGACAGCGCCAGCGCCAGCGCGCCCTGGCGAATGTTCTGCGGCGCAACGGTGTGGGTCAGGTCGGCGATGTGTGCGTCGGGGCAGATAGTCCAAATCACGCCCTTCATCACGCCGACGTAACCGTCGCGCAGCCCGAAATCAGTCAGCAGGGTGATTAATTTCATCCAGGGTTCCTCATTTCAATGGGTAATGTAAATCTAAACCGGGAACATGCGCCCAAACGACTCCGGCGCGTACTGTTCGACCAGCTGCGTGGTGAAGGCGTTCTCGCGGCAGATGGCGGCATACAGCTCGGACGAGGGGCGTGGTGTGCGCTTCTGCGTCTCGACGTCCAGCTCCCACAGCCCAAAGCGCTGTGACCAGCCGCGCTCCCATTCGAAGTTATCCACCAGCGACCAGTGAAAGTAGCCCTTCACCATCCAGTTATAGCCGACCGCTTTCCACACTTGCTGCAGGTGCTCCAGCAGGTAGCCGGGGCGCATCGTGTCCTGGCGGTCTTCCACGCCGTTCTCGGTGATGATAATCGGCAAGCTGTAACCCTTGGCCCACTTGAGCGCATCAAACATGCCCTGAGGCAGGCTGGCAAGGAAGCCAGTCTCGCTTAGGATGGCATCCGGCGGGAAATAGCGTTTATTGAAGAAATTCTTCGATTCCAACAGGGAGAACTTGACCGTATCGGCGGTGTAATAGTTCAAGCCAAAGTAATCCTGGGTGTTGAGCGCTTCAGGCACCTTGATAGTCTTAAACAGGAAGGAATACTTGCCGGCAGCGATGCCCTGCGGGAAGGCGTTGTTAAAATTGGCGCTCAACATGTTAGCTGCGGCGCCATCCAGGGGCATCCAGCTGCGTGCCGGCCAAAAGCCGCGGTACTGGTGTGCCACGCCCACGCGTGCCTGCGGTTGTATCTTGTGGATGATCTTGTAGGCCGCAGCGTGTGCCAGCAGCAGGTGGTACAGCACCTTGCCGGCCAGCGCCGAATCGTTCTTGCCGGGCGGGAAACCGCCGCCCAGCCAGCCGCCGTAGGCGTACACGTTGGGCTCGTTGATCGTCACCCACAACGTCACATACTCCTTGAGGGCAGTGACGATCTTGGTCACAAATTTGGCAAACAGCTCCGGCGCTTCGGGGTTCTCCCAGCCGCCGCGCGCCACAAACCACAGCGGGTCGGTGAAGTGATGCAGGGTCACCATTGGCATCAGGTTGCGCTCCATCAATCCGCGCAGCATCAGGCGGTAGCGGTCGATGGCTTCCTCGTCCCAGCGGTCTGGGGTGGGCTGAATGCGGCTCCACTCGACCGACAGGCGGTGGGTATTTTGGCCAGTGTCGGCGGCGCGGTCAAAGTCCTCGCGCCAGCGCCCGGCCCACCAGCCACAGGCATTACCGGCTTTCTGGTTCTGGTAGATATGTCCCGGCTCAGCCTCCCAGGCTGACCAGTTATTATTGCTGTTCTGACCCTCCACCTGGTGTGCCGCGCTGGCAGTGCCCCACAGGAAACCGGGCGGAAAGGTGTACGTCGCTTCTGGTTTCATTGGTTAATCCTTATGGATGATGCTGTGTTGCCGGGCGATAACCTATTCCTCGGGTTCGCCAGTATGCTCCAACAGGCGGGCAGTGACTCGGGTGTTCTCCTCCAGCGCAAGCAGCAGGTAGATCAACTCACCGCCGGCATACAAACCGATGGCAGTTGCCAGTCCGGACAGGATGATGCCCACACCGCCGATCAAGCCGCCGGCCATGCCGCCCATCATACCCCAGGGGCCGCCGCCGTACTGCTGTACATTGCCCATGAACTGCTCTAATGCCGCGCCGCCCAACACACTGGTGGCACACACAGCAATAGCCCCCAACAAGGTGATGACCGCCACGATAATGCCCAGGATCTTGTAGATGGAGCCAATTAGCCTCAGAATACCAAATCGCTTTTTCATGTTTGACCTCCTGTCAACCGGTTGATGTAACATTAATTCTGTTGTAAGAAAAGTATACCCGTTTCCTACCAGTCTAATGATAAACCCGCCCCTGTCAAGTCATCTTGAATGAGAAGTGGCGCAATTAGCTAGCGAAAGGTCGCCATCTGTCCGAAGTGTTGTTAGTTGTTGAGTTAAGGGAAAATTAATTGGTAGTACATCTAATTTTTAACACAGGTGTATACCAGTTAAGCGGCTGCCTGCAGACAGCTCATACTTTATTCAGGTATGATCACCAGGTCAAGGATACTGCGTACATCCTCTGGCAGGACATCAACTGACTCAACCGAGACGAAGCGGGTACTGTCAGTATCCCGGGAGGTGCCGTCGGTGTAGATCACCTGGTTTTGGATTTGCAGGACAGCACCCGTTAGCGGATCAATACAGGCTGTGTGAACCATCGCTCCTACAGGCAGTAGTTCACCGGATAACACCATGGGCGGATTGTAAGGCATTGTACCGCTGTATAGATGGCAGGCGATGCCATCAACCTCGGACTCTTCCCGTTGAAGCGGCCCACCGGACGCAGCGATATTGTTAAATTGAGACAGCTGGTTCAAATCATAGGCTGGTCTGGCGAGATAGATATCCTGTCCAACGCCGCCGCGGCCTTCTGGTAGAGAAAAATGATACAAGCCGCTGTCGATGTCTGCACCCACCAACCTTCCATCCGGTGTTTTGCGCAGGTAGATCGTGGTGCGTATGTACCCGTTTTCATCCAGCATGTACCAAGCGTCAACGGAATATACCGCCGGTTGTTCGGGCAAGTCAGCGGTATCCAGCATCGCGGCAGGTTGTTGGTAGGTAACCCAATAATGCTGGTGAACCCAGCCGGGGCCGGAAGGTGTAAATGCGCCACTGAGCAGGTCTTTGATTTCATCCAAGAGTGGCTGACCGGGGAGGAGATCAGGTTCAGCCGGCGCCATCCTTATTGGTGCAGGGGTGGGTTTCAGGCTTGAGACTGGCATTGACTCCGGCTGCCATGAGATTTCCCAGGGGCCATCGATGCGCGAAAGGATCTCGGAAATGTACAGGTCAATCGGATTTTCTGGCAGGGCAGGGAGGCTGATGCGGCTGACCAGCACGCGGCGAGCGGAGTCAAAGCCGGCTTCAATTGAGGCTGAACCTTCTACAGGCATGAGATTGAGTGAGGTAATACCGGGCTGCGGCTCTGCATCGATCTCCAGGATGATGCCGCCGTCCTGACCGGGTTTCAGACGTGCCTGGATGAAGTGGAGGTCAAACCCGCCAGCCTGTATTCTCTGGTCAATAGGCCATTCCTGTCCGACAACCGGGTCATTACCTGCGTCCACACGCAGGATAGGGGCACCGGCCGGGTCATTGGGGGCTGCTCCAGAGATGGACATTATGACCCAGTCAATCCGGAAGGTAAGCGGGCCGCCGCCATTGATTGGAAAAGTCACCTGCGAGGGTAAAGTCATCGAGTTAGGGTTATCAATGGCGTAGGTGCCGCCGTCTGGACCGCCAGTGAGGATAAAATAGCGGCCTTGTGCATCCCGCAATGTAATAGGCGCTGTATGATGCACAAAGCGGTTGGGTGCTTCCCAGGCCATCCCCAACTGGAAAGCTGCCTGGAAGGGTGTCTGGACAGCCTTTATCAGCATGAGTGTGATGCCATTTACTGGCTGACTGCGCAAGTTCAATTCTTGTGTGAGATTGATTCCGTCTGCTGGTGATACCGGTACCAGGCTAACAGGGATAACCCAGTTTTCAGGCAGTTCGCCGGGAAGGGAATTGGGCAGACGCTGGATTTCAAAAGTAAACTGGTTTACACCTTCCGGTAAAGGTGATCTTACCAGCCTGCAGGAGAGCCAGGAAGTATTGCCATCCCCACCGCCGTTGCAGTGACTGCCGTTCATCAAATCAAGGGTACTGCCGTCAGCCAGGCGGATATTCACAAGGTATGGGTCTATCTCACTCTCCAGCGCGGTGATTGTTGCGGCACGCTCGGGTGAAAACTGCGTCATCGGCAAGCCAGTGATCTCGTACGCAATTACCAGGCGCTCTCTTTCTGCAATTACCTGCTGGATGGTGACAGTAACACCTTCGCGCTTCTGCGCTGTGCTGTGTCCCTCTGGTGTTGGTTGTTCAGATTTAGTTTGCGGTGCCGATTCGCCTTCGATTGTGAGTGGCGTCACAGCTGATGTATTAACAAGGGGGCGGGTGATGCTTACAGGTGTTGCCTGCATCGATTGCACATCGTCAACAAAGCCGATCCCCGGAATAAACCCGAACAGCCGGCCGACGGCATAGGCGATACCGCTCAAAAGAAGCAGGGCAAGCAGGGCGAAAAATAGCGCAAGAACGGGGCGTGTGCGCAGTATATACATATAAGAAAGCCTTTTTGAAGTAGGGGCGAGCTGTGAAGCCTTGCGATTGTCAGTCAACCCGGAGCCATGCAAGCGCAGCTGTCGTTCCAGGCGATCAACAAAGGCTGCATCTGGCTGTGAAGCCTCAAAGAAGGACTCCAGCGCACGGTTTAACTCAGGAGGAAGGTCAGTCATTACCTCATGCATCCTGCACCTGCCATTGATTTCTGATCATCTCCAAAATCCTGTAAATTGCCATTTTAACAGCAGCCTCACTGCGTCCTTCGATCTGTCCAATTTGTGCAAAACTCAATCCCGCACTGAAGCGCAGACGAAGTAGGTCTTGTTGGGTTTCATCCAGTCGGGCAAAAAGCGCAGCAAGCCGGTTAAGGTCCTCACCCATTTCAACGCCAGAAAGTATGCCAGGATCTGGTGCTGGCGGGTCGTCCAGTTCAGCCTCGGGATGCCTACGAAAATGATCTACCAGGCGTCGACGCGCGATAGTGAAAAGCCAGGCGGCAAAACTACCGCTTTCACGGTAGCGGCCGGCGGTGATGCCTTCCAGTGCCGCTGTGAACACCTGCGCCGCCAGGTCTTCAGTGTCCTGGACATTTCCCAGCCTGTGATATATATAGCGGTAGACAGGCGTTAGGTAGCGCCGGTACAGCACGGCAAATGCATCCGGGTTCTTTCCGACAGATTTTAACAGAGCTGCGTCATCCAGGGCTTCAAAGTTTTTCATTGCTTATTAATTATTATCGTAACACCGGCTGAAAAGTAACAGGATCTCGCAGGATGATTTATAAACAAGTCTTAAGCAGGCTGTATTCAGCAATACTGTTTGTATTGTAAATGAAATGGCGGAGTATTCAAATCTAACTCTTTAACTAATAAATGTTGCGAGATAAAAACATGTAAAATTAAGACAATCTCATTCTTCTTTATCAACACAAGGACGGGTCTATGTCAGCCAGCGATCTCAAGAAAATTGCGATACTCGTCGGCGGGGGGCCGGCGCCCGGTATCAACAGTGTAATCCACGCCGCCACCATGGAAGCCTGTCAGGGCGGCATTGAGGTGGTCGGGATTTATGACGGCTTTACACATCTGATGGCCGGCAAGCTGGTCTCTTTACCGCTGACATCCGAACAGGTAGCGTATATCTATGGCGAGGGTGGTTCAATTCTGCACACGGCACGCGCCAACCCCACCCGCCGTCAGGAAGACCTGCATAACGTTGTTTCCACGCTGGTAGATAACGGCATCCAGGCGCTGATCACGATTGGCGGCGATGATACGGCTTTCTCTGCCTCGAGGGTGGTGCGTTATGCTCAGCAGGTGATGGGCGTGGACCTGCGCTCGGTGCACGTGCCCAAGACGATCGACAACAACCTGCCCCTGCCGGAAGATATTAGCACCTTTGGCTTTGAGACCGCCCGCGAGGTGGGCACCAAGCTGGTGATGAACTTGAAGAAGGACGCCTTCACCAGCCGCAACTGGTTTTTAGTGATGAGTATGGGACGCAAGGCCGGCCACCTGGCTTTGGGTATCGGTAAGAGCGCCATGGCGACGGTCACGCTCATCCCTGAGGAGTGGCCGGGCGGGAATATCCGCCTGCAGCACGTGGTGGACATCCTGGTGATGACTGTGCTGCTGCGCCTGCTGGAGGGCAAGAACTACGGTGTGGCGCTGCTGGCAGAGGGTATTTTGGAAAATTTGGACGAACAGGACCTGCTGGCGCTCGACAACCTCAAACGTGATGAACACGGGCATATCCGACTGGCGGATGTCAACTTCTTGGATATCTTGAAGAAGGCGATGGAAACAGACCTGGCCGGGCTGGGCCTGCAGATGCGCATGGTCAAGCAGGTGTTGGGCTATGAACTGCGCTGTGCGCCGCCCGTGGCGTATGACATTGAGTACACGCGTGAGCTCGGCATGGCAGCGGTGGATTTTCTGCAGCGCGGCGGCACCAATGCCATCATCACCCTGCAGCACGGGCAGGTGGTGCCCATCCCGTTTGATGACATGATCGACAGCGATACCGGCCGCACCGAGGTGCGCATGGTCAATATCAACTCCTTCCACTACCGCTCGGGGTACAAGTTCATGACGCGTATCAAGCCGGAGCATGCCGCGGATGGGACGCTGTTCGAGCGGCTGGCAGGGCTGACCAACACCAGCGCGGATGTGTTGAAGGCTCGTTACGCCTACCTTATGCAGGATTAGTACAGGGTTTGTATAGGAAATCAACGCCGCTCGGGCTTTTCAACCGGGCGGTGTTTCGTTTTCGAGATTATAGAAAGAGAGGGAAGGCGGCATGCCGTGCGGCACAGCTGCGGCGGCCGGGTAACCGTCAGCCGCACTGAAGGCGGTCACATCCCAACTGCCGTGATCGGGCAGTAAGACAGTCAGGCGCTCCATGCCCGGGGGCGGGGTAATGCAGGTGCCTGTATCCATCTCCACAGGGGAAATTGAAAAACCGCAGCCAGCGGCTTTCAGGACGGCTTCCTTGATCGTCCACAGTCGGTAGAAGGCGGTGGGCTGTGACTCGGTCGGCAGGGACTGCAAGGTGGCCAGTTCAGACTGCGAAAAGACACGGGCGGCGATGCCGGCCAGCTTATCCTTGCGCCGGCTGTGCTCGATATCCACGCCCACGGTCGTGCCGGCATAAACAGCAATCAGCCCAAGCCCGCCGGAGTGGGTGAGGTTGAATGCTGGGCTGGGGGTGTTGGCCAGCGATGGTTTTCCGCAGGCGTTGGTGGTGAAGGTGAGATCTGATGGCGGCAGGCCGGTGTAGAGCGAGAGGACGTGCCGCAGGCAGGCGCGTGAGGTGCTGTACTGCAGGCGCACTTTTTCCAACCTGAGCGAGGCTGCCTGCTCGCGTTCTGCGTCCGTCAGCAAAGCGGCCAGTGCCGGGGTGAGCGCTGCGGTAGAGAAGCGCCATATATGCACCTCGCCAGTGTTCAGGCGCGGGGTGTCAGGTGGTTGTGTGGGGGTGATCGGCATCTCTGTCATGTGCTGACATTATAGCATCTGCCGAATGCTGGGCTGCGGTTAAGGGCGACCCGGTGGGTCGAACCCTACAGCTCAGAAATGCAGGTTGGCTATTACCATCCTGTAAAGGACCTTATCCGCCACAATAGCGGCAGGTTTGGAAACCTGCCCTACAGGTTTAGGTACAATAAAACTGTATTGCCGACAGCAGATTGAGGACTTTGTGTTGTGTGGCCTCCCCCATTTTGTAAAAATGGGGGAGGCAGGAGGGGGTAGGGATTGATTTGGGTAGTGGGCGACCCACTGGGTCGCCCCTACGTGTACCGGCGGCTGAGCTTGCCGCAGGTCCTCGATGGCTGAGCCTGCCGGAAGCGGCTAACAGCCGCTGTAGGTCCCCGTTAAGGGGATCGAAGCCATGTGACATCGTTGTTGTTAGGCTATCGTTGCAGAGGAAATTGATCACCCTCACCTCAATCCTCTGCCTACTGCATGCTGCGCGATCCCGAAGGGAGAGGAAGCTTTTAGTCCCCACTCTGAGCCTGCCTGAAGCAATTGAAGGGAACTGTAGGTCACCGCATAGTTATCGAAGCCCCACTTGGCCACCACAACAAAAACGCGTATCTCACACGGTGCGATCTCACGCGAAGCGCTGCTCTTCCCAGATATCGGCCTCGTTGTGATACCCCGCCTGCTCCCAGAAGCCCGGACGGTCCTCGGCCAGGAACTGCAAGCCGCGCAGCCACTTGGCGCCCTTCCACAGGTACGGGTCTTCCATTTCCCCTTTCAACGCCGGGAGTGCCCCCACCACACCGCGCAGGGGATAGCCGTGCTCCGGCGTCAGCGGCTTGCCGTCGTAATGCGTCGCCAGCAGGAAGTTATCCTGCAGCATCACTTCCAGTGGTAGATTCGTTGTATAGCCGTACTCAGCATGCTGGACAACAAATTTCGCCGCCGGTGTGGGCTTCACCAACCCCAACTCGAACAGTGTCTTCATTTCAACCCCCTCCCACTCGGTATCATACTTGCTCCAGCGCGTCACGCAGTGCAGGTCCATGTGCCGACGCGTGCGCGGCAGTGCCATGAACTGCTCCCATGCCAGGCTCAGCGGCGCTTCAACCTCACCCCACACCTTGAATGTCCACACTGCCGGCTCAAACGGTGGGATCGGCCCGTAATGCAGCACCGGGAACTTCTCGGTCAGCACCTGCCCGGGTGGCAGGCGTCCCCCGTCCTGCAACATCTTCTGTTCCTTGCGTCGGTCAAATATTCCTGCCATTGTTGATCCTCCTTATCCAATTATACTGGATGCTGCCCTGCTGCTCCACCCGCCAGCAGCGTATAAAATTGACATAATCTTTCAATATAGAGTACAATCATCCAATATTATGACTGACGCGACCACTTTAACCCGTGAACAGCTGGAGGAGCGGTTGGCAGCCCTCCACAAGACCAGCCTGGAGCTTATCCAGGACATTTCTATTGAGTCACTGCTAAACAAAATTGCTGAAATCGCCCGCCAGCAGGTCAACGCGACCTATGCCGCTGTGGGTATTATGAATCAAGACGGCGAACTGGAACAGTTTATCCCGGTTGGTATGGCCCCCAAAGAAATTGGCCGTATGGCCCACCCGCCCCTGGGACTGGGCTTGATCGGCCACCTGATGAACAGCCGCGAGACCATTCGCATCGAGGACATCGCCGACCACCCCAAACGGTCCGGCTTCCCCGAGCATCACCCTGAGATGACCTCCTTCCTGGGTGTACCGATTATCAAGGGCGATGTGCAGTACGGCCAGATTTACCTGACCAACAAGCAGGGTGCGCCAGCCTTCAGCGCTGACGACCAAATGGTGATCGAGACGCTGGCAGCCTACGCTGCCGTCGCTATTGCCAATGCCCGCCTGTATAACGGCCTCAACCTGCGTGACCATGCCCTCAGCCGCCGCAATGAAAACCTGGCCTTGTTGAACGAACTGGCATCCACGCTGGCATCTTCCACCGATACCGACCAGATCATAGACAAAGCCCTGTCACAGGTGATGG
The DNA here is from genome assembly GCA_040768445.1 of Anaerolineaceae bacterium. Lineage (GTDB taxonomy): Bacteria > Chloroflexota > Anaerolineae > Anaerolineales > Anaerolineaceae > JAXGMV01. Next base: position 970,226 of record JAXGMV010000001.1, on the reverse strand, counting down.
ATTACCTGCACCTCGAAGCCGGCCAGATTTACCTGCGCCAGGAGGACAGCCCCATGCTGAAATTGGTGCTGCACCGCAGCAGTAGCATACAGGACATCTGGCAGAAGACCACCTTCCGCTTCGGCGAAGGTGTGATTGGTAAGGTTGCCCAGACCGGCCAGCCGCAGTTGATTAACCTCTCAAACTGTGACCGCTGCGGGCTGAGCCCCTCGGTTTATGATGACAACGTCTACCAGCTGGTGTGCTTCCCGCTCACCGGCCGGCGCGGCGTGTTAGGCGTTCTGGTGGTTGCCACCCTGCATCCACAGCCGCTGGATGAGTTGGAACTGCAGTTCCTGTCGTCCATCAGCCTGTGGGTTGGCACCGCCCTTGAAAATGTGACCCTCAACCTGCAGCAGCGCCGCCTGGCTATCCTGGAAGAGCGCGAGCGCATCGGTATGGACCTGCACGATGGCATCATCCAGTCCATCTATGCCGTCGGGCTTACACTGGAGCATGCCCGCCTGCTGATGGCTGAGAGCCCGGAGAAATCTGCCCCACGCATTGAGCAGGCTATTGCCGATCTCAACAGCACCATCCGCGACATCCGTGCTTACATTTTAGACCTGCGCCCCCGTCAGCTGTACGAGGAGAACCTCCTGCAGGGTGTTCATCGGCTGGTGGCGGAGTTTCGTGCCAACACGTTGATCGATGTCAACCTGAATGGTAAAGCCGATGATTTCAATGACCTGCCCGATTCGCAGGCACTGGCGCTTTTCCACATCTGTCAGGAGACGCTGGCGAATATCGCCAAGCATGCGCGTGCCACGCGCGTGGATGTCAACCTGTGGACTGCGGCTGAGCGTGCCCTGCTGGAAGTATCTGATGATGGGCGCGGTTTTGATATGAAAAACACCCGCCTCACTATCGGGCATGGCCTGGCAAACATGCAAACCCGAGCGCAGAACGTTGGTGGCGAGGTGGATATCACCTCTGAACCCGGCGATGGCACCACCATCCTGGCCTGGGTACCCTTCCTGCGCGACAACGAAACCTTTCTCGAAAGCGAACTGTAACAACCCCTGATGAGCTCACCTGCTTCATCCGCCGCACTGGATAAAGCCGCCCTGCGCGGCGAGCCTTCATACGTCTGGCGCGCTGGCCAGCAGCGCCGCCTTGAGATGATCCGAAACGCTGCCGGCAGTGAACGCCTGCACGGCCGTGTGTTTGAGGACGGCTCCGGTGTCGGTTCGTACCTGGTGCGCCTGGCTGAAGATGCCGCCCAGGCTGTTGGTCTGGAGATTGACACCGAACGCGCCCGCGACTCAAAGGCGCTGGTGGACCAGGTCATCCAGGGTGCCGGTGAGTACCTGCCTTTTCCAGCGGATACCTTTGACCTGCTGTTATCGCACGAGGTGATTGAGCACATGGACGATGACCGGCTGGGGGTGGCTGAGATGATCCGCACGCTCAAGCCCGGCGGCCGGCTGGTACTGTTCTGCCCCAACCGCGGCTACCCGTTTGAGACCCACGGCATCTACTGGCGCAGGCGCTATCACTTTGGCAATATGCTATTCGTAAATTACCTGCCGCGCCGCTGGCGTGACCGGCTGGCGCCGCATGTGAACATTTACAGCCGCCGCGATTTGGAGCGCCTCTTTGATGGGCTGCCCGTCATCATGGTTGAGCAGCGCATCATCTTTGGTGCCTATGACAATATCATCGCCCGCCTGCCGCGTCTCGGCCGCCTGCTGCGATTTATCCTGCAGGCGCTGGAGAAGACCCCCCTGCAGTTCTTTGGCCTTTCGCACTTCTGGGTTGTTGAAAAACTGACTGAACAGCTCCAGAACTGACCGTATCATTTTCCCACCATTTATAACCCCAGATGCACCTGTCATCCGTATTTGTGCACATAAACCAGCAGACTTTTTACCACTTTCCGCTATAATCAGCTTAATCAAACCAATTCATACACATGCCAGATTGCAGACTATCTCCCTGCTTATCCAACGCGAGCAGAAGCAATAAGGCAGAAGCATCCTCATCCATCCAAACAACCTGTCATTAGCCTGATTCAATAACCTGAAAGAAGTGCCTGATGGCCCATGATGTCTTTATCAGTTATTCCAGCAAGGATAAGCCGATAGCGGATGCTGTTTTGGCCAACCTGGAACAAAACAATATTCGCTGCTGGATTGCACCGCGTGATATCACGCCGGGCAGCGATTGGCCTACCGCAATAACAGATGCCATTGTACATAGCCGTATCATGGTGCTGATCTTTTCAAGCAATTCCAACAGCTCACATGACGTCGGCCGTGAGCTGATTCTGGCTGCCAATAACAACCTGGTGATCATCCCCTTCAAGATTGACAACGTGGTACCGGAACCCGGCAAGTTATATTACCTGGCACGCACCCATTGGCTGGATGCCATCAACCCGCCCACGCAAAGACAAATTGACGCTTTGGTCAGTTACACGCACTCCTTCTTAAAGGATAGGCTTGTCGCTGAACCTCAGGTAGCAGAGAGGCCTGTCAGAAGCCAGCCTGCAAAAACAAGCCTCTCGAAGAAGAAGGGCTTATTGTGGGTGGCAGGTGCACTTGTCCTTGTCGCTGCCATCAGCCTGTACCTTCTACTTCAGGAGAAACCTGGCGAAAAAACGCAAGTGCAGGTTGAAACCCAAATCACCCAGACTGCAGTCGTAGTGGCGTCTGTGACACAACCGGCTACCATCACGGTACGGATCGCTGACAGCACGCAAACGCCTGAACTTGGAACAGAAGAAAACCCAATCATTTGGGCTGTAGTTCCAACAGGAGAAACGGAACTTGTGGTTGCTGGTTTTGAGCAGGTTACAAAAATATTGTTTGATGAAACCGGACTCGTTATAAAACCGCTTGCTGTTACTGAGTATGCGGATGTAATTGAGGCTCTTGCAAGTGATCCACCAAAAGCACACATGGCTTCTCTGGCAACCCTTGCGTACATTCTTGCGGCTGATAAAGGTGTTGCTCAGGCAGAACTTGTAGCAGAACATGAAGGAAATGCAGTTTACAATAGCCAAATCTTCACACGTAAAGACAGTGGTTTAAACACCATCGCCGACCTTAAGGGTAAATCCTTTTGCCGCCCAGGCCTATTGAGCAACAGCGGTTGGATTATCCCAAGCATTACACTAAAAGCAGCTGGGATCAACCTTTATTTTGACCTGACAACCGTGGATGTAGGTTCACATGCTGCTGCTGTTACTGGTGTATACAATGGCGACTGCGATGCTGGTGCATCTTTTGTTGATGCACGAAGCATGGTTGAAGGCGATTTACCAGACGTGATGGATGTGATCCAGGTTATTGATGTCTCTGTTGATATTCCCAATGATGGTGTTCAATATCATCCCACCCTCCCGAAAGAAATGCGCGAGAAGATAAATGCAGCCTTAATTGCTATGGGCTCGACTGAGGCAGGTGCTGCTGCTTTATTGGAAGCAAATCAATGGGATTCATTTGCTGTCTACGACGATACTTTCTACGATCCATTCAGACAGATTTTGGATGCTGCTGGTGTGGACATCCAAGATCTTCAGTAAGTAATCACAAATCAAAAAGAGGGATAGGTCAGCCTATCCCCCTTTTTGATGATCACTTACTTTTCAAGACCTGAAAGCTGATCGGTAATTGCTGCAAGCTGCTGCTCAAGCCAGCTCTTTTGCTGCTCAAGCATCTGTTTCTCGTCTTCAGGGCTGCTGGCTGCCTGGGAAAAACCCCGGCCTGCACCGCGAAAACCGCGCCCGCGGCCTCTGAACGCCATACCACCGCCGCAGGGTCCCATCCCTCTTCCTGCTGGTCCGGTCCCTGAGGGACCACTTCCATCCATACCTGGCATAAAATCCTCCTGTTACTGATAATAAGTTAATGTCGATTGCCGCGTGTGTCCCGGCGTAATCTGAAAAGCCACCAAACAGCCTGCTCAAGGATATTCCGTCGCGGCTGCTGGATATTGCCAGCGCTGCCGTTTTGTCCAATACGCGGGGCAGACTCCACAGTTGATTGGCAGTTGCCCAGTCCTCTGCCTGTCCCGGCCCCCTGACCGGTTGGTCCTGTACCATCTCTTCGAGGCATGTCAAACTCCTTTCTCTGTCTGATCTACCTGGTTCACCAGGTCAATCAGCTTTCGAACCTTGGTTAGCTCAACCTGCCAGTTCTGCAGGGCGGATTCTCCGCCGGGGGTGAGTGTATACACCTTCCTGGGCGGTCCCTGTGTCTGGCTGGTGTCCCAACTCGATTCAATCCATGCCAGCGCTTCCAGCTCCCGCAGGATGCGGTACACCACGCTGGGGTGAACCGTGGTCAACCCGAGCTCTTCCAACTCCGACAGGAGGGTGTAACCGTGCTGGGGCTGTTTGTGCACCAGCATCAGCAGTACCGGCTCAAGCATCGCCACCGTCAACCCGGTGTGATGGCCGCGTTCCGGACCGCCAGCGCCTACCGCCCAACCTCGCCTGTATCTTGGCATGTTATCGTACCTCCTGTTTGTAATCTATTATTAGAATAGCAAACTATTCTTTATTTGTCAATAGGTAATTTGAGAATATTCTTTTATTACTTGCTCTGACAGTTTTATTAATATCCTATTAGAATAGGACAATATCCTTGATAATTAATCTATATGTACTATAATACTTAATATTAATAGTACATCTATAAAGGAGCATTATGTCAACACAGACCGTAAGCATTACCGCGACACAAAAAAATGGTTTCACTATCGAAACCAACGCAAGGAACCACACTTTATTCGTAGACCAACCCACTAACAGCGGCGGCGAAGATGCCGGCCCCACCCCATTGGAATACCTGTTCTTCTCGCTGGCGGGCTGCGTGGTCACAATCGGCCACATCATCGCCAAACAGGAACGTTTACCGGTACGTAATATCTCCGTCCGTGTGGAAGGCGAGCTCGATACCGATGTACTCATGGGCAAGCGCGCTGACCTGCGCGCCGGCTTTTCATCCATCAGGGTTTTCACCACCATTGACGCCGACATGACCCTTGAAGAAAAACAGGAACTGCTTGAGAAAATCGACAAGCGCTGCCCCATCTCCGATAACATCATCAACAACACGCCCGTTCAACTGGTTGTCGAAGATATAAAGGAAAGCGAAATCTATGGAGGAAAGAATTAGCTCCAGTACTGAAAGCGCCGAGGTACTGCTCGGGCGCAAGCTCAGGGAACTGCGCACGCGCAAGGGGCTGTCACTCAGGGCGCTGGCAGAGCGCAGCGGTTTGAACGTCAACACGCTCAGCCTGATCGAAAATGGCAGGTCATCGCCCTCGGTCAGCACGCTGCAGCAGCTGTCACTGGCGCTTGGCAAACCAATTGCCGTCTTTTTTGAGGCCGAAGCGCTTGAAAAACAGGTGGTTTTCACACCTGCAGACCAGCGGCCGCTGGCACAAATCGGAAAAACAACCATCCAAAACCTTGGCAAAGAGCTGGCCGGCAGTGCTGTCCAGCCCTTTGCCGTCACCATACAGCCGGGGTCAGGCAGCGGCAGCCAGATGATTGTCCACACCGGTTATGAATTTGTCTACTGCCTGTGCGGCAGCCTTCATTACCGCATTGACCAGCAGGATTATCATCTGCAGGCGGGCGACAGCCTGGTATTTGAAGCCCACCAGCCGCACTGTTGGGAGAACACCGGCAGTGAAACAGCACAGATTTTGCTTATCTTCTACCCGGCGGATGAACACGAACAGCCGGATGACAGGCATTTTTCACAGGCATTGATTAAAAAGGAGTTGAATATGAAAGTAGCAGTGATTACCGATGACGGTAAGACGATCAGCCAGCATTTTGGCCGTGCACCCTATTACCTGGTGCTGACCATTGAAGAAGGCCAGGTCGTCAACCGTGAGATGCGCGAGAAGATGGGTCACACGCACTTCAGCGCCCAGCCGCATACCGAAGCACATGATGCCCCGGGACACGGCCAGGACGCCGCGTCGCACAGCAAACACATCAGCATGGCGCAGGCAATTGCGGACTGCAAAGCGTTGATTTGCGGCGGCATGGGCATGGGCGCTTATGAGAGCATGCGCCAGCTCAACATCCAGCCGTTGGTGACCGAAGAACGCAATATTGACAAAGCCGTCCAGGAATTTATTGACGGCAAGTTGATTGACCATACCGAACTGCTGCATTAATCATCTTAATTTTCGCCAGCAGGCATCACATCCACAGTTCTAAGGAAAGGTTCAAACATGACAGCATTGCCCGAATCCGTGATCAAAGCCTGGGAAGATCGTGAAGGACCGGTGGTGTTGACCACCATCGATGCTTCCGGCACACCCAACGCCATCTATGCCACCTGCGTCAGTCTTTTTAACCCCGAAACGCTGGTTGTAGCAGACAATTATTTCGACAAAACCCGTAAGAATATCCTGGCGGGCAGCCAGGCATCACTCCTGTTTATCACCAAGGCCGGTGACTCCTTCCAAGTTAAAGGCAGCGTCAGCTACCTCACCAGCGGTGATGTGTACGACGACATGAAACGCTGGAACCCGACCCGTCACCCCGGCCATGCCGCCGCAGCCATTACGGTTGATGCCGTGTTCAGCGGCGCAAAAAAATTAGCCTGATTATTCAGCACACAGGCCGGCCTTGCCGGCAGACAGGAGAAACAATGAACATCATCATTTCAGCCCGGCAGCCAGAGTTATCCTCTGATGTGGAAAGACGCTTTGGGCGCTGCCCCAGTTTTGTAAAAATTGATACGGATACCATGCAGTGGGAAGGCTTTGAAAACCCGGCAGCAGCCCAATCGGGTGGCGCTGGTGTAGCCGCAGGCCAGTTCGTGGTCAACCAGGGTGTGCAGGCAGTCATCAGCGGTGATTTTGGTCCCAACGCTGCCGGCGTACTGCGTGCCGCCAATATTGAGATGCTGCTCTTCACCGCAGAAACAGAAACCGTTCAGCAGGCAGTTGACCAGTACATGCAGGGCAAGCTGCCCGTGTTCAGTTAGCGGGCTGGCATGCACAGCTTAAGAATTGCCGTTGCCAGCGGCAAGGGTGGTACGGGTAAAACAACTGTTGCCGCTGCCCTGGCGCGCAGCCTCGCTGCAGTTATGCCAACAGCCTGCTGGGACTGCGATGTCGAAGCGCCCAATACGCACCTGTTTCTAAAGCCAGCACTTCAGCAGGTGGCTGAGGCGGTTATCAGGATACCCGAAATTGACCCTCTGAAATGCACCCTGTGCGGCAAATGTGTCGAGGTGTGCCAGTTTCACGCCCTGGCGGCTGTAGGCAAGACCATCATGGTCTTCCCCCAGCTGTGTCACGGCTGCGGCAGCTGCACCTGGAACTGCCCCGAGGGCGCCATCACTGAGATACCACATCCAATCGGCGTGCTTGAGGCCGGTGATACCGCCGAGGGCATCCGCTTCCTGCGCGGTGTGCTCACCATCAGCGAGCCGATGGGTACGCCCATCATCCGCCAGTTGAAACGCCTTGAAAAACCAGACACTGGGCAGGTCGTCATCCTGGATGCGCCGCCCGGAGCATCCTGTTCAGTGGTGGAGACCCTGCGCGGCACCGATTTTGTCCTGCTGGTGGCAGAGCCAACGCCCTTTGGACTGCACGACCTGAAGCAAATGGTTTCAATCACCGAAGAAATGGGCATCCCTGCCGGCATTGTCATCAACCGCAGCAGAGAGCCTTTCGAACCTCTGCTGCAATTCTGTGCAGAGAAGAGCCTGCCCGTGCTGATGGAAATCCCTTATGACAGGCGCATTGCCGAGGGGCTGGCACAGGGCGGTTCACTTGAAGTCATCTACCCCGAGTATGCGGCGCAATTTGTGGCGCTGTATGAGCGCATCACCGGGCTGGTGCAGGCACAGCAGCGTGGTGAGAATAGGGGAGATAACCTATGAAACAACTTGTGATCTTAAGCGGTAAAGGCGGCACTGGTAAGACCAGCGTCGCGGCCGCGTTTGCACACCTGAGCAGCGATCCTGCTTACGGTATCCGTGCCCTGTTTGTTGATGCTGATGTGGATGCCGCCAACCTGGGGCTGGTACTTAAACCACAAACCGTTCAAACCCAGGAATTCTGGGGCGGCGCCATGGCAGAAATTGACACACCCCTGTGCACCGGCTGCGGCGCCTGTGTGAGCGTCTGCCGCTATGATGCCATCTTCCCGGACCCCGCCCATCTGCCAGCTTACTGGATTGACCCTGTTGCCTGTGACGGCTGTGCCGCCTGTGTTTATGCCTGCCCTGAAGGGGCGATCAGCATGGTGCCCCAGCAGGACGGGTACTGGTTTCATTCTACAACCCCCTACGGTGACCTGTTTCACGCCGAGTTGTTTGCCGGTAAAGAGAACTCCGGCAAGCTGGTCACGCTGGTGCGCCAATTTGGCAGGCTGCAGGCACGCGACACGGATGCTGACCTGGTAATCATCGACGGTCCGCCTGGCATTGGCTGCCCGGTCATCTCAGCCTGCAGCGGCGCTGACCTGGGGTTGATTGTCACCGAACCGGGACAGGCGGGCTTCCATGATATGAAGCGCATCCTGGCAACCTTGCAGCATTTCCGCATCCCGGCGGTGCTGTGCATCAACAAGGCTGACCTTTACCAGGAGAGCACTGATGAGATCATTGCATTTGCGCAGGAACAGGGTATTGAGGTTCTTGGGCTGATCCCTTATGATGAAGCTGTGCCCTCAGCCATGCTGCAGGGTCAGCCGGTTACGGACGCATACCCCGACGCACCTGCCTCAGCCGTCATTCGGCAGAGCTGGCAAGCCGTGTTGAACAGGCTTGTACCAGCGAAAGAAGGATAAAATGCCAAAAGAGGATATTCTGAAAGCCGTTGAAGAGAAACTGGCGCAAGTAATTGACCCTGAAACTGGCATGAGCGTGATGCGCATGCGGTTGGTGGAAGAGCTTGAAGTGGACGATAGCGGCGTGGTATCCTCAATTTTTCGCCCCTCATCACCGCTGTGCCCGATTGCCGTGCCGCTGGCGCTCAGCATCATGCAGGCCATTAATGAAACACCCGGCGTCACCGGGCAGCGATTGAGGGTGGAAGGCTATTCGCAGGCTGATCAGCTCAACGAAATACTCCAATCCCTGATGGAGCCGTAAATTTTCACCTCAAAATAACAGCCTTTGTCAGCAATCCATCATATAATCGGGTTAACCCCTGAGGTTAATGATGGATTTTCTCTGCCGCACCCCCGTGACTGCGGCAGCCTCAATACAAGTCGAATGGAGCGTGACAGGATGTCAGTCAAACAGTTTAAGCAAATCGAAGCAGAAGTGATCCCAGGCGGCGAAGGCGTCACCCGCAAGATGTTAATCTCACCCGAAGAAGCGCCCAACTTTGCCATGCGCTGCTTCATCATTCAGCCCGGCGGCAGTATGCCCAATCACACCAACCTGGTGGAGCATGAGCAGTATGTGTTGGGCGGGCGCGCCCGCGTGGGTATTGGGGATGAGGTATTTGAGGTAAAAAAGGGCAGTGTGGTCTTTATCCCTGCCGGTGTGCCGCACTGGTACCAGAGCACCGGCAAGAAACCGTTCAAGTTCCTGTGCCTGGTGCCCAACAAGGAAGACCGCACGAATATCCTGCCATAAACGCAGGACTTTCCTGTCGTAGACAGGACGATCCTGTCTTAAGCAGGGTCAACCAGCGCTAAAAGACGGTGATCAGACCCTTGCGCACCGCATAAATGGCTGCCTGTGCCCGGTTGGCCAGGTGCAGTTTGCCCATGATATTGTTGATGTGCACATTGACCGTGCGCTTGCTGATGGTGAGCGCTTTGGCAATGTCGTCATTGCTCAAGCCGTTGGCAATCATCACCAGCACCTCGGTCTCGCGGGCAGTCAGCGGCTCTTCCTGCTGTTCAACCCGTTCCGATTTTGAAAGCCCGTCGATGATCTGGTGCGCGATGGATGGCTGGAAGGAAATGGCGCCGCGTGAGACATCACGGACGGCGTTCAGCAGTTCCTCAGGCGGGGCATTTTTGAGGATATAACCCTGTGCGCCCGCTTTTACAGCCTGCAGCATCTTATCGGTATCGCCAAAGCTGGTCAAAACCAGGATGTGTGCATCGGGATCTTCGGCCCTGATATGGGCCATCGCTTCGATGCCGTCCATCCTCGGCATCAGCAGGTCCATGATGATCACATCCGGCTTCAACCGGCGCGCCATCTCTACAGCTTCAACCCCGTCAGAAGCTTCGCCGACTACCTTCATATCCGCTTCAAAACCAATGATTGCCGCCAGCCCCCCTCTCACAATGGTGTGATCTTCAACTAACAAAATACTGATCTGGCTGGTCATACGTTTTCCTCCTTACACACAAACCTTACGGTTATCGTCGTCCCACTGTCTGTATCAGACTGAATATCAAGGCTGCCGCCCAGCTTTTCAGCCCGTTCGCGCATGCTTTTCAATCCAATACCCGCTTTACCGGTACCGGGTTCAAACCCCTGGCCATCATCAATGACCTGCAGCACTGCGCTGTTGTTCTCCTGGTACAGGTTGATGTGGATGTTCTCAGCCCGGGCATGCTTGATGGCATTATTCAACGCTTCAATAATTAAATAATACAACTCAGTTTCCACGTCCAGTGGCAGGTCACACGCTAACAGGTTGTTCAGGCGGGCGTTGATGCCGGTGCGCCGTTCCACCTGCTCCAGGCGGTTGTTGATGGCATTTTCCAGTCCATGTTCCTGCAGTGCCTGCGGGCGCAGCTCAAATATCATCAAGCGCATCTCGCGCAGCGCCTGGCGGGAAGTGTTTGTCATCTGGTGCATATAGTCCAGCGCCTGTGTCGTATGGCCGGCTGTCATATACTTGCGGGCTGCATCACCATACAGCACCTGGCTGTAGAGCAGTTGGGAGATGGAGTCGTGCAGGTCACGCGCCAGGCGCTGCCGCTCCTGCGCCACAGCCTCATCCTCTGTTTCCTTGCGCAAATGTTCTTTTTCAACAGCTGCCGAGACCTGCGAACCAATGATATTGAACAGTGAGAAATCTTCATCAGTGAATGCCTTGCCCGCTTCCCGCGTAAGCGTCGAGAGTACACCGACAACCTTGCCGGAAGATGTCAGCGGCACGCCCATCCACGATTCCATCGGTAGATCCCTGTACCAGCTGTCCATGACGCCAGGATATGCAAGGTAGGCTTCACGTGTTTTGATGAACAGCGAACGGCGGTCATTCATTACACCCAGAAGCGGTGGAAAATCCACAATACGGCGTTCAACCGGCTGGTGTTCACCGTCGCGCATCCAGTAGATGATGGAATACTCGTCCATATCCTCGTGATAGATGATTACCGAGAAGTTGTTTACATCAAAGATCGCCATCACCTTCTGGCAGATGGTCTCGAACAGGTCGGGCACACTTTCGATTTCGGAAAGCGCGTCGCCGATATCATTCAGGATCGACAGCTCCTTGATGCGCTGGGTGGCTTCTTCAAACAACCAGGCATTTTCAAGCGCCAGGTTAGCCTGTTGGGCAAACAGCTGGACGTTTTTGAAGTGATCCTGCGTATAAAAATTAGTCTTGTCGATGTAAAGTGAAATAATGGCGATGACCTTATCCCGAATGACCAGCGGTACACCCATCCAACATGCAACATTTTTATTGTCTTCCACCCACACCCAATCCGAATAGTTGTGGGAGTCCGAAACAATGATCGGTTTTCCAGTCTCAAGAATAGAGCGGTAGGTCGGCCATTCTGCTATGTTGTAAGTCGTATTGTCGGGCATCACGAGGTAATCATCAAAAGCCGGGTCGGTAATAAAAATCCGGTTTAAGCTGGATGTTTTTTCGTCAACCATGAACACCTCGCAGACATCATAGGGCACCAGGCGTTGTGCCAGGCTGATCACCCGATTAATGACCTCCTTGCGGTCGAGGGTTGAGCTGAGAATGGTGCCGGCATCGCGCAGCGTCTCAGCCAGGATGCGGGCATCTTTCTCAGCTTGCTCCATGCGCTTGCGGTTGGTCATGTCGCGCACAAATGCCAGTATGGTGGTTTGCTCTTCGTGCGGCATCAGTGTGGCCTGGATCTCTACAGGCACCGGTTCGCCTTGTTTGTTAATCAATGCCGTGTCGCGGCGGGTACTGATGTTCTCGCCGGCATGACGACGGCGGCTGACCATATCTTGAATGGCTTTGCGTACACCGTCGCTGGCAAATTTTTCAATGGGCTGTCCGAATACTTCATCCCAGGCGTAACCGACCATCGCCAGCATCTGCGGGTTGGCATAACGCACCACCCCTTCGTCCAGGATGACGATGCCGTCAGAAGCCGATTCCACCACCAGCTGGTAATTCTCCTCGGTTTGCGAGAGCTGCTGTGTTTTTTCCTCGACGCGTTCTCTCAGTTTGATGTTCGCCTGCGTCAGCGCCTGCCGGCTGCGTGCATTAGACTCCTGCAGGATTTGGAAGTCGCGCTGCAGGGATGCCACGGCATGGTACAGGTCAACAAACGGGTCATCCGGCTCAAGCTGCTGCAGCCGCTGTTCATAATCGCTGTTCCAAATCATGCCGGAGAGCGCTGAGAGCAGTTCCTGCTCGCGTTCGTTCAGCTGGCTGGCTGTCGGCGCATGTTTATCCTTAACCGTTATATCTCGGGCGAGCTGTTTCAGGGCTTCATCCAGGTTGTTGGCCAACTCCAGCTGTTTGAATGTGGGCGAGATGCGCTGTCCCAGCTGAATCATGGTCATAAGTGCCTGGCTCATGCCAAACATGATGGCACGCTTTGGTACAAAACCGCCCAGGGTGCGGTTTATAAAGGCGCGCCGCACCTCCAGCCCGAGAGGCTGCATGTGGGTGGTGTCTATAATGATGTAAAAGGGATTACCATCAGAGAAGTGTGCTTCGTACAACCTGTCGATGTGTTTGAACAGCGCCAGGTCTTCTTCACTATCCGCTGTGCCAATCACGGTCAGCAGGACGGTCCTGCCGTACAGGCTGAACAGCGCTGTAAAATGCCCGTCAGCTGCGCGGTAATCGAACTCCGGCAGGGGTTTGAAATCGGACGCTTTTTTTGGAAGCGTTTTGCCAGTTATTTTTTGTTTAAACATCAACTTCATCGCAGGTCACCCGGCATCCTTGCCATACATTGCAGGTCTTTCACCGGAGTATGTAAGTCCAATTTTATCACCGCTTGCCATACAGCGGATTATCAGATAATTAGCCTGTGGAGTATCATCTAAACCATCGTACGGACTATAATAGGGCATACACACTGTGAGAATTCCTTTGACGAGGTGAAAGATGCCCCAAGTTATCATTGCCGATGCCGTATTGACCCTGGATGCTGAAGCCCATTGCTACCAGCCCGGTTACCTGGTGCTGGAGGGCGGGCAGATCATCGAAGTGGGCTCCGCTGAGGGCATGCCGCCGGCGCTGTCTGCCGGAGCGGTTTACTTGAAGAACAGGCTGGTGATGCCCGGGCTGGTGAACGCCCATGCCCATACACCCATGGTGCTCTTCAGAGGCATCGCCGAGGGACATTCGCTCTTCACTTTTGAAGGCTGGTACAACTCCATCCGCATCATCGAATATGTGGCAGATGCCGGGATGGTGCCGGCTGCCGTGGCGGTCTCGTGTGCCGAGATGATCCGCACCGGTACAACCTGCTTCGCTGACCAGTATTTCTACATGGACAAAGTCCTGCCCGTGGTGAAGCAGAGCGGCATGCGCGCCATATTGAGCTACGGCATTGTGGATGAGAAGGATGACGTCAAAACGGCGCGCGAGGTGGCGGCTGCAGGGGATTTCCTGCATCAGGCACAGGGTTACCCACTGATCACACCCTGGTTGGGACCGCATGCCCTGTTTGAGGACAACCGCGTTGAGACCATTCTGCAGGAGCTGCCGCTGGCTGAGCAGTACGGCGCCGGCTTCCATATTCACATGCTGACAGACACTGGCGAGGATGACTACTGCCGCAAACACTTTGGGCGAAGCGCCGCTGAGGAGATGGTGCACCTGGGGGTTCTCAAGCACCCGGTGCTGGCGGCACACTGCGTGCAGTTGCAGGAAAGCGACATGCACCTGCTGGCACAGACACCCTTCACCGCAGTGACCTGCTCATCAGCTGCCATGCGCAGCGGCGCTGGTGCCGCGCCGGTGAAAGCCATGCTGGCGCACGGCGTGAATGTTGCCATTGGCACCGACAATGTCGCCAACGCCAACGCCTATGACCTGTTCCTCGAGATGAACCTGACCGCCAAGCTGGCATCGCACCGCGAGGGTCAGCCCGGGGCAGTGTCGGCTCGCAAGATTGTGGAGATGGCGACCCTGGGCGGTGCACGCGGTATGGGGCTGGCTGACAAAATTGGCTCACTGGAGCGGGGCAAGCAAGCTGACCTGATTGCGCTGGACCTGGATGCCGTGGGCTGGGCGCCGCGTGCCGGGCAGGACGTCTATACCGCGCTGGTGTACGCCCTCACGGGTCAGTCCGTGACGGATGTGATGGTGGCTGGGAACTGGCTGCTGCGCGAGGGTGAGTGGATCACGCTGGACTACCGCCAAGCACGGTCTGAGTTGGAAGACGACCGCCGTGAACTTCAGCGGCGGATTGAAAAATTGGATTAATCTAAGCCCCATAATTTGGATAGGAGAGTAGGCCGATGGAACATCAATTACCGCGTGACCCCTGGCAGAAGGTCAAAACACTGCACGACCTGCCGGCAGATGAGCTGATTTCGACACTTCAGAAGGAGATCCGGCGCGGCAACACTGAGAACGCCGTGCTGACCGCCTATGAGCTGATTGCCACCAGCGCCGAGCTGGAAGCCAAGGTCTGGCAGAGGTTGACCGTGATTGCGGTGGAAGATATCGGCATGGGCGACCCGCTGGCGCCAGTGCTGATCAACAACCTGCGGGTGATGCGCGAGCAGTTCCGCTACGGTGAGGGCGACCGCGAGCTGTTCACGGCGCATGCTGTACGTTACCTGTGCCTGTGCAAGAAAGATCGCTCCAGTGATGAGCTGCTCAACTGGGTGAAGGCCGGTGTGGCTGACGGTGAGCTGCTGCCGCACATCCCTGATTACGCGGCGGACATGCACACCCGGCGCGGCCAGGAGATGGGGCGCGGCTTTGAGCACTTCCTGACGGAAGCCTCGCGCGTCCACCCCGAGCTGGAGACCCGCGACCGCACCTACTACGACCGTCTGCTGGCAGCGTATCACAAGAGCAAGTAAGCGGGCTGCGAGGCTTGCGCCCTGGACCCTGAGCCTGTCGAAGGGTGGGGAGAATACCGGGGCTTCGTTCCCGGGGCTTAGATACCGGGGCTTCGTTACCGAGGCTTCGACAAGCTCAGCCACCGGAACCTACGGCCGCTCAGCCAACGGGACATTCTGCATCTCAGAAGCGGGTATCCTTACCCGCCGCAAAACGTCGGATTTAGAAATCCGACCTGTAGGGTGCGACCCACTGGGTCGCCCACTTCAGGGCAGTAATGCAATTATTTGGGCGTCCCATTGGGACGCCCCTACCAGAGCAAAACGTAAGGCGGAAATTCAGACTCGATGATTATATAGCAGGAAGAATGCTCTACGCGCATGCGATATAATCAAACCAGGCAGCAGTGGATTCACACGCTCCCTGCCGCCGGATATCACATGGCAAAGAAAAAACATCCTCCCATCCCACAGACAGGCAAACTGACGCCGCGAGCTAAGCCGGTGCCGATCACCTACTTTGGTGAGCCCGGCACTGACCTGGATGAGCACGTCTACCGCCAGATTGAAACGGCAGCCCGCCTGCCGGTGGCGGTGCGCGCAGCGGTCATGCCCGATGGTCACTCCGGCTTTGCCCTGCCCATCGGCGGTGTGATCGGGTTGGAGAACGCCGTCAGCCCATCCTTTGTCGGCTACGACATCGCCTGCCGCGTGATGCTGAGTGTCCTCGACCTGCCGCCAGCAGAATTCATGCAGGGGCGCCAGAAGCTGGCGAACGACATGCGCTCTGTCAGTAGTTTTGGTCTGGGCTCCGGCTTCAAAGGCAGCCAGCTGCGCGATCACCCGGTGATGGATGAAAGCCTGTGGCAGTCCATCCCCGTGCTGCGCGGTCACCGTGCCCAGGCGCACGAACAGCTGGGCTCCTCCGGCGGCGGCAATCACTTCTTTGACGCGCTGGTAGGCGAGGTGCTGCACGAAGCCGATTGGCTGCCCTTCAAACAGGGCGAGCGCTTCGTATGCATTATGACGCACGGCGGCTCACGTGGGGTTGGTAACAAGCTGGCGCACCACTACGTGGATGTCGCCCGCCATGAGACCGCCCTGGCCGCCTCCGGCATTCCCAAGGGCTACGAATGGCTGCCGCTGGACCGTGAGGCCGGGCAGGAGTACTGGCAGGTGATGGAGCTGATGGGGCGCTATGCCCAAGCCAACCACCAGCTGATCCATGACCACTTTTTACACCGCAGCGGTTTGAGCCAGCAGGCGCGCTACGAGAACCATCACAACTTCGCCTTCAAGGAACAAGGTATGATCATCCACCGCAAGGGCGCCACACCGGCATACCCCGGCCAGACCGGGCTGATCCCCGGCACCTCCGGTACGCCCAGCTACCTGGTTGAAGGCCTCGGCAAACCTGAGGCATTGTGGTCGTCCTCGCACGGCGCCGGCCGGCCGCGCTCACGCACCGAGGCAAAAGCCAGGCACGATGAGCATGCCTACCAATCGCACATGCGCTACCACGACATCCTCAGCTTCGGCGTCGCACCGGATGAGACCTACATGGCTTATAAGGACATCCAGCGCGTGATTGACCTGCAGGAAGGCCGGCTGGTGCGCGTCATTGCCCGGTTGATGCCATCTGTGGTGATCATGGGCGGCCGCGCCGATGATGGCGACTAACTTGCAACTATATCGGAAACCTCGCACATAAAGGAAACTGATCCATGACCAAACGACTGACCCTGATCCTTATCATCCTGCTGATCTCTGGCGCCTGCGCCAGTATGCCGACACCCCAGCCTCCCACCGCACTGCCGGTAATCGAAGTCACCCTGCCGGGCATGTTCCTGCCTGCCACCGGCACACCTGAGAGCGCTCCAAAACCGCAGGCTGCCCCGCTCACTGAGACCGCTGCCACTGAAGCCGCCCAGCCTGCTGCACCTGTACCAACCCTGCAGAAACCCTCCGACCTGGACACAACGCCCGAGGGCACCGTGCAGCGCTTCCTGTACGCCTTCCAGTACGACCAGCCGGGCATGGTCAACTACCTGAGCGCCAACTTGAAATCACAGGTGCCGGCTGAAGGCGCCCGTGCCATCCTGGAGGCAACCGGTTCCCTACAGGGCTACCTGTTCAAGTCTGGCAAGATGGAGCCGGAAAAGGGTACTGCCGAGGTGGAAGTGGGGATGATCGTGGACGAGGTAGAGATCTCGCGCGGCTTTATTCTCATTCAAGAGAACGGCGTATGGGTGATCGACCGCATCGACTTCAAGAATAATTAAGCACAGACTGTTAAACAACCAGCCGCCCGGCACACAAACCGGACGGCTGTTTCTATTTAATACAGGTGGCTGTCAGTCGAGGAAGACCGGCAGATGCCCCAGCGAGACCACCTTGTGCCAGGTGGCGCGCTCGCCTTCGGTGAAAATGGCGGCTTCGGTCACCACTTCGGCGCCGGCTTTTTCGATCAGCACGCGCATGCCCTGCAGAGTTGAGCCAGTGCTGATGACATCATCCAGCACCACCACGCGTTTGCCGTGTATCTTGTTGCGGTCAAGCTCGTCGAGGTACAGCGTCTGCGGCTTGCCGGTGGTGATGGAGAGTGTCTCAACATTGAGCGCATCGCCCATGTAAGGCTTGTATGACTTGCGCAGGACAATGTAGGGTTTGCCGCTCTCAACCGAAACGGCATATGCCAGCGGAATGCTCTTGGCCTCGGCGGTCACGAGCACGTCATAGTCCACCGCTGCCAGCTTATCAGCCAGCGCCTTGCCGGCAGCCTGCACCAGCTCGGTATCTCCCAGGATGTTGAGGATGGCAATTTTGACGCCCGGCTTGATCTGCATAATGCGCAGTTCGCGGTGGACGCCGGCAATTTCAACAGGATAAGTTTCATAAGTCATGGATCTTCCCTCCCGTTCGGGTATCAGAAAATTTTCACCCTTAGTTTATCACAAGCGTGCATCGGGCGGGGATGGAAGCATACGGATTTCGTCCCATCTCGCGGGTTGAGCGTGCTTGTAGGCGGCGACCCAGTGGGTCGCGCAGCACTCTGTAAGAGTCGCCCCTACCTGTCGATGGCTGAACGTGCCGCAGGTGCCAGTGACTGAGCAGCCGCAGGTGCCGGTGACTGAGCTTGCCGGAAGCGGCTAACAGCCGCTGGAGGTCCCCGCTCAGGGGATCGAAGTCCCGGTACATTGTCCCTACCCAGGGGATCGAAGCCTCGGCATTACAGAGTGATGGTGAAAAATCCCTCACCTAACCTCTCCTTACAGGATGCTTCGCGATCCCAAAGGGAGAGGGAATATTTCTCACCCTTCGACCCTTCGACAAGCTAAGGGCGCGGTAGGCTGCACAACGGCTGCCTTGAAGCGACCATTGCTCTTATAATGGATAAAAAGGAGCGATAGCATGTTGACAAGCCGCCTGCTGCAGGGTGACCCGGATGTTCAGTTGATGCGAGACTTCATCGGTTCGCTGACGCGGCCCACCACCATCGTTGATTTTGAGGAGACCTTGCAGCTCATCACGGTGCGAGCCAACACCCGCCTGTGGCTGGAGGACGGCATGCTGGCAGGCTTCGCTTATGTAGATGACTACAATAACCTGTGGTTTGAGCTGCGCGATGCAAACCGCACAACTGCCCTGGAAGATGCGCTTGTGACATGGGGGATTGCCTGCCAACGCCAGCGCAATGCTGTTTCGGGTATTCACGACAACCTCGACGCGTCGTTTGCGGCGCAGAACGACTGGCAGATCGCCCTGCTGCAGCGCTGGGGGTTTGAGTCCAGCGGCGAATGCTCCCTTCATTATGAACGATCCCTCGACCAACCCCTGCCTCAGCCGGTATTGGCACCCGCCTTTTCCATTCGCCCGGTGAGAGGCGTGGATGAGGTGGAAGACCTGGTAGTGCTGCATCAGGCCACATTTGGCACCGAGAACATGACGTCTGAGCAACGCCTGGCTATCATGCGTGCGCCGTTGTACCAGCCAGGCCTCGACCTTGTCGCTGTAGCCCCCAACGGCGACCTGGCGGCTTTCTGCATCGGTGGGTTTGAGGATGAGGAGAGGCACATCGGTTACACTGACCCGGTTGGGACACACCCCAATTACCGCCGGCTTGGCCTCGCTGGCGCATTGATGGCTACCATCATGCAGCACATGTCAGCGCAGGGTGCTTTGCTGGTGCAGACCGGCACCAGCAGCCTTAATGTAGGCATGCAGCGCCTGGCTGACTCCCTGGGCTTCAGACTGGTTTCTGAGACGTTGTGGTTTTCGAAAGTGGTTGAATAGTTATTAAGTCCACAATCTGGCTTTTAAGCGGGTAATTGCCGTTTTGCACAAATAATTGGAGAATATGACTTGACATCTATACGCCATTGGCGTATACTAATAATCCAACGATGGAAATCATTGAGACATCAATCTTCACCAAACAAGTGTTGGAGCATCTAACTGATGAGGAGTACCTTCAGATCCAAAAGGCATTAATACTTCGTCCTGATATTGGCTCAGTCATTAAGAAAAGCGGCGGGTTGAGAAAATTAAGATGGTCTTATGGTACAAAGGGAAAAAGAGGCGGCTGCCGCATAATTTATTACTGGTATAAAACTGAGGATGAAATATATCTGCTGTACCTTTATCCTAAGAATGAAAAAGTGGATTTATCAGAAAGTGAATTAGGCACTTTACGTGCAGTTGTAGAAAGAGAATTGAAATGAAAAAAGAACTTTTTGAAGAATTATTAACAAGCATTCAACAGGCGGGGGCTATCAAGCGTGGTGAGCAGGAACCAGTACGAAAATTTCACATCGAGCAGGTTGATGTAAAACAGATACGAGAAAACTACAACCTCTCTCAAAATGAATTCGCCAGTATGCTGGGCATTAGCGTTAGGACTCTGCACAATTGGGAACAAGGCCGGCGGAGGCCCGTCGGTTCTGCAAGAGTATTACTGTATGTTGCTGCCAAGTATCCAGAAGAATTGTTAAATACTGTAAAAGAGATGAAACTGGTTTAATTTCAATTACTCAACAACTGCAAGGTAATAATAAGTTACTATTCAATAATATTCATATCTCAATAATCGGAAAACAACTAAAGATCTCTGAGCGTGCTGAAAATGCAGGTAGCTCAAGCATGCGCACTAATGACCAGCCGGTCCATCAGCAGTGCCAGTTGATCTTCGCGGGGTTTTTCTCGTTCTCCACTGCCACTGCGCGCAGTGCTGCTTCCATCTTGCCGCACGCCTCAGTCGCTAACAAGCCATAGACCTCTGGCGTTTCAGCCGTACCCACCCGGTCGTAGGCGGCTGCGGCCGCACCGTAGCATGCCATACCCATTGAGTGGGTTGGTGCGTGGATGCTTGAGGCAGCCTGGGCGATTGCCCGGGCGGCGGCTTGTGCGGCGTGACTGCCTTCTGCCTCACGTGCGGCGGCATGTGCTGCCAGGATTTTCACCTTTGCGGCCGGCAGCTTGACCTTCCCTGCCAGCCACTCACGAGCGGATTCCAGCGCTTCGTGTGGACGGCGGTCACCGGGGTACGCCCGTTCATAGATGGGCAGGAAGTGCTTTTCGGCATAGTCCACACACCAGGTGACGATGGTGGACTTGCTCTGTGTCTCGATCAAGCGCATGAGCGCAACATAACAGGGGTAGTTCAGGCTTCCGAGCGTTTTTCTGACTGGCGGCATGGGTCACCTCACTTGTTGAATACTGGTCTGCTTCGGGGATGAAAAGGTGTTGTCAAAATAAGTATAACTGAGATCGCTATCGTAGGTACCGGGGTTTCGACCTCCTGACGGGAACTATGTCCCACGACAGGTACCTTCAGGCGTCCCACTGGGACGCCCCTACCAGAGCCTCAGCACATGTAGGGTGTGACCCATAGGGTCACCCAGGTAATAGCGGCAATCACAAATGCTTCTGACACATATGGCTATGCCGGGTTTACGGCACCTTTGGCTGACGGCGGATATGGAAATCCGCCCTACGCCGGAGGGTCTGACAGGCACAATGTCCCACGACAAGTACATGCAGGCGTCCCAGTGGGACGCCCTTTTGACCAGGTGTTGTCCCACTGCACTCACAGAAGATCTTACAAGGTCAGGTATGGAAACCTGACCTACATCTGCCTATCGCAAAGCCACCCCCTCCTGCTTCCCGTGTTTTTTCAAAATGGAGGAGGTTTACCAGCACGAATCCCTCAACCAACAGAGCCTCAGCACACGTAGGGCGCGACCCATTGGGTCACCCAGGTAATAGCGGCAATCACAAATGCTTCTGACACATATGGCTATGCCGGGTTTACGGCACCTTCGGCAGGTTCAGCCGCCGGCAATGCTGCCCCCTCCTGCCTCCCCCATTTTTTCAAAATGGAGGAGGTTTACCAGCACGAATCCCTCAACCAACAGAGCCTCAGCACATGTAGGGTGTGACCCATAGGGTCACCCAGGTAATAGCGGCAATCACAAATGCTTCTGACACATATGGCTATGCCGGGCTTACGGCACCTGCGGCACGCTCAGCCATTGCCATCATACCTGTAGGGTACGTCTCACTGGGACGCCCTGATGTCAGGCGTAATCACTTACATTTGCCGCAGCTGGTAGGTAATGCGAATTAGGAAATGATAATCTTTACGGAATCAAAAACGCCGGCACCCAGAAGTTGCCGATGTCAAAGAAGCGCGGCAGGACAAACGAGACCACCAGCGCAATCACGCTCAGGGCAATCAAAACATGATCCCGGCGGCGGTACTGCAGCGTGTACAGCCAGGTGCGCTTGCCGCTGGAGCTGAAGCCGCGCAGGTCCATGGCATTGACCATGTCCTCGCCGCTCAGCAGTGAGTTCATCGTTACCGGTATTATCAGCGGCGCCATGCGGGCAACCTTCTTGAAGATGTTGCCATCGAACTTATCCAGCTCATAGCCGCGCGCCTTTTGGGCATCGAGCGTGGTGCCGAAGTCGCGCGCCAGCGTGGGCACGAACCGGAACGCCAGGTCCATGGTGAATGCCAGCTTGTCGCCCAGCCCCATACCCTTGAAGGTGATACCGTACTGGCGCGGGTCCATGGTGAAGGGCACCACCAGGAACAGCGTGGTGATGGCCAGGATGCGCACCATCTGCGTCAGGGCATACCACAGACGCTCGATCGTCATGGTGAAGCGGATAGGTTTTTCAATGGCAAAGATCACATGCGGGTTTTCGGTCACAGCGGCGATGGTGCCGGCGCTGGTGATAATGGTGTTGACAAAGATCATCACGAACATCAGGAAGAAGACGAACATCCAGGCGCGGCGGGTCTCCTTCCAGGTCAGGCGGGTGAGTGTATACTGCACCAGTGAGATGACCATGAAGCCCAGCAGGAAGCGGATATCCCAGAAGTTGACGATGGCGAACAACATCAGGATGGAGAAAATCCAGCGGGCGCGCGGGTCAAAGGTCTCGACGACACTCTGGCGCGGTTTGTAACCGAAAGAAACAATCATGTGAAACGTCCTGCGGGCAGGGCTGCCGGGGCGGCTCAACACCGCCCCGGGTTAATGATGAATAAGATCAGCGTCCTGAGCGGCTGCGGATGGCGCTCCAGGCGATCATCAGCAGGGGTGTCAGGATAAGGCCGTTGATAATGTTGGTGACAAAGGCGGGTACAAAGGTGGTCGCCATGGCAGTGGCAAAGTCAAGCCCCGATACCCACATCTCAGAGACGGATGCCACGAACATGCCGGCAGCACAGGCGAGCACCACGAAGATCTCAGCGGTGATCAGGTCCTTGGCGCGTTTGTAATCAACCATCATGCCGGCGCACAGACCGGCTACCAGGCCGATGATGCCGTTGCCAAGATCCCACCAGATCCAAAAGCCGTAGCCCGAGAGCAAGTCACCGATGATGTTGCCCAAAAAGCCGGTGATGAAGCCCACGATCGGTCCAAAGACGATGCCGAAGAACAGCGGGATGACCACGGCTGGCCGGAAGGCGACATTGCCGGATGCCGGCAGCTGCAGGAAGTTGAACACCCATGACAGCACACCGTACAGTGCCGCGCCGATGGCAGCATACACCACCACGCGGGTTCCAAATAACCAAATCGATTTCTTGTCTTTCATTTAATGCCTCCTGTTAACTAAACATGATGAATAAGATAAGATCCGATCAGCAGTCAGTGGTGCCGGCAGTGTGTGCCAGCGCCTCAGCCCGCATAAATCGCCCGGTATGCGGCAGGTGTTCAAGGTTCAACCTCAGGAGCGAGGTCGGCAGCACCCGTGCCTGCAGCAGGCGCCGCTCGTCCGCCAATACGTCCTGCGGGGAACCGTCTGCCAGGATACGTCCCTGGTCCAGCAGCAGCACGCGGTTGGCATAGACTACCGCCAGGTCAACGTCATGCGTGATGAACAAAATGGCGTCAAAACCCGGCATTTGCAAAATGGCATCCATAAACGACATGTAATTCCAGTAATCCTGCCCAGCAGTGGGCTCGTCCATCATCAGGATGCGCGAGCGCATGGCAAGAATGGCGGCAATGCTGACGCGCTTCTGCTGACCAAAGGACAACGCCAGCGGCGGCATATCCAACTCATCCGGCAGGTGCACGGTCTCAATCGCCCACTGCACGTCCTGCGCCACCTGCGCTTTGGGGTGACCCAGGTTCTCAGGCCCAAACGCCAGTTCTGCCCGCACGGTTTGGGCAAACAGCATCTGGCTGGGTGACTGGAAAACATAACCGATGGTGTGGGCGTTCTCAGCAATCGAGGTCTCGCGGCTGTCCTTACCCTGCAGTTTCACACTGCCCGAGGTGGGCTTGAGCAATCCGAGGGCGTGCTTCACCAGCGTGGTCTTGCCAGCGCCGTTGTGACCCAGCACTGCCACCACGTCACCCTTGTGCACACTACAGGTCACGCCGCGCAACACATCTGGCAGACCCTCACGGTAGTGGAAGTGCACATCCTCAAAGGCGATCAGGGTCTCGCCGTCCTGCGGGGGCAGGGACGGCTGGAAGGCAGGTGCCGGGTGGGCGCGTGCCCGCTCCATCACCACCTGTGCCGGCAGCTTCACCTGGGCATAGTCCACCTGCGCCATCAACCCATCAATACCGCCAAAATAGGCCTGCTTACCATCCACCATGTAGAGCACGTGGTCGGGCTTGATGCCCAGCACGTCCTCGACGCGGTGCTCCACCAGCACGATGGAGATACCGTCGTCCGCCAGCTTGCGGAAGATGCCGAGCGCTTCCTGTGCTGAGGCGGGGTCAAGGCTGGCAAGCGGCTCGTCCAACAGGAGAATGCGCGGCCGCATGGCCAGCACACCCGCCAGCGCCACCTTCTGCTTCTCGCCGCCGGAGAGCTGAAAGGTCTCGCGGTCTTTGAGGAAGCCGATGTTGAGATAGTCCATTACCTCGTCCACACGCTGGAAGATCTCTGCCCGCGGCAGTCCCAGGTTCTCAAGGCCAAAAGCCACCTCGTTGAAAACGAAACTGGCGACAATCTGGCGCTCGGGGTCCTGCAGGACGGTGCCGATCTGGCAGGAGATGTCCGACAGGCTCATGCTGGCGATGTCCTGACCAAAGATGCGGATGGACCCGCTGAGCGTGCCGCCGTAGGTGTAGGGGATGAGCCCGTTGACACAGCGCATCAGGGTGGTCTTGCCGCAGCCGGACGAGCCAGCCAGCAGCAGGATCTCGCCAGGGTGCAGGTCAAAGGAGATGGATTGAATGGCAGGCGTGTCGCGCCGGCTGTACTGGAAGGTGAGGTTCTCAATGCTGAGAGGCAGGGTATCTGGCATGGGTTTCCAGTCGAGTTCAGGTTTGTTTAGAACGTCAGTTAAATTATACTCACAACAGCGATATTTATGTCCTTGCGAACAGATCATATACTTAAACCCCTGTGCAGGAAGATAGTAGCGGGTGTATGGCTGGTCGAGCGGCGTAGGTGCCGCTGGCTGAGCATGATGGAAGGTGCCGGTGGCTGAGCCTGCCGGAAGCGAACGCAGTGAGCTGTAGGTCCCCATCAAGGGGATCGAAGCCGAGGGATCGAAGTCCCGGCAATCTCGTGAGCTTTCATTGCCATTAAATTATCAATTGGTTCTCCTCACCCTTTGACCCTTCGACAAGCTCAGGAGACGGCAGGCTCAGGGACATCGTGCCTGTTAGGGTATCGGAGACCCACAGGGGACTTTCGGCAAGGCGACCCGATGGGTCGCGAAGCACTCTGTAAGAGTCGCCCCTACCGGTGCCCATTGGCTGAGCTTGCTGGAGGCGTTTGCAAGACGGCGGAAGTCCTGCTGGCTGAGCAAGGTGTATCTGTCAGATCTACTCAGGAATCACCGGGGCATCCAGCCAGGCCCTGATTTCGTCGCTCAGGTCCTGCCCGCTCACCTCGTTGACCAGCGTGATGAACTCATCCGTGCCGGCATGACTGCCGCGGTATCTTTCCAAATACGTTCGCACGATCTCGTAAAACATCTCATCGCCCACTTCCTTGTGCAGGGAGTGGTACACCAGTGCGCCGCCGGTATAGGCTTCGGTACAGAACAGGTTGTTCCTGCTCGGCTTATCAACCGGCACCCGGTTCGGGTAATTCACGGCCCTGTCCTTCATACAGGCGTCAAGGGCAGCCATGTCTGCGCCGCGGTTCTTCCATAAACATCCGGCATAGGTTGCCATGCCCTCCTTCAGCCACAGGTCAGACCAGCTCTCAACGCTGACGCTGTCGCCAAACCACTCATGCGCCATCTCATGCACTATGGTGCCGATGCCGGTGGACGATGGGTCAGGGCAGACGATCGTCAGGCTTTGCGTTTCATCGCCGAATGGGTCATTTGCGCAGTGGGTGGCATTCACGTCCATGATCAGCACACCGTACACGGTTGACGGGTAGGGCCCATAAATACTGTTGAAGAATTCCATCACCTCGGGTATGACGTCGTAATTCTTTCGCTGAACCTCGGGAAAATCAGCCGGGAAATAATTGCGAATCAGGACGCCGTTTGGTCCCTCCATCGTCTCAATGTCATAATGGTCAATGTTGACCGTTGCCAGGTAGGTTGCCATCGGCTCAGCCAGCTCGAAGATGTAGGTCGTCCTGCCGTCCAGCGGGATGGTCTCCAGCAGGTGACCGTTGGCAGCCGCAATCCACGGGTCATCGACGGTTACCTCAAAGCGGAAGATCGCCTTGTCGCGCGGGTGGTTGTTGCAGGGGAACCAGCCGTATGCGCCGTCAGGTTCGGTGAAGACATTAATGGTGCCGTCCATAGCCCTGAACCAGCCCACTGAACTGCCTTTCAAAGAACCTATCGGGAAGGGTACACCGTGGTACTCGACCTCGACTGTGAAAGGTGCCTTGTCCTTCAGGCTGTGGGCGGGAGTGATCTCCAGTTTGCCGATCTTCCTGCGGAACGCCGCATCCTCGCCGTTGACTCGCACGGCGTCCCACTCAAAGCCGGTGAAATCAAGGGTGAACGTGCTCAATTCCTGCGTTGTCACGGCTTCAATGCGCGTCAGTGCCTTCACCTCGTTTGTAGCCATGGTCACATCCAGGATGATGGTGTAATTCTGCACGTCGTAGCCGCCGTTGCCCATGGTTTGGATGAACGGGTCGCCGATGCTGGGGCTGCCGAATCCGGGAGGCAGAGCCGTGGCTGTCTTTGTGGGCGATGGCGTCCGGGTGCCTGGCTGCGCAGTTGGGGGCACCGGTGTGGCTGCCAGGGTTGCAGCAGCAGATGGGTTTGAGGACGGTTCCGAAGCTTGCTGTGCCGGCAGTGCGGTTGAGCAGGCGGACAGAACCAAACAGGTGAGTGTGGTTAGGATAAGGATGGCCTTTTTCATATCGCTTGCTTTCATTTGTTGTGGCTTGATTAATGTCTGCCGCCGGTGCTGCGCGACTTGGTCCCCGCTTAAGGTGGCATCATCTCGGACCGGGCGACAGGTTGATAAGGTTGATCACTATTGATTGTAAACCCGTCCAGTGTTTTTATATAATCATTTTACCTGTGCCGTTATTTGGAACAGGTGATGCGTTTTACAGGGTGCGACTCTTACAGAGTGCTTCGCGACCCACTGGGTCGCCCTAAAACCGATCGCACCCGGATTATCAGCTTTCAGATAATTGTAGGTCAGGTTTCTATACCTGACCTACCTTTGGTTCCTATTGGAAAAAATTCGGCGGCAAATGAATACCGCCCTTGTATCTTAATATTTGGTAAGCTAGAGAGGTAAAGGCACTGTTCAGATCAGTGAAGGTGAATCTGAAGCCGCCCTTATGGCAATTAGCCTGTTTCGTAGATTTGATCCCTTCACTACCCAAAAGGAACAGAGATCGGACGGTATCTGAAGCCTCTCTAGCGCACACCAGGGAAGAGCTTGCATTCACAAGGAAGATCCAATCCCAGTATCTAAACAGTGCCCATGCTTAGTTTACCAGAGGAGACTGCCATGAATCAATCCATACTAGGGATCGATATATCCAAAGACACATTTGATGTGATCTTGCTGAGGGAACAGAGAAACAGTGCCTATGCCAGCTTCAGCAATGATCAAGCCGGATACACTAGGTTGTTACGCTGGTTGGACTCTCACGGTGCTGGACCGGTACATGCCTGTTTGGAAACCACAGGACAGTATGGTGACGGGGTGGCAGAGCACCTGTACCAGGCAGGGCATGCAGTGAGTGTAGTCAATCCAGCCCGGATCAAACGCTACGGGGACAGTAAATTGCATCGTAATAAGACCGATAAAGCAGACGCTGCCTTGATTGCAGAGTTCTGCCAGAAGGAAAAACCAGCTTTATGGGCACCTTTTCCCCCTTATCTCAAACAATTACGCCAGATGGTACGTCGTTTAGATGATTTACAGGCTAACTACCAGCAGGAACGCAACCGCCTGACTTCAGGCGTGAGCGACCCATGGGTGGTGGAAGACATCCAGGATCATCTCAGAGAGCTTACAAGTCGGATGAAAGCGCTCCAGAAAGCTATTTTTGAAGTGATTGCAGGCAATCCTGAGCTCAAAGAGAAGTCAGCATTGTTGGAGACAATCCCTGGTATCGGTAAGCTCACAGCAGCCAGATTGTTGGCCGAACTTGGTGATATCTCGTGCTTTGAAGATGCACCCCAACTGGCCGCTTATGCTGGATTGAACCCAAAGGGGTTTCGCTCCGGCAGTTCGGTACACAAGAAAACAAGACTCTCGAAGGAAGGGAGGGCATTATTACGACACATTCTTTACATGCCTGCTATCGTAGCATGGAAGCACAATCCAATTATCCGTGCATTTTGTGATCGTCTAACCCAACGCGGGTTACCCAAGATGGCGATTGTAGCCGCTGCCATGCGCAAGTTACTGCATCTGGTCTTTGGAGTTCTCAAACACAGACAGCCGTTTGATCCAAATTACTTGATGCAATCCGCTTTTCCCTCTTGACTTTCAAGACGGTATCTACCACTATAACGCTACTTGTCGTAGGTGCCCGAAAGGTGAAGGATAATGGTATTTACAGGGAGCGACTCTTACAGAGTGCTTCGCGACCCAGTGGGTCGCCCGAATGGCACACCGTTATCTGGATAGTTGCAGTGAGGGGACAACCCAATGGTCTGCAAAACTTAGTTTCGGTGAGTGTTTTTGTCCTGGCGACCCAATGGGTCGCCCCAACTGGCGCATTGCGGACGCATACACCGTGCTCAGCGGTGTCTATAGACCCTTACCGCCCATTTTACTCATTGAATACCCACCCCTTATGTCGTTATAATGAAATAAATCGAATAGGTAAGTCGATATGAAAGCAGGGACATGATGAAAACACGGTCTGTTTTGTTTTCCCTTGTGCTTCTGGGTGTCCTTTTAGCATGCCAACCCCTGGGTGGACTGGCTCCCACTGTTATTCCAACGGCTCCCGGACCACCCACAGCTGTTCCCTCTCCAACAACAATCCCCACCATCGCCCCAACCCCAACCAAAGAACCCCTGGCAGTGTCAATCACGCTGGGCAGCGCCAATACCAGCAGCGGCATGACACTTGACAGCGGCGGTGATGTGGACACCCTCTCTGTGCAGGCACTCGGTCTTGAGGCGCGCACCACCGGCAACGGCAGCGCACTCTTTGCGTCCGACGGCAACAACGTGCCGGATCATTTCATCCAATTCAACGTCAACGATAACCGCGCCTATGCCGGCTCACCCTCAGAGCATGTGCGGGTGGAGGTGGATTACCTCGACCAGGGAATGGATACGTTTTCAATTGAGTACGACGCCAAACCCTCAGCGACCTTTGATGGGGCTTTTGCCGGCGGCGGTGCGATTGTCAAAACGAACAGCGGGGAGTTCAAGACTGGCATATTCAACCTGTGTGATGCTTTTTTCTCCAACCGGGTGAACGGGGGTGATTTCAGGCTCAGTGATGACGGCAACGGCGCTGAGATTATCCGTGAGGTGCGGGTGTACGGGTATGAAGCAGCCATCTCCACCTATCATGTGGACGATTTTGGCGCCAACCCCTTTGATGACCAGCCTGACAGCACTGCCATCCAGTCAGCCCTCGATTCAACCTGCAGCGGGGATACGGTCGTCTTTACTTCGGGGGTGCAGACCAGTGGTTACACGGGTTACCTGGTGGACAAGACCCTGTTCCTGACCGGCATGACCGCCAAACACGACCTGACCTTCACCGCCTCAGACCCCAATAACCACGCGTTACTGCACGCCACGCAGGATTTGTTGGGTTTTGTTGTCAGTCTATTTGCCCGTTCACGGTTTAATAATACAAAAAATATCTACAACATTGATTTTGGGTATATCGATATCCATGGCGGGCGGGATGTGCGGGTGTGCATGGGCTCAGACGGCGTTGGCAACGGCGAAGGTGACAACTGGGGCTCATGGCTGCCTGAATGCGATATCTTTGATGATGCGACGTGTTCGCCAGGGAACTTGAATTTTGTCGGGTTCACAGGCAACGTGGTGATTCATGACCTGGTCAACGCACAAACGGAGTGCGGCACAGCGCTTGGTTTCAGCGGTGATTCTGGAACCATCCGCAACGTGACCATAGACACCGCCGGCGACCATACCCACAGGCAGGTGTGCGCCAACACTGACGCCGATACCGACAAAGGCTTTGCCGGCTGGGCAGACGGGATTACCCTGGTCGGCCCGAACCACACCATCACCGGCAATACCATCATCAACCCCTCCGATATTGGGATTGTGCACTTTGGCGGGCAGAATACGGTGATCACCAACAACCGGGTGATCTCCACCGCAGGGAATTACGGCGCCTTTGCAGCGATTGCCCTGCACCCGTGGGATGTCGCCGACACCTCAGGTGTTGTGGTCAGCGGCAATACCATCATCAACGAGTCTAACACCGAATGCGGCGGGTTTCACATGGGGATCAATATCGGCGCGCATATGTGGAATTGGGGGTGTGTCAAAGATGCCTTACCGCAAACCATCGGCAACCCCGGCTGCGAAGCTGAGCCTGACCCGGCTCTGGCCGGACCGTGCCCGGCAGGCACCTGCCAGCTGTGGCTGGTGATACCCGAAGGTGGATCGCTGGTGATGCGTAATAACAGCGTTACCGGCTCACAGATCAATTACATGGTTGAGGGCATGATCATCAAGGGGGAATTTGTGGATGAGAACAACATCAGCCTGTCACCGCGCCTGACCGACTTTTATGAAGGTAGGAACGGCTGCTATGGCGTGCCCTGGGGGCCGGCGGACAAGGCTGCCCATCACCCCACCCTGCCAGGTTACACCGAAATCATCATTCACTGCCAGTGAGGGTGGAGATTATCCTCTGCCGCTGTGGTCGCACAGGATGCTGAAGGCTGGTGTTAACCCCTCTCCCTCTGGGATCGCGCAGCATGCAGTAGGCAGAGGCCGGGTGAGGGTTACTATATTACTAATCACCGAGAATGGATATGGTACCTTGTGGAGGATTTATTCTGTAACAAATTAGGCAGCATTGTAATGCCGCCTGCCGTAGGTCTCGATGGCTGAGCTTGGCGAAACCGAGAGATCGAAGCCAAGGGACAGCGTGCCCGTTAGGGGATCGAAGCCATTGGTTGAAGGACAAAAATCACCCTCACCCAACCTCTCCCACAGGGAGAGGGGCGAAAGCCACCAGCTCCTGCAGCCCTTACTCCCCGCTCAGTCCATTTTTTGTGTCCACTTATTCGCACAATTTCAACGCTAATTCCGACGGGATCGCGGAGCATACTGAAAGCAGGCGTTAATCCCTCTACCTCTGGGAGAGGGTAAGGGTGAGGGTTGCTTTATTGCTAATCACCAAGAGTGGATATGGTACCTTGTGATGGATTTATTCTGGAACAATTTCCGCGGCATTAGCCCTTTACAGGGTGGTAAATGCCGCCCTTACCCTTATGCCCCGCTCTCAACCACCACACGGCATACCCCGGCAAAACCACCTCACCGTGCAGGTCAACTGACTCACCGGTGAGCAGGTCGTTGGCGTGCGCCATACCCGAGGCATCCGCCAGCAGGGCGCCATCTACCTTGCAGGGGGCGGGCGAGAAGTTGTGCAGGCACAGCGCCTGCTCCATCAAGTCCGGGCTGATGCGCAGCACGGCAAAGACGGTCGCTCCCACGTCCAGCACCAGTTGGGCGCCGTGCGGGTCAAACGCCGCCTGAGCGTGCCTGGCACGCAGCAGGTCTGCCACGGCTGCCAGCCGCCTCGCATCCAGTTTGAAGCCATCACCCTCAGCCGCCAGCAGGTCAGACAGGCGCACAGACGGTACGCCGGCCAGCGCCAGCCCGGCAGCCAGCGTGACGCGCAGCCCGGCATCTGTTGCACCCGCAAATACAGGCAGCGGGTGATACAGGCTGACACGGTTGCAGGGTAAAGCAATCCCCCCGGCGTGCCGGGTCAGGCGGCGGGCATCACCGCTCAACCTCGCCTGCGCCAGGTCATCCATCAGCGGCGTGTGCTGGGCCAGGTGAACCTCATTGAAGCCATTGCCGATATACCAGTTCGGCTCTGAGAACAACAGCCCGCTCTCAGCCACCAGTTGAACATGTGGGGCAATGCCGTCCAGCAGGGCACGCAAAGCCCGCACCAACAGGTGCGTCTGCGGCAGGTGCAACCCGCCGCCCCCCTTCACCAGGTGCGCCACATCCGTCAGCCGGATGATTTGAGCGCCGTTCTCAATGCAGGTCAGCAGGGCGTCCAGCGCATACTCAAAGACCGGCGCCTGCGCATAATCCAGGTCAGCCAGCCCCTCGCCAAAGGTTGAATACACTCCCAAAGGTCCGGCGGCAGTCTCACAGGTTATAAAGCGGGGCGGCAGGGCAGTATCACCCTCTTCACCCGGAGTTTTTGTTAGAAAAAATTGGTCATAGGGCGGCTGGCGGGCGATAAAAGCTTTATATACCCGGCTTTCAGTTGACAGCCCGTTGAGCGGCACATCCAGCGCCAGGGTCAAGCGCTCACCCAGCCGGCGGATATCGTCCCAGCCCCCCAGCGCCGGGTCCACCGCCAGCAGGTCAGTCACAGCCAGCGGGTTGGACGAGGTACCGTCATAGAACGGCAGCAGGTGCAAACCGCTGAACAGCCCGTCTGGCAGGTCGTCCAGGATACGCTGCAGTGCCGCCAGTCCCTGCTCGCCACCGCGGCTGAACTGGTGTGGGTCAACCGTCAGCAGCACATCACCCTGGTTGATGGGTCGGGCAGGCGGCGGGTTGAAGTGCGTCAGCCGTTCAGCCAGCCACGCTTCAATATGCTCAGCATCCTTGCCGCCGTACAACAGCCGCAGGATAAAGCCGGGGTCATGACAGCCGCAGGCAGTCTCCATTACAGCGCTCCTTTCAACGGCATCCTTCCGTTACGCTCAATTCGCAGGGGCGAGGCATTATCGGGAATATTCTGGTAAGTCTGGTCAATGGGTGTGCCCTCCAGCAGGCAGTGCACCACCCCCAGCGTGACGCCGTGCGAGACGATGACCACCTCTTCCTCAGGGTGGTTGTCAGACAGCTCGTTCAGCAGCGAGCCAGCCCGGGCGGCAACCTCCGCCAGTGATTCGCCGTTGGGGACATGGAACCCGACCGGGTCCAGCCGGCGCGCCTCGAACTGCTCGGGGTAGAGCCGGTGCAGGTCTGCACCCAACTGACCTTCCCAGTCGCCCAGTGCTATCTCCTGCAGGCGCGGGTCGGTGATGATGGGCAGGTTGAGTTTGTCGGCGATGATCTGCGCGGTGGTGTGGGCACGCTGCAGCGGGCTGCTGTAGATGACCGTTGGTGCAGCGCCGTTCAGCCGCTCTGCCGCGGTCTCGGCCTGGCGCATACCCTCGGCGTTCAGATGGGTATCGGTCGAGCCCTGGAAGCGGTTCTCAAGGTTCCAGTCGGTTTGTCCATGGCGTATCAGCCAGAAAATGGTCATAAAAGCGCTCCGTTGGGCGGGGTATGGTCACTAGCCCTGCCATTATACCGCAGGCGGGAGACGGTGATTCTGCGAAGGAAGGCGGAAAATCAATCGGGATTAAAATCAGCCAACAATATGACAATCAACCACCGCCAAATATTGACACAAAATATCCAGTATGATATTCTAACCCTGAAGCAAACTATTCGACGTTGTTTGAGAGGAAAGGAAAAGAAAATGACTTATTATATTACCCAGGACGAGTGTATTGTGTGCGGCGCTTGCGAAGCTGCCTGCCCCGAAGGCGCAATTTCGATGATCGATGGTCAATATATCGTCAATGAATCGATGTGCAAAGACCATGGTGCCTGCGCAGATGTCTGCCCCACCGGCGCTGTCGCTCCCAAAGCCTAAGCTTTAGATTTAACTTTTATCGTTAGCAAAGAAAATCGTCATATCTTAACCGGTATGACGATCTTTTCAATTTAAGTGATAATTAGGGTTGATAGACACACACAGCGGCAGGCAAACCAATCGCCCGCGCCGCAGGGAGGGCAGGATGAAGAAATATATCGCAGTAGCCGGCAACATCGGTGTTGGCAAATCTACGCTGGTGAGCATGCTGTGCGCCCGCCTCGAGTATCACCCCTTCTTTGAACCGGTGACCGAGAACCCCTACCTGGCGGACTTCTACGCCGATATGCGCAGTTGGGGCTTCCACTCGCAGGTCTTCTTCCTCACCCACCGCCTGCAAAGCCACCTTGACCTGGCGCGCTTCCCCGGCTCCATCATCCAGGATCGCTCCATCTACGAGGATGCCGAGATCTTCGCCCATAACCTGTATCTGCAGGGGAACATTGCCGAGCGTGATTATGACACCTACCGCGCCCTGTACCAGACCATGGTGGACTTTCTTACGCCCCCCGACCTGGTGATCTACCTGCGCGCAAGCGTGCCGTGCCTGCTGACCCGCATTGAACGCCGCAGCCGCAGTTATGAGAGCGGCATCAGCCCCGATTACCTGGGGCAGCTCAATACCCTGTACGAGGAATGGATCGCTTCCTTTAGACTGTGCCCGGTGCTGACTGTGCCGGCAGACGACCTGGATTTTGTCTCACGCCCCGAGCATTTGGATTTGATTGTGAAAAAGGTTCAGGAAAAAATCATGGGAAAAGACGAGGTTATCTTTTCCCGTGATGAAGTAACCTAAATTGGGATTGAAGGTTGTGCTGGTGTAGAAACCGCCGGCGTTCAGCGCGGTTCTACAGTCAGTTTGATTGCAGTTCTCACCTTCCCTTCAATATCGACATCAACGAATTCCGGAATGAAGACAACTGTCATACCGTCTTCAGCCAGGTAACCCCTGGCAAGCACCATGGCTTTGACAGCCTGGTTGACCGCTCCGGCGCCAATCGCCTGGACCTCTGCATGCTTGTGTTCCCTCATCACGCCGGCAATCGCCCCCGCAACAGCGGCAGTTCGGGAGTTCGCTTTTACTTTGATGATGTCCATAATTTCTCCCTTTCTATGATAGTGAGTCTGGTGGATTTTTTACAGGGGGCTAAAAATAAAATTCCGTACAAAAATTGTACATGATTTAACCTTACAAAACAAGTAGGTTTTGTCCAATTGGGTGAAATTAACCTGTTAAAAATAACTATTCTCATTTGATATAGACGTTATAATAAAATTATGTGTTTACTAAAATACCTTTAGGGGGTTATATGCACAGATTCCGCCAACACCTTCCATTTTTGATCATCGCTGTGAGTTATGTCGCCGCGCGGCTGCTGCTGTACCCACAGCCTGCCTACACCATCGGTACCAACGACACGCCCTCCTATGTCAATGCTTCTGCACTCAGCATCTCACAGATGCTATCCGCCAACCACCCGCCAACCGTGCCCATGCTTTACCGGCTGCTGGGTTCGTCCGGCAGTACCGCCGCTGACTTGCGTGTTTTGGCTTTACAACCTGGTTTTGAGGTAGTCGGTATCGCCCAGATACTGCTCGGCATGGCAGCCTGGCTGTGCCTGGCGTGGGTACTCTTCAAGCACCTGCGTCACACGGCCGTCAAGGTGATTGCCGCCGCCGTCCTCCTGGCGTTTGCCCTCTCTCCGCAGGTGGCCGAATGGGACGCTGTGCTGGGAGCCGAGTCGCTTCACATCTCGCTCTTTGTGTTGTTGACTGCCGGCGCGCTCGAACTGCTGGCACGGACGCTGGAAAACGGCACCCGCTCGACATCCTTTGCCCTGCTGGCGGGCCTGTGGACGCTGGCGGTGGTGCTGTGGCAGTTCACGCGCGACAACAACCTGTACGGCGCTGCGGTGATTGTTACGGCGCTCCTGCTCAGCCTGGTAGTATCAGGCATCATACGCCGTGACCTGCCAACCGCCCTGGTGGTGTCGGCCGGCGTGCTGCTGATCTCCCTGTTCGTGCACAACAGCACGCTTTCAGCCAGCCGCCGCTGGGAACAACCGCTGATGGCGAACATCCTCAACAACGTCCTACCCTACGATACCCGCACGCAGTTCTTCGCCGATGCCGACATGCCCAACCTTGACCTGCTGAAGGCCAATCTCGCCAATGGCATACGCAACCTGGGTTACCGGCAGGACCCTGACTTTGTGCAGTGGCTGGAATGCTGCGGCATGAAGACCTACCAGAACTTCCTGCTGCACACGCCGCTGTGGGCTGTGCAGTCCTTCCTGCTGGACATGGATTCGCTCTTCACCTGGACGGTTCAGCCGTATTACAGCGCTGACAACCCCGCCCGCCCGGCACTGCTGGTGATGGGCAACCTGCTGCACAGCACGTCCAGCGTCATCCTGCTGGCGGCGCTGCTGCTGGCGCTGTACCGGCTGATCTTCTGCCGCGACAGCGTGGCTCTGAACCTGGTGCTGGTTGGGCTGGTGATACTGGCTGCGGGCTCGGTACTGCTGTTCACCAGCTACCACGGCGATTTTTACTCACGCGGCCGGCATGCCGTCTCAGCCACGCTGATGCTGCGGCTGGATTTCTGGCTGCTGCTGATCGCCGCGCTGGACTTCATGCCCACGCTCCGGCTCAACCGCCGCTGATGGTTGTCTATTCTCTACCATCACCACTCACACACTGGAAACAAACTCAGTAGTACCCCCTATTTAATCAACTGTCAATCTACTATTTCAAATTTTTCTAAATAACTACTGTGTTTTTCGGAATCTGATCTGATTTGGGCTAATATCATTGTCCCAGGTTTCATTAGTAATAATTGCTCCAAAATTTCTAGGTTATCAACTTTTGTGATAAGTGAAATATGTCTGGAAAAATACGTCTTCTTATCAAGCGTTGCCAAAAAATCAACACCTAATCTAACCTGGTGATAAATTAGGTCAACTTGTTCAATTATTGCCTTTGTAAATTTCTGTTCATTCATCATAGATTATTCAATCTTATGTTCAAAGGCTGAATCTGTGGCCAAAATGAGATGATTTTTTTTATTATAATCATAACGGTCTGCGTGCAAAGTACATCACCCCTGGAAGTCATGGATGCAGCTTACAATTATGCAATGCCTAAATAGTTGACAAATTAATCATAGCTTTTTCTTCACAATTGTTGTATAACTTGTTCAAGCCATTGGTGTATTATGCCCAAAAAGCACACCCGCAAGGGAAGGTTGAGGTAGTGGGCGGTCTCAAGTGGCTGTTATAGTATCGTTATTTTACATTCTTACTGGATAATATAAGTGTCTGAGGTGAGGAATCACCACTCACGCACTGAGTCCGTAAAAGGCCAGTCAAAGAAGACGCTGGAGGTGGTGGCCCAGCCAGACAGCAAGCCGGCGTAATGCCGGCTTGTTTTCTATAAGCAATTTATGCTATACTCTTTTCAGGTCCTGAGGTGAGCAGTCGCTCCTCACAGCCTTAGAGCGATGCCGACGTCGCGCACGGTGGACGGGACCTAAAAGGCCAGTAATGGCCTTTTTTATGTTACTGTATCAAAAGTCCATAGATGATGAAAAGAGAGAGTCACGGCCATGAATGATCTTGCGTAGGGTATTCACCCAAGGTTTATCGTGGTCAGAGCCATATAGGATAGGCATAGTTTTATACAGCACCTCCGAATATTCTACATCCAGATTCTGGACTCTATGAACAGATTTATTGGGAACAGATAAGGGAAGATACTGGTAAGAATGGTGTTTGAGAGCATCAGAATTACGGCATAATGCCAGCATGGCTCTCAAGCCGCGTAGTCGCCAGGAACAACCTCTGCCTTTCATGCGATGGACTACCAGTTTATCAACATTACCTTCAATGGCTCCCAGGCAAGCTGGAACAACATCACGGCGATACTGCAAATCCAGCAAGCCATCCTGGTTGTTATGGATATAGCGATAAAAGTCTTCCAGCTTTTTTCTCTGGTTTCCAGTGGCTTGTTGGATCTGTTTTTGTAAATCCGACCGCACACTTTCCAACCCCTCCTGTCGCAAACGGGTGATCACCGTTTTTGATACCTGGCTATCTGCTATTGCTCGTCTGGCAGCCCGCAGGAGATGGAAGCGATCAAGGATAAATTCCTGTTTGATCTGCAGACGGTCAAAACTATGACGCACCCAGCGGTTGCCATCTCCTCCACAAACCAATAAGTGGGTGTGTTCCAGATCATAGGTCAGGTGTGCTTCTCGCAAAATATGTTCTTGCCATTGCTGTGAATTCAATCCGATTGCTGTCAAACAATGCTTATTCTCCAAACGGTAACGGTCTTTACCTACCGGTTTGCGCCCGGTACTCATGATGGCTACCCTTACTTCAGTCGATTTTTGTTTCTCGCGCTGTAAATGCACCCAAACCCCATCACTCTCACCATATAGAACTGGAGCAGGTGTTCTTCCTGCTTCAACGGGTTCCCCATGTTCAAACACTCGTCTGCGTTCAGCTTCTTCTCCATCTGCAATTCGATTCCCGGTATTCCATGCCATACGCTGTATTGCACTATGGCTGATGGGGGTCTTGATCAAATAACTCAACTGACTTGCTGCCAGCCTATAGGTCCCCATGCAAGCCAATGAAGCTCCCATTTCTTGAACTCGACCACTCATGCGTCCATACTTTTCAATTCCCAACAATTCATCCACCGGCTTTCTGCGTTTCCTTTTTTCATCCAGATAGATCCGTCTCTTGTATCTTATTGCTCCCAGACTGCTCACCAACCAGCGCTCTTCTGTCCCTACATTCTGCCAGCTTTTTGGTAGTCTCTCTGTTATTCGATCATCTATTTCTTTGATCCCCATTCCGAGTGTTTCTTGCCCGGTTTCTATGGCAATCCTCTGGATTGTCTCTTCCAGTTCTTCTATCCTGACTTCTCGTTCAATTTTCTGTTCCCTTTTTGCTACTCTTATTGTTATACTGATTTGGACAGCTTCGTCTGTCATGGAGAGTTCCTTTCTCTGTTGTGGTCTGCAACTTCAATAGTGACTGGAATTCTCTCTTTTTGCAACCCTCTCTATGGATATTTGTGACTGTAACCGCCGCTCACAACCGCGTTGACACACCTCAGGCGCTATGCTACGATAATGTAACAATGATGCTGTGCATGCACAACAAGGAGAAAAACTCCCAGCATGACAATGCCGCTTGAAACCCCAAAGAATCTTGCAACGCTCCTGGAAGAGACCCGGGATAGTATCCAGCAGCACTGGTTCAGCCAGATCAGCCAGCTGCCCGGTTTTGCCAACCGGCTGTACTCTGATGCCGAGCTGCGCGCCGGCATAGACAACAGCCTCGACACCGTGATCACTTACCTCAACACCGGTTCATATGAAGTGCTGCGTGACCGCCTGTCACAGTTCAACTGGGCTGCGCTTACACTGGGCGCCGGGGTCAACGACATGATTGATGCCTTGTTTATGTTAAAGGAATCCATCATGACGCATCTGCGTGATGTGATTTGCCCGGGAACATCCCCCATGCTGGAAGCCTGCTCTCGACTGGACAATTTGCTGCGCTATTCGGTTGGTTTTATCGCCGGGCAGTACACAACCAGCATGAACCAGAAGCTCCAGCGCCAGCAGGAAAACACTGCCAGCCTGCTTGAGATTGTACGTACAGCAGCTGAAACGCTTGACCTGGATGAGGTGCTGCGCCGGGTGGGAGAGGCAATCAATGATGTGGCAGGCACGCCAACCTGTGCGTTTTCACTGATCGACCTGGAACGCAAGCTCGTCATCCCTTACCCTTATGATGCTGCCATGAGCACACCCTCTGGCGAGAGAATTCCGCCAATGCCGCTTGACAGCCTGGACGCTTTTGAACAAGCTGTCATTACCGCCGGAGAGCCGATGATCACACGCGATGCCCAGGATGACCCGCGTATCCTGCAGGAATGGGCACAGGCATACGGCATCAGGTCCATACTGGCAGTGCCATTTATCGCCAAGGGCAGCGTGGTAGCCATTGCTTTTGCGATGACCTATGATGAAGCGCGCGACTTCAGCCCCGAACAGGTGAAGCTGGCTTGCGGCATTGCGGATGCCGTATCGCTGGCAATTGAAAACGCACGCCTGTACGACAAAACCCGTGAGGTCGCCGTGATTGAGGAGCGTGAGCGCCTGGCGCATGAACTGCATGACAACCTGGCGCAGCTGCTGGGTACAATGCAGTTGAAAGCCTCACAGGCTGCCGCTTACCTGACACATGCACGCACTCAAAAAGCCGCTGCCAACCTGGATGATCTGCAGGAAATGATCAGTGAGGCACATACCGACGTGCGTGAAACCATCTTCAATATGCGCACGGTTATTTCGCCAACAGCAGATTTTCTCACCACACTGCAGGCATACCTGGATGCCTACACCACGCGTTACAACATTGATGTATCACTGCACCTCGAAGGTGAGCCGGATCTGGTATGGGATGTCGGCACGTCTGTGCAGGTGATGCGCATCATCCAGGAGGGTCTCACCAATGTTCGCAAGCATTCCAACAATGACCAGGTTTACCTCACCATTCGTCCTGAAGACTGCTTTACGCAATTCACCCTGGTGGACCACGGCAGCGGGTTCAACCCGAAGGCTGTAGCAGAGCACAACGGGCACCACCTGGGTTTGAATGTGATGCGGGAACGGGCTGAGAGCATTGGCGGGCAGCTGGCAATTGACTCACAGCCGGGCAGGGGCACACGCCTGACACTTACCATCCCCCAGCCGCAAAAGAAGGAGCACCTATGAACGACCCCATCACCATTCTATTGGCTGACGACCATCAACTTTTCCGCCGCGGTGTAGCCGGCATCATTGCTGAGGCGCCGGATATGCAAATTGTCGGGCAGGCAGGCAGCGGGCAGGAAGCGCTTGAGCTGGCACGACAGCTGCTGCCAGACCTGGTATTAATGGACATTCACATGCCAGTGATGAGCGGGCTTGAGGCTGTACGGGTGATAAAACGCGAACTGCCGCATACCCGCATCATCATGCTCACTGTCTCCGATGATGACAGCGATATATTTGAAGCTTTAAAATGCGGTGCACAGGGATATTTGCTGAAGGATATCAGGGAAGACCAGCTGCTGTCCATGATCAGGGGGGTGGCACAAGGAGAAGCATCTTTCTCGGGTGCGGTTGCCGCCCGCATCCTGCAGGAGTTTCAACAGCCTGTGACGCCGCAGGTGCAGTCTAAAGACGCCAACGACCCGCTGACAGCAAGGGAACAGGAAGTGCTGCAGCTGCTGGTGACGGGCATGTCAAACAAGGAGATTGCCGCAGCGCTGCATGTCGCCAGCGGCACGGTCAAGAACCATATCAGCAACATCCTGTACAAACTGCATTTGAACAACCGCCTTGAGGCAGCTGTGTACGCGCTCAGCCACGGGCTGGGTGAGGATGCCCAGGATTGATAGACGGGCGCACAGTTCCGGTTAGAAAATTTTCGACCCAAAACAAAACGATCCCCATCAATTGAAGAGAGCCAGTGTGCTGCCTTTCAGGGCATGCGGGCTTGTCACCTGCTGGCAGTGTGCTGACAGTACAGCAGGGTCTATCCCCCTGATGGGTCACCATCCCTATGCCACTATGCATATACCGCACAGCCATAAAATCGCCCATATTCCACTGTTACCGCTGGAATACCATTTGTTACACTGCAAATAGGCGGATTCTATACAGGCTTATTAACCACCCTGTATTTTGTGCTCAATGGTCTTTATGTCTAAAAAACTGCTGTGCTGCAGGCTGTGCCGGGTAACTGGCAGTGTCATGTGATGGGATCAAACACGTGTTCAAGGAGGCGATAGAATGGTGAATGGAAAAACAACTGTGATCGATGGGTACGATGTAGTAATTGCCGGTGCCGGCCCTACCGGCTGTGTGCTGGCCAAAGAGCTGGTAAAAAAGGGCAAGAAAGTGATCCTGCTCGAGGCAGGTGATGATTCAAGGGCATTCATTGGCACACCGCTTGGGCTGATCTGCGGCAAACACGCCATCACCAACCTGCCAAAATCGATGTTTATCACCACTGAAGAAGGTGACCAGGTGATTGTCGGCCGGGGGTTGGGCGGCGGTACCAAGCTGTATGCCGGGGCTGCATTCATGCCCGATTTTAACCTGTGGCGCAGCTGGAAAATTGACCTGGAGCCGTATATTGATGAAGCTGTCAAAGAGTCATGGGTCTCGGAAATCCCAGATGATTTTGTCGGGCAGGGAGCCCGCAGGATGATGGAAGCCTCAGCAAAAGTGGGGCTGCCGTTTAAGAAGATGCTGCGGCACGTGCGCTGGGATCGCTGTATTAAAGGATGCAACAAGGCCGGGGTGGGCTGTGCGCAGGAAGCCAAATGGGAGGGCAAATACACCCTTGAGGATGCCATTAAGATGGGTGCCAGGGTGATGTATAACACCACGGCACAGGAAGTGATCCTTGAAAACGGCAAAGCGGTTGGTTTTCGAGCCGTGCAGAAGGGAAATCCGGTTGAAGTGCGCGCCAGCGCCGTTATCAGCAGCTGTGGGGGTTATTCCAGCGTTGCGCTGGCAAAAAAGGCAGGGTTGGATAGGGCTGGTTCTACCTTCACTGGCGACCCCAGTTGTATGACCTTTGGTTTTTTACCCAAAGGACAAACCGGCAACGGCAATGAACACCAGTTTGCCGCTGCCTACCATGACAAGCCTCACGGCTGCATCTTTGGTTCTGTGTGCGGCTCTTCATCCCTGTTTTCATGGATTGTCATGCGCGCCATGAAAGAGGGTCTTGGCGTCATCAAAGATGCCGGCAAATACAACCAGGTGATGACAGTGTTTTCAAAAGTCCATGATGATGACCGGGGTTGGGTGGATGCAGATGGCAAAATGAGCAAGACATACTCAGCGCTGGACATGGAGCGGCAGGCCTACAGTTGGGACATGAATGACAAAATACTGATCGCATCGGGCTGTGACCCTGATAACCTGATCAAGATGCCGGTGATATTGGGGCACCCCAGCGGGACGGTGCAGATTGGCAAACTGCTGGGACATCACTGTGAATCGCTGGACATCCCCAACCTGTATTTCTGTGATGCCAGTTGCTTCCCCGAAGCGCTGGGCATGCCGCCGGTGCTTACGCTGGTAGCCCTGGCAATGTACGAAGCCGACTACCTTGCGTCTGTGATCTGATGCAGGGTCAGCCGAGAGTGATGCAAGGATCAACCCCGCATCTATGCCAAATGGCATAGATGCGGCACAGGTATAGCCCAAATTGCGGTTTTAAAAATATGCTGGACTGGACTTATGACAGCCGGGCGAATGTGTTAATCTGGTTATAAGGTGTATTCCTTAGTGCCGCAGGCATAATTTTCTGCTGGCTAACGCAGAACAGGAGAATCCCGGGCATACAGGTAGATGCCCCGGTCACCTCAAGAAAAAACCGGACTGCACCTCAATCATTATTGTATTAACCAAACATCATTTCGGAGGCATAAAGTGGCACAAACGAAAATAAAGCGAATGGAAGGGTTTGACGTTGTTATTGTTGGAGGTGGTCCGTGCGGCTGCGTCATGGCGAAGGACTTATCCAAAGCAGGCAAGAAAGTTATCCTGATTGAAAAAGGTGGCAACAACTTAAAAGGTATTGGCTCGATGATGGGTATGCTGAACGGTGAGCATATGACACGTGCCTCATCCGGCATCTGGGATACCACGATTGAAGGTCAAAACGTTGTGATGGGCACAGGGATGGGCGGCGGTTCGTACCTCTACGCCGGCATTGTGGGATTGCCCCAATTTGAAGTGTTTGACAAGTACGGCATGGACCTTCGCCCATACCTTGAGGATGCCAAGAAGGAAAGTTGGGTAAATGAAACACCCGATGAGTTTA
Source organism: Anaerolineaceae bacterium (assembly GCA_040768445.1). Lineage (GTDB taxonomy): Bacteria > Chloroflexota > Anaerolineae > Anaerolineales > Anaerolineaceae > JAXGMV01. The sequence goes on along the minus strand of JAXGMV010000001.1, from coordinate 926,344 downwards.
TTGGCCCAACTACAAAAAGGATCCAGGAAGTAGCCAATGATATGGGGTTGCCATTCCATCGCACATTACGTCATATCAACTTTAATAAATGTAAATATGGGTGCACAACAGCGGCTTTTGGCTGTAAATTTGGGGCAAAATGGATGGGTTTCTATGCCGCAAATGAAGCCAAAGAGATGGGAGCAAAACTTCAAATTTACACAGATGTAAAACGGGTACTTGTTGAAAATGGCAAAGCTGTGGGCGTTTATGCTGAGGATGTCAAAACCGGCGAACAACTTGAGATTCGCGGAAACGTGGTGGTGCTGTCTGCCGGCGGTCCCGGTTCAGCACTTATTTTGATGCATTCTGGCATTCAAAAGGCTGGTATGCGCTGCTTTGGTGACCCGGCGTTTGGCTCCTGGGGCGTGCTGCCGGAAGGCAGTAAGTTGAAATCTCATTTTTATGAGCACGGCACATCTACAGCCTGGTTTGATGATGAGCATGGCTGCCTGTTCTACACCAATGTATCCTGGACGCGATCATTCTGGACGATGTACCATGTCATGGGGGGAATCCGCAAAGCATTGGATATCTACAAGTATTTCCCACGCATGATCAGCCTGTCCAACAAAATCCATGATGAAGGTGTTGGCCGGATCACCTGGGATGGCCGCGTTTCGAAAACCGTGACCCCGCATGACGAGGAATTGCTGAACTACAGCCGATCCATCAATGAAAAAGTATTACTGGGCATGGGTTGTGACCCGGGCAATATTCATCATACCGGATTCAGCCATATCAAGGGTGACCTCACCTTTGGACATCCCGGCGGAACAAACCCTGTTGGGGTAGTGGTGGACAACAATCTTGAGACTGAATTTAAGAACTGCTTTGTGTGCGATATCAGCTCGCTGCCGGCTGCTCCGGCACGCCCGCCAGTACTTACGTTGGTGACCCTGACCAAGTGGTTCATCCCACGCTTGCTTGAGCGCGTCAACGGCGCTGCGAAGAAAAACTGACGACAACTTAACGATATATTATTGAGTGTCCATTGATTAGAATCCTGCAGGCAGCAACGTTGCTGCCTGCAGGATTTATGTGTGAGGGTATTTGTAGGGAGCGTGCCAGTGGGTCGCGAAGCACTCTGTAAGAGTCGCCCAGTATTTGGCGGATATAGAAATCCGCCCTACGCGGCTGTTTTCGAACCTCCTCCATTTTGAAAAAATGGGGGAGGCAGGAGGGGGCAATATTGCTGCTGGCTGAGCAGCGGCACGTCTGGCTGGGCGGGCGTAGGTACCGGTGTGCGAACTGTAGGGCAGGTTTCTAAACCTGCCGTTTTTGTGTCATCAATCTATTCGGCACGTGTAATGAGCGCCGGAATGTGCACTTCAAGGAATCGAAACCATGGGACAATGTGCCCGTTAGGGTATCGAAGCATCTGTACTATCCTCACACTTCGATACCCTGGTGGGCACCTTCGGCAGGCTCAGTGGTCGGATAGACCAACGGCTTGCCCTGGATAAACCGGATTTGCATTATCCACCCTTTCCCATCATAATTGAACTAAACCACAATCTTCGAGAGGACAGCCAAATAAGCATCACTCATGATTTCCGACCTGTCATTATCCATTGAGATGATCTTCCTGGCAGCAGCACTCCTGCTGCTGTTGAGCGTCGTCGCCTCCAAATTCTCAGACCGCTTCGGCGTGCCCGCTCTGCTGGTCTTCCTGCTGATCGGCATCCTGGCTGGCTCTGAAGGGCTGGGGGGTATCTATTTTGACAACCCGGTCATCACCCAGCTGATCGGCTTCTTTGCCCTGTCAGTTATCCTCTTCTCTGGCGGTCTGGATACGGAGTGGGAGAGCATCCGTGGCGTTATCAAGGAATCAGTGGTGCTGGCAACGCTGGGTGTCCTGCTGACCGCCGTAATCCTTGGCGTGGCTGCACACCTGCTGCTGGACATCCCCCTGCTGCAGGGCTTGCTGATCGGCGCGATCACCTCCTCCACCGATGCAGCGGCTGTCTTCGCCATCCTGAACTCGCAGGGCGTGCACTTGAAGCGCCGCATCTCCGCCTTGCTGGAGTTTGAATCCGGCAGCAACGACCCGATGGCGATTTTCCTGACCATCGGCGTCATTCAGCTCATCCAGAACCCCGCACAGCCCGTATGGAGTCTGATACCGCTGTTCATCCAACAGATGGTCATTGGCGCTGTATTGGGGCTGTTGTTCGGGCAGGTTCTGCTGTTTCTCATCAACCGGCTCAGGCTCGGTTATGATGGGTTGTATCCTGTGCTGGCGCTCGGCGTACTGCTGCTCACCTTTGCCGTCACGACTTTTCTAAAGGGCAGCAGCTTCCTGGCTGTTTACCTGGTGGGCTTGACACTGGGTCGGGCTGACTTTTTACACAAGCGCAGCCTGGCGCGTTTCTACGACGGCATGGCCTGGCTGATGCAGATCGTCATGTTCCTGACGCTGGGGCTGTTTGTCTTCCCCAGCCAGCTGACCGGTGTGATCGTGCCGGGGCTCATTTTGTCGTTGATCCTGATCTTCGTCGCCCGCCCGATCAGTGTCTTTATCGGCTTGCTCCCGTTCAAGTTCACTGTGCGGGAGAAAACCTTTACCTCATGGGTCGGGCTGCGCGGTGCCGTGCCGATTATCCTGGGAACTTATCCCCGCCTGGCCGGCCTTGATGAGACCGGGCTGATCTTCCATATTGTCTTTTTCGTGGTGATCACCTCGGTTCTGGTGCAGGGTACCACCATCACGCAGGCGGCAAAATGGATGAAGGTGGAAGACACGTCTCCGCGTGAGATGCGCTACCCGCTGGAGACCACACCCATGCAGGGCTGGCGCGGGCTACTGCAGGAGGTGGTGATTGAGGCGGATTCGCCGGTAGCCGGCAAAGCCATTTTTGAGATCGGCCTGCCGCGTGAGTACCTGATCGTGCTGATTTCCCGCAACGAGGAATACCTGATTCCCAAGGGTAGTATTGAATTAAAGCCCAATGACCGTATGCTGGGGCTGGGTACGCCGGAGACACACCGCAAGGTGCAGGCGTTGGTACTGCCGAAGCATAAGCAGACGGCTGTGGATGAAGTGTAATTAATAAGCAGGTCAGGCAAAGCCCTATACAGGGTAATAAAGCCTGACCCACACATTCGATCGAAGATGCCACTGCCTAAAAATAGAGATTGGGTGTGGGTATTTGTAGGGTGCGACCCAGTGGGTCGCGAAGCACTCTGTAAGAGTCGCCCCTACCTGTGCCACACCCTGGCGGCTGCCGAGGATGTCGGTTGATGAGCTGTAGGTCAGGTATGGAAACCTGACCTACCTCTGTGCCTGAAAATAGAGATTGGGTGTGGGTATTTGTAAGGTGCGACCCAATGGGTCGCGAAGCACTCTGTAAGAGTCGCCCAGTATTTGGCGGATATAGAAATCCGCCCTACGCGGCTGTTTTCGAACCTCCTCCATTTTGAAAAAATGGGGGAGGCAGGAGGGGGCAATATTGCTGCTGGCTGAGCAGCGGCACGTCCCATTGGCTGAGCTTGTCGAAGCCAAGGGACACTGTGCCCGTCAGGGTATCGAAGCATCTGTACTATCCTCACGCTTCGACTTTCCGACCCTTCGATACCCTTAAGGGCACCTTCGGCAATTTGCAATTGCCTCCGGCAGGCTAAGGGTGCGGATACCTCGCTGGCTGAGCGTCCGTAGGTCCCGCTGGCTGAGCTTGTCGAAGCCAAGGGATCGAAGCCAAGGGACACTGTGCCCGTCAGGGGATCGAAGCATCTGTACTATCCTCACGCTTCGACCTTCCGACCCTTCGATACCCTTAAGGGCACCTTCGGCAATTTGCAATTGCCTCCGGCAGGCTAAGGGTGCGGATACCTCGCTGGCTGAGCGTCCGTATGTCCCCGTCAGGGTATCGCAGACGAGGGATATAAGCTTCCCTTACCCCAACCCTCCTCTTACAGAGTGCTGCGCGATACAAGCACCCCCACCCAACCTCCCCCGAAGGGAGAGGAGTTTCTCGGAGCGAACAGCCATTCTAGAATGAACATTCCAAAAATGTGGATAACCTGCCATAATCTGTGGATAACTGCCCTAATATGTGGAGAAAAACTGCAAGTTATCCACAAAGTTATCAAAAGTTATGCACAACTTTCCACAGTTTACGGCTATCTCACCCGTTTTCACCCCTTTTTCAGTCAACCTTCCAAAGTTATTCTTTTTTATCCCGCACTTATCCACACCGGTCTGTGGATGCTTTTGACCGGCACAACCCCCACATCTACCGGCTTCCATCTGTTTGTCGCGCCACATATACTGGAAAATGTGCCTCACCGCCCACTTATCCACTTATCCACACCCCCTACTACTACTACTACGATTAATTAACACATTACTGTGGATAAAGGTTAACTCACACAACCTCTAGCGTTGCACACCCCTTATTATTCCGTTATAATACCACTTGCACTATATCAACTATACACTTTGAGAGGTATTAATATGAAACGACTGCTCTACACACTCCTTCTGCTCACGCTGTTAATCAGCATCACTGCCTGCCAGCCCAAGGCATCCGGTCCCGAAGTGCCCGAGATGATTTTGGCAACCACCACCTCCACCCGTGACTCCGGCCTGCTGGACGTGCTCGTACCGATGTTCGAAGAACAGACCGGCTACATCGTCCAGACCGTTGCCGTGGGCACCGGCGAGGCACTGCGCATGGGCGAGGAAGGCAATGCCGATGTGCTGATGGTGCACGCTCCCACTTCTGAAGAGGAGTTCATGGCCGGCGGTTTCGGCGAGCGCCGCGAACTGATCATGCACAACGATTTCATCTTCGTCGGCCCGGCAGCTGATCCGGCCGGCGCCAAGTCAACTGCATCCGTCAGTGACATGCTCAAAGCTATTGCAGACACCGGTTCCACCTTTGTCTCACGCGGCGACGACTCCGGCACGCACAAGATGGAGCTGAAGTTGTGGACCGCTGCCGAAGTTACCCCCGAGGGCGACTGGTACCTCGAGACCGGCCAGGGCATGGGCGACACCCTGCGCATCGCCTCTGAGAAAGAGGGCTACACCCTCACAGACCGCGCCACCTACCTGGCCAACAAAGATACCCTGGCGCTCGATATTGTGCGTGAGGGCGATGCCGTTCTGCTCAACATCTACCACGTCATCACCGTCAACCCAGAGAAGTGGACCAAGCTCAACAATGCCGGCGCTGAAGCCTTCGTGGACTTCCTGATCTCCAAGGAGACCCAGGAAGTGATCGGCAAGTTCGGCGTGGACAAGTACGGTTCACCGCTGTTTGTGCCCGATTACGGCAAGAACGAAGCCGACCTTTAGATCTGAGTTATGGATTTTATCTGGCAGGGAATCCTGCAGGCTATTCAACTGATTTTCGGGGTGGATCCCGAGATACTGGGCATCACCATTCTGTCGCTCAAGATCTCGGGCATCGCCACCGCCATCAGTCTGGTGATCGGTCTGCCGCTTGGTACCCTGCTGGCGCTCGGACGATTTTCTGGCCGCAAGTTTATCCTCAGCCTGATCAATACCGGCATGGCCTTGCCGCCGGTGGTGGTCGGACTGGGGGTTTCCATTTTCCTGTGGCGCAGCGGCCCGCTGGGTAACCTGCGCCTGATATACACCCCCATTGCCATCATCATCGCCCAAACCATCATCGCCGCCCCGGTAGTGACCGGGCTGACCGCCGCCGCCCTGCAGCAGTTAGACCCGCGCCTGCAGCTGCAGTTGAAAGGGCTGGGCGCATCCCGCTGGCAGGTGACCTACAGCCTGTGGCGTGAGGCGCGCCTGCCCCTGCTGGCCGCACTCATGGCGGGCTTCGGCAGTGTGATCTCTGAGGTAGGCGCCTCGATGATGGTGGGCGGCAACATCCGCGGGCAGACGCGCGTGCTCACCACCGCTATTGTGCTCGAGAACAGCAAAGGGCAGTTTGCCATGGCCATTGCCCTCAGTGCCATTTTGCTGCTGCTGGCGTACCTGGTTAATCTGGTGCTCACCAGCGTACAGCAAAGGAAACGATGACCGCTCCCGCCCTGCTCACCTTTGAAGACGTACACATCACCCGCGGCGGCCAGCCGGTGCTGGACGTGGCTGACCTTGAGATTCGCGACGGTGAGACGCTGGCGGTGATCGGTCCCAACGGTGCCGGTAAGAGCACCCTGCTGCTCACTGCGGCTGGTCTGCTGGCACCTGAGAGCGGTTCACTCACCATGGGCGGCAAGGCTGTCTATGCCGGCGACCTGCTGGCATACCGCCGCAAGGTAGCGCTGGTGCTGCAGGATCCGCTGCTTCTGGATACGACAGTGTTCGACAACGTCGCAGCCGGCCTGCGCTTCCGAGGCGTTTCTCGTAAGGAAATTACCCCGCGTGTGAACCTGTGGATGGAGCGGCTGGGGGTTGCACACCTGGCAAAACGCTCAGCGCATTCCCTTTCTGGCGGTGAGGCGCAGCGCACCAGTCTGGCACGCGCCCTGGCGCTCGAGCCTGACCTGCTGCTGTTGGACGAGCCTTTCAGCGCATTGGACGCCCCCACCCGCATGCGCCTGCTCGAGGACTTCCGCTCGCTGGTGAAGGAGAACCCGGTCACCGCCCTGCTGGTGACGCATGACCTGAACGAAGCCCTGCAGCTGGCCGACCGTGTGGCTGTTTTGTTGGATGGACGCCTGCGTCAAACCGGTACGCCGGCCGAGGTGTTCAACGCACCCAACGCCGAGGACGTGGCGGCATTTGTGGGGGTGGATACGGTTATACCCGCGCGCATCACAGCTGCGGCGGGCGGCATGCTCACCCTGCGGGCAGGCGACTATGACCTGCAGTCGGTCGGTGAGGCGGCCCCCGGGCGTGAGGTACTGCTGTGCCTGCGCCCCGAGGACATTACCTTGTGGATCGACGGCGAGGTGCCGGCATCCAGCGCCCGCAATGCCATGCGGGGTGAGGTGCAGGGCATCATGGTGCAGGGCGCCCTGGTGCGTGTCAGTGTGGACTGCGGCTTCCCGGTGGTGGCGCTCATCACCCGCTCGTCGTGGATGGAGATGGGCCTGCACGAGGGCAGTCGCGTGTCAGCCAGCTTCAAAGCCAGCGCCGGGCATATATTGGGCCGGTAAAACGCGAAAAAGACTATCAAAGGGGAGTTAAAGAAAAAAAAAGGCCATTACTGGCCTTTTAGGTCCCGTACGCCGTTGCGCCTGGTGGCATCTGTAATCTTTCGACCTGTGGGGTGCGACTTCCCACCTCCGGACCTGATAACAGTATAGCAGATATTTAACAAGATGCAAGAGGTTAAATTAAAACTGGCCTTGACTCGATTTTTACCGAGGTCTCACCAGTTCGGGTTCCGTAGCCGGTGCGCGACATCCGGGTCACTCTTCGGTAGTGGGGGGCGCCTGCCCACCTCAGAATCTGAAAATAGTATAGCACAAATTGATGAACCAATATATATGAATAATGTCGAGAAATAATTATTGTTGCATTTCAAGAGAATTGATCATTAATGTTTTGAGAATCTAAGATTTACTTCGGAGACATTAGGAGTCTGATGTTTTATTCTGGAGAGCGCCTCAATTTTATCAAGCATCTCAACATTATTATTATGTTCTATCACAGCTGCTTGAATATCTCCTCCATGAAAGGCAATTACAAATGCCATAAACATGGCACGAGCTCTGGGATCTGTGAAATCATCTGGGCCAGTTATTTTTTTTCCCATAACCTTATAATACAACACTTGTCTGGCTTTTGAATAAAATAGGAGTGAGTTATTTTCTAGTAATTATCAACACATCTGGCTGGTTAGGATAAAAGCTATCAATTCCCTTCGAATCATTGGAGCCTGATCCTCTACCTCATATGTAGTTTAACCATATTAAAAAATTCATCTGCATCTTGACTATGTATAGCCAATTAATTTGGAACGGTTGTATATAAGCGATCGAATAGTTCTCCAATTGGACATTAAATAAAAACTGGCCTTGACTCGATTTTGTCGAAATCTCACCAGTTTTTGGGGTCCCGTACGGCTTTGCGCGGCTTGCCATCTCACGTTTTTTCAACGGCGCGGGAAGCGACTTCCCACCTCAGAACCTGATTACAGTATAGCAGATATTCAGCAAGATGTAACAGGGTAAAAAAAACTGGCCTTGACAATTGTATTCGTTACAACGTCTCACCAGTTCGGGTTCCGTACGGCATTGCGCGGCTTGCCATCTCCCGTCTAGGACGGCGTGGGAAGCGACTTCCCACCTCAGAACCTGATTATAGTATAACGGATATAAAAAAAGAATCAAGTCAGGAAATAGTTACACTAAAAACCAGATAAATAGTGATGACTCAGTATACTGAGCAGGATGCAGTGAGTTGCTTAACACAAATAGTTATTTTCAATTTGAAGAATTTGGCGTATAGTGATATAGGTGGATCTGAAAGGGATTGCTCTTGTCTACCTAAATTTTTGGATCGATTTAGAGATTTGTAATGAATATCAATACTGACACCACAAAAATGACACTGGTTAGAATTGATCCAGAAAATCAACTTGCGATTTTGGGAACAACCTTCAGAGCAACACTTGATAAGAAGAATTACTTCCCAAAACGAATCTCTTTATATTGCAAAGTCCCGGATTCTAAGGTTCTTAATGAGTTATTAAAAGTACCAATAGGTGATGAAATATTGGCTACAGTTACAAGTGATCTTGAAGCTGGTTTGAACTATCTGGATTCATTCACAGTAATTTAGTGATCAAATCAGAATATTTACTATTTTGTCAGCCATTGTTGTAATAAAAAAGAACCTCTGCCCGAACGGAAAGGATCAGGATTTCCGGTAAACCGGCGTGAGTCCCCATTTACTCACCTCAGAGATTCAAGTGAAACATTTCGTTCAGGTTCCGTCCACCATGCGCAACTACCTGGCATCTCCAACCGCTAATGCGGTACGTGGCGAGCGACCTACCACCTCAGAACCTGATTACAGTATAGCAGATATTCAAAAAGGTGCAACCGGGTAAATAAAAAAGGTTACAGTCACAAATATCCATAGAGAGGGTTGCAAAAAGAGAGAATTCCAGTCACTATTGAAGTTGCAGACCACAACAGAGAAAGGAACTCTCCATGACAGACGAAGCTGTCCAAATCAGTATAACAATAAGAGTAGCAAAAAGGGAACAGAAAATTGAACGAGAAGTCAGGATAGAAGAACTGGAAGAGACAATCCAGAGGATTGCCATAGAAACCGGGCAAGAAACACTCGGAATGGGGATCAAAGAAATAGATGATCGAATAACAGAGAGACTACCAAAAAGCTGGCAGAATGTAGGGACAGAAGAGCGCTGGTTGGTGAGCAGTCTGGGAGCAATAAGATACAAGAGACGGATCTATCTGGATGAAAAAAGGAAACGCAGAAAGCCGGTGGATGAATTGTTGGGAATTGAAAAGTATGGACGCATGAGTGGTCGAGTTCAAGAAATGGGAGCTTCATTGGCTTGCATGGGGACCTATAGGCTGGCAGCAAGTCAGTTGAGTTATTTGATCAAGACCCCCATCAGCCATAGTGCAATACAGCGTATGGCATGGAATACCGGGAATCGAATTGCAGATGGAGAAGAAGCTGAACGCAGACGAGTGTTTGAACATGGGGAACCCGTTGAAGCAGGAAGAACACCTGCTCCAGTTCTATATGGTGAGAGTGATGGGGTTTGGGTGCATTTACAGCGCGAGAAACAAAAATCGACTGAAGTAAGGGTAGCCATCATGAGTACCGGGCGCAAACCGGTAGGTAAAGACCGTTACCGTTTGGAGAATAAGCATTGTTTGACAGCAATCGGATTGAATTCACAGCAATGGCAAGAACATATTTTGCGAGAAGCACACCTGACCTATGATCTGGAACACACCCACTTATTGGTTTGTGGAGGAGATGGCAACCGCTGGGTGCGTCATAGTTTTGACCGTCTGCAGATCAAACAGGAATTTATCCTTGATCGCTTCCATCTCCTGCGGGCTGCCAGACGAGCAATAGCAGATAGCCAGGTATCAAAAACGGTGATCACCCGTTTGCGACAGGAGGGGTTGGAAAGTGTGCGGTCGGATTTACAAAAACAGATCCAACAAGCCACTGGAAACCAGAGAAAAAAGCTGGAAGACTTTTATCGCTATATCCATAACAACCAGGATGGCTTGCTGGATTTGCAGTATCGCCGTGATGTTGTTCCAGCTTGCCTGGGAGCCATTGAAGGTAATGTTGATAAACTGGTAGTCCATCGCATGAAAGGCAGAGGTTGTTCCTGGCGACTACGCGGCTTGAGAGCCATGCTGGCATTATGCCGTAATTCTGATGCTCTCAAACACCATTCTTACCAGTATCTTCCCTTATCTGTTCCCAATAAATCTGTTCATAGAGTCCAGAATCTGGATGTAGAATATTCGGAGGTGCTGTATAAAACTATGCCTATCCTATATGGCTCTGACCACGATAAACCTTGGGTGAATACCCTACGCAAGATCATTCATGGCCGTGACTCTCTCTTTTCATCATCTATGGACTTTTGATACAGTAACTGAGCGGCGGCAATATTGCCCCCTCCTGCCTCCCCCATTTTTTCAAAATGGAGGATCGAAAACAGCCGCGTAGGGCGGATTTCCAAATCCGCCAAAAACGGTTTTTTTATAACACCTACCTGCTCAGGGCACAGCCCAATCGAGTTTCATGGCCTGTACCGCGGGGTCATCCCTCACGAGATAGAGCAGAAACTTGACAGCGCCCGTCTCCGGCCAAACCTCAAAGATGTGGGTAATGTTGTTTTCCATCAACACCGCTCGCAGCGCCATCAACTCAGGGTCATCCAGAGATGGATAGGCTCGGAACAGTTCAAAGATTTGGATATTACCATCCTCGTCCTGGCGTGTCAGGGTTTGTACGCCAGTGCTTGCGGCAGCAGGTGCGTCCTCTGCAACCTTATCTGCCGGCAGCAGCGGGTCAAAGAATGACCCTAACTTCAGCTGGATCAGCGCAGCCACAGCGCTCAAGGACGGCGCCCGGTAACCGCTGTGCCCGTTGCTGTTGAACAACAGGCTGTTGGCGCTGGCTTCCGGCACGGCGGCAAAACCACCGTCGGCTGTGTATGCCAGCACACTATTGACGATCTCATCAGCCTCCGTACGGTAATACTCGATAAAATCCGGCTCGGCAAAGACATATTCCAGCCCCATGGACTGGTACTGCTCTACCCAGCCGGGTACGTTCAGGCGTGCTTCATGAATCTCAGCCGCCATTTTAAAGGCCAGCGCCATCTGCAGCGAGGCTTCAAAAGATATCGGAATGCCTTCTTCGTTGGCTGCCCGGTACAGGCTGTCATAAGTCTTCCCGTTTTCATCCACTGTAGTCGTGAATGAGTCTTCGACGTACTTAAACAGCTCGTACATGTAGATGCGGGCGGCGTCGAACTGATCCGGATAACTGCGCTCGAGGATACAGGTGACCTGCAATGCGCTGGTATAGTGTTCCAGCATGGTGAAACCTGGATAAAAGACGTGCTCTCCGGTGCTGTACAAGGTCTCATGCAGGTGGCGGGCAAGATCAGTGAACCGTTCCTGCACGCGCTGGATCTCATCCCTGGCGTTGAAACTGTTGTCATTCATGCCGTAGGACTGCGCCACATCGTAGCGCTCCATGATGTGCAGAAACAGCAAGCTGCTGGTGATCATTTCGACGGTGTACTCCAGCTCCCAGAAGCGCGGCACCTCGCCGGTGACACGGCGTCCGTGTTCTTCACGCCAGCCTGATGGAAATGCCCAGTAGCCTTTCCAGTGCAGCCACTGCATGAATTCCACCACATCCGGGTCGCCGGTGAGCAGGAAATACTGCTGGCAGGCGATGTTCCACCAGACCATGCTGCGTGTGCCGCCGCTTTGATCGATGTAAAAGCCCAGATCTTGAGCATTGCTGACAAAATCCCAGATGGCGAGCAGCAGTCGCCGGGCATCGTCCAGCTTACCGAGGCGGATGTAAGACAGTACCGCCAGCGCCTGGTCGCGCATGGCATCGGCGTCAATGTCAACTTTCTGCTCATCTGAGAGGGCGTCATACTCGCCGGGCGGCATACCGGCAATGTAATGGGAATCCACCATCCCTTCACCATCGTCAAACAGCTGCAGCAGGGCGTAGGCTTCCTCGATAAACGCCTCGCGCGCAGCAATGGCGGGGTCAACGGTTGGCGTTGGCGTTGGCTCAGCGGTGGGGATGGCGCTGGGCAGTTCCGTCGGTGTGGCGGCGGTTTCAGATGGGGATGCTGCCGGCGGCTGTGTCACTTCCGGGGCGGCAGGTGCTGCCGGGCTGGGGCTGCAGGCTGAGAGCAGCAGCGAGAGCAGCATTAAGCAGGACAAAAGACTGTAGGTGGCATTTTTCAGCCGGCTGGTGTGAACAGGTTTCATTATGGAAGAAATCCCTTTCTGTACTGGGTTGAGATGTGAAACATCAGCGCTAATTATGGCACGCAGCCTTGACGCGCACAAGGAAAATTCAGGCAGGAAAAGAGTTGATCTCAAATATCATTATTTTTATGATAAAATTGACTTAAATCATTAAACGTAGAATCCGGTCAGAAAATGGCACCCGATGGAGTACAATTGGCTGGTTTGAAGGTTCCCCGGCGTTCAGCCGGTTTGAAATGACATTAACAATACGCTTTAAAGGACGGTACGGTATGGCAACAACAACTGAAATGATGCAGGCCCTTGAGAAGGTGATGGACCCTGAACTGGGGCGCAGTATTGTGGACCTGGGAATGGTGAAAGACCTGGTGCAGGATGAGACTGGCAAGGTCAGTTTTACCCTGGCGCTGACGATCATGGGCTGCCCATTGAAAAATCACATGGCAAATGATGCCAAGCGTGCGCTTGGCGCCCTGCCCGGCGTGACCGAGGTGGAAGTGAATTTTGGCGAGTTGAGCAAGGATGAGAAGGACAAGCTGGTCAAGAACCTGGGGCATGAGCTGCCAAAGATCAACGCCTTCAATAAGATCAAGCGCGTGATCGCCGTGATGAGCGGCAAGGGCGGCGTGGGAAAGTCTTCCGTCACCAGCATGCTGGCGGTCGAACTGCGCCGGCAGGGGCTGAGCGTCGGTATCCTCGATGCGGACATCACCGGCCCGAGTATCCCGCGCATGTTTGGCCTGGAATCCGGCGGGCTGAAAGGCTCTGAGCAGGGCATTCTGCCCGGCATCACCGGCTCCGGAATCCGCGTGGTCTCCACCAACCTGCTGATCCGTGATGAGCATGCGCCGGTGGTTTGGCGCGGCCCGATGATCTCCGGTGCGATCAAGCAGTTCTGGACCGATGTGCTGTGGGGTAAATTGGATATCCTGCTGGTGGACATGCCGCCCGGTACCGCCGATGCAGCGCTGACCGTGATGCAGAGTCTGCCGATTGACGGCGTGGTGATGGTCACCACCCCGCAGATGCTGGCCGGCATGGTGGTTCACAAGGCGGTCAACATGCTCAAGCAGATGAACAAGCCGGTTGTGGGCGTGGTGGAGAATATGAGCTACTTCGTCTGCCCCGACTGCGATAGCAAACATGAGATCTTTGGACCGAGCAACGTCGCCTCAGTGGCTGATGCCGCCGGGTTGAGCGACTGGGTGCGCCTGCCGCTTGACAAGAAGGTGACAGAAAAATGCGATGCCGGACGTGCCGAGGAGCTGGATACCGAACTGGTGAAGGGTTTGGCGCAGCAGATCGCCGCGCTGCCCGTCTGCTAACCGGCTTCCATCGTCAACAGCATACTGAAGATTAACACAACAGCACACAGCCCTGCCAGCAGCACACTCCCGCCCTGTAAAGCCCAATAAAGGCCCAGGGGTGAGAGGATAGCTAACAGCAGGGCTGTATTTTGTATGGCGCCCTGGTGCTTTTTCCGCCAGGTGCGGTAAGTGGTGCGGGGGGATTTTTCAACCATTGTTTCCACCTCAACTGAACAGTGATAGCAGCATGGTAAAGACGGCGATGAATATCACCGGGATACTGCCGTACGCCAGCAGTTTGCCGAGCACCTCGCCCTCGCGGTTGGTCATGCCCACGGTGGAGCAGCCGACAATGACCTTGGCGGGCGAGAGGATACTGCCCACAGCACCGCCGGCAGTCTGGGCCGCTAAGATGAGCGGCACACTCAAGTTGAGCAGTTCGGCGGTGTTCTGCTGCAAGACGGCGAACAGCACGTTGGAGTTATTGTTACTGCCGGTGATAAAGGCACCCAGCGCGCCGATAACCGGCGCCACCAGCGGGTACCACACCTTGCCAAAACCTTCACTGAGGCCCTGTGCCAGGGTGTTGGTCATGCCGCTGTGCGACATCAGGATAGCCATACCCACCATGGCGACAATGCCCAGGCTGGACTTGACCGCGCTGTTGAGCACCCTTTTCCCCAGTGTTTGGGTGATGCCAGCCTTGTAGTAGCCGGAGCTCTTGAAGATCAGGTAGGCGATGATGCTTGAGACCAGCAGGGTGAAGCCGGGATGCCCGAAAATGCTGATGTTGCGCCCGCTGCCGGCCGGGGTTACCCAGCCGTAGGCGGTAACCAGTTCGGGGAACTGCAGGCTGACCTGAACACCATCCAGGTATGTCGCCAGGGGGGCGATCAGGTTGGTGACAAATGCCAGAATCACCAGGATGACATAGGGGGCAAACGCCACCCATAATTTGATCGGTTTGCCGGTGGGCGCCAGGGAAGCTGGAGCAGGGGGGGCGTCCGCCTGAGGTTTACGTTTGAAGAACGGCAGTTTGAGCAGCCCCACGCCAACCACCAGTCCAGACAGGCCGGCAGTGGTGGCGCCCAATGACCACATGCGGTTGTTGACCACCCAGTACTGCACACCGCCCATCACCAGGCTGAGGATGATGATCACCGGCAGGTTGCGCACCAGCCCTTTCAAGCCGCCGCCCAGGAAGGCGACGATCATGCCGCATACGATAGCAGTGCTGCCCAACAGCAGGCCGGTTTCATGCGCCATGAACTCACCCGGCAGGTTGGTGACCGCCAGCAGGGACTGGTAGGCGGTGCCCATCGAGCCGAAGTTGACCGCCCAGCCATGACCGATGCTGGTCATGATGACTGCCTGGATCGGGTTGAAGCCCATGCCCACCATCAACGGGGCAGTGACAGCCACAGGCACACCAAAGCCGCCCACGCCCTGCAGGAAGGAGACGAACACCCAGCTCACCAGCAGGCCCTGCAGGGTGCGGTCGTCAGTGAGCGACACCAGTGCATTGCCAATGGCTTTGACCGCGCCGGCCTCGTTGGCGGTGTGGAAGAACAACAGCGCCGCCCAGATGATGTAGAGCACGTCCAGCGAGAGCAGGATGGCCTTGACCTGCGAGTAAGCCGTCAGCTCGGCGCCGGCGCCAAAGCGCAGCATGGCCACCACCAGGGTGATGAACCAGGCGGCCGCACCAGCCTTACTGCCGCCCCATTTGAGGAGCATCATGAACACCAGCACCGAGACCACCGGTAAAAATGCCAGGAACCAGTTGAAAAATGTCAGCTGCATCTTAGACCCATTTTGCGTGAATTTTCGATCCAAAAACCGATAACCCGTTCATTATAACCTGACTTCACAGCCCAAACCTGTTAACAATGACAGGTTTTTACACTTATTTCCCCACAAAACATGGTTATTTTAACAGCTTGATTTGCCTGCCGCATGGGCGGATACTGTCTCTAATAATAGAACATATATCCTAATAAATGAAGCACAACCAAAGGACATGCGATGAATGATGCCAACAACAGCCAGCCGGTAGATGCACCAAAACCCCTCAAGGCGCGCAGCCGCCGGCGTACCAATGATATGTACCGCCAGGATCTGGGCGAGGAGATCGCCATGCTGCGCGAGGTGCTGTTCAACGTGGCTGACCTGACGATCGAGGAGCGCTCGGCAGAGGAGATGATCAAACTGCTGGACAAGATCAGCCAGGCCTGCACCCGGCTGGGCACACTGCTCAAGACCGACCGGCAGCTCAAGCCCTCGGGTGACCTGGCACAGGCTTTCCACGAGGCGGTGGCCATTGTCAACGACCCGCAGAAACTGCAGGCGTATTACCGCCAGAAAGACAGGCGCTGAACCGGCTGGTTTACCAGTCGGATTACCGCACGGCTGGCAGCGCCCTGTGCCAGTGCTGATTGGTGTGACGGCAAACTAAACTGCCGGGTGCCTCTCTCACCGGGGGCAGAACAACCCGCCCCCCGGCCGCCCTCATACACCACTTCAGGCTGCCAGCCGTAGTTATTTCTTCCTTTATTCAGGAGACTTGTGACCCATGACCGGCGATTTCAACACCCTGGACTGGTTGGTGGAAGACCTGCTCAAGCACGGCGATGCCGCCAGCCCGGACGCCTTGACCCCCGACAGCGCCCTGCTGCATCATGCTGTTGCCCTGCTGGAAGACTTCGAGCGCTTCTGCGCCAGCGCTTCACAGCTGCGCCTGCGCCGCTACCAGCGGGATGCCGCCGAGGCTGTGCTGCACTCGGTACGGCACGGGCTGGGGCAGACCATCGTGGTGATGTTCCCGCGCCAGTCCGGTAAAAATGAACTGCAGGCCCAGTTGGAGTGCTACCTGCTGGCGCGCCTCTCCCAGCAGGATGCCGAGATCGTCAAGGTCTCGCCCACCTGGAAGCCGCAGTCACTGAATGCCATGCGCCGCCTGCAGCGTGTGCTGGAGCAGAACCGCCTGGTGAACAAAGGCTGGGTCAAGGAATCCGGCTACTGCTACCGGGTGGGACGGGCACGCGTCTTCTTCCTCTCCGGCGCACCGGAAGCCAACATCGTCGGCGCCACTGCCTCAACCCTGCTGGAGGTGGACGAAGCGCAGGACGTGCAGATTGCCAAGTTTGACCGCGATATCCTGCCGATGGCTGCCAGCACCAACGCCACACGCGTCTTCTGGGGCACCGCCTGGACGTCGCACACCCTGCTGGCGCGTGAACTGCGTGCCGCACAGACAGCTGAAGCGCAGGACGGCCAGCGGCGGGTATTTGTGCTGACGGCTGAGCAAGTATCAGACGAGGTGCCGGCGTACGGCGCCTTCGTGGCGGAGCAGGTGCGCAAAATGGGGCGCTCGCACCCGATGGTCAAAACCCAGTACTTCTCAGAGGAGATCGATGCAGAAGGTGGGCTGTTCTCAGCCGAACGCATGGCGCTGATGCAGGGCGTTCACCCGCCTGCGCTTCAACCAGCCAGCGGGCGGCTGTATGCCTTCCTACTGGACGTGGCCGGCGAGGACGAAACCCCCACCGACCCGGGCGCGCCATCAGGCGGCGCCGGGCGTGATGCCACTGCCCTGACCATCGTTGAGATTGACCGGCACAGCGCTGACCCGTTCATGACGGCGCCGCGCTACCGCGTCTGTACCCGCCGGCAGTGGACGGGTGTCAAGCACAGCCGCCTGTACAGCGTCCTGCTGGGGCTGGCTGAGGATTGGCGCCCCGAGACCGTGGTGGTGGATGCCACCGGCGTGGGCGCCGGGCTGGCATCTTTTCTCGATAAAGCCCTACCCGGCAGGGTGCAGCCCTTTATCTTCAGCGCCGCCAGCAAGAGCAAGCTGGGCTGGGATTTTTTGGCGCTGATCGACAGCGGACGCTGGCAGGAGCCGGCCTTTGCCCTGCATGACGGTGCGCCGGAAGCGCAGCTTCAACCGGAGTATGCCCTGCAGGCGATGTTTTTCAAACAGGCACAGGGCTGTCAGTACCGCGTGCTGGAAGGCCCCGGCAAACTGCTGCGCTGGGGCGTACCCGACGGCTCCCGCGATCCGTCTGACGGCACGATGCTGCACGACGACCTGCTGATCTCAGCCGCGCTGTGTGCCGTGCTGGATGAACAGGACTGGCGCTCTGGTGAGCCTGCGGTCATTATCCCTGCGCCCGACCCCCTGCAGGATATTGAAAGCCACTTTTAGTTTAGGAGGTGACATGCTGCAAGAAACCATTGTAAATGTGCCTGAAGACCCGGCCGGGGCGCACCGCCTGCGGCTGGAGAGTACGGGTGTGCCGGCACCGTCCGGTGGCTTTGTAATCCTGGCCATCACAGCCGGCAGCGGCAACGGCTGGGAGTTCCCCGCCGCAGTCCTGCAGGCATCCCTGCCGCTGTGGGACGGCGCCGAGTGCTTCATTGACCACGCCCTGCCCTCACACTCGGTGCGTGACCTGGCCGGCGTGTGTCACACGCCCAGGTGGGAGAGCGAAAAGCAGGGCATCAGCCTGGGTCTGAAACCATTTGGCCCTGCCGGCGCCCTGCTAGGCGAGTTGGGGCGGTTGATGACTGCCGCCAGCGCGGAACCGGTGCCAAACCTGGGCTTCTCAGCTGACATCCTGTTCACGGCAGGCGGCAATCAGGTGAGCGAGATAATCCGGGTCAACTCGGTTGACCTGGTGATGGAACCGGCGCGCGGCGGTCAATTCCTGCGCGCCCTCAACCAGTCTTTATTTACCAATCACAGAAAGGAACCCCAAGTTATGAAAGAACAAGACGCAACACCCAATACCCCGGCGCCCGCTCAAACCGGCGCCGCACAGGCGGAACAGGCCGGGTTGGCACGTGCCAACCACCAGCTGTTGTGTGCCTGCCTGCTGGAGAGCTCGCTGGCGGCATCCGGACTGCCGGCGCCCCTGCAGGAGAGCCTGCGCATGCAGTTCAGCGGCACCTGCTTCGAGCCCGACGCCCTGACACTGGCGATTGAGAGCCAGCGTGAGCTTGCCAGCCTGGTGACCGGGCCGGCTGCGGTCGAGGGGCCGCGCATCAGCGGTATGTTCTCCAGTGAGGACCAGGTGCAGGCGGCAGTCGATGACCTGTTCGGTATCCCGCGTCCACGCGGGTTGGAGGGACTGAAGACCGCGCGCCTGTCCGGCATCCGTGAGCTGTACCTGATGCTGACCGGCGACCATGACCTGCACGGCGGTTACTACCCCAATCGCGTCCAGCTGGCAACCACGGCGGACTTCTCCGGGCTGGTGAAAAACGCCCTCAACAAGATTGTCAGCAACACCTGGGACGATCTCGGACGCGCCGGTTATGACTGGTGGAAACAAATCGCCTCTGTCGAGCATTTCAACAGCCTGCAGACCATCACCGGTACGCTGGTGGGCACGGTTGGGTCACTGCCGAGCGTGGCTGAGGGCGCCGAGTACACCGAGCTGGCAGTGGGTGACAGCCCCGAGACTGCCTCGTTCACCAAGTATGGCGGCTACATCCCGCTGACGCTGGAGCTGATTGACCGTGACGAGACCCGCAAGCTGCGTGCCTATCCGCGTGAACTGGCGGCTGCCGGCATGCGCAAGATCAGTGCGCTGGTGGGCGCCGTCTTCACCGAGAACTCCGGTATTGGCCCGGCAATGGCGGACGGCGGTTATCTGTTTAACAACACGGCCGTGACCACAGCCGGCGGGCATGCCAACCTGCTCACCACCGCGCTCTCAGCCAATGCCTGGGATGCCGCCTGCACTGCAGTCTACAACCAGCCCATGCTGGTGAAGAACGAGGCCGGGCTGTACGGTGCCGGCCCGCACATGGCCATCAACCCGCGCTATTTGCTGGTGCCGCGTGCCCTGCAGTTGACCGGTATGAAGATCCTGTACCCCTCACTGGAGAATGCCGCCAGCATTTACAGCGAGAACATGCAGCGCGGTCAGCCCGGCGATGTGATCACCGTGCCGGAGTGGACGGATGCCACCGACTGGGCGGCTGCCTGTGACCCGCGCATTGCCCCGGCGGTCTACATTGGCGAGCGCTTCGGCCTGATGCCGGAGATCTTCATTGCCGGCGGCGAACACAGCCCGGCAGTCTTCACCCATGATGAGCACCGATTGAAGGTGCGGCATTTCCTGGCGGTGTGGGTCAACGACTTCCGCCCGCTGCACAAGTCCAACGTTGCCGGTTAAGCGGCAGCACCAGTAGAAGGAGCAACCATGTACAACACCCATATGAGCCATTTCATCCCTGCTTCAGAGATCAGCAAGAGCGCCGGCACCTGGACGGCTGGCGAGGCTTCCAGCGTGGTTTACGAAACACGCACCGCCGGCGATGCCAGCTTCAGCCTGTTTGTGCCGCTCTCGGTGCCCGGCAATGCCACCTACCGTGCCGGCTCTTGTCTGAAGTCGGTGGATGTGTATTACAAGATCGCCACGGCTGCAGCAGACGACTTTGCCACGGTGGAGTTGTTGAAGATCACCCTGCCGGCTGCCAGCGGCAGCGCTGCCAGTGGTGCCGCCGTCAGTGTCGGCATAGATGCGGCGCATGACACCGCCGCTGAGCGCAAGGCCGTTGGCGAGCACCTGATGCGGGTGACACCGGTCAGTGCTCCCTGGATTGATGACAGTGAAGCCTACATGCTCAAGCTGACCGTGGATGCAGCCGCTACTACCGCCTTCACGCTCTACGGTGCACGTGCCCTGTTTGAACTGCGCGCCTGAAAGGAGACTGAAAATGTCAAAACTGGTTTCCCTGCTGGCTTCACGCAAGTTCTGGGCAGCGTTGACAGCGCTGGTACTGCTGGTGATCAAGGCTTATGCGCCGGATTTCCCGCTGGATGAGACCGAAGTTACCAACCTGGTGACTGTGCTGGCAGCCTATATCCTTGGTACTGCCATTGAGAACGCCGGACGGCACAACAACGGCAGTGGCAGCGCCGGCTGAGATTGGTATTGAGACAATCGCCTGCCTTCCCTCGTCAAAAGCGGGAGGGCAGGCTGGTTCAAAGGAGGAACGACGATGTACATTGGTGACATTGCCATGGGATTACTGCACGAAAGCCATATCAACGACGCCAGGCCGCCGCTTGCCTGCAAGTTTGCCAGCGGCATGGACCTGGTGGTGATCGCTGCAGATGGACGCAAGTACCGCTTCCCGTCAGAAGAGGTGGCAGATTATCTCGACCGGGTTACCGCTGCCGCGCAGGCAGAGGAAGATGGTCAAACCCACACTCAGCCACAGCCCGCAAAGGGTGGGCAGGCGCGCCAGGGAAAACCTGACGTGCGCCGCAGGGGTGAGCGATGAGCACACTGGCTGATTACCGTGCCAAAATCCGTGCCCTGCTGGATGTGGAAGCCCCGCGCTACAAGGACAGCCTGCTGGATGCCTGCCTGAGCCGGGCATTGGGGCGCTACTCCAAGGCGGCGCCGGATGTTCGCCAGGAGGACCTCACCCTGGCAGTCGCGGGCAGAACCCAGTCTCTGGGCAGTTTGCTGGGCGTCCAGATGGCGCTGGAAGTGCGCGGCCCGGTGCTGTCCGGCGCTGAACCGCCAGCCCTGCGCTATTACTTCTTCTGGCGCTCCGGCATCCCCAAGCTATTCGTAGGCGGCGGGGTTGAACCGTCAGCTGGCGATGTCCTGCGGGTGGTATATGCCGCCAATCACAGCATTAGCGGGCTTGACGGCGCCCTTGCCACCACGGTCAGGGACCAGCATGTCGGTGAATTGGCAGGGGGTGCGGCGGCTTATGCGGTAATGGCACGTGCTGCCAGCATGGTGGAAGCCTACGGCAGCAAGCTGGCTGAGCCTACCCCCTTGTTTGACTGGGCGCGTGCCGGGCAGGAGCAGTTTCACACCTGGTTGTCTGAATTAAAGGAAGAAAAAACTGGTGTGGCGGAGTTCCTACCGACGTTGTGCTGGTCATTGGATGCATGGGACCGGGGCTGATGTGCCCCTGGATGAGTGAACTGGAAAGCGAGGTACTATGCCAACCCTGGGAACCGACTGCCATATTACGCTCACCCACCCGCTGGTCAACAGCGGCAGCCCATACGGCTTCCTGCTGGACCCGCACTCGCACCGGCGCCCGCCGGGGGTGATGATCAGCCGCGAGGTGGTCAGCGACGACCTGCTCATACCGGGCGGGGTGCGCATCAGCGTTTCATTTGACGTGTTGATGGCTGATCTGCAGGTCAACCCGGACGGCTCAGCGCATACAGCCGGGCGCATGGTGGACTATGCCCGCCTGCTGGAATACCTTGACCAGGCTGAGGGGCTTGACCTTGAGACCACAGCCGGCACACTGGTGAACCTGGGGGCGCTGGGCTATGCCGCAGTAGAGAAGCACGGCGAGAGCTGTTCGCTGGTACGGGTGTCGCTGACCAATGCCGGCTACTACTTCCCGCCGGTGAGTGCCGAAGTGCTGAACCTGTCCGTCTGGGACGGCACACTCAACTGGACGGGCGCGTACTGGCGCTGAGAATATTCGAACTTGAGGCTGGTGGTGACTGCCGCCGGCTGGAGAAAAGAGGACACGATGGAACTGGAATATCCGCTTGAAAAGCATTTCCCGCTGACGCAAACGTTTGGCATCACGCCCTGGTCGGCGGCATACCAGCCGTATGGGCTGGCAGGTCACAGCGGCGTTGATATTGGCTGCCCGGCTGGCACGCTGGTGCTGGCGGCTGATGACGGCACGGTGGAACGCACCGACCAGGCTGCCGGCGGTTATGGCCTGCATGTCATCCTGCGGCACAGCTGGGGCATCTCGCTGTACGCCCACCTGGAAGGTCTGTTTGCCCAGGCCGGCACAACCGTGCGGCGCGGCCAACCGATCGCCCGTTCAGGCTCAAGCGGCAACAGCACCGGGCCGCACCTGCACTTCGAGATCCGCCCTGATGGTGAAGCAGTGGATAACGGCTATAACGGCGCGGTTGATCCCCTGCCGTTTATCACTGCAGAGGGCGACACAGCTAAGGTGGAAAGCCACCCCTCAGGCGCCGCCTGGACGGTGACAGCCGATATCGGGCTGAACCTGCGCCAAACCCCATCACTGGCTGGGGACAGGCTGGGGGTGCTGCTGGCGGGGACGCCGGTGGCGATCTCCGCTGAACAGGATAACTGGCGCTGTGTAACGGTCAGCGGCTGGGTGCACGGCGCTTACCTGGCAAGGTCAGTGCCGGCTGGTGATCATGAAGGAGGCGAGCATGAGGCTGTTTGAACCACTCATCAAAGGCATCTTTGCCGGCACGATCCAGCGCGAGGTGCGCCAGGCGCTGGCACTGGCTGAGACTGACAACACCTTCACAGCCGGCGCTTTCCCGGCCGGCGAGAGCCCGCGCGACCGCCTGCCGCACGACCGTTATGAGGGCTATGCCATGGCGATGGAAGCGTGGCGGGTGAACCCGCTAGCGCGCCGCATGGTGGCGCTCACCTCGCAGTACGTGGTCGGCGGAGGTGTCTCCATCAGCTGCAAGCACCGCCACACCAACTTCTTCCTTGGCTCCTTCTGGCATCACCGGCTCAACCACATGCCCGTGCGGGTGTACGAGTGGTGCGATGAGCTGACCCGCACCGGCAACCTGTTCCTGCTGGTCTCAACCGACCGGGCGGGCATGAGCTATGTGCGGGCGGTGCCGGCAGACCAGATCGAGGCGATCATCCCGGCGGCCAACGACCTGGAACAGCCGCTGGCATTCAAGCCGCGCCCCACGCTGGACCAGCCCGATCCGCCGACCTGGCCGGCCTACAACGAGCTGACCGACCGCCCCTCGACGGGCAGTTCAGCCAGCGGCTTTCCGGCGGTGATGCTGCACTATGCCGTCAACCGCCCAGTTGGCGCGCAGTGGGGCGAGTCTGACCTGTCACCTTTACTGCGCTGGCTGTCACGCTATGCAGGCTGGCTGGAAGACCGCGCCCGCCTGAACCGCTTCAGGACGGCTTTCCTGTACGTGGTGAAGAACCGCTTCTCCTCTGAGGCGGAGCGCCTGTCGCGCCAGCGCAGTCTCAACAGCAGCCCGCCCACGCCCGGCTCCATCCTGGTGACGGATACCGGCGAGGAGTGGTCGGTGATCAACCCGCAGCTGCACGCCGATGACGCCGGCAGTGATGGGCTGGCGCTGAAGAAGATGATCGCTTCCGGTGCAGGTGTGCCCCTGCACTTCCTGGCAGAGCCGGAATCCGCCACACGCACCACTGCCGAAGCAGCCGGCGGCCCAACCTTCCGTCACTATGAACAGCGCCAGAAATTCTTCCTGTGGATGCTGGGCGACCTGCTGAAGGTGGTGCTCAACCGGCGGGCGTATTTTGATCGCGCCGTACAACGCCATGCCGACCTGGAGGTGACCGCCGGCGATATCTCAGCCCGCGATAACATCTCGCTGGCGATGGCGGCTTCCAACCTGGTCTCGGCGCTGGAGAAACTGCGTGAGCGGGCGTTGATTGATGACAGCGAGCTGCTGCGCATGCTGTACCGCTTTTTGGACGAGCCTGTGAACGTTGAGGAGATGCTGGCACGCGGCCGCAAGGCCGGTCCGGTGGCGACCGGACCTGACGGCGTCTCCCTGCCGGGCAACCCGCTGGATGCCGGTGGTGACCTGAAACCCTCTGCGGCTGGCGAGACGGGCCTGCTTTAGCCTTGAAAGGAGCACATGATGACCTATCCCCTGTCTTCTGATGTGGCAGCAGGCCAACCGACCGCTGCCGCGCACTACAACAACCTGCGGGCTGATGCCCTGCGGCTGGGTCAGCCTGCCGCCGATGCGGTGAGCCTAGACAGCCTGCTGGGGCGCTTTGAAAATGGTCTGACATTGGAACTGCTGGGGTCCAACCGCCTGCGCGTGCCGGCGGCCAGCACAGCGCCGGTCAGCCTGGTGATCTCGGGCGTGCCGCTGGCAGCCTCTGCCAACGTGGACCTGCCAACTGGGGCAGCGCCGACCGGTTCTGCCCTGCAGTTTTACGTCTTCGCCGTGGCATCGCCCGGCTCACAGACCTTCACGCTGGATGTCAACACCAGCCCGACTGAAGCAACCGGTCGGC
The DNA here is from genome assembly GCA_040768445.1 of Anaerolineaceae bacterium. GTDB lineage: Bacteria > Chloroflexota > Anaerolineae > Anaerolineales > Anaerolineaceae > JAXGMV01. Next base: position 901,560 of record JAXGMV010000001.1, on the reverse strand, counting down.
GGTTGATCGGGCGGTTCTACTGGAACGGGGCTGAAATCGATGCCGCCAGCATCCAGGTGGAGGGACGCACGCACCTGCAGCAGGTGCTGGGAAGCCAGCCGGCACTGGTCTGTGAGGGACGCCTGACGGGGGTCTCGGGATCACCGGTGACTGCGGCAAACGTACCCAATGCCGGCACGCTGTACTTCACACCCTACAACGGCAGCCGGGTTGCCCTGTACGGCGAAGGCAGCGGCTGGGCGGTGGTACCCTTCAGTGAGCTGAGTATCTCGCTGGCGGGGCTGGGTGCCGGCAAGAATGCCGATGTGTTCATCCACAATTACCGCGGTGTGCTCACGCTGGCCCTCGAGGAGTGGACTAATGACAGCACGCGGGCCGCGGCGCTGGCTTCACAGGACGGCGTGATGGTCAAAGCGGGTGAACCGGCGAAGCGATATTTGGGCACCATCCGCACGGTCACCAGCGGTGTCACGGCCGATACTGACCAGGCGCGATTGATCTGGAATAATCACAACCGCCTGCCGCGCCGGCTGAAGGTGATCGAGAGCGCCAACTCATGGACGTACACCACGGCGGTCTTCCGCCCGTTCAACAACAGCACAGCCAATCGGGTCGAGGTGGTCACCGGGCTGGCGGAGCTGCCCACCACGCTGCAGTTCCTGGCGTATGCCTACCACTCCGGCGGGCAGGGCTACCATGTCGGCATTGGGTTGGATTCCACCACCACGTCCAGCGCCGATGTGAATACCACCGTGCATTCCAGCAGTATCAACCCCACGCTGGCGCTGTTCAACCAGGTGCTGAGTGCGGGCTATCATTATTTACAGCTGCTGGAGATCGGCGGGTCAACCATCACCTGGTTTGGTGATTACGGATCAACGATTTACCAGTCCGGTGCGGTGGGGATTATTAATGCCTGAAAGGAGCGATGCAATGAAGGAAATCAACCTGGTTAAACTGCAGGCTGAGCTGGCAGCAGCCGGCCTGCCGGTGTGCTCGGTGCATGCCGATGGACGGCTGGATTATGCGGTCAAGCCCACGGCGGAGCAAGTCAGTGCGGCTGAGGCGGTGCTGGCCGCCCACGACCCATTCGATCCGCTGGAGGGGTTTTATGCCGCTCTGGCGGCTGCGGGTTTCGACCTGCGCCGGGCCGTGTATGCGCTGTGGCTGCATGCGGACGGTGATGCAAGCCTGTTGGGCGAAATCAAGGCGCGCCTGGCAGGGGATGTGCCGGTGGGTTGAGCGAGGCAGAGGTGCCGGTGGCTGAGTGGTGGAAGCGAACGAAGTGAACTGTAGGTCCCCTTACGAGGTCGAAGCCCCGGCATTATGTTCTGTTATTGATATTTCCCAGCTCTTATGAGTTACTACCTCACCCTTCGACAGGCTCAGGGATCGGATAGTCCTATAGCTGAACCTGTTGTAAACGCTTATTTGGTGCCGGAAACCTCGTTCAAGGGTCAAAGCCTCAGCCCACGTCGGGCGTATTTTATTACCCGGTCAGGGCCAAATCCGGCGACATATGTCGGTGCTTCCAATAAACCGAATGAAAATGAATGGTATTTGTAGGCGGCGACCCAGTGGGTCGCCCCTACTGGTTGGGTTGATGTTGGTGGTTGCCGAAAGTACCGGTAGTTTAGCGGTGTTACATCCCGTTAGCTGAGCTTGTCGAAGCTGAGGGATCGAAGTCCCGGTATCGAAGCCATGTATTTAAGTCAGGAGACTAAATACCCGCCAAGGTATCAAAACCAAGCAGGATTAAAGTTCACATTATTGCAGTTTAGAGCAGATAGTATTCTCTGTTCTCCTCACACTTCGACAGGCTCAGTGTTCGGATATGCAGATGGCTGGCTTTTGAACCTCCTCCATTTTGAAAAAATGGGGGAGGCAGGAGGGGGTAGCCACAACCAAGGGCAGCTATCCATAGCCGCCGTATAAAATCCAGTCAATCTTGGGTAGGTCAGTTATGTCCTTTTACAGGATGATAAAACCTGACCGGCAACGCTTCGACCCCTTGGCACACTTGTGGATTGAAAACCTAAAAGGCACCTTTACCGGCAGAATTAACGAAATTCTGACATTTCCCTCCAATTTCCCTCCAAAAAACCTTTGACATGAGGTATGAAAATCACTACAATAGTATTACGGTCTACTTTATCCATTTTGTTCAACTTATTCAGTAGTAGGACAGGAGGCAGGTATGGCAATCGTGAGGCAGATCTTACAGACCAAAGGGTATGACGTCTATTCAGTTCCACCCGAGGCAACCATCCTTGACGCATTGAAACTGATGGAGCGGCGGGGCATTGGTGCGGTGCTGGTGATGAGCGGCGACAAGGTGCATGGCATCTTCTCGGAACGCGACTATGCGCGCCGCGGTGTGCTCAAAGGATGCGATGTTAAAACCCAGATTGATGAGGTGATGACCAAAACGGTGTACTACGTCAGCCCGGCCGAATCAATTGAAGAGTGCATGGCGCAGATGGCGGACAAGAAAATCCGGCACCTGCCTGTGGTTGAGGACGGCAAGGTTGTTGGGGTCATCTCGATTGGCGATGTGGTCAATATAATGATCGCCAACCAGAAATCGTTGATCAGCGGCCTGGAGAACTACATCCTTGGCCGGGATTACAACCAGTAGTCATCTGACGCCTGTCCGCAATCACATATTCAGGAGACGGCTCTCGCGTCTCCTGTGAGGCGCGGACCAGGTTATTAAGGCGGGATCACCCCGCCTTTTTTTATTTGGTGTCGCTGGGGGAGAGGATAGAAGAAGTCTGGCTTATTTGAACTGTATTTATTTCAAGAAATAATTCCTTTGATGTACGGTCGCCACAGCGGGTCACCCCCTGCGAATACCTTTCAGCTCGCTTCAGCTTCGATCACTTAACATAATTTACAAATGCTCAGGGCCGGGTTGCGCAGGGTACATATCATCCGGGTGACGCACACCGCTGAAAATTTTCGGCAAACTTCAGCATCCTGTTGTATACTCATGTTCAGGTGGAAATTTCAACTTTTACAGGCTCACTAGGATTTTCACACCTCTGGAGGTACACGAATGCCCTTCACCATCATCCGGCAGGACATCACAAAAATGAAGGTAGACGCGATCGTCAATGCTGCCAACACCGACCTGCTGATGGGCGGCGGCGTGTGCGGCGCCATCTTCAATGCGGCCGGTGCTGCCGAGCTTCAAGCCGCCTGTGACCAGGTTGCGCCGATACAGACCGGCAAGGCAGTCATCACGCCGGGTTTTGCGCTGCCGGCAAAGCACATCATCCATGCAGCCGGTCCGGTTTACAGCCAAACGAACCCAAAAGACAGCGAGAGATTGCTGCGTTCTGCCTATCTCAACTCGCTTCAACTCGCTGTCGAACATAAGCTAGAAAGCATCGCCTTTCCGCTCATTTCAAGCGGCATTTACGGCTACCCCAAAGACCAGGCGCTGAACGTGGCAACGACGACGATACAGGATTTTCTCGAAGATCATGATTTGGATGTGTACCTGGTCGTGTTTGACAGGGACTCGTTCCAGGTGAGCAAGAGACTGCTCGGCCAGGTTGCCAGTTATATCGACGAACATTATGCCCATAAGCACATGATTCGACGGCGCGACTATCTGCAAGTTGAGCGCGAAGCCCTCGATAAAGCTGAAATCGCTGAATATAACGCGCCGATGATGCAAATGGAGCAGGAGTTACAAAAACCTCCAACTGCGGGGATTACCACGCTGGTCAACAACCTGGACGAAAGCTTCTCGACCACCCTGCTGCGCTTGATTGATGCCAGGGGAATGAAGGACGTAGAAGTTTACAAACGCGCCAACATTGACAAGAAATTGTTTTCGAAAATCAGGTCGGACAAAGACTATCGACCCACCAAGCGCACTGCCCTGGCGCTTGCTATTGGGCTGAAATTATCGCTCAAAGAAACCAGCGACCTGTTACAACGAGCGGGGTTTGCGCTCTCCCACAGTCAAAAATTTGATGTGATCGTCGAATACTTTATTATCAACCGCAAGTACAACATCTTCGAAATCAACGAGGTACTGTTCAAATACGACCAGCCGTTGTTGGGAGGCAATTACGCCTGACGAACTGCCGGAAGTGCCGGCAGCGGGGGTAATGAGCAATTCTTGAATGCCGCCTGGACACATCACCCGGATTAGTAAAAAAAGTCGCTTCGCAGGCGACCATAAGACCCTTCAAAATGGTTATCCTTAGGTCACATCAGACTTAAGGAGAAAACACGATGAAAAAGGGATTAACGGAACTGGTTTTTATTTTGGATAAGAGCGGCTCAATGAGTGGGCTGGAAACCGATACGATTGGCGGCTACAACTCAATGCTCGAGAAGCAAAAGGCAGTTGACGGGGAGTGCATCATCACCACCGTATTGTTTGACAACACTTACGTGCTGCTGCACGACCGCATTGACATCAGGGCGGTCAGCCCAATGACCGAGAACGAGTACCGCATTGGCGGCTCAACCGCACTGTTGGATGCCATCGGCAGGACAATTCACAAAATTGCACGTGCACAGAAGTACACCGCCGATGACTACCGCGCCGAGAAGGTACTGTTCGTCATCATCACGGACGGCATGGAAAACGCCAGCCGCGAGTATTCCCCGGAGTCCATCAGGGGGCTGATTGACATGGAGAAAACAAGGTACGGCTGGGAGTTCATCTTCCTGGGGGCCAACATTGATGCGGTGCAAACGGCAGGGTGTTACGGCATCAGCGCTGACCGGGCGGTGGACTACCTTGCAGATCACGAGGGGACGAACCTCAACTTCAGTGTGATGAGTTCCATGGTGACTGAATACCGCCAGAAGTCAAAAATTTCTGATGAGCACCTTGATGAAATCCGCAAAGATGTGCGGAAGAGAGGGGCGCAGAAGTAGTCGAAGCAGTTATCAGAAGCGCTGAAGATGGGTGGTCTACGGGGTGCCGGACGAGATACGCAGCAAAGCGCTCGGCTTTTTGGATGACCGGCTCCGGTCGGCGTTGTAAGGTGTGAAGTTTTTTCCAGTAGAAACTGGGCTGCTGCAGTAGGGGGTAACCATGCCGTAGCCCTTTTTCGCGTCAGATACAGTTTGAAGGGTATCCGCTGTTAAACCTCCTCCATTTTGAAAAAATGGGGGAGGCAAGAGGGGGCGGGTTGAATACGCTCAAAAATATTATTTCTAGAAATAATCACCCAGGTATCAAGAACAACCTAACCCAGATATAGGTCAGGTTTCCATACCTGACCTTGTAAGATCTTCTGTGAGTGCAGTGGGATAGTACCAGGTCAACGGGGCGTCCCACTGGGACGCACCCTACAGGGGCTGCAACGTTGCCTGCAGATTTGGTTCTTTACAGGATGTTAAGACCTGCCCTATAGACTGAGCCAGTTGACAAGCTGTGTTGTTGGTTAATAACCGCCTCCATTTTGAAAAAATGGGGGAGGCAGGAGGGGGTAAGCATGCGGGAGCCCTTTTTTGCGTTATCTGCAGGTTGAGTGAGGATACTCGATGATGCTGCGAGAGCTAACGAAATTGAACCGTGAGGGTATGAAAACCAAGAGACATGCTCATGTAGGGGGCTGCCCAAAAAGTCAGCCTCGACAGTTGAATAAACCACAAAAACAAACAAAGAAATAAAAAAGAACAAAATAAAGCAGCGATCAAACGACCGCTGCTTTTGCTATGTTATGTGCAATACACAGAATTCCCCATTCAGTACTCACTTTATCAATTCCTCGCAGAAGAAACCGCCTGAACCCCCAATCCCCCTTGAGACGGCCAAATACAGCCTCCACCTCAACCGGGCGCCGAGATCGCAATACCAATCCTTGCGGAGAAAGTAGATTATCACGGGCTTGTTGTTTGAGCCTTTCCCACTCCTTGCCTATTTGTATCTGCCGGTTATTTTTTGCCCGAGTACATTCTGCCTTTACAGGACAGTGTGAACAATCCTCACACTCATATATGCGTCGTTCTGAGGTGTATCCATTCTCACTCTTGTATGGCTTTGTATACACATATCGTAAACGTTTCTTTTGTGGACATTCATATTCATCTTCTTGAGCATAATAGGCAAAATTCTCTGCCCGATAAGGCTGTTTCTTTTTATAGTTCCGTTTCTGTTCGTAATGAAAGCGGTTGTCTTTGACGTAAGTTGTTATGTGGTTTAGGTCCAGGTAGCTGTAGTTCTCTTCACTGCCATATCCCGCATCTGCCACCAGGTTTTTGGGATAATCCCCCAGCCACAGCCTGAACTTCTCAAGGTGTTCTTTCAAGCAACTGGTATCTCCTGCCCTGCGATGTAAGCTGAAGCCTAATACAAATTGCTTCTGTGTCCCCAGTTGCACATTATAGCCAGCCTTCAACTGTCCATTCCTCATGTGGTCTTCTTTCATCCGCATATATGTGGCGTCATTATCGGTCTTGCAGAAGTTGTTGCGTCCCTCAAATATCGCTTCATACCGTTCATATTTCTCCATCCTTGGAATGTAATCTTTCTCCAACTTCGCCTTGGCCTTGCTCAAATCTTTGTCTTCCGGATTTTCTTTCAACCGTTCATTGATCTTCCTGGCGGCTTCTTTCAGTCTCTCTGCGTCTATTTCTTTGCCTTCCCCTACTTCTTCTAAATCATTCTCTCCGTATTTCGCCTCTTCCGCTGCTTCTATCTCGTCTATTTCTTCGAGTAACTGCTGTACTTTTTCTCGCAGTTTGGCTTTATTCTTCTCTGTGCTCTTCCGCCACACAAATTTGTATTTGTTCGCATTAGCCTCTATCTTTGTCCCATCTACAAAGTAGTGCTCCAGATCAACATAGCCCGCTTCCATCAGTTGCTCTATTACCCCGTAAAATACTTCGTCGATCACCGCTTTCATAACCTTCCCCCTGAAGCGGTTGATGGTTCGATGGTCTGGACGGTTCATCCCGCTCAGCCACATGTAATTCACATTCTCCCGCAGTTCTTTCGCTATTCGCCGCGAGGAAAACACCCGTTGTGTGTAGGCATATACGATGACTTTCAGCAGCATCTGTGGGTTGTAGGCGCTTGTCCCTCCCCCTTTGTACTGCTTCTCCAGTATCAGTCGATCGATCTCTTCGATCATTTTGCTCACCACCCTTACCAGATGGCTTTCAGGTATCAGCTCTTCCAGGCTCGGTGGTAATAGCATTGCTTGTTGTGGTTCGTATCGTTTGAAGATTTGTCTTTTCATCCCCCTATTATATTAAAGTTTTTGAGGCTGCCCATACTTTTGGGACAGCCTCACGATAAGAGACCAGTTTGGGCGTCCCACTGGGACGCCCCTACGATTCTGTTGGTCGTTTCGGAAGAATGTGCCGGCTGAGCATGCTACCAGTGTCTGTGTTGCACTGGAAGACCCTGTGATGGGATCGATGCCCTAGGGGGCGTCCCAGGTGGAGGCCACTTGTGGTAAGAACGAGCCATTGGGACACCTAAACTTACCCAACCTTTACCAATTGAGTGCTAAGCAATCCACCAATTAAACAGCAGATTTCCAAGAGAGAAGCATTTACACACATAATCCTAATATGTGTCTCCCGGTATTAATCAATGAGGTGATTATCTATTGGAAGGGTAGTCCTCATCAGCCATCCAGTTGGCCGGGTTGGCTTCGATGTACTCGTGGATCCGGAGATAATCCTCTTCGTTGCGGATGATGTGCTCGAAATAATTGCGCTGCCAGATACCGGAGCAGCCCAGTTCGTGCTGTATGCGCCGCGTAACGGACATTTTGTATGCGCCAATAATCGCGCCGATTGACCCGCGTTTTGGGCCTTTGAGAGTGGGAGTATTCGTAGGGGCATCCCATTGGGATGCCCCCGATGGGATACCACTTTGGGCGTCTGTTGGAACGAGGGTTGTGATGATCTCACGGGCGTCCCAGTGGGACGCCCCTACCGTGAATGCCTCTGCGCATGGACGGATGACAATGATGCCATGGATATGGTTTGGCATGACGATATACGTACCCAGCACAACATTCGGAAAATGATGCGGGATGGCACGCCAGTGCTCATCCGCAATACGTCCCATGTCGGAAAGGTGCATCACACCGGCAGTGATCTCGCCAAACAGGTACTCTTTCTCATGGGTTGCAAGGGTAATGTAATATGCCCCCGCCTGGGAATAGTCTTGCTTTGCCAGTCGGATTGACCGGCGATGATGGGCTTCAGGGTCGTAAGCCATACTACTTTTCCTACCACACCGGCCGGCCGGGCAGACCCCAACCGCCCGTCTCAACCTCGCCCGGGTCATCCGGCCAGACGCCGGCAATGGCAGCCCCGCACTGCGGACATTTGCCGTCAGCAGTGATTTCATAACGGCGCAGCATGAACCCGGTGCGTTCAATCAACAGCTTGCCGCATTTTGGGCAGAGCGTGTCCTCCAGTCGGCCCAGCCTGCCCGGCAGGTTGCCGGCATAGACATACTTCAGCCCGGCTTCCTGCCCGATCTCTGCCGCCATTTGCAGGGTGTCAGCCGGCGTGGCGATGGTATCGGTCATCTGGTAATCGGGGTGAAAGGCGGTCACATGCCAGGGGATATCCGGCGAGACGGCGGCAACAGATCTTCCCATGCCCAGCAGTTCCTGCGGGTCATCGTTGTAGCCGGGGATGACCAGCGTCACCACCTCCACCCACAAGCCCAGCCTGTATGCGGTTTGAATGCTCTCGAGCACCGGCGCCAGGCTGCCGCCCAGAGAGCGGTATTTGGCTTCGTCCAGGGTTTTCAGGTCAACCTTGAACCCGTCCAGGTGCGGGCGCAGGTAGTTAAGGCACTCGACTGTGGCGTAACCGTTGGAGACAAACGCTGTTTTCAAGCCGTGCTGATGGGCGAGTTTGAAGATCTGTACCGCCCATTCGGTTGTGATGAGCGGCTCGTTGTAGGAAGAGGCAATAATCTTTGCGCCGCTGCGCACGGCTGCTGCAACGATTTGTTCAGCGGTGGCGTGCTGTAAGTGGCCGCCGTGCAGTACCGCCTGTGGGTCGCGCAGCGCCTGCGAGGAGATCCAGTTCTGGCAGAAACTGCAGTGAAAATTACAGCCCGGCATGCCAAAAGTGAAAGCTGTGCTGCCCGGCAGGAAATGGAAGAAGGGCTTCTTTTCAATCGGGTCAGAGGCGGCAGAGAGGACGTAGCCAGCCGGTACATACAGGATACCATCCTTGTTGAAGCGCACCTGGCAGATACCGCGCTGCCCCGGTCTGATGTTACAGCGGTGGGCGCAAGCCAGGCAGCGCACCCTGTCCTCCGGCAGGTGGTCGTACAGCTGCCCCTCAACCGCCATCGCATCCATTGCACTTCGCAATCCAGCCATCAGTCCTCCTCTCCGCCTGCAGAATTATCCTGCAGGCCGCCGTCCTTTTCATTATAGCAAAATCAGACTCCCGGCTGAACCGGTCTGGCGGCCTGTCCGGCACTCACTGGTACAATAGGTACTGCGGCACAGCAACATCCGCAGTTAGGAGCACAGATGAACGATAAAACTACCATGAATTGGGACAGACAAATATGTTTTATCCCAATTGGCTTCGTGCAGAACGACTATCACGAGCCGGCCGGCCCGCATGCCATGCGCGACATCCCCTCCCGCATCATTTTAGATGACGCGCTGGTGGATGCGCTGGACGGGCTTGAGATTGGGCAGTCCATCCTGGTGCTGTTTCATTTTGATCGCTCACCCGGGGAATTTGAGATACACCAGCATCCCTGTGGTGACACAAGCCTGCCCAAAAAAGGCGTCTTTGCCCTGTGCACACCGCACCGGCCTAACGGCATCGGCGTCACGCAGGTGGAACTGCTTAATATCGAAGGCAATGTCCTCACTGTGCTGGGGCTGGACGCGCTTAACAACACCCCTGTGCTGGATATCAAACCCGGTTAGTCCGTTTTAACCTTATTTTTACGCCTCAAATTTATTAAATGATTCTTCGTTGATTCTTAAGATGATAAATCGTATAATGTAGGTCTAATTAGTGGATAATCTATCCAATAACACTGCAGATAGTGAAAGTGTGAGCTTGATGACAACAAAAAATTCTGGTCTCTCCAGGCGCATGCCTGAGACCGATGACCTTTTCAACAATGAGCCGCAGTTTTTGCAGGCGGTACTGAATAACCTGTACGAAGGCGTGATTGTCGCCGGCCCCGACGGCAGATTCCTGCTGTTCAACCCGCCGGCAGCGCGCATCCTCGGCATGGGCTGGCAGGATATCCCCCTGCAGTCGTGGTCAGAGGTGTACGGCTGTTATGCGCTGGATACGGTCACACCCATCCCCTCTGAAGATCTGCCGCTGGCACGCGCGCTGAATGGTGAGAGCGTGGAGAACGAGGTAATATTCATCCGCAATGCCTATCAACAGGCCGGCGTGTGGATCAGCCTGTCAGCCAACCCGGTGTACGGCGAGGACGGCCGCATCACCGCCGGCGTGGTCACCCTGCGCGATATCAGCGCCAGCATGCAGCCCGGGCGGATCGTCCAAAGCCAGCCCATTGAGACAGCTGAGCCGCTGGCAGACCTGCAGAACAAGTACCGCCGCCTGGCGATGGCGGTGCAGCAGACCGCCGACAGCGTCCTCATCACCGACCAGAACGGCATCATCGAATACGTCAACCCGGGTTTTGAAGCCACCACCGGCTACCGCCGGCAGGAAGCCATCGGCAAAACGCCGCGCATCCTCAAGTCCGGTCAGCAGGACGATGCCTTTTACCGAAACCTGTGGGCGCAGATCAGCGCCGGCGAGCATTTCAGGGGCACCCTGCTCAACCGCAAGAAGGACGGCACGCTGTACTGGACAGAGCAGACCATCACACCGCTCAAGGACGACGCCGGGCACATCACCAATTACGTCTCGGTGTTGAAAGACATCACCGAGCTGAAGAAGAAGGAACAGCAAGATGTGGAATTAAAGATTGCCCGCCGGGTGCAGGAACGTTTCCTGCCAAAGCCGCTGGCGCTGCCCGGGTTTGATATTGCCGGCAGGACACAGCAGGCCGGTGAAACGGGCGGCGATTACTTCGATTACCTCACCGCCAACGGCGCCCTGTGGCTGGCGGTGGGCGATGTGTGCGATCACGGCATTGGTTCGGCGCTGGTGATGGCTGAAACGCGTGCCTACCTGCGTTCGATTATCAAGCGGGTGCGCGACCCCGGCAAAGCGCTGACCGCGCTCAACCGCGAGCTGATCATTGATGGCAATGAGGAACATTTCGTCACCATGATCCTTGTGCGTATTGACCTCAAAACCCGCTCACTCAGCTATGCCTCAGCCGGGCATGTGCCGGGTTACTTGCTGGATTCAGCCGGCGAGACGCGCCTGTGGATGCGTAATACCGGCATCCCACTCGGTATTTTTGATCATACGGCTTATCAAGCCAGCGACACCCTGCCGCTCAACGAGGGCGACCTGCTGGCATTGTTTAGCGACGGCATCATCGAAGCGGTGGACGAGGCGCAGGTGCCGTACAGTATTGAGCGCGCTTTAGACGTGATTGCTGGCTGCAGGTCCAGCCAGGCTGCTGAGACCGTGGATGAGCTGTGCCAGGCGATCATCGACTACAGTCACGGCGGCACTCTGCAGGACGATACCACTGCCCTGGTTTGTCACGTTACTGCCTGAGGTTGATTTTGGCAGCGCTCTCTTGGATGACATCACCGCCCTGGTTTGCCGCCTCACTGCCTGCGGCAGCACTTGGCGGCACCCTGCAGGACGATACCACTGCCCTGGTTTGTCACGTTACTGCCTGAGGTTGATTTTGGCAGCGCTCTCTTGGATGACATCACTGTGAAGGTACGCCGCCTCACTGCCTGCGGCAGCACTTGGCGGCACCCTGCAGGACGATACCACCGCCCTGGTTTGTCACATTACTGCCTGAGGTGGATTTTGGCAGCGCTCTCTTGGATGACATCACTGTGAAGGTACGCCGCCTCACTGCCTGAGACGCCCCTGAGAGCTTGAAACGTCCTTCAGGCGGGCGAAATTGTGGTACACTCGCTCGCATGGACGCAAAATCCCTGCAGACACTCGAATATCCCAAGGTGCTCGACCGGCTGGCGCATTACGCCGCCTTCTCCGTATCGGCTGAACTGGCGCATAAACTGCGCCCGACCACTGACCTGGAACAGGCCCGCCTGCGGCTGAAACATACCAGTGAGGCGCGCCTGCTGTTGAGCCAGGATGACGGCCTCAGCGTGGGCGGCGTCCGTGATGTGCGCGGCCCGGTTGACCTGGCAAATCACGGCGGTGTGCTCACCCCGGTTGAACTGCTTGAGGTGTTGAGTACGCTGGAGGCTGCCCGCAACCTGGGGCGCAAGTTCACTCGCACGGCTGAGAACGCACCTGCGCTGGCAGAACTGGCTTCGGGCCTGGTGGTGCCGGGCGGCATCATTGACGCGGTCAACCATGCCATCTCCGAACGCGGTGATGTGCTCGACAGCGCTTCGCAAAAGCTGGGCAGTATCCGCTCGCAGATGAAGGTGGCGCGTGAACGGCTGTTCACCCGCCTGGGGCGTTATCTCAATGACCCTGCCACCGCAGTGGTCCTGCAGGAATCACTCATCACCCAGCGCAACGGCCGCTATGTTATCCCTCTGCGGGCTGAGTTTAAAGGACGGATCAAGTCCATCGTGCACGACCAGTCCGCCTCAGGTGCAACCCTGTTTGTCGAGCCGCTGACGGTAGTGGAGCTCAATAACGAACTGCATGAGCTGGAGTTGGCGGAGCGCAGTGAAATTCAGCGCATCCTGGCTGAGCTGTCAAACCTGGTGGGTGCCAATGCGCCGGCCATTCTGCAGCTGGTGGAAGTGATCGCCCAGATTGACCTGGTGCTGATGTGTGCCCGCTATGGTGATGACCTGGATGCCTCAGAGCCGGAACTGATACCGTTTACCCGGCGTTCAGCCGACCATCCTGGCAGCGTCATCCGCCTGCGCAAAGCACGCCATCCCCTGCTTGACCCGGCCATCGTTGTGCCGTTGGACATGGTGTTGGACCCGCAAACCTTTGCACTGGTGATCACCGGCCCCAATACCGGCGGTAAGACGGTCTCGCTCAAGACGGTGGGGCTGATGGTGCTGATGGCACAGTCCGGCATGCACATCCCGGCCGAGTCCGGCTCACAGTTATCACTTTTTCAGAATATTTTCGCCGATATCGGCGATGAACAATCGATCGAGCAGTCTCTCTCGACCTTCTCGGGGCATATTACCAACATCACGCGTGTGCTCAAGCAGGCTGCGCAGCAAACACTGGTGCTGTTTGACGAACTGGGGGCGGGTACTGATCCACAGGAAGGTGCGGCGCTGGCACGAGCCATCCTGGCTTACCTGGTGGAGAAACGGATACCAAGCCTGGTCGCAACGCACTTCCCGGAGCTTAAAACCTATGCGCATATGACGCCGGGCGTGGTCAATGCCAGCATGGAATTTGACATTCAAACCCTGCGCCCCACTTACCGTCTCAGCATCGGCCTGCCGGGGCGCTCGAACGGTCTGCTGATCTCAGAACGGCTGGGGCTGTTCCCTGAGATTATCCAGGCGGCGCGCACGGCCCTTAACCCGGATGACCTGCGCACTGACGGACTGCTTGACCAGATTTACCTGCAGCGCGATCTTGAAGCACGCGCCCGGCAGAAGGCGGAGCTGGCGGCACGTGAAGCAGATGCCCGCCAACGCGAGCTGACCGCGCGGCTGGAAAAAATTGAAGATGAGCGCCTGGCTATCCTCGAGGGTGCGCGCCAGGAAGCTGAGGCAGCGCTGGAAGACCTTCAACAGGAGCTGAAAGATGCCAAACGACTTCTGGAACGCACTCGTCAACCGCTGGAGGAAGTGAAGCAAGCCCAGGAGACGGTTGAGGAACTGCAGGCAGAGGTGAAGAAGCCAGCCAAGCGCCAACCGGCGGCCCGCAGCAAGCGCGGCGCCCTGCAGGTGGGTGAGAAGGTGCACGTACGCTCGATCAAGGCTGAGGGCGTGATCACCAGCATTAGCGGTGAGATGGCAGAGGTGCAGGCCGGCGCCCTGCGGCTGAAAGCCCGCCTGGACGACCTGAAGCGCCTGTCAGAGGTGGATGAGCCGGCACCGCCCCCGCCCAGGAAGGGGGCCCCGCGCCGTGAGGTGCAGAGCACGCCGGCGCCCCGCAGTGTGATGCGCGCATCGCCCGGGCTGGATGTGGACCTGCGCGGTGAGCGGGTGGAAGAAGCGCTTGAGAAGCTGGAGCGGCACATCGAGTCGGCTTACCTGGCCGGGCTGCCCATGCTGCGGGTGATACATGGCAAAGGCACTGGCAGGCTGCGCGAGGTGATTCGGCAGCAGGCACGCCAGATGGCGCACGTCTCCGCCTGGGAGATGGCACTGGATGCCGAAGGCGGCGAGGGCGTTACCATCCTGCGGCTGCACAGCAGCAATTAACTCTGTTGGGTCATTAAAAAAAGACCGCCAATATTTATCCCCGTAACACTGGCGGTCTTCGTGTACAGATCCCCTCGGGCTGTACCAGTTTGTCTGGTACAATCATACCAGACAAACGTGGACACAACGTGGACACATTACAGTTAATATGAGATATCTTCAATTACCCGCTTGCAGCGGCGTCAGCTTCTCCCGACGGAAGGCTGCTACGGCATCCATTAACTCCGGCACGTGCAGGTTATCCCCCAGCCTGTCCACAACCCGGCGCAGGCCAGCGCTGGTTTGCGGGTCGTCAATCCCCTCAGCCTGGTTAAGCAGGGCAAGTTCATACAGTGATGATACCTGCATCCAGTAATGTCCGAAGCGGCGGCTTGCGTCCAAAGCATTTATGAGGTACTCGCGCGCCTGAGGGTAATTACCGGTCACACGCGCAATCATGCCCAGCACGTAAGCACCAAAGAACGGCAGTGAGTTGATCTGGCGTTTTTTGGCTTCATCAATAACTACCTGCATCTCCTGTTGGGAAAGTGGAATTTCACCCTGCTGGAAATGCAGTTCTGACTTGATGATTTCGAGCACGAGGTAATTGTCTCCCAGTTCAGCCTCGCGGGCTGCTTCTAACAGCTTGTTCAGCAGCCGGCCGGCTTGGTCCAGTTCACCGCTGAGCATATAGGCGTGTACCAGGTGCACCTGTGAACGCATGGTTTCAAAATTCACAACCTTGCTGATACCAGATCGGCGATAAGCAGCAATGGCAGGTTCGACACTTCCCATCAACCGGTGGCTATCACCCAGAAGGGTGCACAGCTCTTCATGTACATCCTGGTAAAGCTCGTCCAGCCGGTACTGCTGCACAATAGTGAGGTGTTCCCACATCCGGTCAATCTCACCGGTGTTGAGCAGGCAGCGCGCCGATACCAGGTGTGCCCATGCGTTCAACTTCACGTTCTGTACACCCACACCTGAACTCAAGATCTGGCTGCATTCGGCCAACGAACCTGCCATATCCAGCAACTGAAATTTGGACATTGCCAATACGAGATGTATGCGCGAGAAGGCGGCCGGGAAGAAGTACTGGCTGTAAGTATCGAGCGTTTTTTGCGCCACATCAGCTGCCTGCGCCGGCCAGCCTCTGGCATACAATGCCGTGGCCATATGGTACTCGGCATCGATGCGCTGTTCGATAATGCCCGGGTCAGAGCTGCCTTGCGTGAGCGCAACCACCTTGTGGTAGGCAGCCAGGGCGTCCTGGTGCCGGTTGAGATAAGTGGCATAGAACCCCAGGCGAATATAAGCCCGGATTATCTCCGGCAGGTTGTCGGTCAACTGCAGGTAAGAAACAGCAGATTTGATGGTGTTGTAAGCCTCTTCCAGCTGGTCTAAGTTCGCCAGGGAATGCGATAAGTAGGATAGCCCTGTGCCAAGATGCAGGGCATCCTGGTGGCGGTTACCTGACTGCACCATGTTCTCAGCCAATTCCCGGACCAATTCTGTATCGTGGTAATCAATGGCGGCGTGCAGCCAGTTGGACATCAGGTTGAAATAATCGTCGGTGTTGAAGGCAAAGAGATGATGCACCAGCAGTGATTGCGCCTGGCGGTACGCCTCATAGGTTTCTGTTTTTGAGTAACGATGGTGTGTTTTTTCAGCTGCCTGCAGCCAGCATCTGAAGGCTGCGGCGAAATCACCGCCGCTTTCATGCAGTCGCGCCAGCAGCAGTATGTGCTGTGTGCCGGTATGGCCGCAGTGCTCCAGTGCGTCAGCCAGTCGCCGGCTGATATCGCGCCGGCGTGCCAGGCTGATCTGGCGGCAAACAGTCTCGCGAATCATCTTCTGGGTAAAACTGTACATCTCGTCGCCGTCCGGTGTGGAGACCGGTTGGATCAAGCGAAACCATTCCAGGTCTTCCAGTGAGCTGACTATCTGCTCCATGCTGAGGCCGGTCGCAGACTGCATCAGTTCGGGTGTGAAATCCTCGCCAAATACAGCAGCAAACCTGAGCAGGTTGAGCGATACCTTGTTCAACCGCTGCAGACGTTCCTGAATTAACGACAGGATGGAGCCGGTGAGCGGCAGATCTCCCTGTTTTTGATCGAGCGATCCAGCAGGTGAAAATTCGATCAGCGCGGTGAGGGTCTCAATCAGGTAAAACGGGTTCCCATGCGTTTCCTGGTGAAGCTGCTGCACAGTCTCATCCGAAGGGGTGCGGCCGTAAATTGCCTGGATGATTTGGCCAGCTGCCTCAATGCTGAGCGGGCCAAGCTTGACCTGGTGCGGCTGCAGCGCATCAAGCAGCTCTCTCAGAGGCTGCGAGAGTTTCTCATCCCTGACGGTGATGATGCATTCGCGTGAACTGGAGAAGAAACCGCGCTTTACCAGGAAAGCGACCAGGTTGAGGGAAGGTTGGTCCAGCCAGTGGATGTTATCCAGCAGGATCACCGCCTGTTGATCTGCCAGGTGAACCAGCAGCAGCTGGTAGAGGGCTTCAAAAAGAAGACGCTCAGAATCTGTATGAGCCGGCACCTGGGTTGCTACCGACCCAGTCGGCGTAAACAGGAGCTCAGGCACAAGGGCATTGAGATGGCTGCGCCAGACGGGGTCCAATTTCTCCCAGGTTTCAATGGTAATGTGTTGGCGTAGAGAATCAATGACTGCCTGGAATGGAATCTTGCTGAGCGTGCTGCTGGCGTTGATTGAAAAGACGTGAGGGGCTGGTGTCATTGTGTTAAGACACTCATAGACCAGCCTGGTTTTCCCGGAGCCGGCTTCACCGCTGATTAATAATGTCTCATGACGTGAAAGGCACATGACGGCATCCAGCAGTTCTGTATCCCTGCCAATAAAAGGTGTGCGCAGCAGGCCAAGTTCAGGCATCTGCAGTACAGTACTGCCCCTTTGCAGTTCTCCCTGGTCACGGATTTGCTGGCAAAATGCATCCAGGTTGGCGGGCATTTCAAAGCCGGCATCCACTTGAAACAAGGTGCGCAGGTAAGTGCAGTAATTAAGCGCTTCTGTGCGTCTTCCCAGCAGGTTCATACCGTTGAGGATGCGCAGGTGCATTTCGGTGTTGAACTCATCCCCCTCAAGCCCCAACCTGGC
Source organism: Anaerolineaceae bacterium (assembly GCA_040768445.1). Taxonomy (GTDB): domain Bacteria; phylum Chloroflexota; class Anaerolineae; order Anaerolineales; family Anaerolineaceae; genus JAXGMV01. The sequence goes on along the minus strand of JAXGMV010000001.1, from coordinate 884,035 downwards.
AAATTGGATGGCTTCTTCCAGGTTGTTGGAAGCGGCAGCGTGGTCTGCCAGGCGCTCCAGCATCGACCTGCGGACGGCTTCCAACTGGCTGCTGATATCACTGAACCAGTGGTCATAGGTCTCGCTCTGCAAGTTATTGGTGCCTGCCATGAAGCGCCCTGAACGCCACAGGCGCACGCCCTCCAGTTTCTGCCGGTAAAGGGCTGCAGGGAGGGGTGTGTTCCTGTCAATGCGGTTTGAGGCTTTTTCAGTCTTTTTGACGATCTCGGTAAACAGTCGCACGTCAACAGTGACACGGTCAAAGTCCAACCCGACCATGTTGCTGTCGGTGATCAACAGGGTTTCATCCGGCAGCTGGGTGCGCAGTTTTGAAAGCAGTTCACGCAGCCGGCGCCGGCCAACTTCCTCGGAGATATCGGGCCACAGCAGGACAATCAGTTCATCCCGGCTGACCGGGTTGGGCTGGCAGGCAAGGTAATACAGCAGCAGTCGCAGCAGGCGGCGCTGAATGGTCACCGGTTCATCTCCCCAGCGGATGAGTGGTGGACCCAGTAGCAATATGGACAGCTTCATAGTGGTTTACCTGCCTGTGCTCGTATTTTGATCATCAGCCCTTTCATTTTAACAAATTCCAGCCAAACTGGCACAGCAATCTGACGCCTGCCGGCAGGCGTGTATCGGGCAGTGCAGCAGGGTATAATTAATTCTGCCTGTCCGAATGTTGTTCTATGCAAGTTACCGGCAGGCGCTTGATCCAGTACTGGTTAGTGAAACGGAGATGACGCATGCCAATAGACATTGTTATCGGCGCACAGTGGGGGGATGAAGGCAAGGGACGCATTGTAGATTTGCTCTCGGCAAATACCGCCATGGTGGCGCGCTTCAACGGCGGCGACAACGCCGGCCACACGGTCACCATTGGCACGGATACCTACAAACTGCATCTCATCCCGTCGGGTATCATTCATCCGCATACGCAGGCTTTCCTGGGCGCCGGTATGGTCATCAACCCGGAGTCCTTATTAAAGGAAATGGACATGCTGCGCCGTGCAGGCGTGACGGTTGACCCCGGCCGGCTGCATATCTCCCACGCCGCCCATTTGATCACGCCCGGCCTGAAAGCGCTGGACGCGGCCCAGGAAGCGGCATTGAAAGAAGGGCGCATCGGTACTACCGGGCGCGGCATCGGGCCGGCTTATACTGCCAAAGCAGGCCGCACCGGGCTGCGCATGGAGGACATGCTGGATAAACAGGCCCTGCAGCACAAGCTGAGTGCGCATATCGCACAGGTGAATGATCGGTTGACTACTCTCGGCGCTGTTGAACTGGATGCAGAGGCGATTGCTGCTGATTTTGATCGCTATGCGGCTGAGCTCATGCCGTATATCACCGATACTGCCGCGATGATCTCCGACGGGCTGGAAGCCGGCCAGCGCCTGCTGGCTGAAGGCGCCCAGGGTACCCTGCTGGATATTGACTGCGGCACTTACCCGTTTGTCACTTCATCCACCTGCACCGCCGCCGGCGTTTTCAGCGGGCTGGGCATCGGCCTGCAGCCGGTGGAGCAGGTCATCGGCATTGTCAAAGCCTTTCAAACCCGCGTGGGCGGTGGGCCGTTCCCAACAGAGCTCTCCGGTGAGCTGGCTGGCAGGCTGCGCGGCACCGGCGAGAACCCCTGGGACGAGTTTGGCACCACCACTGGCCGGCCGCGGCGGGTGGGCTGGCTGGACGGCGTGTTGCTGCGTTACGCCGTGCGCGCTAACGGTCTGAATGCCCTGGCACTGACCAAGCTGGATATCCTCAGCGGGCTGCCAACCCTGCGCCTGTGCACCGCTTACCGCCTGGACGGACAGGTGTATGACCGGCCGCCCTTTGGCATCAGCCGGCTGGCGGACTACAAGCCGGTCTATGAAGATCTGCCAGGCTGGCAGGAAGACGTGCAGAACATCCGGCGCTTTGACGACCTGCCGGAGGCGGCGCGTGTTTACCTGCAGCGTATTGAAGAAATCGGCGGCGCACCCATTCGCTGGGTGTCAGTCGGGCCGGAGAGGGAGCAGGTCATTGAGACCGGGCATTAAGCTGGCGTGGCTGCTGCCGGCGCTTTTATTGGGGCTGGCGCTCTCAGGCTGCGGTGGTTTTCTGGAGATTGAGCCGTTGGAGCCCCTGCCGACCAGCACGCCTGAGCCGACACAGACCCCCACGGCTACCATCGTGTGGTTCCCGCCTACCAGCACGCCGACTCCCCTGCCGACGCGTGAGATCATCCCGACGCCGGAGATGCTGACCGGGCTGGGTGACCTCATCCTGGAAGACCCCATGAACCGTGCTGGCAGCTGGCAGCTGACAGAGTCTGAACTGGGCAGGGCTTTAATGGGTAAAAATGAACTGGCCATTGCCATGGCAGGGTCAGCCGGCACGTTGTTCAGCTACCGTGATGAGCCGGCAGTTGACAACTTCTACATGGAAGTGACAACCAGCACCAGCCTGTGCCGCGGTGAAGATGCCTACGGCCTGCTGTTCCGCTCCAGCGGACCGGATAACACTTACCGCTATGCCGTCTCCTGTGAAGGCCAGCTGCGGGTGGAGCGGGTTTACAATTACCAGGGGCTGACCCTGCAGGACTGGACCCCCAGCGGGCAGGTGCCAATCGGCGCCCCGATTGAACTGCGGTTGGGCGTGTGGGCAAACGACAAGGAGATCCGGCTGTTTGTCAACGACGTTTACCAGTTCACCATCACCGACCCTGCGCTCAAGGTTGGGTCAGTTGGCGTGTTTGTGCGGGCAACCGGCAGCAACGCTGTCACGGTCAACTTCCGCGACCTGGTGATCTATTCACTTAACGGCGACTAATCGGCGGCCGCAGGTTAGCCTGTAATAAATACCTCTAATTGCTTGCCATTTAGAAAAATGAATTCGTGTACAATTAAGGTACACGTTTACCCGCCTGAAGTACCGGGCAGATGACCGGCACACATCAGGCAATTTTGACACGATACCAATTGTTGAGGAGGAAGTTATGTACCATACCATCGTTATTGTGGGTAATGTCGGGCGGGATCCTGAGATGCGTTACACTCCCAGCGGCTCTGCTGTCACCAGTTTTTCAGTTGCTGTATCCGATGGTTTCGGCGAGCGCAAGAAGACCATCTGGTTCCGGGTGTCAGCCTGGGAAAAACTGGCAGAAACCTGCAACAATTACCTCAAAAAAGGCTCCAAAGTTTTGATTGAAGGCCGGCTGAATGCCACCGACACCGGCAACCCGCGCACTTACAACCGCCAGGACGGCACCACCGCCGCTTCCTTTGAGGTGACAGCCAACGTTGTGCGTTTCCTCAGCTCACGCGCTGAATCTGATGAATCTGAAGACATGGGCGGAATTGATGATGGTTCAGAGATTCCGTTCTAAAGCAGAACTGACGCAGAAAGTGATACCACAGGCAGACTATTATGAATGAAGCACCACCCTCGGGACGGAAACCGATCCCGCTGATGCTGCAGCTGCCGCCTGACCTTGAGGCAGTTTATGCCAACGTGGCGCGCATCAGCCATTCGCCGGCTGAGCTGATTTTTGACTTTGCCTGTATGCTGCCAGGCAAAGCGCCAGCCGAAGTTCTGACGCGGCTGATCATGTCGCCCATGGGCGCCAAGATGTTCTACCGGGCGCTGGGCGAGAACCTGGCACGCTACGAAGCCGCTTTTGGTGAAATTTCCATTCCCGGCGAACACACCCTGGCAGGTGACTTATTCCGCAACATTCAACCACCGGAGCCGCCGGAAAAGGCATAATATGCAGGATTTAGAAAGAATAACTGACGCCATTCGACAGGATTTTGAAAACCGCACCCAGGCACGTGACCGGGCGCTGTTGTGGTCACGCAGCCTCACCCGCTGTGCGGCCTTTGCCATCCGTGCCCTGCACCGCGAGGAGTGGGATGAGTATGATGAACAGATCCGGCAAGGGCAGGAACTGCTGAGCCAGATGCGCCAGGAGCTTGAGCCACTGCCGGACCTGTATTATGCCGGCTATACCCAGGACGCCATCAAGGAGTATGTGGAAGCCCGCATCACCAATACCATCATTCGCGACCTGCCGCTTCCAGGGCCGGATGAGCTGGGCGTGGAATCTGCCACCTACCTGAAGGGTATGGCAGAGGTGCCCGGTGAACTGCGCCGCCGCTGCCTTGACATCCTGCGCAGCGGGTACTCACAGGAAGCTGAGCGCCTGCTGGCCTGCATGGACGATATCTACGCCGTGCTGGTCACCATGGATTACCCGGACGCCATTACCAATGGGCTTCGCCGCCAGACAGACCTGGTGCGCGGCATTGTGGAACGCACCCGCGGCGATATGACCATCAGTATTCGTGAAGAGCAGTTGAAAACCAGCATGGATGCACTGCAGGCCAGGCTGGATCAGCGGTAAAAACGATGCGTATCATCAAGGCGTCGGAACTGGGCGCCTTTCTTTACTGCCGCAAAGCCTGGTTCTACCAGCTGAGCGGACTTGAATCGGAAAACCAGGCAGAATTATCCGGCGGCAGCCAGATGCACAGGCAGCACAGCCTGCGCGTGGCTGGCGCTGGTCTGCTTAAACTGGCAGGCTGGGCGCTGCTTCTGCTGGCGCTGGTACTGCTGGCAGTCGCCGCCACACTCAAATGGCTGGTTTGATGCAAGGCTGCAGCCTGCCATGAAGCTATTCATAGCCGCCGTGCTGCTCGCCCTGATTGCTCTGCTCTTGCTGTGGCTGGCATCCCGCCGCCAACAGGAGACTGGACTGCCCGCCGGACGGGTGATCTACTCAGATACCAGCGGCTGGGGCAAGGTGGAAAAACCGCTGTTTGACATGCAGTTGGGGTTGACCGGTCGGCCGGATTACCTGGTGACGCGGCCTGAGGGCATCATCCCGGTGGAGTACAAGAGCCGACCTGCGCCGATTGAGCCGTACGACGGGCATATTTTCCAGCTGGCGGTGTACTGCCTGCTGGTGGAAAAAACCACCGGCAAGCGCCCGCCTTACGGTATCATCCGCTACAGCAACCGCTCCTTTGCCATCGATTACACGCCCGAGCTGGAGGATGCACTAATGGACCTGCTGGGGGAGGTGCGCCGCATGGAGCGCAAACGCACTATGGACCGCTCGCATGACAACCCGGCACTGTGTGCCGCCTGCGGTTACCGCTCAGTCTGTGACCAATCACTGACAGATTGAGCCTGTGGACTGGCTTTAAATGGACGAAAGATAACCGTTTATTCATCCTTGCGAACACCCCAACACCTTTTATAATAGGTTGCATATGAGAAGAGCCAATTTTATTCCCCGTTCGATAGCCATCGGCACCCACCCGGCCATGCCGGAATCTGCTGCCGCTGCCGCGTCGCAAATTGAGGCGGCACTGCTGGCACAGGGCGCTGAAAGGGTGCTGACAGGCTCGCTGTATGATGAAAGCCTGCGCAGCCAGATACACGAAGGCCGCTTTGACCTGCTGATCGCACTGGGGGGTGACGGCACCATGCTGCGCGCCGGGCGGCTGTGTGCACCCATAAACTTACCCGTGCTGGGCATCAACATGGGCTCATTTGGCTTCCTGATCGAAGTGCAGCATGACCAGTGGCAGGAGCGGGTTGCTCAGCTGCTGCAGGGGAAGTTTTACCTCGAAGACCGCATGATGCTGTGCGTGCAGCACTGGCAGGACGAAACCATGCTCTCAAAGAGCGAGGCATTAAATGAAGTGGTGGTAACCCGCGGGCAGCAGGTGCGCCCGATACACCTCAGGGCTTCAAGCAACAGCTATCAACTGGCTGATTTTATTGCCGATGGGCTGATTGTCTCCACCGCGACAGGCTCAACCGCCTATGCGCTGGCGGCTGGCGGTCCGATATTAGCGCCTGAACAGCGCAATATCCTGATCGTGCCCCTGGCGCCGCACCTCTCCATGGACCGCAGTATTGTACTGGAGGGTGATGCAGTAGTTACCGTGCAGGCGTTCACCCGCCACGAAGCGGTATACTGTGTGGACGGTCAACCATCTGTGGCAATGCAGGACGGCGACATGGTTCGTGTGACCGCGTCGCAGCACCAGGCGACCTTTGTCCGCTTCCAGGAGCCGGGCTATTTCTATAAAAACGTGACCAAGTATATGAATCAGAACCCGATTATAGGTAAACAGGAATGAGTGAAGAACAAGACGAGGTATTATTCTGCTACAACCATCCCCAGCGCGAGACAGCCCTGCGCTGCAACCGCTGTGAACGACCGATCTGCAGCGAGTGTGCGGTGCTGACACCGACCGGCTACCGCTGCAAGGAGTGTATTCGCGGCCAGCAAAAGATCTTTGATACTGCCCAGCAAACTGACTATATCGCCGCCATCCTGATTGCCGGCATCTTCTCCTTTGCCGGGGCGTATTTCACCGGGCTGATCGGCTTTTTGACGCTGTTCCTGGCGCCGTTCCTGGGGGGCGTGACCGCCGAAGTGATCCGGCGGGCTGTGCAAAAACGCCGCGCCAAACTGTTGTTCCAGTTGAGCACCGCTGCGGCAGTGATCGGCTCCCTGGCGGCCATCGTGTTCGGTTTCTTTGGTGCCGGCACTTTCTCCCTGCTGTGGCAGGGACTGTTCGCCTTCCTGTTCGCCAGTACGCTGTACTACCGCCTGAGCGGAATTCAAATCAACCGGTAAACGCCATGCTCAAAGAGCTTCAAATCGACAATTTTGCAATCATCGACCACCTGCAGGTATCCTTCGGCTCCGGGTTGATCACGCTCACCGGCGAGACCGGCGCGGGCAAGTCCATCCTGCTGGATGCCATCATGGTGTTAATGGGCGGGCGCGCTGATGCCTCACTGATCCGCTCCGGCGCAGACCGCGCCCTGGTGGAAGGCACCTTTCAGCTGGCATCATCCCGCCAGCAGGGCGCCATTGACATCCTGGCGCGTGAAGAGTTGTTGGATGAAGCTGACAGCGTGGTGCTGGCGCGTGAGATCCGGCGTGAGGGGCGCAGCGTGGCACGCGTCAACGGACGCAGTGTCAGCGCCAGCCTGCTGAAAGAGCTGGGCGCTTACCTGGTGGATATTCACGGGCAGTCTGAGCACCTATCCCTGCTCAATGTGCATGAGCACCTCGGTCTGCTGGACAGGTATGCCGGCAGCGGCAGTCTGCTGGACGGCTACACTGCGTTGTATCACGACCTGCAGTCGCTGCGGCGAGAACTGCGCGCCCTGCAGCAGGATGAGGCAGATGCCGCACGGCAGATAGACTTGCTGAATTACCAGATACAGGAGATTGAGAGCGCCCGCCTGAAGGTTGGCGAGGATGAACAACTGAAGCAGGAACAGGACCGGCTGGCCAACGCCGAGAGCCTGGCGGATGCGGCACAGAAGAGCCTGGCGCTGCTGGAAGGCAGTTCACCGGAAGCGCCGTCCATCACCGAGATGGCGGGCGAACTGGTGCGGCTGCTCTCAACACTGGCACGCATGGACAGCTCGCAGGAACACCTGCGCGGACAGGTAGAAAACGCCGCCGAACTACTGAATGATGCCGCCCTGGAACTGCAGGATTATGCTGACAGCATTGAATTCAACCCGCGCCGGCTGGAGCAGGTGATTGAACGGCTGGAACTGGTGCGCAGCCTGTGCCGCAAGTACGGCGGCACGATAGAAGCCGTGCTGGCATTTGGGCAGCAGTCCCAACATAAGCTTGAGACCATCACCCATGCCGGCGAGCGCATTGCCGTACTGCAGGAAAAAGAAGCGCAGTTACTGGCAGAGCTGACCCGGCACGCCCTGGCGCTGTCAGCCTTTCGCAAGGGTGCCGCACAAGAGATGAGCCGCGCGATTGAGCGTGAGCTGGACGATCTCTCCATGGCATCAGCCAGCTTTGCAGTTGACTTTCAGACCAAACACCATAAGGATGGTTTGCCGCTGGACGGCACTATCCGGGCGGCATTTGATGCCACCGGCATGGATGTGACGGAATTTCTAATCGCCCCTAACCCGGGCGAGGGGTTGAAGCCGCTGGTGAAGATTGCCTCGGGCGGTGAGACCTCGCGCCTGATGCTGGCGCTCAAAAACGTGCTGGCGCAGGCTGATTATGTGCCCACCCTGATCTTTGATGAGATTGACCAGGGCATCGGCGGGCGTGTGGGCATGGTGGTGGGTGAGAAATTGTGGCGGCTGGGCCGCGATCACCAGGTGCTGTGTGTCACACACCTGCCCCAACTGGCAGCCTTTGGCGACCAGCATCTGCGCATTCAAAAGGAAGTCAGTGATGGGCGCACCCTTACGCGTCTGCAGGAGCTGGACGACCCCCAGCGCCTTGAGGAGCTGGCTGTCATGCTGGGCGCCAACAGCGACGCCAGCCGCACTGCTGCACGTGAAACGCTTGACACCGCCCGCCGGCGGGCTGAACAACTGCTGGCTGAATACCCGCGGCCGGCATCAAGCTGATGCGGTATAATTTGAAGCGATGAAAACCATGCGGCATCTTGCCCTGGCGCTGTCCGTACTTCTGATGATACTCCTGGCGATTGCCATCGGGTCTTCGCCGGCGTCTGCCAGCCCGGCAGAGCCGCAGGCGGTCTTCACGCCCACTGCCGACGCGGACGGGCGCATCCTTTATTTCGTTCAACCGAATGATACCTGCCTGGGCATTGCCCTGCGTTTTCTCAACGGCGATGTCAACCGCCTGCGCGAGCTGAACATGCTCGACGAAGCCTGCACCCTGCGGGAAAACCAGGAACTCCTGATTGGTACCTATGCTGAACCGACCGTGACGCCCGGACCATCTCCCACACCCACGCCGGCGCTGCCCACCCCCACGCCTTTCGACGGCAACGGCGAGATCTGCATCTTTCTTTATAATGACATCAACGGCAATGCGCTGGCTGAAGATTTCGAGCTGGCCATCCTCGGCGGTGCTGTCAGTATCTCTGATAATGAAGGCGAGATCTCACTGACCGGTGAGACAGACGACGGCGGCGACACTGGCTACGAGCCGGTGTGCTTCCCAGACCTGCCTGAAAACGAGTACAACATCAGTGTGGGTCCGCCGGAGGGTTACAACCCCACCACGGTGATGAACTACACCCTCAAGCTGTCTGCCGGCGACCGCTCGGTGATCGATTTCGGTGCGCAGCCCAGTTCATTTGGCCAGCCTGTGCCTGTCAGCGAGGGCGGCCGTTCACCGGTGATGGCAGTGATCGGTGTTTTCCTACTGCTGGGCGGTATCTTGCTGGGTGTGTACTTCCTCTTCCTGCGGCGCGATAAAGAACCCCCACAGCAATACTGAGTTTCCCAATTTTAAACAGATGTAAATGATGAAGCGGCTAAAGTGGCCTGCTTAATTTGCGTTAAATCGGCTGTTGTATGCTGTTAAGTGGCATGCTATACTCTCACTGCACTGATACTTAATAGCTTTATTGGAGGATGTATGTCTGAGAAACTTGTTGCAACGTTTGAGGTCAAAAAAGGGCTGGCGCAGATGCTGAAAGGCGGCGTGATCATGGACGTGGTTACCGCCGAGCATGCCCGCATCGCCGAGGATGCCGGCGCGTGCGCAGTGATGGCGCTGGAGCGCGTCCCGGCTGATATTCGCGCCGACGGCGGCGTGGCCCGTATGAGCGACCCCGAACTGATCCTGAAGATTATGGATGCGGTATCCATCCCGGTGATGGCCAAATGCCGCATCGGTCATTTTGTTGAGGCGCAGATCCTTGAGTCACTGGGCGTGGACTATATCGACGAATCTGAGGTGCTTACGCCGGCGGACGAAGCCTACCATATCTACAAGCACAACTTCAAGGTCCCGTTCGTGTGCGGCTGCCGCAACCTGGGCGAAGCCCTGCGGCGTATCGGTGAGGGTGCTGCGATGATTCGCACCAAGGGCGAGGCCGGCACCGGCGATGTGGTGGAAGCTGTGCGCCATGCCCGCACCGTGCTGGGCGACATCCGCCGCCTGCAGAACATGCCGGAGGAAGAATTGATGACCTTCGCCAAGGAGCTGGGTGCCCCGTACGACCTGGTGGTTGAGACCCGCAAGCTGGGGCGCATGCCGGTGGTCAACTTTGCCGCCGGTGGTGTGGCAACCCCGGCCGATGCTGCCCTGATGATGCAGCTGGGCGTGGACGGCGTCTTCGTTGGCTCGGGCATTTTCAAGTCTGGCGACCCTGCCCGGCGGGCAGCTGCTGTTGTTAAGGCAGTCACGCACTATCAAAACCCGGCCGTGCTGGCTGAGATCAGCCGCAACCTGGGCGAAGCGATGGTCGGCATTGCCGTCTCTGCACTGCCGCAGGAAGACAAGCTCGCCGAACGCGGCTGGTAAGCGCTTATGAAAATCGGTGTATTGGCCCTGCAGGGGGCTTTCATTGAACATGTGCACATGCTGGCGGGGCTTGACGTTCAAGCCCCCCAGGTGCGTTTACCCTCGGATTTGGACGGCCTGGATGGGTTGATCATCCCCGGAGGGGAATCAACCACCATCGGCAAGCTGGCAGTGGACTTTGGCCTGCTCAAGCCGCTGCAGGATTTCGGCGCCACCCATGCGGTCTGGGGTACCTGTGCCGGCGCCATCTTCCTCTCGCGCGACAGCCACCGAAACCAGCCCCTGCTGCATTTGATGGACATCACCGTCTCACGAAATGCCTTTGGGCGGCAGGTGGACAGTTTCTCCATTGACCTGGCGATGCCGTGTCTCAACCATCTGCCAGGCGGTGCGGCGCCGTTTCGCGCCATTTTCATCCGCGCGCCGCTGATCGAATCCGTCCGGAATGATGCTACAATATTAGCAGAGCTACCGGACGGCGGAATCGTGGCTGCTCGGCAGGGTAAACTGCTGGCAACCTCGTTCCATCCGGAATTATCCGGCGATGACCGCCTGCATCGCTACTTTTTGGAGATGGTTTAAATAGGCATTCGACCGTTTGCATGGCATGATCTGCCGATGTTATTTCGCCAGCGCAAACAGGTGCTGTCGTTAGACAGCAGCCTGCTGTTGACGCGCGGCAACCCGCTGGGGTGGAGCTCGATTATCGATTATTTACACCCTGAGCACGGCATTTACACCGGTGTGTGTGACTGCCGCAGCGGACCAACACCGCTGGTCGGTCAACTGCATTGTGTGATAGGTGAACGCACTGCCCGGCTGACGTATGTCATTCCGGCAGATGCGCTCGATTCACCTGAACTGGTTGACCTTCTGGAAAGCCTGGTGCGCAAAGCCGGCGAATGGGGGGTCTTTAGCCTGGCGGCAGAGGTGGAGGAACAGAGCCCGGCATTTGAGGCGCTGCGCCGTGCAGGCTTCAAGGTCTATGCCCGCCAGCAGGTTTACCAGTGCCGTCTTTCAGCCCTGCCGCAGAAAGTACCGGCTGTCAACAACTGGAAGGTTGCCGGCGGAGATCACCAAATCAGCCTGCGCAGCCTGTACCAGGCGCTGGTACCGCCGCTGGTGCAGGCGGTTGAACCCCTGCCAGTTGGCAGCGGACGCGGCCTGGTGTACTGCCAGGATGGCGACGTGAAGGCCTTCACTGGTGCAAAATTCGGACCGCAGGGCGTCTATCTCACCCCGCTCATTCACCCTGAGCTGACCTCAATCCCGCAGCTGCTCAGCCCGCTGATCACCCGGCTGGAGCCCCTGCTGGGCAGACCGGTTTACCTGGCAGTGCGGGCGTACCAGGGCTGGCCGGAGACACAGATGGGGGATATCCTTGAGCCGTGCCTGCCGCCGCAGGTGCTGATGGTCCGTCACCTGGGCTTGCTGCAGCGTGTTGTGGCGACCAACGGCCGGCGAGAAGTGCTTGAGACCAGCAGTGCGCAGCCAACAACCACAGTCCTCAACCAGTCAGCAGCACGGAGCGATGAACCGCTTGGCTGTTAGGGGTATGCTTGCATCGAATGGGATTTGTGATAACATTCACGTTTACAAACTAAACTTTTTATAGATAACTGTTGTTAGGTGTATGAAACAAAAACGAATTACTGACGATTTAAACGCCCTGATTGAAGTGCTGCCCGTGCATGTGGCTGATGCGCTTCAAGAGGCAGACGATTCTGACAACCTGCTGGAAGTGATCCTCGACCTGGGACGCAAGCCGGTCGCCCGGTTCACTAACCGCGAGGTGGTGCTGAGCGAAGCGGACATCACCCATGAGGACATCGAGAAGGTGGTGGACAACATCGGCGATTTCGATGCCGACAACCGCGCTGGATTGGAGCGCACCCTGCATCGCATATCGGCTATCCGCAACCGGCGCGGACATATTGTTGGGCTCACCTGCCGCGTGGGACGTGCGGTCTACGGCACTATTGACATCATCGAGGACCTGGTTGGCTCCGAAAAAAGCATCCTCATCCTCGGCAAGCCCGGCATTGGCAAGACCACCATGCTGCGTGAAGCGGCCCGTATTTTGGCTGAAAAGAAGCGCGTGGTGATTGTCGATACCTCCAACGAAATTGGCGGTGACGGTGATGTGCCGCACCCGGCGGTGGGCAAAGCCCGGCGCATGCAGGTTGCCAAACCAACCCTGCAGCACGAGGTGATGATTGAAGCAGTTGAAAACCACAACCCTGAAGTGATTGTGATTGACGAGATCGGCCGTGAGCTTGAAGCTCTGGCAGCCCGCACCATTGCCGAGCGCGGTGTTCAGTTGATTGGCACAGCACACGGACGCACCCTGGAGAACCTGCTGCTTAACCCCACGCTGTCTGACCTGGTGGGCGGCATCGAATCGGTGACCCTCTCAGACGAGGAAGCCCGCCGGCGCGGTACACAGAAGACCGTACTTGAACGGCGTGCACCACCGACCTTTGACATTTTGATTGAAATCCAGGAGCGCGATCACCTGGCGGTTCACGCTGATATGGCAGCGGCAGTTGACTCACTGGTGCGCGGTGTTCCACCGCAGCCTGAGATCCGCTACCGCGATGAGAAGGATGATGTCCATATCGAAAAGCCGGTGGTTTCGGCGGTGCCGAAATCTCTCACACAGGGATTGAGACGCGGAGGCAACGGTGAGGTTGAAGAGACACCCCGCCGTCGTGCGCCGATGGCACAGTCCATTGAGCGCGAGGAACCCTTTGACGCACAAAAAATCCCGACCAGCGGCAAAGCCCTACAGGCTGTCAAGATTTACCCGTACGGCGTGGCACGCAACCGCCTGTCGCAGGCAGCCCTGCGGCTGGGTGTGCCGGCGGTGCTGGTGCGCGATGTAGAAGAAGCCAGTGTGCTGATCACCCTGCGCACTTACTACCGCAGCCGCCAGCAAACCATCATCGAAGCCGAACAGCGCGGCATACCCATCTACGTCCTGCGCGCCAACACCATCAACCAAATGGAAAGCTCACTGGCAGAGATATTCAATATCTCGGTTGCCGGCAGCGGCAGCGCCAGCTGGGATGAAGTGAACCAGCAGACCCAGGAAGCCATCCAGTCCGTTTTGAATGGCCGGCGCTGGGCAGACCTACCGCCTGCCGCGTCAGCGGTGCGCAGAATGCAGCACGACATGGCGCGTGATGCCCAACTGGTATCGCATTCTTACGGCAAGGAACCCAACCGGCGCGTGCGCATCTTCCGCGATTGAGGGAATTAACAGGAAAAACATGTTTATCACCCTTGAAGGACCCGACGGCAGCGGCAAGACCACCATCATGGCACACTTGATGGAGGAACTGTCACGCCGGGGTGTACGCACCCTGGCGACGCGCGAGCCGGGAGGCACGGCTATCTCTGACCAGGTGCGCCAGGTACTGATGTCGATGGAAAACCGCAGTATGTACCCGCGCACCGAGATCCTGCTGTTCTGCGCAGCGCGTGCCCAGCTGGTGGAGGAAGTGATACGCCCGGCGTTGGCTGACGGTATGGTCGTGATCTCTGACCGCTATGCCGACTCGACGCTGGCATACCAGGGCTACGGGCACGGCGTGGAGATCGGTTTTTTGCGCGAACTGCTCAACTTTGCCACCGGCGGTCTGTGGCCGGACCGTACCTTCCTGTTTGACGTCGACTCAGAGACCGGCTTAATGCGCCGGCGCAAGGGCGGCGTTGACTGGAACCGCATGGATGACTATGAGCTGGCGTATCACCGGCGGGTGCGCAGCGGCTACCTTGAGCTGGCTGCCGCCGAACCGGGTCGCTGGCAGGTGATCGATGCCGGCCGCTCGCAGGATGAAGTCTATAACGAACTGCTCGCTTCAGTATTGCAGCTGATTTCCTGACCCGCACAGCGACAGGTACAGTTTAGTTAATTATTGGTAGAAAAATTTAGGATAAGGTAGGAGCAAATTAAGATCATGGAAGAAAATTATATCTTTTGCCCGAGCTGCGGTAAGAAAATCCGCAACAACGTGGTGTTTTGTCCTTACTGCAACACGCAGTTTGGCGACTCGCTGAAGAACATCCGTTCGGTGGACGGCACAGTGCCGCCACCGTCACCTGATGGAGAGCCTGAGACGGGACTTCGACAGGCTCAGTCACCGACATCAGCACAACCCCCATCACAGCCAAAGAACGCTAATATGAAGTGGCTGGCAGTGGCAGGAGCCGTTTTAGTTGTCGCTCTTATTGCCGGCGGCTTCTGGTTTGCACTGGGGCGTGATAAAAAGACCGCAGAAGTTCCGCCAACAGCCGTCCCAACGGCAGCGGTACCAGAGAGTACAAAGTCTGTTCCGGTCCAGTCGGTCGGCGCAGGCATCCCGGCTGACTGCGAGCCGTACAACCTGATTGAGACGTTTATGTCAAATGCCCGCACTGACATTACACCGGTGACAGAGGATGATTGGGTGCTGGGACCGGACGATGCGGAGATCACCGTCATCGTTTACAGCGACTTTCAATGACCATACTGCGCCATGCTTGAGCCCGTGTTGGCTCAACTCCGCCAGAAATACCCCGAACAGGTTCGCACCGTCTTCCGTCATTTTCCCCTGCCGTCACACCCGCTTTCTGCGCTGGCTGCACAGGCTGCTGAGGCAGCCGGCAGGCAGGATAAGTTCTTTGAGATGAAGGACTACCTGATGGAGCACCAGTCCGACTGGTCACAGCCCTTTAATGACAGGCCGGATGAATTCAAGACTTACCTGTACGACACCGCAGAAGATCTCGGGCTGGATGTCGAACAGTTCAAGACCGACCTCGACTCGAAAGAAATTGTGGACCAAATCGCCGGCGCTTACCGGGTTGCCGAAGCAGCCGGGCTGGACTACACCCCTTATACCCTGATCAATAACACCATCCTGCAGGCAATTGATCTGCGCAGCTTCACCGCAGTGATGGATCTGTACAACTTCCAGGACAGCATGTTCAAAGAATGCCCTGCACCCCTGCCGAACCTTGAAGAGAGCTACACCGCCACGATCAAAACCACCAAGGGCGACGTGGTGATCAAGTTGTTTGCCGACAAAGCACCGACCACCGTCAGCAGTTTTGTCTTCCTGGCGCAGCAGGGCTGGTTTGATGATACGCCTTTCCACCGCGTCATACCCGGCTTTGTGGCGCAGGCCGGTGACCCGACCGGCACAGGTGCCGGCGGCCCCGGCTATGTCTTTGGCAATGAGATCAGCGCGGACCTGACGTATGACAAAGCCGGCGTGGTTGGCATGGCCAATTCAGGCGTCGATACGAACGGCAGCCAATTTTTCATCACATATGATGCCGTGCCGGAGCTGAATGGTGGGTACACCATCTTTGGCGAGGTCATCGAGGGCATGGACGTGGTTGAAAGCCTGACCGAAGTTGACCCGACCACCGAAGCCGGGCTGAACGCTGTGCCCGACAGGATCATCTCGGTAAAAATTGAGGTGAAGTAGAGGCAACGTGAACGATATTGAGGCAAGTCCGTTGAACCAGCAGGAAACTGCAGCACCGGAGAGCATACAAGGACAAAAACCAGGCTGGAAGTTCTCCAGCCTGGCTTTACTATTGGGTGCGGCGCTGGGTGTGGCGTTGTTTGTCACTTCAGGGCTCTCATCGCTGGTGATGGGAATTGTCACAGCCGCCGGGGACGGGTTTGCCAGCCTGGCAGCGCTGCCATATTTTTCTGGGGCATGGGCTTCGGCGCTGTTTGCAGCCCTGCTCCTGCCGGGTGCTGTGCTGGCGTTTCTCAGCCTGCGCGGCAAGCAGCCCCGCCTCAACCTGGCGCGTTACGAACGCCTGCCGCTCATCCTGTTGCTGTGCGTGCCGGTACTGCTGGTGATTGGCGCCGCAGCCCTGAAGGTGCCGCCTTTAGCGCTGCTGGTTGTGCCGCCTGTGCAGTTAATGGTGCTGTGTGCCGTTTTCCTGTTCTTCTTCAGCCTGGGGGTGAACGGCCTGCGGGCTGGGACACCGCTCAGGCAGTGGGGCACCGCCGCCTTTGGTCTGCTGGCTGTGCCGTTCATCACCATCCTGCTTGAGCTTGTGGTATTGGTCATCGTTGTGATTTTGTTTGCCCTGTGGGCATCGCAGCAGCCGGAACTGATGGCACAGATTACCCGCCTGACCGAGGGTTTGACTGAGGCCGCCCCGAACATGGAAGCCCTGCAGGAGATGTTGGCGCCGCTGATTGCCAGCCCGGCTGTGGCTTTCACCATCCTGGCGCTGGCGGCCGGCATCGTGCCGCTGATCGAAGAACTGATCAAGCCGCTGGCGGTATGGCTGCTGGCCATAAAAGGATTGACCCCGTCTGAAGGATTTGTGTACGGCATGATCAGCGGGTTGTGTTTTGCCGTATTTGAGAGCGCATTGATGCTCGCTAACGCGGCGTCGGCTGATAGCTGGGTGATGGTAGTGCTGGCACGCTGCGGTACCGGCTTGCTGCATATGACCACCGCCGGATTGACCGGCGCGGCCATTGCCAACTTGCGTGCGCCCGGCGGCTGGCTCAAATTGGCAGCTGCATTTATACTTGCCGTAGGGCTGCACGGCCTGTGGAACTTGTTCGGTGCCGCCAGCGGTCTGCTGGCACTCAAGCCGGAAAACAGCACCCTGATGGCACTTGGCACGGCCGCACCGTATTTTATCGGTGCATTGATGGCCTTCATGACCGCCCTGTTGGTGCTGATCAACCGCCGCCTGCGCATGGGGCAAACAGCACAAGCCTGACACTTGATAGATTACACTCAAGGAACATTATTGAAATGAAAAAAGAGTCTTTTCGAAAACTGATCAGCGGTTTACTGCACATCCTCACACGCACAACTTACTACGGCATTGAAAATATCCCGAAAGAGGGGGCGGTGATCATCGCCACCAACCACCTCAGCCGGCTGGATATTCCCCTGCTGTTCTGCTGCCCTGCCAGGCCTGACATGACTGCCCTGGTTACCGATAAGTACAAGGATCACTGGTTGTTTGCATGGTTTGTTAAGACTGCTGAAGGTATCTGGATTGACCGCACCAAGGCAGATTTCACCGCTTTCCGCATGGCAGGCGAGGTATTTGCCGAAGGGAAGTCGCTGGGTATCGCCCCCGAGGGCACCCGCAGCCAGGTGGGCGGCTTGATCGAAGCCAAGAGCGGCACCGTTCTTCTGGCTATGAAGCACAACGTGCCGATCGTGCCGGTGGGGATAGATGGCAGTGAGACGGCTGTGAAGAAAATGCTGTGCCTGGGCAGGCCAGTGATCAACCTGCGCTACGGCCCGATGATGAGCGTTGAGGCGTTGGAAAATGAAAGCAAATCACAGACGCTGGCTCGCCTGACCGATGAACTGATGGCGCGCATAGCCGCCCTGCTGCCAGAGCACCTGCGCGGCGTGTACCGCGATCACCCGCTGCTGCCGCAGATGATCGAACTGACACAGCAGAGCGTCAAGCCTGACGCAAAGCCCCATAAAATTTAAGCTCAGCCTTACCGGCAGCCTATTTGACACCCCACCCGCCAGAAGGTACAATCACGGGCGGATTGGAGCCGTCTGACCATGACTAAAAACCCACTTAATGAGCGCCAGCAGCGCGCAGTGACATCACCCACCAACCAGATTTTGGTGTTGGCCGGGCCGGGCTCGGGCAAGACGCGTGTGCTGACGCACCGCATCGCCCACCTGGTACAGGGGGGTGTGGCGCCTTACCGCATCCTGGCGGTTACCTTCACCAACAAGGCAGCACGCGAAATGGAAACGCGCCTTGAGAATATGCTGGGCGGCAAGGCCAACGGCGTGTGGCTGGGCACCTTCCACGCCACCTGCGCCCGCATCCTGCGGCGCGAGGCACTGCCCGGCAGCAGCCTGCCGTTTGACACACGCTTTGTGATCATGGACGCCGACGATCAGCTCAGCATCGTGCGCCGGGCTATCAAAGAGCTGAACATCAGCGACAAGCTCTTCCGCCCCAACGCGGTGCTTTCAGCTATCTCCAACGCCAAGAACAACCTGATCCTGCCGCAGGATTTTGCCGCCCGCAGTTACCGCGACGAGGTGATCCTGCGCGTGTATCAGCGCTACCAGCAGAGCTTACAGTCCAGCAATGCGCTGGATTTTGACGACCTGCTGTTGTGGGTGGTGCGCCTGTTTTCCGCCAACCCCGAGGTGCAGAACCGCTACGCCCACCAGTTCGAGTATGTGCTGGTGGACGAGTTCCAGGATACCAACCGGGTGCAGTACGAACTCCTGCGCCAGCTCTCCAGCGCCTACGGCAATTTGTTCGTGGTCGGTGATGAAGACCAGTCCATTTACCGCTGGCGCGGGGCTGATTACCGCAACGTACTGCGCTTTGAGAAGGATTACCCGCGCTGTGAGAAGATCCTGCTGGAGCAGAACTACCGCTCTACACAGACCGTGCTGGACGCGGCGCGCGGCGTGATTGACCAGAACCGCAACCGCACCCGCAAGCATCTCTCTTCTGCCCGGGCTGAAAAGGGCAAGCAGATCGTGCTGTTTGAAGCTGTCGATGACCACGAGGAAGCCGAATACGTGGTCAGCACCATCCAGCGCGCCTTGAGGGATAAATTGGCTGAGGGTGCTGACTTCGCCATCATGTACCGCACTAACGCCCAGTCACGCGTGCTGGAGGAAGCCTTCCTCTCCGCCGGCCTGCCCTACCGCCTGGTGGGCGCGCAGCGCTTCTATGGGCGGCGTGAGATCAAGGACATGATTGCCTACCTGCGGCTGGTCTATAACCCATCTGATGATGTCAGCCTGGGGCGGGTGATCAACGTGCCGGCGCGCCACATCGGCGACAAGACAGTTGAAGCCCTGCAGGAAGCCGCCCGCAGTGCCGGCATCTCCGCCGGAGAACTACTGCTGGAGTTGGGCGCGCCTGAACCAGAAGCGGCCTTCAACGGGCTGCTGCCGGCGCGCATACATGGTGTGCTTCAGCCGTTTGCCCGGCACCTGCACGAATGGCACAACCAGCTTGACAGTGCGTCACTGCCGGCGCTGTTTGACCGCATCCTGGAGGATACCCATTACCAGGCCTGGCTGGACGACGGCACGGACGAGGGCACCGATCGTTGGGCAAATGTGCTGGAACTGCGCAAGCTGGCCTTTGATTACGAGACGCGCGGGCTGGAAGCCTTTTTGGAAAACCTGGCGCTGGTCTCTGACCAGGACACCCTGCCCGAAGAAAACAACGCCGCCACCCTGCTCACCCTGCATGCCGCCAAGGGGCTTGAGTTTGACAGGGTTTTCATCATCGGCATGGATGAAGGCCTGCTGCCTCACAGCCGTTCGAAGGACGACGAGGAAGAGATGGCGGAGGAACGCCGGCTGTTCTACGTCGGTCTGACGCGCGCCAAGAACCAGATTTACCTGGTGCGGGCAGAGCGCCGCTCCACCTACGGCTCTTACGAGTACAGCATCCCCTCACAGTTTTTGGATGATATCCCGCGTTCATTAGTGCAGGAGAGCGGTAAGGTGAAGCCTGTGCGGCGTGTGGTCAACCTGGCATGGGATGAAACCATGACCTGGGGCAGGGTACCGCAGGCGCCGGCCAGCGCACGCCCCCCACAGCCAGCAGTACAAAGCCGCTACAAAGCCACCATGCGCGTCCGGCACCCCAGTTGGGGCGACGGGGTGATCCTGGACAGCCGCATCGAAGATGGCGAGGAGACGGTGGACGTGCATTTTGAGAGCGTCGGCTTCAAACGCCTGTTGGCGTCACTGGCAAAGCTCGAAATCCTTTCTTGAGGGGTTTATTCTCGAAATAACCTGTTACTTGTGTACAGCAGGTCTCTCAACCCTTGACAATAACGCCAGTGGGGATACAATCGAACAGTGTTCGGGAGGCACAGCCATGACAGAGATGCAGCAGCTCCACCATCAAAACCGACAGAGAATACTGGATGCGGCGCGTGAGTGCCTGCTGGAGAGCGGGCCAGGTGAACTTTCACTGCGCGAGATTGCCCGGCGCAGCGGTTACAGCCCGGCCTCGCTGTATGAATATTTCCAGAACAAGGATGCCATCCTGCAGGCGTTAAGGGATGACTACGATGGCCGGCTGGCCGAAGCGCTGGAGGGTGTGCCGGCTGACCTGGGGCTGCATGACCGGCTGATTGCATTGTGTATCACCTTCATACAGTATGCGGTCAGCAACCCGCAGGCTTACCGCCTCAACCACGGCGGGCTGAATGGTGGGCAGGCAAGCTGGGAAAGGGATGCCTTCTCCAGCCGCATTTTGCCTTGCTTTGAGGAGGGTGTGCTGACAGACTTCTTCAAACCGCACACCGGGCTGGGCGCCCGTGAAATGGCGGCCGCCTGCCGCGCGCTCGTGCAGGGACTGGCCGGGCTGCAGCTTGACTCAACGGATGGGGATATTGATTTTGACATGCTCAACCTGCAGGCGCTGGAGACCTTCCTGACCGGCCTGCAGATGCGCATGTGACGTCTTCACATCCCTGGCGACTGGCATTGGTATTTGCTTATTCTCTTGAACTATCTCTATTTATAAATTAATAGGATGATCAGATTCGGTAAATTTCCACAATCCCAATTATTGAAATAACCTGAAACTGGTTGTTTCGAAAAGATGCTGATTATCGTAAAATGATGGTAGAGATCGGATTTTAAATCCCAGTGGTTTAAGTAAGCTGAAGATGCCGGATGCACCACAATGTACTGTTCTCATCCTCGCCGGTCAGCAGGGGGAAGGAGGCAGTATGCCGTCACTATTCTGGACCGGGAAGCTCACACTCCCGATGAAACTGTTGGTCGAAGCCAATAATGTCCTCTCGCTTCTGACCGGTAATGCCAACGATTTGCCTGGCATGAAGGCGCGGGTAAAAGATGGCTACGAAGGGAAATTCTCTAACCACGTAAACGACTATGATAAGTACGGGTATCACCTGCAGGATCGTTCGGCGCGCATTCAATTAGACGGACTGTCTTTCGAAGGCATGCATCTCCTGGACGTTGGCTGCGGCACCGGCGCTCTTGCGCAGGTTGCTTTTGAAAAGGGAGCGGCAAGCGCTGTATGCGGCGACATTGCCGCTTATATGCTGAACCAGGCCAAGGCAAAAAAAGCAGACGCGCAAGGTGGTTATACGTTTTGCCAGCTGGATGCTGAAGGCTTGCCTTACCGGGATAATGCATTTGACGCGGTGATCTCCGGGATGACGTTCGGCACGCTCCCAAACCAAAAGTTAGCATTGGATGAAATGGTGCGAGTGGTGAAGCCGGGCGGGCTGGTGTGTGTTGGCGCTCATGGACCGGAGCATTATTGGGAAGCGATCGATGCCAGTTTTCGTTGTATCAATAAACGATACATCCTGGGATATCGGCTGGAGTGGTGGCCGCGCAGTGAAGCCTATATTCGACGCCTTTGCCAGAGAGCCAACCTTGAGGCAATTCAAAGTAAGCGTGTCATCTGGCGCAACGAATTTGAAAACGGCCTGGCAGCCTATGACTTTTTCTCGGCGATCTCATCATCCTGGTGGTATGCACGGTTTCCCCCTGGTGAGATTGACAAGGACTCACAGCGGACGCGCGACTATTTCAACCGAAAGAACGTCAAAATTGTTTCTGATGACATTGTCATCGTCTGCGGGACAAAACCGCTGGCTGCCTGACCCAGCCGTATCATCCTGATGCTTGTTTACTGCCGTTGACAAGCAAGCGCGCCTGCGGTATCCTTATGGCGCGCCCGGGCGGGTCCGGCGCGGCGGAAACTTCTGAACCCCGTCAGATCCGAGAGGAAGCAGCGGTAAGGGAGCCATTCTGGGTGCCGCCGGTAAGCCTGCCCGGCGCATTTTTTGACTGAAGGATCAACGATGCAAAACCCACCTATTTGTGATTATGAGGGGTCAGACTATCAACAGCGCTTCTGGCAGGAAGGCGGACGCGCCTATGAGGATGCGGTTGAGGCAGTTGCCCTGCGCCGCCTGCTGCCCCCGCAGGGAGGGCGCCATTTGCTGGAACTGGGCGCCGGCGCTGGCAGGAACACACCCCGCTACCACAACTACGAGCGTGTAACGCTGGTGGATTATTCCCGTACACAATTAGAACAAGCCCGACAAGCGCTGGGCGAGAATGAGCGCTTCACCTACGTGCAGGCTGATGTCTATCACCTGCCGTTTTATGCCGGCGTTTTCGACGCCGCCACCATGATCCGCACCCTGCATCACATGGCCGAGCCGCGCCAGGTGCTCGACCAGGCACGCTACCCACTGCTGAAAGATGCCGCCTTCATCCTGGAATATGCCAACAAGCGCAATCTCAAGTCGATCGTGCGCTACATGCTGCACAAACAGACCTGGAACCCCTTCTCACCCAATGCGGTTGAATTTGTGCCGCTCAATTACAATTTTCACCCGGCCACCATCCGTGCCTGGCTGTCAGACAGCCGCTTCTCAGTGGAACGCCAGCTGACAGTCTCGCACCTGCGCATGGGGCTGTTCAAGCGGCTCCTGCCGCTCAAGCTGTTGGTGGCACTCGATTCGCTCTTCCAGCTGACCGGCAACATGTGGCAGCTCACGCCGTCGGTGTTTGTGCTGGCACGTGCCACTGGAGACACCCCGCCGGCACAGGAAGGACAGTTCTTCCGCTGCCCGGCATGCGGCGCTGAGGGTCTGATGGAAGATGCTGAACGATTGGTGTGCCGCACCTGCGGGCGCAGTTACAGCTTCAGCGGTGGTATTTACGACTTCCGCGTCAAACCTTAATAAAGTTAATTGAGAATGATGTGCAGCAGCCGGGTATCCCGGTCTGTTAGCCTTTGCGCGCTGAAATCACCAGGTTGCCGCTGGTTTCGGCTGAGAACGGTGATCCGTCCAGCCCTCCGTAGAGGGTGATGTCAGTGAAGCCGCAGCGGGCGAGCACCTGGGTCAATTCCACCTCGCGCCACGGCATCAGGCGCGTCACAGCTGCCTGCTGGCGCCAGGGCTCAGTGCCCTGTCGGTAGAGGGTCAGGATGTTGAAATCAATGGTGCCGTCGGGCAGGAAGTCGTAGAAGCGCACGAACAGCCACTCCCGGTCACCCTCGCTGGCGGGCTGTGGACCCATCCAGCGCTCACGGCTGGCGAGCACGGCGTCAAAATTGCGGTTCTGAACCAGCAGCAGGCCGCCCGGGCGCAGGACGTCGGCGAAATCCTGCACGGCAGAGAGCAGGTCAGCGGGGTTGAGCACATGCGGCAGGGAGTTGCCCAGGCACAGCAGGGCGTCAAAGGACTGTCCTCCGAAGGCGCCAGCCATCTCGCCGAAGCCGGCCACGGCAAAAGGCACATTCAAGCCCATTGCGGCACGGTTCTTCTCAGCCTGTTCGATCATGCCGGCGGCATAATCCGCACCGGCAGCCCGGTAACCGCGCTCAGCCAGCGCCAGGGCATGCTGGCCAGTGCCGCAGGCTGAATCCAACACGCGCGGCAGATTCCCATCCTGCACCAGGGACTGCAGTTGGCTATCGAGGAAGGGCATCTCAAACGCCAGGCGTTCCTGCCAGTTGACAAAGCGGTCGTAGTTGACACTGAATGCGTTGTACATGCGTCTATCCTCCTATACGTCAGCCGTGTGAGTGACCAGGTTGTGCAGCCATTTACCGGAGCGCGTGCGCCATAACCCAATGAACAATTTTATCAATTCATCAGACAGTACCATAATGAAAACCCACTGCACCTCAAAGTGCAGCACAGTTGCCGCATAATACGCCAGCGGGACACCGACGAACCACATGCTAACGAACTCTGCAAAGAATGCAAAGCGCGTATCGCCGCCGCTGCGCAGGATGCCGACCAGGATAACGGCGTTGCTGCCCCTGATCCACAGCGTGAATCCCATGATCGTCAGCACAATGCTGGCATAGCGCATGGCTTCGGCTGAAATCTTGTAGACAGGCAGGATGACAGGCGCGAGCAGGATGATCACTGCGCCCATGGCGAAAGACAATATCACTGAAAACAGGATGGAACGTTTGGCATACAGCCTGGCACGTTCCTCTTCGCCGGCGCCGATCAGGTTGCCGATGATGACCGCCGTGGCGTGCGACAGCCCCATGAAAAACACGAAACCCATCTGTTCGATGCTGGAGGAGATGTTCATGGCGGCGATCGAGTTGGTGCCGATGCGGGCGTATATCGACTGGTAGGTGGTGATGCCCAGCGACCACAACGTTTCGTTTAGTATGACCGGCAGGGTGGTGACAAAGAAGCGGCTGGTGAAGGCACGGTTGAATGCCAGCAGTTCTTTCGGACGGGCGGCGGCTGCGGTTTTAAGGCGGTAGCTCAGCCACACCAGCACAACGCATTCCACCAGCCTGATGATTGTGGTCGAGACGGCCGCGCCCATGATGCCCAGCTCAGGGAAACCCCAATTGCCGAAGATGAGCAGGTAGTTGAGCAGGACCTTCAACGCCAGCACCGAGCTGGTGACCGCCACCGGCAGGCGCACCTGGGTGGTGCTGCGCAGGATGGCCGCAAAGATGTAGGTGACCGCTGTGAAGGGGTAGCACAGTGCGGTGATGCGCAGGAATGCCGCGCCGGCCTGGATGACCGCCTCGTCGCGGGTGTAGAAACGCAGGACTGTGTCCGGGATGAGCAGGCTGACGAGTGCAAAGAACACGCCTACAGCCACACCGATGACCAGCCCCAACCCCATCACCTTGCGCAGGTTGACAATATCGCCTTTGCCCCAGTACTGGGCGGTGAAGATGGCGGCGCCGCTGCTGATGCCGAACAGCATGATCATAAAGACAAAAAAGATCTGGTTGGCCAACCCAACGGATGCGATAGATACCTCGCCCAGCTGACCGATCATCATCACATCCACCATGTTGACAGATGCCATGATGGCCTGCTGCAGGGTGATGGGCAGGGCGATTTTGAACAGTGTGGAGAGGTACTGGCGGTCGCGAAACATGGGTGAATTGTCCGTAAAAATAGAGTAGGGTTACTTTGACGCCTGTCATTATAACGCAGGCAGGAGGTGAATGGGCGGGCAGGTTTTGGGCTGTAGAATTAAATCTGCTTGACAGGCTGCGCCGTCAGTGTGAGACTATTTATGACGTTAGAATTACATGGAAAACCCGGTTTACATGGAGGTAAATAATGGAAGAAAAAATTGGTACCTATATCAGGGCGTTAATGGAAGCCCACCGGATGGTCGGCGCTGCTGTGGGCGTGGTGCAGGGCGGCAAGGTTTTACTGGAGACGGGCTACGGCGTGCGTGAACTGCACAGCCAAAAACCTGTGACAGAGCATTCCCTGTTTCACATGGCATCGATCTCCAAGCCATTCACAGCTACCGCGGTGATGCAGCTGGTGGAGGGTGGCAAACTGACACTGGAGGATGATATCCGGCAGCACCTGCCTGAACTGCGGGTTGAGAACCCGTTCGGCGGCGCTATCACCGTACGTCAGATGCTCTCGCACACATCCGGCTTCCCGGATGTGATGGATTACGAGTGGCACAGCGCTGAAAGCGATGATGACGCGCTGGAAAGGTACGTGAGAGAGCTCGACATTCGCCTGCTCTTCAAGCCCGGCGAACGCGTGTGCTATTCCAACATGGCTTACGAGGTGCTCGGGCATCTCGTCCACCGGGTCTCAGGCCAGCTGTTTGAAGATTACCAGAAAGAGCACGTGCTCAACCCGCTGGGGATGGCGGCCAGCACTTTCTACGCCATGCAGGTGCCGGATGAACTGCGCAATACCCCACACACCTGCGACCTGGACCTGCACGTTTCGGACGCCTACCCGTACAACCGCAAGCATGCACCCAGCTCAACCCTGCATTCCAGCGCGCATGAGATGAACCGCTGGGCGCTGGCGCATTTGGCGTATGCGAGCGGCGGGCGTGCACCCATCCTTTCACCGGAGCTGCACGAGCTGATGTGGACGCCGGTGATGTCAGCCGCACGGGCTGACCAGCCTGACAAGTTTGCCGGCCTGGGCTGGTTTATCGACCAGCGCCGCGGCCAGCGCATCATCTATCACGGCGGGCATGATACGGGCTTCATGGCATGTCTAATCCTGGTGCCGGAAGCGCAAATCGGCGTGACGCTGATGACGAATACCGAGCCGCAGGAGATAGAATTGATGGCCCTGGGCATCCTGGACATTGCGGCCGGACTGGAGCCGGAGTGGGTCAAGCCGCACATCCTGCGCAAGCTGGGGCCAGCCTACCGTGAGCATGGTTTGCCCGCACTGCAGGAGCATTTGGCTGCACTGCCAGAACCTGAACGCGAGGGCTATCACTTTGAAATGGACGGTTACCTTTCGGCTGCCTATGCCCTGCTGGATTCACAGCACAATACCTCTGCCATTGAATTGGTCACATTCGCGCTGGGACAGCAGCCCGAGGCTCCAGAAGCCGCAGAAGCTTATGAGGTGCTGGCGCGTGCGCATTACCAGAACGGTGACATGGCCATGGCTGCTGAGATGGCTAAAAAGTCACTGGCGCTTAAGCCGGATAACCCGTTCCTGCGGGAACAGTTGGACGCCATGGGGCAGGATAGGATGGCATAATCCAACCGGTCAAGCGCTTATCAATCACCTGGTGAAAGCTGTACTAAACCAGATCAATTTTGTCAAATTTGATCTGGTTTTAACTTGCAATAAATACCCACTCTTGTTAAACTTAAAGTATTGGTCAACCCAATTCATCGCACAGATCACCGCAGGGGTTTTATCACACTGCAAACAGTGGTCTTCCAACTAAAACTTTGTTCCTGAACCCGCAAGGGTTCATCCAGTCTATAGCGTTTGTCCGTTTCACTTGAAAGGAGGTGTTACCTAACTGGTTCATCCGCATCCCGTTTTCAACTGTATATCCATTTAATTGAATAGGAGGATAAGCGTATGTTTAGCAAGAAATTTGGGTTACTTTTATCGTTAGTTGTGATTGCCAGTTTTGTGTTGGCGTCCTGTGCGGCCCCTGCCGCTGCCCCTGCCGAGCCGCAGGTGGTTGAAGTGACGCGTGTTGTAGAAAAAGAAGGTCAAACCATCATTGAGGTCGTTACCGCCACACCGGAACCCAAAGGCGGCGACACCCTGTACATGCGCCTCTCAGAAGACCCAGAGAGCCTGGACAGCGTGCTGACCAACTCCCTGACCGCCAACTCAGTCATCGCCAACTACCTGACCGACCGCCTGGTGTACTTTGATGCTGACGGCATGGCACAGCCCTGGCTGGCAAAGAGCTGGGAAGTGAGTGAGGACCAGACCGAGCTGACCTTCTTCCTGCAAGAAGGCGTCAAGTTCCACGATGGCACCGATTTCAATGCTGAAGCGGTCAAAGCTAATTTTGACAGGTTGATGGACCCCGCCAATGCTTCACCAAAGCTGGGCTACCTGGGCAGTTTGAAAGAGACTGTCGTAGTTGATGACATGACGGTCAAATTCGTTTTCGAGGAACCCTATGCGCCCTTCTTTATCAACCTTGCCGGCGCAACCGGTGCCATCAACTCACCTGCTGCTGTTGAACAATACGGCGAGACCTACGGGCGCAGCCCGGTTGGTACCGGCCCGTTCATGTTTGAAGAGTGGATCCCCGGCTCATCCATCACCCTGGTACGCAACCCGGATTACAAACAATTCCGCAAGGATGTTTACAATCAGGGTCCAGCACTGGCTGAGAAAATTGTCCTGGTCGTCATTCCTGAGGAAGGCACCGTGCAGGCTGCACTTGAGACCGGTGAGATCATCTCTGCCGATCTGGCTGCCGATATCGTCGCCCGTTTCGTCGGTGACCCGGCTTACAACGTGATTATAGACAAGAATGTTGCCAACGTCGTCTTCCTGGAGTTTAACTTCTTAAAGCCGCCGTTTGACGATCTCAGAGTCCGACAGGCTGTCAACCATGCGGTTGACAAGGCTGCTGCCATCCGCGCTGCCTGGAACGGTTACGCCGAACCAGCTCTCAGCCCGCTGCCGTTGGGCGACCCGGGCTTCAGCGCCGAGATCGCCGCAGAATATGGCTACGAGTACGATCCTGAGAAAGCCCTGGCGTTATTTGAGGAAGCCGGCTTCACCCAGAACGCTGACGGCATCATGGTCGATGCAGCCGGAGCGCCTGTTGTCTGGAAGGTTACCAGCTATGCCGGTTTCACGCACATCAACCGCACGCTGGAGGTTGTTCAGGCTAACCTGAAAGACCTGGGCATTGAAATGGTGATCGAGACTGCCGAGTGGGGCGCCTTCTATGCCTCGCTGCAGGAACCGGATGCTGACTGGGATATGGAATTGATGCGCTGGACAGACCGCGATCCCAGCATCCTCAGTAACATCTACCGCTCACCGGGTCACATTGGCACCTATCCTGCCGGCCCGTGGGATGAAGTACTGGATCGCTGCGATGCCACCATGGATCCAGACGAGAGATTTGACTGCATCGGCGAAGCACAGAAACTGCTGCTTGAGAATGCCTCATCAGTACCGATACTCTCCAACTGGGCCATGTATGCCGTGCGCAAGGAAGTGATGGATTACCATCTCGACTACACCGGCTACCTGCTGGCGTCAGACATTTGGATTCAGAAATAAGATATGCTTTACTCCGATTAATGCGGAGAAATATCAGGGTGGGATCCGGCGTTTATTTGCCGGGTCTCCACCCTGCACTATCGGTTAAATTGACAGGGAGGGTTCATTGATAACTTACATTATCCGCCGCATCCTGTATCTGTTTCCGGTCGCCATTGGCATCCTGCTGATTACATTTCTCCTGCAAGCTTTTGTCCCAACAGATGCAGCATCCGCCATGTTTCAGGGCACGATGACCGAACAGCAGGCAGCCGAAGCCATCGCCGCCATGCGCGCGAAGTATCACCTGGACCAACCATTTTACGTCCAGTTTTATTATTATGTTAGCGGTATTGTGAAAGGAGACCTGGGTACTTCGATCAAAACGCGCCAACCAGTGGCCGATATGATCGGGTACAGGTATATCAATACCATCAAATTGACGTTTGCCAGCCTGGTTGTGGCTGTTGTACTGGGGTTGAGCACCGGCATCCTGGCTGCTTATTTTAAAGATACGATTATCGATGTAGCAGCCATGACGCTCTCGCTGTTTGGGCTTTCGATGCCGGCATTTTTCCTTGGGATTATCTTTATCATGTTTTTTGCTGTCCAGCTACGCTGGTTCCCGGTGATCGGGCACGGCGACTGGCGGCATATCATTCTGCCGGCATTCAACCTGGGCATCATTGAGGCCGCAAGCCTGTCGCGAATCACACGCTCCAGCATGCTTGAGGTGCTGGGGCAGGACTATGTGCGCACTGCGCGTGCCAAAGGTCTGACCGAGAACATGGTGATCTTCCGACACGCACTCAAAAACGCCCTGCTGCCAGTGATCACGGTTATCGGGCTGCAGGTCGGCGGCTTGCTGGGAGGCGCCTTCATCATCGAGGTGGTGTTTGCCTGGCACGGCATCGGCGAATTGGCGGTCAAAGCCATCGCCTGGCGCGATTTCACCATCACCCAGGCCATCATCCTGGTCAGCGCTGCCACGTATGTGTTTGTCAACCTTATTGTGGACCTGACCTATAACTTTATTGACCCGCGCATTCGCCTGGCAGATTAGGGGACCAACTATGAACACAATAGAACAAGAACCCAAAACACTGGAAGACGAAATTGATGCGATTGTCGAGCACCCGATGCCGGAGCAGGATCGCTGGCGCATCCTCAAGCGCCTTCTGCGCCACAAATCCGCACAGATTGGCGGCGTGGTGGTACTGCTGCTGCTTGTCTTTACGTTTTTCGGGAAATGGATTGTCCCCTATGACCCGTTTGAACTGGACACACCCAACCGCCTGCTGCCGCCGTCAGTGGATCACTGGCTGGGTACAGACGAACAGGGACGCGATATCCTCAGCCGAATCATCTATGGCTCGCGCTATACCATGATGGTGATGTTTATCACGGTTTCCATTGGCGCCATCGGCGGCATTTTGCTGGGGCTGCCCTCGTCTTATTTTGGCGGCACCGCCGATATGCTGGTGATGCGCCTGGTGGATGTGATGCTCAGTTTTCCGTATATTCTACTGGTACTGGCCATCGTGGCCATCATTGGGCCGGATTTGATCAATGCCATGATTGCGATTGGTGTTGCCAATATGCCGGGTTATGCGCGCCTGGCGCGCAGCTCGGTGCTGTCAGTTAAGGAAGAGGAATATGTGGCGGCTGAGCGGGCGTTGGGCGCCAGCCACCTGCGCATCATGTTCCACACCGTGCTCCCCAACATTATCTCGCCGCTGATTGTCTTCATGACGCTGCGCATGCCTGTGGCGGTGCTTTCTGCCGCAGCTCTGAGCTTCCTCGGGCTGGGTGCGCAGCCGCCACTGCCGGAGTGGGGCGCCATGCTGGTGAATGCACGTACGTTCATTTCTACAGCCGTATGGGTGGTGTGGGCGCCGGGTATGGCAATTTTCATCACCGTGTTGGGTATCAACCTGTTCGGCAATGCCCTGCGCGATGTACTTGATCCGCGCCAGGCGGCGGTGAAGTAAACGGAACAGGCTGTGATTTATGAAAGAGCCGGGCACAGCCTGGCTCTTTTTGGTTTAAGGATCGATCCTTCGGCTTCGATACCCTAACGGGCACGATGTCCCCTGGCGGGGACTGTGTACCCTGACGGGCACAGTGTCCCTCGGCTTCGATCCCTCGGCTTCGACAAGCTCAGCCAGCGGGACCTCCGGCGTCATGCAGACGCCTTCAGCAGCTCAGCCACCAGACTTTAGCCCCAGAGTCTACTGATTACTCCGATCCCTGAGCTTGTCGAAGGGTGAGGATACAATTCCAACAAACAAAGGTTGCCAGTCACTTATGGATTCTTTCATGATACTGAGTGTAATTCTTGGAGAATTTCACCAGGTCCGCTTCATTTGATGTGATTAGCGCCAACTTTTTACGACGGCTCCATCCTTGAATTTGCTTTTCACGTTCAAAAGCGTCATCGATACGGTCAAAAGTTTCACAGAATACCAGCTCCACTGGTAGACGCTTTTTTGTGTATTCCGCGCCATCACCGGATTGATGTTCCCACAGGCGTTTTTCGAGCTCCCAGGTACTGCCTGTGTAAAAACTGCCGTCAGAACATTTGAGAATGTAGACGTATGGCATTTTAATTATTTATCCCTAACTATTATGGATTATTTATGTAAGATATATAGCTATAAACCCCAGTATCTTCATACCATATACTCAGAAGAGCGCATGTGATTCCTCGACTACACGGTTTGTCCAGAGTTAAGTGCCAGGACTTTGATCATCTGACGGGCACAGTGTCCCTCGGCTTCGATCCCCTTTCGGGGACTTCCGGCGTCCTAAGACGCCTCCAGCACGCTCAGCCAGCGGGACCTCCGGCAGGATCAGCCAGCGGAACGTGCCGCCGCTCAGCCAGCGGCTTGGCCTCCTCTCCCGCCGGGATCGCGAAGCATGCTGTAAGCAGAGGATTGAGGTGAGGGATGTTTAACCTCCCATCAATCCATGTTGTGGATCTCCACCGGCGCGATCGGAACTGGCGGCTCAAAGCCGAATACCTTGCCGTAGAAATACAAACGCAGGTCAGGTATAGCCCTTTACAGGATAAAAAACATGACCTACTTGGGCATTCCAATGGAACGCCCCCACCGATGCCGCAGAACCGGCAGGATAGCCCTTTACTAGATGGATGATTGCAGCGCATTAAATTAAACTGGGGCAAAGCACTGCTTTGCCCCTACGGATTACTAATAACCTGATTACCCGTGCAGCGTGTTGCGCTTATCCTGTCACGGCCTGCGGCTTGCTGGCTTTGATGAACAATGACAGCAGTAAGCCCACTGTCATAAACACAGCCGCTGCGACAAACAGGAAGCTGTATGACGTGGCATCGATGACCGCTCCGGCCACATTGGCGCCCAACAGGAAGCCGAACATGTAGGCCAGGTTATAAATGCCAATGGTGGCGCCCAACCGTGACTGGTCGTAGGCAATCTCAGACGCTAGCGGCAGCTGCGAGGTGAGTGTGCCGCTCATGCCGATGCCGAAGATGGCAAACCCCACCAAATAGACCTTGGGAAGGAACACCAGCAACAGCAAGCCCAACAGCGCCACAGCCAGGCTGGCCACGTAGGTGTTGCGGCGCCCGAACCGGGTGCCGGCCAGGTAACCGAATGGCAGGGCGACGATCACTGCAGCAATGGTGACAATGGACAGGATGGAAGCCGCAGTGGTCTCGCTTACCGCCAGTGTCTGTACTGCCCAGGATGCGCCGAAATTAATGACCGTGCTGAGCACCATCGAGAACATCACCACCGAGCCAAGGAAGAATAACAGGCTGCGGCGGGTCTCTGCCGGCGCATTGCGGAAAATGCTGCCCAGCTGTTTGAAATTGCCGCTCTCCTGCGTTTCAGCCGCATCAACCAGGTCTTTCGGCTCACGGAAGAATACCAACAGCAGGACAACCGTCACCAAGTACAGCGCCAGCCCGGCCCAGAAGATCAACGGACCGTAGAGCTCGTACAGCTTGCCGCCGGCTGTGTAGGCTACAATGGTGCCGGCATTGAGCAGGAAGAAGTACCACGACTCCACCTTGCTGCGCTGCTCCGGCGGCACAGATTCCTGCCGCATGGCCTGCAGGATCACGCGCGCCGGCGATGCGCCCAGGTAGTAGACCACGCAGCACAGCGTGAACAGCACGAACAGCGATACCAGCTCAGACTGCTGACCGCTGCGTTCTGGCGGGATGAGGGTGGGGATGAGCGGGATGAGTACCACGCCGATGATAACCAGCGGCAAGGTGCCAAGGATGAACGGCATGCGCCGGCCCAGTTTGGTGCGCACCCGGTCTGACCAGGCGCCGACGAAGGGCTGGACGAAGAAGGAGAAGATGTTGTCGGCCGTGAGCCAGAAGCCGACCAGCAAGGCGCTCACGCCGAAGCCGAGCGTCAGCGTGGTCTTTGAGAAGCCTTCGCCGCCGGCCTGCAGGTAGATGGGTACGTACACGTTGTAGATGTTGTTGATCAGTTCCAGTGCGGCGCCTGGTAGTGCAAGCAGCAGCAGGAAGGTAAGAGGGAGTTTCTTCTTTGTGGACATGAGGGAACCTCGGAGTATGGGATATAAGAACTATTGGGAAGCCTTTCTAAGGCACTGAGTTAATTGTAGGATGTGACGCCGGGTTGTCAATTATTTTTTGGGGTTGAATTTGGGAAGCCGCCGGCATATCCGCTCTCTGGCCTTCAGCCCCTGGCTCTCATTCTCCCGCTCAACCCGTCACGCCGTACTTGCGCAGCAAGGCGGCACGGCGCAGCAGCAGGACAGCGAGCGCGATGTAGAAAGCTGCCAGGAAAAAGATGCCCATCCACACCAGCAGCGCCAGCAGGGTGCGCTCAGACACCTCGCCGAGGACCGGGTCAGTGCAGTACATGCGCACCTGGTTGGATTCGCCGTCGAACCACTGGTCAATGGTCATGACGCTGTTGCCCGGGCAGGCAACGAAGGCGGTGAGCTCGAAGAAGAGGCGTGGAAAGAGCGCCGCCAGCACGCCGGCCGGCCCGCCGAAGCTTACCGCGGCGATGAAAGCCGCTTTGAGCACCAGCTGGTGCACGCCGCTGCCCACTGCTGCTTCCTGCAGCTGTTGGAGTTTGATAAAATTCATCACTTTATTATGACACAGTTTGTCATATTATCAAACAGCAGTTCTGTGCCGGTGATCTACCACTCCGCCGGCCGCCGGTGTGCATCACCCCCCTGCTGGCGGCTGAAGGTGCCGGGGTGAGGGGGTTAGGTGCAAAAAACCCGGCGGAAACGATGGATGGTTATTGTTTCTGGAGCTTATACTGTTTTTCCAAATGGCAGTAGTTTACTATCCCATATATAATTAGGTAATAGTTTGTGAAAATCACGAATATCGTCGATAAATAATTAATGGAAATGTACATTAGAAATATTGAATGAAAACATTAAGCCCTCTTCGTTACCCAGGTGGTAAAACAGTAATAAAGAATATTTTTACACAACTTATTGCTAATGATGAATCAATAGAATTATTTATTGAGCCATATGCAGGTGGCGCAGGTTTAGGGCTATGGTTATTAGAAAATGGTTATATCCACAAATTTCACCTTAATGATGCTGATGAGTTCATATATAAATTTTGGTATTCGGTTTTGTTTCTTACAGATGAATTGATTAATAAAATATATGACACAAAAATTTCAATGGAGGAATGGAATAAGCAACGGGCAATAATTCAATATCAAACAATTAGAGAAGGATCATCGGTTTTAGATATCGGTTTTGCCGCGCTTTTTCTAAATCGATGCAACAGGTCCGGAATTATTAGAGCAGATGTTGGTCCAATAGGTGGTAAAGAGCAAGTGGGAAACTGGAAAATTGATGCTCGTTTTAATAAAGGGCAAATTATTAGCAAGATCACAAGTATTGCAAAAATAAGTAAACAAATAATGCTCACTAATTTTGATGCGATATATTTGATAGATAATTATTCTAACAATTCACAAGATATGGCAGGTTGTTTGTTTTACCTTGACCCACCATATTATAAAAATGGTGAGGATCTGTACCGATCTTACTATAATAAAGCCGACCATGAATTGCTAAATAAGTTCTTGAAGGACAAGAATTCTATAAAATGGATATTGTCTTATGACAATGCAGAATTTATCAAAGCGCTCTATAAAGATTACGAAATACAAATTATCCACATAAACCACCATGCTAACAAACAAAAAAACGGGTCGGAATTACTTATCTTTTCCCCGCTAATCGGTTAAATGATGAATTTAGGGAAGGTAGTTTAATAAGGATAATCAACTTCACACTGATGATAGCCTATTATTCATATCAACACCATAATGAAAATAGTTGACGACTTTCCAAACCTAATTAAGTTGTATCAATCTGATTTACTGCAATTTGATCGACTAAACGAATCGCAAGAGCAATGGTTGGGAGTAGTTATCATTTCCGAAAAAATATTGCTGGAAATAACATCTGCGAAAGAATTAAATGAAAAACGACAGTGCGATCAACTGTTGTTAACAATATTTAGAAAAATTAATGAGATTATTTCTGATTTTACAGAGTATCATTTAAATAAAGAGGGGCAATTAATCGCATTTTTAAAAACAGCAGTAGAAGAGATAATCATATTTAAACAAAGCCTCATACCAATAAAGAAAACATGTCTTAATCAATTTATCGGTGAATTTTCAGCACAACCGGTTTTTGAGTTAGTTTGTTATTTATGGTCACTGCCAATTGAATTATTACAAATTATTAATGATGAAGGCAACGATAATATTGCGCTACCAGGAATTGATAGGATTCTAACCGAAGTACTATCTCTCGATACAGTACGTCATTTTATCGATATTTTTGATCAGTTTACGTATTTCCGAAATGTATTAGTTCAAAGTTATCTTGGATATGTTGTTTTCTTCTCGCATCATTACTCTTTCACTTCTGGAATGGACTATGAAGATATTATCCAAGAAGGAAATCTGGGTTTATTAAAAGCTGTTGAAAAATATGATGTGCGCCGTGGTAACAAGTTTAAAACATATGCGGTTTGGTGGATTAGACAAGCGATTACAAGATCCATCGCAGAAGACTCTCGTACAATTAGGTTGCCAGTACATATGCACGAGGAAGTCTTAAAACTTATGCGCTTAATAACCAATAATAACTACATTAGTTCAGCGGAATTAACAAGGAGTATCCTTGCTGATAAGAGTGATCTCACCGAAAAAAAGGTTAAACAATATCTGACTTATACGTATGTAAATGTCCCTTATCATCTATTGGAATACTGTGAAGACTGTCTCAGCGAAAACAATGATTTAGATAGAAATGTAATAAATATCAATTATTGTTTTAATTGTCCTTGGGTTTATGATAACTCTGGCTTAGAAAACAGGAGTTATAACCTGCAAAAATTACCAATTTGTCTAATCACAGATACAAATGGAAATATTGTTTGGACAGACAATAGTGTAACACGGTTATTAAATGATTTATCAATCGACGAAACAGAAAACTGGATTACTAAAATTTATAATCAAGAATTAATGTCAGTTCTTCAAGAAAGTTTTTCAGTACTGGACGCGAGAACTTTGGCGATTTTGAAATTAAGATTTGGAATTGATAATAACCAACAAATGACACTTAATGAAATTGCTAACAAGTATGAACTTACACGTGAAAGAATTCGGCAAATTGAAGCAAAAGCATTTACAAAGCTTCGACATCCTACAAGAATATTATCATTTTGGAATAAAAGCTAATTAATAATTAAATAAATGCATAAACTAAAACGTGAGCAGGGTTTTATATTGCATAATAAAATTCATCTAATGACTCCTGGATTAATGTATCCCATTCTGGATTGATAAACTCAAAATTATCTCTAACCAACTTACTTTTGTCATAAGCTATCTTGCATAAAAACGAATAAATTTCATCCAATTCATTTTGCGATGTAATTGATGGAAAAATGATTGAGAATAAGAATTTTAAATTTTGTGATGGCTTATTGATAATATTTAAATAATACTTATAGTTACCTTCGGGTTTATATAGGTGTCTCGTTTTCTGTGGTAATGATTGTGCTCTTCTCATGACATAATTTATCGGGTGTTCTGCGCCAGTATTTCTTGAACTCCAAGCTTTATTATTGATGTAATTAAGAGCCTTTAAGAATTCAGCAGTTTGATCAAATATGTTTACCCAATTATTCCTAAATGTTTCTTCATTAAGGTCCATTGGTGTACCTAAACTGAAATTACGAATTGCAATCATTGATGTGAGAATAATTTTCTGAATATCATTTACTGAATAATCACTGTTTATTGACGGGAATTTATCTTCTTGAATAAAGTTTAAAAATTTTTCATGATCAATTAATTGGAGATTATTCTCTATGGCCCACAAGCCCATGGCGGTAATAATATAGCCCAAATTATTATCCAGGTTTTCTGTTTCACAGATATAACCATCTTTTAATAATTCACTTAATTCATGATTATAGAATACCCCTTCTGGTAAAGTGGCAGAAATAAGAAGTTTTGAGATTTTATTATTTGGTATTTTTAATATAGTTAAAAACAATGATCCATTTATCAGTTTAATTTTTTCATTTTTGGCGTCATTCTTTAATTTATTATAAAAATGTAAAAGAATTTTTGTTTGATCATCGGTTATTATTGAGTGCATAGCATATCCTCAATTTTTACTTCATTTCCTTTTTGAACAATTACAGCGAGAAGCAGTTTCTTTTCCTCATATAGATTTCGTAGTTTTTCCTTAATTCTATTCAATGAAGTGTCATCCATCATTGCAACCTCATCAAAAAGAGCAATTATTTTTTTGTTTTCATTCATACTTAATAAACCTTCTAGATACGCTGATTGACCTTGTCCAGTTCCCAAATCTGAAAATCGAATTTTTAGTCCTTGAACAGTGATCAATTCTTTCTTTAATATATTTATCTTTTGGATATCATACACATCTGAGATATGTCTTATCCTACCAATTTTTTTTGCAAGATAACTGCCAATTTGCTCTTGGTATCTAACTTCCTGTTCATTTACAGGAGAAAACTTTTTAACCGGGGTTATTATATTTCCTAACCAATTATCATAATCTCGAAATAATTTTTCCAGGAGTTGTATATTTTTTAACAACTTGTTAATTTGATAATATTTATCTTGAAATTTATGTGGCTGTTTTGCTTCCATCTCAGCTAAGGATTCAATTTCTTTTTCAAGCCGAGTGGTTAATTTCTGAGCCCGGTTATTTACTTCATCATATTTCGATCTCAGTTTTATTGACAGCTCAACTAGTTCGTTTTCAGAAAAATGATTATATAAGTCATCTAACTTACTCAATATGTGTTTACTATTTAAGAAAAGTTGATTAGGGTCATACTTACTTTGTATTGCCAATGATTGAAGTTGACTTAATTTTTGTTTATCGCGAACAAGTTTTTCACTTGCACCATTTAATTCCTTCTGCAGTAGATCATCATTCAAATCTGTTGGCTCATAATGATGAATGCTTTGTAAGTCTTTTGCCAGTTTAATAGCAGCGTTAATTTGGGAGACAATATTCTCTATCATTTGTTTGCTACGAGTCATAGCAAGATAAGTGTTAGTAGATATTTCCACTAGTGTCAAATCATTTTTAAGTGTATCTAAAAAGGCTTCTAATGATAAATTCACTCCTGGGATTTGAATCTCTCGTTCTTTATACTCATCCAAGATATTAACTAAGGCCATTAGTAATTTTTGCTTTTCAATATTTTGGCTATTTTTCGGTTTTTCAATAATAATCTGTTTATCTAGATAATTAATTATTAATTCCGAATTTATTCTTATATGCTTGTAAATTTCAGGATATGTTATTTCGTCGCGGAAACTGGCATTTATAAATTCATGAAGTTCGGTTTTTAGATGATCATCAGTGAATTGTGAAAGGATTAGATTAACATGCTCTATTTTTGTTTCTAAATCGTTAATAATGCCATCTAATGCTTTTGTTGTACTAAAAACGGTCTTATTATTTTCTGTTTCATCTTTCTTTTGTTGTTTTATATTTTGTTTAATTTCATTAATCCGTAGTTCGTTTTTTCTTATCAAGTCTCGATAATGGACAAGATATTTCGTTAGATAATATTCTTGAAGCTTCTTATGTTGTTCTTTCTGTTCAGATGCCTGGCTATTTAATGATTGGAGTTCGGTTTTAGTTTTTTCAATTTTTTGCCTTAAATCAAATAGTTTTTCAGGGTCTCTACTGTTTTTTATTTCATCAATAATCTGAAGAACTCGTTGCCTAAACCGCTCAATATCAATTGAGACATCTTTTTGTTGGTTTTTTAATGCATGTAGAAGTAGAGGCAATCTTTCTAGAGGATTATTTGGTATATCATAAATTAATTTATACTCTCTTTTGAATGAATCTTCGCTAATAAAAGTTTCACCATTCATAGTGACATCTTTTAGTATGATTTGCTTTTTTTCCAGATCGAATTTTTCTGATATTAATTTAACCCCTAATTTCTTATTATCTATTTCAATCTTAAACTTTATAGCTTGATGATCTGAGTTTATTAATGTTTGTATGCGGTTCCGTAACTCAGGATTTAATTCTTCTTCAGGTAAATTTTGGCCAAAAAAGGATAAAGCAAGAATATTTAATAATGTACTTTTACCTGTTGAATTTGGACCTTGAACATACGCCAATATTGGTAGTTCGTTAGGAATGTCCTTTGGTATATATATCGCTTTATGGTTTCCTTCATCCCTATTGATTAGATAATCTATCTTAATCATTATTAGACTCCACTAACTCGATCAACTTCTCTAATAATGTATCTTCGTCAGTTTCTGTAAATATGATTTCAAATATTTGTTTTTGTAGCTCTTCTGGCAATAGTTCACTATATAGATTTACTATATCCTGATC
Source organism: Anaerolineaceae bacterium (assembly GCA_040768445.1). Classification (GTDB taxonomy): domain Bacteria; phylum Chloroflexota; class Anaerolineae; order Anaerolineales; family Anaerolineaceae; genus JAXGMV01. The sequence goes on along the minus strand of JAXGMV010000001.1, from coordinate 844,244 downwards.
TAGCTTTGTTTTTATGACCATAAGGTATTACTCCTAAATAACCCCGGACAATGCTAATGGGAATTTAATAATTTTTAACTGTGTCATATTATGAATATTAGCTACTGCATAGCCGGGTCTCAGTGTTTGAATTTCATCACTTGAGACACCAAATAAGGTACCTGTAATGCCATCAGTCTTGAAGAATATCTTTGTGTTTATTACGCTGGACAAGCCTCTTGGAATATCATTTTGGTTTTGAGATGCAAATATTACCCCAATTTTCTGGCTTCTCCCTGTCCTGCAAATTGTATCAAGGTCTCCAAGAGCTTCTCTCGAACTTTCTGTGTTGTAAAATTGATGCACTTCATCGATGATGATTAATATAGGAGTGTCATTCTCACCCTGGCTTTTGGCTGTGACTATTCTTTTCAGTAGATGTCTCAACAAAATAGATCCAAATTGAATGCCTTTTTCTCCAGCTACATTGATAATTGATAACTTGCTTGGGTATAGAACGTCGGAATAATCAAGAGTTCTTGCATCTTTGTTATCAAAAAATTCTAAAGAATTATTTAAGTTACGACTGATATTATCAAAAGTGGCTCTATGCAGAGTTATATTAGATTCGTCTCCCCTTGAATTAAGAGTTGGGAAGGTTGGATTCTTTGCTCCGTTATTGAAATAGTTAACAAATTCTGTAAAAGATCCATTTTCACTCATACTTATTTGTTGCCAGTGCCTAAATATGTCGGGGAAATTTTGTGCACCAATTTCCGATATATTTTGTAGCAACCCAGTTAATGCTTCAGGTTCGATCGTTTTTACATTCAGTGTAATTTTTTCAGTAATTTTGTAGTTTATATTTTTGGTGTATTCTATTTTTGTGTTTGCAGGGTAGTATATTGTGCAATTTTTTATCCCATGTGGTATCTGATTCAGGACCTGCCATTCTTTTTGTATATTCTCACTTGTTGATTGTGAAGCCTGATCCATACGAAGAAAATCAATATCCTTAACATTTATGGTCAGAACAGCACCCTTAAGCTGTTCAATAAAATGTTGAACAAGATACTTCATCGCCACTGTTTTACCGCTTCCAGTTTTTCCGCATATTAACATTTGATGAAAAAACATTTCATTTGGAAGGTTGGCTGTAATGAAGTTTTGATTTTCGTCTATCAGCAACTGGTTTTGGCCACTATGCACAGTTGCAACAAAAACTTTTGGTCCATTATTATCTGATTCAAACGCAATATCAATCTCCTCTTGAGTGGATCGACGAGCAAGTGCTTGAGGCGGTATAAAGTCGATTTTTCCATCTTCTCTATTACTAATATCTTTGACTCTATATGCGTGAATAATATTCTGACACTTAGTATCTCCATATAAACCTTCTAGGTCTATATCAATGATCAATGGTGAAGGACGATAAGGCTCACTCTGCATACTATCATCGACCCTCAATATAAATTTCGTTTCAGCTTTACCTTCTATCGTTAGATAAGAGCCTTTTGGTAGTAAACCAGGTTTCTCATTTGGGCTATTTGATTTTGAAACAAGCTTAATTTTTCCATTTTCTTCGCCTAATACAATCCAAGCCATTTTAACCTCCAAATCGTTCCTGGTTTATTGTTGGTATCAAACTTGTATATTTTAATAAAGATTGAATATTTACTGTTTTGATCATCTCACGAGCATACTTTTCAGCAATTGCAATTGGTCGTATCTGTGGGTTTGATCTATCACCTTGGACAAGCATCAGGTAATAGATCAGATCAAATACATCACCCATGTAGTCTTTGTATAATTCATACGTCTCAGGGTGCAGTTCAATTCTTTGCGGGCTCGTTCGATCAAATGGTTTTATATAACAAAATAGTTTTGTATTTTTGTTATTTACCTTATCAGTGTAAAGAAATAAATTCGTTCTTTGCCCTGGTTTTAAGAAGTTATAAGCCCAGTGTAAATCTGAATTATATTTGTTCCGAATGTTATCTAAATTGTCAGCTATTAAATTGCTTTCACTATTCTTAACAAAAAAAACTGGTAATACATTTTTTTCATGGAGTTGTTCAATTAATTTGAGTGAATAGCTGGTTATATTTCCACCAATCAATGGACCATCTATGAACAAAATGGAATTTTCAGGAATATTATTAGAAATTAGTTCATTACGATCTTTTGCATAATCCCCATTCGCTTCACCCTCAGCATCATTAGTAAACCGAATAAGACTTGATTTGTTTGAAATTTCGCTTGCTCGAGTATAAAAGTAAATGGTAATGTAACCTATTGGCAGGTATTCTTCTTGAGTGACCTCTAACAATGAATGGCTGGTAATATTTAATGTACCTTCTAGAGTGAGAAACTGTAATTTTGATTCGTCATACCCGCCGAATACAGTGTTTGTAGAGAATATTTGACCTTTTTTCATATCTAATTCGATTGGTTTGTTTAAGTCTTCAAATAACTCTAACGTTGCATTACTGTTATAGGAATCGAATATTTTGAATTCACTTTGTGTTGGGTTCTGCATAATGGAAAGATTTAATTTACGCACATCCGTTAATTTCTTATTAAAGTCCTCTTGGAAAATAAATTTCTTCAATTTTTCTTGATTTTCAAGATTTATCGTTGCGTCAAATATTCTTTTCGCCATTTAAATATTTTCCCAATCGTTCTTATTAGGTTGTTGTAAATTTCACTTGTTTATACGCTTCACATAATCCCCAATAAAATAAATATCATTGTTTTTGATATTGTCACATTTTTCCCCTATTGTCACATGCAAAAGTTCAGCTTGTTATAACCAATAATGTCATAAGTAATGATGCACAACCTTTATTAGATTATATACTACCTTAAATATATAATACAAAGTTTTGAGTTTCACATACCACTTAGCTTTTTCGCCCTTCCCCCAACCTTCTCTCCCCCTACACCACCCCGAACAGCATGGCAATGCCAACCATCGCCACCAGTGCGCCCAGCACACTGCGGGCGGTCAGCTTCTCACCGCTCAGCGCAGCCAGCGGCAGGATGAAAATCGGGCTGGTTGCCAGCAGGGTTTGGGCAATGCCGACCGAGGACTTTTGGATGGCAACCTGCTGCAGCCAGATACCTAAAAACGTGCCGAAGACGGTGGCGAGGAAGATCATGCCCCACAGCTTTGCTGTGCCGCCGCTCTTGATCCAGCCAAAGGGCTTTTCTTTGCGCAGGGCTACCCAGATACTCAGCACAACAATGCCGGCCAGCAGGCGCCACATGCCGCTCTGCAGGGGCGTGACGTCCGTCATGGTCAGGGCTGCGCGTGAGAGCACCGCACTGGCAGACTGGCACAGCGCGGCGAGTGTGGCAAAAAGCACACCGGCACGCAGGGCGGCGGGTTCAATCTTCACACCGTTCAGCGGGGTCTGCTCGGTGATCACCCAGGCGACGCCCAGGATGGTCACCGCGATGCCCAGCCAGGCGGTCAGCGCCAGCTGCTCATTCAGGAAGAGCGCGGCCATCACGGCGGTCATCGGCGGGGCTGAGATGGTCAACAGCAGCGCCCGGCGTGCGCCGATCTTCTGCAGGGATTCAAAATAAGCCGTATCGCCCAACCCCAGGCCGATCATACCGCTGATGATCAGCAGCCAGAACGCCAGCGGTTGGATGCTGGTGAGCGACTCGCCGGTGAGCAGGATGGCGGCGGCCATCAGGATGATGGCAACCACGCCCTTAAGCAGGTTCAGCTCGGTGGAGCGGATCTGCCGGCCGAGCAGGCTGAAGATCATGGTGGCGCCAGCCCACAGGCAGGCGGCAGTGAGGGCGGCGATTTCACCGCTGTAGGTGCTGAGGAGCAGGTTCATTGGCAGGGGTATCCGTCGGTTCTGAGATAGGGCTTCATTTTAACCGCCTGCGGGCTGCCCGTCCAGAGGGTTGGTGAAGATGGAAAAAGTTCATCGGACCGGGCGAGTTGGTGTAAGATAAAGACATATCACATGCAATAATGGAGACGACAAATGGCGAAAAATACTGCACCTTATGGTTCTTGGGTATCACCTGTTAAAGCTGAACTACTGGCGACAGCCGGCATTGGCATTGGCGACGCCGCCCCGTATGCCGGCGGCATCTGTTGGCTGGAACGGCGCCCGCTGGAAAGCGGCCGCAATGTGCTGGTTGTGCGCGGTGAAGATGGAACGGTCAGAGACCTCACTCCGGCCGGCTTTAATGTGCGCACCACCGTGCATGAGTACGGCGGGGGCTCTTTTGTGAGCTTCGGCAGTACGCTGTACTTCTCAAACTTTACCGACCAGCGCCTGTACCGGCAGGTGGATGGCAGAACCCCCGAGCCGGTGACACCCGAACCGCCACAGCCCTGGGGTTGGCGCTACGCTGACTTGCAGGTCACGCCGGATGGAAGCAAGATAATCTGCGTGCGTGAGATTCACACATCAGACGGGCGGGTGGACAATGAGCTGGCCCTGCTGGCGGCTGACGGCGCCGCGCCGGTGATCACGATCGCCAGCGGCTATGATTTTTACGCCAACCCGCGCATTAGCCCGGACGGTAGCCAGCTGGCCTGGATTTGCTGGAACAACCCCAATATGCCCTGGGACGGCACCGAGCTGTGGCTGGCTGACCTGGCGGCTGACGGCGCACTTGCCAACGCCCGTATGCTGGCCGGCGGGCTGACCGAATCGGTCACCTACCCCACCTGGGGGCCGGGCGGCGAGCTGGTGTTCAGTTCAGACCGCACGAACTGGTGGAATCTGTACCGCATGCAGCAGGACGGCACGGCCGAACAGCTGGCCGACATGCCGGCTGAGTTCAGCGGGCCGGCGTGGGTGTTCGGGCTGAGCTTCTTCACCTTTCTGCCGGATGGGCGCATTGCCTGCATCATCAACCAGGATGGCTTTGACTCACTGGCGCTGCTGACGCCCGGAAAGGCCGAGCTGGAGCCTCTACCGCTGGACTACACTGTACTGGGGTCACTGCACTACCACGATGGCAAGCTGCTGATGGTGGCCGGCAGCGCTGAGAAACCATCGGCGGTGATTTTGTTTGATTTGGAAACCCGCCAGGTCGAGGTGGTCAAGCAGTCCATGACCGTTGACATCCCGGCGGCGTATTTCTCCGTCCCTGAGCCGATTGCCTTCCCGACTGAGAACGGTCAGACGGCGTACGCGCTGTACTACCCGCCCGTCAACCCCGACTACGAGGCGCCGGCCGGCGAGAAACCGCCGCTGCTGGTGTGCTCCCACGGCGGCCCGACCGGGCAGACCCATGCGGTGTTCTCTTACGGTATGCAGTACTGGACCTCACGCGGCATTGCGGTGGTGGACGTCAATTACGGCGGCTCGACCGGTTATGGGCGCGAGTATCGCGAGCGGCTGAAGGGCAACTGGGGCATCGTGGACGTGAACGACTGTGTCAACGCGGCCAGGTACCTGGTGAGCCGCGGCCTGGCGGACGAGGGACGCATCTCGGTGCGCGGCGGCAGTGCCGGCGGTTACACCACCCTGCGTGCGCTAACCTGGACGGATTTCTTCAAGGCCGGCGCGTCCTACTTTGGCGTCTCCGACCTGGAAGGACTGGTGAAGGACACGCACAAGTTCGAAGCGCAGTACTTGTTCGGGCTGGTGGCGCCCTACCCCGAGCGCAAGGATGTGTACGACGAGCGTTCGCCGGTCAAGGCGGTGGATAACATCTCCTGCCCGGTGATTATCTTCCAGGGCGCTGAGGACCGGGTGGTGCCGCCATCACAGGCTGAGGTGATTGTGCATGCGCTCATCCGTAACGAGACGCCGTACGCCTACCTGCTGTTCGAGGGCGAGCAGCACGGCTTCCGCAAGGCCGAGACAATCACGCGTGCCGCCAGCGCCGAGTTGTACTTCTACGGCAAGGTCTTCGGCTTCGAGCCGGCAGATGAGATTGAGCCGGTGGAGATCCACAACATGGAGTAATGTCGTTTTTTGCAGTAGGGCGGGATTCCAATCCCGCCGGTTTATTAGCATCATGTAGATCAGGTTTTAACATCCTGACAAGGACCATACCTGATCTACACTTTACCACAACTCAGTGATCGTATAGTCCCGTTGGCTGGCTGATGAACCTCCTCCATTTTGAAAAAATGGGGGAGGCAGGAGGGGGCAGCATTGCCGCCGGCTGAGCGGTGGAACATCCCGATGGCTGACCGGCGGCACGTCTCGATGGCTGAGCCTGTCGAAGCTGATAGATCGAAGCTGAGGGATCGAAGACCCGGAATCAAAGCCGAGAAACGATCATCACACTCCGACCATCCGACCCTTCGATACCCTGGAGGGCACCTTCAGCAATTTGCAATTGCCTCCGGCAAACTCAGGGTTCGAAGCTCAGAGACCGAAGGGTAGGTTGACTTTCGCCCTATCTATGCTATACTTTATCACGATCAATTGTCATGTGGTCATGACCAGTTTGACACCCCATGACCCGCGAAAGGAGCAAGCGCCAGTGAACCGAAACGACTACCATTTCCGCTTCATAGAACCCGGCGCTTCCCCGCTGTACGTCTACCGGCGCTCGGTGAAGGCTGCCGCCCACATCTACCGCTGGTTGAACCTGTGGAAACCAGGCGTCTGACAGCCTGAACCACCCCCGCCGATACACCGGCTGACTAACCCCCCCCATAATCGTTTCAGGCATTACAATTATTTTATCCCTCCGTGCTTGCATGGAGCATGATCTGTACTGCATTTTAACAACCAAATAAACCAAATCTACTCTGGAGGTTCTTTACTATGGATGGAGAAACACTTCATCGACAACACCATATCGACTGCCTGCCCGGCGAAGTAGCGCCCACCGCGCTCATCCCCGGCGACCCGGGACGTGTGCAGGTCTTTGCTGACCTGATGGACGAAGCCTGGAAGGTAGCCCACAAGCGGGAATACCTGACCTACACTGGCAAGAAAGACGGTGTACCGGTTTCCTGCACCAGCTGCGGCATCGGACCCTCTCCCACAGCCATCGGCGTGGAAGAGCTGATCCGCGTTGGCACCAAGAACATCATCCGCATCGGCACCTGCGGCGTGATCCAGCCCGACATCAAGCCCGGTGACATGATCATCGCCACCGCAGCCGTGCGCGGCGAACGCGCGACCGAGGAGTTTATCTCGGTGGATTACCCGGCAAATGCCGATTACCGCGTGGTGCGCGCCCTGATTGACGCCTGTGAGAAGCTCAACCTGCCCTATCACCTCGGCATCATCCGCACCCACGATGCCTTTTACCTCGAGTCACCCTGGGCACACGGCGACTACAAAGCCCGCCTGCAAAAATGGATTGATCTGAACGTACTGGCAGTGGAGAACGAGTCCTCAGCCCTGTTCGTTGTATCCTCCATGCAGGGCGTGCGTGCCGGCACCATCCTGGTGGCTGGCGCCAACATCTTCGAGGAAAAACAGGACAACACCGATATGGAACCGCATATCCGCAACATGGTACTGGCGGGCATCACGGCGGCGCAGCTTCTACAAGAAAGGGGTCTCGCCTGACAGCGGGAATGGAACAGGAGATAACACATGGAAAAACAACATCATATCCAATTAGTACCGGGCGATGTCGGCGAAACCGTTTTCCTGCCGGGAGACGTCTTCCGCGCCAAGGTGATCGCCGAGCATTTTGATACCTACGAACTGGTTGCTCACAGCCGCCAGTACATCACCTACACCGGCACCTACCAGGGCGTCAAGGTGAGCGTCACCTCCACCGGCATCGGCGGGGCGGCGGCTGCTATCGCCATTGAAGAGCTGGTCAAAGTCGGCGCCAAGAATTTGATCCGCATCGGCACCGGCGGCATGTTCCAAACCTGGCTGCCCATCCCGGCGCTGCTGGTGATCACCGGCGCGGTGCGTGGCGACGGGCTGACGCGCGAGTACTTCCCGCCCGAATACCCGGCGGTGGCTGACCTGTACGTGGTGGAATCGATGCTCAAATCGGCTGAGAAGCTGGGCGTTGAAGTTCATACTGGTTACGAGTGGTCGCACGATTCGTTCTATGCCGGCTCAGTCTTTTCCAAGCTGGATATCCTTGAGATTGAGAAACCGTGGATCGATGCCGGCGTGCTGATTGCCTCACAGGAAGCCTCGACCGTGCTGACGCTGTCAACAGCCCGCAAGGTGCGCGGCGGTGTGATCCTGGCATCTGCCGGGCATCACCAGAACCCGCACAACCAGGCCAGTGCCGAGCAGATGGTCAAAGCCATCTCCGATGCCACCCGCATCTCGCTCGAAACCGCCGTTCTGCTGGACAAAATGGATCACCCTGAGAAGTACAAGTAGGGTGTGAGATTTGGGACGATGAGAGCCGGCGGCCTGCCGGCTCTTTTTTGTACGCGATGATTGCGTTGATTGACCCGCGATTTGCGCGGTTGCGGATTCGTGCATCCGTAGGGATATCTAAATGGGCGTCCCACCAGGTCGCGCCCTACAAGGACCCTCACGCGTAGAGCGGCATTTACTACCCAGTAAGGGGCTATTGCCACCGTTATTAGGGCGGATATGGAAATCGGCCCTACTGCCGGCTCGTTTTTTGCCTCGATAGTGGTGTGGTTGATAGTTGTGGTGTCGGATTAATGTCCGTAGGGATATCCCATTGGGATGCCCGGGATGGGATATCTAAATGGGCGTCCCACCGGGTCGCGCCCTACAAGGACCCTCACGCGTAGAGCGGCATTTACTACCCGGTAAGGGGCTATTGCCACCGTTATTAGGGCGGATATGGAAATCCGCCCTACTGCCGGCTCTTTTTTTGCCTCGATAGTGGTGTGGTTGATAGTTGTGGTGTCGGATTAATGTCCGTAGGATGCCCGGGATGGGATATCTAAATGGGCGACCCACCGGGTCGCCATGAATACAGCCCTCACCTAGCCTCTGCCTACTGCATGCTGCGCGATCCCAAACGGAGAGGGATTTTAATGCACCTCCACAACAAATGAGGGCGGGAAGTCAAACCCCGCCCTCGTATTATCCATTCACAAACCCAGCGCCTATTCCTCGCGGCGGTAGGCCACCTCGCCGTTGACCAGCACCAGCTCGGCCACGGTGCGGTAATCAAACGGGTGACCGCTGAAGACCACCACGTCTGCGTCCTTGCCAACCTCCAGGCTGCCGATCCGATCGTCCACGCCGATGATCTCGGCCGGGTTGATGGTCACCGCCCGCAGGGCTTCCTCCTCCGGCATACCTTCGCGCACCGCCAGCCCGGCATTGATCGCCAAATACTTGGTGGCAGACCCTTCATCCACCTGTATGGCCACCTTCACGCCGGCTTTCGCCAGGATGCCCGGGTTTTTCGGGTTCATACCGCCCAGCTCATACTTCACGCGTGAGATAAACGCCGGCCCTACGGTCACCGGGATACCCTTGGCTGCCAGCACGTCCACGATCTTGTAGCCCTCGGTGGCATGCTCCAGCGTGAAGTCCAGGTTGAACTCCTCGCAGATGCGGATGGCGGTCAGCATATCATCGGCGCGGTGGGCGTGCACACGAGCTTTCATCTCGCGCTTGAGCACCTTTCCCAGCGCTTCCAGCTTGAGATTACGCTCCGGCGGCACGGGAGCAGTCTTTTTCTCAGAACCGCCAGCATTGGCATTGAACTCGGCCAGGTCAGCCTCGTAGCGTGCCCATTTCTGCAGGTAATTGCGGGCGTCCACCAGCGCCGAGCGCAGGACGGCGGCGTTGCCCATGCGGGTGGAAGGCATCTTGTTCTGGCTGCCGTACACCCGGCGCGGATTCTCACCCAGCGCCATTTTCATGCCGGCCGGCTCCAACAGCACCATCTGGTCAATGCGCGGCTTGGGCATGGTCTTGACGCACACCCACTGACCGCCGACCAGGTTGCCGCTGCCCGGCCCGGTGTTGACGGTGGTCACGCCGGCCTGCACCAGGTCCAAAAAACCCGGATCGTCAGGGTTGACCGCATCCAGCGCCCGCAGGTGGGGTGTGATCGGGTCGGTCAGCTCGTTGCCGTCGGAGTATTCCCAGCCGATCTTGTCTGGGAAGATGCTGACATGGCTGTGGGCGTCGATCATGCCAGGCATCACCACCTTGCCAGCCGCGTCGAATACCTCAGCGTCCTCGGGCACCTCAATATGCTCGCCTACCGCCACAATGCGCCCGCCCTCGATCAGCACCACACCCGGGTCAAAGGTACCCTGGGTAATCGTTATCACCTTGCCGTTCACAATTGCTATCATGCATGCCTCCAAAATTAGTCAGTTTGATATTGTATTTATGGTAATATGGGTCATAATTATCAAAATTGTTATTCCTTGTAGATTTTGATAAACTAACCTGCTTCAATTCTATTATAATTTCACCATTCTGAGCAATGGAGGGCGCATGCAGACACCGGTTTGGACAAAGATGCTTGAAAACAGAAAAGAAATGACTGCGGAGGCGTGGGCAAAGCTTTCTCCGGTTGCCCGCTGGGGCTACTTCGCCAACCAGTCCACCCTGACGATGACACTCATCCCGGTTGCGCTGGTCGGGCTGCTGGCATGGGGCGAGGGATCGTTCTCATGGTTCAAGTGGCTTGCCGTGGCGGTTGGGCTGGTGTTTGCACACGCCTTCAACAACCAGATCAATGACTTTGTCGATTTTGAGCGCGGTGTGGACCACGGCGACTACATCAAAGAGCATGTCCAGCAGCCGCCTACCATGCACGGTTGGATGACGCGCCGCGAAGCGCTGGTGCACATGGCGGTCTCGGGCCTGATTGCGCTGGCGGCCGGCATCGTCCTGGTGCTGACCAGCGGCCCGCTCACTGTCTGGCTGCTGGTGCTGGGCCTCCTGTTGGATGTCTTCTACGTCTATCCGATCAAACTGGTCGGGTTGGGCGAACTCTCAATTGCCGTGGTGTGGGGACCGTTGATGGTCGGCGGCGGGCTGTATGTGCTCACCGGCACCTGGAACTGGGCAGCCGCCCTTTTCGGGCTGGCCTATTCGCTGACGGTGACCGAGGTGCTGTTGGGACGCCACCTCGATAAGCATGTCCATGACCGCCGCAAGAAGATCTTCACCCTGCCGGTACTGCTGGGCGAACGCACCACGCGCGCCCTACTGGCTGTGCTGGTTGTTCTGCAGTATGCCATCATCATCGGGCTGGTGATCAGCGGGTACTTCTCGCCGGTCATGCTGCTGGTACTGGCTGCCGCACCGCTCACCCTGCCGATGCTGGCACAGGCGTACCTCAAGCCAAAACCGAATCCACTGCCTGCCGGCATGCCAGAAGCCGCGGCGCACATGTGGTACATCGCGCCAGCCTTATTACACAATATGATATTCGGTGCGGTGCTGGTTATCGCCCTGCTGGTTGAAACCCTGGTCAGGGTCTTTTAGTCTCCCCCGTATTTACGGCTCTTTTCACTAGCGCTCAAGCCGCCAGATACGTTCGGCGCGCAGGTACGGTTCCTCGCGCCCCTCGGCAGTCTCCATCACGCCCTCAATCACCAGTGGCGCCGGCTCCTGCAGGTCCTGGCGGAAGCGCTGGTACACTGCCGGGAAGATCACCACGTCAAGCATGCCTTCCATATCCTCCATTGAGAGAAATGCCATCCACTCGCCGCGCCCTGTGCGGCTGCGGCGCATGCTCTGGCGGATGCCAGCCACCCGCACTGTCCCCCCGTCCATGCCGGCCGCATCACCGGTGGAGACTACCGCCATCTTTGCCAATTGATCTGCATACAACTCCAACGGGTGGGCATCAATGCTGATTTCTAAAAGTTCCTGCTGGGCAGTGATGCGCTGTTCCAGCGTCCAGTCCTCGCCATCCTCATCAACCGACTGGTCAAAGAGCGAGAGCTGCCCACGGGTGCGGCCGGGCTGGCGGATGCGGGTAATCAGTGACGGGATACTTCCCAGCCCGCTGAAGCCGCCGACCGCTGCCAGGTTCTCTGCCTCCTGCGGGCGCGGGTCAACCTGCTGCAGGAAAGCCTCAAAGGTGTGGAACGGGCGATGGTCGAGGATGCGGTTGATGGTGCGGTGCGTCAGGTCTCGCACCTGGTCGAGCCCCATGTACAGTACCGCCTCGCCGCCCGGGTAGCTGACAGAGAACTCGTTGTTCGAGTGGTTGACATGCGGCGGTTTGACGGACAGTCCCAGCCGACGTGCTTCATTCAGGTAGACACGCTGGCTGTAGTAGCCGCCCCAGTTAGCCAGCACTGCCGCCAGGAACTCGGCCGGGAAATGCGCTTTGCACCAGGCGGAACGCCAGGCGGTGAGTGCGTAGGAAGCGGCGTGTGCCTTGGGGAAGCCGTAGCCGGCAAAGGCCGCCATCAGCTCCCACAGCTTCTCGGCAGTCTCGAGCGGGATGCCGCTCATATCCACCGCACCGGCCAGGAACTTTGAGCGCAGCTCCTGCATCTGCTTGCCCGGGTCAAAGTGGGTCATTGCCCGGCGCAGCAGCTCTGCTTCCGGCAGGCTCAGCCCACCCAGCGCACTGGCGATGCGCAGTACCTGCTCCTGGTAAAGCACAATGCCGTGGCTTTCGCGCAGGATCGGCTCCAGCGCCGGGTGCAGATAGGCGGTTGGCTCAAGCCCGCGCTGGCGGCGGATGAAGACGTCCCGATAGCCACCCTTGAGCGGGCCGGGGCGGTACAGCGCCAGCGTACGGATGATGTCCTCGACACTGCGCGCAGCCACCGACTTGAGTGTAGCGCGCATGCCCGGGCTTTCGATCTGAAAACAACCGATTGTGCGGCCGGCGCTGACCAACTCAGCTGTGGGTTCGTCGTCGGTGGGGATGTCCTCGAGCACTGCCAGTGGGTTGGGGTAGTCCAGCCGGCGCCAGGAATGAATGGCAGATGCCACATCACCCAGCACCGTCAGCCCGCGTATGCCGAGCAGGTCGATCTTCACCAGCCCGATCTTCTCGACCGAGTCCAGGTTCATGGCGGTGATCATCACGCCCTTTGGACCGGAAGGCTGCACCGGCACCAGGTTAGTGATCTCACCCGGGGCAATGACAATGCCGCCGGCATGCTGCGAGAGGTGGCGCGGCAGCCCCAGCACGGCATTGGCCTGCTGGAAAATCAGGCGGTGGCGGGCGTCGCTGTGCTGTTCGAGCAGGCGGTCAAACGGTGTGGCGCCCGGGGTATCATCCTTCTCTTGAAACAACCTGAAACCGTACGGCAGGCGGCCGGTGAGGGCGCGGATCTCACCCGGCGAGAGACCGTGCGCCTTGGCCACATCACCAAGGGCTGAGCGCGGGCGGTAGCGGTTGACCGTGCCGACCATGGCAACCCGAGCTATACCGTAGCGCTCGAAAACATGCTGGATGATCTCCTCGCGCCGACGGGAACACAGGTCGGTATCGATGTCGGGCGGGGTAGCGCGTGCCGGGTTGAGAAAACGTTCAAAGTACAGGTTGTGCGCCAGCGGGTCGGGCGTGGTGATACCCAGGCAGTACGCCACCAGCGACGAGGCAGCTGAGCCGCGCGAGGCGGTCAAAATGCCCTGTGATCGGGCAAACTGCAGCAGCTCCTCGACGATCAGGAAGATGGCTTCGTAGTTCATCTCGCCAATCACCGAAAGCTCGTGTGTCAGGCGATCCTTAATAGCCGGTGTGAGTGCCCCATATTTGCGGGCGGCGCCCTCATAAGCCTTGCGGCGCAGGACATCCAGTGCACTGTCACCAGGCGGCAGTTCAAGCTGGGGGAAGTGCGTGCCACCCAACGGCAGGCGAAAGGTACAGCGGGAGACGATCTCGTCTGTGCCGGCCAGCGCCTGCGGGAAGGCGGCAAAACGCCTCTCCAGCTCCTGCGGGGTGATGAAGTGCGCACCGGCTGGGGCGGCTGTGCCGGGCGGCAGTTCGGAGAGGGTAATGTTCAGGCGGGCGGCTGTGAGCGTTCGCTGTACGTCAGCCCCGTCTGGCGTGAGCATATAGATATCATGCGAAGCAGCCAGTGGCAGGGCCATTTCTGCAGCCAGTTCCACCAACCGGCTGGCAGCGGCGGAGTCGCGGCCGGCCATTAACTGCAGTTCCACGTACAGCCGGTTTGGGAAGAGGTCAGCAAGGTGGGATAGCCAGCCCTGTGCCTGGGCGTCCTGGCGGGTGTTGGCAAGGTGATACAGCGCCGAACGTGAGCCGCCGGTTAGACAGAGTAAGCCATCAGTGTACTGCGCCAGCAGGGACGGCGGGCAAGGACGTTTTCCATTCACTTCAGGCAGGTTGTAAATTTGGCTGGTGAGCCGGCACAGGCTGGGCCAGCCGCGTTCATCTTCAATCAGCAGCACCAACGGGTAGGCAGTTCCGCCGGCATCTGTTAGATGTACATCCAGCTCCACGCCGATGATCGGCTGCACCCCGGCAGACTGGCAGGCAAGGGTGAATTCCACCGCGCCGGAGAGCGAGTTGTGATCGGTCAGTGCGAGGGCCGGCATGCCATGGGCTGCGGCAGCCTCAGCCAGTTCCTGCGGCGAGGGCAGCCCCTCCAGCAGGGAGAAATAAGAATGGACGTGCAGGTGTGCGGTCATAGGTTGATTATAAAGGGTTGGGGAAAAGATGTGGCGAGATTCTATCCCTCGCCACTTGTGATCGCGTAGCATGCCGTAGGTAGAAGGTTAGGGTGAGGGATTTAGAATCTTATCACCATTATCGGCGGCACCCCGTTCTTGTGGACAGCCCTGCGGTGGGAGGCTGGCTTTGATAGTTAGAAAATTCTGACCCAATAAGTAGTATGAAATTTATTCAGATAGTCTGTGCACTATCGGTACAGGTAGATGGTTTAGCTGCAGTTGAAAATCATATTATAGATAATAATTCGGTATATTCCATCTTGATTATTGTTCTTCAACTTGCCAATCATTTGGCGCAAGGCCTGATGAGTTTACTAATTTGCGACAATATCTCTTGATCGAGGATGCCGATAGATTTACATTCATATACAACCCATTAGATAATTGCCGATTGGCCTTTGGAAATGGTTCTCTTGATAAATAATAGGAAAACTCATTTGCAATAACATCAAAGTTATCTGACATTTGAATAATTGCTTCAGTTGTTTTTTCAGCAACATCTCGCCAAGTATCGACCTCGAACTCTTGCCCTAATAGAATCATCCGAACTGGCCTTGTCCCGGATGCTTGTTTTGGTGTGGGAATATCACCAATAGCAGGCCAGACCTCAACAATATTTTTCAATAGAAATTTTGCCCTCGATAAAATTGTCTGGTCATTCCAAATTTGTATTGATTGTTGGAAATATTTTTGATTCAAATAAAGTGCATGTTCGCTTAACTTGGTTTTTTTCTTAATGAAAGGAGAATTTGATAAATCACTATTCCACTCAGAAGTCACCAGTGTCAAATTCCCAATAGTGTGTAAATATTGATCATAGATAACATTAAAATTTTCACCAATATCTGTTTTCCACTGATCACTAGGAGTTTGCGGAAGGATATGTTCAATTGTTGGTTCACCATCAAGAACCGTATAACCCCCTCGGTTTTCACGAAGCGATAAGTTTTTATTAATTGTTTGTAGCACAAGGGCAGTTTTTGCACGTGTTCCGCTACTATTATCGTATAGGCGTCTAGTAACACCCTTTTGATGAACAGCATAATCGGCAGGATAATTTCGTTGTAACAATACTTCTTTAAGAGAAGGGATAAAGTCACTGGTATCTATATCCTTCCAGAGAGCGGGAAATACTTTGTTAAGATAATTTGTTGGTTCTCCAGTCAAATACCTGCGAACCATATAGTTTTCAAGGATATTTAGTGCCTCAAGTATTTGGTTTCTTATGATTGTTCCGTTAATATATGAATCATAAAGAGCAAGTAGGAATGGATAACCAGTAGAGAATTCAAAAATATTCAATCTGGCCAGCGCTTGTCTTATTTCCTTATCGCCTTCGTGTTCAGTACGTAAAAACCTATCGTAATATCCTGCAAATTTTTGTAAAATGATAACCTCATTCTCAAATTCATCAGGAGATCTAAAATTTGCTTCAATTCGATCTCGGAATCGCGCATATACATGTTCTTCTTTACCGAGGACACCATTACGAAATGCCAAGTAGTGACGTAGAAAAGCCGTGAGCTCTCCTAAACCTGACCGGCCTACTTGTCGCTTCTCCTGAAGAAGATCTTCGATCTTAGACCAGTGATTATCGAACATTTTTGGCTGACGGGCTTCTGGTAATTTCATAGCAATATAATTTCTAACCAAATCAGCCTGTGTCAACGGCTTGCCCTTAGCATTAAGGCTTTCAAAAATTTGGTAGGGCTTTTCTTGATAATTCAAATTTATAAAAACAACCTGAAGTGAATTTATTATCACCAAGAACAATTGGTCAATATTAAATTCTCCAGAATTCAGTCTGGTTGAGAATTCTTTCCGAAAATATTCATACGCAAGATAAATGCGATTACTGTCAACAGATATTGTATCGGTTGTACCGTTAATGATTGAAATATATGTGTTACGGTCATTATATTTAGTTGTTGGCAATAATTTATACTTTAGTTCGCCTTTTTCATCAGGATTGGTTATATATTTTCTGATCTTTGCGTACTTTTCAGGGTAGTTAGGTTTTGCCAGTTCGGCTAAAGCACAAAGCATTAATGTTATGGTTGTCAGACGCTGTTGGCCATCGACAAGTTTGAACACTGGCACAGTGCCATGTAGCATCCCTTCGTTTACGACAACTAAGGAACCTAAAAAATGCTCAGGGGTTTTGTCTTCTTGGTAGAGGTTATAAAGATCAAGAATATCATTGAGTAAGGTTTGCCAATTTGACATATCCCAAGCATATTCACGTTGGAAATAAGGTAAGCGGAAATGTATGTCCCCACCATTCGAAAATACTTTCGCAATGCGAAAACTATCAGCTTCCATAAATAGCTTCCCTTCTTAAGATATTAATTGATAGCTAATCTTAGATTTCTTAAACCCCTTGATAAAATAAAAAATCGCTCATAATGAATATTTAAGTAATTCTGATTTTTGATTACTTATTTATTATGAATTATCCAAGTTTTGTTTGATCACAACCATTGTGTTCATTATAGCAAAACAAAAAATAAACCGCTCTTTCGGACTGTGGTAAATTTCACGAAATTAAATTTCTAGACAATAACCTCATTATCCCCTATCTCATTCCCCCACTCCCGCAGCCCCAGCGTATACCCCCAGGTGCGCTGTGTCAGCGTCTTGCCGCGGATGGCAAAGTTGCAATCAGCGCGCCGGATGACCCCGCCGGCAGTGATGTGTAATTAATTGGTATCAATGCCGGAAGGGGTTCTAACTCGCGCCTGTTATCCACTTACGGCTGTGCTTCGAGGTACGCCTGCACGGCGGCGTATCGTCCATCGGCGTGGGTCTTCAGCTCCTCCAGTGCACTGTCAAAACTCTCGACCGACTCCAGCTGGGTGAAGCCTTCCTCTTCTGCCAGTACATAAGGGGCAATCAGCTCGTGTGCAGCCTGGTAGCGCTCAGCCAGCGCTTCAGGCTGGAAAACCGTCATCACGGCTTCCTCAACGTATCCCTGGTAGTCTGCCAGGTAGACCGGGTCATCAGCCAGGTAGCGGATCAGCGGCCACTGCTCACCCACCTCTGCCAGGTCCAGTTCCCTAGCACCGCCGCCGGGACCACCCCGTCCACCTACCAGTGCGGTCCGATCTCGCTGACCACCGCCAGCTTTGGCGCTTAGCGCCATGTTGTTATCCCACGGGATCCAGGTCACCAGCCCATCCTTCGGGTCGGTGTAGAGGTAATAATTGTGTGCCATGGAGCCGTAGGTGTCCCAGTTCTGGATGATGGTATCCAGCGCCAGCCAGCGCAGGAAGGCCTGCACGTCAAAGACAGCCTCTAACCCGGCACGCCAGGCGGTGGGGTCACTGATGCGCAGGTCGGAATGCAGGGCAGCGAAAACGGCTTCAATGTCGCTCCAGTCGGCTTCATCAGTGTTGGTCTGTTTCTCAAAGGATTCTTCATTGAATGTGCCTTCTACAAATGCTGCGCCGGCGCCATCGGGCTTGTACACATTACCGCTGTCGTCGCTGAACTGTGTCTGAATGACGGTGTCATCCACAACTTCAACTGCAGTATAAATGCCAAAGTATTTCGGTCCTTCACCGTAGTCGAGATACACTTCGTAGAAGGCAGTTTGCGAGGAGACGACACCAAAATCGCGAAACATATCCGCAACCACCTTCTCGCGGATGTACGAGGAATCCATGGCATTGCTTTTGAAAGAAATCTGCTTGAAGCCGTAGAAACGTTGGTCTTTGATGTCGGGGACTTCATCCTCAAATTCGTCAAAATCGAGCCGGAAGGAGATCTTGTTGGTTCCCGCACTCCACGAGCGCTGCAGGGTGGAGTTGCCGCTGTAGCGAAAGCCAACGTTCTCCCAGGTCACGTCGTTGAATGTCACCGTTGATTTTACATAGCTGGTATCACCAAAATCCATCGCTCGCCCACCACCCTCCGGCCGGCCGGCTGGTATCTGCCCCGGGTCAAACCCCTGCGGCGGTAATGCACCGGTTGGAGGCTGCTGCTGATCAGGTGCTGCTCCGGGCTGCGCCTGCCTGTCGGGGAACTGCTCACCAGGTGGAAAGCCACCTTTGCCAAACTCCTGCCCTGTACCAAGCTCGCCGAACTGCTCCGTCATCTCCGCCTGCAATGCATCCCAGGCTTCGGTATCAAGCGTGATGTCAATGCGATTGACAGAGTCCTGCGGGAAGACCGTCTCATAATCCGGCGGTGCATCGCTGTTGTGTGAGAGGTCGGTTGGGGTTGTTTCGCTCAGCGGCGCGCTGACTTGTGCTGCAGGCACCGAGCCCGAGCACCCGGCCAGCAGCGCCGCTGTAATTGTTAGAATAAATACGATATATCGAATACGCAAGCTCTTTTTCACGAATATCACCACCTAAACGTGTTGGATTGATGCTCCCATGATAGCGTTTAAGGCAGCTGCACTGGTATATAAATGGTATATGTTAGTGATTATTGGATGTAAAGAAAACTGCCGGCAACCTAAATCGCCGGCAGTGATGTCCTAAACAATCTCAGAACTTGTCTGAGTAAAAGCCTGAAAGTTAAAGCCGAATAATTTCGTCCGTAAATTCAATTGCCGGGTCCATGGACAGGCTGACCGTGCAGGTGCCGTCAACGATCTTTAAATACTGTTCGATCGCTTCATCTGTCATATCGGTTTTGATACGCCAGGTGGTGTGAATTGATTTAACATTATTGCGGGGTTGATGGGTGCCTTCAACCACGCCGTGAGGGCCAACAACGGCGGTGACTTCAATATCGGCATCTTCAAAGGAAATTTTATACTTGCTTGCTAAATCCCAAAAGTTGACCAGTTTGCAGGATGACAATGCGCTCAGCAGGGTCTCAAGCGGGTTTGGCGCTGCTTCGCCCGGTTTATACCCCATATTAACCAGGATCTTGTGGTCTCTCATCTCTGAAACATAGACAGTTTTGTCCTGCCTGAATGTACGAACGGAATAAACGCCCAAGAGAACTCCTTTAGTTGATTTCGTCGACCCGGTGGCATGCAACCAGGTGACCAGTTTGGTATTCGATCAGCTCAGGCACAACCTCACGGCAGCGCTGTTCAACATAAGGGCAGCGTGTGTGAAACTTGCAGCCTGAAGGGTGGTGATAAGCAGACGGCATCTCTCCCTGAATGGGTTTCAGGGCTTTTCGTCGCCTGGGATCTGGCAATGGAATGGAAGAGAGCAGCGATTTGGTGTATGGGTGCAGCGGTGTGCGGTAAAGATCAGCTTTGTCAGCCACTTCGAGCAGGCTGCTGAGGTACATCACCGCAATGCGGTTGCTGATATGCCGTACGACCGATAAGTCATGGGAGATAAACAAATAGGTCAGGTGTTTCTGTTTCTGAAGGTTCTTCATCAGGTTGAGCACCTGGGCACGCACAGACACATCCAGGGCTGAGACCGGTTCGTCACAGATGACCAGCTCAGGATCCAGGATTAACGCCCGGGCAATCATAATTCTCTGCCGCTGCCCGCCTGAAAACTCGTGCGGGTAGCGCTTCAGAATATCTGAACGCAGGCCGACTTCTTCAAGAATGGACACGACCCGATCGCGCTGTTCTTTATCGCTGCCCACGCGAAATACCTGCAGCGGGGCGATCACCAGCTGTTCAACATTCATGCGCGGGTTGAGCGACCCGTAAGGATCCTGGAAAATGATTTGCATCTGTTTTCTCAGTTTCCACATCTCACGCTTCGGCAGTTTGAAGATATTCTGTCCCCGGTACAGCACGCTGCCGGAGGTTGGCTCGATCAAGTTGAGGATGGTGCGTCCGAGTGTTGACTTGCCGCAGCCCGATTCTCCGACCAGGCCGAGCGTCTCACCTTCGTAGATCTTAAGGCTGACATCATCAACCGCTTTCACTTCAGCCGGTGAGAGATTGAAGAGCGAGCGATTGTCTTTGAAGACTTTGGTTAAATGGGTAACTTCGACCAGACTATCCATCATACTTTGCCTTCATCGGGTTCGTAGAGGAAGCAGGCCACTTGTGAGTTTCCTGCTGTGCGCATGGCCGGCACCTGTTGTGAGCAGATGTCCATCCGCTTTGGGCAGCGCGGTGAGAAGCGGCAGCCAGCCGGCATGTCTTTTGGGGAAGGCACATTCCCTTCGATGGTTGACAGTTGATCGACATCCTTGTCAAGGTTGGGGATGGATGCCAACAGACCCTGTGTGTAGGGGTGACGGGGCGAGAAGAAAATATCATCGACCGGCCCGTATTCAACAGATTTGCCGGCGTACATAATCATCACCTTATCGGACATTTCAGCAATGACGCCCATATCATGCGTGATTAGCATGATGGACGCGCCGGTGTCTGCATTGAGTTTCTGCATCAGTTTGAGGATCTGCGCCTGGATGGAAACATCCAGCGCAGTGGTCGGTTCATCCGCAATCAGCAGTTTTGGCTCACAGGAGAGCGCCATGGCAATCATGACGCGCTGGCGCATACCGCCAGAAAGCTGGTGGGGGTACTCATTCATCCGTTGTTCCGGCGAAGGGATACCCACCTTGAGGAGCATGTCAAGTGCGGCTTTTTCAGCCTCTTTTACAGAGTAGTTCTTATGAACCAGGTACGGTTCAATCATCTGATCGCCGATTGACATGGTCGGGTTGAGTGAACTGAGGGGATCTTGAAAGATCATCGAAATATCATTGCCGCGCACGTCACTCAGTTCGAGGTCTGAAAACTCGGCAAGGTTCTGATCTTCAAACAGGATCTGCCCGTTGGAAATATAGCCGTTCTCAGACAGCAGCCCTAAAATTGACAGGCTTGTTACGCTCTTGCCGCAGCCCGATTCTCCGGCAATGCCCAAAATCTGGCCGCGTTCGACAACAAAAGAAACATCCTCGACGACAGTTAATTCGCCTTTCCGTGATTTGAAAGTGACAGACAAGTTCCTGACGTCGAGGAGTGGTTTCATGTTATTCCTTATTACAAATTACTTGACGTCCCAGGTCCAGGTTGACCAGGTGAGAACGCCGAAGTCATCGAGTTTTTCAACAACCATGCGCTTGTTGTAAGCCATGAGGCTGTTGGTGGTGTACAGGTAAGCCATTGGTACTTCTTCCTTGATCAAAACCTGGTACTCATCGAAAATGGGTTTGCGGGTTTCAAAGGTCAAAGCGGCATTACCTTCGTCTGCCTTATCGGCATAGGCGGTGCTTGTCGTCTTGCTGAAGTTGTACTGGCTTTCAGGGGCCAGCATCTGGCGTGATTCGCTCGGATCTGCAGAACCGCCGGAACCGATGATGCCAAAGTCGTGCATGTTGTTGCCCATGTTGCTCATCAGTGTGGGGAAGTCAACTGACTGGATTTCAGCCTTGATGCCGACGGCCAGCAAATCTTGCTGGATCAAAGCGGCAGCGCGTTCACGTGTGGTGTTACCGGAGGGAACGAAGAAGACCATCTCCTGATCGAACGGGAAATTCTCCTGTGCAAGGATTGTCTTGGCCTGTTCCGGGTCGTAATCCACGGTGACTTCAGGATTGTAGTAGGGGCTGATGGGGGAGATAGGGGTGACAATAGCCTGGCCCTGTCCCTGCAGCAGCGCATTCACCAGTGCATCGCGGTTGATGGACATGCTGATCGCCTGGCGGACAGCCTGGTTGAAGTACGGTTTAGAGTTGTTGATGATGAGGATCTGATAGTTCTTGGTGGGTGAGGAAGAGGTCACCAGGTTTTCCTGAGCCTGGGCAGTTCCCCAGTCATCCAGGAGGATTGAACCCAACCCGCCGCCAGCTAAAATGTCAATCTCGCCGCTCATCAGGCCGGCCAGCAGGTTTGCTGTAGGCACAATGCGGACGACCAGGCGGTCGATCTTGGGGGCACCCTGGAAGTAAGTCTCGTTGGCAGTGAATTCCATCCGCTCGCCATCGATTTTTGATTCAAATTTGAACGGGCCGGAGCCAACGGGATTGTTCATCCACAGGTCGGGGGCGTTGATTTCATCAACGGTTTTTTCGCCAAAAATGTGTTTTGGCACGATGTAAACGCTGACGAGGTTGTTGTACAGGTTGCCGGGGTACATCACGGATTTCATCGCGATGGTGACGGTCTGGTCATCGACTTTTGTAACGCCGATCGAATCTTCGCTGACCTCTGCACCAGACTCATCTGTGCCGGCGATGGCAGAGAGGTAGTAACGGCCAATGGCTGTTACGGCGGGGTCTGAGTACATCTGGAAGGTGAAGAGCACGTCATCGGCGGTCAGGGGCTGGCCGTCATGCCAGGTAGCATTGGGGTTCAAATGGAAGGTAACTTCCGTTGATTCCGCATTAACTTCCCATGAATCGGCCAGGCGGGGTTCGTAGTCGCCGGTGCTGGTAGCTTGCATCAGTTTGTCATAGATTTGGTCATAGATGAAGCCGCTGTAGTTGGAGCCGCTGTTGAGGGGCATCATTGAGTCCCAGGCGCTGGTCATAGCGACTGTAACAACTTTTGGTTCGGCGGGCGCTGCTGCTTCAGTTGCGGCAGCTTCAGTGGCTGCTGCTTCTGGTGCGGCAGGTGCTGCAGCCGGTGTACAGGCAGCAACGTTGACTGCGATGAACACCAGTGCAATCAGAAGGGAAATCCATTTTTGATTCTTAAACATTTTTTTCTCCTTGATTTTTTAAAAAATCTATATTTTCAACTTTGGATCGAGAGCATCACGGACTCCGTCTCCAAGAGAGTTGATACTTAAAACAGTCACTACCAGGGCCAGCCCGGGCGGTAACCACTGCCACGGCCTGGTAGAGAGGACTGTGATCGAACGGGCGTCATAAAGCATGTTACCCCAACTGGCAGCCGGGGGTTGGACGCCCATACCCAAAAATGACAGGGAACTTTCCATGATAATAGCACTGGCAGTCATAAATGTTGCGGCTACCAGGATTGGTGCGAATGAATTGGGCAGAATGTAACGGGTAATGGTGACGAAATCTGACGTGCCAATGGCACGGGCAGATTCAACGTATTCTTTCTCGCGAATCGAGAGGACATTGGCGTAAATGAGCCGGGCAAACTGCGTCCAGCCGAGAAAACCAATCACCAGGGTGACTGACCAGATCGATGGGCCAATCACGGAGATCAAAACCAGGATCAAGATGATCGAGGGGAATGACATGAAAATATCAGCCAGGCGCATGATGATGATTTCGATCCAGCCGCGGTAATAGCCAGCCAGCAGGCCGAGGGGGACGCCGATCATCACACCGATCAGCGATGAAAGCACCCCAACCGTCAGGGAGACGCGGCCGCCGTAAAGGAAGCGGGCGAAGATGTTGCGGCCAATAGGGTCAGTGCCAAGCGGATACTTAGCGCTGGGGCTGGCGCCAAACGCAGTGATATCCGACTTAATGGGATCGAGTTTGAGGAAAATGGGGACGAAGATCACAACCAAAATCATCACCAATAAAACGGCAACGCCGATCATAGCCAGTTTATGGTCAGACAACTTGGTCAGAAAATCTTTGAAATAACTATCCTGACGGAGCTTCATCATACTTCTACCTGTAGCTAATACGCGGGTCAAGGATGCCGTAAATCATGTCAGTGACCAGGTTCATGACCAAAACCACAACAGCAACCAGGACGGTAATGCCCATGATGACCGGGTAATCGCGGGCGGCAATGGACTGGATCATCAATGAGCCGATGCCGGGCCAGCTGAATACCTGCTCGGTGACCACAGCGCCGCCCACCAGGCCGGGAATGGACATGCCGATGACCGTGATGACCGGCAGCAGTGAGTTCTTGAAGGCATGCTTGCGGATGACTGCAAACGGGCGCAGGCCTTTTGCTTTGGCGGTGCGCAGGTAATCCTCCTGCAGCACCTCCACCATGCTTGAGCGCATGTAGCGGATCCAGGAGCCAATCTGCTGGAAGGAAAGCACAAACATCGGTAAAACCATGTGCCTGAGCAGATCAACCAAAGTTCGTTCGCCGCTGGAGTCGTACATGCCGCCGGTTGGCAGCACCTTTAATACCACGCCGAAGATGTAGATCAGCGCCAGGCCGGCAAAGAAATTGGGGGTTCCGACGAATAGAAAACTGATCCCTGATGACAGGTAATCGCGCATGGAGTTTGGCTTGGAAGCCGCAAAGACACCCAACGGTATGGCGACGAGGATCGAAAGTGTGAAGGAAAAGCCGGCCAGCAGCAGGGTGGGCTTGAGCCGGTCGGCGATGAGCTGGGCTACGGGCAAACGGTTTGAGCTGAACGAGTAGCCCAGGTTGCCCTGCAGGAGCTGCTGCAACCAGGAGAAATACTGCACGATAACAGATTTGTCGAGACCGAGCTCAACTTCACGGCGTGCCAATTCCTCAGCGGTAATGCGCGGGTCTGAGAGCAGCGCGTCAAGCGGGCTGCCTGGTGCCAGGGAAGCCAGGAAATACGAAAGGATGGTAATTCCGAGGAATGTAGGGATTGCAACCAGTAAACGCTTGATGATGTACTTGATTTTCATTGGCTGTTCAATATCTTTTGTTTACACCATACCGAATAAAAAAAGCTGGTGATGCTGAGAAGTGGTCATTCAAGAACTGATATATCAGTTATACATCAGAATAGGTATGGTTGTCAAGAGTGAATGTGAGGGTGAGGAGCAGGTTTTCCCTCACCCTAACCCTCTCCCAAAGGGCGAGGGAATTAAATCTTCCTTCTCCCTCTGGGATCGCAGTGCATCATGTAAGGAGAAGGAACGAGGATGAGGGAACTGCAAGTTTCCTCCACCTACGGTGTGCTGCGCGATCCCAGCGGGAGAGGGAGAATGAAAACTGCCGGTAACTTGATCTGCCGGCAGTGTTGTTTGAGCGGGTGTTACAGCAGCCTACAGCTTTTCCAGCTGGTCGATCATGCCGGCAACGACGTCAAAGCCGCCCTGCCAGAAGCTGTCTTGCGTGATGTCAATGCCGGCTTCCGCCAGGATCTGGGCCGGGGGCTGCGACCCGCCGGCGGACAGGATCTTGAGGTAGCGCGGGATGAAGGACTTGCCTTCAGCCCGGTACTGGCTGTACAGCGCCAGCACCAGCAGCTGCCCGAAGGTGTAGGCATAGACATAAAACGGCGTGCCGTAGATGTGTGGGATGCTGACCCACTCCCATTTGAACTCGTCGCTCAGGTCAACCGCATCGCCAAACTGCTGGCGCAGGTTCTGTATGTAGGCATCCGCGAGCTCATCCACCGAAGCGCCGGACTGTACCAGCTCGTGCGCCTGGCGCTCGAACAGGGCAAAGTAAGCCTGGCGCAGGATGGTGGCGTAGGCATCGTCCACCTGGCGGAAGAGCAGGTCGCGCCGCAGGGCGGGGTCGTCCATGTGCGCCAACAGGTGATCCACCAGCAGCATCTCGCCGAAGGTTGAGGCGGTCTCAGCCAGCGGCAGGCTGGCATGTGAGGTGAAGAGGGTGTGATCGGCAGCCAGCATGGAGTGCACGGCATGTCCGAGCTCGTGCGCCATGGTGGCCACATCATCCGCGCGGCCCTGGTAGTTGAGCAGTACCCAGGGGGTCAGGTCCGGCAGGGCTGTCAGGCAGAAGGCGCCGCCCTGCTTGCCCTTGCGTACCTCGCTGTCGAGGTGGGTCTCAGCCGGCACTCGCAGTGCCAGCTCAGCCATGAGCGGGTCAAATTTACGGAAGGCATCCATCACCAGCGGCACGGCATCCTCGAAGGCAAATGCCCGGTCGGAGTGGCTGAGCGGGGCGTAGATGTCATAGCGGCGCAGTTTTTCCATGCCCAGCAGGCGGGCTTTGAGTTTGAAATAGCGCTGGAAGACGCCGGCATTGCGGGCGCAGACGTCCAGCAGGGTCTCCACCACCGCGTCAGGTACATGGTTGGAGAGGTTGCGCACGGCAATCGGGCTGCCAAAGCCGCGCAGGTCGAGCTGTTCGTTGTGCCAGTCGCGCACCAGGTTCTGGTAGATCTGTCCCAAAATGGGGCTGTCTTCGCCGTAGACGCGGTAGAGCTCCTTGTAGGCGGCCTCGCGCAGCTTCGGGTCGGCGTGACGGGCGTACACCATCAGCTCGCCGCGGGTCAGCTCGTGCTCGACCGCGTCCACCACCAGCCGGAAGGTGTAGCGGTTGGTGATGCTGTCGTAGAGCGTGTTGAGGGCGTTGGCGCCGGTGGTGTCTTTGATGTTGATAATCTTCTCCTCAGCCTCGGTCAGGGTGTGCGGCTTGAACAGGCGGATTTTCTCCAGCCAGTAGCGGTAATCGCCGGCGGTATCCAGCAGGCGGTCGGCAGCGTCTTCCGGCAGGTCTTTCCACCACAGGCTGAAGAACATGGTGCGGTTAGCGGCATCGGCGGTAGCCTGGTCGACACGCGCCAGCAGGGACAGGGCTTTTTGATCCTGGGTGTTCTGCGTGAAGCACAGTGAGGCGTAAGCGGAGATGCGATGAGCCAGGCGGCTGCCATCTTCCAGCCGGCTGATGACGAACTGGAACTTCTCGGCGGTGATGTCGGGGGTCAGCTCAGGGCGCAGGGATTCGAAGTCACGGGCGTGCTGG
Source organism: Anaerolineaceae bacterium (assembly GCA_040768445.1). Classification (GTDB taxonomy): domain Bacteria; phylum Chloroflexota; class Anaerolineae; order Anaerolineales; family Anaerolineaceae; genus JAXGMV01. Next base: position 817,247 of record JAXGMV010000001.1, on the reverse strand, counting down.
TTGAGGGTGGTAAAAGCCGCTTCGAGCTCGGGCGAGTCGATGGCCGGGAAGAGGTCATCCAGGCTCCAGCGGGTTTGGGTGAAGGTTGTTGGGGTTTTTGTCATCGGGCATCCTTTTTGAAGGGTATAATGCCCCGATTATAGCAGGTTTCAGGGTGGAAGGATGGGTGTGTGGATGGAGGTGAATGAGCTGCAAAAAATGAAATTCAAGGAATATGCTAACAGCAGCCGGCTTTGTCATCGCAGCCGCAGGCCGGCTCGCCGCCGGTGATGGCAGCCCTGACCATGGCAGCCGCGCAACCTACGCCGCTGTTGACCGTGATGGCGCCAGTGATGCAGTTCAGCTGGCAGGCGCCGCATTCCATGCAGTCCTGCGGGTTGACCATCTGCGCCCCGTTTTCAGCCATCACGAAGACGCCGTGCGGGCAGACCACCTCGCACAAGCCGCAGCGAATACAGCTGCCGGGGCGGTACGCCAGCGTGTTAAACGGGTTTGTGAGCACCACCTCTGCAGGGGCATCTGAGGCTGTGCAACAGCCGGTTGAACTATTTCGGCGAACGATGGTTACCATTGGCTATCTTCCTCATGCCAGACCGATGACGTACTGGCTGATTAATAATATCACACCTGCGATTGTAAAACCGATCATCCAACGGACGTAACGGGTCATTTCGCGCTGCACACCTGTGGGGGAGGTCAGCGGGGTCGCCCCGGTATAATTCAACGCCAGGTAGGCAACAACGGCAGACGCCACCAGCAGGATGCCCAGCGCCCGCGCCCATGCCAGCCAAGGCGGTGTGAGGGCTTGACCCAGCGCCAGCAGGGCAAAGGGCAGGGCGGTCAGTGCGCCAAGGATGAACCCCTTGAAGCTGAATTCACGCGACGGCAGCCACGGCAGCAGGACAGGGAAGAGCACCACGCCAGCCAGGTAGGCGGTGACTGCCGCCAGGGCAGCCGGCCAGCCGGCCAGAAGCCAGCTCACAGCGGCAGCTGCGACGGTGGGCAGAAAGTAATATACCAGCTCCACTGGGACCAGCACCAGCCTGTCCAGCAAGTTGAAGCGCACCCGGCGCATGGCCGGGGTTGCGGTGCGAGTCTTGAGGTAAGCTGGCAGGTCTTCAGCCCTGACCGGGCCAAATTCGACTTTGAAACGGCTCTGCCGGCGTACCTCGTGAGCGGCAATGCCTGGAGCGCCCAGCTGCGGCAGGATGAGCGTACGCTGAGCAGTGTAAGCCTTGAGACTTGTTTGTTCAATTTTGTTCACCAGTTCAGCCGTGCTGAAGGTTCCCTTGCCAGCCGCACACCAGACATTGATACCGAAGGTGTCCAGCACCAGCAGGTAGCCAGGCTGGTCTTTGAGCGCTGAGCGCAGGGCGTCAAAGGAGAGGGTGTAATTGGACGTCACAAAGATTGGGCTCTCATGTGAAGGCGCATTCAGGGCGTACAACCCGGGTTTGATGCGGTGCTGTTCACGCCGGATGCCCAGCCGTGCCTGGATGTGGTGCAGGCGGTCGCGCCAGGTGAGCCGTGAGGTGGCTTGCAGGGTTTGTGTATGTGGGAGATAGCTTGGCGGGGTTGTTTGTGCGGTCATTGGGATCCTGTCAGGTGTGGTTTGATTTTACGCCGATTAGAGGGGTTGTCAATGGGCTGGTCAGGCAGGTTGTGAGCAGGCGCCGCCAAAGCCTTATGCTGTTCAGATGAAGCTTACCCCTCCTGCCTCCCCCATTTTTTCAAAATGGAGGAGGTTCAAAAACAGTGCTACAGGTTTTGCCAAGCTTCGGACCCTGAGCCTGGCGAAGGGTTAGGAGATAGGGCGAAAGTATCGGTGCTTCGATACCCTGACGGGCACGATGTACCGGGACTTCGATCCACTCACGGGGACCTACAGAAAATTGTCGGATATGGAAATCCGACCTGTATCACACTGTGCGATTACACTGGCAGGAGTAGGGCGGCATTTACCACCCTGTAAAGGGCTATTGCCGCCGGGGCTGCATTCGCTTCCGGTGGCACGGCTCTACTAGACACAAAAACTCCCGCCATTGAGACGGGAGAATTTTGTTGTTAAATTGTGAGAGCCAGGGACGCCGACCCTGGCTCTCAGTTAAGGAGGAGAAGAAGAAGAGAAGTCATCATTGATTGAAATATAACAGATGCCTGTCATCTTTACTTGACGCATACCCTACGCTAGCCCTACGCTGAACAACCAATTGGAAAGATGCTACAATTTAGTTACCTATGTACTACCACCAGGAGAGACCTTATGACAACTAACACACCGCCGGCACCCTTCAAAGCCGGCATCGCCGCGCTGGCCGGCAAACCGAACGTCGGCAAATCGACGCTGCTGAACGCCCTGCTGGCACAGAAGGTGGCCGCTGTGTCACCCCGCCCGCAGACCACCCGCCGCCGGCAACTGGGCATTCTTACCACTGACGAGGCGCAGGTGATCTTCCAGGACACGCCTGGCCTGCACGCCGCCCGCCACAAGCTGGGCGCCTATATGAATGAAGAAGCCGAAGCCACGCTCAAGGACGCTGACGTCCTGCTGTGGGTGGTGGACGCCAGCCAGCCGCCCGACGAGGCTGACAGACTGGTGGCCGGCATCCTTACCGCGCTGAAAGCCCCACCGCCGACCCTACTGGTGCTCAACAAGTCTGACCTGCCGGCACGCGGCGACCTGACCCCGCCTGAGAACAGCGCCGCCAATGCCGCTGCCTTCCTGGAGCTGCTGCCGGCTGCCCGACCAATTGCTATCTCGGCTGCCACCGGGCGCGGGCTGGACGACCTGCTGGCGCAGATCATCACGATCCTGCCGCCAGGTGAGGCCTTCTACAGCGCCGAACAGGTGACCGACTTCTACGAGCGCGACATCGCCGCCGAGCTGATCCGCGAAGCCGCCCTGCTGCACCTGCGCGAGGAGATCCCGCACGGGATTGCGGTGCGCATAGACGAGTTCAAGGAGCGTAATGAGGAAGGCGCCTTCATTGCCGCCACCCTGTTCGTGGAGCGCGAGTCGCACAAGGGCATTGTCATTGGGCGCGGCGGCGAGATGATGAAGCGCATCGGCTCGACCGCCCGGGTGGAGATTGAGGAGATGTCGGGCCGCAAAGTGTTCCTTGAGCTGCGCGTCAAGGTCAACAAGAACTGGCGCAACAACCCGAGCGCCCTGCAGTTATTGGGCTACACGGTGAAAAAGTAGATGAGCCTGCTTGCCCTGGCGCCGGCTGCACTGACCGCTGCCGCAGATTGGACTGCGGTGTGGTTCGAACGCCGCCGCACTGGCTGGCTGACCAAGCCATCCGTGCTGTTGCTGCTGCTGGCCGGCTTTAGCCTATCGGGCGGCTGGCACGCACCGCTGACCTGGTTCGGGCTGGCGCTGGTGTTCTGCCTGGCGGGTGACGTCCTGCTGATGCTGCCAGCACGCGCCTTCATCTTCGGGCTGGCGGCCTTCCTGGCAGGGCATCTGTGCTACACCCTGTTCTTCACCCTGGCGCACCCGCCGTCACTGGGCATCTTCATCCCCGCCCTGGCACTGGTGACCCTGCTGGCCTGGCCGGCCTTCGGGCCGGTCTTTCGCGCCCTGCGGCGCAAGGCATACGGCATGAGCTTCATGCTGCCGATGACGCTCTACAGCCTTGCCCTCAGCCTGATGCTGGCCTCAGCGCTGTCACTGCCCTTCAACCCGGCCTGGCGCAGGCTGCCCGCCCTGCTGTGTGCCGCCGGTGCGGCGCTGTTCTACCTCTCAGATGTGATTTTGTCGCGCAACCGTTTCGCCCAGCCGATACCACGCGCCCGCTTCTGGACGCGCCTGCCGTATCACAGCGGCCAGATACTGCTGACCGCCGGCGCGCTGCTGCAGTTCGCCGTTCAGTAAACCCCTTATTCTCAGTCTATCTCTTTAAAGGAAGGAAGCCCTCGCCCAGCGCCTCGTGCGCCTGCCCGATGACCATGAAGGCGGCCGGGTCATGTTCGTGCACCAGCTGTTTGACCTGGTTGACCTCAGAGCGGGTAAGCACCACGTACAGCACTGAGCGCGGTTCGCCCGTGTAGGCGCCGGTGCCGTTCAGGATGGTAGCGCCGCGTTCCAAAACCCTGGAGACGGCATCGGCAATCTCCTGCGGGCGGCTGGTGACGATCATGGCGGTGCGGAAGGCACCCGACCCCTCAGAGATGGCCTCGGCGGTGATGCCGGAGAGGTAGATCACCCCCAGGCCGTACAGCGCCCGATCCCAGCCAAACGCCAGGCCCGAGCCGAGCACCACCAGCCCATCCACCAGCAGGTAACTGGTTGAGATGGGGATGCGGAGGTTGCGGTTGAGCACGCGCGCCAGGATGTCCGATCCGCCGCTGGTACCCTGGCCGCGGTACACCAACCCCAGCCCGAGACCGAGCAGTAAGCCGCCGTAGAGCGTATCCAGCACCAGGTCGTCGGTGACGCCGCGTGCCGGCAGGAATACCAGCAGAAGGTCGGTGAAGAGTGAAAAGAACACCATGGAGAGCAGAGTGCGGGTGGCAAAGCGCCGGCCGCCCAGGAAGTTCCAGCCGACGATGAAGAGCGGGATGTTGCCGATGAAGGACATGAGACCCACCGGCCAGCCGCTGAAGTAGTTGATGATTTGGGCGATGCCGCTGATGCCGCCGCTGGTGAGCAGGGAGGGGATCAGGAACAGCGCCATGGCCAGCGCCTGTACCAGTGACCCGAGCACCACCCAGCCGTAATCGCGGGCATTGCGCCAGGCAGAACGTACGGGCTGCACAGGGGTGGGGCTACTCATGGCGCAGTTTTGAGCCGCAGGCACGGCAGAAGACATCGCCAGGGCTGGCACGTTTGCCGCACTGGTGGCAGTACACGGTACCCTCAGCCGACGCTGGACCCTCTCCCGAAGCAGGCGTCCCATACGGTGCATCAGAATCAGACCGGCGCGGGGTGTGACGGCGCTTCTTCGCGCCTGGCGCACCTTTGACCGTGCGCACATACCACCAGCCGCCGAAGAGGATCAACAGCAGGCCAAAGCCGCCCAGCACCCAAGGCAGAACGCCGAGGAAGGAAGTGCGCTGACCGGCGCCTTCTTCCAGCGCCTGCACCGGCATTACCGGCTGCGAGACAGCAGAGAGCGCACCGCTGGCGTTGGTGTAATCCAGCTCAAGGCTGAAGCCCTCGCCCTGCTGCAGCGCACCGAAGTTGGCGGCATAATAGGTCATCCCATCCGAGCCGGGCGTGCCGGCGCTCTCCAGACCGCTGATAACCATCTCAGCGGCATGCAGGGGCTGCTGGACGATGACGTTGACATCGTGCACGGTGAAGTCGCCCGGCCAGGTGTAGGTGAAGTGGCGCGCGGCGTCGTCAGTGTGCAGGCGGGCATCGTAGTATTCCACCTGCAGGTCAGCCGAGGTGGTGCTGAACTCCACCCACAGCCAGTCGCCATCCAATCGGGTGGTGTAGCTGAGCGTGTAGAGCATGCCGTCAACATCCTTCATCGCCACGTTGTAGGGCTCGCCGGCATCGGCCGGGATGCGCATGGAGACCTGTGCGGGCAGGGCGGCAGCGTCTGAGAGGGTGAAGCGGTAGATCACCAGCACCGCCGGCTGGTCGTATTCAGGCCAGATGTCAATCTGCAGGGTATCCAGCTCCAGCCCGTTTTGGGCGGCTGCCGGCAGAGGGGAGATCAACAAGAGTATCAACAGGAGTAACCCGGTGAGACGGCGCATATGCGGCTCCTTACGTGTCAAAATTCACAGAAATGAGATCAATTTCGGGGTTAATCTTACCATAATCAGGCCGTCTGACAGCGCCCCGTGCGCGGCGCTCGCAGGTATAATTATGGTATAGTTACAAAAAGCTCAGCCATCCTACAAGTTACGGAGTGCCTATGTACCTGGCAATTGAAGGTGTTATCGGTGTTGGAAAGACCACGCTGGCGCGGCTGCTGCAGCCGGCATTTGAAGCCAGCCTGATGCTGGAGATCTTCGAGGAAAACCCGTTTCTCTCCGACTTTTACAGTGACCGGGCGCGCTACGCCTTCCAGACGCAGATCTTCTTCCTGCTCAGCCGCTACCAGCAGCAGCGCCACGGCGTGAAGAGCCTGCTCACCGGCGAGAGCGCGCTGATCAGCGATTACACCTTTGAGAAAGACAGCCTGTTTGCACGCGTCAACCTGGCCGGCGATGAGCTGGAGATGTACTACCGCGTGCACGAGGCGCTGGGTGAGAAGATCACCCGGCCGGATTTGATTTTGTACCTGCGCGCCAGCACCCCGGTGCTGATGCAGCGCATCGCCCGCCGCGACCGCCCCTATGAGCGCCAGATGGAGTGGGGCTACATTGACACGCTCAACCGCGAGTATGACCGCTTCTTCGTCACCAGCGGCGATGCCAAAACACCCGTGCTGACGATTGAGACCGACACGCTGGACTATGTGCAGAACCCGGCTGACCTGGCCGCCGTTGAGAACCGCATCCGCCAGGCACTGAGCCTGCCGCCTTTCCAGCCGGACCTGTTCACCCCGCCGCCGGCCGCTGCCTGACCCGTTACCAACCCACCCCAAGGAGGGCTTCACCATGCGCATCACCCGAGACCACCTGCTCAAACTCGCCCGAGACCGGGCTGAAGCCCTGCTGGTTGCCAACCCGCGCCTGGTTTGCATCTACCTGACCGGCTCCCTGCTGACCGACGCGCCCATGCTGGGCGGCACCGCCGACATCGACCTGGTGCTGGTGCATGCCGGCGAACCCGAAACCCCGCGTGAGATCATCCCCTTCAACGACGACATCCATTTTGACATCGCCCACATGCCGCAGTTGGCCTACCGCGACCCGGGCGCACTGCGCCGCAGCCCGTGGCTGGGCAACTACCTGTGCCTCAACCCGCTGTTACTGCACGACACGCGCCACTGGTTCGAGTTCACGCAGGCGCGCATCTGCTCGCAGATCAACCTGCCGGAGTACGCCGGGGCACGCGCCCGCGCGCTGGGGAGCAAGGCCCGTACCCAGTGGTTTGACCTGGCGGCTCACACCCAGCACACCGGCGCCGGCTTCACCCTGGGGGTGATCAACATCCTGGAGCAGGCCGCCAACGCCATCGCCTGCCTGAGCAGCGAGCCCATCCCCCAGCGGCGCTTCCTGGTACAGTTCCCATCCCGGGCTGAGGCCATCGGCAAGCCGGGGCTGTACGCCGGCCTGACCGGACTGCTGGGCATCTCTACCATTACGGCTGAGGAGCTGCGCCCATGGCTGATGCCGTGGCGCGAGTGCCTGCACGATGCCGGCCTGCACCCCGACTGCCCGACCCGCCTGGACGCCGCCCGTGAGCGCTACTACAGCGCCGCGGTTGAGACCCTGCTGGACGATTACCCGCAGGCCGCCGCCTGGCTGCTGCTGCAGACCTGGGCGCAGAGTATGTGCGTGGTGGGGGGATACCACCATACCGCCGGGGCGTGGGAGGCCGCCGCCAACAGCCTGATGCTGGGCGCCGCCGACACCGACCGCCTGGTGGAGGCGCTGGACGCCTACCTTGACCTGGTGGAGGAGACCATCGACGAGTGGTGCAGCCGGCAGGGGTTGTAGGAGGGGGGGCAGCCGATGGCTAAGATCTCGGTTCGATTTTTTGGCGACAGCGAAGTCCGTGCTGTTTGGGATGAAGAAAAATCCAAATGGTGGTTTAGCGTGGTGGATATCATCGGCGTTCTCACCGACAGCAAAAACCCACGCAAATACTGGTCTGTTTTAAAGACGCGCGTAAAGCATAAATACCCGCAGTTGGCTACAAATTGTAGTCAACTGAAATTGATAGCGCGTGACGGTAAGAAGTATGCAACCGATTGCCTGCTTCAGGAGGATATTATTATTCTTGTGGAAAGCGTGCCGAGTAAAAAAACGACCGAGTTTATCAAATGGTTCCTATATAGCGATGAAACCATTGACGGGAAGAGCAAAACCAAAGCCTATGCTTTGTTTGACAGTTCATTATACGACACGCTGGAAGTTGGTACGGTGAACGGTCTGCGGCAAATCCACGCTTACCTGTTCGGCGGTTTGTATGATTTTGCGGGGCAAATCCGAACCAAGAACATTGCAAAGGGCGGCTTTCGCTTCGCCTCAGCGCAATTTTTGCTGGAAACGCTGAAAAACATTGAGAAAATGCCCGAAAGCACTTTTGACCAAATCATTGAAAAATATGTGGAGATGAATGCAGCGCATCCATTTATGGAGGGCAACGGAAGGAGCATGCGCATTTGGCTTGATCTACTTTTAAAAAAGAACTTAAAACGCTGTGTGGATTGGAGTCGCGTTGGCAAGAAAGCCTACCTTACCGCAATGGAGCGAAGCGTAACCGATTCTGCACCTGTAAAATCGTTGCTCTCTCCTGCTTTGACGGACAGGATAAGTGACCGCGAGATGTTTATGAAGGGAGTGGATTATTCATATTACTACGAGCAGGTGGATGAAATAACGGAGGTTGAGAGCAATGGGTAAAGAATTCTTCCCCTCGCGCCCCGAGCTGTGCCCGATGATCTATGCCTACGAAGACCTGAACCCGGACTATGAAGGTCTTCTAAAAATCGGCACCACCGAAGTGGACGTTGACCGACGAGTGGTGCAGCCGGCAGGGGTTGTAAGAGGGTCTCCGAACCCTGACTAATACAATGTTGCTTTACATAATAGATTTGACCATCGACTCAATGCTGTCAAACCAGTATTTTCTATAACCCTCCGCAAGGTAAGCGCTATCATCAGTGAACAGCGATACATGCACTGAAACATCCATATCCTGATACTTGAAGATTTTTGGAACACCATTTTCCTCAAATAAGGCTTTATAGCCATCCACCTTATGTTCATATTCAGTACGTCCTGTACCCTTAGGGTCGACAAACAATATTTGGTAGCGGTTCCCTCGCTGCATCCAAAAAATGAAGTCGGGATTGAAATTAGCGAAGCGGTTTTCGTGCGGATAATAATAGGGGATAACGATTTCATCCATTTTTTCATCAAGCCGGCTGAACAGCCACCAGTCAAATGCTATTAATTGATTATCTGGTTTACGTATGTATACATCCAGTTTTTCTAAAAACTTTTTTTCACTTTCGACATGGATGACCGTTCGAATATAGTCAATACGCTCACTGTCAGACAATAACAGTGGTACATAGTAATGATTGGCAATATTTTTAATCACCAATGTGGCATAGTCAACGGAGTAAGTCTCACTATACCTTGCTAACTCTTTTATTGAATTGAACATATCTTCTGTTATCTGATTTTTGTTAAAGAGGTCGGCAAACTCATTAATTTTATTAGTAGAATTGACAATTTTTTGAATATACCTGCTGATATTCTCTATATGGTCTATCGAAACTTTGATATGTTTATAGTGATTGATTTCATCCTCGAGCAGCTTAAAGCCCGAAAAAGATCTGTTGTGTAAATTGAAATAAGACGACAACTGGCGAACAAGTACCGGCACATTATGGTATGACCTTTGGTTATCTGTGCGAAATATGCTTTTATTATCCATAACGCTGGCTCGCATGGCAGCAATTTGACGGGGGGGAATATTATTGATGGCATAGAATACCCGGTCATCATCAACGTACTGCATATACCTCTTCAATAAACCCATGTCTTCAACCGATATAGAAAACTTGGATTGACTGCGTTCCTTGTAAAGCAGGTCTACCTGCTCTTTATAAGTTGGTACAAGTAGTGCTTTACCATCAATTGCAGCTGTATTGAGGTTGAGCGATAATTCCTGCTCGCCGGTCAGTTTACCCTGTTGGTCTAATTCACCAAATATGACGTTCAACGCGTCTCGGTTGGTGCCGAATATATACACACTTTCCAGTGCTTGAACATCGTTTTTCACCCGGGTAAGTACTGCTTGATCTGCTTCGCTCAGTAAACCGCTTGATACGAGTTCACGCAAGCGCTTTCGCTGGTCTTTTAGCGGTTCAATGCGTACACCTCGACCAACAGACTGCAGGATGAATTTTTTGGCATCAACGCCGACGCCGATATTGATATAAGTAATAATGTTGGGTCGGTTTGAGTCCCATCCTTCATAAAAACTGCGCGACCCCAACAAGATATTGATATCTGAATCAGGGCGATTCAGGCGCTCAAAATAACCTTCGTCTACGAAATTGGTATTTACTTCGTAACCAAAAAGCTCATCTTTCAACCAGTCGCTGATATCCCCAATCCGAATAAGTGCAAATGGATCATCGCTGGTTTTTAGCTTAAATGCAACTTCCTGCCTGTTGGACGAGCGAACGATGACCTCCATTTCACCAGGTGAAGTTGCATTGTATACATCTCTAAGCAGGTCAGCCGGCGTTATACTGCGAAGTAAGACTTGATCAATGTAAATTTTTGTATCTTCTTCATACAAAAATTTAGGGTTTTCTAGCAAGTCTTCCAGAAGTTCCTGCAAGGCACTCGACCAGTTGTTCTCATCAATAGAGCCTTTGCCAATACGCACCAGTTCTCTGAAAAACAGTTTTAGGTCTGCATCCTGTGTGTTGACAGAGTTGACCAGAGTCATCATCAGCGGACGGTGATACAGGGTTGATTGTGCCTGGCGCACGCGGGCTTCAAAGCGACGGGTATAAGCCAGCATGATCAGTGCTTTGAGAACAATTTTCTGCTTTTCTTCATCGGTATAATCAGCGCCTTTTCTAAACGCACGAACATCCTGTTTGAGGACAAGGATATGTTTGCCATAGCCCTTGCTGACAAACTCACTTAAGTTAAAGTTTGCAGCGGTTGTGATAATATCACGCTTATCCGTGAAGGTAGCCGAGAAGTTGAACAGAAAACCGTTACGTGAAAGAATGGAGTAAATATGCTGGCGTTTTGAATCCTCTTTGTCACCCTTGTGGGCTTCATCCAGCATGATGTACCAGCCGCCGTTGTTATCGTAACTGCGAAAGTCAATAATCTTGTCTTTCTTTTCATCACTCAAGTTATCAGAGCGGTAATAGAACACATTGATTTCTTGGTTTGAAAAAAGAGACGGTGTTCGGTGCTTCACTTCTGCATAATCGCGTAGTTCATGCAGGCGTATGAACAGGTTGCCGCTGTCATTGAACTCATCCACATGTTTTTGCAGTTGGTCTAACAGGTCATCTCGGTGTGCTAATACCAGGATATCATGGGTGGGTATCTCATCCAACTTCATCAGGTTGTGCAGAAGCTCAATCATCTTTACAAGAACCAGTGTCTTGCCTGAGCCGGTTGCCATCCAGAAACCCATTCGGTTGATAAACTGCTCGTATGGCAAGCGGTCATCTACCTGGGCATAATATGTTTCCAGTAATGCTGAGAGTTTGCGCTTGGCTGCTGAAGAGTGGTCCAGCGGCAAATCAAGATCTTCATCCAGCCCGAAATTCTGGTACCAGCTCAGGTATGCTTGCTTACGTTCGTTCTCAGCTAAACCAGGTACCTGGTAATATTTCCACAGCGCCAGCAAGGCGTTTTGCAGCGCTTGCTGCTGATAATCCCATAGGTTTTTATTGCGCGAAAATGCTGATAGATCTGTCCCTGTCCAACTGGGCGGCAGGCTGCCATTCGGCAGGTTTTCTAACATGCGCTGAAGGTAAATTTTGCTCATTGAGGTAACCATCTATTTGTCATTGCGAACTCCGCAGGAGTGAAGCAATCTTGTTTGTTATTATGCAAGGTTGGAATCATTGACACTAGCCGCAGATTACATTCAACCGTTGAATACTTCATCATACAAATCATTCCACTCTGGGTTGATACTGTTAATCAAATCCATCTTTTTCTGGCGCGAACCGGCTTTTATTTGTTTCTCTCTGGTTATCATGTCTGAGATATCACTACCCGTTTCATAATAAACTAGCTTGGTCAGGTGGTATTTGGCTGTGAAGACGCTGCCTTTGCCTGATTTATGTTCCATTACACGGCGCTGTAAATCATTCGTCACGCCGGTGTAAAGGGTGGTATTGTGAAAATTTGTCATAATGTAAACGCAATAGTCTCTCTCGGTCATGCCTGTTAATCATCGCCTTTTTGTCATTGCGAGGAGGGTTTTTTCCGACGAAGCAATCTTGTTGTCCTTTGTTCCAGATTGCTTCGACCCTTGCGTGTCTCGCAAAGACTGTGCTGCTTTGTCATTGCGAGGAGGTCGCCAGTCCGACGAAGCAATCTTCTCTACTATCTGGTAGATTGCTTCGACCCCGTGGGTCTCGCAATGACTTTTCACTGCCACCATACCAATGGTTTAATAGTCGCCCAATCAGGGTCTGTCAGGCTCATCTTTTCGCCGTCCTGAAATTCGACATACTCTGCAGTGATGTGCTTGATCCACTTGCCGCGCCGCTGTGAGAGTGTTTCAGCCAGGTCAATATCGGGGTAGAGCCGCTCCGGGTGAAAATGCGCCTTGTTCTGTTCCGTGTCGATATCGACGGCATCAAGCAGTTTCAGATCGCGCAGGAAGACATAGCTGTGATAGGGGTCTTCACGAGCGGTATAGAAGAGGTCGCCGTCTGCGTAGTGTGCCCGGCGCAGGACGTCTTCGTACTGCTCCAGGTCGTAGTATTTCACAAAGTGACTCATTCCCGTTCCGCCTTTGGCTTTGCCGTCTTTCCATTGGTCGCTGAAAGCCACCTTTTTGACGCGCGGCAGGATGACAGTATTAAAATGTTCGCCCATTTCAACCAGTATATACTTGCGCTTACCACCGTCTACTCGGTTAAGGTTCATCACTGCATGGGCGGTTGTGCCTGAACCTGCGAAATAATCTAAAATAATATCGTCCTGAGATGCATTACACACTCTTATTGATTCTTCAATAGCATAAACCGACTTAGGAAAAGAGAACAACTGTGAAATGCCAAATATATCTCTCAAAAGACTTGTTCCGTTACTGGTTGCATTGTATTTTGGATCATCCCAAATAGTCTTTGGCAATACTCCTTCATCGCCCATTCGGAATTTTACTTGTAAGTAAACTCCATTGTCTTGATTTGTCATAACTTTTAATTCATCAATTCTATTTTTTAATGTCTCAACCCCAAGTCGCCAAGTGCATTCAATCCCTTTTTGTGTAATAGGCCACAAAATTATTTCATTACCTGCAGGTTTTTCTTGAATCAACCATGAATTAGTGCCTTTATCCCAAAGCATTTTAGGTATTCTGACTTGTTCTCCTTTTATAAAGAGAGGATAGTGTAATCTAGGTCGAGCAACCCGAAAATCATTCATTCCACCACTTCTTAAGAAACTTCTCCATTGAAAAGAACCTTTCTCATCCGTTTCATTGTATTGAGCAAGTTGTTCATCTGTTCGTGGAACATATCCAATCGGTGAACTCTGATTTTTACTAAAAAATAAACCAAATTCATTAGCAATGGAAAAACCTTTTACTGTTGACCTACCAGATGGGTTATTTTTAATTGAAACAAGACCTTTGAAATTTTGATCGAACACAGAATCCATTAATGGCTTTAGATTGGAAAGTTCAACATGATCGATTGTTATGCAAATTATTCCTTCTTCAGTCAATAAATCTTTACTAGCCGATAATCGATTTTCAATCAAAGTTATCCAAGATGAATGCTTGTAATTATTGGTATAAATAATCTCTGATGCATCAGTATTGTATGGAGGATCAATATAAATGGATTGGCATTTTTGATAATACTTAGTCACTATGCTAATTAATGCCTGATAATTCTCACTGTGCACCAGCCAGCCGTCTAATGATGCGTCCAGGTCGTCAAACAACGCCAGGATGTCCAGCTCCAGGTCGGGGAAGTATTTGGTATCAACCGGCAGGTAGCGGTACTGCGGGTGTAATGGGAAGCCTGTCAGGTCAACCTCGGTCAGCATTTCCAGCCTGAAGTCATCCTTCAGCATCCCCAGGTCGCGCCACTCCTGTACCTGCTGCGGCATGTTAGGGTGTGCCAGCAATCTATGCAACAGGTCATTGCGAGGACGCTCTGTGTCCGAAGCAATCTTATCACCTTCGCCTGTAGATTGCTTCGCCCCTGCGGGGTTCGCAATGACACGGGCGGGGCTCGCAATGACATTGGAAGAACTCGCAATGACAGATGCAGAGCTTGCTATGACAGGGGTGGCATTAAGTATATGGTCGAGTGTCAACACATAATGGCTGTTGCGCACAAACTTGGGTTTGTTCCAGATCTTAACCAGCTCATCTTCAAACTGGCTGATGAAGTCTATGATTTTGTATGCAATGTCTTTTAATACCTGCAATTGTTTTAGCCGTTCTTCACCCCACACATTCTGTCCGGCAAACAGATACTGATACAACCACAGGTCAAACTGCTCTCGCAGAAAAGCACGGGCGTCCTTGTTGATGAAGAAGTCCACCTCGCTCTGCTTTTCAAAGACCCTGAAAGCCCTGTTCAGTATCTCATCATCCAGACGGGTACCTGCCTGCTTGAGTGCTTTGAGTATCTCATCCACCTTGGTGATCTTACCCCGCTCGGAGTAGGACACGTCAAATACCAGCGTGCCATCTCCCGGTTGCACCTTCCGAAATGTGTACACCACATCACGCTTTTCGTTGGATTTCTTCAACTCCATACTGCCAGCATTGAAGTAGAACTTCACGCCATCAACCTCAACCGCCATGCTGTTGAAAATACGGTCAGTTTTGACATAGTACAGCATGTGCGTTTTCCAGAACAAAATCACGTCCCGGTCATCGGTATAAACCTTTTCGTAGATGTTCTGGTGCAGGGCTGTGTAACGAAAATAGATCGAACCGCTCTCACTGAAGTAGCGCTGGAAGAATGTATACAGCTTATCAAACAACTCTTCCCCAAAATCTGGGAAAGGCTTCAGACCAGCGGTGATGTCCTGGTGTAACTGCGGAAATACACCCTCTTCGTAGTAGCGTGACTTAATACGCATCAGATTGACGTATCCAGAATCCCCTTCAACCTTTGCACCTATGAAAATGTCTCTCAGGGCATTGTAGAATTGCTTTTCATACTTCTTGCTGTCAGTCATGCAGTACTCCGTCTGGCTCTCATTATTTTGTTTTACCTGGGTAAAGTAACAAATTACCTATTGCTCATTTGTTAAATTTATTACATCACAATGTGACAGCATGTAACATTTCCCACATACTGTGCCAACAGTATTCATTATAGTACAGGGTTTAGGGCGATGGACAGCGTTATTTAGAGCACATCCCTTACATGGATGGGGTCGTTACTGCAACCGCTCCCCCGCGGCGCGGGCTGCCGGCAGTTCCAGGCCAATTTCTGGCAAATGGGAACTAAAACACCCCCAATTTCGTATATTACTTGTTAATAGAGAAACGAATCGCACAACCGTGGGTTATACCTGCTGTAGGGTTGTGTGAGATTCAGAAAGGGCGTGTATGATGTCAGCGATTTTATACCCGGTCATTGCCCTGGTCAGTGTGCTGTTTATGGCGCTGAGCCTGGTTGACCTGCCAGATCGGCAAGAGAAATAGTCACCTTGTTCGTGAGACCTGTCGAAGGACCGCGAACACTCTCGCTTGCGCGCGTGCTGAACCCCACCGCGCAGTAACCCCCTGCCTTGAGAAGAAGTCAAACGAGCCGGCTGCTGCCGGCTTCGTTTTTTAAATTGAGAAATTCCCTCTCCAACGGGATCGCGAAGCACACCGTAGGTGGAGGATTGAGGTGAGGGACGTATTGCGACGGATTATGGATTGAGTAGCCGGTATTGTGGCGGGTTTAGCCCTTTACAGGTTTGGCAGGTGTCCCTGGTAGGGGCGTTCCACCGGGACGCCCAGATAAATACAAGTATTGCGGCGGGTATGGTCCCTTTACAGGTTTGGCAGGTGTCCCTCGTAGGGGCGTTCCACCGGGACGCCCAGATAAATACAAGTATTGCGGCGGGTTTAGCCCTTTACAGGATGGCGGATTTCCCTGGTAGGGGCGTTCCATCGGAACGCCCAGATAAATGCAGTTAAGTTGGGCCGCACCCCACAAGAACATCACCCGGCTTTGCCCAACAGCCCGTCCAATATCGGGAAGGCGTTGCGCAGGGCGTTGGCGCGGTGGCTGATCTGGTTCTTCACAGCCGGCCCCAGCTCGGCGGTGGTCTGCCCCAGCTCGGGGATGTAAAACAACGGGTCATAGCCGAAGCCGGTGCTGCCGCGCTCCTCAGGGATGATCTCACCCTCCACTTCACCCACGGCAAACTGCACGCTGCCGTCCGGGTCTGCCACTGCCACGGTGCAGATAAAGCAGGCCTGCCACGGGCGCGGCTTGTCCGCCAGCAGGCGCAGCAGATGCGCCCGGCGGGTGGCATCGGTCGGGGCGCCGTTGGCTTCCTCCACCCCGAAGCGCGCCGAATGCAGTCCGGGGGCGCCGTCCAGCGCCTCCACCTCCAGCCCGGAGTCGTCCGCCAGGGTGTGCAGGCCGCTGGCAAAGGCATAGGCGCGTGCCTTGTAAGCGGCGTTCTCGGCATAGGTTTCGCCCTCTTCGGGCACATCCAGGTACAGCCCCAGGTCAATGGGGCGTAATAATTCAAAGGTGCCGGCGGGGTAGCGGCTCTCGAGCACCGCCTGCATCTCTAACAGCTTTCCCGGGTTGCTGCTGGCAATGAGCAGTTTTGTCACTATTATTCTCCATTATTATCTAAATAATCATAAAAAATTGACAGATACGCTTTCATGTGCTAAAATGTCTGGGATAATCATACACTTCGAACAGCTGACCTTGCGACCTGCCGTGATTCAATCCCAAAAACTTCTCAAGATTAATATTGGTTTTCTTTTAAACGCGTCTGTTGGCACCTTTCGGGATATCCATTTTGATGAACTGAACGTTCGCCTGCCAGACGACCTTGAGCTGACTGATTTCAAAGGTCTCATCCGCTTCACGCGCACGGGGGAGGGCCTGCTGCTGACCGGTAACTTCACGGCCTATATCGCCGCCGAGTGCGGCCGCTGCCTGGAGACCTATCCGCAGGTGCTCAACATCCAGCTGACCGAATTGTATCATTTCCGCAACCGCATCATGAAAGAGTCTGACCTTGTCATCCCTGAGGGCGGCATTATCGACCTGGCGCCGCTCCTGGTGGAATATTTTATCCTGGAAATTCCGATCAACCCGGTCTGCACGCCTGACTGCCGGGGGTTGTGTCCTGAGTGCGGCGCGAACTTGAATGTTGAAACCTGCGTCCACGTCGCGGAGCCTGGATAAGAACCACCACACCGATTTAATGGCAGCTGGCACGTAAGGCTGCCGAAATTTTATTAGGTATTGCTTGAAAGGGAGGTGTTTATTGGCAAACCCGGGGAGAAGCACGAAGAATGCCAGGGTATTGGATACACTCCTGGAGAAAGCTGACGTTCAGGGGTATCTCACAACGGATGATTTGATTGAAGTCGTTCCTGCCGCCTGCAAAGATGCCGAGCGGCTGGAGTCTGTTCTGATGGCACTGCGCCGGCGGGGCGTGGATGTGCTTGATGAAGAGTTGGGGGTGGTTGACGAGGAAGACGACGTTGAATTTAATGACCTTGATCCTTACTCCAACCTGGTGCCGGTTGCCAGCGATGACACCATCGGTCTGTACCTGAAAGAGATGGCGCGCGTGCCCCTGCTTTCGATGGATGAGGAATTGAAAATTGCCATCTGCATCGAAAAGGGCTGCGAAGCCAGAGACCAGTTGAAGAAGCTAAACGGCAACGGCACAGCCGCTCAAAAGCGCGAACTTGAGCAGATATTAGAGGCTGGTCTGCAGGCACGCGAGCATTTGATCAAGGCCAACACCCGCCTGGTGGTTTCAATCGCCAAGCGCTACACCACCCGCGGCGTGCCGTTCCTGGACCTGATCCAGGAGGGCAACCTGGGCTTGATGAAAGCCGTCGAGAAGTTTGAATACCAGCGCGGTTTCCGCTTCTCTACCTATGCTACCTGGTGGATTCGCCAGACCATCACCCGTGCCATCGCTGACCAGGCGCGCACCATCCGCGTGCCCGTGCACATGGTGGACCGCATCCGCCAGATGTACCGGCTGACGCATGAGATGGAACAGACGCTGGGCCGGCCGCCCACCAATGATGAACTGGCTGACAAGCTTGAACTGCCGGTCAACAAGGTGGAGTGGATGCTGCGTGTTTCCTGGCTGCCGCTCTCGCTGGAGAGCCCGGTCAACGATGAGGACGAGGAATCTGAATTGGGTATGTTCATCGAAGATCAGCTGACGCCCTCACCGGTGCAAACCACCTATGCCAAGTTATTGGTAGAAAAAATTGAAGAGGTGCTCGAATCTCTGCCGCCGCGCGAGGCACGCATTCTGCGGATGCGCTACGGGCTGGAGAATGGGCGCACCTACACGCTGGAGGAAGTCGGTCAGAAGTTCGGCCTGACGCGTGAGCGCATCCGCCAGATTGAGACAAAAGCCATGCGCCGCCTGCGCCACCCACGCCGTGCCCGCCAGCTGCGTGAGTACCTGTAACAAATTGATCTTATTTTAATCACAACATCCCCACTCAAATTGAGCGGGGATGGTTTTTGGTAGAAATAATTGCTGATTAGCCGCTGAAAGCGTCGATCTCGTCCGGCGTGGGGAAGGAGATCTGCGTGCCGATACGGGTCACCGACAGCGCCGCTGCCCGGTTGGCAAACTGCACCGCTTCCGGCAGGCTTTTGCCGCGCGCCAGTGAGACCGCCAGGCTGCCGATGAAGGCATCGCCCGAGCCGGTGGTATCCACAGCCTTGACCTTAGGCGCCGGGAAGTGGCTGGCGTGTCCCTTCTCGTACAGCAGTGCGCCCTGCGCGCCGAGCGTGATGATGACCGTGCGGGCGCCCATGCTGTGCAGGGCTTCAGCCGCCCGGGCAGCACTGTCAAGATCGCTCACGGGTATGCCGGTCAGCAGTTCAGCCTCGGTCTCGTTGGGCACCAGCAGGTCAGCCAGCGCCAGCATGCGCCCAGGCACGGGCCGCGCCGGCGCCGGGTTGAAGATAATCTGCACGCCGGCCTGCGAGGCTATTTCAAACGCCGCCAGGATGGCTTCATCCGGGATCTCCAGCTGGCAAATCAGGATGCGGGCGCTTTGGATCACTGCCTGCGCCCCTTTCACCTCGGCCGCACTCAAGCTGTTGTTCGCGCCCGGCACGATGATCACCAGGTTGTGCCCCTCGTCGTCCACCAGGATGGGCGCCACGCCGCTGGGCAGGCTCTCGTCAGTGAAGGTGGTGTCCACTGCGATGCCCTGGCTGGCGAAGTTCTGCTTCACCATGCCGCCGAACACGTCACCGCCCACCTTGGTGATCATGGCAACCTTGGCCTGCAAGCGCGCCGCCATCACCGCCTGGTTGGCGCCCTTGCCGCCAAAGCCCAGGCTGAAGGCGCTGCCGGCCAGCGTCTCTCCCATCTTGGGCAGGCGCGGGATCTTGGTGATCATGTCCATCATATTACTGCCCACCACCACGATATCGTGTGTTTTTTCGTATCTGTCCATGGGGTTATCCTCTCTGGAGAACGGGTTCCTTCATTATTATCATCTAACGGCAGAAGGCATCCACCAGCATTTGCTGGCCGTCTGGATAAAGTGCGCCATTGCCGGCGGCATCCTCACTGAACAGCCTGCAGCCCTGTTGTGATAGGTAAGCAGATTCGTTGATGATCGGCATGATCTGCGCCAGCTTGTCCTCGCGCCCCAGGTAGGCGTAGGCCTGAACAAAAGGGAACCATTCGACATAGTCCACCGGGTGTTCCTTGAGTGCCATTGCCTCGTCACCCAGGCGGGTAACTTCTTCCCAACGTCCCTGCTGGCGTGCCAGGTCAGCCTTCTGGTAGAAGTAGCACCAGGTGTGTGCCGGCTCAGCACCGAAAATGGCAGCCGGCGGCTGGTGCGGCTCAGCATCTGTCAGCACTGTCTTGAGGTTGGATCGTCCGGCGATCAGTACGGCTTCATAGGTTTCCTGCTCTGAAAGTTCCGGCTGTGTGCCGTTGACGGTATGCAGGCATGAGCTGCCAGTGGGCATTGAAAGCAGCAGGAAATTGCTGAAATCGCGCTGTACCAGCAAACTGCGCCGTTCGACTTCCTGCACAGCGCCGCCCTGCAGGACAGCATTGACCGCCCCGCGATCCAGCACTGCGGCAGGCAGGGTGATTGGCGTTGGCGTATCGCTCTTCTGCTCGGGATAATAAATCAGGTTGGCAGGGCTCCAGATGAAGTAGTCCTCGAAGATGCCGCTGTTGGGATAATCAGCCAGCAGGAGGGTGCCGGGCTCGATCTGGGGAGCGCGCCAGGACGCCTGCCACCAGAAACTGCGCACCGACTCCCACTCCAGCACAAAATTGGCGGCGTTGGCATAATGGGTGAAGACGGCTGTGCCGGCCAACAGCATCACCAGCAGGAGACGGGCTTTGAAGCGCTGCAGGTAGAACAGGATGCCGGCCAGGAACAGCGCCGCACCGGGTGTACCGGTGATGGTAAAACGTCCAAAAGTCGGGAAGACGACATGTCGGTCACCCAGCTCCACCGGCAGCAGGCTGATGAGCACACTCAAACCGCCGATCAACAGGGCTGTGCGGCCCCACTCCGGCTCGGGTGCAGGGTTCTCATCGTCAGCGTAGTCTGAACTGCGGCGTGAGAGCAGGTAGAGGCCGCCGGCCAGGACGCCCAGCGCCAGCAGGGCTACCCCCGCGCCTGCAAGTGTGTCGCGCAGGCGCAGTCTGAAGCCAATCTGGTACAGGGGGACGCCCCATGCCAGCAGGGTGGTGTTCAAAAAGTCCTGCACGCTGTGTACAACCAGCCACATCAAGCGTAGCGGTGACCCGGCAATACTGCTGAACATGCCGGAGATATCCGTGGCGGCACGCTGGTTGTCAAACAGGAACATGCGCCACACCAAAAACCAGCCGGCAGCCAGGCCGGCAGGCAGGTAAGTGCGCACTGTAGTGTGCAGCAGGTGGGATAACGGGCGTTCTTTGCGCGCCAGGTACAGCACCAGCAGCAGCCTGAAGCCCTCGATGCCAATGTAGTACTCCATCAGGTACAGGTACGCCAGCGTCAGCAGGAGCGACAGCGCCGCCAGGATGATCCGTTTGACGGTGCCGGAGGTGTGAAACAACTTGACCGTCAGCGCAATCGAGAGCATGGCACAGGCAAAGGCTGCAATATGCGACTGGTAGTCAATGGCGTTGGGCATATCCAAAAAGCCCGGGTAGATGGTAAACAGCACCACGGCGAAGAACGTCAGTTGTTTATGAGCTGGAAAAACGATGCGCAGCGTCCACAACAAGCTGAGCGAGGCCGCCAGGCGCAAAGCCCAGGCGCTCAGGCTGTACAGCAGCGGGCTGGTCCCGAAGAGTCTGTAAGCGGCGCTCACCAACCAGGCACGCGCCGGGCGGTCAATGGCAAAGATTTCGAAGAATTTGTGGGTTCCCTGGGTGAAGCCGGAGTAGACCAGGTACCAGTCGTCATAGTAATAGCCGAGACAGTGCGCCAGCGGCAGGTAAGCCAGCGCTGAGACCAGCGCCAGCACAGCCGAGATGAGTAGGATTTCGCGGCGGGTGGTTGTTTTGGGAGGAATTGGCATGTGTGGTTTGACCCTCAACTACACCTGAATTATACAATAAGCATTTGAAGTCTTATGTGATCTGAAAATCTATTGCTGCACCAACTTGTTTAGGTGTCAGGAGACGCTGCCGGGGTCGATGACTTGTTACGGCGAGACCAAGTACCGCATATTTCCAGGCAGAGGTGCGGTTGTGATCCGCAGTTGAGGTTGATATTCAGGTGGATTTTCGCCTGCAAACGCATCAAGATCTTTTATCAATTCCACCTTTTTTGATTGGCGGTCATAACGGAAAACGATGGCTCTATTGTAAGGAATGACCCCATCATAGGATGGCGGGTTGTTATATCCCTCTTCTCTAAAACGTACCTGGTAAGGCAAATCACAGCCCTGATAAACAAAATCAGCACCAAGATACTGTGCGCCATATAAAGCCTTTATTGCATCGCTCAATTCCCAATTAGCCATATTGGAATAGATGAAAGGACGTTCACCATATGCCGTTGGTTTACAGGGGGTATTGTTAATGATGATAACCACACTGCTGTGTTCTTTGATGCCAGGTGCAGCGGCGAAGATGCCCTGCCACATCTGACGGTGTTCCTGCCAGAGCAGTTTTGTTTGGCGCTGGATGGCCAATTCGCTGCCTGCACCCAGTAAAATTAACGGAAGAATCAATAACGTAAATAAAACAGCGGTCTGTCCTCTGCGGCGAGTAAGAGCCTGAGCAAATAAATCGAGGATTCCCACAATCAGCAAGGAAGCGCCTACCAGGGCATAGACATTAAAACGCGAGGTAAAGAAATCTGTTCCCGAGGGGCAGTAAACAATGAATGGGAAGTAACCCGCCGCAGCCAGGATCAAGCCTGCCAGGATAGTCAACAGGGCTGGCCGAAGGGTTTGAGGGTGCTCGCCTGCCGAATGAAGCATCCTGTCGCGCCGGCGAGTGAGGAATAGAACGACACCCCAACTCAGCGCAGCCCAAATAATAAATAAAATAGAAGAGCCCAAAAGGAGCCATCTCAGGCGCAGCTGGGGGAAGAGGGCATGCAAAGGTTCAAACCAGCCCCAGGCCAGTGCCCGAAATCCCTTCAACAGGTTGCGTGCCAGTGGAAGCATGCTGGTAAATTTGATTTGATGAAAACCACCGATGCCAATCACATCCACCCACACAAGACGGTAAAAAAGGTAGAGGCCAAATACTGCAAGCGGTACAGCCAGCCCGGCCCAACGCCGCCAGCTAATTCGCCGGTTTGGTGACCAAAAAACAGGAAAGTAATAAACCATCAATAACAGTGACCATGCGGTAGTAATTCCCAGTGGCCCTTCATATTCAAGATCAACAAAGATGTAACCCACAGCGACAGCCAACAGCAACCATGGCTTACCCTTGTGGACGTAGTAGTACAACAGTAAGGCGCTCAAACAACTGATGGTCCAACCAAAGTTGGTGATGACCATCCACATGCGGGTTTTATCCGCCGGGTAAACCATACTTAATAACGCAAAACCCAGGGCAAGGTGGGTCTTCCCAGGTTGGATGTGGGTAAAAAGATGGTATAGCAGCAGGGTTGAAAGGATGTTGGTTGCCATTTTTGCTATTAAAATGGCACTCGGATTAAAACCAAAAAGGGTGAACAGTAATTTCCAACTGATTTCTCTGAAAGGACGTGATGACTCCGGATGAACCCACGTTGTCAGCCCACGATAAAAACGCCCTACCAGGTTTTGCCAGTCATCATAATAAATTGCCGGGGAAAAAAAGAGACTAAAAATGAAAATACCTGCGACGATAATGACAAAATACGGTAAAAATGGCTTGATGTTAATATGTCGCATGGAAAAATTATAGTCTTAATCTTCAATTAGTATCAAATAACATGGTCATCCAAATATTTTGTTACTCATAAATAATCATATCCTCAACTGAAGCAGCTACTGAAGGAATGATGGGGGTGTTTACCAGCCAGCGATATTCACTACACAAAGCACTGTTGCCATACACGGTTTATTGTTATAATAATCAAGTACTTCCTGCTGACCGGTTTATCACATGATTAAACATTTAATGGTGAGCGCAACCCCTACTTATTCCGAACTCCAAAACCTGATATTTTCCTGATTGCCAGTCGAGCAGCGCTATTTTTGTTGATTAAACTTCACCATGCAAAGGAGGGCGTCGTTTAGAAAAAATGTGTGCTCTGTTAATTCACTGTTCAGTGAACAATTGGATTCAAAAATAATAGGAGAGTAGAAAATGAAAAAGAAAGTGTTGTTAATCATCACCTTGTTGACCATCACAGCCATGCTGCTGGCCGGCTGCGCCCCCAAGGCAGAAGAAGCGGCAACTGAAGAAAAGAAAATGAAGATTGCCCTCATCACTCCCAACCCATTGGGCGACCGCTCCTTCATTGATGCCTCCGCACGCGGTATTGACCAGCTGCGGGCTGCCTACCCGGATGTGCAGTTCGACCTGATCGAGACCAAGGGCGTTGCAGAGCATGAATCAGCCCTGCGCGGTGCCGTCTCCAAAGGTTATGACCTGGTCATGGGCCTGGCAATTGACGCTGAACTGTTGTTCAGCCTGGCTGAGGAGTTTCCGGATCAGAAATTCGGTTCTCCTTCAGAAATCTTTGCCGATACACTGCCTGCCAACCTGCGGGCCTATGTGGTGAACGTGCATGAGTCCAGCTTCCTGGTTGGCGTCATCGTCGGTATGATGACCGAGACCAAGACCGTCGGCGCAGTGGTTGGCGGCGATTCCCCCGGTTTGAACCAGTTCTTCTATGGTTACAAGCAGGGCGTGCTTGAAGTCTGCCCGGACTGCAAAGTGCTCGTCAGCTACCTCGGCTTCGACTTCTCCAACCCAACCCTCGGTCTTGAGAGTGCACTGGCACAGTATGACCAGGGCGCCGACATCATCTTCCAGATTGCCGGCCGCTCAGGCGAGGGCGTGCTCTCAGCTGCCAAGGAACGCGGCTTGTATGCCATCGGTGTGGACTCCAACCAGGATGACACGCAGCCCGGTAACGTGATCGTCTCCATGATCAAGCGGGTTGACACCTCCACCTACAAGCTGGCAGAAGCTGTCATCGACGGTACCTTCACTGGTGGTTTTGCTCAACTTGGCCTGTCAGACGGCGCTGCTGGACTGTCATGGGATGAGGGCTCAAAGACTTTCGAAGAGAAGGGCGCCGCCAACATGACCGCCAAACTGCCCGATGTGAAAGCCAAGGTTGAGGAATACCGCGCAAAGATCCTCTCCGGCGAGGTCAAAGTTTGCGATGCGCTGGTCGAAGAAGCAGCGCTGTGCGACCCGCTCAAATAATTTTTAAACACTGAATACACATAAACCGGCCTGCGGTATGACAAGCGCGGGCCGGTTTTGAGGATATATCTATGACACTTGCACTCGAGATGAGAGGTATTACCAAGTACTACCCATCGACGGAAGTGCTGGCCAACAACCAGGTGAACCTTTCCCTGGAAGAAGGCGAAGTGCATGCCCTGGTAGGTGAAAACGGCGCCGGCAAGACCACGCTAATGAACATTCTCTACGGTTTAGAGAAGATGGACAGCGGTGAGATTTTCCTCGGCGGCGAAAAGGTGCAGATTGGTCACCCGGATGATGCCATCCGCCTGGGCATTGGCATGGTTCACCAGCATTTCAAACTGGTGCCTTCATTTACGGTTGCGCAGAATATCATGCTGGGGATTGAGCCGCACAAGTTCGGCTTGCTGCGCCAGCAGGATGAGAACAAGCTGGTTGAGGATCTGGCGGCGTCTTTCGGACTGCCGGTTGACCCGCGGGCGCGTATTCGCGACCTGCCTGTCGGCATGCAGCAGCGGGTGGAGATCCTTAAAACCCTGCAGCGGCATGTGCGCATTTTGATTCTCGACGAGCCAACAGCTGTTCTCACGCCGCAGGAAGTGGAGGAGTTCCTGGGGATTGTGCGCAACCTGGCAAAGAAAGGCACTACCATCGTCTTTATCACCCACAAGCTGGTTGAAGTGGTTGACGTGGCTGACCGCGTGACCGTTATGCGCAGCGGCAACGTGATCGGCACCAAGGCAGTCAGCGAGACCAGTATCCCAGACATGGCACGCATGATGGTCGGACGCGAGGTAGTTTTTCGGATTGAAAAACAGCCTGCGACTCCCGGCGATCCGATTTTTGAGGCGCAGCACCTGTCAGTGACCAGCGCCAGCGGCGTGCCGGCCGTGGTGGATGTGTCTCTTAAGGTACGCAAGGGTGAGATCCTGGGCGTGGCTGGCGTGAGCGGTAACGGTCAGACCGAGATGGTGGAAGCCATCACCGGTTTGCGCCCGGTCGATTATGGCAAACTGCTAATAGACGGAAAAGATGCCACCAGCGACGATGTAGAATCGCGCCGCGGTAAAGGCATGGCACACATCCCCGAAGACCGCATCCGCGTGGGGTTGAATTTGGGCACAACGCTCAATGAGAATATTATCGTCAACCGCTACAAGATGTCCGAATTTCAAAAGTTCGGCTTCATGCTGCACGCAGCCATCAACAAATTTGCTGAAAACATCATCAAGCTGTTTTCCATCTACGGCACGGTGCCGGGCGGAGGCGTTGCCACGCTCTCGGGCGGCAATATGCAGAAGGTGGTCATCGGGCGTGAGCTGGCCGGCAACCCCAAGTTCATCGTTGCCAACCAACCGACGCGCGGTCTTGACGTGGGCAGTATCGAGTTTGTGCACACCACGCTGCTCAAGGAGCGTGATAAAGGCGCCGGCATTCTGCTGGTCTCGGTTGAGCTGGAGGAGATCATGTCGCTCAGCGACCGCATCGTGGTGCTGTACCGCGGCGGGATCGTGGGCGAGCTGGATGCCGCTGAGGCGACCGAGGAAAAGATTGGCATTCTGATGGCTGGCGGCAGACTGGATGCGCTGGAGCAGAAAGTGCCCGAAGCGCCTGCCGCAGAAAGTGCGAGGTAGCCATGGAAAAAGAAAGAAGACAAAAACTTGTCAACAGCTTCCTGGTGCCCGTGTTGGCTGTCATCTCCGGCCTGATCATGGCTGCCTTCCTGGTGATGCTGACGGACACCTCACCCGGTGAGGCGTATGCTGAACTGTACCGCGCCGGCTTTGGCTGCGTGAGCGTAAAAAACTGCGCTTTTCTCACCACGCTGGAGCGCGCCACACCCATTATCCTGACAGGGCTGGCGGCGGTGGTCGCCTTCCGCTCTGGTATGTTCAGCATCGGACAGGAAGGGCAAATGCTGGTTGGCTCGGTCATAGCCGCCTACCTTGGCTATGCCGTTCACCTGCCGGCAGTCATTCACCCAATCTTCATCATCCTGTGCTCTATGATCGGAGGTGCGCTGTACGGCTGGGTGCCTGGCGTGTTGAAGGTTAGACTGGGGGTGAATGAGATTATCTCCACCATCGTGATGAATACCATCGCCATCCTCAGCCTGGAGTACCTGGTTAACTTCCCGATGCGCGGTGACCCGAGCGCCACGGCGCACTCGCCGGTAATTGATAAGACCGCTCAACTGGTTGCATTCCTGCCGGGATCGAAGTGGGGCATCGGCTTTGTGATTGCCGTCGTCATGGCGATCACTGTGTATATTTACCTGTGGCACACCGGCAAGGGTTACGAACAGCGCATGGGCGGGCAGGCGCCTTTCTTTGCCCGTTTCGGTGGTATCAAGAGCCAAAAGGCGGCCATCCGCGCCATGATAATCAGCGGTGCCATTGCTGGCCTGGCAGGCGCTATTGAGGTGCTGGGTGTCAACCGGCGCATCATGACTGGATACTCTCAGGGGCTGGGTTTTGACGGCCTGTCAGTCGCCATCCTCGGGCAGTCACATCCGCTGGGCGTGTTCATCGTCGCCATCCTGTTTGCCGGCCTCAAGCTGGGAGCCCAACTGGGCTTGCAGTTGTCGTTCGGCATTCCTCGTGAGTTAGGCGGGGGTGTCATCGCCCTGATGATCCTGTTTGTGGCTGCTGGTAAGTTCTATCTCAGCTTGATCGAGGGGGTGCGCAAGTTAATTCTCCGGTACCGCAAGAAGAAGCCGGAAGGAGGCAGTGCCTGATGGATAACTTTTTTGATATTTTCTCCATTTCGCTGGTCAACAGCGGCATTCGCCTGGCAACCCCCATCATATTGGCGGCGCTGGGCGGCGCGTTGTGCAACCGTGCCGGCGTGTTAAACTTCGCCCTTGAAGGTAAGATGCTGTTAGGCGCTTTCCTGGGTATCCTCGGCGCCTACTGGTTCAAGAATACTTACATGGGCCTGCTGACAGCCATGCTGGCGGGCGCCATCCTGGGTGCTTTGTTTGCCTTCCTGTTCATGAAATACGAGGTGGACCTGATCATCCTGGCCATTGCCCTAAACATGTTGATACTGGAGATGACGGTGTACTTCATGCGCATCATGTTCGGGCAGGTGGGCACCTGGACAGATGCCAGTATTCAAAAACTACCGGATATTGAGATACCGCTCATCAAGGACATCCCGGTGCTGGGCGATATCCTCAGCGGCTACAACATCATCGTCTACATCTCCTGGATATCCGTGGCGCTGATCTATGTCATCCTGTTCCACACCAAGTTCGGCCGGCACGTGCGCGCCATTGGTGAGAACCAGGCAGCTGCCGAAACGGTGGGCATTAACGCGGCAAGGGTTAAACTGTTTGCGCTGGTCATCAGCGGCATGCTGGCGGCGCTGGGCGGCGCCTTCCTTTCCATCGGTCACCTGACCATGTTCACCCGCAACATGAGTAACGGCCGAGGCTGGACGGGCATCACCGCCGCATTGTTCGGCTTCAACCACCCCATCGGGGTGCTGTTCACCGGCTTGTTCTTCGGTTTTGCCGATGCCTTTGCCATGCGCTTGCAGAACTATACTGACCTGCCGCCCAACCTGATCCAGATCCTGCCGCATCTGACCACCCTGCTTGTGTTGGTTCTGGTGGCGCTGCGTGAGAAAACTGCGCTGGCGCTGATACGGCGGCGTTCGATCGCCAAGATCCGCGCCGGGCACGCCAAATCGGCGCTGCCAGGTGGCGGCGATTAATCGCTAACGCACACGAAAGGAGTACTGATGGAATTTCATGTCTTATGCCAGCCCGAACAGGTCAGCCGTTACGTCTTTTGTCCCGGCGACCAGGCACGGGCTAAGTTGATTGCTGACCATTTTGACAAGATGGAAAAAGTGGCCGACAACCGCGGCATCGTGGTGTATTCGGGTTATTACGATGGGGTCTTCATGACCTCCTGCGGCACCGGCATGGGCGGACCGGTGGTGGCGATTGCGCTGGAGGAATTGGCGCACATGGGCTCCGATACCTTCATCCGCGTCGGGTCGTGCGGCGTCTTCCAGGACGATCAGATGCCCGGTGACACGATCATCGCCACGGGCACTTACCGCGCCGGCGGAACCGCCAATAACTACCTGCCGCTGGCTTTCCCGGCCGTGCCCAGCTTCAGCGTCCTGCGCAAGCTGGTGGAAGCCGCCGAGAGCCTGGATGTGCCCTTCACGGTGGGGGTCGGTATGGCGGGCGATGCCTTCTACGCGCCGCGCGAGCCGGGCGGGCGCAACATCTTCAAAGAAGCCGGGATAGTCTCGGTGGAGATGGAGAGCGATACCCTGTTTGTGGTGGGCGCTTACCGCGGCTGGCGCACCGGCGCCATCTACACCTCGGATGGCACCCCGACAGAGATCAAGCCGGCGTGGGGTCATGAGCGCTACCAGAAGGGGCAGGAAGATGCCATCCAGATTGCCTTGAAGGGCATGTGCGAGCTTGCCCGCGCCGACGGTTTGTAAGCCGCTATTTACTGCAACGTATCCATCCTTGCATCGCCTGCGGGGATGGATTGTTTAAGGGTGAGTACGGCAAGATGAGGTGGATGTGATAAAATCCCCGATGCCGGATGATGAACATTTCCACGCGCCACCGGCACACCATTTGACCACCAACAGACGTCGAAGATGCGCCTGCTGCAAGGAGTACGAGATGAACAACTTGAATGTAAAACGACTTCTGCTGATACTGCTGGCCGCCGCACTGCTGGCATCCTTTGCCGGCTGTGCGCCCAAGGTAGATGTGGATGCCACCCCCACGCTGGAACCCGCCCAGGCTGCCGGCACGATGGCGGCTGAGATTGTCAACGCCGTCTTCAGCCAGATGACCCAAACCGCTGCCGCCCAGCCAACCGCCACTGCTACTGCTACAGCTACGGCTACCGCCACCAGCACGCTTACCCCAACTGCTACCGTTATACCCGCTACCAACACGCCGGTGTACGTGTATGTGCCGCCGGCGGCCACTGCCGGCCCAACCGTCACACCCACGCAGGGCGAGTACCAGTGCAGTATCACAGCACTGGATCCTCCAGTCGGCACTGCAGTCAAGAAGGACAGCGATTTTGATTTTGTGGTGACCATGAAGAACGTTGGCACCAAGAGCTGGATTGCCGCTGATTTTGACTTCAATTACCAGAGCGGTGCGGCCTTCCAGGATCGCGCCAATTCAGTCGATCTGCAGTCGGATGTACCCAACGGTGCCACAGCCACCTTCGTGGTGGATATGACCGCTAAAACTGGCACCGGCACGCAGACGGCCAACTGGGCGCTGATGTGGGGCGGCATGGTGATCTGCCCGGTCACAGTTAGCATCAACGTCGTCACTGAGTAGATTAGCCAGCAAGCGCTTACCAACATAGCGGCTGACTGGACAATTTGCCAGACCAGCATCGCCGGATTTGGGTGATTCTCTCACATCCCGGGGTTGAGGACGTTAAACGAAATTATCACCATTAAAAGTTAACCGGGGCAGCTAATACCTGGTGGTCACCTGCCCGGTCACGCTCAGCATCACTGTCGTTACCGGGTAGGCCAGCACGCAAACGCTGCGCGCAGGCGTGAAGAACTGGTGTAAAATTGCAGCACAGTTTATTCTAATCACGTCAAAGATCTCATCAGGGGTCCCTGCTCCATTTACTGCACAACTGCATATCCCGGCCGTGTGACACGCTATTTTTGGAGGTCATACGATGACAAGCTACCATGAAACTGCAGCGGCATCCGAGAAGGAAAAGACGCAGGTCGCCCTTTCCTCCGTCCTTGCCGCAGTTTTTATTACCGCCTTTAAGATTATCGTCGGGGTGATGACCCTATCACTGGGTATTTTGGCTGAGGCGGCGCACAGTGCGCTCGACCTGGTAGCCGCCGCGGTGACGTTCTTTGCCGTACGCATCTCGGGGCGCAAGCCGGATGAGAAGCAAATGTTTGGCTACGGTAAGGTGGAGAACCTCTCAGCCCTGTTTGAGACCCTGCTGCTGCTGGTCACCTGTGCCTGGATTATCTACGAGGCGGTGCAGCGGCTGTTCTTTAAATCTGTTGAAGTGCAGGTTTCCATCTGGTCGTTTATCGTCATGGCAACCTCAATTGTGGTGGATGTCTCCCGCTCGCGGGCGTTGATGAAGGCTGCTAAAAAGCACAACAGCCAGGCGCTGGAGGCGGATGCTCTGCATTTCTCAACTGATGTGTGGTCGTCCTCGGTGGTCATTGGTGGGTTGATCCTGGTGAGCCTGGGCCAGTTCCTCTCATCCCGCGCCCTGTTACCCGAAAGTGCCCTGGTCTGGTTCCACCGGGCTGATGCCATCGCCGCGCTGGGTGTCTCCGCCATCGTCATCTGGGTCAGCTATAACCTCGGCAGGCGCACCATTGCCGGCCTGCTGGACAGCGCCCCGCAGGGGCTGCACGACCGAATTGTCGAAGGTGTCTCAGCCATCCCCGGGTTGTTGAAGCTGCGCCAGGTGCGCATCCGCCCCAGCGGACCCTCGACTTTTGTGGATATGATTTTGGAGGTTCCGCGCACCGCCAATTTTGAAGAAGCGCATGATATCAGCGTGGCTGCCAAAGAGGTGGTGGACAGGCTGGTGGACCGCGTGGATGTGATGGTGCACATTGACCCGGTGGAAGTGAACAGCGAGAGTGTGGTAGAGAAGGTGCAGAGTGTAGCCGGACGGTTAGGCCTGGGTGTGCACAGCATCAGGGTTAACCACGACCAGACGCATTTTGACCTTGAAATGCACATTGAGGTGCCCGACAGCGATACCATTTACCTTGCGCATGAACGCGCCACCCAGGTTGAGGAGTTGCTGCGCAGGGAGCTGGGTGAGCTGGGTGAGATCTCCATTCATATTGAGCCGCGCGGTGATTTTGAGAGCCGGCACATGGTCTCGCTGGCGGAGTATGAGCCCATACGCCGCCTGATCGAGAGCCTGCCGCTGCTGGTGCCTGGCGTCTCAGACCCGCATACCATCCGGGTATACGAAGAGGGCGAGCGGTTGTCGGCGTCGTTCCACTGTCACATCCCGCCTGAGACCACCATCACCGAGACACATAAGCTCACCAGCGAGCTGGAGCGCCTGCTGTATGCCGGCATCACAGGGCTTGACCGGGTGTATATCCATGCCGAGCCAGCAGAAGGTTAACAAACCAAAGACGCTCTTGTGGTGAGTCGTATAATTAAAAATAGATACTTGACAAACCAGATATTTTTTATATAATAGAATATGATATAACATATATCGTGCATCATACTTCATCGCAACCATTTCCATCGAAGCGTGTTATTACATTACCCATAGTTACGCAAGTCTGAAGTCCTAACAGGAATACACACGTTCTTATAACGCAGTATTTTATTAGGTTGTATTGATCAAGCAGACTAATTAAACCTTCAGGTAAAACGGGGGCTGGTATCAGCACCCCATTACCTGTTTAACACTTAATCGGTAAACTAAATCTATTTATTTGGAGGGATTATTATGGCAAGAATTGTAGTTGTTGGTGGTGGTTGGGCGGGTTGTGCGGCGGCAATTTCAGCCAAGGCAGCCGGCGCTGAAGAGGTGATTGTACTGGAGCGCACCGACTGCCTGCTGGGCACCGGCCTGGTAGGCGGCATATTCCGCAATAACGGGCGTTTCACCGCAGCCGAGGAAGCCATTGCCATGGGCGGCGGCGACCTGTTCCACCTGATGGACAAGGTTGCGCGCCATGTCAACATCGAGTTTCCCGGACACAAGCATGCCAGTCTTTATGATGTCAGCCTGATGGAGCCTGAAGTCAAGCGCTACATGGTTGACAAAGGCATTGATGTGCGCACGATCAGCCGTGTGAAGGATGTTCTCCACGCTGACGGTACCATCACCGCAGTGGTGTTGGAAGACGGCACAGTGGTTGAGGGCGATGTATTCATTGAGACTACCGGCACCGCCGGCTCACAGTCCAACTGCATCAAGTACGGCAACGGCTGCGCCATGTGCGTGCTGCGCTGCCCCACCTTCGGCAACCGCGTCAGCGTTGCTGCCAAAGCCGGCGTGGTAGAAAAAATGGGCAAGAAACCTGACGGCAGCATCGGCGCCATGTCTGGTTCCTGCAAATTGCATTTCGATTCCATCTCACCCGAAATTGCCAAACAGCTGCACGAGACCGGGGTGGCGGTCGTGCCGATTCCACAGGAACTGGTGCACACCGAAAAGCTGGCATCCAAAGCCTGCCAGCAGTATGCCCTGCCCGAATATGCCGATAACGTGGTTCTGCTCGACACCGGGCATGTCAAGTTGATGACCCCTTACTTCCCGCTGGATGACCTGCGCAAGGTGCCCGGCATGGAAAACGCCCGCTACGAGGATCCTTACTCAGGCGGTATCGGCAATTCCATGCGCTACCTGGCGCTTTCTCCACGCGATGACTTTCTGCACGTTGAGGGTCTTAAGAACCTGTTCTGCGCCGGTGAAAAAGCAGGCTTGCTGGTCGGTCATACCGAAGCGATTGTCACCGGCACACTGGCGGGCAACAACGCGGTACGTTATGCCCGCGGCAAGGAACTCAAAGCCATCCCGGTCAGCATCTCCATTGGCGATGCCGTCACGCATGTGCGTGAGATGATGGAAACCGATGAGGGCATGGCACAAAAATTTACCTTCTCCGGCGCTAATTACTTCAAGCGCATGAAGGAGCTTGATCTCTACACCACGGATATCCCGGCAATCAAGCAGAGAGTGGCAGATGCAGGCATGACCGGCTTTTTTGCCCCTCCTGTTTAGCGTTAAAACTTCAAAGCAGGAACGGTATTTCCAGGTAAAGGAGGTGGTTGACCCTTAGCAAGTATCCACAAACAGCAGTTCCATTTCGCGATCCGTTATTTTGCATTTATGCACTTCATCTGCTTTTCTACTCTTGAAGGAGGAATACCCTCATGGAAGCTGTACCAGTTTTGACCGCAGCACATTATGTTTATGCTGCTTTTGTTCTTTTGATTTTTGTATTTCTTGCCATGAAGAAAGATACCGGCGTACTGGCAGTCGTTGCCATGTTTATACTGGGATGGGTTGTTCTCGGTTCGCCGATTGGCGGTTTGCAGACGATCTTCAATGGCATGGTACGTGCCGGCATCGTCCTGATTGACGTCACTTTCATCATCTCGGTCGTGGTTGCCATGGCTTATGTGCTTGACAAGATCGGCGCCCTGCACCTGATGGTGGCGCCTTTCCGCAAGCTGATGAAAGGTCCGAAGGTAGCCTTCTGGATCGTCGGCATCGTCATGCTCATCTTCGCCCTGTTCATCTGGCCGTCACCGGCCGTTGCGCTGGTTGGCTCGATCCTCTTCCCGGCTGCCCGCGCAGTTGGGTTGCCCGCCATCTCCACCGCTCAGGCGATGAACCTGTTCGGTCACGGTGTGGGCCTCTCCGGCGACTTCATCATCCAGGCTGCACCCAAGCTGACAGCTGAAGCGGCTGGTTTATCCGTCGCTGATGTTGTCAGTGCTTCAATCCCGTTGGACATCATTGCCTCGGTTGTAGCACTGACGGTTGCCTGGTTCTTTGTAGTCCGCAAGGATATCAAGGCCGGCGCCACATCAGACACTGAGTACCTCAAGTTTAAAGACGACCTGGATGCCAAAGATGCGGCAACAGTCCGCACCAAGACCGCCAAGTTTGCTGCCTGGTTCACCCCGCTGGTGTTCCTCATCGCAGTTATCCTTTTCATCACCCTCGAGATCCGCGGTGGCGATGCCACAGCTGTATTGGGTGGTATTGCCCTCATCCTGATGGCAACTTACTTGCTGATGAGCAGCGGTGGCAAGATTGACCAGGCAATGGAAGACTTCACAGACTTCGTGCGGCAGGGCTTCCAGTTTGGTATGAAAGTCTTCTCACCGGTCTTCTTGGTGGCAGGCTTCTACCTGTCCGGCGTTCCAGAGCACTGCACCGCCATCTTCGGTGACAAAGGCATGCCCCTCATTCTGGACATCATCAAGAATGTCAGCAATGTCATCCCGATGAACAAGGTCGTGGTTGCTTTCATGCACACCATCCTGGCAGGCCTCACCGGTCTGGACGGCTCAGGCTTCAATGACCTGCCGTTGATGGGCGCACTGGCACAGTCCTGGGGCACATCCCTGGGCCTGAACACCAAGTACCTGGCAGCCCTCGGCCAGATCTCCATGATCTGGATCGGCGGCGGCACCATCGTTCCATGGGCGCTCCTGCCTGTTTCAGCCATCACCGGTGTACCCGCCATGGATCTTGCCCGCAAGAACTTCTGGCCCTGCATCTCCGGCGTGACCGCAGCCACCATTCTGGCAATCATCTTAATGTAGGATTTGTAACTGTTTGACCGCTGGGAGGCAATTCGGTGTGCTTTTGACCTCGAATTGCCTCCCTTTTGCTGAAATGAAGGAATAAATTAATACTGGGAAGGTTTTTGAAATAGAATAATTAAACTATGACAACCGCTCCAATAACAAAACCCGCAGCCAACACCTGGATCACGCTTGCCAGTCTTCTAATCGGTACCTTGATCGGCACAATGGGCAACAGCATGGTCTCGATTGCCCTACCGTCCTTGATGCAGCATTTCGATATCTCACTCACCTCAGCCGTCTGGTCGATGACGGTCTACACGCTCACATTTTCCGTCTTTATCCCCATTTTTGGCGTCATCGGCCCTTCCATCGGCTTCAAGCGTTTGTATATGAGCGGCATAACGCTGATTATCATCAGCTCCCTGCTGTGCATCCTGGCGCCCAACTTCATCCTGTTCCTGGTGTTCAGGGTGATGCTGGGTATCGGCACTGCCACCGTGCTGCCCACCATCATGGGTATCATCTCACAGCAGGTGCCGACTGAGATGCAGGGGCAGGCAACCGGTTACTGGGCGCTGGTCAACAGCCTCGGGCATGCCATCGGGCCGTCACTCGGTGGTTTATTGCTGCAGTACATTAGTTGGCAGGCTATCTTCCTGATTAACATCCCGCTTGGACTGATCAGCCTGGTTCTGACCATGCGCTTTATGATCCAGGGTAAGCGCTCCACCTTCAAAGGCTTTGATGTACCTGGCGCCGCTGCCCTGACGCTGCTGGCGTTCTGCACCATCTTTGCCATCACCTTCTCCGCCCAGCAGGGTTTCGGCTCCATCACCAGCATATCGGTCTGGAGCGGCGCGCTGCTGTCGCTGGTCTTTCTGTTGATCTACGAACGCCGTGCGCCAATGCCCTTTGTGAACATGAAGCTGTTCTCTAACAAACATTACCTGGCGTGCATTTTGCCCATCTCCCTGCAGGCGTTCAGCCAGTTCGGCCTGCTGGTTTCCCTGCCGTTCTTCCTGATCGACATCCGCGGCATGGAGGACCAGACGGCGGGCGTGATCATCATGAGCATGACGCTGGTGATGGCGCTCATCAGCCCGGTCTCAGGCCGGCTGACCGACAGCTGGGGCTCCCGCAAAGTCAGCCAGATGGGTACAGTCTTCGTCATCGCCGCCACGCTGCCCTTTTTGGCGCTGCGCTTCCTGCCGCTGGAGGGCTGGGTGTGGGGAGTGTTTATTCTTGGACTGCTGATGTACGGCGCAGGTTTTGGATTTATCCAATCTTCGTCCACCGTTGCAGTCATCCAGGCAGTTCCAAAGGAACTTGCCAGCGCCGCATCGGGGTTCTTTCACATGCTGCGCTTCATCAGTGCTTCGTTGGGTTCGACCATTATTGGCATCATTTTAGAGAAAACAACCGGTGGTATGGCTGACGGTTTCTTCCTGAGCTTCTGGTTGATCGTGGCGCTGGCGGTGATCGTGTTCCCGCTGCTGCGCGCCATGCCTGCCCAGGCTGAACCGGCTCTATAATTTACCTTAATGTGCAGAGACACCGGATTTTTTATAGGAGAGCTTGAATGAAAAACAATAAACTTCCTGCAACTGCACCGCAGGAGACCCCCATGGACTGGCATGCCATGCTGCCGGGCGAGGTGGTTACCCACCTTCAAACGGACCTTGAGAAGGGTCTCTCAAAAAGTGAAGCTGCAGCCCGGCTGGACCGCTACGGTCTCAACCAGCTGCAGGAAAAACCACCGCCAACGTTCCTGGAGCTGGTTATCAGGCAGCTCAACAACTTTGTCATCATCCTTTTGATCGTAGCCGCCGTCATCTCCGCCATCCTGGGCGAATATATCGACGCCGGCGCCATCCTCACCATTGTTATTTTGAACGCTGTGTTGGGCGTGGTGCAGGAGAACAGAGCACAGCAAGCGCTGGCTGCCCTGAAGAAAATGGCGGCACCCGAAGCGATGGTCCTGCGCGATGGGCATCGCGGCAGCATTCCATCGCGTGAGCTGGTACCCGGTGACGTGGTTTTCCTCGAAGCCGGCAACTTCATCCCCTCTGACCTGCGCCTGGCTGAAGCGGTGAACCTGCGTATTGACGAAGCGGCGCTGACAGGCGAATCCATCTCGGTTGAGAAGAACGCCAACATGTTCGTCGCGGCGCAGTCGGCCCTGGGCGACCGCAAGAACTCAGCTTTTATGGGCACCGTGGTCAACTACGGGCGCGGCACCGGCGTGGTGACCAGCACGGGCATGAACACCCAGCTGGGCATCATCGCCACCATGCTGCAGTCTGTGGTGGAAGAAGAAACCCCCTTACAGCGAAGACTTGACCAACTTGGTAAGACGCTGGGCTATGCCTGTCTGGTGATCTGTGCACTGGTGTTCGTCACCGGTTGGATGCAGGGCGGTGACCCGCTGGAACTGTTCATGGTGGCCGTCTCCCTGGCCATTGCGGCAGTGCCCGAAGGCCTGCCCGCCATCGTCACCATCAGCCTGGCGCTGGGCATGCAGGAAATGATTCGCCGGCATGCGCTCATCCGCCGGTTGTCATCTGTGGAGACGCTCGGTTCAGCCACCGTCATCTGCTCGGATAAGACCGGCACCCTGACCCAGAATGAAATGACCGTCACCCGCCTTTGGGCTGATGGCAAGTTCGTGGACGTGACCGGCATTGGCTATAACCCCGATGGCCAGTTCCACGTCGAAGGACAACCCTCCTCGCTGGTGGAATACCCCGCCGCCCGTACCGCACTGTGGCTGGGCGCCCTCAATAACGACTCCATCCTGGAAGAAGTTGAAGCGGAAGAGGAACGCACGGCCTACTCGCTGGTGGGCGACCCGACCGAAGGCGCCCTGCTGGTGGCGGCTTACAAAGCCGGCGCCTCGAAGAAGAGCCTGGCCGAAGCCTACCCGCGCGTGCAGGAAGTACCCTTTGATTCAGACCGCAAGCGCATGATTACCATTCACGCCGTCAAAGAACCGCGTGCAGAAGACCTGTCACCGTTTGTCGACGGAGAAAAACCTGACCATTACGTGATTGCCATGAAGGGTGCGCCGGATGTCGTGCTGAACCTGTGCGAATTTTACCAGCCGCTCAATAACGGCAGATCTGCTTTAATGGACGATGCTGCCCGCCAGCGTGTGCTGGATGCCAACGATGCCCTCACCAGAGACGCCCTACGCGTGATCGGTGTGGCTTACCGCATCGTCACCGAACTGCCGGAAACACTTGACCACGAGAAGCTGGAGAAAGACCTGGTATTCGTGGGCCTGCTGGGTATGATTGACCAGGCACGCCCCGAGGTGATACCGGCGCAGCAGCACGCAACGCGCGCCGGCATCCGTACCATTATGATCACCGGTGATTACCCCAACACCGCACGTGCCATCGCCGAGAACATCGGCCTGCTGCGCCCCGGTCACCAGGTGCTGACAGGCGCCGACCTGGACAAGATGACACAGGCGGACTTGAAAGAGCAGGTGGAGATCACCGATGTGTTTGCCCGTGTCTCACCTGAGCACAAGATGCGCATCGTGGACGCCCTGCAGGCCAACGGCGAAGTGGTTGCCATGACTGGCGACGGTGTGAACGACGCCCCCGCCATCAAGAAAGCAGACATCGGGGTTTCGATGGGTATCACCGGCACCGACGTTGCCAAGGAAACCGCTGACATGGTGCTGACCGACGACAACTATGCCAGCATCGTCTCGGCTGTCGAGCAGGGCCGCATCATCTACTCCAACATCCGCAAGTTTGTGTATTACTTGATCTCCTGCAACCTGGCAGAGATCTTTACCATCTTCATCCCCACCCTGCTGGGCAAGGGCTCGCCGCTGGCGCCCATTCAACTGCTGTGGCTGAATCTGATCACCGACGGCGCACCAGCGCTGGCGTTAGGAACCGAGAAGGGCGACCCGGACATCATGGAACAGCAGCCCAGACCGCCCAAGGAACCGATCATCAACAAGGCCATGCAAGCCGGCGTGATCGTGCAGACCGTTGCCATCACCACTGTGACCCTGATCGCCTTTTGGATGGGAAGAAGTCACCCCGAGCCGCAGTATGCCGAGACAATGGCGTTTGCCACGCTCTCCTTCTCCGAGCTGCTGCGAGCCTTCACCGCCCGCTCTGAGCGCTACCCCATCTGGAAGATTGGCTTCTTCACCAACCGCTGGATGAACATTGCAGTGGTATTCTCGATGGTGATGCTGCTGGTGGTTATTTACGTGCCTTTCCTCAACCCGATCTTCGACACCCTGCCGCTTGGCTGGGAGGAATGGTCCAAACTGCTGCCGCTGTTGGTGGTGCCGTCCATCGCGGCTGAAGCCACCAAGCTGACGAGCACCTGGCTGCAGAAACGCAAGGCGGCAAAGAGCGCATAATTAGTTAAAAACCTCAACAACGGTTTTCAACCGGTGGCTCGAGAATTTTGCGGGCTGCCGGTTCGCTTTAAGAATTGGAATTATTCAGGCGGTTTTTGAGGTGCCTGGCACGTTGGCGCAGCAGGCGGTAAAGGCGGTCGGCGGTCATTAATAACACCATCATGGCAATCATGGCGCCGCCCAGCTCGCGCGGGATGCCGGCTTCGAGCTGCAGGCCATTGAGCGAGCCCAGCCGCACGCCACCCAGGAAGACCCCCGAGAGCAGGATGCCGAGCGGGTGAGATTGACCCATCAGGGCTACGATCACGCCGTCAAACGGGTTCTCGCTGAAACTGCTGACGAAACGGTAATGCACCCCCAGTACTTCTATGCCACCGGCAAGACCTGCCAGGGCGCCGCTGAGACACATGGCAAGCGTCACCGAGCGGGCCGTGTGAATGCCGGCAAAGCGGGCAAAGAGAGGCGCCTGACCCGACATGCGCCAGCTAAAGCCGTGCGTAGAGCGGAAGAGCAGCAGGAAGACGACCAGCAGGCAAGCCAGGGCGATGAGGAAGCCGCCGTTGAGCTTGGTGCCGGCCGCCAGGGGCAGCAGTCGGGCAGCGGGCGGGATGTGACCTGTCCGGAACAGGAACAGGAAGAACAGCGCAGCCTGGTTCATCACGAAACTGCTGATGATCTCGTTGACGTTCAGGTGTACCTTGAGCAGGCCCGGTATGACGCCCCACAGAGCGCCGACGGCAGCTGCGCCAGCCAGGGCGAGGGTAATTTGCAGGGCAGCGGGCAGGTTGAGCTGTGACCCGAGCTGGGCGGCCATGGCCGCGCCCAGCACCATCTGGCCGGCTTGCCCAATGCAAAAGATGCCAGCACGGAAGGCGACCGCGGCAGAGAGGCCGGAGAGGATCAGCGGTGTAGCCCACTGCAGGGTGGTGAGCAGGGCGCAGTTATCCGGCGCCTGGCAGCCGAAGCCGGCGGTCATCAGCGCTTTGAAGGCGAACAACGGTGAGGACTGGGTGAAGAGCACAAACAGCATGCCGGCCGCCAGCCCAAAGACGGCAGCCAGCACCGGCTTGAGCACCAGGACCTTGCGTGAGGGATTGGATTGGAGGTTCGGCAGCATAGGTTGGGTTGAAAGGCAGCATTATCCAGAAACTAAGTTATTGAACGTCAAACAATCTGTGGTTATTGATGTTTCGTTTTATAATTCTAATAACATAAAGTAAATCGGAGTATTTGATGGTTGAATTCAACACTGATAATAGTTTACCACGCACAATTAATGAAACCAGCACACTTTTTCGTACAAAATTAGCAATAAACTATTTAAAAACTTGCGACTGTAAGAGTAATAACCTTAATTGTTTAACTGCAAAAGATTGGATAAAAAGTCAGCTTGGTGTATGGCAGTTTAATTACAGCTCAAGAGACTTACGCGATAAAACGTTACATCCAGCAACATTTCCTATCTCATTATCAAAGAAAGTAATAGAATTATTTTCCCATGCGGGTGAGTTGATATTAGATCCATTTGTTGGTAGTGGCACTACCCTTGTTGCTGCTCAAGACCTGAATCGTAACGCAGTCGGTTTTGATCTACAGGAATCTTACATTGCATTAAGCAACCAGCGGCTCGCAAATGAAAATTTTTTCAATCAGGCTCAACAAATAGCCATCCAAGATGATGCCAACAATATTGATCAATACCTGGAACCAGGGACTGTGAAATTAATTTGGACTTCACCTCCTTATGCAAATTTATTAAATAGAAAAAGAAAAAATAAATCTCGCAGGGGTGATGAACGTAAAAATGAACAGTTTGACAAGGTTGAACAGTATTCACAGGACCCTCGAGATTTAGGCACAATGTCTCTTGAAAAATATACTGTTGAAATGGGAGAAATATTTGCTCGTCTATTGCCATTACTGGTCCCCAAAGGCCATTGCGTTATCAATGTTCCAGATATGTGGTGGGAAAATCAAAGGATAACAATTCATGTCTCCCTAATTCAAGAGTTGCGTGCACGAGGTTACGAATTAAGGAACATTATCATTTGGGATCGAACCAACATTGTAAACAGGATTGGAATTTTTGGCTGGCCGTCAAATTATATAACTATGGGCACGACATTTGAATATTTGTTGGATTTCTGGCGACCACCTGAATAGAAGTGGGAGTTTCAATGAAGCAACATGAAATAGATAATCACTATTCCCAATTAAGATTAATTGCCGAAGAAAAGGCTAGCTACAAAACTACGTCTAAACAAGGGGATAACGTGAAAATATTCACCAAAGAGTCACTTATTCAGGAATTGAAAGAAATTCAGGCACTGGGTTGGGTAAGAAATGGCAGACCAGGCAATGCAGGTGGTGTTGGCAATACTTTAGAAGATTTACTTGGAATCACAGAAAATAACTTGCCAATTCCAAACGCAACTGAATGGGAATTAAAGTGTCAACGGATTAATACTTCATCTTTAGTAACTCTATTTCACATGGAACCATCACCACGAGCATTGAAATTTGTTCCCCAAATCTTTTTGCCTTTATATGGCTGGCCTCACCAAGAAGCTGGACTTAGATATGACCTTTTAGAAATGAGCTTCAGACAAACTATCAGCGGGCATATAAGAAGTGACCGCGGTTTTATGATTGATGTGGATCGAAAAAACCAAAAAGTCCTTGTCACATTTGATTCTAGGCTAATAAGCACAACCCATGAAGATTGGAAAAATCAGATTCAAGAAAAAGGTGGATTAAATGAATTGAATCCCCAACCTTACTGGGGATTTTCTGATTTGAATAATAAAGCGGGCACAAAACTGTTAAATTGCTTTTTTGTTCAAGCAGAAAGTAAAAAAGAAGCAGGTGTTGAGTATTTTAGATATTCTAAAATGATGATACTCCGTGAATTCAATTTTGATGGCTTTCTATCTGGTATTGAGCAAGGTTATGTTTATATCGATTTTGACGCTAGGACAGGCCATAATCACGGAACAAAATTCAGATTAAGAAGAGATAAAATTCCATCACTGTACAAAGAAGTTATAGAAATATAGTTAGATCTCTAAGAAATAATAATCATAGATTTCAAATCCAAACCGACCACAGGAGGACTTCGATGGACGTGAAAAGCATCATCATTGACTGTGATACCGGCGTGGACGATGCGCTGGCGCTGCTGTTGGCGCTGCGCTCACCAGCGTTGTCTGTCAGGGGCATCACCACCGTCTCGGGCAACGTTACGCTGGACAAGGTAGTACCCAACACCCTGCGCGTGGTGGAACATGCCGGCCGCCATACCCCGGTTTACCCCGGCGCGGCTGTATCACTGCTGGGGCACACCTTCACCGCCGAGATGATACACGGCTCGGACGGGCTGGGCGACCTGGGCTTCCCGCCGCCCACAGCAGAGCCTCAAAAAACGCATTCAGTTGACTTCCTGGTGGATATCTACCTGAACGAGAAGGACCCACCCCAACTGGTGACGCTGGGACCGCTCACCAACGTAGCGCTGGCGCTGCAGCGTGAGCCCATCCTCGAGGAGCGCATTCCCTTCCTGCTGATGATGGCTGGCGGCATCACTGGCGGCAATCACAGCGCCGCGGCCGAGTTCAACATCGCGGTTGACCCCGAAGCCGCCGATATCGTCATGCGCAGCCGCATCCCCAAGGTGATGGTGCCGCTCGAGCCGATCTTTGCTGACGGCGGCATCCTGC
Source organism: Anaerolineaceae bacterium (assembly GCA_040768445.1). Lineage (GTDB taxonomy): Bacteria > Chloroflexota > Anaerolineae > Anaerolineales > Anaerolineaceae > JAXGMV01. Next base: position 773,980 of record JAXGMV010000001.1, on the reverse strand, counting down.
CTGAGGACGTGGCGCAGTTGGAAGCCTGCGGTACGCCCTGGGGTGTCATGGCAGGCCAGTTTTTCCGCTACCAGATGCGCCTGTTTGCCATGCTCTCTGGCGATATGGCGCCGGCATCCCCGCCGGACATGGCAGCCATGGGGGTGATGATTGACCCCGCTCTGGCAAAGGTCGAGAACTATTACGTGGCGGTCGAGCTGAAAGGTGAGCACACGCGCGGTATGACCGTGGTGGACCGGCGCTCGTACCGCGCCCTGGCCGGCGCCCCGGCTGACAATGTGCACGTGGTGGTCGACATGGATAACGACCGCTACCGCCGGCTGGTGCTGGACACCCTTTGCTTACCTTAAGCAACGCCCTGACGGGCGAGAAATCACATTTTGAAAGGTTTATTCATGAAAATCTACTTCGCAGGACCTTTATTCACCACCTATGAACGGGATTACATCTCCGCCAGTGCGGCGGTACTGCGGCAGGCCGGCATCGACGTGTTTGTGCCGCATGAGGGCAACGATGAGATGGTTGAGGACGGCCGCAGCCGTGCCAAGATGATCTATGACGCCGACTTTGCCGGTGTGGCCGGCGCAAACGCCATCCTGGCGCTGCTCAACGGCGCCGAGGTGGACGACGGCACTGCCTGTGAGATCGGCATCTTCCACGGGTTGATGCAGACCGACCCGACCAAGAAGGGTATCGTCGGATTGCTGGACGACTGGCGCATCAAGGAGCCGGACGGTGAGGGCAAGAGCACCAACCGCGTCGTGCGCGGCTGCATCGAAGCCAGCGGTGCCATCTACAATAATATGGACGAGTGCATCGCGCACCTGTTGAAGTGGAAGACTGAGCTGGAAGAGGAGGGACTCTCATGATTGTTTACCTCACCGGGCCCGCCTACACCCCGTATGCCCGCCGCTACCTGCACGAGGTTGCCGAAACCCTGGAGGCGCACGGCTTTGAGACCATTCTGTCCTTTACGCCCCAGCAGGACGCCATTGACGCCGGCGCACCCCTGCCGAATGCCGAGATCTTCAACCGCCGCTTCGAGGGCATTGCCCGCTCGCATGCCCTGCTGGCTCTGATGGACGGCTCGCAGGCTGATGACGGCGTCTCGCTCGAGATCGGGCTGTACCATGCGTTGATGTTCAATGACCCGGGTAAGGTCGGCGTGATTGGGTTGATGACAGACTGGCGCGGCATTGAACGGAAAAAGCACAGCTGCGGCGTCAACCTGCTGACGCTGGGTGCCATCGAAGAAGCCGGCATGATGGTCACGACGTTGGATGACGCTGTAGCCCAGCTGCAAGATTGGTTGTAGAACTACTACTCAGGAGAAACCCCATGAGCACTGATCTGATAATTGAGAATACCACCCTGGTGACCATGAACGCCGGGCGCGAGATATTGAATAACGCCAGCCTGGCGGTCAGCGGGAATACAATTGCCGAGATCGGCAAGGCTGAAGACCTGCGCCAGCGCTACCCGGATGCCAAACGCATTGACGGGCGCGGCAAGGTCACCCTGCCCGGGCTGATCAACGCCCACACGCACATTTCCATGAGCGTGCAGAAGGGCACCACCCTGGCTGTGCCAGAAGGGCTGTACCGGGTGATGTGGCCGCTGGAGAAGTCGTTGACAGCTGAAGATGCCTACCTGGGCGCGCTTGCCGGCGGCGCTGAAGCGCTCAAAGCCGGTGCTACCACCGTGGTGGACCATTATTTCTTCATGGAGCGCGTCACACAGGCAGTGATTGAGGTTGGTCTGCGCGGCATGCTGGGTCACACCATCATGAGCCGGCTGGGACCGTTCATTGGCGAAGCCGAGTTGGAAGAGGGCATTGACTATGTGCGCCGCTGGAAGGGCAAGCACACGCGGGTGCATCCCTGGCTGGCACCGCACGCCTCAGACACGGTGGCACGCGAGTGGCTGCTGCGCCTGCGCGAGACTGCCACTGCCGAGGGTGTCGGTCTTCACCTGCACCTGGCGCAGAGCCCGCGTGAACGGGCTTACATTGAAGAACAGTACGGCATGGGCTGTGTAGAATACCTGGCGGATATTGGCTTCCTGGCGCCGGACGTGATCGCGGCGCACTGCATCTACATCAAGGACAGCGAGCTTGACCTGCTGGCAAAGAGCGGGGCGCACCCGATCTACTGCCCGATGGGGCATGCGCTGAGCGGCAACCCGGCACGCGCCTGGGAGATGCTGCAGCTGGGTGCGGGTGTGATCATCGGTACCGACTGCGTGACCGAGAACAACGTGATGGACATTGTTGGTGAACTGCGTATTGCCGGCGCCTCACAGAAACAGCTGACGCGTGACGAACGTGCCATGCCGGCCAGCAAGATTTTGGAAATGGTGACGGTGGACGCGGCCGCGGCACTGGGTATGGCTGGTAAGTTGGGCGAGCTCACCCCCGGCGCATTGGCGGATGTGGTAATGCTGGACTTCGACGGGCTGTTCGCCTACCCCAACTACTCCCTGCTGGACAATATTGTCTACTGCCTGAACGGGCGCGATGTGCACACAGTCATCGTGGACGGCGAGGTGGTGGTGGCTGATCACAAGCTGCTGAAGGTGGACGAGTCTGCGCTGGTGCAGGAAGTGCAGGCGCACGGCCTGGCGCTGGTGAAGCGTGCGGTGGAGAAGGAAGCTGACCTGGCCTGGCTGTGGCAGGGACGAGGATAAGTGGATGATCAAGGCGCCGGGCTGGTTCAGCCGGCGCTTTTAGCAACCACCGGCACCTAAGGCTAATCCGTACGGGAAACCCACTGGGACGTCTCCTACGACAACCTTTTGCCCTACCTCACTGTTCTACCCTTCAACTCTCCGGCTGGCTCATTGACCCAAACTCACATTGCCGGGACGTTTGCCTGTGCCAGCAGTTCGTTGTACAGACGCATCAGCACCGCCCGGCGTGCTTTCAAATACTCCTTGTAATCATGCCCCTCACTGCGCAAGATCTCGGTCTTCAGGTCCGACAGGCAGTTTTGCAGCAGCTCCAGTAATATACCGCGTTCCTCTTCGGTTAAATCCATCGAAAACATCTCAGTCTCCTTTCCCAGGCAAAACAAACAGCGCCCCCTTTAAGGAGGAGCGCTGCGTTGTGATCCTTTTAACAGCCACAGACCCTGTTAACGCTCGTCAACGCTGTGCGGCTTATTTCATTGATTTATCCTGTTAACACTATAGCACGATTAACATGCAAATCAAATAGTCACTTGCCATTAGTATCAATCAAAGCTGCAGGTACAAAAAAATCCGGCAGCGGGGAGACTGCCGGATTGCCAGTTTTAATTAATTCGCAACAATATTAGCGGTTGATGCGGGCGGTGGCACTGAACTCAGGCACGTTCTGCCACATTTTCTTTACGTCGCAGGCGCCGGCTGCACGGGTGAGCGCCTCAAGGTGGTCCTCGGGGAAGCCCTCGGGCACGATGAACTCGAACTCAATCCGCTCCACAACGCCGGTTTCAGGGTTGGAATGCACAATGGCCTTCACCTGCTCAGGGATCGGGAATCCGTGGGAGCGGCAGTAAGTACGCCCGGTGGACGCGGTGCACGCGCCCAGGCCAGCCAGGAAGATGGCGCCGGGTGAGGGTGCCAGTCCTTCGCCGCCGCCTTCGATACTGCTGTCGGTCTTGACGGTGAAGCCGCGGATATGCGTATCGACCCTCTTAGGGCCGCCGGGGAACTCAATGATCATTTCAGTCGTCATAATGTACTCCTTCTCAATGGGGTTGTTACAGGCTGAAATAGCGCTGTGGTTCAATCTCAAAATTCTGCGGCCAATAAGACCCGCTGACCATATCCTGCTGGTAATGGCCGCGGTACTCGCGCCGGATGATTTTCTCAAGCATTTCCACCAGGTGATCGACATCGTCGCTGTTGTTGTAGCAGCCGAAGCTGATGCGCACCAGCCCGGGCAGGTGTGCCTTGGTACCGCTGATGATCTGCTGTTGATAGGCAGCTGATGCTTTCTCATCCAGGTCAAGCAGTTTGAATAGATACGGGTGGGCGCAGAAACATCCGTTGCGCACGCCAATGCCGCCCTCGGCGCTGAGGATGGCCGCCACCAGGTAGTGGCTTAGGCCCTCCACCTGCAGGGGTACCACGCCCACGCGCTCGGAGGCGCGCGCCGGGTCTGACATGCCGAACACTTTGATCTGCGGGATGGCGTTGAGTTTCTTGAGCAGGTAGGCGGTCAGCTCGGCTTCGTGCGCGGCAATGTTGTCCATGCCGATCTCCATCAGGGTCTTCATCGTCTTGGCCTGTGCCACGCCGCCCACCACGTTGGGGCTGCCGGCCTCCTCCCGGTCGGGCAGGTCGGTCCATTTGACCGAGTCAACGGTGACGATATCCACCACGCCGCCGCCGACCACGTCCGGGTCGCCTTCGAGGAAGATCTCCCTGGGTCCAAACAGGCAGGAGGCGCCGAAGGGGGCGTACATCTTGTGTGAGGCGGTGACGAGAAAGTCAAGGTGACCCGGGTCATCCGCTGAGCCCATGTTCACCTTACGGTGCGGTGCCAGCTGGGCGGCATCCACCAGGATTTTAGCACCGGCGGCATGCACCTTGCGGGCGATGTCGTGAATGGGGTTGATGTAGCCGGAGACGTTGGCCGCACCGGTGACCACCACTAGCCTGACACGCCCGGCATACTGCTTGAGCAGGTAATCGAGGTGCTCGTCGTCCAATGCGCCATCGCGGTCCACTTCGGTGTGCACCACCTCAGCCGCCTGCCGCCAGGGCAGGTCGTTGGAGTGATGCTCCATCATCGTGGTGATGACTACGTCACCGTCCTTGAAGGGGAAACGGTGCGCCAGCTTGTTGAGCGACTCGGTGGCGTTCTTGCCGAAGATGACGGTGTGTGTCTCGGGGTCGGCGCCGGCAAACTGCATGGCCACTTCGTGCGCCTGCTCGTAGGCGTGCGTGGCAACCTGGCTCTTGATACCTGTGCCGCGATGCACGCTGGAGTACCAGCCCATAAACTCGTTGATGGTATCCAGCACCGGGCGCAGCACCGGCGTTGAGGCGGCGTTGTCGAGGTTGATGTAGGTGCGGCTGGAGCCGTCCAGCAGTGGGACGGTTGTATCGATACCGACGATATGCTCTCTAACGTTGTCAATGGTAAGCAGTTTGGTGGTTGCAGCGGGATGGTTCAAGGCGGTTACTCCTCTTTGGTTCGGGTAAATGTGACTTCAGAACGCACGCTCAGCCGCTGGTTGAGCATTTCAACCACGCGCTCGCGTGAACGGAATATTTGATCTTCGACAATCTGCTCAGCCAGGCCGGCATTGCGCTTCTGCAGCGCCCCAACCAGCTGGATATGCTCGGCACGCATCTCCTCGGCGCTGTCGCGCAGGTCTAACCCGATGTGGAAGATACGCTTCATCGTATCGAGCAGGTGGGCGATGGCGTCCTGCAGGCGGCGGTTACCGCTGGCGCTGGCAACCCGGCTGTGAAAGCTGGTGTTGTGATCGAGGAACTCGAGGTAGGACTGGCTGTAGCCAAAAGTGTAGGTGAAGTTCGCCTGCCGTGTCAGCTCTTCGATCTGCGCCTCAGTAGCGCGTTCGGCTGCCAGCCGGGCGGCGGATTTCTCAAGGATCAGGCGCATCTCGTAGATTTCATTGATATCTTCGATGGTGATGGGGGTGATGAGCGTGCCAAAGCGCGGGATGGCCTGCACATAGCCTTCCATCTCCAGCCGTTTGAGCGCTTCGCGGATGGGCGTGGTGCCCAGGTTGTAGCGCGCCGTCAGGTCGGATTGCGCCAGCTGGGTGCCGGGGTCGAGGGTGCAGGTGAGAATGTCGCGCTTGAGCGCATCGTAGGCCTGGTCGGCAAGGGATTGGGGATGCTGCTTAATATTCATTGCTGATAAATATCCGTGTATTACTCATAACCTGAAATATTTTGAGTTTTTCTGATGATGTTCTGATATATCAGTTATACATCAGATGATAGTCGGCTGTCAAGAGGGAAAATGCGCCAAGATTTCCACCTCTCCCTCCGGGGGAGGTTGGGTGGGGGTCGAAGGGTGAGGGCTGTTGGGATCGCGAAGCACAGTTTAATGTAGGTCGGATTTCCATATCCGACGATACGTATGTCGAATTTTTCTAATCCTGTAAAGGACCGTATCCGACGATTTTCCAGCGGCAATGTGGCGGCAATGGAATGCCGCCCTACGCCTGCTGGTGATTTAGTATTTTTCCCTCACCTCGGTCCTCTACCTACGGCATGCTGCGCGACCCCGGCGGGGGAGGATAATTACAGCAGCTGCCGTATAATTGAACTCATCACCCAATTGGAGACCAGCATGGACAACCCCGAGATCATCCTTAACCTGTGGTTTGTGTACGACAAGATGGGCATCATCTACTCACTGCGGGCACGCGCCTACCTGGGACAGGGCAGCGACGCACAGAAGATGAAGCTGCTGGAGTCGTTTGCGCTGACCGATTACCTGGTGGCCCGCTCTTTCCCGGTTCCGGCCCGCTTCCACTACCATAACATGCCGGTGTGCCTCAAGCCGGTCTACGACGCGCTGGAGAACCGCATGGAGATGTACGAGGACGCCATTGCAACCCTGCAGGCTGAACTCCCCAGCCAGACGCCGTACGACATCCCGGACCGGCCGCTGGTATGCATCACCCCGCTGCTGGCGGACGATGACGGCACCATCACGCCGCATTTTACCGGCGAAGAGCTGCTGGGGTGAGGATTAATAGTCACCCCAACTGCTTAATTCTTACATCCTGCCGATGCTATAATAAATGAAGCGTCTGCACCAAACACATTCATTCATTTGTAAGCAAATCTACCCGACAAGCACGAGGTGCGGGCTAACGTATGCATTAACACACTTAACAATCAATAATTGAATTTGAATATATCAATTCACTATTTCGCATCACTCCAAACGGGATGGATTTATCAGGAGCATTGAATGGCAGATAACAACGAACTCGAAAAAACGCTCTGGGCAGCTGCAGATAAACTGCGCGCCAATATGGACGCGGCTGAATACAAGCATGTTGTGCTGGGGTTGATTTTTCTCAAGTACATCTCTGACGCATTCAACGACTCGTATCAAAAACTCGCCAGCAACGCGGGTGAGTATGAAGGCGCTGACCCGGAAGACCCGGATGAGTACCTTGCCAACAATGTATTCTTTGTGCCAGAAAAAGCCCGCTGGCAGTACCTGCAGGACCATGCCAAGCAGCCTGAAATAGGCAGGTTTATTGATGACGCCATGGATACCATCGAGCGGATCAACCCGCCATTGAAAGGTGTGCTGCCCAAGATTTACGCCGACCCTGAGTTAAACAAGCAGCGACTGGGTGAGTTGATCGATCTAATTGGTACCATTGGTTTCAGCCAGGAATCACACCAGGCACAGGACCTGCTTGGTCGCGTGTACGAGTACTTCCTCGGGCAATTTGCTGACGCTGAAGGGAAAAAAGGCGGGCAGTTCTATACCCCGGCCAGTATTGTGAAACTGCTGGTAGAGATGATTGAGCCCTTTAACGGGCGCGTCTATGACGGCTGCTGCGGCAGCGGCGGCATGTTTGTGCAAAGTGAAAAGTTTGTACGCAATCACCAGGGCAACATCAAAGACCTGTCCATCTTTGGGCAGGAATCCAACCCCACCACCCTGCGGCTGGCGCGTATGAACCTCGCCATCCGCGGCATTGACGCCAGGCTGGAACTGGGCGATACCTTCTTGAATGACCGCCACCCCGATCTGAAGGCGGACTTCATATTAGCCAACCCGCCCTTCAACGTCAGTGATTGGAGCGGAGAACAGCTGCGGGATGACACCCGCTGGAAGTACGGCGCCCCACCGGTGGGAAACGCCAACTATACCTGGCTGCAGCACTTTGTGCACAAGCTCAGCCCAAGCGGCACAGCCGGCATTGTGCTGGCGAACGGCAGCATGAACAGCAATACCGGCGGCGAGGGTGAGATACGCAAGAACATGATTGAGGCTGGACTGGTGGACTGCATGGTGGCCCTGCCGGCCCAGCTTTTCTATAACACCATGATCCCGGCCTGCCTGTGGTTTTTGGCGCGCGACCGTACGGGTAGGGGTGAACCCTACCCCTACCGTGACCGCTCCAATGAAATTCTATTTATTGATGCCCGCAAACTGGGGACGATGATCAACCGGCGCAATAAACAATTTACTGATGAGGATATTGCCCAGATTGCCGGCACCTATCACGCCTGGCGCGGCGAGGTTGTGGGCGACCGCGAGGGTCGCCCGTACGAGGATATTGCCGGCTTCTGCAAAGCGGCCACCATTGATGAGGTGCGCGCCAATAATTATGTGTTAATGCCCGGACGTTACGTGGGCACGGAAGAGGAAGAGGATGACGGTGTGCCGTTTGAAGAGAAAATGCAGGCGCTGACGGCAAAGCTGGCTGAGCAGTTTGCCCGCGGGGATGAACTGCAGCAGCGCATACGAGAGAATTTGAAGGGCATTGGCTATGAGTTGTGAAGTTCGGCCTACACACGAAGAAAAAACCATATGAACAGTAGCCATAATCAAATTATTATGAATTATTCAAATTGGAAGGTATTTCGTCTTGGAGATATTGCATTGATAAATGCAAAATCAATATCAAGCAAATATACTTATCAAGAAATAGAATACATAGATACCTCTTCAGTTACAAGTAATGAATTCAGCCAATTTCAAAAAATTAGAATATCTGATGCGCCTAGCAGAGCCAAGCGAATTGTCCAACACGGTGACACAATTATTTCAACTGTAAGACCTATTCAACGCCATTTCGGATTCATTCGAAATCCTAAACCCAATACAATTGCGTCAACTGGCTTTGCTGTTATAACTCCTAAGAAAATCAATCCGGAATTTCTTTATTATTACCTTTCGCAAGAAACAATAACTAATTATCTAAATGGAATAGCAGAGACTTCGACAACAACTTTTCCTGCATTTCGACCTGAAGTCTTATCTGATTTGGAAATAATGATTCCTGAGGATGAAATTACCCAACGCCGCATCGCAGAGATTCTCTCGGTGCTGGATGACAAGATTGAACTCAACCGGCAGACCAACGCCACGCTGGAAGCCATCGCCCAGGCGATATTCAAGGAGTGGTTTGTCAACTTCAACTTCCCCGGCGCCACCGGCAAAATGGTCGATAGCGAGCTAGGGATGATTCCAAAAGGGTGGCGGGCTGGAAAATTAATCGATTGTGTTGATATTAGGTCTGGAAAAGGATTAAAACATACCGAGTTTACAAAAACAGGATATCTTGTCCTTGGTGCTAATGGTCCTATTGGTTATACAGATCAATACTTGGTTGATGAACAAGTAATTCTCACTGGTAGGGTTGGAACTCTCGGTACTTTTCAGCTTGTGAACAAAAAAGTTTGGATATCTGATAATGTACTGATCATTCGACCAATTAAGAAAGAATTTTATTATCCCTTATATTTTTGTCTTAAGTTGATAGATTTCCAAAATATGAACCGTGGAAGCACTCAACCATTGGTGACAAAGACAGATTTATTGAATCAACCTTTGATAATCCCAGAGACTTCACTGGTTTGGAAATATGATAAATTATGCAGGGCATTATTCAATCAAATTGATACTAATCAACTTGAAACAACTTACCTAACAAATATTCGAGACGCTCTTCTACCAAAACTCATGACAGGGGAAATTGAGGTATGACCTACGATCCCCACCGTACGGGCTCAGCAAACCGTGCCCAATCCCGCCGGTCCATCCGCCTGCAAGGGTACGATTACGCGCAGGCCGGCGCCTATTTTGTCACCATTTGCACCCACAACCGCCAACCATTATTCGGCCAAATCGTAGGGGCAGGGCTCGCCCCTGCCCATAACCTCGCCCATGACCACGCCCATGACCACACCCATGACCAAACCAACCCCCATATGCAGGTCAATGATATTGGTAAAATCGCCCGCGATCAATGGTTACAAATCCCAAATCGGTTTGACGGGGTGTCGTTGGATGTGTTCGTGGTGATGCCAAACCACGTCCATGGGATTATTGTCATTGATGACAATTGGCAACCGCGTGATGGGCAACCGCATGATGGGCAACCGGGTATTGGGCAACCGCAAGGGTTGCCCCTACGTGATTGGGATGGGCAACCGCGTGATGGGCAAACGCATGATGGGCAAACGGGTATTGGGCAACCGCAAGGGTTGCCCCTACGTGATTGGGATGGGCAAACGCATGACGGGCAACCGCATGATGGGCAAACGGATATCGGGCAACCGCAAGGGTTGCCCCTACATGATTGGGATGGGCAACCGGGTATTGGGCAACCGCAAGGGTTGCCCGTACAAAAATGGGATGGGTTGCCCGTACGAAAAACGTTGGGGGATATTGTGGGGGCGTATAAATCGCTGGTGGTACATGAATGCCTGGCACTGTTCAAATCCAACAATCAAACCATGGGCAAATTGTGGCAGCGCAATTATTACGAACATATCATCCGGAATGAGGATGCCTATCTCAAAATTGCGCAATATATCCTCGACAACCCGTTAAAATGGGAAACTGACGACTTATACACGGGGGGAACCGAATGATCCTCTACGAATCTGATATTGAAGAAATGGCGCTCGACCTGCTGCGCGCTGAAAACGGCTATGTAATTGCCCATGGTCCTGACCTGCTGGAATCCGTCCCGGCTGAACGGGATTTCACCGATGTGTTTTTGAAACAGCGCCTGCGCACAGCCATTGACAGGCTCAACCCGCATATCCCTGCCGCGGCACGTGAAGATGCCTACAAAAAGACACTCCGCACCCACGCGCTGACGTTGATCGACAATAACGAATCCTTTCACCGCCTGCTGACCGAGGGTGTGGATGTAAAATTTGGGGTGGGTGACGGTAAAAGCCGCACCGATAAGGTCTGGCTGCTGGATTATCGAAACCCGGATAACAACGAGTTTTTAGCAGTCAACCAGTTAACGGTGGTTGAAAACAACATCAACAAACGCCCTGATATTGTACTCTTCATCAACGGTATGCCGCTGGTGGTGATTGAACTCAAAAACGCCACGGACGAAAAAGCCGATGTTCGGGCGGCTTTCGATCAACTGCAGACCTATCAAATGGTCATTCCCTCGTTATTCACCAGCACTGTGTTTGAGGTGATCAGTGATGGCTGGTTCGCCGAAGCCGGCACCATCTCCAGCGACTACTCGCGTTTCATGGAATGGAAAAGCGTTGACGGTATTCACGTGGTGGATTCTAAAACCGAGCCAGAACTGGAACCCTTGATTAAAGGGTTGTTGAATAAACAAACCCTGCTGGATGTCATCCGGCACTTCATCGTATTTGAAAACACCAGGGAAAAGACGGTCAAGAAACTGGCAGCCTATCACCAGTACTTTGCAGTGAACAGGGCAATCACCTCTACGCTGCGCGCCTCAGCCGGCGTAAAAGGTCATTTTGCTGCTGAACATCCAGCAGTGTATGGCTTGCCCACGGTGGAGCAGCAAGCCAAAGGCGATAAGCGCGCCGGCGTGGTGTGGCACACTCAGGGCAGCGGCAAGAGCCTCTCCATGGTTTTCTATGCCGGAAAACTGGTGCTGGCAGAGCCAATGAAAAATCCCACCATCGTGGTGCTCACTGACCGTAATGACCTTGACCAGCAATTGTTTGATACCTTCTGCAGCTGCCACCAGCTGCTGCGGCAAACACCGGTACAGGCAGAAAGCCGCAGCCACCTGAAGAAACTGCTGTCTGTGGCTTCGGGCGGCATCGTTTTCACTACCATTCAAAAGTTCATGCCCGACGATAACAGCGGAGAATACCCCATGCTGACAGATCGCCGCAACGTGGTGGTCATTGCCGACGAAGCGCACCGCAGCCAGTACGATTTTATCGACGGCTTTGCCCGGCACATGCGCGATGCCCTGCCTAATGCATCATTCATTGGCTTTACCGGCACGCCAATTGAGAAAGAAGACCGTAACACCCAGGCAGTGTTTGGCAACTACGTGGATATTTACGATATCCAACAGGCGGTGGAAGACGGCATGACGGTGCGCATCTTCTATGAAAGCCGGCTGGCAAAGATTGAACTCTCGGAAGCTGACCAGAAAATTCTTGATCAAAGGGTGGATGAGATCACCGAAGATGACGAACTGACCGATCGTCAAAAACGTTTTGCCCGTTGGACCAGCAAGGAAGCCGTGGTGGGCAGCGCTGACCGGCTCAGGCAGGTGGCTGAAGATATAGTCAACCATTTTGAAGCGCGCATTTCAGCGGCTGAAGGCAAGGGCATGATTGTGTGCATGAGCCGGCGCATCTGTGTTGCGCTGTACGATGAAATTATCAAGCTGCGCCCGGGCTGGTACGATAAGAATGATGACAAGGGCGCTATTAAAATTGTGATGACCGGCTCATCCAGCGACCCGCTGAACTGGCAGGAGCACATTCGCAATAAAGACAAGCGTAAAGCCATCGGCAACCGCCTGAAAGACCCCAATGACGATCTCAAGCTGCTCATCGTGCGGGATATGTTCCTGACCGGCTTTGACGCGCCCAGCCTGCATACCATGTATGTTGACAAGCCCATGAACGGGCACACACTGATGCAGGCGATTGCCCGGGTCAACCGCGTGTTTGGGGATAAAGAAGGCGGCTTGATTGTTGATTACATCGGCATCGCCCAGGATTTGAAAAACGCACTGCTCGAATATACAGCCAGCCAGGGAAAAGGCCAGATCACCTTTGACCAGGCAGAGGCAGTTGCCACAATGCTGGAGTATTACGAAATCCTGGTGGATATGTTCGGGCGCTTTGATTACCGCCGCTATTTTGCATTAGAACCCAGGCAAAAACTCAGTTTTCTCCTAGACGCAGCCAATTTTATTGCTGACCTGTCTGAAGTCAAAGAAGGCACTACCGTTCGCAATGGAAAAGAACGGTTCAGAGAAAACGTTATCAAATTACAGAAGGCATTCGGGCTGGCTGTGCCGCACCCGAAGGCAATAGAAATTCGTGATGATCTTGCCTTCTTCCAGGCAATCAAGGCTCGTTTTGCCAAGTTTGATGAAACCACAAAGACACGCACAAATCAAGAAATTGAGACAGCCATCCGGCAGATCATCAATGATGCCATCATATCCAGTGAGGTGATCGATGTCTTTGACGCAGCCGGTATACGCAAACCGGATATCTCAATTCTCTCGGATGAATTTTTGGCTGAGATACAGGGCATGGAACGCAAGAACCTGGCGCTGGAACTGCTTAAACGCCTGCTGAACGATGAGATTAAAACACGCGGTCAGATGAACACGGTGCAGGGGCGCAAATTCTCAGAGATGCTGGCGGAAGCTGTAAAACGTTATCAAAACGGCTTGATCGATTCTGCCAGGATGATGGAAGAATTGATCAAATTGGCGAAGGATATCCGTGCAGCAGATGAGCGCGGTGAGAAATTAAACCTTGGGAAGGATGAAATTGCATTTTACGATGCCCTTGCTGATAACCCCAGGGCAGAAGAACTGCTCGGGGATCAAATCCTGCTGCAGATTGCCCGTGAACTCACCAAAAGTGTTAGAAAAAATGCATCGATTGACTGGCAGCAGAAATACGGCGTGCAGGCAAAACTGCGGGTGCTGGTCAAACGAGTTTTACGTAAATATAAATATCCACCTGACGACCCGGCGACCAATGATTACACGGTGTCAGTCAATAAGGTGTTGGATCAGGCAACTCAACTGGCAGACTACTGGACAAAAGAATAACAGCCAGCTTCGTTCCCTCAACAGACAAATGTACGGGCGAGAGCATGTATCGTACGGGCGAGAAGCAGGCAACGTACGGGCGACCCTTGCGGTCGCCCTAATAGCGCTTGGCTTCGATCCCCTTCCGGCAGGCTCACCCATCGTACGGCCAAGGAGCAGGCACCGTACGGGCGACCCTCGCGGTCGCCCCAAGAGCCCTTAACATCTACACACTTCTGGCACGCTCAGCCATCGTACAGGCAATGAGCATGCATCGTACGGCCAAGGAGCAGGCACCGTACGGGCGACCCTTGCGGTCGCCCCAAGAGCCCTTAACATCTACACACTTCTGGCACGCCATCGTACAGGCAATGAGCATCGTACGGCAATAGGAGCAGGCATCGTACGGGCGACCCTTGCGGTCGCCCCAATAGCCCTTGCCTTCTGGCACGCTCAGCCACACCCTTGCGGTCGCCCCAAGAGCCCTTCATCTACACACTTCTGGCATCAATGAGCATGCATCGTACGGGCGACCCTTGCGGTCGCCCTAATAGCGCTTGGCTTCGATCCCCTTCCGGCAGGCTCACCCATCGTATGGGCAAGGAGCAGGCAACGTACGGGCGACCCTTGCGGTCGCCCCAATAGCCCTTGGCCTCAATCCACTTCCGACAAGCTCAGCCATAGTATGGGCAAGGAGCAGGCAACGTACGGGCGACCCTTGCGGTCGCCCTAAGCCCCTCTACTTAATCCTTGGGATTAACACCGGCGTGCTCTTCTTATAGGCTTCGTATTCCTTCTGCCCGCCCCATTTTTCATCCGCTTTCTTCTCCAGCAGCGGCACACCGCTGACGCGCGTCAGCAGCAGGGTTACAAACACCGGCGAGATGAGCGCCACCCACTGCCAGCCCTGCAGCACCGGCAGGGCGATGATCATCACACCCACCCACAGCACAATCTCACCGAAATAGTTGGGGTGCCGCGAGCGCGCCCACAGCCCTGTATGAATGAACTTATCCTTGTTCTTCGGGTCGGCGTTGAAGCGGCTTTTCTGCAGGTCTGCAATCACTTCCACCGCAAACCCAAAGGACCATACCAGAAAGCCAACCACCGCAAAGGCATCCAACGGCCTGCGCGCATCGGTGGTGATTACAACCAGCGCAGCCGCCAGCGTGAACGTCACCCACAGCGCCTGGATGGTCCATACGTTCAGGAAACGCATAAAGTCCGGTTTGATCTCGTCGAAGCGGTCGTCTTTGCCGGCCTTCTTCACCCGGCGGAACAGGAAGGTGCCCAGTCGGGCAGCCCAGGAGACCACCAGCGCCCAGGACAGCACTGCCCTGGCATCAATGCCGGGGGTGAAAATCAGCGCCAGCGTGGAGATACTGATGTACGTCAGGCTGCCGGTCAGGTCAAAGTACTTCTCGGTCTGCTTCAAAAATGCCGGGATGAATACCAGCCACTGGATGATGAAGATCAACCCGACCATCAGGGCAAATACGGGAATGTTCCCCACCCGGCTGCCGCCCTGGCTGCCGGCAGCCGCCACCAGCACGCCGATCAAGATTAACAGTGGAAAAATGAGAAGTGATTTTAGGTCAGTTTTTTTCATAACAGGTAATAACTATCCTTTCAGTAATGTTGGTTGAAATGTTTTCTCACGCACCGGGCGCGGCTCACCTTATACAGGCGCCAGCGTGCCGGTCCAGATCAGCCAGCACAGCACGGTCTTTGCCGAAAGGCTCAGGATGATGTAAACGCGCTCGCCAAACAGGTAGTCCTTCCAGGGGCCAACCTTCTTATACTGCAAAACCATGTTGATGGCAAAGATATTGAAGAAGACGAACACGTGGGGACGATGGCATAGACAAATGCAGGTGGCTTGGCGTCAGCGGAGTTGACTGCCCCGACGAAGTAGAGCATGATCACGATCTACGGCACGATGCCGGCAAAACATCCGTAGATGAACGCCATCCAGTCGGTCTTTTTCATGTGCTGGTTGTGCAGCTCCATCATGATGCCGAACAGGTTCATCGTGGCATTCAGCGCGAAGATCAGGATGATCGCGCCGAGGTCCCACAGGCCGATCAGCATGCCGATCAACACGATCATCAGCGACGAGCTGAGCGCATACTCGTAGAAGCGCACCGGGTTCATACCCTTCTTCAGGTTCTCCACGTAGCGCTTGTAGCCGATGGTGGAGAGGTAGAAATGCGCCACAGCCGAGATGAGCAGAAAGCACGCCACCGCCGGCCCGAACGGCAGTTCGTACAGCAGCTGTGAGTTGGGGCTGAGCGAGCCGGTGGCCACGTCAAAACCCAGGTAATTGGTGAAGATCGGGTAGGTGGTGTCATTGCTGATCACGATCATCAGCACACCCTGCACCAGGTGCAGGAAGCCCATCACCAGGTTGAAACGCCGCAAGCCCGTGAACTTGCGTTCATCTGCCCTGGCAGATTTTTCAATTGCTTTCTTTTTCGCCGCCATTTGATACGCTCCTATTATTTATGTATAAGTTTTTATGGATTATCGCATTAAACCAGCCGCATATCACCGGCAAAGCTTATACAAAAACTTCACGGCACGGCCGGAAGAGGTGTTGAAACCATATGCTGCCACAGCTGCAGCCTGCGCGGGTTCCTGTGAATGTCCACAACCTGGCGCTTAACTGCGGGGTCGTTATTGAAGGCCGGCGGCTTCCACCAGCGCACCATTTTCAAATCTGAAAGTCCTGGATACCCCCAGTGAAGGTGGAGCTGACATGGGCTCACCCGGGTTTCTATCCGCATAATTCACTGTGAACCAGGATGGGTTGCTTGGGTCAGCCGTTGTACTTTGGGGCGCGATTCTATCGCCGAGGAAGACCGCATTTGTCCCCGCGCAGCCGTCAATCGTAGTGAGGGCCGCCGCCGCATAGTAAAACGTGCCGCTGCCTCCGGTCTCTACCTGAAGAAGAAAAGCTTTGTCCGCCAGCCCGTCAGCGTTCAGATCGCTTTCCACTGCGTTGCCAAAATACCTGGTCACCTGAGTTGATGCTGACCCTGGCGCTGATTCAGTCTCAGCGGCGCCGTCTACGAGTGTGACAGACTGGCCTTCAATGAGGTAAGTGGCGTTTTTCAAACAGCTCTCTGGTACAGCGCTTCCAACCGGAGCCTGTACCGCTGTTTCGGTTTGCACTGCGGTTGACGCACTTTTCAGTGTGCTGACCAGCGCGCTTGCCGGCATGCCAACCTCCATATCGGCGGGCGTGCACCCTGCCAGCACCAGACTGGTCATCACTGCCAAAACAACCAGGGTATTCTGTAATTTCATTCCAATACTCCTTTGTAGATGTCTCGATTTTACCTTAACGTCCCACATAACTGGAATGTTCCTTCACGCCCCACATACAGGCAGCATCCTCTCAAGCATCCTCAGGTTTGCCAATGTCCGGGGAAAATTGCCCACCCAAATTTGTTTGACGCCGAAACCAGCCCGCACTACAATTAAAGAAAAAAGGGTGGAGTACATGCCTCATAGAAACAAACCCGGCGCCAACGGTTTTGAATACGCTTACGACCAGGTCAATCATGCTATTTGTGCTGGATTTTTCATCGAAGCCATCGCTGTCGAAGATGCGATCCTGCGCGAGCGCCTTTTCCAGCACTGCAAGGAGACCGGTCTGCGGGCTGGACGTAAAAGCGCCACCCTGCGCATGATCGCTCGCCACTTGCGCAGTTTGCCGCCCGGGCAGTTGAGTGCCAACTGTGTGACCTTCCTGGACGGGCTGGAAGTGTTCATTAAACGGCGCGAAACCTGCCTGGAAATGCTCTCACGGCATGGGAAAAGGGTCCCGGCATTTGACCCGGCTGCATTCAATAAGCTGGCGCAGTGTGCGGCAGTGGAAGGCAAGGAACTGGTCTTGAAGGTGATGAGCCGCCCGGAGTTGAACGGCAATAAGTAGTTTCTCCCACCTGGAGGTGGAAAATGGGCAGGAAAACACGTGTGCTGCTGGTATTGCTGCTGGCGGGGATTCTGCTCGCCTGCTCGATTACCACTCAGAAGCAGCCGGAAGGTATGACACAGGCTGAGATACAGGCAGCCATTGATCAAACCATGGCGGTGCGGCTGGCACTCTCTGTCACCGCAACCCTTCCGCCGCCGCCAACCACCGCACCAACCGCCACGCCGCTGCCGCCCACCGCCATCCCCGACACCCCCACCACACCCCCAACCGATACGCCCACGGTCACCGCTACACCGGACGTGCGCGTCATCCTGGCTGACCCGTCGCAGTTCCAGCTGAAGAAGGATGACCTGCCCTGGCGCGGTGAGTACACCATCCCTGGCCAGGACTGGTCCGGCCCCTACACCAATGACGAGCTTATCGCAGCCTGGGACGACCCCGCCATGGCGCGCCAGTACCTGCAGGAGAGCGGCCGCATCACCGGTTACGAGACGTACTTCAAGCTCGGCAATCCCGCCTCCGGGCTGCCAAAGGAGGTGGGCTGCTCGCTGGTGCAGTTCAACACGGCTGAGGGTGCCCGTATGGCGATTACCGATTACTCGTTTACCAACCGCGACACCGGCGAGGGCTGGGTGACGGTTGGGGTGACCCTGCCGCTGGGCGATGTCAACATTGCCGAGTACCTGGAGAAGATGGACGAGGGCGGGGCTATGGTGTATGAGTACTGGGTAGAAACGGCGTACCGCAACATGCTGGTGGAGTGCGTGGCCTGGGGGACAAGGACAACGGTTACGCCGGCTTTTGTGGAGGAAATTACGCAGAAAGTGCTGGCAAAGGTGCAGGCTGCTGAACTCAGCCAGCCATCACAAATCCTGCAGGGTGGCACGCCGGCGCCGTGAGATGTCAGGATCAGCCTAACAACACCTGGTTGAGCAATCCCTGCAGCAGGTTGTTCTCGATGCGCTTTTCCGTCTCATCCTTGAATGTGAACAACGGCACCAGTACTTGCATGCTGTCATCCAACGTTTTTACAGGCTGGTTGCTGAAAACCAGCAGCCGGGTGACGTGCGCAAAGGCAGCAGCATCTGTACTATCATTGCTGAGGATCAGCAGCGCATCGTGCTTTGAAAACGCATAATCCACCGCTTCCTCTTTGGTCTTGAAGACCGTGATGCCGGCATCCGGCGCAAACTTGAGGTCATATATCGGGGAATAGATACCGATGGTACCCTTGTTGATTGCCATGCTGTGCCGCACCGATGTGAGTTTCTTCAGGTTAGTATCGCTGAGATTGATGAAGAACTGCACTGCTTTCACAATATAGTCCTCTTCCGGTGATTGCTTTGAGACCCGCGAGAAGAACTTCCGGCTCTTGCGGTTTTTTGACAGTGCCAGCGCAGATAACGTTTTGACGATATTGAGAGCCTTCACCCCCACCGGCAGGACAACAGCCAGCCCCAGTAACAGCAGCATGAGCTTGGTTGCATAGCCAACCCGGAACAAATCCGACCCCGCCTGCAGTGTCCAATTGACGCTGTCGCCCCGGTTACTGAGGTAAAGGACCACATACGTCGCCAGCAAAATGAAAAACGAATAAACAAACCAGGTGAGTAAACCGGTAACCGGCGTGAGCTGCCGGCCCCGGTTTAGCCAAATATGCAGCATCAGCGCAATCAGGCCCGGAGCAATTCCCATAAGTATGACGATTGCCAGCATCGCTTTCTCCTCTATCAGTCAATACCTTGATGGAGCAATAGATTGACCCCATTCACATATTTTGAATTCCTGGACAGGCGCCAATCGAAGCCGTTTGTAACGATCCCCGCCTCCAGTGCGTGACTTTGATCAAATTTGATCTCAACAATGATGCGTCTTTCCGGCAGGCTGTCTGCTGACACATAGTTGGGCGTGATTTTTTGGTAGTTAATGTCCGTGTCAATCGTCAACCTGAATTTCTTATCGCGCGTCATAAAATACTGGCGCTGGTAATGATTGATGATCGTTGGGTACTGCACCAGCAGGTTGTTTATAAAAATTGCGCTCTCCGGGTTATCCGTGCCGGCATAAGCTGCCTCTATGACTTGTGCAACCTTGAACCAGGAAAAGTCATGCCCGAGTTCAAAAGCCGGCATCTTTTTGGCTTTTTTATCGCCTACCAGCCCGAACTTTCTCTTGATCTCCAGCGTCGGGGATGCGATGAACCCAAAGGTCTCGCCGTACCAGCGAATGCGGTACTTCTCGCGGTTGCCAACACCGTTGATGTTTGCCCAGTAATTGCGCAAGTCAGACGTGTCAAAGTAGATATTGTTGATCTGGCGCTTGTGGAAGATCTCGCCGAAAGCCGCCGGGTGGTCTCTGACGGCCTGCAGGACAGCCCCCAATCTCTCTTCTGGAAAGGCATACTTGAGCTCATACCTCACCATTCGATCTTCTCCCCGGCGATCAGCTTATCCAGTATGACAGCTTCCTTCTTCTTCGCGCGCGGGATCACCGTGTCACCATTCAGCATCAGCTCCGATCCGTCCTGTATCAGGTAATCCAGCCCGACCGCCCCGTAAATCCTGGCGCCGGTCAGGTCAATCTTCGCAGGTCCAAACTCCGGCTTCTTTTGGTACAACGCAAACCCGATTTCAACGTTGGATACTTCGATTGAGTCGCCGGTGATGGTCGAGAAATCCTTGCTGGTAATGCCGATGACAGCGCCGTTGACCGTGATGTCTTTGAGTGTCAGTGTACTGTTCTCGCCAGAGCTGACGCCTTTGTCGCCGATATCGGTAAACTGTATACCTTCTGCTGAGACGGTCGATGTTGAGAAGTCCAGCCCGTCATTGCCGGTATGTTCGAAGGTGGAGTTGGTAATGCGCCCCTGGCTGAAGTCGGAATCAAAGGCATCGGCGAAGGTGTTGAAGAACAGGCAGTCGTCCACACTAAAGGTTGAACGCAGCACATGCAGTGCATCTTCACTGCGGTTGTTGCGAAAGCTGGTGTGCGTGATCTCAACGTCGGATTCATAAAAGGTGACCGCACCGGTCAGGAACCAGATGCCGCTGGCCGGGTTGGAGAGGTTGTCAAAAACTACGTGCGCCAGCCGGGACATGTCCCCCGGTTTGATTACCACCAGCCCCTGCCCGGTGCCATCTGATGAGTGAACCGTGATTGGGGCTGCTTCCGTCCCCACGGCTGAGAGCGGCGAGTACGACAGGATGAAGGCCCCGTCTGACAGGTCAATCGTCTGCCCCGGCTGGAACACCACGGTTTTGCCTTTCGGTAAAATCAACGGCTTGTCGATCTGGATGGTGGTGCCGTCAAACGTGATCTCATCTTCACCAACGTTGATGAATGGAAAATCAGGCGTGGTGTCGGTCTCACGGATCAGCGTGCCATTGAAGACCTCGTCATAGCGGCGTTTGAACGGGTACACCGGCGCGCTGCGTTCGATGCCGTCATCGGTGTAGCGGTAGGTCAGCGCCAGCGCCTGCGGGTCTGCGGTGAAGGAAGGGTCAACACCCTCAAAGGTGTAGGCAGTCAGGTCGCCGGGGTTATCTTTCACCGGCTGCAGGATCGTGCCGGCGGCAAATGCCAGCCGGCTCCTGCCGTTGGAGACCGACACCAGCTCCACTGGCAGAACGCCGATGGCGCCGGCGGTCAGCGTCAGCGTCCCACCGGCGAAACCGTCCAGGTAGGCGATGATGCCGGTGATGTTGTGCGGGTCTCCTGCACCCCCTGAATGGTACACCGCGCTGAATCCTCTTTCGGGATACGTTTTCAGCACCGCGTTGTCGTCATATTCAGTGATGAAATTAATGTAGCTGATATAAAAATAGCGTCCTCTCACTGGCGTGACAAGCACGCGCGTGAAACCGTGTTCAACCACTGATGCCGGCAGCTCTGTGACATCTTTCCCGGTAGACGTATCAACAGACACCTCACCGACCAGTGTATCCTCCAAATAAAAGGTGAATTTGTACATGCTGTTTGGATTCGGCAGCACCGTTTCCATATACCTCAGCTGCGTATTAGGAAGGGTTTCCAGCACAAAACCAATTTTCTCCGGCACCTGCAGGTAGATTTTATTCTCATAGTACGGGTCATAGGGCTGGAAAGCCTCCAGGCTGATTGGCACATAACGTGTGACTGTTTTATCCTGCGACAACTGCCGGGCTGTTATGAATAAAAAGGTAAATAGAACCAGCCCAACAAACGCAAATAGCGCCAGCAGAATGTTTTTGCTGAGGAACCGGTACAGCCTGATGGTTATAATTCGATCGTCCATTGCTGTCTAATTCCCGTTTCCCTGCGGCGTAAGGTTTACCAGGGCAGCCGGCATGTCCGCCGCGTCACCTGATGGCAGGATTGAGACGCCCGCCATCTCGCAGGTGGTAGTATAAGTCTTGCCGGTTGTGAATAATCTGTATTCCAGCGTCAGGCGGTCAACCGCGTTCAGGCTCCTGTCACTGGTGAACGCTATACTGGTACTGTCTTCTTTATCGACCTTGAAATCCAGCATGTAAGGCAGGGCCTGCTCAAAGCTGAGCTGGCTGCCCGGGAGATGGATTGTTTCAACCAGTGTGGGTAATGGGTTAGCGTTATCAATCAGCAGGGTATAACCGTTCGCAGCACTCTGCCACGTACAGCGCACTCCATGATCAACATATAGGTCTTTAATGTCTTCTTTACGCTGCAGAATATCTTTGATTACGAGGCTGTAATTACCATTATCCCGCCGGATGATGTACGTAAACAGATCTATCTGATCGGAGTAACGTTCAAGGAACTGTTCAAGGTTGGCTGAGAGATTGGTTATTTCTTGAAAATATAACTCCAGGAAAGTGTGGTTTTCCATCATCTGGTTAATAATTTCTTCATCTTTTTGATAGAGGTAAAAGTCTTCACTATCGCGATAAAATGCCAGGTCATCAAATGGTATGGGCTCAAGCTTGCCGGTCACCGGGTTGATATAAAAGCGCATGTTGTTCCAAAAATTACCGTGTGATGTGGCAAATACATCCATGATGGCAGCATAACTGGCAGATTTTTCGAGGTCAAAGGCATCCTCAACCACGATCTCGCGTCTAACCACTCGGTCCAGCAGATCAATGCCGTACTGTGCGTACCCCGAAAGGCTAGGCGAATTGAGTGTCTTCTTTTGATTGAACGGTTCCAGGTTGACCCAGAACGGCAGCAGGGGCTCGGTATCATCACCAACATACGCCCGCTTCTCCCACAGGTAGTACTCATTGAATTTGAGTATCGGGCTTTCTCTGAAGAGTGAATGTTCGACCGCCAGCTTGGTAAACCCTTCCTCAAGGGCATAAACGCCTTTGTACTGCCCATTGACGACCACATCCACAAACATGTACCTCAAGGCAATCCCGCCCTGTTCGCGGTACATCTCGTTGATCAGGTACGTCCATAAACCATTCCTGGTCTCCTGTCGCTGAATTGAAAATTCTTCCATGCCCAGAATAGACTCTCCACCCTTAACCTCTACTCGCAGTGACCATTTATCGGTGTTGATATGGTCTGTTAAATCGCCTTTAAGCCTTACCTCAGTTTTGTAGTTGTGCCCACCAAACCTGACCCTCGCCGGCACATAGTCTGACGGGTCAGCAAGGTGTATCCCCAGCGCTAAAGCCTCTTTCCGCTTTTCTTCAATTTTTTGATAGTCTTTGGCTTTGATTTCGAATTCTAATTTCGGAATATCAAAATCAATGATCTGGTAGCCGGCAAAATTGGCTTTCAGAGGTGGGTCTGTCAAAGCCTCTGTAGACAGGTGATTGATGGCATAGATGCCGTCACCATTAATCGGGTAAAGGGTAATCCTTCGATAGCCGGACTGCGCAATGTACGCTGGAACCAGGTGAAGGATCTTCTGGTAAGCCTGGTCACCTGCGGCATCAACCCCAGTGTTGATGTAAATGCTCTCACTATCATCACCGTTACTGAACTCGATCTTGTAAGTGTCAAATGGGCTTAGATGAATGTCCAGGTAATTGTCATGCGCAACTCCCCCAAGGTTGACGGTGATACCCCTGGTCGAAGGCCACTTGATGATCACTTCGCCGCCGTCCTGCAGCTGGTTTAGCGGTACTTTTTTGATGTCGCCCCCAGCACTGGATACCCCCAATATCGGCGCCAGGATCACCACAGCCAACAAAAACAAGGCGCCAATAATGACAGTTTCGACCTTCGATTGCCTGTTACGGTTCATGTGCACTGCAGTTTGTGATCAGCCCTCGATGGAATTTGGCAGAAAGCTGATTTTGACCTGCTGATCCAGCTCTTTCAACTTCGTCACGGCCAGCTCTAATTTTTGAATCTCCGCAAATTCCACCAGCAAACACACATTCAAGGCGTGCTCGTCGGTGCTGTACCGCTTCAGGTGGAAGGATTCACTCAATGGTTTGATCTGGTTGACCACGTCGTCCAGGCTCAGCTTTGAACTGAGCAGGTCAAAATTGTAACTCTCTGAAAAATTACCCCTGCTGTGCTTGTTCAATCCACGCAGTACCAGGATGATTAGGATGAGCACACTGGCAGCCAGTGTCAGCAGCCTCTGATTAGCTCCAAAACCCAGGCCAATGGCGATGCACAAGAACAGGTACACCAGCTCTTCCGGCTCCTTGATTGCAGTACGAAAACGGACGATGGAGAGCGCGCCAACCAAACCCAACGACAGCGCAATAGACGACTGGATGATGGAGATAATCAGCGTGGTACACACGGTGATAAGCAGGAAAATGTTGCCAAACAGCTTCCGGTTTGAGAGCGTGATGGCGTAGCGCTCGAAAACAAACTTCACAAGATACGCCAGGATAACCGATAAGAGCAGGTTGATTAACACATCTGTGACATTCAAAGTCGTTTGTGTGTTGATAAAGAAGTCAATAAATTCATCCATAGACTTACCCTCTTGTCTCTGTTTTCAATTCAAATGAGTGCATTGTTGTTTACGCATATTCAAAAGACACTGCCTGACATCGTAGCTGTCTGTGCAATTATACCCGCATATTCTGACAATAAAATTGGGGGTGTTGCGTGGTATCTAAGCATTACCGCCGCGATGGCGGCTGAACCGGGGATATAGTGCCGGCGGGAGCATTACGACTGAACTTTAGGATAAGGTGCAGGCTACTAGGATAAGTAAGCCTTAAGAGACGTTAGTTGTTAATGGCATAAAACCAGGTTACGTGCCGTGATTTTGGGGATAAAAAATTTTTATTACTGCCATGCCAATCACGCTGGAGGTATCATTTTTTTATTCCACTTTACAACATATGATCCTTATATCTCCTAGAGATTCCGCTGACTATCATCAATTGGTTTTTGCACTTTCCAAAAATTAAACCAGGACCACAGGTGTGTTCCTCAGTAAGCCATACATGGTAAGACATATTGTTAATTAATAATTATCTTGATCGGCGGAAAGTCTACCCATACTTTAAGAAATCGTAAAGATCCCAATTATCCAGACTAACCTTTAAGAGGTAGTCCTCTCTTTCCTTGTCACCAACAGGTAAGGTAATGGTTCTATCTACATAAGGTTCATTGTCATGATGAACGTAGAGGAATCTTTCATTATCAGGTTTATGATAAAACGGGTCTGGTGATTTCTGTGTTTGACGAGAACGTTCAGATTTTAATTGGCGAATTTCAGTTTTTGTATCCCTGTCTCCATAGTTAAGATGTTTATCGACAGGTTGAGCACGGGTAATACTTTTGTTACCTTTAGGGCTAGATTTATCAGCAACTGGCTCGTTCTCTTTGTTAACTTGATGGGGCATGATGGATTTTAATCGTTGAATCTCTATTTCAATTTTTGGATTTTTTGTTATCTTAAATCGATCTGTTAAATAACTAATAACCCTTGAATATCCATCCATATGAAGGAGAGTGTCATAGTCTCTATTACTGACTGGTT
Source organism: Anaerolineaceae bacterium (assembly GCA_040768445.1). Taxonomy (GTDB): domain Bacteria; phylum Chloroflexota; class Anaerolineae; order Anaerolineales; family Anaerolineaceae; genus JAXGMV01. The sequence continues at coordinate 748,365 of JAXGMV010000001.1, read as the reverse complement.
TGCCATTCTTAAGCGCATTCCTAATTTCTTTAACATTCATAGATACCTAATCCTTATTTTGTTTAGGTTGGAAATCTGCAAAGCAACGGCCGTCAAGGTAATCAGGAAATGAATAGACCCCGTTAATTTGCAGAAAACAACGATGGGGATATTTTTTCCATGTTGGTCTGGTCAATCCGATACGCAGGTAGGTCTCCCGTTGATTCAATAGCCGCTGTACTTTTAATCCAATACTACCGTGCCTTAATCCTTCAATTTCGTGCAAATAATTCACATAATAACGAAAGGTTAGATCCGTAACAGCAAGGCTATATTCCTGATTTGACGCATCCTTGAATAAAATATTTATCATATTTTTTTGTTCATCAGTTTTTAGTTCATCAGTTTTCTCTTCACAAGAGACAAAAGCAATTGATTGAGCTTTTATTGTTCCTAATGAACGAACCCCCTCACCTTCCCGGATATAGTTACCAATGTCAGTGTGAATTTCAGCCTCAAAAATATCTGAGACCTTTGGGAAAGCAATATTGTTCAATAAATCTTTTTTTTCCTGATTATCAAGGATGCGAGTGAATTTTTTTATCGCTGGATCTATGACCCAATCCTCAGTATGAGGTGGTGGATTTGACTGGTGACAAAGTAAACCTAGAACTACCTCAGAAAAAGGACGAATCACACATTGCTTGTTGGTATACAACCAATCTTCTTGAATTCCTGGAAACGGGAGTGTGGGTCGAATGGTTCTACCATCTTCCGTAATTCCTGCAACACACACCCTTGATCCGCTCATTCTGGTAACATCTGTAATGATTAGTGGTGTTTCCATAATTGCCCCTTTGGTATTAGTGGTTTATAGGTGGTTGATTATTACATCATTCCAATTGTTTTTAAGAAGGTCAGCCACCAACCTGCGGTGGCATTTATCGGGTGTGGGTTCGCTGCAGAGAAGGCAGCAAGTTTTTTCCTCAAAAAGCGTACGATCGAGTGTTTCTGGAATACCACGATTTTGAAGTAAGGCTAAAAAGGAAGATTCGTACTTTTGCCAGTTTTTATCAGCACGGTATGCTTTCAGGATTTCATCCGTTGGTGCAAGCCTATCAATGTGACGATAGTCACAATCGATCAACGCCTTCAGGAAATATTTCAGATCTTGTTTTTTTGTAAAGCCTGCCAGCTGACCATCTGGGCGTAACCGGATATCCACCAGGCAGTCCACCTGGTTCTTTTTGAGAAGCTCAAAAAATTCCTGGGCAGATTTCTGGGTGAAACCAATCGTGTAAAGTTTCATTAAAATTTCCTTGGTCAAAATAAGCTTGTTTGTTCTGCAGGAGTATTTGGACTTATAGTATTTTTGAACTGTGTGTAATTTGGAAGCTGCCCATCCTTGCGGATATGAACTACATTAACATTTTCTTTCTCTACAAGATATCTCCCAATAAGGTGGTGGCGGTGGCAAGTGGATGGGTCCTCCTCGCTGCACATGATTGCCACTTTATTTTTCTCAGCAAGTTTTAATAGCGCCCTGATCCCCTTTTGAAAGAATTTTTTTGTCATCACTGCCGGGTAATCAACCAGGTGTAAATAATCAGCCTCCCCATCCGGTATTACGCCAGCGATATAGCAGCTTGGGTCACCAGGGCGTCCGCCTAAAAGGTCGCCCATATATTCGTACTGCAACCCGGCACCTTCAATTGAATTCTTGAGTGAATCTTTGTTGAATTGTGGATTGTATTGACTGTAGGGAGTACTGCGGACATCAACCAGAATATTAATCTGATTATTCTTTAATAACGTGATGAACTTACTGGTTTTCAGGTTGCTGTGCCCTATCGTATAAACAGTCAGTTGAGTTTTTTCCATTGCGGTTATATCCTGTACAGCATCAGTCGTATTAATCATCGTAAGTCCAATAATCTATTCGCCCGGACAGATTTTTTGAAAACCGTTGACTGAAAAATGATCGACTCCTTCCCTATCTATTTAAATAAAAAACATCGAACGAGATACAGCAATAAGCAATTTCCTGGTCTATCGTTGGGAATCAGGACATATCCCCTTTGATAGTGTTTATTATAGCAAATGAAATCTATGTTAACCTCCTTTAGTTTTTCCCAACTCCCCACCTGATTTCGATTGGATTGCCGACCTCTTTCCTGTACAATAACCTTATCACAACCCACTAAAAGGACACACTCCATGACATCCCAATGGCAGTTTCGCTATCAGATGTACAGCGCCCTGCAGGCCGCCATGCCGACCATCTTCGCCGAGGCGCGCCAGGCCGCGGTTGAAATCGGCATCTCGCCCGCCTACAGCGGTCAAATCGGGCTCACCGGCGCCATCTCAGCCAACCACGGCTTTTTGCGGCGCGGTGTGGAAGAAGCCATGCACAATGCTGCCCGCACCGTCATCTCCTCTGCCGTACTGGACGAGGGCATCCGCGAGGTGGTGAAGCAGGTTTACGGTGACGACTACGATGCCGCCCTGGTCAACACCTGCGAAGCCGGCCTGATGCTGAGCTACAACACGTTGTGCATGCCGCCGCAAATGGGCTTGGGTGAAGGCTACCGTGGCCGCACCATCGCCCTGTACGAGCGCTTCCTTCACCATCACGGCGCCTTCGGACGGCCCTTCCCGCCGCATTACAAGGACATCATCGCCGACCAGGGCGAGACCGCCGGTGAGTTGGGACTGCAGGGTAAACGCTCTGCCAACCTGGACACCATCTTCGTCAAGATGGCCGGCGCTGACTACACCGCCCACGGCATCAAGTATTACCCCTGCCCCGACCTGCTGCACACCGATGCCGCCGCTACGCTGGCGCGCCTGCGCCTGGCCGCCGAACGGCACGCCTTTGAGCTGGTGGGCATCACCTCGCTGGGCTATGACATGCCCGGTTACGGCTACGGCGAGAAGGACGCTGACGGCACGCCCGTTCTGCAGAAGGGTATCGCCGCCCTGGCAGCTGACTACGACATCCCCTACATCATCGACAATGCTTGGGGCGCACCGGTGATCGGCGCCGACATCCGCAAGCTGGGCGGTGACGTGATGATCTACTCGATGGACAAGGTCACCGGTTCGCCCACCTGCGGCTTGATCATCGGGCGCGAGGAACCGATGGTGCACATCCGCCGCGCTATTGGCATTCACGGCACCCGTCCTGGCGCCCTGCTCTCGCACGGAAAAGCCGCCTATGTGGCGCTCGACCCCGGCAAGGAAGCGCTGACCGGCGCCCTGGCTGCCCTGCGCCTGCTGCAGTCAGAGCCTGAGGTGCCCGTCAGTGCCTTTGAGCGCCTGAACGAGCTGGTGCTGGAGGAGTTCGATGCCCTGCCGGCACGCCTGAAAGACGGCTGGCACATCTATCCCTCTTACAATGCCCTGGCGGTGGCGCTCAACTACTCCGACACCTGGCGCCGTGGCGAACCCTTCGGTATCCCGATCTTCTCGGTTGAGGACATGTATGCAGGCACCAGCCTGATCCAGTCCTGCGTAGCGCAGATGGGCATTCTGCCCACCATCGCCTTCGACGGTGACATCATGGTCTCAAACGGGCTGGGCAACCTGGACGAAGACGGCAACCTGCTCGAGGTTCCCACCCGCCTGGCACTGCGCGGGCTGTTCAAATCGATTGAAATCATTGCACGCTACGCGGGGTTGCTTGAGTAAGCATCGGTGCTTGAGCCTATTGATAGCTGAGCTGTGGCACGTCCCGGTGGCTGAGCGTGCTGGAAGCGAACGCAGTGAGGTGTAGGTCCCGATGGCTGAGCCTGCCGAAGCTGAGGGAACGAAGCCGAGGGACACAGTCCCCGTCAGGGGATCGAAGCTCGATAACTCATGGTTGTTGGCTGTAAATGGCGTTTGGTTGAGGGTGTTTGTAGGCGGCGTCCCAGTGGGACGCCCCTACCTGTGCCGTAAGTCCAGCTAGCTGCCGTCAGAACCTCCTCCATTTTGAAAAAATGAGAGAGGCAGCAGGATAAACCTCAGTACGGGATTTACCATCCTGTGAAGGACCAATCTCGCCGGTTTTTGTTTCCGAAATTGGTGGCAAATACAGGATGTTTCTCAGCAGAGCGACCCAATGGGTCGCGAAGCACTCTGTAAGAGTCGCCGCCTACAAGTACAAATATGCACAACCGAAGGCATTTGACATCCCGGCACATCCGAATAACCAAATTTATCCTACAATTAATACAAATAACCATGGCCCTACCTCACTCCCTCCACCGCCCTGCGCCGGCCGTCCTGCCCGGCATATCCGTTCTGCTTGAAGAGCACCCACACCTGCTGCAGGGCCGCCGAGTCGGTCTGGTCAGCCACCCGGCCGCCGTCCTGCCGGACCTGACCCACACTCTGGACGCTCTGCTGGCGAGCGGTATACACGTCACCACCCTGTTCGGACCGGAACACGGCTTCAGCGGTGCGGCGCCCGATGCCGAGGCAGTGCCTGATGGGATTGACCCGCACTACCACCTGCCGGTCTTCAGCCTGTACGGCGCCGGCTTTGACCCGCCACCCGAAGCCCTGGACCTGGTGGACGTCCTGCTGTTCGACATGCAGGATATCGGCTGCCGTTTCTATACCTTTATCTCCACCCTGCACCACCTGCTGAGAACGGCCAGTACGGCCGGCATACCATTGATCGCCTGTGACCGCCCCAACCCGCTGGGCGGGCTGGCAGTGGAAGGACCGGGTGTCGAGCCCGGTTACCACTCCTTCATCGGTATCAGTGACATCCCCGTACGCCATGGCCTGACGATCGGCGAACTGGCACAGCTGTTCAACGCCGGCATCGGCGCTGACCTGGCTGTCATCCCCATGCGCGGCTGGGAACGCGGGATGTTCTTTGACGATACCCGCCTGCCGTGGGTGCCGACCTCACCCGGCATGCCAACCACCGCCACTGCAGCGGTCTACCCCGGCACCTGCCTGCTGGAGGGCACCAGTATCAGCGAGGGGCGCGGTACAACCCTGCCGTTTGAGCTCGTTGGCGCACCCTGGCTGGACGGTTACGCCCTGGCGGCTGAACTGAACTCCCTGAACATACCTGGTGTGCGCTTCCGCCCGGCAGCGTTCACACCCGTCAGCAGCAAGTTTGCCGGCCGGGCTTGCGGCGGTGTACAGGTACATGTATTGCACCGCGAGACATTCCAACCCGTTCTGACCGGGGTCAGCCTGCTCTCTGCCTGCCTGCGCCAGAAGCCGGAGCAGGTTACATTCCTGCCTGACAGTTGGGAGGGCGCGCACCCACACTTTGACCTGCTGGCCGGCTCCAGCGCCCTGCGCGCCGCCCTGCTTGCCGGCATCCCACCCCAGGAGATCGCCGCCGGCTGGCACCCAAATGAAGCATCCTTCTGCAGCCTGCGGGAGCCATACTTACTGTATTAAGGAGAAACAACCATGCTCAAAGCAATCGAACAGCGCCGCAGTGTGCGCAAATACCTTGACCAACCCATTGAGGAAGAGAAACTGCTGGCAGTACTCGAAGCTGCCCGGCTGGCGCCTTCAGGCTCCAACACCCAGGCGTGGCACTTTATCGTTGTGCGTGAGGACGCCATGCGCCAGGAGGTGACGCGTGTCTCACACAATCAGCAGTGGATGATAAGTGCGCCGGTACACATCGTTTGCATCGCCGATGCGCGCCCACGCATACCAGAACCGGCTGACCTGGTTGTGGACGAGACCAGCCCGCAGTTTGGGCTGAAACAGTCCATCCGTGACGTCGCCATTGCCATCGAGCACCTGGTGCTGGCAGCTAAAGAGGTGGGGCTGGGCACTTGCTGGATTGCCTGGTTCACGCAGGATCAGATCCGTCCTGTGCTGGGCATTCCGGAAGACAAGTTCGTCGTGGCTGTCATCACGCTCGGCTACCCAGCCGAGCAGCCGCCCGCCCGCCGTCGCAAGCCGCTGGACGAAATTATTCACTACGATCGCTGGTAACGCGTGTTTTATTCGAACAAAAAAGTGCAAGCGCTTTTTGCCTGTGCTGACAGTGTGGTTCTTTACACGCTGTCAGTACGAGCGCTGGTAGCCTTATCATCACTACAACGGGGGAGCGCATTTGACGTATACTGAGTGTATCAATCACAGGAGCCGCTAAAACGATGCGCCGTCCACCTGCCGCCGTGTCCCTTATCTTTGCCCTGATCTTCCTCAACGCCTTCACCTGGTTGGGGCTGGCGCTGCTGATCGCCTCTGGCAGGCATCCCGGTATCCCATCTGACGTGACTGTGCGGGCTGTGATGGCAATTCTGTTCACTGCGGCCGGCGCTGCCAGCCTGGGACTTTATGCGCTGTTACACCGGCGCTCTGCGTTGGGTTACTGGGCTGCGGTAGTGTTCTTTACCCTGGGTGTGCTGGTGACCCTGTTTGACGATTTCGGCGCGGTGGATGCGGTCTTCATGGCACTGAGTGCGCTGATATTGGGCTTGCTGATCGCCTACCGCCGCTGGTTCTTGCGGCGAAGTGCTGCAAAGAAAATGACATGAGGAGGGTACGATAATGAAAGGAAACCGTTTAACCACACTGATCGCTATCATTGGCACCAACTTGATCCTTCTACCAGTGGTCCTGCCGCTGATCTTTGGGCTGATCCACCTGGCCAAAGCTGGCGAATTCCTGTTCGACTGGTTGATGCCGGCGGAACTCCTGCCGGTGGTCCTGCTGGGCGCCGCGCTGTTGATCTGGGCAGCGCTCAGAGCAAAGCAGTATCGACTTTGGATCATCCTCAGCATCGGGATCGGCTTGCTGCTGCTGGCTGCCGGGTTGACCTATGCACAGACCTCCGGGCTTGCCCAGTCACCTGAGGGAACCATGCCAGGTCAGGAAACCGTGGTGACTGCGCTTGTCCTGCTGTTTGACCTGGGTGTGCTCATCACCGGTATCGGCGGGGTGCTGCTCTGGCGGGCGGGCATGCGGCGGAAGGTCGGCGAGGTATAGAGACTTATCCTTCTCCCTTTGGGATCGAGGAGCATCCTGTAAGGAGAAGGACCGAGGATGAGGGAAAATATCAGCCTACACAGGTTGCCGGCAGTCATAAACATTCCAAAGATATCCTCCAACGAGTTATTCGATTGCCTCCTCATTCATCTCTGAGGTACCACTTTCTTCTGATCCCGGTTTTATTCCGCCGCTGAAATAAGCTGTGTACTCTCCGGCATGTGTGGCTGTCTTAATTCGTTTGTGTGACTCCTTCAAGATTTCAATTCCAGAAAGAACCTGCTCTTTGTTCTTTATTCTAAATATTGCCCACCTGGGTGAATACTTTTCATTGGCAACTTTTGTACCTTCTAGAGGTTCTCCACGGCTGAAACACTCAATAGTGATGCCGGTTGGCTTAAGGCTTATTGAGGCGAAGGCTTTTTCAGGAGAATACATGCCAATATACTTTGTCCTTATATTTAACCAGATTTCATCATCATACTCATGCATGGAATCTACTATCACGTTGTACCACTCTTGGATTTGAGACGGTATCTTCTGTGATACAAAAAGCTTCTTAAGCGCTTCTTCACCATTTAAACCAGGTTGAACTGATGCAGTCGGTTTTCTAATTGGCCAATTTTTCATATCTTCAATTTCACTCATCAGTTCTATAACTTCCAACGGACAATCTTTCCAATCATGTTTCCAACAAACAATCATGTCGCAACCCTTTGGGTCGTGCCCATGCATTTTAAAATTTGACGACAAATACTCAAATTCAATCAGGACTTTCTCCCACCCTTTGCCAGTAAAACGTCGAGCAACGCAATCTGGAAAGCCGGGTTTAATTTCCTCAATATACATATGCAAATCATCCACAACCCTACCGAAAAGAAAAACCACACCATCCTCATTCAAGGGTGAATAAACCAGACCTCTAAAGTTGATTAAGTCGCCACTATTGATTTAATATGAGTCATATTCATCCCTCCATAGAACAATTATATATGAAGCGTTCAGTCTTTGTTTTCTGTCTCATTTATTCGATCGTTTAAAAAACTCATCCGCCTCTTCGACGGATGATTACTTCCTCTTAATCCTTCACCCAGGCAGCCACCAGCGTGTGCTCCCAGGCGTGCTGCGCCAGTGAGTCGGGGATCTCGACGTCGGCAAAGTCGATCACCTGCCCCGGCTCCACCCGCCGCACAATCACGGCGTCGCTCATCAGGCCAATCGGCACGTGTGTCGGTGCGTCCATAATCTTCAGCGCTTCGCCGCGCACGGCAAAGTTGCGATCAGCACGCCGTATGACCGTGCCGGGCTCAAGCACATGTTTGGCAATGGCACCCACGCTGGCGGTCGGCGCAGCGCTGTTGTCCAGCAATATGTCGCCTGCTATCAGCATGCGGATGGTCTTGGGGATCTCAATGTGGCACAGGTGGTAGTTGCGCACCAGCGTGTAAAACGGCCCTTCGCCCATCTTCAGGTATTTCAGCGCGGGCGCCTGGTTGTCACCGTACTCAGCAGTGATGAACACGCCGGCCGGGAACTTGCGCGGCGCTTTCGGGCTGCACAGCAGGTAATCGCTGATGGGCGTGCCAAGCGAGCGGGCAGCTTCAGCCAGGCGCGTTGAGCCTTCGTCAATGTCCAGGCTCTCAAAGCCGTACAGGCCCTGCTGTGCCACTGTTGCGCCCAGGCCGTTGGCGACCAGCGCCGCTTCGATCTGTACCTTGGTACCGTCGGTGAAGCCGGTCACCTGCTCGAGCGAGATGCCCTGCACCTTCGCCCAGTACTGCATATCTTCCAGCGTCGGGTTCAGGTTCAAAAAGCCCTTCAGGTTGCCGTACACCAGCGGTCTGAAGCCCATGGCGGTCACCTCGCGCCCCAGCGCAGCCAGTGCGCCGGGCTGGTCGCCCTCGGCTTCGGAGAGCAAGCCCAATGTGGAAAGGTACGTTCCGGCTGTGATCTGCAGTTCGGCGTCCATGGTCACCACGGGCAGGCCGGCTTGCAGCACCTTTGCCACCACCTCGGCCGCGTACAGGATATCACCGCTGCATTCCGCCACCAGGTCGGAGCGGTCAATCAATGCCTGCACCGATGCGGTGTACAGCTCCGGCTGGTCGAACTCCGCCGGGTCGCGGTGGGTGAGCACGGCGCTCACCTGCATGTCCGGCAGCAGCCTGATGACGTTCAACAGCCCATTGCCGATAAAGCCGGTGCCGATAATGCCCACGTTTAACTTTTTATCTGAATGCATCCAGTTTCCTTGAAAAAAGGTGTTTACAACCCCCAATTATAACCCCACTTGACCCATCACTGGCAGGCACAGCTGCCCGCAGGGTTACAGGCTAATTGTGATACTTGCGGCGCACAAAGCGGTCGCGCACCTTGCGGAAGGCGGTCATGATGCCGGTGATGACGCCGTCGGGCAGGGCACTGATCAGCCAGTAGGGGATGAACTTGACGTTGTCCGGCTTGAACTTGAGCTGCTTGAGCGTGCGGCGCATGCTGGGCACATCGTTGGCGCGCAGGTACTGCACCACGGCGGCGCGGTGCATCATCTCGTACGAGCCGTCAATCACGTCCTGCGGCATGTCGGGCTCCAGCTTGCGGGCGTTGGTCAGCACCGTCTCATGGATGGCGAGGATCTTATCCATCGCCAAATGCCCGCCGATGTTGCGCTCGTGCACCTTGTTGCGTACCAGCACCTTGGAGAGGTACACCAGCGGGTGCTTCTGACCAATGCGCAGGTACAGGTCGCGGTCGTCCATGAAGAGGATGTCCGGGTTGAACATTCCCAGCTCGATGAACAGGCTCTTCTTCACAATCACCGAGGAGAAGCTCCACAGGTTGGGCTTGAGCAGGATGTCGTGGAAGACGTTTTTGAAGTAATCCTGGTACTCGTGCTTCTCAATCACCTCACCGGTGTAGAAATCTTCGCGCTGGCTGCCGGTGGTGCACCACACCGCCCCGTGCTCCTGCATCGCCGCCAGTTGATCCTCCAGCTTGGTGGGCAGCCACAGGTCATCGTGATCCAGGAACGCCACGTAATCGCCCACTGCCCGCAGCGCGCCGTAGTTGCGTGCCGAAGCCGGTCCGCCGTTTTCCTTGCAGAAGTAGCGCAGTTTGGAGGAGTTGTACGAGGCAACGATATCCTCGATGGTCTCTTTGGGTCCGTCGTCCACCAGCAGCATCTCAAAGCCCTGGTGCGTCTGCGCCAGGACGGAATCAATGGTCTCGTTGATAAACTTGCGGGAGTTGTAGCAGGCAGTGAGGATGGAAACAACCGGGCTCGTGCTCATGGGTTTGCTCGCTCGCCTTTCAGCCAGCCGCCTTTCGGAGCGCCGCCAGCAGCTTCTTGAGGATGGTACCGCGGTCAATTATAGCATACACAAAAACCAGGTACGCCGACAGCAGGCCGGCTCGCAGCAGGGCGTCCAGCCACGGGTTTGGCAGCTGTACCAGCACGCTCACTCCCCACAACAGCAGGAAGCCAAGCAGTGACAGCACAACCGGCGCGTAGCGCAGGTTCAAGCTCACCAGCCGCTCGGAGAAGAGCAGCATCAGCAGGGCATAGACGAAGGTGCCCAGCAGGTCAGCCAGTGCCGCGCCGAAGATGCCGTAAGCCGGCAGGAGCAGCAGGCTAACGCCGATGGTCGCCAGCACACCCAGCCCGGTGGAGACCGAGACAAAGTAGGTCTTGCGCGTCTGCGTGATGCCGACGGTGTAGGTGTAGGTTGAGGCGTAGAAAACCTGCTTGAGGCACAGCAGGGCCACCAGCGCCACGCCGGGCGCATACTCCGGCGGCGCCAACACCATGAAGAACTCGCGCCCAAAGGCGGTCACCACGGCGGAGAGGGTGAGCGTGGCGTAAAAGTAATAGCGGAAGACCCGGTCCATCTTGGCGTGGAAGGTGGGGCTGTTGATGTTCTTGAGGAAGACCGGGAACCAGCCCAGGATGAAGGCGGTCACCACCAGCTCAATCACCTTGGCTGCCTTGGTCGCCATGCTGTAATAGGCAATCTGCGAGGCGCTGGTGTACTGTGTCAGCAGGATGCGGTTGACGTAGGTCATGCCCCAGGTGAACAGGCCGCCCGGCACCATCGGCAGGCTGTAAGCCGCCATCAGCCAGAACCAGCGTTTGGAGAAGGTGAAACCGAGCTGAGCCCGGCACAACCAGGCGCTGACCAGAGCGGCAATCACCGCCGAGATCACCTGCGCCCAGAAGTAACCCTCGATGCCGCCTTTGAAGCTGACCACGAACAGCAGGATGAGCGCAAAATTGACCAGCGCGTACAGGATGTTGATGGCGAGGAAGTTCACCGGCTTGCGCTGCATGCGCAGGACGTTCTTGAAGATCTCCTTCAGGGCGGCGAAGGGCAGGCTGGCAACCGCCAGGGTGAAGGCTTTGCCGTAAACCGGGCTGCCAAACAACATCTGTGAGAGGCCGCCCGCAAACAGCGCCACCAGAGCCGCCACCAGCCCGCCGAACAGCAGGGTGAACCACGCCAGGCTCGAGACCATCTGTGCCCGGTCGTGCTCGGGGTCGCCGGTGGTTTCGTAATAGAAGCGCATCAGCCCGGTGCCGAGGTTGAGCGTGATCAGCACGGTGAAGTATGCCGCCGCGGCGGTGATCACGTCCACCGAGCCGTATTCGTTCGAGGTGAGGATGCGGGTGATGATGGGGATGGTGACAAGCCCGACCACCTGCGCCAGCGACCCGCCGATGCCGTAGATGATGATATCGCCGGTCAGCTTGGGAAAGCCGGAGAGCAGCTTGCGAAAGGTTGCTTTGCTGAAGAGTGAAGGCATAATCACTTTTTGCGCCTGCCGGGGGAGGTAATTTTTTCTACCGATAATTATCCCCTACAGGGCGCCTGAACAGGCTTAAGTTTACTATAGTATCGCATGGCGGAAACAAGTTTTGATGCAATTTTAGAATTGGTAACAGAAATATTCGATCGGGTAGTGCATCTGGTATAAAATTGTATTAATTGGGATATCAAAATGATAAAGAAAAGGGCGGCGATATCCTCATTGATAGGTTTCATCCATACATTTTAGATATACAGGGTGGAAAGAATGTCCAGCACCCAAAGCTGGTACACGTGTAAGCAGCGGGAAAAATAAATCTTTCAAAAAGGTGGAGACAATGATTACAAAAGAAAATGATGCTCTATTTGAGTCATTAATTCAACAGGTAAAACCTTTAGTTGAATCGACCCCAAATTCCGTCAATAAATCAGCGCTTTCCATAATCGACCGTGCGATGAAAATTGCAAAAGATGCTGATGATCAATTCAAGGTTTTTACTTGTTTGACGCTCTATGGATTCTCATATTTTATGCCAGGCAATGTGTTGGACAAAAATATGTACGATGCTAAAGGGGCTGAATATTGGGATGAAGCCGTAAATATGATCGGTGAGACGGATGAAATTCCACATTTTGATGAGCTACCACCATTTTTTGCAGAAATAATAGAACAAGTTGGATACTTACACCTCCGGTATCAAGACGTGTTTGAAGGTTTGGAGGAGTTGACTCAAGCCCAAAAACTGTATAAAAAGCGAGGGGACATTCAAAAAGCAGATTGGTTAAAACATGCCATTGATGAAATAAAATCCGAAGTTATGATAATTACGTCTGATGACGATGAAGAGGACGGTGAGGAATAAAACCATATTACCTCAACCATAACAAGACCTGTTATATCCGGCAACTAAACATTGCGGCAGAATAACACAGTCCCAATTTTTGGTCTGGTTTCCAAACCCGACCAGCTTTCGCCCTCGGCTTTGATACCCTGACTGACACGATGTCCCTCGGCTTCGACAAGCTCAGCCAGCGGGACTATCCGGTCACTGAGCTTGCCGTGTCCTGAAGAAGTGTCGAAGCGTTGAAGGACTTGGTTGGTGTCGGGACTTTGATCCCCTGACGGGCACATTGTCACTCGGCTTCGATCCCTTGACGGGGACTTCCGGCGTCCTGCAGACGCCTTCAGCACGCTCACTGCGATCGCTTCCGGCACCTTCGGCAGCCAACGGTATATTCGATCCCTGAGATTGTTGGAGGTGAACAAGAGTAGATCGGGATAGGTAAATATCCCTCACCTCAATCCTCCCCCGGCGGGGGAGGAAGCTGTTAGCTCCAATCACCATCGCATGCAGCACCTTCGGCAGCCAGCGGGGCGTATTCTATACTCAAGCCATTAATCGGAAGAAAGAAACTACCCCTTACGAAAGGCGAAGGCGACCCAGTCGGCGATTTGAGTCTTCTCCAGCAGGGTGAAGCCCAGGGCACGCACCGCTGCCTCAACCTCGTCTGCCTGCCTGTCGAGGATGCCGGACAGCGCCAACACACCGCCATCTGAAACCAGGTCCCCCAGCCCCTGGCCGAGCAGGCGCAGGATAATGGGCGCCAGGATGTTCGCCAGCACCAGCGGCGCCTGTTTGATACCGTACTGTCCTTCAAGCACCTCGCTGACCGAGCCTTTATGCACCTCAAACAACTCCGATACACCGTTCAATTCAGCATTCTCGGTGGCTGAGCGGATGGACTCAGGGTCAATATCCACACCAATACCCCGGCTGGCGCCCAGCTTGAGGGCTCCTACAGCCAAAATACCCGATCCACAGCCGATATCCAGCACCGGTTGTCCCGGCTGAACGTATTTTTCGACCAGCTCAAGGCACAACTGCGTGGTGGGGTGTGCGCCAGTGCCGAACGCCATGGAAGGGTCAATACGCACCGGGATTCGCCCCTCGGGCACCTGCTCCACCCAGGCCGGCAATATCACCATACGACTGCCAATCAGGATGGGGCGGTAATGCTTTTTCCAGGCGGCCATCCAGTCCTGGTTTTGAATCACGCGGAACTGCGGTTCAGGCAGGGGTTGAATGCGCCCCAGGTACCACAATGCTTCTGCCAGGCGTTGGCGAGTCTCTTCCAGCTTGTCGTCAAAGGGGAGATAGCCGTAGACACGGTAGGGCGGTGTCGCATGTCCCACTTCTTCAGCGTCGTCATACTCAACGCCGTTTTCGACCACCACACCGTTGGTACAATAACGAGCCATGGCTTCCGCCACGGCTTCGGTCAGTTCTGAGTCCAATTCAATTGAAACCTCCAGCCAGCTGGCCGGGGTTTCTGCTTCCTGTTCCGGTTTATGCACTCAATGCCTCTTTCAGGCGTTCAAAAAAACCCTTTTCTTGTGGGTTGACTTCTGACCCCAGCGTGGCGGCCAGTTTTTCCATCAGCTCACGCTGCTCGTCTGTCAGACGGCTGGGCACTTCGACGTTGATCATCACAATCTGGTCGCCGCGCCCGTTGCTGCGCACAAAAGGCACGCCCTTATTTTTCATCACAAAGCTTTTACCGGGCTGTGTGCCGGATGGGATGCGCAGTTTTGCCGGCCCGTCGATGGTGGGCACCTCAATCTCGGAGCCGAGCGCAGCCTGAGCCACGTTGATATTGAGATCCAGCAGGATATCATTGTCGCGCCGACGAAAGAACTTGTGGTCCTTCACCTGCACGCTCAGGTACAGATTGCCGTTGGGACCGCCGTTGACGCCGGGCTGTCCTTCGCCGGCAATACGGATCTGGTTGCCATTGTCCACGCCGGCAGGAATGTTGACGGTCTTGCGGATGGTTTTACGTTCCAATCCGCGCCCGCGGCACGCATTGCAGGGTGAACTGATGACCTCACCCGTGCCGTTGCAAACCGGACAGGTGGTCACCTGTACCATGGAACCTAAAAAGGTCTGGCGCACGGTGCGCACTTCGCCCTGACCGCCACATTCTTGGCAGCGCTCAGGTGAGGTGCCCGGTTCAGCACCGCTGCCTCCGCAAGTGCTGCACACCTCGTCTCGGATTATATCGATCTCTTTTTCAGTGCCGAAGACCGCTTCCTCGAAGGTTAGGGTGAGGTTGTAGTTCAAATCGGCGCCGCGCCGCGGTGTGTTGCGCGAGACAGTTCTGCGCCGGCTGCCGCCCATACCAAACCCAAACAGCTCTTCAAAGATGTCGGTGAAGTCCACCGTGCTGAAGTCGGGCATGCCGCCCATACCGTTCAGCCCTTCAGAGCCGTAGCGGTCATAGACAGAGCGTTTTTCCTGGTCCGACAGGATTGCATAGGCTTCGTTGATCTCTTTGAAGCGTTCTTCAGCATCAGGTGATTTGTTGACGTCGGGGTGATACTCGCGCGCCAGACGCCTGAAGGCTGCTTTCAGCTCATCCGGCGTGGCTGTGTTGGGTACACCCAGTATTGCGTAATAATCTTTTTTTGCCATAGACCGTATTTTATCGCAAAAATCCGATTCAAGTGAGAAACATAGAGAGCCGCGACATCCGGGCTCTCTATGTAATTGTGTTTTCTATGCTGCCCGTTATTTAGTGCAGGCAGGATCAGGCGTTCTTAAACTCGCCGTCGACTACATCCTCGCCGCCATCGGTTGATGGGGGCTGCTCGCCTTCAGCTGCGCCTGGCGCTTCGGGGCTGGGCTGCTGGTACATGCTGGCGCCCAACTGCTGAATTTCAAGGCCAAGTTCTTCGGTGGCTTTCTTGATGGCATCGGGGTTGTCAGTGTTCATGACATCGCGCACCACTTTGACCTTGTCTTCGATTTTGGTTTTAACATCCGCCGGCACCTTGTCGCCAAAGTCACGCAGTGATTTTTCAGCTGTGTAAACAGCGTTGTCGGCATGGTTGCGAACCTCGATAAGTTCTTTGCGACGGGTATCGGCATCTTTGTTTTGTTCGGCTTCCTGGCGCATCTTCTCAATTTCACTCTCGCTCAAACCTGAGGAAGCGGTGATGGTGATGTGCTGGCTGCGGCTGGTGGCCTTGTCCATGGCGGTTACCTTCAAGATGCCGTTGGCATCGATATCAAAGGTCACTTCGATCTGGGGCATGCCGCGCGGGGCCGGTGGGATACCGTCAAGAATGAATTTACCCAGAGATTTGTTATCGGCGGCCATGGGACGTTCACCTTGCAGAATGTGGATCTCAACCTGAGTCTGGCTGTCGCCGGCGGTGGAGAAGATCTGGCTCTTGCGGGTCGGGATGGTGGTGTTGCGTTCGATGATCGGGGTGGCCACGGCGCCCAGCGTCTCAACTGAAAGGGTGAGCGGGGTGACGTCGAGGAGCAGGATGTCTTTGACATCGCCGCCCAGCACACCGGCCTGGATGGCTGCACCGATGGCGACCACTTCGTCGGGGTTGACGCCCTTGTGGGGGTCTTTGCCAAATTCCTTGCGCACAGCTTCCTGCACAGCGGGCATGCGGGTCATACCGCCGACCAGCACCACCTCATTGATCTCGGAAGGTTTCAAGCCGGCGTCTTTGAGGGCACGGCGTACCGGTTCCAGTGAGCGCTTTACCAGGTCTTCGGTCAGCTGTTCCAGCTTGGCACGGGTGAGTGTCATCACCAGGTGCTTTGGACCGCTGGCATCAGCGGTGATATAGGGCAGGTTGATCTCGGTCTGCATGGTAGTAGAGAGCTCAATCTTGGCTTTCTCAGAAGCCTCGCGCAGCCGTTGCACCGCCTGCTTGTCATTGCGCAGGTCAATACCGCTGTCTTTTCTGAACTCTGCCATCAGGTGATCCATGACGCGGATGTCAAAGTCATCGCCGCCCAGGAAGGTGTCGCCCGAGGTGGAGCGTACCTGGAATACGCCGTCACCGACGTCCAGGATGGAGATATCGAAGGTACCGCCGCCCAGGTCATAGACTGCGATAATTTCGTTGGTTTTCTTATCCAGCCCATAAGCCAGTGATGAGGCGGTGGGCTCGTTGATGATGCGCAGGACCTCAAGACCGGCAATCTTGCCGGCGTCCTTGGTGGCATTGCGCTGGGCATCGTTGAAGTATGCTGGAACAGTGATGACCGCCTGGGTGACTGTTTCGCCCAAATAGGCTTCAGCATCGGCCTTCAGTTTTGAAAGCACCATGGCGGAGATTTCTGGCGGTGAGTATTCCTTGCCATCCATCATCACCCGCACATCGCCGTTGCCGGCTTTTGTGACGGTGTAAGGCACGCGGTCAATGGTCTTTTTGACTTCCGGGTCGTCGTACTTGCGGCCCATGAAGCGCTTGATTGAAAAGATCGTGTTGTCGGAATTGATGATTGCCTGGTTGCGGGCCACGCGGCCGACCAGTCGCTCATGGTTCTTATTTACAGCGACAACTGAGGGGCACAGTCTTTCGCCCTCAGCGGTTGGAATGACGACAGGCTCGCCGCCCGACATCACTGCCACGACAGAGTTTGTAGTGCCAAGATCAATACCAATGATTTTTCCCATAGAATGAATCCTCCTAACGTGCTACACGAACCTGGGCCGGGCGTACAACCCGATCACCAAGTTTGTAGCCTTGTTGTGTAACTTCAATAATTTGATTACTCTCAAGTTCCGGATGTTCCTCGAGAGAAATTGCCTCGTGTAAATTCGGGTCGAAGGTGTCTCCAGCATTTGCCAGCGGCTGCAGACCTTCGCTAGCAATCAGGTTGACTAATTTCTGGTAGATCAACTTGATGCCCTCAGCCCAGGCGCCTTCACTGCCTTCAGCCGGCATGTGCGCCAGAGCCCGTTCCATGTCATCCTGAACGGCCAGGTACTTCTTGATGATGCCGGCGCGCATCTGCTGTTTATTCGTTTCAGCGTCGCGATCCAGGCGCTTGCGGGCGTTATCAAAATCAGCCCGTTCACGCAGCAGGCTGTCTTTCAACTCGTCAACCGTGCGGTTTTTCTCAGCCAGGTCTATTGTCAGCCCTTCAATCACCTGCTCCAGGTGAACTACTTCACCGGCAGGGGTTGCTGTAGCGTCTGAACCGCCTTCTTCCACCTGGTATTCCTTCTCAAGGTCTGATTGTGTTTTACGTGATTTATCTGTCTTTTTCGTCATAAATCTTTTCCTTTATGCGTTGTTTTCGGTATTCAGAAGGTCATCGGTGATTAAGGTTTCAGTCACCAGGTCGCTGAGCAGGCGCGACAGGAAGCGCACGGTTGAAATTGCCCTGCCGTACGGCATGCGCATCGGCCCAAGCACACCCAGTGTGCCTGTGGCCAGACCGGGAGCGCCGTAGCGAGAGAGGATCACCGAACACTGGCGCAGTTCCTCCCAGTTGCCCTCACCACCGATCAACACCTGGACGGAATTGATCGTGTTGGGGAGCGTCTGTGTGAACAACTGCTGCAAAGTGGTACGTTCCTCAAGGATGCGCAGGGCACCGCGGCCTTCTTCTGTGGCGAACTCAGGTTCAACAAATACATTGCTCAAGCCGTCAAGATACAATTCACCGGACTGCTCGGAGCCGCTGCTGATCATTTCTTCTATTACCCAGTCAAGCATTTCACGCCCGAGTGTATCTAACTGCGTGCCCAGGATGCGCATCTCAGTGATGTCACTGCCGGCCATAAGTCGGGTAACCTGCTCGGCTGTCTGCGAGAGTCGCTCCTGTGTCAGGGGCTCGTTCAGGGTCAGCAAGCGCTGGCGCACATCGCCGCCCATCAATACCAGCACCATTAATACCTGCCGGCCGCGGGTTGAGATCAACTCAACATGCTTGAAGACTGGCTTCTCGGCGTGCGGTGCGGTGATCAAGGAAGCGGACTGTGACTGGCTGGCAAGCACCGAAACCGCCAGGCGCATCCATTGGTCCACATCATGACGCATCTGGTAGAACTGATGGCTGATCATGTGGCGGGTGGCATCGGGCAGGTCGGTATGCTGCAGCAGGTTGCCGACAAAAAAGCGATAGCCGCTCTCAGTGGGCACACGACCGGCAGAGGTATGCGGCTGGCGCAGGTAGCCCATATCGGTGAGTGCTGACATATCATTGCGCACCGTGGCTGTACTCAAATCGAGGTTGAACTGGTCAACCAGTGATTTTGAGCCAACCGGTGCAGCATCCTTGGCAAACTCATGGATGATGAGCGTCAGCAGCAGTTTTTGTCTTTCAGTCAATGCTTCCATCAAATTTCTCCATTTAGCACTCTCGGGCTTAGAGTGCTAAACCAACGTGCATAATCATATCACGCACGAAAGTCACAGTCAATATGCCATGGCGCGTTCTGATAAAGAATTAACAATTGAATAGCGGCTGTGTGCAGGGTATACTGAAGTCGTTACCTGAGCAGGGCGGGTATAGGCGCGTGAAAAAATAATCATCGAACCAAAGTGCACTCTTACCCGGGGCAGCCATCAAACAAAAGATCGGAGGAAAGATGTCAGAAGTCTTTAAAAAACTAAATCTGAAAGACCAGAAGGAAATTGTGCTGCTAAACGTGCCGCAGAGTTTTGAAGGTGAGGTGGCGCAGCTTGAAGGTGTGACAGTAAAGCGTGATCTGGCAGCCGTAGAGGGCTTTAGCTACTTACTGGCGTTTGTGACGAAGATGGCTGAGGTGCATGACCTTCTGGCGCGCATGGCACCCAAGATGGTGGGCGATGCGGTGCTGTGGTTTGCCTACCCTAAGCTCACTTCTAAAAAATACCAGTGCGATTTCAACCGCGACTCGCTGTGGCAGGTGCTGGAGCCGTTGGGTTACAAACCGGTGCGCATGGTGGCGATCGATGAAGATTGGTCGGGGTTTCGCTTCAAGCGCAGTGAATATTTCAAGAAAAAATAAAGAAACCTGAACAAGTGATTTGAATAATAAGAATCGGGCGGCTGTAAAGCCGCCCGATCTGTAATAACTTGCTGTGCTGAAGGTTATTTGACGGGTTCGGCATCGCCAAAGAACGGGGTGCCGCTCGGATCAAAGGTCACGCCGGTGAACTTGTCTGCCCGCACGGCATAGTAGCGTTTCTCTGCCAGCAGGGAGATCATCGGACGGTATTCAATCACGTGCTTCATTACTTCGATGGCCTTTAACTTGCGGTCCTCAGGATCCATAGCCCTTTCCATCTCGCCGATCAGAGCGTCAACCTCGGGACTGTTGTAACGCGTGCGGTTTGAGCCGCCAATGCGGTTTGACAGGAACAGGTAGCCAAAGATGGTGGCATCAGACAGGCCGAATGACCAGTAGATCATGTCATGGGTGCCCTCGCGAGTGGAGTCCATGATGGTCTGGCCGTCAAGGGGCAGGATCTCGACATTCAAACCGACATCGCTCAACTGACCCTGCAGTGTTTCGCTGACCAGCTTGTTGATGGTGCCTTCGGAGTAAGCCAGCTTGAGGGGCATGGGTGACCCGTCGAGCATATCTCGATAGCCGTCACCGTCAACATCCACATAGCCGGCTGCATCAAGACGTGCCATGGCTTCTTCAGGGTCGAAAGGCTCGCTGGCTGCAGCTTCAGCTTCGTACTCGTCGCTCCAACCGAAGATGGCGGGAGAGAGGGGCGTCCAAACGGGAATGGCTTCGCCTTCATAACCAACGGTTACCAGTTCATCGCGATCGACAGCGAAAGCCAGGGCTTTGCGGAAAGCGGCATCGTTGTAAGGGGCTTTTTCAGTGTTAAAACCAAGATAGCGCTGTCCGGCCTGGACTCTCTCAAACAGTTCCAGGTTGGGGTTGGCTTTCGCCTGTTCGACCATCTGGGCGGGCACGGCAGCCACGTCAATTTCACCGGTCTCAAGTTGGGCGTAGATGACTTCGTCTGAGACATTAAATTTGACCATGAACTCATCTACCATTGATGGACCTGGGTTCTTGATGAATGATGGATACCAGGCATAGTCGGGGTTCTTTTCGTAAACAACGGAAACATCAGGGATGATTTCCTTGACCATGAACGGGCCGGAGCCGACCGGGTTCATAGCGAAGGCTTCGGGACCAAGCTCCTGGTAAGCTTTGGCTGAGGGGAAGCACATCTGTGACATCCAGTAGAAGAATGGGGCATAGGGCTCTTTAAGGAGGACATTCAGGGTCAGGTCATCAATAACGATGACATCATCGACCACATCGGTCATCCAGCCACCGAATGCGGAACCGAGCTCAGGATCGCGGTAGTAATCCAGGTCCCACTTGATGGCTTCTGCGTCAACTGGTGTGCCATCTGTGAAGGTGATGCCGTCGCGCAGTTTGATGGTAACGGTCAGGCCGTCTTCACTGGTGGACCAGTCTTCAGCAAGCACACCGTAGTAACTTGTGCCATCGGGGCCAAGTACA
The DNA here is from genome assembly GCA_040768445.1 of Anaerolineaceae bacterium. Classification (GTDB taxonomy): domain Bacteria; phylum Chloroflexota; class Anaerolineae; order Anaerolineales; family Anaerolineaceae; genus JAXGMV01. The sequence continues at coordinate 727,333 of JAXGMV010000001.1, read as the reverse complement.
AAGAGCATGTCGTAAATGGCGTATACCTGCACCCACTGGGATGATGATACGAACACATCAAAGGTGTAGTAAGTGTCGGTGTCACCGTAGACGATGCGGCTGGGTGTTGTAGCAGCTGGCGCTTCTGTGACTGCCGGGGCTTCTGTGGCTGCAGGCGCTTCGGTGGCTGCCGGGGCTTCCGTAGCTGCAGGCGCTTCAGTCGCTGCAGGGGCCTCGGGGGCTGCTGGTGTTTCAGCAGGTGCCGGCTGGCAGGCAGCCAGCAGCATGCTGGAAACGATCAGCAGTGACAATATGAGTGATACTGTTTTACGTGACATTTATTCCTCCTGTTGGTTTATGTTGTATTTCTAATAACGCATCGGCGTTATAACAACCACATTCATGGTGTGCGGCGGGTTAATTGCCGGCACATACCCCGAACTTGCAGGTATGGATAGTCAGGGATTTAAATTTTTAAAAAGCATTCGTGAAAAATTGAGGAAAGTGAGCAGATAAAAATATATGATATATCAGTTAACGGCTTAATTATATAAGAATATTGAAAAATTACAATGACCAATGTACCATTTTTTTGCAGGGAATTTTTGGTCCTCAAGCGTTGTGTTAAATAAAAGATGAAAGCTGTCTGATGACAGCTTTCAAGTTGAAGGAGGGAAAAGCGTCTTGGTTGTTGAACAGCCTGTTTGCATGTACGCCCGGGATGGTTGAGCTGTCCTTAGTGATAAGTTATTGAAGCTGCAGTGTGATCATATATTATATGATCTTGATAGCTTTATGATACAACCACCTGCTGAGGCTGTCAGGTGACAGTCATCATGAGAGCCAGCGCGAGTCATCCTCTATTTATATGACATCGCATCAAAGGACTGCTGATGCACCTTGTGTATAAAAATATTAAGGTTTTCGGGACCGTTTTCAACCTGAACAGGCTGGCAGCAGGGTATAATACTATCATGCGCAAAATGTGCTGCATTCTAATCCTGGCTGCAATTTCACTTTTACTTGCCGGCTGTTCATCGGGGTCATCAGGCACATCTGGCGCACCTGCCCTGTATATTCAAAATAAAGGCTCAGATACCATCGTCAACCTGGCACTGGGCTGGGCTGAGCGCTACCAAGAACTGCACCCGGATGTCTCCATCTCGGTGACTGGCGGCGGTTCGGGTACTGGCATTGCCGCGTTGATCAATGACACCGTGGATATTGCCAATGCCTCGCGCGCTATTAAAGATGAAGAGATCAAGGCGGCGCAGGCTAACGGTGTGGAACCGGTGGAGTTCGTGGTATCTCAAGATGCCATCGGCGTGATTGTGCATCGCGATAACCCGATTAACCGCCTGACCCTGCAGGAGATCTCCTGGATTTACACTGGCAAGATCACCAACTGGCAGGAGCTGGGCGGCGACGACCGCCCAATCGTTAAGCTGTCGCGCGAAACCAACTCCGGTACACATGTGTACTTCCTGGAAGAGGTGATTCGCCTGGGTGACAGCGCCAATAAGGAGATCTTTTCGGCAGATACCCTGCTGCTGCCTTCCTCTGAGGGCATCATTGCCGAGGTGCGTGAGAACCCCAATGCGATTGGTTACGACGGGCTGGGCTATATCACCGATGATGTTAAAATCATTGCCGTTGCTGTGGATGATGGCAGCGCTTATGTTTTACCCACCATCGAGACGGTCAATGACGGCACTTATCCGATTGCCCGCTACCTTTATATGTACACCATTGACCAGCCTACAGGCGCGGTCAAGGATTATATGGAATGGATTATGCAGGCTGAGGCACAGAAAATTGTCAAAGACCTTGGGTTTGTACCCATCGTTACGGAGTAACCAAACAGTCAGGCTATGAGACGCTCCTTTGAACCGCTGTCAGAACGATTGATCACCCGCATTATCCAGGCTGCTGGTTATCTCAGCATCCTGTTTGTTGCGTTGATCTTCCTCTTCCTGCTGCGTGAAGGCCTGCCGGCCCTGGCAAATGTCGATTTTGGCACCCTGTTCGGTTCACGCTGGTACCCGATCGAGGACATGTACGGCATCGCGCCGCTGTTCTGGGGCTCCATATTGGTGACGGTCAGCGCCTCGCTGATCGCCATGCCGCTGGGCATCCTGACAGCCGTGTACATCTCAGAAATCGCTCCGCTGTGGCTGCGAACGCCGCTCAAGTCGCTGGTTGAACTGCTGGCAGGCATCCCCTCGGTGGTGTTGGGCTTTACCGGCATCCTGATCCTCTCACCGGTGCTGCGTGAATCGCTGCACTTGCCCACCGGTTTGAACGCCTTAACTGGCGCCATCCTGCTGGGTTATGCGGCAGTGCCAACCATCGTCTCCATCTCCGAAGATGCCCTCAATGCCGTACCGCAGTCCTACCGCGAGGCATCTCTGGGTATGGGCGCCACCCCCTGGCAGACCATCTGGATGGTGACCCTGCCGGCAGCAAAGACAGGTGTGATCACTGCGGTGATGCTGGGCATCGGACGCGTGATCGGCGAGACCATGGCGGTGATGATGGTGACCGGCAATGCCCCGGTGATGCCGACAGGACTGGCTTCGTTTGTCTCACCCATCCGCACCATGACAGCCACCATCGCCTCTGAAATGGGCGAGGTTGCCACCGGCAGCACCCATTACCAGGTGCTGTTCTTCATCGGCATCGTGTTGTTTGCCCTGTCAATGGTGATCAACGTGGTGGCGTTCTCGCTCTCTCATCGCAAGGTCAAGCGCACCGAAAGACTGCTTTCATAGGACGATTGTTATGATCAACAAACAGCACAACGGATGGTTCACCCCTCGCCAGAAACAGCGTATCGGCTATGCGCTGATGACGCTGGTCAGCCTGGTGACGGTAATGCCGATTGTTGCGTTGATCATTTACATCTTTATCATGGGCGGCAGTGTGGTCAACCTGGAATTTCTGACTGCCATGCCGAGCGACGGCATGCGCGCTGGCGGTATTCTGCCAGCCATCATCGGCACATTCTACCTGACACTCGGCACAGCGCTGTTCTCCATCCCACCCGGCGTGGCAGCTGCTATTTACCTGTCGGAATATGCCCCCGAAAACCGCGTCACGCGCCTGATCCGTATCGCCATGATCAACCTGGCGGGTATTCCTTCGGTGGTTTACGGGCTGTTCGGGCTGGGACTGTTCGTCATCTTCCTCAAGTTTGGCACCAGCATCCTGTCAGCCTCGCTGACCCTCTCGATCATGACCCTGCCAGTGATCATCAGCACCACTGAAGAATCCCTGCGCTCGGTGCCGACATCCTTCCGCACTATCAGCACCTCGCTGGGCGCCACCCGCTGGCAGACGATCTGGAAGATCATCCTGCCGCAGAGCCTGCCCGGCATCATTACTGGCATCATCCTCGGCCTGGAGCGGGCTGCTGGTGAAACGGCGCCGATCCTGTTCACCGGTGCGGCATTCTTCCTGCCGCGCCTCCCCGGTTCACCGCTTGACCCAACCATGGCGCTGCCCTATCACCTGTTTGTCATCTCCACACAGGTGCCGGGCATGCCTGTTCAAATCCAATATGGCACAGTGCTGGTTCTGCTGGCGTTTGTCTTGACCATGGAGTTGGCTGCCACTGGCATCCGCTCTTATGCCCGATCAAAAAGGCAGTGGTGAGCGATGGATAAAGTCATCATTCGCAACCTGTCTGTGCGCTACTCTGACGGCACCGAAAGTTTGAAGAACGTTTCGTTTAATATTCCTGCTAACGCTGTGACCGTGCTGTTTGGGCCGGCCGGTGGTGGTAAATCCACCCTGCTGCGCACGCTCAACCGCCTGAATGACCTGGCTGATCTTGATACAGTGGACGGCGAAGTGTTTATCAATGACAAGAATATCCTCGACCCTGATTACAACGTGATTGAACTGCGCCGCAAGGTGGGTATGGTGTTCTCGCGACCGGTGCCCCTGCCGCTTTCTGTTTATGACAACGTCGCTTATGCCCTGGTGCTGGCCGGCGTGAAAAACCGTGACAAGCTGGATGAGAAGGTTGAGCAAGCTCTGCGCCGTGCCGTACTGTGGGATGAAGTGCACGATCGACTGAAAGACCCGGCCGCAAGGCTCTCAGGCGGGCAGAAACAGCGGCTGTGCATTGCCCGCTCGCTGGCGCTTGAGCCAGAGATCATCATGCTGGACGAGCCGACCTCGGCGCTTGACCCGGTTGCCACCACCCGTATTGAGAACCTGCTGCAGGAACTCAAACAGGAATACACCATCATCCTGGCGCCGCACAACACCCAGCAGTCAGCCCGTACGGCAGACTATGCAGCCTTCTTTTTGGGCGGTGAGCTGGTTGAGTTTGGTGAAGGCGGACAAACCTTCACATTCCCCAAGGATAAGCGCACCCAGGAATATATCGAAGGTCGCTGGGGTTAAACAAAATAGGTCACAAGCTGCACCAGACTTGGGGGTGCACTGGCTGGAATTCTCGCTATAATACTATATAGAACAAACTCGTTTAGTGCCGGCATGACCGGATGGAGGTATACGCCATGAGTGAAGATGCAAAGTTTTGTGATGCCTGCGGTGCGCCACTGGTACCGGGGGAGAAAGAATGTGTTGCCTGCGGCCAGCCTGTAGCTGCTGTTGGAAAGCCGATTAACCCTGATGTGATTTCTGCCGAGAGTTGGAGCGCCCCTGAACCAGCAGCCCCAAGGCCAGAACCGGAAGAGCATGATCGCTACGGCACGCCGAAGTCTGACGTAGATGCTGATTCGCCGGCACGCTGGGGCTCACCGGAGCCGGAGAAGCCTGAAGTACGTGAAGTGCTGCAACCTGAAGTGATTACCCGGCCTGAACCGCAAGCCTTTCAGTACACACCGCCACCAGCGAAGAAGCGCAGTAAATGGATCTTGATTGGCATCATCGCCGTGCTGCTGCTGTGCGCCTGCATGGTTGGTGCGGTTGTCATCGCTTTCAACCAGCTTGGACCGCTGCTCGGCTTCTAAACCGCCTGTTATTACCCAATTCTGATTAATAAATAAGCAAACTGCCGCCTGACCCGCAGGTCGGGCGGTTTTGCGCGCCTGCAGCCTGCCTGCAGGTGGCTTGTGCTTGTGATTGAATAGGCGCGGCGGTGTGACTGCGGTCACATCACCGCGGCGTGGGGGCGTGTTAACATGAAATTGACCGGCCGGGGGACTGGTTAAGTGATGGATTTAATGAAGAATTGTCTTTACCGGAGGGAAAAATGATCCTGGTAACAGGTGGAACAGGACATATTGGCAATGTATTGGTACGCAGTTTGCTTGCAAACGGCCATGAGGTGCGGGTACTGGCGCTGCCCAACGAAGACCGCAGCATAATGGACGACCTGGCAGTGGATTGGGTCGAGGGCGATGTACTGGATCTCGCGTCGTTGAAAAAGGCTGCCAAAGGCGTGGACGTGGTCTATCACCTGGCGGGCTTGATCTCAATCATGCCCGGCATGGACCAGAAGGTGTGGCAGGTGAACGTGGAGGGTACGCGCAATGTCATTGCCGCCTGCCGCGATGCCAATGTGCGGCGGCTGGTCTACACCAGCTCGATACACTCCTTTACGCGCGTGCCGGCCGGCACACTGGTGGACGAGAGTATCCCCTTTGACCCTGACAACCCAATCGGCGTGTATGACCGCTCCAAGGCAGCAGCCACGCTGAGTGTCCTGGAAGCTGTCAAAGAAGGACTGGATGCGGTGATCGCCTGTCCGACGGGTGTGATTGGGCCGTTTGACTACCGCAAGTCGGAGATGGGTCAGTTGATCAGCAGTTTGATCGGCAGGGGACCGCATATCCTGGTGGACGGCGCCTACGACTTTGTGGACGTGCGCGATGTTGCCCAGGGACTGATGTTGCTGGCGGAGAAGGGACGATCCGGCGAGGTGTACATTCTTTCAGGTGAGCAAGTACGGATGATTGACCTGCACGAAATTGTAGCGCTGGAGACTGGATCACGGGTGCGGCTGGTGATGCTGCCGAAAAGGCTGGCGAAAGCACTTGCCTCCACATTGCCTTTCTTTTATAAGCTATTCAGACTCACCCCGCGCTTTACACCGTATGCATATGAGACCGTGATGGGCAACTCACTGTACAGCTGCGAGAAGGCGCAGCGCGAGCTGGGCTACAAGCCGCGCCGGCTGAAACAGTCCATCAGCGAGACTATAGCCTGGTGGCGCGAACGCCGACAGATCAAAGGTATCTAAAACGTGCCGGGCACTGTAACCAGGCTGAATAAAACAGCGCTGGTCACTGGCGCTTCAAGCGGCATTGGACGCGCAGTTGCGGTCAAACTGGCTGATGAGGGCTATGACCTTATTGTTACAGCCCGCCGCATGGATTTGCTTGAAGCATTGGTAACGGAACTCGAAGGCAAAGGCCGCCGGGCTGAAGCTTACCTGTGTGATTTAAGCAGTGGAGATGCGCGCGAGGCGCTGCTGGGATATGTGAAGAACACCTGCGGCTGCCCTGACCTGGTGGTCAACAATGCCGGTTTTGCCTGGTACGGCTACTTTGCTGAGATGGACTGGCACACCGCTGATGAGATGATCGGCGTCAATAACGCCGCCGCCGTGCATTTGACGCTGGCTTTCCTGCCGGGTATGCTGGCGCGTGGAGGCGGACAGGTGATCAACATCAGTTCAGTGGCAGGGGATATCCCCTCTCAGGGCGTGGCTTTGTACTCAGCCAGCAAGGCGTTCCTGAATGCCTTCAGCACGGCGCTGTGGCGCGAACTGCAGGGCAAGCCGGTGAAGGTGAGCATGCTGCTGCCGGGGCCGGTGAAAACGCCGTTCTTCAAGGCATCCAAAGCGCTCTCCAACGGGCTGGAGATACCGGTCGAATGGCTGGGGGTACCGGTGGACGCAGTCACAAATGCGCTTTGGTCACTGGTGAAACGTCCGCGCCGCGTGGCCTACGTGCCGTTTTTCCTGGCGCTGACACCGTGGGTAGAACGGATCTTCGGCTGGATTATTGACCTGCTGGGACCGCTGCTGCTGCGCTGGCAGGCATACCGCCAACGACGAGTGGATCGATTGGCATAAGCCAGTCGACCATTTTTGCCCAATAAGATGCACTGTAGTCAAGGGTAATGAACACTATCCCATAATCACAATAAAAAATTCATATATGATATATGACATCGTACCTCAAAAAGTAACATTTTTCAGTTGTACAACATAAGAAAATGATATATGATATATATAAATATGTTTAGTGGTTATGCTGCGATTTTTTCCTTAGTGGTTGTTTTGTCAGTCAGCAATGCAAGTAAAGCTCCAGAGTGACAGTAATGGTAGAAGTGATCGACTCCACAAACAAGGTTCATCTGTAGGGTTATATTCACCCGCCAGCAGCGGGTTACTTATTTTTTAAAAACTTATCCGTATTTGCTTATCAACGTAAGCAGCCAATTTTTAAAATGAACAATTGAATATCACAAAATTAGCGGTAGTCACTTAGGGTGCAGTGTTGTTCTGCGCTTTGAAAGCGTTTTACATAAATCGAAAGGAGGATGAGGACCGAAGGATTATTGACCGCGCTCAAAAAATGAGCAATATTTCATCAGAAAGCAATAATAGGTGACAATCTTTAAGGAGATGAACATGTTAAAGAGTAAAGTATCGATAATCGTGGCTGTGATCATAATCGCCTCTATGATGCTTGCATCATGCGCACCAGCTGCACCGGCGACTGAAGCTGAGCCAGAAACCATCGTGGTGACCCAAATCGTTGAAGTTGAGAAGGAAGTCATCAAAGAAGTTGAAGTGATCAAAGAAGTGGCGGCCAGTGATGAATTTACTGATGAAGATAAATTCGGCGGCACCTTCATCTTTGGCGCCCAGGCAACTGAACTGCCCGGCGTCAGCCCGATTCACAACAACAACGGTGACGAAATCCGTGTTTACCAGATGGCCACCGAACCCCTCACCTGGGGCGGCGAGAACTTCCCGCCCGAAGTGCGGCCCATCCTGGCAAAATCATGGGAAATCAGTGAAGACGGCCTGACCTGGACCGTGCACCTGGAGGAAGGCGTGACATGGCAGGACGGTGTGCCCTTCACGGCTGATGACGTTATCTTCTGGGCTTCAGTATTGGAAGACCCTGAGACAGTTGGTGTGTCATCATTCAGCCAACGTTTCTTTGTGAATGATAAACCGTATGTCTTTGAAAAAGTGGATGACTATACTGTCACCATCACATCCGACGTACCGGTGCCCTCACTGCTGGGAAATATTGGCGTTCCGATCATCCCCAAGCATTACTTTGAAGCAAACAATATTGCCAATAAGGATATGAAGGCATCACCATTCAACAATGATTTAGCCCTTGGAACCGGCCCGTTCAAGATGGTGGAGAACCGCGTGGGCGAGGCAGTTATCCTTGAGCGGTATGAGGATTACTGGCGTGGGCGTCCATACCTGGATTCCTTCGTCTTTCGCTTGATCCCGGATGCGCAGACGCGTATCGCCGCCCTGAAGACTGGCGAAATTGATTTTGCCCGCATCCAGCCAAAACAGGTTCCTGAACTGTTAAGTTCACCTGATATTAAGATTTTGAACCTGCTGGTTGATTACCAGGATCACCTGCGCCTCAATGTTACAAAGCCAAATCTTGCAGATAAACGAACCCGCCAGGCGCTGATGTTTGCGCTCGACCGGCTTGCCATCCTGCAGGTTATGGAATTTGGATATGGACAGGTAGCTGATTCACCATTCAACCCGATCGTCACAGCCTACGAGCCGACCGATACTTATTCCTATGATGTCGAGAAGGCTAACGCCCTGCTCGCCGAAGTGGGCTGGGAAAAGGGCGCTGACGGCTTCCTGGTTGCCAAGAATGTCGAAGGCGTTGCCCCCGGTACAAAGTTTACCGTGGTGCTGGATGCCATGGATGCGGATGAGACCAAGTGCTTTGCCATGGTACAGTCCTACTGGCAGGCAGTGGGTATTGATGCCCAAATCCGCCAGATCGACAGCAGTGTTTGGAGAGAAGAAAACAGCGGTAAGGAAGACAAACCTTACGATGTGATGTTCTCTGGCAAGGGTTTTGTTGGTGACAACGGTGTCAACTGGGATAATGTGATGGCATCTACCAGAAAGGACAGCACGTCGTCATACGAGAATCCTGTAACCATCGATCTCTTCAACCAGGCACGCGCTGCAACAGATGTAGCCACCCGTGATGAATTCCTGAAACAGGCTGCCGCAATCATATGGGAAGACCTCCCATACATACCGTTGTGGTATCAATCACGTGTATGGGCTTATAACACCCGCGTACACCTTGAAGAAGCTGATTTCCAGGTGGGTATGGTTGGTTACTTTGGACGCCCGGACCTGCTCTGGGTGGAAAAGTAAACACGTAAAGAATTTGCGTAAGTGAAAAGAATGCTGTCCCAAAAGTCCGCATTCTGCTTTTGGGACAGCTTCATGCATTGATAAGGTGGTGTGAATGATTGAATACCTCGTACGCAGAGTTTTACAGATGATACCCCTGCTGATCTTTATTTCTATTTTTTCATTTGCGATTGCAGAGTTCGCCCCTGGCGACCCGGTGATGATGTACATATCACCTGAAAAAAGAGAACTAACGGCAGAGGAACTGGATGTGATCCGCCATGAACTGGGACTTGACCGACCGGTGCATGTGCGTTACCTCACCTGGGTCAAGGATATGTTTGCGGGCAATTGGGGTTATTCACTGAGAACCAGCAACACCGTTAAGAATGAGATTATGGGTCGCCTGCCCAACACGATGATACTGGGAGGGTTGTCCTTATTCTTAACGATAGTTATTTCTATACCTATTGGCGTCATTTCCGCATTAAAACGCCATACCATAGTTGATTATGTGGTGACGCTGGGCGCTTTCATTGGCATATCCATGCCCAGTTTCTGGTTGGCGCTGATTTTGATTGAGCTCTTTGCCAACCGCCTGGGTATCCTGCCCAGTGTGGGTATGACCAATGTTGGCAGGAACATTACTGGTTGGGCACATGTTTTAGATGTAGGAAAACACCTGATTTTGCCTGCCATCACGCTGTCCTTTACTTCCATTGCGTACTGGTCGCGCTACCAGCGGGCAACCCTGATTGAAAACCTTAACCTCGATTACATTACAACTGCCAGAGGCAAGGGCTTAAGTGAGCGAATTGTGGTGTTCCGACATGCTTTCCGGAACGCTTTAATACCGGTTGTGACGCTGGCAGGTCTCTCTCTGCCGGATATCGTTAACGGCGCCTACATTACCGAATCGGTGTTTGGCTGGCCCGGTATGGGCCGTCTTGGCATCACCGCGATTCAAAACCGCGATTACCCGGTGGTGATGGGTGTGACCATGCTCTCAGCGCTGCTGGTGGTCGGGGGAAACCTGGTGGCAGATATCCTGTATGTGATGGTTGACCCGCGCATCAGGTACAAGTAGGTAAAAGGATTGCCATATGTCGGATATTATCAACCTCAACCCTGTTACAAGAAAAAAGAAGTACTCATTCTTTGATCATTTCTGGTTTGAATTTCGCAAGAACTGGATGGCAGTTGCAGGCCTGGTATTCCTGATCATAATTTTTATCGTAGCAATTTTTGCCAAGCAAATCATGCCGTTCGATCCATTGTACATCGACCCGCAGTATATCAAAGGCGTTCCCTCCCCACCAGATGCCGTCCACCCCTGGGGTACTGATGAGATGGGCCGAGATATCTTCTCGCGCAGTGTAAGCGGCTCACGTATCTCACTGTCGGTTGGGTTTGTGGCAGTGGGTATTTCAACCATGATTGGGGTATTCCTTGGCTCACTGGCAGGGTTTTACGGCGGCAGGGCGGACAATATTATCATGCGCATCGCTGACATCTTCCTCTCGCTGCCCACTTTTTACCTTATCCTGACGGTCAATGCACTCTTGAAACCCAGCATCTACAATATCATGGTGATCATTGGAGTGTTCGGCTGGATGGGCGTCTCGCGATTGGTGCGCGGTGAGTTTATGCGCATCAAGGAAATGGATTACATCACCTCTGCGCGTGCGACCGGGGCATCCAACGGGCGCCTGATCCTCAAGCACCTGCTGCCGAACAGCGTTGCACCGATCATCGTCTCGATGACCAACAAGCTTCCCGGCGCCATCCTGCTCGAATCCGGCCTCAGCTTCCTGGGGCTGGGCACACCACCGCCGGCGGCATCCTGGGGAAACATGCTGTTTGATGGCAAAACCTGGCTGCACCAGTCCTGGTGGATGTGGGTACCGCCTGGTTTACTGATCTCAGTTACCGTGATTGCGTTCAATTTCCTGGGTGACGCCCTGCGTGACTCGCTGGATCCACTGCAGAGACAGCGCTGAGTGAAGGATCTAATAATTTAGCAGGTGATGGATTTAGGTAATACTGCCGGCGGCAATACCGGCTTACGTGCAGCCCGGGAAAACAAAACCCGGGCTGTTGCTAATATTTTTGTTATTTCAGATAGGTTATCATGATCCAATCCGGCTTTAGCACAACTCAAAAGACATTTATTATTCAGAATAATTGACAAATCTCCATTGTTGTAACAATAGTTTTCATATATAATATATTAAATAGTACTTGAAAAAGTAACATTATTCAGTTGTATTCCTGAATAATTTACACTATCATCAGTACTAACAATTATTGGTATTGTATTGCATATAAGAATGAGGATGGGGTTATTGTCTGGTAGCAATGCAAAAAAAATCCAAGAACGAGCACTAATGGGAAATGTGTTAAATCCCCCTATAGCATCCTGTTAAAAATTCTTTACAACTGCCTGCTGATCCACAGGCGCATTTCCTACCATTGCTGCAGTTATGGCTAACATTGAGGCAAGGAACTGAAGAAAAGTAGAAAAAACCTGAAATTGAAGTGAGGTTAATTTTTCCCCGGGCATCAGTCTGTGATTAATAGCTTTGTGGGATCACCTATTATAAGGAAAGGAGGAGAAACATAGAAGGAAAGAAGTGTAATGCTTCAGCTTGCGTGGAATTCCATTAACAAGCAAAAAACCGTTTTAAATCTGATAAGGAGATGAACATGTTAAAGAGAAAAGTTTCGTTATTGTTGGCTGTGCTTGTGATCGGTTCAATGATGCTGGCGTCATGCGCACCCGCTGCGCCTGCGACCACAGGTGAGCCACAGACCATCGTTGTGACCCAGATCGTTGAGGTCGAGAAGGAAGTTGTCAAAGAAGTACTGGTCACAGAAGAACCAGCACCGGCGGTCACCTTTGATGAGGCACCAAACCCTGACGTCATGACCGTGGTTGACCCCGACGATGCCGCCTCACTCGACCCGCACCTGGCATACGAAGGCACCAGCTACTATATCATCAACAGCATCTACGAACCGTTGATCTTCTTCAACCGGGAGAGCGCCAGTGACTATGTGCCGCAGCTTTCAAGCAATGTACCAAGTGTTGCAGACGGCACCATCTCAGAAGATGGCATGACCTACACCTTCAACATCCGCCCGGGCATCAAGTTTGAGAACGGCAATGACCTGACTGCCAGCGATGCCGCCCATTCCTTCGAGCGCGTCCTGCTGCAGTCAGACCCGAACTCAGGCGCCTGGATGATGCACGAAGCCATCACCGGCTGGGGCGATGCCGCCGATAATATCAATGACGGCGAATTCTCAGGCGACCAGGCAGCTTTGATTGCCGGCGCCACCCCTGAGCAGCTGGTTGGCGTCTGCGAAGAAGTGAAAGCACACTTCGAGGTTGATGACGCAGCCGGCACCTTCAAGGTGACACTTGCCCAGCCTTATGGTCCTTTCATGGCCATCATCGCCCGCCCATGGGCTTACATTATCGACAAAGAGTGGGCAGCCGAACAGGGTGACTGGGATGGCTCCTGCGATACCTGGCAGAACTTCTATGCCCCCGGACAGGAAGGCTCCAAGATCGGCAAGACCATCATGGGCACCGGCCCATACGTGCTCGATCACTGGACGCCCGATGTGGAATGGGTGCTGACAGCCAAAGAAGACTACTGGCGCACCGAACCCCTGTGGGAAGGCGGCCCGAGCGGCCCCGCCCGCGTGAAGAGTATTGTCCACAAAACAGTTGGTGAGTGGGGTACCCGCTACGCCATGCTGCAGACCGGCGACGCCGACATTGTTGATGTACCGGCAGCCAACTATGCCCAGCTGGACTCAATGGTCGGTGAGGAATGCGACGCACAGACCGGCGAATGTGTAGCAACCGAAAACCCGGACGGCCAGCTGCGTGTCTTCAAGAAATTGGAGAACCTCGGCCGAACTGATATCTTCCTCAACCAGGGCATCCGCACCGGTGAGTCTGGCCAAAACCCCTACATCGGCAGCGGCAAGCTGGACGGCAATGGTATTCCACCAGACTTCTTCAGCGATGTTCATGTCCGCAAGGCATTCTCATACTGCTTTGACTATGATGTTTACATTGATGAAGCCCAGGCTGGTGAAGGCGTCCGCAATACCAGTATGATCATCACCAATATGCTTGGCTACAACCCCGACCAGGAAATGTACATGTTCGACCTTGATAAATGCAAGGAAGAAATGGCAATGGCCTGGGACGGTCAGGTGGCTGAAGTTGGGTTCCGCGTACAGGGCGTGACCGCCACCGGATACACCATGAACCAGACCGCACTGGCCATCCTGCAGGCAAACCTGCGAACAGTTGATCCCAAGTACCAGCTTGAAATCGTGACACTGCCGTGGGCAACCTACCTGGCTTCCTTCCGCGCCACCCTGCTGCCAATCGCAGTCTCCGGCTGGACGGAAGACTACCACGACCCGCACAACTGGGCACAGCCGTTCCTGGTTGGCACCTATGCCACCCGCTCCGGCTTCTCAGATGAGTTCAAAGCCATCTTCCAGCCGCTGGTGGATGCCGCTGTGGTTGAGCCTGATGTTGCCAAACGTGAACAAATGTACTTTGAACTTGGTAAACTGCGCTACGAACATGTACCGCAGGTGACCCTGGCCCAGACCAGTGCCCGCCATTATGAGCAGCGCTGGGTGAAGGATTTCTTCTGGAATCCCGTACTCGGCTACCGCTACTGGTATGCACTTGACCTGGCTGGTGGACAAGATTAATCCTGGCTGATTGCCCGGAAAAGCAAAACCCTCTGGCGAGGGCAGCAATGCCCTCGCCAAGTTAATTTATTGAGAGGTTCTATGCTCACATATATTGTGCGACGACTGATCCAAATACCAATCACCATGATTGGCGTGACCATCTTTATTTTTTTAATGCTAACACTGCTTTCACCTGTTGAACGCTCTGCGCTGTACATCACCACCACGCCGCAGAACGATGCGGCAATAGATGCTATTATCAGCAAATATGGTCTCGATGACCCCTTTTATGTGCAATACTGGCGCTGGCTGGTGGGTTCTAATGACCCTGTCACCGGCGAGAAGGTGGGTGGCGTGCTGCGCGGCGACCTGGGGTATTCCCGCACTGGCCGTATGGCTGTCACCGAGTTAATCGCTACACGGCTTCCGGCGACCATTGAACTGGCGCTGTGGTCGTGTATACCTATTATTGGTGGCGGCATCCTGTTGGGTGTGATCGCCGCGCTGAATCACAACAAGATTATTGACCAGGTTATCCGCGTGTTCGTCACCCTGGGCTGGTCGTTTCCCACATTTGTATTTGGCTTGCTGATGCTGCTGGTGTTTTATGCCAAGCTGCGCTGGTTTCCACCCGGCAGGCTTTCAGACGACATGATGGCGATTGTTTCCTCGCCGGCATTTACCGAATACACCAAGATGCACTCCATCGATGCCCTGCTTAACCTGCGTTTTGACATATTCTGGGATGCCATGAAACACCTGATTATGCCGATTGTGACGTTATCTTACGTAATTTGGGCTCAAATACTCCGTGTTACCCGGTCATCCATGTTGGAGACGCTTGGGCAGGATTACCTGACCACTGCCCGTGCTAAAGGGGTGGCTGAGAGAACCGTTATTTTCCGCCATGCTTTTCGCAATGCCTTGATACCGGTGGTGACGCTGGGAGGCATGATGGTGGTAAACCTGCTTAATGGTGTGGTTGTAACCGAGGTGATCTTCAACTATCCCGGCATGGGCTCAGCCGCTGCACGGGCTGCCGGCAGCCTGGATGCGCTGGCAGTGCTGGGATTTGTGCTGTTTGGCGGCACGGTGATGATCTTTGCCAACGTGGTGGTTGATGTGCTGTATGCCATGATTGACCCGCGCATTCGCTTGAGCGACCAGGGAGCTTAATATGGAAGCAAAATACACCGAACAAGAAAATAGCGAGCTGCGCTCCAAAATATTTGCAATAGAAACCCTGCGTCAGAAAAGCTGGCTTGAACGCAAGCTTGGACCGCTGTGGTATAAAATATTACGCGGCGTTGTTACCAACCCGTTATCTGTTATTGGACTGGTGATCACCACGTTGTTTATCCTGATGGCGATATTCGCGCCTGTACTGGCGCCGCCCATCAGCGAGGTGCACAATCCTTACCTGATCCCGCGCGACGGTTACGCGCCGGAGCCGAAAGCCCCCGGAACTGAGTGGAAACGTGAACCACCGCCGGTAACCGCCCTGTACCAGGCCATAACCGGCAAGGACCAGTGGGTGCACCTGCTGGGTACCGCCGGCGGTCAATTTGACATCTTCTACGGTGTGGTGTGGGGCACGCGTATAGCCCTGTTTGTGGGTGTGTTCATCACTGCCATTACCCTGGTGATTGGGTTGTTTATTGGGGTGATATCGTCTTACTATGCCGGCTGGTTGGATGACCTGTTGATGCGGCTGACGGAAATCTTCCTGGCGTTCCCCTTCCTGCTGGCAGCGCTGACGCTGTCAGCCATCCTGGTGCCGCTGGTTGGGCGCGGTATCTGGCCGGCAACCATCGCCTTGATCACTTTTGGCTGGATGACCTATGCCCGTATCATTCGCGGCGAAATCCTCAGCACCAAGGAACGTGACTTTGTAATGTCAGCGCGCGTTGTAGGCGTTAAAGATGCGCGCATCATTACGAAGCACATCCTGCCTAATTCCATTTACTCGGTGCTGATCATGGCATCCATGCGCGTGGGCGACTATGTGCTGTCTTTCGCCACACTCTCCTTCCTGGGAGTGGGCACCGAGATTGGTTACGCCGACTGGGGGCAGATCGTCGCTTTCTCACGCGACTGGATCATGGACCTGGACAAGTACTGGTACATCATCATCTACCCCGGCATGGCCCTGCTGTTGTTTGGACTGGGCTGGAACCTGATTGGCGACGCACTGCGCGACATCATGGACCCGCGCTTGAGCGGCCGTTAGAAACACCTGTAAAGTAAACAAAAAATCATGGCAGCCGAAAGGCTGCCATTTATTTGTTACAGTGTTCAAGTTATAACCCTAATCTTACCTGTTAAAGGGGTAGTCACTTAAAAGCGAACCGCTGTCCACTTGTCGGATTTTGCTTGACAACCCCATATTGTGGATGTAAAATCATGCAAGGATTAAACCGACTGACGGTTTAATAATAAAAATTATGGCACGCACCCTCAACCCTCAGGAATACGAACAAAAACGCAGCCAGATCCTGGACGCTGCGCAGGCGCTTATTTACCTTAAAGGTTATGAGCAGATGACTATCAGTGATATCCAGGAAAAGGCTGGTGTTTCAAAAGGTGCCTTCTACCACTATTTTGATTCCAAACATGCCTTGCTGGATGGGATGATTCAACGCAACATGCAGCAGGCCGTGCAGATACTCACCCCGATAGCGCAGGACGCCAGCCTGCCGGCACTACAAAAATTGCAGCGCTTCTTCCAGGCGGTATCAAGCTGGAAGACTGCCCGCCGTGACTTTCTGATTGCCGTGATGAAGGGCTGGTACCGGGATGAGAACACCGTCCTGCGCCAGAAGACCAGCTCTGCCGGCCTGGATTGGTTCAGCCCCATCCTGCAGGGGATTATCCAGCAGGGTATTCAGGAAGGCGCCTTCAACAGCCCCAATCCAACCGGCGCTGGCGAGGTCGTGATGGCTTTACTGCAGGCGATGGGCGATGGTATGTCGCATATCATCCTGGATAATGCCCTGCCGGGCGACAGCCAGCGGCAGCAGCAGGCGTATCAAAAAATGGGTGATATGATTGGCTCTTATACATCAGCCATTGAACGCATCCTGGGTGCCGTTGAAGGCAGCCTGCAGTTGGTAGATATGGAAGTCATGAAAGATTGGATATTTGTTGCAAAGGATGGTGACTTATGATTGAAAGACCCCGAAAGGAGCACTGCCCATGATGCTGTATCTCCGCCTGGCGTGGCGCAATATCTGGCGGCACCGCCGCAGGACACTGCTTGTCTTCCTGTCTATTGGGCTGGGAATGACCTTTATGATGTTCTATGACGGCTTTGTTGCCGGCTTTGAACAGGCGATTTACGCCAACGCTGTCAAAGTGCTGGGGGGTAATATTCAAATTCATGCCGAAGGCTACCGTCAGGATATGGACACCATGCCGCTGCTGCCGGTGCCGGATGATGCCCGCCTGGTGGAATCTGCCCTGGAACAGCCGGGTGTGATGGCTGCCAGCCGGCGCATCAACACTGGCGGACTGGCAACCAGCCGCGAAGGTGCGTTCTCGGTGCAGATCATCGGCATTGAGCCTGAAGCGGAGCTGCCAGTCAACCTGGCGGCGCAGAACATCAGCGCTGGGCGCTATTTGACGGCTGATGACCGCGACATGGTCTTTATCGGTAAGGGGTTGGCGGACGTGATGGGCGTCACCATCGGCGACCGCTTCACACTGGTGGGGCGGGCCGATCACAACCAGATGCGGCAGCGCAGCATGACAGTGGCAGGAATTTATGACCTTGGCATGCGCGACATTGAGAAGAGGATGGTTTACATCTCGCTGGCTGAGGCACAGGACCTGTACGGCTTGACCGGCCAATCAACAGAAGTTGCCATTTCACTTGAGAAGCTGGGTACCGAAGCGCCGGTGATGGCTGCGCTTGAGGGAATTACCCCCGGTGTTGAAATTGACTCCTGGAAAACCAACTTCCCGGAATTATTCTCTGCGATGGAATCAAAGAATGTAGTGATGGATCTCTTCAGCATCATCATCCTGATGATTGCCGGCATTGGCATTATGAACCAGCTGATGATGGCAGTGTATGAACGCACGCGCGAGATCGGTTTAATGGGTTCGCTCGGCATGAAGCCGCGTCAAATCTCCAACCTGTTTTTACTGGAAGGCGCCATGATGGGCGCGGCAGGTCTGGTATTTGGCGTTGGTCTTGGACTGCTTTCCAACACACTGCTGGGCATGGTAGGCTTTGATTACACCGCTTTTTCTTCATTAACGGAGTATACCGCCCTGATCAACGAGCGGGTTTACCCGACACTGGGTGTTGAACGGCTGCCGCTGAGGGCAATCACCGTGCTGGTGATTGCCATCCTGGCGGCGCTGCACCCGGCGCGCGAGGCTTCACGGCGTGAGCCGGCTGAAGCCCTGCATTACGTGTGAGGCAGCTATGAAACAACTCTTTACACTGGCAATACGAGACCTGGCACGCAACCGCCGCCGTTCATTTTTCTCAGCGCTGGCGCTGGGAATGGGTGTGGCTGTGCTGCTGTTGATGGCAGCTGTCGTTGAAGGCGAGATGCGCGATACCCTCGACAGAACCATCATCTTACAGTCCGGTCACATGCAGGTGCAGAATGAAAATTTTGACCCTGACAAGAACAGCATGGCATGGGACGACCTGGTGGCAGAGCCTGGACGCATGGCTGACCAGATCAGTGCGCTGCCCGAAGTCAAGACAGCCACGCCGCGCCTGTATGCCAGCGGCATACTGAACACCGGTGATAAATCGACTGGGGTGCAGATCACCGGCATTGATCCCGAGTCTTCAGCGAATGACCCGTACCGCAACGGCATGGTCAGCGGAGATTTCCTGCAGGCGGATGACCGCGAGGGCATACTGGTTGGTGAAGCCCTGGCAACGAAGCTATCACGCGGTGTCGGCGACCAGGTAGCGCTGATGGTCAACACCTCCAGCGGCGATGTGGCTGAGCAAAACTTCACCATCCGCGGGGTTTACAGCACCGGTACCCCCGCCTATGACAATTCGAATATCTTCATGCCGCTCTCCAAGGCGCAGGCAATCTCGCAGACCGAGGGCTATGCCAGCACCATCTTTATCCTGCTGAACAAAATTGAGATGATGCCGGCAGTAAGCGCAGCCTTGAAAACTGAACAGTATAAAATCACGACCTATGAGGCTGCCAACCAGATGATCATCGAAACTGAGCAGCTCTCACAGGCTTACATGGTGGTGCTGTACCTGATCGTACTGGCCATCACCGCCACAGTGATCGTCAACACCCTGGTGATGGCAGTCTTCGAGCGCACGCGTGAGATTGGCATTCTGGCGGCGCTGGGCATGCGCAGCCGAACGATCATGAGCATGTTTTTTATAGAATCAGCCATCCTGGCGATCGGTGGGACGCTCATCGGATTGTTCCTGGGTGGCTTGCTGGTGCTGTATTCAAGCACGGTTGGTTTCTATATCGGCGATTTTGGCGCGACCGGCTTCCTGCTGGGTGAGCGCATTTACGGTTACCTGACGGTTGAGGACACGGTCACACTGAGCATTACAGCGCTGGTGGTGACATTGGTCGCATCCATTTACCCGGCGATGCTGGCAGCACGCATGCAGCCGGTGGAAGCTCTGCACGGCGGCAAGTAGGCGAAGGAGAATAACATGGAAGTCACAAAAGTTGAAAACGTAACACGCACATTCAAAATTGGAACGGTGGAAACACAGGCGCTGCGCGGTGTGAGTCTCTCGGTACAGGCCGGTGAGTTCTCCGCCCTGGTTGGACCGTCCGGCTCCGGCAAGACCACCCTGCTGCAGCTGATCGGCTGTCTCGACCAGCCCACCAGCGGCTCAATCATGATCAACGGTACGGAAGTCAGCCGGATGAACCGCGATCAGCGCGCCGATATGCGCCGGGGTACCATCGGTTTTATCTTCCAATTCTTCGCGCTCATCCCCACCCTCTCAGCTTATGAGAACGTGGAGATGCCCTTGCTGTTAAACGGCATCAAACCAGCTGAGCGGCGCGAGCGGGTGAACAGCCTGCTGGAGGCAGTTGACCTGACAAAACGCGCCCATCACCGCCCTGACCAGTTAAGCGGCGGCGAACAGCAGCGCGTGGCCATTGCGCGGGCGCTGGCGCCCAAACCGACCCTGGTGCTGGCTGATGAACCGACTGCCAACCTGGACACCGCCAACGGTCAGCAGGTGATGGAGATTATGACGCGCCTGAACGAGGAAACCGGCGTCACCTTTATCTTTGCCACACACGACCCGCGCGTGATCAAGTACGCCCGCCGCGTCATCACCCTGCAGGATGGGTTGGTGCTTGCCAACGGTGCAGGTGAGAGAGCCGCCGTACAAGGAGACTGAGATGAAAAAGACAGCGTATCTGCTGGCAGGGCTGACAGTACTGCTGGGAGTATTGCTGGGGGGCTGCGGCACGAGCCTGGGACAGACGCCCACGCCAATACCTACCATCATGCTGGACAGCGCTGTGCCTTCGGCGCCTGCCAGCTCAGGCAAGGTAAGTGTTGGTTCGGTGACAGCATCCGGAACGGTAGCGCCGGCACAGTCTGCAGTGATCGCCTCACCTTTGAGTGGCAGCCTGGTTGAGATCAATGTGGTACGCGGTGACAAAGTGACGCAGGGGCAGGTTCTGGCGCGCCTGGCTGGCAGTGAAGCATTGACAGCAGCGGCATCAGCGGCTGAATATGAAGTGCTGGCTGCACAAAAGGCGCTGGATGACCTTCACAGGGATGCCCCCATCAAGCTGGCAGAAGCCCAGCTGAGGTTGGCGAAAGCACGCGATGCCTATGATGAGGCTGAGAAGCGGCGCGGCTGGAAGGAATACCGGGTTGGCAGCGACACACAGATTGATCTGGCACGTTCCGACCTGATTTTGGCAAAGGATAACCTGGAAAAGGCAGAAGATGCTTACGGCTGGGTCTCAGACCGCGAGGATGACAACCTGGAGAAAGCCGGGGCGCTCAGCGCTCTATCAGCGGCACGCATCGCTTACCAGCGGGCGGAAGCCAACCTGAACTACCTGATCTCCATGCCAGATGAGTTTGAGGTAGCAAAGGTAGAAGCCGAACTGCAGCTGGCGAAAGCCGAGATGGACGCTGCCCAGGCGGCCTATGACCGCTTGAAGGATGGCGTTGACCCGTCTGAGCAGTCACTGGCAGAGGCAAGGTTGGAGAACGCCAACGCCCGGCTGTCTGCCAGCCAGGCCGCACTGGCTGACCTGGAGATCAAGGCGCCATTTGCCGGCACTGTCGTTGAACTGATGCTGCATGCCGGTGAGTGGGCGCTGCCTGGCAGCCCGGTTCTGCGGCTGGCTGACCTCGATAATCTTCAGGTGGAGACAACCGACTTGAGCGAGCGCGACATGGGTGCCGTGGCGGTAGGGTCAGCGGTAAGCGTTTATGTCAAGGCGCTCAACCTTGAGGTGACGGGCGTGGTGAGTGAGATTGCCAACCTGGCGGATACGTTGGGCGGTGATGTGGTGTACGCCACCATTATCACGTTGGATGAGCAGCCTGAGGGTCTGCGCGCTGGGATGAGTGTTGAGGTGACCTTCGGGGATTGAACGGATACGCTGTTGGCTGAACACGTAATTGTCGGGTATGGTCCTTGACAGGATAATAATGCCCGGTCACCACTTTAAATGGCGTTTGGGCGAGGGTATTTGTAGGCGGCGTCCCAGTGGGACGCCCCTACTATTTTGAAAAAATGGGGGAGGCAGGAGGGGGCAGCATTGCTACCGGTTGAGCTTGCAGCGATCCCAAAGGTAGAGGGATTTAAAAGAAAGTAGGTCAGGTTTTATTATCCTGTCAAGGACCATACCTGACCTTGTATCTTAATATTTGGTAAGCTAGAGAGGTAAAGGCACTATTCAGATCAGTGAAGGTGAATCAGAACCCGACCTTATGGCAATAAGCCTGTTTCGTAGATTTGATCCCTTCACTACCCAAAAGGAACAGAGATCGGACGGTATCTGAAGCCTCTCTAGCGCACACCAGGGAAGAGCTTGCATTCACAAGGAAGATCCAATCCCAGTATCTAAACAGTGCCCATGCTTAGTTTACCAGAGGAGACTGCCATGAATCAATCCATACTAGGGATCGATATATCCAAAGACACATTTGATGTGATCTTGCTGAGGGAACAGAGAAACAGTGTCTATGCCAGCTTCAGTAATGATCAAGCCGGGTACACCAGGTTGTTACGCTGGTTGGACTCTCAGGGTGCTGGACTGGTACATGCCTGTTTGGAAGCCACAGGACAGTATGGTGACGGGGTGGCAGAGCACCTGTACCAGGCAGGGCATGCAGTGAGTGTAGTCAATCCAGCCCGGATCAAACGCTATGGAGACAGTAAATTACATCGTAATAAAACCGATAAAGCGGACGCCGCCTTGATTGCAGAGTTCTGCCAGAAGGAAAAACCAGCTTTATGGGCACCTTTTCCACCTTATCTCAAACAATTGCGCCAGATGGTACGTCGTTTAGATGATTTACAGGCTAACTATCAGCAGGAACGCAACCGTCTGACTTCAGGCGTGAGCGATCCATGGGTGGTGGAAGATATCCAGGATCATCTCAGAGAGCTTTCCAGCCGGATGAAAGCACTCCAGAAAGCCATTTTTGAAGTGATCGCAGGCAATCCTGAACTCAAGGAGAAGTCAGCATTGTTGGAGACAATCCCTGGTATCGGTAAGCTCACAGCAGCCAGATTACTGGCCGAACTCGGTGATATCTCGTGCTTTGAGGATGCACCCCAACTGGCCGCTTATGCAGGGTTGAATCCAAAGGGCTTTCGCTCCGGTAGTTCGGTACACAAGAAAACAAGACTCTCGAAGGAAGGGAGGGCATTATTACGACACATTCTTTACATGCCTGCTATCGTAGCATGGAAGCACAATCCAATTATCCGTGCATTTTGTGATCGTCTTACCCAACGTGGGTTACCCAAGATGGCGATTGTAGCCGCTGCCATGCGAAAGTTGTTGCATCTGGTCTTTGGAGTTCTCAAACACAGGCAGCCGTTTGATCCAAATTACTTGATGCAATCCGCTTTTGCCTCTTGACTTTCAAGACGGTATCTACTGATGCTGTTGTCGGGTATCAATACCCACCTTGTCAGTTTCTATTTCAGTGCGAAGTCGTCTTCTTGCACTTGATGCACCTCAACGGTGACGTGCACCAGCCGTCCCACATCACATAACGCCGCTTTATAGTCGGCGGCTGACTTGTCGGAGGCGGTTGCCAGTGCAATCTCAGCTGCGAATTTATCCTGGCTGATGGACCAGATGTGCAGGTCAGTGATGACGGTGTTTGCGCCCTCAAGCCGGCGCCGGACCTCAGCCGCCAGGCTGCCGTCCACCTGCCGGTCGAGCAGGATATAGCCGGTAGTACGCAGTAAACCGACTGCCCAGACTGTGATCACCACGGCACCGACGATGCCCATCAGTGCGTCCATCTGGTACCAGCCGAGATACTTACCGACCAGCAGGGCGGCAATAGCCGCAATGGATGTGACGGCGTCAGCCAGCACGTGCAGGTAAGCCGCCATCAGGTTGTGATCGCGGTGTTCGTGCGGCTCGCAGTCACCCGCGGCATTGTGATTGTGTGTGTGGGTATGGGTTGCGCCGCCGTGCAGCAGCCATACGCTTGCCATGTTGACCACCAGCCCAATGACTGCCACCAGCAGGGCTTCGTTGAAGCGGATTTGCAGCGGGTTGAAAAGACGTTCCAGCGATTCCACCACCATGAAGAGCGCCACCACCAGCAGCAGCACCGAGCTGGTGAAACCACCCAGCGTGGCGACCTTGCCCGAGCCAAACGAAAAGCGACCATTGGCGTTGTTCTTGCGTGCAAAATAATAGGCAAACATGCTGATGCCCAGTGCCCCGGCGTGTGTTGCCATGTGCCAGCCGTCAGCCTGCAGCGCCATGGAGTTGAAAACCATGCCAGCAGTGATCTCGATCACCATGGTGATTACCGTCAGTATGATCACCCACAATGTGCGTCGCTCGTTCTGGCGGTTGGGTTCGTAAAACTGGTGGGTGTGTTTTAAACCTTCAATCAATTGATTCTGCAATCTTCATCCATGAAATTCCCGGCGTCACCGCGCACGGTTAAATTTAGATAATAACTCTCCGATTATAACATAAGGGTTGACAGGCTAAAGTTGGCACAAAAGGACAGGACAGCGGTTTATTGGCTTCTCTGCTGCTGACATTATTTTTAAATCGAGGAAATTTAGAGTTAGCCTGATGCCTTGATTATCAATTCTGGCGACTCAATGTGATTCCAGAAACCGCTCTGGATGTCGATTAAAAATGGGATGTATCGGCTTTACTTTAGGACTCAGGAAAATATCGTTCCATCCGTAACTTGAGATTCTCTGTTTTATGTAGAGGATAGAATAGTTGAAACTTCTTTCACATATAAATCCGCATGGTTTAAAGAGAATTCACCATGAGATAAACCATCTTTCATATCCAAAACACTATTGGGAATCATTTCATGCAGGTGTTGTGCCGACAGGCGCATCTCTCTCTGCTCCTTTTGTCCTACCCAAATATGTACCCTTGCTTTCGTGTTCATTAGCCCAGGTTTTACCTCATACAGTGAATTTGCCTTTAAAAATGAAATCATGTTCTTTTTTGAAATTTTACAGGTATCTCTGTAGTAGTCTTGATATAAATCAGACCGTATCTTGAGAGACTTAAACTGCAGTTTCGCAAACCATTCTTTTTTAATGAGACCATAACTCAAACTCAAAGTTGGCTCGATAAAAAAGTATGTCATTTTCATTGGCAGAATCAACGCGCTTTCGATTATGGCGTATTTACAAATGTCACTTCTTTGAGCAAGAATTTCGACCAAAATTTGAGCGCCAAGCGATAATCCTCCAATCATTAAAACTGATCCACCGTAATTCTCATCAATGAAAGTAATGATTCTCCCTGCGTTTTCTTCTATGCCGCAAAAATCTGCATCACTGTCTGCATGACCATCAAGAACGGGAATGATTACATGATAGTCTTTTTCTAATAATTTTGCCTGATCTTCATAATTCCACCACGATAAACCACCACCATGAAGCAGCATAATGATGTTTTCATTTTCTTTACCAAATTCAATAATCTTCACTGGCAGCACCTCTACTCATTTATATTGATACAATTCTTGACTTCAAAAAAGTCAGCCTTAACGGTTTATTGGTGATCGAACACAGAGGAATTTATCAGCCCAACAGGTCTGTCAGATCAACGATATTGCCGAGAATAATGCACGGCAGGTCTGGCGGCAGGGGTGCATGTCCGCCGTTCACCGCAATAAAATGGGTGCCGGCTGCGCTGGCTGCCTGGTAGTCCGCCTCAGTGTCACCCACGTAGAGTGCCTGAATGGGTGGAATGCCCATGTGCTGCAGCGCTTTCAGGATTCCCTCCGGTGAAGGTTTGGGGACGCTCACGTCGCTGCCGGTAACAATCACGTCAAACCAGCGCTCTAAACCGTTGGCTTCAAGGTCGTGCAGCACACGGCTGTGCGTGCCTGATGTGACCAGACCCAGCCTGTAGAACTGTGCCAGGTGTTCCAACAGCGCCGGCACACCCTCGAACAACGCCGGTACACGCCCTGAAGCCAGCTCCAGCCAGCGCCGGTTGGCGTCGGGTATGTATTCCATTGGTAAACCAAGGATGTGGTAGGTGACGCTCCAGTTTGGTGAGTAAGCAGCCAGGTACTGCTGGCGGGTAAAGGTGATGCCGTATTCAGCAAACAGCTGTACGTAGACGTCATAGTGCAGCTCGGCTGAATCCAGCAGTGTGCCGTCCAGGTCAAATAATACTGCCTGCAGGGTGCCATACATGGGCTGTACGCTATTTTCCATTTATATTGTCTGAAGCAGCCTCTTCCTGCCCATTTTTTTCAGACTCGCGGGAGACACCAATACCCTGTCTGTCAGCCTGCTGTGCCTGGCGGCGGTCAATGGCGTCAAAATGCTGCATAATGGACTGGTCAACATGCTCGAGGTGTGCCTGAACCGCCTTTTGGCGGGATTCAGGCAGGTTTTCCAACAGGTCTTCCAGCAGGGCACGCAGCCGCCGTATTACCTGCAGTGAATTGGCACCGTAATAGCGTACCTCGTCAATCGCGAGTGAAAGGAAGTCATCCCACTCCGGAGCCGGATAGATTACGCGCAGGTCGCCGTGGTCGTCATGGATGTCATCACTGCCCAGGCGCCGCTTGCCCAACAGGCGCAGCAGATCATCAAGCTGGTCCAATGCCTGCACGGCAGTGGTCGGGTCATTAATGCCGGCTGACAGCGCCCGAACTGCGACATCCACAATCAGGCGCAGGGCATATTTAGGATCGTTATCAATGCTGCGCTGTCCACCAAACTGTACCAGCCGCTTTACCTCTCGCTTTTTGATGTTTCGCTTGCCGCCGTAAACCGTGAGCAGGACAGCGTTGTCTACCACCGTATCACCCACAGCATACTCGACTTCAATGACCGCTTTCAATCGTTTAGCAAGCCGCAGGAGCGCATCATACTGAATACTCTGCAGAATGGCAGGACCACCATGATAGTGGATTGTCTGTGATGTTTCTGGCAGGTCTTCATCTCTGTGAGGCACTGGATCGTCGTCGTATTCGTAGTCATGAGGGTAAACCTTGTCAATGACCTCGCGGGCTTTGTTACCAATTTCATTCAGGATATTGGTGACCTGTAACAACGACAGGCGCTGGACCAAACCTAAGAACAATGCCATGCTGCCCAGCAAGCCAGCCAGCACCAGGATGATGGCATAATCCATTTTGTTGTTGGTAAGCAGCTGCTCGCTGGTGGTCAGTGTCAAAAGGGCATACATGAAGGTGGCGATAAACATGCCCAACGCATTGCGTGTGATCCTGTCATGCAGGAAAAAGGTTGCCAGGCGCGGCGAATAAGTGGAGCTGCCAAACTGGATCATGACGAAGATCATTGAAAAAACAAAGCCGGTGAAGGCAATCATACCGGAAGCAATGGTAGAGAGCAGGGTAGTGGTTGTGGCATGGCTGAACAGAGCCTGACTGCCCAGCAAGCCGTCAGGAAGGAGCGGCACAAGCCGGCTGAGTACAGCAGCTCCGACGATGTACAGCGCCGGGATAAACCACAGGCTCTTGTGACGCTTGAAAAGCGGTGAGAACCAGGTTTTAACTCGCTCGCGAAAAAAAGGTCTGATCAGAGGTGGGGGCATGCGGTTACTCCGTGTTCAGCAGGATGCCGGGTGAGGGTGAGTGTCATTGGGTGTACCATTCCGGCCGGCGGTCGGCAAACAGGTCGTTGCGGGCAGTGATGTGCTTGTCATTCGCCAGGGTGGGATCAATCTCGATCACCTGCACGCTGTCGCCGGTCTCAGGCGCCTGTGCCAACCGTGTACCGTGCGGGCTCATCACCTGCGATGCGCCGGTGAAGGTCAGTGAGCTGTCATCCAACGTTTCGCCGCCCCAGCGGTTGGTGGTAATGGAGAAGACGCGGTTCTCAAGGCTGCGGGTGACCATGGCGGTCTGGCAGTAGGGCAGTACCAGGTTGGAGGGGTGGGCGATGATTTGGGCGCCTATTAATGCCAGTGTGCGGGCTGATTCGGGGAATATCCAGTCAAAGCAGATCATCATCCCCACCTTCACGCCCTGTACTTCGAATACATTGAAGCCGCTGTTGCCCGGTTCAAACAGGTTCTTCTCGTCAAAGAACAGGTGCGTCTTGCGGTACACCTGCAGGACACCGCCGGTGCCAACCGCTGCAGCGGAGTTGTACAACACACCTTCGGCGTTTTCAGCAAAACCGGCCACCAATACAGCGCCGGTCTCACAGGAGATCTCCTGCAGGGCTGAGAGGAAAGGACCGCTGCCATCTGCACTTTCACTGTAGGGTGCCAGCGCGTCACTGCTGCGGTACATGTAACCGCTGTTGGCAAGCTCAGGCAGTACCAGCAGGTCGGCTTTGACCGTGCGTGTCAGCGTTTTTAGATTATCAATGTTGCGCTGAACGTCATGACGGAACGGCTGGAACTGGACAAAACCGGCTTTGAACATGTCGGATCTCCTTGCTGATGTGTTGATTGAATTGTATGCCTGAACGGGTGCTGCCGCAAGCGGGCTGAATCACTGATGGGACTGGTACGCCCTGAGCGGTCCTATGCTCTTACGCATCAGGATTTCATCATGTCCCTGCACCAGGAAGTCTTTCAGCACGCCGATGATCTCGTAGCCTGCACGGGCATAGAACGTCTGCGCCCGCCGGTTGAAGGAACTGACGCACAGGAACATGTTCGGCGTTTCCTTGAAGACACGGTTCTCAATAAATGCCAGCAGCTGCGCGCCTACGCCCTGAGAGCGCATCTCGGGCGCGACCATGATGGACTGAATGTAGCCTTTGAAGGGACCCTGCATCAACAGCACACAGCAGCCGGCAAGGCTGCCATCTATGGATGCAGCCCAGGTCTCACGGCTGGGGTCAGACAGCATGCGCTTGCAGGCATCATAGGAGATACCCAGTGTCAGCCACGGGTCGGATGCCGCCATCAAGCGGGCGCAAATTTCAATTTCAGTTTCGGTCTGCAGGCGGTGAAAGTCGGTGATGGTGATAGTCAAGTGTTCCCTCGGGTTTGAATGTTATTTTCCAGCTTTGAAGACCTGCCGGATGGCGCCAGACGGGCAGTTATCGACACAGGAGAGGCACAGGATGCACTCGCTGTGCTCCATCTGCTCTGCTTTAACCATACCGTTAACATCCAGGCTCATCGGGCAGCCTCTGGTGCAGGTCAGGCAGTCGGTGCAGGCAGAGGCATGTGCTTCAAGGCGCAGCGCCGGCCAGGGTAACAGGTTGCGCAGCTTGAGACCCAGGATCATGAAGGGTGCCATCCAGCAGATGGTGTGACAGCCACCGCGCCGCCCGACAGTGAGCGCCAGGATGACGAAGATGCCCACTACACCCAGGTAGATGACATAGTTTTGCGGGTCTGTGACCGAGATGCCGCTTTCAGTCATGTAAAAGAAGTCAACCCGCTTGTAACCGCCGGCGCTAGTAGCCGCAAAGATGATAGCCGCCAGCCAGGGGAACCAGATCAGCCACTTGACCCAGTCAGCGCGTCGCCGGTTAACTGGCTTGTTGTTGACAGGAAAGAAGATCTCACCCAGCCCGCCGCCCGGGCAGACCCAGGCACACCAGGCGCGCCCAACTACCAACGAGGAGATAAACATCAGCCCGAACATGATCAGTGAGCCGTTGATAATGCCTTCAGATGCGCCGGCGATGATCAGGTAGGGCGAGAGATAATTGATGATGATGGGAAATAATAAAAAGACACCAAAGATGATGCCTTTGCGAATGCGCTGGCGCAGGGGTGGTTTTTTCGTTTTGTACTCCTCAGGGGCTTCAGTGAAGGGTGATTTCGCAAGATGCTGCGGCCGGGCTGTTGATAGCACCGCATAACATTATCATAGTCCAATCCGGCAGAAAGTCCAGAGGTTGGGGTGGGGAAGTTAGCCGGGGTTAGACTATAGTGACCTGCAAGGTTTTCAGATATTCAGCAAGAAAAGTGTAACTATAAATAGATCTTATTTACATTTATGACATAAAGTGTAAATAAGAAAGTCCTGTGTTCACACGCTGTGCAGATTTCAATGGCACATTTTTCTTTTAATCCGGCCAACCTGCGGTACAATGCGGGCATGCATGAGCGAGGACAGGCAGTGATTAGAGAGATGCGGCTCGATGACTTGCCGCAGGTGGTGCGTGTACGGCTGGATACGCAGCGTGCAGCCTACAAGGGCATCTTCCCGAAGGAACTGCTGGACAGAAACAGTTACGAAAAACTGCAGGCGCGCTATGAGGGTGAGTTGTTTGACCAGCCTGACCCGCCCGGCACCTTCGGGCTGGTGGCTGAAGTGGATGACCGGATCGTCGGGATGATCATTGCCGGCCCTGAGAAAAGCGGCTCAGCACAGTTTACAGCTGAGATACATACCATTTACGTCCTGCAGGCATACCAGGGGCGCGGGGTTGGTACGGCGCTGTCGGTTGAAGCCGCCAGGCGGCTGAAGGCTGCCGGGCATACTGGCATGCTGGTGTGGGTGCTGGAAGCCAACGCGCCCAGCCGGGCGTTTTATGCCTCACTGGGTGCACGGGTCATACGGCAGGACACGCTGGAACACGATGGGTACAGCCTGCCGGTGCTGGCTTATGGGCTGGCTGACCTCGATACCCTGCTGGACAGGTATAATAAGACTGATGCTATCACTTGAGAGGTGCACATGACTGCTTCAAAAACAATCGGTGTGGTTGCCGGCGCCGGACCCTTTGCCGGGCTGGACTTGTTGAAAAAGATCTTTGAACAGACACTGGCGGTGAAGGACCAGGACCATTTGAACGTGATCGGAAACTTCAAAGCGGCGGAGTTGTTTGACCGCACGACCTTCCTGCTGGACTCATCCCTGCCCAACCCGGGCGCTGCGATTGCCAGCCAGATACTGGAAACTGAGAAGCTGGGCGCCAGTGTGGCAGGCATCCCGTGCAACACGGCGCATTCGCCCAAAATTATCAACAAGGCGCTGGACGAACTGCAGGCTGCCGGCTCACAGGTGGTGTTTGTGAACATGATCCAGGAGACGGTGGATTACATCAAGACCGTTTTGCCGGACTGCAAGCGCATCGGTGTGCTGGCTTCGACCGGCACCTACCGCACCCTCATCTACCCCGATTACCTTGAGAAGGACGGCTTTACCGTGTTGCAGCCGGAAGAGGACGAGCAGCGCGAACTGGTGCATGCTGCCATCTATGACCCGGTGTACGGTATCAAGGCCGTGGGTACAGGTACCGAGCGCTCACGCGGTGACCTGTTAAAGGCTGCCCGCCTTCTCATCGCGCGCGGCGCGCAAGCGGTGGTTCTGGGCTGCACTGAGATACCGCTGGCGATACCCGACAAGGAAATAGATGGCTTTCCGGCGATTGACCCGACGCTGATGTTGGCGCGTGCTTTGATACGAACGGCAGACCCGGCCAAGCTGCGGCCTCTGTAATCCATATTATTAAAAACGAAGGACAGGTACCGTGCCTGTCCTTCATGTGTTTAATTTACGAAAGTAAGAATATTACTTTGAACCCTGTTTGTCGGTTTTTTCGCTGCCGATCCAAATGCCGAATTTGGGCAAGATGACGCGGTGTAATAACAGGATCAACCCGGCCAGGGCAAAGGCAATGCCAAAGATGATTAGCGAGCTGCTGAGATTGTTCATCAGGTTGGGGTTGATGATCATCACGGCTGCAAGTGTCAGCATTAACGTGCCGCTGATCAACTTAAGGATGCGCCCGTGTTTTTCTTCCAGCCGGCTGGCACGCAGGCTGTAAACTGCAGTGAAGAAGATTATCAGCTCATCGATCTGGTAGATGAGCATGTATACCAGCAGCAGGCCAAAGAAGACGCCGAAGCTCACATTTTGGGCGTTGAGCAGGTTGGTCCACAGCACCGGGAAGCCGGCTGTGCAGGAGAATTCCACCAGTGAGACGCCGGCTGCCAACACGATGGTGGCGCCAATCAGGCCCCAGATGGATTGGCTGGCATCCATTACCTTGCGGATGCCCTGGAAGATGCCGCCGCGCTTATCCTCGGCAATGGTGAAGGAAAGCCCTTCCTTATACCAGAAGTAGTCCTTCATGTTTACCAGCCCGAAGAACAGGGCAACCAGTGCGACCACGACCTGTATCCAACCGATAAAGCTGACCACTTTGAGCACGCTGAACAGGCCGGCGATGAAAATGGCATAGATGGCGGCGGTGACGGTGATGAAGACAAGACCGATGATGAAGATCTTCTTGCGCGAACCGGTATGCAGGGTAAGCGCCAGCAGTACTGAAAGCACCCACAGTGAGCAGGGGTTGAAGCCGTCCACAAAGGAAATCAGTAGGGTACTGATAAGCAGTGACTGCTTGTCGAGGTCAATCGTGCCTAACAACGGCAGCTTGATCTCATGTTTTTCAGAGAGAATACCTGTGCCAGGGTTGGGGCTTTCGGTTGGGACCGCCTGGGTCGGGGTGGTAGGAGTGGCTGCAGCACTGGGTGTTTCAGTCGATGGCGTTACCGGGGTGTTTACGACAGGCGCCGCAATTCCTACCGTTTCAAACACTGCGTCGGGATGACGGGCAAGCACTTCAACAGCAGGGTCAACACAACCTTCAACCAGGCAGTTTTGAACAGCGGCTTCAATGTCCGGGTTCATCTCTGCGCTGTAGCCGACGGCATAATACGGACCCAGGAAGATGGTCGGGACGCCCTGCACCTCTGTACCAAAGGCAGCTGCCATATCCTCGAAGAGCGCCTGGTTTTCAGCAATGTAGTATGTTTCAAACATCTTGACCTGCAGCCCCGGCATTTTAGCAGGCAGCGCGGCAAGGTAAGGTTTGGCGACCGCGCAATGTGGGCAGCCCTCACCCCAGAAGAAGTAGATGGTTACCGTGCCGGGCGTGGGTGGGGCTTCTGTTTGTGCGGATACAGGCGAAGCCGGCATGAGCAACAGCAGTGCCAGCAGGATGATTAAGAGTGATTTATTAATCGACATACTGAAATTCTCTCCAATGCTTACTGCCTGGTTTCAGACAGTGACTAACTGTATATTTTATCAGTATTTTGGGGCTTTTTATCAAACTGATGTCTGGGTTTGGGTTAACTTCTGACTACCTTACCGGCTATCAAAAATATTATAGCGGCTTTACCCCCCCCCTTTATAGTATCAGGCGGGCAACCAGCTTAATGGCCCCGCCGATGCTTAGAATTCGCTCAACCTATGTCTATACCCAACTGCTTGAGCAAGGCTGGTGATTCAAAGTAGATACGCGCGCGCTTGATTTTTTCCTGCTCCAGGTCATAAACCACGCACAGCGGCACCTTGACATTTTTGCCAGTCGCCGGGATGCCAGCAAACTCGCCGACGTGCCTGCCGATAAAGTCTAACTCTGCCACAGCATTGTGGTCGCCATACAGCACCATGTGAGGGTTGGCAGCAGCATCAAATGCGATGTGATACAGGTACTGGAACATGCCATTCACTGCTTCAGTGCCATGGTATTCTTCGCCGGTTGACATGAGCGTGAAGACAACATCGTCTGCCATCATACTCACATCACCGTGCTGTGCATTGAAGAAGCGTTCCATTGTCGCGCGGGTGTTTTCAATTGACATGCGATTTCTCCTTTTAGTGTAAATAGGTAATAAGATGCGGCTGGAACTGTCCCCCAGTCACCTACAAGGAAAACAGATCCAGTCACAGCCGATCAATTATTTCTTGAAATAATAATATCCAAAGCCGGCGGTGAAGAAGACATACAGCACCACATTGAGCCACATCAGGGCGTTGTGCGTGCCAGCAATCACATCCCAGATAGACACAATCAGACCTGAAATTGCGAACACCAGACCGCCGAGAAGGACGCTGTTCAGCAGGGTAATCTCCAGATCAGTTTTGCGCGTGAGATAAAAAATGACTGCCAGACCCAGCAGTGCTGAGCCGAAATAACGCGCCATAAATTCACCAGGTATGTTAAGGTCTGAACCATAAATGCTTACAGTGAAGTGCGGTGCCAGGATCATCGCCAGGCCAAACACTACGGCGATCACTGCCGTGATAATTGAAAAAATATTGCGATTCATCATATCCTCTCGATTCTTCTGCTTGCGCAGTAACAAAAAAACCTCGCCGGAATAGGGCGAAGGATGGATCAATCACGCTATGTGACTCCTCTCCGTTCTGAGGGAAAGTTGCTCACATGATCATGAAAAGGAAGAATAAATTGTGGGCTTTTACTGATTGTTACTATGCTTCAGAACTGATTTCATTATACGAAAATCGACAGTTTGTTACAAGCTGTTTTGCCAGCGTACGCGTACTGTCAGCTGGTCGATGCGTTCAAGTTAAACTTCACAGACGTAGTATGAATTTAGATGTCAGATAGCGGGATGTAGCCCGGGATCAGGCGCGCCAGGTAACCGATGGGGATACTCCAGGGGCGAATGATAACCGATAACAGGCGCCTGCGCCGTGCTGCGAGGCGTGCTGCGCTGACAGCTGAAAGCGCTTCAATGGCTGATACGAGCTGTTCGCTCACCCGGGCAACCTGCTGGCGGTCATCTGCATCACCGCTGAAGGTGAGCGGCTCTCCAAGGGTGACGGCATAACCGCCCTGGAAATACCAGGTGCCGATTTCTTCTATACCGTCCACACGTGTGCGGATGCGGGTGATCTTGTCTTTTTCAATGGCAATACCAACTGGAATCACCGGCTTGCCAGATGCCAGCGCCAGGCGTGCCAGGCCGCTGTGCGCCCTGTGCATACCACCGGTGATTGGGCTGATGACACCCTCGGGGAAGATACCTACAGTGCGGCCTTCTGCCAGCTTTTGCAGGGCGCTGAGCATGGCAGTACCGCCCTTGCCGGCATCCACGCGGATATGACCCGTACGGCGCAGTGAGGCGCCCACAATCGGCACCTTGAACAGGATCTCGGTGATAAGGATGCTGACCTGCTCCGGTACCAACGTGGTCATCAGGAAGGGATCGATGGTGGAGGGGTGGTTGGCAGCCAGGATGCGGGCGCCGTTTGGCAGGTCTGCCAGGTAATGCACATCCATTCTGAAAAGCAGGTGTTTGAACACGTCCACCAGCCAGCGGCCGAGGCGGTACCAGCCAGCTTCAAGCCTGTCTGTCAGGGCAGACCATGCGGTAAATAGTTTTGCGAGGGTTAACCAGTAATTGTGTAATTGATTCATTTTCCGAATATCTCTTTAATCCATCTGCTCACCAGCGCCAGTGACATCACAGTGCGGGGACTGACTATATACAACACATGGGTTGGCAAATAGTTATGCGGGTTTTTCGAGCAGGAAGCGCTCAATCAGGTCAGCAGCCACCCCGGCGCCGACATTGTTCAAATGCACACCGTCCACTGTCAGGGTGAAACCGCGGCGCAGTGAGAACTCATCGTAATCCTCACCGAAAAGCCGCCTGAATGCAAATTCCAGGGTGCGCATGGTGGAGCCTGTGTAAGCTTTACCGACGACAATACCAGCATCCTGCAGTTCCTGAAGCAAGGCTTCGTACAGCGGCAGGTAGTGCACCCGTTCACTGTAGGCGATGTGTTTCAGCCCGGTGTTGTACTTCTGCACGCGCCGGGCTGGCATAGTCAGCGGATTTTCTCCCAGCAGGGGGATGGAAAGCACGCCAATGCGGGCATGGGTGTGCGTTTTGAGTTGGTGAATGATTTCCAGCAAGTTGTGCCAGGCCCACTCCAGCCTGGGATACTGAGGCAGGCGTTTGGCGGCAGCAAAGAAGGCAGCCTTATCGGGGCCGAGTGAAGCGATCACATCGTTGGTGCCGGCCAGGATCGTGACGACATCGGGATTGGCATCAATCACCTTGTCGATACGCTGCAGCATGTTGTAGGTCAAATCATTGTTGATGCCGGCATTGATGAAAGTGGCGCCGCTGCCATTCAGCCGGCGTTCAAGCAGGTGAATATAATTAGCGCTGACCAGCCCGCGCGTAATACTGTCACCCAGGCAGACGATTGTTTCAGGCATGCAGCCTTATCAGCGCAAGACCTTCATCTGTTGGTTAATCAGTTCGCGCAGGGGTTTCCAATCTTCGGGGTTCTTGAGAAAGACCTGGGGTAGTGCAAAGAAGGAGCCGTCATTGATTAAGAAAATGAAGGTGCCTCGCAGGCGTTCCACATGGGTGACCTGGTTCCAGGCGATGTTCTTGGGGCTGCCGGCCATCTCCATGCGGATGCCGAAAGGTGTGACATCGCCTTCAACCACCGGGTTAGCGCCTATTTGCTGCCAGATAGTCTGTGCCTGCGCCCTGCCGGAGAAAAGGAAACGCAGAGCGAAGTAGACGATCAACACACCCCAGGTGGCGATGCGAATGGCATCCATAAAGGGTGCGGTCTTGCCGGTAAATGACAGGTAGGTGATAAAGCCTGCGCCGCCCAAAAGCAGCGCCAGCAGCGTCCAGCGCAATATTTTGAAAAGGCGTGTTGACTGTCTGGCGACATCAGATGCTCCCTTGATGTAGTCCCTGGTATATGTGCCTGAAAATGGTATTTCCATGTAAGTATCCTTTATTGAATTTATTCTCTCATTATACTGGAAAGAACGCCCTGGCGGCGGGTAGATTCAGGAGCGGCGGGATGAGAACAAGTTAACCAGCCGGCGCTTGATCCAACCAGGTACACTGGTTATGAGCTGGCTGCGCTGCTCGTGCGGGATGAAGCGCGTCAGATACCAGCCTAACACCGCCACAATAACAAGCTTACCCAATACCAGCCAGATGCTGAAGGGCTGGTTATAGAGAAAACCAATTGAGATTGCAGAGATCACCAGGTAACCCAGCAGGGTTTTAATCACCAGCGGGATGTTCCAGGGTATCTCGTACAGCTGTTTGGCAAAGAAGTAGTAAGTGATAAAACTCACCACGAACCCCAGCAGTTCCGAGACGGCGGCGCCGTAGACACCATAGCGTGAGGTGAGAAGCAGGTTGCTGGCAAGGTTGACAACGGCGGCAATAGCCAGCGCGTAAGATGTGTAGATAGTTTTTTTAGAGACGATGACGCTGATGCCGAGGATGTTGGTGCCGCCTGAGATGACCTGCCGCAGCAGCAAGATGGTGACGATGGGCAGGCCGGCCAGATAGGCTGGCGGGGCCAGGATGATAAACAGCTCTGGCGAGAACAGTGTCAGGATGCCGGCCAGCATCACGGTTGCCAGCATAAAGTAACTTAACACCAGGGCGTAAATCTTTTTTACGTCTGGCTTGTGCAGGATTGAGAGTGAAAACGGCGGCCAGGCCATTTGAAAGGCGGAGATCAGCAGCATGATAATTACCGAAACCTTGCTGGCAAGGCTGTAAAGACCGACCTGTTCCACGCTGGCATAGCTGTTGAGGAAGAAGCGGTTGGCATTGCCCAAAAACCAGCTGATGAGCGAGCCTGGGATGAGCGGCAGGGCATAGACGAGGGTCTTTTTAAGCCATTCGGTTGAAAAGACAGGAATGAGGATACTGCGTCCCATCCATAAGCCGACCAGGTTCATGACGGCATAGCCGATCAGCTGGCCGGTGAAGACACCCTTGATGCCGGTTTTGAGCACCACCACGAAAAGGATGGTCAGCCCGTAGTACAGCACCGTGTAGCCCAGGCTTAAAACCAGGTAGCGGGTGGGTTTGCGCATGATGCGCTGCAAACCGATGAAATACTTATGCACCAGGTGCAGTGGGATAATGAACAGCGCTAACCGCAGGACAGATTCATTTTCTTTTGATTTGAAGATGAGCGTTGACAGGCTGCCAGCAAACAGGTTGGACAGGATGGTGAATGACAGGGCAATGACGAGAAAGACCACCAGTGTGGTGGAAATCAATTTCACCTGTTCGCGTGTATTCCCGGCAGGGATTTCATAGTAATAGCGGTACATGCCGGCAACCAGGTTGAGCCCCAACAGCAGGGCAAAGAAGTTGACGGTAGTATTGATCAGGTCAACGGTACCGTATTCGCCAATTGAGAAAGTGCGGGTGAGCACCGGCACGATGAAGAATGCCATCAGTTGGCCAGCCATGCCGCCAAGCCCGTAGATGATCACCTCGCGCGACAGCCCGCCCATGTGACGCAGAAAGCCGGAGAAGAAGGATTTTTCATCCTGTTCTGGATTGGCTTCAGGCCGTATGGGTAGATCTGGTTCGAATGATTCGCTCATGCAGTGGCTGACTGGTACAGGGTATTGGCTGAAATTTCTGGCTCAAGTATACCATTCTGCAGGCGAATGCAGCCGGCTGCACGACTGGTGAAATTTCTGATACACTTATGTGATGACGGACTGCAGGAGACTGTTGTCTGCGTCCCAGTGCAAATACCCAGGAGGTTTCATGGCAAATTTAACGGCTGGTGATCGCGCCCCGGATTTTGTTCTGCCCGATCACAGCGGCAGCCTGCATACCCTTTCAGAAATTTACGCGCGCCAGAACGTCCTTCTGGTGTTCAACCTCGGTTTTTCCTGACCGCACTGCACCAACCATATGGCGCAGTTGCGTCATGACTATCAAAAATTCAGTGATCTAAACACACAAGTGCTGGTGATGGTGCCAAACGGGCCAAAGATGATCGAAAAGTATGTGGTCACTAACGCGGTGCCTTACCCAATCCTCACAGATAAAAACGGCCTGGTTGCAAGCCGGTATGGCGTCAATATTCGCAATACCATCCTGCCCGGTATGCGCCAGCTGTTTAAACCATCGGTATTCCTGGTGGATAGGAGCGGGATCATCCGTTACAGCAACTACCTGAAGTCTTACATCCAGGAGCCGGACAACCGCGAACCCCTGGCAGTTTTGATGGGTATGGCAGACTGAATGGATGTTGATGATTAATCTCTGGGGAAATTAATTTCTTGGTGTTTAACGGCAAGTGTGATATACTTCCAGCGCCTAATCTACCGGCTTAAGTGCCGGGGCAAAATTCACACGCTTTCAGACCATTATCAGCGTGCCGCATTAACAGCGGTGTGAGAGTGGAAAGAAGAAAGCGGACGATACTAACGCAAAGGAGATTTAAATACCCCCATGGCAAGTGTAATTTCTATGAAAGCACTACTGGAAAGCGGCGTTCATTTTGGTCATCGCACCAATAAATGGAACCCGCTGATGAAGCCGTTCATCTTCACCGAGCGCAACGGCATTCATATTATCGACCTGCAGCAAACTGTCAAATCCATCAATGATGCCTATAACTTGATCCGAGACACTGTCGCTGATCACGGCGTAGTGCTCTTTGTTGGCACCAAGCGCCAGGCTCAGGAGACAATTGTTGAAGAAGCAAACCGCTGTGGTATGCCCTATGTGGTCGAGCGCTGGTTGGGCGGAACCCTCACCAACTGGAGCACCATTCAACAACGGTTGTTTGAACTGGAGCGCCTTGAGCGCATGCGCGATACAGGCGAAATTAACCGCCTGACCAAGAAAGAAAGGTTGATGATTGAGCGCGAGATCAAGCGCCTTGAGACCCGCCTTGGCGGTTTGCGTACCATGCGCACCCTGCCTAACCTGATCTTTGTAGTGGATGTCATGCGCGAGGATACCGCTATTCTTGAAGCTAACTCTAAAAAAGTTCCGGTTATCGCCATGGTGGATACTAACTGCGATCCGCGCGGTGTGGACTATGTCATTCCTTCCAATGATGATGCTATTCGCGCCATCAAACTGCTGGTTTCCAAGGTTGCTGATGCAGTTCTGGAAGGCAAAGCGATGCGCAAAGAGGATGACAAAGACGATGACCTGCAAGCACGCATGAGCCCATCAGCGCCTGTTTACCGCCGCACCAGTATCCAGGAAGATGAAATTCAAGATGAAGATCTGCTGGGCGCATCTACACTGGCAAAATTAGCGCCAGTGAAGGTTGAAGAAGATACTGTTGTTGAAGATACTGACGTCAAGGTTGCAGAAAAGACTGCCGTTGAAGAGACTGTAGTAGAAGAAGCTGTAGCAGAAGAAGCTGTAGTAGAAGAAGTTGTAGCAGAAGAAGCTGACGTCGAAGTTGAAGAGACCAAGGATGCAACTGACGAGGCTTAGTCTCGCGGTTGAATAGATAGAAACAAGGAATAAAAAAATGGCGATTACCACTGAACAAATTAAAGAACTGCGTGAAAAGACCGGCGCCGGCATCCTGGATTGTCGTAAAGCGCTTGAAGACACCAATGGCGACCTGAAATTAGCGCTGGATGTACTGCGCGAGAAGGGTCTTGCCACTGCTACCAAACGCTCAGGCCGCGTGGCGGCTGAGGGCGTGGTTGAACTGTACTCCCACGGCAATGGACGTGTGGGTGTGATGGTTGAGCTGAACTGCGAAACCGATTTTGTCGGGCGTTCTGAGGCTTTCCGCACACTGGCGCATGAACTGGCACTGCAGATTGCCGCTGCTTCTCCACTGTATATTGCTGAAGCCGACATCCCGGCTGAAGTACTGCAGCATGAGGAAAAAATTGCTGCCGCCAAGGCGCGCGAAGATGGCAAACCAGAAGCCATTATCCCCCGTATCGTTGAAGGTACCATCAAGAAGTACAAAGAAGAATTTGTGCTTTTGAACCAGGCATACATTCGTGACGAGTCCCTTACTGTGCAGGACCTGATGAACCAGAATGTCGCTTCAATGGGCGAAAATGTCGTCATCCGGCGCTTTGCAAGATGGGCACTGGGCGAAGCAAGCGAGTAGAAATCAAAAAAGCCAACCATTTGGTTGGCTTTTTTTTTGAAGGGAGCAGCAATGGACGATCTCAAGTACCACCGTATTTTGCTAAAAATCAGTGGTGAGGCGCTGGGCGGGCATGATAACCAGGGCATTGACCCAACCGTGGCGCGTGATATTGCCGCCCGTGTACGGGATGTGCGCGAACTGGGTGTAGATGTGGCTATTGTGATTGGCGCAGGCAACCTGTGGCGTGGCAAGGTCGGCCTGAATGTGGGCATGGACCGCGCAACGGCAGACTACATGGGTATGCTGGCAACCGTGATGAATGCCCTGGCGCTGATGGATGCGCTGGAGAGCATGGATGTGATTGTCAGGGTGCAGTCTGCGATTGAGATGCGCACCGTGGCTGAGCCTTACATCCGCCGCCGGGCAATCCGCCACCTGGAGAAGGGACGCGTGGTGATCTTTGGTGGAGGCACCGGCAACCCGTACTTCTCTACTGATACTGCGGCTGCATTGCGTGCCATGGAAATCGGCGCAGATGTGCTGATCAAAGCCACCAAGGTTGATGGCATCTATGACTCTGATCCTAATAAAAACCCCCATGCGGTCAAATTTAGTCATCTCAGTTATATCGACAGCATTAACCGCCACCTGGAGGTGATGGATACCACTGCCGTGACGCTGTGCATGGAGAACAAATTGCCCATCATGGTGTTGAACTTGTGGGACGCGACCGCACTCAAAGATGCATTGCTGGGCAAAGAGGTCGGCACGCTGGTCTCATAACCGAATTTATTGAAGGATAAACCGTACCAACCCATGCGCCATGTCTTATACGGCGGAGGAAGGTACGGTTTTTATTTTTCAAGACGAACAAACAGCGCTAACCAATTACATTTCCAGATGATGTTACTCCAGTCCGCCTGACAGGTCGAGGTTGGGGAAAAAGCCGCTCTCGCCGGCAAATTCCACCAGCACTGTGCTGGGGAAGCCGATGCTCTGCTGGCGCAGCTGCCAGACACTGCCGTCGAAGTTGAAGAAAAGGAAAGTATCATCATTTATCCACTTTACACTGCGGGCATAGCCAGTGTCAGTTAGCGGCATAAATGTGCCGTCAAGTTGAGCCAGCTGGTAGTTGGTGGGCACGTCCAACCAGAAGAGGATGTGCTGTGAATCCGGGTGGTGGCTGACGAAATCCAGCATACCGGTGTGGATAAGAGTGTCTTCTGAGCCGTTGACGCTGGCATAGTGCAGTTCTTTGAGGTTATCGGTTGGAGCGCCAAACCTGCGCTGGTAAACCACCCGCGACAGGTCAGGCGAGAGCTCAGGCCACGCGAACGGGAAAATGTTAGTGAGAGTAGCAACGAGTGAGCCAGGTGCTCCGTCGGCATTGACCTGCCAGATGGCGGCAGATAGTGCCCCAGGGTCAAGCGGGTCAGCCGGTGGGATGACGACCTTAAAGTGGCTGGAATCTGGCGCCCAAACGACCTGCGGGTAATAATGGTATTCGCTGTAGGTCATCACTCGCTCGAAAGTGACCAGATTGGCCCTGTAATTACTGCCGTCCACATTCGCCAGGCTGATGGATTCCGGTGTGACCACTGCCATCAAACTGCCGTCGGGTGAGTAAGCAGGCAAGCCGCCGCTGGCAGTATTAAGCGCAAGGGTGAGCTCTCCGGTGACAGTATCAAGCTGGTAGATATCACCGACAATCAGCAAGCCGGGTCCTTCAAAAGTAGGCGAGCTGGTAAAGGACAGGCTGGACGAGTCGGGCAGCCACTGCAGGGCATAAGGCCTGTTGCTGATGGCGTAGGTGAGGGTGTCAGCCGGCAGGCTTTCGTGACCGGGCTCTGATAACAGCCCAAACAACTGCTCATTGCTGAGCAGCTCGCGCTGATTCGTGCCGTCCACATTGACAACCCACAGGCTGTAATACAGGTAATCTACTGATCGCAGGTAAGCCACCTGGCTCCCGTCGCTTGAGAGCAGGCCGTACTCCACTTCACCGGAAGAATCCAATTGCCGGGCACCGGAGCCGTCCTGCCAGATCCACAGGTTACTGTTTGGGTCGGTGAAGACTGCCTGCAGGGGCGCTGCGTGCTCTACTGATGGCTCGCTGGTGGGCGGCGCTTCGGTGGCAGCGGGTGCCTCTGTGACTGCCGGGGCTTGTGACGGTGCTGTTACTTCACTGCTGGCGGCGGTCTGTGCAGCAGCAACGGCTGTACTGACTATGTCCTGCTCGACATCAACGGCTGGCTCTTTGCGGGTCACCGTGCAAGCCAGGCTGAGGATGGAGAGGGATGACAGTAAAAAGATGATGAGCAAACTGCGTTTTTGGCGCATAACAACCTCCCTGCTGTTGAATTATTCTTCATTGTAAGTCAAATGATGTGTAAAATCCAGACCGAATTTGTCTGAATTGAAGTATGGATGTTGGCTGACGGCAAAAGTCGGCATGGGAGATCATCTGCCGGGGGGCTGGTCAAATGCTTTATAATTAAGGCACTGGTATGCTGTAATCTTTTTTTTGTAATTGAGGGCGCTATGAAAAATTATGCCTTGAGACAGGCAATGGATCTCTTCCGCAGCGGCAAACGCAAGGAAGCGGAAGTTATTTTGGAAACCCTGACCGAACAGGAGCCGCACAACGAGCTGGCTTGGCTGTGGCTGGCTGCCAG
Source organism: Anaerolineaceae bacterium (assembly GCA_040768445.1). Taxonomy (GTDB): domain Bacteria; phylum Chloroflexota; class Anaerolineae; order Anaerolineales; family Anaerolineaceae; genus JAXGMV01. The sequence goes on along the minus strand of JAXGMV010000001.1, from coordinate 684,316 downwards.
CCGCGATACTGATGCCGAGAAGTTGAAGTGCATTCAGACAGTGCTGTCTATCAACCCTAACAACCAAAAAGCAGTTGATATCTTGCGCCGGCTCTCGCTGGAGGGGCCACCGGCACGCTCATTTGAGAAACCTACTGCTTCTGCAACGCTGGATGAGCCGGCTGACAGGCCTGAGGATAATGAGCCGTATGAGCGGTTGTATCACCGCGTGGTAGATGCTGTGCTGGCAGACAATACTGAGCAGGAGCTGGATGCAGAGATTGAATCGAGTTTGAAACCAGCAGCCCGCCAACCGGTGATCAAACCAGTGCCGCAGCCCTCACCAACTCAACCGGAACGCAGGCGGTTTAATAGCCCATTTCAATCCGTGCAGGGCACACAGGGGACCAGAACGGCCGCAACGGTTGAGCCGGTTCGAGATCCACTGCCGGCAAGGACTGTTCAAGCGCCTGTGGAAGCAGAACGCACAAGCCCCAGGCGATCACTCTCCAGCTGGCTGACGCTTGCCCTGCTGGTGGTGCTGGTGCTGGGACAGGTGTGGTCGGTCTTGCGAATTAACCAGTTAGAGGACAAACTTGCAGAAACTGCCGGACAGTTGAACGCCGTCCAGATGGAATTGATCGTGGTCAACCAGCTGTTGGACCGGGATTAGGCAGGAGCGCTGAGGAGGATGACGGCATGAGTGATGATGAATTAATCCAGGCAATTGACATGATCCTGGCTGGCAATAAAAAGGAAGCACAGGCAATTTTGGAGGATCTGGTGGCGCGCGAACCAGAAAATGAGTACGCCTGGTTGTGGCTTGGAGACTGTATGATCAGTGATGCCGACCGCAAGAAGTGCTATTACCGCGTTCTGGAGCTCAACCCGCAAAACCCCAAGGCGCAAGAGAAACTTGATAATCTGATGCCGAAGGCGGAAGAGCCGTCAATGGTTGAGATTCTCTCACGCGGCCGGTAAAAATTGATTGGTGGCAGTGGGATGGAAACACTGCTGCATAAAGCATGGCAAAACCACATAAATGTTCCCTGAACCCCTGAAAGAAGCGATTGAACTGATCAACCGAGGGCAGTTGGAGCGGGCAAAGATCATCCTCGAGCAGGCGCTGGAAGTTAACCCGCAGGATGAGCACGCCTGGCTGTGGCTGGCTGAATGTGAAAGCGACCCGCGCCGTAAACGTTACTGCTACCAGCGGGTGCTGCGCGTTAACCCTGCCCATATGCTGGCACGCCAGAGGCTGGCCGAACTGCGCAGTGCGGTGGCCGCCCCCAGCCTGGATGAGGTCTTCTCAGTTGCTGAGGGCAGGCTGGCACCTACGTTGGAGAGCGCCCAAAAGGCACGCAGTATCCTGATACACAGCCGATCAGAGGGGGATGTCATGCCGGACGATGCCACGGCGCCAACAGCTTCTGCAGGAATGGAGAACGCCGTGCGCTGCCCGAGCTGTCATGCCGGCTATCTGCACCCGCATGAGATCATGCATCACAGCAGCCTTGTGCGCACCCTCTCAGCCAGCCTGGCAGTTGGGCTGGCGGCGCTGTTCATCGCTGTTATTGCTCTGGTGATTCAGGGCAGTGCGAAAGGGGTTCTGTTCTCTCTCAATGATTGGTTCTATCACCAACCGCTGCAGCCGGCTGTGATACTGCTCGGCGCTTCTGCGGGGGCTTTCGTGTTTTTCAGCTTCTATTTCAACCGCCGCCAGCGAGTTCTGCGCTGCAGCAGCTGCCAGAGGCTTTACCGATACAACAAAAAGAAACCGGCTCCCCTGTCGGGAAACCGGTAGTCAATACTCTTTTTTAAATCACTTTTTCTTGCGCGGTGGTAATGGTGGATAACTTCCCTGCGCCTTGCGAAAATTGATACGGAGATTGACACCGATGATCAGCCCCAGTGTCGCCAACGCTGGCAAGTACCAGTATTTCATCAACAGTTGAATCTGGCTCAGATCCGGTTCCAGCGTTCGCACATACAACAGTGCAAGGCTGGCTATCAGGGTGACTCCGAACAGCACCTTGATGATAAAAGGTTCTTTAGGCGTTTCGTTATCGCTCATATCGGCTCCGTAACTTAAAAGTGTGGCAAACCTGATTCTATCAGCAACAGCCAGGCAGCGCAATCGCTTGCAAGTGCCGGTATCTCAGACTGCCAGTTTTTCCCATTCCGCCATCAGTTCATCCAGGGCGGTGTGAGCTTCAGCCAAACGCTGGCTGACGGCATGCATCTGTTCAAAAGCCTGTTTCTCACCGGCTTTCTGTAGATCGCGTGACAGCTTTTTGACCAGTTTTTCCTGCTCACGAATGCGCTCCTCAGCCTGCTCCAGCGCCTGAGCCTTCTTGCGGGCTTCGCGGCTGTCACCTTTTATCAGCGGCTTACCGGGCAGGATGGTTTGGCGGTTGTTCTTACCGGCTTCTGGCACAGCCTGGCTGAGGATGTACTCACGGTAGGTGCCCTTGAAGACAGTCAGCTTGTTTTCATCCAGCGTCCATATCTGTGTTGCCAGGCGGTTGATCAGGTAGCGGTCGTGCGAGACCAGCAGGATGGTGCCGGCAAAGTTCTCGAGCACCTCTTGCAGCGCTTCCTGGGCAGGGATGTCGAGGTGGTTTGTGGGCTCATCCAGCACCAGGAAGTTGGCGCCCTGCAGTGCCAGGATAGCCAACGCCAGGCGCGCACGTTCACCGCCGCTGAGGGAGGTGATGCGCTTGTGCACGTCATCGCCCTGGAAGAGATACTGTGCCAGGTAACTGCGTGCCTCACCGGCCTGCATGCCCTTGTGATGGATCAGCTCATCCAGTACGGTATTTTCCGGGTTGAACATATCCTGCGCCTGGGCAAAGTACCCAACCTTGAGACCGCCGCCGCGGTACAGGCTGCCCTCAAGTGGCTCGAGTTCACCCATCAACACCTTGAGAAAGCTGGTCTTGCCGCTGCCGTTGGGACCGATCATCACGGCGCATTCACCGCGCCGCAGTTCGATGTCGCTGGCGTAGAAGAGCGGGTTGCCGGGATAGCCCACGGTCAACTGCTCAATCCGCAGGATGATGGTGGAACCGCTGGCTTCGGTTTGCATGCGCGGCTTAATGGGACGCGGCCGGCTGTTGGGCATGGAGATGGCATTGACTTTTCGAATAGCTTCAATTACCTCCAGCGGGCGCTCGACGTGCAGGTCCATCTCAGACCATTTCTTGCCGCTGCGCAGGGCCATGATACCGAGGTTTTCCACCACAGCGATGTCACGGCTGAGCCGGCGCAGCAGCCCCATAGCGCGGGCATGCGTGCTGGCTCTCACCCAGTTGCGCTGCACAAAGTCCACCTGCTTCAACAGGCGTTCCTTCTCTTCCTTATAGACACGCTCGTAATAATCCCAGCGGTTTTCACGTTCCATCAGGTAGGTGGAATAGTTGCCGCTGTACAGTTCAATGCCGTCAGGGTGCATCTCCCAGATGGTGTTGACGGTGTTATCGAGGAAATAGCGGTCATGGCTGACGATGATGACAGCGCCTTCCCAGTCGTGCAGGATTTTCTCAAGCCACTCCACCGCCTGGATGTCGAGGTGATTGGTGGGCTCATCCAGCATCAGCAGGTCAGGCTTTTCCAGCAGGAGGCGCGCCAGCAGGGCACGTGTCTTTTGTCCGCCGCTGAGATGGCTGAGCGGCATATTCCAGAACTGGTTACCCAGCCCGAGCCCCTGCAGGGTCTGCTGGATGCGCGTGTCAATCTCATAGCCGCCGGCAAGCTCAAAGTTGTGCTGCTGGCGGCCGTACTCGTCCAGCAGTTCCTGGCTATGATCGCCGGCAGCCATCTGTTCTTCGAGGGTGTGCAGTCTCTGCTGCTGTGCATGCAGGTCTTCAAAAACGGTGAGCATCTCACCGTAGACGGTATTCTCACGGCTTACAAAGGCATCAACCGACTCCTGGCGCAGGTAGCCCAGGCGGCGGTTGCGGGTGAAAGTGACACTGCCGCTGGTGGGAGCGTTGATGCCGGCCAGGATGAGCAGAAGGGTAGTCTTGCCGATGCCGTTAGGGCCGATCAGCCCGATGCGGCTGTCGTTGGCAACTGTGACAGAGACACCACGAAAGAGGTCAAAATCTCCAAAGGAGACACACAGGTTGTTGGTGGTGATGAGTGACATTTAAAACTCCAAAATCTAATGCAGCCTAATTATCTCACGACAGCCGGAAAAGAAAAACCGGCCTTTAGACAACCCGCGGCCGGCGACTGGCATAAAAAACCGGCGGCGGTGAGGGTGCTCCGCAGCCGGTCAGCTATTCGCATAGATAAACGGTTAACAGGCACACTCCGGCACAGCAGAACCACTCCCGCTGCTGGCGGCGATCACAAAAACTGCGCTGAGAACCAATTGAGCCATTGCTGTTCCTTTATTCATGATGGGATTATTTTACCATTGTTACTAAGACGGTCAAGGGTTGAGGTTTGTTACACTGCCGGCACCTTGAGGATAAGGCCAACCAGGTAACCTATCATTGCACTGACGGTGCCGATTAATGCCATCTCCAGACCGCTGCGCCCTGGCTTGCCAACGGTAACTTTGGCTTTGTAGACTCCCACGATAAACAGTATCAGTGCCGTGAGTGCAACTGAAAGCCACATGCTGGTGGCAACATCAAATATGAAAAATGGGATAATTGGCAGCAGTGAGCCGACAATGGCTGAGATGCCTACCACCAGCGCAGATTTTAATGCCGTGCTGCGGTCGATGGGTGTAAGCATGTGCTCTTCAGCCATCATTACCGCCACCCAGATGTCCTGGTTGGCAGTGATCGTGTCAACTATCTTATCCAAAAGGTCGCCTTTAAAGCCTTTTAGTTCATAAATTTGGCGAACTTCTTCCTTCTCAATGGCCGGCACTTCCCTGATATGGCGGTATTCACGCTCGCGCTCGCTTTCATAAAAATCTGCATCCGCCAGCGTGGAGGTGTATGCAACGGCGGCCATTGAAACCGATTCAGCGAAAGTGGCTGACAAACCTGCAACGATGACAATTCGGGGGTCACCGGTTGCAGCGGCGATACCGAGGATGATGCCGAGCACATTAACCAGCCCATCCTGCCCGCCCAGGATGATATCTGCCAGGTTGGACGAGGGTTTGTGTGGGTCAGTCTCATCGTGATGCGTTAAACAGCGAGCGTGCAGGCGCGCTAACTCTTTACTAATTTTCATAATGCCAGTGCCTTTTCAATTTATAGTGAGTTTTGGTGAGTGTCACAAATTGGGATAATAGCTACACCACACCAAAGAAGTATTTGCCCAATTATCAGTCAGGCGTCTGGTTTTGTCAATTATTGAGACGGGAGACAGAGTTTACGCCCATTCCGTTTGACAGTGCTGGAAATTCAGGTGAAATTACAGTAAAATCTTACTCAGCAATGAACAAAAAAATGAAGAGGTAAACCATGCAAAAATCCAAAGTCGCCATTCTACGCACCAAGCCTGAGACTGTCCTGCAGGACTACCAGCGCCTGTGCGAGCTGGCCGGCATGAAAGACGCGCTTGACCCTTCAGCCACCACCATCCTGAAGGACAACATCACCTGGCACCTGCTCTACCCGGGCGCCAACACCACCCCCTGGCAGCTGGAGGGCACCATCCAGGCTCTGCAGGCTTCCGGATTCAACGATATTGTGGACGTGCACAACAAGACAGTGGTCACCATTGCCGACCTGGGCGACCGCTACAACAAGTACGGACCGGTGCTGGAGAAGTACGGTATCCCCAAGAAGTACAACTTCAAAGACGAAGATATGAAATGGGTGGATATCAAACCGAAGGCAAAGATGCTGGTGCTGGATCACATCTTCCCGGACGGCATCCGCATCCCGGATTTCTTCATTGGCAAGAATATCATCCACCTGCCGACGGTCAAGACGCACAGCTATACCGTCACGACCGGTGCGATGAAGAACGCCTTTGGCGGGCTGCTGAACGTCAACCGGCACTACACCCACACCTGGATCCATGACACACTGGTGGACCTGCTCGCCATACAGAAGGAGATTCACAGCGGCGTGTTTGCCACCATGGATGGCACCACCGCCGGCAGCGGGCCGGGTCCGCGCACGCTGGTGCCGCACCAAAAGGATATCATCCTGGCATCTACAGACCAGGTGGCGATTGACGCCGTAGCGGCGCAGTTGATGGGCTTCGACCCGCTCAAGATCCGCTATATTGCCAAGGCCACCGAGCAGGGTCTGGGGCAGGGCGACCCGCGCCAGATCGAGCTGGTGGGTATGCCCGAGCTTGGGAATGAGCGCTGGAACTTCAAGGTGGGCGTCAATCTGGGCACCGGCACCGGCATGCTGCTGTGGCGCACCCCGCTGAAGGTCTTCCAGAAATTATTATTCCACACCCCGCTGGTCAACATCTTCATCTTCGCCAGCGAGTATTACCACGACCACTTCTGGTATCCGGTGAAGGGGAAAAAGGTGGTGGAACAGTGGAAGCAGGAGAGTCCGTGGGGCAAGCTGTTTGACGAGTACCCCGGATAATAAGGTGAAAATGGCAGTGAGCAGGCACAGGGCTAACCCTTGCCTGCTTTTTGGTTAAGCATCACATGGACAGTGAAGGAGAATAACATGACAGCAGAAGAAAAAATAGAGGAACTGGTACGCAAGCTGTACGGGTGCATCAGTTTTGAGCCGGGCGGAAAGCCCGATTTTGCCACCCTGCGCGCCATCTTTTTTGACGGGGCGCGGCTGATCAACAACAGCGGTGAGACACCGGGCGTGGTGACGGTGGAAGGCTACATCGAACGCTTTGGCGGGGCGATTGAGGCCGGCCGGATCGCTTCCTTCCAGGAGAAGGAAATTGCCAGCCGAACTGAGCGCTTCGGTAAAATTGCCCAGCGCTTCTCCACCTACGAGTCACGTCACAGAGTGGACGACCCTGAGTCGTTTGATGCTGGCATCAACTCGGTGCAGATGATGGAAGTGGACGGTGAGTGGCTGGTGACATCGCTGATCTGGAACAACGAGAGTGACGGCAGGGTCATACCGGAGATGTACCGGCACTCCGCGTGAGGTTCTGGCGTTAGTCCAGCGACAGAGGTTGCGCACCCAATGCGGCCAGGTCAATCCCATAGATGCGCCTGTTGAACGATTCCATGCCAGGTATGTAGTAAACCTGCCTGTTGGCATTATCATATTGCCGGAATACCTCTTCTGAGTCGACCAGGTATAACAGTTCATGGGCATCGTCCTGCATCCCGTATTCCCGCACTTCAATTTCAGGCAGAAGCGTACCGGCTACAATTACCGAGCCTTCGGGCAGCTTATGCACCATGTTAAGCACCCGGTCAACCATCTCAACCTCATCTGCGCGTATTTTGTGGTCATGGATGATCGGGCCATTCAGGGATATGCCGCCGGTGCTGATCGTCACGAAAGGCGCGATGAGCAGGACAATGGACAGGGCTGCGATCAGATGCTTTGGTAAAATCAGCCCAATCAGCAGCAGAACAAATGGGACGATTGGTATCATGTAAGCAGCTTCCAAAGGCAGGCGCAGAAACGCTATAACGAATATAGCAATTCCCAGAACACACATCACTGCAATTCTTATTCGCTCAGATTGATCTCTAAATGGACTTTCATTTTTTAAGGCAATAAGGACGGCTGCGGCAGCTGCGGCCACTCCCAAGGTACCAAACGTTTCCCACACCTTGGTGACAGCCAGGCTGATAAACTCCAACAGCGGGGGGTAAGATTTTATGTCGTAAAACGTAAAGAAGTTGAGCCCATAACTATTAAGAACCGGCAGGTAGACGACCAGTGAAACGATACCAGCGGTAATGCCAAGCTTCAGCAGGGGCTTGACTGCCCGCTTGAAGCTGCTGACTGAGACCAGCCAGTATGCCAACGGCAGCAGCAGTGCCCCGGAGGTGATTCGAAAGCCGATTGCCAGGCCCAGCAATAGCCCTGCCAAAATGGGTCGGTTGAGCAGGGTGAAATACAGGCTGGCGAGCATGCATGCCAGGGCAAACATGTAGTCCATAGTGGTGACGCTGTTGATATAGATCACCGGCACAGCCGCAAAAGCGAGAGACAGCAGCAGGTAGGGTTTGACCTTGAAATAGCGCAGGATGAGAGCAAAGAACACAAAGGCAATCACTGAGGAAACTGCCGTCAGGGCGTTGGATGTAAAGGGATCATCTTTGGCGGGGGTGAAGGCCAGCAGGTACTCATGCAGGGGGTAACCCGGCAGCCTGGATGCAGTGTAATCGCCGGTTTCAGCGATTTGGCGGGCTACCATCACCACCCGATAAGCATCCGGATCACGCCCATAGCTGGGAGATAGAAAAGGCAGGCGCGACAGCATAACCAAGGTGGTTGCTATGAATAAGGGGAAGATTTCTTGTTTGGAAAGGCGGGTGTGTGCCGCAATCACGGTTATGCACCTCGAGCCGTGGCAACACCAGAATTTTGCATATGGCAAGTCTAACATAATAATGCATTGTTATTCTAAATCTTGACTTAAATCCTGGTTATTGGAGTGAATCTGGATCAGCGATTCAGTACAATCTCGTGCGTGATCAGCCCCCGTTCGGCGATCAACCGCTCAACCGCCGGGTGCGGGGTGAGGTAGAGCGTTTGCAGGCTGTAGCCGTCTGCGACAGGGATCTCAAGCACCACGGCGTCCACGGGCAGGTGGCTCAGGTCACCGTGCAGGAAGAAGCGTTTGAGGTCATCAGCTGTTTCAATCATCACAGGTGTGTTTTCCTGCACCAGCGGGTAGGCGATCACCAGGTTAACCTCTCGCTGCAGCAGGTAATCCAGGGTGGGACGTTTTTGATGCCCCGCCCGTTTGGAAGCCGTGACGCCCTCGCGGGCAATCCATTTGTCATTTAAACCAAGCACATCTACAGTTGGCAGCTGCGAGTAGTAGGGGATGGCGCCGGCAGCCGAGACGGCGATCACCACCGGGTCATCTTTGTCAGGGAACAAGGCTGCTAATGTCTTGCCAGCACCGACCCAGTTCTCGCCTGGCTTGGTCAGGTGGCCTTCCAGGATGTCCACTGGTTCGATGCCGTTGATGAAGGTGAAGGTCTGCTGGTGATGAAAACTGCCAGCCAGCATCAGGATCACCAGGGTGTATTTGACCTCTTGTGAGCTGATCAGCTGGATGAGGGCGGTGATGAGCAGTGTAATGAAGGGAATGATGGGGACAAGGAAGCGAAATTCCATAAAGTCGCCACCCACGTAAACGATGTACAACAGCCAAATGCCCGTCATGGCGATCAGCAGCCACAGGACTGGGCGGCGTGCCAGGCGGGGACCATAGAACAAGAACAGGATGGCAAAGGGGATCAGCAGGTATGAGTGGGCATATTTATACAAATAGAATATGCCGTTATAGATAGCGTTATATGAAAGCCCGCCGGTCTTGGCATAAAAGGTATTGGGCAGCAGGTCGCCGTAATAAGAAAGCTTCCAGGCAAACCATACACCGAGTATCAATGCGGCCGGCAGGACTGCTATGAGAATGTTACCAACAGTCTTGCGGGGTGGCAGTTTTAGCATGAGCAGGTGCAGCCCGATGGCGGCGTACAGGACGGCAAAGGGCAAGGCTGAGTCCAAACGGGTGAGTAGTGCCAGCGCAGCCAGGATGGACAGGGCTGCCAGGCTGCGGGGAGATGCTGTTTTACCATCAAGCGTCAGTCTTAAGGTGATCAGTGTGCCGAGCAGGATGAGTAACGCCTGCAGTTGTGTTTCCAGCCCGCCGGTGGCGTAGGCACTGAAGGTGTAATTGGTCCCCAGCAGGACCAGTGCCAGCAGACGATAGTTGAAATCCTTAAGGATATACGCACTGAGGTGCCAGAAGGTGATGAATGAACCGAAGGCACACAGCAAGCCGAGCGCCATTGAAAAAGTCACCGGGTTAATGCCCAGCAAATGCGGTACTGCCATCAACAGCGTCCACAGGAAGTTGGTGTATCCCTCCACCCTGTCGGTTTCGCCAGGGTTCCAGGTTAGCTCGCCTTGCTGAACCAGGTTTTGGGCATACCTGAAGCTGATGAAGGCGTCGTCCTGGATGAAGCGGTTGAAGAATGCCAGCAGCATCAGTCCCAGCAGGACGAGGCTCAACAGGATGGTTGATTTATGTCGGGTGAATTTTTGCATAGTGCCAGTTTACCAGAAAAACGACCACAGCCCCTGCATCACTGCCGTCTGCAGGGCGGTGAGGAGCATAAGCGGCTTGAGGTCCGCTTGAAAGGTATTATTCAGCAGCAGGATGAAGAAGGGATATAAGAACAGCCCGGCGCGGGCGGTCTCACCGGTTTGATAAGCACCGGTCAGCAGCATCAGCAGGAAGACTGTCAGGGCAGACAGTGCCAGGGAGCTACCGGGCGTGCTCAGGTGGGATTTATGCCAGGTGCCGCGGTGCAGCAGGAAGCCGGCTGCTGGCAGGCCAAGGAACACCAGCACTTCGATGATGCCCTCAAAACGGGTAACGAGATAGCGCATGGGATTCCACAACAGCGTAAAGCCGCCCGGGTTCTCAATGGCGCTGGCAGTCAGAAATGCCTGAACGTGGTTGTAGCCGAAGCTGAAATACAACAGCAGCAGTACCAACGCACAGACGACCGCAGATGCTATATAAAGCTTCAGGAAACTGCTGTGTTTGTGGGCATGCAACTGGTACAGCCCGTATAATCCACCGAGGGCAAACAGGAACAGACCGCCGAACGAAAGCAGGTTCATGCCGGCAAGGCCGATGGTGAGCAGGCTCAGGACGAGCAGGGGATGCTTGCCGGCCACCCAGGCAGCCATGCCTGCCAGGTACAGTGTGGCAAAGAGCAAGATCACCCCGTCTAGGCTGACGATGCTGTATATGTTCACTGCCGGTAGCAGGGCTGTTAACAGAACCAGGCGGTATTGCCGGCGGCGCGGCGTGTTCAGCCAGCTGAGCATAACGGCCAGTACTGCCAGCGACAGTAGTGCAGCAAGTGAGAAGACGGCAGAAAGCAGAGCGGGTTCAGTGCCGCCAAGCAGCAGCCAGTAATGCGTCAGCACGGCAAAGGGCGGGTGGGTGCGGGCGTGTATCCCCAGCGCTGGCTGGATGTCATTGAACGTGTTGAGGAAGGTGGCGCCGTCACTGACCCCCAGCGCGTCGTGATAGTACTGGACACCCGAGGCAGTGAAGGGTTGGATGAAAGCCTTCTCAAACCCACCCTGGGAAAGCGACCCGAGCAGGATGAGACCAAAGCCGATCAGGACGGCCGCAGCAGTCGAACGGATGTGGCAGCTAAACAGGACGGCAGTCAACGCCGCCAGCAGGAATAGCAGTGCCAACAGCAGGTTGGGTGCCTGCAGATGGAGTTTTGCTACTGAAAACGGGAAGGTCCACGGCAGGTGTGTGAAAATGCCCTGCCGGATGAGCAGGATATTGACCAGCTTGACCACCGCCAGGAACAGTCCAAAGATCAGGCCGGTGCGTAAATAGGGCTGGCGGAGTGCTGTGTAAATTTTGTTCATGCGGGCTTATCATTGCCGGTCACTGATAGCGCCAGCAGGTAAAACAGCAGGTCACCGGTGACGGTGGCCATGCGCCCCAGCAGGGCGGCCAGCAGGCTGCCGGCTTCGCCTAAATGCGGCATCAAGGCGGCCATCAGTACTACCTCGCGCACGCCCGCGCCGGCCGGTGCGCCGGGCATAATATAGCCCAGCAGCCAGGAGGTGATAAAAGCCGAGAGCACCAGCGGCAGGCTGAGACCCGCATCCGGGAATGCCAACTTGATGATCACGAAGAAGGACAGACCGGCTGTGACAAAGAAAAGCGTGTAATATCCCAGTACGGGCAGGGCGTGCCTGAGCGTCAGCGTTGGGGGCAGCTTGAGGAAGGCGAAACGCGGCCTGTCCTTGAGCCAGTTGGCAGCAAAGAAGACGCCGGCGCCGATAGCTAGAGCGCTGGCCAGCACCAGCACGATGTACCCCAGCGATCCATCGGTTTGACCTGCGGTGAAGCCCCGAGAGATGAGGATAAAGGCGCCGCCGATGATCACACGGATGATGATCTCGTACAGCGAGGCATTGACCAGGGCAGCGGTCGCCAGCCCGGCCTGCATGCCGGCGGCATAGCGGTTGACCGGCTCAAAGATGTTGCCAGGGATGTACTTGGAGATCTGTGTCTTGCCGTAGATACCCAGGGAGCGGCTGAAGCCGGGGTCGGTGGTGCTGAACCAGCAGATCACCTCGCGCCAGGCCAGCGCCAATATGAAGCTGGAGAGCAGGTAGATGGCCGCGCTGATGCCGATGATACCGGCCAGCCGAGGGATACTAAACTGCTGAAGCTGGCTTAAATCATTGGTTGCCAGCCGCCAGATCACGAAGGCAATGCCCAGGGCTGAGAGCAGTGTCGTCAGCAGGGTGAGCAATTTCTTAAGGGCGGGTTGGTGGCGTTTGACTGTTTCCATGGGAGTATTGTCTCAGGCGGGGTTAGGGTACATCCTGCGGCTTGCGCATCAATACCAGGTAAATGACCACGCTTAGCAGTCCGAACAGGTACACACCGTACTGGTAGCGGAAGGCCTGCGAATTGTTGACGATCAGCAGGAAGAAGGACTGCAGGATGCCGGGCAGGGCAGGCAGAAGCCAGAGCCAGTTCTGCCGGCGGACGGCGACCAATGTAAAAAGAATCACTGTCAGGTAGAGGTAAAAGGCCGGCCGCCAGGTGAGAATGAACAACAGCGGTTGGTGGATAATCCATCTATCCAACCGGTATACTGGCTGAACCAGCCCGGGGAGAAGTGATGCCTGCTGAACCAGGTCATTTGGGATTATCCAGCCAGTCGTGTTGCGGACGCTGTAAAGACTGTGCGTGAACATGCGGCAGTAAGGCTCGCTAACACGGAAGACCACCTCATCCAGGCAGGCGAGATGTTTCAGGTTGACACGCGGGTTCTCGATCAGGGTGCGCAGAAAGACATTAATCAGCCTGCTGGGGTCTCGATTAAGGGCTTCCCAATTTTGTACGCCTTGCATCGTTGACAGGATGTTGCAGCAGTTATAGCTCCAGTCCTCGAATATGTTGATGCCAGCTGACTCTAAATACCGGATTTCATCCTCAAGCAGGGGTGTGTCAGCTTTAACGTGGGCATTGATATGCCCCAACAGGGTGCCGTAGAGGAAGTTGCTGCTGTGCTCCTCCACGTTTACTGCACGGTAAAGCGGACCGCGCACCAGCAGGTAGGCGGCGGCAAAGACAGCCGCTGCCAGCAGTGCCTGTCGAACTGTACGGCGGTAGATCAGCGCCAGCAGGGGCAGGATAATCAGCACCACTGGCAGACCGTTGTGCCTGAGCAGGGGGATAACTGCGCCGACCAGCCCCAACAGGGCGGCATGCTTCCAGGATTTGAGCCATTCCCCATTGGAGGCGACTATTTGAAACAGGTAGAGGCTGAAGACCAGGATGGCAACACCATAAGGGATGTCCTTCCACAGGGTAACCGTCATAGAGGCGTTGGGATACGAAAGCGCAAAAGCCAGGCTGGCAAACCAGGCCAGCCGGCGGGACAAGCCGTGACTTTCCAATAACTTGATACCCCAGGCAGCCCCCAGTGACAGGCCGATAATTTGCGCCAGGGCAACCACAGCCGGCGACTCCCACAAGCGGCTGAGCAGCCAGATAGCCAGCGTATGGAAAGCAGGATGATGGTCAGTATATTGACCGGTCATTGCCTGACCCCACTGCACAACTGAGTCAACACTCATCGCGCCGGGGAAAAAGATCAGCAGGAAGAATGTCCAAACGGCGATCATAGGCAGCGCGTACAGCAGCCAGGTGTAGCGGCGCACAGGAGCAGGCTTTGCTGGTTTTAGCTGAAACAAGTAGAGTGCATTGATTAGCATGAATATGACCGGGAGCAGTACTGCAGCACCGAGCAGCCGGCTGAGCAGCAGGGCGCCAACAGGCAGTTCAAAGGACTTCTCGAACAGTAGAGCCATTTCTTTCTCGGCGTGCAGGTCAATCACGTGCCTGTCGCCATCCCAGCCGATCTCCACTAAGCCGCTGTTGGGTGTGCGCTCCAGAAAGACGCGCGTAAGGGGAGAAGTATGTCCATGCCAGCGCAACTGAGAGCTGCCGTCAGCGCTCCCTTGCAGCCTGGTCGCATCCAGCGGGTCTGGAATCCACTCGCCGAAGCGTTGAAAGGTGTTGTAACTGGGGGTGGTATCGCTCAATTCAAAACCAAGCAGGGTGACATCATAGCCGCTTGAGAGGTCATTTTTGCCCTGAATGGCTTTAATCTCCAACGTATGTTTCGGCAGCCATAACAGGTGGTCATCGAGGTGGAAGGGCAGGGCGATTGATAACCAGGCGCTGAGGAGCAGAGAAAGCGCCAGCAGCCAGCGGAGCTGTTTTGCGGGCACACGTGCAGCGGCCCAATTAAGAGCCGCGTTCACGGCCAGCCAACAGAGAGGGATGAGGGCGAAGAAGATTGCGACAGCCGGCAGTATCTTACGCATGGCATAAATAGGTGGGCTGAAGAGGTCAAGGCGGAAATAGCCAAACAGCGTGAATGCCAGGGCGAAGCCAGCAGCCAGCAGCAGCCTGCCCGGCTGTTGTTTCAGCCGGTTGATGATGCCTGATGTGAAAGACCGGGTTGCTATCGGTGTCATGGCGTGGTTTTTCTGTTAACGGCAGCTGTTTGTCGGGTTTTGAAAGATTATATCACAGCGACTTTTTCATGCCGGGCTGAGTCAGTGCCAGCCGATTGGAAGGCGTGCATTTGCTTGTCCGGCTGGTTTAAGTGTGTTAAAATACGGTGGCGCAGGGGGTTGTGCCCCGTGTGGAGGGATGGCCGAGCGGCCTAAGGCGCATGTCTTGAAAACATGTGTGGGGCAACCCACCGTGGGTTCGAATCCCACTCCCTCCGCCAGAGTTAATTTAGCAGACGGGGCGGTAGGCGCAAGTGACAAACGATGGGGAGGTGCCAGAGTGGTCGATTGGGGCCGCCTGCTAAGTGGTTGTCGGGTGAATAACTCGACCGCGGGTTCGAATCCCGCCCTCCCCGCCTCAGGTTAAAAATCTCACTGCAAAGTGAGATTTTTGCGTTAATAAGGGTTCGAATCCCGTCCCCTACACTTCGTTACGGGGATGCTTTGCGATACCCTACGCTGTGCTCCGGGCATGCTGCGCGACCACTCCCCGCCTTGGTTTACCAAATCTCACAGTTTTGTGAGGTTTTTCCTTTGAAGTGGGTTCAAATGCTTCGCGACACCCTGTGCTGCGTTCCAGGCATGCTATACGCCATCGCGTAGGTGTGCAGTTTTACGATATGCCCGTAGCTGGTTACGCTCCGATAACCGGGTAGTGGATCTGCTCGTGCACCCTGGTCCTTTATATTTTGATAAGGTTCTTGCGAGGCTCAACTAAACTCCAGAATCAAGAATGTATAAATTTTGAGCCCTGATAGTTAGTCTTTATAAAAGTTTTCATTGACATTGAAAACTAATTTGTATATAATTTCATTATGAATGAAATGTCTTGGCAATCCCGATGGCCTAACGATCACATCCGCGCCATGCTGTTGGAACAAATGGATGCATTCTGGCAGCGTGATACTGGAACCGTGCGTGAAAAGCTGGAAGAAGTGAAAAAGGGCGCTGAGGTCCCGCACGCGGTCATCATTTCTGGCTTACGCAGGGTTGGAAAATCAACCTTACTGGCACAGATGGCGCATACCCTGGGGCAAGATTCTTTTTACTATGTGAATTTTGAAGACGATCGCTTTCTTGGGTTTACTGCCGGGGATGCCGATGATCTATATCGATCCCTCGTAGAGGTGTTCGGGGATCGAAAAATATTCATCATCGATGAAATTCAAAATATCTCTGGCTGGGAGCATTTTGTCCGCCGCTTTATGGACTTGGGGATGAAATTCTATATTACTGGTTCTAATGCTTCGCTTCTCAGTCAGGAATTGGGCACCCGTTTGACCGGACGCTACGTTCCAATAGAATTGTTTCCCTTCTCTTTTCGGGAATATCTTCTGTTCCTGGAAGAGGATATCCCGAATTTAACACGCATGACCACTGTTGAGCAAGCCCGGCTTAACAGCGCTCTGAAAACTTATTTGCAGTCAGGTGGCATTCCAGACGCATTGAAATACCCGCAGCTTCCGCTGCTGCGGACCCTATATGATGATGTGCTTTACCGGGATATTGCCACCCGGTATCGTATCGATGCGGTTTCTGCCCTCAAGGAGCTGGCGTTTTATCTTGTCAGTAATCCCGCCAGCCTTATTTCATACAATAAATTAAAAGAGCAGCTCAGATTGGGTAGTGTCAATACCGTCAGCAGTTATGTGAATTACATGGAGAACAGCTGGCTCCTGTTTACGCTCAATGTGTACGACTTTTCGCTCAGACGCCAGCAAATTGCCCCCAAAAAAGTCTACTGCATCGATACTGGATTATCACGCACGGTTGGTTTCAATTTCTCTGCAGATACTGGGAAGCTGTTGGAAAACCTGGTTTTCCTGGCATTACGCAGAACAACTCGTGATATCTACTACTGCACCACACCGGGCGGTTACGAAGTAGATTTCTATCTACCCGAAATCCGGCAATTGATTCAGGTGGCCCAGCACCTTGAGAACCCGACAACTCGGGAACGGGAATTTCGCGCAGTTGAAGATGCTTTGAAGGGAATGCCCGTTAAAAGCGTGTTGATCCTGGCCGGTGCGAACGAAGCAGAAAAGGAAATCAACGGTGTCCCGGTCGAAGTTCGCTCTGTGTCAGAATGGCTGGTTCAATAGAGAATTTCTCGACACGCAGTGCAGATTTTTCTTTCATTGCGATGAGCCAAATTGTTTACCCGCGTTAAATTACATCCCATCTAGGCGATCTGGTAATTCGCGCCGTTATAGTCGTAGAATGCGCTTCGCTCAGGGTAAGATGCCATTGCCTGTGCCAGGCTGGCATCTAACTTACCCTGCCACATGAGATACCCTTTATGGTAAACTGGCATGGAAAATTCTTGCTCACTGACAATTTCTAACTAAGGGGTTGCTTTCAATGGAACATTTCATTGCACCTGCATTATTTGTTGTTTTGGGCATCATCTTCTCACAGGGTAAAGGCGCCTGGATGATTGCCGGCTACAACACCGCCTCAAAAGCGACTAAGGCAAGCTATGACGTCAAAGCACTGCTGCAGTTCATGAGCAAGTTCATGTTCGTCCTGGCAGGCTGCTGGGTGGTGATATCTTTTGGTGCGCTGTATTAAAACGATGGCGTGGTACAGGCAGGGCTGGTGCTGTTCATCGTGGTAATCCTGGCTGCATTGATTTACATGAACACTGGCGGCCGGTTTAAGAAAATGACCCAATAAATTACCCAATAAATTTAAATTGATGGTTAGTGGTCATGTGCAACCCCGGGCATGGCTTTTTTTCTGTGGCAATGCTTCCGCCCCATGCTTGACCTGTGGCATGTGCCAACCTATACTAAAAGCAGCAGCAGTTTGCCCGTGTGATACAACAGGAGGATAATGATGTCAAAGTCAAAGAAGAACCAACCACAGGGCCAATCCCAACCGGTTGAAAGCAGCCTTTTAGTGCCTTATGACCGGCTTTCCAACCCCTGCAATCCAGAATCACTTGGGTTTACCAGCACTGACGAGCTGGAGGACCTGGGAAATATCATCGGGCAGCCGAGGGCCTTTCGCGCCCTGGAGTTGGGCAGTGACGTGAGCGGCATTGGGTACAACATCTTCATCCTTGGCAGGCCGGACTCAGGCCGCACCACGCTGACGCGTGACTACCTGCTAAACAAAGCCCGCCAGGAGGAGATTCCACCTGATTGGTGTTATGTGAACAATTTCGAGAACCCGCACCAGCCGCTGGCATTACAACTGCCAGCCGGCCGTGCCAACGAACTGCGAAAGGACATGCAGCAAATGGTGTCTGAATGCCAGCGCGGTATTGTTACCACTTTTTCCAGCGAGGAGTACACACGCGAGCGCGACCAGATGCTGAATTTGCTCAAAGAACAGCAGAGCAAAGCCTTCAGCGAGCTGGAACAGCACGCCGCCAAGTACAATTTCATGCTGGCAAAGACGCCCTACGGGCTGTTCCTCGGGCCGGCTATTGAGGGCAAGCCGATCACCCCTGAGGACCTGGCGAAGTTAGGCGAGGAGGAGAAGCAGAAGCTTGCCGACCTGCAAAAGAAGCTGACCGAGCGGATGGAGAAGACCCTGTCACAGGTCAGAAAGCTGGAGCAGCAGGCCGGCGAAGCCGTGCATGAGCTGGATCAGCGTACTTCATTGTATATCATCCAACCGCTGGTTCAGGCGCTCAAGGAACGTTATACCGGCATTCAAGCGGTGATTGACTATCTTGAACGCGTGCAGGCTGACCTGGTGGAGAATTCTGGCTATTTCAGACAGGAAGATAGGACTCAGCAGCGCAGCCTGCTGCAGGAGAAAGAATGGGAGGTGCGCTACCAGGTCAATGTGCTGGTCAACAACGGGGGGATAGACTCGGCGCCGGTGGTGGTTGAGAACCAGCCGACTTACCAGAACCTGCTGGGCTCCATCGGGCACGATGTGATCACCGGCGTGGCATATACCAACTTCAGCCATATCCGCCCCGGCGCTCTGCACCGTGCCAATGGTGGCTACCTGATCTTGCCGGCACGTGATGTGCTGGTGAACCCGTATGCCTGGGAAGGACTGAAGCGTGTCCTGCGCGACCGCAAGATACGCATGCTTGAGATCGGCAGCCAGATGGGTCTTTCAAGCGCTGTCACGCTGGAGCCCGAGCCGATACCGCTGGATGTGAAGGTGATTCTGGTGGGCACGCCGCTGCTGTATTACCAGCTGCGCGCCTACGACGAGGATTTCGCCAAGCTCTTCAAAGTGCGCGCTGAATTTGCCACAGAGATGGATCGTACACCCGAGCATGAGCAGGATTATGCTCACTTCATAAAATCTGTGACACTTGATAATAACACCCTGCCGTTTGACCGCAGTGCAGCCGCACGGCTGATTGAACACAGCTCACGGCTGGTGGAGGACCAATATAAACTTTCCACCCAGTTTGGCATCATCGCCGACTTGATCTGCGAGGCATCTTACTGGGCCAAGAAAGATGGTCAGAAAGTAGTGAATGCCGGGTCGGTCCAAAAAGCCATTGACGAGCGTATTTACCGCAGCAACCTGGTGGAGGAACGCATCCAGGAGATGATCTTGCAGGATCAGCTGGTGGTGCAGGTGAGCGGGGAAGCAAGCGGACAGATCAACGCCCTGGCAGTGGCTTCGCTGGGTGACTATGCCTTCGGGCGGCCCAACCGTGTCAGCGCTTCCTGCAGCGTGGGTCAGGCCGGTGTGATCGACATCGAACGGCAGGCCAAGCTGGGCGGGAACATTCACACCAAAGGTATATTGATCATTAATGGGCTGATGGGCCGGCTGTACGGGCAGGAACGACCTTTGAGCCTGACTGCCAGCCTGACATTTGAGCAGTCTTATGATGAGGTGGAGGGCGACAGCGCCTCAGCTGCAGAGTTGATAGCCCTGCTTTCAGCGCTGACAGGCATTCCCATCAACCAGAACATGGCGATTACCGGCTCGATAAATCAGCACGGACAGATACAGACGATTGGCGGCGTCAATGCTAAGGTCGAGGGCTTCTTTGAGATCTGCCGGCAAAAGGGCTTGACCGGCGGCCAGGGTGTGATCATCCCGCACTCAAATGTACGTAACCTGATGTTGAATGAAGACGTGCGCCAGGCAGTTAGGGATGGGCAGTTCCACCTGTGGTCAGTGAAGACGGTGGGTGAAGCAGTGACCCTGCTGACCGGCATGCCTTTTGGAGAAGCACAGCCGGATGGCAGTTACCCGGAAGGCACCTTTAATAACGCCGTGATCAGCCGGCTGGAAGACTTCCGGCAGGCGGTGAAAGCTTCATTACCTGGCATAAAAGCCGATACCACGGACAAAGCAGAGCAGGGGTAAAAATAATGTGAAAATTAACCCATCTTGCGGATGATCTCATCCGCACCTTGCTCGATGGTCTTGTCGGTCATGTTCACCACCTGGAAGCCGGACAGCCGGAAGGTGCGCATCGCCTCTTGCAACTCTTGTTCAATCATCTCAACATCTATATAGGCGGTTGTGCCACTCACACCGAGGTGATACTGGCGCTGCCGGCGGTATAAAAGTAACTGCTCAGCATCCAGGGTCAGCCCGATCACGCGGGCGGGATTGAGCTCCTGCAAAATGGGCGGCACAGGAATACCCGGCACCAACGGGTAATTGGCTGCCTTCCAGCCCAGCACTGCCAGGTAGGCACATAAGGGTGTCTTGCCGGTACGGGAGGGCCCGACAATCAGCACCTCAGCCTCAGACCAGCCCTCAGGATGCATGCCATCATCATGCTTGAGCATGTAATCAATGGCTGCCACGCGGTCGAAATACTGGCTGTGTATCTGGCGGTAACGTCCTGGCTCCTGCAGGGGTTTCGTGCCGAGTGTGTTTGCCAGCCAGGTGATCAGGTCACCCATCAGGTCAATTTGCGGCACGCCCATCGCCCGCGCCTCGCGCACCAGCTGAGAGCGCAGGGCATCATTGACAAGGGTGTGAATGACAATGCCGCCGGCAGAACGCGCCCGCGCAAGCGCCTCGCTGATTTGGATGGGCTGGCGGACATTAGCGATTGTGTGCAGGTTGACGGTTTGATTGGGGAACTGCGCCAGCACGGTGTTGATCACCTGTACAGCGCTGGCACCCAACCCGCCGGAGATGATGAACACCTCGGGGGTACGGGGGCTGTCGGAAGAGATATTTTCAGCTGACATGGAAACTCCAGTCACTTGTTGGAAACAGATCGGAAACTAAATACAGTTTACACCAAAATGATTTTCAAATATACACGTTTTGGTGCCGATTTTACTGATTGACATCCAGTTTGATTCTGTCATAATAAAAGTATCGGGATCAGGATACTGTTGTCGTCTGTGTTTACTGACCCCGGGCAATGCCCCCGGCTGCACACAATCCCAATTCAATGCCAAGCATGACAGAAAGCACATTGCGAGCGGACTCGTTGTAATAAGGTTTCTCTTCATTAGACTGCATAAGTTACTGCCGGTTCAGAAGGGTTAGCGGGAGGCTGCTTTGAAGGAAGGCTTCCATCGGGCACTGTTTATGGTGGCTGTGGTTCTACTTGCCGCCGCTGCCTGGCTGCTGAGCAGCGCTGAGCCGGCACAGGCGCAGGTGGAATGCCCGCCCGGCTTTCACTTTGACCGCCTTTCAGGCACGGGCTGCGTGCAGGACGACTGCGGTATTATTCCAGAATCACATTTTGACTCAACCGGCCACTGCACCTGTAATGAGGGATACAGCCCTTGTTTTGAACCGATTAACGAACCCGGTTATGACCCGGCAGCCTGTTTCCCGTTCTGCCCGGCATCGAGGCTGACCACCTGTGTCAGCTACCTTTCAACCTGCCCGGGTGAGGAGCCTGCCAATACCAGCACAATTGTGGCAGTCACAGAAGAAGAAGCTCCAGTTGAAACCGATGAAAAAGTGGAAGAAAAATCCACGTCAGAAGGTACAACGTCAACAGCCAAAGACCTGGCGAAAGACCTGTCAAAATTCCTGGCAGGATCGGACAACCCCGATTTGAAGTCGCGCGATGCTGCCGTGGCGGCAGCTGCCGCAGCCGCAGTGATGGCGTCCTGGATGGCAGCCCAGCTGGCGGCCGGGACAAACTTAGATGACTTAAAGAAAGCAATCGAGATGGTACGGGGTGGAGATAACACCAAAAGCGTCCCGGCGCCGGGCAGCGGCAAGCCTGTGACTGTAAAGAAGGATGCGCCGACAAAAGTACCTGGTGCGCCGCCAACCAGCCTGCCTGAACAGAAAAAATCAATGCCGCAGAAGGATCCAGCCAGCACACTACATGACAAGAAAGAACCTCTACCGCCGAAGGACGCAAAGGAAATTAAGCTGCGTAAAGAGATAGAGAAATATCAGCAGATGGAAAAAGAAAACGAACAGGCCAAGAAGCAATTAGAAATTGAACACAAGTCGGTTTCTGACACTGTGCGCAAGCTGGGCAGCGCATTTGACGCTGAGAATATCGCGCGTTGTACCGATGGGATAATTGAGGTTGGGGACACGGTCATTATGGCAATAGAGGATATTGTAACCATGGCTCAGGCTGGTATAGTTATAGATTCGGCCGAGCTGTTAAAACCCGAGCTGGTTGGACCCGATACCTACAAGGATTTTGTCTATAAAAAATTCCAACAGGATGTCTTTGATGCTTACCGTAAAGATCTGATAAAGGAGTTGCTGAAAAAGACAGCTTCCGCGCAGGACCTGACACCTGAGGAGTTTCGCGACTTGCTCAGAAAACCGGTTGGCGGCAACAAACGCCTGCCGGGTGGTGCTTTCAAAGAGATTGTGATGAATATAGTAAAACATGTACCTTTTGTCGGTAAACTGGCCAGTAAAGGCTATGATTATTTTGAGCAAATTTATGAGATGGTGAAGGAAAACCAGGATCATTCCCGCAATATTGACGCGATACTGCAGCAGAAAAAGGAACAATTTTCTAAGCAGTTGGACCTTGAGACAAAGATCCACGACCGCTATGTGGACATCAAAAACGCGGAATATGACCGTAATAAAGCCGAGGAGGCGCTGGCTGAGTACCTGCGCAGCCGCAAGCACACACCGGGTATACCAAAGAATTAGGAGGGTTGCTTGATGGTGCGAAGAAATAGTTGCCTGTCCCTGCTGCTGACAGCGCTGGCTTTAGCCGTGATAACCTTGGTCAGCCAGATTGAGCCGGCACAGGCACAGGTGCCATGTCCGCCAGGTTTTCATTTTAAGCACATGTCTGGTGTGGGCTGCGTGCAGGATAAATGCCCGACAAGCGGCAATATGCATTATGGCAGTACACAACGCTGCATTTGCAATGATGGGTATTATGGCTGCGGTAAGCCCATTGACCCTGGCTTTGATACAACTTTATGCGGACCGCACTGCCCAATAGGTGAGCTGGTTGCATGTGTTACCTCACCGAACCAATGCCCGGCTGGTACGACACCAGATTCAGATCCCACCGGGGGTGTCAGCCTCAGTCCTGCCCAACCGGCACAACCAGTACCGGAAACCGAAGCGCAGAAGCCTGAACCTGACAGCAGCGATGAAAATACAGGTGAAGATGCAGTGGAAATCACCGCGGATGAACTGATCAAAAACCTGGAAGAATTCCTGGCAGGTTCGGATAACCCGGATTTGAATTCCCGTGATGCCGCAGTAGCCGCGGCAGCCACTGCAGCACTGCTGGCTTCCTGGATTGCGGCACAGCTGGCAGCCGGGATTAAGCTGGACAAAATTATGGAAGCCGTCAACCTCCAGCAGGATAGAAGCATTGAAGCAGCTCAGAAAACTGTTGAACAAGGTCAGAAAGATGCTGCTGTGGTTGATAAGGATGCAGTTGAAGGCAAGGATACGGGAACCAGAGAGGCAGCAGAGACGCCGGAGTTGGATTTACGTGAAACACGCCTGCGCGAGCTTGTCAGTCAGTTCCTTGAAAAGGAAAAAATGCACCGGGTGGAGCTGGAGAAAGACAAGAAGGAACTTAAGACAGTTACGGAACAAGTTCGTTTGCTGCAGGCTCAATTCGAAGTACTTATCAATATTATGACGTCTAACGCTTGTATAGATGTTATCGACCTTACAGTGTTTAAACCAGCTTTAGATTTGAATCCCTGGGTAAATATAGGTGAAAAGTCTTTATTGAAAAAGATGGGCATCAGCTACGTATATCTTGCGGTAAAGAATGCCATTAAAGTAATACTAACCAAACATTATGTTAACGAATCCGGCATTTCAGAGAAGGATGTAAAAGAGGTGCTTCTAAAACCCCTCGGGCTAAAAATACCGCCAGGTGGTGTTTCGAAAACAATACTTACTTCGGGTCTTAAGCGTTTATTTAAAGGAAATCCCGTTATTGGCAAACTTTATGATTATGGTGAGAAAACTTACAGTGCTGTGTCAGATTACCAAGAGAAGAGGAAAACCTTGGAAAGTTTGAGCAAGAAGATAGGGCAGTCGTTGGAAAAGCAGCTGAAACTGGAAGACCAGGTACACACCCATCAAGTTGAAGGTGATTTTGCCCACCGGCGGCGGGTGACCGTGCTCCAGTCGCTGGGTGAGCATTTGCAAAAAAAAGGGAACACACCAGGCTTACGGACAAGGTGAGTGGACAAGGAGTGATTAACAATGATAAACCTGCGCTATTACGATACCCGATTGGTGGAAGCCAGCGCGGCTGAGACGGCCGAGCAGTACGGCAGGGGAATGATCAACCTGCATGAGCTGAATACCCACCTGAACCGTTTTGTACTGCGGGACGGTAACGGCAGGTACTGGGCGTTTGACGGTCGCAGCGGTGAATGGCACCTGTTCAGTGACGGCACCTGGAGAACCGGCAAGCGCCCACCGGCAAGGCTGGAAGGACCGGCTGACCTGCAGGTGTTCGAGTCGCTCTCGGCTGATGAAATTCAGGCACTGATCTACGAAAAAGAAGCGCGGCTGGCGGCGCCGCTGGTCAAGCGCCCTGCCCCGTCTGTGCTGCTGGAAGTAGTTGAGTCCATTGATGAGTCCTATTTCCAGGGTGACATCAGCCTGGAGGATGAGCTTGCCATGCTGGTGGCGCATTTTTTGGTGGACAGCCAGGGCCGGCCGTGGACTGTGGGGGTTAACAGCCGCAGCTGGTATGTGTTTGAGGAAGGGGAATGGAAGCGAGCAAGCCATAAACCAGCAGAGGGTGAACTGCTGACAGCTCCACTGACTGACCGTGCCTGTCCATCGTGCGGCAAGCAGGTCAAGGACGAACTGCACTGCCCTTACTGCGGGGCGAAACTGCCGCCGCCAGTTGACCTGGCAGACGAAGAGGCGACAGAGCGTCTATGGGAATTTCTGGTGTTTCACCTGGGAATGCTGCCTGAACTGCCTTCAGCGCCATGGGAGCCGCCGGCATGGAGCCTTGAGGCGGTGCAGGTCGAGGGTATCACCTGCCCGAATTGTTCTGCTGACAATCCACCCGGCAGTGTGTACTGCAACCGCTGTGGTTACCCCCTGGCCATAAAAAATTTGAGGGTAGAAAAATGATTGAGATCACTCTTTCCACTTTGATACACACGGTCAGCCTGGTGGTGACAGCGCTGCTGGTGTTGCTGATGCTGTTCACCTTCCGCAAGCCGCGGGCTGTCAGTATCCTGTCCCCGATATTTTCCGTCTTCTTTAGCTTGCTGCTGCTGGGAGTGTACTGGATAATCAGCGGGGCGGAGCTGCGTATTTCGATCGCACTGGTGATGATCAGCCTGGGGGGCATCATTGGGCTGCTGCTGGCAATGAGCACGCGGCTGTACAGGGAGGGTAACCGTGTAATGGGAAAGCAATCCTGGCTGATACTGCTGGGATGGGGCAGTTCACTGCTGGTGACCCAGCTACTGACTCTGACCGGTGCGGCACTGGCTGCATCCATCGGGCTTATGGGGCTGGTGTTCAACACCGGCATCACGTTGGGGCGGGATCTCAACCTGTTCGTGCGTCGGCTGCGCATCACCTGAAAGATATTATTCTACGGGTGCCTTTGAAAATATCAGCCTGCTCGATCTTTTATTCGGGCAGGTTTTCCATAATTCCTTCGATGGTATCGAGCACTTCCTCGCTCAATATATCCTCGGCGTCAGCCGCCAGCAGGTTTTCATCCAGCTGTTCAGGGCGTGAGGCACCCATGATGACACTGTTGATTTCCTTGCGGCGCAGGATCCATGCCAGCGCCAGTTGGGCGGTGGTCAGGTCCAGTTCACGTGCCAGCGCCGTCAGGTGACGCACCTGGTTTAGACGTTCGATGGTTATGTGGTCGCTCAGCCAGTGCATGTCTTTCATGGAAGCGCGGCTGCCCTCCGGTACGCCGTCATTGTATTTGCCCGATAGCAGGCCGTAATACAGCGGACTCCAGGTCATCAAGCCGATGCCGAAATCCTTCACCAACGGGTCAAGGTCAATCTCAAGCCGCTTGCGTGAAAACAGGTTGTACTGCGGCTGTTCCACGGCGGGCGGGGTCATCAGCAGCTGGCGGGCAATGCCGTAGGCGCGCGTAATCTGCGCAGGGTCCCATTCTGAAGTACCCCAGTACAGAATCTTGCCCTGCTGGATGAAGGTTTCCATGGTGCGTACTACCTCTTCGATGGGCGTGTCGGGGTCGTAGCGGTGGCAGAAGTACAGGTCGAGGTAATCGGTGTTGAGGCGCTTGAGCGAGGCATGCAGGGACTCGGTCAGGTGTTTGCGCGACAGGCCGCGCCCGTTGATGCCGGGCATGCTTGGCCAGAAGGCTTTGCTCGAGAGTAATAATGCGGTACGCGGCAAGCCCTGGACGGCGTTTCCCAACAGCCTTTCGGCCTCGCCGGCGGCATACATATCGGCGCAGTCAAAATAGTTGATACCGTGGTCATAGGCGGCATGCACCAACTCATGCGCCATGCTGTCGTCCACCTGCCGGCCAAAGGTGACCCAGGTGCCAAGCGACAGTTCACTCACTTTTAATCCGGTGCGTCCCAATCTTCGATAATGCATGCTTCCTCCGGCTCTCAATCCAGTAGATTTCACAGCAGGACACATGCCTGCTGCAGTTTCAGTTTAATTATGGATTATCTTTTACTGTGGGGGTAGTGCCAGGAGGTAGGTTTTCCAATCTAATTCAGCCCGAGAGCGCACAGATGGGTAACCAGTTTTCATCAAACGCATGTCATAGCCGGCATCTGCCAGGGCGGTGTAGACTGCGTCAGCAGCTTCTTCGCCGTGCAGTTCAATCATCATCAACGGGTGATACTCTACCAGCACCTGTCGCATGCCTTGAATTGCCAGAACCTCACCGCCCTCGATGTCCATCTTGATCACATCCGGCGCGGGATAGGCTTGCTCGAACACCAGGTCGTCAAGCGTCACGCCCGGCACGGTGATAACCTGGCCGTACTGCTCATGCCTGCCGGCAGAGCCGAGCGCCTTGCCCATGCTGGTGGAGTTATGCACCAGGAACTCGACCGGGCCGGCTTTGTCAGTGACTGCGGCGTTGAGACAGGTGACCCGGGCGTGCGGCTGATTGAGCGTGGTGTTTAGTTCAAGACGTTCAAAGTTGGCCGGCAGTGCTTCAACAGCGATCACTGCTCCGTTTTCACCGGCGGCTTTTGACAGCAGCAGGGAGACATAGCCAATGTTGGCGCCCAGGTCATAGACGGTACTGCCAGGTTTGACAAACTGCTCAACCGCCTGCTGCAGGTCGGTCTCGTAGGTGCCCAGCCAGTAATCTTTCTCGAGCTTCAGGTCCAGAAACAGCTCCCAACCCTGCAGGCTGCCGGCTGCCACAGTGACCTTTACCTGTCCCTGCGGAGCGGACTGGTTGAGCAGACCACGCAGCAGCTTCGCCAGTGGCTTGAACTTGTAGATCAACCGTTTGACAGGCACTGGCAGCCAGCGGGCTGCGCTGGCTGCCAGTTTGAGCACGGGTGACTGCTTATTCAGAGGGTTTCTCCTCAGCGCCGGAACCAATGCCCAGCGGCTTCCATTTCTTATTATCGGCACGCAGGCGGTGCTGAGCGCCGCCGCGGGTGTGCAGCTGGTCAAAGCCTGCCGGCTTAATGAACATATCTTCGCCGTCCAGCAAACCGTGTACGCCGGATTGACCTGGTTCGAGCTTCTTGGACTGGCAGTATGGGCAGGTAGCAGGGTCATGCGGCTGGTAGGTGATGGGTTCTTCGTAGGTGGTGATGTAGCCCTCGTAGTTGCGCAGGACGATCTTGTGATCTGACATGCTGATCTGGTAATTGGGCATCAGCGGGATTTTGCCGCCGCCGCCTGGGGCATCCACCACGTAGGTGGGCACCGAGTAGCCGGAGGTGTGACCGCGCAGTCCCTCAATGATCTCAATGCCCTTGGCAACCGGCGTGCGGAAGTGTCCGACACCGTCCACCAGGTCGCACTGGTAGAGGTAATACGGGCGCACACGGATGCGCACCAGGTCCTGCACCAGCTTGCGCTGGATGTGCACACAGTCGTTGACGCCAGCCAGCAGGACGCTCTGGTTGCCGAGCGGGATGCCGGCACGGCTGAGCTTGTCGCAGGCCTGTTCGAGCTCGGCAGTGATTTCATTGGGATGGTTGACGTGAATATTGAGCCACAGGGGATGGTACTTCTGCAGCATGTCGCACAGCTCGTCGGTGACGCGCATGGGCATGAAGACCGGTACACGGCTGCCGATACGGATGATCTCGATGTGGGGGATCTCACGCAGGCGCTTGATCAAGCTTTCGAGCAGTTTTGGCGACAGGGTGAGCGGGTCACCGCCGGAGAGCAGGACGTCGCGCACCTGCGGGGTGTTCTTCAGGTACTCGATCTGCAGGTCAAATTCCTGCGGTGAGAAGGTGGCACTGGGGTCACCGACGATACGTGCGCGGGTGCAATAACGGCAGTATGAGGCACACTGCGTGGTAACCAGCATCAACACCCGGTCGGGGTAACGGTGTACCAGCCCGGGCACGGGCGAGTGCTGGTCTTCTGCCAGCGAATCTTCCATCATGCCGGTAAAGGGCACCATTTCGTCTGCCAGCGGAATCATCTGCTTGCGGATCGGGTCATCCGGGTCATCGGGGTTGATCAGGGAGATGAAATAAGGGGTAACATCCACCCTGAACAAGCCCTGTGATGAGAGGGCTTTCTTTTCGCTGTCGGTCAGGGTTAGTATTTGCCCAATTTCTTCAACGGTGTTCAGGCGGTTGGTGAGCTGCCAGCGCCAGTCGTTCCATTTTTCATCGGGAGCGTCTTTGAAAAATTGGGCTCGTTTTGAGGGAAAAGGTACGGGTGACATTTTAAATTTTACTCCAGTGGTGATGACAAATAATTATTTGACCAAAAGGTGAGCTGTAATTGCTCGTTTGCAGGGAGTTATCAACACTGGTAGGGCGGATCGTGGTCAGGCCTGAAAAAGCCGGCAAAGCTGGCAAGCAGGAGATTAGCGTTCATGCCTTAATTTTAGATTGATTCGGTCAGGCGGTCAACCGCTGTAGATGGAATGTTGAAAAGGAGATTGGGTGTGTGAATCTCTTGACAGCGCCAAAAAATGGGTGATAATAAATAGTAAATATGTTCTATTAATTTTAACCTTTAACCATTGACGAGACCGATACCCTGAAATGACACGCATCCTTTTCCTTCCTGATGAACAAACCATGCTGGTGATTGATTCCAACCTGCCGGCGACACAGCTGGTGCAGGCAATAAACAGCGGCAGGTGGCAGCCACCTGTAGACCTGCCTGCCCATAACGCTGACCATGCCGGCCTGAAAGCCGTTTACCTGACCGCTCGCATCCTGGCCGTGATCCCGGCTGGCAGGGCTTCCACTCTGCAGTCACCGGTACGCCTGACCCGGCGCCAGCTGCAGGTACTGCAGTGTATTGTGCGAGGAATGACAGCCAAGCAGATTGCCCGCCAGCTGGGACTGCACCCCAACACCACAGCCATGCACATAGCCAACCTGAAAAAGCGGCTCGGTGCTGAAACGCTGGCTCAGTCCGTGGAGCGGGCAGCATCCATGGGTTTACTGATGGATGATTCAGAACAACGCTGATTATTTCTTGAAATAATGGATAACAACAGGGTCAGGCACGCTGCCAGTGCTGGTAGAGCGCCAGCCGGCCGCCATTGCCGTCGGATTCAAATTCGTCCACCTGCTTGAAGCCTGCTGCGGCAGCCAGGTCAGCCAGCTCCTGGCGGCTGAACAGGTGTACATAGCGCAGACCGCTCTGCTCTACCTGACCGGGCAGGGCATGCCGCCAGTCCAATAGGGTGTCGCCGGGCTCAAGATCGCTCTCGTCCAGTCCAACAGAGTCCCAGGGCTGCAGGCGCGCCATCAAGCGCGGGCTGTGCTGGAACTGCCAGACCGAGAAGATGAAGGCAGCGCCGGGCTTGAGCAATTGTTTTATGGCAGTTAACAGGCGCTGTCGGTTGTGTGACCCCGGGATGTGGTGCAGCACAGCAAACGAGAGGATGCCGTCATAACTGCCGGGCTGAAAGCTGGCTTGCCAACTGGTCTGCAGCAGGTCAGCCTGCAGGAAGTGCGGCATAGGGATGGTGGGCTCAGTGCCTGCTTCCAGCACTTCTGCCACAGCTAATTGAGCTTCCCTCAGCAGCGCTTCGCTGAAGTCCAGGCCGGTATAGCTGGCAGGTATGCCTGACCGTACCCATTCGGCTGCCAGTGTGCCCGAGCCGCAGCCCAGGTCGAGCCAGTTCCCCTGCGGCTGTTGCAGTGCCAGCACCCTGAGTATGCCAGGCTGCAGCCGGCGGCGGGTGGCGGCGAAAGCCCCGCCGAAGGTTTCGTAAAATTCCCGGTTTATATCCAGTAGGCGCTGGACGATTTCTTCACGCATGCTCCTATTATAACGGCTGCAACAGGCGGTGTGCGGCTCCTAAAAGGCATCCATTTTGACCTGAAATATCCGTTACAATTGGGACATGGCTCTTGACCCGCAGGAATGGATGAAAGCCCGGCAGTCTACACCCGAGAAACGGGAGGTTGCCCTGAAAGTGCTGGAGGAAGTCCGGCGCGGCGAGGATGTGTTTCAAGCCATCCGTCGCTACCCGCTCAGCGGTGATGCCGGCTACATCTCCAAGCATATCCTTGTTGCCACCTACAACCATCTTGTGAAAGCCGGCGAGCTGGCTGAAGACCCGGCGCTGCTGGCGCGCATTCGCATGAAACCGATGCGCACGCTCTCGGGCGTCACCACCGTCACCGTGCTGACCGGGCCGCATGCCTGCCCGGGTCACTGCATCTTCTGCCCGACCGATGAACGCATGCCCAAGTCCTACCTACCCGACGAGCCAGGCGGGGCACGCGCCTTTCAAAACAACTTCGACCCGTATGAGCAGGTGCGCTCACGGATTGCGTCTTACAAGGCGGTGGGACATCCCACCGATAAGATTGAACTGCTGATCCTGGGTGGCACGTGGAGCGTTTACCCGCATGCCTACCAGGAAGCGTTTGTCAAAGGCTGCCTGGACGCCATGAACGGTGTGGTCTCTACCACACTGGAAGAAGCCCAGTTATTGAACGAAAGTACCGCACACCGCAACGTGGGCATGGTGGTCGAGACGCGGCCTGACCAGATCACACCGCAGGAAATTGCCTGGATGCGCCGGCTGGGTGTGACAAAGGTCCAGCTGGGCGCCCAAAGCCTGGATGATGAAATTCTGCGCCTGAACATGCGCGGGCATGATACTGCCGCACTGCTGAAGGCGGTCACTCTGCTGCGCGCCGGGGGATTCAAGCTGGTGCTGCACTGGATGCCCAACCTTCTGGGTGCCACCCCGGACTCAGACCGGGCTGATTTTGCCCGTCTGTGGCAGGGATACTGCCCGGACGAACTGAAGATTTATCCCACCCAACTGATGGAGACTGCCGAACTTTACCACTACTGGCAGAGAGGTGAGTACCAACCTTACAGCACTGAGGAATTGATTTCCTTAATTGCCGATTTGAAGCCAACCGTGCCAAAGTACTGCCGCATCAACCGCATCATCCGTGATTTTTCGTCAGAGCATGTGGTTGCCGGCAACAAGCGCACCAGCCTGCGCATGGACGCTTTGGCAGAGGTGAAGCGGCGCGGCGAACACTGCAGCTGCATTCGCTGCCGGGAAGTGCGCGGTAAGACAATTATCGCAGACAGCCTGACGCTGGAGGATTTGGTTTACCGTGCTGCCGGCGCTGAGGAGCACTTCCTGCAGTTCACCACCAACGATGACCGGCTGGCGGGTTACCTGCGCCTGTCACTGCCAGAACAGGACCCATTTGAGGTTCTGGGGCTGGAGGACCTGCGCGGCGCAGCGATCATTCGCGAGGTGCATATCTACGGCCAGTCGCTGCCGGTTGGCGCAGAGCAGGATGGCGCTGCACAGCATGCCGGGCTGGGCACCCGCCTGATCACCCGGGCGGAGGAAATTGCCCGAGAACGCGGTTACCAGCGCCTGGCTGTCATTTCAGCCATCGGCACGCGGCGTTATTATCACGCCCGCGGCTTTGTTGAAGGGTCCCTTTACCAGTTCAAGCGTTTTGAAGGCGAGGATTGACAGTTATCAATGCTGGTTTTCAAGCTTGTGCTTGCGCCTGTCTATTTCAGGCAAAGTTGATCTTTTTAATCTTTCATTAATGAACTTATGGCAAAATTTATGACAGGTAAGAAGTCGACAGATCCCATTTATTGTTAGGAATACTGAAGGAGTGTTGTTATGGCTGGTACTGAAACCACAAAGCCTGGTCTGCAGGGACGTGCAAAATTTATTGTTGGCGGACTGCTCATCCTGGCGGCAATCATTTACCTGATTGTCTCGTCCACCCAGGCAAATGCACAGTACTTTATGACCGTGGAGGAGCTGAACCAGCGTGCGGCTGAGGTAACTGGCCAAAACCTGCGGGTATCGGGTGTGGTGCTGGGTGATTCGATTACCAATGACCCCGCGACGTTGACGTTGAGCTTCACCGTAGCGCACATCCCCGGCAGCCAGAAAGAAATCGATGCCCTGGGGGGCATGGCTGAAGTACTGCACCAGGCTTCGATGAATCCTGACCTGCCGAGGCTGGATGTGCAGTATGTGGGGGTGCGCCCTGACCTGTTGAAAAATGAAGCACAGGCGATTATGACTGGCAAGATCGGTGATGACGGTGTGTTTTACGCCGATGAACTGTTGTTGAAATGTCCGACGCGCTATGAAGAAGCCTTGCCGGAACAGTCAGACGCTGAATGAGCTGCCGGTAGATACTTGACTGAAGCCGGCGTATACCACATGAACTTAATACAAGATTTATAAACCACGCAGGAAACCATTACACCATGATGATAACCAATTTCGGATATGCAACCTTGATCCTGGCGTTTTTAGTCTCGCTGTACGCGGTAGCAGCTGCACTGTATGGCGAACGCAAGAACCTGCTGGCATGGGTGGAGAGCGCACGGATCGCCATGCTGCTGACCTTCCCACTTACCACTATTCCGGTGATATGCCTGTTGATTGCACTGCTGAGTGGCGATTACCAGGTGGCCTATGTGTACAGCTCCGCCAGCTCCACCATGCCGTTCTACCTTAAACTGACCGCTTTATGGGGCGGGCAATCGGGCTCACTGTTGGTGTGGTCGTGGCTGATGTCAGCTTTTGCCACAGCCGTGACGCTGCGCAAATGGCAGCGCGACCGTGAGTTCCTGCCGTGGGTGATCATCGTCACGATGATCACGCTGCTGTTCTTCCTCTCACTGACCCTTTTCATCGAAAACCCCTTTGTGCGCTACTGGCAGGTGCCCGGGCAGGCTGAGCTTACAGCCATGTTTGCACCGCAGGGCGCATTGCCGTTGATACCGCGCGATGGCATGGGTATGAATCCCATGCTGCGCCACCCCGGCATGATCTTCCATCCCCCCATGCTCTATTTGGGGTTTGTCTCCTTTGTCATTCCTTACGCCTTTGCCATTGCGGCGCTGGTGACTGGCCGCACGGACGACCGCTGGATTCGTATCACCCGCCGCTGGTCGTTGGTGGCGTGGCTGTTTCTCAGCATCGGGCTAATTCTCGGCAGCCGTTGGGCTTACGATGTCCTCGGCTGGGGCGGCTACTGGGCCTGGGACCCGGTGGAAACTGCCGCTTTCATGCCCTGGCTGACCGGCACCGCATTTCTGCATTCAGTCATGATCCAGGAGAAGCGCGGCCTGTTCAAGCAGTGGAATATGATCCTGATCATCCTGACCTACTCGTTGGTGATCTTCGGCACCTTCCTGACCCGCTCAGGCGTGCTTTCATCAGTGCATGCCTTTGCACAGAGCGCCATTGGGCCGCTGTTCTTTGGTTTCATCGGCATCAGTCTGGCGATGTCGTTGTGGCTGCTGCTGCGCCGTTGGGGCGACCTTAAGGCTGAAGGCAGCATGACATCCATGCTGTCGCGCGAATCCATGTTCCTGTTTAATAACCTGCTGTTTATTGGCGTCCTGGTGATCTGTTTCTGGGGTGTGATGTTCCCGCTCATTTCCGAGCTGTTCACCGGCCAGAAAGTGACCGTCGGGCCGCCGTTCTACGAGCGCTCAACCGGGCCGCTGTTGGCCGGCATCATGTTCCTGATGGCGCTTGGACCGCTGTCAGCCTGGGGCAGGGCGACGGTCAAGACGCTCGGACGGGCTATTTGGCTGCCGTTGGCACTCTCCTTCGCTGTGCTGATCGCAGTCCTGGTGGCTGGTGTCAGAGCCTGGCCGGCGCTGCTGGCCTTCTGGCTGATTGCGCTGACCGTTTTCTCGACTGTCCAGGATTATGTGCGCGGTGTCAGCACACGTATGAAACGCACCGGTGAGACTCTGCCGACGGCATTTATCCATCTTTCAGGCGGCAACCGCCGGCGCTACGGCGGGTATATCATTCACCTGGGTGTGGCATTGATGTTCATCGGCATCATAGGAATTGAGGTCTTCCAGGAGACCACGCAGGGCATGCTGGCGCGCGGCGAAAGCCTGAACCTGCGCGGCTATGAGATCACTTACGATACACTGGCAGTATTTGATACACCGGATGGCCGTAATGTCGCCCGGGCGGTGGTGGATGTGAGCAAAAACGGCAGGACGATTGGTGAGCTTTACCCGCGTCGTGAGTTCTATTACGATGCCATGCAGACCATGACCATACCCGGTGTGCGTTCCACCCTGGAAGAAGACCTGTATATCATTCTGGTGGACTGGCTCCCGATCACCAGCCAGGGTGCAACGTTCAAGGTGTATCATAATCCGTTGATCAACTGGCTGTGGATTGGCTCGATGATTGCCACCATCGGCGGCTTGTTGGCCGCCTGGCCGGGGCGAGAGCCTGAACTGGCAGCTGTAAGTTCAGCACGGCGTAAAGCTGGGGTATAAGGAGACGATGATGATGAAAATGACTTCAAGTACCATCTGGTCGCTGCTGCTGGGGCTGTTGTTGCTGGCAGTCATTACCGGCACTGCTGCCGCGCAGGATACGCAGCCAACTGAAGTGACGGATGATGATGTCAACGCAGTGGCCAGCACTTTATATTGTCCAACGTGTGAAAATCTTTCACTGGATGTGTGTCCAACACAATCCTGTGCACAGTGGCGTGATATCATCCGCCTAAAACTGTCAGAGGGTTGGACACAGACACAGATTGAGAACTATTTTGTAGCCCAGTACGGCGACCGGGTTTTACCGGTGCCGCCGCGTACGGGCTTGAACTGGTTGATTTATATCCTGCCGCCGCTGTTCATCCTGGGTGCTGCAGTGATCCTTTTCCGTTCATTGAACAGCATGCGAGCAAAACAAACGGCGGCCTTCACAGCTCGTGAAGTACAAAGCACTGCTACTGATAATCCCGACCTCCAGAGGGATGACCCATACATACGGCGGCTGGAAGAAGATCTGAAAAGAAGGATGGACTGATGGATATGGAACAGACTGACACCGAAGCGAGACCTGACAGTAAGAAGGGCGTATCACGTGGAACAATGATACTTTCTTTTCTGGCACTGTTCATCTTTCTGGCAATTCTTGGCTGGGGCTTGCTGCGTACCCAGCGTGGATCAATAACTATTGGCGACAGGGTACCGCCCATCACACTTAACACCTTTGATGGACAGGTGATCAATACGGAGGATATCGCTGGTAAAGTGATTGTCATCAATTTTTGGGCATCCTGGTGCCAGCCGTGTGAATCAGAGGCTGCTGAACTCGAGGAAGCCTGGCTGAGATATCGGGATGACGGCGATGTAATTTTCCTGGGCGTTGATTATGTGGATACCGAGCCTGATGCCCTGGCGTACCTGTCAAAATTTAATATCACCTACCCTAATGGGCCTGACTTGCGCACGGCAATCTCACAGATGTTCCGCATCAAGGGTGTGCCAGAGACTTATATTATTGACCGTGAAGGCCGGCTGGCTTATGCCAAGATTGGCCCGTTTATGAACTTAGATGAAATTATCATGGCTGTCGAGAGTGTGCGTCAGTAACTTTGATAAGTACCGGGAGAACACTTTATGGATATTGGATCCATTTTACTCACCTTTGCCCTTTTAATCGGTGTCGGCCTGTTAATCATCAGGCCGCTGATGGACCGCAAACTGGAGACTCAGCCGCTGCGGACTCGACAGGCTGTCCGCCGTTATGAGCAGGAACGTTCCGGTTTGCTGGCACAGAAAGAAAACATCCTGACTGCCATCCAGGAGCTGGATTTTGATTATACACAGGGCAAAGTGCCTGAAGAAGATTACCCAACACAGCGTACTGAACTGCTTCAAGCAGGCGCGGCAGTGTTGAAAAAATTGGACGAGCTGTCGCTTGAATCATCCGTCCCATTGGCAGGGGTAAATGGCGCTTCTAAAGCGGCTGAGGACCACGAACACCAGCCAACCCCGGCTGAGGATGAACTGGAAGCTCTGATCGCCGCCCGGCGGCGCGACCGGATGGAGAAGGCAGTTGGTTTCTGTGCTAAGTGCGGCAGCCCGCTGCAAAAATCTGACAAATTCTGCCCGCGCTGCGGTGCAGACACTCAAGCATAAGATTGGACATAAACAGACATATGCACAAATTAGCCCGATTCCTGACCTTTTTACCGCTGTTGGCACTGACTGCCTGCAGCACCGCTTTTTCAGGGGATGTTACCCCGCCGGAGAACTATCAACCGCCTATAACAGCTCAACCAGCCGCAACAAAAGTAACTGAACAAGCTGTACAATCCACCCAGATTGAAGCGGTCAGCCCTGCCAACGGCTGGCAGATTTACAACGAATACTGCGCCATATGCCACGGCAACACTGGCAGGGGCGATGGTGAACATGCCGCCCGGTTTGAAAATCCAGTGCCTGATTTGGGTGACCACGAGCGCACACGTGCTGCAGTGCCGCAGGTATGGTATGACCTGGTGAGCGCCGGGCATCCCGAGCAGAATATGCCGGCGTTCATGGACCTGCTGTCAGAATCACAGCGGCGGGACGTGACTGCCTACCTGTTTACGCTGCCTGTCACCCTTGAGGTCTATGAAGCCGGTGCGGTGGTGTACGACAGATCCTGCAGTAACTGTCACGCTGCTGATGGCAGCGGTGCTGTAGAAGGCACGCCGGACTGGACAGCACTGGATGCACTGTTTACTACCAGCAACCAGCAGATCTTCGAGAGCCTTGCTGTTGAATCTGTCAGTGCACATGAAGTGCTGGCTGACCTGGTTGAAGAAGAACGCTGGCAGGCAGCCAGCTACACCCGCATGCTCAGCCTGGGATCGGACTTACCTGACTTTTTCAACCCATCACTTCAAGCAGCAGGCAGCCAGGCAGGTGAAAGTGATACGATTACCATTAACGGTACAGTGACGATCCTCGCAGACAGCCTGCCGGAAGGGTTGACCGCAGTGCTGCGCGGTTATGACGGTACCAGTGCTGAACCAGTACTGGAACTTGAAGTCGCCCTCAATCCTGACGGGACTTATAGCTTTAAAGATGTGTCCGCTGCGGCAGATACAGTCTACCTGGTGACAGTAGATTACAATGACCTGCGCTTCTCCTCGGATGTGGTGCACGCTGGCGATACCGCGCCCGGGCAGGCGGTTGACCTGCCAATTGTGATCTATGAAAGCACCAGCGACGCGTCGGCACTGGTTGCTGACCGGGTGCATGTCTTCTTTGAGTTTTCAACCCCCGGAGTCATGCAGGTTATTGAGATGTATGTGATCTCAAACACCGGCAGTGAGATTGTCATCCCCGCGGCAGAGGGTGAAGCGGTAATTACATTCACACCACCGCAGGGCGCTGAAAATTTACGAGTTGATAACAGCAGCGGCATGGCTGATCTCTTCAAAGTCAGTGATGTGGGCGTTGCCTACATGGCACCCATCTATCCCGGCACACCGGTCACGCAAGTGCTGTTTGGCTATGAACTACCATATGAGAACCGCCGCACGACCGTCAACTGGGTTCCTGCACTGCCGGTCACCTCTGCCATTATTGGCTTCCCGGCTGAAGGGTTGAAACTTACTTCCGAAAAGCTGGTTGAAACCGGCGTGCGCGATATGCAGGGAACTGCCATCAAGATCTTCTCAGGCAGTAACCTGGAAGCCAACCAGCCGGTGAAACTGACCGTCTCTGGCAGGGTGCCTGGCAGTACCAGCACGAATAATCTGGCGGCGATTCTGATCGGTGCGGCAGGTCTGCTGCTGGCATTGGTCGGCGCGGCAATATGGTTTATCCGCAAGCGCAAAGAGGATGTAGACGGTGATGCTGACGCGTCTGATTCCCTGGATGCCGATGCGACTGAAGATGAACTGCTGGATGCCATCGTGGCGCTGGACGACCTGTACCAATCTGGCAGCCTGGCGAGAGATGTCTATAATGAACGGCGGGCATCTTTGAAACAGGCGCTAAAGAAAGCACGGAATTCATAAGCTGCATCATGATGATTGAAGTCAGCCGGCTGGTCAAGCGATTTGGTCATAAGACAGTTCTAAAGAAACTGGACTTTAGCGTTGGTCAGGGCGAATTTGTAGCGCTGTTAGGCCCTAACGGCGCCGGCAAGACCACTTTTCTGCGCATCCTGGCGACGCTTTCTCGCCCCAGCCTGGGCAGGGTGCGCATTGCCGGGTTTGACCTGCCGGGACAGGCTGCCGCAGTACGCAGCCGGCTCGGGGTGGTCTCCCATCTACCACTGCTGTACGGCGACCTGTCTGCTGAAGAAAACCTGTCATTTTACGGACAGCTCTATAATGTGGACAATATTAAGACACGTGTTGATGCGATGCTTGAACTGGTCGGGCTTTCCGGCCGGCGCAGAGACCTGGTGCGCACCTTCTCACGCGGCATGCAGCAGCGCCTGGCAATAGGGCGCTCCATCATCCACGACCCGGATGTGCTCTTGTTGGACGAGCCGCATACCGGGCTTGACCAGGATGCCTGCGAGATGCTGGATGATGTCCTGAAGCAGGTCAGCGGGCGCGGTCACACCCTGGTGATGACCTCGCACGATCTGGCGCGTGCAGCCGGGCTGGCAAGCCGCTTTGACGTGCTGTCGCGCGGGCGCATCCAGGCATCTGTTCAGGGCGCTGACCTGCCCGAAGACGGCCTGCTGGCGTTCTACCGCCAGGCGCTGGAGCACAGCACCGTCGAGGAGGCTGCATGAAGGCGCATAAAGGATCCTTCCTGCGTTCCATGCTGGCGATCATATGGAAAGACCTGGCGGCAGAACTGCGCAGCCGTGAGCTGGTCTCAGCCATGCTGGTATTTGCCCTGCTGGTGATCTTCATATTCAATTTTGCTCTTGAACTGGATGCACAGGCACGCGCAACGGTCACAGCCGGCGTGCTGTGGGTGACCTTCACCTTTGCCGGCACAATCGGGCTCAACCGCTCGATGGCGGTAGAAAAGGACCGCGGCTGCCTTGACGGCCTGCTGCTGGCGCCGGTTGACCGCAGCGCCATCTATTTTGGAAAAATGCTCTCCAACCTGGCGTTCATGCTGTTGATGGCAGTTATCATCCTGCCGGTGTACAGCCTGTTTTACAATGTCAACCTGTTCAACCCCGGCTTGCTACTGGTGATCCTGCTCGGCTCGCTGGGCTATGTGACGGTTGGCACGCTGTTAGCCAGCATGGCGGTGCAGGCGCGCACGCGTGATATCCTGCTGCCGATACTGCTCTTCCCGGTAGTGCTGCCGCTGCTGGTAGCTGCTGTGAAAGCCAGTACGGTCATCCTGTCTGGCCAACCGCTGGCGGATGCGCTGGCGTATTTGAACTTACTGATCGTTTACGACGTGATCTTTATTGCTGTGGCATTTATGGTCTTTGATTTTGTAGTGGAGGAGTGAGCTAAGTGAAGCGAAATTACCCGCGCGGTTTAATAATTCTAAACCTGGTGACCATCGGGATGTTATTGACAGCCACGTTGATGGTTTTCCTGTACGCACCGATTGAGGCGGTGATGGGCATGGTGCAGAAAGTCTTTTACTTCCATGTGGCATCCACCTGGACGGGCATGCTCGGCTTCCTGGTGGCAATGGTCAGCGGTATCCTATATCTGCGCAGTAAAGATAGCAAGTGGGACGTGGTCGGGCTGGCCGGGGTGGAGATCGGCATGTTTTTCACGCTTATCGGCATCATCACCGGCAGTATTTGGGCGCGGCCGATCTGGAACACCTGGTGGACATGGGACCCGCGTCTGACGACAACGACCATCATGGAGCTGATTTACGCGGCCTACTTGATGCTGCGGCAAGGCATCGAGGAGCCTGAGAAACGGGCGCGCTTCGGCGCGGTTTATGCCATCGTCGGTTTTATCACTGTGCCAATGACCTTCCTCTCCATTCGCTTCTTCCGCACCATTCACCCGGTGATTATCGGCGGTTCAGACCCGTCATCTACGGGCGCGTTTGACATGACACCCGCCATGCTGCAAACCTTTATCTTCAGCTTGCTGACTTACACATTTGTGTTTGCCACACTGTTATGGCACCGTGTGCGGCTGGGTAAACTGGCTGAAAAAGTGGAACAGCTCAAGCTGGCATTGAACGACTGAAGGAGAAGCAAAGATGGATGCACCGATTGATACTTTGAATTACATGATTGCCGGTTATGCGGTGATCTTTGGCGGGCTGCTGCTGTACGTTGCCAGCCTGTTTGTTCGTACAGCCAGGCTGCGCCGCGAAGAGGCAATGCTTGAGGAGGACCAGGAATAATCTCTGGTCTTAACAAATAGCACCTTCAACAACGAGGACTGCACTGATGATGAAACTTCGCACACTGGGACAGACAGGCATACAAATTTCTCCGATCGGGCTGGGCTGTTGGCAGTTCTCCAACGGTCTATCGGTCATCAGGGATTACTGGGGTGGGATGGACGATGGCAAGGCAGCCGATATTGTGGATGTATCACTGAAAGGCGGCATCAACTGGTTTGACACCGCTGAAATATATGGTCTTGGCACATCGGAGCAAATTCTCAGCAGTTCGCTGAAAAAGAACAACCAAAAACCTGGCGATGTCGTGATCGCGACCAAGTGGTTCCCGGGAATGCGCTTTGCCGGCTCCATCCTGCGCACCATTGACACCCGTATTAAGAACCTGGGTGGTTACCCAATTGACCTGCACCAGATCCACATGCCGTTCAGCTTCTCCGGGTTGGAAACACAAATGCGTGCGATGGCGAAGCTGGTAAAGGAAGGCAAGATCCGTTCAGTCGGCGTTAGCAATTTCAGCGCGTCCCAAATGCGCAGATCGCACCAGGTCTTGCAGGCGCATGGGCTGGTGCTGGCTTCCAACCAGGTGCCCTACAGCCTGATGAACCGTGCCATCGAGCGTAACGGCGTGCTGGAAACCGCCCAAGAACTAGGCATCAGCATTATTGCCTATTCCCCACTGGAGCAAGGGCTGCTCTCCGGCAGGTTCCATCGTGACCCGGCTGCTGTCCGCTCCATCAGTGTTTACAGAAGGATGAAGTACAACGGCAGGCTGAGTGATGAGGGGCTCAAGCAATCACAACCATTAATTAACCGGATGACTGAACTGGGAGATAAATATGGCGTTCTGCCGGCACAGGTCGCGCTTAACTGGGTGGTGACCTATCACGGCGAGACGGTGGTTGCCATCCCTGGCGCGACCAAGCCGCATCACGCTGCCCAAAATGCCGCTGCCATGAGCTTTGAACTGACGCCGGACGAAGGGCGCGAGCTGGACGAGCTGTCAAAATACCTGGGTTAATTCCTCAGCTTTTTTGGTAACTTTTCTCACCAGTAAAAAAACCACGTTGATAATGTGCCGGCAACCAGTATAATTTTGACGAAGTAGTTCCGTTCCTCATCGCGGGAAATTGCCATGCACATGCGCGTATGGGATAGACCGATGGAAAAAAGCGTTGGATCATATCCAGCGCTTTTTCATATTTTCCTGGTTTCTCGTAAAGCGGTTACTTTTCAGGCGACCAGGAGCCGATGAAACTGATCAGGTCGCCAAGGACTGCTGGCTGAGAAACGCGCACGGTCAGCATGCCGGTCGGAATTTGCGAGTATATTTCTGCCTGGTAGAAATGGAAAGGGTCACCCGGGTTGAAACTATTGCTACCACCCATGTTGTTTGTGTACCCAACCAGGCCAGCCTGGCATTGGACGACCTTACCCTCGGTACCATCGAAGAGGAAGGAGTAGCCGCCAAACTGGTTTTTCTCGATGGCTTCCAA
The DNA here is from genome assembly GCA_040768445.1 of Anaerolineaceae bacterium. Taxonomy (GTDB): domain Bacteria; phylum Chloroflexota; class Anaerolineae; order Anaerolineales; family Anaerolineaceae; genus JAXGMV01. The sequence goes on along the minus strand of JAXGMV010000001.1, from coordinate 642,036 downwards.
TTCGAATTTGACTGAACCGAGCTGGATTTTCTGGTTGATTTCAACGGGTTCATCGGAGGTCTGTACTTTGGTACCATCAAACTCGATGTCGGCATAGTATTCTTTCTCGGGGAAGGATCGTTCGTACACATTTTGTTTGGCATAAATAGGGAAGGCAACACCAGACTTGGGCACAACAATCGTGTACATCGTATGAGGATAGTATTTCAGTTGGTCTTGACCCGAAAGCTGATTGAATAGGCTTTCTTGATATTGCCAAAGCTGAAGTTGGGTTTCGTGGTTTGGCACTGGTAGTTGCGTGCCGTTCGCATCGTAAAGGACGGGATTGTATGGTTGTTCATAAAGGTAGCCATTACGCTGGATATCGTCATCGGATTTATCGGGATAAGCCCAGGTAACCCAGTAGGAATCTGGTTTTTCGACTACGGCAAGGACGATCATCTCCTCCTGGCGGTCTCCATTGACGATCATGCCCGGCATAGCAGGAACACCGGATTCATCCTCAGACTGCGCGACAGGTTCCAACGTGATCGGCTCCGGGTTTTCGATATGAGCCTGGGACGGTATGAGCGTGGCCGGGTAAACCGCGAGGTTCTCAGGTGCGGGTTTGAAGGCAAGAGCGAACTGCCAGTCTTCAGGTCCCTTGCCCCGAACCGTACCCTCCAGACAGGGGAAGACCAGAGTAGCCAGGTTGAAGTTCGCCGGGACCGGGTCACTGAAGCGGATACTATAGGCGTATAACCCGTCCGGCGTGTTGCCGCTGCCGCTTCCGGCTGCTTCAATTCTGCTGCCATCCGGGAGGGTCAGGTAAGCCGGTATTTTGCACTCTGGTTCGCCAAATCTGGTATGTTTAATTTCTGCGGGCAGATCGGACATTGTGTAGGTGATGATCGTTCCGTCAGCGCTCAGGAAAGCGGATTGGATGTCGAGTATAACGCCATCTCTCGTATCACTCACTGGTTCAGCCAGTTGTCTGAAGGGTGAGCTGGTGTCCACAAGCCCGACATTTGGCAAAAATCCGAAAACAGCCTGGATTTGCGCCAAAACCTTCGAGGGGCCGATGGCGGTCACCAGGAGGCCGATCAACAGCAGGGTAGCCACCGCGTAAGCCCAACCACGCGCAAAGCTGAAAGTGGATTTGGTCTTTGCTTCAGAATAAGGCTGATACGCCAGCAGTTTGGCTTCGAGTTGCTTGAAGTAGGCTGGGTTAACCTCCGGCAGGCGGTAGGTTTGCTTGATTTCTTTCTCAAAAGGATTGAGGTCGTTCATGTTATTTCTCCACCTGGGCTTGTAGGCGCTCCAGGAGCCGGTAATATTTCTTTTTGATACGGGTCTCGGGTTCGTTGAGGATCGAAGCGATCTCGGCGAAGGGCAGGTCTGCTACAATGCGCAGGCGCAGGTACTCCTGCTCGAGCGGTCTAAGCCGGGATATCAGGCTTTCCAGGTCGCACAGACGGTCCTGGTCTGTTTGGGACAGTGTCACTTCCACAGCTTTTGTCTGATCCAGCTCTTCGTCAAAGTCCGCCATAGGGCGGCGCTGCGCTTTTCGGAAGAAATCGAAGGCTTTGTTGCGGGCGATGGTGAAAACCCAGGGCGTGAATTTGAGCGGGTCGCGCAGCCCGGACAGGTTTTCAAGAGCGGTCACAAACGTCTGTGAGGTCAGGTCTTCGGCATCTGCTACGTTGCGCACGCGACTGTAGAGATAATAGAAGACATTGGTTGCATTCCGGCGGTAAAGCTCAGTAAAGTCCGCTGTTGTCATCTGGTGGGTTCCTTCGGCTTCGTTCATCATCAAGGCTTTGGTTTCATTCATTGATGTTCCTTTTCAGGATCGATCCATTTGATTGAATTGTAGCTACACTAAGTAAGTCGCTGGAAGGGAGAGAAATGTGACAATTTATGCCTCGATTTTAAAGATTGGTTTTAGTATGACCTTACCTTCCGCACCTAAAAACTTGAAAAGATAACAAAATTGGACATCTCGACCCTCAGCCGGGTTACTTGTTGTTGGCCAGAACGTACAAGTGAGCCTAAAATATCAATATTATTTTCTATGCTACATCAAGTCATTACAACCAATTAAATAGAAATCTTTGTTAACCACCTTCAATAACTGCATTCCGCCATTATAATTCAGGGCATATGGCGTTTCCCAGCATTCACTTTATCTTTTTGTTCCTGCCAATAACCCTGCTGCTGTATTACCTGCTGCCGTACAGGGCATGGAAGCACAGCATCCTAGTCCTGGCATCGCTGATCTTTTTTGCATGGGCGGATTTCTCACGCCTGCCGGTGCTAATCGGTTCTGTCCTGTTCAACTACCTGGCAGGCATACTGCTGAGCACCTTGCTTGTGAAAGGGAAAACAGTGGCTGCCCGGGTTGTGATCTGGCTGGGCGTTGCTGCCAACATTGCCCTGCTGGCGGTTTACAAGTACCTGCCGCTTTACCTCAACGCCATTAACCCGAACCTGGCTGCGTGCCGCGCACTTTCCGGCATCCTTATGCCGCTGGGCATCTCCTACTTCACTTTCTCAGCCATCTCGTACCTGTTTGATGTCTATCACAAGGCGCTGCCGGCCGAACGTAATTTGCTGACCTTCAGTGCCTACTTCATCATGTTTCCCAAGCTGGTGCAGGGACCGATCACACGCCTCAAAGAGGTGCAGTCTGACCTGAACAAGCCGGTGTTAACCGGCGACAACCTGGCTTCCGGTGCAAGACGGTTCATCATCGGGCTGGGAAAGAAAGTTATCCTGGCTGACTCCCTGGCTATTATTGTGACACGGGTCTTTGACGGCAATCTCAAGCTGATCGGTGCCGACCTCGCATGGTATGGTTTGCTGGCATATACCCTACAAATTTACCTGGATTTCTCCGCTTACACCGATATGGCAGTCGGCATTGGCAGGATGCTGGGTATCAGGCTGCCGGAGAACTTCAACTACCCGTACATCAGCCGCAGTGTCTCTGACTTTTGGCGGCGCTGGCACATCAGCCTGACAGCCTGGTTCCGCACGTATGTGTTCATTCCGCTGGAGTTTGCGCGCCGGCGCCAAAAGCATTTCCGGCAGGCTTCGAATATCTTTATTGTTTTTCTATTGACCGGCATATGGCACGGCGCCAACTGGAATTTTGTCGCCTGGGGCGCTTATTACGGTGTGATACTAGCATTTGAAGCTTCAGGCGGGGCAAAACTGCTGAAGAACCTGCCGCGCCTGCTGCAGCACCTGTACACCATGGCACTGGTAACGGCGGGGTGGCTGCTGTTCAAGTTCAGTGACCTGTATACATTGAAGTTGTATGTCAAGACATTGATCGGCCGGAACGGCTGGCTGGGGCTTGAGAACCTGCGTTCAATGAACCTGCTGATGTACGTGCCGTTTATCGTGCTGGGTATATTGGTCTCACTGCCAGTGGTTGAGACTGCCTGTCAACGCCTGTTGAAGGTCTCACCCAAATTTCAACTGCTGCTTGACGCCTGCCTGCTGGCGCTGTTTGTCATCTCAATCGCCTTTGTCCTGGCGAACGGTTTTAACGTGTTCATCTATGAACAGTTTTAAGGTTAAAGGTTGATGATGCTGCCCAAGACCAGACCCTTTCATCTGATTTACCTGTTTTACCCCCTCATCCTGCTGGTGCCTTTGTTGTGGCTCTTCAATGTGAGGACAGTTGGCATCCAATCTGAGCTTGAGAACCGTAACAAGGCAGCCTTCCCGGTGATTAAGTTAAAAAGTCTGTGGTCCGATTGGCAGAATGAAGGGAAAGGCCTGCCCGTGCAAATCCAGCGGGCGGCATCCGATCGGTTCCCTGGCAGGCTCGATGTAATCCTGCTGGCAAAGCGCATCGACCGGCTGGCAATCAGTACAGCCTATGCCCTGCTGCCAGATGCTGCCATCCCGGCTGAGCGCAGGGGTGACATTTACATCATGCGCGACCATTCGTTCCTGGTACTAAGGCCTGACACTTATAATCCCGACCTTCAGCATGATATTGACCTGCGTATTGAGAATTACCAGTATATGATTGATCAGCACCCGGAGGTTGATTTCCAGGTATTCTTTATTGACACGCTCAAAGCATCCCCGTTTCATCCGGCTAACAGCTTCTACTGGGATGCCGATGGAGGGCGCTGCCTGGATCACTTTGAGGCACATAAACCTGAGGAATTGGCTTTCTCCAAGCTGGAGCTTAGCAGTATTGCAGATCACAACAAGTGGTTCTACCGTACTGACCATCATTGGAATGTCTACGGCATACTCGAGGGTTATACCATTATCCATGACATGCTGAAGGAGCATTACCCGGAGATCAGCCCGATGCTTGAATTCAACCGTTTAGTCACCTTTGAAGATATCCAATTCAGAGGTTCGCATGCACGCAGCGCCTTCTATACTGACATGTTTGACCCGTTAATAGTTGAAGATGTCGCCTTTCCGCCATTCACTATCATTCAAGCAGGAGGGGTTACCACCTACAACCGCCGTGCTGAATATCTCGCCGGAAATTATTCGAACGTGCCGTTTGCAGGGCATTACGGCGCATTTTACGGCGGCGACGAGGGCTTCTTGGAATATGTATTTGAAAATGACTCCAACCGGCGCCTCTTGATCATCGGTTCGTCTTACACCAACGCCATTGAGCCCCTGCTGGCAGCCCATTATGCCCATACATATGCGGTGGATCTACGACATTATGGAAAATTTTCCTTTGCGGAGTTCATCCAGGACCATCCGGTCGATGATGTGCTGATGATTGGCGACTGCAGTGTCGTTGCCAAAACGCTGGGTTGGGAGATCCTGCCGTGAGCAGATGGTATACTGCACCAAAAAAACTTGAAATAGTTCTTTCTTTCCAGTATGATTAATTCATCAAAAAGGAGGAATACCTATGAACATATTGATTTGGATCGTAACGGGCATTGTTGCCGGCTGGTTGGCTGGACTGATTCTTAAAGGCAAAGGATTTGGCCTGTTGGGTAACTTTGCTGTCGGTATTGTCGGTGGCGTGATCGGTGGCTGGTTGGGTGGGCTGATCGGCATATCTGCCAGCAGCTGGATTGGCAATGTATTAATCGCGGCTGCTGGCGGTATCATCCTTGTGCTAATTGTCAGGACGATTTTTAAGAAGTAAATAATTACCCTGTAATCCAAGAATATCAGGCGTTTGTTTCTTTAAACGCCTGATATTCTTTACATAATCTTCACAATTTCTTTACCCCTGCTTTTCATGTGTAAGGTATCCTTGCAGTTGTTGTTATTCCATTTATATAAAGGAAAATGAAATATGCAGAGCCTGCTCAAAAAGCCGTTTTTCCGGCGCCGCATCTGGGTCCGCAGCCTGGTGCAGATCTTCTTCTTTGTCCTGATAGCCCTGATTGCAGTCAATCATCAGCTGGCTGAAACAGGTAAAGGCATCCCGTTTCTCTCCAGCGCGTCACTGCATGCGCTGTGCCCGTTCGGTGGCGTGGTCACCATTTACCAGTACGCCGCAGTTGGCACCTTTGTGCAGAAGATTCACGAATCTTCATTTATCCTGATGATCATCGGATTCCTGCTGGCAGTACTGTTCGGGCCGGTGTTCTGCGGCTGGGTATGCCCGTTTGGCACCTTTCAGGAGTGGGTGGGCAAACTGGGCAAGAAGCTCTTCAAGAAGCGCTACAACCGTTTTGTGCCGGCAAAACTGGATTCTGTCCTGCGCTATGCCCGCTACCTGGTGCTGGCATGGGTGCTGTATATGACCGCAGCTACAGGCAGCTTGATTTTCGCCGATTACGACCCTTACTTTGCCCTTTTCAACCTGTGGACCAGTGAGCTGGCAATTGGCGGCGTGGTGCTGCTGGGTTTGACTGCTGCCGGGTCGCTGTTTGTTGAACGTCCATGGTGCAAATACGCCTGCCCCTACGGTGCAGTGCTGGGTATTACCAACCTGTTCAGGGTGTTCAAAATTCGCAGGACAGACTCAACCTGCCTGCACTGCAGTATATGCAGCAACACCTGCCCGATGAATATCAAGGTGATGGAAAAGGATGTGGTGTACGATCACCAGTGCATCAGCTGCCTGGAATGCACGTCTGAAGCCAGCTGCCCGGCTACTGCAACCGTGGAGTTTTCAACTGGAGGTAAACGCTCATGAAGCTGACATCCAAACCCCTGAGCCTGATTATTTTTGTGTTTATCTTTGGCGGCATCCTGTTTACAACCGCCATGAACTGGTGGCGGACGGAATCCACCAAGCAACCGAATAAGATCTCATCCGGCGAGGCAGCCGGCGAATACAATCCTGCGGATATTCGCGGTTCCTACACTTTTGGCGATATTGAGAGCGCATTCAATGTTCCGGCTGCCGTGCTTGCTGATGCCTTTGGCATTACAGGTTTATCAGACCCTGCAGTTTTTGGGTTGAGCAGCCTGGAGTCGCTTTATGGTGACCTGGCTGACCAGGGCACTGAAGTCGGTACTTCTTCAGTGCGTTATTTTGTGGCGTTGTACACCGGTCTGCCGCTTGAGCTGACTGAAGAGACCTACCTGCCCCAGCGGGCTGTCGATATCCTGTTGGAAAAGGGTGACCTGTCGATGGATGACCTGGTTTACATGCAAACCCATGTCGTTGAGCTGCCAGAGTCTGTTGAGGTTGTGCTGCCCCCAGAACCTGCGCAAGCTGTCACCGATGCTCCGGTGGTGCCGACCGCCCCTGCCGCTGACCATGAAGACACCGACCGGGAAATTAAGGGTAAAACAACCTTCGCAGAGGTGCTTTCCTGGGGCGTCTCTCAGGAGGCGATTGAGGCTGCGCTGGGTATGCCAATGCCCAACTCGCTGACTGTGATTCGTGATTTTTGTGACCAGGAAGGTCTTGGATTTGGGGCTGTGAAAGAAGCGCTGCAGGTTGAGATAGAAAAAGCCAATCCATGACCCAGGTGTACTAAGCGTGCTCATCCTGGCAGGATTAAACCTGCCAGGATTTTTTGATTCAGATTTCAGAGAGGTGGGGTTAACTGGTCTTTTTGACCGCAATCGCCTCTAATTCAATCTGGAAACCGTAATGCAGCTCCTTGACCGGCACAATACTGCGGGCGGGCTTGTGGTCGCCGAAGAAGCCAGCATAGACCCGGTTGACCCTGTCCCACAGGCTCATGTCGGAGATAAAAAGCGTGGTTTTGAGCACGCAGTCAATGTCACTGCCGGCTGCCAGCAGGATCTGGCGCATATTCTCCAACACCTGTGCAGTTTGCTCTTCGATGCTGCCCAGCATCTTCTCACCGGTGGTCGGGTTGACTGCCAGCTGGCCGGAGACGAAGATCAGGGCGCAGTAATTGATGGCCTGTGAATAGTGGCCGCCCGGTGCAGGCGCATCAGTTGTATGAATGGGTTGAATCATGAGTTTCTCCTGTTGTTTAATAGCTTAATTGTAGCGGATTAAACCGCCAGGTAGCCGCCGTCCACTGGCAGGATAGTAGCAGTGATCAGCGAGGCCCTGTCAGAGCACAGCCAGACGACTGCTTCTGCCACTTCCTCAGCTTTGCCCAGCCGCCCAATAGGCTGGTGGCTGAGCATCATTTCCAGAGCTGCCGGATTATCCTGCAGGGAGTCTTCAATAGGTGGCGTCAAAATCCAGCCGGGGCAAACGGCATTGATACGGATGCCCAGTTTGGCATACTGCACACCGGCTGACTTGGTAAGACCCAGTACGCCATGCTTGGCGGCGGAGTATGCCGCCGCCACTGGAAAGGCTCTTTCACCGTCTACCGATGAGTTGTTGACGATCACACCGCCGCCGAATATGCGCATGGCTTTGATCTCATACTTCATGCACAGCCAGGTGCTCTTCAAAAAACCATCAATCGTTGCGTCCCAATTTTCCTCAGTCAGCTCGTCGGTCATATGCCTGCCGCCACCGCTGCCGGCATTGTTGAAGGCATAATCCAGCCTGCCAAAGGTTTTCACCACAAAATCTACCATGTCGGCAGCCTGGGCATCCTGCGTGACATCGGTTTTCACCCAGGCAGCCTCGCCGCCTGATGCCCGGATGTGGTTAACCGTTTCCTCACCGGTAGCCTGTGTACGGCTGGCAATGACAACCTTTGCGCCCTCGCGCGCAAACGCCAGTGATGCCGCTTTGCCAATACCTGTCCCGCCGCCGGTGACCAGCGCCACCCTGTCTTTCATAGGTCCTTCCATGTCAATCCTCCAAAGTGAATTACAGGCAATTATAGATCAGCACGCCGCAGCCGGGTGAGTTTCGGTATAATGAGACCTCAGCAGTGCAGTTTAACTTCCTACCAAACGAGGTCATCATGAGAAATCTTTACCAGGCGGCAGCAGATGCGGCAATCCGTTATGCAGAGCATTTGGATAGGCGCAGTGTTTTTCCACTCAAGGCGGACATTGAACGCTTGCAGGAACTGGACGTACCCCTGCAGGATGAACCGGTTGACCCTGCAGTTGTGTTTGCAGACCTGGAAAGGCTGGGCTCACCAACAACTGTTGCCACAACAGGTGGACGCTATTACGGATTTGTGACCGGCGGCAGCCTGCCGGCAGCCACTGCGGCGGCCATGCTGGCAGCTGCCTGGGACCAGAATGGATCCTACCGGGCGCTCTCACCCATCAATGCCGCGCTGGAAGAGATTGCCAGCCGCTGGCTGCTGGACGTGCTCGGCCTTCCCGGTGATGCCGGCGTAGGGTTCGTCACCGGGGGCACCATGGCAAATTTCACCTGCCTGGCCGCCGCCCGACATGCCGTCCTGCAGACTGCAGGTTGGGATGTAGAAGCGCAGGGGCTGTTTGGTGCTCCGCCGATCACCGTGATCGTCGGTGATGAGGTGCATGCCAGTGCGCTCAAAGCCATTCGCCTGCTGGGATTAGGCAGCGAGAGGGTGGTACGCGTGCCGGCTGACAACCAGGGCCGTATGCGTGCTGAGCTTCTACCTGATATCAGCGGCCCGACCATCGTGTTGATACAGGCCGGCAATGTCAACTCCGGCGCCTTTGACCCGGCAGCTGAGGTGATAGAAAAAGCACATCAGGCCGGCGCCTGGGTGCATGTGGACGGCGCATTTGGGTTGTGGGCGCTGGCTTCGAAGCACCATACACACCTGACAGTCGGCTTCAACCAGGCTGACTCGTGGGCGATGGACGCACACAAGTGGCTGAATGTGCCGCAGGACAGCGGTCTGGCCATCATTCGCAATGCGGTTGACCAGCGGGCTGCCATGTCTGCCACGGCGGCTTACCTGATTGCCGGCAGCGACCGCGAACCGTGCCATTACACACCCGAAATGTCGCGGCGGGCACGCGGGGTTGAGATCTGGGCAGCACTGCGCTCACTGGGGCGCAGCGGCCTGTCAGACCTGGTGAACCGTACCTGCAAGTACGCGCGCCTGTTTGCCGCCGGGCTGACCAGCGCTGGCTACAAGGTGCTGAATGATGTAGTGATCAACCAGGTGTTGGTTTCATTTGGTAGCTCTGAACGGACAAAAGCCGTGGTGAGCGCCGTACAGGAAGAGGGCACCACCTGGTGCGGCGGCACAGTTTGGCAGGGGCAAACCGCTATGCGCATCAGTGTCTCAAGCTGGGCGACGACTGAAGTGGATGTCACCCGCAGCTTGGAGGCGATTCTCAAGGCTGCTGCACACTGATTGATAGAAAAGGACTTCCCGGTCGATGGGAAGTCCTTATGAGAACTAACAAGGCGCCGGCCGCTGTGAACAGCCCGGCGTTTTATTTTTTCACATACAGGTCATGCGGAAGGCCAGTCAGGCGGTTACATTCACCATCAGTTGCCACGACGATATCCTCAATGCGGATGCCAAAGCGGCCCTGCAGGTAGATACCAGGCTCAACCGAGAATGCCATGCCCGGCTTGAGCACGGTCTCGCTGGTGGAGGTGATCCATGGGCCTTCATGCACCTCAAGGCCGATGCCGTGACCGGTGCGGTGCAAATAGTTGGGACCGTAGCCGGCTTTGGTGATCACATCGCGGGCGGCCAGGTCAACATCCTTTGCCAGTGAACCGGCGCGGGCGGCTTTACGGCCGGCTTCGTTGGCTGCGCGAACGACTTCGTACACCTTTCGAACCTCTTCAGACGGCTCACCCAGGCTGACGACGCGGGTGATGTCGGACTGGTAGTTATTCAGCATGGCGCCGATATCGAGAATGACAACATCGCCGGGCTGCAGGACGCGGTCAGAGATCTCATGATGCGGGAAGGCACCGTTGGGACCGGAAGCCACGAGCACGAAAGACACCTCGTCGGCGCCGTGCCGGCGGAAGTAACTGCTGATGGCATCTGCCACGTCCTTTTCGCTCACACCCGGTTTACACGTTTCCACGCCTGCCAGGACAGCCTGGTCAGCCAGCATGGCGGCTTTCTTCATCAGGTCCACCTCTTCAGGCGATTTGCACAGGCGCAGGGGTGAGATCAGGTCATTGGCGGGGATCATTTTCCCGGGTTTAGTCAGTTCGTGCACCAGCAGGAGGAAATCGGAGCGCATGGTGTTGTCCACTGCCAGGCACGATGAACGGGTTACACCCAGCTGGGCGAGCGCCTGCTTGAAAGCAGCCTGTGGACCCTCGGCATCCTTCCAGCGGATGACTTTGTAATCCGTGTGGGCTTCCACCTGGTCGGCGTTAAGCTCAGGCACTACGTAAGCTTTGCTGGTTGGTGTGATGAACAGCACACAGGGGCGCTCATCGCCGAAGGGTTTAAAACCGGTCAGGTAAACGTTGTTGGCTGACGGTGATATGGCAACCAGGTCAACACCGTTGGCGGTCATTTCTTTTTGCAGGGCTTGCACCCGGCTGTCGTAAATGGAAGATGACATGCTTGTTCCTCCTAGTTTGTTGGTGGGATTAACCCCTATTATAGACCCAAACTAAAGGGCGGGGCAGGTATGTCTGCATACCCGCCCCGGTTGTTTATTATCTGTATAGTCGCTGTCTACTCGGCGTTGAGGAACTGGCCATAATTTGAAGCAAAGTAGTCAAACGAGCCGGTGCGGCCAACATGGTTGGGGCTGGCGGCATCCCATTGCGAAATGAAGGTCGCCACAACATCATTGGCATCCAGCGTGGCGCCGTTGTGGAACTTGACGCCCTGGCGGATCTTGAAGGTCCACTCGGTGGCATCCTCGTTCGGTTCCCAGCTCTCAGCCAGCACAGGCTGCAATTCAACCTGGCCGGGCTTGAAGAATACCAGGGTCTCATACATCAGCGAGCAGGGGCGAGTGGTCTCGTCGTCGTTCTCATCCGGGCAGACGATTACCGCCGGCTCAGCACCCTGCATGAATACCAGCTGGTCTTTGCCGCTGTCCATCACCTGGAAGGCTTCCTTGTTGAAAGGGCTGGAGTGGACATTCTGGACTGACTTGAGCCAGGCAGTGGAAGATGCACCGTGGGCAATGGGCACAACGGGCACGTATTCCTTGAACAGTTCGTTGGCTTTGTCGTAATGCACCTGGCGGGCAGCCGGGTCACCCAGTTTGCCGGCTGCGCTTAGCTCAGCGGCGATATCCGGGTAGGGCTCGCCGATGGAGCTGGTGGCAGGGTTGTTGAAGATCCAATCGAACAGGTTGGTCGCGTCGGGGTAATCACCGTTACCGCCAATGAGTGACAATGCCAGTTTTCCGGCGAACAGGTCATCCAGGAAGCTGGTGGATTCCATCAACTGAATATTGACGGTGATACCCACCTCAGCCAGCTGCGCCTGGAATTCCTGAGCAACCTTGTCAGGCAGGGGCAGGTAGGTGCGCACAGCAGCACGATAGGTCAGGTCAACGGTGAAGCCATCTGGAAAGCCGGCTTCTGCCAGCAGGGCTTTGGCACCCTCAACATCATAGGGATGGAACTTCATATCGGTGTAGCCGGGGTACAGGGTTGGGGGCAGGAAGGTTTCAGCAACGATTGACCCAGGTGGGTAGTAGTTGTCCACGATGCGCTGCTTGTCAATCGCCATGGCAACGGCCTTGCGTACCATTGGGTTGTCAAACGGCGGGATCGTGTTGTTCATGTTAAGCCAGAAGATGTTGATGGAATTACGGGGCACCAGCTGCAGGTTGGGGTCAGCCTGGATGGTGGCAAGGTCATCGGGGGAGGGGTTGTCGATGCCGTCCACCGTGCCGGACTGGATCTCAAGCAAGCGCTGGGAGGGTTCCTGCGACCAGCGCAAGATGAAGGTCTCAGTCTTGGCTTTTTCGCCCCAGTAATTGGGGTTTGCTGTCAGGGTAACGTGGTCGCCTTTGACCCATTCCTTATACATGTAGGGACCTGTGCCATTGGGTGCTTCGCTCATCTTGACCGCATCACCGCTGTTGGCATCCAGATACTCCTTGTCCTGAATGGCGAATGACATCATTGGCAACTTGGCAACGAAAGCCGGGTCCGGGTAGCACAGGCTGAACTTGACTGTGAACTCGTCCAGCGCTTCGACGGACTTGAACTCACCGCCGTAGTCGCAGTTTTCAGCCGCTAAACTGAGCGGCTCGAAAGCGGCTGGCGCCTGTACGACGGGCGCTTCTGTCGCCGGGGCAGCGACAGGCGGGGCTTCGGCTGCCGGCTGGCAGGCTGTCAAAGACAGGCTCAGCAGCAGCATGACGATAAACGTGAGATACACTGACTTTTTAATCATCTTTTCCTCCGAAATATGGGATTTTGGAAAAACAGCCGAGGGGGTTGTTCAACCTGAAGTAAGGATTATTTACCGGACTATGGATAATGATGTACTGGTAAGAGAGAAAGCGAAAAGCTACATGTTTCAGTATAGACACATGCAGGAGTTCTGTCAATCAAAACATGCATTATATCCATTCTAGACTTTAGATAAAAAACCTATATAATGAAAATAATACTTTCCTTAATTTCTCCACTCATATCAAATGAGGTACTGAATGGCACACGATGTATTTATCAGCTATTCGTCGAAGGATAAGGCAATTGCTGATGCCGTTTGTGCCAGGCTGGAAGAGAAGCGTTTAAGAGTTTGGATCGCCCCGCGTGATGTACCGCCGGGGTCTGATTTTGCTGAATCCATCATTGATGCAATTGATGCCAGTAAAGTGTTTGTGCTGATCTGGTCTGCGGATGCGAACGCTTCAGCGCATATCCTGAATGAGGTAAACGAAGCGTTTAACAAGGGCATCGTCATCATTCCATTTCGGATCCAGGATGTGCAGCCAACTCGTTCGTTCCAGTATTATATCGGTCGTACACACTGGCTGGACGCACTTACCCAACCTCTGGAACAACACATTGAAAAGCTGGCAGCCACAATCACAGCTGTTCTCAGGCATGGGCCAGGAGCGGATATACCAACTGCAACATGGCAAGCGCAAATAGGGAAATTGGAGCCTACGGGAGGTTTACCTCAAGTTGATGAAAATTACCCAATTGATAACGGACACCCCAAACCAGCCGACGTGTCTGTAAAACCTGCCTTCAAACCTGCCCACATCCTGTTGTTTGCCGGTGCAATTATTGGCTTGGGGTTAGGTGCAGTGTTGCTGTACAACAGCCTGAAGCCGGCTGATAAGCCTGTACTTGAAGAAAGCCCAACTCAGGTGGTTGTTCCCACGCAGGCTGCTATTCTCAGCCGGCCAGCTAATCCAATTTCACCTACTTCAATAATAGTTCCAACCGCAGATCCGACAACAGTGTATGAGGATGCTTTCTCATCCGGCATATTGGCAAAGATTAACACATACCCGCCCGCATTTGAAGATGATTTCTGGGAAGAAAATATCGCCTGGGATTATCTTCATTTCTTAAATGCCGATCTTTGCGACCCACAGAACTCGGAAATGACTGTTGAAGGTGGTTCATTGATGGTAACTCTGAAGCCGGGCTGCAGAGTTCTGCATCTGTATCACCCGGATGTGGAATTTACCAATTATGTGATGCAGGTTCAATTCAAGCTTCAAGATCAGGCTTTGTTTTTATTTGATGCTGACTTTCTCGATGCCGTTGATACCGGTGGGGGAAGGTTTGGTGCAATGTTTTCTGTTTCCAATAATGGATATAGACTGGATAAACCAAAATACCTGGGCATGTTGGTGGAATCGGAACTAATTGCGTCAGGACCTCTGCAAAATAATCCGCAGCAGCCTTTTACATTTACACTAATCAAGTCAGGGGCTGAGCATTATTATTATATAAATACGAAATTGCTTACCAGCTATGTAGAGCAAGATTCGAATTATACTGGCCGATCTCAATTCAGGTTAGGACCTGGGATTGAAGAAGATCCCATAGAACCGGTTTCAATTGAAATCCTTGGTGTAAAAGTTTGGGATCTGGATACCATTCCATCTGCCGAACCGACCGGAGTGCAAGAGGATGCTTTCTCATCCGGTATTTTGGCAAAGATTAACACTTCGCCACCCGCATTTGAAGATGATATCTGGGATGAAAATACCGCCTGGGATTATCTTCATTTCTTAAATGCTGATTTGTGCGACCCACAGCAGGCGGAAATGACTGCTAAAAATGGTTCATTAATAGTGACCCTGAAACCGGGCTGCAGTTGTCTGCATCTGTACCACCCTGATTTGGTATTTACCAATTATGTCATGCAGGTTCAGCTAAAGCTTCAGGATCAGGCAGGGTTTGGATTTGATGCAGAATTTCCTGACGCTGTTGATACCGGGGGGACGTTTAACTTGTTGTTTCACATTTCCAATGATTGGTGGAGCCTTGAGCAGCCAAAGTACTTGGGTATGCTGGCGGAATTTGAAAGTATTGCTTCAGGCCCTCTTCAAAATAGTCCGCAGCAGCCTTTCACTTTAACAGCAATTAAATCAGGCGCCGAACACTATTATTATATGAACACAACCCTTCTTGCGAGGCATACCGTTACAAATACGAGTTTCACAGGCCGCTCTCAATTCAGGCTCACGCCTACAATGCCTGAAATTAATGAGCCACTTTCAATTGAGATCCTTGGCGTTAAAGTGTGGGACCTGGACGCTATTCAGTAAAGCGAATTTGAAAGGAATACCTCAACATACCGACTCATTTTTTCATCAACCAGTTTTCCCTGCAGATTTAATCAAATTTCTAGTATTCTGTTATGGCATACATGCGATCATTTCAATCTCCACCCGGGCGTTCATCGGCAGGGCAGCCACACCGATGGTAGTACGGGCGGGAAAGGGCTGGCTGAACTGCCGGCTGTAAACAGCGTTCATATCAGCAAAGTCGGCCATATCCACCAGGTAGACGTTTACCTTCACCACATCATCAGGATTCAGCCCGCTGGCAGCCAGCACGGCAAACAGGTTCTTGAAGCACTGTTCCGTTTGGGCGCCAATACCGCCCTGTACCAGCTGACCGGTGGCAGGGTCAAGCGGTGTTTGACCGGAGAAATACACCATCCTGCCGCTTTCGACGGCGTGTGAATAGGGTCCAATGGCGGCTGCGCCTGGGGATGAAAAGGCTTTTCGTGACATTGTAAACTCCTTTGGCAGGCAAAGGCTTTTTACCCTTGACCGGTGCCCGTGGTTATGATAAAAATTACTCGCATGATTAACCATTATTCTAACAGGAGGCGTGCTTTATGCATAATCAAGTGAAGCTTGTTGTATTAAAACTTGCCACTGCGGCGCGCCTGTTGGAAGCCTGACCCCTTCCATCCAGTTACCTTGAGTGATACCACACTGCGGGCGCACCCTTGCCCGCGGTTTTTTATTCCTGCCCGGACCTTTAACCCGGGTTGAAGAAAAAACCAGTTCGTGATCTGTGTTTGACAGCCGCGGGAGCAATCCTGCGGCTTTTTTGTTTAGGAATGACACCATGTATAACAAAGATGACAACCAACCCTTGAACGGTTTGGTGATGATGAAAACAATTGGACAGGTCTATGTGATGTTGAGCGGCAGTATCGTGCCCTGCACTATCGCCCCACGTTATCAACGGCAAGCTGATGACACGCATAAACGACGCCCGGGTAAGAATTACGTGCATGATGCTGGCAGCTTGGCTTTTGAGCCAGCGGTGGGCGACCGCGTTGAAGTGGATATCCGTGACGGCAATGGACGCATCACTGCTGTACTGCCGCGCAGCAGCCAGCTCTCACGGCGATCAGCGGTACCGATGCCGACCGCCCGTGCGCATGAGCAGGTAATTGCTGCCAATGTTGACCTGGTGGTGCCTGTGATTGCTGCTGCCGAACCGCCGCCGAAATGGAACCTGCTGGACCGCTATTTGACTGCCGCTGAGGCCAACGACCTGCCGGCAGTGGTATGCGTGACAAAGGTGGACCTGGTGACAGGCGTTGCCAGCGGGCTCGATGAGACCATCCAGCAGGCGGCTGAACTGTACCGGCACATAGGCTACCGGGTGATACTGGTCAGCGCCGTCAGTGGTGAAGGCATCGCTGAGTTGGGTGCGGCTTTGAAAGACCGCCTGTCGGTGCTGGTAGGCAAGTCCGGCGTGGGTAAGACCAGCCTGTTGAATGCCCTGCAGCCCGGCCTGGGGGGACGGGTGGCGCAAGTGAGCTGGCTGACCGGCAAGGGCAGGCATACCACCACCGGCGTGCAGGTCTTTCCGCTGGATTTTGGCGGCGCGTTGATTGACACGCCCGGCACCCGTGAATTTGGACTGTGGGATTTGCCGCCCGATGAGCTAGCGGATTACTTTGTTGAAATGCGGGCATACCGCGTGAAATGCCGCTTTGGCGTGGGCTGCCGGCACCGGGATGAGCCGGGCTGTGCCGTCCGGCTGGCGGTGATGGAGGAGAAAATCTCGCCGCAGCGCTATGCCAGTTATTTGAAACTGCTTGAAGATATGTAGAAGAAGAGGCGTATGAAATGCAACAAGACAATAATGAATGACACTTACCACTGCCTGCAGTGCGGCAACCTGGTTTCAACCAGCCGCATGCTGGCAGGTGTAAATAACCGCAACCACTGCCCGTGCTGCCTGTGGTCACGGCACCTTGACCTGCACAACGCCGGCGATCGGCTCTCAGCCTGCCGCGGTATGATGAAGCCGGTCGGGCTGACATCCAAGACTTCAGCTGGCAGCAAGAGTGGTGAACTGATGATTGTGCACCGCTGTATAGGCTGCGGCAAGCTTTCGCTGAACCGCATCGCTGCCGATGACCTGCCAAGCGTCCTGCTGGAACTGCTGGATGGGGCGTACTTGGATGCCGGCACACAGCAAGCGCTGACAGCTACAGGCATCAGCCTACTCAAGCGGCGAACAGCCGGCAGGCTGTACGACCAGCTGAAGGAAGAAGCAGAACATGTGCACTGGGAGACTGCTGCCTTTGTCCTGGCAGGTTGATAGAAAATTATTCTGATTAGTTTGAAAAAAAACCCGGTGGGACATCCCTGCCGGGTTTATGCTGTCAAAGACAGTTATACCACTGTGCCGTGATAAGCGCGCACGCTCAAACCGGCTGTGACACTGCTGAAGGCGCTGGCTTGCTGTAGCCGCTCACGGCCGAAGATACCGGCCAGCATGCTTTTGAACAACGGTATGCCCGATGATCCGCCGGTAGTGACCACTGCGTCAATCTGTTCCAAAGCCAGTGAGGAGCGCTGAACTGTCTCCAAAAGCACCGCTTTGATCTGTTCAGCATATGGTTGGATGTCAGTTTCAAACTGTGTGCGGGTGTACAGTTCCCACACGTCAATGTCCTTGCTCTGCAGGGCAATCGCGTCCGCACCCTGCTCAGAGAGCCTGATCTTGGCGGCTTCAACCCTGTTGTAGAACAAGAACGCCAGGTCGTTGAACAGCAGGCTTTCAAGGGCTTTCAGGCGGGCAGGGGCAATGCCCTGCGTAATAGCCTGTTCGAGCCGCAGGCGCGCCTTGGGCGTGCTCAGGTCCGGCAGGGAGATCCAGTCGGCAACGGCGTTCACCAGTTCCAGCAGGTCGCGCTGCTGGTCAACCTGTCCGAGGCCAAAATGGCGCAGCATGCGCTGCTGGATAATGGCACGGTCAAAATCACTGCCCGCAATGTCAATGCCGCCGTTGGCGTACACCTGGCGCTGTTTGGGGTCACCCAAGCGCATGATGGTGATGTCGAGCGTGCCGCCGCCGAAGTCAAAGATCAACACGTTTTGCGGCTGATGCAGTCCCAACTCGTAATTCAGGGCGGCAGCAACCGGCTCAAGCTCAAAATTGACCCGCTCAAAGCCGGCAGACAGGGCAGCACCTTCCATAATCGCCTGGGCGGTTTTGTCCTGCGCCGGATCCTGAGAGAATTTCACCGGCCTGCCGAGGGTGACAGTTGTCACTTTATCACCCAGCAGGGTCTCAGCACGCTGCTTGAGCTGTTTCAGGTAGACGCTGACAATGTCACCCAGGCTGTAGAAACGCTCAAATACCATGGTGCCGTCAATACCCGGGGTGCGCAGGGCTGTTTTAATGAACTGCAGCAGGCGGCCGGGCATCAATTCGTCCACGTAGGTGTAGACATCGCGCACAAAGTACATGTCACCGCCGTACACCTCAATCTCACCGACCCATTTTTTCACGAAGCGGCGCCGGCGGTTGACGTTCTGGCGGTAGTAAAGCTCAACAGCCTCCTGTCCGATGGTGCAATGTTGGTCGCGGGTGATATACAGGATGGTTTTAACCACTTCAGGGACGACGGCTTTCTCATCGATGGGCAGCAGGTGCACCTGGCTACCGTCAAAGAAGGCCGCGCCGGAGTTGGAGGTGCCAAAATCAATCCCGATGTTGTAAACCATATTGCTTACCTGTTACTTTCTTTCAACAGAGGGCAGGCTGAAGGATTTGAAATCCACCACCGGGTCTGCCTCAGCGCCGGGCAGGCTGCCGGCTGACAGTAGATCAGCCATTCGGTAGAGAGTCAGCATACCGGATGCCGCCAGGGCAACGCCCCAATCAGTCTCACCGCAGGCAAAGACAGACGCGGCACGGGTGCCAGATGATAAGCGCCCCGACGGTATAAGCTGTTGGCCGCGGGTTTTAATAGATGAAGAAGGTGTGAGCCAGGATGCTTCACGGTGCACCACCTTGCCGTCCTGTGTGACCATGACGATGTGCGGCCTATCAAGCAGGTTGAAGGCGTTGACGACGTAATCTGTGACCGACAGGCGGATGGTTTCCTCGGCGTTATAGGGCAGGTCAGGGATTGAAAAGGTGAGCAGGCTGCCTTCGCGGCTGGCAATTACGCCCAGGTCAGTGTCATTGGCGAGGAACAGCCCGAAGGGGCGGTCAAGTTTCTGCCGGGTGCCGGCGCCGATGTAATCTCGGGCAATGTAGCCCTGCAGGTAGCTGCGTCCGATGCGCTTGGCAAAACCGCGCCGGCTAACCTGAACACACTGGTCAAACAGGGGCAGGGAGGCTACCGGCAGGATGCCGCATAACTCCTCACCACCGCGGGTTTCAGTTTGCAGTGCACTGTTCCACCTGACTATGCCGGCATCAGCTGCCGGTACTGAGGAAACAGCGATGGATGCAGTGCGGCCGGTTTCAAACAGCAGCAGCAGTTCTTCCAGAGGGCTGGTCACTAACAGGGTGGTTGATAGGTCAGCCGGGTTGAGAGGTTCGTCAAACTGTGCCAGCCTGGCGCCATGCTCAAGACCGTCAAGGGGTATTTCAACACGCAGCAGTTTGCCGCTGGCGTTGAAGCACAGCAGACTGAGAGAAGGTGCCTGCAGTTCGGGCAGCTCGCCGCCAAACTGACGCTTGAGCAGTTCCAGCTGGTTCTCGAGACTGGCAATGCGGCTTTCAAGCTCTTCTACCTTGCTGCCGGAGCGCAGTTGAATATTCTCAGCCAGCATTTCTTCGTTGCGGTCTGCCAGGAACTTGAGGCGCTGCCCAATGAATTGGATTAAGATTGGTCCGGAAGACGGACGCTCTTCGGCCTCTTTGATCCACTCTTCTATCTGCTTGGGGGTGATCACGATAACCTCCTTGGCTTGTTTGATCAATCAGGCAATTAATTCTAACAGATTGCCGGCGTATTTTGCGCAGGAACAACACGGCAGAGTATGTGTATGGAGCGCCTACTTTTATTTACCCAATTGGCCAGCACTGTTGATAGGCTTGGGGTAGAATAGGGATGCACAACATCCTGAAAGGGGTATAAAAGCAATGCTGCCAATGTTGTTTTCGACAATTTATCCTTATTTTGGGCTGGCCGGCAGCCTGGTGGTGATGGCTGCGGTGATCGTCAGCAGCCTGGTTTACAGGGGACCCCATGGCGAACGATACTCATCACTGAACCACTTCATCTCTGAGCTGGGGCAGGTCGGCATCTCAAGCGCGGCTGGTGTGTTTAACTACGGCCTGATCCTCGCCGGTATCCTGCTGCTGCCGTACCTGGTCGGGCTGGCGTTGGTGCTCAATAACGTCTGGGCAATCCCGGCTGCTGTTGCCGGCGCTTGGGCAACCATCTCTTGTGCATTGGTGGGCGTCTTTCCAATGAACAACATCAAGGCGCACATCAAGGCAGCGGTGTCTTACTTCCGTGCCGGCCTGGTGACTATGATCCTGTACAGCATCAGCATATTTGCTCAACCTGCTGAAAGCGAGATTATTCCGAAGGGCATGATTTGGATTGGTGTGGCGGCGTCGCTAGTGTATGCCGTCTTTCTCAAATACCCTCACAGGGCAGCCAAACAGGATACTGATATGGATGTGCTGGATACTTCTACAGTGGTGGAGCGACCAAAGGTTTGGATGGCTGCGGTGCTGGAGTGGACAGTCCTGGCAAGTACCATGCTGTGGTTCCTGGCGACCTCGCTGGCTTTACTTATCTGACAGCTACCGGGTATTTGCTGCTTCTCTTATCAATCTTACATAATGGATATAGGGGTGCTTCAATCGTCGTGGCGCGTGTAGATGCGCAGGCCGTCATGTGAGTAACTGCCATACGGTGTCTCGCTGTTTTTCAAGCGGATCAGTACATCCTCCAGCATGCGCTGGTTGACGCGAATTGCCTCACCCAGTAAACCAATAATCTCCAATATCAGGCCAAACAGCAGTGCTGTACCACCAAGAGAGACAGATTGTACGTAACGACCGACGCCGCTGTTATTGGTGAAATAGAAAAACATAAAGCGGAAGATGAAGAACAGCCCAACAAGGATGAATGGGATACCCAGTGTACCGAAAGTCCTGAGCGGGCGGTAGAGCGCATAGGCGCGAATGATGGTAGTACCCTGGCGCATAATGAAGTTGAGCATACCCTTGTGCAGACGGGATTGGCGAGGGGTGGGGTTGGTTTCGATTGGGATATGTGCTATCGCAAAACGCTCCTGACCAGCCTGTATCAATGTTTCCAAAGTGTAGGAATAGGTATTGTGCACCTGTAAGCGCGAGGCAGCAAAACGTGAGTAAGCTCTGAAGCCACTGGGAGCGTCGGGTGTGTCTACGTGCGCCATCCAGGCGATCACTTTGCTGCCGAGCACCTCAAGCAGACGTTTGAGCGGCGAAAAATTGGTATTGGAGGCCGGCTGGCGGTCGCCGATGACCACATCAGCTTTACCCTCAAGTATAGGGGTTACCAGGTCGATAATGTAACGCCCAGGATACTGGTTATCGGCATCGGTATTGACAATGACATCAGCACCCAGTTCAAGCGCAAAATTGATACCTGACATGAACGCACGCGAAAGGCCACGGTTTTGGGTATGACGGATGACGTACTGTGCGCCGTTTTCCAATGCCACCTTGCCGGTATCATCGCTGGAGCCGTCATCAATCACGACAACAATTATTTCATCAACACCGTCAATATGGTCTGGTAGATCAGCCAGAGTAGCGGGCAGGGTCTGGTGTTCATTGAGAGCTGGAATC
This sequence comes from Anaerolineaceae bacterium, assembly GCA_040768445.1. Classification (GTDB taxonomy): domain Bacteria; phylum Chloroflexota; class Anaerolineae; order Anaerolineales; family Anaerolineaceae; genus JAXGMV01. The sequence goes on along the minus strand of JAXGMV010000001.1, from coordinate 620,267 downwards.
TGTATCACAAGTTTTATTGTCATTAATTACGTCCTTTGTTATGCCGGCAGTGGTGACAACCGGACAATTACGGGCATCACTGCCGTAAGGCAGTCTCCAGCACGGTATCTTTGAGTGCAGCCAGATCAGTGACGGTCTGCTTGACATGGATGTCCGCGGTAACCTCGCCGGCTGATGGTCCTTCAATCACTGCTGCCGGCAGAATCACTGATAGGCCGGTGTGGGGCAGGTGGACTGTGAGCCGCAAACCATAGCTTGACGCCATGCCACCGCAGGGCTCACCGATAAGCCGGCCGCGTTCCAGCTGGTGGATCACTGCTGCCAGCAGGCTGGCGCTGTCGCTTGTGCCCGAACCTGTCAGCACGGTCAATTTACCCTTGTATTGGGGAGATTTACCCGTCGGGTAAACCGGTGTTGGTGTGAAGCCGGCACTTTCACCTTCCTGGACGGCGTTCAACAGTTTCAATACTGGATGCAAACGTGCAAGTGGCAGCCAGCGCAGCATGGGTGGGAAAAGCCCAAGGTAATACTGCTTTACCTGTGGGCTTGATTTGATATCCATGTGTTTGATGGGCGTGTAAATGTCATTGGTCAGGTACTCCAGCAGCAGGTTACCCCAGGTTGAAGCGCCACCCTGGTTGCGACGCAGGTCTAAAACCAGGTGGTTGATGCCGGTTTTGCTGATAGTTCGGAAGGTACGCTTGAGAAATTTCTGGAACTTTTTGGTATCACCGCTCATGCCGTGCAGACTCAAAAGGCCTGCACCACCTTCCAAAGCTTGATAGGCATACGGTAATTCCCGGTTTTTTTTAAATGGCTTACCTTCCACTTCATAGGTGACGGTTTTATTGGCGCGTGTGTCCTGTATTACCAGCTTGTACTTTTCTGCCATGCCGTAAAACAGGTACAGCATCTCTCTGAAGCGTTCTGAGAGGTAATGAGATTTTTGCGCCTCGCATGAGCCGGAGAATAGCTGTGCCAGCCGGCGCTGCATCACATGAAAGGGTACATCGTTAATGGAGATAATCTCAAAGCCTTCACGGATACGGGTTTCGTTGGAATAGTTGCGGGCGATATACCCTTTCCGGTCAATGATGCGAACGTCAAATGGGAAGAAACGACCACCAATGCTGTAGTGATAGTCAAGCTCTGTTTCGGGTACCAGCAGCCTGACGGACTCGTCATTCATTTCGGAGATCAAAGACGCCAGGCGCTTGTAGAATTCAAGCCGGGTCAGGAAGGTGTGTGCCGCATTGCGTAATTCCAAGAGCTTCGCCTGGAAATCTGTTTTTGTGATGGTCGCATAAGGCTCGGGGTGGATGCGCTCCAGGCTGTTATAGAAATAGTCAATATCCTGTTGGATTTGCTCGATCTTGAACTCGTTCTGCGAAAGTGATCTTCGCAGTGCCATTTTCCTGGCACGGTTGGCGTCGGTGACGAAATAGTAAGACCCTACGCTGAGCAGCAGGAGGATGCCAAGCAAGATGATAATAATTTGAATAACCAGATGGCCCATTTGACTCCATGCGAGCAGATAAGACTGGAACACTGCGGTTTTTGACCTGTCACCAACTGGTGAACTGCCTAAATTATCCCATAAAATTTTAGCAGGGATAGCTGAAAGAATGGATTATTTTTGACTTGTTCGCAGATTTATTAGGGATTATTCGCGACTTTTTGCTGTTCAAGGCAGTCGCGGCAGATGCCGGAGATAGTGAAAGTGTTGGGGTTGACCTTAAAATGGTGCTCGTTCCACAGGTGTTTAACCAGGCTGTCATGCCTGTTAAAACTGACAGCAATCACCCGACCGCAGGATTGGCATACCAGGTGAATGTGCGGCTCTTCACCGGCCAGCAGCATGTACTGCCTTTGACCGTCTGCCGCTTCGATCACTGAGATAAACCCCAGATCTGAGAGCACCTCCAGCGTACGGTAAACGGTGGAGCGGTTGATGCCTGTTGTGACAGTAGATGCTTGTTTGAGGATACCCTCTGCTGTTTCTGGTGCGTCAAGCAGGTGCATCACCTGCAGGATGGCCCGGCGCTGGGGCGTGAACCTGAAACCGCGCTGGCGCAGTTGGGTGAGAAACAGGTCTTCACAGGTCATGGGCAATGACTCCATTCACTCGGCAATATAAGCAGGTTGACTGTTTCACCGGCACCCCTGAAGGTCGTACAGAATACGGAAGTCACGTGGGAATTCCTGCTCAATTTTTTCGACTACCACCAGGCAGGTATCGCTGAAAAATGTCTGACCCTGCGCAGAGAGACTGTCCCAGTATTTTTCATCAATATACATGTAGCGGTGACCGCTGGCAAGGATGTCGGATGGGACAGGGTTGTTGATCAGCGCTTCCCACTCCGGCTTCTGCTCGTACCAGCTGTTGGACGAGATGTTGGCGCGCCCAAACACCACTGGCGCACGGTAGGGGTAAGGATCGAGCACCAGGGCATCCGGCTCCAGCTTGTTCCAGTATTTTTGGGTCATTTGGGCATCCAGGTCATTGAGGAAGTTGGAATACACCGGTTTGGGCGCAGAGACGAGCTGCAGCCCGAGCAGGACGACACCGCCAAAGAAGGTCACCAGGAAAAGTACACCGATGCCCACCTTCACCAGGTCGGAGCGGTGCCGGCCCCACAGCCACAACGCTGGCACTGCAAAGCCCTTGCACAGCCCGACGATAGTGTTCTGCACGCGTGTCAGGGCGGTTGGGCCGGCAATACCAGAGTAATGGACGAAGACGAAAACCAGGCTGGCCAGGGCAATGATGATGGAAGCCGCTTCATACCAGCGGCCGTAGCGGAATGCCTTGATAGACCAGGCTATTACCAGTGGAAAGACGATAATAATCGGACCGATCTCGATCAGCGCGGCCAGCAGCTGGTAGGGATTGAGCAAATTCAGCTCACCGAGATGCGATGAGAGCAGTGTGGGCGGCCAGGCGAGCGCAAAATTAAAGGTGAAATAAGCCTGCTCACCACCCAGCGAGGGGAAGAAACGGGCAAAGATATTCACTGCGATGCCGGTCAGCACGCCGCCCTGCAAAACTGCAATGATACCGCCCACCAGCAGGGCAGGGAACCAGCGCAAGAGTGTTTGCGGCGGGCGTTTACGCCTGAGCAGCAGGTAGATGCCGGCAACTAATGCAAAACCGGCCAGCAGGGTCACAAAACCCACCTCGTTGCCAAGTGCCAGCGCGCCGATGAGCACGCTGATGACGGCGCCGCTCTTCCACGACAGCCAGCGGTTGTGGGTGAGCATCAGGATGCCGCCGATGATGCCAGGCACGCCGCCGGCACCAGCCTGGAAGGTAAGTGCACTGGTGGCATTGAAACCGTTGACAAAAGCAAATGGGATTTCCTGCATGCCGAGACCCTCTGCCGCCCAGGGGGAAAGCAGTGCGGCTGACAGGTCAGCGGCGCTCTGCGCACCGGTACCGATCAGGTTGATGTGCTGTGAGATGCGTGCCAGGATGCCGGTTGGCAGCAGCAGGAACAACCAGCGGGTTCCGCCTGAAAACAGGCCGTTCAAGACGCTGAGCATGCCGGCGGTCTTACTGGTGGTGACGCGCTGCACGAACAGGGCGCCGAGGATGAGTGAAATAGCAAAGCCGAGACCGCGGGCAATGTCGAGCGCCGTCCAGACAAACATATCACCGATACGCATCAACTCGGCAGCAAACAGCATGCTGAAGTAGTGGTAACTGAATACTTTGTCTGGGTCAAGTGCAAAGTGAGGCGGCACGTCGCCCGTGGCAAGCAGGGAGGTGATGGGCAGGTTCTGGTAATCGTCCAATATCGCCAGCCCGCGCCCAAGGCGGATAAACAGGTATGCCAGCCCTACCAGCGCCAGCCACTGCAGGGGTTGAATGGGTATTTCGAACAGCTTCAGCGGTTTGCCGGTAATGCGTTTGATGGAAAAGGCCAACCCGGTAATGGCGATTAATGCAGCGGATGCCATGATGGCGGTTGTGAAGGGGATTACCTGCGCCAGGATATTACTCAACCAAATTTGGAGGACAATACCCAATCCTACTCCGACCAATGCCTGCTCATTCTTGCGCAGGTTGAAGCTGGACTGGATGATCCAAATGCCACCCAGGCTGAACAGGATGATCCATATCAGCAAAGGCAGGTAGTCTTTTAGCAAATTAAGTATGGTGCTCAAGGCATTACCTGATGCAATTTCAGAATGCAGAATTTGTTCAGGCTTATTTTAACATATGCGGGCGTTATGATGCGATGTCAGGGCAGGGGGCAGGCGTCAGCGCCTTCCGGTACGGTAGTCTCGGCGCGCGGTACCAGCAGCTGCAGCCCCACTTCCTGGAAAGTCTCAAGCGGTTCGTAATAACACAACACTGGCGCTGATACCCACTTGACCCAGGCGTCATTTTCATCACCGAAGTGATAGGTGCCGCCCTGGTACTTTACCCACAGCGGCTCGCTGATGATGAGCGAAAAGCGGCGGTCAGCCAGGTCACGGTAAAAGCTGGCAAAGTAGTCTGCGTCGTCCGCCATTGCCTGGTCCATCAGGTACTTTTTCTCATACTGGTCAACCAGCTTTACACCGGTCACCTCACCGAAGGTCAGGAGCTGGCGCTGATCCATGAACAGCACCTCGCCCTGCGGCTGGTAGCGTTCCACAGCCACCTGAACAGCGTTGATGGCTTCCTGTGCCTTGAACTGCGAGGGCACTTCAAGCGGTGCAGCGGTCAGCATGCCCTGTGCAGCCGGGTAGAGCAGGGTGATAAAAAACAGCATGGTTATCAAAAACGGATACTTTGAGGGCGTTTCGAACAAGCTGCGCCCGCCGGCTTCCCAGGCCAGGCTGGCTGCGAATACGAGGGCGATCAGGAACATATCGAGGTTGTGCAGGTTGCTGCCGCCGCCGATCTTGACGCTGATGACGATGCCCACCGCCAGGAAAACCAGCAGGACGGCTGCCAGGCAGATTTTCTGCCAGACATTCAAGTGCCAGCGGCGGGAAGCGGCCAGGTACACCAGCAGGATCACCAACGCACCGGCAGCCATCACCAACCCCCACACAATACCCGGGGCATAGGTGGAATTAGGCCACAACCTGTCCCATAAAAGCGGTTGGCGGGAGACCTTGCCGGAGAGACTTTCGATGCTGATTCCGCCGGATGCCGCCACGCCGCTCTGCAGACTGCGCCACCAGCGCAGGATCACGCCCGGGTAGAGATAACCGCCCAGCAGGCCGGCAAAGCCGATGACGGCTGCGTTGATCCAGCCGAGCGGCGTTTCCATGAATTTGAGGCAGTACGCAGTCCGCTTAAACCAGGATAGACCAGCTTCGGCCGGCGTCTCAACCTCAATGGGTGGTTTTTCAAGCATGTAAATCATCACTGCCCACATGGCAGGGGCGAACAGCCAGGTCTCACGCGTCAGTTGGGCAAAGTAGCCTGCAACAGCGGTGAAGATGAAAGCCAGCCACAGCGGTGAACGGCGGGCAAGCGCCACCAGGATGGCAGCCAGTACCAATGGGGTGTAAATGGGACCCTGGTTGAGAAACAGCATGGCCCATAAGCCGAACAGCAGCCAGGTGACGGGCTTTTCCCGACGGGGCGAAAGCACCGCCAGACCAAGCAGGAAGTACGGTACTGTGAAGAGTAGGGCATTCCAGGCTCTAAATCCTGTAATGTTGATATCCCCGAACAGCCAGGGCAAGCCCCACAGCCCCTGCCGGCCGCGATCGATGTAGGCATAAATACCATGAGTGCCATCAAAATCATACAGCCGGCTGCCAAACATGATGGAATAATCCCACATGCGGTTGCCTTCAGACCAGCCCAACCCGAGCGGGTAGCTGACCACACTGCGGAAGGTATTCAGCAGGGTGAAGATACCCCCAAACAGGATGACGGCCGACAGCACAGCCTGCCAGGTATAGGGTCGAGTTTTACTGCCGGTTGTCAGCCAGGACATGGCTGCCAGCGCAAAACTGTAAACCAGCAGGCGCACATAAATACCGGAGAATACTTCGCTGTAGCGAGTGTAGAGGAAGAACCAGGAAGTGATTACCACCACCAGCACAGCGGCAAGCCAACGCAGCCATGCCGGCAGCGCCCGCAGGCGCAGTGTGAAGGACAGCCAGCCCGGGCGCCAGACCTGCAGCAGGCCAATCACAGCGGTAGCCAGCGCAAACAGGCTGTAAGCTAACAGCGTGGCCGGCAGGGCGCCGGTTGCAACCATGCCGCCGAAGCGGGCAGAGAGGTCCTGGTAGACGCCGTATGCCAACCCAAGGATGAGCAGTGTTGCAACTGACCTGGCCGCCAGCAGTTTAGAGCGCTGTGTCTGTTCGCCGGGATTAACTTCAAGGTTCATAAGGGTAATTGTAAACGAAAAATCAGGGCAGGGCGTCCAGAATCAGGGCTTCGTACTTGCGGCACATGCTGTCGAGGGTAAAGCCGTCCAGAACGGTCTGCCGGGCAGCCACGCCCATGGCAGCGGCATAAGCAGGATCTTCAAGCACGGCCACCACTGCCTGTGCCAGCGCCGGCACATCTTGTGACGGCACAATTACGCCGTTCTCGCCGCTGACGACTATCTCATCCACGCCCTGCACACGGCTGGCTACCACGGCTTTCCCCATCACCATGGCTTCCAGAAGGACCATTGGAAAACCTTCAAACACCGAGGGCATGGCAAACAGGTCAGCCGCTGCCAGCAGCTGAGGTACATCCTGGCGGAAGCCTAAAAAGCGGACATGCTCACCCACACCGAGCGATTTGGCTTCCTGTTCAAGCTCCGGTCTCAGCGGACCGTCGCCGGCGATCACTACCAGGGCGTTTGGGAAGCTGCTGATGATCTGAGGCATGGCCTGCAGCAGGTAGGTAAAACCTTTCTGCAGGGTGACGCGTCCAACTGCCAGGATCAACGGCTGGTCGTCCTTTACCCCGAGCGCAGCACGGGTTCTTGCACGATCAGCGGGGTCTACCTGCGGTGGGTTGATACCGTTGTGGATGACCGTGATTTTGTCTTCTTTGATGCCGTCCTGTACCGCCTGCCGCTTTATCTGGTGCGAGACCGCCGCCAGGTGGGTGGCTGCCGGGCTGTTCACCAGCAGGGTGTGGATGCGGTTCTGCCAGGCAGGGAAGCCCAGGATAGGTCCGTGATGGGATGCCATGCGCACCGGAACACCAGCCAGCCAGGCAGGCGGCAGTGCCAGCAAGTTGCAGTGATGCGTAAACGGAATCACCGCCGCGTAGCCCCCATTTTTCAGCATGCGGTAGAAGCGGCGCAGCCCGCCCAGCAGTTGCAGGCCTTTTTTCAGGCTGGAGCCGCCTTTCTGCCAGGCGTTCAGGTTGGTGATGGGAAAGGCGTACGTTTCTTTCCAGTTTTGCTCAAGGTTCTCGCGGTCGTAGAAAAAGACGGCATCCACGTCGTATCCGTGCCGGCTGAACCAGTCTGCCATCACCAGCAGCACTTTCTGCGCGCCGCCGGTGGCCATCTGGGTGCCTGCCAGCAGGATCTTCGGTTTATGTGTGTCAGTCGTCATATAAGTTTCTCTGTCAGGTTAGTGACGGTTTTTTGAAATGATCTGTTCAAAGAATGCCAGGCGTTTCTGTTCCTTGATGTCGGAATCAAGGTGGGCGATGGCGGCTTTGTCCACGCGCCGGCCCATCCAACCTTCCACAAAGCGGCGGATCTCATCCAGTGAACTGGCGACGCCGTCCTCGCGGTTGGGTACCTGCAGGAGGAACGGCACCGGTTCAGCGAAGTCGGTGTGCTTGAAGGCGATTATGGTCGGCAGGCCGTACGCCAGGTATTCCATCACCTTCAGCGGACAGGCTTCCTGCATGCGCTTCCTGAAGAAGGCCAGGGTACCGATGGCGGCATCCGACTGGCGCAGGTAGTGAATGTAATCCGCCTGGTTCAACGTACCGTGCACCTGCAGGTTGGCTGGCGCAGTCGGGATCTCCTGCGGATCGTAGCCGATGATGTGGAAGCTCCATGCTGGAAAGTGCTGTGCCAGCAGCAGGATTTTATCCAACCCGAACCACTCGGCTTTGACACCTGCCAGGAACACGAGATGAGGGTGCTGGTTGTGTGCTGGCGGCAGGGTCTCGTATGCTGACAGATTGATGCCGTTGGGAAGCACCAGTTTTTTACCGTGAAACCCTGACAGGCTGTCAGCGATTTCGTGTGTCATGCACACAAATCCGGCAATATCCTTGAGCATGCGCATGCGTGTCAGGACGTGATAAATGTACAACAGCCATTTCTTCCTACTGCGCAGTTCATTGATATCGAGCGTGTTCATTTCGGCGATAGTGGTGACACGGACAGGGATGGTTTCGTAGCCCGGGTAGTAATGGTAAAAACGCAGGTAAACAAGCTCCGGCTGCCAGGCAGTGACCCGTTCAACCAGGCGGCGGGACTGGCGCAGCAGGTCAAGCCGGGTGTGGCAGGGGATGGTCTCGAACTCAACGCCGGCAAAGCCGTGCATGGGTCGGGTGTCAGGTCCCAGGTTGAACAACCTGACGGTGTGGCCGGCAGCCTGCCAGGCGGCAATTTGGGCGGCGATCTTCTTATTGACACCGCTCTGGGCGGATAAATCCAGCTCTGAGGTCAGGTAGGCGATTTTCATGTTAATCTACCCCAGCCAGCAAGCTCTGATAGATTGGCAGCAGTTTGGCCATCTCTGCATCGGCGTTCATGGTTTTAGCAAGTTCAAGAGCGTTTTGCTTACAGTGATTGATTCGTTCTGGGGTAAGCGCTGAAATAACTGCTGCGAGTGCTTGAGGTCCTTCTGCAGGTGCAATGTACCCGATGCCGTACTTGGTTACAATTTTTTCCAGGATTACATGGGGTGGTAGTACCTGGCAGTGTCCTGCGACAATGTAGTCAAAAAATTTGTTAGGAATGGTGTAGCCGTAATTCTTGTTCGGCAGGTCGATGAATGGAATACCAATATCAAAGTTAGAGATATTTTTGACAATGTCTGCTGGTGGTGAAGGTTCCAAAAAAGTCACCCGACCTGGTGCTACTTGATTGGCAAGTGCTTTCAGAACTGCAACTAGTGACTCATTTCCAGGTGCGAGCATCAACGACAGAGTGAAGCGCTTATCCAACAGAGAGAGCGTCTTAATGTAATTCTCCAGGCGCCGTGTCTTGTTGGCGACCCCGTGATGGATGATGCGGATATGCTGTGGGTCAACAGGGCGGAAGGGCACTGGCTGGTAGCGCTGTGCGTTCATAATAATAGTCGGGTTCCAGCCCAGCAGCTTGTGATACAGCTGAATTAGTCCTTCGGAGACGGTGGTGATGTGACCGATATGGTCGTTGTAAGCCCGCAGCAGGTACTCCCGGTAGGGTGTAACCAGCGTGCGCCAGATGGCATTGTTGGCCCCCTGCTCGGGGCTGTACTCGTGGCAGTCGTACAGTACCGCAAAGTCCCACTCACGCGCTGCCCTGACGGCCACAGGCTGCGAGTCCCAATCGTTGGCGTGCACCAGGTCGTAGCTGCCGCCGCCCAGAAGGTTGAACGCCTGGTTGTGCTCGGGTTTCCACCAGAAGTAACGTTCGTACAGCTTTGGGATCAGCCTTCCGGGCAGGAGATAGCGAAACCTGAGTCTGTCAGGGTAGGGGGTGAACGATAGCTGGTGATAGGTGACACCCGCAGGGGGCTGCCAGTCACCGTAAGCGATCACGTCCACGTCATAATGCTGGCGCGCCAGGTCCACTTCGCGCAGCACCCGGCTGTCATAGGCGATTTGGCTGAATACCAGGATGCAGACTTTCTTGCGGTTCATGTGGATGGGTTATTGTCCAACACAACCAGCGCGCCGTTGCTGAAACGGTAACGCCAGCCGCATACAGGACAGGTGTGTTCTGCTTCAGGCGCAAGCTCACCGATGAGGGTGCCGCACTGGCACACCCAGCCGTGCTGGACAGCCGGCACGCCGTAAACCAGCGCAAAATCCGGCACATCACGGGTGACCACGCTGCCGGCACCCACCATGGCGTAGCGCCCGATGGTTATACCGCACACGACCGTGGCATTGGCGCCGATGGTGGCGCCTCTCTTAACCAGCGTGGCTAAGAATTCATCCTTGCGCGGCCAGTGGCTGCGCGGGTTGAGCACGTTTGTAAACACAGCGCTGGGACCGATGAAGACATCGTCTTCCAGCTCGACCTTGCTGTAGATGCTGACGTTGTTCTTGATCTTGACGTTGTTCCCAAGGCGGGTCTCACCTTCCACGAAGACATTCTGTGAGAGCGAGCACTTCTCACCGATGACCGCGCTGGCAAGCACCGTACAGTGCTGCCAGATACGGGTGCCGGCTCCTATACTGGCGGTTGGTGAGACTTTACTGGTGGGGTGGATGATCACGTCTTTCATGCCGCGCCTACCGTTTGACTGCACGTTTCAGGCAGTCGGCTACATACTCAGCCTGTTCAAATGTCATTTCAGGGTAAATTGGCAGTGATAGCTCGGTACGACCGACCCGGTGGCTGACGGGCAGGGCTTCAGGTGCGATATTGAGATGCGCATAAGCCGGCTGCTCGTGCAGGGGCACCGGGTAATGCACTCCAGCGCCGATACCGTCATCATGCAGCTGCTTCAACACCGCATCGCGGTTCTCAACCAGCACCGGATAAATATGATAGACGTGCACCGCCTGCGGATGGACTGCGGGTGTGGTGATGCCCGGTGTGCCCTCCAGCAGCTGGTTGTACCAACCGGCCGCACGACGACGGGCTTCATTCCAGCCAGCCAGGTGGCGCAATTTCACACGCAGAACTGCGGCTTGCAGACCATCCAGCCGTGAGCTGACGCCCTCGAACAGGTGCAGGTACTTGTCAATGCGCCCGTGGTTGGCGCGCTGAAGGATGCGTGACGCCAGGTCGGAATCGGTGGTGAAGATGGCGCCGGCATCGCCGTAAGCGCCGAGGTTCTTGCCAGGGTAAAAGCTGAAGGTGGCTGTGCCGCTCCAGTGGCCGGGACTTCTCCCCATAAAGGAAGCGCCGTGTGCCTGGGCGGCATCTTCCAGTACCAACAGCTTATGTTTGTGTGCCACTTCCATCAGCGACTGCATGTCAACCATTTGACCGTAGAGATGCACTGGCAGGATGGCTTTGGTATGCGGGGTGATGGCGGCTTCCACTTTGGAGACGTCCATCAGGTAGGTGTGCGGGTCAATATCCACCATCACAGGCTTATAACCAGCACTGCTGATGGCTTCGGTGGTGGCGATGAAGGTGTGCGATACTGTGATGATCTCATCACTGCCGTTGCCCTGTCCGAGCAGTTCAACCAGTGCCAGGGTGATGGCGTCGGTGCCATTAGCAGTCGGTACCACGTAACCGCCGCCGCAAAACTCGGCGAATTCGTGGGTGAAGGCTTCATGGTCAGGGCCACCGATGAAGCTGGTATGCTCAAGGCAGGCTTGAATGGCTTCATCAAATTCCTGCTTGTAGGCGTGATACTGGGCTTTCAGGTCAACCAGTGGAATTTTATTCATATATTATCAACCTCAATCTTAATCCGATTTGTGCCAGCCGTCTTCAACCATGCGCACTGGCTGACCGGTCTCGGCCGAGCGGTACATGGCCAGCACCAGGGCAACCGATTTGCGTCCTTCGAGCCCGTTCGTGGCGGGCTGGCGGTCGGTGAGCACAGCGTCAATCATGTCCTGCATCACAGTGCGGTGGCTGTAACCGTAGACTGAAGGCGGGTCAAGCTGTTCACGGGTCAGCATTTCTTTCTCCTGTTCCAGCTCGCCTTCCACCTTCCAGAAGACCTTACGGTTAAGGGCAGTGCCGCCCACCTTGATGGAGCCTTTTTCACCAAAAACCGCTACCGAACCTTCAAGATTCTGCGGGTAGGTGATGGTGGAGCCTTCCACTGAAGCCATGGCGCCGTTCTTGAACTTGATCACAGCCACACCGGTGTCTTCCGATTCCATCCTGTGCGCCAGCGTGCCGGTGAAGGAGAAGACGCTCTCCACCTCATCGCCCATCATCCACTGCAGGGCATCGATGTGGTGAATAGACTGGTTCATCAGGGCACCGCCGTCCATGTCGCGCCGGCCGTGCCACTCATCCTCGTAATAATCCTGCGGGCGGAACCAGCGCACCGTGGCGCTGCCCAGCAAAAGCCGGCCAAGCTTGCCGGCACGCAGGGCGTGCTGCATCTCAATCATAGGCGGGTTGTAACGGTTCTGCAGGACAATGCACAGCTTTTTGCCGGTTTCCTTCGCGGTCACAATCATGCGGTCGGCATCCTCAAGCCGGATTGCCATCGGCTTTTCGACAATGACGTGCTTGCCGGCCTGCATGGCATCGATTGCCATCTGTGCATGCAATCCGCTGGGGGTGCAGATGTTGACCACGTCAATGTCGCTGCGTTCCAGCAGGCGATGGTAGTCGGTGTAAGTCTCGGCGCCGTACTCTTTGCCAAAGCGTTCTGCCCGGCTGGGGATGATATCCACCACTGCCTTGAGGCTGGCCTGCGGCAGTTCTGCCAGTGACTGGGCGTGGCGTGGGGCGATACGTCCGCAGCCGACCAGTCCAAAGTTTAATGTCTGTTGATCAGTCATAATGCTCCTGTTTCCCCGAGGGAATTAGCTGTATTATAAAACAGGTTGGGTCAGGCAACAAACACCGCGCTGGGATATCAGCGGGAGAGCAGGTCGCCATACACTGCACTGATGTTCTCAATAAAGGCATCACGTCCAAAACGTTCCACCACACTGCGGCGAACAGCATCCGGCTTATAGGTGGAGATGTTCTCCATCAGGGCGCGCATACCCTCTGCCAGTGCGGCAGGGTCTTCTTTATCTACCAAAATGCCGTTTTCAGGTGTGACGATGTACTCTGAGCCGCCGCAGCGGGTGGCAACGACCGGCTTGCCGCAGGACATCGCTTCAGCCATCACCACGCCGAAGGTCTCAGAACGGCTGGAATGTACCAGTGCATCGCAAGCCTGCAGGTGCGAGAGCACATCCTGTGCAGGGAACCCACCCAGAAAGCTGACGGTGCCATCCAGCCCAAGTGATATTGAAAGCGCTTTAAGCCTGGCTTCTTCTGTACCTTCGCCGATGATGCGCAGGGCAAATTTGTTGCGCAGGTCTTCTGCCAGGATGGCTGCAGCCTGCAGAAGGGTGTCGTAGTCCTTAACCGGGATCAGGTGGCCTATTGCCAGGAAGGTGAAGGGTTTGCCTTCAAAGCGGGGCAGGTTAGGCGGCGGAATGAAGAAATCGGTATCCACCACGTTGGGCAGTACGGTACAGCGCCCCTCGCCAGTGAACTGGCTTACCTGTTCAGCATGCGTCGGGCTGACGCACAGCAGGCGGTCAACACTGTGAAAGACCTCTTTTGCCACTACTCCGCGCCCGGGCAGGTCAAAGTGGCTGCGAGCCGGGCTGGAGTGCTCGGTCAACACGACCGGAACCTTGAGCTGGCGGGCAAACTGCAGGGCGGCATAGCCGGCAGGCAGGACGACATGGGCATGGATTAAGTCGGGCTTGCCCCAGCGCTCAACCAGCTGGTTGAAACCGCGCTGTGCCTGCAGCATGAACAGCTTCAGGTACAGTCGATAGGGCAGCTGGTAGGGGGCATAGACCGGTTGGCGCAAGTAGGCCAGCTCTGGGTGTTTGTTCCATTTATAAGGTAGGGTGCTGCGCTTGAGAATGGTGGTCACACCGAACGGCTGGGGGTAATAGACGGCGGTGTCGAATTTTTCAGACAGCGCTTCGACCTGCCTTTGAATAAAGACGCCGTGATAGGAACGTTTTTCAGTGGGGTACCAGGCGGGAATGACCAGGATTTTAGCCTGCATAATCTTTATTGTAAACTAAAAATACCTGGAAGGTTTTCCATTTACCACTAAGCCGTACTTTCAGATCTTACAACCAGTTTAGGGGCGCACCTGCGGCAGCAGACGATGAAGCCCGTCATACAGGGCGTCCAGGTCATCCTGGGTGTTGTATGCCTGCACGGAGATGCGCACAAACTTGCGGCTGTTCCACTCGATCAGCGGCACTTCGACACGATATTCGTCATAGAGCCGCGCTTTGAGCGCAACAAGGTCGGCATCCGCTGGCAGGGGTGCAATGCTCATTTGGACGTACAGGTCAGACGCCAGCGGGTAGAGGGGCTCCATCTGCACCAGGTCACAGATGCGTTCGATGGCAGGCTTGAGGAGGGTATGGCAGCTGCGGCGCATCTCAACCCAGTGGTGATCAGCCATGAACTGCAGTGCCGCCGGCACAGCGAGCGAGGCAGCAGGATCTTTGGTGCCGGTCCAACCCAGGTAATCCTGAAACTGCGAGCCGCTGCTGGTCTCAGGCGTGCTGTGATAGCCCCAGCTGACGACCATCGGTTCCACCAGGTGCTGTACGTCAGGCCGGGCGTACAGGAAGCCGGCGCCTTTGGGGCTGAGCACCCACTTGTGCAGGTTACCGGTGTAGAAATCGGCGCCTAGTGCATCGAGATTGAGGTCGATTTGCCCGGGGGCATGGGCGCCGTCCACCAGCGTGAGGATGCCGGCCTGGCGTGCCCGCTGGCAGATGGCTTCCACCGGCAGGCGCAGGGCGGTGGGCGAGGTGATGTGGCTGAGGTAAATGACCCTGGTGTGGTCGGTCACACCCTGCCAGAATTGTTCCAGCATCTCAGCTTCAGACTGTGCCGGCAGAGGGATGGGTTGGTGTTTATAGCATGCGCCGCTCTTACGGCACAGGAATTCCCAGGTGTAATCGCAGGCGCCGTATTCGTGATCGCTGGTGAGGATCTCGTCACCGGGAGTGAGGACAAGCGAACGGGCGATGATGTTGACCCCGTGTGTGGCGTTGGGTACAAACACAAGGTTGTCAGCGGCGGTGTGCAGGTACTCAGCCAGGGGTTGGCGCGCTTGCCGGTCGAGTGACGCCATTTCGCGCCCGAGGAACAGCACAGGCTGGCGTTCCAGCCGGCGCTGCCAGCCCTGGTAGGCTTCAAAGACCGGGATGGGACAGGCGCCAAAGGAACCGTGGTTGAGGAAGTGAATGGATGAGTCGAGTAAGAAAAGGTGTTTTAACTGGTTGGGATCAAAGGACATATTGCATACTCCATAGCGAGTTGTATAGAGCCAATTATTGCATATTTTCCGGTAGATAAGACGCATAACCTGTTTCTTCAAACGGATCAGGACTTCCTGCCCTTGACAAATAACCGGATTTCGTCATAATATGAGGTAACTGTAAAGGCAGTGACGGAGGAAAGTATTCCGGGGAAAACCAACAGGGAGCCGGGCGCACAGACTGAGACACCTGGCAGGCGGAATCCGGCAGAAGTTCCCTCCCGAGCCGCTCCGGTGAACATCGTGTTTCACAGAGATCTGTAGTCGGAGACGTAGCGCACAACGTTACCAGGTGCAGCCAATCGCCGGTTAATGACCAGGCCGTTGGAACGAGCGGGCTGCAGCGTGCAGTCAATCAGGGTGGTACCGCGGTTAACCCCGTCCCTTTGGGATGGGTTTATTGTTTAAGCACGAAGCATGCCGGCATGACCTGGAAAACCGGTTTGACAATGAATAAATCAAGCATAAACAGGAGGTAAGATGGCTGGAGAAGAGATACTTACCCAGCTGGAGGAGATTCAGCAAAAGGGGCTGCAGCAGCTGCAAGGCGTGAAGGATGAAGAAAGCCTGCAAAGCTGGCGCAGTGAGTTCCTGGGACGCAAGGCGCCGGTCATGACCGTTTTCAGCAAGATGGGCGAAGCCAGCAAGGAGCTGCGCCCGCTGATCGGGCAGAAAGCCAATGAGGTGAAAGCCGCGCTTGAAAAAGCCTTAGAGGTGCGTGCCAGCCTGATCAAGCAGGCTGTTCTGGAGCGCTCTCTGCGTGAAGAGAAACTGGATGTGACACTGCCCGGCAGGCGCAGTGCTGTGGGCAGGCTGCACCCTTCAACCCGCAACCTGCGCACCATTTACAACATCTTTGCTGAGATGGGCTTCCAGGTTTACATCTCGCCCGATGTTGAGACCGATGACTACAACTTTGGACTGTTGAATATCCCCAAGCATCATCCGGCGCGCGATATGTGGGACACCTTCTGGACCACGGACGACCTGGTGCTGCGCACACACACTTCGCCCGGGCAAATCCATTCAATGCGCGAGAACGCACCGGATCCGATACGCTTCATTCTTCCGGGCATGTGCTATCGCTACGAGCAGGTGACCGCGCGGCATGAAATCCAGTTTAACCAGGTTGAAGCTATCGTGGTGGGGCGCAACATTACCTTTGCTGATATGAAGGGCACGCTCAACACCTTTGCGCGCCGCATGTTCGGTGAGAATGCCCGCACCCGACTGCGCCCGTCCTATTTCCCATTCACTGAGCCGAGCGCTGAGATGGACGTCGAGTGTTTCGTGTGCGGCGGTAAGGGCTGCCAGATCTGCAAAGGCGCTGGCTGGCTCGAGATCATGGGCTGCGGGATGATTAACCCGATCGTCTTGCAGAACGGCGGCTACGATCCGGCGGTTTACTCCGGCTTTGCTGCCGGGTTGGGCCCTGAGCGCATTGCGCTCCTGCGTTACCGAATTGATGATATCCGCAACTTCTGGGCGAACGATGTGCGTTTCCTGGAACAGTTCTAAGCGGTTTGACTGGATGAATGGAGGATTACGACGATGAAAGTACCCCTTTCCTGGGTTAAAGATTTTGTAAACGTAGATCTGCCGCTGGATGAACTTGGCCTGCGCATGACCATGCTGGGTCTGGAGGTGGATGAGATCAAGGTGATCGGTCTTCCGGTGCCGCAATCTGAGCGGCAGGAGATTAAGATCAACGGGCTGGCATGGGAGCCAGATAAGATTGTGGTGGCACAGGTGGATGAGGTAATGCCGCATCCCAATGCCGACCGGCTGGTGCTGTGCAAACTGCAGGATGGACAGCAGGAACACATCGTGCTGACTGGCGCGCCCAACCTGTACCCATACAAAGGTGCCGGCCCACTCAAACAGGCGCTCAAGGTGGCATATGCCAAAGAAGGCGCGCTGATCTACGATGGGCATAAGCCCGGTTTTGAACTGACCAAACTGAAGCGCGCTAAAATCCGCGGTGTTGAGTCCTACTCGATGATCTGCTCCGAGAAGGAACTGGGCATCTCAGAAGAACACGAAGGCGTGATCATCCTGGATGCTGATGCACCAACCGGCATGCCGCTGGTTGATTACATGGGTGATGCTGTTTACGATATTTCCATCCTGCCGAACATGGCGCGCAACGCCTCGGTGATTGGCGTGGCGCGCGAGATCGCCGCCATGTTGGACCTGCCGTTGAAACAGCCGCAGTTCAGGCTGGAAGCAGCCGGACCGGGCATAGAAGGCAGGGCTTTTATTGAGATCACCGACCCGGAATTGAATCCCCGCTTTGTGCTGGGTCTGGTGGAAGGTGTGGAAGCACGAGAAAGCCCGTACTGGGTGCAGCGCCGGCTGAGACTGGCCGGTATGCGCCCAATCAACAGCATTGTGGATGCCACAAATTACGTGATGTTGGAGACTGGCGAGCCGCTGCATGCCTTCGATTACGATGTGCTGACAGCACGTGCCCGCGGCAAGGCACCCACGATTATCACCCGGGCGGCAAAGCAAGGCGAAAAACTCACCACGCTGGACAATGTCGAACGCACGTTGGATCATTTCACCGTCCTGGTGACGGACACAGCCGGCGTCTTATCGCTGGCAGGCGTGATGGGCGGCCTGGAAAGCGAAGTGACCACCCAAACTCGCAATGTGCTGCTTGAAGGCGCCAGCTGGAACTACATTAACACCCGCCGCACAAACGCAGCGCAGCGGTTGAACTCGGAAGCCGGTTACCGCTTCTCACGCGGTGTGCACCCGGCGCTGGCTCCGCAGGCAGTGCAGATTGGTTTACAGCGCATGGCTGAGTGGAGTGGCGGTACCATTGCCAGTGGTCTGGTGGATGCGTACCCGCAGCCTGTGGTGGACCCGGTGGTTGAACTGACTGCAGATGAGGTACAGCGCCTGCTGGGTGTGCGCATTGAAGCAGATGAAGTCTGCAGCCTGCTCAGCCGTCTGGGCTTCACCTGTAATGTGAAGGGTGATACGATGCTCATCCAGACCCCGCCGCACCGGCTGGATATCAACGAGGGCATTGTCGGCAAGGCAGACGTGATCGAAGAAATTGCTCGCCTGTATGGCTACGACCGCCTGCCCGAGACGCGACTGATGGACGAACTACCGATACAGAAAAACCGGCCGCAGATCAGTAATGAGCAGCGACTGCAGGATGTACTGGTCAATTTGGGCCTGCAGGAGATTGTCACCTACCGACTTACCTCGCCTGAGCGAGAAGCCAAAGCGACACTGATGGCAGTTAGACCCGACGAAGTACCTTATGTGCGCTTGAGAAACCCGATCGCCGCAGACCGGGTGGTGATGCGCCGCAGCGTGCTGCCGGGCGTATTGGAAATATTGGAGCGCAACATCCGCCTGCGCGAGCACCTGGCTTTCTTCGAAGTCGGGCAGGTGTTCCTGCCGCAGCCGGGGGAGGAACGCCCGCTGGAGCCGCGCCGCCTGTGCGTGGCGCTGAGCGGCAAACGCCAACTGTCAACCTGGGACAGGCACGACCCAACTGGCATGGATTTTTACGATATAAAAGGTGTGCTCCAGTCAATGCTCGATGCGCTGAGGATCGAAGATATCTCGTATGAGCCGGCAGAACACCCATCCTTCCACCCCGGCAAATGCGCTTCACTGAATATCAACGGACACCCGATAGGGGTGTTCGGTGAACTGCACCCACTGGTAAGTGAACGATATGATTTTTTGAATAACACTGTTCTGGCTGCGGAGCTGGATTTGAGCCTGCTGTACGCTGCCATACCCGAGCACTTCGATGTTAAACCACTTCCTGCATTCCCGCCTGTTCTGGAAGACCTGGCGGTGGTGGTGGACGAAGAAGTGCCGGCTGAAAAGGTGCTGCAGGTGATCATCGAAGCCGGCGGCAAACTGCTGGACGATGTTAAGCTGTTTGACATCTTCCGCGGCAAGCAGCTCGGGGAGGGCAAAAAGAGCCTGGCATACAGCCTGACGTACCTCTCGCCCGAGCGCACGCTGACCGATAAAGATGTTGCTAAAGCCAGAGCAAAAATTATTCAGCAGCTTGAAGCTGAACTGGGCGCCAGCCTGCGAAGTTAGCTGCAATTTAAATTAAGAAAATTCATCCCGGGTTTATTCTCCCGGGATGTTTTTTATTAAAGCGGTGTGGTTACTTAGACGGTAAGGGTAAGGCTGAACCTGCCTCAAAAAGTTCATCGCGGCGCTTGACGTCCCGCATCACCGGACGACTGCGGCGCCACAACCAGTAAGCCTGCACCAGATTGGCAAAAATCATGCCAGCAGCGGTGATATATACCCCCAGGAACCTGCCTGATGCTACTCCGATTACCAGGAAAATGATATATGAACCCAGCGACAGGGCAACTGACTCAGTGATGCCTCGCGTAGCACGGCCGTGCATCACTGCACCCTGGAACCAGCTGGTGAGTACCTTGAGAGCCGGGTAAGGCAGGAAGAACCACAAACAGGTGCTTGCAACCGTGGCAAGGTCGGGGGAAAGAGCAGTTACATGGTGGAACCACAGATAACCCAGCGGGGTGGCCGTCACAATCAGCATGATTAGGCCAATACCGATTGCCAGGATGCTGGAGAACTGCCTGAGCGGCTTGTAGGAGCCTTTCTTTTCCATCAAAGCCACCACGACCTCATTGAAAGCCATACCCCCGCTGCTGAGCGGATAGACCAGCCCGGTGATCACCGGCCAGACAGCCAGTGATGTGATTGGGTTTGGCAGACGGCTGAGGGCAGTGGCGCCAACGGGCGACCAAATATTTGAGATCAGGGCTGTGATGACCAGCGGGATATAAAAGGCGCTGAAGGTGCGCAGGTTAATTTCTTCAACAGGTTTGGCATAATGCAGTTCACCGCGGATGATGGGGCGCGCCCGTAGGCCGGCATAGATGGCTTCAGTAACCACACCGGCAGTCTGCGCCAGCGCAGCCATCAGTACGCCCGGCACGGTGCCCAGGCTGTAACCGACGATCAACACAAGCAACAGGCTCACCAGGCGAATGGCAGTACCGTACCAGATCTCCTTGGCATGTCCGAATCGGATCATGATGCCCTGGTAAAAGCGGCGGTAACCAATTGCCCAGGCCCAGGGGATTTCAATCATCAAACCCAGGCGGGCTGGTTCAATGATTTCCTCAGGCGCACCGATGATATCCCGCACAATGACGTAATACAGCGGTGTGAAGGCAATCAGGATATGCAGGACTGTCATCACGCCAGAGATGCCGTACATGTAGCGCCTGATACGCTGGTAGGACAGCCGGTCACGCACGAGCGTGTTGGCTGTGGAGAGCAGCATAATGGTAGGGGCTGTCATCAGGGAGACGGTTGGCGAGATGACACCACCATAGGAAGCAAGGTTGATCTCAGGGTCAGCCAGGCGGGCAACAAACGCGCTCACCAGCGGCATGGCGGAGTTCATTAACATCCAACTCAATGCCAGGGGCCACCAGGTTCTGAGGATTCTGCCTAAAGCCAATGAGTGGGTTGATACAGGTCTGTCAGTTTTAATGAATTTTTTCATAGCAACTACAGGGAGGAAGTATAGCATTAAAAACTGGCAGAATTACAAGTTAGGAATGTTGCAGTTTGGATATAAAAAGAGATGGCCGGGTTGGCCGGCCATCTTTGGCGTGATAGATCACTCTCAGGGCTGTATCGTTGACGTTGGCACAGGCGTTGGCTGTACCAGGAAATCCTCAAGTGTCTTATTCAGGAAAGTCTCAGCGTTCAGTTTTGTAACCTTTACGATGTATTCCGATTCGTTGGATGAGGCGTAATAAAATTTCTCATCATCAGTCATGGCGCCAATGGTGATCGTGATTGTGCGCGGGTTGTCTCCTGACGTCATGGCACTGACCACGCACTGAGGGTCATCCAGACCGTACTCGGGCCTGGCGTCCTTCAGCAGGGCAACAGGTTCTTCCAGCCTAAGCGAAGTAAAACGTGACACCAACGAGGTGAGGTTGTTTTGATTAAACTCGCGGTCTGAAGGTACGCCGTCCATCTTCCAGGTTGCCTCGTCAAACCGTTCGAATTTAAAAATGCCATTTGCGTTTTCAAGCGAGAGCGATGTGACATCGGTTGATGCAGCCGATACATAGGCAGTATCAGCCCAGCTGGAGAGGGTGGTGTAGATGCGGTAATAGGCCAGTTCAGACGAGAGGTACACCTCGTCTCCCGGCAGCAGGCGCACATGGTTTGCTGCAGTGCTCGCCAGCGTACCAACCAGTACCTCGTATGTGCTTCCGTCAGCGGTTTTGATGGTCAGCTTGCGTTCAAAGGCATCTTCTGCCACTTTCAAGGGCCTGTGACTGGTTGCTGTCTTTGTGACGAGACGGGCGGTGGTGGTATCCAGCAGTTCCTCAAGCGTCTTGGTGATTTCGGATTCCTTGGCAGGGTAATTTGCGTTGTCGGGCATCACCCAGCCTTCAGCGGTTTTATGGAACGCCAGGGAAGTGTCAGCAGAATCGGCAATAACCAGGTCAGTGATGCTGTCGAGTGTGACATCTCCCAACAGGGGAACGCTTTCGGCAGCTGCCTGACGCGGCCACAGCAGGGCTGTACCCAGTGCGATTTGCACGATCAACAGGCCGATTAAGATTTGTTGTAAGCGGTTTAATTTCATGATATTCACTCCTGCTCACCAGGTTTTTGTTCAACAGGTGCGCCGGTTTTCACCAGCTGCATGGGCTGCTCGTTCTTCTTCCTGTGCTGCCAGTAGAAGACGATTACCAGCAGGGCTGCCAGGGCAAAGATGTAATTGATTACCTCCCAGCGGGTCTGCTCCTGGGGTGTCATCTGCCGCAAAACGCGCACGGTCGAGCCGCTGGCACGGATGGACAGCAGGTCGAGGTCTTCGGTTGACCAATCCACGGCGTTCTGTACCATCTGCAGGCTGTTGAGGTAGCTGGTGGGAGACATGTAAGATGACAGCTGCAGGACATAGTCATTGACAAAGGCTGAACTGCCGATAACCACGATGCGTGTATCTGCTGGCGATTTTTCAATCATGGTCACAGGACCAGTTGGCGAAGTATCACCAGTGCCTTCCTCTGTCGGTTCTGGTGTGGGTATGCCGTACTGTGCCATTTCCTTGGCACGGGCTACAGCTTCAAGATCTGGAAGGTCTTTGCCAATAAAGTAACTCTCAAATTGTCCCTGCAGGGAGACTGCCAGCGGGTAGGATGCCAGGGATTTTCCGGCAGTAAAGCCAAGTTCAGGGTAAGTTTCGAAATCCGGCTGAATGACAGCATCACTGACCAGCCAGCTGTTAGCACTGGATGTGAGCAGCACTTCGGTCTCGAGAGCAGCTGTTTTGTCTGCTTCCAGTTCAACCGGCGCTGACCAGTTAAGTGCAACGTACGGCAGGCTGGAAACGATAGGACTGTCTTTACTCATACCCTGGGGTTGGATTTCAGGGAAGTAGGGATATTCAATGGCCTGCAGTTCAGAGACAACTGTGCCGCCCACATTGCGCTGTACGGTGGTCGGGTAAGGTGCGTTTTGGTTGTCCATCACCAACTGTTCTGAGAGCCTGACGCCATAATTCTCCAATAAGCTGCTGAGCCCTTTGTCAATTTTTGTCAACTTGAGAACACCCTGGTAATAATCGACGTCCAGCTTGAAGGGGTTGGCAAGGACGATCAAGGAGCCGCCACGCATCACAAACTGATCCACCGCGTATAACTCCACGTCAGTGAATGCCTGTGGTGAGACAACAATCAGGGTGTCGATGTTCTGTGGGACACTACCACCAGTCAGGTCCACTTCGGACAGGGAGTATTCTTGGCTGAGCTGCTGGCGAATGGTTTGATAAGTTTCAACAGGTCTCACGGTCTGGCCATATTCATCCTGGAATTCCGCTTCTGAGGGGCCCCAGAAGCCGACCTGCTTCAGGAAGCCGGTGGAGGTGCGCTTTAATGAAGATTCGATAAGCGTACGAATGTCACCTTCGGTCATATCCGGTGTGGGATAAAACAATTCAGCTTTCTCGCTGCTGCTGAGCAGGAGGTGCATGTAGAATGATTCGTTTGAGAAGAGCGAGAGGGCAAAGGGCTGCAGCCCGAGCGTTTCGTAAAGGGCATCGCGGTTCATGGGGCTGTTGGGGTCGTCGGGGTTGACCACCTCAAAGATAAACTTGCCGCCAGACTGATCCTGGATGTCGGTAGCAACCGTTTGCACCAGGTCACTGGTAGCGGTGTAATCCTCCGGCAGGTAATCAGGTGTGACGTACAGGGTCAGCTTTGCAGGTGAATCCAACTCCGCCAGGATGGAATCAATGCTCTGGAAGCCATAAACTACCTTCTTGATGGCGCGGGTCAGGTCATATTCAATATTGCGCAGTTTGACAGTGCTGGACGCGCCGCTTGATTGGATTTCAATCAGGTCAGGGTAATTCAACACGATGGATTGGTCGCCGTAGCGCACCAGGATGGAGAAGTACGCATTGACAACCGAGGTTTCATAACGCCCGGCGATCTGGAAGGGCGAAGCTTTAATGCCATAGCTCTGGTTGGCTTCTGCTTCCAGCTCAGGGAATTCAGTTGGGTCAACAGCTTCGGCCGTCACGCTGCCATTGCCGGCGATTTCATATTCTCGCAGCATGTCACTCACCTGTGGAATCAACGGCGCCAGCAGGGGGTGGGTGCGGTTGCTCATGTAGGCTCGCAGCAGCAGGGGTTCCGACAAATCACCGAGCAAGTCGCGGGTGACCTGCGAGATGGAGTAATCCTTGTTTTGGGTGATGTCTGCACGCAGCCGGTTGAGCGGGTACATCCAGACGTTCACCAGTACCAGGTTGGCGATCACCAGCACTGAGGTGAGGATGCGGGCTGTTCGGTAGGCGGTCTGCTTCATGCTCCAACGTTTTGAATCCAATGAGAGCGTGTTGAGCGTCAGGAAGATGCCGGCCAGCGAGAGGTAATAGACCAGGTCGCGCAGGTCAATGATGCCGCGCTGGATGCTCTCAAAGCGGCTGCCGGTGCCGATAGCGCGCAGGATCTCGCCTATGCCGGCACCGAAGAATTCGGTCACACCGCCAGTACCCACGAGGTAGAAGAAGCCGCCCAGCAGGATGGTGACGATGAGCGAGACGATCTGGTTATCAGTACGGGATGAAACAAATAACCCAATGGCGGCGTATGCTGATGCCATCAGGATGGCAGCCAGGTAACCGCCGAATACTGGACCCCAGTCCAGGTTGCCCATCAGCGATACGGTGATCGGGAGGGGCAGGGTGAGCACCAGCGCCAGGACGATCATCGCCATGACTGCCAGGAACTTGCCCAGAACCAGCTGTACGGGCTTGATCGGCAGGGTGAGCAGGACTTCCAGCGTGCCGGAGCGCTGTTCTTCGCTCCATTGGCGCATGGTCAATGCCGCCAGGAGGAAGATCAGCAGCAGCGGCATCCAGGTGAACAACGGACGGATGTCAGCAATGCCGCGGCTGAAAAAGGTTTCAGTGGTGAAGAATACAAACAGGCAGACGGCTAAGAAGGTACCGATGAAGATGACCGACAGCGGCGACCCAAAATAACCGTCCAGCTCTTTACGTGTGATTGCGAGAATTTGTTTCATTGCAGCCTCCTTATGCAGCCGTGGTGAGTTCGGTGAAGACCGCTTCGAGCAAACGAACATCGCTCTTCAACTCGCGCACCGGCCAGTCGTGTTGAGCAGCAAGGTTGAAGATGAGCGGGTTGATATCCACGTCCGGACTGCCAAAGATACGGTAAGCAGGCAAACCATCGCGCGTATCAAAGGCTTCCACGCGCTGTACACCGGGCACCTGCATCAGGCTGTTGTGAATGTCCGGCACGGTGTCAGACAGCACAAGCACGGCGTTGGTGGTTTGCTCCAACTCAGTCAAGCGGGAATCTGCCTTGATTTCTCCATTGATGAGAATGACCACGCGGTCGCACAGCATCTCAACCTCGGGCAGGATGTGGGTGGAGAACAGCACGGTGCTGGATTTGGCAAGCTCACGGATCAGGTTACGGATCTCGACGATCTGTGTCGGGTCGAGGCCGACGGTGGGCTCATCCAGGATCAACAGCCTGGGCTTGTGCAGGATGGCCTGCGCCAACCCGAGACGCTGACGGAAACCCTTGGAGAGGGTGCCGATGGGGCGGGTGAGATGCCCTTCAAGGCCAACTGCCAGTACGGCATCGGAGATGAAAGCTACCTGGTCTGCTTCCGGTACGTTACGCAGGCGGGCGATCATCTGCAGGTAGTTCTGCACCGACAGCTCTGGGTAGAGCGGTGCATTCTCAGGCAGGTAGCCGATTTTGCTCTGTGCCTGCTGGCGCTGGTTGAGCACATCGAGACCGTCCACTCTAACAGTGCCGCTGTCGGGCTGCAGGTAGCCGGTCAGGATCTTGATCATGGTCGTCTTGCCGGCGCCGTTTGGACCGAGAAGTCCGACGATTTCTCCGGCGGCGACATTGAGGCTGGCGCCGCTCAACGCCTGCACTGATCCATAGGCTTTGGATACGTCAGTTAATTCAATCACGTCTTCTTACCTCCTTTAGAAATGTACCAGCAGCATGCAAATGCAGGCTGCCAGTAATGGGGTCATTACCATAATGGGCGGAATTAAAGAGAATTGAGGACATCATAATCCCGATCACCGCCAAGATTATAACAAAATTGGTACAGGCTGTTGGTTACAATTTGTTAATCTAGCAATGTACGATATGGGGGTCTTGACACGGGTTAAAATACATCTATAATAAATTTAATCATTTAAATAAATTAGAATGATAAAAGGAATTCAAACATGGATGACACCCTGCTTATCTCAGATATTAATACCCTGAAAGTGCTGGCTGATGAACTGCGTTTGAAACTTTATGACCTGGTGCGCAGTTACAGCATGGCAGGCGAAGTGTGCACGGTCAAGATGCTGGCTGAGACACTGGGTATGCCGCCCTCCCGACTGTACTACCACATCAACCTGATGGAATCGGCTGGTCTGTTGCAGGTGGCTGAGACCCGGCTGGTGTCCGGCATCGTTGAAAAATCATATCTGGCAGCCGCGCGCAGGTTGATCATAAACCAGGAATCCAGCGGCACAGCGGCTGACATGCCGGCTGGTGTCATCTCCGGTGTGATCAACGCCGCACTGGGCGACCTGTGGGACTCGCTCAAGCCGTCTGAGGCTGTTGAGGACGAGAAACTGCTGAATGACCTGGACTTACGCATCAGCAAGCACAGCCTGAACCTGACTGAGAATGAAGCCTGTGAGTTGATGGAGCGCCTCTCTGCGCTGACTACTGAATACTCCGTGCTGGAGCGGTCAGGCGGAGAGGGTGAGCCGCGCCAGGCTTACCAGGTACTGCATCTGGTCTACCAACCCAAACAATAACCCTGCTATTTCAGCGCAACGGACACGTCACCATGACTGACATACTGACACCACAGAGTGAATCACATAACCATCCTGCCCGACTGGGCGATTTGTTGAAGAACCGCGACTTTCGTTTCCTGCTTTCAGGCCAGGTGGTTGCCGACCTGGGCGATGCCATGGCTAACCTGGCAATGCTGCTGATGGTGAACTATCTCACCGGCTCAACGCGTGCCATAGCCGGTATCAGCATTGCCATGGCGCTGCCGCGGCTGGTACTCGGACTGGTCTCCGGTGTATACGTCGACCGGTTTGACCGCAAGAAGATCATGATAGCGGCCAACCTGCTACGCGGGTTTATTGCCCCGCTGTTCATCCTGGCACTCAACCCGGAACGGATGTGGCTGATGTACGTGCTGGCCTTCATTCAGGCTTCCATCGGCACCTTTTTTATCCCGGCCCGCACAGCCTTGCTGCCGGACATTGTGCCGCGTCACCAGCTGCTTTCAGCTAACTCCTTATCACAGACCGGCCAGACATTGTTTATGTTGATCGGCAGCAGCGCCGCCGGAGTTCTGTTGAGCGGCAACAGGTACTTTTGGGTGGCATTTGTGGTCAATGCCTGTACATTTTTGGCTGCAGCGCTGCTGCATTCACGGATTAACGATGCCTACAAACCGCAGCAGGTCAGCAGCATGCCAAATTTTCACGAAATCTGGGACAATTTGACTGCCGGGTTGAAGGCGATCTTCTCCAGCAAAGTACTTAGCGGCACACTCACCGCCAATGCCCTGACGATGCTGGGTGTTGGCGCTATCAATGTACTGCTGGTGCCTTTGCTGGTAAACGACCTGCAGATGCCCAGCTCATGGATGGGTGCGGTGAACCTGAGCGAAACAGCGGCAACAGTCATCAGCGGCGGCTTGATCGTGGGCTTGTTTGCCCACATTCGCCCAACGTCCATGCTACCAATCGGGCTGCTGGGCTTCGGCGCCTTTATGGGGCTGACTGTGTTTTCAAACAGCGTCTGGTATGTGATGCTGATCATGTTTCTTTCCTGCCTGTTTATACCCCCGGTTTCTTCTTCCATACAGACCATCCAGCAGACCTACGTCAGCGATGACCTGCGCGGGCGCATCAGCGCCTCGTACAGCGCACTGGTGACCACCGCCACACTGCTGTCAATGGCATATGCCGGCGTTCTGGCGGATGTTATCGGCTCGCGCAGCGTGTTTCTAATCAGTGGGTTACTGGTGATGGCTGCTGGTGTGGCAGCTTTTATGATGTTTAAAGGCTTAGGTGAGGTAAATGCCTGACATGGTTCTAAGGATAGAAAGGGTTAGCCAGGAGGAACTTACTCAGGGATTGTCATCCAGTTCAATATCCAAACTGTAGAGCAGTGACATCGCTTCGGGCAGTGAGAAGCGAGTTTTCTTCAGCTTGTTCTCCTGGGCGGAGATCTGGTAGTTGTGAGCGCCGCGAAAGTCAGCGCCGGCCAGGTCAGTTGAGGCAAAACGGCTGCCGGCGAAATCTGTACCGCGGCAGTCGGCATGCGCCATAAATGCCTCTGAGAAATCCACATGGTGGGCGGTGCAGTCTGCCAGTATAGCCCCGTTGAGGTCGACAGCCATCATTGTGCCGTGGTTGAGCACACAGGCTTGAAATTCAAGAGGCTTGACCAGCAGAGATGTGCTGGCGCTGATCTCAGACCAGTTCACACCCATCAGCTGACAATTGGAAAACTTCACGCCGTTGAGGGTGGTACCGGTGAACTGGCACAGGTTGAATGAGCAGTCGCTGAAGGTACAGTCTGTGAACTTGCAGTTGTGGAAGCTCGATTCATCAAAATGACAGCCCCTGAAGGTGCAGCCGTTGAACTCGACATCCTTGATGACTTCAGCATTCAGCCTGATGCGTTGAAAGCGGCAGGCTTCATTATCCTTTTGAAACCCTGTAAAGTCTGTCATTTTCTAACCTTCTGCTATCAGGAGTTGAAGCAGGTATCAGACACCAAATATGCCTGACAGTAGCAGGACGAAGATAGAACCAGAAATGATTCCCAGGGCTGTCCAGTGCTGGTGACCGTGTTCTCGGGCGGCTGGCAGCAGTTCATCGAGCGTAATAAAGAGCATCACACCGCCGGCAAATGCCAGTGCCGCTGGCAGGAATCCGGTGAAGGATGTGAGGAATAGGGCGGCAACCAGTGCACCCACTGGTTCGGCTAACCCGGACAAAAATGCAGCTCTAAACGCATCCCAGCGGCAGACACCGCACTTGTTGAGCGGTAAGGCAGTGGCGATGCCCTCAGGGATGTTGTGCAGCAGGATCGCCATGGCGATGAAGACACCAAACTCAGGTTGGTGCAGGTAGCCGGCGCCGACAGCGATACCTTCAGGGATATTGTGGATGGTGATGCCGATGGCAAGCAAGATACCGGTTTTATATAATTTTTTGTCGGTGATAATATTCCCGCGTCCCCGCCCGCCGTGCCCACGGCCGCGCCCCTGGGGTTCATAATCATCAATTGTAATAACCTCATCTGGATTGATATTGCGTACTTCCACTTCGCCAAAGCGCATGTGGGGTGCCAGGTAATCCAACAGGAACATAAACCCGGCGCCTAATGCGAAGCCTATGGTTGCTGTGATAAAGCCCCCGGTCTCCCATGCTTCTGCGAGCAGTTCCATGAATGCCAGGGTAATCATCACACCGGCGGTCAGTCCCATCAGGAAACCAAATGAGCGCCGACCGGGCGTGCGGATGATAGCGATCAATCCGCCAATACCTGTGCCAAGACCGGCTATCAGACTGAGGAGAACGATGTTTAGCAATACACCTGGTTGAATGTTCGGAAGAATGTCCATTTAATAAGTTCCTTGCTTTGATGAGTATTGTTAACCTGTTAGTTTAGAGTTAACGATTTTTAAATTTACAGTCATGGCAAATGCCGTTGACAAGCAGTTGAATACTGGTAACGCTGTGGCCTTCTTTGCCTGCAAGTTTCTGCACTTCTCGCTGCACAGCCGGCAGTTCAAATTCAATTACCCTGCCGCACTGCTGGCAGGTGAAGTGATAATGTGGACGGGTTTCAGCTGGCTCAAAATGACTGTGATCCTTTCCGAGTTTATGTTCCTCAATTAACCCGCAGTCCTTTAGGTAAGCCAGTGACCTGTAAATAGTTGCCAGACTGATGGTGTGACCGGCATCTTTTGCCAGGTGATAGATGCTGTCGGCATCGAGATGATGTGGCTGCTGGCGAATGCAGTCAAATACCCATTGGCGTTGGGGCGTCAGGCGAACTGTGGGTTTGGTGTTTACTGGCATAGGATTTTAAGATCCACTAAATGAGAATGAGAAGCATTCTCAAATATTATATCTCATATTCCAATTTGGTAAGTACTAAATTCCCGAATATAGTGTGACAAATGTCATTACAAACAATCACCCCGGCACCTGATGGTCGGGGTGATTGTGAATAATCAACAGTGTGACTTACAAGACAGTCTCGTTTGAGACGGGTTCTACAGGTGGAATTTCCACAACCGATTTCAGGCCGTTTTTGGATGCCAGTATCCAGCCGGCGGCCAAGGCAAATCCGATTGAGCCAATGATACCGACCGGGAGGGGGCCGAAGAGCGGGTTGGGCGTGCTTTTGACAAACAGCGACCCCAGCCCGGCAATGCCGTTGATGGCTGCATGACCGATCACTGCCGGCCAGACAGAGCCGCCGCGCAGGGTCACCCAGGAGAGGAATACGCCCATCACGATGGTAAACCAAACCATCATCAACATGCCCAACCAGGGTGCACCGGTATAGTCCAACCCGTAGTTGTGTCCCATGGCAATCACCGGCCAGTGCCATATACCCCAGATAACCCCGGAGAGCAGAACGGCTTTGCGGCTGCCTAGCGGCATCAGTTTCTGCAGCAGGTAACCGCGCCAGCCGAACTCCTCGCCGAAGGTAAAGAAGCCATTTACCAGCGGTGAGATCAGTATGCCCTGTACCACCTGGATACCGATCAACATCCAGGGCGTCAGACCGCGCTCTGTCCAACCGGCGCTGTCCAGGATCTGCTTGACAGTGTTCAAATTGCTGTCAAAATACTGTGGGAATAAGGCAAAGAACTGCGCTGCGCCGAGGATGGTCAGCACACCGGGCAGAACCCAGGCTGCCAGCCACAACGGCCAACCCTTCTTGAAGTTTGGCTTGAGCCAGTTATTCTTCCAACCCTCATGCGTGGTGACGCGTGTGAGGATGTTGGCCAGTGCAGGTGCCCACATGTAGACCACGGCGATCAACACGGTTGCCAGTGTCAAATTACCCGCAATGACCGGGCTGTCTGCCATCCCGCCAGTTATAAAAACCACCAGGCCACCGGCCCAGGCAATGCCGAAAGCAAGTATCAAAAAGATTAGAATGCGTTTTTTATCAATTGTTTGGTTCATGATTTATGCTCCAACTACCGGCCGCGTCCGAAAAATATTAACAGGTCTATTCTACCAGATTGAGACTGGCTAAAAGCGTTCAAACGGGGCGCTATCATTCAACAGATGGGCATTGGTGTGTGAACAAGCCCGTCATGCGGCAGGGTATACAGTCGTCAGGGCTATGATCCCAGCAGAGGCAGGATGTTTCGTACAACGCCAACCATCAGTGGGCAGGCCACGCAGATACTGAGTACGATGCAGATGATGCCGCCAATGAGCGCCATTTTTGCGCCGCCGGGTTTCTGGCTGAGGACAGCTTCATCCGGTTTTTGTGGGTTGAAGAAAACGGGCACCTGTGCACCAGTAGGGAACGGCCTGAGCTGTTCCTGTGCCTTGGCCGGGTTGCTGTGTCCTACCACGCCGCCAAAGGCCATTAGATTGCTTTCATAGGGTTGTCCGTTTACCTGGTAGCTGTAGGTAACCGCCGGGGTATAGGAATAATCGGTGTTGCCATCATCATCGGTGCTCATAGAACGCTTTACTTCTGAAGTTAGTATCATACCCGGCACAGACGGCCAACCCTGGCTGGCTTCTGCCTTCTTTTTACTGCGAACACTGAAACTGACGAGGTAAACTCCCAGAGCAAGAATGAGAATAAAGAAAAAGCCGCCGCACACCAATGCAAATGCCAGTGGAACAAGGTTTTCAGACATAATGCCTCCAATCAGGTTGAGAGAAAAGGATGGTTGTGAGCAGGTGAAATGAAAGGTTAGTTAATCATAACTAAATGTGAGTGAAGATAAAAGAGGGCAATCCACACAAATTCGTGCATTTTTTGCGATCAATTTTCAGAAATTCTGGCTTCCAGATTTTTTGTAGATTGATTTAGTAACCCCCCAACAAAGCGCTAATTAATTATTTCCAGTAAAATTCCAATCACCTCATCAAACCCAATACCGTTTGCATAGTAGTTCTCTTTGCAATAACGATCCCAACGTCGTCTCATGATTGGATCTGCTTTGATTGTTAATAGAATTTTGTCTTTATCTTGCAACGCGTTAAGTGACATCCTTTTTTTCGATGTAGCACCCAATGCAGAGACAAAAATATTCTTGTAGATAGTCTGGTGCTGAGTCTTCATAATGATATAGGCATCATAAAAATCTCTTGGTCGGGTGTTGAGAATACTCCTCCGTAAAATGGTCTCAACTTTCTCTGCCAATATCGTTTCAACATTGTATGCCCAGACTTCGAAGGTCTTTTCTTCAAAATTCGAACGAAATGCATAGCGAACTGCGTCGGGGGTAATAATGTCTCCAGTAGTAATATCGATTTTCAAAGGAGTATTGATTGATTCATACTTGGCAAGAATTGCAACACGGAAACCACCATATTCGTCATCCTCTCGAATTGGTGTAATGTGGCCTATCTCCAGAGTGACCTCATCCCCGAGTGGAATGGTGCATATTTCCGAAAGAGCTACTTGTAATGCTTTTTCTGTTAGTGGATAGCCCCTTAGTGTTGCATCCATGTCCATGGTTGTTCTACTGTGAATCCCAACCATTGAAGCGATCAACATTCCACCTTTGAGAATAAACACGTCTTTATATTTTGAGAGTGATATTCTTTCCAGTAAACGTTCCAGCATAAAATTTTGCAAAACAGCTTGAGCAGATACATGGTTTTTCGATGCCAGGTTTTTGATTTTGGCTTTTAACTGCATTGCTTTACTCATAAGAGAACCTCAATATATTCTCTAACAATATTTTTGATTCTGAATTGCTTTGCATAATAGTATAGTTGGTCTATATTCCTGTCTTTACGGATCACATATTTTTTTAAGGCTTCGTTGACGAATTGGATATCTAGCTGGTTCCTGCTCCGCAATACATCACATATTGTCCTTTCAAGATTCGTAGTTCTGATCTCATTTCCATGGGGAGATTTCATTGTAATAACACCCAAATCAAACAGATCTCGATTTACATAAAAGGTTTTATGAGCGCTCTGTTTTAAATTAATTGAATGATATCCAACAGGCACAGAAATTGAAAAGAACAATGGGGTTCTATCCGTCAAATCGAGAAGATAGAGGGCTGTCTCATGTGAGTAAATGGATGACTTAAATCTGGCTTGAAAGTTAAACATTTCATCTTCGATTGAAGCAACCAACTTATAGATACCTCTTGAAACCCTTTCGATCTCACCGTTGTGCTCCAAAATTGAGAGGTAGATTCTAGGAATATTGAACTTAGCCAAATCGGAAGTTAATAGTGTACCATTTTGGTCTGCTAAAAGTTTTCTTATTCTTTCTAATTGTGACATTTTATTATTTACAACCATACTCATATTATATGTAAAATGAGTATGGTTGTAAAGATCCTCATTCTAGTTTAAATAGAGTTGATAAGATAGAGTATTCTCTCAACGCCTCTCTTGTATACAGGGTCATTGGCTTGAGGAGACTATCACAATTTTTAATGGACAGTCTGGTGTCATTTTGAAGTGTTTTTTTCCTCATAAGCATAAATCATTCAAGTTTCCGCAATTAATTATAGGGTGACATACCAAATTCTTGAAACAGGTAAATTCCAAAAAAACTATCCTTTCATTTTAATGAAAATACCCCTCTGTTCAAAATGGGCAGGATTTGGTATCATTCCATCCCGCAATTAGCAGACAGGGTTAGCAACACGAACCAGAATACGGCAGCAGTGCATTCACCCGGGTCAATACCGGGTTTTTATAGATTAACAGGTTGGCTTATGAAAACAATACGAAATGATATCCGCAATATCGCCATCATCGCTCATGTAGACCATGGCAAAACCACGCTGGTAGACCAGCTGTTACGGCAGGCACGCGTTTTCCGCGAAAACCAGCAGGTGATGGTGAGGGTGATGGATTCCAATGACCTCGAGAGAGAGCGCGGCATTACCATCCTCTCAAAGAATACTTCCATCACCATCCCGCACCCGGATACCGGCAAGCTGGTGAAAATCAACATTGTTGATACCCCCGGTCATGCCGATTTTGGCGGCGAGGTGGAGCGCGTGATGAATATGGTGGACGGCGTTCTGCTGTTGGTTGATGCGGCAGAGGGACCAATGCCGCAGACCCGCTTTGTACTGAAGAAGGCGCTGGAGATGGGGCATCGCGCCATTGTGGTGATCAACAAGATGGACCGCAAGGATGCCATCCCTGAGCCGACCTTGAACAATACCTTTGACCTGTTCATTGAGCTGGGCGCCAGCGAGGAACAGGCGGATTTTCCGATTATTTATGCTAACGGTATCACCGGTCAATCCGGCCCGACGCCGGTACTGGAAGATACCTTGCAGCCGTTGTTCCGTGCCATTCTTGACCACGTACCAGCGCCGGAAGTGGACGCTGACGCACCTTTCCAGATGCTGGTGACCAACCTGGCTTACGACGAATACCGCGGCATCACTGCCATTGGGCGTATCTCTGCCGGGCGTGTCAGGTCAGGCCAACGCATTGCCAGGATGGGCTTGCACGGTGCTATGTATATGGACCAGGCGCGCTACCTGCACGTGTTTGATGGATTGACAAAAGCGGATGTCCCACTGGCAGAAGCCGGTGAAATCGTCGCTATTGCCGGGCTGGAAGATATTGCCATCGGTGAAACCCTGGCAGACCCCGACAACCCGGTTGCACTACCGCCCATCCATGTGGAGGAGCCGACTGTGCAGATGACCTTCGGCGTCAACACCTCACCTTTTACCGGCCGTGAGGGCAAGTGGAGCACTTCGCGCAAGCTGCGTGAGCGCCTGTTCACCGAACTGCGTAACAATGTAGCGCTGCGGGTGAAGGAAACCGAGTCTGCTGATACCTTCCTGGTTGCAGGGCGCGGAGAACTGCACCTTGCGATTTTGATTGAAACCATGCGGCGTGAAGGCTACGAGTTCCAGGTCTCAAGGCCGGAAGTGATCTTCCAACATGACGAAGAAGGCAACTTGTTGGAGCCGTATGAAGAACTGCATGTAGACGTACCCGAAGCCTTTGTGGGTACCGTGGTTGAAATGCTGGGCGGACGACGCGGCGTGATGTTGAGCATGCTCAATAACCCGGATAATACGGTTCACCTGCGCTTCAACGTGCCCACGCGTGGTTTGCTTGGCTTCCGCTACCAATTCCTTACGTCCACGCGCGGTACCGGCGTGATGAATACCATCTTTAATGGCTACCAGGCGTATGCTGGCGCCATCCCTGCACGGCAGACCAATTCCATTGTGGCATGGGAAACCGGCATGTCCACCACCTATGGTTTGAAGAATGCCGAGGAGCGCGGTTACCTGTTCGTGGGGGCCGGCGTAGATGTGTATGAGGGCATGGTGGTGGGTGAGACCCTGCGGCAGGGAGACCTGACGGTGAACGTGTGCAAAAAGAAACACCTGACCAACATGCGACAGTCCAACAAGGATATTGAAATACGGCTAACGCCGCCGCGCAATATGAGCCTGGATGAGGCTATTGAATACCTCTCGGATGATGAACTGCTGGAAGTGACACCGCTGACCTTCCGTATCCGCAAGAGGATCTTGAACACCGAAGAACGCGGCAAGGTGACCAAGAAAGCCAAAGAGCTGGACGAAGCTTAAACCAGGAGAGAGAATAAAATTTAAACAGGGCCCGAAACGCCCTGTTTTTTAGTTAATGAGGGTTGTCGATCACAGCTTCAGCCGCCAGCAGGAGTGACTGCGTCCATGCTGGCGCTTTTGGATGACTGAGTATCTCTGCCGGGGTCATCCAGCGCACCTCTGAGACTTCCTCCGGGTCGCCGATCATCGCCTGACCGCCGGCATAACCGCACAGGTAGTTAACCAGCACAATCGGCTGGCCGTTATCTGCCATGAAGACTTGGCTGTTGAGGTAGTAGGGATCGGGCGCAATCACAACGCCAGTCTCTTCTTTGACCTCGCGTGCGACTGCCAATTCCAGCACATTATGCAGGTCAGTCACGCCCTCCACCTTGCCGGCAGGAAAGGTGAGCGTACCGGGCGCATTTTCATCTTGTTCACTGCGGACGATCATCAGGTAGCGCCCATTGTGATGGACGATACCCTGTACAGCAACAATATAACGATTATCGAGGGTGACAGTCTCTGGC
Source organism: Anaerolineaceae bacterium (assembly GCA_040768445.1). Lineage (GTDB taxonomy): Bacteria > Chloroflexota > Anaerolineae > Anaerolineales > Anaerolineaceae > JAXGMV01. The sequence continues at coordinate 584,265 of JAXGMV010000001.1, read as the reverse complement.
ATCAGGGTCTCCTGTCAATAGTGTTGACAGTGTTCTCTCAAGGGATAATCGTGACCTGCGGGCTCTCAACGCTCAACAGGGTAAACGTACTGCTGCCGCCGCAGAAGCGCTTGACCAGTGCAGCCGTTTCATCAGCTGCTTGCCTGACCTGTTTCAACCCAACAGGCGGCAGCCCGTCCAGGTTGAAGACAATGGCAGTCGTTTCAGGCAGGGTGAGGGTATGGTTGGCCTGGCGCCAGGTCCAGCGACGCGTCAGCACCTGCTGGCCCTCAACAAAGATGATCTCGCCCGGCTCAGGATGTTCCACCTCAGTGCTGCCAAAGGGGGTAAAGGTCTCGCTGCCGTCAGCCGGACGGAGTTCAAGATCAGATATGAGGTGGTCAATGGCGTGGCCACCCACCGGCAGCATGCGGCTGATGGAGAGGAAATTGCCGATATCCACCAGTGTGTTGATCGAGGGCAGTTCCTGCCCGCGCAGGACGCGGCGCGCCATGGCTTCGAGCGAAGAGCGGAACTCGGACGGCTTTGCGCCGAAGCGGCGGTAGGCCTCGCGCCAGGCAGCGATCACCGGGTGAGTCGGCAGGGCTTCCACCGTCAGGGCGGCGCGTAATGCCTCCTCAGCCTGGCGCAACATGGCGGTCAGATCGGGGGGCGAAGCGCTGTTGATCACATCCTGGCAGATGACCAACCCGCGCACGTAGCCGGGGTACAGTTCAAACAGGCGGGGTGGGATGTGGTACCGGATCATTTTTCTTCTGCTGATTCAGAAAAGTTGAAACCCTTGCGGCGCATCTTTTTAAGCATGGCATCACGCGGGTCAACACCCTGGGTGGCGGCAAAGACGGTAAGCATCATCAGGATGTCGCCGATCTCGGATTCAACATCGCGCTCGCGGTCGGGGTTATTGCGCACCCAGGCAGCCTGGTCATGGACAAAGGCATCCGCCAGTTCGCCCACTTCAGAAGTGAGGAACAGAAAAGCCTGCCCGGCATCGGGCTGGGTAAGACCACGAAAAGTATAGTAATCCTGGACAATTTGCACCAGTGAAGGCTGTGGCATGATGTACTCCCGGGTTGCTTGGTTTATGCCATCTATTGTACCTGATAGGATAGCTGGCGTGCTAATTAATAAAAACCTGCCCGCTGTCTCAGGCGGGCAGGTAAACAATTTCTATGACTGGTTATTCGGGCAGGAAGCCGCTTTTACCGCGGCAGTAGATATGAATGGCTTCGCTCAGAAACTCCGGCATGTCGGGGTGACCTTTTTTGAAATTGTTGTAAAAATCCGGGCTGTTCATGTACAGGTCAGCCAATCCGTCCAACACCTCATAAGAGCAGCGGTAAAAGTTGCCGATATGGCGGTGCCACTGCGCCACCAGCGCCTGCACCTGTGGGCTGCCAGCACCGAAGGGGATGGCTTCGGTAATCTGCGTGATGATCTGGCTGCCGTTCTGCAGGATGGCTTTCTTGCGCTCTGGTGAATAAGACTCCCAGCGTGCCTGTGAGTCGTACACCTCTTTCTCACCGTAAAGTTTCGCCGCCTCGACGGCATACTCCTTTTGCTTCTCTTCAGAAAAGCCTTCAAATAACTCGTGGTTGTCCATAATACTGCCTCCTTCAAGATGTTCGATGGTGCGGTCAACGGTTTCCATCAGCTTATCCAGCCGTTCAGACCTGGCCTTAAGTACCTGCCGGTGCTGCCTGAGTGCAGCCAAAGGTGAAAAACCCGGCGTGATAAGAATGTCTTTGATCTCTCTCAACTCAAGCCCCAGTTCGCGGTAGAACAGGATCTGCTGCAGAAGTAAGAGATCCTGCTCATCGTACAGCCGGTAGCCGTTCTCGCTTTGACGAGCAGGTTTGAGCAGACCGATTTGGTCGTAGTGGTGCAGCGTCCGCACGGTGACGCCTGCCAGTTTTGCGCACTGCCTGATGGTCAGCAAAATTTCACTCCGGCACTATAATAAACCCTGACGTAACGTTAATGTCAAGAGGTAATTATATCGAATCCTGAGAGTGGCCGTAACAAAAATAAAGGCATCTCCAGACCGCAGGGGGTCAGGCATGCCTTCAGATAGGAGTGATGTTCAGAGTAACAGGTTTATTTGAGCGGGTAGACGATCAGGGTTTGCGGCTCCTCAAAAGGCGGCTCTGACGGGTCGTTGAGGTAGTATTCGAACGCCACGCCGGTGGGCTCACGCCCCTGCGCCTGCACATAGCGCCCCAGTTCTTCGTATGCACCGGCGCACTGGTCATAGGCACCGACATACAGGAGGGAGGCGTAGTCGCCAGCCGGGTATATGACCGGGTGGATGTCGCCGCTCTCCGGCAGCGGCTCTGCCAGCGGGAAGCCCAGTTCAATATCCAGGTTCTGCATATCCAGGTTGTAATACGCCACAAACGGCGGGTTTGATGGGTATTTTCCGGCGGATTGAATGTAAGACAGCACCTTGTCATAACCCTCGCCCAGTACAGCCGGCAGGTCGCCGACAGCGCAGCGGGCTCGGATGACCATAGCCGCCTGCTGCGGCCGGGTTTCAATTTTCGGTTGATTGTCCATGAGATCCTCTTCTTGTTGGTGAATTGGAGATGACTTTATTATAGAAAATAAATTCTAATAAGTCAAGACCCTTTCAGGTACAACATCAAACCAATTTGAAAAACATTGAAGTTCAAGCACAAATCACCCATGCCGCGCAAGGATCCTACCCCAGTTGGGATCCAGCGTCAGGTGCATTGTGCCGTCATTGGCGGTGCTATAGTTTTGATTGTTGAGCAGGTCGGTGTAGCTTCCCTGCTGATCGGCTGGCAGTTTGATGTCCGCTTCAACCGGCTGGTCAGCGGCGTTGACGGCCACCAGTACGGTTTGGCTGCTGCCTGTCCGTAAGAATGCCATCTGATGTGAGGCAACCATTAGCCCCTGGTAGCCGCCGTTTTGCAGGGCAGGCGCCTCCCGGCGAATGACTGCCAGCTGCTTGATCAGATCAAGTAAGCCGGGCTGCGGCGGGCTGCTGCAGAGCGCGTTTAGGTCCAGTTCAGGGCGCAGGGGCCAGTCAGTATCAGCCTTGACCCCGGGCAGGCCAAACTCACTGCCGTAGTAAATGGACGGCACGCCGGGCATGCTGAACAGCAGGATGTGCAGGGGGTAAAGGTGGGCAGGTGACTTGAGCACGCTGGCGATGCGGTTGACATCGTGATTGTCGGTGAAGTTGTAGAGGGGAATGTTCTTATACAGCCCGCCGGAGCCAAACTGCCGCTCCAGCGTGTGGGCAAGTTCGAAATAATTGTTGTCGTTGTGCGAGGAATATAATCCCTTGTAGGCTTCGTAGTTGGTGACCGAGTGCAGCCTGCCCGGCTGCGCCCAGCGCCGGTAATCGCCGCTGGTGATTTCGCCCAACAGCCAAAAATCTGGCTTGAGCCGGCTGGTGAAGGCTGCCAGTTCATCCTGGAAGCCAATGTCCACACAGTCAGCGGCGTCCAGGCGCAGGCCATCAATGTCATAATCCTCTATCCAGCTGGCAACCGCCTGCAGGAGATGCTCCCTGACCTGAGGGTTATGCAGATTTAGCCTCACCAATGACTCGTGGCCACCCCAGGTGTCGTAAGTGAACGGGTCGCCGTGCCCATTGTGCCAGTCAAAGCGCAGGCCCGAGAACCAGCCGGCATAGGCGGATGACTGCCCTTTCTCCAGCAGGTCACGGAAAGCCCAGAAATGCCTGCCAACGTGGTTGAAGACACCGTCCAAAATGAGCTTCATACCGCGGCGGTGCACTTCAGCCGAAAAGCGCTGCAGAAGAGCCTTGTCCCCCAGCCGGCGGTCAACCCAGAAATAATCGGCGGTGTCGTAACCGTGTTCAGTGGACTCAAACAGCGGGCCGAGATAAAGCGCATTAACCCCCAGCGCCTGCAGGTGGTCCAGCCATGGGAAGAGCTTCTCCAGCCGGTTTACGGGCGGGCTGGTGAAATTGTTGAAGTGCGGTGCGCCGCACAACCCCAACGGGTAGATGTGGTAGAAAAAAGCGGTCTCAGACCAGTGTGCCATGTGTACTCCTTGAAACTGTACCGAACGGTACAGTAATTAGCGTAAAAAAATATCCCTACGAATAAATGCCGTACTGGAACTGCCTGACAGCCAGCTGTACCAGGTCATTGTTCAGTTCAGCGTGATCGTTCAATGCAAGGCTGATGTAGGTGTTGATCATCCCGATCAGTGTGCTGGCGTAGGCGCGCTGGCGGCCGCGCATATTGCCGTGCTCAGCAATCGCCGTCAGGAAGACCGCTTCGACCAGCCGGTATTGCTGGCGGTTGTAGTCCTCCACCAGTTGAAACCCATCGCTGTCGCGCGGCGCCAGCCACAGCGCCAACTGTAAGCGGTAGAACAGGCGGTGGGATGCGGCGAAGTTGAAATAGGTTGACGTGATGTGCGTGAGGGTCAGCGGCAGATCGCCGTGATAGGCGCAGGCTTTCTCTAACTCATCCAGTAAGGTGTCATTTGGCGCTGAAAGCAGCGCCTGCAGCAGGCCTAGCTTGGAGCCAAAGTAATGGTACAGGGTGGGCTTGGTGATGCCAGCTTGTTCGACAATCTCCTGTACGCCCACGGCATCATAGCCGCGTGCGGCGAACAGTTCAAGGGCCTGGTTGAGAATGATCTGCTGGTTATCCATATCGTTATTATACCGAACGGTATATTACCTGTCAAGACAAACGATATTTTTGGGCATAGGTGTGGAATGGAATTGTGACAACAGGTTAAAAGATCAATCCTGTGCTCAAGCACAGGATTGATTCTGTAAGAGATAAAACTATTTAATTGTTTACAGGCTGCGGTTCAACCATGCCTTCCAGGATAATCTCAAGGGCCATGGTGTGACTGCAGCGGCCACGGGAATGAAAGAAGTCACAATCGCAGGTGTAGGTGCCGTTGTCATAGGTGACGGCATGTGGGTTGTTGTTACCGTCCATTGTGACTGTAAACTTGGTGAAGTGAAAACGTTCGCGCTGTTCGGCATATCTGCGGGCTTTTTCCAACTTGCCAATCATTCCATAATCCATTTCGTTCACTCCTTTTAGGATGTAATAATCAAAGGCACGCGTAACTACGCGTGCCCACAGTGGATAAAACAGGTATGTAGCGAAAGACTCGCATTAGACAGAAACACTCCCATTCATGACTATAGTGTATATCGAGTCACGAGGAATGTCAACAGTAACAGCTGACTCAAGATTCTAAAGTCCGTTCAGTTTCTCCAGCCGCGCCTGGCGTTTTACCATCAAAATTGCATGCTCGCCTTTGCCGTAATAATCCTCCCACAGGTCCATTTTTCGGTAGCCCAGCTTTTGATACAGCCTGATAGCGTCATGGTTATCCACCATTACGCACAGCTTGTATTGCTCGCTTTTCAACTGCTTCTCACAGGTGTCAATCAGCAGGGTGGCAATGCCTTGCTGGCGGAACTCAGGCATGACGGCGATGGTGGTGATCCAGCCGCTGCCGTCTGAGCGTTTCTCACCAGCAATAAAGCCAGCCATACGGTTATCGCAGCAGGCTTTGATGCGGATGATGCCCGGTGCCATCAATACAGCCAGGAGGTCTATCAGCGGCCAGGCATGCCGTCCAAAAGATATTTTTTCGAGGGTTTTCAGTTCGCCGATATCCCGCCAGCCGGCAGGCACGAGAGTAATTTGGGCTGGCGGAATAATTTCTTCCATAAAACCTGATCAATTCCAGGTGCGGGTGTGTTCAATCTCCCGCACCTGTTGATAACTTTTTACCAGTGGAATAACTGGGGCTTATTCCTTTTGACCCTTCACAAAATCCTTAAGCAGGGATGTGAATTCCATCGGGAAGATGTACTTGGTGGATGGGCTGGCTGCCATGTTCTTGAGGGTCTCAAAGTACTGCAGGCTCATGGTCTTTTGATCGACTTTGCCGGCAACCTGGTTAATATTTTCCAACGCGCGTGAGAAACCTTCAGCACGCAGCAGCTGGGCAATTTTCTCACCTTCAGCCACCAGGACCGATGCTTCACGCTGGCCGTCTGCACGTTTGACAGTTGCCTGACGTTCGCCTTCAGCCACGTTGATGGCGGCTTCGCGGGTACCGGTTGATTCGGTCACCACAGCACGGCGGTTACGCTCGGCTGAGAGCTGGCGGTTCATGGCATCCTGCACATCGCGCGGCGGGACGATCTCGCGAATTTCGACGTTGGTCACTTTGACGCCCCAGCGCTCGGTGACTTCATCCAACCGGGTGCGCAGGGACTTGTTGATGGTTTCACGCTGGGAGAGCACATCATCGAGTAAAATACCGCCGATGACGGACCGCAGTGTCGTGGTGGCAATACCCTGTGCAGCCAATTCGAAGCTGCCAACCTGCAGAACCGACATGATGGGATCAAAGACCTTGAAGTACCACAGGAAGTCGATGGAGATGGGAGCATTGTCGAGGGTGATTGATGTCTGCACCGGGATCTCGCGCACCTGCTCGCGCAGGTCAACGCGTACAGCACGGTCGACAAAAGGGATCAACAGAACGATACCCGGGCCTTTGGCGCCGATGCTGCGCCCGAAGCGAAAGACAACCAGGCGCTGGTATTCTGGTACGATTTTGATCGCACTGACCAGGAAAACCAACCCGAGCAGGATGATGACGCCGATCAGACAGTACACGGTAGAAATTGAAGAAAAATCCATTATTACCTCCTACTTTCTTTTAATTATGAGTAAAAATGACCCGGATTAGCGGTCAGTTATCCGATGAGACTGGCTCAACCTGCAGTACAAGCCCTGCGCGGCTGACCACACGCACTTCAGTTCCGGCTGGAATTGGTGTTTTGCTCTGGGCTGTCCATTCCTCGCCGCCAATCAGCAGGCTGCCCTCGTGATGGATGTCGGTGCCGGCCATACCGGTTAAGCCCAACAGGCGGTCGAGGTCATGCACAGGCTGCTGTGAAATGGCTTCGATGCCGCGGCGCCCAATGACCCATAAGACTAAGATCACCACTGATGAGACAACCACTGCCAGCAGTGGATCGATGGCGGCTTTACCATCTTCAGTGCGGAACATAAATACGGTACCGACTACCAGCGCAGCGATGGTCAAAACAAGATACCAGTACTGATGCGAACGCTTCAATGCAATCAGGAAAGGAAACACTCCCAGGATGAGGATGCCCAGTGCCCAGATGTTGATGGGCAGGGCAAGCATGCTGTAACCGGCCAGCAGCAGAGCAAAGATAGCACCAATTTCCAGAATGCCCGTGCCCGGTGTAAAAAGCGCCAGTACGGCAAATAAGAAGCCGAAGACCAGCAAAAAATAGGCAACATTTGGATCCAGTAAAAAGTTCATTTTCTCCCTTTTCTACCTGTGGATGCAGGTTGGGATCACAGGTTTACCCTTTGAACGTACACTTAATATCATTATACCTTGAATAAGGTCGGGCACAACCTGTTTCATGCTGGTTCAAACTTGCTTTGCGCTTTTTTATTGAACACAGGCTTGATATGGTAAACTTAAAGTGTAGGTGAACGCCGCATCTATAGCATCTTATTGAAGGACGTTCATCCGATTTATTTAATATTGAACTATCCAATCATGAACATTCGGTTTCGAATACTGCATTTCCAGGCCTTTGGGCTGATTATCTGCTGTCTCATTTTGGCGGCATTGTTCGCTGTGCCTGCTGCTGCACAGGATGATGGCAGGATTGATATCATCAGCGCACCCCAGACAGAAGGGTTCCCCCTGATTCGTATCTTCTTTGAGCCTTATACCCCTGGAGGCGTATTAATCAGCGAGTTGCAGGAACAGGATCTCCAGGTGCTTGAGAGCGGTCATGGCTGTACGATCGAGGAGCTTAACCGCTACCAGCCTGGCCTGCAAATTGCCGTGGCAGTTAATAGCGCGGCGGATCTCAACCGCAACACCGGCGAAACCACCTTTTTCCTGGGTATGCAGGGCATCCTGGCAAGGTGGGCGCAGCAGCAGCCGGCTGACTCACCGGACGATTTCACGGTGGCATCCAACAGCGGGCTGGTTGTTTCGCATCTCAAAGGGCCTGCACAGTGGGCAGCAGCCATCAATGCTTTTCAACCGGAATTGACTGCCGGCAGCAACTCCCTGCAAAGCCTGATCTCAGCCCTCGATATCGCCGCTGATACTACAACCAACCCGTTTGTCAAGCGCGCAATCCTGTTCATTACACCCCTGCCAACTGCAGAGATGAAAAATGCACTCCCAAACCTGGCGGCCAGGGCGGCGCAGTTGGATGTGCAGGTCTCTGTCTGGCTGGTCTCGCCGGGCAGAACGCCTGATGCAGTTGACAGTGAGCCGCTCAGCCTGCTGGCAGGTATGACCGGTGGCAGTATTCACATCTTCACTGATATGGCCACAGTGCCGGATTTCAATGCCGATCTTGATCATCTGCGCTATGTGTACCAGGTTGGTTACCGCTCACAGGCGGCTGAAGCCGGTGAACAGAAGCTGGTTTTGAGCATACAAAAAGGGGATTATCGTCTTGTCAGCCAGGAAGTACCTTATACTCTCAACTTGCAAGCGCCAAAACCCATTTTTATTGACCCGCCCTCACAGGTGAACCGTGAATGGGTGATCCCTGAGAATGGCCGGCAGGCGGACGCTGTGCTGATGCCTCCAATTCAGCCGCTGAAAATTGTGATTGAGTTCCCTGATGGCTTGCCGCGCGGCATCAGCCGTTCTGCCCTGCTGGTGGACGACCAGGTGATAGCTGAGAACCTGGTTGAGCCCTTTGACCGTTTTGAATGGCCGCTTCAAGCTTATGCACAAACGACGACAAGCCGATTGCTGGTGCAGGTACAGGATGCGAATGGCATGCTGGGATCGAGCAATGAGACAACGGTAACAGTGCAGGTGCCGGAAAAGCCAAAAAGCTGGTTTGGCCGGCTGGTCACCAGTTACGGCTTTTTCACCATCCTTGCCCTGATTGTGACCGGATTAGTATTAGGTGCTGCGTTATTGATCTCAAGCCGCAGCAGCATCCTGGAACGGTTTTCAGCCCGCAGGCGGCGCAGCATGGTTGACCCGGTGACGCAGCCTGTGCGCATTAAGCAAGAGGACGAAAACCGGGATGCCGGCAGGCAGACCCCTTCAAAACCGCTCAAGGGCAGTCGGCCGGGTCCTTCGGCGCGATTGATTCGCCTGTCAGACAGCGGGCAGATCATCAAGAAGGGGGCCATCCTGATCACCAAACAGGATACAACCTTTGGATCTGACCCACGCAAGGCAGCCTGCGTGATTGATTTACCCACTATCGAAGCGCTGCATGCACGCATCAGCCGGCGGGATGACGGCACATTTATGATCGCTGATATCGGATCCACAACCGGAACCTGGGTCAATTATTCCCCCGTCACTGCACTCGGTATGCGGCTTGAAAACGGTGACAGGATTCACTTTGGCAGGGCAGCCTACCGCTTTGAATTGGTAGATCCGGCTACTGTGCGCAAGCCTATTGTGCCTGGGAATAATGCGTGAGATAATCAACTATCGATGATACGAACGAATCGGTCCATTTACGCTCATGCCTCTGATAGTCACCCGGGTATGAGGGGCAAGAATAACGAAGATCGCTACTCGGTTTCCACTTTTTATCTCAGTGAAGATAACCCGATACCGTCCATCCTGGCGGTACTTTCCGATGGCATTGGCGGACACCGTGCCGGCGAGGTCGCCGCGCAGATGGTGGTAAACCACATCACTGATCATGTTGGCAATAGCGATGGCAGCCAGCCTGTTGACATCTTGAGATCAGCCGTTGAAAGCGCCAGCCGGTTGGTTTTCAAGGAATCTCAAAAAGATTTACAGCAAGAAGGCATGGGCGCCACCTGTGCCTGCGCCTGGATCATTGGCAACCGGCTCTACACAGTCAATGTGGGAGACTCGCGTATCTACCTGCTTAGACAGGAAACGATCAAGCAAATCAGCACCGACCACACCTGGGTGCAGGAAGCGCTCGACTTGGGCTTGATTAAGCCTGATCAGGTACGCGGTCATCCAAATTCACACATCATCCGCCGCTTTGTTGGTTCAATGCAAACGCCTGAAGTGGACACACGCCTGCGCTTTAGTGAAACAGCCGGCTCACCTTCAGCCGGACCGGGAGGTCAGGGGATGAGCCTGCTGGCGGGGGATATTGTTCTGCTGTGCAGCGATGGTCTGACAGACCTGGTGCAGGATTCTGAAATTGCCCGCGAGTTTCAACAACAACCGATGGAAGATGCAATAAATCGACTGATTGCCATGGCCAATGTGCGCGGCGGGCACGACAATATTACACTAACAGCCGTGCAGATGCCTGAGCATGAAGGCGGGAAAAGATCGACAGCAAAGCCAACCAAGAAATTGGTACGAACCTGCCTGGTTGTGGTGCTATTGGGCTTGCTGGCCGGCCTGCTGATTATTGGCGGGTTCAACCTGGTGGAACGTATCCGCAGTGTGTCCGACACACCGACGGTTGAACAGGTCAAGCCGCAGCCCAGCATCATGTTCAACACCCAGGAGACGATGGTGGGAGTTTACCCGTCAGAGACCATTCAGCCACTGCTGGCAGCAACACCAACGGCAACTATCACTGCAATCAAGCCGACCATCACGCGGACACAGACACCTAAGCGTTAACCACTGCTCAGCACCGGTCTCGAATCCGAGATTGAATTTTTCTACTCCATCTCTGGCTGTGTTATAATTTTTCTTCGTAATTCAATGATTAGATGTCAAGAGATTATTTTCAACGCACCTGCACTGCTGCCTTATTCTTTCCACGTTACAAACCAACAGGTGAACCACACTTTTCCACCTTGCGTGCTGTGATTGCTGCGGTGCGCGTCTATTTGTATGTGAATTGGAAATATGTATGATGATTGACAACATTAACGATAAGGATAACCGATGAAAAATCCTGAGATTAAAGCTGAGCTGCCCAACCGTTTCAGCCTTCCCAAGCGCATCAGACGCCTGGGCGAGTTGGCATATAATTTGTGGTGGGGCTGGAACCCCGATGCACAGGCTGCATTTTTCCAGATTGATAAAAAGCTGTGGGATGAATTGAACCATAACCCGGTTAAATTCCTGCGCACTGTCAGCCGGGAACGCCTGAACGCCATGGCGGCTGACCGGTTTTATCTTGACCTGTATGACAGGGTCTTCAAGCAGCTGGATGAGTACATGGCAGGTAGCCAGACATGGTACAAACAAAATTATCCGGCGCTCGTGGGGAAAGAAATCGCCTACTTCTCGTTTGAATTTGGACTGCATGAATGCCTGCCGGTCTATGCCGGTGGTTTAGGCGTCCTCTCAGGCGATCATTTAAAAGAAGCCAGTGACCTGGGTATGCCCCTGTTGGGGGTTGGGTTTATCTACACCCAGGGTTATTTCTCGCAGCACATTACTGAGGATGGCTGGCAGGAGACACGCAACTATCACCTTGAACTGGATGCCATGCCCGTGATCCCGTTATTTACCGCTGAAAACCAGCCTTTGACGGTGACAGTTAACCTGGCTGACCGACATGTGTCAGCACGTGTTTGGATGGTGCAGGTGGGACGTGTGCCGTTATACCTGCTGGATACTAACGTATCTGAGAATTCTGAAACTGACAAACAGCTGACCGCACGATTGTATTCCAGCGATCTCGAAGTTCGCATCTCGCAGGAAATCCTTTTGGGAATGGGCGGCGCCCGGGTCTTGAAACTGCTCGGTCATGATCCTGATGCCTGGCATATGAATGAAGGTCATTCCGCTTTCCTGTGTGTTGAACGCCTGCGTGAGATGATTGGCGCCGGCGACAGCATTGAAACGGCAATTGAAAAGGTAAAACATACCAACATCTTCACCACGCATACGCCCGTGCCGGCTGGCAACGATGTCTTCCCGACCTGGTTGGTGGAAAAGTACTTCTACAACGTCTGGCCGGACCTGAAGATGACCAAGGACGAGTTTATCTCACTGGGGCGGCACGTTCAGCCCTGGGGAGAGACTTTCTCTATGCCGGTGCTTGCGCTCAAGCTGTCAGATTACCGCAACGGCGTCTCTGAACTGCACGGGCAGGTCTCGCGCCGCATGTGGAATTTTCTGTGGCCGGACCGTAATGAAGAGGATGTGCCGATTACGCATGTCACCAACGGCGTACATACCTTCAGCTGGATAGGCCGGCGTATGCGCATCCTGTTCGATCGCTATCTCGGACCCGACTGGGTAAAGAACATGGGCGATCCTTTGGTGTGGGAAGGTATTGATGCCATCCCCGATGGTGAATTGTGGGCAGTGAGACGGCATTTGAAACGTAAACTGCTGTTGTATGTGACCAGCCGCGCTCGCGAGCAGTGGCTGGCTGGTAAAATTGCCCCTTCACAGTTGATTGCCAACGGTGCTTTGATGGACCCATATGCCCTGACCATTGGCTTCTCTCGCCGCTTTGCGACCTACAAGCGTGGCAATTTGATTTTGCACGATTATGACCGCATGATGCGCCTGATGAACAACCCGCGCATGCCGGTACAAATTGTGTTTGCCGGCAAGGCTCACCCCGCGGATGAACCCGGCAAGCTGATTATTCAACAACTTTACCGGGCTATTAAAGATTCCCGTTCAGGCGGCAGGATGATATTCCTGGAGGATTACGACATGAGCATGGCACGCTACCTGGTGCAGGGTGTGGACGTGTGGTTGAACACACCGCGCCGGCCCAATGAGGCTTCCGGTACATCCGGTATGAAGGCTGCCATGAATGGCGTGCTCAACTGTTCCATCTCTGACGGCTGGTGGCATGAAGCTTATAACGGCAAGAACGGCTGGATGATCGGCAACCATCACGAGATGGCTGATACCGCTGAACAGGATCGTTATGATGCTGAGAGCCTGTACAGCTTGTTGGAGAATGAAATTGTGCCGCTGTACTACTCGAACGGTATGCCAGATAACCCCTCCAATGCCTGGATTGCCCGCATGAAGGAATCCATCCGCACCCTGGCGCCGCGTTTTTCAATGCATCGCATGTTGGATGAATACATGGATTCCATTTATCAAAATGCACTGACATCGGAAGAATAAGCGGTCCGAAGACTGTTATTGGAGTTGAATGATAGAGAACTTATTTACTGTTAGCGCCCTGTTGGGCGCCCTGGGTATTTTCTTCCTGCGCGTGCTGGACATGACGCTGGATACGCTGCGCGTGCTGTTTGTGATGCGCGGCAAGCATAAGCTGGTATGGCTGTTGGGTTTTGCGCAGTCTATGATCTTTGTTGTGGCAATTACCTCAGTTCTGTCAAACCTGGATAACCCGCTCAACCTGGTCGGTTATGCTGCCGGCTTTGCTACCGGTAATGTAGTCGGCATGTTTATCGAGGGCAAGCTGGCGGTCGGATTTATTCACCTGACCATCGTTTCATCCCGCCGCGGCAATGTGCTGGCGGAGGTGCTGCGTGATAACGGCTTTCCGCTGACGGAAATCCCGGCGCGAGGCCGTGACGGCACGGTGAGCGTGATTTATGCTGACATACCCCGCAAGGAGGTTAAACGGGTGGAGAAGCTGATCTATGATGCCGACCCGGAGGCATATATTACTGAAGAAGATGTGAGACCAAGAAGACGAAGCATGTGGCGGGCATAAGCCCGCCCTGCTTTTTAAATCTTTCGAACGATAAGTTTCAGTCCTTCAATGGCTGTGACGCTTATGCGGCTGTTGGCCGGCAGGTGCTCTTCACCGTCTTCCAATTCAGCCTGCCACAGCTCGCCGCCTACCTGCACCATACCAATTGGATCAAGGGCTTCTTTAACAAAGCCTTTTTGGCCGATGAGCGCTTCGCGGCCCATTTTGATTGGCGAACGCTGGGCTCGCAGGGCAAGTGTGACAACCAGCAGGAAAGTGGCGGCAATGAAAATGCCCATGCCAATCACCAGCGGCACTGATACCTGGGGGAAACCAGGCACCTGTATGGAATTAAACAGTACCAGGGCACCGGTGATAAACGAAACTACGCCGGCCGCAGTCAGGCCGCCCAAAGCAGGCGTCTTCAGCTCCAGAATGAAAAGCACAAAAGCAAGCACAATGAACAGCAAACCAAAGTAGTTAACTGGCAGCACCCCAAGTCCATAAATCGCCAGCAAAATACAAACTACGCCAAGAAATCCTGCAACCCAGCCGCCTGGACTGGAGATTTCGATCAAGATGGCTTGAATACCCAGCGAAAGCAGGAGGAATACCAGGTTGGGGTTGACCAGCATCAACAGGAGACCCTCAATGAAGGTGTTATTCACTTCCACCAGTATGGCATTGCTTGTGTTGAGCGTCCTGGGGGTGCCTGTGACAATCACTTCGCGATCGTTCAACTGTGTGATCAGATCATTCACATTACGCGCTTTAATGTCAACCAAACCGACTTCCAGTGCCTCATCTACGGTCAGGGCAATGGCAGATTCAATGGTTTCCTCAGCCAGTCTAATAGCTTCAGGCGGGCGGCTGGCGGTGAGGTTGCGAACTGAAGCCTTGAGAATCTCTTTGACCTTACTTTCCATGGTCTGCTCGATATCCTCACCCTGGCTGCCGACCGGGCTGGCTGCGCCGATGGTTGTTCCAGGCGCCATGGCAGCTATATGACCGGCAAGCGTAATGATGGTGCCGGCACTTCCCGCCATCGCATTTTCAGGCGACACGAATACAATAACAGGGATGTCGCTGTTGCGGATGATTTGAACGACCTCGTTCATCACATCCACACTGCCGCCGGGCGTGTCCAACTGCAAGATGATGGCTTCGGCATCGCGGGCTGTGGCAGTTGAAATACCGCGTTCCAGGTAATCGATCAGAACAGGTGTGACAGCACCTTTACTGGTCATCACAACGATGACCGGGTTGCTGCCGTCAGACTGCGCTTGCACCACTGCCGGCAGCAGCGCCAGCAGGAAGATTACAGTCAATATTATCGGGCGAATGGCAGATCGTAGTTTCATATGTCTCTCCAACATCTCACACCGCCTGAATGAGGCCGTGCTTGACTCTATTATACCCTTGCGGAGTTTAGTTCATATTGGCATATCATTATGACAGAGTAGCCGACTTGCGTTATAAATGAATAGAATGAAATGACTATAAGGAAACAAACAGGAGCAATGCCATGATCCACCGATGCGGCTGGGCAAATACAGAGCTTTCCATAGCTTACCATGATACCGAGTGGGGTGTGCCGGTGCATGATGACCGGCTGTTGTTTGAATTCCTGGTGCTGGAAGGCGCACAGGCAGGATTAAGCTGGGAGACAATTTTAAAGAAGCGCCCAGCCTACCGGCTGGCTTTTGATGACTTTGACCCGGTGAAGGTATCTGCCTATGGCGAAGAGAAGCGGCAGGCACTCCTGCAGGATGCTGGCATCATCCGTAACCGGTTGAAAATTGCCGCAGCGGTGGACAATGCCCGGGCGTTTCTGGCAGTGCAGGAAGAGTTTGGCAGTTTCGACAGCTACTTCTGGCGCTTCAGTGATGGGAAGACCATCCACAACCACTGGCAGAGCTACCGTGATTGCCCGGCGGTGACGCCGCTTTCTACCGTCATCAGCAAAGACCTGCGGCAGCGGGGCTTTCGATTTGTTGGCCCCACCATCTGTTATGCACTGATGCAGGCAGTCGGCATGGTCAATGATCATGAGGTCAGCTGTTTCAGGTATGCTGATCTGCTGGCAGGTTCAGTGGACACAAGTTCCGAACTTCAGTCCGGTGGTTAAAATATTTTCCGTTATGAATGGTGCATTTTTGAATGCAGATATCGATCAGATAACGATGACCTTTTGGCTTTCCTGATGATCATAACGGTTAGGGCATCTTCTCAATGCTGTTTGGGTTAGTCAAGCGGCATAAAACTTGTTATACTGATTAAGCCATTTTGGGAACTTTATTCCCGGCGAATCGTTATGTAAATAGATCAGGAGGCACTATGTTACGTAAACACTTATTCAAAATCTATTTACCGGTAATTGCACTTCTCTTGCTTACCAGCGCCTGTCTTCCGGGCGCAAATACACCCACGGATATTGGCGAAGCCCTGGCAGGTACCAAGGTTGCTGAGACCGTGCAGGCTGTTCAAACACAGTCAGCCTTTGAGACGATGGTTGCACAGCTGACGCAGGTTTCACAACCGACTCAGGCAGGGGTTGATCAAACACCGGTTTCTATTACGCCGGTAGCGCCAAGCGCTACCCCCAATCCAACGGCAACACAACCGCCAGCACCAACCCAGGTGCCGCCAACTGCTGTATACATCCCCCCAACAGCCACCCCGGTACCCTGTAACCTGGCAAGGTTTGTTGCTGATGTCACTATCCCGGATAATACGATCATCCTGCCCGGCCAAACATTTACCAAGACCTGGCGGCTGATGAACGCCGGTTCATGCACCTGGTCCACCGCATATGACCTGGTGTTTGTGAACGGCACTGCGATGAATGCACCTGCGGCTGTGGACTTCCCGGCACAGGTTTACCCGGGTCAGACTATCGACCTGTCGGTGACTCTCACTGCGCCATCTACCCCTGGCACCTACACCGGAAACTGGCAGCTGCGCGCAAGCAATGGACAGGTATTTGGACTTGGCGCTGGCGCTAACAAACCCTTCTGGGTAAAAATTGTGGTCGACAACCCGCCGGCACCGATTGATCCCAATGCGCCGCTTGATTTTGCAGCATCCTACTGCTCAGCACGCTGGAGCGGTCCTTCAGGCTATATCCCCTGCCCAAGCAGTGTCAATTACACCACCGGTGCAGTCTACTGGACCAATACACCCAAGTTGGAAATAGACTACCAGGATGATGAGCCGGCAATTATCACTATCCCCGGCGGCGGCACGGCCGGTACCATCAGCGGGCATTACCCGGCAGTAAATGTTCAGTCTGGCGACAAGTTCACTGCACTGGTTGGTTGTTTGAGCGGCGCTACCAGCTGTGACGCCATGTTGCAGGTCAACTATATTGCTGACGGCGGCAGTGTTCAGAGCCTGGGCTCCTGGCATGAGAAGCATGAAGGCGGGTGGACAAATCTCAGCATTGACCTGACACCCCTGGCCGGCAAATCTGTACAGTTCATCCTGCTGGTGCACAATAATGGGTCATCAACCGGCGATCAGATCTTCTGGTTGACGCCAAAAATCACGAGGTAAAAGGTCTTAATCACGATGAACCAGGTACTCAAAAGCAATTCACTTTTGAGTACCTGGATTTATCAAAATGGCTTGAATCCTGCACCTTTAATATATTGATATTTATTCACAACTATGTATGATGTACATACAGGTTAATCTTTGCCTGTTTTTGGATGAGAAAGGAGTAAGCATATGAGAGGGAAAACCTGGTTTTTACTGGTCAGTATGACCTTGCTGGCAGCGCTGGTGTTAAGCGCTTGTGAATTTACTTTGCCAGAAACTGTTACAGTGCCAGAGGAGCCAGCACCTGATGTTGTGGCTGAAACTGTACAGGCCAAGCTGACTCAGATCGCTATTTCAACCCTGGTGATGCAGCTGACAGAGGTTAAAAGTGCTGAGACCACTGAGTCGCCTTTGGTGGCTACTGAAGAACCCAAAGCGGTTGATCCCACAGCAACCACTGAGCCAACCCTGGCACCGACAGCAACGCTGCAGCCCACAGCAACTTCCACTCCAAAGCCACCTCCAACGGTTGCGGTTGTGCCTGTCATTCCAATTACACCTGTAGCGTCACTGACACCAACGCGGACACCAACAACAGGCTATTATGTGCCTTCCAAAACGCCGACCAAGACATCACCGACACCCATTGTATGTTACCGGGCAAGATACATTGCAGATGTGACCATCCCTGACAATACCGTCTTATCCCCCGGCCAGGCTTTTGTGAAAACCTGGCGGATAAAAAATGACGGCACATGTGTGTGGACGACCGCATTTGATTTCATCAACACCAGCGGCGGCAGCCTGGGTGGTCCGGCAGTGATTGATATGCCGGCGGCAGTCAATCCGGGTGACATGATTGATGTCTCACTCTCGATGGTTGCGCCAGCAGATGAAGGCACCTACACCAGCTACTGGCAGGTGCGCACTGATGGCGGTACCCGTTTCGGATGGGGAGCCGATGCGGATGGCGCTTTTTGGGTAAGGATAAAGGTCGAAGATTAACCTCCCCCCCAAGGTGCTGACAGATGCAGTAATGATTGGAATGCCGCGGATAACCCCCCGCGGCATTTTGTTCTATTGGGAACTTTTGATAGAAAAAATGAGTCATACTGTTGTAAAACAGCACATTAATAATCAAATATAGGATTAATTCACCCCTAATTTCTGTCATTTTTCCGCTGATACTGTAAAAATTGCCAAAATCTGCCAATATTGGCACGATACTTGGAACAATAGGCATACCTTGCAGTGTTCTTTGTAATGAACCAAAACCTGGAGAAAGAAACATACCAGGCGACAGGCAGGGCAAGATCAGCAGTTGGATGAGGACTTGTGATGGGATCGGTGAAAGCTAAGTTTTTTAGTGTGATGCTCTTGGTGGCACTGATGCTGGGTGGATGCTCAGGCAGTTTGGGGGAGCGCGGCTTACAGAGCAACAACCCTGAAAGCCAGGCAGCTGCACTGCAAACGCTGCAGTACCGGCTGACCCAACTCGTGGCGGTCACACAGACAGCTGAAGCTCAGTTTGGAAATTTCATACCGATCACAGTGCTGGTCACACCACTGCCGCAGGAAACCGTGCTGGCTGAGACAGAAGCAGTGGAGACTGAACCAACAGAGACTGAACCAACAGAGACTGAGACTGTCGAGCTAACTGCCCCCGCACCCACCGAAACAGTACAGGAACAGAGCGGTATTCCAGTTGTGCATGTCACTCCAGTTGGCTCACGTGCTGGACAGGTTTTACCCCAGTGTTACCGGGCGAAAGTTGTGACGCATGTGACCGTACCTGATGGTACAGAGGTTTCAGCCGGTGAAAGGTTTGTCAAAACCTGGCAGTTGAAGAACGAAGGTTTTTGCACTTGGGAGAGCAACACCCGCCTTGTCTTTATCGGCGGAGAAAAAATGAACGGATTGGAAGCACAGGAGATCAAAGCAGTGGTGCTTCCGGGAGGTGAAATGGCGTTATCTGCTGAATTTACAGCACCCTCACAGCCAGGCATCTATACCGGATACTGGCAGATGTTAAGCCCTGATGGGCAGGTGTTTGGCACAGGGGAGGATGGACGCGGCTCTTTCTGGGTCAATATAGTGGTACGTTAGACCTTTAAAAATTTCAATTATGAATAATTGCCTAAAAAAATGGTTGTTCTGGCATGAAACGTGCCTTGTTTACTTTTTTGATTGTGTTGGTTATACTTAATTGGATCATTTTCGTGTAGATGATAGGAGGATTGGATTCATGGCTGCTTTAACTGTATTTTCATATGTAAGAAAACTGGGTAGGACAATGCGCCCGCTTTTCCGTGGGTCGTTAATTGTTTTCCTGGCTGCAGCAATGCTGCTGACTGCTGCTGCACCTGCTCAGGCTGCTGTACCGACTTTTTCCATTAAAACGGTGGTAAAAGACGTCAGCGTTACGATATTGGCCAACAACTTCCCGGCCGCCAAGGAGTTCACCGTTCGCATGGGTGAATACGGCACGCTGGGCATTGATGGCATTGTTGTCGGTTCGTTCAATTCAGGCGCGGGTGGATCGTTTGAAGCTACCTTCAACATCCCGGCTGCCCTGGCAGGACGGGCGGCTATTGCCATCCGTATGGACAGCACCACGGGTGGCTATTACAGCTACAACTGGTTCTATAACGATCCCTCTGCCGGCACCACACCCGGTTATACCGGCATTCCTACCTTTGGGATCAAGAGTGTTGTAGAGGATACATCGGTAACTGTGCTGACCAGCAACTTCCCTGCCAGCCAGGACTTCACTGTCAGGATGGGTGAATATGGTACCGAGGCAATCGGCGGCATTATTGTGGGCACTTTGAACTCCGGTGCGGGCGGCGCGTTTGAAGCCACCTTCGCCATCCCCGATGCGCTGAAGACTAAAGAGAAGATTGCTATTCGCATGGACAGCTCATCCGGTGTGTATATGGCCTACAACTGGTTCTACAATGTTGACCCTGCAGTGCCTGGTTATACCGGAATACCAACCTTCTCAATCAAGTCGGTGGTAGCAGATGATAATGTAACCATTCTGACCAGTAACTTCCCGGCCGGACTGACATTCACCGTGCGCATGGGTGCTTACGGCACCAAGGCTGTTGGCGGCACCGTAGTAGGCACCGTTGATTCCGGCGCAGGCGGTGCTTTTGAAGCCACCTTCCCCATCCCGGATGCCCTCAAAGGCAGTTACCAGATTGCCATCCGCATGGACAGCCCAACCGGCTACTATTACGCCTACAACTGGTTCTACAACAACACTGCTCCAGCGCCTGTTGTCCCACCAGTACCGCTTGAGCCCATCCCCACCGTTACCATCTTGAGCGTGGTGAAGGACAATTCAGTCACCCTTCAAACCTGGAATTACCCTGCCGGTAAGTCATTCAATGTCTACATGGGACCGTACGGTACACAGGGCATTGGCGGCACATTTGTCCAGGTACAGGACTCCGGCGCAGGCGGTTCATTCACCGCTACCTACCCAATCCCAGCCAGCTTGCTTGGGCACACCAGGATTGCTATTCGACTGGAGACGGCAGACGGCTATTATTTCAGCTATAACTGGTTCTGGAACAATTAATAATTAGCCGCCAAAAATCAAAATCCTAAACACTGCCCTCCTGCATGTATAATGAGGAGGGCAGTATATTGTTAAGAAAAACCCGGTAAACCATGAAAACTGGCAGATTATTTTGGCTCATGTTCTGTGTAATGCTGTTGGCCGCAGCTGGTTGTACTTCATCCACAACCAGCGATCAACCACAGCTGGAATTGACGCTGCCGGCAATGCAAAGCCATATGAATGCAATGGACATCCAACTGTACAGCCTGGCAACTGCCATTGTGGCTGAACAACGCCTGGCAACAGCCGGTTATCCGGATGAGCTGTTCATTACCCCCACGCTAACGCCAGCCAGACCATTCGCCACAGCTCTGCCTGAGGACCTGCCGGGGGAGGCGGGACCAACAGCTGTCCCACAAGAACAACATACCGTTGAAATAACACCCGAAGTGGCAGCATCGGCGGCAGTTGAAGCCTTTTATACCGTCAATTACCTGGAAGGATTTGAAGCCTGGGCAGTAAAATTGTGCGACTTGAGCACAATTGAAGGCTGCCGGAATCTGCGTACACTGACCGGCTGGAACCAGTGGAACCTGGTTTACCGGGTTCAGCGCTGGCAAACTGAATGCGAGGTCACGCAGGTTGAAAAAGCCCAAAAGGGGCAGTCTGGTGGTGTTGAATGGCGGGTGATTTTCACTATCACCGGTACGTGTACTGGCTGCAGCTTGCCGCAGAGCGGTGAAGTGATTGTTGCAATGGTAGTAGATGAGATGGGTACATGGAAACTGGATGCTTTTAACCCGGGTGATGACCTTGGTGGAAACAAGATACCACTGCCAAAAGCGCCGTGAAATATAACTTACCTGGCGGATGAGCAATGAGGAAGATAAAATGGCGAAAATGAGGCTGAATAAAACCATTATGCTGGCAGGGTTGCTGTTGATATCCTTGCTTTTTATGTCCTGTATCAACCTGGGGGGCGTTTCACGGCTTGAGCTGGAGAAAACTGTCTCAGCCATGCAGACGCAGATGGATGACAGCCAGCGCCGGCTGAATTACCTGCAGGCTTACCTTACCGCACAGCCGCGCCTGGATATTGACTGCCCGCCCCTACCTTTGGATGGGGGTGAGTTGATACCGCCAGGATCAGAATCAACCCCGCCGGCGTTGGAAGAAGGTGAACCCACACCAACTGCATCCTCAGTGCCGCTAAGCGGTATTGTGCCCTGAAGTAGATAATTTAAAATGTAACCGCCGTATCTCAAGTTGAGATGCGGCGGTTTTTTGTGTTTTAAGAAGTTTATCCGCGACCGCGCTCGAGCGGGTCCAGCGCATCGCGCAAACCATCGCCGACAAAGTTGAAGGCGATCACAGTGATTGAGATCAGCAAGCCGGGGATAACCCACATCCACCAGGCGAAGTGCAGCCAGGTCTTGGCGTCCTGCAGCATGGATCCCCAGGAAGCAGCCGGCGGCTGGATACCGAGGCCGAGGAAGCTCAGTGCAGATTCCAGCAGGATTGCTGAGGGGATACCCATGGTAGCATTGACGATCACCGGGGCGATGGAGTTGGGGATGAGGTGCTTGAGAATCATGCGCATGTTTGGCACGCCGATTGCCCGGGCAGCAGTGATGAATTCTGTATTTTTAAGGTGCAGGAACTCACCGCGCAGCAGGCGGGAGACACCCATCCAACCGAAGATACCGATAACGATCATCACGTTGAAAATGCTCGGTTTAAACATCGAGTTGACGGTGATGATCAGGTAGAAGGTTGGCAGGGAGAGAAAGATATCCGCCAGTCGCATCAGGATATTATCCACCCAGCCTCCTACAAAGCCGGCCATCGAGCCGATTACCAGGCCAATAAGGGTAGAGATACCCACTGAGATGAAACCGACTGCCAGCGACACCCTCGCGCCGCTGAGCGCACGCGAGAACAGGTCACGACCAAGGTCGTCGGTGCCGAACCAGTGCTCATTAGTTGGCGGCTGAGGACGTCCCTTGGCGTAAACGGGGTCCAGCTTGATGGGATCATAAGGCATCAGTTGTTCGGCGAAGATGGCAGCCAGGAAAAGGAAGAGTAGCATCCCCAGGCTGAAGACCGCCAATTTGTGCCGCCTGAACATGTACCAGGTGATTCCGAGTTGTGTTTTGGGATATTTTGACTTTAAGGGTTCATCGAGTTTAAGTTCTGTCATGGCTTCACCTGAGTTTCCTAATCAAACCTGGTACGGGGGTCAACAATGGCATACATGATGTCAGACAGCAGGTTGCCTGAAATAACTAACAGGGCTGAAAGCATGGTGACCGCCATGACAACCGGATAATCGCGCGACATGATGGAGGTAATGCCGAGCCTTCCCATACCCGGCCAGCCAAAGATGCTTTCAGTGATGTAGGAGCCATTGACCAGCCAGGGCAGCGACAGGCCAATCAGGGTGACCGTGGTGACCAGCGAGTTGCGGAAGGCATGCCGCCAGATGACCGTATTTTCCTTCAAGCCTTTGGCACGGGCCGTCCGAACAAAATCCTGGTTCAGGTTCTCCAAAAGGGAAGCGCGTTGATAGCGAATCCAGTATGCCAGCTCTGAGAATGACAGGGCGGCAACCGGCAGAACGAGGTGGTTGGCAACATCGAAAAATTTAGCCATACCGGTCAGGTTGGCGCCGGCACTGCTCATGCCGACGCTGGGAAACCACCCAAGTTTATTGGCAAAGACCGCAACAATGAGCAGTGCAAACCAGAAGCTGGGCACAGAGATACCGACAAAAGCAATAAAAGTGGTTATATAATCCAAGATAGAATACCGCTTTACAGCGGAAAGCACCCCAAGCGGTATTGCTACCACAATGGCGAAAAGCAGCGAAACGCCGCTGAGAAGGATGGTATTGGGGAGCCGCGAGAGGACTTCAGTGGTTACCGCTGTTTTCGAGCGGGTTGAAAATCCCCAGTCACCTTTAAAGATATCACGCAGCCAGAATAAATAACGTACATGAACCGGGCGGTCCAATCCGTAGCGATGACGGATGATGTCCAGTTCTTCCTGCGTGGGAGGTTTCTTGGTCGGGTTGACATACTGGTAAACCGGGTCGCCGGGTGCAAAGGCGGCAATCATAAAAGAGATTAATGAGATGACGAATAAGAGCGGGATCATCTGCAAGAGACGGCGGATTAAGTAACGAATCATAATTCTCCTTGCCTTACTGTTCAGGGGGGAGGATTTGGTCCTCCCCCCTCATCAAAGCAGTATCAGTAAAGACTATTTTTCAACCCAGATTTTGCTGAAATCGGGGAACTGCACCCACATGGTCGGGTCAATGGGGGCTTCTTCAAAGTGCACGCGCTTATTGACAGCGTAGATATTGTCTGAATAGAACACCGAGATAACAGGGGTATCTTCCCAGGCGATCTTGACAGCATCGGTCAGGTAGGCATCGCGGTCAGCCGGTTCTTTGGCAGACTTGGCTTTTGCGAACAGGTCAAGAACCTCCTGTTTGCTGTAGCCGGTGATGGCATCGTCCACGGTCATGGCGGCGATCAGCCAGTTATAGGAGACGCCATTGGGGCCGGCGGAACCGATCATCGTCCAGAAGGCATCGAAGTCTCTCTCTGCTGCCGGTACACCGTAGTTTGCATCGGTGAAGACGTTGCTGTCGCGCTGGCGCAGCTGGGCATCGATGCCGATGGCTGTCCAGTAGGACTGTGCCAGCAGTGAGGGCTGCATCTTTGAGGCAGAGTAGACTTCAAGCTGCATGACGAACCTGGTGCCTTTTTCAACACCTTCAACATTTTCTGCCACCAGAATGCCATCAGACCCGGGCACCCAACCAACTTCAGCCAGCAGCGCTTTCGCCTTCTCTGGGTCATAGTTACGGACATCATCCAGTGGTTTGTAGGCGGTGACATAGGGCGAGAAGATGGTGTCTGAAACGCGGCCGTAGCCGAGCAGGATGGAATCGACAAAGGCCTGGCGGTCGAGTGCGTACATCAGCGCCTGGCGGGTGCGTTTGTCGGCCAGGTGGGGTTTCATGGTGTTGAGGCGGAAGTGCCAGGAATTATCGCCTTCGAACTCGTAAATTGTCAGGTTCTCTGAATCCTTGACCTGCTCAACTTCGGGCGGATCTAGGGTAACATAGTCCACTTCGCCAGTCATTGCAGCTGTGATCAGGGACTGTCGATCAGGCACGATGCGGTAAACGATCTGGTCAAGATAGGGTTCGCCGCCCCAGTAATCCTTGTACTTCGACATGATGACAGCTTCGCCACGGCGGTACTCGGTGATGCGGAATGGTCCGGTACCGAGCAGTTCGTCAGTGGTATTGAAAGCTGATTTGTCCATGTCAGCGAAGGAGATGTTGTTGTCCACGAAGTAGTGCTTGGGGATGAGCGGCACGCAGATGTCTGCCATCAGGTTCGGGACTGGGTCTGCGGTTGTGACGGTGACAGTGAAGTCATCAATTTTTTCCCAAACGAAGGGTGTTTCGCCAGACATGAAGCGAGAGCGGCACCACTCGGTGTCAACGGTGTCGGGGTGGGTAATGGCTTCTGCCCAGTACAGCACATCATCGGCTGTAAAGGGTTTGCCGTCCTGCCAGGTGACACCTTCGCGCAGGTGGATGGTCCATACCTTGCCGTCTTCGCTGGTTTCCCAGGATTCAGCCAGGATGGGACGCCACTCGGTACCAAAGTTTTCACCGCCATGTGTCAGTGGTTCGTTGGATGTGGCATAAATCCAGATTTCATACCAGCTGTCATGCTGGATGGGGTTGAAACCTGGGGGCTCTGTCTCAATACCAAAGGTGAGCGTGCCGCCGTATTTTTCGGCATTGGGATCTGCAGGTGCTTCAGCTGCAGGGGCTTCGGTCGCGGCAGGCGCTTCAGCAGCAGGTGCTTCGGTACCTGGTACTTCAGCTCCGGGGATTTCTGATGCCGGCGTGCAGGATGCCAACACAGAAAAAGCGAGCAGTACAATAATAAACAGCCTGAATAGTTTCATTAAATCCTCCTATTTTTGTTGAAAACAATACACTTACACTGCATTACAGAACTTCGATGGTTTCTCCTCCTTTCCTGAAATTTCTATCGTCCAGTTGAATAATCTGCGCGTGTGTTACACAATCCAACGGCTTATTATTCTGCAGGTAAATCGTTTGTAAAGACCTATGAACTGAATTGTGAAAAAATTCACTACTACAATTCCTGTCAAACTGATCATTCAAACATTAAAAATTATTTCAACTGGTAAAAGGAGTTCTGAGAATAAAAGTATCCGTAAATTAAACTATTATTGGCGGCTGATTTATTACTAATAAATATCGTGATTTGGAGTGGGTTGCTCTTTGATCCATCGATTCGCGGTTTCCGTGTGCGGTGATGAGCATAGTAAATTGAATTAATTATATACCCTCATATACTTAACAGTATAGTCAAGTCGTTGTATTTGGCAATTGAATAGAGATAACCAATTTAAAGTGATATTTCTCTCCAAATATTAATAGAAAGAGGCAGAAACAACACGGGAAAATAAATGACTGGTTCCGTCTGTTGCAGGAGCAGCATCTCCGCCAGATTATGCTTTTACCACAGGGTGGCGGATGATGGTGCGCAGTTTCTCAGGCGCTGTGCGGCGAAAATCGCTGAGGTAAATTTCATGGTGCTTGCCTGTCGTATGGTATCCACCCTCTTGGATCAGGCGCGTCATCAGGTCAACCACCGGACCTTCAGCATCAAACGGTCCGATATGCATTACCTGCATCGCCAGCCCTTCGTGGAGTGTCTCAAATCGCACTCTGTCCAGCGCCGGCAGGTCCTTCTTTTTTGCTGTTTCAGCCATCACCCGCTCAACCAGCCCTGCGGTAATTGGCTCAGGCTGAAGGATCATGGATGTCCATGACCAGCGTGCCTTGTCCGCACTGGTGAAAGTGTGCTGATCTTTAGGCGTGCCCCACCACAGCCCCTCCAGCGGCAGTACACCGTAATCAATACCCATTTCTTTTTTAATCGTGAATTTGAGCGCATAAGACAGTGGATACAGCGTCTGAATTGCCGCCTGGTATTCGGAAGAGGTGTTCGGGTCGCCCTGTCCGTCAATCATCAGGTAGTTGTGCGCCGGCACATCCACCAGTACCGGCTGGTTGACCGGCGGCTGATACAACGTTTTCCATTCTTTGAGGTAATTGATTTTGTCTGCCATAGACAGCTCCTTGGGTAATAATCGGCTCAGGTGTCCCTGCCGTCTGACCCTATGATAGTGTGTTTTTCGCCCTAATACAATGGATTTTATGCCAGCCAGCTGGCAGATCGTTGGTGGGTCAAAAAGTGTATAATCAAAATATCCAACACAAAACACCGCAGGAGAGAGCGATTTCGTGGAAGTATTTACCTTTTATTCACAAACGGTCGGGACGATTGCAGCGGAAGAGATGCAACGCATCGCGCCGCAGGCGGTATTCAATCACCAGGAAAGCCCGCAAGGGACTTACTTTCAATTCAGATGGGCGGATATGGCAGTGGAATGCAGCCTGATGCCGCGCAGTTTCATCAAGGAGCATATGCTTCAGCTGACAGGGGATGTAAGAAAAGCCGATGACGGCAGGCATGAGGAACGCACTGAGCGCCTGGTTGACCGCCTGCTGCGCACCCGGCTGGTGATGACCGTGCAGGTAGAACCGGCACGCGATAATGAGGGGCGTGCAAACATCACGCTGGCAAAGCTGGCAGTGGGGCTGGATGCAGTGGTGCTGACAGCCGGCGTACTGTTCGATAAGCGTTTCAAGCTGTTGATGGCGCCAGATGGTTCGTTTGATCTGGCGGCTGAACTGGTATCTGCTGAAGTAATCTCAACTTCATCGGAAGCTGAAGCGCGTAAAGCCCGTTCAATTGTGCGCCTGCAATCTGAGGGCGTACCGTTTATCGATGCGCTGCCGGTGATTGAAGATGAACACAATGCCAGCCTGCGTGATGCGCAGATCGTTGGCAGACGCACCCTGGCTTTGGCGGTACTCTCAGCCAAACTGGACGGCAAGAGCACTGCTGAGATTGCCGGGTGGGTGGAAAAATTCCACCTGGCTGAAGATTTGTCGGAAGAAGAAAAGATATTTCTTACCAGTCCGCAGGGTGAAGAGCAGCTGCTCATGCGGCTTTCGTGGCGCTCCGAAGCCGCCCTGGCGCTGCTGTGGGCGCTGGGCGAGGTCGAGACACTTGAACGACCGGATAAGTTCTCGCGGGTTGAACCGCTTTACCACCTGCTTGAGCTGCCTTCCAAACACGCCTGGTTGGAGCGCGTCCATCTGCGACCGGCAACAGAGATCCTGGACGCGCTGGACCTGCACTACCGCTATCATTGGGCGGTAGTGGATGCCCGCCTGCAGCTGCATCTGCCGCCTGCCGGATTGAACCCGGATGTGGTGCAGCAGCGCCATTATGCGCTCAACTGGCTGACCGGCTACATGGACCAGCCCTGGGATGCAGTTACCACTGATACCTGATCTTGCTTTCAAATAATAGGAGACGAAGATGGAATACCATACCGATACCCTTGTTCACGGCGTTTCAATTGTCACTGCCTTCCATGAGGACCGCAAGGCGGGACTGGCGGTTGCCTGGGCAACGCAGGTGTCTTCCGACCGGGTGTTGATCTGTGTTGGCAGCCAGAGCTATACCCGTGAGCTAATACTGGCATCAGGCTGGTTTGGCATGAGCCTGCTGCGGGCTGACCAGCGCGACCTGGCAGCCCTGTTTGGCAGGAAAAGCAGCCTTAAGGTTGATAAATTTGCCGGCCTGGTTGCCTTTAACGGCGAACACGGCATGCCTCTGCTGGCGGATTGTGCCGGCAGCCTGGAATGCGAGGTAGTGGATGTGTTCACTACCGGCAAGGAGGGCAGTGACCGGCTGATCATTGGGCGTATTGCCGCCTGCCATAACTACCAGCCAGACGCCGAGCGCCTGGTCTACCGTTCAGAAGATTATTAGCAGGAGCGTACTTGATGGAACACCCGTTATTCACCCAGTTGAAATTCGCCCGCAGTGAATTTATGCGCTGTATTGCCGGCATCACTGACGCAGAGGCGCTTGTCCGTCACGGCCAGATGAACTGCATCAGCTGGATTATCGGTCACATGGCGAACCAGGAGCAATTTTTCTGGATGTACCTTGCACAGAACCGTTTCTTGTATCCAACTTTGAACAGCCGTGTTGGCACTGGCGAGCCTGCCAGCACACCGCCGCTTCAGGAGATGCTGGAGACCTGGCAGCACATCACTGCTGAAGCGGATGTGTACCTGAGCAGCCTGGCGCAGCAGCACTTGCAGACACATTTACGCTACCAGGAGAAGGACTGGCGGGAATCCATCGGCACGATGCTGTACCGCAATATCTACCACTACTGGTTCCACACCGGCGAAGCGCATGCCATCAGGCAGATGCTCGGTCACACTGACCTGCCGCAGTTTGTCGGCAATATGCAGGCGGCTGTTTATAAACCGGAGGTGTGATTCTAATGAAGGGCCAGGCCAGGCGCAGGTTTCAGCTGTTTACCAGCCTGCTGGCAGCCCTGGTTATGGCATCCTGCCTGTGGTTTAAAAATCCGGTGGAACTGACTGCTCCCACCAGCACCAGTCCACCGCCGCAAGGCAAGCAGACAGGCAGTCTGACCCCGGCCCCCTACGGCGTGCAGGACCTGCTTGCTTCAGCAGGTGACCCTTATGCGCCCCAGCTGGGCAACAGCGGTTACGATGTGCAGCAGTACAGCATTGACATCACCCTTGATCCTGCATCCACCGTGGTCACAGCCGAAACGACTATTGAGGCACTGGTGACGCTGGATAACCTGCCTGAGCTGTGGCTTGATTTTATCGGCTTTGAGATTGACTCACTGGCTGTCAACGGCAAAGAAAGCAGGTATGAGCGGGTTGGGGATAAGCTGGTGACCCGGTTTGATGACACCCTGCCAGCCGGCGAATCCGTAAACATGGTTGTCAGCTACCATGGCTCACCTTCGGCAGAACCTTCAATATATGTACCATTTCCCACCATCGGACTGCAGCCCCGTCCACCGGACAACATTTATGTTGTATCCGAACCAGATGGCTCGCGTTACTGGTTCCCGTGCAACGATCACCCGCGCGACAAGGCGCTGTTCAGATTCAATTTGATCGTCCCGGACGGCATGACCGGCGTGGCGAACGGCACGCTTGTTGAAGTTCAGCAGGATGTGTCGGCGCCATCCCTGCCAGGCGGGCTGGGTGACCGCTACACCTGGCGGCATGACTACCCGATGGCGACGTACCTTGCCACTGTCTCAGCCGGCGACTATGTGCGGCTGGAGGGCAGTTCAACGGGAGGTGTTCCCCTGCGGCATTATGTGTTCCCAGACGTACGGGCTGAATTTAAACCGTTTGAGACCAGCACCGGCGAGATGATGGACTGGCTGTCGGACCTGCTGACGCCCTACCCGTTTGAGGCTTACGGCTACATGACCGTGATCGAGATGGGCGGCGCGCTGGAAACCCAGACCATGGTGGCACTCTCAACGGATGTGATTGATGAGCGCTACATCATGCACGAGCTGGTGCACATGTGGTTCGGCGACTGGGTCAGCCTGGACAGCTGGGGGGAGATCTGGCGCAACGAAGGTTTTGCCACTTACTTCACCTACCTGTGGTTCTTTCGGGATGATCCGCTGGGGCTGGATGCACAAATGGAAGACCTGAGCCTGGGTTTGCGCGATGACAGCCATCCGCTTAACAACCCGCCGCCGGAGGAGATGTTTGGCTGGGACAGCTACAATAAAGGCGCGCTGCTGGTCTATGGCCTGCACCAGACACTGGGTGACGAGGCCTTTTACAAAGGGCTGCGGGACTACTTTACCCAGTACGGCGGAGGCTCTGCCAGTGATGCGCAGTTCATCGCAGTGATGGAACAGACCAGCGGAAGGGAGCTGGACGACTTCTTTGAACGCTGGTTTAAGTGATATCTCCTCAGGCGTCTGAGGTTGTACAATAATCTATATATCATTCATTGAGGTCGAACTATGAAGCAGTTTCGCTACAACACCAAAGGCAACTGGTACAAAGGTGGTACGCATGCACACAGCACCCATTCTGATGGCGGCTTAAGCGTCGAGCAACTGGGCACGATGTATGCCGGCGCAGGTTTTGACTTTCTATTCCTGACCGATCATTGGGTGTGCTCACATGCCGCTGAGAGACCGGCCGGAGACCCGCTGGTGTGGATGGACGGCGTTGAGCTGGACGGCAAAACCGCTGCAGGACGGCCGTATCACATCGTCTGCCTGGGCACTTTCACCGGCATCACGTGTGAAATGACGTTGGAGCAGGCTGCCGCACAGGCAAGGCATGAAGGCGGTTTTCTGATCCTGGCGCACCCGCACTGGATGGGTAATATCCAGGAGGATGCCTCTGCTCCGCAAATTGCCGGCCTGGAGGGCGGATTTGACGGTGTGGAGGTGTACAACCACGTCTGCCGCTGGTTGAACGGCAAGGGCGACGGGCTGATCTTCTGGACGGGCATGCTGGACAGCGGCTGCAGCACCCTGGCGATTGCCTCTGATGATGTGCATTACAAGGATGCAGATAACGGCTGGAACGGCGGCTGGATCATGGTGAATGCGCCGGAATGTACCCAGCCTGCTGTGCTGCAGGCAATACGCAAAGGGAACTTTTACGCCAGCACCGGCCCAGGCTTTAAGTCCATTCGCCGGGAATGGAACGAGCTGGTGCTGGAGACCACACCGGTGCAGTTCATTCGCCTGGTAGGGCCGGCTTACCACGCCACACCATTGGGGAGCTATAGTGCACCGCTGATGACATCTGCGCGCATCAAACTGCCGGATGACTGGCTTTACAGCTACGTTGAGATCGAGGATAGCCATGGCAAACGCGCCTGGAGTAATACCCTGTTTATAGATGATGGGCGGTGATCTTGCAACTACAGATTATGGGAGCGGTTAATGGTTGAAAAATGGGCTTATGAAACTGACCTGGTAATAATGGGCTCCGGAGCAGGCGCCATGACAGCTGCCATTATTGCCTGTGATAAGGGTCTGGACGTGATGATCCTTGAGAAATCACCCTACTGCGGCGGTTCTTCAGCCATGTCCGGCGGGGTGGTGTGGGTTCCCAACAACCACCTGATGCAGGCTGCCGGCATACAGGACAGCCCTGAAGATGCCTATGATTACCTCTCGCGCTGCGTGGCCGGACGCACCCCTGAGGAGAAACTGCGCACCTACCTGCATTACGCGCCGCAGATGCTCAGCTACTTGCACGACACTACCGATGTGCGCTTCTATACCCTGCCGGAATACCCGGATTATTACCCCGAGATGCCGGGCGGCAAGCCAGGCGGACGCTCTTGTGAGGCGCTGCCTTACAACGGTTTGCTGCTGGACGAGGCGTTTGACAAGCTGCGCCCGCCGCACCCGCAGGAGACGGTTTTCGGTCGTATTATGCTCACCGCACCCGAGGCGCGTCTGGCTGCCGGCGGCGGCATTCAGGCCGTCCTGCTGATGGCGGACCTGATGTTGGGGTATGCCCTCAACCTCAAAGCCCGCTTTCGCGGCACGCGCGATTCACGCCTGTGCCTGGGGAATGCGCTCGCAGGCCGGCTGTTCAATTCTGTACTGGACCGCGATATTTCTGTCTGGCTCAACACACCGGTGACGGAACTGTTAATTGAAGATGATTCTGTCGTGGGCGTGACGGCTGAATTTGACGGTGAGACGCGCCGTATCAAAGCCCGCAAGGGCGTTCTTCTGGCAGCCGGCGGGTTTGAGCGCAACCTTGAAATGCGCCAGCAGTACCAGCGCTCGCCGGTTTCAACCGAATGGACAGCCGCTCACCCTTACAACACCGGTGATGCCATCCGCATGGGGCAGCAGTTGGGGGCGGCACTGGATTTGATGGATGAAGCCTGGTGGACGCCAACGACTGTGGTGCCCGACGGGGCTTCCGCCTGGATGCTGATTATTGAGAAGAACCTGCCGGGCTCGATTATTGTCGATCATGCCGGCAAGCGCTATACCAATGAGGCCGCACCGTACGTTGATGTGGTGAATGCGATTCACCGGCGCCACTCTAAGCGCGTCTCTGCTGTACCTTCCTACCTTGTGTTTGACAGCCGCTACCGGCGCAAGTACCCGGCCGGCCCGCTGCTGCCCGGCATGTACCAGCCGGACTGGGTCCTGCCACGCCGCATCCACAAGCACTTCCTGCACAAAGAGGACACTTTACTGGAGTTGGCGGCATCGCTGGGCATTGATGCCGACCGGCTTGAGACAACCATGATCTTCTATAATGAATATGTTGACGGCGGTGAGGACCGGGACTTTCAACGTGGCGCCAGCCTGTATGACCGTTATTACGGCGACGCGTCAGTCAAGCCCAATCCCAGCCTGGGATCCATCAATAAGCCGCCGTATTACGGCTTCAAGGTGTTTCCCGGCGACCTGGGCACCAAGGGCGGCCTGCTGACAGACCGCTTCGGGCGCGTGCAGCGCGTGGACGGCTCACTCATCCCCGGGTTGTATGCCACCGGCAACTGCACAGCTTCCATCATGGGGCGTTCTTACCCCGGTGCGGGTGCCACACTGGGACCCGCCATGACATTCGGATACCTGGCGGCGCTGCATGCCGCCGGTCAGCTTGAAGGAAAATAATATTCTGGAGCGCATATGAAGCATATCGTCGTTGCCTCACTAAACCCGGTAAAACTGCAGGCTGTGACGCAGGGATACGCCAGCCTGTTCCCCAATGAGACGCTGTCAGTGGAGGGTGTTTCGGTAGACTCAGGCGTCAACGACCAGCCGTTCTCAGACCAGGAAACTTTACAGGGTGCGCGCCAGCGGGCTGAGAATGCCCGCGTCCTGCAGCCTGAAGCAGACCTGTGGATCGGGATTGAGGGCGGCATTGCCGACGAGGGCGACATGGCAGCCTTTGCCTGGGTGGTGGCGCTGTCAACCAGCCGGGAGGGCAAGGCGAAAACAGCCACTTTCTATCTGCCACAGGGCATAACCGAGCTCATCCGGCAGGGAGTGGAACTTGGCGACGCCGATGACATTGTCTTCGGTAGAAGCAATTCAAAACAGCAGAACGGCGCGATCGGCCTGCTGACGGATGATGCCATCGACCGGGTAGCCCTGTACCAGCCGGCAGTGGTGATGGCACTGCTGCCGTTCAAACACCCTGTCCTGTACCCTGAAAAACAGGCGAGGCATGCCCCTGAGACATGGGAAGGGCTGCAGATCAGCCCGATGACACTGGCTGACTACGATGCGATGATGGCGCTGTGGCAGAGTACACCCGGGATCGGGTTGAGCGGCGCTGACAAAAGATCAGAGATAGGAAGATTTCTCGAAGCTAACCGGGGGCTGTGCTTCTGTGCCTATAACGGGGGCAGCCTGGTGGGGACGGTGCTGTGCGGGCATGATACTCGGCGAGGCTACCTCTATCACCTGCTGGTGCAGCCGGACTACCGCCGGCGTGGGCTGGGGCGAGAGCTGGTGGAGCGCAGCCTGGCGGGCTTGCGGGAGGCCGGCATTCAAAAATGTCATATTTCTGTTTACACTGATAACCTGGATGGGCTGGCTTTCTGGCAGGATATCGGCTGGGTCATGCGTCCGGAGCTTAGCATCCTGTCGCATGACCTCTAGAACCGGCTAACTGGTACATCACAGCCGGTGGAAAGGATACCATATGCCAAAATTATTCCTTATTTCTTCCCTGGTAATTTTACTGGGGTTGAACAGCCTGTGCTGTCTGGGTGGGGAGTCTGCTGAGCAGGATGTGCAGCCCTCTGAGGTAATCACTCAACCTGCCGCGCCGGTAGTAATTGAAACAGCGACATCAAAGCCACAGTTAGAAGCGCCCACCGCAGAACCTGTTCCCACGGATGTTCCATCCCCGCGAGTCAATATCACTGGCACAAAGCTTTACACGGTCAACGAGACTGTGCGGGTGCACAACCGGGGTCAGGGAGATGTGATCGGTGATATGCAGGTGAGTATTGGTATTCCACGAACTCTCTCTCCATTTCAGGCGAGGTTGTCATTGTCAACCAACCCGCCGGATTATACCCTGACCACCGATGATCAGCAGAACGAGTATGTGTATATTGTCATTCCCCCCTTGAAGGCGGGCGCGCAGGCAGAAATTCAGGTCTCATACCGTGTGGCTGTCAATGGTATTGAGATACAAACAGGTGAATGTCAGGGAGAGCTGCCCCGGCATGATACAGCGGCAGAGAAGTATATTGAATCGGATGACCCACAAATGGTTCAGTTGGGCAGTGAACTGGCGAGCGGCAAACCGGATGCCTGTGCCGTTACCCGGTCTATTTACGATCACGTCAGGCAAAATATGCAGTATGAAAATACAGCCGATATACAACCCGGTGCACTTGAAACCCTGAAAAGCATGACCGGCGATTACACAGAATATTCCGAATTGATGATTGCCCTGGCGCGTGCCGCTGGGATCCCATCAGTGTTTGTGGGAGGTCTTACCTATGACACGGTGGATGACGCTTTAAAAGAACAAAACAAGCACTCCTGGGTGCTTTCCTACCTGCCCAATGTCGGCTGGGCGCCTATAGACCCAACCCTCGGCCGGCATAGCGGTGATGGGGACGACTATTTTGCAGCTGTTACACCGGACCATATACTCATCTCGTTGGGCAGGAACCTTGACTATTTAGACGGTGGTTTCTATTCATCAGCTGATTATCAATACTATAAGAGCAGCCCTGCTTCGGTTATAGTTGACACAACCTGGGACATTCAGCTGGAACCGTAGTCTCACAAGGAGACGCCTGCTATCTTTCAAATATAGGTAACACCTCTGACGGCACCAAGCGATTCTGAGGTTTTACCATCGATTTCGACAGCGAACCCAACACTGCTGATAGAAAGGAAAAGCAATGCCAAAGTTTATTGTGATTTCTTCGCTGGTGATACTTCTGGGGTTAAACAGCCTGTGCTGCCTTGGTGGGGAGTCTGCTGAGAAGGAAGTACAGCTCTCTGAGACAATCACGTTACCTGCCGCGCCGGTAGCAATTGAAACAGCGACATCAAAGCCGCAGGTAGAAGCGCCCACCGCTGAACCTGTCACCATGGTAGTACCTTTACCAGGTATCAGCATCAATGACACCCAGGTTTACAACGTTAGCGAGACGATACTGGTGCAAAATGAGGGGCCTGGTGACGCAAGAGATATTGAATTCTATATTGCTCTGCCAGTCACCATCTCGCCATTCCAGGCACGACTTACACTGGATATTGACCCGCCTGACTATACCCTGATATCTGATAAATATATGAACCAGTTTGCCTATATCAAAGTGCCTGCATTGAAGGCTGGTGATGAGAGGGAAATCACTGTCTCAACCCGGGTAGCCGTTAATGGTGTTAGCGTTGATACGGGAGACTGCCTGGGTGAACTGCCTCAGCATGATACTGGCGCAGAGGAATACCTTGAAGTAAATGCGCCAGAGATTCAACAGCTAAGCCGTTCGCTGGCGCAGGGAAAGTCAGATACCTGCCAGATCACCCGCTCGATTTATGATTATGTTGGGAGCAATATGCAGTATACGGGCTATAACCCCGGGGGCGTCGGCGCACTGCAAGCCCTGCAGACATTGAGCGGCGACTGCACAGAATACGCCGATCTGATGATTGCTCTCGCCCGCGCTGCTGACATCCCTGCATTATATGTCACTGGCGTGACCTGCTGTACCGAGTCTGGCTATGTAGAAGCTGAAAACAAACACAACTGGGTGTTGACTTACCTGCCTGATGTCGGTTGGGCGCCAATGGATCCAACCTGGGGTAGAAACCAAGCGGACGGCGATGCTTATTTTGCTTCAATGACACCGGATCACATTATCTTAACGCGCGGCAGAAACCTTGAGACGGTAAATAACTACCATTATTATTACTTTCACTATTATTGGGATGGCACAAAGGCGGAACTAAACGCCAAAGCAACATGGAGCATACTGCCGGCACAGTAACCGCTGTAGGATGTGATGTCGATCACTGCCCGCTCTCGGATGGTAAAATTTGAGCGATTGAGAGTCATGTGATGGCATCCGAAAAACTTCCTGTACGACTGAGATTAAGACCCTGGCTGATATTGTTAGCAGGGTTATTCCTGCTGGCGGCCGTTGCGCTGCTGATCAGCCAGGTGATTACCTACCGGGCTGTCTCTGGCGTTTACCCGGCCGGCATGACGATTGCCGGCATCCCGGTCGGTGGCTTGAGCCAGGAGCAGGCGGTGGCGCGGCTTGTATCGGTCTATGACCTGCCGGTGGAAGGCTGGTATAACGGCGGTGCCTTCCAGCTGATCCCGTCACGGGCTGGTTTTGTGCTGGACCTGAACGAGATGATACGCCAGGCAGATAACGAAACTGCACAGGGCGGCTATGCCAGTGGCTTATGGAATTACCTGTGGCGCAGGCAGGTAAATGCAACCGATATTCCCCTTGTAACTATTGTTGATGAAGCCCAACTGCGGCGTTACCTGGAACAGGAGATTGCCCCGCGCTATGACCTGCCGGGCATGCCGGCAGCGCCAGTCCCCGGTGATGTGATTTTCACAGGCGGTACACCGGGCAGTGGGCTGGATGTAGATGCGGCGCTTCCACTGCTGCTCTCTGCCATGAGCTCCCTGGATGACAGGGTGGTGGAACTGCCGGTCAGGGATATTCAACCGCCCGCACCGCCACTGGAACATCTCGAGATCATGCTGCAGCAAATCCTGCTGGTGGACGGGTTTGACGGCATCGCCGAAGTGTACTTCTCATCGCTGGAGAGGGAGCAGCAGGTGCATTTTGCCCAGGACCGCGGACAAATTATCCCTGCCGATGTGCCGTTCACGGCTGCCAGCACCATCAAGATACCGATCATGACCTCACTCTTCAGACGTATAGACCTGCCGCTGACAGACGACATTGAGCAGTCAATGCGGTTGATGATCGACCAGTCAGAGAACACGCCAGCTGACACCCTGATGGCTAATTACATCGGCGGCAACCTGGCGCCCATGAGCATCACTGAAGATATGCGCTCACTCGGGCTTGAAAATACCTTCCTGGCGGGCTTCTTTTACATCGGTGCGCCGCTGCTGCAGCGCTACGAGACGCCGGCGAACATTAGGACAGACGTTACCGTCAGCCTGGACGTGTATAACCAGACTACGGCTGCTGACATGGCGACCCTGCTGGCGCAGGTGTACCACTGTGCGGAAAACGGCGGCGGGCTGGCAGCTGCCTTCCCGGGCGAGATTACACAGGCAGAATGTGAGACGATGCTGGCGTTCCTTAAGGACAACAAACTGCCGGCACTGATAACAGCTGGCCTGCCGGAGGGCACACCGATTGCCCAGAAGCATGGCTGGGTAATTGAAGAGGACGGGTTGATGCACACCATTGTCAACAGCGGCGTGGTTTACAGCCCGGCCGGCGATTATGCGCTGTCCATCTTCTTCTACCATCCAATCCAGCTGTTTTATGACCCTGCCAACTTTCTGATGGCAAGGCTGTCACAGGCGGTATATAACTATGTGCAGCTGTCTGGTGAAGCGCTGGACTAATTCTTAGGTGAATTCTTAAAATTCTGTGCGCCTCCTTGACAAATGTCAATTAATGCATAGAATTTATAAGATTATGCGATTAACCAATACCCACGGCGAACGAGTTTTTCCAGCGCCAGAGATGGCGGAAAACCTGTTTCCGGGATCAGAAAAATTAACCGAAAGAGCCAATTCTAATGGCTCTTTTTTTTGTCTGTTGATGGAGGATTGAGATGATCAAACTGCCGGGATTGATTGACCCGCATGTACACATGCGCGAACCGGGTGGCGAACACAAGGAGGACTGGGAGAGCGGCACCAGGGCTGCACTGGCCGGCGGTTTTACGATGGTGCTGGCGATGCCCAACACCAATCCGCCGGTGGTTGACATGGCTTCGTTTAATACTGCCTTAAAGCTGGCTGATAGGAAAGCCCTGTGTGATTTTGCTCTGTTTGCAGGCGCCGGCCCCGACGCAGCCAGCCTGCCAGCGCTGGCAGAACGTGCCGCCGGCTTAAAGATGTACCTTGACCAGACCTACGGCCCACTGCGGCTGGATGAGATGGACCTGTGGATGCCGCACTTTGCCTCCTGGCCGCTGCACCGCCCGCTGGCTATCCATGCCGAGAGCCGCACTTTAGCGGCCGCGGTGCTGTTTGCTGCCCTGTTTGATCGGCCGGTGCACATCTGCCACGTCTCCAAGCGGGAGGAGATCCTGGTTATAAAAGCTGCGCGCGAGCGCGGCATACCGGTCACCTGCGAGGTCACACCGCATCACCTTTTCCTGACACAAGAGGACATCCCCCGGTTGGGAGGCGGCTTTGCAGAAGTGCGCCCAGTTCTGGCGTCGCGCGCTGACCAACAGGCGCTGTGGGATAACCTGGACGTAATTGACTGCTTTGCCAGCGATCATGCACCGCACGCCGTGGAAGAGAAAAAGGGTGAGAACCCGCCGCCCGGTTTCCCCGGGTTGGAGACCAGCCTGCCGCTTCTGCTAA
Organism: Anaerolineaceae bacterium; assembly: GCA_040768445.1. Classification (GTDB taxonomy): domain Bacteria; phylum Chloroflexota; class Anaerolineae; order Anaerolineales; family Anaerolineaceae; genus JAXGMV01. The sequence goes on along the minus strand of JAXGMV010000001.1, from coordinate 544,956 downwards.
CCGCTGTGGGTAACGGACTGCTGACGATTGATGACATTGTCCAGCGCTGCTACACCAACCCGCTGCGCATCTTCAACCTGCCGGCACAGCCCGATACCTGGATTGAGGTTGATACGAAAGCAAAGTGGGAGATCCGCGCTGAGGCCATGCAGTCCCGCAGCAGCTGGACGCCTTTTGAGGGCTACCCCGTGCAGGGCCGGCTTGAGCGGGTGGTGCTGCGCGGTAAAGAAGTGTACCGCCAGGGAGAGATCCTGGCACAGCCGGGTTACGGCCGCAATATTCGGGAATTCTCGCAGGGTTAACGCCTGCGTTTGATTTCAGCCAAACTTTATTTAGGAGATTAACCATGAGTCTGCAAAATTCACAAATCAGGGTGAACAGCCCCTATCTGCCTTTCGGCGACCGCCAGGATGCGCCTTTCTACCAGAAGGACATCCTCTCTGTCAGGCAATTTAACCGTACCAACCTGGACTACGTCTTTGATGTTGCCCATGAGATGGCAGTAATGGTTAAACACATTGGCACATTTGACCTCTTGAAAGGTAAAATCCTGGCCAACCTGTTCTATGAGCCGTCCACACGTACCTCTGCCTCTTTCACCGCAGCCATGGAACGTCTTGGGGGCAGTGTTATCCCGATTAATGAAGTGCGCTACTCCTCCGTTTCAAAGGGCGAGTCCCTGCCGGATACCGTCAGGACATTGGAAGCCTATGCTGATGTCATCGTTCTCCGCCATCCTGAGATGGGCTCAGCCGCCATCGCCGCACAGGCTGCCTCAAAGCCGATTATCAACGCTGGTGACGGCGTGGGCGAACATCCCACCCAGGCGCTGCTCGATCTGTTCACCATTAAAGAAGAACTGGGCGTGGTTGACGGTCTGACCGTGACCATGGTGGGTGACTTGAAATACGGCCGTACCGTTCACTCACTTTCCCGCCTGCTGACGCTGTTCGACATCAAGCTCAACTATGTTGCGCCTGAAATCCTGGCGATGCCGAAAGAGATCATGGATGAGATTGAACGCGACGACACCGAACAGCATGTTTACTTATCATTGGAGCCAGTCATCGCAGAATCTGACGTGATCTATGTCACCCGTGTGCAGAAGGAGCGCTTTGAAGACCTGGACGTTTATGAGAGCGTCCGCAACGCCTTCCTGATTGATCCAGAATTGATGAAATCTGCAAAGAAGGATATGATTGTCATGCATCCACTGCCAAGGGTCGGCGAGATCAGCATGGACTTTGACACTGACCCGCGTGCAGCTTATTTCCGCCAGGTGGAATACGGTTTATATGTGCGTATGGCACTGTTGGCGATGGTACTGGGGAAAGCATAAACCATGACAAGTTTTTTTGAACGGCTGGAAAAGCGTGCCCGAGAGGTCGATTCACTGTTGTGTATCGGCATTGATCCCCACCCGGCAGACCTGCCTGAGCAGACCGTGCAGGCGCTGCGGGAGTTTTCACTCAAACTGATCGAGCAGACAGCACATCTGGCTGCTGCCTTTAAACCCAATGCGGCTTTTTATGAACGCTTCGGTCCTGAGGGCTGGCAGGTGCTGCGCGAAGTGATTGAAGCTGTCCCGGACGGTATACCGGTGCTGTTGGATGCCAAGCGCGGCGATATTGCCTCAACGGCTGAAGCCTATGCCAGCTCAGCATTTGACCAGCTGGGTGCTGATGCTATCACCCTCAGCCCCTACCTGGGACATGACAGTCTGGAACCGTTTATCCGCAAGGAAGAAAACGGTGTGTTCCTGCTGTGCAAGACCTCCAACCCGGGTGCCGGCGACCTGCAGGATCTTGAACTCAAATCGGCTGGCAGTATACGGCTGTTTGAAAAGGTTGCCCTGTTGGCAGAGGAATGGAATACCCTCAACAATATCGGGCTGGTTGTGGGTGCCACACAGCCCGCCTCACTGGCGGCGGTGCGTAAAGCCGCGCCCAGCCTGTGGATCCTGGCGCCGGGCGTGGGCGCACAGGGAGGCAGCCTTGAGTCAGCCATGCGCGCCGGCTTGCGGACTGACGGGTTGGGCATGCTGGTACCGGTTTCTCGCGCTATTGCCAGGTCTGACGATCCGGCACAGGCTGTTGAGGTTCTGCGCCAGCAGATCAACGAACAGCGCAAAGCCTTTCTTGAGTGGTCAGAGTCCCGGGATGAAGGCGAACCGCTGATATCCGAACGGCTGGCTGAGGGCCTACTGGAAGCCGGCTGTGTGCGCTTCGGTACCTTTACGCTCAAATCTGGCTTGCAGTCACCGATTTACCTTGACCTGCGCCGGCTGATCAGCCACCCTGACCTGCTGGCTGAGGTGGCAAAAGCCTACCAGGCGGTTCTTGCAGACCTGACTTATGACCGGCTGGCTGGCCTGCCGTACGCGGCCATCCCGATTGCCACCGCTGTCAGCCTGCTGAACGGCAAGCCAATGATTTACCCGCGCAAGGAAGTCAAAGCTTACGGCACCAAAGCTGAAATTGAAGGCGATTATCACCAGGGTGAATGTGCGCTGGTGATTGACGACCTGGCGACCACCGGCGGCAGCAAGTTCGAAGCGATTGACAAGCTGCTGGCAGCCGGGCTGGTCGTGCGTGACGTGGTCGTGCTGATTGACCGGGAATCCGGCGCGGCAGAGTCGCTGTACCAGGCAGGATACCGCCTGCACGCTGTCACCACTATCACCAAACTGCTGGATTACTGGGAAAGCAAGGGGCGTATCCCCGCTGAACAGATTTCAGCTGTTCGACAATTCCTGGCAGAACAATAACATGGCAGATCTCTACCAGGTAATGAAACCGCTTATATACAAGCTGACACCCGAACAGGCACACAACAGCACCATCGCGCTGCTGCGGTTGGGCGGGGGCATAGGAATTGGCCGGTGGATGATAAGAACCATGTTCAGGTCACGGCAGGACGGACCGGCTGTCGATGTCTTTGGACTGCATTTCAAAAACCCGCTGGGCATGGCGGCCGGCTATGACAAGGACGGCTACGGATGGCGTGGGCTGGCGGGACTGGGATTCAGCCACATTGAGCTGGGCACGGTTACACCGCGTCCCCAGCCCGGCAACCCCCTGCCGCGTAGCTTCAGGCTGGTGGACGACCAGGCGGCCATAAACCGCATGGGTTTCCCCAACAAGGGCGCTGAATTCATGGCAAACCGCCTGAAAGCACGCTGCCCGAAGGACCTGATCCTGGGGATGAACATCGGCAAGAACAAGGATACACAGCTCGAAGAAGCAGGCGAAGACTATTTGAAACTGCTGCGGGTATTTGCGCCGCTGTGCGATTACCTGGCGGTTAATGTCTCCTCGCCCAATACGCCTGGTCTGCGCCAACTTCAGGATTCCACCCTGCTGGAAGCCCTGCTGAAGCCGCTCTCCGTCGAACGGGATACACTCTCAGCCATGCTGAACAAGCCAGTGCCGATACTGGTCAAGCTGGCGCCAGACCTGACAGATGCCGATTTGGAACACTCGCTGGATGCAGTGGTGAACACTGGCATGGACGGCTTGATCATCAGTAACACCACCATCAGCCGCCCGGACACATTGAAGTCAAAGCTGGCAGGTGAGACTGGCGGATTGAGCGGCTTGCCCCTCAGGGACTTAAATACGATAATGGTTAAGAAGACCGTGCGCATGCTGAACGGACGCCTGCCGGTGGTTGCCAGCGGCGGCGTGATGACACCGCAGGATGCTCAGGAGAAACTGGATGCCGGCGCGGTGCTGGTGCAGCTTTACACCGGCATGATCTATCGGGGGCCGGCGTTTGTGAAGCAAATTCTGGAGGCAGGACTGACTGTTTAGCCCATGAAAAACTACCGCGACCCGCAGGAGCACTTGATTTTTGGCATTACGCTGGTTGTCATATTCCTGTTAGCCCTGTTCACTGCGGGCCTGACGCTGTGCATCATCCCACTGCTGCTGGTGATGTTCCTTTTCTACTCCTATTCAGCCACGAAGAGCCACCAGGCTGCACTTCACCGCCAGAGCCGGCCGGTTGAACAGTTCCCGCGAGTGGCAGAGCTGGTGGAATGGACGCGCCGCAGTATCTGCGCTCCGCAGGTGCAGACGATGATTGTCAACAGTAAGGAACTGAATGCCTACACCTTCGGTATGACAACACCCAATGTGGTAGTGCTGTACAGCAGACTGTTTGATGTGATGGATGCAGATGAAATGAAATTCGTCGTCGGACATGAGATGGGACATGTGGCGCTCGGTCATACCTGGTTGAATACCCTGTTGGGCGGTATGGCCGGCGTCCCGACTTCCTTTGGCGGCATGATTATATTCACACTGGCTTTCAGGTGGTGGAACCGCGCCTGCGAGCATTCCTGTGACCGGGCTGGCTTGTTGGCTTGCGGCAGCCTGGACAAGGCGATCACTGCGCTGATCAAGTTAGGATCAGGCGGTGCACAAACAGCCGCCGAACTGAGTCATGCTTACGAGATGCTGGATAAACAGGATGACTCGCTCAGCAACCAGCTAACGGAAACCCTGATGAGTCACCCGCTGATCATCAACCGCATTGAGTACCTGCAGGCTTTTACGAAAACTGGCGAGTACCGCCGGCTGGCACAGGAAGTTCAGCACAATATAATGTCAGCCTGAGCATTTTGCTCAGTCTTCTTTACCAGGCGGCAAAACCCCGCCAGGATACGGCTCAAATTCCGGCATGAAGAATTGAACAGCCCAGAACCCACTTTCGGGCTGTTTGTGATTAACCAGCAGTTTGTAATCTTCGGTGTCCGCTGTCTCATAATAGGGTGAATAGAGATTGACCAATTCAACCCAGGTCTGGCCATTTTTTAGCGGGAAGGGGTTGCCGTCATAGTCAATGAAGTGAATCGGGCGCATTCGGCCGCTGGTTTGTTCATAATCGTAACTGCGCGTGGTCCAAAAGATCTGGTATACCCGGCCGTCACGGAACAGCAGGGCAGGGTAACGGTAAACGTATTTGAAGTCGATATCGAAAAAGGTGGGGTCGTAGAAATGGTACTGGGCAAAGAGCACGATCACGTTCTCGAATGAAAGCGGTTCATCGTTGAGCCGGTCGGTGAACTGGCGCAGTGGGGTGGCTTCACCGTCATTCTGGTAGCGGTTGTAGGCACCTTCGGCCTGGTTGTAGCGCCAGAAGACCTGGCTGAAGTAATGGTAATTGATCCACATGCCGTCAGCCGGTTTGCCGCTGGGGGGCGGCTGCGGGTCAAAGCTGTTGCCGGTGTAGTCGCCGCTGCCCAGCTTTGCCTTGAATAATTCAGACAGCTCCCGCAGTTCAGCGACGCTGATGGATGCGCCGTTGATATCATCGGGTTTGTCGTTAATCACCGTGCTGTAGTAATCCAGGTTTTTCAACACCCGATTGGACGCGCCGGCAAATACGGTGAAAGCGTTGTAATACTGCCTCAGGGTGTTGTAGGGCAGGCGGCCCGAACGCACCGGCCCCAGGGCAGTTGCCTCGCCGTCAATCTCTGCCGCCAACCGGTCAAGTGAAGACGGCGGGAACAGCGCCAGGAAGCGAGTGTCTCCCACGCCGAGATAGATTTCGAATACCAGAGGGGAAAAGGATAGCCCAGCCTGTGGACGGGTGGTGACCGGTGAATTGGAGATGGATACCAGCGCTGCCGGCAGGGTGTTATCGCTTTCCTGCGGGTAGGGCAGGCCAGTCAGCGGGTTGATAGTCTTAGGATAGTCCTGTCCGCTATATGCACCGAGCGTTGGGGTTGAGATTGGCGTTGCAGTTGCCCGGGTAGTGGGGCTGGACTGCGGCGTGCTGGTATTTGTAAGGATGGGTACAGGCGTATCGGTTGTAACTGCAGATGTAGCACTTGAAGCAGCAGTGGCCTGTACCACCGGTGCCGGCAGTGATGGGGATGTATCCGGCCGGCAGGCCGGCAGTGCAAGCAGCGCTGCCAGGCCGGCAAGTACACCTATTCGCATAGCATAATAGCGCCAATACCTGTTCATAACTGCATTATAAAGGAAAATGAATGATGCAAAAACCCCGGCTCCTGCGATAGGTACCGGGGTTGGCTTTGCGATAAGGCAGACAGGTTAAGCGGCCTGCCAATCAGACACTTTGTTGAGGGTTTCCAGTTCTTCCGGAGTGAGTGCCAGCCCAACTGCGCCGATATTATCATTGAACTGTTCCATATTGCGCGGCCCGATGATGGGGCTGGTGATGACCGGGTTCGCCATTACCCATGCCAGCGCAGCCTGTGATATGGAGGCATTGTGCGCCCCTGCAACTGCTTCAATGGCATCCAGGATCAGGAAGTTCTTTTCGGTCATGTACTTCTCGGTGCGGTACTGGCGGGCTGAGCCTGTATCGCGGTTCTCACGGCTGTACTTGCCGCTCAGAAAACCGGCAGCCAGCGGGCTGTAGGGGATAACCCCGATGCCGTAGGTGCGGCAGACATCTGCCAGCTCGGCTTCAAACTCGCGCCGCAGGATCAGGTTGTAATGCGGTTGGAGGCTGTCATAGCGTGCCAGACCGAGCGTATCCGAAGTCCACAAAGCCTGCATCAACCGCCAGGCCGGGTAGTTGGAGCAGCCCACATAGCGCACCTTGCCCTGACGAACCAGGTCATCCAGTGCCTGCAAGGTTTCTTCAATGGGTGTCTGGTCGTCCACCGAGTGTGTCTGGTACAGGTCAACATGGTCGAGCTGCATGCGGCGCAGCGAGCCTTCGATGGAGTGCATGATATGGTAACGTGACAGGCCGATGTCGTTGGGGCCGTCACCCATACTGCCGCGCACTTTGGTGGCAATGACTACCTGGTCACGAGGGATTTTCCTGTCCTTCATCCACTTACCCAAAATGGTCTCTGATACACCGCCGGGATTACCTTCGATCCAGCGGGTGTACACATCGGCAGTGTCAAAGAAGTTGATGCCGGCTTCCCAGGCTGCATCGAGCACCTGGTAAGAGGTGGCTTCGTCTGCCGTCCAGCCAAACTGCATGGTGCCCATACACAGTTCAGAGACTTTCAAACCGGTTCTGCCCAGTCTGTTATATTTCATTTTTTACCTCCGTGTTTATTATGAGTGTATTTGTCCACATTATTATAGCAGGAATGGTTTTAGCGAGCAGCAGTACAGTCATAACTTACAGGATGAAGATCAGTCCAAATATGTGCCTATTGTTTATCTTAAGGGTTACCAATTAAGATACAATTCTGTGAAAAGCGTTAAGTATAAAATGGACTATTTTTTGTTCAATCCATCAAAAGACAGGAAATGATATGTCAGACGATAAGCGAATTGAAGAATTGAAAGCGATGCGTGAAAAAGCGCGCGCAGGCGGCGGCGCCAGGCGGGTTGATAGCCAGCATGCCAAGGGCAAATTAACAGCCCGTGAGCGTCTCGACCTGCTGTTGGATAAAGGCAGCTTCCAGGAACTTGAACCCTACACCTCACAGCGCAAGGACGTGATGGGCGGTGTTACTGAAGAGTTCTTCGGCGACGGCGTGGTTACTGGCTACGGTGAAATTGACGGGCGCACTGTGTATGTGTACGCCCAGGACTTCACTGTGCAGGGCGGTGCGCTGGGCGAGATGCAGAGCAAGAAGATCTGCCGTGTGATGGACCTGGCTGTGAAGAATGGCTCACCCATTATCGGCATGATTGACTCCGGCGGCGCCAGGATACAGGAAGGTGTCAACAGCCTTGGTGGTTATGCCGAAATCTTCCGGCGCAATGCACTGTATTCCGGCGTTGTACCGCAGATCAGCCTGGTGCTCGGCCCATGTGCCGGTGGCGCAGCCTACTCGCCGGCGGTGACGGACCTCATTATTATGGTTGAAAAGCAGTCTTATATGTTCCTGACCGGCCCCGAGGTTATCAAATCGGTTACCGGTGAGGAAATTGATTTCGAAGGATTGGGCGGCTCAGCCGTTCACCTAGGAACCTCCGGTTTGGCGCATTTGACACGGGCCAATGAAAAAGAAGCCCTGAGCCTGTGCCGCACGTTGGTTGGTTACCTGCCTTCGAACAACATGGAAAATCCCCCCTGCGTGCCTTCTGGCGATGACCCGAAGCGCGCCGATGTGAAATTGGATGCGCTTGTGCCGGTTGATCCTGGTTACGCATACAACATGCACGAAGTGGTTGAGACCATTGTTGACAGCGGCAGTTTTATTGAAACCCAGGCGACCTTTGCCCGTAATGCCATGGTCGGGTTGGCGCGCATGAATGGCTCCACAGTCGGTATTGTAGCGCAGGAACCATCAGTGATGGCCGGCGTGATGGATATCGACTCGGCTGACAAGATCTCACGTTTCGTACGTTTCTGTGATGCCTTCAACATCCCGCTGGTGACTTTCGTGGATTCTCCTGGTTTCCTACCGGGTGTAGACCAGGAACATCGCGGTGTGATTCGTCATGGCGCCAAGGTGCTGTTTGCCTATTCGGAAGCCAGCGTGCCAAAGATCAGCATCGTCACACGCAAAGCCTATGGCGGTGCCTACGTGGTGATGAGTAGCAAGTACATGGGATCGGATATCAACTATGCCTGGCCGAGTGCCGAAATCGCTGTGATGGGGCCTGAAGGTGCAGCCAACATCCTTTACCGCAAGCAGATCAATGAAGCCCCCGATCCGGCGGCAGAACGCAGCCGCATCGTTGAAGAATACCGTAAGAACTTCCTGAACCCCTACGCGGCAGCCCGGGCAGGGTTTATTGACGACGTGATTGAACCGAAAGAGACCCGGCAGAAGGTGATTGCCGCGTTATCCGCCCTGCGTAACAAGCAGGAAACTTTGCCGCCGCGCAAGCACGGCAACATGCCGGTATAACCGGGAGCCGATAAATCATCATGGGTATTCTAAATCAAGCATTAATTATCACTGCAATCGGCATGGGGTTGGTGTTTGTGGCCATCCTGCTGTTGTGGGGTTTGATGGAATTGATCGTCAGATTGACAGCGGATAAGAAACCTGCCGAGAAAAGTGCAGCAGTAGAAATCCCGCTGAACGATGAGGCACCCATCAGCCCTGTTGACAGGCGCAGGCAGGCCGCGGCTGCAGCGGTCAGTGCTGCCTTGGCATCGGCAGTTGGAAAACCGGGTGCAGCGAATGCCGCGGCTGTGGCAGTTGCAGCCGCCCTGGCACTGCAAAGCGGAGAAAAATCTGCAGATGTCGTTTCTGAACCGATGAATCGTGTCAGCCCGTGGCAAAGTATGATGCGGGCCAGACAGATTGCAAGCAATTATCAAGTTTATAAAAGAAAACTCTGAGGAATTGAGCTATGAAGATGCGTGTAAAAATTGAACAGGAAGAATACGAAGTTGACATCCAGAACCTGAACAGCCGGCCTATCCTGGCAGCGGTTGACGGCCAGGTTTTTGAAGTGTGGCCAGAAGAAGGTGCATTGCCAGAACCAGTGAAAGCTACCCCAGCGGCGAAAGTTGAAGCAACACCTGCTCCAGCGGCACCAGCACCGGCTCCCAAGCCTGCTGCTCCCAGCACCGGTGACAAGAGCAAGTTGGTGACAGCGCCAATCCCGGGTGTGATCATCTCAGTGTCTGTTAAAGTTGGTGATGAAGTTGCTGCTAACCAGGAACTGTGTATCCTGGAAGCCATGAAGATGAAGAACACCATCAAAGCCACGCGTGCTGGAAAAATCGCTTCAGTGCTTGTTTCAGCCGGTGAGAATGTCAAACACAGCCAGCCATTATTTGAGTACGCAGACTAACTCGTAAACCAGGACAATTTCAATGGACTTTACATCACTGGCCAATGAGATCTTCCGCGGCATATTGGGTTTTGGATGGCAGAATGCCGTCATGATCCTGGTTGGCGTGATTTTGATCGCACTGGCAATTATCAAACAATATGAGCCGGTTTTACTGCTGCCTATTGGGTTTGGTTGTATTCTTGCCAACCTGGGCATGTCAACTGATCACGGCCTGTTCAAGGTGCTGTATGATGCCGGCATTAAATCTGAACTGTTCCCGCTGCTGATTTTTGTTGGCGTGGGCGCCATGATTGATTTCAGACCGCTGCTGGCCATGCCGCAGATGGTTCTACTCGGTGCAGCCGGTCAATTTGGTATCTATGCCACGCTCATCCTGGCTGCCCTGTTGGGCTTCCCGCTCAACCAGGCGGCATCCATCGGTGTGATTGGCGCCATTGATGGCCCGACAGCCATCTTTGTCACCAGCAAGCTGGCACCTGAACTGCTCGGACCGATAGCGGTGGCGGCTTACTCATACATGAGCCTGATCCCGATTATCCAGCCGCCCATCATGCGCCTGATGACCTCCAAAAAAGAACGCAGTATCCGCATGGAATATGCAGCCAAACCAGTATCGGATAAGGCTATCATTGCTTTTCCGGTGGTGGTAACTGTGGTTGTCAGCCTGATTGCACCGGATGCCGCGCCTTTGATTGCGACATTGATGCTTGGTAACCTGCTGCGTGAGAGTGGTGTCGTTGACCGCCTGCGAAAATCGGCTGAGAACGAAATTATCAATGTCGCCACACTGTTCCTGGGCCTTTCCATTGGCGCCACCATGACCGGCACCAGCTTCATCAACCTGCAGACCATCATGGTGCTGGCGCTGGGTTTGCTGGCATTTGTGCTCGATACCGTTGCCGGTCTGTTGTTTGGCAAGCTGATGTGCTTTGTCACAGGGGGCAAGGTCAACCCCCTGATCGGTGCTTGCGGAATCAGCGCTTTTCCAATGGCGGGACGCCTCTCAGCGCAGATGGCGCTGGAAGAAGACCCGCACAATTACATCCTGATGCACGCCATGGGCTCCAACACAGCCGGCCAGCTTGGCAGCGTGATTGCTGGCGGTTTACTGCTGGCGCTTGTTTCAGGCATGATTTAACAATTATCTGATCGCTTCCTCCCTTCTCTTTTGGTATGGCGGGTTATAGCCCGCCATATCCATTTAAATTACTCATGGCTTCACTGCTATGGCGGTAAAAAAATTAAAAATCGCCTACGACAATCCATTGTATAATCAGGTTTAATCAACTTCAGGTGGATTTTCAGGGAGCAGCGGCGGTTAATGTTCGACCTCAAGCAGTATTTGACCAATTTTGATGGCGAGAATCAAGACGGGAAGATGGTAGTCTTCCAGGTGGCGAAGCCGAACCGCCGCGCTGTGCACAACCGCAGCCGCGATATCGTCTTTATGCTGCTTGAAATTACTGGAGATCTGCCGTTCTCGCGCAACCGCCTGCAGGAGATTGCCCTCAACCTGACAGATGGATACTATCTCAGCCGCGGCTCTGTCACGTTTGGTTTGCGAGAAGCAGCGAACGAACTGAACGATATTCTGGTCAAGCGTAACCTGCGCGACCAGCCGCACGGCTTGCCCAGCGGCTGTTTTATGACCATGGGAGTAATCCGTGACGAGACACTTTACCTGGCGCATGCCGGGTTGGTGCAATCGGTGCTGGTTTCACGCGGTAAAAGCGAACTGCTGTCCGATACCTCAGCCAGTGGGGCAGGGCTGGGATTCACTGAATCGATCACACTGCACTTCACACAGGCTCAGGTCGCTCCCGGGTCCATCCTGATCCTGTTTCCACACACACCTGAGGGTTGGCAGGACCAGCTTTCGGCATCAGGCCCGCGTCTGACCATCAGTGCGCTGCATCAGATGGTCGCCAGCCGTTTTGGTGAGGATGTCATCGCCGCCTTCCTGCAGTTCCAAACTGGCATGGGTGTCATCAGCGATGCCATGCCGCAGAAACAGGCTGCCGGTGATGAACCGCTGCCAGCTGAACTACCAGATATCAAAGCGTCTGCCAGGCATACTGCCAGACCAGCCCGCGGCCATGCAAAGCCTGCCGGCGTACAGCCTTCTCTGCTGGATGAGGCTGCGAGTGATGAGCAAAAACCAACTGAGGAATCTGCACCAGCCGAAGTGCCTGAAGCTTCGCCTGAGGCACCTGAACCAGAGATTGAAGAGCCTGCCCAGGAGCCAATTGTTGCTGAATCAACTGAAGCTGAAGAAACAGTTAAACCAACCCTGGTCTCGCGGCTGTTTTCTGCACGGAAAAACCGCGCTGAGGATGAAACAGAACAGCCTGAAGAAACAAAAGAAGAACAATCTCAAGTGTCCCAGTCTGCAGTTGAAGAAGACGGGCCTGTATTGGAACGCCCACCGAAGAAAACACTGTTCTCACGCTTGTTTGCTAAAAAAGCACCTGTCAGCCCGCAGGCGGATGAGACCGAAACCCCTCTGCCTGATTTACCTGCACCTGAGCAGCTGCCTACACCTGTTGTTATAACCGAAAGCCTTCCTGTGGTACCGGCTGTTCCTCCCAAGAGTAAAGCTGTACTTTCAGGTATTTTGCAGATCATTAAAGTCATCATACGTGCGCTCGAGTCCTTGATGTCGTTCTCAGGCCGGCTCTTCCAGCGCATGCTGCCGGGCGAAAGCGAGGCCACCAGGCACAATACTGGTTCGCTGATGTGGTTTATCGCCGTGGCCATCCCAATTCTCATCAGCACGATTGCAGTCACGGTTTATACCAACAGCGGCAAAAGTGTACAGTACCAGGAGTACCTGGCGCAGGCGCAGGTCGCCGCTCTCAAAGCACAAAGCCAGACTGACCCGGCACTTAAGCGGGCAGCCTGGGAGATGACCATCGAGGAGCTTGATAAAGCGCTTGGCTACGGTAACTCGGTGGAAGCAGAATCACTACGCAGAGAAGCCCAGCAGGCGCTTGACCGGCTGGACGGTGTTATCCGGCTGCAGCTGCAGTCTGCCATCCTTGGCAACTTCTCCACGACGGTCTACATCACCGCGCTGGCTGCCAACGAGACGGAGGTATACCTGTTGGATGCTACACAGGGGCGCATCCTGCGCCTGTACCTGACCGGTGCCGGTTATGACATTGATACAACGTTCATCTGCACGCCGGACCCGGCTGGCACTGTGCCCGGCAAGCTGGTTGACCTGGTGGTTCTGCCGCCAGACAACAAGTACCGCGCCGGAGTGATGGGAATCGATGCACTTGGCAATGTGATGTACTGCGGCGAGGGCAGGGAACCAGTGGTTGAAGCATTGAAACCGCCGCCAGATACCGACGGTTGGAAGGGCATAAAATCCATGCTGCTGGAGAACGGTGTCCTGTATGTGCTGGACACAGCTGACAGTGCGAAGAAGTATGTCTATACCTTCACTGGTGAGAAATCATCCTTTACCTCTGACCCCAAGATTTACTTCAATGGCAAAGTGCCTTATGCGACAGATGTGAGAGATATTGGGGTGGATAAAGCGGGGTTGTTCATGCTGCACGGCGACGGGATGATCAGCCGCTGCACCTTCCGCATCAGCGAGGATGATTTCACCACCTGCGTCTCGCCGTCGCCTTATATTAATCACCGCTCAGGGCAGAATATTGAAATGCTCACCATCCCTGATACCCAATTCGTGCAGCTGCAGACCTCTGCCGCGCCAGATTCATCGCTCTACCTGCTGGACGCCAAGAACCGCATGATCTATCACTTCAGCCTGAAGCTCAACTTCCAGCGTTCACTGGCAACACAGATGAACCAGAGCAACCCGCAGTATAAACGGGAGCCGACAGCGTTCACTATATCACCGGTGCGCACCATGTTCATTGCTTACAGCAACCAGCTTTTTTACGCGAAGCTGCCTTAACAAAATCGCGCTGGCAGGCTGAATTTTCCTCTGATTAACCGGATATTTACTAAACGCGCCTCTATACCGAATCTAAACCCATTGATCACTGGAATTTTCTACAATCAGTGTGAAATCAGTTCCGATGATGTGGAATTGATTAATCAATGATAGAGGAGATCGAAATGAAATTGAAATTACTGGTTGTGATGACCCTGTTACTGGTGCTGGCGCTGTCAGCTTGTTATGCAGGCACAGCCTCTGATGTGCAGGTCAACGCGACTGCAACGGAAGAGTCTGTGATTACAACAATTACTGCTGCTGAGCAATCGGTCACAGCAACTTCAGAGACCACTGCAGAGGTTCTCAGCATGGGTGAAACCCACGATGACCCGCAGGATGTGATTTGGGATACTGCAAGCGTTGTCTCGATCGTTTTCAACGGCAGTGACGTAGCTGAAGCATCTGATGCTGTGAAGGTGGATGGTACTACTATCACCATAACCCGCGCCGGTGTGTACAGCCTGAGCGGACTGCTGACCGATGGGCAGGTGATTGTAAATACCGATGATGAAGAGCCAGTTAAAATTGTGCTGGATGACGTCACCATCAATAATACCAGCAGTGCCCCGATCCATATCGTCAAGGCTGAAAAAACTGTGATTATCCTGGCGGACAATACAAAAAATTACCTGTCTGACGCATCTGAATATGTGTATAGCCAGGCAGACCAGGATGAACCAAATGCCGCGCTGTTCAGTGCCAGTGACCTGACCATTGCCGGCAGCGGTTTGCTGACGGTTAATGGCAATTACAAGGATGGTATTACCAGCAAAGATGGCCTGGTGATTGCCAATGGGACGATTGTAGTGAATGCTGTTGATGACGGCATACGCGGCAAGGATTACATTCTGGTGAAGTCCGGTGAAGTCACAGTGACAGCCGGAGGTGATGGGTTGAACGCGGACAACGAAGAGGATACTACAAAAGGGTTTGTCACCATAGAAGGCGGGCAGTTCAACATTTCAGCTGGCAGCGACGGCATCACCGCACAAACCAATGTGCTAATTGCAGATGGCGATTTCACAATCAAATCGGGCAGTGCTGAGATGGACTTTACCGAGGAGAGTAGCTCAGCCAAGGGTATCAAGGCGGCAGTTATCCTGCAAATTGAGAATGGCTCATTTGCTATCACTGCGGTAGATGATGCCCTGCATGCCAATGGCAATATCGTTATCAATGACGGCACTTTTGAGATTGAATCGGGTGATGATGGTATGCATGCCGATACTGAGCTGACGATCAACAATGGTGAAATCAACATTACTGGTTCTTATGAAGGGATTGAGAGTGCTGTTATCACATTCAATGGTGGCAATATCTCCGTCACTGCCAGTGATGATGGTATCAATGTTGCTGGCGGTGTGGACGGCTCAGGGATGATGGGATTTGCTGGGCGCCAGGGTATGTCTGCTGGACAACCGCCTGCCGTGCCCGGTGGTCAGCTGCCGAACAACCCCACTGGAGCGCAGCCAGATGCTTTTGCTGCCAATAGCAGTTACTTCTTGTATATTAACGGTGGCTCAATTGAGGTAGATGCGCTGGGTGATGGGTTGGATATCAACGGCGCGATTAAAATGACCGGTGGGCAGGTGATCGTCAATGGACCGACCGAGCAGATGAATGGCGCACTGGATTACGATGGTGGTTTTGAGATCACCGGCGGCTTACTGGTGGCTGTTGGCAGCACAGGTATGGCGCAGGCTCCAGACGCTCAATCGTCACAGAATTCATTGCTGGTGAACCTTACCGCAGTTCAGCAGGCGGGCACAGTGTTCAACATCCGCAGCAGCGCGGGCCAAGACTTGTTGACCATAACACCAAATAGGGATTACCAGTCGGTAACCTTCTCTTCACCTGACCTTGTGAGCACTGAGAGCTATACCATTTACCTTGGCGGCAGTGTCTCAGGCACGGCACAAGCCGGCGTGTTTGAAAGCGGCTCCTATACCCCGGGTACACAATATGAGCAGTTTACAGTCACCGACGTGGTGACCATGATTGGCACAGCCGCCAGAGGTGGCATGCGCCGGCCATAGACATCCAATACAACAGCCTGCCGTGCAGTTCAAGTCACCGGCAGGCTGTTTTTATTTAAGCTGCTGTCTATACAAAAAATAAACCACTCAACTTATCATCCGAATTATCATGACAGCATCTGGAGAACGAATGAACAAAATGAACACTAACTCAAGTTATCCCTCTCTAAATGTAATGCAAGAATTGGCTTTACAACCAAATTGGGTTGTTCGGCAAAGCGGCATAACTGCTTTGATTGATGCGTTCGAGCCCATCAGTTTGAAAGAGATGGAAGGAGCTGCACTGCTCAACCGTGTCGACACCAAGTTCGTCCTGACACTAAACCAAGTTCGGTCTGCGCTGAAAGCTCTAAAGGCGGATTACAGCGTATTATCCATCGGAGGACACCATATGAACCATTACCGCAGCCTGTACTTTGATACACCCGGTTTTACGCTGTACCATGACCATGTCAATGGGCGGGCTGAACGTTACAAGGTGCGTAGCCGGGAGTATACCGATACACATCTGTCTTTCTTTGAGGTCAAGCACAAGACCCGCAAGAACCGCACCGTCAAAGAACGCATTCCAACAGGCGGTCAGGTGGTGAGAATTACCCCTGACGTGGCTGGCTGGTTAGCAGACGTTGCACCGCTTGAAGCTGGCTCACTCGAGCCCAAGCTATGGAATACATTCACACGGGTGACGCTGGTCTCAAAAATTGTGCCGGAGCGCGTCACACTGGATTTTGACCTGGTGTTTTATTCTGAAAATGAAACTGCCAGCATGGACGGACTGGTGGTTGCCGAGGTGAAGCATGATGCCAACCGCGACAGCTCACCATTCCTGCAGCAGATGCGGACCCAAAGGATACTGCCGCATGGATTTAGCAAGTATGCCATCGGTGTGGCGATGCTGTATGAGCATGTAAAGAAAAACGCAGTCAAACCAAAAATGTTGTGGCTGGATAGATTGAATAAAAAGGTTGCAAATTATGAACGATATTGTTAATTTCCTGTTAAATTTTGGTTTTAATCTTCTCGTAGCCCTGGTGGTTGTGCGCTTCATATATTACCCCTCAACACATAACAAAGCTTATGTCTTTACGTACCTGGCGTTTAACACGCTCATTTATTTTGTGCTGGGGTTCATGACCAGCTTTGAGATTGGTATTGGGGTTGGTTTTGGCTTGTTTGCCATCTTTTCCATCCTGCGCTACCGTACCGAGACCATCCCAATCAGGGAGATGACCTACTTGTTTGTCATTTCAGCCTTACCAATTATGAATTCTGCTGGCTTGTTTGCTGATATCTGGCTGCAGCTGGCAGCTGCCAATGTAGCAGTCATCATCCTGCTGTATATCCTGGAGAAAGAATGGGGCTTTACATATGAAGCATCACGTCAGGTTGTTTATGAAAAAATTGAATTAATAACGCCCGAGCGCAGGGCAGAACTGATTGCTGACCTGGAAGAACGCACCGGCTTGAAGATCAAGCGCGTATCAATCGGCAAGATGGATTTCCTGCGCGATGTGGCGAATTTGAATATCTATTTCGATGATCTGCATCAGGATGACTGGCTGCGGCAGCCACAGCCTGATGATCAGTGACATTTTTCTCCTCCTCCTTCACAACTCCTGGTGTTCCGGCAGATCCCCAAGCCGGGCACCAGGAGCAAAGGTAAACATCATTGTGCCTGGGATATAATTTGAACATGGCAAGAAAAATATTGGTAGTTGACGATACACGCAATGTGCGCATCATGCTGACAGACTTCCTGGTAAGCCAGGAATTTGAGGTAATCAGCGCTTCTGACGGACGTGAAGCCCTTGAAGCGCTGGCTGAAGCAAAGCCAGACCTGGTTCTGTTGGACATCATGATGCCAAATATGGATGGTTACCAGTTTATCAGCCAGGTACGCCGCGTGTCAGATATCCCCGTCATCATGATCACTGCCAAACAACTTGAAAGCGATATCATCCGCGGTTTTGACCTGGGTGCGGATGACTATATCACCAAGCCGTTCAGGATGCGAGAGCTGTTGGTACGCATGCGTGCAGTTCTGAGACGGTCATCCTCACCTGAGACCGAAATTCCGGTCGTCATTATAGGTGACCTGTCACTTGACTTGAGCAGGCATGAGGTCAAGAAACAGGGAGAAATAATTGATCTGACACCACTTGAGTTTCAAATTCTTGAGATGCTGATGACCTCTGCTGGCAGGCTGGTAAAGCGAGCTGATCTGGCGATGCATCTGATGGAAAAGGGCTTCACAGGCTCTGAAGCAACTCTAAAAATTCATATTCGCAACTTACGCCAAAAACTGGGAGACGATCTCAACCAGCCGAAATATATTGAAACGGTTTTTGGGTTGGGCTACCGCTTTCTGGAGGATAGATGAACAGGTCGCTAAAAGCCAAATTGATCCTTTCTTACCTGGCAGTTGCCCTGCTGACGGTGCTGGTCGTCTCAGCCTTGATCCGGCTGACTTCCGGCCGATCGCTGATGAACTTGGTAATGGATCAGCAAACAGCCTTACTGCAGACCTCTGTCCAGGAGTATTACACTGCGAATGACTCTCTGGATGGTTATTTCGACTATTATCTCCAGTCAATCCAACGTGTCTACCCACCACCCCAACCTGAAGGCAGCTACGATAAACCGCCTGAGATGCGTGTTCCACGCGGCTTGTACGGCCTGGTGGATACGGGTTTCAGAGCGGTACTACCGACATTGGGTTTTGATGCTGGGCAGGTAATTCCACAGGATAGAATTAAAAAGAAAATTGCCGTAGTTGTCGACGGCCAGACCATCGCGTGGATTCTGCCCGATACCAGCCTTGCGTTCAAACTCAGCGCCGAGGAAGAGTTATTTTTACAACGCAGCACGTTGGCGATAGTGCTGGCTGCGGTTGCGGGTGTAATCCTGGCGGTGGTGATGGGTGCCTTGTTGGCAAACAGGTTGATCAAACCTATCAGGCGGCTGACAGACGCATCCCGCTCGCTGGCAAAAGGTAATCTTGACCAGCAGCTCCCGATCACATCACAGGATGAACTCGGCCAGCTGACAGAGACCTTCAACCAAATGAGCGCTGATCTCGCCTTGGTTGATGCTCAGCGCAAGCGCATGACTGCTGATATTTCGCATGACCTGAGCACGCCGCTGCAGATCATCTCGGGTTACATTGACATGCTGGAAGGCAATGAGGTGACTTTGTCACCACAGCGAATTGAGATCATCAAAACCGAAATCGAACACCTTCGACGGCTTGTCGGTGATTTGACGACCCTGGCACAGGCGGAAGGCGGCGGTATGGACCTGCAGCTTCAACCAGTGGAACCTACAGTCCTGTTGGAAAGAGTGCATGCCGCTTATGAACCAATTGCGTCGCGACAGGGTGTTTCCATTGATGTTGTTGCGCCTGAAGAGCTGCCGTTCATTTTTGTAGATGAAGGACGAATCATGCAGGTATTGAAAAACCTGGTTGAAAATGCCCTGCGCTACACCCCCGGCGGTGGCAGGATTACACTCAGCGCATCAGCAGATACTCAAGTGCATATCAGCGTGGTTGATACTGGCAGCGGTATAGCCGCTGAAGACCTGCCGTATGTTTTTGATCGTTTCTACCGTGCCGATAAGGCGCGCGGCGGCAATTCTGGCAAAATGGGGTTAGGGTTATCCATCTGCCGGGTTCTGGTAACTGCCCAGGGCGGCGTGATTACAGCCAATTCTGACGGCAGGGATAGAGGTTCAACCTTCATAATTTCTTTTGACAGGGCGGAACCTGAAATTTCAACTCAATAAAATTGCAATCGATGACCGGGTAAACCAAACGGGCAGCATTGGGAGCTGCCCGTTAATTTGTTTACTGTCATATGGGTATCTACAGGCTGAAGTCGTATTCCTTCAGAACCCACTTGGGGAATTCAAAGCGTGCGGTTTTCTTGGGGTCAACCACCTGGCAGATTTTTAAGTTGCCAACCAGGCTCATCAACATGATGGCTGTGTTCTGGTCAAGCCCGGCAAAGTGTGTCAAAAAGTGTGACATGCGGCGCACTGCACCGCTGCAGGCGGCATCAATGCTTTCAGCCGAGTAGATGGTGACATACAGATCTTCAGTCTCCAGGAAGGGAGTAGGCAAGTCTTTGCGGTCAACCACGCTGGCTTTGAAGCGCACCTCGCCGTTGGTCTCTGCGCCTGCGACCAGCACTTCACCATCACCCATCACGCTGTGAAAATCACCTGCACCCAGCAAACCGCCGTCAAGCATTGCAGTCAGGTACAGGCTGGTTCCCTGTCCGATGAGTGTGCAGTCCATGTTGCCGCCGTGATAATCAGGCGTGCCATTGGGGATCTGTTCGTTTGCCGGGGCAAAACCGATCACCCCGATCATCGGTTTCAATGGGATGCGCACCTTGTTCTTGAAGATCAAATAGTTGCCGCTGACAGGCAGAACAGCTGTCTCAACCTCGGTGATCAGGTCAGGTAAGGCGCCTTCGCCAGGGATGGCAGTGATTACCGCCTGGTCAGCCACTTTGACCTCCAACAGGTCAATTTTCACAACGTCACCGGGCTTGACACCATTAATGAAAACCGGACCGGTGGCAGGGTTAATGCTGGACCAGTCCAAATTTGTTGTGAGGTCTGTCTCCTTGACAATTTGTCCCTGGAAGCAGTCAAACGTCTCCAGGATCACTTCTTCGCCCTGGTCAGCATGGACTGCGGGGGTGAGATGCGGTCCAAAGGCATAAAACGTTTTATCGCGGGGTACTCGAACGACCATCATACACTCCTTTTAAGCCATATTTATTATCTTAATTGTACCGAAAAACAGGAGACAGGGGATTATTAGAATGATCTTCCATAGTAGCGGAGATAATAATGACATCTGTCAGAGAATAAAACGACCCTGATCATGCAGTAATTTTCAACCTCAGGTGTATACTAAAGTTTGTAGCATTTTTCCGGCTGCAGGTTACCGCCTATAAGCCAGGATGACTGGCATGATGCAGTCAAGCCTGACACACCCAAACTTACAGGAGTTGCATATGAAGGTATTAATCGCAGTAGATATGGAAGGAATATCCGGCGTTGTAGACCGGTCACATGTTGACCGTACAACGGCGGAATATCAGCGCTTTCGCAAGCTGATGACAGAGGATGTGAATGCTGCCATACGCGGTGCTTACAAAGCCGGTGCTGATGAAATTGTCGTCTCTGATGGACACGGCGGCGCCAGGAATATCCTGATCGAAGAACTTGATCCACTGGCTCGTCTCAACAGCGGTTCACGCGTACCCATGCAGATGCTGCAGGGCATTGACAAAGGCGTTGATGCAGTGCTGTTCGTCGGCTACCATGCCATGCACG
Source organism: Anaerolineaceae bacterium (assembly GCA_040768445.1). Taxonomy (GTDB): domain Bacteria; phylum Chloroflexota; class Anaerolineae; order Anaerolineales; family Anaerolineaceae; genus JAXGMV01. Next base: position 523,894 of record JAXGMV010000001.1, on the reverse strand, counting down.
GTGCACAGGATGCCATCCTGTCGCACACAATGTCCAGCGCAAAGATTGGTAACTTGTGGATCAATGACCGGGTGACCGGTGAAATTGGACTGAATGCCGGCATCTGCGGCTATTACAATGTGCCGATCTTGATGATCTCAAGCGATCAAACAGCCTGTGCAGAAGCTGAGCAGTTTGTTCCGGGCATTGAAAAAGCCGTGGTCAAGATTGCCAACAGTCGCACAGCCGCCGAACTGCTGCCCTTGAAGGAGTCACAGGCCTTGATTGAAACGACCGCTGAGAAAGCTGTCAGGCGCTTCATTGATGGCACGGCACCAAAACCATATATTGTCAGTACTCCGGTGCGGGTGAAGATTGAATATTTCCACGCTGCGCTGGCTGACAGCGCCAGCCTGCTGCCCGGCGCGAAACGTCTGGATGGACGAACAGTGGAATTTGAAACAAGTAACATGCTTGAAGCAGGCCTGACATTTGGCGCTGCTGTCAGTGTTGCATAACCTGAAAAACATTACTCTGAAAAAAAAGGAAGATGACTGATGAAAATCTTAATTGCTGATGATATGGAAGGTATTTCCGGTGTGGTTGATTGGCGGCATGTGGGTGATGACCCGGGTGAGTATGCCCGCTTCAGACACATCATGACCGGTGATGTCAACGCAGCAGTGCGTGGCGCCTTCAAAGCTGGCGCTGATGAGGTGGTTGTTTCTGATGGACACGGCTCAGGCCGCAATGTGCTGGTTGAGGAGCTTGACCAGCGCGCCAAGTTGAATTCTGGCTCACCGTCACCGTTTTCAATGATCTCTGGTATCGACCAGGATGTGGATGCCCTCATGTATGTCGGTTACCATGCTCGCAAAGGTACGTTGAATGCCATCCTGTGCCACACATGGACAGGGTCGGTGCGCAATGTGTATGTCAACGGCTTGCATGTTGGAGAAATTGGACTCAATGGGCTTGTGGCAGGTCACTTCAATGTGCCGTTGATCATGATCTCATCCGATTTGGCCGGCTGTAACGAAGCTATTGACCTGGTGCCTGCGATTGAGACGGCTGTAGTCAAGAAAGCTACTGGACGCTTTGCTGCAGAGGTGCTGCAGGTTGAAGAAGCCCAGGCACGTATTGAAGCCGCCGCCGAGAAGGCTGTGCTGCGGTTCAAAAACGGTGACCATGGTGCACCTTTGAAGACCACCTATCCGGTTAAGGTACGCCTTGAATTCGACAGCGCTGACCTGGCTGATGGCGCAGCCCAATTACCCGGCTGCACCAGGGTTGATGGACGCACAATTGAATTTACCGCGCCGGATATGCCCTCAGCCCACCGCAGTTTCAGGGCTGCTGCAACACTTTCACGCTAATTCACCTTACGCCAGGCATGGCTTTGTGCCTTCTGTCTGGCGTTGGAACAGGAGTTCAATGATGAAGATATTGATCAGCACTGATATGGAAGGGATCTCCGGTGTGGTGGATTGGACGCATGTCGATTCCACGCACGCAGAATACAACCGCTTTCGCAGGCTGATGACCGCTGATGTCAATGCCGCGGTGCGCGGCGCGCTCAAAGGCGGCGCTGACCAGGTGGTGGTCACCGATGCCCACGGCAGCAAGACCAACATTCTGATCGAGGAGCTGGAAGCGCCAGCACGGCTGAACAGCGGTAAATCTGGTCCGATGGGCATGGTTCAGGGAATTGACAATCATGTCGATGCGGCTTTTTTTGTCGGCTACCATGCCCGCAACGGCACACTCGACGGCATACTCTCTCACACCATCTCAGGCAAGGCTATAGCAAACATCTGGGTCAATGATATGTTGGTGGGCGAGTTTGGCATCAATGCACTGGTTGCCGGCGCGTACAACGTACCGGTACTGCTTGTCACCAGCGACCAGGCTGGCGAAGCAGAAGCCAAGGACCTTGTGCCGGATATCACGGCCGTGGTAACCAAGGTGAGCACCAGCCGTTTCTCAGCAGACTGCCTGCCACCCAAGCGGGTACACCAAATGATAGAAGCTGCCGCAGAAGCGGCGGTGAAGGCATTTGCCTCTGGCAAAGCACCGGCTGTTCTCAAGACAGTTGAACCGGTGGTGGTAAAGATTGAGTTTATGCACTCCGCCATGGCTGACAGCGCCAGCCTGCTGCCGAATGCCAGACGGCTTGAGGGCCGCATGATCGAGCTGAAGGCAGATACCATGCCCGAGGCTTACCGCAATATTCGTGCCGCAGTCAAGATGGCTGCCTGAGTTTATTGCTGGAAGTTCGAATCCGCTGTCTTCTGCAGGCAGCGGATTTTTAATACTCCAAGTAATTAGTCCTTGTTCTAAGCGGCTTTCTTTCTGCTATACTTGGGTTAAATGTACGGTTTCAGACTAGCCAGGCTGTTAGTATGCTGACTGGTTGATCACTTCAATAGGAGATAATCTGCATGGAGTACACCGTTTCGGATTGGATGAACACACTGATTGTTTACATTGACCCGGATGCCACGGTATTTGATGCGCTCAGCCTGATGCGGCGGCGCTATTTACACAGTCTGCTGGTGCGCAAGACTGACAACAGCCCCGAATACGGCATCATCACCACTACCGATATCAGCGATAAAATCATCGCTTCAGGGCGCAATCCATCCAAGGTAAAAATCCGGGAGATCATGAATTCGCCTTTGATCACGGTTCCTGCCGGTCTCAGCCTGAAGGAATGTTCAGCAACGATGCGTAAGTACAACATCCATCATCTACCAGTCAGTGATGATGAGGGTGAGATTATAGGTCTTATCTCTGCTGAGGATTTTCTGGTCGTTGCCGAAGCAATGGGACGTGAGCCGGGTGATTATTTATCATAAGGTTTAACCAGCTGCCGCGCCTTGCGGTAAAATGTGATTTGTGAAAAATTTGATAATGGTGCTCAAATTCTGCTGTCACTTCCGCAGCCGGTATTCTGCAGGGGTCTCTAAAATTTTGACTGCAGTTATTTTTTCTCTGCTTTTCAGCCTGTTCGGCAGCGCACCAGTATCAGCTCAGCAAGCCACCCCTTATGAATTGATCGACCTGACCAACCAGTGGCGGGCATCCTATGGCAATGGCACCTTAATCACTGATGCGATTTTGATGGGTACGGCTCAGGCGACCGCTGAAACGATGGCAGCGATGAAAGCCTGCGGTCACCTGGGCGACGTACGCGGACGGATTCAGGCAGCTGGCTTTGGCGGCGGCACCACCGTGTTTGCCACAGAGAATATTGCCTGCGGCAGTAATACGGATGCCTCAACCATTGTTTACCAGATCTGGGGTGATGAGATTCATATGATGCCGGTTACAGGCGTTTATTACACTCATATCGGCGCAGGTGTGGCTACTGATAATGAGGGCTATTCTTATTACGTCCTGCATGCCGCCTATTCAGCCAATAACCCGGGCACAAGACCCGGCGTCACGCCCGCATCAGGCACAACAGTGCCCGGCGCTGTATATGAGACACCTGCGCCCATTGAACGTTATGTTGTGTCAGTCAAGAAGGCGGATCCGCAGCCAGATGGATCGATAATCCACCAGGTGGGCTATGGGCAGACGCTGTGGGGTATTGCGGACGTGTATGCTGTCAAGCTGGAAGACATTGTTAATCTGAACCCTTTGATTGCCGATGACTTGATGATTTACGAGGGTCAAAAACTGCTGATTGCTTTAGCGCCGCTTCACACAGCCACCCTTCCAGTGACTGAGACGCCCATCCCGACTACAGCCACACCACGCCCAACACTTACATCTGCGCCAAGCAGTACGCCTACGGTAAGTGTGATAGTGACATTGACTGCTGCACCGCTCTCTCAACCACCTGAGCCGGAGGCACCAAAGTCAGAAACAAGGAAAATCGTCGGTATAATTATTCTGACATTATGTGCGGCTGGCTTGGGTTTGATGATTGTGAGTGGTTTTATGAACAGGAAGACTAAATGAATAACAGGCTGCTGCTGCGTATCCTCGCAGTGCTTCTCCTGGCTGCCGGCTGGCTGCTGCCTGCGGTGCAAGTTGTGCAGGCGCAGGTGGGCAGCGCTATGGACCTCGTGAACGCTGTCAATGCCTACCGTGCGAATTATGACCTGGCACCTTACGTGGTCGATGCCAGCCTGATGACCATCGCACAGTCGCACTCCGAGTACCAGGCATCCATCGGCAAGCTGACGCATGAGCGTGCCGATGGCAAGACACCGGCAGACCTGGGCATCACTTCTGAAAATATCGGCGGCGGACCGAACACATCTGTCAGAACCCTGATCGATTACCAGTGGAGCGATTACTGGCATACGCACACCCTGGTCGGTTACACTGCCGGGCAGGTCGGCGCAGGTGTGGCAGTTGTGAACGGTTATGCCTATTACACGCTGATCGTGATGCGCACCGGTGTGCAAACTTATCTGTTGGAAACGCTGGCTGTCTCGACCAGTTCAGCGCCCGCAGGCAGCACGACTGGGGTAGCGCCGGCAGTCCAAAAAACCGCCACGCCGTTTGCTACCGTGACCGCCCGCCCTGACAATGCCCTGGTGCATACCGTCAACCCGGGAGAAACCCTGTGGTCTATTGCGAAGGCATACAGCACCACCATTGATAACCTCAAGAGCATCAATGGGCTCACCGAGGATGCACCCACGATTTATGCCGGGCAAACCCTGTATATCCGCCTGCCTGACCCGGCGACAGCCACACCGACTATCACCAACACACCGCTCCCACCCACACGCACACCTGACCCCACACGTACGCCGCGATTGTTATTGCCTTCACCCACACCTGAGACAACCGGAGCGCCGACAAGCCTGGCGCTGCTGCCGCAGGGCGAGGATGAAGGGTTAGTAGACCGCAAAACGCTGGGTTTCTGGGTTTTGGCTCTGTGTCTGGTCGGGCTTGTGGCTGTGTTCCTTGCCACCATCCGGCGGCGGTAAGTTAATAACTGCAGGTATAATCCGCTGAAATGCAATTGAAGAGAGTACAACGTGCCCTGATCTTACTGGCTGCCCTTGTGGCAGTACTGCTTCCTGCCCTCAGTGTGACCGCACAGCAAAGCATTCCATCACCATATGACCTGATTACCGCGGTCAACAGCCTGCGCGCCCAATCAGGTGTGGCGGGCTTGAATGCAAATACAGCACTGATGAATGCAGCCCAGGCGCATTCTGCTTACCAGGCGGCGATTGGCACCTGGTCGCATACTGGTGCTGGTGGCACCGATGAGACAGCCCGCGCCATTGCAGCCGGCTACGGCAGCGGGGGCAGCGTGAGCTGTGATGAAGCAGTGGCGGTCGCTAACCTGAATAACACGGTTAATGTTATTGTCTTTTCATTTTGGAGCGACTACACCCATCGCGACCTGGTATTGACTAACAGCCGCTATGTGGATATCGGCGCCGGCGTATATGAGCAGGATGGGCTGGTGTATTACACCGTGGATGTGTGCATCAGCGGATCGTCACCTGCCAGCCAGCCGAGCACGGGTGCTTCCATACCGGCTGCACCGCTGACCGCCGTGACGGTTGACTTGACCCAGCAGATTGTGGGTGTGATCACCTCCACGCCGGGGAATGACGGCACGGTGGTCCATGTTGTCCAGCCCGGGCAGGCGCCCTGGAGCATTGCCGATGCCTATGGGTTGACCATTGCACTGCTGGCTGAGATGAACAACCTGCCAACTGACAACCTGGTACTGTTCCCCGATCAGAAGCTGGTGATCAAGCCATCCTTCACACCCAGTATGACACCGACCATAACCAACACACCGCCGGCTCCCACCCGCACCCTGGCGCCTACCAGCACGCCGCGTCAGCCAACGGTCACAGCAACACCTCAACCGACAGCCACTCCCACGCAGCGCTCTTTCCTACCGAAATTGCCAAAACTGGATGACGTCAACCTGCGGCTGGCAGGGTACGTGCTGATTGGCATCTGCGTGCTTGGTCTTTCAGCAGTGCTGATCACGACATTCCGATCGCGATAATGATGAGCTTTTTTAAGAGTTAACCCCTGCAAAGGATAACTGCAGGGGTTAGACATGCCATTATCTCTGGTGATTTTTAGTGATTGCGTATAATTGCTTTGGAAATTGTTGAATTACTGATTGAAAAATCGTACATTATTTCGTATCTTATTGATGCACAACAAACGATTTTGAAAGTAAAATATGCGATTGTTTCAGCGTAATGAAAGGTGTTAAAGGGGGCATTTATCGGTAGTTTTATAGGTAAACATATAGCCGGCTCATTGGCGCATATTTGCAACTTGCCATGCCAATGACCGTATATAATGGTGACAAAATTTCATGGAGGATCTGGATGGATACCAACCAACGTTCAAGACTTGGACTGGGTTTACTGCTAATACTGGCAGGTATACTTATCACCGCTTATCAATTTATCCCGGGTTTTAAAACCTTTTTTGATTTCCAGTATTCCTGGCCGATTTCCATACTGGCTGTTGGTGCAGCACTGCTGGTGATTGGGCTGTTAACAGGTGCACCGGATATGGCTGTACCGGCCTGCATCGTCGCTGGAACAGGCGCCATCCTGTACTGGCAGAACCTGACCGGTGATTACGCCAGCTGGGCGTATGCCTGGACGCTATACCCGGGCTTTGCAGGACTGGGCGTGATTATCGCCAGCATCTTTAAAACCGGCAAGCGCAAAGAAGTACTGGACGGCATGCGCAGCATCTTTGTCAGTGCAGTGTTGTTCCTGGTTGCAGCGTCACTATTTGGTCCGCTGAAAGTTTTCGGTCCGTACTGGCCGGTGCTGCTGATCCTGTTCGGGCTGTACCTGATTGTACGCTCGCTTGTAAAGGGTAAGTCATAGCTTTCTAACTTTATTACAACTTAATAACAAGGAGGTTATTGTGAGAAAGAACCAAATTTTTTGGGGTGCCGTCATCACCCTCATTGGTACCGGACTGCTGTTGAATTCCCTGGGCATTATCCATAATTTTGGTAAGTTCATCTGGCCGTTGTTAATCATTTTCGCTGGCGTTTGGCTGCTGGTGGGGCAACTTTTATCAAAGAAGGTGCAGAACGAGGCGACACACCTGGCTATTGAACGTCGCAACGCAGAGAAGGCGCTGATTGAAATCAACCACGGCGCCGGCCAGTTGACTATACAGCCATCCTGTGATGACAGCCTGATCTTGAGCGGCGATTGCCAGGGCGGAGTGCGTGAAACGGTCAAGTATCTCGGCAGTCAGACGGATATCAAGTTATCCGTGCCTGAGGATCTGGTCACGAGCTTTCCGTTCATGGGAGGGCAGGGCATCAATTGGAGCCTTCTTTTGAACACGACAATGCTGCTGGAGCTAACACTTAAAACTGGGGCGAATGATTCCAGGGTTGACCTCAGCCAGATGCAGGTGAGACGTTTGAAACTTGAGACCGGCGCCAGCAATACCTTGGTAACTCTGCCGGCTGCAGCCGGTGAAACCGAGGTGCATGTCACGGGCGGCACGGCTGCGGTTAAACTTTACATCCCCGAAGGCGTTGAAGCGCGCATTCACACGTCCACAGGTCTTTCAGGCGTCAAGGTCAACCCGGGCAGGTTTCTAAAAACTGCCGACGGAAAGTACGAATCGGCTGCTTTCGCGTCGGCTGGCAACCGCGTTGACATAAAAGTTGACATGGGACTTGGATCAATCGAAATTATCTAATTCTATATATGTAAGTAAAGGAGTACTGATCATGGCTACAAAAACCTGGCGTATTCTGGCAGGCGTTGGGCTGCTGCTTTTTGGCAGTATCCTGCTGCTGGACAACTTCAATATCGTAAAACTTGGCGATGTCATCTGGTCTGCACTGTTTGCCGCTGGTTCAGTGGCATTCATTTATCTCCTGGTCACCAATAAGGAGAACTGGTGGGCTGTTTTTCCGGCAGCTGCTTTGATGGGCATCGCAGCAGTTATTGCCGCTGATAACCTGCCGTTCCTGCGCGGCACTGACTACGGCGGTGCAATCTTCCTCGGCATGCTGGCGCTCGGTTTCTGGTATGTGTATCTGACTGACCACAAGAAATGGTGGGCGGTGATACCAGCTGGTGTCCTCACCACCTTGAGTGGGGTAATTGTTTTAGAGAACACTAACTTGATTGATACCGGTGCCTTCTTTATGCTTGGGCTGGGCTTGACCTTTATCCTGCTGGTGTTCCTGCCAAACGGTGGCGAGAAGATGACCTGGCCGTGGATCCCCGGCCTTATTTTGACCGCAATTGCATTGATCATTTCCCTCTCATCAGAAAGCCTGCTTAACTACCTGTGGCCGGTTGTGCTGATCCTGGGCGGATTACTGCTGGTCATTAACGCTATTCGGAAAAATGCTTGATGTTGGCGCAAAAATTGCAACTATAAGGTAACGAGATGAACAGAAAACTGTACCGTAAAGAAGAAGGAAAGATGATTGGCGGTGTTTGCGCCGGACTGGGTGATTACCTGGTGCTCGACCCGGTATTCATCCGGTTGATATTTGTTCTGCTGGCTCTTGGAAGCGGATTTGGCGTGATTGTCTACCTGGTTCTGTGGGTGGTTATGCCCTCAGATAACTGGGCTGGCTCAGAGCGCGAAAACCTGCAGCAGGGTGACCTGGATGAGCGTATCCGCACGGTTGGACAGGAGATCGGAGAAGCAGCCAGGAAGCCGCATCCGCAAACCTACCGCTATATCGGTTTGGGTTTGATCCTGTTTGGCATTGTGATGCTTATCCGACAGTTTAATATCCCATGGCTGCAGTGGTTCAACGAAGAGCTTTTCTGGCCTCTCGCAATTATTCTTGTAGGCGGGTTGCTCGTATACAGGGCAATCAAAGGAGATTGAGAAGATGGAAACTGAAATAACCGAAAAGCAAAGGCATTCATTATTTTTCCCATTGCTGCTGATTGCTGTTGGCGTTGTGTTCTTTTTGAACACAATGGGTTTTCTAAAAGAAAGCCCGTGGGAGCTGTTCCTGCGCATGTGGCCGGTATTGTTTATTGCCGGCGGGCTGGACAGCCTGTACAAACGCGAGGGTTTTGTTGGTCCGGTCTTTTTCATTGGTCTGGGTCTGCTGTTCCTGCTGGGGAACCTGGGTCTGTTGCAGGTAAGCCCGTGGAACATGCTCATCCGCTTGTGGCCGGTGTTCCTGATCGTCTGGGGGCTGGACTTGCTGATTGGCAAGAACTCAGTTGCTTCGGCAGTGATTGGCGTTTTCATCGGACTGGCCTTGCTGGCAGGCATCGTCTGGCTGGCGGTAGCTTCACCTCTGCAAAGCCACGAGATGGTGGATAGAACCGTTTCTTACGAATTAGGTACCACACAACATCTGGAGGCATCGGTGCAGGCGATCAGCGGTGAGATGCAGATTGGTAAAGAAACCGACAGCACCAGGTTGATCGGTGGACAGCTGCAGCTTGGACAGAACGAAGAGCTGGTCGATATCCTGACAGAGGAAGAAGGCAAATCCGTTCTTACACTTGAGAGCACTGGCAGCAAGGTTTACCCGGTAATGCCCTTTGGGCCAACTGACACCATGCTGTGGCATGTAACCTTCAATCCACAGGTACTTTTAGACCTTGACAGCCAGTTGATTGTAGGCAAGCAGCAGGTTGACCTGCGTGACATGATGCTCAGTGGGCTGGATGTTGAGACCGTCGTCGGCAAGGCTGAGGTTGTTCTGCCGGCAAACGGCAATTTTGAAGGTGAACTAAGTGTTGTTATTGGTGAACTGGTCATTATCGTCCCCAGAGGAACAGCGCTGGAGATTGAGACCGATACCGCCATTACCGCCATCACCAAGCCTGATGCGTTTACAAAGACCGATGACTTGATTCGTTCACCGGAAGCTGACGGCGCCACAGAGCTCATCCGACTGGTTGTAAATCAACCAATTGGCAGTTTGGTGATCCGCTACGCTGAAGAGTAAATGGTGCAACAATAAAAAAGTGCCCTTCCACTGACTGAGGGGGGCAGCCAGCAGAAGAGCATCCTTATTGTAGCATTATTAAGAAAATTATTCAATCATTGAAATACTATAAAAGTACCCGCCGGGTTTGGCCGGCGGGTACTTTTATCTGACACAGGTGCGGATGTCATACAGGCGGCGGAAATCATCCAGCCGCTTGTGTTTTACCTCTTTCACCAGTTTGACGCAATCATCCCGCAGGTGTGCCTTTTCCAACGTCTTGATGTCATACCAGTATATGTTATCCACGTACAGATACCCATAACCGGCAGCCCGCAGGTCGTAGGGGTCGGGCTTTTCGTAAAGTTTTTCCCATTCAGGCTTTTGAGTCAACCAGGTCTCGCCGGCGTTGGTAAACAGCCCAAAGAGCGCCACACCCCGGTATGGGTTGGAGTCAAACAGCATATAGTTTTTATCCAGCTTATTCCAGTAAGCAGCAGCAAAGGGTTCATCCAGCTGGGAGATATACGAAGAACGCACCGGCTTTTGAGCAGCGGTCATTTGAATGCCCAGCAGAACCATGCCAGCAAACACCACCAGCGAGCCCAGCACCGCCAGGGCAGCTTTGATGGTCTCTGAGCGTTTGCGTGCCCACATCCAAACGATAGGAACACCCCACCCCTGTGCCAGCCCGATGAAACCGTACAATCTCGATGTGTTACGCACGCCGGCTGAGCCGGTGAACTGCACAAACAGCAGTGGGATGGTGATCAGCCCGCCCAGGATGCTGGCGGCTTCATACCAGCGCCTGTTTCGGAAGGCTTTGATGCCGTAAATAATCACCAGAGGCAATAGGATCAGCGCCGGACCGATCTCAATTGCTGCTGTCAGAAGCTGCAGCGGGTTAGCCAGTGACAGCACGCCCAGGTGTGAAGAAACGACAGTGGGCGGCCACACCAGGGCAAACCCCATCGTTTGATAGGATTCTGGGGTTACACCCGAGAACAGGCGCGTCAAAGTTCCAAACACAACATCTGACCAGGTGCCACCCTGCAGGATGGTGATCACCAGCGAGGCTACCAGTACCAGCCACCAGTTACGCAGCGTGGCAGGGATGGCAAATTTACGGGTTCTGATCATTTCAAACAAAGTAATGCCGGCCCAGGCAGCCAGGCTGAGCGCAATACCGGTCTCCGAGACCAGTGATGAGGCACCAAGAAGGATGGCGGAGATCACGCCGCCACGCCAGCCCTTCCAGCGGTTGAAGGTCAACAACAGGGGCGTGCCCATGGCGGCGCCGATCATGCCGTTGGGACCGTGCGCAAGGATGCCGGCCTGGTTGATACCGTTGGCATAGGCGAACGGGAACATGAAAGGGCCTGCCCCTTCCATTACCCAGGGACCGGTCAGGGCTTCTGCCATATTGGGGGCTGATTGTGCCGCAGAGCCGATCATCTCTACGCTGTTCGATACGCGTGCAAGCATGCCTGACGGCAGCAGCAGCATCAGCCAGCGGGTGCCCGAGATAAATGCCGCCAGCATTCCACCGACAAAACCGGCCAGGCGGCTAAAGGTCAGGCGCTGCACCCATATACCGGTCAGCACGATACCCAGCCCAAAGGATAGTCCGCGGCCCAGGTCAAGCGCCAGCCAGGGGAAGAACCCGCCGAGGCGCATCAGCTGCGCAGCGAAGAGCATCAAAAAGTAATGGTAGCCGTAACTGGCATTCGGATTGAGAGCAAAGCGGGGCGGGATATCACCTGTGGCAAGGATGGAAGTGGTGGGCAGGTGGGCATAGTCGTCAAAGATCGCCATCCCGCGCGTAATCATGGTGAAGCTGTACGCCAGTATCAACAGTGCCAGCCATTGCAAAGGGTAGACCGGGATGCGGTAGAGCTCACGCCAGCCTGAGGGCAGCAGGAATGCCAGCCCAACCAGCAGCACGAGCACGGCGGCGAGCCAGATGGCAGTTTGGAAAGGCAGCACCTGCGCCAGCAGGTTCACCAACCAGGTCTGTATCACCAGCCCAATGGCAAACCCCACCAGCGTCACCTCGTTGCGGCGCAGGTTGAAGGCACCTTTGGCTATCCAGATGCCACCGATGGACCACAGCGCTGTCCAGGCCAGTATTGATAACAGGTTAGGCAGGTTGTTGAGTATGCTCTGCATGGGTTTCTCTTGGGATGTTCTCCCTGATAAATTTTACCTCAAAGCGGCTCAAAAGAGAGCAGAACATGATGTTATGGTTGTCTTGAGAACTGAAGTTAAGTAAATAACCAGGCTTATTGAGGCCTGGTTATCATATTTGTTCAATCCTGATCTGCCGGAATTACTCGTCCAGCGGCAGTTTCGCCCAATCTGGCAGGGGTGTCTTGTAAGGGTTATCCTGCGTCTTTTCCTCAAATTCAGACCGGGCTTTCTGCAAGTGCTCCGGGTTGGTAACCAGATCAGCGGCGGTGAGCGCCATGGTCTTGGCGGCGTGCAGCATACCCTTGTGGCCGATGGACGTACCCGAGCAGGCGGTGATGCCCCACGAGTGACCGGTGGCATAGACTGCGGAAGCGGCTGTCCAAAGCATGGCAAGCGGTGTGATCCAGCTGACATCGCCAACATCACTGGAACCGGTCATAAAGACACCCTCATCTTTGGATGGGAAATTATCGCCTATCAGCGGCAGGTTCTCGTATTCTTTTCCCAGGTCCATTTTTTTACCGCGAATCTCGGGCGGGTAATTGCTGTTGACCCGTTCGGCAAAAGCCATCTCTTCATCAGTGAAATGAATGGGTCCGATAAGCTTCATATTCTCGTACTGCAAGTCAGCCAGGTAGTGATTGTTGAGTACGTTGTAACAGCCGGTGATGAACAGCTCTTCCATCGTGGTTTCGGTCATCATAGCGGCACCCTGGGCGATCTTGCGCAGGCGTTCGGTCACAGCTTCGACCGTGGCGCGCTGCGGAGCACGCACGTAATACCATACTTCAGCTTCCGGCGGGACAATATTGGGCGCGTCACCGCCGTTGGTAATGACATAGTGAATGCGAACGTTGCTTTCGACATGTTCACGCATGTAGTTGGCGCCGACATTCATCAGTTCTACGGCGTCCAGGGCTGAGCGGCCAAGGTGCGGTGAGCCGCCGGCATGGGCTGAGCGCCCGTGGAAGCGGAATTTCATGTTATTGAGGGCGACCATGCTGCCCTTGGATGGGTGGTTGATTGAGCCGGGGTGGTAATTGAGGGCGGCATCCAGGTCGTCAAATACGCCATCGCGTGCCATGTAAACCTTACCGGCCAGGATCTCCTCAGCCGGGCAGCCGTAATAGCGGATTGTACCGGGAAGCTTGTTCTCAACCAGCCAGGCCTGCGTGGCGACGGCAGCGGCCAGAACGCCGGTGCCGAGCAGATTATGACCGCAGGCCTGTCCAGGTCCACCAGGTGTTTCCGGCTCGGGGTCCGGCTGGCGCTTCTGCGACAGGTTACCCAGCGCATCATACTCACCCAGGAAGCCCAGGATGGGTTTACCTTCACCCCACTCTGCGACAAATGCGGTGGGCATACCGCCTACCTTCCAGGTGATCTTGAAGCCTTTGCCTGCAAGATAGTCAGCCTGCAGTTTTGAGGCAAAATGCTCCTTCAGTGCAATCTCGGGCTTTTCCCAAATCCGGTCTGCCATCTCGGTAAAATCGGATTGATTGGCATCAAGCCATTCCAGCATCATCTCTTTGGATTTCATTGTAATCACTCCTTCTACGGTTAAAATCCAGCCGGCTTTTCATAGCGCGGCGGTTGTACATCCTCAGGAAGCGGGCAGTGGTAGGGTTTTCTATCTGTGGCTTTGATGAATTCAGCCCGTGCATTTTCAATGTGTTGCGGGTTTTCAAGACAGTCAACTGCGGTAAGCGCCATGGTCTTGGCTGCCAGCAGCATACCCTTATGACCAAAGGACGCGCGTGAACTGGCGACAATACCCCAGGAGTGACCGGATGCATTGTTGGCGAAGCAGGCTGTGCTGAGCATACTCAGCGGTGTCACCTGGCTGACATCACCCACATCCGTTGAGCCGGTCTCGATTACGCCGACGTCCAGCGTCGGGAAGATATCACCGGTAAGCGGCTCATTTTTGATGGCTTGAATGCGGCCAATAAATTCAGCTGGAGGTTTGAGCGACGTCAGCATAGCGCTGACATTCTCAGCCGGGTAACCCTGGTTGATGGTGCGGGCATAGTCCAGTTCCTCTTCGGTATAGGTAATCGGTCCAACCAGCTGCAGGTTGGCGTTCTGCAGGTCAGCCAGGTAATGGTTGTTCAGTACCGGCGAGCAGGCTGAGCGGAAGATCTCCTCTATGCTGGTCTCGGTCATCATGGCTGCGCCGCGGGCAATCTTGCGCACCCTTTCCAGCAGGCTGCGGTGTTCATCACGCCCCAGTGCCCGCAGGAAATACCATACCTCAGCCTCGGGTGGGACAATATTGGGCGCATCACCGCCGTTGGTGATGGCATAGTGCATGCGTACATTGCTGGTGACATGCTCGCGCAGGTAGTTGACGCCGATATTCATCAGCTCAACGGCATCCAGTGCTGAGCGTCCAAGGTGTGGGCTGCCGCCGGCATGGGCAGAACGCCCGTGAAAGCGGAACTTGAGGTCAAACACACCCACGGCAGTGCTCTTTGACGAAAAATTCAGATAGGAAGGATGGTAGTTGAAGGCGGCATCCAGGTCGTTGAAGGCGCCGGCGCGTGCCATGAAGGTCTTGCCGTAGGTGTTCTCCTCAGCTGGGCAGCCGTAATAGCGGATAGTACCCGGTTTGCCGGACTGCTCCAGCCATTGTTTGGCGGCCAGCGCGCCAGCCAGGCAGCCTACGCCCAGCAGGTTATGCCCGCAGGCGTGACCGGGTGCACCTTCAACCACGGCCTCGCGTATGGGCAGGTCTTTCTGCGAGAGCCCCGGCAGGGCATCAAATTCGCCGGCAAAACCCAGTATTGGCGCGCCTTCGCCCCATTCAGCTATGAACGCAGTTTGCAGGCCGCCGATTTCCCATGTAATTTTGAAACCTTGCCGTTCAAGATAATCAGCCTGCAGCCTGGATGCCATGAACTCGCGGTGCGGCAGTTCGGGGTTTTCCCAGATCTTGTTCGCCATGTCAATAAATTCCTGGCGGTGCTGCTCAACCCAATCGATCACATCCTGTTTTGTCATCATACACTCAACCTTCTTTCTTCATATCTTGCGGTCAGGTAGCCCTTAAGGCCGGGGGTAAATATGCGGCTGTACCTCATCCGGTATCGGGCAGATATAGGGCTTGCCCTGCATGGCTTTCTCGAATTCCTGGCGCGCTTTGATCAGTATCTCAGGGTCATTGAAACAGTCGATGGCTGAAAGCGCCATGATCCTGGCGGCGTGCAGCATACCCTTGTGCCCCATTGGCAGGCGGCCGGCTGCAGTAATGCCCCAGGTGTGCCCGGGGGCGCCGGTCGGCCAGCAGGCTGTGCCCAACATGCTGAGCGGTGTGACCAGGCTGAGATCTCCCACGTCGGTGGAGCCGGTGGCGATGTAGTCTATGTCAAACGACGGGTAGTTCTCAGCTGCGAGGGAAATGCCCTTGAGTGCTTCGGCAATAGCTTTGCCAGCCGGCGGCATGCCCGCGATCAGGTTATTGTCGCGTATCTCAGGCGGGTAGCCTTCGTTGATCTGCCGCGCCTGTTCATAGTCCGCTTCTGTGAAGGGAATGGGACCGATCACTTTCATATTCTCATACTGCAGGTCAGCCAGCACATGGTTGTTAAGCAGGTGGGAACACGCGCCCTGGAAGATAATCTCGACCTCAGTGCCTGTCATGATGGCCGCGCCGCGGGCGATTCTTTTTACCCTCTCGGTCACCTGGTTCAGTTCTTCACGCAGCGGCGCCCGCAGAAAATACCATACCTCGGCTTCCGGCGGCACGATGTTGGGGGCATCGCCGCCGTTGGTGATGACATAATGCATGCGCACATTGCTGGTGACATGCTCGCGCAGGTAGTTGACACCGACATTCATCAGTTCAACGGCATCCAGCGCTGAGCGCCCCAGGTGGGGAGAGCCGCCGGCATGGGCGGAGCGTCCATGAAAGCGGAATTTGATATCGGTTACTGCCACAGCCGAGCCTTTGGAGGCGAAGTTCAGATAATCGGGGTGATAGTTGAAGGCGGCATCAAGGTCGTTGAAAACGCCGGCACGCGCCATGTACACTTTACCGTCACCGGCCTCTTCAGCCGGGCAGCCGTAGTAACGCACCGTTCCACCCTGGTGATTTGCTTCAAGATACTGCTTTGCTGCCACTGCTGCCAGCAGGCAGCCGACTCCCAGCAGGTTGTGACCGCAGGCATGTCCGGCAGCACCGGGGATAAGCGGCTCCTGTGCCGTTTGCGCCTTTTGCGACAGGCCGCCCAGGGCATCATATTCACCGGCAAACCCGATCACCGGCTTGCCTTCGCCCCACTCTGCCAGGAAGGCGGTATTGAGGCCGCCCAGGTCCCAGGTAATTTTGAATCCCTGGCCTTCAAGGAAATCAGCCTGGAGTTTAGAGGAGATAAACTCGCGGTTTGCCAGCTCGGGGTTCTCCCAGATTTTATCGGAGAGGTCGATAAATGGCTGTCGGTTTTCTTCAATCCAGTTGAGAATGTCTTGTTTTGTTTTCATCGTTGTTTATCCATAATCCCTTCGCGTTTATTTGGTGTTGCGCACCGGGTTGAAGTAGTCAGGTTTCTTGATCTGGTCAGGTGTTGGGAAGGTGTACGGCATTTCTGCTGTGCGCTTCTCAAACTCTCCCCTGATTTTCTGCAGATGGGCCGGGTCTTCGATGATGTCAATGGCAGTCAGCGCCATGGCTTTGGCGGCATGCAGCATGCCCTTATGGCCAATAGACATAC
This sequence comes from Anaerolineaceae bacterium, assembly GCA_040768445.1. Lineage (GTDB taxonomy): Bacteria > Chloroflexota > Anaerolineae > Anaerolineales > Anaerolineaceae > JAXGMV01. Next base: position 507,106 of record JAXGMV010000001.1, on the reverse strand, counting down.
CGCTGGTGGCAGTCACAGCCCAGGAATGACCGGGAGCGCCGGTTGAATTGCAGGTGGTGCTCATCATCGTCAGCGGCACCATCCAGCTCAAATCACCTACATCGGTTGAGCCGCCACCGATTTTATTTTCATCGTTGGCAGGGAAATTCAGGCCAATCACGGGTTGACCTTTCAGCGCCTCAAGCTCTGCTTCCTTGCCTTCTGGTGCACCCAATCGCTTATAAAAATTGTCCACGTTTTCTTTGGGAAAATGACTGTTGATACGGGCTGCGAACGCCAGCTCTTCCTCTGTATATTCAATAGGGCCGATGACTTCCAGGTTGTCATAGTGCATATCGGCCAGGTAGTGGTTGTTGAGGATATTGGTGCTGCCGGATTTCATATCCACTTCCAGCCCGGTATCGGTCATCATGGCAGCGCCTTCGGCAATCTTGATCACCCGGTCGGTTACCTCGTTGAGTTCCTTGCGGTTGGGTGCGCGCAGGTACAACCAGTCCTCGGCAAAGTCCGGCACGATATTGGGCGCCTGGCCGCCGTGTGTGATGATGTAATGCATACGGATGTTGCTGGTAACATGTTCGCGCAGGTAATTGATACCCACATGCGTCAACTCGATGGCGTCCAAAGCAGAGCGGCCGAGGTGCGGTGAGCCACCGGCATGGGAGGAAACACCGTGAAAACGAAGACGCAGGTCATTGACCGCCAGGCTGCTGCCCTTGGCTGGTTTGTTCATGGAGCCGGGATGGTAGTTGAAAGCCGCATCGAGGTCATTAAAATAGCCGGCGCTGCCGATGACGACCTTGCCGTTGCCGTCTTCTTCAGCCGGGCAGCCATAGTACCGCACGGTGGCTTTATTACCGGATTTCTCCAGCCACTCTCGAAAGGCAACTGCCGCCGCCAGGCAGCCAACGCCCAGCAGGTTGTGCCCGCAGCCGTGGCCGGCATCAAGCCCTTCAATTGGTTCAGGGTCCGGTGAAAGCTTTTGTGACAGGCCTGGCAGGGCATCAAATTCGCCGATAAAGCCCAATACTGGTTTGCCTTCTCCCCACTCCGCCATGAAGGCGGTATTCAACCCGCCTAGGTCCCAGGTGATTTTCCACCCCAATTTTTCCAGGAACTGCGCCTGGAAATTCGATGACTTGAATTCTTTGAACGACACTTCCGGGTTTTCCCAGATTTCTTGTGCGAGGTCGATAAATTGACTGCGATTGGCCTCAATCCACTCAATGACATCTTGTTTGTTCATGATAGCCCTTCTTGTAATTGGAATATTTGTTACGGGTATTAATTGGTGTAAAGAAATTGTATCTGATGCTCATGGCTTACGCAAGCGAAGTCACTCACAGGCGTGTGTGTTAGGCGGATGATCTGTTATATAATTTTTAAGACTCATTAAGACGAAGGAGTGACACAATGCGCATTAAGCTGGCTTATGGGAAAAGCGGTCTGATGGTTGACCTACCAGATGAAGCTACCACGGTCGTACAACCGCAGTATACAGCTGGCCTGCCGGATGAAGATGCCGCACTGACAGCTGCCCTACGCCAACCCATTGGCAGCAAGCCGGTGCGGGAAATCGTCAAGAAATCTGACAGTGTTGCCATTGTGTTCAGCGACCTCACACGCCCGCAGCCCCGGAAGCCGATGTTAAAAGCGCTGTTGGGTGAACTGGCGCATGTGCCCCCTCGACAGATCACGTTGATCAATGGATTGGGTACCCATCGCGAGAACAACCCGGCTGAACTGGTTGAGATGCTTGGAAGCGAGCTGGTCTCGCGGTACCATATTGTGCAGCATAATGCTTTTGATGAAGATGCGCTGGCAGATATGGGGATGACTTCGTTTGGCAACCCACTGTTGGTGAACCGTGACTATGCTGACGCGGACGTTAAGATCCTGACCGGCTTTATCGAGCCGCACCTGTTTGCCGGTTATTCCGGTGGACCCAAGGCGGTCCTGCCAGGCATCACGGGCATCACCACCACTATGGCGAACCATAATTACCAGATGATCGCCAGCTCAATGGCCACCTGGGGTATCACTGACGGCAATCCACTGTGGCAGGAAATGCTCGAGGCAGCGCTGTGGACGAAGCCAGATTTTTTATTTAATGTTACCCTCAACCGTGAACAGCGCATTACCGGCGTGTTTGCCGGTGATATGCTGCAGGCGCACATGGCAGGTACAAACCATGTGAGAGAGACTGCCATGGCCCCTGTGAAACAGTTGTTTGATATTGTTATCACCACCAACTCGGGTTACCCGCTGGACCTGAACCTTTACCAGGGTGTGAAAGGCATCTCTGCTGCCGCCCAGGTTGTAAAACCCGGCGGTGCGATTATCCTTGCGGCTGAATGCTGGGACGGCATACCGGAACATGGTGAATTTGGAGCCTTGTTAAAGATGGCAAAATCACCTGCGGAATTGCTGGAGATCATGAGCCAACCAGGGTTTAGCCGGCAGGATCAGTGGCAGGCGCAGGTGCTGGCGCAGGTGCTGCTCAAGGCAGAGGTATATGTCAAAAATAGCTATCTCAGCCATGAACAGCTGCGTGAGGCGATGGTTCAGCCCTGTGACAGCGTGGAAGAGACCGTGTCTATGCTGATGAAGCGCTATGGACAGCATGCCTCAATATGTGTCATGCCTGAAGGACCGATGACTATTCCCTACCTTGCTCCTAATCCAGCCTGATCATGATTAATTAACACCTGTTGAAGAGCTTCTTCCCCCTAAATACCAGCACTACATGAGTTATAACGTATCGAAAAACAGCCAGGCAACAAATCGGCAAAGCATAAAAGAATTAGTTTGAGATCTTTCTGTGAGGCATGGAGGACGAAAAGATGAAAGTATGCCGGGTGAATTTGAAGGTCATATTTCCTGCCCTGCTGTTGGGCGCACTGCTTTTTCAACCATTACCAGTTCGAGCGGATGTGGCGCCGCCTGAACAGCCACCGGGCAGCAACCCCTCGCCTTACAATGGCGAATCCACCAATGTAGAAATGACAGCAGAAACAGTTACGATCACTGTTGGCAATGTGATATCCCTTGCAAATCCTGGTTTTGAAGATGAGGCGGTCGAAGCAGATGTAAAAGCCGTATTTACAATGAAGAATACTGGCACAGCGACAGAGAGCATGAAAGTACGTTTCCCCCTGATGAGTCCAAGCGGAATGGGCGATGGCTTTTTTAATTTTCCAGAAATTCAGAACTTTGTAGTTAGTGTGGACGGCAGCCAGGTGGCGTGGGAAGTTCTGGAACAGCCTAACCCGCTGGACGATGAGTATCCACCCATTAAATGGGCTGCTTTTCCTGTGACATTCCCGACCGGCGCCGTCGTGATGATTGAGGTGGAGTACACCATACAATCAACCGGTTACCTGCCTCAAGCACGGTTCTGGTATATTCTTGAAACAGGCGCCGGCTGGAAAGGTCCAATCGGCTCAGGTGAGATCATCCTGCAGCTGCCTTACGAAGCCACAACAGAGAACCTTATCCTTTCAGAGTACTTCACAAAACCTGGTTATACGATTGATGGCGATAAACTGCGCTGGTCTTTTACCAACCTTGAACCCACTGACAGTGATAATTGGTTTGCCGGTATCATTTCGCCGCTTACCTGGCAGCAAATTCTCGACTTGCGGCAGAGGACTGTGACATCACCGCAGGACGCAGATGCATGGGAACAGCTTGGCGAAATATATGAGAATATTGCCCTTAGTAAAGGATACTATGTTATTAATCAAGGCGCCTCAAATTATGTTTTACTGGCTCAAGAAGCCTACAGCCAGGCGCTGGCAGTGAAACCAAATGATGCTGACCTGCATTTCAGGCTGGCGTGGATGTTGGCTGCCCATTATTTGAATCCAGCATCTGTGGATGCAAAAAAGCCTGATATTACAGTAATTGTCAATGAACTCAATTCTGTGCTGGCGTTGGACCCGCAAAACGATGATGTGCAGTGGTTCTATGACGATATTGATATGTGGTCGGACGAGCCGATGCCCCCGCTCGGCGGCCCCACTTTCACGCCGGTGCCGGCGACAGCTACAACAGTTCCCCAAGCAACTGCGACGTCAGTACCGACAATAGCGGCTACCCCAGTGCCGCCTGCGCTGACTCAGACACCACAGATAATGCCAGCAGCTGAAGAAACACCCGAGTCAAAAGGCCCCCTCGGCTTGAGCCAGGGTGTGTGGCTGATGCTGATTGGTGGATTATGCCTCGTCACCCTTGGCGCTGCCCTGGTGATGGCGCTGGTGATCCTGCTGGTAAAGCGGTCAAAGTAATTTTCAAAGCAGGATTAGTTGAGAGTTTTGCAGTCCCCGGTCTCAAGTGCCGGGGACTGTTTTTGCCAGTCCGTTTTTATAACACCAGCATCATAATGCCCATGCCAATGATTAAGAAATACAGGGTGGTTTTAAAACGGGCAGGGTCAATGCGCTTGTTTAAACGCGAGCCCAGCCAGGCGGCTACAGCTGTGCCGGGGAGTGAAATGAGGAAAAACTTCCATACCTCGGGTGTCCATAAGCCGCCGGCAAAGTGACTGAGGGCAACGATGATACCTGCCGGCAGGAAATATCCGCTCAAAGATGCCCTGAATTCAGCGGGCGGCCAGTGGCGCAGTGTGCCGTAAATCAACACCGGTGGTCCGTTGATGTTAAAGGCGCTGCCCAACATACCTCCCAGAAACCCAAACGGGAAGGCCCAGTTGTCATTCTTAAGGTGAATAAAATCGAACGGCAGCAGGCAGTAGATGCCATACAGTACCAGCATCCAGCCCAGGATGGCTCTGATCAGGTCTTCCTCGGCATACAGCAGCAGGAGTACACCCAGTGGTGCCGCAATTGTGGACGCAAGCAGGATGCGCCAGGTGGCTTTCCAGTCGATGCTGCGCCAGGAGGAGATAGCGATACTGCCGCTGAGGATGATGCCGATCAATGCCACCAGCGGCGTGGCTGTGCTGGGGCTGATCATCAACAGCAGCAGAGGCATGGCAACAATGGCCGAGCCAAACCCGAATGTGGTCTGGGTCATGGCGGCCAGAAAGAGAGAGAGTTGGATGAGGATGATTGTGCTGGTTGGGGGCATTTGAGAGCGGAACCTGCATCAGAGAGAATGCCCCAGTTATAACCGCATCACCGCGCTTTGACAAGGACTCGTGTCTATCAGGTTGGTTTTATGGCAGGGGGAAACCATTATCTTTTTGAAGCTAAACGGAAATATTCATTTACGTTATATTTACGCAGAATTTACAGAAAGAATTAATAATAAATAGAACAAATATTCAATATTCGCATATAATAAGAACAATAATTCTAATTATCAGGCAGGCAGCAGTGTGAAAATTCCCATTTATGACTCATATACTTCCGACAAGCTCAATGTGGCAGCCATCTGCCCGGGGACACGGGCGATGGGTCCCGGTCTACGTTCTGCGCTGTGGGTGCAGGGATGCCCGTTCAACTGCCAGGGCTGCATTTCGCCTGAGTGGCGCACCTTTGAGGAACGCCTCCTGCTCACGCCTGAGCAGGCCATCAGCCGCCTGCTGTCAGTGCCAGAGATTGCAGGCATCACCTTTTCAGGTGGTGAGCCGATGCTGCAGGCAGGCGCATTGGCTGAAACAGCCCGGCTGGCACGTAAGGCAAACCCCCGTTTGACTGTCATCTGTTTCACCGGCTACACCCTGCAGCAGCTGTTACGCTTGAAACACCTGCCCGGTATCACCGACCTGCTGGGCGAGTTGGACGTGCTGATTGATGGTCAGTATGACTGGCGCAGGCACACTGACAGGGGTATGCGGGGCAGTACAAACCAATCTATTTATTACCTGAGTGAGCGTCTGCGCAACAACGGATTGGAAAAGCTGCAGCGCAGGACGGAGTTCAGGATACTGGACGGAGAAATGATGCTGGTTGGTGTTCCCACCCGGCAAGCCAGGCTGGCATTTGATTCAATTCGCCTGCCGGAAGGAGTTTTGAGCCATGAGCGGTCATAAACGAACAACTATCTCAATTGGAGCTGAAGAATATCGGCGCCTGCATGATGCTGAAATGCGCCTGCGTTTTGTGCGGCGTGAGATGCCCGCACTGGAAGAGACAGTCAGGCGGCAGGCAAGGCAGGCACAATTAGAACAGGACCAACGGCAGAGGGATTATGCCAGCCTGATACAAAAATTTGACTGGCGCATCAAGCAGATGGAAGCGCTCACCGTGCAGGCATTGACAGATCAGCAGGCAGAATTTAATGATCTGTTGGCACAAACTACGGATACCTTACAGGCGCAGGATACCCGCCAGTGGGAACAAGCGCTGACTGAACGGGATGCTGTGTATTCTGCTGAGATTAACCGCCAGCAGGAGATGATTAATACCCTGCAGCAGCAGGTGATGGAACAGACTGAATCGGCTGGCCGGACGGCGGTTGATACACAGCACTGGCTGGAGGCAGCTGAGACGGTGCGCTCATTCATTGTGCGGACTTATTCGCTTGAAACTGACGATGAGGAGACAATCAGCCGTCTGGATGAAGCGATTCAGATGGCTTATTTGGACCTGAGTGACAGGCGCGTGGACACTGCCCTGATCTATGCCCGCCAGGCATTCAGCGGGTATTCCCGCCTGCATTCGACCCTTGAACTGCGTAAGGCCCACTGCCAGGCGCTGCAGACACAAATTCATGCAGCGCTTTTAGCACTGCGCCGGCAGGCGGAAGACGCTGCAGTCTGTCCGGCAATTGGAATGGACGGCAGCGAACTGGATGTGCAAATTAACGTGGCAGACTGGTCAAATGGCGCCTATCAGGCTCTGCTGGATGGGATTGACAGCGCGGTTGCCACAATTGAAAATGACTGCAGCGACCTCGGTTTGACAGAACTGCAGAGCTACCTGACACATACCTTGCCGGCGCTCAACCAGGCACTGGCTGAGGTGCTGTTCCAGGCGCGCCTGGCAGTACTTAATTCACAAATCCGCATCAACATTGCCGACCTTGCCCTGCAGGCTTTAAAAAGCCAGGGTTTTAGTGTCAAAGATGCTGGCTATGTCGAAGGTGATATGCAGATGGACTATTACGCAGCTGTTGAGGGATCGGATGGCAGCGAGGTGATCATCCAGGTCAGCCCGCTTCAGAATGGGTTTGAAAATGACCTGCACATCCACACACTGCAAGAAGGCAATCAGACTGCTCGTGAAATGCGCTGGCGCGCCCGCCAGATTTCTGATGTATTGAGACAGCGCGGTTTGCAGGTGGGACCGACCAACCAGCAGCCAGCCCAGCATTCACAACCACTGCACAGGCCGCACAACCGGCTGGCGGCTTTGCTGGCAGCGAGTCATTCGTAAGGAACATCATCATGCAGCCATATGCACGCTTGAAACCACTGATAACCGCCCTTTCCAGCAGCAGCCGCTTCCTGGCGTTGTTTGGACCTGGCACAACTGATCACCTGATCTCCAGCGGAGAAGCACCTGTGCCGTTTCTTCAGGCAGCCGCTGAAGCGCTGCGGCAGGAGGGCTTTGCGCGTGTGGTGGTTTACTCACCGCACCAGTCGCTGACCTGCCTGTACGGCAGCCTAACCCCGGCCTTTTCGGAAACACAGCTCACAGTCTGGCATGGTTGCAGCAGCCAGCAGAGTGACAGAATGCAGATCTTGGGGGGCGGTCCACTGCAGGATTTGCAGGTCTATACGCCATCCCTGACCTTGCCTGATGAGTCACAGGAAGTGATGAGCGATATCTTTGCTTTGCGCACCATGGACCGCCTGATGCACCTGACTATTGGCGGCAGGACGGCAGTGATCTTTACACAGGCAGCACAGTCGCTGGCTTTCTTCGAAGACCAACGTCTGTTGGGGGGATACCTGGAAGAGTGGGTGAACCTGCCGTTAGAAAATACTAATCGTTGTCTGATGCTGTTTGAAAACTTGAGCCGGGCTGAGCTGCCGGAACTGGCAAACACCCTGCCTGTGCCAGCCCTCAACCGCCTGCTGCGGCAGGCGGGCACCAACCCGATGCCAGAAGCACTGGTTGAAATTGGTGCACCAACTGCAGATGAGCTGACTGACCTGCTTGAGAGTGTGATGCAGAACCGTTCAGAAGTAGCTGACAATAGTGAACTATTGACTTTAGCGCGCAAGCTTTCTGCTGAGAATCTCACACTGGTAGAGTGGCTGAACCGCCTGGAGCAGCTTGATGAAATCACATACGAGGCTGTCAGGCGCAAGGGCTGGTTCAGTGCATCATCCGGCAGCGGTATCAGCGCCATGGAACAACTGAACAGAATGGCAGGACTGGAGGATGTCAAGACACGCATTGCCGAGCTGACCGCCTGGTTGAAAGTCAGCAATGAACGGTTAAATGGCACTGGTACAAGACCCGACCCTCTGCTTCACATGATCTTCTCTGGTCAGCCTGGCACCGGTAAGACGACTGCAGCACGCTTGATCGGTGAGATCTTCCATGAAGCAGGTATTTTAAAACGCGGGCACCTGGTGGAAACCGCTGTTTCTGACCTGGTTGCCGAGCACGTCGGCGGTACCGCTGTAAAAACCAACCAGCTGGTGGATCGAGCGTTGGATGGTGTGTTGTTCATCGATGAAGCCTACATGCTGACAGAAAATGGGCGTGGCGGTTTTGGGTTGGAAGCGCTTGAGACGCTGATGGCACGCATGGAAAATGACCGTGGGCGGCTGGTGGTGATTGCGGCTGGCTACGGTGAGCGTATGCAGCGGTTTAGATCGGCAAACCCGGGGCTTGAACGGCGTATCCCGGAAGAAAATGTGTTTGAATTCTCCGCCTACTCGGCTGAACAGCTGCTGCAAATATTACTGGCCATGCTTCAAGACCGTCAGTTGACCGTGACACTGGAATTTGCAGAACAGTTAAAGGGTGTTGTTCAGACGGTCTGCTCAGCACCGCAGGGTGTACCTGGCAACGCGGGCGAGATGCGCAACCTGGCCGATGCCCTTGACAGGCGTTCAGCCATTCGCATTGTGCAGGGTGGTCTGCCCTATGACACACCGCTGTGCATAGAGGATCTGCCGCAAAAGTACCGCCAGGCAGTGGAGCCGGCAGATCAGGCTGTCAGCCCGTTTATCAGGATGCTTCAACGGCTGGCTGAGGAGGACGACCTGGTTATACCAGAGGACGTGGTACGCCAGGTATTTCAGCAGTTCAATAGCGCTGCACAGACGCCCCTTCAGGACAGTGAAGTTGATAGCACAGCCAGGTCACTGTACGGCAGCATGAAACGTAGATTGGCTGATCGACTCTTCAGGCAGAGCAGAGATGGGAACTACAGACCAGACACATTCAGTTTTCAGTTGAGCGACTTATCAGGGCTGAATAGCAGTGTGCAAAACAAGCCGGCTGCAAGAAAAACAATCCCTGTTGGCGTTCACCAAAGGGTGGGAAGACTGTCCGGCTTTCCGAATTAGGGTGTTGAAGAGGACTTGAAGGCTCCTGGTATGGTCTGTTCAAAAGCAAGACTCATGAAATCACGCTTTTCCAGGTACCACAGGCGCTTTTGCTGGTCATTCTGATAATCGGCTTTGACAGCCAGCTGGTCGTAGCCTTCGATGGCGCGCCGCCATTGGGCGACTGCTTCATCACTTCGTTTTGCCCCCTGCACAAGAATATTGCCGTATATCCAGCGGGCGGTGTGCTGCTCGTGGCTGTCAGGCGGCAGGCGCCTCACTGCTTCACTGATCCATGTCAACGCTTCACCGGTTTCATTCAGCTGCGCCAGCAGGACTGCGCCATGCACTTTGATCTGTGCCTCTGCCCGGTAATCGGTGCTCTTTTTAGCAATGGCATTCATCTGACCCAGCAAGCTCTTCAATTCATGCGAGCGCTGACCATCCTGCATGCCCGCAGCCAGGGTGTCAAATGCAGCCATCGGTTCGCCATAATCAGGTTGTCGGAATTGATTGAACCAGGCTTCAGCTTCTTCGAGTGTCAGGGCTTTATCAACCTGCATCTGCTTGATGCTCTCCCAGTACCAGTCTGCCACCACATGGATGTCTGCCTTGCTGGATTCAAAAAAAACTGCTTTGAACAATTCTAATGCCCGGTTCCAGTCCTGCCAGGATTGGTTGAAGTGCCCGGTCTCTCGTTCAAGAATGCCCTTAATCCACAGCGCTACAGCCTGCCGGTGCCTGTCAGAGCGGTAGATACCCGCCGCCCGGTTAACATAATCCAACGCTGTCGGCAGGTCGCCCCAGTAATATTTGGCGCCTGCACAGGTCAGCAGGGCTTCAGCAAATGCCAGCCGGTCATCAAACTGGCACTCAAACAGGCGTTTGATCAGCACATCAAGCTGTGGGTCATTGTATTGCAGCGACCTGATCTGGGAGACAAAAACCTTCGGCATGCCTGAGAGGGGCGAAGGTGTGATTTTATTGAGCCATTTTAGCGCCTGCAGAACGGTAATCATTTTTTATCACGCCTGGCGGGTCTGCTGGCAACATCGCCGGTGCGGCTGTCCTTCATCGCATCCAAAATCTGGGCAGTACGCAGCAGCAGCAAATTGCGAATGTTCTGGTTTGGACTTTTGCTGCGAGGCATATCGGAAAGGGCGGAAGAAATACCCATGATCAGCTCAGCCTGCGCTTCTGCGCGTCCCAGCTCCTGGTAAGCCTGGCGTTTTGCTTCGCTGTAAGCCCTATTCTCTTCGGCATGTCCGGCCCATTCAGCCGCCCAGTAGTTGATGCGCTCAGCGGCAACATCCGGGTCCATGATGTCAAAATGACCGCTGTCAATCCACAGCATCTCGGTTCCGGTATCCTGCACACGCCTGTTGGATTCTTCCAGAACCTTGTCTCTGAAATCGCGGCGCGGATCCTGCTCAGAGGCGCGCGGGGCTGTCAGAAAATCAATATCATGTTCATTGACATAGTCAATAATGGCTGATTTCACCAGCATGGAAGTATAAGTGTTCCAGGATACCTGCCCGTCCTCATCTACAGGTAATCCGGTTGACAACCTGCGGAAGGCGTCCGGCGAGAAGGGATAAGGTGAGTGCAGTGAGCGCTGGGATTCCTGGCTGGTGATGATGCGGAAGCGGAAGTTGATATCCATCAGCCGCACTTTGATGCCATCGCGAGTCATTGTTATCAGTTCATCAATGTGACCGTGCTGGTCATCCAGATTGACAATGGACCCAATAGTTTCAAAAGGCTCCAAGAAAACAGATTCTGTGATGCCTACCAACGAAGGATGACGTAGCAACCGGAATAGTACAGCGTTGCCAGGTTGAATCAACACAAAGCCGGGTCCACCGATAGAATCGATCAGGTTAGTCTCACCCTTCTTGAGCTTTTTCTCACCGTCGTCGATGGTGAGCACCGGGTACCTGAGGCCAAACAGCGAGGCGATGACATACCTGAGCGAATTGCGGAAAGACGGCAGGGCATACAGGTCCTGCACGTACAGCGCGCCGGCGATCATCACAAAGGCAAAAGCCGCGATAGGCGGCAGCATGTAGCGCGCATTTACCGGATGAAAGATGTAAACCATCATCGTCAGGAAGGAGAGCGGTATCTGGCGGAAGAAGGGATTTTCAGCCTTCATGGTGGCGGCAATTGTTGCTGCATCCACGTCTTCAAAGTTTCCACCGCCGATAAAGGAGAACGCAATAATGATGGTAATCAGCAGCAGCCAGCGGGCGATTGCCTGCAGTTGATAGCTGTAGCCGGGTGAACTCAATTTGAGTCCAAAATTGAGCAGCGAACTTCTGCTGTTGTTATTGTTCATTGTTCAAATTTATCTCCGGTGGCAGGCGGCGGGAGCTTTCATTCGGCAGCAGCCAGTCGTGCAGGTTGCGCATCAGGTTGGTGGTTTCAGCCGGCAGGAGCAGCTGGGTTTGTTGATCAGCAGCGATGGATTCCAATGCCTGGTACACCCGGATCGCCAGCGCCTCACCTGTTTGACCTTCCATGCTGAGGATGCCTGAGAGCGATTGGATAATCTCCTGCTGTGCCTGGGCTTTTGCACGCGAGCGAATGCGCATTGCTTCAAGCTCGTGTCCGGCGTTGATAACACGCGTCTCGCGTTCCCAGTTTGATTTCCAGCTGTCCAGGTGCTGGTTGTAGATGGCAGGCGGCGGGTTGAGGTCGGTAAAGCCGGAGCTGATGACCTTGATGCCTCTTTCCCGCAGGACTGTGGAACGTGAAGCCGGCAGGTTGATGATGTCAGTTGCGAGCAGGTCAGCCGGTGAATAAATACCATCAACAATCATGTTGTTGTTGCGGTGATACAGCATGCGGAAGCTGAGCAGGCCGCTGTTGCGAACCGAGTTTTGAAAATCATTCTTAATATCCACCAGGGGGAAAGCGTGGTCCTGGTTGGGACGGTAAAGCTGGTCATAATTGATATGTGTGAGCAATTCACGGAAGATTTCGGTGGCGATCTGGATGGGCAGGTCATCCCACGGACGGGTGTAGTTCTTGCTGCGCGCTTCTGAGGCAACTGCGGCAAAGACACGACCGGTATCATAGACCGGCAGGGGCGACGGATCGCTCAAGAATTGAAACGGCAGACGATTGGCGCTGCGCGTCAGCTGGTGCACTGACTGGCGGTCTTCCGGGCTTAATTCCTGCTCTGAGAGCAGGTTAATCTGCACCATGCCGTCAGGTGTGGGTTGGATGGATAAAACCTGGATGTTGTCTGGCCGGCGCTCGCCGTGCAGGGTGACGTGCAGCACTTCCGGTTCCTGTCCGATGGTGAACAGAACCCACAGGTTGGTGCTTAGCTCGATGCCGTCACGCGTGTAAGCTTTGACGTTGGGCTTTGAGCGTGACTGCTGACGCAGGTCAACCACACTGCGGATGCGTTCGCGCGTGCGGGTGAACACGATGCCCTGGCCGGTTGTGCGCGGTGATTGGTACGGGTCAGCCAGGCCTAACTTGGTCAGAAACTGCTGCAGCATGTTGATCAATGGTCCGATCATGCCGGGCGGTGAAATTTGTTCTTCCAGAACCGCGGCGCTGTTGTAATCGATCACCAGCACACCCGGGCCGATGCGAGTCTGGTCCTCCTCGGTCTCAACCGCTTTACCATCCCTGACAAAGACTGCCGGACCGTGCTGGCGGGTAATATACAGGATCAGGTGCCAGGCAGTGCGCAGGTTTTCTTTGAGGTAGGTTTTGAAACCGGTCAGACCATCAGAGGGTTTGATCAGTGATATCTTGAAGGATGTAACCGGCAGCAGCGCCTGGGAGGCGATGACCAGCAGCCAGATGGAGAAGATTAGAGCAAAGCCGAAAACGCAGTTGAAACTGACAATGGATATCGAATGCAGGATATCCGCTGGGAACTCTCCCACCGGCAGGTTGAAGACCCGTTTTACGATTGCCCACAACAGGATGGCAAGCCCGCTGGTCTCATGCCAGAAGGCAGCCAGCAAGACAGCCGCCCCGGCAATGAAGGCGATTGTAATGGTCTTCCGCTTTCTTTTTTGCTTTGTATCGTCGAGATACATACTCACCCCGGCGGCAGGGCTGCTGCCCTGGCAATCAAAATCTATAAATTCCTGTCACGCCTCGACTTTCAAGCCGCGGCTATCGAGCACCTGGCGATAAAACGCCAACAGTTCACATTCCATTTTAGACCATTTATAGCTATTCTCATAGCATTTTCTGGCGCGCAGTCCCATTTCATGAGATTGAACCGGGTTTTGCGATAAGAAAATGAGTGCCTGCTCCAATGCATCAGTGTCGCCATAGGGCACAACCAGCCCGATCCCTTCACGTTCCACAAGCCTGTCTATGCCAGTTCCGCTGGCAGCGATGATCGGTTTGGCGAGCATCATGGCTTCAAACAGCTTGTTGGGGCTGGCATAGCGGTGATTGGGCAGGGAGGGGTCATAGAGCGCATAGATCACCTGAGCTTCACGCATCATCCGCAGGGCTTTTTCATAGGGGACAGCGCCAGACAGGCTGATGTTGTCAAAGGCTTTTGCTGCGTCCATGATATGCTCAGTATCGCCACCGAAGCCAGCCAGGTTCAACTGCCAGTCAGGCTGTCGACCGATAAGTGCAACCAATTCCAGCAAGCCGCGGTTGACGAGCAGTTGGCCGGTATAAGCGATTGTGAACTTACCAGCAGGTGTATCATCGCCAGGTGTGTAGCTGTCAGGTGGGGTATTGTATATAACAATATGGCGTTTCGGTACAGCAGGTTTGAGCTGTTCCAGGCGGTTTTCATCTGCCAGGATGACGCCGTCGACCCGTTCGATGACCCAGCGGTCAAGCAGTGCAACGATACGGGCAGCTGCAGGGCTGATTGAGCGGATGTTATGAGAGTAAAAATCAAAAATGTCGTAGATTAGAGGGATGTGGAACAGCCTGCTGATGATATAAGCCGGCAGAACGGTGTCAAAATCACAGGCGTGGATCACGTTGATTTGCCGGCGCTGGCTGAATAACCAGGCAAATAAGGCTGCCTGCCAGCGCAGGAGTGGGAGCAGGTTCTTTAAGCCCGAGGCATATTGACCCCTGATCTGGCGGCGGATGACTGTTACACCCGGCATATTATCGCCAGCCAGCACCTGTTGAAGCCTGTCCCAGCAGAAGATGGTCACACGGTAGCCGGCATCAGTCAGGCTGGCTGCAGTCTTTGAGACCCGCGGGTCTGGCGCGACGGGGTTGGAGCGCAGCATCACGACCTGCAGAGGAGCTTCCCGAGCGGTCAATGACTGGCGATTCATTCCATCCTTGAGACTATCTTTACTCAGCGGCTCAACGCTTCCTGGAGGATCAACGAAATAGCATCGTAGTCAGGGAGAAGGACGCTGGCGCCGTAGTAGGTGGTGGTTGGTATGGTCTCGTACGGACCGATGGCAAAACTCTTGAGGTTGTTGTGATCGGTGAAGACCTTTGAAGCCACCGGGATCAAGCGCATGACATCATCCACAGCAATATCGGTCTCCACATTTTTAGCAAAAATATTGTAAAGCTCCGGGATGCGTGAAACAGCATCCATGCTCATTAACTTATCAAACAACACTGAGACGATCAACTGCTGGCGTTCGCTGCGGGAAAAATCGCTGGTGGTGCGGCGGGAACGTACATACCACAGCGCCATTTGCCCGTCCATGTGAACGATGCCGGGCTCAACAGCGCAGTAGCCCATCTGCGGCAGTTCACATTGGTCGTAAAGTGCTTCAGGTACAGGAACATCCAAACCACCCAGGCTGTCAACTGTCTCAACAAAACTCCAGAAATATGTCAGTGCGTAATGATCCGGCCGGATACCGAAGTTATATTCCATTGTATCGGCGAGCAGATCAAAACCACCGCTCGGAAAGACTGTATTGATACGGTCTTCTCCCCAGCCCGGGATGGTGACATACAGGTCGCGCGGCAGGGAGATGATTGAGACGGCATTGGTATCCTTGTTGACAATGACCAGCATGATGGCGTCGGTTCTGAATCCGTTTTCATTCGGGCGCTGGTCTGACCCCAACAGCATAAAGCTGATATGTTCTTCTCGGACTGGTGCCGTCGATTGAGGTTCGGAACCCTGAATGACAGGCTGGTCCGCTGCTGGTGGTTGTGTGGCTTCCACCACTTCTTGTGCCATCATTGGTAAGAACGGCGTTGGTGTGGGGGTGGCATTGGCAGGTATACCGGCCAGCGACATGGCAGATTTTGGTGAAAAAGATTGGGCAAAGCCGGGTGTTGCACAGGTAACAGCGATTGCTGCAATGAGCAGCAATCCGAGAATAACGGAAAAAATTAATCCGGTTTTTCTTACAGGTTTGGCAGTTTGGGGATGAGTCATGGTATTGAGATTAGACGTTCTCAACGGTGTAAAACCGCTGATATTGCCCCGTGATTCATCTGTGTCTTTTTCTTCCTGTCGAGAGAAAAAGGAAAGAAGATCCAACAGGCTAGCTCGCTTTTTTCTCCTTGCGTTACTCCTTATGCCAATCTTAAACGATGGATCGTTTAACTGCTTGACAGCCATCGTGTTACCATATTGTCTCATATTGTACTTTAAATCCTGCATATCGGCTTGAACCTTTTTTAACAAGGATTAACACAGTAGCCGTTGCAAGGATAGTGCCAGTATTTTTGGGCAGATTTACCTGGCTCCACTGCATATGCAGGATGGCATTGCAAGCATTATAATTTAGTGAAGTAGCATGACGCATCAACTGAGAACCTCATGAGATTGTTAATCATCAGCCAGCATTACTGGCCAGAAAGCTATGGCGCAGGCGTCATTGTTGAAGAACTTGCCGGCAAACTACATCAGCTTGGCCACCAGGTGACCGTGCTGACAGGCATGCCGAATTATCCTGATGGTAAAATTCCACCGCAGTACCGCGGCCATCTGAAATTGCATGAAGACCACCACGGCGTACACATTATCAGAACCTGGTTTTTACCTGCCAGCCGGCTGGCAAACGCCGCCCTGCGCGGCTTGAGCGCGCTGTCTTTTGGGGTTTCATCGCTTATCGCAGGGCTAAATCTTAAAAAGCCGGATATCATCCTCAGCTTTTCACCCCCGATATTTATGGGCATCACTGCCCGGCAGTTGGCAAAGAGCTGGCACATCCGGCTTGTGTTGAATGTGAAAGATTTATTTACAAACGCCATCCTGGCTGGCGGACTGGCAAAGCCCGGGCTCGTCACCAGATTGCTATACCTTTGGGAAAATAAGCTGTACCGTAAAGCAGACCGCATTGTCACCAATGCCAGCAATTTTCGGCAGTATTTTGAACAACAGGGAGTTTCCCCAGAGCGTATTATTGAGATTCCTGACTGGGCTGATGGTGACCTCATCCGGCCAGCTGAAAAAAGCAATCACTTTCGTGATGCTTGGGGCTTGAACGGTCATTTTGTGGTTGTCTACTCCGGCAACATGGGTCTTTTCAGCGATCTTGAAACAGTGATTGAGGCGGCGCATCAACTGAGCGAAAATGAGACTGTGCGCTTTGTACTGGTGGGAGATGGGGTGAAGAAACAAGCCCTGGTTGATATGGTTCAGAAGAAAGGTCTGACCAATGTTATCTTTCATCCTCGGCAAGATTTGGAACGTCTGCCTGAGGTGCTGGCAGCAAGTGACATTGCCATGGTAACACTCTCGTCAGAAGGTGGGGCTGTCTCAACACAGGGCAAGCTGTACAGCATCATGGCGGCTGGCAGGCCGGTACTGGCATTATCACCGGTTGGACATGATATTCAAAGAATTGTGCAGGATAACACTATCGGCTGGTGGGTTGAGACAGGCAGCGCTGAAAGGCTGGCACAACTTGTGTATCAGATAAAGACTCAACAGGACGAACTGGCTGACGCGGGCAGGCATGCCCGACAGTTGTTCGAGGAGAAATACTCGCTGGAGGTATGTGCCCGGCAGTTTGAACGCGTGCTCACTGATGTTTTGGAGCAAACAAGTGAAAGTAGCGGTGACTTGATTGAACCCTGATTCCCGCCCCACCTATGACAGCGCCCAGCAGCATTCTGCATCCCTGCAGGAGCTGTCCGAATTGGTCCGTTACCGGCACCTGATTTTTCAACTGGTGCGGCGGGACATCGTGACACGTTACAAGCGCTCGGTGCTGGGTGTGGCGTGGACGATGATCAGTCCGCTGCTGACCATGCTGATCCTGACAGTGGTGTTTTCGCAAATCTTCAAGGGCACGACAGCTTATGCTGCATATGTTCTGTCAGGCCTCATTGCCTGGAACTTTTTCGCCCAGACAACCAACGATTCGATGGATAAGGTGGTGTGGGGCGGCGGACTGTTGAAATACGTGTACCTGCCGCGCACAGTTTTACCGGTAGCTTCAATGACGGCGGGCTTAGTTAACCTGCTGCTGGCTTTAATCCCGCTGGTAATAATCCTGGCGGTTTACCAGGTGAAGCTGGGCTGGCCTGTCCTGCTGCTACCGTTGCCAATCATCCTGATTGGCCTGTTTTCGCTGGGTGTGGCGCTGATTGTCTCGACGTTGGCAGTGTACTTTCCGGATGTCAACCCGATGTACCAGATCATCTTGATGGCCTGGATGTACCTGACGCCGGTGATCTACCCGTGGGAGATTCTGCCGCAAACCCTGCAGAACATCCTGCCGTACATCAACCCTATGGTACCGTTGGTGAAACTGTTCAGACTGGCAATATATGAAGGACGCTTTCCCGTTTTTGGCGAGGTCTGGCCCGCAATAGTTTACTCTGTGGGCGTGTTAATCGTTGGATGGGTGCTTTACACCCGTAAATCCAGCGAATTCGCCCATTATGTTTAGGTCAATGACGATGGATGGTAACCAGGTTATATTAAGCGATACAGCCGTTGCCCTGCAGGATGTTTCTGTCTGCTATACCACACCGGCTGAGCGCATTCCAACACTTAAGGAATACATCATCCGTCTGCTCAAGGGCAAGCGGACGCGTAAGAACCGCTTCTGGGCATTGAAAGGTATTAACCTCCTAATCCCACGGGGACAGGTATTTGGTATCATCGGCAACAATGGTGCCGGCAAAAGCACCCTGCTGCAGGTGGTGGGGCGCATCCTATCTCCGACCAGCGGCAGGCTGGTGGTGTACGGAAAAGTCGCGCCGCTGCTCAGCCTGGGCGGGGGTTTTCACCCTGAGCTATCGGGCAGGGAGAATATCTACCTGTACGGGTCGCTGCTGGGCTACTCGCAGCGTGAGATGGAATCCAAGTTTGATGAAATTGTAGACTTTTCCGAGCTGCAGGAGTTTATCGATGCACCACTGCGCACCTACTCATCCGGCATGATGGCACGGCTTGGTTTTGCCGTGGCAACTGACAGCGATGCCGATATCCTGCTGATTGACGAAATCCTGGCTGTGGGTGACAAGGACTTCCAGGTCAAAAGCACCGAGCGCATGCAGAGCTTTTATGAGCGCGGCGCCACCATCTTGCTGGTAACACACAACATGGATGCGGTAAAATCACTGTGCAGTAAAGCTGCCTGGCTGGATCATGGCATAATCCGTGCTTATGGTTCTGCGGAAGATGTCGTAAACGCTTACACCGCTTCAGGCCAGTGAAAAAACTGAAATAATGAGGTCATAATGGTAGAACGCGTATTGATCACCGGCGGTGCCGGCTATATTGGGTCAGTTTTGACGCCGCTGCTGCTGAAGCAGGGCTATGCAGTAACCGTGCTGGACAATTTTTCCTTCAAACAGAACAGCCTGCTGGACTGCTGCTTGAACCCTAACTTTACCGTCATACGCGGCGACTGCCGTGACAGGGAAACCCTTAAGACTGCGATGAAAGGCTGCGATACGCTCATCCCGCTGGCGGCATTGGTGGGTGCGCCTGCCTGCAAGCAGGATCAGGTGACAGCCACATCGCTCAACCTGGATGCGGTCAAGCTGCTGTTGTCACTGCGTTCACATGATCAGCGCATCGTGTATCCAACCACCAACTCCGGTTATGGCGTGGGTGAGCAGGGGATATTCTGTACCGAGGAGACTCCGCTGCGCCCCATTTCGCTGTACGGCGTCACCAAAGTTGAGGCTGAAAAGGCAATATTGGATGCCGGCAATGCCATCACCTTCAGGCTGGCGACGGTCTTTGGATTGTCCACCCGTATGCGCCTTGACCTGCTGGTTAATGATTTCGTCTACCGTGCTGTTCATGACCGTACCGTGGTGGTGTTTGAGGGGCATGCCAAGCGTAATTACCTGCATATTCAGGATGCTGCCCGTGCGTTTTTACACGGCATGACGCATTTTGAGTCAATGAAAGACCAGCCTTATAACGTCGGATTAAGCGATGCCAACCTGTCCAAGCTGGAGCTGTGCGCAGAGATCAAAAAACAACTGCCGGGCTTTGTGTACCTCGAAGCGCCGGTCGGAGAAGACCCGGATAAGCGCGATTATATCGTTTCAAATGCAAAAATTGAATCCGCTGGATTCCAAACCAGTCTATCGCTGGCGCAGGGCATCACAGAACTGATCAAAGGATACACGATTCTGCGCAATGAACGTTATACCAACCTGTAATGCGTTAAACAATTGTGTCTTGTGCTTGAGTTGCATATTTACCGGAAATCCTTACAATGTAACTACATCGTTTACATATCTGCCTGTATGTGAAAACCGATAGGACACTGCCATGAAAAAAATATCCCGCATACCCAAGACCATCTTCATAGCCGGATATTACGGCTATGACATCATTGGTGATGATTCAATTCTTGAATCCATCCTTTACCAGCTGCGCAATTCACTACCGCTGGTTGATTTCATTGTCACCTCTGCCAACCCTGCCGGTACTACGGCGGCTTATGGGGTAAACGCAGTGGGGTTTGAAGATATGGCTGCCATCATCGAAGGCATGCGCAAGTCTGACCTGGTGCTGGTAGGCGGCGGTGCAGTGTTTAATGAATATTTTCCGGTACGCACAGAAGGCTTTCTGACACAGCACGCCGATTTCAACGTCTTCTGTGCCAGCGTGCCGCTGTTGGCGCGCGCCCTGCAGAAACCGTGCTTCCTGTATGCAGTCGGTGTTGAACCCCTGTACTCCAATGAAGCCAAGCAGATGGTGAGAGCAGCTTTTGAACTTACGACCAGCGCCTTTGTGCGTGACCCCGGTTCGTTGGAAGTCTTGCGCACAATTGGGGTGAAACGTGATGATATCAAGGTGACGGTTGACCCTGCAGTGCGCCTGCCGGTGCAGATTGGCAGGAACTGGAAAACCGCCTACCCGGATGCTTTTTCGATGGATAAGCCGTTTGTCGGTGTCTCTCTGCGGCACTGGACTGAAAGGCGCACTCACCTGGATTTTGTGGAAAATGATTGGGAAGGAAAAGTCGCAACCGCGCTGGATCAATTCTGTGAAAAGACCAGCGCTGACGTGCTATTTGTGCCCTTCCAGAACTCACCACAGTACGGCGTTTATTCCGATGACATTCCCGTCTTTTACCGGGTGCAAAGCCGCATGAAACATGCTGACCAGGCACATATCCCGCACAGGCGCATGAATTCTTCTGAGATTGCCGCCTGTATTGCCGGCAGTAGTGCCTTCATCTGCACCCGCTTCCATTCAGTCATTCTGGCGGTCTCTGCCGCCACACCCTGCCTGGCAATTTCCTACAGCCTCAAGGTTAAAAGTGCTATGGACATGGCCGGCATGGGCAGCTTTACCACCGACATGACAGCGGTAGAATCTGAGTGGCTGACCACACACTTAATGGAACTCTATGAAAACCAGGAGCGCTATAAGAAGGCGTTAATTGAAGTCTCTGAGGCGTGGAAGGAGAAAGAGCACGAGAATACATTGGAAGCCATGCGGTTACTGGATACCCCGAGCCTCATCCCGGTGCTGACCCCGTTTGAGCAGGAGCTTTCCAAACAGCTGCTGAAGCAAATCACCACCGCCAACCGTGTTGACCGGCAGAATGACATCATGAAAAAGCAGTTGAAAGCTTTCAATTTTCTGCTGCACGATTTGGTGGATGAGAAAGAAGCGTCCACATCGGTTGAAGAGACACTGGAACGACTGCTGGAGACAGACCGCTCAAATGGTGAATGGCATTTCCTTGCCGGCACCAGCTACCTGCGAAATGGTCGCAACCTCGATCTGGCAGAGCGTCACTTTGACGAAGCTTTTAAAAATGGATTTGATCCGTTTGCGGTTTACTTCAACCGCGGCCTGGTGCGCTTCAAGCGTGAGAATGTTGAAGGCGCACGCGCAGACCTGGAGCAGGCACGTTCGGTTGATAGCAGCCGTAAGGAGGTTCAGGAGCAGTTGGCAGCCGTCAACCAGTTAGAGCTTGACCGCTGGATAATGCAGGCAAAAGCAGCCAATAACGCCGGCAGCCTGGGTGAGGCGTATGCCCTGCTAAGCCGCTGCCTCAGTAAAAAGCCCAACCATGCTGAAGCACACTTTCTGATGGGCTTGTGGAAACAGGATGACATTGAGAAAATGGACGATGTGCTGACCCATTTTGATACAGCCCTGAAGAACCAATACGATGAATTTGAGGTGCGCTACCGGCGCGGTGTTTACCTGCATAAAGTCGGTGACCGTAAGAAAGCGCTGATCGATCTGCAAAAAGCGGCAGAGTTAAAGCCGGAGCATGAAGGCGTTCAAAAAGCCCTGGCAGCGCTGACAAGTTAACCTGCTGGCGCAGAATTCGTCAATTAGCTATTCTGACAACTTCGCCTGGTGTCCAACCAGGCGGTTGTTATAATACAATAGAACAGGATCTCATTGCACCACAGGCTGGTAAATACGTGAAGCGTTTTATTCTGATCGACCATTCCATCTCAACCATTGGCGGACACCATGTGGAATATGCCCGCCGTGTGTTGGAAGCTGCTGCACAGCAGGGTTACCAGCCGCTGCTGGCAGCCAACAAACAGTTGAAGGACATCGGCAGCTTCCCGTGTGAGGCCATACCTGTATACCGTCAGAAGTTCTGGACGAACAGCCGCGATGTGCGCTTACTGCGCGTGCTGCAGGCTGCGAAGGAGAACCTTCAGGCACTGCGAACCAGGCTGGTTTTGAGGTTCGGCTATTCACATTTTGGTGTGTTGTGGTTGAACCGCCACAAGTTGGGTGATGTCCTGCGCCAGGCACTTGCAATTGGCTGGCGTGAGTTCCTGATGCTGGCAGTTGTGTACCTGGCTGGTGCGGTAATCAGGTTCCTGCAGCTGCTGCGGCAGGTGATTCCTTTCAGGAGCTACTTGCATAACATATGGACTGCCTTTGTACGTTTCCTGAAATACCTGTTCACACCGCTGACACTGCCGTTCAGGCTGCCGCGCTGGCTGAAACTGAAACTGGCTGACCAGCGCAAAATGAACACCTTTGAATCTGATACCCGCCGTCTTTTCTACCGGATTGGTATCAAGCCGGATGATGTGATCTTTATTCCCACACTTGGCGAAGCGGAACTGATGGGGCTGCTGAGATACATCAAAGTGACGCCGGCTGCAGGTGATGTGAGCTGGCACCTGCTTTTCAGACGCCCTCTCTTTTATGGCCGTGAGCCAGATTATGCCGGGCAGGAAGAGGACTTGCGGAATTCTTTCCGGGTCTTTCGTGCCGTCCAGGATCTGGCATACAAAGAATCCATCCATTTTTATACCGATACGGAGCAATTAAGCCATCAATACAACCGGCTTGGCATCCAGCCGTTTGAGACATTACCCGTGCCGGTGGATGACGCTTATATCCAGGAGAAGGTTGTGTCTGACCTGCCGCTCAATGTAGTCTATGCCGGCGATGCCCGCCGTGAAAAAGGCTATCACCTTCTGCCGCGCATCGTGCAGGATACCTGGTTAACGCATGGTAAAGTCGGTAAAGTGCATTTCGAGTTCCAGTCCAACTACAACATCGAGGATGGCGAGCCCGAAGCGGTGATTGCCCGGTCACAGCTGGGGTCATTTCCTAACGGGCTGGTGAAGCTGCACACCGAACCGCTGAGCCAGGATGCCTTCCGTGAGCTGATCCAACGGGCGGATGTGATACTGGTTCCGTATGAGTCTGACCCGTATTTCACCCGCAGTTCAGGCATCATGGTGGAAGCATTTACTGCCGGAATCCCGGTCGTGGTGCCGGCAGGCAGTTGGATGGCGCTGCAGTTGAACCCAAAAATCACCGCACACGTTCACAGCGTGATTGAGAACAGCGTAATGCGCATGGCTTACCTGTTCGAAACCCTGCCGTGGGTGCGATTGCCTAAAAAACAGCGCTGGATTGCCGTACAGAGCGAAGGAGAATGGTCCATCCCAGCTTCAGGTATCAGCAGTCGGATCGATTTGCCAGCCACCCTTTCACATCTTGCGATTGAGCTTAACCAGGATGTCAGGCATGCAGGCGTGTTCCTGCGGGTGACTGTTGACCAGTACAACCCTGCCGGCCAACTGATCGACAGGCAGCCTGTCATCATAGGCGGCGAAGGCGGTAGTGCAGCGTTGATCAAGCTTTTAGAGCAGTGCAGTACCTGCTGGTTGACACTTTCAAATGCCTATCACAAGGTTGCGCCGGGATTTGTTGATTTGACGTTCACCCTGCTGCAGATGGAGAAAGATTCCCCACTAAGCGCCGCTGGCTGCATCTTCACTGATGAGGCTGATATCTCCCGTAAACTGGTCGAGGTGCTCGATCACCGTACCCATTACCTTGCCAGTGCCAGTGCATTTTCAAGCGAAATTGTGGCTTACCATAACCCGAACCAGCTGGTAAGGCAGATCTCAGTCAATGCAGATCAGGTCACATCCCTGCAGCTACCAGATGTGGTGGGGAGGCGCAGCCGTGACTGAGAAAGAGTGTGCGATAGTGGGTGTATCAGATGTCAGCCTTGGCTATGGCAGCCCGCAGATACTGGCTTACCTGTCATCGCTTGCCGGCCTGTACAATACCAACGTCCTGGCGCTTGAACCTGATGAGGTGCACAAGCAGCCATTTAAGAGCAGTGACCCATCGCTGACCATCAAACGCATCAGCACCAATTTGCCGCCGCACACTTCAGCCGGGCGGATTGCCTACACCCTGGAAGCAGCAAAGCAGGTCAACCGCATCAAACCGCGCATGCTGGTGATTTTCTGCACTTACAACCTTCCCGTCCTATACAAGTTGACTTACAAACCGGATTTTGTATTGTATGTATCGCTTGAGTCCATTGAAGCATACGGTAAGCTGGACATCCAAATCAACCGTCACATCCGCGACAAACTGGATTTAATCATCTTCCCGGAGGAAAACCGCGCCCGGCTTGATACCAAACGCTGCGGGTTTATCAAACAGAACCTGGCTGTGGTATATAATGCCGCCGCATTGACACCGGATGACGTGATATGTCCGGCAGGTCAGCGTAGAGAGCGCATCCTGTACAGCGGCACACTCGACCCGGAGCGAACACTGGCTGGATACTTTTTGCAGAAGGATGTACAGGCGCTGCCTGTTGATCTGTACGGCGCCATTTCCGGTGATACTGACGGCAAGTTAAGGCGCGGCCTGGATGGCAGCAATACCCGCCTGCGGTATCATGGCATGATCGATGCGAAAAGCCTGGAGCAGGTCAGGCGCACCAGCGCCTATTCACTGGTAATGTGGGCGCCAACCAACGAAAACCAGCTATATGCGTGTCCCAACAAGTTCTTTGAATCCATCGCTGACGATGTGCCGCCCATTGCTGCGCCGCACCCGCAGATGAAGATGCTCCTTGAGCGTTACGGCTGCGGTATCCTCATGGATGACTGGAGTCTGACCGCCTTCAAGCGAGCCCTGGTGGAGGCAGCGTCCATTTTTGGCACAGCTAATTATGACGCGATGGTTACGGCTTGCCGCACTGCCGCCATCGAAGAGTTGAATTGGGAAACCCAGTTCAACAAAATCATCTCCCGCTTGCCTGACCAGCTGTAAAGTTCCAAACCGTTTAAAACGCAATTTCTGGCACGGAACTTGTAACATTTCCTGTGAACACTGTTGTTATTTAACAAACCAATCACAGGCGATAAACAAGGCTTATGAAAAAACAAACTCTACAACTTATCTTCAGTGCTTTATTGATTTTCATCCTGGTTGGCGCTAGACCGTTTGCACCTGAAACGGCGGCGGTAAACCAGGTGATCCTAACCGATGAAAAATTCACTACGATTAACCAAGATTTTGGCCCAGAAGCGATTAATGCTGTTCTGTCACAGGTCAACAGCCCTCTGGCAGGCTACACCGAGCAGGTCGGTGACCAGACCCTGACAGTTGGCGACAGTATCTGGGTTGCCAGCCAGACGCTTGAGTATGCCATCAACCCCAAGGTGCTGCTGGTCAGCCTTGCCCTGCAGAACCAGACGCAAGGTGTGCCACAGAACATCACCCTGCAGGCTCAGAGCCTGGCGGAAAAGCTGTGGCTGGATTTTTCTGGGTTTATCAACGGTGAACGTGAGATCCTGCTGGCAAACCAGGAAACCATCGAAGCTGGCAGTGATATGAATGCCGCCAGCTACGCTGTGGCATCCTCCCTGGCGCTGTTCTCACTCAGTGAGGATGAGCTGCTGCAAAAAATGAGCGAATGGGCGAAGTACTTCGAGGACAGCCTGGCGGAAAATCCCCTCTCGGCTGAAAAGGTGGTTGCCAACGTACCTCAGATTGAACCGTTTCTTCAGCTGCCTTATCAGCAGCCCAAAGATAATTTCGTCAAGGTTAACTCCTTCTTCGACCATGCCCGCCCATCAATCTTTGATGATTCCATCCTGCGCTTTGACGGCGTCAGTATTGGATCGGCATCTTTCAATTCCTGCACGGTGGGCATAAACTGTTACGGTGGTCATAACGGCGTGGATTACAAGACCGGCGCCGGCATGCCAATGCTGGCAGCTGCCAGCGGCAAGGTAATTTACCGTTATTACAATACGGACTCAAGCCGCGGTACGGTTGACAGCGGCTTGATTATTGATCACGGCAACGGCTACACCACCTCTTACTGGCATATGGACCCAATCAAGGTTAGCTATGGTGATGTGGTCACGCAGGGCCAGCTTGTGGGTTACAGCGGCAACATTGGCAAATCCAGCGGGGCACACCTGCATTTTGGCGTCAAACTGTCGGCTAACAGCAAGGCAGTTGACCCATACGGCTGGTGGAAAGCCGGCACCAGCGATCCGTGGGGGCAGAGCACCTGGCTGTGGGCTGGTGACATGGTTGCCGACAACCGCGAGGCGCAGGCGCAGCTGTTCTATACGCTGTACTGGAACCGAGACAGCAACGGTTACCTGGGTGAATCCTGGTGGACAACTTCCGTCACCTCGGCCAGTAAAAGTGTGAACTGGGGTACCTGGGGTACCTACATCACCACACCTGGCAGGTACCGGGTGTATGCTTATTGGCCGCGCTTCAGCGAAAACACGCCGGAGGCACGTTATGAAGTCTTCCATGACGGCGGCAGCAGCATCGTAAAGGTCAACCAGAGCACGGACGGCAACCGCTTTGTCCTGCTGGGTACCTACGCCTTCTCACGCGGGCCAGCAGCGGTGCTGTTGAAAGATCTCTCCAGCGTGGCTGGCAAACGCATGTATTTTGACGCCGTCAAGTGGGAGCTGGATACTGCCAGTCCGACCTTTACTCCTATGCCGGATGGACCCGGTACTTATGACGACCGCTATCTTGGCATCAGCTACAGTGGCGCGTGGACGGATGTACTGGATGCAAAAGCATTCAACGGCAGCGTGCAGCACTCGTCGTCCGCCGGCGGTTCAGCTGCAATGAACTTTGATGGCAGGCGGGTGAGCATTATCTATCCAGTGAGCGAAAAACGGGGTGTGATGAGCGTTTACATTGATAATCAACTGGTCGGCAGCATCAATCAGACTAACGGCGCATTAATCAACCAGATGCGTTGGGACAGTCAGCAGCTAACTGCAGGCAAGCACAGCCTCAGGCTGGTACATAACTCAGGTGGGGTGGTGGCACTGGACGGCATCGTCATCTCAGGTGAGACTTTCCTGCTGCCGACACTGACACCGACAAAGCCTTCGCAGGCAACGGCTACACCGCGGGTGAGCCCGACACCGACTGCCACCGCTACCAAGACACCTGTGCCTACCAGAACACCGACTGCTACAGCCACAAGGGCGGCTGTTCCGGCCGCACCGGTACTCATCTCTCCTTACGGCACAATCAATGCTGTCAGACCAGTGATGAAGTGGACTGCCGTGCCTAATGCCACGCATTACTTTTACTTCATCTACAATGGCCGGGCGAATGTTGAAACGCGCTGGCTCAGTACGGCTGAGGCCGGCTGCAGTGGGGGTGTATGTTCTGTCCAAGCAATAACTTCGCTGCCTGACGGTGATTACAGCTGGTGGGCGCTGGCGAAAAATGCTGCCGGTGAGAGCACCTACAGTTCAGGCTTGACCTTCAAAGTGATGCAGAATACTGCATCGGTACCCGGTTCGCCAGTGCTCGTATCTCCAGTGGGTACAATCACCACATCACGACCGATGATGACCTGGTCTGTTGTTCCGGGGGCAACAGATTACTATTTTTTTATTTATAACGGCATCAGCAATGTCGAAACCCGCTGGGTGACTGCTGCTCAAGCAAATTGCGGCTCGTCCACCTGTGCCGTTCAAACCACAGCTTACTTGGCCGATGGTCAATACAGCTGGTGGGCGCTGGCTAAGAATGCCGCCGGTGAAGGTACTTATGGTCATGGTCTGAATTTTACGGTTAAGAAGGATCCAAACAGCAGACCAGACCCACCGGTGTTGATTGCTCCTTCAGGTACAACTACTGATAACCAGCCATTGATGCGCTGGAAAGCTGTACCGGGTGCGAAAGACTATTACTTCTTTGTTTACAATGGGTCATACAATGTTCAGGCAAGGTGGCTGACCGCACAGGAAGCCGGCTGCACCCTTGACACCTGTTCAGTCAAGCTTGGGAAAGCCCTGCCGAATGGAGAGTACACCTGGTGGGCGCTGGCACGCAATAGCGCCGGCGAGAGCGATTACGGTCATGGGTTGCGGTTCAAAGTTGAGGGATCAAATGTTGTTGCTGATGGCTTGCCGGCACCGGTGTTGATCGCTCCGCTTGGCAAATTCTCAACCAGCAAACCGTCGTTCAGCTGGAGTGCAGTTGAGGGAGCTACCGATTACCTCTACCTGCTTTATGACGGTACCAATAACCTGCATGTGAAGTGGTATTCGTCAGCGCAGGCTGGCTGCAATGGAACGTCCTGTTCCATTACTCTTTCCATTACCCTGAACAGAGGCACCTATTACTGGTGGGTACAGGCAAAATCCAGCCAGCTGACCAGCCCGTGGAGCATTGGGGCTACGATTATCTACTAATATCCATTTACATCTCAGGCTATTCTCCTCGTTTCTGATCAAAATGCCTTAAAATAGTAATGAACCTGCAGCAGGGCTCAGCCCTGCTGGGTTGGTTATATAAACCTTACAAGTAAGCAAAACGAGGTGAAATGGGCAGAAGGATCTTAGTAACCGGTGCAGGCGGCTTTTTGGGTCACAGCGTGATGCCGGTTTTGGAAGAGGCCTACCCGGATGATACTGTCATCGGCGTCAGCCGCGCGGATTATGACCTGCTGCAGTCCAACGAGGCCAGCCGCATGCTGAAAGATATCAAGCCCGATATCCTGGTGCACCTTGCTGCACTGTCCGGCGGGATTGGTTCAAACAAGCGCTTCCCGGCGGATTATTTCTACCAGAATATCATGCTGACTGTGCCAGTGTTTGAAGCCGCCAGGCAGGCAGGCGTTCAAAAATTGGTCTACCCGATGGGAGGCTGTTCATATCCTGCAACAGCACAATCGCCCATTGATGAAGGTCAGATGTGGGACGGTTACCCCCAGCCCGAAAGTGCCGGCTACTCCGTAGCCAAAAAGATGGGCCTGGTTGCCAGCCAGAGCTTCCGCCAGCAGTACGGGTTCAACTCCGTGGTGGTTATCCCTGGCAACATGTATGGGCCGTATGACAACTTCCGCTCCGGCGACTCACACGTAATACCGGGCATGATCCGGCGTTACTACGAGATGAACCAAGCCGGTGCTGAGGAGATTGTGATGTGGGGCAGCGGCGCGCCGACGCGTGACTTTGTTTATGTCGAAGATGTGGCACGCCTCTTCCCTTATTTCATTGACCATTATGACAGCAGTGAACCGGTAAACATTTCCACCGGTACCAGCACCAGCATCCGCCAGCTGGCTGAAACGATCGGCAGGCTGGTTGGCTTCAACGGCAGAATCGTGTGGGATACCAGCAAACCGGACGGCCAGATGGTGAAAATCTTCGATGCTAGCCGGCTGATATCCCTGGGATTGTCCTGCCCGACAGCGCTTGAGGATGGCTTACGAAAGACTATCGATTGGTTTACCAGGGTTGTGGAGAATCACAGTGATGGCATCCGCCTGTAATAACGGAAAGGTATTCATCCTGGGTGGCGGGGGCTTTATCGGCTCAGCCATTGCCCGTTACTGCACCAGGCATGATTTGCCGTATACGGTAATCAAGCGGGGTGATGGTGGTCGGTATTATGGTACCCCATGTGATTTGTTGATCAATGCCAACGGCAGTTCATCCAAACAACTGGCTGAGCGTGATCCATTGTCAGATTTTTCAACGAATGTTGCCAGCGTGCGAAAATCACTGGAGAAATACAAGTTCCAAAAATATATCTACATTTCCACCGGCGATGTTTACCCCGATATCTCCTCTCCGCAAACCACGCAGGAAGACCAACCTCTACCACCAGAACGTCAAAGCAAGTACGGTTTTCACAAGTCACTGGCTGAAGCCTGTGTGCGCCACACTGCCGAGCAGTGGTTGATCCTGCGACCGGGCGGGTTTGTCGGGCAGGGGCTAAAGAAGAATGCCATCTATGATATTGTCAACGGTGCACCCTTATGGCTTGATCCTGCCAGCCGCCTGCAGTATATCAACGTGGATGACTTTGCCCGCATCCTGTTCGACCTGGTCAACCTGGAGCGCTGGAACGAGATTTACAACGTGACCGCCAGCGGCACCATTGCCATTCAGGAAGTAATTGACGCAGTTGGGCAGCCAGTTACATCCCAGCCAGGCAGCCCGCGCGTGAACTATGAACTGTCGCTGGAGAAACTATCAAAACTGTTTCAGGTTCCGGAGACGCGAGCCACGGTAATGGCATACCTTCAAACAGTGACTGAAGGAACACAGGCATAGCATGATCATCACACAAACACCCCTGCGGGTTAGCTTTTTTGGCGGCGGCACCGATTACCCGGAGTATTTTCTTAAAAACGGCGGCGCTGTTCTGGGCTCTGCCATTAACAAGAGCGTCTTTTTTTCGGTTTCAAAATTTTACAGCGAGCTGTTTGACTACAATATCCGCATCTCATACCGCAAGGTTGAGACTGTGAACGCTCTGGACAAGATCAAGCACGCGCCATTTCGGGAGTGCCTGCGCTGGTGCGGGTTGGAACGGGATGTTGAGATTAATCATATGGCGGAACTGCCGGCGTTCACTGGTCTCGGGTCGAGCTCAACTTTTGTTGTCGGCTTGTTGAACTCTAATTATGCCTACAAGGGCAGGCTGGTCGCTCCGATGGAGGTGGCATACCAGGCGATCAGGTTGGAGCGCGAGGTGCTCAAGGATGCAGTCGGCTGCCAGGACCAGGTCTTTGCAGCGATGGGCGGACTGAACATGATTGAGTTTCGCAAGATGGACAATATCATTGTCAACCGGCTGCCGGTATCACGCCAGCGAGTCTTTGAACTTGAATCCAACCTTATGATGTTTTTCACCGGCATCAAGCGCAAGGCAGAAGAAATTGCGACCCACCAGATCAAGAGCATGGACAGGAACACGCCGCGTTTGAAGAAAATGCGCGCGATGGTGGATGAAGGCGTCAACATTCTGGTAAACAACGGTGCGCTTGATCGCTTCGGTGAACTGCTTGACCGCGCCTGGATGGAAAAGCGCGAGCTTGACAGCCGGATCACCAACAGCAAGCTGGACACACTCTATGATGCCGGCAAGCAGGCTGGCGCTATCGGTGGCAAGCTGCTGGGTGCCGGGGGCGGCGGGTTCATGTTGTTTTATGTGCCGCCTGAAAAGCAGGAAGCTGTGCGGCAGCGCTTGAAGCGCTTCAAAGAAGTGCCGGTAAAGTTGGACGCGCCGGGGACGCATGTCATACACACTTGATCAAGTACCGGTTGTGATCCTTGCTGGCGGGCTGGGCACACGGCTGCGACCGCTGGTTGCCGACCGGCCAAAATGCCTGGCACCAGTGGGCGATAGTGTCTTTCTTGAGATCATCCTCCGACTATTGAAACAGCAAGGGCTGCACCGCTTTATTATCTGCGTTGGCTATAAAAGTGAAATGGTGCAAAGTTATTTTGGCAATGGCGAACAGCTGGGTGTTGAGATTGTATATTCGGATGAAGGCGAGCATCTGCTGGGAACTGCTGGCGCTATTCGCAAGGCACTGCCTTTGATCGGCGAACGGGCGATCGTGGTGAATGGGGATACCTATTTTGCCATCTCTTACGCTGACCTGCTGGCGTGCCACCAGACCAACGTAACTCAGGAGGGTCTGCAACTGACGGTGGCTTTGAGCCAAAAAGACGACTGCAGCCAGTGCGGCAGTGTGACCTTGAACTCAACCAGGGACAGGATTACTGGTTTTTATGAAAAAGGGACAAAGCCAGGCAGCAGGATCGGCTGGGTTAACGCCGGTGCATATCTGATGGAACGATTTTTTATTGAAAAGATTCCAGAGGGTATCCCCAGCTCTCTGGAAAAGGAAATTATACCTGCTGAAATCAACGCAAGCAGGTATCCAGTCGCTTACCTATCAAATGCGCTATTTTTTGATATCGGCACGCCGGCTTCACTGGAGTTGTTTCGCCGGCATTTCAGCGAAACCGAATAGGATTGAGATCAGGCAAGTTTCTTTTTTGACTGCTGATGTGCAGTTCTTTGCCATTCGTGGAAGGCTGCTGTTAGGTGGGCGCCGAACAGGATGATCCACGAACTCCAAAAAATCCACAGCATTAACGAGACTATCACACCGAGCGAGCCGTAGATCAGCTCGTAACGGTTCAAGCCGCTGCTCATCAGCCAGGTGAAGCCGTCAGTCACTGTCTCCCAGATGACGGCGACGACCAGGGCACCCCACAGCGTAGTCTTCCAGTACAGCCTGACAGTGGGCACCCAGCTGTACAGGCTGTAGAGGATCAGGAACTTGAATAATATTGGCACGATGAAGGCGGAAACATCCCAGAAGAAGGTTTCAAGAAATTTCAGCTCTTCGATAGCAGGCAGTTTGATTTTTGGAATAAAGCCGAACAGGGCGGTGCTGGTGATGGACAGGATGAAGAGCAGGATCAGGCCGATAATGATGCTGAGCGCCATGGCACGGCGCTTGATGATGCCGGCGCGGTTCTGCTTGGGCCAGGCGCGGTCAATGTTGACGAACAGCAGGTGAAAGACATTCGAACCCGACCACAACAGGGTGGCCAGGGCAATTACACCGAAACTGCCGCGGTAATCTACCACGCGCTGTACATTCTGGATGATAAAATCCTGAGAGAAGGTGGGCAGAAAATCCATGATGAGCGTAATGAGTTGGTTTTTGATAACTTCTCGCTTGAGAAAGAACCCGCCGGCTACAACTGCAGCCAGCAGAAGGGGAAAAAGCGAAAAAATGGCATAGTAGGACAGCGACGCCGCGGCTTCTGGCGCTCTTGCATCGGCAAATGTCTTTAAGGCGCGGCGCAGCGCAGCCAGAAAGCCGCCTGTCAGGTTGTTCAACCAACGGTAATAATAGCCCAGCTCTTCAGCAGTATTGCGCAGTTTTTGGCTGAAGCCAACTTGTTTGTTTTCGACGCGGGATTTCCAATCATCTTGATTTTTCTGAATTCTTGATTGAATTTCAGAAAAATCAATATTTCGGGTCAGCCAGTCGGTCAATTTAGTAAATGATGTGCGCATGAGGTTTAAATGTTACAATCAAAAAATGCTTTTATCCATTATAACGAATTAAAAATGATTTCTTACAGGTAATCTGATGCTGCGCAGACGGTACCGTCGTATTTTGTGGTTCTTTTCCGGGGTTCTCATTCGTACCCTGTTTTGGGATATCCTGTTGGCACACTCTGGGTTGCGGGGCATCGCCCGGCGTACACGGCCGTCACGTATGAAACATATTGCCTCTGGCTTTAGAAAGCTGGCAATTGATATGGGTGGCGTGATGATCAAGGTCGGGCAGTTCATGTCA
This sequence comes from Anaerolineaceae bacterium, assembly GCA_040768445.1. GTDB lineage: Bacteria > Chloroflexota > Anaerolineae > Anaerolineales > Anaerolineaceae > JAXGMV01. The sequence continues at coordinate 473,398 of JAXGMV010000001.1, read as the reverse complement.
TCACGGCTGGATGTCCTGCCGCGTGAAATTACCGATGAACTATCTGGCTTGCAGGATGAGGTTGCGCCTGAGCGTTTTGAGGACGTCCGCCGGGTGGTGGAAGATGCTTTTGGTCAGCCTTTGGAAGCGGTGTTTGATGATTTCAACCCTGTTCCAATGGCATCCGCCTCTATAGGTCAGGTGCACACTGCTCATATCCATCGAACTGGGAATGACCCGCAGGATAATCTACCTGTTTCAGTGGTCATCAAGGTACAGCGGCCAAATATTGAGGCGCTGGTAGATACAGATCTGAATGCATTAAAGGTCGTTGCAAGTTGGGCAAACCTGTACAAGCCGATTAGAAAGCATGTGGATGTCGGTTCATTGATCTCCGAACTCGAACGATCAATTCGCGAAGAGATGGACTATATACAGGAGGGGCACTACGTTGAGGAGTTTTCTAAAAACTATCAAAATGATGAGAAGGTTGTCATCCCGCAGGTAGTCTGGGAATGCACCAGGAAAAAGGTCCTGACGCTTGAAAATGTGATGGCAATCAAGATAGGTGACTATGCAGCCATAGAATCAGCCGGCATCAACCGCAGTGAGGTGGCTGATCGCTTATTCGACATCTACCTGCACCAGATTTTTGTAGATCGTTTTTTCCATGCCGATCCACATCCTGGTAATCTTTTCATCAAACCTCTTGCTGAACCCGTAGAAGGCGTGAGCACCCCCTGGCAGTTGGTTTTCATTGATTTTGGGATGATGGGACACGTGCCGGCAACCCTATCGCACGGTATGCGGGAGTTGTTGATCGCAGTTGGCACCCAGGATACAAAGAGGATGGTAAAGGGATTTCAAGACCTGGATATCCTCCTGCCTTCAGCTGATCATGAAATGATTGAAAAGATGAGTGCGGCAGTTTTTGAGCGGTTCTGGGGGCTGTCAACCAGTGACATGCTTAAGATGAAGCACGAAGTAGCGTTAGAATTTGTCGGTGAGTTTTCAGAAATGATGTTTGATATGCCCTTCCAACTGCCAGAGAACTTCATTTTGCTGGGACGCTGCTTGAGCATTTTGAGTGGTATGTGTACCGGCTTGAACCCGGAGTTCAATGTCTGGCATAGTGTGGCGCCTTATGCCGAAAAGCTCATCAAGGAAGAGCAAAAAAGCACTGTGCAGATGGCGCTTGATGAAGGTATGAAGGTCGTCAAACTGCTGGCGGCACTGCCGCAGAAAACAGACCGCCTGCTGACCCGCATGGAACAGGGTAAGCTGGTTGTGAGCGTGCCAGAACTGGAGAAACGGGTAAGCAGGCTGGAATCTCAATTTGCGCGCTTGATCAACGCCTTGCTGTTTGCTGCATTTTTCATGGGTTTTGTGCAGTTCTATCTATCAGGAAACGAACAACCAGCCTGGTTTTCAGGCGTTCTGGCTGTCATTTTCTTTCTTTACTTACTGTTCAAACGTTAAGACATCCCGGTTATTTATGAATTCACCAGGGGAAACCGCAATCTGAAGTGCGCACCGGCAGGGGCAGGCAGGACTTTAACGCTGCCGTTGTGCCGTGCCATGATGGCTTGCACAATTGCCAGACCCAACCCGCTGCCCGGGTAGGCTGATGTGTTCTTGCCGCGGTGGAAGCGCTTGAACAGGTCAGGCAGGTCTTCTTCAGGAATGCCAATGCCAGTATCAAGTACGTCCAGGCTGACAGATTGCTTATCTTGATTCATTTGCACCACGATGCGCCCATCCTCAGGTGTGAACTTGATGGCATTGTCCAGCAGGTTGCCAACCGCCTGGACGATCTGCCCCGCATTGCCAACGATATGGGCTGATGTGTCCAACCCTTCAAGCACCAGCTCAATACCGGCCTGCTCAGCACGCGCTGCATAGGCTTCTGAGAGCTCTAACACCAGGCGCGGCAGGCTGATTATTTCAGGTTCAGACGTGGGTTCTTTGCCTTCGATGCGCGATAAGTTGAGCAGGTTATTGGTCAGGGTTTTTAACCGTTCCACCTGTGATAGTGCACGAGGCAGGTAGATATCTTTGACTTTTAGCTGATCACCGGACTGCAGGATGTTTTTTGAGAGCTCCAGGTCTGTTTTCAGTGCAGTGGTCGGTGTTTGCAATTCATGTGCGGCATCGGAAATAAAATTGCGCAGGGTGCTGATGGTGTCCTGGACCTGTGCGGCCATATCGTTGAACGACTGCGCAAGCAGGTTCAATTCTTCAGCCTTTGCCGGATTGGCACGTACAGACAGTTCGCCGGCGGCCATACGTGCTGTACGTTCGGTCAACTCCGTCAATGGCCCGGTGATACGCCGGCTGACAAGCCATCCTGCTGCAGCTGCCAGTAAAATGGATAGACTGCCAGCCAGGAGCCAGCCGCGCGCAACGCTGCGAAGGATCTCACTGCCGTAAGCAGGTCCATTTGAGAGTTCTATGGTGCCAAGAATACCCTGACTCTGATCCACAATCACTTGCCTGACCACCTGCCTTGAGCGCAGGCCTATAGTGGTCACGTTTTCACCGATTTGGTTGCCGTAAAGCGAATGCCCGGTGAATGAGTAATGGCTGGGCAGCAGGGTGATCTTTAACAAATTTTGATCTGATTCCACTTGTACAATCTTGTCTTTAAGTTCAGGACCGTTGATTTCAATGGTTGAATTGAGCAAGTTCATTGATGAAGTCGGGTTGTTCTGGAAGTAAAAAATCGAGACTGCCTCATCATTTTGAGCCGCTACTGTATCGACGGGGTTGGCTATTTGTCCGAAGGACACCCAAGTCTGGTCTGGAATATCGGATTCGGCCAGGGGCTGGTTGTCCTGGTCGTAAACCGTGACCTGTGTTTGAGAGAGGAAAGCCAGCGAGTTCACCTGGGATTGAATGAAATGATGTGGGTAGCCCAGTGCGATCGATTGCCCAATCAGTGAACTGATCGATTTAGCGTTTGTTTCAAGGTAGTTTTTTTCCAGCTGGGCGTAATAACTGCGTAAAACCAGCATTAAAACCGCGCCAAGCGAAAGCGCGGCCAGCAAAGCAATGGCTGCATAACTGATCGGCAGCTGCCGGCGGATGGAATTTACACTCACACTTCCTCCTTATTCAAAAAACCATAAACGATAATGGCCCAGAATTGAAGAAACTCAACGCTTCAATACCTGGCTGTTGTTATTTTAAACCTGCCTGATTACGCATGGGTTACATCAAGATTACAGTTTCTTAATCCAGTTTAGGTTTTCTATCCTTACGCCACAAGCCGATAGCCGACACCCGGAACGGTCAGGATCAGGCTGGGATTGGCGGGATCAAGTTCAATTTTTTCGCGCAGGCGGCGGATGTGAACATTGACTGCCTTCTCGCTTTCTACATCGGGGCTGTAACCCCAGACGGCATCGACAATCTGTGCGCGGCTGAGCGCCTGGCCAGTGTGACGCGCCAGGTAAACCAGCAGTCGGAACTCGGTTGGTGTCAGCAGGATGATCTGTTCCCCGCGCCTGACCTGGCCGCGCGTCTGGTCAATAACCATATCAGCCACATAGAGTGTGTCACCCTGGGCTGAAGACAGCTCACCATAAGCCCGGCGCAGCATCGCCCGGATGCGTGAGAGTAATTCTCGCAGGCTGAACGGCTTGGTGATGTAATCATCGGCACCCAACTCCAACCCCAGCACCTTGTCCATCTCATCCTGGCGAGCGGTCAACATCAGTATCGGTTGACGCATGTCCATCTGCCGCATCTGACGGGCAACGTCAAAGCCGGAAATATCAGGCAGGCGGATATCCAGCAGGATTAAGTGCGGATTCTCTGCCTGTGTCAGGCGGATGCCTTCAACGCCATATGCCGTCCATAAGACCTGGTAGCCTTCTTGCCTGAGCGCATCGCGCAGACTCTCGGCTACGGCCGGATCATCTTCAATCAGCAGGATTTTTTGGGTTCTGTTGGTCATCTTTTTAATTAATCCACTTTCCCTGCGGTAATTTTACCTGAAACCCGGTAGAGGACAGGATAAAAAATATGCCTGCGCCGATTTTCCGACGCAAGCAGTTTGTTATTTGTGTTAACAGATTCGCTGTGCTATGCCAGCTTCAGTTCTACCAGCTTTTCAGTGGTGGGCACGCCTGCTTCATCCCAACCGCGCAGTTTATAGAATTCGGGCAGCATCTGGTCCAGTTCACACACATGCCCTTTGGCTCCGCCGGCAGTCAGTGGTTCTTCCAGGAAGCGCTTTGGAATGGTATCGTCCGCCCGGGTGAAACCAGCTTCGATCAAGAACATGCGCTCAAGGTTGAAGATTCGCTCGCCTGCCTGCAGCAGCGTCTCCTCAGTGTAGCCAGCGCCGGTTGCATAGTTCATAATTTGGGTCAGGCGGACCGGCCACAGGTTGACATCTTCGCCAAAGTAATAACGCACGCTCAGGAAGACACACAGGCCGGCTGCATCGATGACGGCAAAGGCATCCTCAAAGCGCTTGATCAGGGCTGGTTTTCCCACGATGGTGAGATTGTCGATTTTCTTTGGGGTGCCAAACACCTCAGCATAGGCAAGATCACCGGACATGTGCGATGCACCTTTGTTGGATGTGGCATACAGCAAGCCCATCCCTTTGGCGCCGCGCGGATCATAGCCCGGAAATTCCTGTTTCTTGGCGGTCATGGAAAACTCAGGGTGACCATAGTGCTCTGCCAGCCGGTAGCTGCCTTCGGCGATCAGGTTACCAAAACCGGTGCGGGTAGCTGCCTGCTTGACCAACTCAATCAAGGCATCAGCATCACCGAAGTTCAGGGGCATGCCAATATCCTCTACAGGAATGATGCCTTTTTCATACATTTCCATGGCAGCAGCAATGGTCATGCCGATTGAGATCGTATCCATGCCGTACTCGTTGCACAGGTAGTTAGCCTTGGTTATAGCAGCCAGGTTGCTGATACCGCAGGCGCTGCCTATGGAGGCAATGGTCTCATACTCAGGGCCTTCGCCCTCGCCACCATATTTGGGGTCATCCACTTTGGTCATTCGCCCGCAGGCGATTGGGCAGCGGTAGCATGCTTTGGGGCGGATGAGGTAATTGTTCTTCAGCACTTCCGGATGGATGCCGTCAATGCCTTCAAACGTACCGGTCTGGAAGTTGCGGGTCGGCAGGATTCCAATTTCATTGGTGATTGGCGGAACATAAGATGTGCCGTACATGCGCATGGCAGATGGTTTATTGGAAGCTGTGGCAACCTCTTTCTGAATCATGCTGCTGTATGACACCATCTGCTCAGGGTCTGCCAGGGTTGGGTTGGTCTCACCGCGCACAACAACCGCCTTGAGGTTCTTGCTTCCCATCACTGCGCCAACGCCGGAACGGCCAGCGGCACGGTGCTTGTCATTCATGATGCCTGCCATTCTCAAGCGGTTTTCACCGGCAATACCAATGCAGGCCACGCGGGCTTTCGGATCGGTCTCAGCCAGCAGGATATCCTCAGTCTCAGGCACTGATTTACCCCATACATGCTCAGCGGAGCGGATCTCAACGCCTTTATCGGAGATCCACAGGTACACTGGCTGCTCAGATTTGCCCATAAATATGTACAGGTCGTAGCCGGTGCGCTTCATCTCGGTAGGGAAGAAACCGCCGGCATTGGAATTTGCCAGAGCGCCGGTGAGCGGGGCTTTGGTCATGACCATGTAGCGGTTGCCGGTGGGTGCCGGTGTAGCGGTCAGCGGCCCGGTAGAAAAAATAAGGTGGTTGCCCGGATCATAGGGGTCAATTTTTGGATCGACCTCGCTGTACATGTATTTCACAGCCAGGCCGCGTCCACCGATAAAGTCGCGGGCTGAGTCAAGATCAATCTCTTCAACCCAGGTCTTATGTGTTGTGAGGTCTATTCGTAGTAGTTTTCCGTGCCAGCCATGCATGTGCTGCTCTCCTTAAATAAGATTTATGGGTACAAGCCTGCGTCAACCACCTGCAATTGACGGGAAAATAAAAATGACATCGCCTTCCTGCAGAGGAGTGTCTTCCTGCCCTGACACACCGTTTACAAGGATAACGCTGTTTTCATCGGTCGGGATGGCAAGATGCACCAGGCATTCAAGAGCAGTGAATCCCTGCGGGCAGTCGGCAGTCAGCATGCGGGTGAATATTCCAGCTTTTGTGTCAGTCTTGCTGCCCATCAGGCTTTTAATGATGATATTCATCAACTACCCCTGAAAGTATATGATGAAATTATAACAAGGTTGTTTTCACAGCGGTATTGCCACCTATCACCAAACCATTGGCAAAATATCATAACCTGTTTAAGGGCTGTTAACTATATGAACAGGCATATCAAATAGCTCAAAGGTATTCAACCCGGATTTTCCGGTCTTTAACCACCCACAGGCAGGTGGCGAAGCGCTCAATGAAGTAACGGTCGTGCACCACAGCCAGGATGGTGCCGTCAAAGGTTTTCAGGGCAAGCTCAAACTGCTCACGGGCGGGGATGTCCAGGTGATTGATCGGCTCATCCAGCAGCAGGAGGTTACACCCTTCTGCTACCAGGCAGGCAAGTGACAGGCGCGCCCGCTCACCGTAGGACATCAGCCCGACAGGCTTGAAAACCTCATCGCCCGTGAACAGGTATTTTGACAGGTAGGAACGTACCTCGGTCTCGTTTTGTGAATGGATACGGTTGAGGATCTGCAGCGGCGTTTCATCAGCCGGCAGTGTCTCCTGCTCCTGAGCCATATAACCCAGCCGGACGCTTGGCCCAAACTGTACCTTGCCGCTGATTGGAGGCAGCTGCCCGGTGATGGTGCGCAGCAGTGTGGTCTTGCCGCAGCCATTTGGGCCGGTCAGCACGGTGCGCTCACCGAAGCGCAGCTGCAGGTTGATGTTCTCAAGCAGCATGTTGCCTGGATAGCCTGCATACACGTTCACCAGCCCGATGACTGAACGGCTGCTCTCTGGCGTATCCTCAAACTCGATTTTTATATTCCAGGAACGCTTTGGTTTTTCAACCTTTTCATCTGTCAGCAGGTGCTCAACACGTTTTTCTATGGATTTGGCTTTCGCCACCGTTTCACGTGAGCGGTCAGCAAAGAAGCCAACTGAAAAACCATCCGTGTTTTTGGGATCGGCCTTGCCGCCCTTATGCGCTTTTGCCCGGCTGCGCACGGATGCAGCCGCCTTGCACAGACGTTTAATTTGAACTTGCTGGTCGGTATAAGCCTGCCATTGTTTTTCAGTCTCACGTTCTTTCTGGATAACATAGCTGCTGTAATCGCCGACATAGGTTTTCAAGGTATGCGTCAACGGGTTGATCTCCAGAATACCGGTCGTTACCTTATCCAGGAAGGTGCGATCATGCGAGACCAGCAGAACAGCGTTTGGGTATGCTGCCAGCCAGTTCTCCAGCCACTGAAGCATCTCGATGTCGAGATGGTTGGTCGGCTCATCCAATACCAGGATGTCGGGTTTGGCGAGAAGTGTCCTGCACAGCGCCAGGCGGGTCTTCTGACCACCGCTCAAATGTTGGACAGGTGTGGCGGGGTCAAAATCCTTGAAACCGAAGCGGGTGAGGATTTCTTCCTGTTCTACTGCGCGGGCGGCAGAGGTGGAGATCCGTTCCAGTGCAATGCTGTAGGCTGACTGCAGGCTTTCGTCCTCGGGGTTGTTTGCCAACTGCTCTGCTGCCTGTAAAAGCGCTTGAGACAGCAGCTCAGGGCTGAAATTGTCAGTTGAGAGGAAGTCTGAGATCGTTTCACCATCAGTAGGTAAAAACCCCTGCGGCAGGTAGCCGATCTCCAGACCGGCAGGATGGCGGATAACCGTTCCGCTGTCAGGGGCTTCCTCGCCGGTTAGAATGCGCAGCAGTGTGGTCTTGCCGCAGCCGTTGGGGCCAACCAGCCCCAATTTATCACCGTTGTTTAGGGTGAAGGTGATGTCACTCAATATGGTGTTGATGCCGTATGTTTTGTTAATTTGGTGAACTGTAAGCATGGTGGATCCTCAAGAAAAACAAAAAACCGGGGCATACGCGCCGCCGGTTCTGATAATGTCATCATCAAAACGAATAAAACCGTGTCGTTACCCGTGAATAATCTTGATGTAATTAAGCCCTGTCCACCATTGTTACCTCTGCTTTTTGCTTGCTATTTTGAAATTATACCTTATCTTAAAAGCAGAGACAACAACGTTAGAAGAATATTTTATAATGATAAGGAAATTAGGTAACAGAGGCCGGCATGAAACCCGATGATATGAATTATGAAGCGAAGCATTTTTTAACCCTTCAGCACGAACTGGGTGAAGGACCGCTGTGGCAGCCTGAGCAGGGGCGGCTGTTCTGGGTCAATATTGAGGCAGGCGAGGTTCATTCCTGCACTGCGGCTGGAAAAGATCACCAGGTTCACATCCTGCCATCTGCGGTTGGTGCCCTGGCGTTCCGAAAAGGCGGCGGCTTTCTGCTGGCAACGAGAGACGGCTTTGCCTTTTGGAACGGCGCTCAAGAGTTAACGTTTCTGCCGCAGCCTCAAGACGGCTTTAGCGGCAGGCGCTTCAATGACGGCAGGGTTGACCCGGCTGGCAGGTTCTTTGCCGGCACATTGAGTGACAGACCCGAGTGTGAGCTATACCGGCTGGACGCAGACCTGTCTGTTCATACGGTCCAACAGGGAATCACTATATCCAATGGTCTTGGCTGGAGCCCGGATAACAAGATCTTCTACCTGACGGACACTCCTCAACGCCTGATTTACCGCTATACCTACGACAGCCTGACCGGCACAATCTCAGACCGTGAAGCCTTCATCAGTGTACCCGATGACCCGGCTGAGGGCGTACCGGACGGCTTGTGTGTGGATGCTGAAGGCTGCGTCTGGTCTGCTCGCTGGGGTGGTTGGAAGGTGGTGCGCTACAGCCCCGAGGGTGAAGTGCTGGGAGAGGCACGCCTGCCAACTGCGCTGGTCACCAGCTGCGCCTTTGGCGGCCCAGAACTGGATACGCTGTACATCACAACTGCGGCGGTTGACCTGTCAGCAGATGAACGCCGACAGCAGCCAGAGGCTGGCGATATGTTCTATCTTAAGCCCGGCGTGTGCGGCTTCCCGGAAGACTTTTTTGCAGGATAATCTGCTTGGATCGAAAAAAAAAACAGCCAGCGGATCTGCTGGCCGCAGGTGCTGCGTCTAAGCCACAACACCTTATTTTTTCTCAAATGTGTAGCGGTAGAAATTTGTCTCGGGACGGACGAAGCCAACGCGTGGATACAAGCGGTTGGCAGCTTCACGTGTTGGACGTGAGGTCAGGGAGACGCTTTTGGCACCCATAGCTTGGGCACGGTCCAGTGCAGCCCGGGTCAAGGCCTCACCGGCACCCTGCCCGCGGGCGGCTTCATCCACCACCACATCTTCAATCCAGCCGACAATACCTGTCGGGATTGGGTAAACAACCAGCGTCAGGAAGCCAATGATATTCCCGGCACCATCATCTGAGCGCGCTGCAAACAGGATACTGTTGGGGTTCTTTACAATCTTTTCGATGTGGCTGTGTTCCGGCCGTGGACTGTTGGCGGTCAGCTGTGGCAAGAGTCTCCCCATGGCTGCCATGACGTCATCATCCACACTGGTAATTTCAATAATTTTGATCATGGCTCATTCTCCCGGTCCCTGCCAGCCAAACAGTGAAAAGTCTGTCTGGTGGCTCTCATTGAAAACAACCCCTTCTTCCTCAAGCAGCTGCTGCTGCATGAAGGCGCTGATGCCCTCACGAATGCTGATCTTGCCCTGGGCATTGATGACACGATGCCAGGGGATGTCAGACCCGCTGGGGGTGGCAGACATGGCATAGCCCACCATGCGCGGCGTGCAGTTGCCCAGGATACGGGCGACCTGACCGTAGCTTGCAACCCTGCCGCGCGGAATCTGCCGAACGACCGCATATATCTGGTGATAGAGCGGTACTTTTTCTTCCAATTAAGCCTTATCCGATAAAGTGGGCAATCAGGAAGCCGATTGCCATCAGGGTTGGTGTGAGCAGGTTGATGAGCACATTCTGACCGAGCGCCGGCAGGAGTTTTTCAAAATCATCAGCATGGCGCATGGCAGTGGAGGCTGCCTGCACAGCCAGAACGATGGTCAGCAATCCAAGCAACGTCCAGGCGGGCATCAGACCGGCCAGCACACCGATGATGATCGAGAGATAGGTCAGCACCAGGAATGCGTTATAGATCAACGCTGATTTTTTGCGGCCGAGAAGGATGACAAAATTTTTGCGCCCGATGCTTTTATCAGCTTCCTTGTCAGGGAACTGGTTCAAAAACAGCAGGTTGTTCACCAGGAAGAAAGGTACGAAGGAAGCCGCAAAGGCTGTCCACGTGTACTCGCCGGTCAGGGCAAAGTAGGTACCCATTACCATCAGCGTGCCGAAGCCCAGCCCGGGTGATATCAAACTTAGCAGCGGGCTGCGGTTGATCCAGTTGGTGTAGGTGTAGATCAATACCATGCCCAGTAAGCCAAGCGGCAGTAGTTCCCAGCCCCAGACCAGCAGAAAAATAATACCAATCAGGCCAGTCAATGCCAGTGCACCGAGACCGATGATCAATGCCAATCGGGCATCTTCAGGGTGTGCGGGTATGCTGCCGCTGCCGCCGCTGAACGGTGTTCGGCGCGTGACCAGGTCAAGACCGCTTTTGAAATCATAGTATTCATTAATCGCATTGACGCTGATGTGTGCTGATACTGCGCCAATCAGCGCCAGTAAGAGGTATAAGAAATTGATAGACCCCGTATTCCAGACAACTGCACCGGCGCCGAGGAAAACACAGGCAGGGGCAAGGATGAGAAATGGCGCTCTAATTACACCGAGGATAAACTGTTTGCGATTTTTCAAGTTTGGGATTCCTTCCTGTTCAACAATAACTAAATTCGACCCAATTATACTATTTTTGAGTTGGCGACAGGAACTGTCGAAGCGGTTCATGTTCAGACAGGCTGTCACGTATGAGTGCCTCAAGCTGCCAGCGCGGCACCTTTTTATCGTCTGAAAGCGATTGAATTTGTGATGAGATATTGCTCTGAAACAGGTCTGCAGAAGCCTTGTAGGCCAGCTGGTTGCGGATCAGAGCAGCAAAGAACAGCTCCATCAATAGCAGGGTGATGCCCAGTGACAGCGACCAGCTGAGGTTAAGCCCCATGATCAAAGTCAGTAGATAGACCAGGGCAGCGATCAGGCCGATGAGCACGCCGGCAACACCAATCACAATCCTGGTAATATGGCTGATGCGGCTGGCAAGCAGGTCATTCCACTTAGCTGCCTTTTCCTGTATGGCTGTGCGCTGGGACAGCGATAGGGCAGCCGGTACTACACTGCTGCCGCAGTAGTCGCAGGTGAGGGCGCCAGCCGGTAGTTCAGCCTGGCAGGCCGGGCACTTTTTCATTTCTTCAGTCCCCCAATGGCGTAGGTCAGGCGTGCTGGCAGCTGGTTCTTCAACCGTCCCGGATTGACCCTACCCTTACCCAACAGGCAGCGGTTACTGTCACACACTGCAATGATCGACCCGGGATGAAAGTGTCCTGACAGATCAAGCGGCAGGTCTTCACCACGCAGCCAGGCGCTCACCAGGTCATTTGGCAATGCATAGAATCCAGATGTAAACTGGCTGAAGAATCGGCTGAACCATTCCAGCGACGGCGTAAACCCTTCTACCGATAAATCACCCAACAACATGCCGATTGAGAAGTACGGCAGGCTTGAGAATTCAACCAGCCAGCGTTCGGGCAAAGCGTAAAGCCGTTCTGATCGCTGGTAGAGTGCCAGGCGGTGCTGTTCAATGAAAGGCAGGAAGTCAAACCCGTATTCCATTTGGATGGTGGCAAACAGCCGGCTTCGTTCATTTTTTTGCAGCGGCTCAAGGCCGGTTTTGAAAAACTCACGGCGGGGCGGCTGGCGTGTCTCGACTGATATCTCAGCTGCCTTTTTTAACAGCGCTGCAAAAAAGCCGGATGTGCCATAACGGTGCGGCCACAGCCTGGCTGCGCCTGCAACCTGCGGGTCATAAGAAATCCCATCTGCTTCCGTCAGCGCCGGCGCATGCAAGCGCTGTGAAAGATCAGTAATTGAGAATACTTCGGGATATTGTTTCAGCAGACCATCCAGTACCCCTTCATTTTCTTCAGGCGAGAGGGTGCAGGTGGAGTAGACCACCTGGCCGCCTGGTTTGACAGCCTGCAGGGCACTCTCTAAAAGGCGCTGCTGCCGGCTGGCAAGGCTGGTTTGCTCACGCGGGGTGATTGGACGCATAGGGTGGTTTTCGGTTGAGCGCAAACCCTGCATACTGCAGGGTGCATCCAGCAGTACCAGGTCAAATTGAGAAGGAAACCAGCCCCCGATTCTTTCGCCGGCATAGGCAGTCACTACCTGGTTGGCTGCAGACCAGTTCTGCAGCACCAGCTTGAGCGCTTGCAGACGGCTTGTGCTCGAATCGTTAGCAATGACCAGGCCCAGGTCTTGGGTTCGGTCAACAAGGTGGGTGGTCTTGCCGCCCGGTGAAGCCGCCATGTCCAGCACCAGCGGGCGATCGGACGGGTTAATATCAAACAGCTCAACTGGCAGCATGGACGCTGCGTCCTGGATATAGTAATAACCGAGCAGGTGCTCAATGGCTTTGCTGATGGGTGTTTGGGCTTCTGTGACCCACATGCCGGCATTGCAGTACGGAATCGGCCTGGTTTGCCAACCATAGCGTTCAATCATGGCGGGTAAACCGCCGCCGGCATCAACTTTTATCTGGTTGATCCGTAAAGATGGGTGTAACGGTCTCTCCAGCTCTGCCAGCAGCAGGTCAAATTCAGCCGGAGACAACAGCGGCTTAAAGCGCTCCAGCGCCGAAAATTGGGCATCCACCCTGGAAGTTGGTTGTTTCTGACTGCGTTTTCTGGCTGACATCAGCGTTTTTCCATGCAAAAGATGATTTCGTTTTCCAGCACCAGTTCGGTAGTTGGCCAATTCAATCCTTCCAGCGTGGAATAGACCAGACGGCGGTGTTTGTCCAGCAGGTCATGCCGGCCGGTGAGACTGCTGGTGGGCAGTGAGACCAACAACCAGTGGGTGTTGATGGACTGCCACAAGCGTCGGTTGGCGCCGTGCTGGCGCTGTTCCAGGCGGTGGGCTTCTTTGAAAAATAACGCCACATCTGCTTCCACATCCGGCGGCTGCAGCAGGATGTCCTGCAGGATGGCAGCGCCTGGTTGACCGATCAATTGGAAGAAGTGATTGATCAGGGCAATGCGCGGTGCGTGAATATCATAGGCATAGTAGCTGCAGCCGGCAGGGAGCTTCATCCAGGGCAGCCCAAAGGGATGGAGCGCGCAGGCGAGGTCAAGAACCACGTTTGGCTTGCCTGTCAGCGCAAATATTTCGTTATAAAAGGTGTCCATCTGCGGCAGGCGTTCGCGGGTTGAGGCATGTGCGTTCAAGAGCTGCCGGCAGACAAGTTTGAGCGCCTGCATACCGCCCTCTTGCCAGGCGGTGGTCAGTGCATCAGCGGCCTGTTTGTAATCCGGGTCACCTAAATACACCGCCATGATATTGTGCAGTTTCTGACGCACAGCTTTTTGCAGCGTCTTTTCATTGGGATGTTTGCCTTCTTCCTGTGCGAATAAATCCGCCACGGTCTCAGGTGGAATGCCAAGCATGCGGTATTTGGGGGAATTGAGGATACGCTGAATGTCCGGCGCTCTGTCAGGGAGTGGGGTCATCATATCCTTAACTACGGTGCAGTACAAACACCAGTTCACTGCTGAACAGATGGCGTTCAGACTGCCACCCGGTGCCATCAATGAGCTCCATGAAACGCGCTTCGTAGGTAGCAGGCATACCCTTTGAGCGTCCGCCCAGGCTGTGTGCCGGGAATGAGACGACCAGGTGCTTTGCCGGCAGGGTGGTGATCAGCTTTCTGCCGATATCCTTGTCGAGGTGTTCCAGGCAGGGGATAGTCTTCAACAGCAGGGCAACCTGCACCGGTTCGGTCAAGCTGAAATCGGTCAGGTCGCACATGCTGGTTTCAATTGGCTGGTTGAAATGCTCAAAAAACTGCCGGACAAAGGACAGCATATCGTTGTAGATGTCGCAGGCGAGGTAGCGTGTGTCCCGGCTGAGTGGCATCCACGGCAGCGACAGCGGGTTAAACCCGCAGGCAAGATCAACGATGGAAGTGATGGGCTGGAGAGGCTTTAAAATTGTTTCGTAAAAAGGTTCTATGATGCTGAGGCGTTCACGGGTTGAGGCATGCTCTCCCATCAGTCTGGTACAGAATGAGCGCACTGCCGGGTCCGATAGGTCGTTAGGCAGGGTTTTAAGTGTGCGGATGTGTGCACCATACGGAATCGGTCTTTCCTGGTAAGCGCCGCCGACCTGGTGCAGCCGGCTGCGGGTGGCTTTGACCGCCTCTTTGAACGACTTGCGCACCGACAGTTCGCGCGCACCGATGCGCCGTACCAGATCAGGATGCACTGTCCGGTAGCGTCCTCCCGACAGCACCGTTTCAACCAGCAGGTCAAGGTCAGACATCTCAGCCAAGCGGCAGGCTCCTGATGCGGGCTTCAAGCTGGATCATGAAGTACAGGTTGTGCAGGGTTGCCAGCCGGGGAAAGAGTGAATCATTTACCTTGTGCAGGTGACGCAGGTAGCCCATCGAATAATGCCGGCATACCGGGCAATTGCAGTAGGGCGAGATGGGCAGGCTGTTTTTGATATGTTTTTCGTCGGCAATATACTGGTAAACTAACCACTTACCTGTCAGGCCGGCATTGGGGGCAGAGTCAGCGTTTTGAAAGGTGTACAACCGACCGTGACGTGCGTCACGGGTTGGCATGGCGCTGTCAAAGATCTCATAACCAAGCTGGTAACAGGCCAGTACATTAAGCGGGTGACCGACGCCGAGCGCATGCATGGGGTACTGGCGCGGGATCAGCTCGCGGATGTAGCCGAGAATGTCCTCCAGCAGCGTTCCGCCGGCATCCAGCGGCCATCCGCCGTAGCCAAAGCCATCAAAGCCAATTTCCAGCAAGGCTTCGGCGCATTTCTTGCGCAATGTCTTCTCGCCGCCGCCCTGGATGACACCGAACAACAGCGGCCTATTGCCAGGCTCTAATTTTCGCTGTTCGAGCAGTCGCAGGTATTCCGTCTTGCTGCGTTTTGCCCAGGCAATGGTGCGCTCAACGGAGAGCGCCTGCTCTTCGTAGGCAGCGTCCACATGGGTACAGTCATCCAGGCAGATGAGGATATCTGACCCGTAGCTCATTTGCAGTTGAATGCTTTTTTCTGGCGACAGCAGGAACTTGCGCTTTGCGCCTTCGGGCTGAAAGTTCAAGCCCTTATCGTTGATTGAGCCATAGGCTGCGTTCTGACGAATAAGTGAGTAGGCTTGAAAACCTCCGGAATCCGTCACAATCGGGCGCGGCCAGCCGCTCATATCGTGCAGACCGCCCAGCGCCCCAACGGTCGATGAGCCCGGGCGCTGCATCAGGTGAAAACTGTTCATCACCAACGCCTGCACACCGCAGGCAAGCAGATCCTGGGCATCTACCGAGCGCACCACCCCGAAGGTGGCATCCGGCATATAGACGGGGAAAGTAAGGCTGCCGTGGGGCAGCTGTAATTGGCGTGCTGAAGGTTGTGGCAGGGCGTTTTCCATTAGGTCTCCAGCTTGATTATCCATTAATCTCCAGTGTTCCGCAAGGTGCGGCTTTATGATATTGAAATAAAATTCGATTATGATTAACCGAAAGTCATTCACCGTGAGAGAAAGGATTCTAAATGGATATTCAAATTCTTTATAAACCGGCTTATTCAATGGGCGTTCTCAAGCTGGCGCCAAACGAAAGCGTCAGGGTCGAGAGTGGTTCAATGGTGGGTATGAGCCAGGGTATCAGCCTGCAGACGCAGGCAACAGGCGGCGTATTGAAGTCGCTGGCTCGCTCAATGCTGGGCGGTGAGAGCTTCTTTCAAAATGTATACCAGGCGCCAGCAGGCGGCGGTGAGGTGCTGGTAGCGCCATCACTGCCCGGCGATTTGTATGCGCTCGACCTGGCCAATATGACCATCCTGATACAGTCCGGTTCCTATGTCGCCTCTGAAGAAGGTGTGACAATCGATACCAAGTGGGGCGGTGCCAGGACGTTCTTTGCCTCGGAAGGCTTTATCATGCTAAAGGCAGGCGGACGCGGTAAGATCTTGATGTCTTCCTACGGCGCCATCCATGAAGTCGCGCTGGCTGCAGGGCAGGTGTTTACCGTGGATACCGGCCACCTGGTAGCATTCAGCGAATCATTGGGGTTCAATATCCGGCGGGTAGGCGGCATCAAATCCACACTGTTCAGCGGCGAGGGATTGGTGGTTGACCTGACCGGCCCTGGCAGGCTGCTGATGCAAACGCGCTCCGCAAGTTCATTTCTCTCCTGGCTGCTGCCAAAACTGCCAAAATCAAACAGCAGTTCGTAATTTGTGGAGAACGGGCACTATCAGCGGGAGAGACTGTCTCCCCCGCTTTTTTGTGTGTCCCCGAATATTCTGTGATAGACTTTTTATGTAGTACAACCTTGCAGGATCAGGCAAGATATGACAAAAAAGGTGCGCAAGCGTAATAAAAGATCACCGGTGATTACCCTGCTGTCCTGGCTGCTGCTCATCCAGTCCGGGCTGTTGCTGGGATTGGCTGTGTATCATTTTGACCTCAACCAGGGCTTATCACTGCTCAGACAGTGGCTGTTTGGGCGAAACACGCCTGACATTGACACGCTCTCAACTGGTGAGTTTTTATCGCGGCTGTACGAAAACGCAGTCAGCCTGAACCTGATCCCAGCACTGGTCGAGAGCCTGGCGCTGTTCTTCCTGACTATCCTGATATTTATTGCTGCAATTGGATTCTTCCGCCTGTGGCGCTTCGCCTGGGATATGGCTGTATTTGTGCAGGGCGCCAGCCTGCTGATCGGCATCATCCTGTATTTCACCGATAAACCTAAACATATTTACCTGTTGATGGCAGCAAGCCTGTTCATGGTCATCTATCTCAGTTACGCCAACGTGCGTGTATTGTTCCTGCCGGAAGACCGGCGCTACATCAAGGAAGAAGAAGCGCGATGAACGACGCTGAGAAACTGGAGCTTTTAAAAAAGCATGCGCCGGTGCTGCGTTTTACCATCGGCGAATCATTTTACCCGATAGCTGTCGAAGAATACTTGCAGGAATGCAGCCTGTGGGTTTATGAGCGGGGACAGGTCTCGCACAATGTCAGCGGTCAGCGCACGTTGACGCTTGAAAACCTGGCTGAAAAACAGGTGGAGGGGGCTAATAAGGTCAATTACTTGAAGTTTATTGAGCCGCTCAACATCACTGAGTTGGCGGCATACCGCCTTAAGGAAGGCATCGGGCGTGAGACAACCAAAAAGCACTTTAAACCAGGTTCAGGCCGGCTGGCCAGGGTGGGCTTATTGTCACGCTTAATTGATGCCGTGTTCACAATTTCACTGCTGGCTAGGGGTAGGGTTCCCGGCGATACAGCCACGGCAGCCATTCAAACTTACCAGGGGATGATGCATACCAATGAACACTATCAGTATTATGGCCGTGTGGTGGAATATGGCGGTTGGATTGCGCTGCAGTACTGGTATTTTTACCCGTTCAATGATTGGCGCTCGGGCTTCAAGGGCGTTAATGATCATGAGGGCGACTGGGAGATGGCCTGTGTGTACCTCTACCGCAGGGATGACGGCGAACTGGAGCCGGCCTGGGCGGCCTGTTCAAACCATGATTTCGAGGGCGACGATCTGCGCCGGCACTGGCAGGACAGCGAATTGACGCTGATTGATGGCCACCCGGTGCTCTATGCCGGTGCGGGGTCGCATTCCAATTATTTTCAAGGCGGTGAATATATTGCCGATGCCGAGATTGCACTGCTGACAGGCGCCAGCCGGGTAATCGAGAAAGTTGCTGCAGCCTGGCGCCAGATGTTTAATTATCAACAAGACCAGTTATCTCCGCATACCCGTATCAACCTGTTCCGCATCCCGTTTGTGGATTATGCCCGCGGTGATGGACAGGCAATCGGTTATGGACAGAAAAATGATTGGAAAGAACCTGTTTTGATTGACCCCATGCCGGACTGGGTGCAAAAGTACCATGGTCTGTGGGGTTTCTTTGCGCGTGACCCTGTGGCTGGTGAGAATGCGCCTGCCGGGCCACGCTTTAACCGCAATGGCACTATCCGTCGCGCCTGGTATGACCCGTTTGGTTGGGTGGGGCTGGACAAAGTGCCGCCGCCAAATGAAGCGCGCCGCCTGCTTGAACTCAGGCTGCTGGATATTGAAAGAGAACAGTCTGAATTACTGGGAAAGATTAACCACATTCAGTCACAGCAGTACCAGGCAGGTGTTGAACTGACAGGCGTGCAAGATAAGTACACGCTCAACACCCAACTGGGTGAGATGGTGGACAATATTGACGGGCACTTTTCGGAGCTGCGAGCGCTTAAAAAGACCTTTGCCCACAATGAGCTGATTGCTGAAACACTCAAAGAAAATCTGGTTTCACTCGATAGCCTGCTGACAAAGAACCTCCGCTCACACCTTGTGCGTCCGCCGCAGCCTGAAACCGGTGGAAACATTCGGTTTGGCAAGGTGGCTGAGTTATGGTCAGCTGTCAGCATCAGCTTGATGATGGTGACGGTGATTGTTCTGGCTCTGTTTGCCCGCCAGTATCTTGGGGTGGGCCTTGGGGGACTGGTGGTGCTGATCCTGCTCATCGAGGCAGGTTTCAAACACCGTTTACTGCAGTTTACATATCGAATCACCATACTGCTCTCATTCATAGCGGCTGGCATCCTGCTTTATGAGTTTTTCTGGCCGATCGTGTTTGTGCTGGTTTTTGTTGCCAGCGTGTATATCCTGTGGGATAACCTGGCTGAGATTTTTGCGAAGTAGCTAAAACATCACTGGCTTTCGCTTGCTACAGATGGTCAAGTTTTTGATGCTTTGTGAAAGCAAAAAAATCGGCTGTCATTGACAGCCGATTTTAGATTGAAAATCTGATGGTTATTTGGCCATTCCGCCCAGCATTTGCAGGACAGTTGATGCGATTAAACCGCCGGATTCCTTGCGGTAACCCTGCTGGCCAACGGCACTGTTATTAAGCACAGCGCTGATCAGCGCTTCAATGGTGCTTTTTCCGGAATTCTTGGCTTTCAAGAACGCCAACCCCATGCTGATGAGGTCCATCGTGTCAACGCCATTACTGCTGGAAGACTGCTGTGTACCACCGCCCATCAAACTGCCGAGCAGCGAGTTGACAATTTCACCGCCAACTTCATTTTGTTGGGGAGCTTGCTGAGGAGCAGACCCACCCATCAACCCACCGAGCAGGGAGGACAGCATATCTCCACTGGCTGGTTGTTGGGGCGCCTGCTGTGGAGCAGACCCGCCCATTAAACTGCCGAGCAGCGAGGATAGCATATCTCCGCTGGCTGGCTGTTGGGGCGCCTGCTGGGGGGCAGACCCACCTAACAAACCGCCGAGCAGGGAGGACAACGGGTCAGCCCCATCTGTGCTGCTGGGAGTTGTTGGCAGTTCAGAACCTGAATTCATACCAGCAAGCAAGCTGCCGAGCATATCAGAGCCTGTTTGTGTCTGGGCTGTCTGACCCGGTGCACCCGTCTGCGGTGCCTGGGGCGGTGTTACTCCGCCGCCCAACAGGGTCTGCAGGAAGGGCATAGCTTTGTCAGGGGTAATTCCCTGGCCGGTGACGACCTTTGACGCTTTTGACAGGCTTTCAGCATAAATTTTGGCTGAGCCGCTGTCGCTCTTTTTACTGAGCGCCTTGCTGGCATAAGCCAACTGTTCCGCCGCAGGGGCGTTGGATTTCTTTTTTACTGCCCCAGTGACGGTCTTAAATACCTCCACCATGTGATCGCCATGATCATGGTTGTAGGTGTCAGCCTGATTTAATGCAGCCTTATTCTCCGCCAGCGTTGTAGTAACCGCCTGGAACAGGCTGGTTAAATCGATTTCTTGTTGTGCCATATTAGCCTTGTTTTCTTTTCTTAATATCTTCTTTTTGTTCTTCGGTTAGCTCGGGGACTTTCAGTACCATGCCAGGTTTAATGTTGTTGTAGTTATCTCCGATGACATCTTTGTTGGCTTCATAAATCAGCCACCAATAGTCGCGCACCGCGGAGCCGTAGTATTTTAAGGAAAGCGCACTGAGCATGTCGCCCTGAACAACGGTGTGCTCGGTCATATATTTTTTCTCAGCGGCTTTTCTCTGGGCTTCAATGAGTTCTTTGCGTTGTAATTCGCGCTCTTCCATCTCAGCCTTGCGGTCTGCCATGACTTTTTCCATTTCAGCTTTGCGATTGGCTTCGGCTTCCAGCTTTGCTTTCTCTGCTTCTGCTTTCAGTTTGTCTTCAGCTGCCTTCTTGGCGGCTGCTGCTTCGGCTTTGACGGCTTCCAACTTTTCTTTGGCTTCTTTAGCTGCAGCAGCTTTCTTCTCTTCGAATGCTTTCTTGGCAGCTTCTTCCGCTTCTTTTTCATCGCGGTTGGTTAGTGCATCAATTGCCTTGTCAAAAATTGATTTTTTCTTTTTCTCTTCAGCCATGATCCTTTATCCTTTCATACTAAAAAACTTTGTTTGTAACAACTATTTAATTGTACATGTTATTATCTTTAATACAAGGATTTTTTGGTCGTGGGCAAATTAACCAAGTATTTTATGTACTTAAATAAGTACAGAAGGAACTTTATGCCCCGGTGAGATGACTGATGAGAATCCGCAGGCCGATTATCAGCAGGATAACGCCGCCAAGGATTTCCATGCGTTTGCCAAAGCGATTTGACAGGTTATTACCTACCAGCAGACCTACCAGTGATAACAGAGAGGAAGTGATGCCAATGCTCAGGCTGGATACCAGGATGTTAGCCTGAAGAATCGCCAGGCTCAACCCTACAGCCAGGGCATCGATGCTGGTGGCAATGGAGAGCATTACCAGTGACCGGCCGCGTGAGGGATCAGCCAGCTCTTCCGGGTTAATATCCTCAGTGTGATTGGTAAAACCTTCGTGGATCATCTTACCGCCGACATATGCCAGCAGCCCGAACGCAATCCAATGGTCAAAAGCTGAGATAAACTGCACCACCGTGGAACCAGCCAGCCATCCGAGAAAGGCCATACCGCCCTGGAATAGACCGAAGTGGTAGGTGATGCGAAAAATCAACCGGCGTGAGGTCGGCACAGGTGATGTGCCGATGCCCAGCGAGACGGCAAAGCAGTCCATAGCCAGGGCAATTGAGATGATAAGTGTGGAAACGATATCCATTCAGCTGATTATCTAACCTGGTGCAGGCGTTTGATTTAAGGCTCTGCAGCACCCTTTCCAGTTACGCTGTTTACCGTCAGATATTCTACCAGATGTTCGTTAATTTGGATCAACCGGGAAGAATTCAGTAACAAATATATGATCAGGGATGAGGTTTGAGTTGCGTCAGGGCTTGACCGGTTTGAGCCTTGCCTCGCGGCGGTGAAAACTGAATACACCGAACACACCCACCAGTACCAGGATGGTACCGGCGATCGTCCAGATGGTGATTGGTTCAGAAAGGATCAGGTAACCGAGTATCAACGCCACAATCGGGTTGATGTAGCTGTAGGTCATCACAATTTTCATCGGTAGCAGGTGCAGCACCTTTAGAAAGGACGTGAAGGCGATGATGGAGCCGAATACCACCAGGTAGCCCCATGCCAGCCAGGCATCGAGACGCGGGGTGGGCAGGGGCTCGCGCAGCAGCAGGGCGGCGATGATGAACGCCACACCACCAAACAGCATCTGGTAGCCGGCGTTGACCGTTGGCGCCAGCGGCAGGCGGTTGCGCCCCTGGATGATCGTGCCGATGGACCAGAACAACGACCCCAACAGGATCATCAACGTACCGAACACGTCAGTTTGCACACCGGAGCGGAAATTGGGCACGCTGAGGACGCCGATGCCGGCAATACCGATCAGGATGAACCCCAGCAGCACCGGAGACAGCGGTTTTTTGTCCAGCACAGATTCGATCAGCGCAGTGATCAGGGGCGCGCCGGCGATGATCAGGGCGGCCAGGCTGGAATCGACAAACTTCTCACCCACCATGATGAAGCCGTTGCCGCCCAGCCACAGCGCCAGCCCGGAGAGAACCACCGGCAGCAGCTCCTGTTTGGTCAGGCGCAGGCGGCTGCCTTTGAAGGCATTCCAGGCCAGCAGGATCAGGCTGGCGGTGAGCGCACGCGTGCCGCCCAGGAAGAATGGCGGGAAACCCGACCCCTCGCGCACGCCGACGCGGATGGCGAGGTAGGTGCTGCCCCAGACGAGGTAAATCACCAGCAGGTGAAGCACTGCCTGGCGGGTAAAGATGGATGCGGGTTTATTCATGCAAAGGTTCCTGGTGGTAAAGGTATTCAATCACTGCGCATAGATTATTATCAAACACGCGCGGGACAGTCGTGCAGGTGGCATTATATCACCTGTGTGAGCATGGGTGCGCAGATGCGAATTGCGCTATACTTGGTGGTAACTTCAACTACCTGAGGAGCTGGCAGAGCGATGACCTGGCTGCAGACTTACGACCCCCTGAACAATGTCTTCTTCTCGACCCTGGCAGCCATTCTGCCGGCACTGCTGCTGCTGATCAGCCTGGCATTCTTCAAAGTGAAGACGCACACCGCCGGATTGATCGGGTTGGGAAGCGCGCTGCTGGTTGCGCTGGTGGTTTACCGCATGCCCGCCCTGTCGGCCGCCATGAGCGCCCTGTACGGCATGGTCTACGGCTTCTTGCCCATTGGCTGGATTATCCTGAACGTCCTGTTCCTCTACCGCCTGACCGAACGCAAGGGGTTGTTTGGCCTACTGCAGACCAGCCTGACACACTTCAGCCGAGACCGACGCCTACAGCTGCTGCTGGTGGCTTTCTGTTTCGGTGCATTTCTGGAAGGGGCGGCAGGCTTTGGCACACCAGTGGCCGTGGCAGCCTCCATGTTGATCGGGTTGGGCTTCCCACCGCTGAGCGCATCCGTGCTGGCGCTGATCGCCAACACCGCGCCGGTGCCGTTTGCCGGCCTGGGCACCCCGGTGATCGCCCTGCAGAGCGTGACCGGGCTTGACCTGATGGCATTGACGCGGGAGATTGCCCTGCAGTTAAGCCTCTTTGACGTGCTTATCCCCTTCCTGCTGGTGGCAGTGCTGTGCGGCTGGCGCAGGACGCTCGAGATCTGGCCGGCGCTGCTGGTGACCGGAACCAGTTACGCCGCTGCCCAGCTGGCAGTTGGTGCACTTCACGGACCGTGGCTGGTGAACATCGCCGCCGCGCTGGTTTCGATGGGCGCGCTGGCACTGCTGCTGCGCTTCTGGCAGCCGAAGCAGGTGTGGCGCTTCCCGGGTGAGGCAGTCGAAACAGAAACACCACAGGCGGGCGGTGGGAGAGCATCCCTGCGCGGCTGGGTCCCGTGGGGTATCCTCAGCCTGGTCGTGTTCGCCTGGGGACTGCCGCAGATGAAGGGCTGGCTGGACGGTTTTTCAACGCTCATGCTGCCGGTGCCGGCCCTGCATCAGGTCATTCAGCGCATGCCGCCGGTGACAGCCGCTGTCCAGGCACTGCCGGCGTTGTTTGAATTCGCACCGCTCTCAGCCAGCGGCACGGCCATTTTGCTGGCAGCTCTGATAGCCGGGCTGTGGATGGGCTTCACCCCGCGCCAGTTGACGGTGGAGTACCTTGCCAACCTGCGCAAGACGCGCCTGGCGCTGATCACCATCAGCGTGATGATGGCGGTGGGGTTTGTGATGCGTTATGCCGGCATGGACGGTACGCTGGGGCTGGCTTTTGCCGCCGCCGGCGCATTGTACCCGCTCTTTGGCACCCTGCTGGGCTGGCTGGGGGTGATGATCACCGGCTCGGACACGTCGTCCAATGTGCTGTTCGGTAGCCTGCAGCGCATCACCGCCGAACAGCTGGGTATAGACCCGGTCACCATGGCGGCCGCCAACAGCTCCGGCGGCGTGATGGGCAAGATGGTCAATGCGCAGAGCCTGGTGGTTGCCAGCACAGCCACGAACGTGTACGGACAGGAGGGTGTGATACTAAAGCGCGTGTTTGGCTACAGCCTGGCGCTGGCGCTGCTGGTGGGTCTGGTGGTGCTGGTGATGGCGGGGTGAGGGGAATTAGTTAACAATGGCAGACGATTTTTATACGCCTTATTGATACCATTGTATAAAATGTAGTCTAAAGGCTCATGTCTCACATCGTAAATCGCTAATTTAATTATATAAGAAGATTACGATGGATGCGGAATAAAGAATGGCACAACATAAACTGAGTGTTCTCCAGGTTGGTCCAATATAATGCAGAGCGACTACACCAGGGATATCGTAACCGTGGTCGTCGTCCAATTGAGACGATAGGGTTATTTTTTTCACAGAGTGTTAGGAATCAACCCTAAGAGTACACTTAAGCATTACATTCCTTCAATTTTTCCTCAATTAAATCCCATCGATCCCGATATCCACTAATGTCCCATTCCCAAATATTGCTAATCTTTTTTGGTGGCAATAATACCATCCTGACTTGATTATCATTATGCGCTTGACCACTCACTCCTGGTGTGTGGAGCCATAACTGATGACACTTGGTAACATTCTCAGCCATGATTTTGGATGGGATAATGTAATAAACAAATTCCTTATTACTACCCGGTTCTGGAATACCACCTAATACCCAAAAGAAATTATCCCCATAAAACATTTCCGCTTTTTTGCCAACGCTGCAAGAATTTCCACCGGGGATGAAGGTCTTCACTTGTATATGAACAAATTTTGTACCCTCGATATTACTGCAGAGAATATCAGTATTGGGCGTGTTACCCAAAGTCACTACTGCAGAACAACCCCGACGGCATAACTCCCCGGCGATGAAGAACTGGCTGGCGTTTCCACGAGTGATCTTTTGTTTAGTCATTTTATTCCTCCTAAACGAAATTGCCTAATCAGCATCTTGTATGCTTCATAAACTGTATACCATGTGCTGACCTGCTCACACATATTCACAATGGAGGTTATGTATATTATTTAAATTTACTATATACTTATTTTGAATAAGCACAGCAAATTGGGAGGTCAAATCAATTATGGCAGACATCACCCGCAGGAGAACAGGAGAATTTCTACGTATTGTATTTGATCAGTTATTGGATAAGCCTGATGGCTTACCAGCGAAAGAAATATTAGACGCGATTCCAAAGAAAACCCAATTAACTGAATATGAAAGGGGTTATTATCCATCAACACCAAATTCACCCCGTTTTGAGAAAATTGTAAGATTCGCCACCATTGATTTGGTTAAAGCTGGATGGTTAGTCAAAAATAAAGGTCGTTGGTTTGTTACAGAAGAGGGACTCAAGGCGTATAAAATCTACAAAGATCCGGAGAATTTTTACAAGGAGGCCGTTAAGCTCTATCATGAGTGGAAACGTAATCGTCCAAAACAAGGAAAGGAAATATCCGGCTCTGCTAGAGCAGTCGTAGAAGAAATCTCCCTAACCGTTGAAGAAGCCGAAGAAAAGGCCTGGGAAGAAATCAAAGGATTCCTACAGAACATGCAACCGTATGAATTCCAGGAACTGGTGGCTGACCTGCTAAGAGCAATGGATTACCATGTCTCCTGGGTCTCTCCTCCAGGTAAGGATCGAGGTATTGACATCATTGCGTACACAGATCCACTTGGTGCGAGCATTCCTCGTATTAAAGTGCAGGTTAAACGCCGAGATCAACCTATTGCGGTTGAAGGTTTGCGAGCCTTTTTATCTGTTCTCGGCATAGACGATGTAGGATTGTTTGTATCTTCTGGAGGCTTTACCAGTGATGCAAAAGATGAGGCTAGGACACAGGAACGTCGAAAGGTCACCTTATTGGACCTGGAAAATCTCTATGACTTGTGGGTTGAACATTATGTTAAGTTGACGCAAGAGGCTCGGCAACGATTTCCACTAAAACCCATCTATTTTCTCGCTCCATTGGAATAACAGGGCTCCTACGAACCTGTTTATTGTTAAATAAAAAGTGGGCGCGACTCCTCCTGAGCGCTACGCGGCCCTTACAGGGTGCTTCTGGTCTGTTGAAATGTTAAATAAATAGTGGGCGCGATAGGGCTCGGATAACACACCCCCTGTGGGTGCCTACGGACCTATTAAATAAAAAGTGGGCGCGATAGGGCTCGAACCTACGGACCTCACGGATGTGAACCGTGCGCTCTAACCAACTGAGCTACGCGCCCATACTTTGGGCAAAACAACCTTATTCAACTGCCTTACACCCTTTATTTTACCATAACCGGCCAATTTTTGAACATCGTATAAACTGCTTTACCACTCCCGCTCAAGCGCCATCGACATGCAGTGTGGGCCGCTGCGGCCGCGGATCAGTTCACTGCAGGGGATTTCGATCACATTCAGGCCGGCCTCGCGGAACACCTGGTTGGTGACGAAGTTGCGGTCATAGACGATGATGGTGCCGGGCCTGATGCACAGGGTGTTGACGCCGTCTGACCACTGCTCGCGCTGGCCGGCGATGCGCTCACCGTTGCCGGCTTTGAGCAGCGTCACATGGTCAATTTTCAGGTATTTCTCCAGCACTTTTTCCAGCGGCAGTGACACCTCGGTGATTCTGGGATCATGGTGGTTGCTGCCGGCTTTGATCTCAAACACGCGCGCATCGCTCATGATCTCATCATGCACGGCAAATTTGTCAACGTCCACGCGGGTCATGACCGTGTCAAGGTGCATGAACGAGCGGAAGGAGGGGATGTCAAATGCCAGGACAGTGTCTATGGTGTTGTTGGCATCATTGAAGACCCGCTGGGCAAGCCTGGTGATAGCGCGCGGTTCGGTGCGCTCAGAGATGCCGATGCCGAGGACATTGCTGCACAGCACCTGCACGTCACCGCCTTCGATGGAGTAGTTGTCGTCACGGTTGTAATAAAGTGTTGTGTCCTTAAAATCCGGGTGATGCTTGAAGATGGTCTCTGCAAAGATGGTCTCCCGGGCTCTAACGGTGTTCTTCATGCGGTGAATGCTTGCCCCACCGCTGCCGATGCTGGCAAATGGGTCACGCGAGGCATACAGGTTGGGCATAGGGTCAAGCAGGAGTGGGCTGTGCTGTTTGGTGAGGAAGAAATCGTGGTTATTCTTGTCGAGCCCAAGCTCCCTTTCCTCCACGCCGGCAATGGTCTTATGAACAAGCTGGCGGGTGTCTGAGATGCTGTCCAGGAACTCGAACAGTGCAGATTTCACCGTATTTGAGCGCACACCGCCTTCGTCAATGAACTGGCGCAGGAAGGCTGTGCGAATGTCAGCGGACTGCTCCAGTACACTGACGACCAGGTCAACCAGGTAGATCACCTCGACGCCCTCGGCTCGCAGCGCATTGGCGAAGTAGTCATGTTCTTTTTGGGCAAGCGTGAGATAAGGGATGTCGTCAAACAGCAGACGCTCCAGGGTATCGGGCGTCAGGTTCAGGTTCTCATCACCCGGTCGGTGCAGGAGCACCTTTTTCAAGGGTCCAATTTCGCTGTTTACTTTGATAATTGACACAACATCCTCCTCGATGAATGGTACATGATCGTCACACAGCCGTTATTATAACCGCGTATCAGCCGTTGACTGGATGCTCAACAGCGTTCCTGTGCAGCATCTTGACTCGCACCCGGATTTGGTTATCATGGTAGTTAAGGATTTGGATGGCATCATCCAGAGACCTGATTCAAGCAGCACGTCCTGGTAATTCTCCACGCACAACCCAACAAACTAATCAGTCTTTGGAAGCTGGCAGCCTTCGCAAACGTCACGCTGCCTGTTTATGCACCTGTCGGGCAAGCCGGCGGGTCACCTGTCCATGTCCCTGGAGGTGGTATGGGGAGCTATTTCACTATTGTTGTGCCTGGATTGATCTAAAAAGGAGTAACTGATGAAACAGCTAATGCTTGTTGTTGTAATTGTAATGGTCGCGGGTATGCTGGCATCCTGTGTGCCGGTGGAGCCCAGGGATATGCTGCCGTACTGCAAGGGTCAATATGAAATATTATTAGCTGAACACCCTGATTATCCCCACGCCTTCATTGGCGCCTGCGTATCGTACCTGCAAACTGGAAAGCCCACAGCATATGTGTCGTTATGTGGTTATGAACCATTTAGAGAGGGTATTGAAGAACATGAAGGGATTGAAATAAATACAAAAAAGGAGTGTATGGATTTCATCAGGAATTATGAACTGGAACCCTGACAGGTGCTGATCAAGCAGGTGCGCTTTCGTCCGTAGTGAACCGGCGGAGTACAACAGCAATACCGGTGTGAAGGGAAATAAAGCAGGGGGTTTGAAAAACATGGTAAATATTTTCGACAGTTGATTAATACAGGTTGGCAATCGTCACCTGTGTATTGACGCGCTTGTGTGTACTGCAGGCGGCTGCACAATTCCATCCCGGCCACCAACAAAAACAGTTTAAGATATAAAAAATTGACCGGGCAAATGCTTGTGCCAGACGCTTTTTTACGCGAAAATAGATGGTAATGATGCGGCATCCTGTCCAAACGCGGGGCTGAGTCATTGGTTTCCAAGATAAAAAAATGAATATTTGCGTTTCTTTCAGCCGGGAGGTGTGATGATGGATGGAACCAGAGGACAGTACAAAACTGGCGTGATCGTACTGGTGTTGATATTCATGTTTGTGTCGCTGGCTTGCGGCATTTCCCGCCGGGTGCCTGAGGTCGAGATTACTGCTGCACCGCTTGTTGAGCAGCAGCCGGCAGGTGTGGTCACTGCCACGCTGATACCTGCGCCTACGATGGTCCCAGTTTTACCTGAGCCAACCCAGGCCAACATACAGCCTGAAGTGACAGCTGCGCCAGTCGTCACTGCGGTGCCGGATGACGCCGTGATCGTGGGGCAGCACCTCGGCGACACTGCGCGCAGGTTTGGTTATGCGATGACACCGCTGCGTATCGTTGACCCGGCTGAACCCGGTATTCTCTACGATGCCGAGGCAGGCAAACGACTGGTCGCGGTTGAAGTGGTATTTGCCAATATCGCCGGCGAGACGATTGACATTAACCCGATGAAGTTCACATTATTTGATACCGCAGGCAGTGAATATGACCTGGATTTGATGGGCGCTGCTGATCAGATCGGCAATGCTGGCTTATATACGGGAGAGCGCATCAAGGGTTTGGTCGGTTTCAAACTGCCTGAAGGTGCCATTCCTGGGCGTCTGGTCTTCGATAAGACATTTTTCAGCGGCGACATCCTGGAGGCAAATTTATCTGCAGCGCCGGCAGGTTTTACCATGCCGCCATTTGCGTTTACACCGCGTGTGGAACCATCCAAACTGGGTCAAGCCACTGAGCTGAATGGTTACGCAGTCACGGCTTTGACCGTGGAAGATCCGGCTGAGCCCGGTGTGATGTATGAAGCGGTTGAAGGATATAAGCTGGTGGCGGTAGAGGTCACGCTGGAGAACAAGGGCAACCCGGCGCCGCTGTTTGTCAACCTGCTGTATGCTATGCTGGTGGACAACAATGGTTATGTCTACCGGAGTGAATTGTTCGGCAAGGATGAGCAAATTGTTGGCGGCGAGATCGCCCAGGGTCAGAAGATCACCGGCTGGTTTTCTTTTATCATCCCTCAGGATGCCGTGCCTGCCTATTTCAAGTATGAGTATGATGCTGCAGTAACCGACTACCTGACTGCAGGGCTGGGGAGATAATTTTCTATTTTATTCCAGTACTATCTTTTGGAGGATAACATGAACGGATCAGTAGTGACCATTTTTGTAGCAGTTATCATACTGGCGTTTGGCCTTTTCAGCCTGTACAGGGTGCTCAAGCGTGGGAAACGCATCAAAGCCGGCGCCGGATGGCCGGCGATCTGGGCTCAGGTGCTGGAGAAGAAGGTGGATGTGAGCCGAGACGATGAGGGCGGCAGCAGCTATACCCCGCAGATCACCTACAAGTACAGTGTGATGGGCAGGGAATACCAGGGAAAGACACGCATGAACGGCATGTGGACTCGCAGAAGCGCCCAGAAGGCGATTGATGAGATCGGCGAGTCGATTGAGGTGCACTATAACCCTGATAAACCGGAGGAGAATACCCACGGGTATGAGAAAGTGAAGGTCACAGATTACCTGGTGATTGCCCTTATGCTGGCGCTGGCACTCTACCTGCTGTGGTCACAGATGGTTTAAATTTATATAGTTTCTAAATAATGACATATAGGTGCATAGAAAAGAGAGGAAAGTGTTTTAGTCTATCCACTAATTTTTTCACTATCCGTTATTACTTCCACTATATAATAATATCAATCTGGCTTATTCAATCAATCACAAAAGGTGGAAATGGAGCGTCACGACCAGTTGAATAATATTCCAAATGTAGAACCACTAAATGTAAAACAATTTACCAGTAAACTTCTATATCAATCAAATGCATTTCGATTGTTAGAATTACCCGTTCAAGCATCTGATAGAGAGATCTCACGACGAAAGCAAGTACATGACATAGCTATGCGGACCCAATCACCTATTCCTGATGGGCCATGCAAAATTTTTCCAATAAACATATCAATTTGTGATTTAGATATAAATGTTCTTGTTGAAAGTTTACGAGATCCATTTCAGAGGATTATTCAAGAAATATTTTGGTTTTGGCCACTGCCAGGAAATCATTGTGAAAATGACCCCGCATTGAAATGTTTAATGCTCAATGACACACCTGGTGCGCTAAGTATATGGACAGAACAATCATCTGATCCAAAAGTATCAACAATATGTCTTCATAATCAGGCGATTTCTTATCATTTTAGTGCGCTTTTTGGTAACAATTTAGGCCAAAGTGATTGGACTAATTACTGGAATTCAGCTTTACAAGCGTGGAAAGACCTTTCTATTCTTAATGACTTCTGGAGTCTATTGTTTCACCGCGTACATGAAATAGCTGACCCCCGTTTATCCATAGCTCATGTAAAGACTATTCGGAAATCCATAAATTCAATAATTCTATCTACACTTGCTGAAGAAGCTGTAAGATATGCTGAAGGTAGTGATAGAGCGATCGCAGGAATACTGCTAAATATACCAAAAGAAAAGATTGGTATTGATATTCCTCAAGACATACTAAATCTCGCAATAGCACCTCATCGTGAAGGTATAAATAACGATTGTCTAAGTGCTGAAAACAAAATAGAATATTCACCAGCGAGTTTGGATGAGCAGATTGAGTTGTTAATTAAGGAGGGTAATAATCACTTAGGTGTAATTGATTCGATCCTACCCATTGGTGCGCCGGAAACCGCGATTCTAAGAAATAACTTATATGAAACAATAATCAATTGTGTTGATGCATTTTTCACTAAAACGGATGATTGGGAAAAATCGATTGAGCTATTAACACTAGCGAATGATTTATTTTTTGAACCAACAAAAAAGCAAGAAATTAAGGCAAAAATAAAGCAGCTCAAAGAATACGGCTCAAACAATAACTATTGGCATTGTAAGGATTACTACCGAAAAGGTATACATAACGAAGTCCGTGACCAACTTGAGCTTGCATATGAAGCATTTACTCAATCAAATTATGACGAAGCAATAAGATTAATTAAGGAACTCGAGCGTAAAGACTCAATAGACTCAAATACAATAGAAAAAGCGATTAAACCACCTTTAGC
Source organism: Anaerolineaceae bacterium (assembly GCA_040768445.1). Lineage (GTDB taxonomy): Bacteria > Chloroflexota > Anaerolineae > Anaerolineales > Anaerolineaceae > JAXGMV01. The sequence continues at coordinate 441,656 of JAXGMV010000001.1, read as the reverse complement.
AATGTGTCTTGATAGAAAAGCTAGAGAGTGTGTTTCTAGAGGTTTGTCTTATTTTGATTCTGAGCGTTCCATAATTAAAAGAATTACTTATCATATCCAAAGCAAGAATCAACAATGTCTACGTTCTCTTTATATTGTTGAAAAAAACTTACATGAATCATACTCAAAACTTAGTGATTTATATTGTATGTCATGTTTATCCAGCATTATTGGTGAGTATTATGTCGGTGGAGATGGTGAGCACAAATATTTGTTGTGCAAGAAATGTTATCAAACCGATATTGCTGAGCGTGAAGCAATTAAAGCTAATGCATTAAAGTATCTAAAAGAAGCTTATTCATTATTACTCCGAGCAAATGAATGTAATCCGAAGAATAAAATTGTTATAAATGACCTCAAATTTGTTAAAGAGATTTTACAAAACACATTTAATATATCGACCACGGAATCTAAAGCACCTGAGGATTCAATAAAACAAACAGACAAAACTCCTTCGCCGATTAATCAAAAACCCAATAACTCAGGTGATGAACACAAAGGGTGCCTAATTCTTCTTGGTGTAATGGCTATTTTATTTTTCCTTATTATTATTGTAAGTTCAATGTCAGCACCAACTAATCGAATTTCACCAACAACAACATCGAGACCTTATGGTGCAATAAAAACCCCAACAAGAAAACAGCCTGCCATTTTGCCGACTGCATCGTCTATACCGACCGTGTTTTTGCAACCTACACTTGATACTTGTAAAGACTCAAACTCTCTTACGATCAGAAATAAAGGTCAATCCGTTGAGATTTGTGACAGAGTTACTGATGTTGGCAGGTACTCTTGCCCGACATGTGAAAATGGGTTTTATTCATATATGGAACTAGGTGGAAATTTTCTCATCATTTCTTATGACTGGATTTTTGGCAATAATATTGGACAATGTGTCAAGGTAAAAGATAAAGTCGAATCTTTGGGAAATAAACCAGTGTTTGTAGTTGGCAGTCGGGAAGGATTTGATGGAAGTAAATGTAATCTTAATTCTAATGGTTCAGTTTCTTGTGTTATGGATTACTTCCAAAGTTCAAATCAATGTAAATAGAGTGAGTCTAACCAAATCATTATTCGTTGGCGATAGTCAGTATATATCTTCTACAAAGAGAAATTTGCAGAATTTTATGTTTTTTATTCGGTATATACATAGATGAAAAATGCTAATCTCATACCTCCTTGATTATTGATTTTAGAAATTGTTCTTATTTCGGATGTGGGGAATTAGCTACTTTGTGAAAAAATGAAAGCATAATACTAGAGGCATATGTAATGCGTAAAAAATTATCTAGGCAGTCTTTGCTCAAAATATTCCAGACAGTGCGAATCAAAAACCATCAAAGGTCATTTCCAAAAGAAATTCGGATCAAAACTGTGAATACGCCAGATGAAATCCAATCGCTCTTCGTTGAGATATCAAAATTGTTACCATTATTAGAAGGTCATTACAATGAAGGTGCAATTGAAAAAGAAGATAAAACTATTCTTAACTTGCTTGCCGAAGTTTGTGTTGGATTATGGAGATCAAGAAATAAACTTATCGACCCAGGCACAAACTTGCCAAGTAATGAATCCCCCCGTGCGTTAAGGTCCATTGAAACTACTCTTGACCATTTAAAAATGAATGGGTTTGAGATCAAGGATCGAATTAATGAACCTTATGTTGTTGGAATGATTGAAAAAGTAATAGCATGGGAAGTTACATCAGGTATTGACAACGAAAAAATTATTGAAACTATACGGCCAACAATTATTTACAAAGATCAGGTCTTACGAGTTGGCGAAATAATTGTTGGCGTGCCTGTAAAGGAATAATTTCCAATTGATGAATTAAAAAAGGAGAGGAAATGGAGCGGAAAACTATAGACTTTGGTATTGATCTCGGTACAACTAACAGTGCAGTTGCAGTGATTGATGGGGTACAGGCAAGGATTATTAAAAATAATCTAAATATGGATTACACCCCTTCGGCAGTTTATATTGATAAAACAGGCCGTATTCATGTTGGCCAGCGAGCAAAGGAAAGGTTATTAAATGATGAGAATGATGCCTATACCGAATTTAAACGCGACATGGGTACGGACAGAGTTCGTAAATTCTTAACATCTGGTATTGTCATGAAACCAGAAGGACTATCTGCCGAGGTTCTTAAATCATTAAAAACTGATGTAGCAAATAGATTGAATGGCGAAATAATCAACACGGCTACTATTACAGTACCAGCGGCTTTTGAACTTCCCCAAATTGAAGCCACAAAACGCGCTGCTCAATTAGCAGGTTTAGAGAATTGCCAATTTTTACAGGAGCCAATTGCCGCTGCACTTGCTTATGGGTTTCAAAACAGAAGTAACAAGGTGTTTTGGATGGTTTATGATTTTGGAGGGGGTACTTTCGATGCGGCAATACTTAATTTACGAGATGGCGAAATAAAAGTGATTAATCACTATGGTGATAATTTCCTGGGTGGAAAAGACTTGGATTGGCTAATTGTCGAGCAATTAATCGTTCCTGAAGCAATACGCCAGTTTAATATAGAAAATTTCTCTCGTAAGAATGATGATTGGAAAAGCACCTTCGCAAAAATGAAGAACGCAGCAGAGAACGCAAAAATCCAGCTTTCTATTGATGACAGTGCGCTTTTGATAATTGATGATTTTCTTAAGAATCAGAGAATTGATTTTGAAATGGTGATAAAGCGTTGTGATGTAGCACAACTAGCACTACCTTTAATAAATAAGAGTATCAAGATTTGTAGAGAGGTGATAAAGGAATCGAAATTGGCCACAGGTGATATTGAAAAATTAATCCTGGTAGGAGGGCCAACAATGGCTCCCTATCTTAGAGATCATTTATCTGACCCCAAGGATGGATTAGGTATTCCATTGGAGTATTCAGTTGATCCACTAACTGTTGTCGCTCAAGGCGCAGCAATTTATGCGGGGAGCCAATTAATTGAAAATCGACATGCAGTAAAAAGCCAAGAAGGAGAATTCTCTCTTGACCTTGAGTACCAACCAATTGGAAGCGATACTCAAGCAACAATTGGTGGAATTATAAAAAGTGCCGATGTAATGGATTGTTCTTCCTACACCCTTGAGATTTCATCAATTACATTCGGAACCGGTCGGATACCTTTATCACAGAATGGAAGCTTTATTACATCGATATTAGCTGAGGAAGGCAAACAGAATAAATATAAAGTCTCACTTTATGATGGAAAGGGCAATAAAAAGAACCTCAACCCGAGCGAATTCACTTATACTGTTGGCAATGTTACTTCAAATCCACCACTTACAAACTCTTTAGGTGTAGCGCTGTCTAATAATGAGGTTGTATGGATTCTTAAGAAGGGCCAATTATTACCAGCCAAATCTAAAATTATTCCTCCTCTAAAAACAGCTATTAGCATTAGTAAAGGAGAGAGCACCAACTTTATCGATATACCAATTGTTTCTGGTGAAGATAATAAAGCAGATTTAAATAGATTAATTGATAGACTTATTATTCCAGGAGAAAACATTAAACGTGATGTTCCATTCGGTAGTGATGTTGAAGTCACGGTTGAGATAGATAAAAGTCAAATCGTTGTAGTCCGCGCATTTATTCCAATATTAGATCTTGAGCAAGAAGTTAAAATTTCTCTTATGTTGAAATCACCAGATATTGACGAGCTAACCCGCGATCTTGAAAACCAGATAATTAAATTAGAGGATTTGATTAACCAAGCTGAAATATCTGGAGATATTGATATTAAACTAAAACTGCACGAAATTTATGATGATCATTATTTCGAGACAATTGAGGATAGTATAGATGGTGATGAGCCTGTAAAAGCTGAAAAATATCTTTTAGAACTCAAAAGAACTTTATCAGCTATAGAAACCCAACTTGAGTGGCCAGTTCTAATAAGTCAAGCAGAGAATGAAATTGAAACAACGAACGAATTGATTCAGGAAAAAGAGGACAATGAATTGCTTGTTAATTTTCTTGGTATTGAGAACCAAATAAACGAAGCTATTGAATCAAATGATCTGCCAACGCTAAAACGAGCAATAAAGAAAATGCACGATATAAGACTGGGAGTTTACACAACGGATCCAGAATTCTGGGTTGGATTTTACTACTATGTATTAGAGAACGAGAATGGAAAGTTTGTTAATACGCCAAAGGCCACGGAACTCATCCATGAAGGCGCGCGGGCGATAGAAAACGATGATATTGACTACCTCAAAGCTGTTTTAGGTAAGTTGCTTAATTTATTGCCCAGAGAGCGAAAAGAGAAAATCACCAAGGGTTTTGGATCTTCTGTAAGTCGTTGATCTAAGAATAGGAGTAACGATGGCAAGTACAAATGAGTCTATCGGCTTATCTGATTCATGCGATCCAATAATTGATGCTGCTGTCCTTGACCAGTTAAGAGACCTTCTTATCAGGTTAGAATTTGAATTGGCAAGAGATCATGCTATTAGAGGTGATTATGCTTCAGCTCAGTCTATTCTAATAGACCATATTAGAAAATTTGATAATCCTTTAGCGATGGATTTGTTAGCCAGAGTATACGCACAACAAGGTTTGTTACATGAAGCTAATCAGATGTGGAAAAATGCCATCACACTCGATCCTAACAACCTAGAATTTGCTGAAGGATTGGCGTTTTTGGCAAGAGTTAATAAGAAATCAATAAGAAAACAATATAATTGGAAACTTCTTTACTTATTATGTGGGCTGGTTTTGTTTGTTTATTTTGGATTCACTATCAAATCCAGATTTGATAACTTAGATTTCTCTATTAGCCAATTACAATCACTGAACAATGATGTATCAATGATGAATCAAGATCTACCAACAGATTATCAACCGTTGTTAGAAAATCAAAATATTATATTGAATAAACTCAGTAACTTAGACGCATATTACCAAGAAATTAAGGATGATATTGGAGTTAATAAACAGATTCTTGAAGTAATTGAAGAGAACTCGGACCCTAACAAACCCATAATTGAAGAAACACCAACAGTTATTAATCTTTCACTGAACATACCTGGTACAACTCTTATTCAAAGCGACACCAGCTATATACTAAGATTCGATGAAACCTTATTCTTATACGGCAGTACTTTTACAAATTATGGACAGAGTATGCTTAATCAACTTGGCCAACAATTAGATCCATTTATTGGTCAAATCCAAATTAAAGTAATCGGGTATACAGACAAATTCGAAATTGATAAACACAAATTACCTCTAAATCGCGGAGTTGCTGTTGTTGATTATCTGACTCAAAATTCAAGGTTACCATTATCATCATTTACAATTACTAGTGGCGAAAACTTACCTTCTCCTTACACAATCGATAATAATGCTGACCCACATCGTGAGCGCACTGTAATAATTGATATAACTTTTATCAATTCAGGCTCTCCATAATCATCTTCATATAAGTACGATTATCACAAGGAGGTTCCAATGATTGATAATACCGGCGCTGAATTTATGCGCAAAACCAGGTACCCGCATATCTCACCCTCACCGCAGTCGTTGGGCATACCCCAGCCCCCGCTCGAAGCCGAGCCGCCTGCAGGCGCTGAATTGATCACCCTGCCGGCGCCGGAGAGCCTGCCGGCTTACCCGATTGACCTGCGCCAGGTGATCGAGCAGCGTCGCTCTCTGCGCGCCTATGCCAGTACCCCGCTGACGCTCGAAGAGTTCACCTTTTTGGTGTGGTGCACCGCCGGCGTGCAGGAGGTGTTTCCTAACCGCACCCTGCGCACCGTGGCGTCTGCCGGCGCGCGCCATTCGCTGGACACCTACATCCTGGTCAATCGTGTGGAGGGTCTGGCGCCCGGGCTGTACCGCTACTATGCTCTGCGCCATGCGTTGTACGCTGTCTCGCTGGCTGAGGATATCAATGCGCGCCTGACCGCCGCCTGCCGCATGCAGCCGCAAGTGCGAGACAGTGCTGCCACCTTCTTCTGGGTGGGGGTGCAGGAGCGCATGTACTGGCGCTACGTGGAACGCGGCTACCGCTACATTCACCTTGATGCCGGGCACATTTGTCAGAATCTGTACCTGGCAGCTGAGGCGATCAACTGCGGTGTGTGCGGTATTGCCGCATTTGATGACGACCTGGTGAATGAAGCGATTGGCGTGGATGGTGAGACGGAGTTTATCGTTTACCTGGCGTCGCTGGGCAAACGCAAGCCTAAGCCTGCGGCATAATTACAGGGGGATATCTGCCGGCACCAACTCGAGGTCGAGCGGGTTGATGTCTAATCCCTCCAGGTCGGCGAAGGTCAGGTTGCCAGGCCGGTGATCCAGTTTCTTACACAGCCGGTAATAGATCGAGAGATAACTTTCAATAATGCGCCGCTTCCAGTCTAAATTGAGGCTGGCGGCGGCTGTTTTTATGCTGGCGGATGATGGGCCTTCTATTTCTACAAATGCGCCGTAGGGCAGTTCGTCCAGTGTCACCAGCACGTCCCCCATGCGGTACATCGAGCGGTATTTCTCATAATGCACGCTGACCGTGTACCCCAGCGCTTCCAGGAAACGCCAGGCGGCGTCAAAGTCATCCAGCTTGAACTCGATCTCCTGCCGCATGGCCACATCGCTGGACTGTCCCGGGCCTTTGTAGGTGAGATGGTTGGCGTCATCGCGACGCAGGCGCAGCACCTGCCCGCTGCGTGAGAGGGTACCCTGACCGTCGTCAAAACGCAGGTTTAACTCATACACGCGCGGCTGTACCAGCTCAGCGTCCAGGCGTTCGAGGCGCTGCTGGATGCCCCCCAGCGACAGCACCATGAATTTGACTTCAATCTCCTGGTCGCGAGTGTTATCTTTCATGGTTAACTGTCAAACCCGCGACTCTGGCTGAAGACCACCAGAGTGATAAAGGTAAAGAGGATGATGACCAGGCTGAGCCCCATGGCAAAGGGAAAGTTGGTGCGGGCGGTTTCAGATACGGTGAGTACCAGCTTTTCAAACCACCAGCCGGCAGTCATCAGCAGGACAGCAATCATTGCCCAGTAGGGCGCCCAGCGCCGGCGCAGCATCAAGCCAAAGGCGGATAACAGCGCAGCCAGCGCCCACAACCCACCGCTGACAGCAAAATAGGTCGGTGATGGTGACTTCAGTGTGGTTGCCAGCACCCCCCAGTCCCTGACCGCCACACCCAGCCGCAGGATGCCGAAGTACCCGGTTACCAAGAAAGCAAGGATCAACAGGGTGTAGAGAGGGTTATTTTTCTTGCGTGGTTTTACTTTTTCGCTCACGGGTCTCCTCACTTATTCAATGGTCAGTTCCCACAGGTGCACGTGGGCAGGCTCACTATCGCGTGTGCTGTGAATGTGCACGATAATCGAACGGGTGGTGTATGGCTGATCAAGTGCCAGGAGTACAAAGCGCGGCTCGGGCGATTCTGTCACCTGACGATTTAATTGTAATCCCGTTCCGCCATCAGCATTACTCAGCCAGGCGCTGACATTTGTAGGGGTGCCGCCCACGCGGGCTGAGATCTGTGTCACGCTGACTGGTTGGGGGAAAGTCACTTCAATCACCAGCGGGTTAGCTTCAAAACTGCGGGTAATCGAGTTGGGATCACCATCAAAGATATCAGCGACCTGCCCCATATCCAGCTGGCTGAAACGCACCAGCGCTTCCTGCCCGTTGATGGTCAGCACGGCCTCCTTCAGGATACGGCGATCAGCGGCTTCCTGCTGCAGCCGGCTTTCGATGTCAGTGGCATATGCCAGCCGGGTGAAGTAAAAGCCGGTTGTGCCATCGGGATAGGGCAGGCTGTCGAGCACGTCCACGCGGCTGAACTTCGAGCTCTTCACCACCTGCTCATATTCCTCCGGGATAAGCACGTACACCCGGTCACCCAATCCGCACAGCTGGTACAGGCATCTTTCAATACTGCCCAACTCAAACGGGAGCGGGTCGCCAAAGAAGTAACGCATCACGGTGTCAGCGCCGTTGGTCCACGAGGGAGAGACGACCAGCTTGACGCCCGGATTTTCGGCTGAAAAATCCTTGATCTTCTCCGAGAGCTGTAAAGCGCCGTACTGCATGCCTCCCAGGCCGTAGTCACGATGCCATAACGCACCGTTAACCACGGCGCTATACAGCAGCCAGTTGTTGAGACCTACTAATAGGAAGAACAATATTATCTGCGGCAGGCGGCTTTTGACCAGCCTGCACAGCCTGTCCAGCAGGATGATGGTACCGAGGGTGATCAGCAGGCTGGCAGGGATGACAAATACCAGCAGGCGGGTGATGCCGCGTGCCACCATGGCAGCACCAGCCGGTGCAGCCAGCAGGGCGATCAGCAGTGTGCGGTGTGCAGGGGATTTGAATAGTTTTACCAGTGACCCGATCAAACCGACCAGAAAGAAAGGCAGCATGGCGCTGAAGAAGTGGCCGTAGCCGTTCATCAAGTGGCGCGCCAGGTCATGGTTATTGGGCAGGAACCAGTAACGCAGGTCCAACGAGCGGGCGTATTCGCGCAGGTATTGGGCGAGCTTGGCACCCAGTGATATGTCTTTCAACCAGTAGGAGCTGAGTATTTGCAAGTGGCGCAGGTTCTCGCCCGGGTGCAGGATCTGGAAACGCAGCAGGGGGACGCACAACAGAGCGAGCAGCGGCAGGTTGACCAGTACAAGTCTACGCTGCCGCCAGTGGTAGCGGAAATCGACGGCTAATAACAGCACGGCGGTCAGGCCAATTACGGCTCGCGCTGGACTGTAACTGTAAAAGGTCAGGGCAGCTGCAATCACCGCCAGGAAGATATAACGCGGGCTGTCAGCTCGGTAGCGCAGGTAGGCGTACAGGAACAACGCATAAAAGGAAGCAGCCAGGCTGGTCTCAAAGGCGGTACGCGAGTGCAGGAACCAGGCCGGGACGAGCGAGAGCACCAGCACCGCCAGCCAGGCGTAAGGGCGCTTGAGCACATTGCGGATGATCAACCCGCAGGAGAGCGGCGCCAGCAGGCCAACCAGAACGTTGACAGCACGCGTCAAAGCGATGGAGCGCTCAAACAGGGCGGTTGGCAGCACTTGCAGGTAAACCGAAATGCTGAGGTTGTACTGGTAACTGTTGTAGAAATAGGTCGGTAGGAGCTCACCACCCGGACTGTGGAAGTTGTCACGCAGCAGGTCGGCTGCCAGCATGGTTTGCACAGCTTCGTCGGTGAAAAAATAGATCGGGTAATCCGCCAGGTCAATCAACCGAACCAGCAAGTAAATCAATAGAGATGCGATAAACAGCCAGTCATCTGGAGTCAGGCGGTGTGGATGGGTGCCGCCTGCCAGCATGAGCTTGTTGATCGGGCGATCATCGCGCTGGATCATTTGCGCGATTATAGCATGCAGACCAACCAGGCATGCCGAGATGATGCCTTGATACCAGTCATGCAAAGGTTTGCCTATTGCAGTGAGGTTTGTAAATAACATACAATGAAATTGTTGAGTGATCCATGTGCAGGTTGGTATGAAAATTAGTCTATCGCCAAAGTCACGTGCGGGTAAATGGGCTGTCGGATTGGCAGCAGCTTTTCTAATTCTAATGGTTCTTAAATACCTGCTCCCACTGCCGCTGCCATCTCCTCTCGTTGCCGTTTTCGGGGTGGCAGGGTTTGCTGCCGGTGTGGCTGCGCTGGTCAAAGGAGACCGCGCTGTGTTAGTGTTTATACCGGTTTTGCTCGGTCTGGTCATTCTATTTTGGATCGCTGCAGAAATTATTGTTCCACATTGATTTCCGACTTGATGAATGTTAATGAGGGTATCGCTATGAAAACAATCCTGAAAGATATTGCGTTTGGCATCCTGATTATCATCCTCATCACCCTGGCTGAGTTCATTGTTACCCTGCCGTTTGGCACCCCGGGTGATGTAGACAGTGCCGGCCTTGCAATGATCATCAACCGCGAACTGCTATTGACCGCGCTGCCGGCGGGTCTGATCACGGTTGCGTTTGCTCACCTGCTCAAGACCGACACCAGGCAAGCCGCTGTCCGCAGGAGTAACATCTGGATGCTAATGATCCTGCTTAACTACCTGATAATCGGCATTGGTAACCAAAACCTTGAAGAAATCTTTGGCTCTGCCGGCATCTACGCCTTGCTGGCATGCGCTTTTGCCGGGCCGCTGGTTTATAGTTGGCTTATATTAAGAAAGAAGCACTTGCCGGCGTAATTTGTATCAAAAATCGCGGTATTCCGTTTGTTCAGCCAGAAATCAAACCTGACTCGATTGCCAAATTCCATTTATAATCGGTGCAGCAATTTCATCTGCTGCCTGCAGGCAGTATTGATTATAATGAACCAGTACAGCCATCTGGCGTGAGATGCCGCCGGATTTGGATCAACATCTGAAACGAGGATACGGCTTATGCATGAAACCATTGATCGAGAGACATTTTCACACCTGGTCAAGCTGGCCGCGCTGGAAATGGACGAGGAAAAATCGGAGTATGTGCGGCGCGAGCTTAACAACCAGCTCAAGGCAATCAGCGAGCTGGAAGCCATCCCGATAGACCCAGATATCAAACCCACCATCCACGGCGTGGTTTTCTCAGCTGAGATCAGCCAGTCGCTGCGCGAGGATGTGGCTCAGCAGTTCGAAGACCGAGAAAGAATCATCAGCCAGTTCCCGCAATCCAAGGACGGCTATATCATCGTGCCCGATATCCCCCACACCACACTGGAATAGACCATGGACTTATGCGACCTTTCTGCTTATGAACTAGCCAAGCTGCTGCGGGAACGGAAAACCTCGGCGGTTGAGATTCTGAATGCCTGCCTGAAACGCATCGAAGCTGTTGACGGGCGACCTGGCAGCCTTGAGCCCGGTGAAATCACCGAAGAAGATAAATCCAAGGTGCATGCTTTCATCAACCCCACCCCTGAACGGGCTAAAGTCCAGGCGGAGGCAGTTGACCGCAAGCTGGCAGCCGGCGAAGACCCGGGCTTGCTGGCCGGCATACCGTTCACCGTCAAGGATGTCTTCACAGTGGCTGGCATCAAGACCACCATGGCATCACGCATCCTGTCCAACTATATCTCACCCTACACCGCCACGGCGGTTGAGCGCATGGAGCAGGCAGGTGCAGTAATGTTGGGCAAGGTCAACCTGGACGAGTACACCTTTGGGTCTTCCAGTGAATCCTCAGCCTTTCAGCCCTCACCGCGCAACCCGTGGAATACCAGCCGGGTGCCGGGCGGCTCGTCGGGCGGCAGTGTGACTTCCCTGGCAGCCGGCGAAGCTGTGCTTTCCATCGGCACCGATACAGCCGGCTCCATCCGTCTGCCGGCGGCATTCACCGGAACAGTTGGCTTGAAGCCTACTTATGGCCGGGTGTCACGCTACGGCTTAGTTGCTGCGGCGTCCTCACTGGATGTAACCGGCTTCATGGCGCGCAATACCACCGATGTCGCCATGGCGCTGCAGGCTGCAGCCGGTGTTGATCCGCATGACGCTACTACTGTAGACATGCCAGTAGAAGATTATCTTGCCACTCTGCAGAAGGGCGTCAAAGGCATGCGTATAGGTATTTCACCGGATTACCTGCAGATTGCTTACCCGGATGACAAGTCCGACCGCTACCTGCTAAAACCGGTGCCAGAGACATTTGAGAAAGCTGTGCGGCATGCGGCTGAGGTGCTGGCAAACATGGGCGCCGAGATTGTGGAAGATATTCCCATGCCGAACACCAAGTATGGCATCCCTTCTTATTTTGTCATCAGCAGGGTGGAGGTTGCCTCAAATCTGCACCGCTTTGACGGCGTGAAATACGGTTATCAGACCAGCCAGGCAGTCAAGGACATGCAGGATCTGTACCGTAAGAGCCGTGGCGAGGGTTTTGGTGCCCAGCCGATTTTGCGTATCTTGATGGGGATGTACGTCAGTGCGGCACAGTACAGTGCCCAGTACTACCAGCGCTCACTGCAGGTACGCGCCATGATACGGCGCGATTTTGACGAAGCATTTGACCCCAACGGGCGCTATCGTGTGGACGCCATCCTGACGCCCACCACGCCGATCCCGGCGTTTCCGTTCGGCGACATCTTCGGCGACACCGTACTGATGCAGTATGCCGACCAGCTGACAGTCACCGCCAATCATGCCGGCTTACCGGCGATTGCCATCCCGGCAGGCGTGGACGAAGACAGTATGCCCATCGGCATCCAGCTAATTGGCAAAGACTTCGCTGAAGGAGACCTGATGCGCATCTGTCGCGCCTATGAGATTGGTACCGAAGCCGAAGCATGGCGCAGTCTCAAACCGGCTGTGCTGCGAAACCTGTAGACTTACCAGTAAAGCGACAGTTCAAGGCAATCTATTTCTGAGTGGATTATTGACAGGGGCACGGCTGAAACACTCTTTTTGAAAATCAGCATGCACCTGAAGCGGGAGATTTGTATATGACAAAATTTGAAGCTGTTATCGGGTTGGAAACGCACATTCAACTCAACACCACCACCAAGATTTTTTGCAGCTGCAAGGCGGATTCGTGGTTTGACCCACCTAATACTAATATTTGCCCGATCTGCACCGGTCAGCCGGGTGTGCTGCCGGTATTAAACCGCGTGGTGGTTGAAAAAGCGATGCTGCTGGCTGATGCCATGCATGCTGCCATACAGCCGCTATCCTTTTTTGACCGCAAAAATTACTTCTACCCCGACCTGCCGAAAGGCTACCAGATCTCGCAGTATGACATGCCGGTTGCCCGCAACGGCTATGTTGACCTGCCGCTCCCCGGTGCCGCCGAGGGCATGCCCACCGAGCGGCATATCCGTATCAACCGTCTGCATATCGAAGAGGATGCCGGCAAGACCAAGAATGAGAAGAATTACCGCCTGATTGATTTCAACCGCTGCGGTGTGCCGTTGATTGAGATGGTAACTGAGCCTGACTTGCGCAGTTCAGAGGAAGCCGCCCAGTATGTCATCCGTCTGCGGCAGCTGCTGCGCTGGTTAAAAATTTCAGAGGCAGACATGGAACGCGGTCACCTGCGCTGCGACGCTAATGTCTCCATCCGCCCGGTTGGGGCTGATTATCTCAACCCCAAGACCGAGATCAAGAATGTCAACTCGATTGATGCCCTGCGGAATTCCATTGACAAGGAAATTGAACGGCAGATCCGCGAGGTGGAGGCAGGCAACACGATCGAAACCTGGACGCTGGAGTGGGATGCGGACGAAGGGATTCTGCGCAAGATGCGTTCAAAGGAGACTGAGGCAGATTACCGCTACTTCCGCGAGCCAGACCTGCTGGCAATTCGTATCAGCCCTGAGTGGCAGTCTGAAGCCCTGCAGGCGAGCGCTGAACGCCCGCTTGACCGCCGCCTGCGCTTCATGACGGAGTACAATCTGCCGGAATATGACGCTGATATCCTAACTTCAGAACGCAGCCTGTCGGATTACTATGAAAAGGCGGTTACTGCTTACGGTGGAGACCCCAAGCGGGTATCGAACTGGCTGATGAACGATGTAATGCGTATGTTGAACGACGCCAACCTGACGGCTGATCAGCTCAAACTGACGCCCGAGTACCTGGCGGAGATCATCAAGCTGGTGGATGCGAACAGCGTCAACACGTCCACTGGCAAGTCGCTGCTGGACAAAGTCCAGGCTTCGGGTAAAGTACCGGCACAGATCGTGGCGGACGAGGGGCTGGCTCAAGTGCGTGATGACAGCCAAATCCGTAAAGTTTGCCAGGACTTGCTGGCGAAATACCCGGATGAGGTTGCGAGCTACAAAGCCGGCAAGGTCACGTTGATGGGCTGGTTTGTCGGCCAGGTGATGCGTGAGATGCGCGGCAAGGCCGACCCGGCCATGGCAAAATCGGTGCTGGAGGAATTGCTCAATCAGTAAGGTTGTTTGTTTATTTTGAAATATCGGGAAGAAATTAAAAGCCCTGGCCGGTCAGATACGGTCAGGGTTTTTGATGCCAGGCTTCACGCAGGCGTTGGTAAGTCTGCTCAAGCGCTTCGGGCAGCACGCGGGTCTGTGCCACGGCTGTCATGAAGTTGGTGTCGCCAGCCCAGCGCGGCACGATGTGAAAGTGCACGTGCCCGGGCACACCGGCGCCGGCAATAGCGCCGATGTTGGCACCCATGTTAAAGCCTTCAGGCTTGTAGACTTCTGTCAATACTGCCATGGCGCGGTTCAGCAGTTCCATGATCTCTGCCCGGCATTCCGGTGTGAGCTGGTCAATGGAAGGTACATGAGCATAGGGCACCACCATCAGGTGACCACTGGTGTAGGGGTAGCGGTTCAAAATGACAAAGGCATGTTCACCGCGCGCCACCAGTAATGTCTCAGCGCCGTCTTCCCGCTTGAGCGCTTCGCAGAAAAAACAGCCGTCAGGGGGTGTGGTGTCAGAAATGTAGTTCATTCGCCAGGGTGACCAGAGATGTTCCATAACCATTCCCTCTCATGGGTAAGGTAATCGTTGGTGAAATAAGCCTTGTCAGGCTATATCGTGTACATTCCGTCAAATATTTGTCAGTACACGATGCAGGGGGGTGGAGCCGCGCTGAAAACGGCAGATCTCCGTGACCTTCAGCTGTTCCATCACGGGTGTGGTGGTGAGCTTCTCCTGCACGAGCGGACCCAACGGGCGCGCGAAGACCAGCATCAGCGTCACAAGGCTGACCAGCAGGGGCAGGCGGTCGAGCTTGCTGCGGGTGTCATTCTTGACGCCCAACATTGCCAGCCAGGCAGTGACACCGGCCAGGATGCCGCTGGTGGCAAAGTTGGTGCCGCAATTTTCATGGATTGCCAGGCGGTGCTCGCCCTGCTGCAAGCGGAGGAGGGCTTCATCGACCGATTCCTGAAGTTCCTCGGTGGATACATTCCCGATGATCCAGAAGCCGTTTACATCAGAATAGCCGGCAAGGCTGCGCAGGTGCGGCTTCTTTGACAGTACATGCAGGGTGGCATGCTCCAGTGCGTGATTTTGGCGGGTATGCAGCAGGGGCTTGTTGGTCAGGTTCTTTACGAATAAATTCATCAATACTCCTCATTGACGCCCCGGCTGTGCTGCCAGCCGATGAGACAAGCCAAATGGTTTAGATTGTGTCAGCGTCGGGTAATTTTTAAATGATTGTCAAGATGACTAAATAATTTTATCACGATAAAGGTCGGTGTTTTAATGTGCTGTGCTGCCAGGTGCCTGTTCCTCCAGCAGCGCCAGCTTGAGCGCTTCCCGTACTGAACGTGCTTCGTGTACTTCAATACCCTCTGGCCAGGGCTCACTGCGGCGCAGTTTGCGCGGCACAACAGCTGACTTGAAGCCCAACTTGGCAGCCTCGCGCAGACGGGCATCCATCTGCCCCACCCAGCGCAGCTCACCCGAGAGGCCAATTTCACCGATCAACGCCATATCTGCCCTGACGGGGATGTCGCGCATGGAGGAGGTGATAGCTGCCGCAATCGCCAGGTCGGCAGCGGGTTCATCAATCTTTAGCCCGCCAACGACATTGACAAAAACATCCTGTTCAGACAGGCGCACTCCCAGGCGGCGGGTCAGGACAGCGCTAATTAACAGCAGGCGGTTGAAATCCACCCCGTTGGGTGTGCGGCGGGGGTTTGCCAGGCTGCTGTGGCTGGTGAGACCTTGAATTTCCACCAGCAGTGGACGGGTTCCTTCCATCGTGACTGCAATGGCAGAGCCGGCAGCGGCAGCCATTCGTTCTGCCAGGAAGGCTTCAGAAGGATTGGATACTTCAACCATACCGCGATCTCGCATCTCAAAAACACCCACCTCAGACGTGGCGCCGAAGCGGTTCTTGACCGAACGCAGCAAGCGGAAGGATTGGAAGCGCTCGCCTTCCAGGTACAGCACCGTATCGACAATATGCTCCAACACGCGCGGCCCGGCAATGGCGCCTTCCTTGGTGACATGACCGATCAAAAATACAGCGATACCCGAGGATTTTGCCAGTTCACGCAGACGCGAAGCGCATTCGCGCACCTGTGAGACTGATCCGGCAGTGGATTCCATTTCCGGCAGGTACACAGTCTGAATCGAGTCCACCACGATCAGCCCAGGTTTGACCTGCTGTATATGGTCAAAGATGACATCCAGGTTGGTCTCGGTGATCAAAAAGAGGTTGTCTAACTCCGACAGGTTTGGCCCGCTCTCAGTGTTGTTGAGCCGCAGGGCGCGCATTTTGATCTGCCTTTCCGATTCCTCACCGGAGATATACAGCACCCTGCCTGGCTGGGCGGGATTTTTGAACCCGTGTGCCATGTCAACTGCTACCTGCAACAGCAAGGTGGATTTGCCAATTCCCGGGTCGCCGCCGATCAATACAATTGAGCCAGGTACAATCCCACCGCCGAGAACGCGTGAGAACTCACCGATAGGCACGTGCAGCCGTTGTTCAGCATCGCCTTCAATTTGGGCGAGCGTGCGCGGTGCGGCAGCATTGCCAAGACCCCGCAATCGCAGCGCTTTATCCTCAACAGCGCCCTGCTCAAGTTCCTCAACCATCGTGCCCCAACTGCCACACTGCGGGCAGCGCCCGAGGGGTCGGGGTGAGCTGCGTCCGCATTCCTGGCAGACATAATGTGTCCTGGTTTTTGTCATAACACCCTGCTGTTTTCTTTGATCTTCAGCAGAAAGCCTGCTGTGAGTTAAGTATAATCTTAAAAGAACAGCGAGTATCCTTGATT
This sequence comes from Anaerolineaceae bacterium, assembly GCA_040768445.1. Lineage (GTDB taxonomy): Bacteria > Chloroflexota > Anaerolineae > Anaerolineales > Anaerolineaceae > JAXGMV01. Next base: position 424,939 of record JAXGMV010000001.1, on the reverse strand, counting down.
TTGAAGGATACCCGCTGTTGTGTAGGTCAATTTGCCGTTAAGCGTTCATGCCAATAGCTGGCTCTTCAGCCGGTTGTTCTGGCTTTTGCAGCCGTAGCGTGATCTCGTTGTCCTCATTGAGGTCAATCAAAACCGTGTCGCCATCTTTGAAATCGCCAGCCAACAGGGTGTCTGAGAGCTTATCTTCGATTTTCTGCTGAATTACCCGTTTGAGTGGACGTGCACCAAAATCGGGGTCATACCCTTCACTGGCAATCAGGTCAAGTGCCGCTTCAGAGATTTCCAGGGCAATTTGGTTTTCGCCCAGGCGCCTGGCGACCTTGTCCACCTCAATCCGCACAATCTTGCGGATGTCTTCTTTATTCAACATCCTGAAAACAACCACATTATCCAGGCGGTTGATAAACTCAGGCCGGAAGACGCGCTTGAGTGCTTCAAGCAGTTTCTTGCGCATTTCTTCATAATCACGCTGTTCTTCAAAACCTTCGTCGGATTTCAATTGGAAACCGAACCCGCTCTGACGCTTAATCAAATCTGCACCGATATTGGAGGTCATGACGATGATGGTGTTGCGGAAGTCCACCTTGTGACCGCGTGCGTCGCTGAGATGACCCTCTTCCATTATCTGCAGCAGCATGTTGTGCGCTTCGGGATGTGCCTTCTCGATTTCATCAAATACCACTATGGAATACGGGCGGCGGCGGATTGCTTCGGTCAGTTGACCGGCATCATCAAAACCGACATATCCGGGCGGTGCACCGACCAGCCGGCTGACGTTGTGCCGTTCCATAAACTCCGACATATCCAACTGGATGAGCGCCTCTTCGGTACCGAACAGGAAGCGCGCCAGTGTCTTGGTCAGCTCTGTCTTGCCCACGCCTGTTGGACCGAGGAAGAGGAAGGAACCGATGGGGCGGCGTGGGTCTTTCAGTCCGGAACGACCGCGCCGTACCGCCTTGGCTATTTTCTCAATCGCTTCAGGCTGGCCAATGATGGATTTTTCAAGTTCAGCCTCCATTTCAAGCAACCGTTTGGATTCTTCCTGGGCCAGCTGCATAACCGGCACACCGGTCCACATGGATACCACCTCGGCGATATCCTCGCTGGTGACCACCGGGCTGTTGTCACGATCCCAACTGGTGCGCAAATGATCAATTTCTCGCTCCAGGCGGTTTTGCTTTGAAAGCAAATCTTGTTGTGCTTCAAAGCGGTTTTCCTCTACTGCCAGGGCATGGTCCTGCTTGGTCTTGCGCAGTTCCTGCATCAATGCTTTGGTCTGCTTGGCAATGGGGCTCTTGTACATACGTACGCGTGAGGAAGACTCATCAATCAGGTCGATGGCTTTGTCGGGCAGAAAGCGCTCTGAGACGTATTTTTCAGAGAGATGTGCAGCAGATTCCAGCGCTTCATCGGATATGTTGAGGCGGTGATGCTCCTCGTATGCGCCGCGGATGCCGCGCAGAATTTCAATAGTTTGTTCAATGGTAGGCTCATTAACTGTGATAGGCTGGAAGCGGCGCTCCAGGGCAGCATCACTTTCAATGTGCTTGCGGTACTCGTCCAGCGTGGTGGCGCCAATAACCTGCAGTTCACCGCGTGAGAGTGCGGGCTTGAGGATATTGGCAGCATCCACGGATGAGCCGGCCGCGCCTGCACCCACCAGCATATGGACTTCGTCGATAAACAGGATGGAGCCTGAGCTTTTCAATTCATCAATCACGCGTTTGAGGCGCTCTTCGAACTGACCGCGGTACATGGTGCCGGCTACCAGTGAGCCAACATCCAGCTGCAGCAGCCGTTTTGAGAGCAGAGGCGCGGGCACATCGCCTTCGACGATGCGCTGAGCAAGCCCTTCGACAATAGCTGTTTTCCCCACACCGGGTTCACCGATCAAAGCAGGGTTGTTTTTGGTCCTGCGTGCCAGGATCTGGATCACGCGCTCAATTTCCATCACGCGCCCGATGACCGGGTCTAGTTTGCCTTCCTCAGCCAGCGTGGTCAGGTCAGTTGCCAGCTGGTCAACGAGAGGGGTTTTACCTTTGTCCTTCTCTTTTTCAGGCGATGCGGCTTTCTTTTGCTGGGGCGTCTGCCCCTGCGCTTGCGTTGAAGCACTGCTCTCGCTCAATACCCGGCGTACCTGCCGGCGGATTTGTTCAGCGGTGAGCCCCAATTTTTTTAATACTTCGCCTGCCAGCCCCTGATCCGAACGGATCAACGCCAGCAAGAGGTGTTCAGTACCAATATAATGATGTCCCAGCCGGCGCGCTTCCTCAATGGAAAACTCAAGCACCTGCTGCACACCGGAAGAAAGCTCGATTTGCCCTTCGCTTTGACTGCCTGGAGGGCTCAATCGTTCAGTGATCTCTTTGACGCGGTCTGGTTCCAGGCCGAGTTCCTGCAGTACGCGGCTTGCAATGCCGCCCATTTCATTAATCAAGCCCAAGAGCACATGTTCAGTGCCAATAGCCGGCTGATGCATTCTCTCAGCTTCCTGATGTGCCAGCGCCAGTACTTTGCGTGCTCGTTGGGTAAAGCGTTCCATGCCTGCCAAGGCATTCCTCCTTAATTCACTTCCAGCCATAGTGATGAACCTGGTTGTGCCGGCTGGTTTAATCAATACAGGATCACTATCCTGTTCATTCATCAAACTCTTGCAGTCAGAATTCTACCAGAGAATAAGAAGATGTCGAGTCTGCGCTATTTCATTTTAAATGAATAGTATCAAAATTATATTAATAATTTGATCAGGTTATAAGATCAAGAAGGTTGGATGGAAAAACTGGCGGTGAGACCCAGGGATGAAGGTCAGGCGTTAGAGCGTATTTTTCTTTCACGCCGCTTTTCCAACATAGACAGTATTATCAGGAAAAGGGCAGTTAGCAGTGATGCAATACCGCCGATCAGGATCAGGTTGGTGTAGGCTGGGTCAGGATGGTTTGCAACGGTTTTGATGCTCAAATCCACGGCTGTGAATGGAAATGCCTTTGCCGCTTCTGTAACCTGCCATGCCAGCGTGTGCCGCAGCAGGTCATAACCTAACCAGGCAGCCAGGATAAGCAGAATCGTCTTGTAGCGCCAGTTTTTCACCCAGCGGTTGAGTCGCTCCTGCACAGCCGGCAAGGCAATGAACAATAATGCCAGTAACGGCATGATGATGAAGCGCGAGGTGACCCGTTCGCTGTTTAGTATCGGGATCGGGAGGTTGTAAAGCGGTAGGTAGAACTTATAAATGGAGAAGAATGCCAGGAAAAGGATGGGGCTGAGCCAGGGAGAGAACCTGCGCCCTTTGAACTGCGGCACAAGCCATGCCGCTGCTGCCAGCAGCAGGAAAAAGAATCCGGCAATACCGACATACAGGTCAAATTCCCAAAAGCCCAGGTTGCTGTTAAAGTTAATAGGTTCCTTCAATTCTGCTGGCAGCCGTTCAATCATCAACGCTGAAAAGATATGCCACGGACGCGGGTAGCCGCCGCGAAATTCGATATCAAATTGGCCGAACAGCAGGGTGACCGGCAGGAAGCGCACCAGCAGCAGCAACCCACTGAAGAACGCTCCCCCGATAACCGGCAGGGCTTTACGCCAATTGGCCAATACATAAAAGCCCATGAACAGCAGGCACCACAGGTACTGGTGGAAGGATCCCTGCAGGAACAAGAAGAACAGCAACCCTGCCATCAGGCTGAGCCAACGCCAATAGCGGGCAGGAGGTGTCTCTTCCAGCTTGATCAACAAAATGAAAAACCAGGGCAGGAGAAAGTACCCGACCCAGGTGTAGTGACCGACGGACAAATGTGCCACGATATGCCCGTTGAAGTTGAACAATAGGAACAGGATTGTAAAAAGAAAGCCTGACAGGCGATATTTTTGTTTCAGCCAGACCAACCCGGCAAACCCGACGCTGTACAGCAGCAGCAGGTTAACCAGCATGAAGGTGCCTACGTCCATCCAGAGCAGGAGCAGCAACTGGGGCGTCAGCAGCACATCCGGTATGGACATGTAGCGGTCGGTAAGGCTGCGCAGTGCGGATTTATCGGGCATGTGCAGGGGCAGCACGCCTTTTCTGACCGCATCGCCCGCAAAGGCGACGCGCGGGGCATTAATCTCAGCCCAATCATGATAGTCAAAAGGTATGCTGCCCCGGTTTAGAAAAATAGACCATAATACAGCCCCGCTGATAAACAGCAGCACCAACCAGCCAATATGGTAGCGGCGCAGTTGTTGCGCTGGATCTGAAGTGAAAAAGCTGTCAATCAGCGATGACTGCATGGTAGGTTAGTTCAGCAGGTAAGCCATAATCCAGTTGGTGGTTGCCAGCAATCCGTCCATGTGCGCCCGTTCGTAGCTGTGAGAGCCATCGATGCCGGGGCCGATCAAGGCAATGGCGATATTCCCGCCGGCGCGCCACAACGCTGAGCCGTCAGAGGCGTAGCTCAGGAAAGTGTCGGTCTTGTGTGGTATTTGATAGGATTCTGCCAGCCTGCGCAGTCTCTGGCTGAGACCGTGGTGGTACGGTCCGCTGGCATCTTTGATGCAGATGGAGGCGTGGAACTCATCAGAGTTCTGTCCTTCACCGATGGCAGCCATATCCACCGCCAGCAGTTCAGCAGCATCCTCGGGGATGCCGGCAGCGCCGCCGTGTCCAACCTCTTCGTAATTGGAGAAATGCAGGTAAGTTTTGACGGCAGGCTGCAATCCAGCCTCGGTGATTGCCTTGACTGCGGCAAGCACACAGGCGACGCAGGCTTTATCATCATGGTAACGTGAGCGGATAAAGCCGTTGTGCATCTCGATCCTGGTATCAAATGCCACAAAATCGCCGACTTCAATGCCCAATTTGCGTGTCTCATCTGCTGATGTGGTGCGTTCGTCCAGGCGTACTTCCATGGTTTCATCGTTGCGCGGCAGCTCCCGGCATTCTTTTGGGTAGACATGACCGGACGCCTTGGTGAGCACCAGTGACCCGCGGTACTGCTTGCCATCTGTGGTGAACACAGTCAATCCTTCGTTCTCCACAGAAGGCCAAATCACGCCGCCGAGATTCGTCAATCGCAGACGACCGTTGGACTTAACTTCCTTCACAATGGCACCCAGTGTATCCACATGGGATGTGATGGCACGCGCAGGCTCTTCAGCTTTACCGTGCCAGGTCGCCAGCATACCGCCCTTACGATCGCGTGAGAAAGTGATGCCCGGGTAATCTTTGAGTGCATCCTGGGTATACTTTATGGCTTCTTCTGCAAAGCCGGTCGGGCTGGGGATGTTAAGCAAGCCCACTAAGAAATCCTGCAGGTACTGCTGATTAATTTCGGGAAGTTTCATGATGTCTCCTGTTAAATTGGGTTTAATTGAGTGAGTTGATAAGTTGAATAATTTGCACGTGGATTATCCGGCAAAGGAACGTTCCTCAAAGGTTTCTAACTTTTGGCGCCATTCCTGCGGCACAACGATGCTCTTATGCTGTCGGTTGTCATACGCCACCAGGACGGTGTCAGCGGTGGCTTTCAACGCATTGCTGTCAGGGTTCTCCACGATGTATTCAAGTTTGACGCTTTTGGTACCAATATGGGAAGTTCTAACGCCGACGATGATAGGCTCGCCCAGTATAATGGGTTCACGGAAGGCAATGTGCAGGTCAGCCACCACGAACGGAAAATCAAGGAAGGAACTTCCGCTGAAAAGACCGACCTCGATAATGTAATTCAAACGAGCCTGTTCAAGGAAAGTCGCCAGGCGTGCATTGTTGACATGCCACTGGGTGTCAAAATCGCTGTACCTGACCTGAAGAGGATAATAATATTTGAACGTCATGCCTGCTGCCATTATACCAAATCGGACTTAATGCAGTGGAGCGCTGTACCTGTTGATGTATCCCACAGCTATCTGTGACAGAACCTGACGCCTGTCATAATAAATATGACTGTTTCCGTATAATATCATCCAAAGTCTGTTATATCTGTCACTTGCCCAATCCGCTTGCATTGGATAGACTTATATAAAGAAGACAAATAACACAAATAATGTAAATAATATGAATAATATCAAAAGAGGAAGATTAAGATGCAAATAACCAGACAAGCAGACTATGCCTTAAGGGCGATGCTGTATCTTTCCCGTTTGGAACCAACCCAACGGGCATCTACCAGCCAAATCGCTCGAGAGCAGCGCATCCCACCCTCATTTCTGGCGAAAATTATCTCCCAACTCTCCATTGCCGGCTTAATTCACACTTCACGCGGGGCAAGAGGCGGTGTGACACTCTCCCGTAGTCCCGAACTGATTTCCATCCTGGATGTTGTTGAAGCCATTGACGGGCCGATGCAGCTCAATGAGTGCACCTTTTCTCATGAGAACTGCCCATTTGGGGAAGAGTGCCCAATACGCGACATTTGGTGTTCTGCTCAGCAAGAACTTGTTGGCCGGCTCAGGGCGGCAAATTTTGGCCAGTTCGCTGGCAGTACGACTGCTGTTAAACCTTTAACCCCTCAAGCACAAGTCGCTTAACCTTGTAACCCTAATGTTTATTGATGACCAGGGAAGATTTACCTCCCTGGCACAACTTTTTAACGCCTCTTCAAATAATTTTTCTGGTCTTCTGAACATCAAATAGCGCTGAAAAAAACCAGCTGCTGGCTTATCTTAGAGTACAATTGCCGGATGATCCTTACCCTTTACCCACAGGTCTTATAAATTAATGTCAAAGACGGGCTTTTCCTGGTTTTGGGTAAGCATACCCGTAACCGTTGCTGCTGTTGTCCTGGTCATATTGACTGCACCGCTGGAGCAAACCCTGGGTATCAACATGCGCATGATCTACCTGCACGGTGCATGGGTGTGGGCAAGCCTGGCATTGTTTGCAAGTGCTGCGTTGCTGGCTGTTGTCTGGCTGCTCAGACGCAGAGACGCACTTTACCGCTGGATGATAACCGTCAGCCGCATCGCCCTGCTGTTTTGGCTGCTCTACCTGCCCCAGTCCCTGATGGTCATGAAAGCCAATTGGGGCGGCTTCTACTTCTCTGAGCCGCGCTGGCAGGTGCCGATGACGTTCGCGATCATTGGCGTTTTACTGCAGGTTGGGCTGGCACTGATCAATAATCGTCAGTTGACAGCTGCAGCGACGCTTCTCTACACGTTGGCACTATTCTGGCGTATTCTCTCACTGCAAAGTGTTCTGCATCCCGATTCACCCATTCAACAATCCAATTCACTGACCATGCAGTTGTTCTTCCTTGCCCTTTTTCTGCTGATTTACGGGCTGGGACTACAGGTGGCGGCACTGTTGTACCGGCAGATTAGGTGCTGATGTGACCCATAAATTGTCGATAAGGTTTAATGAATGAAAAATAAGCTTATCCTTGGCCAGGTATCATTTTTTGTGTTTATCAGGGTCATTTTGCACACCGCCACATCAATGCTGATGCCGCTGCTGCCCGTCTTCAGTCGGGGATTGGGAATTGACATCACAATGGCTGGCAGGGCTTTTTCGATATCCCAGTTGTCGAACCTGCTGGTGCCTTTTATCTCGGCTTTCTCAGAACATAAAGGGCATAAGTTCGGCATGGTTTTTGGTCTCAGCACCTTTGCACTGGGTGGCGCGGTGATGCTTCTGTGGCAGTCCTATACTGCCTTTGTGATTGCCACTTTTGTGATGACTCTGGGGACATTTGTTTTCCTACCGGTGATGCAGTCCTATATTGGCGAAGAGGTACCTTACCAACGACGTGGTTCGATCATCGCTTTAAGTGAATTTGGCTGGGCGGCCAGCTTCATTTTTGGTGTACCGTTGATCAGTCTCCTGATCAGTCATTACGGCTGGCTGGCGCCTTACCCGGCTTTTTTTGTGATCATGCTGATCCTGATCGCCATCATCGTGTTGACTTTCCCCGCATCAAAACGCCCGCATAACGGTGAATCAGTATTCGCCGGCATGAAGTATGTCTTCTCATCGCGCAAAGCCTGGCTGGGGATACTGGTTGGATTTTTACTGATCACTGGCGTCAACATGATTGGTGTGGTCTACGGGTACTGGCTGGAAGATGTCTACCACTTAGATGTTGAAGCCCTGGGCATCTCATCCGTGGTAATTGGTTTTGCTTCTGCCATCGGAGTGATTTTGGTGGCATCCATTACAGATAAAGTAGGAAAGCGGCGTGCTATCGTGGGTGGACTTGCCATGAACAGCCTTGTTGCGGGCGCAATTGTTTTCATCACGCCTGCGTTGTTCCCAGCACTGGTATGGATATTTGTTTTCTATATCAGTATGGAGTTCTCGCTGGTCAGCAGCCTGACGATGTTAACTGAACTTATGCCCGAACATCGAACGCCGTTTCTGGCTGCTGTGACTGCTGCGCAGGGATTTGGTGGTGCATTTGGTGCATATATTGGACCTTATCTCTACCAGTCCGGGTTCTCTGCCAATGTCTTTGGTTGTATCATCATTGATATCGCCATCATTGTCCTTATCCTTATCATTAAGCCCAAGAGTAAGCTGAGATGGCTGGATGATTAGATAATTTTTGGAAACTGAGCATGACATCACGTCAAGAAGCTGGAAGCAGGCAGATCCTGCTGTTCACATTCATGCGTTGGGTGACCAATACCAACCTGCGCATGCTCTATCCGTTCCTGGCTGTGTTTGCCCGCGGCATGGGGGTGGATATCCTCAGCATCTCGCTGGTGATCAGCACCCGTTTCCTGCTGGCGATGTTCAGCCCGCTGCTGGCGCCGATTGCCGATCGACTGGGCAGGAAAACTGCCATGCTGGCAGGCATGATGGTTTTCACAACAGCTGTGGCACTGGTTTATTTCTTTCCAACATTCCCTGTGTTCTTCATCACCCACTGTGCGGCTTTTCTTGGCGGCTTTCTCGTCATGACCAGCATACAGGCGTACCTGGGCGACCATGTACCGTATGAGCAGCGCGGCCGGATGTTTGGCATTCTTGAAATGGGCTGGTCGCTGGCTTTCCTGCTGGGTATGCCACTGGTTGCCTTCCTGGTGGGACGGTTCGGATGGCAGTCGCCTTTTCCCATGTTAGCGGTGTTCGGCTTGCTGATCATATTTGCCCTGCAGCGCATGGTTCCGGGTGATAGGCCTGTCAAAGGCAGCCAGCCAACCAGCTGGGAGCAGTACAGGTCCATTCTCAGATCACCCATCGTGCTGTACGCGCTGGCAATGACGGCCGTACTGGGGGTTTACAGTGAAGTTATCTTCATGATCTTTGGTGTGTGGATGGAAGATGCCTTTGGGCTGTTAATTGCCGGTCTTGGGCTGGTTTCAGCGCTGTTGGGCATAGCAGAGTTGGGTGGCGAAGCCCTGACATTCAAGCTTGCTGACAGGCTGGGTAAATTAAACGCGATTAGAACGGGTGTGATCATCAGCGCTGTGGTTGCCGTCGCCTTACTGTTTGCCACCAGGTCAATGCCCCTGGCGCTGGCCGGGCTGGTTCTCTTCACATTGGGCTTTGAGTTTGCCTATGTCAGCAGTGTGCCGTTCCTGAGTGAAATCCTGCCGGCATCCAGGGCAACCTTTCTCGGTATCAATGCGGCAGCCCTTGCATTGGGCAGAGGAGCAGCCACGGTCATCTCACCAATCGTATATAATTACGGCATTCAGGCAAACCTGCTGGTTGCACTGGCGGCCTGCCTGGCTGCGTTATTGATTGTCGCACGTTTGAAACAGTCGGTCAAAGGTACCGGTAAACTGGGTTAGTGCGTTTCACGTAATTATGCTATCAGCCTTTTGGTTGAATGGAGAACAAGCTGATGCTCATTCATTCTGCTTCACAACTGCTTACATTGTCCGGGGGACCTCAGCGCGGTGAAGAATTAGGGCGTCTCTCTATCATAGAGAACGGGGCAGTCCTGGTGCGCGGCGAGAAAATTGAAGCCCTTGGTCGATCCAGCGACTTGCTCACTGCTTACCCGAATGAACCGCGTTATAACGCAAACGGCAAGGTGGTGATGCCGGGCTTTGTTGACCCGCATACCCATGCCGTCTGGGTTGGTGACCGTGCCAATGAATTTGAAATGCGCCTGGCGGGCAAGTCTTACATGGAGATCATGGCGGCTGGCGGTGGAATTGTCTCGACGGTCAGGTCGGTGCGCCAGGCCTCAGTGGAACAAATGATGTATGAAACACGCTCAAGGCTGGCGGCGATGTTTGCCTACGGCACAACAACAGCTGAAGTCAAAACCGGCTATGGACTGGAGACCGAATCCGAGATCAGGCAGCTGGATGCAGTTTACCGTCTGAACGTCGAAGGTCCGCTTGAGCTGGCAGCTACATTTTTGGGGGCACATGCCATACCCGAAGAATTCAAAGATGATCCGGATGGCTTCACTGAGCTGGTCATCAAAGAGATGCTGCCGGAAGTCAAAGCATGGCACGAGCAGTCTGCACCTGATCAGCCGCTGCCATTTTGTGATGTATTCTGTGAGAAGGGCGCTTTCACACTGGCACAATCGCGTGCAATTCTCACTGCGGCGAAAGATCTTGGTTTCCCGCTGAAAATTCACGCCGATGAATTTGAAAACCTGGGCGGTGCATCACTTGCGGCAGAGCTTGGTGCCGCATCGGCTGACCACCTGGTTAAGACATCAGAAAATGACATCAAACAAATGGGACAAAGTGACACAGTGGCAGTTGCCCTGCCCTGTACACCCTTCGGGTTGGCAGAACGTGAGTACACCCCGGCAAAACAAATCCTTGCTGCCGGCGGTCTGTTGGCGGTTGCCACAGACATCAACCCCGGCACAGCGTGGTGCGAATCGATGCAGTTTGTTCTGGCGCTTGCCTGCCGCTACCTGCTGCTGACTCCCGGGCAGGCGATTGCCGCTGCCACCATTAATGCTGCTGCTGCCATCAACCGCAGTGACAGCATCGGCTCACTTGAGCCAGGCAAGCAGGCGGATTTGCTGATCCTTTCTGTGGATGATTACCGCATGTTGGGCTACCGTTTTGGCACCAACCTGGTGGACATGGTCGTGAAACGCGGTCAGTTCTACCCGGTTAAAGAAATACGGGGCAGTTTATGAGCCTGACACTTGAAGGTTCCCGTCAGTGGTATCAAGCTGAAGACGCCGTCCATGATTTCAGCCACATCGAGCGGGTCTACCGCATGGCCGACCGCATTGGCCGGGAAGAAAAAGCAGACCTGGAGATTGTGCACGCCGCTGCATTACTGCATGACAGCCAGGGCAGCCTCTCAGGCAGCGAAGAACGTGCCGGGCATCACATTCAATCAGCGATGTTTGCTGGCACCGTACTGGCAGAGCAGGGCTGGCCAGCTAAGCGTATCGAAGCTGTGCAGCACTGCATTCGTTCGCACCGCTACCGCGGCGGCTGGGAGAAGCCAGAGACCATTGAAGCCAAAGTGCTGTACGATGCCGATAAGCTGGATGTCATCGGTGCAATTGGAGTGGCACGTGTGATCGGTTACGCTGCGCTGGCAGGGCAGCCGTTTTACGTTGAACCCTCACGCCAGTTTTTGGAGACTGGAAAAGAAACCAGCGGCGAACCCCACAGTGCCTATCATGAGTACCTGTTCAAGTTGGCAAAAATTAAAGATAACCTCTTCACCGATACCGCACGCAGGATTGCAAAAGTGCGTCACCAATATATCCGTGATTATTTTCTCAACCTGGCAGCCGAGATCAACGGTGACCGGTAGTACCAGACAAGTAAATAGAAAAATAATCCAAATTAGAGAGTATGGAAGCCAAAACATGAAAAGACCCGAATTGAACTTTATTATCGACACAGCACGCGGCGCAGGCGAAATTCTGCGACAGTTATACGGGAAGGACCACCAGGTGGAGCACAAGGGCGTAATTGACCTGGTCACTGAGGCGGATAAGCGCTCTGAGGCTTACATCCTTGAGCGCATCCTGTCAGCGTTTCCAGACCACGGTATCATGGCAGAGGAGAGCGGCGACCAGCGCTTGAGCAACGGCCAGCGCTGGTACATCGACCCGCTGGACGGTACCAACAACTTCGCCCATGACCTGCCAATATTCTGCGTCTCTATAGCCTATGCAGAGAATGGCCGGGTTGAAATGGGCGTGATCTATGACCCCATGCTGGATGAGTGTTTTTCTGCTGAGCGCGGTGGGGGTTTTCATATTAACGGCAGCCAAACAAGCATTTCACAGGAGACAGAACTGATTAATTCACTGCTGGTAACCGGCTTTCCATACAATATCCAATCAACCGCCAATACCAACCTGGAGAACTTCGGCAAGTTTGCCATGCTCACCCAGGGTGTGCGCCGCCTTGGCTCAGCTGCGCTGGATATTGCCTATGTAGCTGCTGGGCGATTTGACGGCTACTGGGAGATTGGCATCAAGCCCTGGGATATCGCTGCTGGCACAGTAATGGTGGAAGAAGCGGGTGGAATTATCACCGACCTGAGGGGAGACCCCGATTATATGAAGCCGCCCTATGCTATTGTGACTGCCAACCCGGCTTTGCATCCAAAAATGCTTCAAGTCCTTAATGGCTGACACTCAAAATTGTTAAAAAAAACACCAGAGCTGATCTATTGAGGCTCTGGTGTTTTGTTGTGTTGATTGAGAAACTACGGTTCCACGTTTTCGCGGGCGGGCAGTTTTCCAGTCAGCCGGCGGAAGGTCAATGCCCAGGCAGCGCCGAGGTAGGACTGCAGGATTCCGCCCAACAGAATGGTCAGTGGCACCAGCAAACAGCACATGGCAGCAAACAGGGCGATGCCTGTTCCAACCAATGCAGTTGTTTCATTGTAAAGTCCAACACCGATGGCAAGGGCACCGGGGATGATGGTGAAAATGATTGGCAAAGCAATGATGAGCCCCACGATAAACGAACCGATGAATAGAATGGCTGCCATAACGAGGTAGCTGACCAGGTTAGTGGTAATCACCTCCCAGGCGCGCTTGACGCCGTCCATCAAGCTCAAGTCTTCACCAACAATCGCCACAATGGTTTGCTCTTTCCAGACATTGATAAACCATCCGACAGCGATTAAGATGGGGATTAATAAGATCAAGCCGCAGCCCAGAGTAAACACAGTTAGCAGAATGATCGGCAAAATCAGTAACATCACCAGGATGAAGCCGAGGATGGACAGGACGACCTGGAACAGGAAAACGCGCCAAAAGTATTTGAAGCTTTCCTGCAGCAGTTCACCAAAACGCAGTTTTTCAGCGCCTTCGTCAGCCAGCCAGGTGCCGCGTACCAGGCCAATTTTTCCCACGCTGCTAATGGCTGTAAATAAAAATGATAGGATGAATGACAGGCAAATGAGCGCTAATACACCAAAGATAATCCAGATCCAAATGGCGCCGCTCTCAAAACCTCTTTCAAAACTGTTGAAAATATTTTGCAGGAATGGCGGCAGGTTTCCATTAAAAACGTTAGCGCCATCAGATCCGTTGTATTGAGCACTGCTGTTGGCACTGCTCCCGCCTGAACCTCCACCGGATTGTCCGCAGCTGGAGAGAATGCCAAAAATCCACAGCACTTTGAATTTCCAGATAATCTTCCACGCTTTTTTTAGTACTTCGCCAAAATCCATTTTATGCCTCTTTTCTGAACTTATTCCCATTCAATCGTTGATGGCGGTTTGCTGGTAATGTCATATACCACACGGTTGATACCGTCCACTTCATTGACAATGCGGTTCGCCGTCCTTGCCAGCAAATCATAGGGCAGCCTGGTCCAGTCTGCTGTCATGAAGTCCTCTGTTGTTACGGCGCGCAGGGCGATAGCTTCCTGGTAGGTGCGCTGGTCGCCCATCACGCCCACCGACTGCACAGGCAGGAGAACAGCAAAAGCCTGTGAGCTGACTGGCAAATCCGACTTGACCTTTTGATAGAGCAGTCCGGCTGCAGCCAGTTCGTCTGTAAATATTTTATCAGCCAGGCGCAGCTTTTTCAATCGCTCACGGGTGATTTCTCCCAGGCAGCGTACCGCCAGCCCTGGGCCAGGGAATGGCTGCCGCCAGACCAGCTCCTCTGGCAGCCCAAGCGCTTCACCAACCTGCCGTACTTCATCTTTAAACATGTAACGCAGAGGCTCTACCAGCTTGAAAGACAAGTCTTTGGGCAGCCCGCCAACATTGTGATGGGTTTTGATGTGGGCGGCATTAGACCGTTCTGAAGCGCGCGATTCAACCACGTCAGGGTAAATCGTTCCCTGCATTAAAAATTCTGGCATGCCCAACTCTCGGGCTGATTGCTCAAAAATGCGGATGAAAGTTTCACCAATAATTCTGCGTTTTTGCTCCGGGTCGGTTACATCGGCCAGTTTATCCAGGAAAGTATCGGCCTCATCAACAACTACCAGCTCGGCGCCCATGTTCTTGCGAAACGCTTTTTCAACCTGCTCCCGCTCCCCTGCGCGCAGCAAGCCGTGATCCACAAAGACTGCGGTTAACTGCGAACCAATAGCTATATGCAATAGTGCTGCTGCCACAGTCGAATCCACACCACCGCTGACAGCAGCCAGAACAGATTTATCGCCCACGGTTTCACGGATGGTTTTCACCGCCTGGGTAATCATGGACTGTGTTGTCCAGGTCTGCTCAGCGCCGCAAATATCAATGACAAAATGGCGTATCATTTCATGTCCGCGCGGTGTGTGATGCACCTCCGGGTGGAACTGCACGCCATAAATCTGACGCTCAAGGTCAGCCATGGCTGCAATCGGGCTGTTGGGACTGACCGCCAGGCTGACGAAACCGTCAGGCATCTTTTCAATCCGGTCGCCGTGCGACATCCAGGCTTGAAAGCGTTCGGAAGGCAGCAGCGGGTTCGGCAGGGTCGGGTCTACCCATGCCTGTCCGAACTCGCGGTCTGAGGAAGCGCTGACGATACCACCTAATGCTCGGGTGATGCCCTGCATGCCGTAACAAATTCCGAAAATCGGTAGTTTTGATTCCAGCACATACGCAGGAACCTGCGGTGCGCCGGCTTCGTAAATTGAGTTGGGTCCGCCCGAGAGGATGAAACCTTTTGGATTGAAAGACATCACCTCTTCAGACGGTGTGTCCCAGGGCAGCAGCTCGCAGTAGACGTTTACCTCGCGTATCCGGCGGGCAATCAACTGCGTGGTTTGTGAACCATAATCGAGCACAATAATGGTATCTGGCATGGATTAACCTTCCTATTTACGGGTGGAGTGTATTGTTTTGATAAACAACCTAAAAAACTTAGTCTTCGAAAATGATTTTGCCATCGTCCATTGAACTGATTGCCACAAGTGATTTAACCGGCACACCCAATACCTCAAGACTCTCACGCCCGCCCTCAAACACCTTTTCTATCAGGGCACCGATGCCGACAAGATGCGCGCCGGCTGCCTGGGTCAGACGCACCAGCCCGTGAATGGTGGCACCGGACGCCAGGAAATCGTCAATGATCAGCACAGATTCATCTTTTCGCAGGAATTCCGGAGAGACGATCAGATCAACTGGCCCACCCTTGGTGTGCGACGGTGCAACGGTCAGGTAGACGGTACCGGGCATGGTAATTGGCTTACTCTTGCGGGCATAGACAACCGGAAGCTGCATGTACTTTGCGGTCATGATTGCCGGTGCAATACCGGAAATCTCGGCCGTCAGGATCAGGGTGGCGCCAACATCAGCAAACAGGTTGGCAAACTCCTGCCCGCAGGCATCCATCAACGATGGGTCTACCATATGATTGATAAAACCATCAACTTTTAAGATACCCCTGCCAAGGTTTTTACCATCTCTGATGATTCGGTCTTTGAGTAACTGCATTGGGAGCTCCTTGTTTGTGAGAGTGGATGGGTTTATGATGCTGTAAATAATTGAGGCAGCACCCAGTTAATTCACTCATGATTATACCGTCAGATGCTGGTTTAACCCATCCAAACCACCGTAAAAATGCCGCAGCCATTGTCAGACAAGGTCATTGTTCATGATAGAATCGCTCTCATGCTATTACCAACTTTGATCCTGGCGTCAGCTTCACCCAGGCGCAGGGAATTACTGGCGTTGAGCGGTTGGCAGTTCACGGTCACGTCTGTTGACCTGGATGAACAGCCCCTGCCCGGCGAAGGACCTGACCGTTATGTTCTGCGCCTGGCTGGCTGTAAGGCAAGCGAGGCGGCTAAGACACTGCCGTCTGATGCCATTATTCTTGCTGCAGATACCACCGTAGCTGACGGCGCTACCATCCTGGGAAAGCCCGCAAGTGCTGAAGAAGCAGTCAGTATGCTCAAAGCGCTGAGAAACCGCACGCATACGGTTTATACAGCCCTGGCTCTGCGGGCACCCGGGATCGCCTCTACCCTGTTGGAACTGTGTGCTTCATCTGTTCCGATGCGCGATTACTCAGATGAAGAAATACTTGACTACGTAAATTCAGGTGACCCGCTGGATAAGGCAGGCGCTTATGCCATACAGCATCATGGTTTTACACCGGTGATCAACTTCTCGGGTTGTTATGCAAGCGTGATGGGCTTGCCGCTGTGTCACTTTGCCCGGCTAATGCAGAAAGCCGGCTGTCCTGCTGACGCTGAGATACTGAAGCGCTGCCAACAGCACCTTGGTTATGACTGCACCATTTATCGGGCTGTGTGGCGCGGTGATAATGTGGGATAATTAAGACCGAGATTTTTTGAAGGAATTCTTATGCGTAAAGTTATCAGCATTTTTGTCCTCTTGATTGTGATGTTGGGTGCCTGCACCCCCCAGTCAAGCCCGGCACCGGTGACACCTGAAATCACAGCCAGCCTGCCTGACCCGGTGGTACAAACAACCAGCCTGCCGGATGTTGAACAGACAGCCCGGCTGTTTTTGGATGCCTGGCAGTCAGAGTCTTACCAGGGGATGTACGATATGCTCTCTGCGGTGAGCAAGGATGCAAACCCGGCTGAGGATTTCATCAAGCGCTACAATGACATTGCTGTGACCATCACGCTAAAAGAGCTGACAACCAGCATTCTCTCCAGCCTGACCAACCCGGGTTCTGCCCAGGTAGCCTACCACGCACGCTACGATACTTTGGTTCTTGGCCAGTTTGAACGCGATATGGTCATGAACCTGGTCTGGGAAGAAAACAATTGGAAGGTGCAGTGGGAGCCTGGGATGATTATGCCAGAGTTAAGCGGCGGCAATCGGCTGGTAATGGAATATCAGATCCCAGCCCGCGGCCAGATTTATGACCGCAATGGTGACGTAATTGTCGGTCAAACAGAGGCGGTCGCCCTTGGCATCATCCCGGGAGAGATCATTTCTACACAGGAATCTACGCTATTAGATGAATTGGCACGCCTGACAGGTAAAAATACTGCTGAAATTTTTGCAAGCTACGAAAAAGCAGGTGCAGACTGGTATGTTGCCGTGGGCGACGCGCCGGCAAAAGACGTGGATGAACGCATGCACATCCTCTCCGGGCTGGGTGGTCTGCGGATGACCAGCTACCAGACGCGCTACTACTACGGCGAGGGTATATCTCCACAAACCGTTGGATACGTTCAACCTATTTACGCTGAAGAGCTGGACCAGTACCGCCGCGCTGGCTATCGCGGTGATGAGAAAGTTGGAACGGCAGGTATTGAGAAGTGGGGTGAGCAGTACCTGGCAGGTGTGCGGGGTGCTTCATTATATGTTGCGGACCTACAGGGTCAAATTGTGACCCGCCTGGCAGAACGGCCTTCAGAACCTGCAAAATCAATCACCACAACACTGGACAGCGACTTTCAACAGGGGGTGCAGAAATCCATCTCGGCATTCCGCGGTGCGGTGGTTGTGATAGAGGTAGATACTGGACGGGTGCTGGCGATGGCTTCATCCCCAACATTTAACCCCAACCTGTTCAACTATGAAAATGTCAACAGCAACTGGCTGTTGGGTGATATTTTCAATAATACAGACAGGCCGCTTTTGAACCGGGCGGCGCAGGGTGTTTACCCGCTTGGCTCGGTGTTCAAAATTATCACTACTGCAGCTGCCCTTGAGAGCGGCGAGTTCACGCCGGCCACAGAATACATGTGCGGTTATGAGTTCACCGAGCTAGAGGGCGTTACACTATATGACTGGACCTATGAAAAGGAATTGCCCCCAAGTGGAAATTTAACCCTGCTGGAAGGGTTGATGCGCTCCTGCAACCCGTATTTCTGGCACATCGGTTTAAAAATTTACAACCAGAATAAAGCTGAAATACTGCCGGAGATGGCCAGAGCATTTGGGCTTGGCAGTGCGACGGGCATTCAACAGGTAGCTGAAGAGACTGGCAATATTCCTGACACGGTTACAAATGGTGATTCGGTGCAGCTGGCAATTGGGCAGGGCTCGATGTTGGTCACGCCGCTTCAGGTGGCAAGTTTTGTGGCTGCTGTTGGCAATGGCGGCATAATATACCGTCCCCAATTGGTAGAGAAAATCACCGATATTGATGGCAACTCTGTCATGGAATTCACGCCTGAAATCAAGAACCAGGTGCCGGTATCCCCCCAGAATTTGAAGGCGATACAGGATGGCATGTTGATGGTGGTTGAGAACCGCCGTGGTACTGCCTACAATGTGTTCACCAACCTTGGTATCAAAGTCTATGCCAAGACAGGTACAGCGACCAATGAAAACCGTGAAGCATCTCATGCCTGGTTCGCCGGCTACACGGATGAGAACCGTGAAGACCTGCCGGACATCGCCATTGCAGTGCTGGCTGAAAATGCCGGCGAGGGCTCAGAAATTGCTGCACCAATCTTCAGACGTGTAGTCGAACTGTATTATTACGGCAGCCCCAGCAGGTTGTTTCCGTGGGAGTCTGCTTATTACATTACCCGCACGCCCACACCACTGCCCAGCGCCACCCCGACTGCTGGCCCTTCACCGACACCTGAACCAACACAGGAATAAAAAGTACAAACTTTTAATGACTCAAAATAATCTTACAGGACGTGTCGTACAATTTCGATCCAGTTTTTACGAGGTTGAAACTGTCGATGGTATTGTCACCTGCCAGATGAGGGGCAAATTAAAGCAAACCACCAGGGATGGCGACCAGGTCGCCCTGGGAGATTTGGTTGAAATCAGCGTACAGTCTGGCGGCAAAGGTTCCGTCGAGAAAGTCTTACCGCGCAGCGGCGTCCTGGGCAGGCTGGTTCCCACCGCCAGGGGAGCGTATCAGCAGGTGCTGGTAGCAAACCTGGACCAGGTGGTTCTGGTGTTTGCCTGCGCCAACCCCGAACCGAGTCTGCGCATGCTTGACCGATTCCTGGTCATTGCTGAGAAAAATGATATTCCAGCCCTGATTGTTGCGAACAAGGTTGACCTGGTTGGCCTGCAAGCCGCCGAAGCCATGTTCTCCATTTATCCTGAGCTTGGTTACCAGGTGATCTATGCCTCAACCGTTGAGCAATTGGGTATCGATGCCCTGCATCAGCAGTTGACAGGCAAAATCTCAGCCTTTGCCGGCCCTTCAGGTGTTGGAAAGACCAGCCTGTTGAACTGTATACAGCCGCACCTCGGTCTGGATGTTAAGGAGATCAGTACGGCAACAAACAAGGGACGACATACAACTGTCGTGAGGCGTCTGTTCCCACTGAGAGATGGTGGTTATGTGGCAGATTTGCCTGGGCTGCGTCAGCTGGCTCTGTGGGATATTGAACCTGAAGAATTGGATGGATACTTCCCTGAGCTGAGACAATTGGTTCCTTACTGCCAGTTCAGTGACTGCACACATGTTAATGAACCCGGATGTGCGGTTCTGCAAGCTATAGATGAAGGTCTTGTAAGCCCTGAACGTTACGAATCATATTTGCGAATTCGATTTGGTGATGAATAAAATATGATATTTGATATATAATATCAATAGGGAGAACTATAAAAACGCATGAACACAAAACCGCTTCTTTCCTGGCAGACTATGACCCTCAACCTGCGCAACCCCTTTGGGCTGTCGTATGGTGTCAGCACCACACGGAATAGTTTCTGGATTCGGCTGCGAGATGATTGCGGCTGGGGTGAGGGAGCTATTCCCTATTATTACGGCATCTCAGATGAATCGATGATTGCTTACTGGGACAGGATGGCACTGCGCACTGACCCACTGCCGGAAACAGTTGATGAAATTGAAGGCTGGATGGATATGGACGGGCCTGCGCCGGCACGCTGTGCGGTAGAGATGGCGCTGTACGACCGGGCTGCGAGGCTGGCGGGGGTGCCGCTCTATCAACTGCTCGGGCTGCCTCAGTCAAAAGGCGTGCTCACATCTTTTACCATCAGTATTTCTACACCTGAAGAGATGGCTGAACTCGCACTCGGTGCAAAGGACATTAAAGTTATCAAAATTAAGATGGGTGGAGATAATGACGAAGCCAACCTGCGTGCAGTACGGGCTGCCAGGCCAGATGCCCGCTTGATGATCGATGCCAACTCAGGATGGAGCCGTGAACAGTCGCTTGGTATGCTGCCCTACCTGGAGGAAAACGGCGTAGAACTGGTTGAACAGCCCGTTGTGAAAGATGACCTGGAGGGGATGAGCATTGTGCAGAAGCACACACACCTGCCGGTGGTGGCGGATGAGTCTCTCCAGTCTGTTGCAGATCTCGAAAAAATTGCTGCCCTGGGTATTCGGGGCGTCAATCTTAAACTAATGAAACTTGGCGGTATTTCTACCGCGGTCAAGATACTCAAACGCAGCCATGAGCTTGGCTTGCGAATCATGCTGGGTCAGATGATTGAAACATCACTGGGAACAACTGCCATGGCGCATTTATCAGGCCTGGCAGATTGGGTTGACCTTGACGGTCCGCTGCTGATAGCCAATGACCCGTTCACAGGTATTGCCTATAAAGAAGATGGCGAATTAATAGTGCCGGAAGCACCCGGAATTGGTGTAACTGAGCGAAAATTAAAATAATTGTCTGTTATATAATTAAAGGAGGTGTGAAGAATACTATTCACTTCAATAGTATGTGTATACTAATATAGTGCTAAAAAGGAAGGATTTATCACAAAATTTGTTTGACAACAGGTATTATTCGCGTTATACTAAATTGATCGAAGCCACTGCTAGGAATGAAAGTTAAGGGTGCCATGGCTGATCAAATCCCTGTTAAACAAAAATCCCACACAAGAGAGCGTTCAATATGGCTGAGTTATTAGATGTAACAGGTCTGGAAACGCAGTTCCGGACAAGAGAGGGGACTGTTCACGCAGTCAACGGTGTCTCTATCAAGTTAAAGGAAGGAGAGACACTGGGTATCGTTGGTGAAAGTGGTTGTGGCAAAAGCGTGACTGTGATGTCAATGCTGCGACTCATCCCTTCACCCCCCGGCAAAGTCGTTGCCGGTGTTGCCAATTACATGGGTAGAGACTTGCTGCAAATGACTGATGAGGAAATCCGTCATGTGCGCGGTGCCCAAATGAGCATGGTATTCCAGGACCCAATGACGTCCTTTAACCCGGTGCTCACGATTGGCCGGCAGGTGATGGAACCATTGGAAGTCCACATGGGTATGAACAAGCAGCAGGCAACTGAGCGCGTGGTCGAAACCCTGGAATTGGTCGGTATTTCCAATGCTAGAGAACGCCTGAATGATTACCCTCACCAATACTCCGGTGGTATGCGCCAGCGCGTGATGATTGCCATGGCGCTGACCTGCTCACCCCAGATCTTGATTGCTGATGAACCAACAACTGCGCTTGATGTTACCATCCAGGCACAGATCGTTGAGCTGGTGAAACGTCTGCGTGATGAATTAGGCATGGCGATTATTTGGATCACACACGACCTTGGCGTTATTGCCGGTCTGGCTCACCGCATGGCAGTGATGTACGGCGGCTACATTGTTGAAGAGGCGCCGGTCAAAGAGTTGTATGCCAACCCACAACACCCCTATACATTGGGATTATTGGGCAGCCTGCCGCGTCTTGATGCGCAAGAACGCAGACGCCTGGTATCAATCGAAGGCCTTCCTCCTGTGTTGTATGAAAAACCGAATTACTGCCCATTTGCACCAAGGTGCAAGTACCAGATTGAAAGATGCCTGCATGAGAACCCCACATTACTGCCAGTTGGCGCTAATAATCACTTCGCTGCCTGCTGGGTAGACCCTGCTACCGGGAGAGAACGCTGATGGATAACAAAGAAACTTTATTGAATGTTGAAAACCTTGTAATGTATTTCCCGATTAAGCGCGGGGTATTCCAACGTACTGTTGGGCATGTTCACGCTGTTGATGATATTAGTTTTAGAGTCTACAAAGGCGAAACCCTCGGTTTAGTAGGTGAATCGGGCTGCGGCAAGTCAACAACCGGCCGCGCCATCCTGCAGCTGTATCGTCCAACCGCCGGCCATGTGTTTTTTGAAGATCGTGACCTGACCACTATGAAGGGTGAGGACCTGCGCTCCACTCGTAAACGCATGCAGATGATCTTCCAGGATCCTTACGCCAGCCTTAACCCCCGGATGACCGTGGAAGAAATTGTCGGAGAACCGTTAATCGTCCACAACATGGCAAAAGGCCGTGAAGTACGCGAGATGGTCAAGGAGCTGTTGGGCCTTGTAGGTTTGAACCCTGCTTATGTTGACCGCTACCCGCATGAATTCTCCGGTGGACAGCGCCAGAGGATTGGTGTGGCACGGTCGTTATCGCTCAGCCCGAGCCTGATTGTCTGCGACGAGCCGATTTCGGCCCTGGATGTCTCCATTCAAGCACAGGTCATCAACCTGCTGGAGGACATGCAGGAGAAATTCAACCTCACGTACCTGTTCATTGCACACGACCTGTCTGTTGTACGCCACATCAGCGATCGCGTGGCTGTGATGTACCTGGGTGCGTTGGTGGAACTTGCCAGCCGTGATGAGCTTTACGCCAAACCGCTGCATCCCTACACACAGGCGCTCCTGTCTGCTGTACCAATCCCTGACCCGATGGTTGAAGAAAAACGCCGCCGCGTCATCCTGACGGGTGATGTACCTTCACCAATTAATCCGCCGTCAGGCTGCCGCTTCCGCACACGCTGCCCACTCGCTGTAGATATCTGCGCCGAAAAGAAGCCAGAATGGCGCGAAGTTGCGCCGGAACACTTCGTTGCTTGCCACCTTGTGTAACACCAGCTGGTAGCCAGCTGTTTGTGCTTTGATCTAAATAGATAAGAATTGCCAGTCTTCAAAGATGGAGGTGATGGTAAACAACAAATATTAATTATAAAAATTTGGTGAGTTTAAGAATTTAAATCTTTTAACCAACGTACCCAGCGCCGCAGCAACTTATGTGTAAGAGGAGAGGAAACATGAAAAGCAAGTTTTTTATGTTATTAGGCGTTCTAGTCGTTCTGAGCATGGCCCTATCTGCCTGCCAGCCCGCAGCGCCTGCTGAGACGATTGTTGAGACCGTTATTGTTGAAAAAGAAGGCGAGACAATCATCATTACTGCCACCCCGGCGCCCGTAGAGGAGACTGAAACAGTGTCTCAGAACCCCTACCTGGGTTCAAATATGCTGGATGGCAACGGCACTCCACCAACATTCTTCGACGATGTCCATATCCGCAAAGCGTTCTCATACTGCTTTGACTGGGAGACTGTTGTCGATGAACTCTATATGGGTGAAGCTGTTCAATCCAAAGTCCTTTCGCTGCCCGGCATGCCCGGCTACGATCCTGATGCACCATACTATACAAATGATCTCGAAAAGTGTGCAGAGGAATTTCAGCTGGCTGATGTTGACAAAGACGGTATAGCAGCCGGTGAAGACCCCGATGATGTTTGGGAAATGGGTTTCCGCCTGCAAATGCTTTACAACACCGGTAATACAACCCGTCAAATCTTTGCTGAAATTTTGCAGGCCAATCTTTCTTCAGTGAATGAAAAATTCGTCATCGAAGTTCTCGGTCTGCCCTGGCCGGCTTACCTGGCTGCCCAGCGCGCCCACAAAATCCCGATCATGACCGGCGGCTGGCTGGAAGATATTCACGATGCCCACAACTGGTATCAGCCCTACACCACCGGCACGTACGGCGCCCGTCAAAACATGCCGGCTGACCTGAAAGATCAGTTCAAGGCCCTGTTAGATGAAGGCGTTTCTTTGATTGATCCTGAAGCACGTCATGAGGTCTATAAGCAGTTTAACCAGCTTTACTATGATTCAGTTCCTGGTGTGCCGGTTGTGCTTGCCACAGCTCATGGCTACGAACAAAAATGGGTTGAAGGCCGCATCATGAACCCCATTTTCTCTAACATCTACTATCGAACGATCTCCAAGACTGCAGCTGCCCCGGATCCGACGACCTTCACGGTAGCAAGCTTTGGTGATGTTGATACCCTTGACCCGGCGCTGTCTTATGACACTGCCTCCGGTGAAAAGATTCAAAACCTGTATGAAACGTTAGTCTTCTATGACGGCGAAGCCACCGATAAATTTGTACCACAGTTGGCCGAGGAACTGCCGGCAGTGTCAGAAGACGGCACCGTGTGGACATTCAAGATTCGTGAAGGCGTCAAGTTCCATGAAGGCGGCGACCTGACCCCGAGCGACGTGGCATACTCCTTCCAGCGCGGCCTGCTGCAGGGTGGTTATTCCTCACCCCAGTGGATGCTGGCTGAACCGTTCTTCGGTGTTGGCCTGGATGACATCACCTTGTTGGTTGACGAAGGCGCTTCTGCTGATGACCGTGAAGCCCTGATGGCCAATGACCCGGCTGTACTCAAGGCTGCCTGTGAGACCGTTCAGTCCAAGATCGTGGCTGACGATGCCGCCGGTACTGTGACCATGACATTGGCACAGGCCTGGGGCCCCTTCCTGCCCACCATTGCAAATGGCTGGGGCTCCATTATGGACAAGGAATGGGTGATTGAAAACGGCGGCTGGGATGGCACCTGTGATACCTGGCAGAATACCTATGGTATGACCTCTGCCGAAGATCCCTTCACCCCGATCGCCAATGGCACCGGCGCTTTTAAGCTGGACCACTGGACCCCCGGAACTGAATTTGTCATGACCAAGTTTGATGAATACTGGGGCGAACCTGCCAAATTGGATCGTGTCGTAATTTTGGATATTGCCGAATTCGGTACCCGCTTCGCTATGGTTCAGGCCGGTGAGGCTGATGTGGCCTCAGTGCCAACTGAGTACCGTGTCCAGGTAGACCCGTTGGTGAGTGAAATTCAGGTATACAACCCTGAAACCAATACTTATGAAGAGTCCAAGCCTGTCTGCTCGATCGATACTGAAAAGCTCGGCATTGAACGCTTCGAAATCTGTGAAGAAGAAAATGATCGCACGCTGCGCCTGTACTTTGGACGCCCGGGCTTGAGCCAGGATGTGATCCTGTATAACTTCCTCATCGAGTAAGTGTCATCCAATAAATATATATAGACCTATGCGGGAGCCTTATATAGGCTCCCGCATATACCCTAAACTTGGATGAACTATTCTGAATGCTTTGAAACTTCATTTCAGATCACTCCGAATAGCAGAAATTCTTATGAGGTGGAGATATGACCAGTTACATCATTCGCCGCTTGCTTCTGGTTCCGGTTTTATTGTTTGGCGTGACCATGATTATCTTTGGCATGCTGCAGTTTCTGGGTCCGGTTGAGCGGTCGGCATTATACGTACGAGATTTTCCAAAGAATGAAAAGCAAATTGAGGGCATCATCAAGAAATATGGCTTAGACCGCCCAATTTATGAGCAGTACTGGCGCTGGTTGGTCGGGCATGTTGACCGAAATACTGGTGAACGTGAAGGTGGCATACTGTTTGGTGATTTCGGATATTCCCGCACTGGTTCACAGCCGGTGATCGACATCATTAAGAACCGCTTTCCCAACACCCTTGATTTGGCATTGTGGGCTGTTGTGCCGATGCTCTCGGTCGGTATTTGGCTGGGCATTCAGGCTGCGGTGCACCAAAACGGCATCATTGACCAGGCTGCACGGATATTCAGTATCGTGGGTACATCGTTCCCAACCTTTGTATTTGGTTTGCTGATGTTGATTCTTTTCTATGCAAACCTGGGCTGGTTTATGCCCGGCAAGATGTCTGACTGGGTTAGCCAGTTGGTCTTCTCGGGTGAATTAAAACAGTACACCCATCTTCTGACGATTGATGCCTTGCTGAATGGCCGGATGGACGTGTTCATTGATGCTATGCGGCACATGATTATGCCGATCCTGACACTTTCCTATATCAACTGGGCAACCTTCGTCAGGGTCACGCGTTCTTCCATGCTGGAAACCCTGCGTATGGAATACACAACCACAGCCCGGGCGAAAGGTGTCAAAGAGCGCGATATCATCAATAAGCATGCACGCCCCAACGCCATGATCCCGGTTATCACACTGGCAGGTTTTAGCGTGGTTGGGTTATTGGGCGGCGTGGTGATCACTGAAACCGTTTTTAACTACCCGGGCATTGGCAAGGAGGCTGCAGATGCGGCTTCGCAGCTGGATGTAATCACAGTCCTTGGTTTTGCCATTTTTAATGGTTTGATTTTAATAGTTGCCAATCTGCTGGTTGATGTGATGTACGGCATCATTGACCCACGCGTAAGGCTGAGCTGAGGAGTTAACAAAGATGACTGTTCAAGCACCCTCACCCAATACTTTTTCAAGCGATATCCTCCCCCTGCGCAAGATCAGCTGGCTGGAAAGAGTCCTTGGAACTGAAAACTACCGCATTATCCGAGCCTTGCTCAAAACGCCGGCATCGATTCTTGGCTTTACTCTGATTGGCTTTTTCATTCTAATTGCTATTTTTGCACCAGTTATCGCACCACCTGTAGGCAGGGACCCTTACAAGATTCCGCGCGATGGTTTCAGCGGAGAGCCCAAACCGATGGGTACGGTCTGGAACAAGAATGTGCCAGATATCCCATTCTGGTATAAAGCCGTTACAGGTAATGACGAGTGGGTGCATCTGTTTGGCACTGCCCAGGGGCAGTATGACATTTTCTACGGCATCATCTGGGGTACACGCACTGCATTTCGCACCGGTTTGATTGTAGTGCTGTCCACCTTTTTCATTGGTATCACGATTGGCTCCGTATCGGCTTATTATGGTGGATTGGTGGACAACATTATCATGCGTATTGTCGATGTTTTTATGACCCTGCCATTTATCTTGATGGCGTTGATCATGGCGGCGGTACTGATACCTGTACTGGGGCGCAGTTTGCTGCCGTCTATCATCGCGTTAATCACTTTTGGCTGGATGGGATACTCGCGCATTATCCGCGGGGATATCCTGTCTATCAAGGAGCGTGACTACATCATGGCTGCCAGGGTAGTTGGCGTAACAGACCAGCGCATCCTATTCAGGCATATCCTGCCCAATGCCATCTTCCCCACACTGGTTCTGGCATCGCTGGCGATTGGCGATGTCGTTCTCAGCTTTGCGGCACTCTCATTCCTCGGTATCGGTACCGAGATTGGCTACGCAGATTGGGGACAGGTGCTCAGCTTTGCCCGCAACTGGATCACCAGCCTGCAAAAGTACTGGTATATCGTTGTTTATCCCGGTATGACACTGGTGCTTTTTGTGATGGGATGGAACCTGGTAGGCGATGCTCTGCGTGATGAGCTTGACCCGCGTATGCGCGGCAAGTCATAGTATTAGAGTCTAAGCAAGCTGCAATCCCCTGCGTTTCGTTGCAGGGGATTTTTTCTATACACTTGAGAACAATAATTAAGGGTGAAAGCAAATTTTTTTATCTTGGACCAGCCTGAAGGATGACTGGAACCTCGGTGCCAGGCATTTTCGTTTATAATGGTTGCGTTGCACCATTGAGGAGATGCCATGGACAGGTCGAAACTGCCTTTATTTTTATTAGTCTTATTTATATTTATCGCTGGCGCGCTGGGCGGCTGTAATGCCAATGGAATACCTGCTGAGTCGCAGCCCACTGTTGTTTTGGAAGCGTCTACTGCTGCACCAACAGCCGCTCCCACACCCATGCCAACAGCCGAGCCGCGTGAATTGACAATTTGTCTTGGGCAGGAACCTTCCTCTCTGTACTTATATGCCAGTTCCACTCGCAGCACCTGGAGTGTGCTTGAAGCCGTGTATGACGGGCCAATTGATATGGTGAATTACAGTCTACAGCCGGTCATCATCGAGCGCATACCTGACATGAACTCCGGTGATGCAGTCCTGGAAAGTGTGCCTGTGCAGCCTGGCCAGGTGATTGTCGATGCAGACGGTGCATTAAACACGCTGCAGCGTGGTGTGCGGGTCATTCCTTCAGGTTGCACCGCCGCAGACTGTGTAATCGAATGGGATGGCGAGACAGCTCTGCAGATGGACCGACTGAAACTGCAGTTCAAACTTAAAGAGGGCATCACCTGGTCTGATGGACAGCCGCTCACCGCTGGTGATTCTGTGTTTTCCTATCAGGTGGCAGTAGACCCGGCCACCCCGGTCAGCAAAGAGTTCATTGACCGCACGACTGAGTATCTGGCTTTGGATGAGCGCACCGTTCAGTGGACGGGGCTACCGGGATTTTTCACGGATCGTTATGATTTAGTCTTTTTTACGCCCCTGCCTTCTCACCTTTACAGTGACAAGCCTGCCGCTGAGATGTTGATGGATGAAGGTGTGAACAGTAACCCGCTGGGATGGGGTCCTTATTTTCTTGAAAACTGGGAGAAAGGGCAGTCTATCACACTGGTCAAGAACCCCTTGTATTTCAGAGCTGGCGAAGGATTACCCTATTACGATAAATTGACCTACAAGATCATTGGAGAACCAGCAGATTTAAACATCGCCGGGCTGCTTACTGGCGCCTGTGACGTGGTGGACCAGACGGCAGCTCTTGACCAACAGGTGGAAGAGCTCGTTGAACTGGAGCGTGATGGGTTGCTGTCAGTTTATGCAGCAAAGAGCCCTGATTTTGAGCAGTTGATATTCGGGATCAAGCCGGCTGAATATGATGACGGTTACTACCCCTATGCCGGCGAAAGACCTGACTATTTTGGTGATGCGCAAGTGCGCAAGGCTTTTGCCTACTGCATTGACCGACAGGATATCGTTTCAGATTTGCTGATGAACCAAACCAGCATACCGGCTTCTTTCTTGCCAGATAACAGCACGCTGCATGCATCCAACCTGCCACTGCTTGGGTATGACCCTGATGAAGGCAAGCGCCTGCTGGATGCCGCCGGTTGGAAGGATTTCGATAATGATCCTGCCACGCCAAGGGTGGCGGCAGGGGTTGCCACGGTAATTGATGGCACTCCTTTCACCATCAACTATGCAACCACAACAGCTGGACTGCGGCAGGAAGTTGCCGAAAAAATAAGCGACTCACTGGCTGAATGCGGGGTTCAGACGGTTGTGCAGACACTCACACCGGATGAGTTGTTCGCCGCCGGGCCAGGAGGCATAATTTTTGGCCGGCGTTTTGACCTGGTGCAGTTCTCCTGGCAGATCAACAGCAGTATGCCGTGTAACTTCTACCAGGGCAGCCGCATGCCGTCAGTTGCCAACAACTGGCTGGGTATTAATGTCGGGGGCTATGAAAATGCCCTGTTTGACAGCGCTTGCCAGGCAGCGCAGTTTATGCCCCTTGACAGATCAGGCGCCGCACAGCAGCAGGTCATGTCCGCCCAACAGTTGTTTGCCGAGGAACTGCCCGCAGTGCCATTGTATTACCGCCTGCACCTGGCACTCTCAAGACCAGATATTTGTGGCATTATTGAGGATGGTTCAGCTCGCACTATGCTCCAAGGACTTGAAACCTTGCGTGAAGCTGGAGAATGCCCATAAAAATTGGTGAGGTGATATATTTCCCAAATTTTTATGTTACAGTCACAGATACATAGTAAGTTGTTCCGTTTTTGAAAAATTATAGTAAAATCAACTAAATAGTACTGCAAGTACGCTGGTTATTGACATCGCCACAACATTGTTCATCTGCAATTTACAAGACCAGGCACTTATTTTCAGAAATTCGGTGCAGGTGAAACCAGCCAGAAATTTTGATATTTAGTCGATGTTCTACGCTTGCATGAATCAAATAAAGCCATTATGATTATTCATACCCAGTTATCTCGATTATTAATGTGTGCGTTCAAAAAATCCATTCTTTAGTTTGGAGGATCCGTGGCAGAAAAACCCATGCAACCTCTTCTTGAGGTAAAAGATCTCAAGACGTATTTTTATACCGAAGACGGTGTTGTCAAGGCAGTAGATGGTGTGGACTTCGAAGTCTATCCCGGCGAAGTGTTGGGATTAGTCGGGGAATCCGGCTGCGGAAAAAGCGTCACATCGCTCTCTATCATGAGGCTGGTCGGCAGTCCTGGAAAAATTGTAGAGGGCAAAATTATCTATGAAAATAAAGACTTGTTGAAACTTTCAGAAGCTGAAATGGTCAACATTCGCGGCGACCGGATCTCCATGATTTTCCAGCAGCCGCAGTCCAGCCTGAACCCTGTCTTCCAGGTGGGTGATCAAATTGGTGAGGTCTTCCAGATCCATGAGAAGATGGCTAAAGATAAATCATGGAAGGAAGCCGTTGACCTGCTCCAACTTGTTGGTATTCCAGACCCCTCCAAGAAAGCAAGCTCCTACCCACATGAAATGTCAGGCGGCCAGGCACAGCGTGTGATGATTGCCATGGCACTGGCGCTGAAACCAAAGTTATTGATTGCAGATGAACCAACCACGGCGCTTGATGTGACCATCCAGGCGCAGATCCTGGATCTGATGCGCGGTCTGCGTGAAAAAATGGGCACTTCCGTCATCCTGATTACGCATGACCTGGGTATGATCGCTGAGATGGCTGACCGCGTGGCTGTCATGTATGCCGGAAGAATTGTCGAACAGGCTGATGTTGACACGCTGTTTGAAAAACCAATGCACCCGTATACGCAGGGCTTGATCGGGTCCATCCCGATTTTGGGAAAGATTGTCGATCGCTTGGATGTCATCCCTGGCTCAGTACCAAACCTGGTCAACCTGCCTTCGGGGTGCCGTTTTGCACCGCGCTGCCGTGCACGTGTTGAGCATGGTTTGAAAATCTGCGCACAAAAGGAACCTGAACTGTTGGAATCACTGCCAGGGCACCTTGTGCGCTGCTGGCTTTACAGCGATACCGAGGGTCATTCAGCCCCATTGAAGCCGTAACGTGGAAATTCGATCCGGACATAAACAAGAGGTTCACATGAATGATAAAGTTGTTGAGAAAAAAGCAACCAAAGACCTGATCCAGGTAAAAAACTTGAAGAAGTATTTCCCTGTACGCGGCGGTTTGCTGCAGCGTACCGTTGCCTGGGTTCAAGCGGTTGACAACGTGAGTTTCAATATCCGTGAAGGCGAGACGCTTGGTCTTGTGGGTGAATCTGGCTGCGGTAAGACGACTGTCGGACGCACCATGTTGCGCCTGATTGAGCCGACAGATGGCAGTGTTGTTTATAACGACATCGACGTGTTCAATCTCAAAGGCAACGAATTGAAAAAGATGCGCCGTAAGATGCAGATCATCTTCCAGGATCCTTATGCTTCGCTCGATCCGCGCATGCCTATCGGTGAATCAGTAATGGAAGGTCTAAAAATCCACAATGTTGGAACGTCGCGTGAACGCTTTGAGATGTGCATTGCGAACCTGCGCAAGGTTGGTCTGGAAGATTACCACGCCCGCCGTTACCCACATGAATTCTCAGGTGGGCAAAGGCAGAGAATTGGTATTGCCCGGGCACTGGCTTTGAACCCTGACTTTATCATTTGCGATGAGCCGGTCTCCGCGTTGGATGTTTCCATTCAATCCCAGGTGCTTAACATTCTTAAGGACCTGCAGGAAAACATGAACCTGACTTACCTGTTTATTGCGCATAACCTCAGCGTCGTGGAACATATTTCACACCGTGTGGCTGTTATGTACCTTGGCAAAATGGTTGAACTGGCTGCCCGTGAGGAGCTTTTCAGAAACCCGCTGCACCCGTACACCCAGGCTTTGATGTCCGCCATCCCGGTGCCAGACCCCAAGGTCAAGCGCGAGCGCATCATTCTTCCAGGCGACGTGCCAAGCCCATTGAATCCACCGACTGGCTGTCGTTTCCATCCGCGCTGCCCGGTTGCTATGGATCACTGCAAGGTTGAGGAACCGCCATTCAAAGAAGTTAGCCCCGACCACTTCACCGCCTGCTGGAGGGTTATTTAATCCGGCGTGATGGTTGATTATTTTACTATTGATTAATTAGCCTTAAGACCGCGGCTGCCGCAGAAATTAATTCTGCGATGGTTGCGGTCAGTTTTTAAATACTATGACGTAAAACAGTGAAGAAGCCTTATTCGATGCATAAATCACAAGGTTATGTTATGCTTATATCAGGCTGGGCTGGGTGACAGGCAATGGGTATGGTAGGTCTGCAGTCCTTCTGCCGGTAGTTCGATTAGATGTTATCTGAAGATTATTTTTCTCATGAAACAAATCGACGTCATCACCTGCTCGGGCAATCCGGGTTGGATGGTAGATTGCTTCATTTTGTGTTAGAATATTCTCCGCTGTTAAGAACCAGATTATTGGGGCGTGGTGCAATCGGCAGCACACCAGACTTTGAATCTGTGGATCTTGGTTCGAGTCCAGGCGCCCCAACAGGTGACAGCTTTAATACTGAGCTTTGCAAGTCTGGTCAGACTGCAGGGCTCAATATTTTTAACTAAGAGGCCAAAATGCATGACACAATCGCAGCCGTAATCCTGGCAGCCGGCCAGGGAACAAGGATGAAATCCGACACACCCAAGGTGCTTCACCAGGTTGGCGGCAAGCCCATGATTCACTACTCACTTGAGATTGCCAAAAGCATCTGCACCGTGACTCCGGTTGTGGTCATTGGCCATGGCGCCGAATTGCTGCAAGCCGCGCTCAAAGATGATGCTCGCTTTGCCCTGCAGGAGCAGCAGTTGGGAACAGCGCATGCCGTGCAGCAAGCGGAAGCTTTTTTGAGCGGCAACAGTGATCTGGTGATTGTTCTGTACGGCGATATGCCCTTGCTTACTGCTGAGACAGTCAGCAAGCTGGTTGACCTGCAGCAGGCCAATGTTGGTCCGATGACAATGCTAACGGTTATCAATGATGATCCGCGTGGGTTTGGGCGGGTTATAAGAGCAGCAGATGGCAGCGTAGAAGCTATTGTGGAAGAAGCGCAGGCTTCACCTGAACAGTTGTTGGTGAAAGAGTTAAATGTCGGAGTCTATTGCTTTAATTCTAGCTGGTTGTGGGATGCCCTGAAAAAGATCGAGAAGTCGCCCAAGGGCGAGTACTACCTGACAGACACGGTTGCACTGGCAGTTGCTGAAGGTTTGAGGGTACAGGCTGTGTCGCTTCAGGATGCAGCTGAAGCGATTGGTATTAACACCCGTGTGCACTTGTCTGAAGCTGAGGCAGTAATGCGCAGCCGCAACAACCGGCACTGGATGCTGACGGGCGTCACCATTATTGACCCGTCTTCCACTTACATCGATTCTGATGTGCAGATTGGACAGGATACGATCATATACCCGAACACGATGATTAAAGCCGGCACGATTATCGGACGCAGCTGCCGTATTGGACCGAACTCGGTCATTGACCACACCATTATCGGCGATGAGTGCCTGGTACTCGCCTCGGTGATGGAGAAAGCAGTACTGGAAAATCATGTAGAAATTGGCCCGTTTGGACATCTGCGCAAAGGGGCACACCTGGCTGACTATGTTCACATGGGCAATTTTGGCGAGGTAAAGAATTCGTATCTCGGCCCGCACAGCAAGATGGGACATTTCTCGTATATTGGTGATGCAAAAATTGGCGAAAATGTCAACATTGGCGCCGGTACTATTACTTGCAACTATGATGGCAAGATGAAACATCCTACAGAAATTGGGGATGATGTCTTTATTGGCAGTGACACCATGCTGGTGGCACCGCTGAAGATTGGCAAAGGCGCACAAACCGGCGCTGGTTCGGTTGTAACACACGATGTGGAGCCGGGCTCAACCGTTGTGGGTGTGCCTGCCCATAAATTGGAGAAGAAGGAGAACCGTGGCTGAAACCATTCTTTGGGTAATTTTTATTATTTTACTTACGCTGAACTTGCTTTTTTCGGCAACCCGCACAAGTTTCATTGAAACACGTGTGCCTTACCTGATCGGTATGCGCCACGAGAACCCAATCGCCCTTGAGCAAACCATCAAGCTGTTGGAAAAACCACGTTTGAAAGCGACGCTGCGCTCTGGCGTGGTGGTCATTCACTTCTTGCTGGCTGTCACCATCTGGTTTCTGTTAATGCACTACCAGGTAGTATCGCAGTCCATTGGGCTGGCTTTGGCTGCTATGGTCATTGCTGCCGCCGTTGTACTGGCTTTGGAATTTATCGTCGAAGGTATCATCCTGCAAAAGTGTGAAGCCTGGGCGATCAGGCTCACCGGAGTTGGACGTGTGATGGATATCATCTTCTCGCCTTTTGCCCTGGTTATGCGAGGCTTGCAAACTGGTGATGCGCTCGAGAGATCACTGGCTGGTGTGACCGAAGATGAGTTGAAAACCTGGGTGGAAGTAGGCGGCAAATC
The DNA here is from genome assembly GCA_040768445.1 of Anaerolineaceae bacterium. Classification (GTDB taxonomy): domain Bacteria; phylum Chloroflexota; class Anaerolineae; order Anaerolineales; family Anaerolineaceae; genus JAXGMV01. The sequence continues at coordinate 390,441 of JAXGMV010000001.1, read as the reverse complement.
GGATGGCAGCCTGGAGCAGGGTGAACGGCAGATGATCTATTCCATCTTCCACTTCAGCGATACCCTGTGCCGTGAAGTAATGGTACCGCGCATTGACGTATTTGCCCTTGAGGCCAACGCCACACTGCCTGAAGCAGTTCAAGGGATGATCCTGTCTGGTCATTCGCGCGTCCCTGTCTATGAAGAAGTGATCGATAACATTATTGGCCTGTTGTATGCCAAGGATTTGCTCAAATCCATGATTGATGAGGGGCAATCCACTAAGATTCGCGATTATCTCAGACCGGCTTATTTCATCCCTGAAGCCAAGAAAGTGGATGAACTGCTGAAAGAAATGCAAGCACGTGGTGTGCATATTGCTATTGTTGTGGATGAATACGGCGGCATGGCCGGTCTGGTCACGCTTGAAGACATCGTCGAGGAGATTGTTGGCGAGATTCGTGATGAGTACGATCAGAGTGAAGAACTGCTGTTCCAGGAAATCAATCCATCCGAGTTTATCTTCCAGGGACGAATTGACCTGGATGACTTCAATGAGATTTTGGAGACCGACTTGACCAAGGACATTGCTGATACGTTAGGCGGCTTTATCTACGGTGAGATTGGCCGGGTGCCGGCCGAAGGTGAGCAGGTCAGGATTGACGGTTGGGTATTGACGGTTGAACAAGTGATTGGCCGTCGCATCAGAATGGTGCGGGCAAAAAGATACCATGCAGGTGATATGGAGGAGCAGGCTGATGGATTTGAGTAGTGAAGTTCGTGAAAAATTGATTCAGACCGCGCTGCAGGTTAGGGAATGGGCATATGTCCCTTACTCTGGCTACCGGGTTGGTGCGGCTTTGCTGAGCGCCTCTGGGAGGATTTATGACGGCGTCAACATTGAAAACGCCAGCTATTCGCCTACCGTGTGTGCAGAACGTGTAGCTGTCTTTAAGGCGGTATCCGAAGGCGAACGGCAGTTTGTGGCCATTGCCGTGGCATCTGACAACGGCGGTTCTCCCTGCGGTGTGTGCCGACAGGTGATGGCTGAGTTTGGTCTGGACCTGCATGTCATAGGCATTGATAAAGATGCTAATGTGACCTATGAGTGCAGTCTCAATGAACTTCTGCCAAAAGCGTTTACACCGGCAGACCTGGCAGAGTAACGCTCGAGCCTTGACACTGTCTAACCGTTAATATTATGCCTTCACGAGAGAGATCGCTCAGGACTGAAGCGATTATCCTGCGGCAGAAGGATTGGGGAGAAGCCGACAGGCTGATTTTTCTATACAGCCGAGAGCATGGCAAGCTGCGGGCGATCGTCAAGGGGGCAAGGCGGTTGAAATCTCGTAAGGCAGGGCATCTGCAGCCGCTTTCCCAGGTGACCTTACTGCTGGCTTATGGGCGAGACCTGTGGATAGTGACACAGGTTGAAACAATCAACCCGTTTTTGCCCATCAAAGCTGACCTTGTAAAAACCGGTTATGCCTCGTATGTGATTGAACTACTGGATCGTTTTACCCCCGAGGAAGGCAGCAATTACCAGCTCTACAAACTGTTGGTAGAGACCTTTGGCAGGATCAACCAGGAAGATGATCCTTTCCTGTCAGTGCGGTATTACGAGATCAGACTGCTTGATCTTCTCGGTTTCAGACCGGAATTATTCTCGTGCGTATCCTGCGAGGCTGAAATTCAACCAGAGGATCAATATTTTTCATTCCTGATCGGCGGTGTTGTGTGTCCACGCTGCGGGGCACATACCCAGCCTGTCAAGCCGATCTCGATGGAGGCGTTGAGATATCTGCGCCACTTTCAACGCAGCAATTACAACGCCGCCTTAAAAGCTCATCCATCACCGCAAGTTAAGGAGGAGATGGAGCAGTTGATGCAGGCGTACTTCTCCTACACCCTTGAACGACACATCAATACTGTGGATTTCTTACGTGATGTAAAAAAACCACCAGCTAATGGTGGTTAATCTCCCAAAAAAAACTAGCCTGATAAACAGATATTATCAGCCGGAAGGCGTTTGCCGTGCGCGCTCAAGGTTGCTGACTGAACCATTCTCAAATCGCAGATAGGTCTCAGTCGCCTGGCTCAGGTCGCTGTAATAACCGCGATATTCAGGCGGCAGGAGGGCAGCCATCTGGTACATCAGCTCATCTGTTACCTGCCTGAGGATGTCGCGGTTTAATGACTGTCCGTTGAAGTCAATGGTAAAAGGTGTGCCGACAACGATATTGAAATCGGTGCGTTTCAACTTTTTTAGATTAGTCCAGTAGGATTCACCGCCGTAGTGCACCAATGGCAGAATGGGGGCTTTGACGCGCGCATTCAAAAGGGTGATACCAGGATACCCTCTCTGAAGTTTTCCATCCTTGCTGCGTGTACCTTCAGGTGCCACTGCCAGGATTTTACCTTCACCCAATGCTTTGCGCATTTGGTCAAATGCCTGATTATCAACCGTACCTCTTTCAATTGGGATGATGTCCCATAAATTGAACAGCACACGCAGCACGGGGTTTTTCCAACTCTCAATTTTTGCCAGACCGGTCATCTTCCTCGGATAAAGCTGGGTGTAGATCACCGGCGCCTCAAGGAAGTTGATATGATTTGCCAGAACCACCAATGGTCCGGCAGGCGGGACCTTGTGCAGTTGAGATTTATCAATCCTGCAGGTGATTTCAAAAATGATTTTTACGATCCTGGTGACAAGATGGTAGAGAATATTTTTCATTATTTATTTGGAATCAGGTCGTGGCGGACGATGAGATCAATTTTGTTTGGCATTATCTCAACCTCAATCTCACCACATTCCACACAAATTGTTTCTCCATCTGCGTGTATTGGCAGCGTGCCTTCGAGGGCTCGCACAACCACTTTACTGGACTTCTTCATGTGAATGGCCGGATGGGATTCCTGGTCGCCTTTGATGAAACGCGGGATAAGTTTAAAGGTCTCCATCCGGTTGACTGCACGGGCAATTGTCAGGTCAAACAGACCGTCATTAGAGATGCCCTTGGGTGCCATCATGAAACCACCGCCCATGCGCACACCGTTCATAATGGAAACCATCAGCGCTGGCGCGGTGAGCGTCTCACCGTCAAACACAATCTCCATCACAGGCGCAGGGAAGAACAGGTAAATGGTTTTAATGGCTGCCACCAGGTAGCCCATAAAACCGGTCAGTTTGCCCTGGTGAGCAAGAAACCCAACCATAGCATCAAAACCAATCCCGACACCATTGCCGAAGTAGCGGCCTTCAGGGTAAAGACCACCTTTGAGGAAGCCCACATCAATTGTCCTGGTTTCGTTAGCTGCCAGGGCAGCACAGCTCTCGCTAAGCGTTTGCGGAACACCCATGCTGAAGGAGAAATCATTGCCGCGCCCGATGGGAATGACGCCCATTTTTGCTGTACCGTGGCCAGCTTTTTGTGCCAGCATGATGCCGTTTAAGACTTCATTGACGGTGCCATCACCGCCTATGGCAACCACCGTGGAAAATCCCTCGGCAATCGCCTGACTGGTAATCTCTGCGGCATGCCAGGGGTACTGGGTGAGATCAATATCGTAATCAACCTGGTATTTATCCAGTTCAGCTTCAATATCTGGTATCAAGGCGGCTGCGCCGCCTTTGTTGGCAATTGGATTAATGATTAATTTATGTGTGGCCATGAATATAAATAGTCCTCCACCTAAAAGGCTTTGTTTTGTCTATCAAATAAACACGTGTGAAAAGAAAAGGATGCATGCTCAAGTGTAATAACTCTGCGATTATACCTCATAGAATTATTTCTTACCTATAAAAATTAACCGATGAGCTTGATATACCTGCAGGCGCAGGCATTACTGCCGCAGGATGTTGGCACTGTTGGTATAATTCAAAGCGATTTCAGTACACTTGTTGGGAGCCTGCATGGAAAAACCGATTGATTTTCAATCCATGATTTTAAACTTACACCGATTCTGGTCTGAGAAAGGCTGCCTGATCTGGCAGCCATATTACACCCAGGTTGGTGCCGGCACGATGAACCCGGCCACCTTCCTGCGAGTCCTTGGCCCTGAACCCTGGCGCGTGGCCTATGTCGAGCCGACCATCCGGCCGGATGATGGCCGTTATGGCGAAAACCCGTACCGCCTGCAGCAACATTACCAGTACCAGGTCATCCTCAAACCGGACCCGGGTAACCCTCAGGAGCTCTATCTGCAGTCCCTGCGGGCACTGGGCATTGACCCGGCCAGACACGATATTCGCTTTGTTGAGGACAACTGGGAATCGCCAGCGCTTGGTTCATGGGGGCTTGGATGGGAAGTGTGGCTGGATGGCCAGGAGATTACCCAATTCACTTACTTCCAGCAGGGAGGCGGTTTTCAGCTTGATCCAGTCTCGGTTGAGATCACTTATGGATTAGAGCGCATTGCCATGCCTTTGCAGAGAGTGCATCACTTCACTGACATTCAATGGTCTACCGATATTAATTACGGCGCTGTGAATTTGCAGGGCGAACGCGAGCACAGCCGCTATTATTTTGAAGAAGCAGATGTTGAGAATGTGCGCCAGCAGTATAACCTGTTTGAAGCAGAGGCGCGCCGGGCGCTGGAAAAGGGGTTGGTACTGCCAGCTCATGATTACATCTTAAAGTGTTCGCATGCCTTTAATGTCCTGGATACGCGCGGCGCCATCGGCGTGACAGAACGCCAGGCTTTCTTCCGCAAAATGCGTGACCTTTCCCGCAAGACGGCTGAAGCCTATGTCGCCCAACGTACTGAGCTGGGCTTCCCCATGCTGAACAGTGCCGCCAATAAACTCAAGGCTTATGATGTCGAAAAGCCTGCCGCTGTAGTTGATTCAACAGATGCTGCGGTTGACTCACTGCTGTTTGAAATTGGCACCGAGGAACTGCCTGCAGGCGATTTACAGTCTGCAATTGAACAGTTAACCCAGAAAGCACCTGCTCTCCTGGCTGAATTGCGGCTGGAGTACACGGGATTAAAAATCTATGGCACGCCCAGGCGCCTGGTCGTTTATGTAGAGTCCCTGGCAAGCCGGCAAGCTGATCTGGAAGTGGATGTCAAAGGACCGCCTGCCAGCCGTGCTTTTAGTCCGGATGGCAGCTCTACACCCGCTGCTGCCGGATTTGCTAAATCACGTGGGGTGCCGGTTGAGAGCCTGACTGTCCGCGAAATTGATGGCGGACAGTACGCGGTTGCCAGCGTGCATGAGGCGGGTAAAAGCACACTTGATGTGCTGGCCGAAGCACTGCCGCAGTTGATCAACAGCCTGCATTTTGAGAAGCCCATGCGCTGGAATGACAGCAATGTATCATTCTCCCGTCCCATCCGTTGGCTGCTGGCATTATACGGAAAGCATGTTATCACGTTTGAATTTGCCGGTTTGAAAGCCGCCAATCTCAGCCGGGGACTGCGCTTCCATAATGGCGATGCCAATGCTGCATTTGATGATGTCTTAGGTAGTTTTGTTGTCTCATCAGCCGCTGATTATTTTGCACATATGGATAAAGAAGGCATAATACTTGACCCCGAGAAGCGGCGCCAGACCATCATTTCACAGATCCAGCCCTTGATATCCGAAGTCAACGGGCATGGTACTATTTCCGATAAGCTGTTGGACGAGGTTATGCAGTTGATTGAGGCACCAACTGCGTTCAGGGGTAGTTTCGACCCCGAGCGCTTGAGCCTGCCGCAGGACGTACTGGTTTCTGTTATGCAGAAACACCAGCGCTACTTCCCGGTTTGGTCTACTAATGGAGAGCTGCTGCCGTATTACATCGGTGTGCGTAATGGCGGTTCTCAACACCTTGACGTGGTCATTGATGGCAATAACCTGGTATTGGGCGCCCGCTTTGCTGATGCAGCCTTTTTTATTGCTGAAGACTCGCAGAAGAAGCTTGAGGATTTCCTGCCCCGGCTGGGGACACTGATCTTCCAGTTCAAACTCGGTTCGATGCTGGATAAAACAGCCAGGATTGAAACCCTGACCGGAAAGCTGGCAGAAAAATTTGAGCTAAATGCAGATGAAAAAGGAACTGCCTTACGAGCTGCGCACCTGTGCAAGGCCGACCTGGTAACCAATATGGTGATCGAAATGACATCCGTGCAGGGCATCATGGGACGTTATTATGCTTTGAATTCCGGTGAGACCCCACAGGTGGCTGATGCCATTTTTGAGCATTACCTGCCGCGTACAACTGGCGACCGTACCGCTGATTCAATGCCGGGTCTGCTGGTTGGACTGGCCGACAGGTTGGACTCGTTAGTTGGTTTGTTTGCAGCCGGACTGGCTCCAACCGGTGCCAAGGATCCCTTTGCCCAGCGCAGAACAGCGCTTGGATTGGTTCAGATGTTGATGGAAAAGGATCTTGAGCTTGACCTGGCTGATTCGCTTGCCATGGCGGCAGAACAGCAGCCGATTGAAGTGAGCCAAACCAATTTGCATGAGTGCATGGCGTTCATCACTGGCAGGCTACGGAGTCTACTGATAGAGCAGGGGTACCGTTATGACATTGTTGATGCCATCTGCGCCCGACAGGCAGCCAACCCGGCTGCAAGCCTGCGCGGAGTAAAAGAATTATCTAAGATCACCGCACGCAGTGACTGGGATCAAATCCTACCGGCTTACTCACGCTGCGTCCGCATCACTCGCGACCTGGAGCAGCAGTATCCAGTGGATGAAAGCTATTTGGTTGAAGCTGCTGAAAGAGACCTTTACCGTGCGGTGATGGCGGCTGAAACGCAGAATGCCAGTCCTTCTTCTGTCAGTGATTTCTTTGACAGGTTCCTGCCTCTTATGCCGGCAATCACTCGCTTCTTTGATGAAGTGCTGGTAATGGCTGAAGATGAGTCTGTACGTCGCAACCGCCTGGGTCTTTTGCAGAAAATTGCTCAAATGCCGGCAATGTGTGGTGACTTTTCGCTGTTGGAAGGGTTTTAACAGGCACTTGCGTATTTCACTGCCCTGCCAGTACAGCAGGGCAGTTTTTTTCATTGCCGATAATTCCATTTAGTATTGCCGGTATGTGTTTTCATTCTTAATGTAAAATTTGTTTACAAGTGGAGTCTTATGTCAGTCATTGATGAAATAAAAGACCGAATAGATATCGTTGACCTGGTCGGAGAGACTGTCAAGCTGCGTCGCACCGGTAAAAATTACACCGGCTTCTGCCCGTTTCACGAAAATACCAAAACGCCGGCTTTTGCTGTCTTCCCTGATTCCGGAACCTGGCGCTGTTTTGGCCAGTGCAACGAGGGCGGTGATATCTTCCGCTATGTGATGAAAAAAGAGGGCATGGATTTTCCGCAGGCTCTTCAGTACCTTGCACAAAAAGCCGGCATTGAACTTGAGCCGCAAACCCCTGAGAAAAAAGAGCACGAAGAACTCAAAGACAGGCTCAAGACGCTTTTGGAAGAGTCGGTGATTTTTTACCAACATCACCTGCTCAACACCAGTGCCGGCAAGCCAGCACTTGAATACCTGGTGAAACGCGGCGTTACTCAGAAGAGCATCGAAGATTTCGGGCTTGGATATGCTCCCGGTCAATGGGACGCTGCTTTTAATTACTTCACCAAAAAAGGATACACCAGGCAGGAACTGCTTGATACTGGTATGCTCAGTGAAAACCAGGAGAGCGACCGGGTATTTGACCGTTTTCGCAACCGGCTGATGTTTCCCATCAGAGACAGCATGGGCGGAATGGTCGGCTACGGTGCACGAGCGCTGGCAGTTGATGATGTGCCCAAGTATTTAAACTCGCCGCAAACAGTGCTGTTTGACAAGAGCCGGCTGCTGTACGGCCTGGATGTGGCGCGCAAAACCATTCGTACTGAAGACCAGGTGGTTATCGTTGAAGGTTACATGGACGTAATTGGGCTTTATCAGGCTGGTTATCAAAATGCTGTCTCCCCGATGGGGACTGCACTCAATGAGCATCAGTTCAGAACACTCAAGCGATTCACGCGCAACATTATCCTGGCGCTTGACCCCGATGCGGCTGGTGAAAAAGCCACCCTGCGTGGTCTTGAGCTCGCCAGGCAGTCACTTGACCGTACTGCAGAGATCACACCTGACGCTGGTGGTATTTTTGACTCTCATGGACTTATCCGCAGTGAAGGCCGGCTGCAGGCAGACATCAGGGTAACGACTCTGCCAGCAGATAAAGACCCGGATGAAATTGTCCTTGAAGATTCCCAGGCATGGAAAACAATCATTGGGAACGCCAAGCCAATTGTTCAACATGTAATGGATACCCTGCTTGTGAGCCAGAATGTCACTGATCCCAAGGCGAAAGGCGCCATTATTGACCAAATGGTACCGTTGATTAAGGACTTAGCTGGCGAGGTTGAGCGCAGCTATTATGCCCAACAATTGGCACGCGGCCTGGGAGTAGATGAAAAAATTATCGCTTGGAGAATCTCTCCCCAGAGGGAAAAAACCTCGAGACCGCGCCGCTCCACACCACGGCGGGAGGGGGTAGAGACATCGGTTATCGAGCCGGATTCGCAAGCTTGGTGGCGCGATCGTGAGCGGCACTGCTTGAGCTACCTGTACCGCGACCCAGAACTGCTTAATTTGTTAAACAGAGCCCTTCAAGGTGCCGGCCTTGGCGCTGTTAGCATTCAGGATTTTGACCAGGCAGATCATCAAATATTGTTTAAATTAATGCAGCAATCACTTGAGCAGGATGAATTGGAACCACTGCAGTATATTGACCAGTCGCTGCCGGATGATTTACGAGAGCTGGGTGACCAGCTTTCAGGTAATAATGAAGCCCTCTTCCAGGACAAACTGCTTGATGATCTCATCCGCACGATGGCGATGCTGCGGGCTCGCCGAATCAGTGAGGAGCTGCTGCAAATGCGCTACTTACAGGAGGATATCTCTAACCAGGGAGATATTGTACTGGGACAGTCGTATCGTAAGATGATCATGGAATATACCAGGACCAGGGCTAAGTTAGACAGCATTTTAAATGGCGCAATTAAGTTGGTTTAACAATTCAGATTGATATATGATTAACGCTATGGCACAGGACGCTATGGATTCCTCATCCGAAAAACCAATACGAAAGAAAGCTGACAGGCAGAACATTGATGATGTGATTCCTGTTATCGGCCGGCCAGTGCGGAAGGCTGAAGACGAAGAAGAGACGCGCCAGGATGAAATCCTCCTGCAGGATGAAGAAGGCGAATCTCAGGATATCAGTGAGGCGGAACCTGCTGAAATCCAGTCAGAAGAATGGCAGGACGTCAGCGTAGAAGATCCGCTTGAGATACTGGGCGACCCAACTATGGCGGTTGAACTTTCTGAAGACCCGGTGCGCCTTTATTTAAAGGAAATCGGACAGATCAGCCTGCTGGATGCGGATAGTGAATTTCGCCTTTCCACCAGGATTGAAGCTGAACGCTACGCCATGATGCTCGATAAAGTGCTGGACATTAACCCTGAAAATAAGACACGCTATAAAAAATTATTTAGAGCCATCCTGGATGATATGGGTATTTCCTGGCAGGATTTCAAGACCAGTGCGGGAAAATTGGACCTTGTAGAGCTGCCGGATTTCGGCTTGATTTTGAAAGAAGCACAGGAACTGAAAATAACCTGGCAGTCCGATATGCCTTCGTATTTGCGCAACTTTCTCGATAATGGCCGTTGGGGCAAGGACAGCCAGTGGGATGCATTGGCAAGGCATATTTTTGCCGGTTTTCTATGCATGTACCTGCTGCCTGGCAAGACAGCTGAAAAAATTGATCAATACCTCAGCCGGCATGACAATATATTAAATACCGAAGCCTTTTACCGCTTTCTGCCGTGTGAAGAAGAACTACAGGATGAGATGGCAGGCATTCACCGCCGGGCTGAGGAGTCAAACCAGACACTTATTCGGGCTAACTTGCGACTGGTAGTGTCGATTGCCAAGCGTTACCTGGGTCGTGGAATCTCCTTCCTGGATTTGATACAAGAGGGGAACCTGGGTTTACTGCGGGCTGTGACCAAATTTGACCCGACGCGCGGTTTTAAGTTCAGCACTTATGCCACCTGGTGGATCAGGCAGTCTATCTCGCGCTATATTGCCGAACAAGCCCGCACCATACGCATCCCGGTGCATTTATTTGAAGCGATCACCCGTTTGCTGCGGCTTCAGCGTTCACTGGTTCAAAAGTACGGGAGGGAACCCACTAATGATGAGCTGGCGCTCGAGGCAGATTTCCTCTTACCTGAGGATACAGCCGTGATCCGTGAGTCACTAAAATCTGGCACGCCATTGGATCCAGAATTGAGCCACCGCTGGAATTTGGCAACTGCAAAAGTGCAGCGAATTCTGCAGTCAGCGGAGGAACCGGTTTCGCTTGAGCGGCCGGTGGGGGATGAAGACAGCAGCCAGCTGGGTGATTTCATTGAAGATGACGATGCCCTTGAGCCGATGGATGCCGCTGCACGTGAGATGCTGCGTGAGCAGGTGCAGAATGCCCTGGCAGTGCTCTCTGAACGAGAGAGACAGGTACTGGAACTGCGTTTCGGTTTGATCGACGGCAAGGATCACACGCTTGAGGAAGTGAGCCGTTACTTCAGCGTCACCCGCGAGCGCATCCGTCAGATAGAAGCCAAAGCGCTGCGAAAACTCAGGCACCCGACCCGCAGCCGCAACCTGCGAGAATACCTCTCGTAGAATACCACTACTCTGCAGGCTGGTTGGGCACTGATGATTATTAAAATGGATGTCTGTTAGGGGTAGTTTAGGACATGTAATCAAAAGTAAAATCGGCCTTTCACTATAATAATCAGCATAGTATTTATTTAAGAAAGAAAAAAATAACCTGTGATAAAATAATCAAAATCAAATAAATTGGATAGGATTTGTTATGCTAATTGAATACCTCCCCCTGATCATTCATATTACCATAGCAGTCATTCTGGGTTTTATTGTGGTCCTGCTAGGAACCATTTTTGGACCAAAAAGACCCACCCTTAAGAAATCTCTACCATATGAATCAGGTATGAAACCTTATGGGCCTGGCACACGCCGGGTTTCCGTGCGCTATTACCTGGTGGCAGTGCTTTTCATTCTATTTGATATTGAGGTGGTTTTCTTCCTGCCATGGGCTGTCTCCTTCAGGCAGCTTGGCATGCCGGCCCTAATCTTAATGATAATTTTTGTTTTAATTCTTGAAGTGGCATACGTGTATGCCTGGAAAAAAGGAGCTCTTGAATGGGAGTAGAACAAAAAGCGGGGAACCTGGGTGTAGTTACCACTACGCTTGAGCAGGTCATCAACTGGTCAAGGACAAACTCCATGTGGCCGATGTTGTTTGGTTTAGCCTGCTGCGCTATTGAGATGATGGCTGCACAGGCATCCAATTTTGACATGAGCCGCTTCGGTATGGAGCTAAACCGGCCAAGCCCGCGCCAATCCGATTTAATGATTGTTGCAGGCCGTGTCAGCCGTAAGATGGCACCGGTACTGCGCCAGCTCTATGACCAAATGCCGGACCCCAAGTGGGTTATCGCCATGGGCGACTGCGCCTCATGTGGCGGTATCTTCAACAACTATGCGATTGTGCAGGGCGTTGATGAAATTGTGCCGGTTGATATCTATGTGGCTGGATGTCCACCCCGCCCTGAGGCATTGATGCACGGTGTGATGTCACTGCATGAAAAAGTAAAAAATGAAAAACTAAAAACCTGGTCATAACCTGGCTGCATACAAAGGTCATTGAAAAATGGACGAGAAAACAACGACAGTTTATGAAGAGATAAAGCAACGTTTCTCTGCCAGGGTAGAAACTTATGGCAGTGAGTTGGTGATCTACCTCGATCCTGAGCAGTACGTTGAGGGTATTAAGGCGCTCAAGGAGGATCACGGCTTCAACCGGCTATCAGACCTGACAGCAGTCGATTATTGGCCGAACGAGACCCCTCGATTTCACCTGTGCGTTCACCTGCATTCTTTAACCACCATGGAAAGGGTGTCCATTCGGGTGCCCTTGAACGGTAATGCACCAAAGATTGAATCGATTGAACAGTTGTATACAAATGCCAACTGGTATGAGAGAGAGGTTTGGGACCTGTTTGGAATTCATTTCGAAGGTCACTCAGATCTGCGGCGCATTGTCATGCCGGCTGACTGGCAGGGACACCCGCTTAGGAAAGACTATCCATTGGGGTATGAGGAAGTACAGTTCACATTTAACTTTGATCAGATTGATCTGAAAAAAAGTTATGCGAAGGAATAATCGACCGGTTGTAGAACGGTTGCTGATCACCTGCTGTTAGAACATCTGGCCGTTTTTTGGAGTATCGTTTATGACGGAAACAATACAGATTGAGTTGAATGAGCTGAAGCACCTTGTATCAGAGCGAGCGCTAAATGGCGAAACCATGCTGCTCAACATGGGTCCACAGCACCCCTCAACACACGGCGTGCTGCGTTTGCTGCTAGAACTTGATGGTGAAATTGTTGTCAATTGCATCCCGGATATCGGTTTTTTGCACACGGGTGTGGAAAAGAGTTGCGAGTCAAAACCATTCCAGCAGGCTGAGGTGATGACCGACCGGCTGGATTACATGAACTCACTTGGCAATAACCTTACCTACTCCCTGGCTGTTGAAAGCCTCGTCGGTATTGACGTGCCAGAGCGGGCGCAGGTGCTCAGGGTGATTATGGCTGAGCTGACGCGGTTGAGTTCACACCTGCTTTGGTTGGGCACGTCAGGCCTTGACCTGGGTGCCATGTCGGTGTTCCTTTACGCCATGATTGAACGCGAGCGAATCCTCGATATCTTTGAGATGTGCTCAGGTCAGCGTATGATGACCACCTACATCCGCCCGGGCGGTATCTGGCGCGATGTGCCGGTTGAATTTGAAGCTGCATTGCGTGAGTTCCTGGCAATTATGCCCGGCAGGATCGATGTATACGAGTCGCTCCTGACAAATAATGAGATTTTCATCGAGCGAACTAAAAATATTGGCGTGTTGTCAAGAGAAGATGCCATCAGCTGGGGTGCTACCGGCCCAATTGCCCGTGCGGCAGGTATCAATTTCGACCTGCGCAAAAACCAGCCGTATTCTGGCTATGAACAGTATGATTTTTCAGTGCCTGTGCGCACTGAGAGTGACGTGAATGCCCGCTACCATGTACGTGTTCAGGAGATGCGGGAGTCGGTGAAAATCATTGAACAGGCGCTTAATAAGCTGCCCTATGGACCGGTACGCAGTAATAACAGGAAATTCATCCCGCCGCCACGTTCAGAAATAGGGCGCAGTATGGAAGCCTTGATTCACCATTTCAAGCTGTGGACTGAAGGGTACCCGGCGCCGGCAGGTTCTACCTACGTGGCAACCGAATCACCGCGCGGCGAGCTGGGCGTTTTTATGGAAGGCGATGGCGGTACCAAACCATACCGCACCCATTTCCGCACCCCCTCATTTGCACATTTACAAATTCTTCCGCTGCTTGTTAAAAAGCATTTTGTAGCGGATGTGGTGGCAATCATTGCCAGCATTGACATTGTTCTAGGAGATGCAGACCGGTGAACAATCTTGAAACAAAATACAAGGCAGAGATCGATAAAATTTTGGGTAAATACCCTGACACTGCAAAGCGTTCAGCGGTGATGCCACTGCTCTTCCTGGCACAACGGCAGGAAGGATACATCTCGGCACAGTCGGTGAAAGAAATTGCCGAGCTGGCAGGCGTCTCTTCAACAGAGGTTGCCTCAGTGGTTGGCTTCTACAGCCTTTTCCACGCTGAAGAAGGTGGCAGGTACAGAATACAGGTTTGCACAGATCTGCCGTGTGCTCTGCGCGGCGCTGACAAGTTTTTGGAAAAATTATGTGACTACCTGGGTGTTGAAGTTGGCGGTACAACTGCCGATAAACTTTTCACCGTTGAAGAAGTCAAATGCCTGGCGGCCTGCCACAAGGCGCCGATGTTCCAGGTGCAGGGTGACGGCAAGATTGCTTATCATGAAAACCAGACGATTGAGGATGCCAGGGCTTTCATTGATGCTGTGCGCCAGCAGAACGCTGCACACAGCTCACTGGAGAAGGAGAATAATCAATGAGCCAGTATTATTTGCTCAGGCATCACGAAATACCTGATATTGATCAGCTTGATGTTTACATCAAGCACGGCGGCTTTAAAGCATTCCGCGAGACCGTTACCGGCAAACAACCACAGGACATTATCAATCTGGTTAAGGAATCCGGTCTGCGCGGGCGCGGCGGCGCTGGTTTTCCAACTGGCGTTAAATGGAGCTTTTTACCCAACACACTTTGGCCGCATTACGTGGTAGCTAATGCAGATGAATCCGAGCCCGGCACTTTCAAAGACCGTGAGTTGATGGAGCGAAACCCTTACCAGTTCCTTGAAGGCTTGATGATCACATCTTTTGCCGTGCAGGCGAACCTCTCATACATCTACCTGCGTGGTGAGTTCTGGCAGCAGGCTGAATGGCTGGATGCCTGCATCGCCCAGCTTGAAGAGAAGGGTTTGCTCGGCAGCGACCTGTTCGGTACAAATTACAGTTTGAAGCTTTTCACGCACTTGGGTGCAGGAGCTTACATCTGTGGTGAAGAGACGGCGCTTTTAGAATCACTGGAAGGCAAGATTGGTCAGCCAAGACTGCGGCCACCCTTCCCAGCAGTTGAAGGCTTATTTGCCAAACCGACAGTAATCAACAATGTGGAGACACTTGCCAACATCTCATTGATTGTTGAGAAAGGCGCAGCCTGGTATCGCTCAATCGGTACCGAAAAAAGCCCGGGCATGAAAATCTTCAGCCTGTCTGGCGCTGTGAACAAACCCGGTAATTACGAACTGCCCCTTGGGGCGACTTTCAGAGAACTGATTTACACACACGGCGGCGGTATTGTGAACGGCAATGCTATCAAAGCCATTATGCCGGCAGGCGCATCTTCTTGTCTTATTCCGGCAGACGATAAAGCCCTGGATACACCGATGGATTACGAGTCGGTGATGACGTTAGGCTGCCCACTCGGATCAGCTTCGGTGATTATTGTGGATGAGAGTTACAGCGCAGCTGACCTCGTGGCTAAGACCGCCAATTTCTTCAAACACGAATCCTGCGGCAAGTGTACCCCCTGCCGGGAAGGCACTTACTGGATGGACAAGCTTGCCCAAAAAATCACTGCCGGCAAGGCAAGTATGGAAGATGTTGAACTGTTAAAACGGGTTGCGATGCAGATGCAGAATAAATGCCTGTGCGCACTGGGTGAATTTTCCACCATGTCGGTTGTCTCAAGCATTGAGCGCTTCAAGCAGGATTACGAAGCACTCGTCACACAACCTGACAGCAAACCATAACCCCGCAGCACTGGAGGAGCATTTTATGGGTTCGATGATAGAGCTAACAATTGATGATCAGGCAGTCAGCGTGCCAGCTGGCACCCTGGTTGTTGATGCTGCAAAGAAAATTGGTAATAACATCCCGGTATTCTGCTATCACCCGAAGATGGAGCCTGTGGGGATGTGCCGCATGTGTCTGGTGGATATCGGCCGGCCGGTGGTTGATCGTGAGACAGGAAAGTTCCAATTGGATGTCAACGGTAACCCAATTATCAAATTTGGCCCCAAGTTGGAAACTGCCTGCACCACTCCTGTGTCACAGGGTATGGTTGTGGTTACAAACAGTGAACTGGTTGAAAAAGCACGCAGAGAAGTGATTGAGTTCCTGCTTACTTCACATCCATTGGACTGCCCGGTGTGTGATAAAGGCGGTGAATGTCCTCTGCAGAACCTGACTATGGCGCACGGACCCGGCACCAGCCAGTTTGATTATGCAGACAAGAAACATCTTGCCAAGCATGTGCCTTTGGGTGAGCTGATCATGTTGGACCGTGAGCGCTGCATTCAATGCGGCCGCTGTGTGCGATTCCAATCGGAGATTGTGGATGACCCTGTCATCGGGTTTTATCAGCGCGGCCGGTCACTTGAGATTATGTCCTTCTCTGAGCCAGGCTTTGATTCGATCTTTTCCGGTAACACTACGGATATCTGCCCGGTCGGCGCTCTGACCACCCGTGATTTTCGCTTTGGCGCCAGGCCATGGGAGATGAATTTCTCACCATCTGTCTGTAATCACTGTCCGGTAGGTTGTAACATTGTGTACAACGTGCGTCGTGAAGCTCGTTCCAACGGCAGTATGGTAATCAAACGTGTGATGCCGCGTCAGAATGAGCAGGTAAACGAAATTTGGATGTGTGACAAGGGGCGTTTTACTTATCACTACACCGAAAATAAAGCCCGGCTCACCCAGCCGCTGCTGCGGGTGGACGACGATCTGGTGCCCATCACCTGGGACGATGCCTATTCAATTGTCGCCCGTAAGATGGTTTTCTACGGCGCTGATATGTTGACCCTGGTCGGTGGCCGGCTTGCCAATGAGGATTTGTTCAACTTTGCCCAGCTCACCTCCCGACAGGGCGGCAAGGCAATTTTGCACACCTACATGGGCGGCGGCGACCTGACTGCCAAAGTAGGTGTTGGTAAAGGCACGGATATCGCCCAGATGGGCGCAGGAGATGTCATTCTTGTGGCAGCCTGTGACCTGCACCAGGAAGCGCCAGTTTGGTGGCTGAGGGTTAAGCAGGCAGCTGAACGCGGCGTGAAGGTGATATCTGTCAATGCACGTGCTACCCGCCTTGATAAGCACGCAGCCCATGTTGTGCGTTATGAGTATGGCCACGAAACCGATGCGATTGCTGCATTTCTACCGGACTCTGGTTCAGAGGATGCGGCAGTGCAGGCATTTCAGCAGGCAAAGAATGCCATCATTTTCTATGGCAGTGACGGACTGGGCTTAAAAGGCTCTCAATCACTGGCTGATATGTGTGCAAGGGCGCTGGTCAAAACAGAGCATGTTGGAAAACCCAACAATGGATTGATTGGTGTTTGGAGCAGCGGAAACCTGCAAGGCGCATGGGAGATGGGCTTCAAGCCAGCGGCAGACCTGGCGAATCTGATGTCACATGCCGGCATGGTGTTTATTGCAGGCGCTGACCCGGCAGGGGATGACCCTGTGCTGGCTGAAGCTTTGAAATCTGCCAGTTTTGTTGTGGTAAATGAGCTTTTCCTGACTGAAACCACCAAATTGGCTGACCTTGTCCTGCCTGTGCAGGCATCAGCAGAGCGTGAAGGTACCTACACCAGTGGTGAAAGGCGTGTGCAGCGCTTTTTCAGGGCAGTACCACCGCGCGTTGATACAAAACCTGATTTTGAAATTGCTGCCAACATTTCCAACCAGCTCAGCCGTGACATGGAAGGGCGCTCTCCTGTTTTGATTATGGACCAGATGGCAGCCAGTGTTCCAGCGTTCAAAGGAATCACATACGCTGCGCTTTCGGAACCTGTTGAACAATGGCCAATTATTGGGCGCGAGGACCTGTATTACGGCGGCACCAGCTATGAAAATAATACCGGTATAGGTATCCAACTGGAGCCAACCAGCCAGTCTGGCCAACCGGTGTTGTTGACCCCGGTTGAAGCAGCGCCTATTTTGGAATTGGACGAAGGGATGGTACGGCTGGCACCGGTAACCAACCTGTATGACAATGGCAACCTTGCTTTGCATACCGAACTTTTATCACAGCGTTGGGCTGCGTCAGAGTTGAGAATTGATTCTGAGACCGCTGCCAAATTTGGACTTGTAAACGATTGTGATGTAAGAGTCAAAACGGATAAATGCTCTTACCTGGCTCGGATATGCATTGATGAGCAGGTACCTGCACGTGTGGCGTTGATCCCACGCAGTGCTGGCTTTCCGGTTTGTGGACCGCAGGCAGCTGTATTATCAAAACCAGAAGCTGTAACACTTGTTTCTGAACCGCTGACCGAGTAATATCCGGGCAGGCTTTTAACCCGGTAAAAATAAAGAAGATTGAGGTCTTTTATGGATTTTGGGCTGATTGTAGAGTGGTTGATTAAATCCATCATCTTGATTCTGACGATGACAGCAGGCTTTGCTTATGTGACGTTATATGAGCGAAAGGTGTTGGCGCGCATGCAGGTGCGTGTTGGGCCAAATCGAGCCGGTCCTTTTGGCATCCTTCAACCTGTGGCTGATGGCATCAAGTTGATCTTTAAGGAAGAATTGATCCCGGATAAAGCCGACAAACTCATATTCATCCTCGCCCCGGTCATCACGGTCATCCCTGCATTGGTGGTCACTGCGGTGGTTCCATGGGGCGATGAAATTGCAATATTTGGACGTCAGATCAAGCTGTATGTGGCTGATCTCAATGTTGGTTTGCTGTATATTCTTACCGTAACCTCGATTTCCATTTACGGTATCACATTAGCTGGCTGGTCATCCAATAACAAGTATGCCACCATGGGTGGTTTGCGCGCCACAGCCCAGATGATCAGCTATGAACTGGCGATCGGTTTCGCGGTCATTGGCCCGGTACTTCTCACCGGTTCACTGAGCTTGGTGGATATTGTCAATCATCAGCGCGGGGTCTGGTTCATATTTACCCAACCGATAGCATTTATCATATTTGCTATTGCCATGCTGGCTGAAGTGAACCGCGCACCGTTTGACATGCCTGAAGCAGAGCAGGAACTGACAGCCGGATATCACACAGAATATTCTGGGATGAAATTTGCCCTGTTTTTTATGGCTGAATATATCAAAATGATCGCCATCTCGATGATTGGCGCCACCCTGTTCCTGGGCGGCTACCTTGGCCCATTTGTTGACCAGTTCCCCTGGCTTGGACCAATTTATTTGTTTGCCAAAGTCATCCTGTCATTGTTTGTCATTATCTGGATCCGGGCAACCCTGCCGCGTATTCGTTACGACCGCCTGATGGCACTTGGCTGGAAGGTGCTGTTTCCCCTGGCGCTGTTGAGTGTCATGGTCACCGCTGTTGTGGTGGTGTTGATAGATTAGGAGGATTTCCAACAATGCTTGAAGGTCTAAAAACAACGCTGAAAGCCATGTTCACCAAGCCGGTGACCACACAGTACCCTGAGGAAAAACGAAAGGTACGCACCCGGTTCAAGGGCCGGCATGTGTTGAAACGCTATGACAACGGGCTGGAAAAATGCATCGGCTGCGCCCTGTGCGCTGCTGCATGCCCTGCCGATGCCATCTTTGTTGAGTCAGCTGAGAACACTGACGAACAACGCTACTCACCTGGTGAACGGTATGCCAGCACATATGAAATCAATATGCTGCGATGCATTTTCTGCGGTTTTTGTGAAGATGCCTGCCCAACAGAAGCCATTGTGCTGGGTGATAATTACGAACTTTCATTTACAGACCGCAACCAGTCGATTTATGACAAAAACCTGCTGCTTGAAGCGGTTCCTGAGGGCTCAGAGCCTACCCCACGGAAGACACCACCAGGCATGTTCACCCGATCAGTGCCTGAGATGGAAGACCCCAGGGATTAAGGAGAGAATAGTATGGTATTTGGTTACATCATTTACGGCTTAATCGCCCTTTTAATCATTGCTACAGCAGCAGCCATGCTTCTCAGCCGCAACACGATTTATTCGGCGCTGTTTCTGGTTTTAAATTTTACTCTTGTGGCAATCCTGTACTTCACACTGGGAGCACCTTTCATCGCATTGACCCAAATTTCGGTCTATGCCGGCGCTATCATGATCCTGTTTCTGTTTGTTATCATGTTGTTGGGGTCAGAAAAGATGGACTGGCAAGAGCCGCTGAAAAACCAGCGCCTGGTTGCAGGCATACTGGTATTCCTGGTGCTTCTTCCGGCGGCTGTGCTGCTCATCAGCCAGACTGGTGCGCTGCCGCCTTTGACAACCCCTGATCCAGAATTCGGTTCACCAGCCACGATCGGCAATATTTTGTTTACCCAGTACACACTGCCATTCCTGGTAATCGGCTTTCTCCTGCTGGTGGCGACAATTGGTGCCATTATTCTGACAAAAACAGACACACCTCGCCAGCGCATCGAGGCGATGGAATCGAAGAAAGATTAAAGGGAGGGATTGGATGCCGATTACTTATTATCTTGGTCTCTCTGTCATAATGTTCGTGATAGGCTTAATTGGCGTTATTTTACGGCGCAATGCACTGCTTATTTTTATGTCACTCGAGTTGATGTTTAATTCAGCCAACCTGGCTTTTGTCACTTTTGCCAATTATCACCAACTGCCCAATGCCCAGCTTTTCGTCTTTTTTGTGATGACTGTAGCTGCCGCAGAGGTAGCGATTGGATTGGCGTTGATCGTGGCAATTTTCCGTAAAAAGCACAGCATTAGTGTGGATCAGGTTAGTGACCTGAAAGGTTAAAGAGGAGCAGATAAGTTTATGAATAATGACACGATCTTTAGCCTGGTTCCGCTGGTGGTGGTATTCCCTCTGCTTGGTATTCTGGTCAACTTAATTGTGGGTAAGAAGATGGGTGAGCGCGGGGCCGGCGTTGTGGCAAGTGTTGCTTCAGGGCTGGCTTTTGTGGTTGCTGTGCTTTTGATGATGGCACTGCAGGGAAACCACGCAGCTGAAAAGGTATTTGTTGCTGAATGGATAAAGGTGGGTGACCTAAGCGTCGATTGGACGTTCCGGGTGGACACACTTTCTGTGGTGATGATGCTGGTAGTTGCCGGCGTGGGCACCTTGATTCACATCTATGCTACCGGTTACATGCACAGTGATGTGCGCCACAATGGCGCCCCGGAACTATACCGGCGTTTCTTTGTCTATTTCAACCTGTTCATCCTGGCGATGATGCTGTTGGTCTCAGCAGATAATTACCTGATGCTGTTTGTCGGCTGGGAGGGTGTTGGGCTTTGTTCTTACCTTTTGATTGGTTTCTGGTTTAATAAAGGTGAAGGCGGTATTGCCAATGCTCAGGCAGGCAAGAAGGCATTTATTGTCAACCGCATTGGTGATTTTGGTTTCCTGCTGGCGATCTTCACACTCTTTGTCAGTTTCGGCACACTGCAGTTTGACGCAATCTTTGAACAGGCGCCGCAGGTTGCTGCCGCCATGCCCGGAGTGATCCTGGCGATTACCCTGTTCATGCTGTTGGGCGTCGCTGGAAAATCATCTCAGCTGCCGTTGTACGTGTGGCTGCCGGATGCCATGGCTGGCCCGACACCGGTTTCTGCGCTAATCCATGCGGCAACCATGGTGACAGCAGGTGTCTATCTTGTGGCACGCTCTTTTGCCCTGTATTCATTGGTGCCGGCGGCACAAATGACCGTTGCCTGGGTTGGTGCTCTGACAGCCATCTTTGCAGCGACTATTGCTGTCGGTCAATTTGATATTAAAAAAGTCCTGGCTTATTCAACCATCAGCCAGCTAGGGTTCATGGTTACTGCCGTAGGGATGGGCGCAACAGTAGCCGGCATGTTCCACCTGGTAACGCACGCCTTCTTCAAGGCTCTGCTTTTCCTGGCTGCCGGTTCAGTCATTTTAGGACTTGAACATGGTTATGAAGTTGAAACCCACGGCGATGCACATGGTCATGACTTTGACCCGCAGGACATGCGAAACATGGGTAACCTGCGCCGCAAGATGCCGGTGACTTTCTGGGTGTACCTGGCAGGAGCTCTGGCGCTGGCGGGTATTGCGCCGTTGGCAGGTTTCTTCTCCAAGGATGAGATACTTGCCGCTGCCAATGAGGCAGCACCGTTGCTGTACGTTATATTAACCATTGCAGCCTTTCTGACAGCCTTCTACATGGCACGGCAGATATTGATGGTCTTCTTCGGTAAAGCACGCACAAGCCCGGCAGAGAAAGCAATTGAAAGCCCTGCTCTGATCACGATACCGCTCATTATCCTGGCGCTGCTGTCCGTCTTTGGCGGATTATTGAACTTCCCGGGTATCTTAACCCTGGAGCACTGGCTGGAACATTCCACCGGCAGCAGTGTGACTGCACATTTCAGCTTTACTGTAGCCGGCATCTCCCTGGCGATTGCCATTGCCGGGTTAGTGCTTGGCTGGCTGGTTTACGGCCGTAAGCCTGCCCAGTCTGCTGATGCAAAAGATCCGCTGTCGAGGATCCTTGGACCGATATTCACCGGTATGAACCGCAAGTGGTGGGTGGATGAACTCTACCACCTGATCATCGTCAGGCCTTACCGCTTCATTTCAGACGAAGTGTTGGCGCAGTGGTTTGACCAGGAAGAGATAGACGGCACCATAAATAACCTTGGCAGGGGCTTCAAGGCGCTGGCTCATGCCATTGGGCAGCATCAAAACGGCTATGTACGCACGTATGCCATTACGTTTTTGTTTGGCGCCGTGGCAATATTAACCTACTTATTTATACGATAAGCAGGAATAAAGCAATTATTTTTTGACGAGGACAGTGCATGACATTTAGCTTGAATCCTCTTTTGATCGTGACATTTTTGCCCCTGGCAGGATTTATCGTTATTGCCCTGCTGAAAAAAGACCAGAAACGGGAAGCAAGATTGGTAGCATTGGTCACCAGCGTGCTGACGTTCATCGTCTCGCTGTGGGTGCTGGCTGCATTCAAGACCAGCAGTGGTGATATGCAGCTGGAATATAACATCCCCTGGTTTGACCTGGGTGGTATGCCGATTGGATTCCACCTTGGCCTGGATGGGTTAAGCCTTCTGATGCTGCTCCTGACAACCTTCCTGACCCCGCTGGCCATACTCTCTACCTGGAATGCGGTACAGGAACGTGTGCGCGGCTTCATGATGTTCTTCATGCTGCTTGAAATGGGCATGATTGGCGTCTTCCTGTCCATTGACCTGGTCTTATTCTATGTCTTCTGGGAATTTACCCTGGTGCCGATGTACTTCCTGATCGGTATGTGGGGCGGCGAACGCAGGGTTTACGCGGCTGTGAAGTTCTTCCTGTTCACGATGGCTGGTTCACTGCTCATGCTGGTAGCAATCTTCTTCATCGGTCTGCAGGCCGGTACCTTCTCGCTGCCTGAACTGGTTGTGAACCGTGCCCTATTTGCTTCAGCCGGCATCTGGTTGTTCCTGGCGTTTGCAATTGCCTTTGCTATCAAGGTTCCCATGTGGCCTCTGCACACCTGGCTGCCTGACGCGCACGTCGAAGCCCCAACCGCCGGTTCAGTGATCCTGGCAGGCGTCCTGTTGAAAATGGGCTCTTACGGCTTTTTGCGTTTCAACCTGCCGTTATTCCCTGAGATTACCGTCAAAGCAGCGCCCTGGATGGCGGCATTGGCAGTCATTGGCATCATCTACGGCGCGATGGTTTCCTTTGCTCAAAAGGACATGAAAAAGCTGGTTGCCTATTCTTCAGTCAGCCACCTTGGTTTTGTGATGCTCGGCATCTTTGCACTGAATGCAGAGGGAATCTCTGGTGCCATTCTTCAGATGGTCAACCACGGTCTCTCAACCGGCGCTTTGTTCTTGATGGTGGGTATGTTGTACGAGCGAACCCATACTAGGCAGATGGCTGATTACGGCGGCGTTCTCAAGGTGCTGCCAGCGTTTGCCATCCTCTCATTGATCATCACACTTTCATCCATGGGCTTACCGGGCTTGAACGGCTTTGTGGGTGAGTTCACCATTCTGCTGGGTGCTTATAAGTCAACGGTTATCGGCAGCCCCTGGTTTGCCGGCGTTGCTACTGTGGGAGTAATCCTGGCGGCGGTTTACCTGCTGCACATGTATGAGAAAGTCTTCCTTGGAAAGGTGCAGAATGACACGGTTGCGAAGTTAGAACCGGTATCCATCCGCGAGTATGTGGTCTTGATTCCACTATTGGTGATGATATTTTGGATTGGTCTGTATCCCAAGCCATTTTTCGAGCTGCTGAATCCCACCGTCAATCAACTGCTGGAAGTGTTCACTTCAGCCGGACTGTTCTAGAGGAGAGTAAAAGATGACTTTGACCGATGTGATAACACTTCTCCCTCTGTTCTTTTTATTGACCTGGGCTGTGCTGCTGCTCATGGCTGACTTGTGGATCCCGAGTGATAAAAAAGGTTTGACGGCGTCATTGGCTGCCCTTGGTTTGTTGATTTCGCTGGTGATCACTGTGGTGCAATCAGGAAATAACCAGACTGCATTCAACGGCATGGCAGTTGTGGACGGTTTTGCCCGCTTTTTGGATGTGCTGTTCCTCACCAGCGGTATCGCTGCCGTTGGATTGGCTTACTCTTATCTCAAGCGAATGGAGCTTGAAAAGGGTGAATATTACATCCTGCTGATATTTTCGATTAGTGGCATGATGCTGATGACCTATGCTAATGACCTGATCATTGTCTTCCTGGCACTGGAACTGCTATCTATCCCGTTGTATGTGCTCGCTGGCTTTGCCCAAAAACGAATTGAATCTGAAGAAGCATCTCTGAAATACTTCCTGCTGGGAACTTTTTCGGCGGCTTTTGTCCTGTACGGTATCGCCATGATCTTTGGCGGCACCGGGCACACAGACCTGCCCGGAATCCTGGCTGCCACAAAGACCGGCGTCTTTCACTTTATCTACCTGGTCGGTTCAGCATTCTTGCTGGTGGGCTTTGCTTTCAAAATAGCCATTGTCCCGTTTCACCAATGGGCGCCGGACGTGTACCAGGGCTCACCAACACCAGTCACCAGCTTTATGTCTATTGGCGCAAAAGCTGCTGGTATTGCGGCACTGCTGAGAGTGTTTTTCACTGCCTTCCAGGGTGTCTCTGATACGATGGTGCCGGTATTGTGGGTATTGGCTGCGCTGACCATGGTTGTCGGCAATGTTACCGCCCTGGCACAAACCAACATCAAACGGCTTCTGGGATATTCCAGCATCGCCCATGGCGGTTACCTGCTGATGGCATTTGTCTCCTACGGACAGCAGGGAACCCAGTCGCAGGCGGTTTCCTCCATGCTGTTTTACCTGGCAGCCTATGCCCTGACCAGTTTCGCAGCCTGGGCAGTTGTGATTGCCCGTGAGCAGAGCGAAGGCAGGGGGCTTGAACTGGCAGATTTCGCTGGCATGGGCAAGAAGCACCCCTGGCTGGCAGTGGCAATGATGATTGCCATGTTCTCATTTACTGGCGTGCCTCTCACACTTGGTTTCTGGGGAAAATTCTACCTGTTCCGTACCGCTGTTCAGGGCGGCTACGAAGGGCTAGCCTTGATTGGTTTATTGAGCTCGGTTGTCTCGGCTTATTATTACCTGAAAATTGTGGTGCTGATGTACATGCAGCCCGGTGAGCCTGAAGTGATTAAAGACCGCTGGCTGACGATTATTGCAATTGTCTCTGCCGCCTGTGTACTCCTCCTCAGCTTTGCGCCGCAGTCTCTGATCAACTGGGTCAGCAATGCACTTTTGCTCGTGCAGTAAGTTATACCCCATCACATCAAAGGCTGTCTGATACTTTCAGGCAGCCTTTTTTATTTAGAAAGTGATTGTTGACTTCGCCTGTCGGTGGTATTGTCTTCGTCCATTTTAAACTGCCGGGCAAAGAAGAAAAATACTGGCAAAAGCAGGGAGGCTGAGACTGTCAGGGCTGTTCTGACCGAATAACGTTCAGCAATTATGCCGATCGCCGGACCGCCGCTGATCTGGCCCAATGAATCCATCTGTCCGCTGACTGAAAGTATTGTGGCGCGCACGCTGGAATCCAGCTTGTGATTGACCCAGCCGCGGTAAACCGGGTAACGAATCTCACGCAGGAGGGTCAGAAGCATGTAAGCGATCAACGCCGGGATAAGCGATGGTATCCAGGTAAAGGCGTAGAACATAAGAAGCATGCCGGCGGTGATCCAGGTCTGTGCTTTGATGAGCGCCTGGGAACCCGCCAATTTAATGCGGGTTTGAATGACAGATAAAGCGCCGGCAGATACCAGCATGGAAACGGCTTCAAAGGCACCGAAAAGCAGCACTGGTTTTATAACATCAAAGGTAAACTGCTCCAGGAAATGCAGCTGCCAGAAACGGTCAAGCCCTTCGCTGTAAAGTCCGAAAAATAGCCCAATGATGAGGATATCACCCAGGGCTGGCCGGCGGCGCACCATTTTGAGCGCATCGTGGACGGTCCCCTTCATGTTCTGCCAGCTGCTGCGTTGAGATATGCCTGCAGGTTTGAAACCATTCTCAGGCATTTTGAGCACCAGGTAAGCGCCCAAGATAAGGAATCCAACGCCTGAGAGGGTGATGGGAATATTGATGTACTGGTAACCCAACAGAATTCCCAACACAATGCCAACAAAGGAGCCGATTTTGGAATACTTAGCGCCTCTAACAAATGCCTGAGCTGCGTTTCCTTCACCAATCTCATCTGAGATCCAGGCATCCAGTGCGCCGCTGGTGAAGGTATGTCCCAGACCCCACAGGAATTGCGCCAGCAGAATCATGGCAAAAGTGGCAATGCTGCCTTCGAGGATAAAGGCTGCACCGATGATAAACATACCAATGATGACGGAAAGTCTTCGACTGCGGATATCAGCTATGATGCCAGTGGGAATTTCAAAAATGAAGACCGTTCCTTCCAGCATGGTGCCAACCAGGATCAACTGCAGCGGTGAGAAACCCGCCGACTGGATGCGGTACAGTGACTTGACCACATGGCCCATCAGGTAAAAGATGGCCATGCAGAAATTCACAACCAGGTAAACCCGCAGGGCATTTTGATTATTCATATGACGATTGTGATCATTCCTTGATAAGTGTTGTTTCAGATGGTTAGTAACCAGCCAAACAGGCTGGCTGCAACTGAGCCGCAGGCTGTGCAAAACAGGTTGACCACGTCATTGTTCATCCAGCTAAAGCCCTTAACCTGGTTGGTAGTTGTGCCGCAGATGTGCAGGGGGTGCTTTTCAGTCTCTTTCTGACAGGAAGGACAATAATAGATGGCCTGCAGGGTGGCACCCAGGTAGGAATCAAACAGGCTGCCGCTTAGGCCGGCTATACCGACAATCAGGATGACCAGGAGCGCATCCAATGGGCGGTTTACAGACACTGTATGTGACCATGGCAGGGCTGCCAGCAGGGCAATCAGCAGGGATCCACTCAAGCTGAAGACTGTGCCGGTAAGTGAAACCCCGCCTGAGGTACCGGCATCCACGGGTTTGCCGGTGGTGATCAGACGCGGTGGGGTTTTGCTGAGGATACCCAGTTCGGTTGCCCAGGTGTCTGCGTTGGCGGCAGCCAGTGAGCCGGCAAATGCCAGCCACGGCAGGATGCTGTGCGGAAACGCCAGGTTCAACAGAACGCAGATGCCTGCGATTCCGCCGTTAGCCAGCACCTGGGCGGCATCTCGCCTTGAGCCCTTGGCGTGCTTCTCGTCGTTGCCAAGCTTGCGCCTTTTAAACATGCGCGATAAACCGCTGGAGGTGACAAAGAAAGCCAGCAGCAGGATGGACCAGCTCAAACCGCCCAGTCCAAAGATCACCGTGCCCAAGACAGCTGCAGCCACAGCGCCACTGGTGTTCAAAGCACCTGCGCGTTTCGCCAGCAGGGCAATAATGACTGCCAACAAACAACCTGCAGCTATCTGGATGACATTTGGAATCATAGAATGGCTATTACCGCCGCGATTAACAGGATGGAAGTGATACTGCTGGCAGACCAAAGCAGGTATGAGGCAGCCCTGGTCTCAAGCCGCCGGTAAAGGAATAGACCGATAGATAAATCCACGATATAGGTAAACAGTGAGAGAAGTGGCAGGAGTAGGAGTCGGTCTGGCGGTGCTGGTTCTGCAGGAAGAATTCCCGTATTGTAACCAAGTACCAGTGTGTCCAGAAATGGGATCACCAGGCTGACAAGGATGAACAGGATCACCAGCAAACCGCTGGCAGCTATTACCATTGCCCGGGCGGGTTTATCAGCCCAGACCGATTGGATGAAAGCAATAGGCCTGGTTGAGTACGGCGCCAGGGGTGCCAGGCTTCCCATTTCAATGGTTGACTGGAAGGAACAAACGAATTCATTCTGGTTTGCAGGGGAAATGGCATAAATGGCATCATCTGCTGCCACCAGCAGTAATTCGCTTTTATCGGATGCCAGGAATTCAATTTTCCCCAGTCCTTCAACCTCTTTTGTGCCCAGTACAGCGCCTGGCCAGGAGAGTGGGGGAAGGGGAATATTTACACCCATTTCATCCAGGCGTTTGACCCATTCCACCTGGTTGAGTGGGATATCGACTGCCCGCAATCCCCAGCGAAGCCGCAAGCCGTCACGTTCAAGAACGTAGCTGGCTTGCAGTAGCGCGTAGGCGCGGTAGGCAATCAACGGAAGCGGTGCCAGCAGAAGCAGGGTCGCCAGCAACCAGAGGATGAAATAGGAACCAGAGGCAAGGTCTATGGCTGTGAGCAGGACATAGCCGCCGGCCGCCCCGAGGAAAAGGAACAACCCAATATTGAATATTAAACCTTTTCGTAATGAGGGTCGGAAGCTCTCCAGCGTATTCATGATCAGCGAAGTGATTCCTGGACAGCCTGCCTGACTGCCTGGCAGACGGTCTCAACCTGTGCTTCTGTCATCTTCCCTGAGAACGGCAGCGCCAGGCCGCAGTTTGCCAGGTCTTCCGTGACCGGATAATCGCCTGTCTGGTAGTTGAAACGTTCCACCATGTAGGGTTGCAGGTGTATGGGGCTGAAATACGGCCTGACAGGAATATCCTTTTGAGTGAGACTATTTGCGAATGTATCCCGATCGATTTCTTTTGACAACCGGATGACGTATACAAACCAGCTGACACGGGTCGTTGAAGGTACCAGCTGCGGCGGCTCCACCTGGGGGATTTCTGCCAGGCGTTCTGCATACCAGTCAGCCACGCGCTGCCGCTTGACCAGCAGTTCTTCAATACGCTGCATCTGGATGATCCCCAAGGCAGCACTGAGCTCTGTCATCCGGTAGTTGTAGCCAAGGTAAGTGTGCTGAAGCCAGGTATCACCCGGCGCCCGACCCTGGTTGCGCAGTGCGCGCATGAAGTTAGCTGCCTGGTCGTCATCAGTGACGATTACGCCGCCTTCACCGGTTGTTATTTGTTTATTGGGGTAGAAGGCAAACACGCCGTAGTCACCCAGCAAGCCCGCCTTTGTACCCTTGTATTCTGCCCCCAGCGCTTCACATGAGTCATTGATCAGCTTGAGACCGTTTTCATCAGCTGACTGCTTGAGCGCATCAAAGTCAGCCGGCTGACCAAATACATCCACACTCAAAATTGCCTTCAACGGTGCATCAACCAATGCGCCTTTGCGGGGCAGCCAGCGTTCAGCTGACTTACCGCCTTCTTTCAGGTCAGTAATTGCCTGCGCAAGCTTGAAAGGATCAATATTGCCGGTTATCGGGTCAGCATCAACATAAACCGGTACGCCGCCTTCGTAAAGGATGACGTTGGTAGAGGCAATGAATGAAAAAGGCGTGGTAATCACCAGGTCTCCGGGCTGAATGCCAGCAGCGCGCACGCACAGGTGCAGCCCGGCAGTGCCGGAACTGACTGCAATGGCGTGCTTGCACTTAACGTAGTCAGTGAATGCCTTCTCAAATGCGTTGATGCGCGGCCCCATACTTAAGATGGGTGTATTCATCACTTCCATCACTGCTTGCTGTTCAGCAGACGTGATATCGGGCGATGACATGGGTATATTTGGTCTGAATTCAGTGTCCATGGGATCGATTTTACTACAAGCCAGGCTAAGGTAGGGCACGGAAAGCCTGTGAATTCAATTTCCTTTGGACAGATAAGCGTGAACCTGTTGATGGCATCTAAGGATTTATTAACTGTTTTACATAGTGTTCCAGTGCATCCAGCGAAACCATCACTGGTTCACCGCCAGACCGTAGTTTGGCTTCAAGGGCGTTTGTCTTAAGTGACCGTTCGCTGAGGGTGAGCCGCAAGGGAATGCCGATCAAATCCGCGTCGTTGAATTTAACGCCGGCTCTTTCCGGGCGGTCATCGACCATGACAGTCCAACCGCAGGCTTGAAGCCGCGTCAGAACCTGCTGCAGGGTTTCATCCAGGCTCATTTCCCGGGCAGGAATGGTCATCAGGTAAATATCAGCCGGTGCAGCAGCAGGCGGCAGGCATAACCCGTGTTCATCGTGATGCTGTTCGGCAATGATGGTCAACAGTGCACTCAAGTCCAACCTGAAAGTTGCCAGGTACACTGGCTGGGATTGCCCACTGGCATCAAGATAACTGCAGCCGGCAGGATTAACTTTCTCTGACCGCACCAGTGTGATTGATGCCAGGCTGTAAGCTGGTAGGAGTTCAAGTGGCGATTGACACATCGGGCAGAGGTCACCTGCACCTGCGGTGGCAATATCAGCAATGACATCCGCCTGGAAGTCACGCGGGAAATTCACATTCAACAGGTGATAGCCTTCTTCATTCGCACCTGCTGCCAGGTTGACTGAGAGCGGAACCAGGTCATCCACAACCACTTTAGCTCCCACTAGTCCGACCGGTGAGGCATAACCCGGCACTGCACCGCTGGCAAGAATCTCCGGCTCAGTCGCTGGTCGCAGCCGGTGAGCGCCCAACACCCTGCACAACTTGTGATTGCTAACGTCCATATCCCCGCGGATAATGGCAAACACCAACTCAGGCTGACTCGCCTCGCTGCCTGGTTGAGCGTTATAGTCAGCCATCAGGAATACCGCCTTGGCAGTTTGTGAGGGTTTTACTTTCAAAAATTGTGACAGCGCTTCGATGGTCTTCAATCCAGGGGTTGCCACCCGTTCAATGGGCAGAGGCGTCGTGCTTTCACCAGCTTGCTTGTGGATGGTGGCATCGTCCAGGTTGGCGGCATAATCGCAGGTTGGACAGCTGACCAGTGTTTCCGGTGCATACGGTGCAGCTGCCATGGCTTCCATCAAGATATCACCGTCCAGGTTCTCTGGCGGCTGGCAGGCAGAAGCTTTGATCTGGCAGCGATCAAGGATGTTCTGCAGGCGGCTGCCGAGAGCTTGCGCCTGTTCCAGTAAAGCCTCAGGTGAAGCAGCCAAAGTGAAGCCCTCCAACGACAGCCCAACGGGTGATTTATGGCCTTCAGCGGGTTCAATTGCTGCGCTGGAGCAATTGCTCAAGAAATAAAACGCTGCAGGCAGCTGGCGGTAGGAGTGAATCTCGTTTTTAACCAGGTCAAGGGCGAGCTGTAGGATTCCTTCAGAATCTATATCAGTTCGAAAAATTACCTGCTCAGCGCCGGCTGCGGATAATTCTGCCCTGGCGATGGTTGTCAGCTTATCAATGGATCGCTGTCCCAACGGTAAATAAACAGGTTGCCCGTTTGCCTGACGGATGTAACCGGCACGATACAACAGCTGTTGACCGGCTGAGCGGATATCAGACGGTATCTCACGCCTGGTTTGCACCCAATTAAATGAGAAGGATGACCCGGCCATGTCAGTTGATCAGAATAAGCCAGGTTGATACTGCACGGTAAATCGCTGGTGAGAAAATTGAACCAGACTTGAGCATGACATATGAAAGCACCAGCGACTGCAGGAAGGTAAAGCCGAGGTTGAATGCGAGCGTCGCCGGGTCGTTCAGAAACAGCGGCAGACGCCACAGGGTGAATAACATTGCAGTCAGCAGGAAGCCGACAGGTGCTTTAAACGCCCAGACAAGCCGTAGCTGAATAAAACCTCTGAAGATGGTTTCTTCCAGTAAGCAGATTCCCAGCCACACCAGTAACAATAGCACTTCATCAAATTCAACACCGTTCAGAAAGGCGTAAACCTTGCCGCGCAGGATCACTGTCATCAACGCCAAAATCAGGCTCAAGCGTAGACCAGCAGAGCGGGTGAGCGGGTTGAGGCCTGTGCTTTTCAGCGGCTGGCGGCGGATGAGAATGGCGGCCGTAAAGGGTACCAGGGCAGCAGCGGCAAGCGCCAGCTGGTTCATCTCTGGGAATTTGAACAGGCTGTCATTATGTGTAAGACCGGTGTAATAGGCAGTAAAGGCCATCAGCAAGATGACTGCAGTGAGACTGCCAGCGATGATCACTTCACGCCGGGTGTAAATAAAACCGATGGGCTTGTGAGCAAACCGTGCGCTGGTGCCGGCGATGATGCAAACTGCAATCACACCAATCCATTCGCTAACCATGCTGAGCAGGAACCTGTTATCCATATGCTGTGATGCTCATACGCCTGTGGCTGCAGAGGAGTTATCAGTCAGACCTGTGTCATCTGACTGCTCCTCACCTACCTCAAGCTCAATTGATTCCTCCATGCGAATTTGACCGCGCAGGAAGGCACCTTCTTCGGTGGCGAATGCCACTACCGTAACGTCTCCCCAAACCCTGCCAGTGCTGCGAATTTCCAGCTTCTCGGCAGTGATATTACCTTTGACTGCACCAGCGACAATGACGGTGTTGGCTTGCAGGTTGTCACAGGTCACTCGACCCGTCTCTCCAACCACGACCAACCCGCGGATAGAAACTTCGCCTTCAAATGTGCCTTCGATTCGGATGCCCCCGCTTCCCCGCAGGTTGCCCTGCCAGTTGATGCCCTGCCCTAAAACGGAAGTGACCCGTTCAACGGGTCGGGCTGCAGGTTGTGCTTGCGGTGCTGGTTTTCGAAACATGGTATTTCTCCGTAAATTCTCATTAGCCGGTCTGCTGCTGCCATTTAGGCGTCGGCCAAATTGTCCCTGCGTAAACAATGGTGTCATCCGGCACATCGGCTTTAACCACGGCGCTGTTGCCAATGCGAACGCGCGTGCCGATGGTGATTCCAAGGTTGACGGTGGCGCTCATACCAATTTGCGTGTGGTCACCAACCGTGACGTTGCCCGCCAGCACAGCGTGAGGTGAAAGGTTTACAACCCGACCGATTTTACTGTCATGCGGTGCACAGGCACCAATATTGATGACACTGCCGAAACCGATGACGGCATCGCCACCGATGTAGCTCAGCGGCATAATTTGCACACCGTCTTCCAGTATGGCGCTGGGTTCAATCACGGCTGATGAATGCCAAATAGGTGGCAGCGAGAAGCCGGCTGAGAGCAGCAGGTCAAAAACCTTCACGCGTGTGCCCACGCTGCCGATGCCACCAACACCGTTAGTCGCCAGGTTGATGCCGCGTGCAATCAGTTCAGGCAAGACGGATGCACCTCCCAGGCAGGTATAACCCAGTACCTGGCTGCCAGGCGCCATACCTTCATCAACAAAACCAATGATTTTGTAGCGGTTGTGTGCCATGATCGTTTCAATCATGGATTTGCCATGACCGCCGCCACCAAAGATCACCAGCATACTCTCATGGCTGGCGCCGGGTGGAATGAATTGATCAAGAACTGATGTGCCCATATTCTAATACATCCTGTGTGTCAAGATAATTATAAAGCATCACAGGCTGTAAGTGTCGTTGAGCAGTGGACAGGATCAGCGAGGTATCAAGGTGTTAAGGATTGAGGTGTGGAAGCGCCAGGGGATGGAAAGCCATGGCTCAGGTACATTTCCAAGGCCAATACGCGGTGTTTGATTAACCTGGCTGTCGTCAATTTGAATCCCCTCTTCCACCCACAGCTGGTCAGGCTGTATGCACAAGTCAAGACCGTTGTGGGTGCCATCGATCTGCAGGGCGCGGGTTAGCTTGGCCGGGCCGTCACACCAGTGTTTCGGGCTGACAGATGGGCGGTTGCCAGATACCCAGTCACTGCCTTCAACAACGACGATAGCCCTGATCAGGACAGCTGCTGGAAAACCAGTTTCCTCGCATACAATATTGAACATCCAGTGCATGCCGTAGGTGAAATACACGTAACTGGTGCCGGCTTTACCGTACATCACAGCGGTGCGCCGGGTATAGCCGGCTTTCGCATGACAGGCAAGGTCTTTTTCCCCACGGTAGGCCTCTGCTTCAATAATCGTGCCTGAGGCGCGCACACCATCATGACAACGTACCAGCAGCTTGCCCAACAGGCTGCGGGCAACGTCGGTGACAGGTTGTTGATAGAACGAACAGGGGAGAAGCTTGCCGCGAGCGATCGGTGTGAGTTGGGTTATCATGAGCCTGTGTGATTTGACTGCAGCCCCGCGGCTGGATGATCAGAATGTCAGGCCAGCTTGCTGAGCTTGGGATCAAATTGGATGGTCTTGCTCAAGCCGCTCTCGAGCGATGTCATCGGTTGAAAACCCAGTTTCTCGGAAGCAAGCGTAATATCAGCGCACAACCGGTCTGGGCCCGGATTACTTTTATGGTTGTACACAATCTCCGGCTTGATATTCACCAACTCCGGTATCAGGCGCGCCAGGTCTTTGACGCTGGTGTCGGTGCCTGAGCCAATATTTAATGTTAACTGGTTGACATCCTCAGCCGTTGATGCTGCCACCATCGCATCCACAACATCATCCACATAGATGTAGTCGCGAGTTTGGCTGCCTTCGCCGTTGATTACCAGCGTACCCTGCATCAGGGTCTGACGCAGGAAGTTGGGAATGACCGGCGCATGGACCGGCGGCATGTGCTGACCGGGTCCGTAGGCATTGAAAACCCGCAGAACGACAGTTTCGATGCCCCACAGTTTGCCAATGGTGTGGATGTAGTATTCCGCCGAAAGCTTTGAGACGGCATAGGGTGACTGGGGATGAGGAATGCAGTCTTCCCTGACAGGCTGCACCGACTGGTTGCCGTAGATGGCGCCGGAGGAAATGAAGACCACCCGTTTTACACCGACGTCGCGCATGGCTTCCATCAGCGTGACCGTACCGCCAACATTTACAAGGTTGTAATCGCGCGGGTAAAGGATGGACTCCGGTACCAGCACCCTGGCAGCCAGGTGATAGACGCAGTCAACATCCTGCAGAAGTGTCCACAGTTTTGGCCGATCATTGATATCACCGCGTGTGAAATGTACCTCGGGGCTGAGTGTGCCCGGGTCGCCTGTGGACAGGTCATCCAGACCAGTAATTGCGTGGCCCTCGTGTGTAAGACGGTTGGAAAGTGCCGAGCCAAGGAAACCGGCTGCACCGGTGATCAGAAACTGCATCATAAGGTTTTAGGGGTACTCTCGTCAATCAATTTGTCAACGCATTATAGCACATGCTGGTCATTCCAGCAGTCAAAATGACTGGATGAAAAGTCATTATAATTAGGGTATTCGCCATGAGATTAACCCCAATCATGTCAACACGGAGTACAGGAGCGCTTCAGCCGAATACCCAGGAGGTATTCCAACGGCTTATCCTTGCGCTGATGGTTTTACTTTTTGCTTTGGTTGTGTTTCATCGCGCCTGGGTCAGTGATGATGCTTATATCACTTTCCGCACGGTGGACAATTTCGTGTCCGGCTACCGGCTGACCTGGAATGTGACAGAACGGGTGCAGGCTTACACCCACCCGCTGTG
This sequence comes from Anaerolineaceae bacterium, assembly GCA_040768445.1. Lineage (GTDB taxonomy): Bacteria > Chloroflexota > Anaerolineae > Anaerolineales > Anaerolineaceae > JAXGMV01. The sequence continues at coordinate 355,210 of JAXGMV010000001.1, read as the reverse complement.
GATGTTCCTGCTGAGTGCAGTTTATTTCTTTACACATGAAATCTACCTCAGCAGTATTTTTATATCGCTGGCAGTCTCCGTTGCGGCAGTTGGGCTGTACACCTATGCTTTCAGGGAGCAGTTTTGGCGGACTTTCTCCGGACTGTTGGCGCTGACTTTTTCCAATTCATTCGTGGATTACTCGACCTCAGGGCTTGAAAACCCGCTTTCACACTTGCTTATGGCAGTCTTTGTTGTCCTTTTACTACGCCCCCAACAAGACAGTTGGAAGCTGGTGCTCCTCTCAGGCGCTGCTTCGTTTGCGGCAGTCAACCGGCATGATACGATCCTGCTCTACCTGCCGCTGTTGATCGGTCTCTTCTTTGAAAAGCCAACATTCAAATGCGCCCTGCTCATCGTTGCCGGCCAGCTGCCGTTGATTGCCTGGGAGATCTTTTCACTGTTCTATTACGGCTTCCTGTTTCCCAATACTGCTTATGCCAAGCTCAACACCGGCATCCCAACCGCTGAGCTTCTACGGCAGGGGTTGAATTACTTCATAGACTCGCTGGCGAGGGATCCACTAACGTTGATGATTACAGCCAGTGCCCTCGTGGCTGCAGTGATTTACAAAGGCAAACGGCACCGCTTGCTGGTAGCCGGGCTGGCGTTATACCTGGCGTATATCTTGCGCATAGGCGGCGATTTTATGAGCGGGCGTTTCTTCTCATTGGCGTTGTTCACAGCGCTGCTGGTCTGGGCTTTGATTGACAGACCTAACGAGAAGGCATGGCTGCAGCCGGCTTTTACGCTTGTCCTGCTCGCAATGATCGTCAGTGCACCGGTGTCAACACTGCGCTTGACGCTGCCGCAGGGTGTCCCGGTCTCTTCCAGCCTGGGGGTGACCGATGAGCGCGCCTGGTATTATGACGGTCTTTCACTATGGCGCAATGGTATGTTCAACCGCAAACCCGGCACCATGGGCAGAGAAGAAGGGCTTAAGGCGCGTGCCAATGCCGTCACTGACCTGCTGGTTGTTCCTGCCAGCCACATTGGGGTGATGGGGTATTATGCTGGACCAGGTGTGTACATCATCGACCAGTACGCCCTGGCAGATGCCCTGCTTGCCCGGTTGCCGGCAGCACGGGAGGTTAGCTGGTACAGCGGACATTTCAAGCGTGTTATCCCCGAAGGCTACCTCTCGACCATCTACTCAGGTGAGAGCCAGCTTGTAGATACTAAACTATCGGCTTATTATGACGCCCTGCAGTTAGCTATCCAGGCGCCGTTGCTGAGCCCGGGAAGGCTGCAGGCGATTATTGACCTGAATTTGGGACGGTTGGATGGTCTGATTGACAGAGATGCCTATCGCTATCCACAGCAGGTCGTGGTTGAGCTTGATGCTGATGAATTACCACGAGAGAATGGTGCTGTCTTTGCTGATGGTATTCCGTTTGGAGATAGCGGCATCCTGATTAACTTTTCAAACCCGATGATCGGAAAGAGATGGGCTGTCTCACTCAGTAATGGAGAACAGTTTAACCTGCTTTTTTATTCAGGGCATGACATGATCCATACTGAGAAAATTGTTGGCGAAGGACAGGCATCCCAGGTCGTTGCAATCCTGGCAGGCAAAGCAGCCTCAGCCGGCATCGACAGGATCAGGATACTGCCTGATACACCTACAGAGAACTACCAGTTGTTTTCCATTTCAAATAATCAATAAGATCAGTACACAACTATTGTTTAACCAGGTGCCTACAAGCCGGTCGGTTCATCTATAAATACAGTCTCCAGGTCGAATTTTTCAGCCAGGTGCTGGCCAAGCGCCTTAACCCCAACTGCTTCGGTGGCATAATGTCCAGCGTGAATGACGTTCAGGCCCAGTTCGCGCGCTGTGTGGTAGCCGCCGTGAGCAGTCTCACCTGTGAGAAAGGTATCAGCGCCGATTGCTGCAAGAGCCGGCATCACCGGTGTTGCCTTACCGCTGGCAATGCCCACACTGGACACCAATTCCGGACCAAACTGCCAGGTAATTGTTTTAACTTTGAGCAGGTCTTCCACCTGATTGACGAAGGTCTGTAAAGGAATTGGTTGAGCACACCTGGCATGCAGTGCCAGCAGGACATTGCCGTAAGGTGCAAAGAATTCCCCAACTTGCAGGCCGAGTTGGCGCGCCAGCACAGCGTTGTTACCGTAAACCGAGTGAACGTCTAGCGGCAAGTGGGCGCCGTAGAGCGAGATACCGGCACTGAGCAGTGTCTTCACCCGCCTGCCCATCAAACCGGTTAATGGGTGAAAGCGCGGACCTTCCCAGAACAAGCCGTGATGAACCAGCAGGAGATCAACCTGCTGTTCAACTGCCTGCTGGAAGCCAGCCAGTGAACTGTCAACTGCCAGCCCAACCCGTCTGACCTGTTTTTTACCTTCTACCTGCAGCCCGTTATGTGCGGCATCATGAATTTCGTTCGTGCGTAATAGATCATCAAGGTAAGCTACCAGTTCTGCTAAAAACATTCTGCCTCCCAATATTTCCTGAGTTTAAGATTAGCTTACTGGTGAAGGTCAGTTATGTCAATCATGATTGTGAATGTCCGGTTCGCATAGATCATAAAATATGTGTCATAAGTTTTTTCTGGTAAAATCTTATTACTCGTTGTATACTTTTTAAAATCAACAAATAATAATTATCTCTGTTGCAGCAGTCACTGTCACTAATAATCTGCAGAGGGGCTGGGTCACCAGGTACTTTTTCCGGAAAATTCTTCAGGTGGAGAGGTTTCGAATATGAAAGCAGCGGTTTCACAACAACAACTTGCACATGGCTTGAGTATTGTTTCCAAGGCAGTATCTACCCGCAGCACCCTGCCTGTACTGGCGAACGTCCTGCTGGCTACTGATGAAGGACGTTTACGGCTCTCGGCAACAAACCTCGAATTGGGCATCTCATGCTGGATTGGGGCTGAAATTGCGGATGAGGGTTCGATAACCATTCCTGCGCGCACCATATCAGACCTGGTGACAACCCTGCCAAATGAGATGATTACCCTGACCAGTGATGACAAAACCCAAACCCTGAATGTGCGCAGTATCTCTTCAAACACCGATATTCGCGGTATTGATGCCCAGGAATTTCCACCTATGCCTGTGCCGGACCTGTCTGAAGGTGTGGAATTAAAAGTGACCGATTTCAAAGAGATGATCCGCCAGGTTGCATTTGCAGCCTCTACTGAAGATTCGCGGCCGGTGTTGCAGGGCGTGATGGTTAATCTGAGCGATGATAAAATCGTGTTGGCTGCTACAGACGGCTTCAGGATTTCTGTTCGCAAAGCCACCCTTGAACGCCCGATCAGCAAAGCCATTTCTGCCATCATTCCCGCCAGGGCATTGAGTGAACTGGCACGCATTGCCTCAGACGGTGAGCAAAAAGTGACCATGGTCGTTCAACAGAACCGCAGCCAGGTTTTGTTCCATCTCAAAGACGCCGAACTGGCGTCACAGCTAATTGAGGGCAACTTCCCCGATTACAATGTCATCGTACCCCGTTCAGCCAAGACAACCACCATCCTGTCAACCAGTAATTTCTTGAATGCCTGCAGGCAGGCTGAGATCATCGCACGCGACAGCAACAATGTTGTGCGTATGCAGATTACGGCGGGCGGAGACAAACCGGGCACGGTCGAGATTTCTGCACAGTCTGAAGAAACAGGCTCCAGCGAAATCGTGGTGGATGCTTCTGTCAGCGGCCCCGACCTGTTAATTGCTTTTAACGTTGGCTTTCTACGCGAAGTGCTGGATGTGATCAAGACGCCCAGCGTTGCCCTTGAGACTAACGCCAACAACTCACCTGGCGTCATCAGGCCGGTTGGTGACGATGAGTTTTTGCATGTCATCATGCCGATGCATCTTGGTTAAAATTTCTGCCTTATCTCTTCTATTCGTGCAGCACACTGGCCGGCAGATTGTCGGATAATGCCTTATAAAAATTGCAGGAAGGGACAGCCATGACCTTATCCAGAAGCTCCTCAGACGCGCTGCTAAACGTTTACCTGGCTCTCAGTCAGTACCCTATCCTTTCAAGCCGCATACGTGCGCAAATGCGCAAAGTGATGTACCAGCGTGGTATAGCCAGCCCGCAGGAATTTGAAACACGGGTGCGCGATATGGCCATCAAATCCCAAATTCGCGAGGGGATAGACTCCCAAAATTCAGATGAGCCCGAAGATCTTTGGGAACTGCGCTTGTCTCGAACGCGCGACATGATGACGGATCTGATTTTCAGCCGGCATTTTTCTTTTGAAGAGTTTGATGATGTGCTTACAGAAGTGCTGACTGCACGCGGCGTGCATCCAGAGACTGGTATGCTGGCACTTAACCCTGAATTGGCACCACTGGACATGGTTTTTGACCAGGCCGTCAGTATTGAACGTATGCCGGCACATGAAAGGGAGGAATACAGACCGCGCCTGTTGGAATCAAAGGTTGTCCTCATACGCGGCATGATAAGTGACCAGCTCAAGTACATCAACATCGCCAAAGAATGGTTTAAAGTATCAGACCTGCTGGAAATTCGGCGTCGAAAGATTGGCGCAGGACGTATTGGCGGCAAGGCAGCTGGTATGCTGCTGGCTGCCCGCATTCTGACTGAAACCGCCGACCCGGCTTTGAACGCCATGATCGCTATTCCAGAATCTTACTTTATTGGTGCGACAGAATTTTATCCATTTATGAGCATGAACAATCTCATGCACTGGATCGATCAGAAATATAAAACCGAGGAGGAGATGCGGGCTGACTTCCCTCATATTGTTGAGGCATTTGAAGAGGGAGAGTTTCCCCCTGATATTGTGGAGAAACTGCAGGCACTGCTCAACAACATCGGCAGTAAGCCATTAATTGTGCGCTCATCCAGCCTGCTGGAAGATAATTTTGGTACAGCATTTGCCGGTAAATATGACAGCGTATTCCTGCCCAACCAGGGAACGCCGGAGTCAAACCTGCTGGATTTAAAGCGCGGTATTGCCCATATATACGCATCTGCCCTGAACCCGAATGCACTGCTTTATCGAAGACAGCGTGGTTTGCAGGATTATGATGAACGTATGGCGATCCTGATTCAGGTGGTTGAGGGCGAGGTATTTCGTGACTATTACATGCCGCATGCTGCCGGTGTGGGTTTCAGCAGCAATATGTACCGCTGGTCGCCGCAAATCAGGCGCAAAGACGGCTTTTTGAGGCTGGTTTGGGGTCTTGGCACTCGAGCTGTTGACCGGGTTGGAAATGATTTTCCGCGATTGGTTGCCTTGAGCCATCCCGGCTTAAGACCATCCAATAATCCTGTCAATGTACGCAAGTATTCTCAGCAGTACATTGACCTGATTGACATTAAGGAAAACGTATTTAAAACTTTGGCGATCAAAGATGTGGATTGGAAGGGGTATAAGCCGCTGCGCTACCTGGTGCAAATGGATCAGGAAGGTTCACTGGTTTCATTACGCAGTAACTTAATCGACTGCGAGCCAGAAAACTTGATTGCCACCTTTGATGATCTGCTCACCCGAACACAGTTTTCTGACTGTATGCGGCAGGTATTGAGTAAGCTCGAGAAAGCCTATGGTGAACCGGTTGACCTGGAGTTTGCGTTACACATTGAGCCCACTGGCGAACGCTTGCCGAAATTGAAAATCATTATCCTGCAGTGCCGGCCGCAGAGCCGTTTGGAGGATATTCCGTGTGCAAAAATTCCGGTAGACCTGAAACAAGATCAAATTATATTTCAGACCCATTTTGTTGTTCCCAAGGGGTTTATTGACCGGGTGGATTATGTGGTGTATGTACCGCATGAGGAGTATTACCAGCTGCCCTCTGAAGCCTGCCGGCGTGAGCTGGTTCAGGCAATTGGCAAGCTGAACGCACGGCTTGATAAGGAGCAGTTTATCTGTGCTGGACCCGGGCGGTGGGGCAGCTCCAACTCTGACCTGGGTGTGCCGGTAGATTACGGCGATATTTATAATGCCCGTTCACTGGTTGAGATTGCCGGAAAACTGGTGGGAGCTGAGCCCGAGCCATCACTGGGAACACACTTCTTCCAGGACCTATTGGAAGCGCAGATCTACCCGCTGGCACTGCAAATTGACAGCCCGGATACTGTTCTGCGGAGGGAGTTCTTCTATGACACCCCCAATCACCTGCATGAATTTTTAGAAGTCAGTGATAGGATCAAAAACAGCCTGCGCTTGATCAAGGTCTCAGACTACCGCCCTGGCACCTTCCTGCGCATTGTAATGGATGATGAAGATTCAAATGCTGTGGCATTTTTGGCTTCAGAATGAAAGTATTTAACACAGCCTGACAAGCCACCAGGCATTTCCATCAAGTGATAATTTTCCACTACCACGATAAAGTGTGTGGTATATACCTCAGTTGTGTTCGTTTAACGGTATGATTGGGATATGTTCATCTTTCTCTCAAAACTACTGCCGCTATTAATCTACCCACTTGGGTTAACATGTCTTATTCTACTGACAGCCTTATTGCTGCACCGTCATCTTAAAGTAATGCAGGGTTTGATCATTGCTGCTCTGCTGCTGCTTTTCATAAGCAGTAACCGCCTGGTTTCATACAGCCTGGCGCGCAGTCTGGAAAGCCAGTATGCGCCGCTGGTTGACGTCCCTCCGAGCGAAGTAATTGTGGTGCTGGGTGGTGGAACTGCTCATGCTGGCTACCCGCGCCTGAACGTGGAAGTTGATGGTGCTGGAGACCGGGTGATTTATGCTGCTCGATTGTACAAAGCTGGCAAGGCACCGCATCTCCTGCTGACAGGCGGGGTGATCACCTGGATGGACCTGGATGAGCGCAGTACACCCGCTACAGAGATGGCCGACCTGCTTGATCTGTTGGGTGTGCCGGCTGAAGCCATCTGGTTGGAGGATCAATCTCAGAATACTTATGAAAATGCCGTCTACAGTGCGGCCATTTTAAAAGAGAAGGGGATCAACCGTATCGTGCTGGTCACTTCAGCAATGCACATGCCGCGCTCGGTAGCCCTGTTCAAAGCGCAGGGGCTGGAGGTCATCCCTGCGCCGGCTGATTTTACATTCACTGAGGAAGACTGGCAGCAGCTCTTTAGCGGCAGTGTGGAAAACAGGGTTATCTCCCTGCTGCCGAATGCATCAAGCCTGTCATTGACCACCAATGTGCTTAAGGAATACCTGGGTATCTTCGTATACCGCATGCGCGGCTGGATGGATGTACCTGATGCCGGCTAAAATTCTTGTTTCGGGCTGCGCGCAATAACCCTCAGCAGCGATACAGAATCAGCCAGTTCATCACCGCTCAAGAACTCGGGTCTAATGCGTGCCCTGGCTGACCTGAATGCTTCCAGTTCTCTGGCAAGAACCTCAGTTTTCACATCTTCAAAATAGCGCTCAAAAACGGCGCGATAATCCTGCAACCGTAGGCGGTTCAGGTTGCTGCCCGGGTTGAGCCATTGTTTCCAGGTTTTTTCAGAAAAAGTCAGCATTTCAAACGGGTACTTGAAGTAATGGTCCCGCAGATCAATATTGTGAATTTGCATACCGTTGGGATGTGTCAGCCTGGCTAATGCTGCGGTTATCCCATCCACATCATCCAGGTGCTCGTATACCGAGTTGGACAGTACCAGGTCATAAGCAAGTGTGCCAGGCTGCCTGGCGGCATCACGGATGTCTGCGTTCGTCAGTCTCAACCGATCATCAGCCGGGAGAATTCGGCCGCTGCCTACTTTTTTGACAAGCGCAGGGTAAAGGTCAAACAGAGCAGCATTTTCAGCATCATCTGGCGGGGCAAACCGGTCAGATAATGTCACGCTGGCAGCCCCAGCCTGCAGTAAGCCACAACCGACGCCAAACCTGCCGCCATAACCAAAAATCAGCACATGCCTGTCTTCCAAGCCAAATCCTTGGGCTTGCAGAATCTCAAGGTAGACACTGACTGCCGCAGTGGGATTGCTGGTTTCATAGCCAGGTTTGATGATCAGGCGGTGATGAAGCAGGAAATGCGCTGCTGAATCCGGCAGCCAGTGGCGTATAAAGCGGAGTATCAAGTAATCGAGTTTCATGAATATATTCAAAATTATTATACCCTGCCAGGCAGTTTGTCAGAATAATACTGGCGCGATTTCTTCATGGTTGAAAAAACAGGGTATAATACAGCCATTCTACTGAGGAGCAAGACAATGGCAAAGAAACACACAAAACGCATGAGCAGTCCTGAGAGAAAAACAAATCAGGCTGCAGAAACAAGTCAATCTGCAGTGAGAACAACAGAAACAAGGCCGGTAACAAGCACCCGTTCCATGACTGGAACTGACTTTAACCCTGATTACAGCTATGTGAAAAAAGACCTTGTTCGCATTGCCACACTGGCAGTTGCTTTTTTTGTAGTGTTGATTGCTTTGTCCTTTATCATCTAAGATTTACGTCACGATTCACTTAGCTAAATCATGACTGCCGCTGATGAAGGCGGCAGTTTTTAATTCTTCAATTGAAATGTACCAATGCCGTGATTGGATAATCGTTGCTCGGATAGATAATCATTCAGATTTAATTCCTTCAATAGTCCAAAAATACAAACTTATGTCTTTTATATTGGACTATAATATAAAGTATGCAAGAGAGACAGCGATCTTCAATTGAAATCAGCCTGCACCTGCTTGAAGTGTTGGCAAGCGCACGTGAGGGACTGAGCGCAGCAGAGATTCAGCAAGAACTCAACCTGTCACGCAGCAGCCTGTTTGCCATGTTGAACAGTTTGAAAGCACTGGGATATGTCGAGCAGGCGGAAAAACGCGGTCGCTACCATGCTGGCTTGCGCCTGAGGCGTTTCATCAACCGGGCAGAACCGCAGGATGATGGATTAATTAATGCATTCCTGACAGAATGTGCCAATAAGCAGTATTCAGAAACTGTACTGCTGCTTACGCCATTTGAAGGCGGCATGGTAGTGACTGTCAGCCATGAAGCGCGTCACGCGTTGCGTGTGAGTTGCAGCCCTGGGCAGCGTTTACCCGGAACAGGCGCAGCAGCAAATCTGTTCACCTTCCTGCCTCCAGAGACGGTTATCGCAAATGGTTATGCTGCAGAGGAGCAGGACGGTATCCTGTCCATCAGCCTGCCGGTGTGCCGTGACGGTTCAAACCCCAACATGGCTGTCCAACTGATGGCGCCGGCAGTGCGTTGGAAGCTGAAGGATTTACTCCAAGAATATCTTGACAGCTTACGGCTCACAGCTGCACATTTATCCTATCAGTTGGGTGCACCGGGCTATCATCCATATGCCGGAAGGCAAACGGGCAAACCAGAACATGCCGCTGCCATGGATACTGCTGAAATTAATCGCTTTATGAGTGGACCCTGGACAGCCAGCCTGGCCTGTATCCGGCCTGATGGCCGACCGCATGTGATCCCGGTCTGGCAGGAATGGGACGGCAGGGGCTTTTATGTTCTGGCATTCAGCGGCTCTCAATGGGCTGAATACGTGTTGAAAAATCCTAACGTCTCATTGACGGTGGATGAACCCTGGCAGCCTCTGCGGCGTGTAACCGCGCGCGGCACTGCGGAACATCTCTCCGGGCTCTCAGACGAAGCGTCAGAACAGATCATCAAACGTTTTCAAGAACGGTATCTGGGTGCGACGCGTCATCCATTTGAGAATTCTATCAGCCATATCTTCAGGGTCATGCCCGATTTTCTGCGCGGCCAGCGCGGCATTGCCAACCATTAAAGGGTCTCATTCATGGCTGCTGCAGTGTCTCTCACAGAGTTATCCCATGGTTACAACGGTAAAACAGCCCTGCAGGCCCTTGCCGATATTAATCTTGAAATTCCTTCAGGGCAGTTCACTGCATTAATTGGCCCAAGCGGATGTGGAAAATCAACTTTACTTCGCCTGCTGGCGGGTTTGTTAACCCCTTCCAGCGGTGAAATTCTGGTCAATGGGATTAAACCAGCACAGGCAGCTGCCGCTCATCAATTTGTATGGATGGCACAAAAACCGGCTTTGCTGCCCTGGCTGACCGTTGAAGGGAATCTTCAACTTGCCCGGCGCATGCTGTCAGGCGGAAAATTGAGTGATTACTCCAATAAGGATATTTTGGAAATGGTGGGGCTGGCAGAGTCGCTGCTCCAGTATCCCTATCAACTTTCGGGAGGCATGCAGCAGCGTATGGCACTGGCCCGGTTGATGCTGTTGGATGCGTCGCTGTGGTTGATGGATGAACCCTTTGCCGCGCTGGATGAACTCACCCGGGAACATATCACTGCTGAATTTGGGACGTTGTGGCGGCTTTCAACGCCGGCGGTTCTGTGGGTGACACATCATATCCATGAAGCCATCAGGCTGGCTGACCGTATTCTGGTGCTTTCACCGCGCCCAGGACGGATTATCGGTGATATCCTCGTTGACATACCCCGGCCCAGGGTGGAATCCAGCCCGGCATTTCAAACACTGCTGGTGGAAGTTCGTTCGGTTTTATCCCTCCAGTTAAACGGAGCAAGGCAATGAGTGGCCGCAAGTCAGCGTTGATTGCCTGGGTTATTGTGCTGGTCTTTTTCATAGCCTGGGAGATTGGTGTCAGGTTATTCAACCTGCCAGTTTATCTCCTGCCATCGCCTTCCAAAGTGTTCGTGACGCTATCCCAAAATGTGCCGATGTACTGGTTGGCATCGCTGATCACGCTCGGCGAGGCGCTAACCGGGCTGGTGCTGGGATTGTTGACCGGCTTTCTGCTGGCAAGCGCACTGGTTATGAAACCAGGTTTAGAAGGCGGGGTGATCACGCTGGCGATACTGGTTAAATCTACACCAATGGTGGCAATTGCCCCACTGCTGACCATCTGGCTGGGTTTTGGCACACTGCCGAAGGTACTGATCACCGCTTTGCTGACGTTTTTCCCTGCCCTGGTAAACATCCTCAATGGTCTCAGCCAACCTGACCCGGCTTTGCTGGATCTTTTTCATTCATGGGATGCCAGGCGCCGCGATATTTTCTTGAACCTGAGGCTGCCATCAGCTCTGCCGCATATCTTCACCTCCTTGAAAATATGTGCCCCGCTGGCTATGATAGGTGCCGTTGTTGCAGAGTGGACAGGCGCTTCAGGTGGCTTGGGCAGGGTGATGTGGCTGGCTTACACCAATCTCAACCTGCCCTATCTGTTTGGTGCCATATTTATCCTGGCTGTCTTCGGCGTGGTCATTTACTGGTCAATCGACAGACTGGAAAAGCGGGTTGTGTTCTGGCAGGTGATTAACGACTTTGAAATGGAGAAGTAAACCTGAGATGATCAATAAACCCTACTTGTTACTGGTGATTTTTCTTACATTCAGCCTTGGTATCACTTCCTGCAGTATATTTGGTTTTTCAACGGTGCCTGATGAAGAAAATCTCGCGCTGGTGTTCATGGCGGGTTATAAACCGCAGGCTAACCTGCCTTTTGTGGGTGTGTACCTGGCTCAGGAGAAGGGTTTCTTTGATGAAGAAAACCTGGATGTCACCATACAACATTCATCAGGCCAGGGACAGCATTTGCAATTCTTGACAGCCGGCAAGGTGGATGTGACCACGCAGGATGCCGCGGTGATGATGAAACGCCGTGCTGACCCTGGTTTGCCGCTGGTCTCATTTGCTTTGATCGGGCAGACCGGGCAGCAGGCGTTTGCTGCGCTAAAAGACAGCGGCATGACAGACCCCGCTGACTGGGCAGGTCACACGATCGGGTATAAAGGTGCCATCCCACCCGAATTGACTGCGTTATTAGGGATGTATAACATTTCTGAGGATGCGGCTAACATCGTCAATGTAGGGTTTGACCCGCGCCTGCTGACAGAAGGCCAGATTGATGTGTACCCGGTATATAAAGCCAATGAGCCGTACCTGATCGAAAGTTGGGGTTACCCGGTCACCTTGTGGGATCCGGCGGATTACGGTGTGCCGACGCTCGGATTGGCTTATGTCACCAGCGACGATATCCTTGCAAACAAACAAGAGGAGCTGGTTCGGTTTACCAGGGCAGTCATTCGGGCAATTGATTATGCCCGTCTGCACCCCGATGAAGCGGTTGACGCCGTGATGCTTTATACCGGCCCAGAAACTGACCGGGAACACATGGCTTTCATGCTGCAGCAGGAATTGGTCGACTCGCAAAACAACCTGACTGCAGCACACGGTATCGGCTGGCAAACTCGCGAGCAGTGGCAAACCCTGGCTGACTTCCTGGTCCAGTATGATGCCATGCCAGAGGTTGATGTGAACGTAGTATTCACGACAGAGATTCTAGAGATGGCAAAGCTGCGCTAATGCCGGTTGGTTGAGTTTTGCTAGAGAGGTTGTTGATGAGCAAACAATGGATTTATCTGTCTCCCCACCTGGATGATGCAGTCTACTCCTGCGGCGGCTTGATCAGCCAGCAGGTACAAAGAGGGGAGAAAGTCGCTGTGTGGACGGTATTTGCTGGAGACCCGGCTCAACATCAAATGACACCCTATGCACAGTCGCTGCATGAGCGATGGGGTACAGGCTTGAATGCTGCAGTGCTCAGGCGTGTTGAAGACCAAACTGCCTGTGAAATTGTTGGCGCTGAACCCCGTCATTTTCAATGGTTGGACTGCATTTATCGCAGTGTGGCAGGTTTACCATTGGTTAGCAGCGATGATGACCTGTTCAATTCAGCCACACCTGTGCAGCAAGATCTGGCAGCGGAGATCGTTGCGATGCTGCAGGAGCAGGTGCCAGCTGAGGCATCAGTGGTGGTGCCGTTGAGGGCAGGCAACCACATTGATCACCGAGTTGCCCGGATGGCTGCTGAGACAGCTGAGTTAGACCTGCTGTATTATGCTGATGTACCCTATGTATTAGGTCATCAGGATGAGGTTGAGAGACTAACCGCTGAGATGCAGCCTGCAGTAACCGAGCAGATAACTGCCAGCACCATGGATAAATGGCTGGAGGCGGCAGCTGCTTACAAGTCTCAAATGAGTACTTTCTGGGATTCAAAAGAGGCATTGCGCCAGCAATTTAAGGACTATTTAGGTCTGAAAAATACATGTTGCCTGTGGATTAAATAATTAGTCCAGAGATCCAATTATGCTATACTAACCCTATGCAGGACACTTCAGGTTGGGGAAAATTATCCAGTGCGTTTAACCGACTGGGGATTGCAGGGATTACCGCCGCAGTTCTGGATCACGGCGGACCGCTAAACCTGCTCCTTGCGCAAATCCTGTATCTCAGCAAACCGTTTGCCAGTATAGCTGGCTCCACAAACAACATCAACCTGTTTGCCGGCATCATGGAAGATGAACAGTCATCACACGATTTTGCCAGGTATCTCAGGCAGGAGTCATAAGCTGTGAGTAATAGCCTTTTGGTCCTGATTCTTGCTGCAACTGCTGTGATCATTTTTGCGGCTGTGCTGTTGTTTTCCAGGCGGGGTATTCCATTCAGACAGATTACCAGCGTCAGGCGGCTAATCAAAGCGATTGACCAATCCACAGCGGATGGCAAGCGTGTGCACATTGGTCTGGCTAATGGTCAGTTTTTATCGCCGATGAATGCTTCGGCCCTGGCAGGGCTTGAGGTATTGCGGCAGGTTGAACTCGATTGCCTGGCTTCTGAAAGCCCGGCAGTTGCCACCAGCAGTGATGCCCCATCCATAATGCTGGCACATGACGTTATCCATGTCATCAACCGCACACGCGGTCAGGAAACCCTTTATGATCCCGGCCTCGCCCGTCAGACCGGCGTCAACCCACTTACATACGCAGTTGGCACAGCTGCCGCCAACCGTAATGAAGGGGTGCAAACTCAGCTGGTGATGGGGGATTTCGGCCCAGAAATCCTTTATCTGCACGATTCGATGTCCAAGGCTGACGGCTACAGCCTGTCAGTCAGTAATTCAATTGCTGGCCAAACTGCTGCATATGCGATCTCTGATGATGTGCTGATTGGAGAGGAATTGTTTGCCCTGCCGGCATACCTGTCAGGTAGAAAACTGCATGCTGCCAGCGTGCTCACCCAGGATATTCTGCGCTGGATTGCTATTATTCTTATTCTTGTGGGTGTAATCATCAAAGTGCTCTCGAGCCTTTTGGTTGTTCCGGTATGAAAAAGTATCTTGTGAGTATTGCTGCAGCTGTCTTATCAGGCTTGATTGTCCTGTTGGGTTATCTTTTTCCGCAATTCAGCCTGTTTCAGCAGCTGCGCAGTACCCTTGTGAACTGGGCTGTCATTCTGTTTGGCGTTGCTATGATCATCGGCGTGTTCAACCTGTTGGCAGTGCACTGGCGTAAGTTGAGCCGGGATGAAGGCAGAGACCCGTACAGCTTCATTCTGCTTGCCGCATTTGTCTTGACCCTGGTTAGTGGACTGTTTATGAGCCCGTCAGACTTGCGCTTCCAAAATATCATCCTTTCGATTATGCGCCCCATTCAAATCAGCCTGGTGGCGGTTTTAACATTTGGATTGGCCGCTGCTGGTATAAAACTGCTGGGTCGTAATCTTAATCTCATGTCGGTTATGTTCATAATCAGCACTGTGCTGTTTTTATTTTTGAATACTGACCTGGGGATGAGCCTGACGCGTTTACCTTTCTTAGATGTTTTGGTGCCATTTATTAAGACCATACCGCTGGCTGGGGCACGTGGGTTGATTATTGGCATTTCGTTGGGCAGTATTCTCACCGGGCTTAGAATCGTATTGGGAATGGAGCGCCCCTACACGGGATGAACATGACTGATATCAACTGCCCGATGTGTGGAAAAGAAAACCCGGCAGATGCTGAATTCTGCCAGCACTGCCAGGCGCGCTTGCAACCGCCGGGATTCGTTCCACCTGAAAGTAAAAAACCTGATGAAGACACTGTTTTGCCAGAATGGCTGAAACGTATTCGTCGGAGCAATCCTGACTACGCCAGTCAAGAGGACGATAATGAGGGAGAAGCTCAATCGGAGAGTACTGGCAGCCAGGACATGGTAGAAGACGATGGAACACCTGAATGGCTTAAGCGCATACGTGGGATAAAAAGCCAGGAACCGGAAGATGAGATCTACGGAAAGTTCGCAAAACCAGCTGATGAGTCAGAGCAGCAGGCTGCACTGCAGAAGGGACGGGAATTCCTGTCTGGCGGACCAAGGGTTGAAACCGAAGGTGAAAGCACAAAGAAAGCGTCAGATGAGCCAATGGATCGCAGCAGCCAGAGCTACCAGGATTGGTTACGAGAGCTTCGGCGCAGGGAGTACGGCGACGACTACGTTAAATCCCTTGAACAGGAGAGCCCGCCCGCTGATGAACAGAGCGAAGATATCGGGGCGTTAAGCACCCAAACTGGTTCAGCAAGCCGCTCACCGGTTGGCAGCCCTGATAGCGATCAAGAGATACAGGCTGCAGGCTTGACTTCCACAACTGCCGAACAGAGTGTTGAAGGTGACGTTCAAACATCAAAACCGATGTCCGCTGGCAGTGGTCTACCCGAAGATGCTGCTGCTGAGCAAAAGAGCGGAAAACCGCTCAGCCGGCGTATCAAGGATTGGTTCAAAGGTAAGACAGATAAAAGTTATCAATCGTCTGTTGGAGTTGAAAAACCTGTTGATTTAAGTGAGCATCTGGAGCTTGAAGCCGAAGAATCAGTTAACCATGTCGGTGATGAGGCTGTTGAAATGACTGAGACTGAGGTGCCGGCACAGGATGGCTCTATTGAAGAACCGGTTAGCTCACCTAAGGGAGATGGATGGGTCATACCTGATTGGATTGATAAGCAGGGAGATTCTCCTTCTGCTGGAGGTGAAACCCCTGCCAGCAAAGAAAACATTTCTACAGCAGAAGATTCGTCTTCATCTTTTCATACTGCAACTGAAGATCACCCAGACGAGCAAGCAGGTGATCAGCCGCAAGAGCCTGAACTCAAAGCGGATTTGACAGCAGGAAGCTCAGCAAGCCTTGAGGGCGAAGCTCGTGTTATTAATGAAAGCGATCAACCGGCGCAGGATGAAGACCAGCTGCCATTAATCCCACCCTATCAGCCGGAAATTCCCGGTTTATCCAGTGAGGAAAGTGGTCCGCTGGCTGGACTGGCTGCCATTCCAGCTGCGCAAGATTTCTTTCCGGGTCCTGCCCGGAAGTCTTCATCATCAACACGCTTTGAGCTTTCTGAAAAAGACCGCACGCATGCCCTGCTGCTGCAGTCCATGCTCGAAGGACAACCACAGCCTGATTCTGAAAAGAAGCCCCGTAAAAAATCTTTTAGCTGGTTATTAAAACTTGTGATCGCGGTTGCCCTGCTGACGGTGATGGGCTATATGCTGGTAAATGGTGTCTCCTCTGGTCCGCAAGGCTATACTGGGGGGCAGGCAGGTTTGGATTTTGTTGAACAGATCGATGATTTACCCGACGGGTCATTGATCCTGGTAGGCGCTGAATATGATGCCGGTTATTCGGCTGAGATTGAGCTGGCAGCAGTGGATGTCCTGCGTGCTTTGATTGAAAAGGACAGCACGCTGGTACTCATTTCCACCGTTCCAGAAGGACCCATACTGATTGAGGATTTGCTGCACAAGGGTTGGGTAGCGCTGGCAGGGCAGGATCAAGAACAGGCTGCAGATTATGTGTTCAGCCAGCGATTGATTAACCTCGGCTACCTGCCAGGCGGTTCAGCAGCACTGCTGGCATTTATGCAGAACCCGCAGCAAGCAGCCCCGGCTGGTTTTCATGATTTAAACCGCAACCAGGACTCGTGGACAGCCCTGTCCGAGCTGGGTGTCAACCAGTTATCCGATTTTTCTGCCGTGATTGTCATCACGGATAGATTTGAAGGCTCCAGGACATGGCTTGAACAGGTTGACCCCGGCCTGGGTAGAACCCCTCTCTTGTTTATCACTACAGCACAGTCATTACCGCTTTTACTACCCTATGTTCAATCAGGACAGGCACAAGGGCTGTTGGCTGGCATTAATGATGGGTTCATGGCCGGCCAATCACTGGAAGGTGCACCTGGGGCTTTAGGCACGGTGACCAGTTATCAAGCCGGCATCTATGTGCTCATTTTGTTGCTCCTGTTTGGCGCATTTATCCAACTGCTGATAAAGCTTTTTTCTCGCATGTTCGGAAACAAGGAGGCGGGATAATGGGTATCACAGCAGATTTTCTATGGATGGCGGCTGGTTTCCTGTTAACGCTGTTTGTCTTCAGCTATATTTTTGGCGATAACCTGTTTTTCCGTATTGCGGTCTACCTGTTTATTGGCGCTGCTGCGGGATATGCACTGGTACTGGTAGTTTACCAGGTCATTATCCCGCGTCTTGTGACGCCCATCGTCTTTGGTACCAATGCTGAGATGCTGAAGGTCCTTGTGCCGGCGGGGTTGAGCTTGCTTCTATTAACCAAATTTTCACCGCGTTTATCACGCCTGGGGAACCTGCCGATGGCAATCTTGACCGGTGTTGGCGCTGCTGTGGCGGTGGGTGGGGCACTGGTTGGCACAACAGTGCCGCAAATTGTGGCGCTGTGGAACGTTTTTGAACCTGAGTTTCTTTCCAAAATGGTGATTGCCGGCAATACACAGGTCGGTCTGGCTGCCGGTTTCCTGTTATTGTTAGGTTCAATCACATCGCTGGCTTACTTTCACTTTACTATCACTGGTAAAAGTAACGATGGAAAGCGTCCTGCCTGGTTGGAAGTTGTCGCAGGGATTGGGAAGGTATTCATCGGTATTACCCTTGGAGCTGTGTTTGCGGCACTCATGCTGTCTTCACTGACAGCGCTGGCTGAGAGGCTGACTTTTATTGCAGAATTTCTCAAGATGGTTGGATTTTGATGATGGCTGCGAGCATGAAGGGTTCTGCTAAAGATAAAGCTGTCCTGGCTGTCGACATTGGCAGCCTGAATACCCGCGCACTCTTGTTTGAAATAATTGAGGGTCGTTACCAATTTATCCGGGCTGGTAGTTCACAAAGCACGCTGAATGCACCACATCGAAATCTTAATGAAGGGGTGTATCAAGCTCTGGTGAATCTTCAGCGATTGAGTGGCAGGACAGTGTTGGATGAAGATTCACGTTTGATAACGCCTCAAAATGACTCTGGACAGGGTATTGACAAACTTGTGCTCACCTGCTCTGCCGGTTCTGAAATTCGGGTTGTATTGATCGGGCTGGTAAAAAACCTTGATATTGCCAGTGCAGAGAACGCCCTCCGGCATGTGCGTAGTACGATTGTTGAAACAATTGGGCTTGACGACAACCGCGCGCTTGATAGTCAGGTAGATGCCATTATCAATGCCGCGCCTGATTTGATATTTTTGACAGGCGGCGCTGAAAATGGCGCAATGCGTTCAGTCGCCAGGCAGGCTGAGCTGGTCCTGCTGGTGTGCAGGCTGATCCCCGAGGAGAAACGCCCCCTGGTGATTTATGCCGGTAACAGCCGCCTTGCTCAGAAAACTGCTGAAACGTTGCAGCGCTGGACCAGGGTCTATACTGCCGCAAACCTGCGTCCGTCACTTGAAAATGAGACTCTGGACTCCTCAGTAGAGGCGTTAAACGAAGCTGTGATGGATATCCACCAGCGAAAACTGCCCGGTCTGCAGCCGCTGGCTGCGGCCTGCCAGGGTGCACCAATGACTTCGTCTTTCGCTTATGGCAGGATTATCCGGTATCTCAGCAAGATCAATGACCCAGCAAAGAATGTTGCCGGTATCAGCATTGGCGTTTCCAGTACGACCCTTGCCGTCTCTGGTCAGGGTGACCTTTACCTGCGAGTGTTTCCCTTTGGCACTGGCAGTTTTAAGGCATTATTGGATGATAAAGACAGCTTGCAGTCAATCTACCGCTGGCTGCCGGTGGATATTGACATGGGGGACTTGCAAGATTATCTGAATCAAAAACAAGCCTATCCCGGGCTTATCCCCATGCATGATGAAGCACTGGCAATTGAACAGTCGCTTTCAAGGCACATATTACAAAATCTCTCACAAGGTTTAACAAGCAACGCTCTATCATCCAAGCGCCCCTGTGATCCGGTGATTATCTCAGGCAGAAGCCTCACCCAATCTACGGATATCAGCGCCACCATGTTAACTCTGCTCAACGGGCTGCAGCCACGCGGTATAACGAGTTATCTTTTCGATACCAATGATATCATCCCGTCACTGGGAGCGATCGCACAGGTCAATTCCATATTGCCTGTCCAGGTACTTGAGAGCAGGTTGATGCTAGCGAGCGGTCCGGTGATATGCCCTGTCAGCCGCGCAAAACTTGGGGTTGACATTGCAACCATCAGCATTGAGTTCAAAGATGCACGGAAACTGCAATTCACCATTAAGCAGGGGTCATTGGTCAGGCTGCCGGTGCAAAATGGGCAAAATGTGCAAGGGAAAATTGATTCTATTGGCAAGACAGTTATTGACCCGTATACGAAACAAAAACAGGTCGAACTCAACCTGACCGGTGGGTTGTTTGGTGTGATTGTAGATGCCCGCCCCAGGCCTCTAAAAATAAGCAGCACGCCCCCAGAACGTATCGAACAGCTGAAGGCGTGGAAAGAGGCGTTAATTACGCCAATTGCTGCTACGGAGCGAAAGGACTGAGATGCTGGCGCGACAGACCCACATGACATCTCTGGCGTTGATTCGCAGGAAGCGCGTCCTGGACAGTGACGGCAGGGTGCTGGTTAAACCCGGCGACCGTCCGGATCCAGCAGGACTGATTGCCCGGGCGAATGGCCCAACCCGACACCAGTTGGTTGATGTGGCTGGTATGCTCGGTGAAGAACGCTCCCAATTCCCCAACCGCCTGATTCAGCGTCAGGTTGGTGAACAGGTCGAAGTTGGCGACATCCTGGCCCGTCAGGGCAACCTCTTGCGAAAAATCGTTCGAACGCCGGTCGAAGGCACAATTGTGGCGATTGGCGGCGGTCAGGTGATGATTGAAACACGAACGGAAGGGCCGGGCGTTGTAGCGGGCTTTCCGGGCATTGTCAAAGAGATCTTACCTGACAGGGGCGCTGTCCTTGAAACCAGTGGTGCCTTGCTGCAGGGCATGTGGGGTAACGGTAAGCTGGGGCATGGGCCACTGGTGCTGAGAGGCGCTCTGCCTGATGAACCGTTTACTGTCAGCCAGAAAGAAAACGCCTTGAAGGATTGTGTGCTTGTCAGCGGCGCCGGTACAGACCGACAGTCACTGCTTTTCGCTGAACGACTGGGAATTGCTGGTTTGGTGTTGGGCAGCCTGAGCTCAAGTTTACTTGACCTGGCAGAACGCATGCCTTTTCCAATTATCCTGATTGACGGGTTTGGAAAAAATGGGATGAACGTGGTTGCATATCGAATTTTCCAATCTCTAATACAGCAAAATTGTTACCTGCTGGCTGATGGCTGGGACAAATCAATCGGTAGACGGCCGGAATGCATCATACCGCTTCTGGCAGATGGTGTAAGAATTCCTGAACTGTATGAGTTTTTGCCCGGTCAGTATGTCAGGCTTAACAGTCAACCATATATCGGACAAACTGGGCTCTTGAACGAAATCCTGCCCGCCTGGGAAATGGCGCCGTTTGGAAGGCAGACCCCGCTGGGTACGGTGAAATTGGAAAATCAACAGATGATCCAGGTGCCGTTGGCAAACCTGGACATTCTTGAATGACAGGCTGCCTGTGATCTTAGTGGAGTGAGCTTGTTACCAGCAGATAAAAAAGATAATCCCTTTGATATTTATGAGTCTCATGTTGATCTTTCTGCTCACACACAGGAGATCAGCACCCGCAGGGGAAAGAAAACTTTCACCATTATTATGGTGATTCTGGTGATTATCATGCTCTGCCTGCTGGCAGGGATTTGTATCTATTCAGTTTTCATCCTGCCCGAGAGGCGCGAAGCCCGCCAGCAGGAATTGATTGAAATCAATGCGTCTAACACGCTCACATCTGCCGCAGCCACATTGGCTGAAGAAATTCGCCTGGAAGTGATTCGGTTGACTGCATCTCCGATGCCGCTTGAAATTCTTGAAACGCTGGCCGCACCAACACCGACAGTTCAACCTTAATTATTTGATACGGTAAGGTTGAAGGATAAATGAGTTGTATATAAAGCAAGATCCCCTGTTCCGGGACCTTGTGATTAACTTTGAAAGACAGTTATAGATTTATGTAATGCCTGCGGCGATGGATTCACCGTACGCCAGCATGGCTTTGACCATATCGCTGGAGCGCCCTTCGGCATAAACCCGCAGTACCGGTTCAGTACCCGAGGGGCGAATTAGCAGCCAGGAATCATCTTGCAAGAGGTATTTTACGCCGTCAAGTGCATTGACCTGTACCACTGATTCACCACCGATGCTGGCAGGTGCTTCATCCTGCAGGCGCTGAACCATGGCTTGTTTTTCCACAGGGTGGAGCAGCCTGAGGTCACGGCGGTCATAAACGACCGGTCCAACCTCTGCCAGAAGATCTTCAACCAGTTCAAACAGCGTGGCACCAGAGCTGGCTACGATTTCAACCAGCAAAAGACCCATCAACACGCCATCGCCTTCAGGAATATGTCCCTTGAAAGAAATGCCGCCGGATTCTTCTCCGCCAATCAACACATCGTCATTGATCATCAGGTCAGCAATGTGGTTGAATCCCACAGGCGTTTCGTGCAGTGTCAGGCCGTACCTGGCAGCCAGGCGGTCAATCATGCGAGTGGTTGAGACGGTACGCACCACTGAACCGGTCATCTTGCGTTTTTCAACCAGGTGACGCAGTGCAAGCGCCATGATCTTGTGCGGATCGACAAAATTTCCGCGCTCATCCATAGCGCCTATCCGGTCGGCATCACCGTCAGTCGCCAATCCGAAATCACCCATGCCGGTGCTGATGGCGCCAGCCAATGTGCCGAGATATTTTCCAATAGGCTCAGGGTGCACGCCGCCAAAACCGGGGTTCAATTCACCACGGACTTCATGCACTTCACAGCCGGTGCCCTGCAGCAAAGACTTGATGACGCCTCTGCCGCTGCCGTACATTGAATCGACCACCACCCGGTTCTTGCCTTCAGAGATGACATTGAAGTCAATGATTTGCCGTAAGTGCTCACTGTAGCCCGGGATGGCATTGAAGCGTTGAATCAGGTTGAGGTCTCTGGCTCGCTCCAGCTCCATCAAGTTGGGACCGCGCCCGCGCTGTTCATTGTCATTCAAATACACTTCAACCCGCCGGCACAGCTCTGGAGAAGCTGATGATCCGTTGTAGGATTTAATCTTGACACCATTGTAACGCGGCGCATTGTGTGAGGCTGTAATCATCACGCCACCCATGGCTCTTTCAGCCTTCACGGCGTAGGAAATGGCAGGTGTGGGGGAATCAGCGGTGCTGAGCAGAACGGTGAATCCGTTGCCGGCCAGCACACGGGCAACATCGATGGCATAGCGGTCTGATAGAAAACGCGTATCGTATCCGACAACGATCTTTTTTTCGTGTCCTGTCTTCTCTTTTGACCAGCCGTTATAGAGCGCTACTGATGTGAACATGTCGGAAATAGCCTGTGTTACCAGGCGTAAGTTGCCAAATGTGAATGTATCTGAGATTACGGCTCGCCAGCCGTCGGTGCCAAAGTTTATGGGCATAAAAACTCCTTATTGCTTTTGTTGTTATTGCCTTTATGAAGGCAATCAGCAAGCACACTATTTTACTACTGATACGGGTTAGTGGTTGAGAGTAGATCCAGGTAAATCCAGCCTTCAATATTATCACTGGTGA
The DNA here is from genome assembly GCA_040768445.1 of Anaerolineaceae bacterium. Lineage (GTDB taxonomy): Bacteria > Chloroflexota > Anaerolineae > Anaerolineales > Anaerolineaceae > JAXGMV01. Next base: position 332,477 of record JAXGMV010000001.1, on the reverse strand, counting down.
TCACCTTGACCCAATTGTTATCAGTACGGTTCTCTTCACCGGGTAGAATTTCAACCAGCATGCCGTTCAGCAGGCTCTTGGTGATGGGAGCATTATAATTTGGTTCTGCGCGTATGACAGCGCCGTTGGCATTCTTCACGCTGATTGTGGCATAAAATGGCGTGGGCTGCGGGCTGATGGTCATTGTGGGTGTCATGGTTGGCACCAGTGTATTGGTGGGCGTTAAAGTAGGGGTTCGTACTGGCGTGTTGACTTTGGTTGCAGTTGCCGTGGGCGGCGGTAGTGTTGCACTGGCAGTTATGGTTGGTACAAACGGAGTGGTTGAGGTGATCGCAGCTAAAGTTGGGACGGTTGTTTCGGTGAAGGCAGGAATTTTTGGTTCAGGTACGTCAACCGCCAGCTTGATTAAGCCAGCCCCAAGGAGAACCGTCAGTACAACGAACAGTTCAATCACAGCCAGTGATGCACCAAATGCGCTTCTTGGGCGGAGACCAAAGATGATGAAGAAAACCATCCCAATAAATGAAACCCAGCCCAGGGAGATACCAAAAATCATTAGTGCGGATGTCCACAACGGCTCAAGGCCATATCCAAACGCAAATCCAGATATACCGAGGGGAATGTAAAGGGCATAAGCGAGCACTACGCCAGGCAGGTTGGGGCGTTTCTCAGGGAACCGTACCAGCATCATCACCACTATACCGACAACTGCGGTGAGCAGGATGAAATCCAGTGGGTTGAAACTGGCAAATTCAACTGCAGCAGGGAACTGCCGCTCAGGCAGGTATGATGCAGCCCATCCGGCCCCAAAGGCAGTGGCAAAAACCAGGCCGCAGCCGATGAGTGTTGCTCCCAGCGACTGGAAGAAAAACTTAAAGGTACCAAAGGCTGGTGCAAGTGCCAACCCAATTTGCGGTGCCAGGAATGGCGCTGCCAGGGCAGCGATCAGAAATAATACGAAAGCATTATCAATAAAAACAGCCGTAGAGATCAGCAGGCCGCTAAAAATTGAGGCCAGGAAGAAATCAAATGACGGGGTAAGCCTTTGTGCCAGCTTTTTTAGTATCTCAATTTTTTGTTCTGCATTTACGGGTGTGAAGGAGCGTTTTTGCCGGCGCCTGCGGGCTGCTGGCACAGGTTTTGGGACAGAGTCAAGGTCGGGTTCGATGCCGGGCATGCTCATAGTCTCATTGTCGCAATCAGCCTGAGCGGCTTGTCTAACAGGTCAAAGGCAGAAAAAATATCGGGAACGATTATGTCAGCCGCAAGTAACGTTTGGACAGCCAGCCCTTCTTTTGACATGACTGCAATGCCGATGTCGGCCGATTTCAACATGCCTGCGTCATTCGCGCCCTGTCCGATGGCGACAACACCTGCTGGTTTTAGACTGTTAACAAAGGTTTCTTTTTGACCCTTCTCATCTCCAGCCAGAATGATATGCGCCTTAATGCCCAGGGATTGGTCAATGTTGTTCTGCAGTCCATGCGTGTTGGCTGTCAGCAGGTGAACAGTCAATTTTTGGGATATTCTTTCGAAAAAATCCTGGACACCATCCAAAAGCATGCCGTCAAGAGCGATGGTTCCATTGACATCGCACACCAGGTGATCGATTTTAAATTGTCCTCTGCCGGGTACGGTTATATCGATCATAAGATAATTATAATACAGTCCTTTTTCTGCACATGATAGAGTAAAATTGGTGTCATGTTACCCGGTACATTTCATGTAAAGTTGAAACAAATTTGTCTGCTTGTGTCAGTTGCAGTGCTTATCCTTGCGGGTTGTTCTTTACCTGCTGTAACCGACCCAACGGCTACAGCTCAAGATGTTCAACCAGCAACCCCCACAGTTGAAATTCCTCCTACTCCAACCACTGCCCCGGGTAAGGTCATCCTGGTGCAGCCTCAACCCGGTCAAAACACCCAGTACAGCGAAGTGAAGTCTCAGGTCGAACAGCTGGCACGTGAGTCCGGGCTTGGTTTTCAAGAAGTAGAATCCCTCCAGGTGGCAGATATTCAGCCGGATTGGAAAATCATTGTCTTGTTCGAGACTTCGGAGCAACTGCCCGAAGCGCTTTCCACCCACCCGGACAAGCAGTTCCTGGTCTTCAGCAGCGTTGTACTTGGTGCCGGCGCTAACCTGAATGTCATCCAACTTCGCCCGGAGATGCAGGCATTTACAGCCGGGCTTGTATCAGTGCTTGCAGCGCCAGATTGGCGGGCAGGCGGTATGTTCACCCCTGATGAACCGATCGGGTCTCTCATGGCTGATGCCTATCAAACAGGCGGAAAATATTTCTGTGGAATTTGCAATTCGTATTTTGCCCCCATTACCCTGTTTCCCATCACGGCAAGGGTTTCCGCCAGCAGTGATTCAGCTGCCTGGCAGGCGAGCCTGGAACAGTTCAGGCAAAGTATCGTGTATTTTGTATATGTATCAAATGAGTCCAGCAGCCCCGAATTGTTGGCTGACCTGGCGAGCCGCCAGTACCTGTTGGCAGGTGCAAGTACGCCGCCGGATGAAATTAGGGGTGCATGGGCTGCGACGATTGCGTTTGACCTGAACGGCGCTTTGAATGAAATCTGGCCGGCTGCCGTATCAGGACAGGGAGGCAGCCTGGTTTACGCCCCAATTACGCTGCGTGATGTCAATCCGGCACTTCTCTCACCAGGCAGGATGCGGCTGGTTGAAAGTGCAATCGCTGAACTGGAAGCTGGACTGGTACACCCCAATTATGTAGCGCCTTAAAGGCACAACTATTTTAAGTAAGGTGGCTATCAGCTGTCATCTTCCCCCATAAATTCACTGGCTGTTGCCTGGCCAGGTTGGCTGATCCCTTCGCGTTTGAAGACTTTGATGAGTGTCATCAAGAGGATGCGCAGGTCAAGCCAGAAGGACCAGTTGTCAACATACCAGACATCCAGCTTGAATTTTTCATTCCAGGTGAGCGCGTTGCGACCGTTGACCTGTGCCCAGCCTGTGATTCCGGGCAGAACGTCATGGCGGCGCGCCTGCCAGGCTGAATAGCGTGGCAGGTATTCTACCAACAGTGGACGAGGTCCCACCAGGCTCATTTCACCCATCAACACATTGATAAGCTCGGGTAGTTCATCAAGGCTGAGGGTACGCATAATACGCCCCAGGGCGAACAAGCGTTCAGAATCAGGGCGAGGTTTACCGCTGCTGTCAACTGCATTGTGCATGGTGCGAAACTTGTAAATCTTAAAAATATCACCACGTAAGCCAGGGCGGGGTTGGCGGAAGAAGATCGGTCTGCCAGCAATGGTCAGAATTAGGATGGCAACAATTAATAAGACAGGAGAAATGATGATCAAACCGATGGCTGACGCCAGCAGATCAAACAGCCTTTTGGCCAGCGGTACACCGCTCGGCAGAAGAGAAGCACTCATAATGGCATTGTACCAAAAAAGGGGTTTGTTGATATAATCACTTTTTGACCGGTAAAAATTTTAACAAACAGGGTAATTTTTCGATCGCCGTGATCGGTTATAAATGGAAGGACAACTATGAGCACTAAAAAGGGACGATGTTTTTCAGGCGCAAGACCTACTGGCAGGCAGCATCTTGGTAATTACCTGGGTGCGATCAAAAATTATGTTGCCCTGCAGGATGAGTACGACTGCATCTACAGCGTGGTTGATCTGCATGCGTTGACAACCATGGAAACCACTCACGATTTGATGGAAAATACCATCGAGATGGGACTGGATTGGCTGGCTGCGGGCATTCGCCCTGAAGACAGTATTGTCTTCGTGCAATCACACGTGCCGCAGGTGACCGAATTATTCACTGTTCTGAGCATGGTGACACAACTCGGCAAGCTCACCGATTTACCCACGTTCAAAGAAAAGGTACGGGATAATCCAAACAACGTTAACCTTGGTCTGGTTGGGTACCCTGTATTGATGGCAGCGGATATTCTGTTATACAAAGCTGATGTTGTGCCGGTGGGCGTTGACCAGGCGCCTCACCTTGAATTTGCACGCGAGATGGTGCGCTCATTCAATTACCGCTATCAAACCACTGTGCTGGTTGAGCCGCAAATGAAAGCTACACAGATTCCCAAGGTGCTCGGCACTGACGGTGTGCAGAAGATGGGCAAGAGCCTTAATAACCACATCGAAATGGCAGCTACAGCAGAAGAGACATTGAAACGCGTCATGACAATGGTCACCGATCCCGCCAGGGTAAAGCGCACTGACCCAGGGAACCCGGATGTCTGCAATGTTTTCTCATTTCATAAAATTTTCTCAGACCAGCAGACCGTTGACATGGTCAATGTCGAATGCCGCAGGGCTGGCATCGGTTGTGTGGACTGCAAAAAGCTGATGGCTAAGGCGTTGAACGAGCATCTTGCACCATTCCGTGAACGCAGGACAGAGCTTGAGAAAAACCCTGATTTCATTCGTGATGTCTATCGCGATGGCGCCCGCAGGGCTGGTGAAATTGCCCGAAAAACGATCTCAGAAGTGTATGATGCCATTGGTATGCTGCGATAACGTGTTGATTTGTTAGAGATTGGACCGGGTGGTATCATCCGGTCTGTTTTTTTAATCACTGCCTTTCCATTATAATGAAACAGAAATATCAATGATCAGGAAGAGGAGCGGAGCATGCGAGCACTCATTCAACGTGTCAGCCGCGGCAGTGTAACGATTGATGGAACTGTCAAAGCAAAAATTGGTCCAGGACTGGTAATTTTGGTTGGCATTGGACCCGGCGATGACGAAGCAAAAGCCGACAGCATGGCGAAAAAGATCGCCCAACTACGGATTTTTGAAGATGACCAGGGTAAGATGAACCTGTCTGTGCTGGATACGGGTGGTGCAGCGCTGGTTGTCTCACAATTTACCCTCTATGCCAACACGCATAAAGGAAACCGACCTTCCTACGTCAACGCCGCACCGCCGGCAATTGCCAGCCCGCTGGTCAATTACTTTGCTGAAGCTTTATCTGCCAGGGGGATACCCACGCAAACCGGTGAGTTCGGGGCGTACATGCAGGTAGAGATTTTAAATGATGGTCCGGTAACGATTTGGTTGGATTACTAACCGGTCACAGTCAATTTCATTGTTTCAGGGAAGCTATCAAATAACAGGTCACTTGCACCAGTCTGGTAAGTGGGCATAAGGCGGTGCAGACTTTCCTCAGCCAGGATGACATCCCTTAGGGGCAGCTGCCTGCCGGCTGCCTGTGAAGGACGGCGGACAAAAGAGGCATGCTGGGTGCGGTGACAGCTTGCAGCTTGTATCTTTGTTTCGAGTATAGATGAGATATCCAACACAAGGTGTGCCGGGTCATCATGGTTCATGATGCGCGGTTTTGGGTGATTATCATAACCAGCCTGCACTGTGTAGAGGAAAGGCCGGCTTTCAGGTATGGACTGTACTGCAGCCACAGCTGCCCTGTGAACTAACAGGTGTGCCGGGTGTCCATATTCCCCGTTACTGCCGTGAGTGATCAAAGCTTGAATTGACTTTGATTCAACAGCGTTCCTGATCTGTGATGTGAGTGTAATAAAATCAGCTTCGAAGGCAAATAATTGGTCACCTGGGCCAATCCGGGGATCAACGTAATCGAGAAATGTCAAAGACTGACTGCCCAGAATCTCTGTCGCACAGGCTGCTTCAGCCTGACGTACCAGGCCAAGCGCTTCTATGCTGCATATAGGAGGCTCACCATTCTCACCGCCTTCGCCGCGTGTCGCAAGTAAAACGTGAACGGCGTGTCCGCTGGCTGCCAGCGCTGCCAGTGTTCCACCGGCAAGCATGGTTTCATCATCAGGATGGGCAAATAATGCCAGGATATTCACGGCAGGAATGATACCATGACAATCTTCAGCAGGATGAGCTGTTATTGATTCAAAAAATGGATATAATCAGTGGTACTTGTTTCGCTTATTGTTTTTGAGGAGAAAACCATGAATATTGCTAACCTGATAGGTGTAATTGCGTCACTTGCCTGGATTGCGTTCCTGGGCGTTGGTGCGCTGGTGTTGTTCCGTGTGTCAAAAAAGACCCCCATGAAGGGCGGTGGATCGTTACTATTGATTACCCTTGTTATATCAATTATCTTGTCCACAGTCAGTGCCGGTCTGGTTTTTGTCAATCCACAGGAACGAGGAATTGTCATCTCTGCACTGTCGCCCAAAGGATACCGGGATGTGATTCTAGAGCCAGGCTTGCGCTAGATCATCCCCTTCGCCGAGTCAGTAGTACGCTACCCGATTTCAAAACAGACTTATACCATGTCAATTGCACCCAACGAAGGTCTAAATGCTGGCGATGACTCAATCGAAGCTCGTACGGCAGACGGCCAAAAAGTCCTGGTGGATGCCTCAATTATTTACAGCGTCAATCCTGAGGATGTGATAGAGGTGCACATTACCTGGCAGGACCGCTATTCGTCTGACCTCGTCAGGCCTGTTGCAAGGGGTGTTATTCGAGATGCCGTCTCGCAGTTTGGTATTGAAGAAGTGTACAGCAGCAAGCGTGCTGAGCTGGTAGAGATGATGAACCTGGCAATGAAGCAGAAACTGTCAGAAAATGGTCTGTTGTTGTCCGATTTTGTCCTGAGAAACATCTCGTTCTCAGATGAATATGCCGCCTCAGTGGAGCAGAAACAAATTGCAGAACAGCAAGCTCAGCAGGCGAAGTTTGTGGTGGAGCAGAAAAAGCAGGAAGCTGAACAGGCACGACAGGTAGCCCAGGGACGGGCAGATGCAGTTGTGATTGATGCAAAGGGGCGAGCTGATGCACGCCTGCTTGAAGCTGAAGCAGAAGCCCAGGCATTAATCAGGATTAATGAAGCAATTATGGACAAACCTGAACTGCTAACATACCAGTACATTACCAAGCTCGCGCCTAATATCGACGTGATGCTGCTGCCCAACGATACGCCTTTCCTGTTCCCACTGCCTGAAATGCAGCCAACAACGACGCCTGAACTTCCAATTGAACCTTGATTTTTTTTGACGAGGGATAAATTTAGTGCACCACAGTTATCATCAGGCTGCTCACAAGGCGGCCTGATTTTTTTATCGAATATCGGTTAATTGATAATTGAAGGTTTTGTTTAAAGTTATAATTAAGCCTATGGAAAATCCCGAGATAAAACCAGACGCAAAGACAATCCGGCTAACAAGTTATTCTAACTGTGCGGGTTGAGCGTCTAAATTAAGCGCTGAAGCGCTGGCGCAGGTTCTGCGCCCAATCAAAAATATATACAATGCAGCTGATTATCCTGATTTGATTGCCGGCCTCGATACGCCTGATGATGCTGCCGTCTGGCGCATCGATGATACGCGCGGCATCGTCATCACTACCGACTTTTTTACGCCAGTCGTCGATGACCCCTATGATTATGGCGCCATTGCCGCTGCCAACAGCCTGTCGGATGTGTATGCCATGGGTGGTAAACCCTTCCTGGCACTAAACATTGCTGCACTGCCGCCGCAGCTGCCCAATGACTTTCTGTCTGAGATTCTGCGCGGCGGCGCTGAGAAGACACGGGAAGCTGGTGCAGTGATCGCTGGTGGACATACGATACAGGATAATGAACCCAAATTCGGACTTGTTGCGCTCGGGTTTGTGCAGCTTGACCAGGTGATGCAGAAAAGCGGCGCCAGGCCTGGCCAGAGACTGATCTTAACCAAACCGCTCGGTTTTGGCACCATCACCACAGCCTTGAAACAGCAAAAAGCTGACCCGCAGGATGTTGCTGAAGCGGTAGGCTGGATGAGCAGACTCAATAACCATGCCGCTGATCTGGCTGTCTCAGCAGGTGTTCATGGCGGAACAGACATCACCGGTTTTGGTTTCCTTGGACATGCCTATGAGATGGCAGCTGCCAGCCAGGTGCACTTTGTGTTTTATCACTCAAGCATTCCGTTCCTGCCGTGCTCTGACAAATATGCAAAAGCCTTCATATTCCCTGGCGGTGCTTGGGACAACCAGCATTTCTACAATCCGCACATTGATTTTTCTGAGGCGCTCTCAGAGGTTGACCGTATGCGCCTGTTTGATCCGCAAACCTCAGGCGGCCTGTTGTTCGCTGTAGATGACAACAAGGTTGAACCCCTTTTACGCCAGGCTGAAAGTCTTAAACAGCCTGCCTGGGTAATAGGTGAAGTCACTGAAGGCAGCGGTATTTCTGTCATCTAGTGGTTGAAACTTACTGATTAATATTATGATCATGGAGAGCATTATGAAAGAGCATCAATTGGAGTTTGCTACACACCGGTCACCAGTCGTTGGAACACACGGTACTGTAGCATCATCCCAACCTCTGGCAACAGCTGCTGGACTGGCAGTACTGCAAAAAGGAGGTAATGCTGTTGATGCTGCTGTCGCTACCGCGGCTGCGCTCAATGTCACTGAACCAGGTTCAACAGGCTTGGGCGGCGATGCGTTTTGCTTGATTTACAATGCGGAGAGCCGGCAGGTATATTCACTGAATGCCTCTGGCAGGGCGCCGTTAGCGCTCAGCCTGGAAAGGCTGAAAAAAGAAGGGATTAACTCTCTACCGGCGAGACACCCTTACAACGTCACTGTTCCTGGCGCCTGTGCAGGCTGGTGTGATGCGGTCAACCGATATGGACGTTTGGACATGGCTGAGGTGCTGGCACCGGCGATTAGGCTGGCTGAGGGTGGGTTCCCTGTTGCACCAATTACAGCTCACGGATGGCAGGCTTCAGCGCGCCTGGTATTGAGTAAGAGTTTGAACGGGCTTGAATTAACCATCAATGGCAGAGGTCCCCAAGCAGGCGAAATCTTCCGCAACCCAGGCCTTGCCCGAACGATGCGGAAAATTGCAGAGGGCGGCAAGCAGGCGTTTTACCAGGGTGATATTGCTGAATCCATTGCTTCAATTGTGCAGGAAGCCGGCGGTGTTTTGACAGTTGAAGACCTTGCAGCGCACGAGAGCACCTGGGTTGATCCGATCAGCGTAGACTACCGCGGCATCAGGGTCTGGGAGTGTCCGCCAAATGGACAGGGCATAGCAGCTTTGATGGCTTTGAGCATCCTGTCCGGCTACGATCTTACGCAATATGACCCGCTTTCGCCTGAACGTTATCATCTTGAAATTGAAGCGATGCGCCTGGCTTTTGCCGATGCACGCCGCTATGTGACTGACCCAACTGCTTACAATATTCCAGTATCCCAGATGCTGTCGGAGAGTTACGCCGCCGAACGGCGCAAACTGATCAGCATGAACTCAGCCAATCAGGAAGTGCAGCACGGTTATCCTGCCGGAAGGAGCGATACAGTTTACCTGTCAGTGGTTGACGGAGAGGGGAATGCTTGCTCGTTTATCAATAGTGTTTACATGGGGTTTGGCTCTGCAATTGTGCCATATGGCCTGGGATTTGCCCTGCAGAATCGCGGCGCAAACTTCAACCTGGATCCTGACCATCCAAACGCACTGGCGCCGGGTAAGCGTCCGTACCATACTATTATCCCTGCAATGGCAACCTATGCAGCTGATAACAAGTTGTATGCCAGCTTCGGTGTGATGGGCGGCTTTATGCAGCCGCAGGGACACATGCAGGTGACGGTAGGCATGGTGGATGACCAGCTTGATCCGCAGTCTGTCCTGGACCGGCCGCGCTTCTGCATTCAGGCAAATGCTGATTTGGGGTTGGTATCACTGGAAGAAGGCATTCCTGTAAAGACCATGGCAGCGCTGGCTGAGTTGGGTCACCGAGTTAAGCCGATCAGCGGTTACGGCAGGTACGAATTTGGCAAGGGACAGATTATCTGGCGCGACCCGCAGAGCGGTGTTCTGTGGGCGGGTAGTGACCCGCGTTCAGATGGCTGCGCCATGACACTCCTATAGATCAGTGCTATTCGAAGGGGGAAACTGTCCGTCGACAGCCTTTTTGTGAGGCGGCCGGTACTCAGACAGGTGTGCTGCTGCAGACAGCGATCTGTTGCTTAACTTAACATACAACAGGATGGCACCCATGCCGAGAAGCATGGCAACCAACCCGATCAAGCCGGCCTCCGGGCCGAAATCACCGCCGGTCCATAAAGTTGGGCCGGTAATTTTAATAGCGATCAGTGAAGTTTTGGTATTTAATCCACTGACAGGAAAGCCAAAAATAGTGCCTTGGAAGAAATTCCAGGTGATGTGCAGGCCGATGGGCAGAGCAAGTCTGCCGGTCAGTACCATACCCAACCCCAGGAAGAACCCTGAGACGACCAGGTTGATGACGGACGCCAGGGATGTGTTGGGATTAAAGAGGTGCAGCAAGCTGAACCAGGCAGATGTGAGGATATAGGAAAGGATTAATGCGGTGAATTTTGATACCTTCTCAGTGTGCAGTCCTTCAGCGATATTGCGCATCTGGTAGCCGCGTACCAGCAGCTCTTCATAGATGCCAACAGCCAGGAAACTAAACAGCATCATCAAAAATGCTGGTAGAAATGCCAGGTTGTTCGGCGACTGCATGTAACCGGTTATGCGAAGCCAGCCAGCCTGCCGTTCAAACAAGAAAATGCCGGAAATTAATACTGCACCCAGAAGCAGACCGAATGCGAGGTCTCCCCACCAATTTAGCGAGATATTCAACCCGTAGTCTGTAAACCGTCTACGGTCAATCCATCTCGCGCTTACAGCTGTTATGATTACAATCACCAGCAAACTACCGACGCTGCTCAAAAAGAAAACCAGCGGTGATGAAAGCAGCAGATTCATCACTGTGTCCGTCATGTTTTCAGGGTTTGAAAGTGTTTCCAAAGGGAGCCAGCCCAACGCCATTGATACCGAGACACCAGCAATACCTGCAGCCGCGCCGGAGATGTTTGTTCCAGTAAAAAATAGGAAAAAGTTTAGTGCAATACGCCAGGGAGCGCGCAGCCTGCCTTCAACTTTGTTATGAAAAAGTGACATATCGTTTCACCTCGATGACGTTTATAAAATGATGCTTATCTTAACACATCTGCTATGGCTATAGCATTACTGAGTTACCGTTGTGATAAAATTTTTGCATGACTGATATTTCTGATCATCTCAAGGGTATCCTGGATACGCTGCCAACTAAGCCGGGTTGTTATGTCATGAAGGACAACCTGGGGCGTGTGATTTATGTTGGCAAAGCAATCAACCTGCGCAACAGAGTGCGCTCTTATTTTAATAACAGCGAAAAGGATATCAAGACACAGCAGTTGGTCGCCAATATCGTTGATCTTGAATGGATCGTGGTGGAATCTGAGCTGGAAGCGCTGATCCTGGAGATGAATTTGATCAAGCGCTACCGGCCGCGCTACAACATCCTGATGAAGGATGACAAACGCTACCCATATATCAAAGTACACTGGCATCTCCCTTATCCAAAAGTAACTGTCACCCGCCAGGTTGTGCAGGATGGCTCACGCTACTTCGGGCCTTACACCTCTGTTTGGGCGGTGCATCAGACACTGGATGTACTGCGGCGGATTTTTCCTTACCTGAGCTGTGACCGTGAAATTACCGGTACCGACAGCCGGCCATGCCTGTATTACGATATCAAATTATGCACTGGCCCGTGCATCGGCGCCATCGATCAGGCAGGCTACCGGCAGATGATGGATGACCTGTGCAAGTTCCTGCAGGGCAGGACGGATCCAATTCTTCAGAGGCTGCAGTCTGAGATGGAACTGGCTGCTGAAGCCATGCAGTTTGAAAAAGCAGCTTCATTTCGAGACCAGATCCGTGGGATTGAAACGGTTGTTCAGCGCCAGAAAGTCATCTCCAGTGACCAGACTGACTCAGATGTCATTGCCGTTGCCCGAGAGGACGGCGAAGCGTGTGTACAGATCTTTTTCATTCGCAGCGGCAAGATGATTGGGCGGGAATATTTTATACTGGAAGGCACTGAAGAAGCAGCTGACAGCGAAGTGATCAGCCAGTTCTTGAAACAGTTTTACACAGAAGCTACTTCCGTTCCGGATGAGGTGTTGTTGCCAAGGGACATAGAAGAGGCAAAGCTCATCCAAACCTGGTTGAGGACCAAGCGCAACTGTGAGAAGGTGAAACTGAAAGTGCCTCGCCGCGGTGATGCTTTTGACCTGATTCAGATGGCAACCGAAAATGCCGTGGAAACATTGAAAGCCCTGCGCACCCAGTGGCAGGCTGATACCAACCGCCAATCTGAGGCGTTAGCCGAGTTGGAAACAGCGCTGGATCTCCAGCAACCGCCAAACCGCATTGAGTGCTATGACATTTCAAATATCCTGGGGACGGCGGCTGTGGGCAGTATGGTGGTATTTGAGCAGGGTGTACCCAGCAAGGGATTGTATAGGCGGTTTAACATCAAGTCTGTCACTGGACCGGATGATTTTTCCAGCATGGAGGAAGTACTCAGGCGGCGCTTCAAGCGCTGGCAGGCTGCACGGGAAGAGACCGGTGTTGGCAGCAAAAAGGACCCTTCTTTTGCCCTGCTGCCTGACCTGTTGATTGTGGATGGTGGAAAGGGTCAGCTTGGCAGGGCTGTAAAGGTATTGGAGGAGTTTAATTTATTGGAAAATGTCCCGGTTACCGGGCTTGCAAAAGAGAACGAAGAACTGTTCTTGCCGGGCATGCATGACCCGGTGATACTGCCGCGTCACTCGCAAGCGCTCTACCTGGTACAGCGCATTCGTGATGAGGCGCACCGTTTTGCCATTACTGCTCACCGTAACAAACGCAGCAAGGCTGGGTTGGCTTCACGGTTGGACAGCGTGACTGGTATAGGCCCGGCTCGGCGCAAGGCGCTGCTGACACATTTTGGTTCGATTGAAGGCATTCGCTCTGCAACAGTTGAGCAGTTGATGCAGGTTAACGGCATAACCGAACAAATCGCCCAAAACCTCCACAATGAGTTAGAATAAGTGCTGCATAGCAGGAATAAGTAAAAAAATCTGGCAGGATTTTCCTCCCAGAATCGCCTTTACCCTATTTCAAATGCATGTTATAATCTGCCTTCGCGCCGTGAGGTGCATGAATTTTTGATTATTAACGTAAGGATTGTAAGATGAGCGATTTATTGAGAGCAGTTGATGCACCTGAAAACCCGAACGTACCGGAGTTAATCCCCGGAGACCTGGTCAGCGTTCATGTGAAAATTAAAGAAGGTACCCGAGAACGTATCCAGGAATTTAAGGGCACCGTGTTGTATTCGCGCAAGAATGGCGTTGGCTCAACCTTCACAGTAAGGCGTGTTGCGTCAAATGGTGTCGGTGTGGAAAGAACTTTCCTGACCCGATCACCGCGCATTGATAAAGTCGTCGTTGAGCGCCACAGCAAGGTTCGTCGTGCCCGTTTGAACTTCCTGCGGGAACTGACCGGCAAGCGTGCTCGTCTCAAGCAAAAATTTTAGACCGGCTTTATACTGGATTAATCGCTTTTATAAGGATACAATCTATTTGATTGTATCCTTTTTAATCTATCCGGAAGGAATTTGTAAACAGTCACAAACTCCCGGGTGAGGAAGAAAAAGAAACACATAACATCACACATCATTTTTTGCGAGGTTGAAATGCCAATAATTGCAGTAACAGCTTTTCGAGATCATAAACACTGTGAAAACCCGCGGGTACACCTGAATACAGCATATGTGAATGCTGTCATTCGTGCCGGCGGTACACCGCTTCTGATACCAGTTGGTATTCCTGTTGAACAGCATCGCGAGCTCTTAAACCGGGTAGATGGTTTAATACTGACTGGCGGTGGTGATATTAACCCTGCGACATACGGCCGTCCGATGCATGCAACTGTTAGCGGCATTGATGATGCACGGGATGAGATTGATATCTCCCTGGCAAGGCTGGCAATTGAAATGAAGAAACCGCTGCTGGGCATCTGCAGAGGTTATCAGATCATCAATACTGTCCACGGTGGCACCCTTTTCAGGGATATTGCCTCCCAAAAAGAAAATGCACTGTTTCATGCTTGCTGGAATGACCTGCCGCGTGATTTTGAAGCGCATGAAGTGGTATTGGAGCCAGGTTCCAGACTGGCTGAGATTATTGGCAAATCACCTGTGAGTGTCAACAGCCTGCATCACCAGGGCGTGGAGACCGTCGGCCAGGGCCTAAAAGTGGTTGGAACAGCGCCCGATAGCCTGGTTGAAGCCTTTGAAGTACCTAACCATCCCTTTGCTATAGGTGTACAGTGGCACCCTGAAGCTATGCCAGACCGCGCGGACATGCAGGCGATTTTTAGAGCCCTTGTAGCTGCTGCACAGGCATAAGAAACCTGTTGTTACCATCATCTGGAGTTAAACCTGATGCAGAGTGAAATAGATTACGATCCGGTAGAACGGCTCACAACGGATGCTATCGGCAAGCCTGGCAACAGGGTGTTTTATTTACAGGCTGTCAGCGGCGGCGAGACGATTACCCTGCTGATTGAAAAACCGCAGGTTACCTCCCTTGCGCTTGGAATCGAAAAGTTTCTTGCTGAGGTTGAAAGCCGTTTCCCTCACTTCCCGCCGGCTTCACGCGATTATGTCGATGACGAGATGCGGATAGCTCCACCGGTAGATCCCCTGTTCAGGGTAGGTGAGATTAGCATCATGTTTGATGCCGAAAGAGACATGAGCGGCCTGGTTGTAAAAGAGATTGATCTGGGTCAGGAACAAACAGGTGACCAGCCCCTGCGGACCTTACGCCTGTGGTGTACACGCTCGCAGCTCAAGGCCATGGCTCACTGGGGTTTGCAGGTTGCAAGCCAGGGCCGGCAGATTTGCCCCCAGTGTGGTGAACCGATGGACCCCGAAGGCCATTTTTGCCCCAAGAAAAACGGCCATAAGCGTAACTGACACATGACTGTGCCTGCCCGGATATGCAATGAATATTGAGCAGGATCATAAAACGATTATCAACGCCTTGCAGAGCGGAGAGATGGCTCTGCAAGGCCAATTTGCTCTTGGCTCCAATTACACTTTCCTCGTAGAAACTTCCTTTGAAAATAACAAGCTGATGGCTGTTTACAAGCCATCACGCGGTGAGAGGCCATTGTGGGATTTTCCAACCAGGTCATTGGCAAAACGAGAAGCGGCTGCTTATCTCGTCAGTGAAGCGTTGGGCTGGCAGCTCGTTCCACCAACGGTTTATCGCCGGCAGAAAGCACCGCTTGGCCCGGGGTCACTGCAGTTGTTTGTTGAACATGAACCAGATTTTCACTATTTCACCTTTACAAATGACATCAAGCAGCGTTTGAGACCGGTTGCTGGATTTGATATACTGGTCAATAACGCAGATCGAAAAGGCGGTCACATTCTGGTTGACAGCGAGGATCACATCTGGTTGATAGACCACGGGCTGTGCTTTCATCACGAAGATAAATTGCGCACCATTTTGTGGGATTTCAGCGGTGAATCGATAGCTGATGACCTGTTAAGCCAGGTTGAAGCGCTGGTCGCCCAGTTGGAGAAAAAAACAGCATTCTATCGAACTCTGGCCCGGCTGCTAAGCCCTGTTGAGATCAGCGCTTTGTGCCGTAGGGGCAGGAGCCTGCTGACTGATCGAACTTTTCCCCTTCCGTCACAGGAGTACCGGCCATATCCCTGGCCGCCGATTTGACGACAAGGGTATCCGCATTAATTATTTACTGAAATGGAGATTGGTGTATGAAAGATGTTTCTGTAGCACTGGTTGGATTTGGCAACGTTGGACGGGCATTTGCTAACTTAATTGAACAGAAAAAAGAGAGACTGCTTACTGAGCATGGTCTAAACATCACAATCACCGGTATTGCCACTCGCAGCCGGGGCATGGCTATCAACCCTGCTGGCATCTACCCGCTTGCAGCAGTGAACCGGGTGACTTCAGGTGACTCGCTTGATACCCTGTCAACTGTCAAAGTGCCGGGTTCAATCGAAGAATTCATCCTGTCCTGCCCGGCAGATGTGCTGATGGAAAATATACCCGTCAATTACCTGACAGGAAAACCAGGTGTGGATTATATGCGGCTGGCATTAAATCGTGGCATGCACGGCATCACCGCGAATAAGACCACGCTGGTGTACGGCTATTCTGAGTTTAAACAGCTTGAAAAAGAAAAAGGCTGTCAGTTCCGGTATGAATCAACTGTACTGGACGGTACACCCGTTTTTTCACTTTTCCGCGATTTGCTTCCGGTGATCGAAATTAAAAGGATCAGCGGCGTATTGAATGCCACATCCAATTATGTCCTTGGGAAGATGGAAGAGGGCTGCAGTTATGAACAGGCTGTGAAACAAACACAGGATATGGGTATCGCAGAAACCGACCCCTCGGGTGATCTTGAAGGTTGGGATGCAGCTGTCAAACTCGCTGCCCTGGTGACAGTGATTTATGACTATCCTATCACCCCGATGCAGGTAAAGCGACAGGGTATAACCCATGTAACGCCGCAAATGATCGATGACGCCCGGCAGCGCGGAGAGCGTTGGAAGATGGTGTGTGAAGCGCACAGGTCAGATGGTGGTGTTTCTGCCAGCGTCGCACTGCAATGTGTACCTCCCAGCTCATTGTTATATACCATTAATGAAGGCACCACCTATCTCCAGTTTGAAACAGACACTTTGCCTGTTCTTGGTATCACTGAAGCGGGGGAAGCCAGCGCCAACACAACTGCTTACGGGCTGTTGACCGATCTGATTGAGATCATGAAAGGCAGCTGAATGACCGCACAGGCATTCCTTTTGAATTGCTTCAGCCTGGACAGTGAAAATGACGGGGGCGAACAACCACCGCCACCACTGCAGCATTTAATGGAAGGCATTCTGGCGCGTTGTGGTATCCAGGCTGATTGGGTTGATGACCTGACATGGATTTATGACAGTTCTTCAAGTGTTGAAGATTATTTAATGAAGCAAGAACTGCCTGTGTTTTGCTGGCAGTACCAGCCTGAACTGGATTTCACCTTGCTGGCGGCTGCTGTGAACAAGATTGCCTGCGGCAATGGGCATATTCTGCTGCTGGCGCACCATTCTGGCGATGCAGTTCACGGCTGTGCACTGGTGTCACCGACTGCCGCTGGTCGTTTCAATTTGCTGCCGGCTGCTGAGTTCTCCACATATTATCTTGCGCGCCGTAAGGATACAGATACGGTTACTGTAGATGAGCAGGTACTGCAGCAGCTGGAAAAAGCCGGCATGGCAGAAGAGGAGATCCACTCAGTCCTGCTTGCAGGCACATGTGCCAGTGATGAAGCTGCAGACCACAACAGGTGGACAATCGATTATCAACACACGCCTGTCCTGAGGTATTTGACTGAGAAAACAGCGGGTTATTCAGGCTCTGACAGTCAGATAGATGTTTTGGTCAACCGTGCAGAGAAAATCATTAAAAACCTGATGATTCTGAAAAAGCTGTAAGAGGGCGTATGGAAGAGCGAATCTTTATCGGCGTGGGAACCAACACTGGCAACCGTTACAACAACCTGAAAATGGCTGTGCGCAAGCTGGCACAGCAGGCTGAGATCTGCCAGCTTTCCAGTGTGTATGAGACGGAACCGTGGGGTTACACGGATCAGCCGCAGTTCCTCAACCAGGTGATTGAAATTAAAACCTCACTTGAGCCGGTGGCGCTGTTGGCAGTGCTCAAACAGATTGAGAGCGATCTGGGGCGTACGCCCACCTTTCGCTACGGTCCGCGCCTGATTGACCTTGACATCCTGCTCTACGGACAGCGCCAGCTGGTACAGGACACGTTAACAATCCCGCACCCGCGCTATACTGAGCGGGCGTTTGTTCTGCTGCCGTTGGTGGAGATTGCACCAGATTTGATTGATCCTGCTTCCGGTTTGAGTGTTCAGGAATTAGCCGGGCGGATAGACCCAGCTGGCGTCACGCAGATATTTGACCGGCGCAAGGTCGAACTTTCAATGCGTCCAGGTTTGGACGGATTCAAGTGGGGCGAAAAAACTTACCTGATGGGTATTGTCAATGTCACGCCGGACAGTTTTTCAGGCGACGGTGTGTTGAAAGGTTCTGACCCTCACCAGAAGATGATTGAGCAGGTGCAGGGATTTATCGACGATGGCGCTGAAATTATTGATATCGGTGGCGAGAGCACCCGCCCGGGCGCTGGGTCTATTTCTTTAGAGGAGGAATGTGCCAGGGTGATCCCGGTCATTCGCGCTGTCCGCGAGATGGACCCGGCAGTGATCATCTCAGTCGATACCTACAAGGCCGATGTCGCCCAGGCGGCGCTGGAAGCCGGTGCGGATTGGATTAATGACGTTTGGGGTTTGCGA
Organism: Anaerolineaceae bacterium; assembly: GCA_040768445.1. Classification (GTDB taxonomy): domain Bacteria; phylum Chloroflexota; class Anaerolineae; order Anaerolineales; family Anaerolineaceae; genus JAXGMV01. Next base: position 314,252 of record JAXGMV010000001.1, on the reverse strand, counting down.
GCTGATCCACACATGGCTGAGACGGCTGCAACAGCGCAGGTACCGGTAATCCTGATGCACAACCGCAGTAAACCTGCAAATGCGCAGCTGCAGAGCCGGCTGGGTGGGCGGTATGTCGGCGTAGCTTATGATAACCTGATCGGTGATATCAGCCGTGAGCTGTTGGAATCGGTGAAATTGGCTCAGGCTGCAGGCGTTGCGGATAGCCATATTATTCTTGACCCCGGGGTTGGGTTCGGCAAAACAGTAGAGCAGAATCTTGAGATGATTGACCGACTGGATGAGATCCACACGTTGGGATATCCACTTTTGCTGGGTGCTTCGCGTAAATCGTTTATCGGTTACACGCTCAACCTGCCGCCAGACCAGCGACTGGAGGGCACTGCAGCTGCCTCTGCAATAGGTATTGACCGGGGTGCTGATATTCTGCGCGTGCATGACATTAGGGAGATCGCCCGTGTGGCACGCATGACAGATGCCATCGTCAGGCGCAAGCGCAGCGGATAATGCCCTGATAGCCATAGGTATCCCGCAGTATGGCTTTGACCGAAATAGCGTTCATTTCTAAGGCGCGAATTGGTACAATAGAAGTAGATCATGGGCAGACAAGCTGGAAAACGACGGATGCTGCAGAGTATATTCATAAAACGCTGACGATCGAAAACAATAACAAGCATGTCATAAAGAGCTGTCAATCTAATTTTGTCATTAGGGAGAGCATTTTAAAAAGCAAAAGAAATAAAAACTGTAATCAGCACATAAAACTGGCTTAGAAATTATGAAAAAATTTTCCTTGTGGTCATCATTTATCAAACCGCTCTCTCATGACAAAATAAAGGCTGTGGTAGATGAAATCTCCCCCATGGCTTCGCCCGGGTTTGACTACTTCCTGCTTGTTATCCTGTCAGGCAGTATTGCAACATTGGGATTAATCACCGATTCTCCCGCAGTGATTATCGGCGCGATGTTGGTCGCGCCCCTGATGTCTCCCTTGATTGGCATAGGCCTGGCTTCAGTGATTGGCAATCCGGATTTGTTGAAGAAATCGCTGTCTGCATTATTCAGGGGTGCATTGCTGGCGGTTGCTTTGTCAGTCATCATTACCCTGGCTAACAATGCCATGCCGTTCTTCAGCATGCAGGAACTGTCTGAGGAGATTCTGGTACGCACCAGGCCAAGCCCGATTGACCTGGTTATTGCCCTGGCTGGTGGGGTTGCTGCCGCCTATGCGCTCACACAACCCAATCTTTCTGCAGCACTGCCAGGTGTGGCAATTGCGACGGCATTAATGCCTCCGCTGTGCACCATTGGTATTGGCATAGCGTCCAGCCGCTGGGACGTTGCTGGCGGGGCCACGCTTCTATTTATTACCAATGCTGTAACCATTGCATTCGCCGCTGTACTTGTCTTCTTTTTGAGAGGTTTCTCCTCAAGGATTAAAAAACGTGAAAATGGCGCACTGGGAGGATTAATACTTGCGGGAAGCCTGACAGTACTTTTGTTGATACCACTGACATTTTTTAGTTTAAAATTTTTTAGAGAAGCATCAGAGAACCGGCTTATATACGAAGTAATTGCTGCTGAGGTCAATAAATTACCCAGTGCTGAGCTTGTCTCCTGGAAGGCTGATCGAAATGGTACGGATTTAAATATGGTGATAACCGTTCGAACGGGTTCATCGCTGCGTTATGAACAGGTAGTTGCCTTGCAGAAAGCAATTGTTGAGGACTTACATCAGCCTGTTTCATTGAAGGTCAGCCAGGTTATAGCCGAAAATCTCGACCCGCTGATACCACCAACAGCAACAGTGACACCCAGCCCGACGAGCACAATGACACCCGGTCCAAGCCCAACAGCGACCTTTACGCCGACGTTCACGCCAACTGCCACTACGACACAAACACTTACGCCTACCAGTACATCAACACAAGTACCAACAGCAACGCCGGCTGAAGGGATGGTTGTTCGTTATACACTGCCAGAAATGAAAATATACCAGAGCCCTGGCGGACCAGGAATTGGAGTTATCCGGGCTGGTCAAAAGATTACGGCATTGAACCACCAGGTGGTCATTGATGGGTTGACCTGGATTGAGATTATTGACCAGGATGGAAGAATTGGCTGGATTCCTGAAATTTTCATGCAGGTGATCACGCCTGTGCCAACAGCGACTTCAACCGTAACAATGACACCCAGTGCGGCCCCGTAACCCTTCTAGTGCCTTTAAGAATCAGGGGTTTTTAATTACCCTTGTTTGCAGAATGATGGCATTTCTAATTAACGAGGTGAAACCAAATGCAAGATCATGATGAACCGACGCGTAAACCATTTTCGATTGAGGATGTAGCCAGAATTCCAGCACCCGGTATGGCGGTGCCGGTGAAATTTCAATTCAGCCCGGATGACAGCCTGGTGACATACCTGTACAGCCCGGAACACGACCTGGTTAACCAGCTTTATGCGTATGATATGAAGACAAAGCAGCACAAGGTCATCGTCGCTCCATCTACCGGCCTGACAGAGAATGAGCTGACATTGGAGGAAAAACTGCGCCGGGAGCGTGAAAGGCAGCGTGCGCTGGGTGTTTCAACCTACGAATGGGCGAAAAAGGGGCATAAGATACTGTATCCATTGGGAGGGCGCCTGTATGTTAAGAACAGTCTGGATAGTGAGGCGCAAGAACTGCCGGCTGCTGAGGGAAAAACCATAATCGACCCGCATTTTTCACCCGACGGGAGCATGGTTTCTTATGTGCAGGATGGAGATATCTATGTCCTTGACCTTAATGGCCGTCAGCCACTGCAGGTGACTCAGGGTGTAAACGGCACTGGTAAAACCAACGGATTGGCTGAGTATATTGCCCAGGAAGAGATGGGCAGGCAGCGTGGTTACTGGTGGTCATCTGACAGCCGGCTGATTGCCTTTGTCGAAGTGGATGAAACGCACATTCCCATCTTCCGCATTATGCACCAGGGCAAGCCGCAGACCGGTGACACTGCGCAGGAAGATCACCGTTACCCCTTTGCCGGGGCTGAGAACGCCCATGTCAGGCTGGGAATTGTGCCGGTAACCGGCGGCTCTGTGACCTGGATGAATCTGGATGGTTATGAAGATTTTTATCTTGCCCGCGTTGACTGGCTGCCAGACGGAAGGTTAAGCGCACAGATTGAAAACCGTGAACAGACAATCCTTGATCTGGTCGTTTTTAATCCTGAGTCTGGCGAACGTAGCCTGCTCCTGCGCGAGGAATCAGATATCTGGATTAACCTGCATGACATGTTCAGACCGCTTTCCAGTGGTGAAGGAACTTTTGAAGGGTTTATCTGGGCGTCGGAGCGCAGTGGTTACCGGCATCTCTACCATTACGACAGTGCTGGCAGACAGATCAGGCAGTTGACATCAGGCGATTGGATGGTGGACAGCCTGGTGGGTATTGACAAGAAGCGTGGTTTTGTGTACTTCACAGCCACGCGCAAGACACCGCTCGAATCTCACCTTTACCGCGTGCCGCTTTCAGGCGGTATGCCGCAGCGGCTGACCCATGAACCGGGTATGCACCAGGTTGTGATGGATCATCACTGCCGGCGCTATGTTGACAGTTACAACAGTCTGCAGCAGCCGCCAGTGATCAATCTGGTTGATGTTGAGAGCCGGAAAACACTGTCAGTGTTGTATAAGGAAGAAGATCCACGCACAGCCGAGCTGGGTTTGGAACCACCGCAGGTGATCTCATTTACAAATGATGAGGGTGAGGTATTTTACGGAGCGTTATATTTACCACCAGAGTATACACCAGGGAAACCTCTGCCTACCATTGTCCATGTATACGGTGGTCCACACGCCCAAATGGTACAGAATGATTGGGATTCGACCGTGAATATGCGGGCACAGTACCTGGCACGCGAGGGTTTCTGTGTGTTTATGATGGACAACCGCGGCAGCGCCCGCAGAGGACTGGCGTTTGAAGGACATATCAAACACTGCATGGGCACGGTGGAAGTGGAAGACCAGGCATTCGGCGTCAGCCGGCTGGTTGAACTTGGCATCACTGACCCTGAACGGGTTGGTATTTATGGTTGGAGTTACGGCGGGTATATGTCCGCACTGTGCCTTGTAAAGAAACCAGGCACCTTCAAAGTGGCTGTAGCCGGTGCACCTGTGACGCATTATGACGGCTATGACACCCATTACACCGAACGATATATGGGTACACCGCAAAAGAATCCCCAAGGTTATGAAGATGGCAGTGTGATGGCGCATGTCGACAACCTGCAGGGACACCTGCTGATCGTACACGGCTTGATAGATGAAAATGTCCATTTCAGGCACACCGCCCGTTTGATCAATGCCCTGATTGCCGCCCGCAAACCTTATGAACTTCTGCTCTTCCCCGATGAAAGGCATATGCCGCGTAAGCTTGAGGACCGTGTTTACATGGAAGAACGCATTTTTAAGTTCTTCGTCGAGAACCTCTGAAGCTCAACTCATAGCATGAAACTGTCGGAGAAATAAGGAAATAACGAGATGACATTAATTGATGAACGCATCGCTGCGCTTGAATCCAATCTGCGTCATGCTGTGACGCTGGCTGGCGATGAACCAAAACCGATGATGCTGTCGCAGCGAATGGTACATTACCACACCCCCGGTGTGAGTATTGCTGTGATAAACGATGGCGAAATCGAGTGGGCAAAGGGTTACGGCGTGCTGAATGTGGATGGCGCAGGTCCTGTCACAACGGCAACTTTGTTCCAGGCGGCATCTATCTCTAAAGTGATTGCGGCTGTGGGAACGCTGAAGCTGGTCGATGCCGGCAAACTGGATCTGGACAGGGATGTCAATAGCTACCTGAAGCGCTGGAAGGTGCCGGTAGATGAGTTTACTACCGCTCACCCAGTGACACTACGAGGAATCCTTTCACACACTGCCGGCTTGAGCGTGCATGGGTTTGAAGGGTATGAAGCTGGTGTGCCTTTGCCTGCCGTTACCGATATTCTGGATGGCATTAATGGAGTCAATTCAGCACCTGTTCGAGTGACCTGTACACCCGGCACATCCTACAGCTACTCAGGCGGTGGTTACACCATCCTGCAGCTGCTGCTGGAGGATGTCATGGGAAAGCCATTCCCTGTCATTCTCAACGACCTGGTACTGACGCCGCTTGGTATGACCAACAGCTTTTTCGAGCAGCCGCTTGCCCCGCACAGACATGTAAGTGCAGCATCTGGTCATCAAGCTGATGGTAATGTCTTATCAGGTCAGTGGCACGTGTACCCTGAACTGGTGGCAGCAGGGTTATGGACCACGCCGGTGGACCTGGCTGGATTTTTGATTGCTATTCAGAAATGTCAGTTGAAGCAGCCTGGTGCCTTGCTTTCACCTGAGATCACAAAACAAATGCTGACGCACGGTATCGGCAGGCATGGATTGGGGTTCAGTATCAGCGCCAGCCAGCCTGGCTGGTACGGGCACGGCGGGTCCAATGCTGGTTTCCGCAGTCAGTTGGTGTCCATGATTGATTCACAACAGGGAATTGTTGTCATGACCAACGGCGACCATGGTTATGACCTGGCGCGGGAGATCATCCGCGGCGCGGCGGTCGTTTATGGATGGCCAACTTTGCAGCCAGTTGTCAGGGCATCTGTTGATGTGGATACACAAGCATATGACCTGCTGATGGGAGCCTATACAATTGAAGGTGCTCCCGGGTTTGAGGTGATTATCAGCCGACAGGATGACAGGTTATTTGTCTATCAACTGGAACAGTTTCTTGAACCAGTGGAGTTGCACCCGGTAAACGAAAGAGAATTCTTTATCCTTGAGACCGGTATGACAGTGCGTTTTACAGAGCAGAGCGACAATATTCATATGGAACTGGAATCAGACGATGCACAGTATACTGCTGTGAAGGTCCTGTCCTGACTTTAGAAGGCTGGATCAGATCACATATACGACTGCTCATTCATGAAATTTCAAATTTGCCACGAGTTTCCGCTTGTGGTAAAATTTTTATCAATAACTTCATAAAAATTAAGATCCTTGTCACTGCATGAGACTGTTTTTTGATCTGGTGACTTGGGATGGCAGGTTTAGAACGAATAAAAGTAACCGATTTCATTGCTTTTAGTAAAATTGAGTAATCAAATATTAGATAATCCAACTAATGATGAGAGGTTGATGTGGCTGAAACAAAAAATTATGATGTGATCGTGTTAGGTGCCGGCCCGGGCGGTTATGTCAGCGCAATTAGGGCATCGCAGCTGGGTATGAAGGCTGCTATTATCGACAAGCAGTGGCTGGGCGGCGTGTGTTTGAATGTGGGCTGTATTCCTTCCAAGGCACTGCTCAAGAACGCTGATCTGGCTCACACCCTGCGTGAGAGAACCAAGGAATTTGGTATCTCTTTTGACAATCTCCAGCTCGATTACGCTGAGGCTGTTAAGCGCAGCCGCAAGGTGTCAAAGCGCTTGACCACCGGTGTTGGCTCATTGATGAAGAAAAACAATATTGACGTCTTCATGGGCGAGGGCAGGCTGGTCGCTAAAAATCAACTCTCTGTTAAAGCTGAGGGTGGCTCTGAACAGGTACTGGAAGGCAAGAACATCATCATTGCTACCGGGGCAACGCCCTTCAGCATCCCGGGCATTGAAGTAGATGGCGAAAAAGTGCTCACCTATCAGGAAGCCATCCTGCAGGAAAAGCGACCGGAGACAGTGGTTATCATTGGTGCCGGCGCAATCGGTATGGAATTTGCTACGATCTGGTCTTCATATGGCACCAAAGTCACGCTGGTAGAGATGCTGCCGCGCGTGCTGCCGCTGGCCGATGCAGAAGTCAGTGATGAAGTGGCCAGAGGTTTCAAAAAAGCAGGCATTGAAATTCTCACCGGTCACAAAGTGCTGGGTGTTGATAAAACTGAGACCGGTGTTCAGGTCAGGGTCTCAAGTGAAGCAGGTGAGAAGACTATTGAAGCTGAGCAGGCATTGGTGGCGATCGGTTTCAAGCCCAACTCAAAGAACCTGGGACTTGAAGAGGTTGGTGTTGCTATCAGCAGCCGTGGGTTCATTGAAATTGATGAACGCATGGCAACCAACGTGGAAGGTATTTGGGCGGTTGGCGATGTGACCGGCAAGCTGATGCTGGCGCACGTGGCTTCCGCTATGGGCATCGTCTGCGCCGAGAATATTGCCGGCGTGGGTACTGTCACGCTTGATTACCGCATGATGCCGAGTGCTACATACTGCCATCCGCAGTCCGCGTGGTTTGGTTATACAGAGGAGCAGGCAAAAGAAGCCGGCTATACCATAAAGGTTGGCAAGTTTCCCTTCATGCCGAACGGCAAAGCGTTGGGGCTGGGCGATTATGCCGGCTTTGTCAAGATCATTACCGATGAAAAGTACGGTGAAATTCTTGGCGCCCACATGGTAGGACCTGAAGTTACCGAACTGCTGCCGGAGCTGACATTAGCTCAGCGCATGGAGCTGACCACTGCGGAAATAGCCCGCAATGTTCACGCTCACCCGACCTTGAGCGAGGTGATCATGGAAGCTGCTGAAGCAGCAGAGGGGCACGCAATTCACATTTAGTGACATTTCTTAATGATCAAACCAGCCCTGCCAGAGTTAGGCAGGGCTGGCCTTTTTATGAATAAGTACATATCCTGCAACATCCTCAGTGGATAAACTATAATTGCTCATAATCATCGAGTAAATTGATGGTTGAGAGAATCGCTATATCAGTCGTAACTATGGACAGCCAAGTAGATAAATCAAATGAACCGGTCATCCTGCTGAAGGATGTGATCAAAAATTACCATCCCACAGACGACCAGCCGCCTGCACTGAGCGGCATTAACTTACGTATCTCCCGCGGTGAATTTGTTGGTATCGTCGGTCCATCAGGTGCTGGAAAAACCACGCTGGTGAATATGATTACCGGCGTCGATCATCCCACCTCTGGCGAGGTGTTGGTGGACGGCGTACGGGTTGACCAGCTGAATGAAAACAAGTTGGCGCTGTGGCGCGGACAGACGCTGGGCGTGATCTACCAGGATTTTCAGCTGATGCCAACGCTGTCACTGCTCAACAACGTGATGCTGCCGATGGATTTTGCCGGTATTTGGTCGCGCAAAACCAGTCCACAGCTGGCACGCCAGCTGTTACAGGATGTGGAACTGGAGGAGCATGCTTACAAGCTGCCCTCAGCCATTTCAGGTGGTCAGCAGCAGCGTGTGGCCATTGCACGCGCACTGGCTAATGACCCGTCAATCCTGGTTGCAGATGAGCCTACCGGCAGGCTGGATACGGTCACCTCAGATGTGATTCTGCAAATATTTCTACAGTTGGTAAAGAGCGGCCGGACGCTGGTGATGGTAACCCATGACACCAGCCTGATCCACCAGTTTGACCGGGTGCTGTACCTCAGTGATGGACAGATTATTAAAGAAACTGTGCGGGAGGAAGAGAGACTATGACGCTTTCCCCAGTCCGCACTGAAGGCGAAGCTCTGATCAAGATTCATGATGTGTTCAAAACCTATAAAACGCCAGCTGGTTCGGTGGATGTTTTGAAACACATTAACCTTGAGTTTCTGCCTGGAGAATTCACTGCCATTGTAGGTAAATCAGGCAGCGGTAAATCGACACTGATTAACATGATCACAGGCATTGATCATCCAAGTCACGGCTCAGTGCATGCGCTGGGCTCAAACCTGCACGCCATGAAGGAAGGTGAGCTGGCAGTCTGGCGCGGCCGCAACATGGGTGTCGTTTTCCAATTTTTCCAACTGCTGCCGATGCTGAGTGTGATAGAAAATGTTTTACTGGCGATGGATTTGGCAGAAATCATACCGTCTGACCGGAGAGAAGAACGCGCACGCCAGCTGTTGGAAATGCTGGATTTGCAGGATGAGGCAGAAAAACTTCCCGGGGCGCTTTCAGGCGGGCAGCAGCAAACCGCTGCCATAGCCCGTGCATTAGCCAATGACCCACCGATTATTGCGGCTGATGAGCCTACCGGCAACCTGGATACCGGCACAGCCGAGTCGATATTTGCGATTTTCCGTTCACTGGTCAAACAGGGAAAAACTATCATCATGGTCACACATGACCAGCAGCTGGCTGAAAGTGCAGACCGGCAGGTTGTCCTTTCAGATGGAGAATTACTTGACACACTGCTGGTACGCCTGTTTCCTCATTTGCCGCACCCGGTACTGTTACAGGGCACCCATGTGCTTTCTGGTGAGTTTGTCATCCCTCCGAAGACGAGGCACGCCTTTGATTACCAACTGCCAGGATTGCTTGTGGTTAAGTCAGGTTCTGTGCGACTGATAACAGCTGAAGGTCAAGCTGGTTTTGAGGACCGGTTTACACTCAATGCAGGGCAGGCGCTGGCACCTGATGATAAGCTGTCAGACCCTGTGATATTGGCAGGCCCTGACGGCGCAGTCATTCAAACGATTGGGCAGGCAAACTGGCATGAATGGCATGTGTCTCACCAGGCAGGTTTTGAGAAATCAGCCGCTAATCTACAGGAAACAAATGCGGGTATGCTCTTTTCTGAAAACAGCACCATTGAAAGGCAGTCATGATGCTGCCACCTCGCTGGATAAAAGTTATCGCTGATATTTGGAACAGTTTCAGCCGTTCTGTGATGATTACTGCTTCCATTGCTGTTGGCCTGTTTGCCATTGGCATTATCACCACGTTGTATATTCTGCTGCAGCGTGACATGGAGCTTGGTTACGCTGCAGCAAACCCCGCCAACGTTCAGATGATGGTAATTAATTTGACGGATGATGCAATCAGCAATGCCAGCAACGTACGGGATGTTAAGGATGCTGAAACCGTGCAGTCAGTCTCAATGCGGGCGTTGGACAGCGCTGGCGATTGGGAAACTTTAACGATCAATATTAGCGATAACGTACAAACCAAAAAAATCAACCAGCTGGAGTTAGTTGATGGTAAATGGCCTGTGCAGGCGCGTGATATCGTCATAGACCAGTATAAATTCCACGAATTTGGCGTTGAGATTGGCGATGAGATTTCAATAGAACTATCCAACCGTACAATCCGGCGTATGAAGGTTGTCGGCGTGGTCAAGGATCAAACAATTGGTTCTTCCGGTGCAGCAGGCGGCTTTTTCATGGCCGGTGCACAGGGATACGTCAACTCAGTCGCCCTGGGTTGGTTAAACCTGCATGACACACCAAACATGCTGTATATCACCGCCAGAGAACGGGGGTCAAATGAAGATGACCTGAGGTCTTTGGGTGACAAGGTGCGGCAAGTTCTTGAGGAGAATGGTGGTCGCGTGGTAAGCCAGAGTGTTCGCAGTACTTACGATCATCCAAACAGTACCTATACGGATGCGGTCGCCTCAATATTGTTTATGCTCGGCGCGCTGGTTTTATTCCTCTCCAGCATACTTGTTACCAACACCTTTCAAGCCCTGCTTAATCAACAGGTCAAACAGATTGGCATCATGAAAATTTTGGGTGCACGCTCCAACCAGGTCATCGGCATTTATACTTCTATGATCTTTCTTTATGGCATCCTGGCATTTGTCGTCTCACTACCGCTGGCAAACCGGGCTGCCTTGAGCATGCTTTATTACCTCTCCGATGAGATTAACTATACCGTGCTTGAGTTCCGTACAGTACCGCTGGCAGCTATCCTTATGCTTGTGCTGGCATTAATTGTGCCGCAAATTGCCGGTTTCTTCCCCATCCTGCAAGGCGTCAGGATCAGTGCGCAAGAGGCGACCAGCGGTATTCAGCAAAAATTTCACCAGGACACTATCGTCAATACAAAATTTAGCAAGACTTTGCTTAAAGTTCTCCCAAGACCCATCCTGGTTTCGCTGCGCAATACTGTCAGGCGTAAGGGCAGGTTGATCCTGACCTTGGTCACGCTTTCGCTCGGCGGTTCAATTTTTATTGGCACGTTCAATGTCAGGGCTTCAATTGACAACTACATCGGCAGGGTGGGGGAATATTTTCTGGCTGACATCAACCTTACGTTGGAGAGCGATTATCACATGCGCGAGATTGAGGAAGTACTGAAAAAGCTGCCGCAGGTTCAACTTGTTGAAGGCTGGGGCGGCACCAGTGCTGAAATTCTGCGCAGTGATGGATTGGTTGCTGATACCACGAGCATCCTGGCGGCGCCAGCAGGTTCACCTCTTGTCAACCCGATACTGCTAAGTGGACGCTGGCTTGAGGCTGGTGACTATAAAAAAATTGCTATCAGCGAGCGTTTCCAGGAAATATTCCCCGGGGTTCAACCAGGTGATAACATCATCTTGCGTGTTGCCGGCAAAGAAACCAGCTTTGAGGTGGTGGGCTGCTTTCAACTGGTGGGGTCAGCTGGCGGGTATGTTGCCTACACAACCTTTGAAGACTTGAACCGTTTGATGGGGCTTGGCAATCGCACGAATACCTATAAGATTGCCAGCACACAGGAGAATATGTCCAGTGAAGCACAAAATGACCTGGCGCATATTATCGACCAACACTTGAAGGCGAGTGGTTACAAAGTTAAGGAGATTCAACCGGGTCAGGCGCTCAACAATAACGCCACACAGGGATTGAATGTGCTCACGTATGTCCTCCTGGTGATGGCGCTGCTGACAGCGCTGGTTGGCTCGATTGGTTTGACTGGCACGATGAGCCTGAATGTCATGGAACGGCGCAGAGAGATCGGCGTACTGCGTGCCATTGGCGCTTCAGACCGTAAAGTCATCAATATCGTATTGGTTGAAGGATTATTGATCGGCATCATGAGCTGGATTATTGGGTCTCTTGCCTCGCTGCCGATTAGCAAGATGCTCTCGAACGCCATTTTCTACTCCCTTTTTGGTGCAGACTGGGGCGTCTCAATTGACCCGTTGGGATATCTCCTGTGGCTGTTGATGGTTTTGGTTCTTTCGCTGTTTTCAAGTCTGCTGCCAGCCAGGAATGCTGCCAGGCTGACCATCCGAGAGGTGCTTTCCTACGAGTAATCCAAGCCAGATAAATTTATGGTATCCTATATTTTTTTCGGCAGGTGTTTTACAGAGAACCGGTATTCTAATACTTAACCAATACAGGCAGTTTATAATGAACTGTTGCTGAAATTTTGAGTGAAAAGAACTTTATTGATACAGGCGGTTTGACAACATGTTTCAAAAAATAGCGAAAATGCTGGGCGGCGACCCAAATAAAAAAGAGATTGAAAAGTTTTCCCAATTGGTGGATCAAATTAACGCTTTTGAGCCGACACTAGAGGCACTAAGCGATGAGGCGTTAAAAAATAAAACCGGCGAGTTCAGAAAACGGTTGTCAGAAGGCGAAACGTTGGATGATTTGCTTGCTGAGGCATTCGCTGCAGTACGCGAGGCAAGCAAACGGACAACGGGCATGCGTCATTACGACATCCAGATGGTCGGCGGTATTGCCTTGCACAGCGGCAGGATTGCCGAGATGCGTACGGGTGAAGGTAAAACGCTGGTGGCAACGCTGCCGCTGTACCTCAACGCCCTTACCGGCAGGGGCGTTCACCTGGTGACCGTCAATGATTACCTGGCGCGCCGTGATGCCCGCTGGATGGCTCCAATTTATTCTCTCCTGGGTATGACAACGGGCGTTTTGCAGATGGCCGCCCGCACTGACAATGGGCGCAAGGCGTTCATTGTTGACCTTGAAAAGACATCTTCACAGGAAGACCAGCATCAACTGCGGTTGGTGCTGCGCAAAGATGCTTACACCGCCGACATCACTTACGGCACCAACAGCGAATTTGGTTTTGATTACCTGCGTGACAACCTGACTATGTCTCTTGAAGAGCGGGTTCAGCGCGGGCATTACTTTGCCATTATTGACGAGGTGGACAACATTCTGATCGATGAGGCACGCACGCCGCTGATTATCTCAGGACCATCCTCGGATGATACTGAGTGGTATATCAAGATGGCGCAGCTTGTCAGGCAGCTGAACCCTGAGGACTACGAGGTCTCTGAAAAAGACCGCAGTGTTTCGTTGACTGAAATTGGTGAGGGTCATGTTGAATTGCTGCTTGGTCAGCCGCTGCGCGACCCTGAGCGCCCTGAAGACATTACCCCCATGCAGGAGCAAATGTTGGGGCACCTTGAACAGGCGCTCAAGGCACAGCACCTCTTCCGCCGTAACAAGGATTACCTGGTGCAGGGTGGCAAGGTTGTGATTATTGATGAGTTTACCGGTCGGTTAATGACGGGCAGGCGCTGGTCTGAAGGACTTCACCAGGCGGTAGAAGCAAAGGAAGGTGTGAAGGTAGAGCCTGAGAATGTCACTTATGCTACCATCACACTGCAGAATTACTATCGTATGTACGAAAAGTTAGCTGGCATGACCGGCACGGCACTGACAGAAGCAGAAGAGTTCTACAAAATTTATAAACTGGATGTGCTGCCGATCCCAACCAACCTTGAATATGAAGTCTCAAGGAAAATAGCCGGGCTGGAATCTGTTGAAGCAAAAGATGAGCAGGGCTACAAATACACCTACTATACTGAGGTGAATGACGCTGAGAAAAAACCGGTATTCTGGAAGCGCAAGGACTTTCCAGATGTTGTGTACCGTACTGAGGAAGCGAAGTTTCGTTCGATTATCCAGGAGGCGCTGCGCTACCATGTGATGGGTCGACCTCAACTGGTGGGTACTACCTCTGTTGAGAACTCTGAACGCATCTCGCGCCGCCTGTCGGCTGAGATGATACGCAGGCTGGCGCTGATCTTGTTGATCCGCAAAACATGGATGAAGAAACATAATATTGAGATTCTTGATCGACCAATAGAAGCGTTGAAATCGCTCTCAGGTTCGATTGAGGAGATTAACCAGGCTGAAATGCGCTCAATTGCTCGTGAGCTGAATATGTCTATGAATCCAGAGGAGCCGGAGAACCTCAACTTGCTGCTTGAGATTTTGGAACTGTCTGAGAATGACAGGCAGCGCCTGGTCAATGTGCTCCAGGGCGGCGTTCCACACCAGGTGTTAAACGCCAGGAAGCATGATGAAGAATCTCAGATCATCGCGCGTGCCGGTGCGTTTGGCGCTGTAACCATTGCCACCAACATGGCAGGTCGCGGTGTGGATATCAAGCTTGGCGGTGAACTACCAGAAAATACCTTGTTTGACATCAACCGGGTATTAAGCCGTGTAAACCCCAACCCCTATGACCTCAGCCTGGATGATAAAGAGAAAGCGCTTGAACAGATGGACCCCGAGGGGTTTGGAATCTATGAAGAGTCTGTCAAAGCTTTTCTGCAGTATCTCGATGAAATGCGTCGTGTACGCCAATTAGGTGGCTTGCATGTGATTGGCTCTGAGCGTCATGAAGCCAGGCGAATTGACAACCAACTGCGCGGCCGGTCTGCCCGCCAGGGAGACCCAGGCTCATCACGTTTTTACCTATCCCTTGAGGACGAACTGATGCGCTTGTTTGGAGGTCAGCAGGTTGAAGGTATGTGGAAGCGTGTCTTTTTCGATGACAGCCTGCCGTTGGAGATGAATATCCTGGGACGGCTGGTAGAACAGTCACAGGAACGTGTGGAAGGCTCAAACTTTGATGTTCGCAAGCACTTGCTGGAGTACGACGATGTGCTGAATGCGCAGCGCAAGCGTATTTATGAGCAGCGTGACCGTGTATTCACAAAGGCGAACCTGAGTGAGGATATCCTGGAAATGCTGGAGCTGGAAATGCAGCGCCGCATCCCAGATGCCCTGAAGGATGCTGAAGGTCCTTGGCGCCTGCTGGCTTACCTGGAGGAGATACAACCGGCGTTCCAGTTTGAATCTGTCAGCTATCCCAGTTTTTCCTCACGCCTGCTGTTTGATGAAATCTTATCCAGGGTAAAAGGAAAAGAGAATATCAGCGCCCAGCTGACGGAAGCTTTATTAACCACTGCCGGCTCAGCCATTGATACTGAACAGGCACATCTTATCAACGCCACTGAGACGATGCTGGAAAAGGCTGAAGAAAATCTTGATAGTCGTAAATCCGAATTGTTCGACATTTTGGATATGACACTGGATGGATTGAACGAGTCTGATGAAATTAATCAGCCTTTACGCCCGCAGGAACTATTAACCACGCTATCTGAATCGGTCAGAATGCCGCTTAAATTGAACAATGAACAGCTGCGCCGGCTGGTTGATCGTGATAAGGCAATCATTACCGAAGTCAGGTCGCAAATCACAGCCAATCTAAAAACACTGGTTCTGAACAGGGTACTGGCAGGGCTTGAGCGCCGACTCGAAGAGCCGCTGGCAGTAAAACAGGCTGAGTTGGATGGTCTGGAATTTAAAGACCTGCGCAATGCTATCCTGGATGCTGTCGATGCCTTTTATGCTAACAAGAAGTCCCAGCTTTTAGGAGACGATGGACAGATCCGGCGTGACCTGGATGCTGCACTCAAGCGCTCTGACGGCGATTTGCTCTCAGAACGGAACCTGACGACTTACCTGATGGTCATTTCTCAGGGTACAAGACTGGCATTCGATCAGAAAACACACCGCCGCAGTACAAGAAACTATACCCGGGTGCGTTATGTGTACCTGACTGCCCGCTTGATTGAAGATTCTACAACTACAGAGATAACTGAAAGAATTTTGCACCATCTGCAGGGTGGACTGAACGCATTACAGCAAGCGCGTGGTTTGATGGCGCGGATGCAGTTGATACAGGGTGGTGTCACTTTCAACCAGCTGGATGAGAGGATAAAAAATCAGTTGAAAGAAACATTGGGTGAGAGCCGGTTTACAGAGTTAGGTGGACAGGTCTTCTCAGCGCTGGAAACCGATGAAGAACCACAGGTTGTGGAGATTCTGGGTGAGCATTTGCAGAATGAAGCTTACCGCGAACTTCTCTTGCGGACAATTTCAGAACAATGGGTCGAATACTTGACCCAGATGGAAGGTTTGCGTGTATCCATCGGCATGGAAGCTTATGCCCAGCGTGATCCTCTGGTGCAGTATAAAAGCCGTGCATCGGAGATGTTCAAAAGTCTGCTGGCTGATGTACGCATGGCGGTTATCAGCCGCGTGTTTACTTATCAACCGCGCGGCAGGATTGGTAGCCAATCTACTGCACGGGAGGTGATAGATGGTGATATGCCCGGGCAAATAGATGAAAAGGCTGTTGGCGAACCTGAAACAACAGGTTCTGGTCGCGCTTCTGGTAAAAAGAAACGCCGGCGCCATTAGCACTGGTCAGGCAGCAATAAGATTACAAGGTGATAACGACCTGATTTATTTCAGGTCGTTTTTTTTTGGCAGCAATGTGTTTTTTGAATTAAGAGAGATGATACTGGTAGAAGTTGATAAACATGGTGAAAAATTTAAGAATTCGTGCAGGGTTGTCAAGAATGAATTCTACCGATATAATGTTACCTAACTTTGTTAAGTGGAGTAATGAGAAGTCATGGAGAATAATGTAGCTCTCCCCGAGCAAAATAATACGCCAGAGAATTTAGAACCAGAAAATAACAGCATGAATAATATGGCCACCCTTCTTGCTAATGAAGGGCTGGAGATTGATTTCCCCAAGCAGGGCGAAATCAAGCGAGGTGTTATTGCCAGCATCAGCCAGGGTCAAATCCTGGTAAGTGTAGGTACTAAATCAGAAGGCATCATCAGCGGCCGGGAATATGAAGCAATTCCTGCAGACATCCTGGCTGAGTTGAAAGTTGGCCAGGAGATTTCCGTATTTGTTATTAACCCAGAAGACCAAAATGGGAACCTGGTATTATCGTTCACACGTGCCCGGGAAGAGGAAGAGTGGTTGGAAGCTGAGCGCCTGCAGAGCACACAGGGAAATTTCACCAGCAAGGTGATTGGCTACAACAAGGGTGGTCTCATAGTTCCACTAGGAACCCTGCGTGGCTTTGTTCCAGCCAGCCAGATTAGCCTGTCACGGCGCGCCGACATTAGCGGCACGACACCCGATCAGCGCTTTGGTGAAATGGTTGGCAGCGAGATTGAGGTAAGCGTCATTGAAGTTGACCGCAGTAGACGCCGCTTGATCCTGTCAGAGCGTGCAGCCAGCACCGAAACCCGTGAGAGCTTAAAGGAACGCGTAATTGATGATTTGAAAGAAGGCGACATCCGCAAGGGCCGTGTTACCAGCCTGGCAGATTTTGGTGCCTTTGTAAATATCAGTGGCGCTGATGGTCTTGTTCACCTATCTGAGATTTCCTGGGATCACATTGATCATCCCAAGGAAGCTCTCAAAGTGGGCGAGGAAGTGGATGTTAAGATCATCACAATTGATCGCGAAAAAAGACGCATTGGTTTATCAATCCGACAGCTGTTGAAAGACCCCTGGTCATCTGATATAGCTAAACTGCAGGTTGGTCAACTGATTGAAGGTACTATTACCCGGCTTACGAAATTTGGCGCCTTTGCCCGCTTGCATGATGATTTTAAACAGGATATTGAGGGTTTGATCCATATCTCAGAAATCAGTGAAAAACGCATTGAGCACCCAAAAGAAGTTTTAAAAGAGGGTGATGTTGTGACACTGAGAGTAATTAGGATTGAGCCTGAGAACCACCGTATTGGTTTGAGCCTGCGCAAAGTTGAA
The DNA here is from genome assembly GCA_040768445.1 of Anaerolineaceae bacterium. GTDB lineage: Bacteria > Chloroflexota > Anaerolineae > Anaerolineales > Anaerolineaceae > JAXGMV01. The sequence goes on along the minus strand of JAXGMV010000001.1, from coordinate 296,656 downwards.
TCAATGGCATATGCTGATATGGATTGGCAGACACTGCTGGACGAAGCGAATGAAGAAGAACCTGCGACAGAAGAATCTCAGGAACCAGCTGCTGAAGAAGTTCGGGAAACAGCCGCCGAAGAAGTTCAGGAACCAGCTGCCGAGGTAACTCAGGAAACAGCCTCTGAAGAAGCTGTTGAAGAATTACCAGTTGAAGATGCAGCGCCAGAACCAGAGAGCACTGAAGATACCCAAGAATAGCATTAAACCACGTTTCATTTCTGGATATTCCGGAAATATCAAAATGATTCAAGAATTATTTTAATCCAAGTAGAGCGTACCTCAAGGTGCGCTCTGCTTTTAATGCGGAGGATTTCATGGTTTATATCGTTGATGCCCATCAAGATCTTGCTTATAACATGCTGAATTTCGAACGTGATTACTTGCGTTCTGCCTATGATATCCGTAAAGATGAAGCCGGCACAGATATCATCGATAATACCGGTGATTCAGTGTTGGGTTGGCCTGAGTTTCAAAAGGGACAGGTAGCGGTCATCTTCTCTACTCTGTTTGTCGCCCCAGAACAGTATAAATTTTCTGACGCTGAAAAAGTCGCTTATCGGACGGCAGATGAAGCCAGGGTTTTTCTGCAAAAAGAGGTGGACATTTATCACCAGTGGGAACAGAATCACCCGGATGCGTTTCAATTGATCCGCAAACGCCAGGATGTTGAAAAGATTCTCATGCCCTGGATAGATCAACCTGCACAGCACCCGAAAGTAACGCATCCTATCGGGCTTGTCCTGCTTTTGGAAGGTGCCGAGGCAATTGGCCAAATTCAGGATCTTGAACACTGGCAGAAGATGGGCGTTCGAATTGTTGGACCAGTTTGGGCAGGCCCCCGCTTTTGCGGTGGTACACATACCAGTGGTGGTTTTACACCAGAGGGTTATGAACTTTTAGACTTCATGAACCAGTTGGGGTTAATTTTGGATGTGTCACACATGAATGAAAAATCATCCCTCCAGGCATTGGATTATTACCCTGGCAGGATAATTGCAAGCCATGTCAATGCCAGGCGACTCGTTAAAGAGGACCCGCGCGAAAGGCAGTTTTCTGATGAGACCATCCAGGCGCTGCTAAATCGTGACGGTATCATGGGCGCCGTGATGTATAACCGGTTTATCAAAGCGGGCTGGAAGCATACTGATGGTAAGCATGAAGTCACTTTGGATGACTTAATTGCCCACATTGACCATGTTTGCCAGATGGCAGGCGATACACAGCACGCTGGACTGGGCAGTGATTTTGATGGTGGTTTTGGTCATGATGCCATTCCAAGTGAACTTGATACAATCGCTGATCTACAGAAGATGGTACCGCTGTTGCAAAATAAGGGATACAATGAAGTTGACATCCAGAATATTATGGGTGCCAATTGGATAAACGCCCTTAAAATCGGATTGCCTGAGTCATGAGTGAGACAGATAACAGCACCCAGCCTGTATTAGCTGATGAACCAGTTGATACTGAACCAGTATCTCAAAGGCCGTATTCACGGCGCAGGGTGCGTTTTGGATTAATCGTTACTATTTTGGGCTACTTAGTTTTTCTGCTGGGCGCTCGTCCTGGTATTTTTGGATTGGACCGCAGCCCGGTGATTGGCTTTGTTCAAATTGCTGTATTCCTGATCGGGCTTGCACTGATGTGCATTGGTGGTTACTCCAGCCTGATGGCATTATGGAAAGGCTACACACCCTCGATTGCAGCAGATATTGGCTTGCGCATGGTGGCAACTGGTTATTTGGTGGCTGTGTTTACCGGTATGGCTGACATCTTTGGTTTGGGCAGCCATTCATTACCTGATATACCCTTCTTTGGCGTCTGGCAGGCGCGTGGCGTTGTCGTTGGCGAGACAATCATAGCAATTGGGTTTTTACTGTGCGTGCCTTTCTTTCGAATCAAGCACACTAACGGGCGGTATATTCCCTGAAAAGCGCGGATTCAAAAAATACAACAATATTGTTTATGACCAGAACAGGCAAGACTGCCTGTTCTGTGTTGCTACCTGTATCTAATCTAACGAATGGATTGGCGCTTGTGCCAGCCGCATTATGATATAGTGATATTTGATTGTGAATTGTGAGATGAATTTTTACGCCTTTTACTTCAAATATCAATATTCGAAAACTTTACAAAAGTAGTATTTCTGCAGTCAGCAGTAAAGGAGAAAATCGAGATTAATGGATGAAAAACTAACGTTCAGCAGGCTTGAAAATGGCTTGATTGTCAGATTGAAGGAAATCCATAACGCCCCAATCATCAGTCACTGGGTCTGGTACAGGGTTGGATCACGCTCAGAACATCCTGGCAAGACCGGTCTCTCCCATTGGGTTGAGCATATGCAGTTCAAAGGTACCCCCCGCTTTCCAGCAGGGATCCTTGACAAAGCAATCTCGCGTTCAGGCGGTTACTGGAATGCCTTCACCTTTATGGATTGGACAGCTTATTTTCAAACCATGCCGGCTGACCAGGTGGATTTGGCGCTTGAGCTGGAAGCTGACCGGATGGTGAACAGCCTGTTTGAAGAGAAAGAAGTCGAATCTGAAAGGACTGTAATTATCTCTGAGTTGGAAGGAAATGAGAACGAACCGATGTTCCGGTTGGGACGTGCAGTACAATCGGCTGCGTTTTCCACTCATCCTTATCGAAATGAAGTCATCGGCAGCCTTGAAGACCTGTTGACTATCTCCCGTGATGACCTTTTCAATCATTACCGTTCAAACTACACACCTGGTAATGCAGTTGTTGCTGTTGCCGGAGATTTTGATACGGCTGAGATGCTGGAAAAGATTACTAAGCACTACGGCGGAAATTTGGACGGCAATGGAACAAGGCAATTAACCTCAGTTGATTCTCCACTTGCAGAGGAAAAATACCTGGTAGTTGAAGGCCCAGGTGAAACGACCTTCATTGAAGCGGCATATCGGGCTCCTGCTGCCTGGCATGAAGATTTCTATATTTTAAGTGTGATTGACAGCCTGCTGACCGGGCCATCAGGTTTGAACATGTTTGGCGGCGGAGGGATTTCCAACCGGACCAGCCGAATGTATCAATCAATGGTCGAATCAGAGACGGTTATCAGTGTGTTTGGTTCATTGCAGGCAACAATTGATCCATTCTTGTATACCATCAACAGCACCGTGCATCCTGCAAATACACCTGAGGCAGCGCTGCAAAAGTTGGATGATGAAATCAAACGCATCCAGAATGAGGTTGTGCCAGCAGATGAAATTCGGCGCGCAGTAAAGCAGGCGCGAGCCTTGTTTGCCTACGGTACAGAAAATATTACAAATCAAGCTTTCTGGCTTGGATATGCAGAAATGTTCGACCGGTATGAGTGGTTCCTTAACTACATTGATAACCTTGAAGCAGTGACGCCGGCCGATATTCAAAGAGTTGCGCAAGAATATCTTGATCCCTCACGCAGGGTGGTTGGTATTTACAAACCGACATTACAGGAAGGCATAGCATGATGATGAAAACAGTACAACAGGATAAGTGGTTGAGCCTTCCCGGAGCAGACGATGTTCACCGTGTTCAGCTTTCTAATGGCATCACAATATTAACCCGAACGAACTTCAACAGCCCCTCAGTTGTGATCCATGGTTACCTTGGTGCGGGCAGTGTATTTGACACTGATGATAAACTTGGGCTGGCTTATTTTACTGCCCAAAGCTTGTTGCGCGGCACCACACGGCGGAATACCACAGAGATTTATAATCTCTTGGAAACCGCTGGTGCATCTTTGGGTATAGGCGCCAGTGTGCACAATGTCACCTTCGGTGGCAGGTGTTTGTCAGAAGACTTATCCACCTTGATGATGTTGTTATCCGAGAGTCTGCAGGAACCGGTTTTCCCGCAGGACCAGGTTGAAAAGTTGCGCGCCAGGATTTTGACCGGTATTGCCATGCGCGAGGATGACACAGCTGATACGGCATCGCTGGCATTTGATAGTCTGCTGTTTCCGGGTCACCCATATGGTAAGCCCGATGATGGTTTTTCAGAAACTGTTATGAACATTAAGCAGGAAGACCTGGTTGAATTTCATCGTCAGCATTATGGCCCTGCAGGTATGGTGATTGTGGTTGTTGGAGCAGTTCAGCCACAGACTGTAATCCAGCTGGTTGAGCAGACCTTTGCTGGTTGGTATAACTCTGGACAATTAACTCCGCCTGTTTTGAAGGAAATTGGCATGCCTTGCCAGACAATCAGGAAACATATCACCTTGCCTGGAAAAAGCCAGACAGACATTGTAATGGGCACATTAGGACCACACCGCCTGTCAGAAGATTACCTGCCGGCATCGCTTGGCAATAACATCCTTGGCCGGTTTGGAATGATGGGGAGAATTGGTGATGTGGTGCGTGAACAGTCCGGGCTTGCATATCATGCTTCCACCAGCCTGAACGCCTGGATTGCTTCTGGTTCATGGGAGGTATCAGCTGGCGTAAACCCTGCCAATCTGAATAAGGCAATTGAGTTGATAATCAATGAACTTGAACGATTTGTCACCGAGCCAGTTACTGAAGCCGAACTGCAAGACAGTAAATCCAATTATATTGGCAGGCTGCCGTTATCAATGGAATCTAATGCAGGTGTTGCCAGTGCCTTGGCCGGGGTGGAAAGGTTCCAGCTCGGGTTGAATTATTACCGGGAGTATCCGCAAAAGATCCAGGCAATCACATCAGAACAAATCCTGCAGAGCACACAGAAGTATCTTGACCCTCAAAAGCTTGTGATTGTAAGTGCCGGCTCTGAGTTGATGTGAAACAAACAGACTATTAACTTGATATTGCATTTTTCAAATATGCAGATTAACGATTGTTCTGCGGTAAGTCGCTTGTGCCAATCCAGAGATGGTGTGGTTGAACTGACCTTGATGGACAGATTTCAATACCGTTGGCTGAGCGTTTCTCTCCCGAGAGCATACTTGGGTGAATAAAGCAAAGGTCAGGTGTGCGGCCGTATTTGCGTTGAAAATAGGTAGCTGCACGCAGAATCTTTGTGGGTAAATCCGATTTCGGATCATTATCAAACCATAACATGCCTGAATTCATCATACACCTCACTGATTAGAACATTTATCCTATTATAGAACAAATATCCTAATAATGTCAAGAGGGAAGTTTATCCTGATTACAGCCAAATAAACCCCATTTCAATTCTGGGCAGTTGGTGGCACCATATAATTTCCAGTCAGTTTCGATAGCTTTTTTTTTCAAATTAAGGTATGCTTAATATCCTAAGGAAGAATATTCTTATACTGCTCACAGGAGATCCTTATCAGTTTGATTCACTTGGGCAGCATATCAATAAGGAGTTATTAATGATCAAGGATATCCTCTCAGATGCCGATTCGCGAATGCAGGGTGCCATTGATGCACTGGAGCTTGATTTATCGGGAATTCGTACTGGCAGGGCTGCTCCTGCCCTGGTTGAAAGATTACATGTAGATTATTACGGTATGCCAACGCCGCTTGTCCAGTTGGCGACCATCAGCGTGCCAGATGCTCGCTCACTGCTGATCCGTCCCTTTGATGTCTCATCGATAAAAACTATTGAAAAGGCGATCATGGCTTCTGATTTGGGTTTAACCCCTGGCAATGATGGCAAAGCGATCCGTTTAAACCTGCCCCCACTCACTGAACAGCGCCGGCGTGATTTAGTCAAGCTGGTTCACAACCGGCTGGAGGAAGCTCGTGTGGCTGTACGGAATGTCAGGCGTGATCTTATGAAAGATCTACGCGAGTTTGAAAAAGAGAAGTTAATCACTGAGGATGAACAAAAACAAGGTGAAGAATTACTCCAGAAATCTACAGATAAGTACATAGAACAGATTGATATTGTGGGTGATAGAAAAGAAAAAGAAATCATGGAAGTCTAACTTTTCATGAACATAAAAAAGACTCAAAATTCTTCTGATCTTGATCTTTCGCAGCTAAAAAAAATACCCAATCATGTTGCAGTAATCATGGATGGTAATGGACGCTGGGCGGCACAGCGCAATTTACCGCGCCTGGCTGGTCACAAAGCCGGCACTGAAAACTTACGTCGTGTCATCAGAGCCTGTGTTGAGTTTGGAGTCAAGTATTTCACTATATATGCCTTTTCAACAGAAAACTGGGGCAGGCCACAGGAAGAAGTATCTGGCTTGATGACAATTTTGGAAGATGTCATTGAAAAGGAGTTGGCAGAACTGCACAAGGAAGGCGTTCAACTGCGGCATATTGGTCACCTTGAAGCCTTAAGCCCAAAACTGCAGAAGAAGGTGCAGGAAGCAATTGCGATAACAAGCAATAATAATCATTTAGTCCTTACCCTTGCTTTCAACTATGGCGGCCGTGATGAGATTGTCTGCGCGATCAGGGATATCGTCAGGGATGGCATTCCTGCAGAGCAGGTCACTGAAGAACTTGTAAATCGCTACTTGTTTACCAGTGGTACACCTGAACCCGATTTGATCATCCGCACCTCGGGTGAAATGCGTATCAGCAATTTCTTAATCTGGCAGTCAGCTTATGCAGAGTGGCACATCACACCCACTTTATGGCCCGATTTTGACAGAACTGAGTTGTACCAGGCGCTGTTAGATTACAGTAATAGAGACCGAAGATTTGGAAAATTGAGTTCGAACAATGTAGCACCCACTGATAATGCTTCGTAAACGGTTAATCGTCATCATTTTCCTGATTCCCACATTAGCACTCTTGATAGTGCAAGGCGGTTGGTGGTTAACCGGATTGATGACGATGTTAATGTCGATTGCGGCCTGGGAATTTGGGCGCATGTTTACATTGGGGGGATATCAGCCAGCGAATATTTTGCTGATTGTTGGTTCAGGTGCACTGGTACTCCTTCGTTACATTTTCGGATTAGACGAGAGCCTGCTGGCGCTGATGCTCCTGTTTCTTGTTATTATGGCCTACCACGTCGTGCAGTATGAACGAGGCAATGATCAAGCTGCACTTAACTTTGCCATATCCATTTGTGGTCTTGTGTATATTGGATGGCTGGGCGGGTATGTCATTTCAATGCGCGAAGCTGCTGGCGGTCAGTGGTGGCTGTTGTTAATTTTTCCTGCCGTGTGGCTTACAGATTTGGGTGGGTATCTCATAGGACGAGCTTTTGGAAAGCACAAACTCTCACGCCGGGTGAGCCCTAAGAAAAGCTGGGAAGGTTATTTTGGCGGTATCTTGTTCTCGGCACTGGCTACGTGGGGACTGGCGTGGCTGTGGCAGTTTGCCTACCCACCGTTAGAACCGCAGATGGGCTTGATTATCGGGCTTGTCATAGGCAGCATTACACCTTTGGGTGATCTTGGTGAAAGTATGTTGAAGCGTCAATTCGGCGTGAAAGATTCAAGCAATTTATTGCCCGGACATGGCGGGGTATTAGATCGAATTGATTCGTGGTTGTGGGCGGCTGTTATTGGCTATTATCTTGTAACGATGGTCTATCTCTAAGACATCGATAAAAAATAACATAACACAGGAGGTTCTGAAATGAATGAGATTGTCGGTGAGGGAATGGTGCCAACTCGCAATCTGGCACTTGAACTCGTACGGGTTACTGAGGCTGCCGCACTGGCTGCGGGTCGTTTTATGGGCCGCGGCGACAAGAAACTTGCAGATAAGGCAGCTGTGGATGCCATGCGCACAATCTTAAACTCGATTTATATGAAGGGTGTTGTAGTGATTGGCGAGGGGGAAAAGGATGAAGCCCCGATGCTGTACAATGGCGAAAAACTTGGCATGGGCAAGATGCCCGAAGTTGATATTGCAGTTGATCCGATTGATGGTACAAGACCGCTTGCTTTTGGTTTGTGGAACTCAATCTCAACTGTTGCTTTAGCACCGCGCGGCACCATGTTTGACCCCGGACCATTTGTTTATATGGATAAAATTGCCGTCGGTCCTGAGGCAAGAGATGTAATCGATATCGAAGCCCCGGTTGCAGATAATTTGAAGAAAATTGCCAAAGCGAAGGGTGAAGATGTTGACGACCTGATTGTTGTGGTCCTGGACCGGCCGCGGCATGAGAAGCTAATCCAGGAAGTGCGCGAAACCGGCGCGCGCATCCGCATGATCCCGGACGGCGATGTCTCCGGTGCGATCATGACCAGTTGGCCGGCATCGGGTATGGATGTGCTGATGGGTGTTGGTGGCACTCCCGAGGGTGTTCTGGCTGCCTGTGGCTTGAAGTGCATGGGCGGCACTATGCAGGGCAAGTTGTATGCTCGCAATGAAGATGAATTGCAGCGCGGCAAAGAGTTGGGCTATGATTTTAATAAAGTCCTGACGATCGATGATCTGGTTGCCTCAGATGATGTATTCTTCGCAGCCACTGGGCTTACCAATGGCGACCTGCTGCGGGGTGTAGACTACTTTGCAGAAGGTGCCCTGACTGACAGCCTGGTGATGCGTGGCACAACAGGTACAGTACGTAGAATACAGTCAACCCACCGGTTGAATAAGCTTCAGGCGATGAGCCGTATTCAGTATTAAACATAGTAAATAAAAATTCTATAGAAAGTCAAAGAAAAGAACCTGCCAGAAAATTTTGGCAGGTTCTTTTTACTGATAATTTACTGGTTATTGACTGATACTGTAGGTCAGGCTGGCATCGACTGTGATCACCAGCTGGCCGGCTGAGACTGTTGTCCCTGCTGCTGCAGCCATTTCCATACCGCCGTAGCCTTTACCCTCGTAGAAGGGGGTTGGAACATTGGATGTGTATGAACTGATTGATCTTAATGCTCCAAGTTTTACTCCGGCAGCATCCGCAAGTTCCTGAGCCTGTTTTTTGGCTTCTTCCACAGCCATCTTGCGGGCTTGTGTGACAGCAGTGGATTTATCAGTCACATCAAATTGAATACCGTAAATGTTGTTGGCACCAGAATTGACCACTTCGCCAAGCAAATCGCCCAGCTTGTCAAGGTCGCGCACGGTTACAAAGACGGTGTTCTCTACAACGTAATTCGTGCCTGTTTTTTCACCGGTTGGGCTGTACTGATCCATTGGGTACACATTGAAAGCAGTTGTTTGAATATCTTTCTGCTCGACACCCATTGCAGTCAGAGCTTCAGCCACGTCATTAGCCTGTTCGTTGTTATTGTCCAGTGCTTTGGCCACATCATCAGACTCGCTTTTGACGCCGATGTACACGTACGCCAGATCCGGATTAATGTAAACCTTACCTACGCCAGATACATTTATGCCATTCAAGCCTGCGTCCACAGTATTTGCTGGAGCCTGAGGTGCACATGCACCAAGTACAAGAACCAATGCTAATGCAGATATTAACGATAAATGTTTGAATTTCATTTTTTCACTCCTTTGATTTTCTAATCTCTCCACTATAACGATATCGCTGCAGAAAAGTTCCCAATTTCCCAAAAAAGTCTTAAATTACTTTTCCTGGTTTGTGAACACCTGCACAGGCATCCATAACCGTGTCTGCCTGTTCTTCTGGTGTCAGCTTTTTGCGCTGCTTGTCGCGCACATTGTTGAGGTTTGCAAAAAACTCGCGCATCATTACCACCAGCATGTACTGACCTTTCTCGGTCAGGGTAACCTCTTGTTTGTTGTTCGCAGCATAAGCGCCAACAACTTTCATAAAGGCCATTTCCAGCCACAATTTTCTTTCTAAAGACTTATTTCCAAAATCTTGGTAAAAAGCAGGTTTGTCAAGATGCAGCCCGAACAGGCTCATCAAAAATCTGTAGCGCATCTGCTCGCGTGCCGCAAAGCGTGAGATACCGGTGATGGCAGATTGATTAGCATCGATTTTTTGTTTATATGTGCTGACAGAGAATGTGTTTGCCAGCAGGGAGCCGTTCAGGTAGCTGAAGGAACCCGAGCCGATGCCAATGTATTCCTCATAGTCAACGATATATTCGTCAATCATGCTGTCAGACTTGCGGGCAAAGGTCCAGGCTGACAGGGGTGTGTATTCATGCTTCAGACCTTCCAGTATTTGCCTGTAAAACGGGTACTCGTTGGCGTAACTGACCTGGCCGACTGTCTTGCGCAGTGACTTTTCAACCGACGGTGAGCTCATCAAGGGGTAAAAGGTAACCTGGTATGCGCCAGACTCGAGAATAGCTTTGATGTCGTTTGCCAGCTTCTCTTCAGTCTGGTTCGGAAAATTGAAGATCATGTCAACGTTGAGAGAGGGGAAGTCCCTGGAGACCTGCTTGATCCTCTCAACATTTATCTGACCCGATCCAAAGCGCTCAAAGCGGTTCATCTGCTTCAATAGCTCATCATCAAAGGATTGCATGCCAACCGAAAGCCGCTGTACACGACCCTTCAAAGGCTCAATAACTTGCGGTATCAGATGGTTCGGGTTGGTCTCGCAGGACACCTCCTCAATCGGAAACAGGCTTTTAGCCAGGTCAATTGTTTTGACCAGCTCATCCATCAGGACGGTAGGTGTGCCACCACCAATGTACATGGATGGAAAGCGGTAACCCTTTTCAGCAACCATGTGCATCTCTTTTCTGAGCGCCGTAAAGTAGCTGCGTGCGATGGATTCCCGAAACACAAAGCGGTTGAACGAGCAGTAAGGACACAGTGTTTCGCAGAAGGGAATGTGGACGTAAAGCAAGTAATCTTTGCCCGGTTTGGCTTCTGGCAGGGTGTAATTCTCCACAGGTTCAAGGTCGAGATTTTTGCTGGTGAGATATCTCATAACCGGTGTTAACAGCTTTTCAGCGAGCATTCAGTGTCTCCATTGGTATCATGATCAGTTATCCCCAATATTATCATATTTAATTAGTAAATATCTAGTTTATTAATCCAAACTGCTGTTCGATTATTGCCTCGCAATGATAGAATAACCATTCATGTCTCGGATGCAAACATGTTTACTAGGCAGCCCTGGTTAGTTGTAGAAATTTTTAGATTTTTAGGAATTATTGAATACCTGCCGAGCGGTTTGTCTCGCTTGGCAGGTTATTTATTTCGTGCGAAGTAAGCCATATACAGAACGATTGAACCGGCAACTGCTGCATTGAGTGATTCGACCCGGCCTTCCATAGGCAGGCGCAGCAGGTAGTCGCAGGACTCGCGCGTTAAACGCCTGAGGCCCTCGCCCTCACTGCCAACTACCAGCGCCAGGGCGCCATACAGCGGCACCTGGTCAGCCGGCTGCGATCCTGAACCGCCTTCCAACCCCGCCACCCACACATCGGCAGCCTTCAATTCTGTAATTGCCTGTGCCAGGTTCATCTGTGCAATCAGCATGTGCTCAGTGGCGCCAGCTGAGGCATGTACTACTGCTGGTGTCACACCGGCAGCCCGGCGCTCCGGCATGATAATGCCATGGACGCCTACCGCTTCGGCCGTACGCACCAGCGCACCCAGGTTCTGCGGGTTTTGCAGAATGTCCAGCAGCAGCAGAAACGGCTTTTGATTGCGCTGTGCGGCAAGCAGGAGAATATCATCCAGGTAGCTGTATGAGTAGGCACTGGCTTCAAGTGCGCAGCCCTGGTGATTTTCACCCAGTGAATCCAACTGCTGGCGGTTGACCACCTGCAGTTGGATCTTGAGCTTTTTGGCAAGTTGAATAATCTCCAACAGCCGGCCTTTTTCCTCGACACCTTTTGCCAATTGCAGCTTGAAAAAGTGACGCCGTCCGGCTGTCAAAGCCTCATAGACCGGGTTACGCCCGGTTATCCATTCTTTCATACGGGTCCCTACTTCCAGCGCCAGGTGGTGCCGTCTTTAGAATCTTCAATGACCACATTCAGCGCAGTCAGCCGGTCACGGATCTTATCTGTCAGGGCATAAAGCTTCTCAGCCCGCAGGTCTTTGCGCAGTTCGACCAACAGGTCAATGAACGGGTCGGCCGCGCTGGTGGAAGCCGTTGTGGTTTCAAGCCGCAGACCGAGTACTCCTGTCAGTTCCTTGAACAGATCCTGAGCTGGCTTGAGCTGGTTATCGACAGCACCTTCAGCCCGGAGACTGTTGATACTGCGTACCAGGTCAAAGAGGGTGCCGAGTGCTGCACTGGTATTGAAATCATCATCCATGGCGGTGATGAATTTTTCTTTGGTTGATACGAGTGTTTCATCCATCGCCTTGAGGGATGACTCTGGTGCACCCTGGCTGCCTGGAGACGCTGGTCTCAGCGCTGAGAGCAGTCGTTCAAGCCCTTTTTCAGCCTGAGCAATTACCTCTGATGTGAAGGTGAGCGGACCGCGGTAGTATGAATTGAGCACCATTAGACGGAAGACATCAGCAGAATGGTCAGCCAGAAATTCTTCAATAGTGACCAGGTTGCCGGTTGATTTTGACATCTTCTCGCCGCTGAGCTGCAGCATGCCGTTATGTACCCAGTAGCTGGCGAAGGGCTTACCGGTCAGGCATTCGGTTTGCGCGATCTCGTTCTCGTGATGCGGGAAGACCAGGTCGTTGCCGCCACCGTGGATGTCGATCTGTTCGCCGAGGTGGTGCAGGTTCATGGCGGAGCACTCAATGTGCCAGCCAGGCCGGCCCTTACCCCAGGGGCTGTCCCATGAGGGCTCGCCTTCACGGGCTGCCTTCCACAGGGCAAAGTCCATCGGGTGCTCTTTGCGCGTGTCAACCTCGATGCGGGCGCCGGCCTGCATGTCATCCAGCTTACGGCCAGACAGACGGCCGTAATCCGGGTCGCGAGTGACGCGGAAATAGACATCGCCTTCAGCGGGGTAAGCAAAACCCTTGTCGATCAGATTCTGCACCATAGCGATGATTGTGTCAATCTCCTGTGTGGCGCGCGGGTTAAAGGTAGCTGGCAGCACGTTCAACTCTGCCAGGTGTTTCTCAAACTCATGGATATAACCCTCAGCCAGTGAGAAGGGGTCAACGGCCATCTTGTTGGCGCGTTGAATGATCTTGTCGTCCACATCGGTGAAATTCATCATGTGTTTGACAGTGTACTGCTTATATTCAAGGTAGCGCCGGATGATGTCGAAGACAATGGCTGACATAGCATGACCGACATGTGCCTTGTCATACACCGTTGGACCGCAGACGTACATCTTGACAACGCCGGGTTCAATGGTTTCGAGATCTTCCTTTTTTCGCGAAAGCGAATTGTATATTTTCATCTATTAATAAACCTCCAAAAACAGCCTAATCACCGGGCTTGGCAAAAATCATCCGCCCGGCGGCAGTTTGCAGTACTTTTGTTATGGTTACCCTGATCTCCTGGTTGAGATATACCTTGCCGCTCTCCACCACAACCATGGTGCCGTCATCCATATAACCGACACCCTGGTCCAGCTCCTTGCCCTCCTGGATGACACGTACACTCAGAACCTCACCCGGCAGCATGGCTGATTTAACAGCGTTTGCCAGTTCATTCACATTCAACACCGTCACACCCTGCAGTTCAGCGATTCGGTTCAGGTTGAAATCGTTGGTCAGGATGGGGCTGCGCATCTGGCGGGCAAGGATGATAAGCTTTTCATCAACCTCTCGCACTCCCTCAACGTCCATGTCACTCAGTTGGATGGGGATGCCCGGCTCCTTTTGCAGCTGTGATAGCACCTCCATACCGCGCCGGCCGCGCTGTCTGCGCATGCTGTCTGACGAATCAGCGATGTACTGCAGTTCGTTTAACACAAAGCGGGTGATGACGAGTGTGCCGGAGAGAAAGCCAGTGCGGGCGATATCGGCAATGCGGCCGTCGATGATGACGCTGGTATCCAGCAAGATGGAACGCCCATCCGCTAACTTGCTGCTATCACCGGCAACGACAGATGAACCGCGGTTGAAGGTGCTGCTGATTGCTGAGAGCAGGTCGGACTGGCGCATGATAAAAATGGTCACACCGATGTAGCTGAAAACCAACACACCGATGAACGGCAGGATCTCGCCCAGCGGCGGTGGCAGCAGTGAAAGCGGGAATGCCAGCAGGGCAGCAATGATCAAACCGATGATCAAGCCCAGCAGAGCAGCAAAGAGCGATTGGGGAGGGATACGGGAGAAAACGGTGCGCAGGGCGCGAATGGGACGGGTGGTTAATAATGGCGTAAGAACAAGACCGGTGAGGGCACCAATAATGCCCAGGATAATTGCGTAATACTCAGGAGAAAAACGCTGCAAACTGGTGATCCAGTTGTCGCCGCTGCCGATGATGGCGCCCCAGTAGGCACCCAGGCTGGCAAAGGCGATCATTCCGATCAAACGAACAATAAAATCAGAACTCATATAACCTCCTCATACGTATTAAATTGTTAATGTGCAGAATAAATGCAGAATGATGCTTTGATGATAGCAGACCGGAGGACTTTCGTCAAATTTTTGGTGATTTCGGGTTGTGATTGCGGTATAATGTGAGGGTACGCCCTCGTAGCTCAATGGACAGAGCGCCTGACTTCGAATCAGTAGGTTGCGTGTTCGAATCACGCCGGGGGCGCCAGTTATTTAATTAGGTTGCGTGTCCCCATTGAGGGGATGATATTCGAATCACGCCGGGGGCGCCAGTTATTTAATTAGGTTGCGTGTCCCCATTGAGGGGATGATATTCGAATCACGCCGGGGGCGCCAAGTATTTAATCTGAGTTCGAACCCCATTGAGATATGATATCCCGTGGACTGTCCGGCACGGACAGGCGCATCACGTCGGGGGCGCTCAGCATTTAAGATATTATGATAGGATGCGTGTCCCCATTGAGGGGATGATATTTACTGGACTGTCCGTCCACATCGTCCTACAAATCATCGAACGATGTTCTTCGAGAAGACAGGCGAATCATGCCAAGGCGCGATGTATTGACTCCTACACTAATCAGACTTTGCACTGTATTTATGGGTATGTCAGTTGCTCACGAATTATTTTTCAAGCAAACAAGCTCTGATGTAATCCCGAATTATCGACTACCATCCATTGCTTGTAAATTTTAATAAAAATTTGTGATCTTTTTCACTATCTATTAATAAAAATGCTTCTATAATAAAGTTAGCTCAAACCCATTTATAAATATCTATACTTTTTTACTGGTTGAGGTGGACAGAACATCGATATCTAATCCTTTATGTTAGCGGCTTCCATCATGCTGAAGACTCATTCCTGTGCTTTTATGCATCAAATATCTATCCAATATTTCATCGCGAGTGATTGTGGGTACTGTGTGCAAAATTTAAACCTTTTCTTGGTTTAAATTATTTTTATTTTCACCTATCTCAGGAGGATCTTATGAAAGCGTTTCGTGTGTTATCGTTGTTAGTAGTACTGGCAATGCTGTTGACAGCCTGTACCACTCCAGCTGCAGAACCTGCAGCACCAGAAGCACCGCCAGCTGCGACTGAAGCACCAGCAGCTACTGAAGCGCCGGCTGCTACTGAAGCGCCGGCGGCCACTGAAGCTCCTGTAGCGACAGAAGCTCCAAAGCCAACCCATGACGGCATCATCAGGATTGGCTACATTGGAAAGGTTAAAACTTTTAACCCCCTGTACCAGTCGATGGCTGTAGAATCGATGCACATGCGGCTGTTCTACGAGAGGTTGTTCCAATACGATCTCAACGCAGATGTGATCCCGGAAATGTCAGTGGATATGGGTACGATGTCTGAAGATGGCCTGACCTATGTATTTAAGATCCACGAGAATTCCACCTTTAGCGATGGTATGCCTGTGACAGCAGAAGATGTTGCTTTTTCATTCAACATGTATCGCACCCGGGAAGATTCACGCACGATCACCAATATGACTTTCATTGATAGCGTGGAAGCAACAGGCCCTTATGAAGTCACATTCACGTTGAATGAGCCAAGACCAAACTTCCGCGCGTTATTAGCAGGCACCTGGTGGATTCTTCCCAAGCACATCTGGGAGCCGAAGGCAACTGACCCCAACCTGGCTGATTTTACCCAGTTGGACGCAGAAATTGTCGGTTCTGGTCCATGGATCTTGAAAGAGATCAAGATTGATGAATATGCTTACTTCTTACCGCGCACCGATCATCACCAGTATCCACCAAAAGCCAACGGCTTGATCTTGCAAACCTTTGCTAATAACGACGCAACGGTGCAGGCTTTGATTGCCGGCCAGGTTGATCTGATCGAGCGTGTACCGTTGACTGCCCTTGATGCAATAAAAGCCGCAGAAAATGTTGAAGTGGTTTCTGGCATGCCTGCCGGCCCAAGTGTTGATGAGTTGATCATCAACAATGTGGTGCCAGAATTGTGCCCGGCTGATTACCAGGCAACCTGCGGCGGTCACCCTGCTCTGCGGGATGTTGTGGTGAGACGTGCTATGCACCATGCAACTAATCAGGAGAAAATGATTGAGCTGGTCTATGGTGGCATGGCAACAAAGGGAACAACGCTTGTACCCCCTGCTTCGACATATTACAACCCCGATGTAACAAAGTATGAGTACGATCTGGCAAAAGCCAATGCACTGCTTGATGAAGCAGGCTACCTGGATACAAATGGCGACGGTGTACGCAATATGCCCGGTGGTGGCGAGGAATTGATCTTTAACTTGAATTTCGATCCCGGTCCAGCATACTCACGCCAGGCAGAAATCCTGGACGAAAGTTTTAAGCAAATTGGTATCAAGCTTGAAATCGCCCCGATGGAATCCAGTGCACTGGGACCATTTGTCAACCCGCAGTATGAGCACGACCTGGTCATCTGGGGTTGGAGCACCGGCGTTGATCCAGACTTCATGCTCAGCCTGACAACAACAGAGATGATCACCAATGCATCATCTGAGGTCGGTTACTCTAATGCAGAGTATGATCAGTTGTACAAGGAGCAGGCAACGGCACTGACAGATGATATCCGCAAGGAAAAAATCTTCCGCATGCAGGAGATTTTCATGGAGGAGCTGCCGTATATCGTCTTCTTCTACAAAGACTCTATTTTTGCTTACCGCACAGACAAGTTTGAAGGCTGGAAGTTCACTGATGAAAAGGGATTGGTCGCTTCTCAAAATACTCCGGCACTGTCTAATGTTGTCCCGGTATATTAGTAAATCTCCCATTAAACTCATTTTCGCAGCAGTATCACGAACTTGAGATCAATAATACTGAGTGGAACAAAAGCTAATTTTTGTGCTTTTGTTCCACTCATCCAGGATCACGTCTATGAAAAAATTAGAGCATGTTCTTCGAAAAATATTCTGGGCAGTAACTACTATCCTGGCAGTTCTCATCTTTAATTTTTTTCTCTTTCGCATTCTACCGGGTGATCCGGCTACAATGAATTCAAAAGACAGCCGCCTGACGCCTGAAACAGTGAAGTTATTGCAACAAATGTACGGTCTGGACAAACCTGTGATCAACTGTTTTCAAAGTTTGAGTCCCATCAGGTTAACGTCCTGCTTCATCAACCCTGTTGACACGCAGTTTTATGCCTATCTTAAAAATCTATTTTCTGGTGAAATGGGCGTGAGTTTTTACACCAGAAAACCTGTTGCTGAAATTCTAAAAACGCGCATTATCAATTCAATTATTCTGATTACTCCATCTCAAATTATTGCGATGATATTTGGCATTACGATAGGCGTCATCTCAGCCTGGAAGGCACACACGGCTATTGATGCCAGTACCCTGGTCTTCAGCCTGGCGACCTGGGCTATGCCATCCTTCTGGTTTGGTATTATGTTGCTAATTATTGCATCAAAGTTTGGAGCACCGCTTGGTGGTATGAGCTCGCCAGGTTCCAGCTTCCTGCCACTGGCGGATCAGATTAGAGATGTTGCCAAGCATCTGGTCGTGCCAATTATCACCTATGTGATCATGACCACCGGGCAGTATGTGATGATCATGCGCAGCTCCTTATTAAACGTGCTCTCAGAGGACTATATTCTGACCGGTATTGCTAAAGGATTGAGTGATGGTCAGGTTCTCAGGAAACACGGCATGAAAAATGCGATGTTGCCCATGGTGACCATGATCGCCACGAATCTGGCTTTTGCTGTGGCTGGCACGATTCAAATTGAAACGGTTTTCAGTTATCCGGGTATTGGTTTGGCGATCTACGAATCAGTATCCACACGTGACTTTCCTGTACTGCAAGGTGCGTTTCTTGTCATTGCAGTTGCAGTAATTTTTGCCAATTTCATGGCAGATTTGACATACAGCCTGCTTGATCCGAGAGTGAGTGTGGAATAATGGCAAAACCGGTAGATGAGAAAAAACAAATCGCAGCAAGAAATTTCAAGAAGTTTTTACGCAACCCGATGGGAGTGGTTGGGTCATTCATGATCTTGACAACAATTATTGTCGGTCTGTTTGCCCCGCTAATTACGCCATATGATCCGTATGCATCGCTTGAAGATGTTAAGTTTACTGATGTGTACAATGCACCCAGCGCTGCCCATCCTTTTGGAACCGATGATATCGGCAAAGACATCCTCTCGAAATTCATTTATGGCACCAGGGTTTCCCTGCTTGTTGGTTTGGTTGGGGCTTCCATTGCCATCACAGTCGGAAGCACAGTAGGTATTATCGCCGGCTTTTATGGCGGAAAGATTGGCAATTTGCTGATGCGTATCACTGACTTCATGATGGTCATCCCAACACTGCCAATGCAAATTGTGTTAATTGCCATCACCAAGCCAAGCATTACTAACATCATCATTGTTATCGGATTATTCGGCTGGCAGGGCACTGCCAGGCTGGTCAGGTCCCTCACACTTTCATTGAAGGAGAGGAAATTTATCATCCGGGGTAGAGCGCTGGGCTGCTCAAACCTTTACATCATTCAACATCACATCTTTCCACTCGTCTTTCCACTCGTGGCAGCCCAGGCAGTGCTGGTGTTGGCAGGCGCAATCCTCTCAGAGAGCTCACTGGCGTTTCTTGGACTGGGTGATCCTACCCTTGTCAGCTGGGGCCAGATGCTCCATTTTGCCTGGGCAACAGGCGCTATCAGTGGCGGCAAGTGGTTTGCACTTGTAATACCGGGGCTTGGCATCGTGTGGATGGTGCTGGGCGCAGCATTAATTGGCAACGGTTTGGAACAGATATTTAACCCAAGGATTGAGGATCACCACCTGATGCGCAGTAAAGCCATGGTTTCGATCAAACCTGAAAGCAGAACAATGCCAGGAGAATCAGTATGATAGACGCGTACAGTCAAAACAAACTGCTGGATGTCAAGAATTTAAGCATCGACTATGTAGCAAAAGACAAGCCACCTGCACGCGCGGTTGAAAATGTCAGTTTTACGCTTCATGAAGGAGAATTATTAGGTGTTGTTGGTGAGAGCGGCTGTGGTAAGACAACGCTAATGTTGGGACTCACCCGCTTACTGCCCTCAGCAGGACGCATCACCAGCGGTAAGGTGCTTTTTAACAATAGAGATTGGATGCAGCTGACTGAGCGAGAGATGCGGGATGTACGCTGGAAGGACATTTCCTTCATATTCCAGGGTGCGATGAATGCTCTTAATCCTGTTCAGACAGTTGGTGAACAGATCGTTGAAGCCATGATGCTGCACATGCAAATCAGCCATGAGGCTGCGCGACAGCGGTTAGTTGAGCTGTTGGAGATGGTCGGCATCAGCGGTAACCGTAAAGATAATTATCCACATCAATTTTCCGGTGGTATGCGTCAGAGAGCAATGATTGCCATGGCTTTAGCCTGTATGCCGCCAATCGTGATTGCCGATGAACCCACGACTGCACTGGATGTGATGATCCAGGCTCAAATTATTGAACTGCTGATGCAGCTGCGGGAAAAACTACATACGGCTGTGATGCTGGTGACCCATGATCTTGGAGTGGTGGCAGAGATGTGTGATGCCGTGGTGGTGATGTACAGCGGCGTGGTTGCTGAATATGCAAAAGTTGACACCATTTTCAACACCCCGCTGCATCCTTATACACAGGAACTGTTGAAGGCATTTCCCGACCTAAACCGACCCAATGAAAAGCTAAAATCCATCCCTGGTTACCCGCCACGGTTGGATAACCTGCCCAAAGGCTGCCGGTTCTCACCGCGCTGTCCCAAGGCGTTTGAGCGTTGTTTTGAAGAACAGCCTCTTACCATTGAAATTGCGCCAGGACACTACACGAGCTGTCATTTAGTGGAGCGACAATGAATGAACTCACCCCGGTCATTGAAGTAAAAAATCTCAAGGTCTATTTTAACGTCAGCCGGCCTTTCAACTTCCTGAAGAAAGAGACCTACGTTCATGCGGTGGATGATGTGGATTTGCATGTTGGGCACAATGAAGTGCTCGCCCTGGTCGGAGAGAGCGGCTCTGGAAAATCCACCATTGCTTTGACGCTTATGGGGCTGGTGGCGCCAACCAGCGGAACCATCTACCGTGATGGAAAACCGGCAAAAATTACTGGAAGAGATTTTAAAGCCTGGGCGCGTGAAGTGCAAATGGTTTACCAGGATCCTTATGAATCGCTCAACCCTTTGATGAATATACGTGAAATTGTTGAAGAACCTTTGAAAGTTCACAACATTGGTGCAAGCAGTGATGAACGGTTTAAGATTGTTGAACAAGCGCTTGAAGATGCCGGTTTAAAGCCGGCGATTGATTACATGTACCGCCTGCCGCACCAGCTTTCTGGCGGGCAGCGCCAGCGGGTGGTAATTGCCGGGGCATTAGTGCTGGAGCCTAAGGTCATCCTGGCTGATGAACCCGTTTCAATGCTGGATGTATCCATCCGGGCTGAGATCATCAACCTGCTGGACGAGATTCGAAAAAGCGGAAAATCTATCCTGTACATCACCCACGATTTGAGCACCGCTGTCAATTTTGCTGACCGGATCGCCGTGATGTACCTCGGCAAGATCGTTGAGATTGGCCCCACCCTTGAAGTGCTGCAGAACCCGGCACATCCCTATACCAAAGCGTTGCTATCGGTAGTGCCGGTACCCAACCCGCGCCAGCGCCGTGAGCGCATCATTCTCAAAGGTGATGCTCCTAACCCGATCAATGTGCCCCCAGGCTGCCGGTTTCACCCGCGCTGCCCTGTCGCCCAGTCGCGCTGTTCTGTAGACACGCCTAGCATGGTGGAACTCCCCAATCAACACCAGGCTGCTTGTTTGTTCGTTGGGTGAGGGTGGGTGTGCGAGGGGAAATAGAATAATCAACCAGACAACTGCATCTCGTCGTTGGTGTTGAATTTTCAGAACGTTATGTAAGAACCGCATGCTCCGTTGGTGATGAGCACCATCGAGAGACTCTCAGATCTGCTTGAAGAGGCAGAACCCATTTTGCCCGCTACAACAGAGCTGGTAGTGCAGGTGTAGAGAGCCTTACGAAAATGAGGAGTATACACACTCAGGCAGCTTGAGATTCTGCCTGTACTATATGTGCCCCTTAAGCCGGCCATCCCTAAATTAATAACTTTTCTTGTATTCCAAAAAATTCTCTTTAAACACTTCCAGCCAGGCTTCGATGAAAGACCGCTGTTCAAACAAAGGCAGTAAATCCTCTGCCAGGTCCGAGAGCTTCATTTCGGCGATCTTCTCTCCCAACAAATCCATTGCGGATTGAGTAGTGTAGGGCTGGCGGCCGTCCTGTACAAGTTTTTCTTCCAGCGGCATAATCTTCTGCTGCATGAACCAAAGCAGGTCATAAAAATCACGGCCTTTGATCGCAGCCCCTGAACCCTTCTTGAAGTTGCGCTCCAGACAGGCTAGCATCTTACCGGCCATCATGGTCTCCAATGAAAAATGTGCAGCCACAAAACTCCTGCCAAAAAGCAGCACCGGTGTTTTACGGATAATTGAAATTTGCCTGTGCTGGCTTACTTCCACTTTCAAATGCAGTGGCTCATTGGTATGGGTAGTCAACCCCAAAGCGTAGAGAATGGGAAACTTCAAGGTGGTACGCCGAACTCCCCACTCCCCGATCTGTGTCCTGGCAGTCACATCGGCATATCCAATGTTGGAACGGTAGAAAGTCAGTAGATCGGTTTCAAGGCTGCTCAAATTAATCCCATTGGTGTTATCCAAATCGATATCTTCAGACAGCCGGTTGAGGCCGTAAATCATGTGCAAACAGGTGCCGCCGTAAAAATTGAGTTTGCGGTAGAGCGGGTGATTGTAGAGAAAATCCAGCGTGTACGCCTGCAGGAACTCCTTGAGGATAACCCGTTTAGTTTCATTGCGCAGTAACGGATCTTTTTGTGATAGAACATTTTGCATCAATTGAATTAATGTCGCCATGATGTATTCCTCAGATTGTTTAAGATATGGTGCATTTTTCGGCTTTCGCTGATTTCAACAAATGTGGCAAATTCATCCTGGTCTTCTCCAGTAAAATCATCCAGGTTCAGGCGCAGCTCTTCCACCAGGTTACCCCCGCCTCTCCAGGGACGCAGGTAGAAAAAATCAAAAAGCGCTTTGGCCAGGGTAGCTTGCGCAATTGGGATGCCCAGGTATTCCGAGATCGTAAACCCTTGATAGAGCTCCACTTTGATATGGCGGTAGGAAAATGTTCCAAGTTTGTTTTCAAATACGCGGGTTTGTTTCAGCGTCACAGCAGAGACCGGATATGTCACTTCTGTGAGAATAGCGCTGCGCTGTAGAATGTATTCCAAAGATAGGTAGGACTGGGGGATTAATATAGCACTGACCATCGGTGCAAAATCTGCATGGGTGCGGTTATTTTCATAAAATCGGCGCGTCATGTACACGCCTTTTTTTAACTGGATGATGTGCCCGGCTCTCATCCAACGGTACAACGCGGTTTGAATTGTGCCGGGAACGTAAGTTTCATCACCCAAAAGTTGTTTTACCGCTTCTGTGGTGAAGTATGGCAAGGAATCAAGGGAGGAAAGAATTGTTGTTTTCATATAGGATAATAGACGCTTAATGTCTATTATCCTATATATATGAACATTTTACAAGAGGGATTATTCATTACCAGCTGCCTGTTGGACCACGCTTCTAAACGATGTGTGTTTTCCAAATATAGTCCAGGATAGACGCTCTACCACCCCCATCTGTTATACCTGCATCACCCAGCATTCCTAACAGCATCACCCAGCATTCCTAACACTGACTATTGAATCAGCGCTCAAAAGTGCTACACTGAAAAGTAGTGTTCCTCTCATTCACAAGGAGGGATTATGAAACACCGCTTTTCCCCGTTGTTTTCCATCGTGATCTCACTGATAACCCTGCTTACCACAGGTTTCGTTACAGCCAACACCGTTAAACAAGTCATCACTGTTGAGAAGAAAGTCGCCGTGATCTTCATGAAGGTCTCACCGGATTGTTCATCCGAGGCTGCCTGCGAACCCGGTTTCCCAGCTGGTTTGCGAGCCAACATTCATGAGCCGCGCTACTCTGCCGGCACTTACGGTGCTCTAATAAGCCAAACGATGACCCCCTTCATTACACAGGCAACCTACAACCACACGCACATGACGTTCACAGCTATTGAAAACCCCAACAGTTCAAATGGCTGGTTTGATGCGCCGCATGCGTTGGAAAGATACAATGACCCTGAAAACAACCCGGATTTTGTCAGTATTTTTAACGATGCCCTGGCACTGGCTTACTCTGCCGTGGGTGATGCCATCAGTACCTACGATGCACTTCTGGTTGTGAGCAATATCCAATCTCAATTTGGTTACACAGTTGGCTGTGGTTACACCCCTCCGGGGGGGGTATGTGACCTGTTCGATGGCTGTACCGACGTCGATTGGTCCAATCAACAAGCTAATCAGCCTGGTGCATGTCGGCGAGAATGTGGATTTTGAAAGCATGTCGGAGGTGCTTGGTCACGAGTTGGGCCATGTGCACAACCTCTTCCATGTCAGGATGGGTCCCTACGACATCGTGGGCGACAGCCACGTGCTCACCCATTACGGTGGTTGGTCCAAGTCGCGTGCCGGGTGGGTGCCTGAGGTCACTGACCTTGATTCAGGTGAAATCACAGTTGCGCTCGATCCCCTGGAATACCCCGGTCACAATGTTCTGCGTATCCCTTACCTGAATTATGGCAATAATTTCGCAGGGTATATTGTCGAATGCCGGGCAAAAATTGGCTTTGACACGAAAATACCTGAAGAGGGTGTTATCGTCACCTATGCTGACACGAATTATGTGGAAGGTATACAAGGTTACATTGAGGGCAGGCAGGCGGTGATCCAATTCCCAGAAAATGATGGGGATTATAATGATGCTGCCCTACAGCCCGGAGAGTCCTATGTCAATGAGCCTCTCCAACTGACTATAACATATTTGCACAAGGATTCAAGCAACCGCTGCGTGGTCAAAGCCATTAGAGGACAGTCGATTGGGCCAGACCCAATGATTACGCCTTACTCAGAGACCGATTCAGGTCTGGGTTATATTGAGTACAGCTCGCGTGATATCTGGATTGACAGCCAGGCAAATGGTTGGGATGTTTACCCGCCAGGTTACGGTCTTACACAGGAGGGCGGCGAGTGGCATCCCACCGGTTATGGCGACCCCTTCTGGGTTAACCATGAGAATCGCATCAAGTATATGATTCAGAATACTGGCTACAGCGACGCCTACAATGTACTGGTGGATATCTACGTCACGCAGCCGATTGTGGTGTACGACGAGTGTGATGATGAATCATATTTGAACAATGCCTCATTAATTGACACGCAGCAAATCAACCTGCTGGAAAAGGACGGCTTTTACTTTGGCGAGGTGCCATGGACGCCCACAAGCCATGCAGCAGCCCAGGTAAAGGTGGTGATCAGGGATTATATGGGCGAAGTGACGCATGCCAATAACGCAGCCAGCGAGACCTATGCTTCACAGAATATCGTTCAGGATGCATTTGATGATGTGCATGCGACTGAATTTCTTGGTGCGTTTACATCACCACAGCATATCAGCTTGAAAAACAGTTTGAAATGTTTTCATCCTTACCGCTACACTTTTACACGTAAGGTTATCAGTGCAATCGATCGTAGATACTGGGTAATCGATGGAGGGATTTTGCAGGGCTCGATGACACCCGGTGAAGAGCAGGTGGTACCGTTTTCTGGAACGTTACCCAAAGATGCCATGCCGGGGGATTGCGAAGAAGTGCTGATGGAGATGCGGGTAATGAGGGATGATTTTTATATCCCGGTGGATGGGTTTACTTACAAATCTTGTGTGGTGGCCCCCAGCACTATGACCTGCAGCATACCTCAGCAGCCGGTGGAATTAGGCAGGTACGCATCTACCGCTGTCAACCTGTCGCCTGCTAAAGGCGGTGAAACCATTGCGATTGATTACATCAGCCCAACTGGCAAGC
Source organism: Anaerolineaceae bacterium (assembly GCA_040768445.1). Lineage (GTDB taxonomy): Bacteria > Chloroflexota > Anaerolineae > Anaerolineales > Anaerolineaceae > JAXGMV01. The sequence continues at coordinate 271,415 of JAXGMV010000001.1, read as the reverse complement.
ACCAAATCATCAACCGCAATGTGATGAGCAATGGCACTTACAACGACCGCTTCAAACCTGATGAGCTGGGTAAATGGCAGATGCTGGCTTACTGGCAGGGGTCGGACAGTACTGCCCCGGCCGAGTCAGGTATCTGCACGTTTGAAGTCTTCAGCGATGCACCCGGTTTCACCCTGACAGCCGATTCCAACTGCCGCTCAGGACCAGGCACGCAGTACGATGTACTCACTGCAGCGAGTGCGGGCACAATCATGCCGATTGAAGCCCGCAGCGAGGACGGTCAGTGGTTGTATGGCCAGCTTAACCGCCAGTTGTGCTGGATTTATTCTGGATTAGGTACATATAATGGGAATATATTCGACCTTCCAGTCCGTAAGCCGGTTGAAATCGCGACAGAAGTGCCGTTGAATCCGATATTAAAACCCACATTGATTTTTAGACCACCCATAATACCATTGGACATCTGCAGGACATATACAACCCAGGCGATATGTAACCGTCATAAGGACACATGCAAGTGGGTGATTCAACCGACTGGTTTGGGTGTTTGTATTAAGAAGTAATGATCGTAGAAAGAAAAAAATACAGGCGCTGCGATGAACAGCGCCTGTAATTGAGACTAAGCAGTTTCAATTTACACCAACCTGTTTTGCGACTAATATCAATCGATGCGTATAGGTTTCGTAAGGCCAGCAGGTTACCAGGGTCAGCCTGTTGTCACTGCTGCGGGCTACCCAGCGGCCGTTCGAAACGCGCTTGTCAAATTCCATGTAGTAGGAATCAGGGAAGATGATACGGTTGACCACCGTGTAGTGAAAGGTCCCGCTATCTGACTGCAGGTCAATATTGTCACCCACCTGCACATCTGCCAGTTTGGCAAAGACCTCACCGTAGGCGTTGTTGTGACCGTTGATGACCGTGTTACCGATTTCGCCAGCTCGCGCTGAATCGGAGTGCCAACCGGCAGCAAAGTAGTTCAACGACTGGTACTGCTTGTAGGTAACACCATCGATATCCGTCAGAAAATAGATCACCGGCACAACCGGCGCATCCAGTTTAATGGCGGGGATTTGTAAGCGTGTTGGTACTGCAGGTTCAGGTGTTGGATCAGGTACTGGCACAGAAGGTTGTGTGGCGCTGCTTTTGGGCACTGCAGCAGGAGTTGTAGGAACAGCAGTGGAAAATACGGGCAGAAAAGGCGTCCTGGTGACCAGCGGTGCAGATACCTGTTTATCAGATGACTTAGCAGCGGGTGGAGCGCTGATACCAGTATCCGTCACGGGTTCACCTGGTAACTGAAATGCACCGGTCAGGCCGGCCAGTAACAGGATACATCCTAACAGGATGACCAGGAGGTTCAGTGGGCTGACGTGGATCCTGTTCATGCTGTCAATCGATTATTTATGTGTATGATTGTCCTACCGTCTTCTCGACAATCCCAATGCAACCAGGGCAACGCCAAAAGCTACCAATCCAAAGCGGATCAGAATATTGCCGGTTGTGACCGCTTTTTCTGCTGCTGCTGCCTGCGCCAGGTCAATACCGGTGGAGGGTACAAGTTCATTCTCGCTTTCGCCATCCGGCATTTCAAACAGAGCAGGATCTTCCTCTGTGGGTTCTTCAGTCTGAGGAACCTCTGTTGGGTCCTGTCTAATGATGGTGACTACCTCAACGTTCTCGGTTGGTTTTGGTTCTTCGGTAGCTGGTGGCTCAGGTGTGATGCATTTTCCAATGTAATCAAATTCATGGCCTTGCTGCGGTGTGCCGTCTTCATAGAAAATCCCGCCTGTGCCATATACATCGTCATAACTCATTGTGACCGTTTCAAAACGCAGTCCTTTGCCTTCAGTAATTGCAGTACAAATGTTTACATCTGCAGGTTGCTGCGCATGAGATACACCGACCCCCTTCACTCGTAAGGTGCCGCCTATGAACAGGGCAATGCCGATAAGCCCAAGTACAATGGATAAAATTTGTAATCTTGAAAGCTTTTTATTTTTCATATGCCTGCTCCTGATGACTGTTTTTCTTTAATAACAACATGTTGTTTTCTGAAAATAGCTTTCGTATATTCGAAATTAATTATATACGAACTTATTGATTCACACGAAACTGGAAGTGAGTTTCACTTCCAGTTAGATCTTACTCAGTGTAATGCCAAACGCACTTACTTTTTCTTGTTAATCTCTTCCAGTACTTTGACAATCATCTCCTTGGTGAGACCAGCCTGCTTGGCTTGTGGCACCTCAACCAATTTTTCAAGGGTCATGCCTTTCACAAGTCCAATCATTGGATTCTTGGAGAGACCAGGTGAATATTTTTCAACGACTTTTACTGCTTCTGCATCTTTCAGAAGCTCGCCAACTTTTGATTGAAGTGTATATGCCATCATTTCCTCCATTTGTTTGTTGAATCAATAATCCTCACTAATTAGGATTCATTTTTTATTATAGGTGAGAGTTGACTTCTTGCATAGCATATTTTACCTGTTTAATATTAAGTATTACTCCGACATGTATTACAACCGAAAACAGGGGTAACTCTCTTTTGAATTTTCACTAAGTTCTGCAGTTCACCGGGATTTCCTCCGGGTGATTCCGCAGCACATATTCATCGGCTCTTTAATTTCACCCCAGGCTGTTATCTCACATATAATAAAGATGTTATTTTGAATTACAAGAGACCAGTAATTGATTACATCATAATGACCAGTTAAGAGCCAGCAGTACAGATTGACCTATATAGTATGTGACACAAAGCCAGCTCCTGATCAGTGATGAAAGGTGCAACCTGATGAGTGATGCCCGAAAGCTGTATTCAACACTAATAAATGAAATGGAAGTAAAGAATATCCAGCAGGGGCTGGAATATTTTAGAAATCTTGCGTATAAAACGCAGTTTGTCCGACAGAGAAATCGATTGGTTGACGGGATAGATAAAATTATCCATACTTTGGAATCAAATGCGTGATCGCTTATTTCTATGTTATTAAGCACATGCTAATAATGAAAAAACATGAGGTATTATGACATCAAAAAATGCTTCACTTCAACAACAGGCTGCCAGGAAAATTGATTCGCTGCAGCCTGAACTACTTGACCTGTCACACCGCATTCATGGTTATAAGGAAATCGGTTTCAATGAATTTCAATCTGTTGCCGCCATCGTTGAGTTGCTAGATGCGCAGGGTTACACTTATACCAGGCCATCCGGCGGACTTGAGACGGCAATCACCGCCACTGTTGGCACGGCAGACCACCCCCATGTCGCTATTCTGGCCGAATATGATGCCCTGGCTGAGATCGGGCACGGCTGTGGGCATAATGTCATCGCTACCTGTGCCGTCGGCGCTTTCCTTGGGGCTGCCAGCGTGATATCGCAGTGCGGCGGCAGGCTCTCACTGGTGGGTACGCCAGCTGAGGAGGGCGGTGCAGGCAAGGTGATCATGATTGAAAACGGTGTTTTCGATGATATTGATTATGCCCTAATGATCCATCCCACTGCCGGTGAGTCACTTATCTTCAGGGGTGGGAGGGCAGCTACCTCGGTCAGGGTCAACTTTAACGGCAAATCAGCGCATTCCTCGGTGCCTAAGTATGGCTTGAATGCGCTTTCAGCAGCCAGGAACCTGTTCAGCAATATCGACCTGATGCGCCCTACGCTAAGTATGCAGGATAACATCAACGGCGTGATCCTTGAAAGCGGGCAGTCAGCCAACGTCATACCTGATAAGGCGGTGTGTAATTTCAGCTTCAGGTCTGAGACTGCAGAAGAATTGGGCGAACTGGTGAACCTGGTAATTCGCGCAGCAGAATGCTCCGCCAAGCTAACAGGCTGCCAATGCAGGTTTGAGGTACGAAAAATTTATGCAGAGCGTTATCCAAATAAACCGATGTGCGAGCAGTTCAAAGAGAATATGGGTGAACTTGGTGTTCCTATGAGCTATCCAGACCCAAAAAAGCAGTACGGCTCCTCTGATGTTGGAAATGTGTCCATCAAGATGCCTGCTATTCATGACTATCTAGCCATTGCTGATGAGGGGATCAATGCACATTCACTGGAGTTCGCCGATGCTGCCATCAGCGCACGTGCTGACGAGGTCTGTATACTGGGTGCAAAAGGGCTGGCAATGACGGCTATTGATATCCTGACTGATGAACCTTTACGCCAGAATATTCAATCCTTCTTTAAAGAACAAGTGCCGCATGGTTATGCCGAGAAGATTGAAACGCTGCAGGCGAAACTCAGTCAACTGAATGGTACAACTTATCCTGCACCATAAGACCACAGATATGCGAGAGGAAATTGACCCATGAAGAAAATCACCGATGAAACAATAAACCAGTTTGTAGACTCAAACTTTGATGAAGCTGTGGCGTTGCTGAAGACCCTGTGCGGCATTCCAGCGCCTTCCAACCACGAAGAAAAACGTGCTGAGTTTTGTAAAACATGGCTGATAGATTATGGTGCTGCGGGTGTTTATATCGATTCTGCTCTTAATGCTGTTTTTCCAATGAACTGTGAGAATAATGCCCCGGTGCTGGTAATGATGGCACATACCGATACCGTTTTTCCAGATCTTGAGCCGCTGCCAATTGAGGTACGGGATGGCAAGTTATTCTGCCCGGGTGTGATGGATGATACAGCCAATGTAGTTGCCTTACTGATGTTGGTTAAATTTGTAATACAGAATAAGTTGAAGTTTCCGTTTGGCATTGTTTTTGCCGCCAACTCTGGCGAGGAAGGTCTTGGCAACCTGAAAGGCTCCCGGCAGCTGGTCAAAGATTATGGCAGCCGGATGCTGGAGTGCATTTCCCTGGATGGCACGTATGGTCACATATCCAACAGGGGAGTCGGGTCAACGCGTTACAGGGTTGAGGTAAAAACTGAAGGCGGTCATTCTTACGGCAATTTTGGTAATCACAATGCCATTCATTACCTGTCACAGATGATCAGCGACCTGTATACCATGAAGGTGCCGCAGGAAGAGGGCAGCAAGACCACATACAATGTTGGCGGGATAAGCGGCGGCACTTCGGTTAACACCATTGCCCAACAGGCTGAAATGCTATACGAGTACCGATCGGATTCATTGGGCTGCCTTGAGAAAATGAAGCAGTTCTTTGACAGTGTCATCAGCCATTACAATACGATGGGGATCGACGTGGGCGTAGAGGTGATCGGCAGCCGGCCGTGCAGTGCGTATATCGACCCCGAACGTCAGACAGCCTTGGAAGACAGGTTCTATACTGTGGCGGCAGATGTGCTTGATAAAAAACCAGAAGCGGGTTCAGGCTCAACCGACTGTAACATTCCCTGGTCACAGGGGATACCAGGTATTGTGTTTGGTTGCTGCAAGGGTGAAGGCGCTCATACGCGCGAAGAATACATGGAGATTGACTCACTTAAGACGGGCATGAGGCTGGCGATTAAGTTCCTGCTCAGCTACTTGTGAGTCGCAAATGCGTCTCAGGGATTAATCAATAATGACGTGATGAATCCCTCACAAGGGTGTGTTTTGTGGAAAGAATAGGTATTACCCAGCGCTGGACTAATCTTTTTTGTATATCAACAGGGTATGGCTCTGATTTGAAAAACTGCCTTCCAAATGATAAATGCTTCCTTCAGGTATTGGCGGCGTTGATTCTCCAAGCCGGAAAAACAACACCATGTCATAATTCTGGTCTTGTGCTTCCACTAATGCGGCATTTAGGTTCAGTGCATCATCCTGGTTTTCGATATCGGAATACATGATATTGAAATGTGGTGGCTGCCAATCGTACTTGTCAAAATAATATCTAAATGGATAATAGTTATACAATCCGGTAATCAGCAGACTTGAGTCTGGATGTGTGTTTCTCAACCAGTATAACGCCTGGTCTGTCGGGTAATAATGCTCAGAAGTGTTGAACAGGTAATCGCCCCAGTATGGTTTCTTTGTCCCATCCCTTTGAATTGGGGAAAGTAGAATTGATGAGATTAATACTAAGACAACCAGCCCGTATGCGGCTGGTTTACTTTTTTGGATGGTATTTCTAATAAAAAGGTAAGATCCTGCAAGGATTGGCGGCAGGCAAAACAGATTAAACCGACTGTAACCAATATATCCCTCTTCATCGAGCATATAGAACAAAGCATAACCGATGACGAGGAAGATGTAGAAAGCAGGTTTCAGGATTTTCCTATCCTTGAGTAACAGGTAACATCCCCCCAGGAAAAGGAATATAAATAAGCCAAACTCTTCAATAAATGATTGACCTAACACGAGGTAATCGATCGGATGGAGAAGATTTTCGAAATGCAGAGAAAACCCCCTGGAGGGTGAGAACGTGTTTCGCAAAATAATATAATAAAGAATTGGTATCAGGGTGGCAGCAACTACCGTAAATTCACCGGTCAGCTTCTTCAGAAAATGGTTTTTCTTGATAGGCTCATTGTTTTTAATTGCCTTGTTGTCATTATCCCTTGTCTTGAAGTATTCCAGCAAGAGATAAAAACTGCGATATGCCAGGAACATCAAAATAAAAGGCAAGGTTGTTTCTTTGATGAAACCCAGCAGGATGAGGGCGTACCAGCCAACATCCTGCTTTATTGCAGACGTATCATTACGTGCAAGCGGTTCAATGCGCAGGCAGACAATCGTCATCAGCATAACAGCCGGCATCTCTAAATAGGTGATTGAGCTGTAGTAAAAGATGGTTGGGATTGTCGCGACTGCCATTCCCCACGAGAATTTTAGTAAAAAATCTTGGCACGATAAAACTTTTTGAAATAACCAGGCAATGAAAACTGCAGAGAGAAATGGAATGAGCCTGTAAAGAATTTCATGATAAGGAGTATCAATTATTGACACCAGCTCAGGTGCCAGTGCAAAAAACCAGGTGTTGAAATAGGGATAGCGCAGCGTCGCCAGCGGGTTGTTGGGTTCGTAACGTGAAAGTGCAATTACCAGAAGAATCACTGCAGTTACAGCAGCCCAGCGAGGTTTACGCCATGACAGGAAGAGAATAACTCCTGCGCCGATAAGCCCCAAGAGAAAAGCTTGCCAGGGAAGGCGGTTGACCAGTGTCAACGCTTTTTGTAAATGATGGCTTTCATCACCGCGCCATGGGATGACTGACATCAATGGGCGGAAGTTGAGGAGAAAGTTAGCAACAACCAGCGGGATAAATGAAAACAGATCTTTCCACTTGAAGTGCAGGCTCAACCTGCCCGCAGCCAACAGACCCCAGACTACTGTTAGCAAAAATGAACAAATAAGGATTCCATTCTTGGTTGATGAATCTTTTGGGATGTTCCAGTAATCAGTTAGAATGAAACCTATTGCGAATATTAATATCATCAGGAAGGCAATAAAGGTTTTCGGTAGATCTAACCTCTTCACCCTTGAAGTCAATTTAGATTCCTTATCAACCAGGATTGGTAATTTCATACTGTACCAATAATTATACAGATAAATTTTCCTGCTGCTGAGACCTTCCATAAATATACTGCTTTCTATTATAAGGTTTCATTACGTAAGGCTAAAAAACGTTATGCTACTGATAACTTTGATACTTACTTACCTGATGATTTTGGTTGTTTACCTTATCGTGATTATAATCAAGGCAGTTAAAGGTAAATCATTAGTTAGTCTAAGCAAACAGTAACAACCTGAGTGAAGTGTTTACTGAAGCTGTCTTAATGGAGTTTGAATAGATGAAGATTTTTTCATCAAAAAACTTAGTTACATTGTTGTTTATAGTGATGATCATTGGTTCTGCAGTTTTGCTGCTCTGGGTGACAGATAATGGTATCGGATTGACTACAGATTCGACCATTTACCTTACTACCGCTAACAGCCTGATAGCTGGCAGGGGTTTCAACGCCTTTGGCGAACCAATGACACATTACCCGCCGATATATCCCCTCCTACTGGCCGCCGTCGGCAGCTTCAATTCCGATATCACCGTTTCAGCCCGCTGGCTGCATGCTTTGCTTTATGGTTTGAATGGCGTGCTGTTTGTGTTAAATGTTTCGGTTGTGACAAAACGCAGTTTTTTTGCAATGCTCGCTGCTGGGATCTTGTATTATTCATCCGAATTTTTGTTGGATATTCATGCCTATGCCTGGTCTGATTCTGTGTTTATCACTTTTGCATTACTGACACTGTTCTGCTTTATCAGGTACACTTCAACCCAAAATCAGAAATTGATGTACCTTTCAGCGTTTGCAGTTAGCCTGGCGATGTGCACGCGATACGTTGGCATAACCTTGCTGCCTGCTGTGTTACTTGTTTTTCTATTTATCAGCAAACTGCAACTCAAACAGCGGATTGAAAAAGCACTTCTCATAATTGGTATCTCAGGACTTCCATTGGCGATTTGGCTGTTGCGGAATTTGTTGGTTGCAAAAAATGCCGTTGATCGGGTGATTGCATATCATCCTGTTGATGCAGATAGTTATCATGACATAATTGGCAGCCTGCATAATTATATACTTCCTTCCGCACAGAGCTGGTGGAACAATCTTATTGAGCTTGGGGGGATCGTCTTAGTTTTTTCAATAATTCTATTCAAACTCATCAAATATTACTGGAAGGGTCACAATAGATGGTTTGAAAGTGAGATTCTGGTTTTTGTTGGAGTTGCAGCCTCATTCACTTACTTGTCATTCATACTTATTTCAAAGGCATATTTTGATGCTCTAACATTGTTCAATCATCGGATTTTTTCTCCAATGTTTATTTTTCTCAGCCTGTCAGCAATATCAGTTATGTATGCATACTCGGTTAGAGCAAGAAACAAAGCAGCCTGGGCTGTGTTCCTTTTATGTGTATTGTTAGTTGGCCGTGCAAATTTTGTTTCAATTGTGGATTCGTCTTTTTACAAGCGAAATAATGGTCTTGGATTAAATAGTGAAATATTTCAGCAATCACCATTGCTGAAAGGTTTATCAGAATTGGATAATAATCTAATTGTTTATTCAAATGGCTACAGGGAAATTGGTTTCTTGACCAGACAGAATACAGCATCGCTGCCTCTAAAATATAATGCTATGTCCAATTTGGATAATTCACTTTACCAAACCCAGATTGCGGCAATGTGTGAGAATGTCAATTCGGGTAAAGGTCTGATAGTTTCCTTACGCTTGATAAATAATTGGGATATTTATCCAGCGGAGGATGAGATTGAAAGGTTGTGTACTAGCCCTATATTGTATGATGAATTTGATGGACTGGTTTTTGGGCTTAAAGATATTTCCATCCCATTGCCTTGATAGGTAGACCACCAGATTGTGAATGAAACGTGCTTGTGACCGGTCAATAAATTGTGATTTTTGGGACTTACGCATAAATACTGGACGTTATTTCACAAATAGCTATTAATTGTCAGCCAATGAAAAACTATCAAGATTTCTTGTTTGCTAGATATTTAAATGTTATAAAGCCTGCTATCATAATCATAGACGTTATCAGGATTGGTAAAAATGTTGTATTGCGATCTTCTCCAGCTTGATTAACAAGCTTTTTATTTGCAACTGTATTCTCATTTACCGCTATAGTTGGTTCCACACTATCCTGGATTTCCTCTTCAAGCTGAGAGACAATCTCTTCGGCTGAGAGTGCATCTAACCAGACGATTGGCTGATTATCGTGAATTGATCTGTCAACATACAACCACCGGATTGCATCACCAAATCTGCGCCCCCATGAGGGCGTATCATGCACGCCGCCTTCCTCGATTACTAATAATAAGTTGTTTGCTGGCACTCCAGCCTCTTTCAAGGTATTGAAAGCTGCTTGTGCACCATCTAGCCAGGCGAAGGAAAAAGTGATCTGGTTGCCAGTTTCATCTTTTACAGGCCGCAGGTTGTCTGCCCACTCAGTCGTACCTATATCGAGGTAAAAAGCCACATTCTCAGGCACTTTGTTGTTCTTAATATAATTAAGCAGCTGGTTGTCGGACAGCCATGGTTCAGAGACCTCAGCAAACCAAACTGCTGGTGATACGGCCATCACTTTCGAGAAAACTTCAGGGCGGCTCAAGCCGGCATACAGGGAAATCAACCCGCCCATACTGAAACCGCCGATGCCGGTGTTATCACGATCTGGTAGCGTACGATAATGACTGTCGATGTATGGCTTTAGAGTGTCAATGATAAAGTCAAGATAGGCATCACCTTCGCCGCCGCCTTTGCTCCAAGACTCATTCCAGAGGTGCATGGACTCGTTTATCCAGGGGCTGTATTCATCCCATCTGTTAGTGCTACTTGCAAAAATATCGACTGCAATTACACCTTCTAATTGTCCAAGAAAGTACAACTGATCAAGGGTTTCGTCATAATGACAATCGCGAATCCATTCAGGATTAAATAAATAATACCCATCCTGCAGATAAATGACAGGATAGTTTTTATCACTATCAAAATAGTTAGGAGGAAGGTAAACCTGAATTTTTCGTTCTGAATCTCTCAGTTGTGGTGCATGTATGGAAAATTCTTCTAAACGGCTGGTTTCATCCTGCTGGATGGTTTCCTGCGGAATTTCTGGTTTGGCATTTGCAGCTAATGATAGTCCAGCCACAGCTATCATCAAGTAGATAAAAGTTTTCTTGAGGAGGGGTTTCACTTGTCGTATGACTCCTGTTAATGTTTTTTATGACAATAAGAAATTTTTACCCCAAACAAGGTGTATCTATTCATGTTTATTAATTCTGGTCATTGCCATAGAAGTTAATTTGAATGTTATCAATTATTCCATACTGCTGCAAATTTTCAGGTAACTTAATAACTAAGCAATCATTTTCTCAAGAGGATATTTCTTCTTGATAACAAGTAACCGCCAATACCAACTATAACCAGTACGATTCCTCCAAGTAACATAAAAGTTGCATTGGAATTCTGGCCATCATTATCAGTTGGTTGTACCTCCTCAACTGAGTTTAGCGTATCTTCTCTAATATTTGGCGCTATAGGCGTGTCAATAATTATTGTTGGCTCTGCACTGTATGCGGTGGGTTCTATTGTGTTTACCAAAGGTTGCGTGATCTCAATTGTTGGTGTGCTCACCTGTTCAACCTGCCTGCCGTAAAGCCAGGTCATCGCGTAACCAAACCTGCCGCCCCAGGATGGCGCATCGTGAATGCCGCCTTCCTCAACGATGAGCATCAGGTTGTTTTCGGGCACCTGCATTGTTCTGAGGTAGTTATACAATGTTTCAGCACCGGTTTGCCAGATATAAGGATACTTCAGTAAGTTATTGTCATTGTCGTAGGCAGTCACAATATTGTCTGCCCATTCATTGGTGCCGATGTCAATATAAAACATGACATCTTTTGGAACGTCGATGCTGGTGATGTAATTGAGCAACTGGTTGTTGGAGAGCCATTTGCCGTAGATTTCGGCAAACCACACAGCTGGTGAAGTCGCCATCACTTTGGAAAAAACCTCCGGTCGGCTCAAGCCAGCATAGACTGAGATCAGCCCTCCCATGCTGAACCCGCCGATGCCAGTATTTTCACGATCCGGTAAGGTGCGGTAATTACTGTCTATATGAGGTTTAAGGGTATCCACAATGAAATCAAGATAATTTTCACCTTCACCACCACCTCTATCCCTGTTGGTCCACAGGTGCAGTGTACTGTTTACCCAGGGGCTGTATTCATCCCAGCGAAAACTGCTGCTAGCAGCAATGCCAACGGCGATGACGCCGTCAATCGCGCCTGAAAAAAAGAGCTCGTCAAGCGTTTCATCATAATGACAATCACGGTCTGAGGCGGGTGAAAAAAGCAGGCCGCCATCTTGAAGATAAATTACTGGATAGCTTTTATCACTTGTGTGATAATCGGGGGGCAAGTATACCTGGACGGTACGGTTGGTATCGCGCAGTTGTGGAGCATATATTGTATAAGTATCCAGCCGGCTTGTATCCTCTTGAAAGAGAATTAATGTGTCGTAATCGAAAGTCTCGTTGAGCGGCTGACTTAATGGTAAAGGTCTCACTGGCATCCCAGCCGTAGTCTGCAATCCGGTTGTAAAGACCAGCACTGCACTTAAGAGCATAGCCATAAACCGGAATGTATTTGAGGCCGTGAATTTAACTTTTTTCAAGATATTGCATTCCTCCACAAGCTTGTTTCCAATAGTGTATAAATCCAACACACTAGGGGAGAATGATTGGAAAAGTATACCATTTTTATTTTTTTGCTTACTAGCTACAGTGTGTTTCACCTGTGATTTGCGCCCACCATAAATCTAATGGTGCAAAGGGTACCTTTTGATTAGGATGAAGGAAGTTTTGAAGGTAATTAATCATCTTAGACTGGTCGTAAGGAGCTAAGATTTCCTTTACAGGCACTCATTCTTGTGTTATTTTTGTTTCATTGTTTTGGGAGATAAGTTGATTTGTAGTTATTGTTCAGGAATACTTTTTTGAATCTTACTGAGATTTGACCAGATCTTATGCCACTTTCCAGCTTGCATTTCATTTTTTTATTCTTGCCAGTATTTCTGGCGCTGTATTACATATTACCCTTCGGCTTATGGCGTAATGTTATCCTGCTAACAGGGTCTCTATTCTTTTTTGGCTGGGCTGATCCCAGGAATCTTCCCCTGTTCCTCCTGATTATCCTTCTGGATTACATCTCTGGTCGAATCATTGGTTCAGAGCTTGGTAAAGGCAACCGTCATTCTGCAAAAACCACCATGTTGATTTCTGTGGGAATCAACTTACTTGCGTTAGTATTTTACAAGTACACCGGCTTCCTGATGGGTATTTTTTCAGGCATGAGCGGCATCACACTGGACTACGAACCGAATCCCCTGCCGTTGGGCATCTCCTTCTTCACATTTGCCGGTATCTCTTACCTGCTTGATATCTACAACACAGCAGAGAAGGCGGAAAAAAACCTGTTGACCTTTGGCGCTTACCTGAGCATGTTCCCCAAGCTGCTGCAGGGTCCAATTGCACGTTTTGGGCAGGTGCGGAATGAGCTTGTAAATCCTCCCCGCTTGAATGCTGGAGACCTGTCTGAAGGTGCACGACGGTTTATTGCTGGCTTATCAAGAAAGGTTTTACTGGCTGATCCACTTGGTGTGGCAACTGATACAATCTTCAGCGCTGATTTTAGCCTGTTAAGCGGCAGCGCTGCCTGGTTTGGATTGCTGGCTTACACACTGCAGATCTTCCTTGATTTCTCAGGATACACGGATATGGCAATTGGTATTGGCAGGATGCTGGGTTTCAAACTGCCTGAAAACTTCAACTATCCCTATATCAGCCGCAGCATCACAGATTTTTGGCGCAGGTGGCATATGACACTTACCGCCTGGTTTCGCACATACCTGTTTATCCCGCTTGAGTTTGCACGAAAACGCCAGAAATTCATGCGTCAGCAGTCAAATATCCTGATTGTTTTCATGCTAACCGGTCTATGGCACGGCGCAAATTGGAACTTTATCATCTGGGGTGTTTATTTTGGCGTGATCCTGGCGTTGGAAGCCAGTGGTCTTGGAATACTGCTGAAGAAGCTTCCAGTATTCCTTCAACATATATATGCCCTGGCATTGATCATGCTCGGCTGGGTTTTCTTCAGAATTGAAAATACTGCTGATTGGGCGCCATTTATAAGTGCCTTATTCGGTTCAAATGGCGGACAGGCTGAAGTGACGCTGCGTAGTTTGAATATTATCTTCTATGTTCCAATACTTGTCCTTGCAGCTTTGTTCAGCACCCGGCTGTTTAGTTATGTTGCAAACCTTGTTCAGTCAAAATTAAAGTGGGGTATGATAGGTGTTGACATAATTTATTTGTTGTTGTTTATTCTCTCCATCTCAGCTATCCTGGCTAAAGGTTTCACGGTGTTTTTATATGCCCAATTCTAAAGGTTCGAAGATGAAGCAAAAAGGAAAGTTTTCACCGGTTATACTGCTGTTCTTCTTATTTGTCTTTGCTGTACCTATCTTTTGGGTGGTAAGGGGAAAAGTTGATCAGGTGGATTCTCTGATTGAGTACAGAACTCTGGCCAGCTTTCCAAGATTTCCTGTAGACGAGATTAAGACGAGTGTAAAACATCTGCTGCAAGGAAATAAGCATGAAGCTTTTGAAATCTTAAATGGACTTTTTGTTGAGCGTGCTTATCAAAATGACTTTGAGACCGCCACCCCAGACCAGATTCCGTATCGTTCAGAAGCAATTCTGATTTCAAATACCTTTGATCGTCAGGTTATCAGGCTTGCTTACCCATTTTTTAATGATCCTGCAATCCCAGCAGGTGTGCGAGCAGGCATTTATCAAATGCAGGATGATGGGCGATTGATCATCCCCCCTGTTAATTTTGGACCTGCCGAGATGGCCGAAATTGACTTAAAGATAACCAGCTACAAAGATCTGATTGCAGCGAACCCGGGTGTGAATTTTTACCTGCTCTATATTGATGTGATTGAATCGTCTGAGTTTAACCCTTTGAATGCCGATTATCCCGATGCTGATGGTGGCAGGTCTTTTGCCTATTTTGATGCTAACAAACCGGAAGGGCTCAATGTGGGGAGGCTGGCTTTCTCAAGCTATGAGGATTATAAAAAATATTTTTTCCGCAGCGACCATCACTGGAATATCCACGGCACATTGAAGGGCTATGAAATTGTTTACAATATGGTTGTTCAAAACTACCCGGATATTTCCCCCATGCATCCAATTGAAAGTGTGTATACCTTCCCAGATATCAAATTCTTGGGGTCGTGGGCAAGGACAGCCTACTATCCTATACAACCAGCTGATAAGTTCGAGGTTGCTCTATTGAATTTTCCACCGTACAGGGTTTTTGATAAAGAAGGCAATGAAATTGATTACAATAAACATGATGAATACTTTGCGGGTGATTATTTGACTGTGCCATTCACCGACCATTATATTGAATATCATGGCTCAGACCACGTTGACTTGATTGAGTACGTTTTTGAGAATGGTGCCAGCAAAAATCTCTTATTGGTTGGCGATTCTTATATCAATCCATTTGAACCAATTATGGCATCACATTATCATCATACCTACAGCTTAGATCCCCGGCGGTGGAGAGGCATTGATCTGTCGCTGTCAGAATTTCGCAAAGACCACCAGGTGGATGATGTGATCATTGTTGGCGGTCCAGGTATCACTGTTTACCGGGCAGGACTGACGGTCAAACCTTAATCAAGGAGGGTTTGTGAACGCTGAGAATATTGCCTATGGATGCCTGACAAAGCATGTGCTAGAGGGAAAGGGAAACCACAACGCTCTGCATTGGGTTGATAATGACCTTTCAGAGTCTTATTTTACTTACAGCTACTTTGATACGGTCTCAAATCAGCTGGCGACAATTCTGAAAGATTTAGGCGTAAATGCTGGCGATACAGTCAGTATCTTTCTGCCACGCAGCATTGACCTGATCAACGCTTTCTTTGGTGTCCAGAAACTACAAGCGATTTCCTGTATCCTGTTTGGCACATTAGGTGAGGAAGGACTTTTTGATCGTCTTTCCAACAGCCAGGCAAAGGTTGTCATCACCAAGAAAAGCCTTCTTAGAAAGATTGTTAGCATTCAAGGGAGTCTGCCAGCACTTAAAAACATCCTTGTAACTGATATCGATGACCATCAAAGCCAGGAAATTTTGAGCTTGAAAGCACTTTTGAAAAGCGCAAGTACGTCCTTTGAGTATGAACACTTTGTGGATCCCGAGACACCCGCGTTCCTGCAGTATACGTCAGGCTCAACCGGTAAACCAAAAGGTGCACTGCATGTGCACGGTGCCCTGGGGGATATGAAGCAGTCATGGCATGAAATATTTCAACTGGAACCGGAAGACGTATATTGGTGTACGGCAGACCCGGCCTGGATCACCGGGCTGGTTTATGGCATCATTGCACCGTTTGCTGCAGGTATTTGCCAGGTGCAGTTCAGCGGAACCTACCATGCCAGCAACTGGCTGGAGATACTGGACAGATTGAAAGTCACAATCTGGTACACCGCACCAACTGCCCTGCGCATGTTGATGCAGGAGGATATAGAAAAATTTGCTTTTCACGATTTCTCATCCCTGAAGCGGATATATAGCGTTGGTGAGCCGTTGAACCCTGAGATCTATCACTGGGCAAGACGAATTTTTGATCGTGAGGTTTACGACACCTGGTGGCAGTCAGAAACAGGCTCAATGATGATCATCAACAAGCCGCCTTTACCCGTCAAACCCGGTTCTATGGGTCAACCAAGGCAGGGTGTTTCAGCTGCGATTTGTAATGAAGACATGCAGCAGCTGCCGGTTGGGCAGCAAGGGCTGCTGTGCCTGCGACAGGGCTGGGGTTCAATGTTCCGCACGTATTACCGCAATGATGCGGCCTACGCTGAGAAGTTCAGTGATGGGTTATATAGAACCGGCGACCTTGCCTGGCAGGATGCGGACGGATATTTTTGGTATGTGAGCAGGGCGGATGATGTCATCAATACTGCCGGTCACCTGGTTGGTCCTTTTGAAGTGGAAAGCGCCCTGCTGGAACTGGATGAAATTGTGGATGTAGCCGTCATTGGTGCGGATGACCCACTTCTGCACAAGCGTATTATTGCCTATGTCAAGCTGCGCGGTGACCTGCAGTGGTCAAAAGAACTTGAACTCAAATGCCGCATCTATGTGTCCAATAAGGTATCTACGACTGCCATTCCAGCAGAGTTTTATGTAATCGACCGTATTCCGAAAAATCAAAGCGGCAAAATCTTACGCAGGGTTCTGAAAGCAGTCTATGAGGGCAAGGAACCCGGCGACCTGTCAACCATGGAGTAAAAATGGATCTCGAATCTCGATTAACCAATGTATTTCACACGGTGTTTGATGACGACAGCATTGTGCTATCCCGCAGCCTGACAGCGGATGATGTGGACGGCTGGGATTCTTTATCTCATGTCAACTTACTGCTTGCTATTGAGCTTGAATTCGACATTGAATTTAAAGCGCATGAGGTTCAGAGCTTCAACAATGTCGGTGAGCTGATGGATAACATTGCCGGCAAGCTGCTGTAAGACCGGCTGTGGTCGATTGAATAATCAACTAAAATTAACATAGTGATACTGTAATTTTTGTTCGTACATTTACCAAAAACTGTTTCATCAATTGTCTAAGCAGAATATATGATTGGTCATTTGAGAAAACAATATTAAGGTTACCGACGTATGAATTTTATCCAAACAGCCATTCCAGGTCCGCTGATTGTTGAGCCAGATGTATTTGGCGACAGGCGCGGTTTTTTCATGGAAACATACCAACAGCTAAAATTCCAGGCTGGCGGTATTGATTATCAATTTGTACAGGATAACCATTCACACTCTACTATTGGTGTGTTGCGCGGCTTGCATTACCAGATTCAGCACACTCAGGGCAAGCTACTCAGGGTGGTGAACGGCGGTGTCTTTGATGTCGCAGTGGATATCAGAAAATCATTTGAATCTTACGGCAGGTGGGTCGGTGTAACACTGACGGCTGAGAATAAACGGATGCTCTGGGTGCCGCCGGGGTTTGCACATGGTTACCTGACTTTAAGTGAAGATGCCGATGTGCTATACAAGGCAACCGATTACTACGACCCGCCGTCAGAGCGCTGCATCATCTGGAACGACCCAACCATAGGTATAGAATGGCCGCTTGATGAAGGCATGCTGCCCGTATTGTCAGCGAAAGATAAGGAAGGCTGCCTGCTCCACGAGGCGGAGGTGTTTGAGACATGGCTGTAAAAAATATGCTTGTGACCGGTGGTGCGGGTTTTATCGGTTCCAACTTTGTTAGATATGTACTGGCTCATGAAAAAGACATCAAACTGGTGAATCTGGATCTGCTAACCTATGCCGGCAGCCTTGAAAACCTGCGCAATCTCCCGCGTGAAGAGAACTATACCTTCATCAAAGGCGATGTCAGGGATGAAACGCTGGTAAAGACTATTCTGCTCGAATACGAAATCGATACGATTGTCCATTTTGCAGCTGAGACTCATGTTGACCGCTCGATAACTGCGCCGGCAGATTTTATCACAACCAACATCAATGGTACGTTTAACATGTTGGAATCAGCCAGGCGGGCGTGGTTGTCAAAACCCGGTTACCTCCCAGAAAATTATCGCTTCCACCACATTAGCACTGATGAAGTGTATGGAACACTGGCACCCGGCGAACCGGCATTTGAAGAAACCACACCCTACGCGCCCAATTCACCCTATGCAGCCTCGAAAGCCAGCAGCGACCACCTTGTGCGTTCTTACCATGAGACCTACGGGCTGCCTGTGACGATCTCAAACTGTTCAAATAACTATGGACCTTACCAGTTTCCAGAAAAGCTCATACCCCTGATGATCATGAATGCTCTTAAAGGTGAGCCGCTGCCAATCTACGGTGACGGCAGGCAGATCAGGGACTGGCTGTATGTTGAGGACCACTGCGAGGCGATATGGTTGATTATCAACAACGGCAAAATTGGTGAGAGTTACAACATCGGCGGCGATAACCAACCCACCAACCTCGAAGTTGTGCGGCATATTTGCAGCAGTCTTGATCAGAGACAGCCAGCAGAAAATGGTCAACTGTATGAAACCCTTATCAAGTATGTGGTTGACCGGCCCGGCCATGACCGGCGCTATGCCATGAACATCAACAAAATAGGTCTTGAGCTTGGCTGGGAACCCAGGTATTCGCTTTATGAAGGCCTTGACAAAACCATTGACTGGTACCTGTCCAATTTCGAGTGGATTTCAAAAATCAATCAAAACCAGGCTTTTCAGGATTGGATTGATGCCCAGTACCACAAAAGGCAGTAAAACCAGCAGGCTGTAGACCGTAGGCACTCTTCTGGATATTGAAAGTAAATTTGGGTGAAAGCGATGGAAGAAAAGCGTAAAAAGGGCCCTGTATTAAAAATCGTTGGTCTGACAATCCTTGGATTGTTAGCAGCAGGCTTGATTGGTTTTTTCACGTGGTATCAAATAAACAAGGATGTTCCACTGGGCGCTACAATGGTCCTTCCAACCGTTGAACAAACAGTGGTTGTTCCAGAGATCAGTGCGCCGCTCTCAAGTGAGACCCTGGTGGTACCGCAGCAGTACAACATCTTACAATCCAGCGAAGGTAATCAGCCAGCAGAAGGTGCAAAGAGCCCGGTTTGCGGTGAAGATAATGAATGGCTGATACTGGCTGCCGGCATTGACTACCGCGGGCGGGATTACCTGTATGGTCTTTCAGATATTGTCAGGCTGGTTAAAATCGATTTCACAGAGCCGCAGGTCAAAGTAATTGCTTTACCCAGGAATTTACTGGTCAATCCACCAGAAACTCTCGATATTCAGGGTCCAATACTGCTAAACCAGGCTTACCTGTTCGGCACCAAAGGCATGGGGCATTATGAAGGCAGTGGTTATGGTGCCGGCTCGCTTGCTGAGACGGTTTATAACAGTTTTGGCCTTAAGGCAGACCAATACGTGGTGGTTGATTTTCATGCTTTTGTGAAATTTGTGGACGCCATTGGGGGTATTGAAGTTGACCTGCCTACCTATGTAGATGATCGCCCCTATGGTTATTTTCCACAAGGCAAGCAGACACTCTCTGGTGATGAGGCTTTATACCTGGCGAGGATACGCACCAAGTATTCTGACCTGGTGAGAATCAGTAATCAAACCACAGTATTGAAAGCTGTTTTAAACCGGGTAAAAGAACCTGGCGTGCTTATCAAACTGCCGGGGCTGTATGATACGATGATCAGTTCTGTGCTGACAGATGTTACACCAGAACAGGTCAATACAATGCTGTGCCTTCTGCGCAAGATTGATTCAGAAGATGTGGTCTTCTACGGCACGCCTGAAGACCTGATGACAAACAGCAATTTCTTTATTCCTAATATGTCTGCCGAGATGAATGTGTACCAGTGGGGGCAGCCATTTGTGAACTGGTTGTATGAGTCACTACTTGAAGATGTGGAGTAGGCTCGGAATAAAAAAGATCTTAATTAACGAAATTTTCAAGCATACTTTTGGCAATTAGTATTAAGTTGGGATAAGTTAATCCATAATTGTCTCAGTTTTTCTTTCTTGAACTTTCATCCGATTTTTTATTTACTCAAATACAGATAAGAACTAATTCGGCTTCCTAAAAAGTCGACAAAACAAACTTGCCTGTCATCATTGAGACTGTTCCGCATTTGTAACCACGATGAAACAGGCGATTATTTTTGCTTGATAAATCGGAATTAAACACAAGTAATTTACCCGTCTTCACCTTAGGAATCCCTAATTTAATCAGTAAGATTTACGAATTCTTTACACCGGCTTTATCTTCTCTTTAAAGGCCAGGTTTATGATCAATACTAAGGTATGAAAAGCAGTATATTACCGAGAAGATAAATCATTGAAAAGAAAGATAATAATTATGTCAAAAAGCAACGTTTCCAATAAAACAAGAAACAACTGGTGGATTAATGCGGCATTGTTTTTAAGCGGTGTGATCACCATATTATCAGGAATCTATTTCCTGCTCCTGCCCTCAGGAGGGTATCAGGGCGGTCATAACCCTCTGTACAACATTAGAATAATCTTTGACCGCCATAACTGGGACATGATACATACCTGGGTTGGTGCGGCAATGATTTTAGCCGCAGTGATTCATTTTGCCATACACTGGCAGTGGGTTGTCAATATGGCCAGGCGCACCTGGAAAGAAATTACCGGCGTGTATGGTCCAATGAACTTGCGCGGTCATCTCAACCTGATCGTCAATGTAGTTGTCATTGTCAGTTTTATCATCACAGCGCTGAGCAGTGTTTATTTTTTGTATTTTCCCGGTAACCAGTGGATCCCTGACCCAATGATAATCTTTTCCCGCACCGTATGGGATTTGATCCACACCTGGGCAGGTGTCACCATGACAGCAGCTGTGCTTGTTCATTTTGTAATCCACTGGAAATGGGTTGTGAAGGTGACCAATAAAATGTTTGGCCGTAACAATGTGCTGCGCCAATCACAACAGGTAGCAGCAAATTCTTAATTCAAAATTTAGCATATACGAATATCGTAGAAAGAAAGGAAAAAATGTTCAAAAAAATCTTAATTACCACAGCACTAATTGCTGTAACTGGATTGCTCATATTTGGCGCCATCAATCGCACACAGGCAAAAACTGGTGATGATGCAAGGGTAGAGACAACAGGTGGATATGGGCGCAACAGCCATGAGACTGAAGCCACAGGTCATTCAGATGAATTGATGATGGAAAAAAGCCTGGAGAGCCAGGGTGGTTATGGGCGCAATAGTCAAAACAATGTCGAAGTTGACAGACCGGAAGGTGAATATCTTGGCAGAAATGCTGCTGCAGTGACTGGTTATGGCCGTAACAGCCGCTCTTCTGAGCTAAGCGCGCAGCCAATTGCCAGAGAAACCATTAGTAATGGGCATGGGCATGGTTCTGGTGATACTGACAGCCACACGCATGATGATTTGACACCCATACCTCTTGAGAGTTTGAGTGCTCAAGATATCTATGCATTGATGTTCATGCGTGAAGAAGAAAAACTGGCGCATGATGTTTACACTATTCTGTATGAAAAATGGGGTTTGCCGATATTCACCAATATCAGCCGCAGTGAACAGACACACGCTGATGCGGTCAGGTCGTTGATGGACCGCGCAGGCTTAACAGACACCACAGCAACCACTGCCGGGGTTTTCAACAACCCGGAACTGCAAGCACTCTACAATGAACTTATCACCCGGGGCAGCCAGTCTGTGAGTGAGGCGTTGAAGGTTGGTGCTGCTATTGAGGAAATTGATATTCTCGATTTGCAGAAGCGTCTGGCACAAACCCAGAACATTGAGTTGCAGCATACCTTTACCAATTTACTGAACGGATCTTATAACCATTTGAATTCATTTGTCAGCACCTTGCAAACACAAACAGGTGAGTTGTACCAACCGGTCTATCTTGATCTTGAGACTTACCAGGGCATTATTAACACTGGCAGTGCACGCGGTCAATCAATAGGGCGGCAAGGTGATAGCGGCGGCAGAGAGCAAGAGGCAGGTGGAAGAGGGCGCCGCGGCCAGTCGTAATTAAGCCGAGTGATTTTTCTGCAACACATCTATAGTATTGCACCGCAGGCATTCTTTGTCTGCGGTGTTTCTATAATCTGACTATTCATTCGCGTATATAATGGCAGTGTTAGTTGCGTATCTGATCATTTAGCATCTGTTAATACTGATTAATTTTGGAGGATAGATCACATGCCACATTCATCACTCACACAGCAATTGATTGATCGATCTAATTCAATCCTTGTCGTCATAGATGTCCAGGATTCATTTTTAACCAAGCTGCCTCATGCAATTGGTGTTTCAGTGGTGGAGCGTATTGGCTTTTTAATGGATGTCGCTGGTGTTTTGGATATCCCTGTCATCTGCACAGCAGAAGAGATTCCAGCCATGGGTGGGTTGACTCCGAAATTATTAGATAGTATTCCTTCTGAAAGTGTCGTGTTTGACAAGATGATTTTCAACCTGGCGGATCAGACGGACATCATGGCGGCGGTGTATGCTACTGGACGCAAAACAGCAATTTTGACCGGCCTGGAGACAGACGTATGTGTGGCGCAGTCTGCCCTGGGGTTGATGAAAGCCGGTTATTCCGTGGCGGCAGTGGCTGATGCCTGTGCTTCACCGGGTGATGCGCACCAGGCTGGATTGAAACGCATTGAAGCTGCCGGCGGGCTGCTTACGACTGTCAAATCGCTGTATTATGAGTGGATTCGAACGGTCGAATTAGCCAACCAGTTCTCCACAGGTAAGTACAGGTGGATCAAACGGCCAGATGGCATAGTGTTTTAGAGAAATACACACCGTCATATTAATTGTTTGGTACAGAACCTTTTTTGTGGCGTGCAGAGATCATGACAGTATAATAGGTACAATAAAGTGTGGTAATTTGCTCATTTCAATAATTAAATTTCTGCATAAGAAAGGAACGTTATGAACAAAAAGGTTGGCTATATTGGCTTGGGTTTGATGGGAAAGTCTATTGCCAGGAATATTATGAAGGCTGGTTTTACAGTTGTGGTTCACAACCGCAGCAGGAGTGCAGTGGCAGAACTGGTGGCGGAAGGAGCAATAGAAGCTCACTCACCGAAAGAAGTTGCTGAACAGGTTGACATTGTCTTTACCAACCTGCCGGATTCACCGGATGTTGAGTTTGTTGCTCTCGGTGAAGACGGTGTCATTACTGGGGCACACCCGGGTTTGATTTTTGTAGATAACTCAACAATCAAGCCGGCATCAGCGCGTTATATCGCTGTGGAACTGGCCAAAAAAGGCGTCCGGTCACTGGATGCGCCGGTCAGCGGTGGCGATATTGGCGCTCGCGACGGCACATTAACCATCATGGTTGGCGGTCCAGAAGATGCCCTGGAAGAAGTGCGGCCTGTGTTCGAAGCCATGGGAAAGAGTATCACCCATGTGGGAGAAGCCGGCGCTGGCCAGATTGCCAAAGGCGCCAACCAAATTATGGTGGCCGCTCAGATGGTTGCCATGGCTGAGCTGTTGATCTTTGCCCAAAAAGCAGGAGCCGATCCAAAGAAGGTTGTGCAGGCTATTCGCGGCGGTGCAGCACAGTGCTGGACTTTGGATGTTAAGCCGCCCCGACTTTTTGCCGGCAACCGCAATCCAGGCTTCAAGGCGCGTATGCAGGCGAAAGATATTCAAATTGTGCTTGAGACAGCAAGGGAATACGGCATTCCCCTGCCATCTGCAGCAGTTGATGCTCAACTTTACACCGCCATGCTGCAATTGGGTCTGCAGGATGCTGACAACTCTGCCGTAGTAGCCATTATAGAAAAACTTGCCGGTGTAGCGTTAGTGCAGGATTAGACTGATTGCTGTTTGACCACAGGTAGTGTGTGGGAATAAAAAAGTCCTGGCGAGTTTTGCCAGGACTTTTTCTGTCATGTCACTGCATTATTTTAGACTTTTACAGATGTAGTCAACAACCGTGTTAATAGACTTTATTACCGCTTCTGACATGGGTTCTTCCATCCCGAAGGTAACTGGTTGGATGCCCAATAGTTTGACTGTACAGGAACATTCTGCTGCCAGGTATTCAGCAAGGATTGCAGGCGGCAGCGTGTGGGTTGAGAATGATAATCCATCCAACTCTTCCATTTCGAACAC
Organism: Anaerolineaceae bacterium; assembly: GCA_040768445.1. Classification (GTDB taxonomy): domain Bacteria; phylum Chloroflexota; class Anaerolineae; order Anaerolineales; family Anaerolineaceae; genus JAXGMV01. Next base: position 247,226 of record JAXGMV010000001.1, on the reverse strand, counting down.
ATCAATTTCACCAGGTTGACCATCCAGGTTGGCAGCATCAATGAAAAGCAACTGATGCGGTGAAAACTTTCGAATTAAGCCGCTGAAATTTTCTGGTGCGAGACCGCCATCAATAAACAATAGGTCACTCCTGTGTGAGAGCGCCTCTTTCAGGCGTTGTACGAGGACAACGCCAGCCGCATCATCACCTGAGAGTTCATTGCCAATACCAACAATTGCCAACCGGTAATCATTAAGCCCGGTTGTGCGGGATGTCAGAATCAGGTCGAGCTGCTCTGTCCAGGAAGGTTTTGACATCTTCATCCTTACCATATACGATTGTTAGTGGATCTCGTGAAATTGAAGCTAATTCCCAATCTGCCTTAGATAACTGCAAGGCGTTAAGTCGACATGAGATCACGCACTGATCACAGAATGTGCAGCGGTCAGCGTTGTAACGCATCACAAATTGTTTATTGGTTTTGTCTATAACAATCAATTCCAGTGCATTGGCAGGGCAGTCTTTGACGCACAACTGGCAGCCTGAGCATTTGTCAGGGTCCCAAATCAATTTTCCTCTCATCCGTTCAGGCTCAGGGCTGCGAACGACAGGGTACTTAATCGTCACAGGCTTTGTGAAGAGAGACTTAATGAGTTCACCGAATAAAGATCCAATTGTCATAATAAAACCCTCACCAATACGATGACCAGCAGCTGTAAGATCGCTAACACTGCGCCGATGCGCCACCATAGACCAACAGTCTGATCAATGCGCAGACGGGCAAATGCAGATTGCAAACCGGCCATGACCAATATAAGAGCCAGCGTTTTAAGCACGAACTCCAACGGGTTTGCCAGACCCCCGAGATAAAATGCAGCCACAAGTGTAACACCAATGATCAGTTCGACATTTTTTCCGATGCGGAAGAGTGCTAAGCCGCGTCCAGAGTATTCAGTCAATGCGCCGGAGACAATTTCAGTCTCAGCTTCAGGTGCATCAAAGGGCGGGAATTCCAATTTTCCCATTAAACCAATCAGCGCAACCAAAAAGCCGACCGGCTGTGTCAGGATCATCCACAGGTTACTGCCAGTAAACAGGTTAATGTCACTGATTTGCCAGGTACCAGCCGCGATGGCCGGCCCAAGCAGCGCGAGCATGAAGGGTGCTTCGTAAGAAAACAGCTGTGTTAGTGTGCGGGTGGCTCCAATCAGTGCAAAACGGCTTAGGGTATTTGCGCCAGCCAGCCCCAGTGAAAGTGTCATCATGCTAAGCAAGTAAATAACCACGATCAGATCACCAGAAAAACTGAAAGCAGGTTGAAATCCGAACAGTGGGACGTACAATGCTGATGTCAATGCGCCAGCTAATCCAATCACCGGCAGGATAATGAACAGGTTAGGATCGACCCCATGGGGAATCACCTCTTCTTTTGACAGGAGTTTGACGACATCAGCCAGTGGTTGGAACCACCGTGGTCCAATGCGGTTTTGATAGCGGGCTACTAATTTTCGATCGACCCACTCGTATATCATGCCGCCAAATATTAGAAACAAACCGCCGGGGAATACTAACAGGGAAATGAGGGCTGGTATTTTCATCGGTAGTACTCTATTCCATATTTTCTGAGATCATCCCAGGTCATGTGCTGGGTGCTATCTGAACGTTTTACTGAGACGGTACGGTCATTGCAGGAGAAGCAAGGATCGATACCTGATAAAAGCATGGGCATGTCTGCCAATTTGTGACCAATTGCAACCGAGGTAATTGTTCCCCAGTTCAATAAAGAGGGTGTGCGAATTTTGATCCTTTCTGGCATATCTGACCCGTTGCTGCGAATGTAATAAAAGAGTTCACCGCGAGGTGCTTCAACCCGGCTGAAGACTTCACCTTCAGGAATGCGGCGAGGGACTCTGGTTGTTAATTCGCCTGCAGGTATGTTGTCTACCATCTCATGGAGCAATCGGAATGACTCCAGCAACTCTTTAATACGCACGACAAAACGTGCTTCGAGGTCGCCTCTATCATCCAGCGAGATATTAACCTTAAACTGGGTATATCCCAAGTGTGGTGAATCAATACGAATGTCATTGGTAACACCAGAAGCCCGTGCAGTAGGACCAACAGCACCGAGCAATTCAGCCTGTTCTTTGGTCATAATGCCAACATTACGTGTCCTACCTAGGAATGTCGAATCAGTTGTGACAACTTTCATGTAGTAGTCACAACGTTTTTCGAGGAAATCAACGCCTTCATGGATCTTTTTTGCCTGTTCACTGGTGATGTCAAACTTGACACCGCCAAGCAGGTTGGCTGAATAGTTGACCCGGTTACCGCTCAAGTTTTCAAGTAAATCCATAACGGTTTCGCGGTCTCGCCAGGAATACATAAAGAGCGTGTCAAAGCCAGCTTCATGTGCTGCCACGCCAAGCCAAAGCAAGTGACTGTGAATGCGTTCTAATTCCATCATGATCGTACGTATTACCTGAGCCCGCGGGGGTGCTTCAACGCCAGCAAGTTTTTCAATGCTCATGGAATAAATAGTGCCGTGCACATGTGAACAAATACCGCAGATGCGTTCTAAAAGATACAAATTCTGGATGTAAGAACGACTCTCGGCTGATTTTTCTATACCGCGATGGACAAACCCGAGTCTGAGGGAGGCGCCGGTAACAATTTCACCGTCAACTTCAAATTCGAAATGTCCCGGTTCTTTTAGCGCTGGATGTTGTGGTCCAATGGGGACGATAAACTTTTCCTTCTTTTTTTGTGTGAACATAGCAGCAGTCCTTTCTAAAGGTCAGGTGCCGGGGTTTGATTGAAGCCGGTAAATGATTTTCTTAATGGATAGACACCCTCAGGCCATGAATCGGGCAGTAGAAGATGCTCAGTGGATGGCGTATCGAGAAAAGTGACACCAAAAATCTCTATTGTCTCACGCTCAAACAGGGTAGCCGATGGGATGATATCACAGACAGAGTCTACCTCAGGCTTGGAGTAAGGAACAAAGACTCTCAGGTTTGTTAATGCAGCGCCTTTACAAAAGGTGTAGATTAATTCGATAATGCCTTCTCGGCGCGTCGTGGCGTGTTCAACATCCATGCTCAGGCGAGACCACTGCTTTTCCTCTGAAGGCGGCTCTGGAGCACCCGGATGATCTACGCCAGTCAGGGCAGAGAGATATCCCCAACGGGCTGTGACCAGGGCGCCAACGGTTTCTTTGACTCTTGATAATGGCATGATGGCGTCAATTTGTTGATCGTTTGTCCAGGTAATACCTGAAACGTAAGGCTTGATAATTGATTCAGCGCTGCTGAGGGTTGCTTTAATATCCATTGTCTCATTCCTCCTTTCGAGAAGCGAGAAGTCGTTGTTTGGCAGCTTCTTTTCCGCTGGCACGCAAAGTTTTTAATAATGCGACAATACCGTAAGTTATTGCTTCAGGTCTTGGGGGGCAGCCGGGGATATATGCATCTACCGGCAGTACTTCATCAATTGATCCGGCAATGTTATAAGAGCCGTGAAATACACCGCCAGTTAAGCCGCAGGATCCAACTGCCACAACAAACTTGGGATTGGGCATTTGTTCGTAAGTCCGGATCAATCGATCGCGTGATTGCAGCGTGACTGGGCCTGTACATATCAGGATGTCGGCATGTCTTGGGCTGCCCTGCAGTTTTACGCCAAAGCGTTCAAGGTCAAAGCGCGGGGTCAACGTTGCGAGGATCTCGATGTCACAACCGTTGCATGATCCGCTGTTGTAGTGGATTGCCCAGGGGGAGTTTGTTCTGCCCCACAATTTGATGCTTTCCAGGAGGTTTTCCCAGATCACATTTGATTTTGTTTCCGTCATGGTTAGTATCCTCTCTTTTCCTGATTAACCCAGCACAAGTGCGATCAGAGCGACAATTAATCCCACCATGTATGCCCCAGCGGTTAATGTAAAACCACCGCTGCCCAGCACAAGTGTGCCAAGGTGAAGAATGGCAAAAAAGAAAGCGATGAGAAAGAACGGTTGATAACCTGGTGCTGCATAGTGTGTGGGCGCTTCTTCGCCACTGCCATATGTGCTGGTCTTCATTGGATTGGGGGTCGGAGGACCAGCCAGCTTCTTACCAAATAAAAGAAGCAGGATGACAAGTGGAATATAAATCAGGAAAGCGATTGGTGGTGTCAGGATGAATTCCATAATCATTATCTCCTATCCAATGCCGAAGGATTGCATCAGAATTTCTGCTGCCGGCGACACAATCCAATTGACAAGTGAAGGCCAGAAGCCCAGTACGATGATGGCGATTGAAAGCAAAACCAATGGGAGGACCAGCCTGACATTTGATTTACCACCTTCTTTTACAGCATCGCCAATTTCATGTCGATACATACGGTTTACCATTGGGGCGTAGTAGCCAAGTGACAGTACACTATTCAGTGCTGTGAAGACAACCATTCCCATAGCCAGTGTATTCTGAGATTCAAAGCCGGCGACAAAGATCTGCCATTTTGACATAAATCCACCCAGTGGAGGAAGGCCGCCAAGGCTGAGTACGGCGATACTGAAAGCGAGTGCTGTGATGGGGTAGCGTCGCGAGGCGCCGTCGAGGTCAGTGACCAATAATGGTGAATGATCATGCTTTGACAGCCGCAGGGTGTAAAGCAATGTCCCGGCTGAGAGGAAGGCAAGACCCTTACCAAACGCGTGGGTGATCAGGTGAAAAAAGCTGCCGGCTGCGCCATTCAACTGTTGATAAGCCAGGGCAAAACCAATGCCCATTAAAATGTAGCCCATGTGACTGACGCTGGAATAAGCCAGCATCCGTTTCACTTCCTTCTGCCGTAAAGCCATCAGGTTACCGACCAGCATGTTGATGGCGGCGAACCACATGATGATGACGCCCCATGGGATATTTGCCAGCCATGTGATTGATAAGGATCTCAGCAGAGCAATAAGGCCTGCTTCAATTACCACGCCGGAGAGCATGGCGCTGATGCCGCTGGGAGCTTGAGAGTGCGCATCGGGCAGCCAGGTGTGCAGTGGTACCAGGGCGCTTTTGACGCCGAAGCCAACGATAAAAAAGGCACCGGCAAGCGCCATCATTTCAGGAGACCCTTTTCCTGCTATTTGTGACATATCTAAAGTGCCAACAGTCATGAACACAAGTGCGATGCCGATTACTACCAAAACTGAACCTGATGCGCTCTGCACCAGGTACTTGACGCCTGCTTCAAGAGCGGCAGGCTGTTTGCGATAGAAGGAAACAAGCATGTAGGATGTGACAGCCATAGCTTCAAACCACACCCATAAGTTGAACAGATCTTGTGCACAAACAAGACCGATCATGGCGCCGCTCATAGCCAGTAGCAGGGCGTAGAATTTTTCTTCGTTATCTTCGCCAGACATGTAACTTGTTGAGAAGATAATAACCAACAAACATAAGGTGATGACCACGGCCGAGAAGAGCAGCGCGATACCATCCAATTCCATGCTGATGGCGTTCATTTGATATATAATCGCCTCGCCGCTTAAAACTGATTTACTTGCTAAAAATAGAGGGATATAGGCGGCTGCCAGGGCAATTATTGCCAGCCAACGGGCTATCTTGGGCAGCTTATTACTGCGTGTTTCCAGTCTGCCCACTATATATACAATTGGTGACGCAATCAGTGGAATCAGGATTAACCAGAATAGAAAATTAGTGTTGTTCATATTAACCTGCTCCAATTGCTACGATGCCGATGATGATGATCAGGCTGGCTATGATGCCAAAGATATTCCAGGGCAGGTAGCCTGTTTGTGTGTTTCGCAGCAGTTCTGCTGCGTCTTTGGTGAGGGTGACAATACCGCGGTTAATGGCTTCAAATCCAAAGCTGTGTTCAGCACTCCAGCCAAGCCATTTGAAACTATTTTGTACGCCTTTCAGCTTGCTGCGCAGCCACCAGGCCAACAAGCCAAGCCCGACTACAACCAGGGCAAGGTAGGTAGCGGGAGCAGCCAGCACTTCCATCACAAAATCCATCGTTGTGCCGGCATGAAAGTGATGAGCTGCCATAGTTGATTCCAGTAAGCGGCTGAATGGACCTGCCAACAGCCAGGTGGTCAAAGTACCAAACGCCAGCAGGTAGAGCGCTATCTTCATGGCGCTTCCGGCTTCATGACCATGCAGCTCGCTGGAAGGATTGGCAAAGAAGACCATCCACACACAGCGGAAGGTGTAAAAGGCAGTCAAACCGGCAACGATGAGCATGATGATGTACGCCCAAAGCGGCCCGTGAACTAAACCGGCTTCCAGGATCAATTCCTTGCTCCAAAAACCGTTCAGGATTGGAAGACCAGCCAATGACAGGGCGCCAATGATAAACACATTCCTGATGACTGGTATTTGCTTGGATAGGTTGCCCATCTTGCGCATATCACGCGTACCGGTGCCGTGAATAACCGCGCCGGCTGCCAGGAACAACAGCGCTTTGAAAACTGAGTGGCTCATCAAATGCAGGCTGCTGGCAAATAACCCACCTGCGCCGATGGCGTAGACCATGTAGCCCAGCTGGCTGACAGTTGAATATGCCAGCACCCGTTTGAGGTCTGTAGCAAAGATTGCCATTAGAGCGGCCAATAAAGCGCTGAGCAATCCCACAACAACCACGGCTGTTTTCCAACCAGGTACAGCCTCGAACGCCGGGTAAAAGCGGATGAGCAGATAGACGCCTGCATTGACCATCGTAGCTGCATGAATCAGGGCACTGATGGGTGTAGGCGCTTCCATAGCGTCAGGCAGCCAGGTTTGGAAGGGGAACTGTGCGGATTTTGCAGCAGCTGCAATGAGAAATCCGAATGCAGCAACTGAGAGCACGCCGCTGGGGATGGATGGCGCTGCAGCGATGAACTGGTTGATATCAAAAGAGCCGGTTGAAGCGTAAATGAATAGCGCACCAGCCATCAAACCAATACCACCGACCTGGGTGATAATCAACGCCTTGATACCACCGGCTACTGCTTTGGGGTCATCGTTGTGGAATGCAATCAATGCATAAGAGCACAGGGCGGTCATTTCCCAAAACACGAAGATTAAAAGTAGATTTGTCGTCAGTACCAGACCAGCCATTGAGCCAATAAAGAAAAGGATGAAAGCATAATATCGGCTCAGCTGCGCTTCATTTTTCATGTAGTCTGCCGAGAAAATCACTGCCAGACAGCCGATAACAGTAGCAACAACCGATAGAAAAACACCAAGTCCATCGGCATTGAAGGTGAAATCACCAAATGCACCACCGATCGGCAGTGAGATCACCGGCTGTGAGGAGGGTGAGAAAAGCAGCAGGATAGATGCAATACCAGCAAGCGCTGAAAACAGGATGGCAAGGCCGTGCTGCAGGCGTTCATTTCTATCGCCAATTAGCCAGATGATGAAAGCGCCCAGCCAGGGTATGCCAATGATGAGTGAAATCAAGAATAATGCCATGATTACCTCCGCAATGTGCTGAGCGACTTGACGTCCAACGTGCCGAAATAGCGGCGCACCTGGGTAGCCAGAGCAAGGCCAACAACTGCAACGATGGTATCAGCGACAATTACGGTCAAAGCCATGCTTGCGCCTGTATTGACATCACCGTTGTAAACGCCAGCCAGGATCAAGGCAAGCATGGCGCCTTTGACCATGATCTGGAGCGCAACAAAGACCTTGATCAGATTGCGTAAGACCAGTAAGCCATAGAAACCAACAGCAATCAGGCCAATTACTGCAAATGCAACAACGTAATAGATAGAGAGATTCATTCCTCTTGCTCCTTTTGCAGGAATGGTGCATCGTCGGACAGCAGACCAATAATGCCAAGGACTCCCGCAAAAATCAATAATATTTGCAGGAGCAGGTCCATACTTCGATCAACCCAAATGGTTTGCCTGAAGGTGCCGTTCAATTCAGCCGGGATGGGGATGTTGAATGCAGGCAGGATCATGAAGATTAATGACATCATGCCAATGGCAGTCAAGATCAAAGCCAGATATTTTGGAACAAGTGATTTCAATTGCAGAGGTTCTTCGCCAGTGATATTGATGGCGAAAACAAATAGAATGGTCACCAGGCCGGCTCCAACAGACAGTTCAACTGCAGCGACCTCGTGAGCTCCAAGCATGTACATGATTAATGCGGTCAGAACACTGGTTCCAGCCAGCCAGAGCGCTGAGTGCAGTAAACGTGATGCGACAATCGCCTGTATAGCACACACCAGGGTTAGCGCAACAATCAGAATGATCAGCATATATTTACTCCTTGATTGGCTTTGATAATTTGACTTTACAACCTTACTTTATATCCTGATTGGTAACCGCTGTCATGTGTATGTTGTCAACAAAATAAAGACCAAATTACCTGTAATTTTTATTAACCTATTGCCATTAAATAACACGGATAAAAAATTCATCTCCCTGCTTTTGGGAGATGAATTGTTTTTATTGTTGTTGGAGCAGTTTTGTTATAAAACCATTCCTGGCAGGCTGCCGTTGTGCTTACCATTCTCAATGACCACTTTACCATTGGTCAGCACCCATGGAATGCCAACCGGACGATGTTTGGGATCAGTGAAGGTGGCGCTATCGCGCACTGTTAGCGGGTCGAAAATGACAATATCAGCATAGTAACCAGGCTTTAAAAATCCTCGATCTGTCACCCCAAGTTTACTGGCTGGCAGGCTGGTCATCTTGCGGACGGCTTCTTCCATCGAGAATAATTCCTTCTCGCGTGAATAATAGCCAAGGACGCGGGCAAATGTGCCAAAGTTGCGGGGATGTGGTTTACCAATTGCGTATGGCCCCTCAAAGGCGTAGCCTGAACCATCGCTACCGATGGATACATACGGCAAAACCAGGCCTTTTTCCACATTTTCTTCATTGATAGTGAACATGATGATGGAGATGTTAATCTCAGTCTCGATCAGCAGGTCCATTGCGGCATCCAGTGGGTGGAGATTACGCTCATCCGCAATTTGCTGGATTGTTTTTCCTTCAACTTCAGGCAGTTTTGGGCAAGAAGAGACCATAATCTTGTCCCAACCGATATGTACTGTGTTGAGGTTATCCGCCAATTCCAGGTGGATTTGCTTGCGGTCGGCAGGATTATTCAGTCTTGCAATCATCGCATCTCGACCGCCGACATGCGCCCATGTTGGAATGATGGAAGATAAACCGGTATTGGAAGCATGGTAAGGGTACATGTCAGCATGCAGGTTCATACCCTCTGCGCGGGCTTTCTCAAGTTTTTCAATTGCCTTGTCCATTTTCCACCAGTTATAGATACCACTGGCTTTGAAATGGCTGATCTCAACTGAGATGCCTGTTTGTTTCCCAATTTCAATTGCTTCATCCAGCGCTTCCAGCAGTGTGTTGGCTTCACCACGGATGTGGCTTGTATAGATGCCGCCTTCGTCTTTAGCGACCTGTGTTAAAGCTATCAATTCATCTGTTTTTGCATAAACACTGGGGGTGTAAATCAAGCCGGTTGATAAACCGCGGGCACCGGCGCGCATAGCTTTCCTGACCTCATCTCTCATCTCGTCAAGCTGTTTCTGGGTCGGCTCAGCGTCACTCATACCCATCACTGTTTCGCGCACAGCGCCGTGCCCAACCAACGGATACATGTTTACCGAGACACCGTTGGTTTTGATGAAATTCAGGTACTCTTCAAAAGTTGACCAGGTTACTTCTCTGGCGGGACCGGCCTGTGCGTAGGACTCGTTTTGTTCCTTGCGCATCGTTTCGTTCATGGGCGCCATGCTGCTACCGCAGTTGCCAACAACTTCGGTTGTAACACCCATATGAATCTTGCTGTCAGCAGTTGGCAGGAAGGGGAGCATGCCGTCTCCATGAGAGTGCATGTCGATGAAACCTGGCGCAACAGCCATACCGACAGCATCAATGACCTGTCCGGCCTGCGCGTCGGCGAGGTCGCCAACAGTCTCAATCTTGTTTCCCTTGATACCAACATCTGCCCTGACGGCCGCTGTGCCGCTGCCATCCATCACGTTACCGTTTTTGATCAATACATCAAACATTGTTGTTTCCTTTCGTTGCATGATTGGGTTTTTGTTCACAATTGTATAACTTGTCGCCTATTTTTCCTGTGATATGAGAAGACACAGTAATTGTCACATGATCCCTAAACGAAGATTAAAGGTACTGGTATAAAAGTGAGGATAAACACTAGCAGCGCAAGGCCACCCAGTATTTTTCGGCGCATGTCAAGCTCGGTGATCATATCCAATGGTTCGGCGTAAAACCTGCCCAGAAGAAAAATAATCCCTGCCCACAGCCACCAACCATTCCAGGAAAATCCCAGCGCAACCAGGCTGATCAGGATGATCGGGAACAGTATGCGGGCACGTTTCTCGCCAAACAGGACAAAAAGAATATGACCGCCGTCAAGCTGGCCGGCAGGGATCAGGTTGAGACCTGTAACGAGCAGGCCTGCCCAACCGGCCCAGGCAACCGGGTGCAGCATCACATCTACGCCGCCAAATGGTAAAGGTTGACCGCTGAAAAAATATTTGACCCAGTACAGCAAGGGATTGAGTCCCTCATAGCTTACCGGAGACGGCAGCAGCTGCCCGAAGATCACAAACTTGGAGAGTAAGTAGAGCAGGGAATTGCCCTCTAACTGCAGTGATAGACTGCCTCCTGCCTGTTCTGGCAAAGTGCTGATGGTTGAGAGCGACAAGCCCAACAGGAGAACCGGTACAGCCACAACCAGGCCGGAAAGTGGTCCGGCAATGCCAATATCCAGCAACACCTTTCGGTTGCGTGGGATGTCCTTCATATTAATAAAAGCGCCCATGGTACCAAATGGGCTGAGAGGGAAAGGAATAAAGTACGGCAGGCTGACGTTCAAACCGTGATACCTGCCGGCGAAATAATGACCGAATTCATGGGCTGCCAGGATGGCAATTAAGCTGAGAGCAAAGGGCCAGCCGCGCTGCAGAAACATGCTGACCCAACCCAGAAAGTTCGCCGGCATCGCTTCTTCAACCCCGTACAGGGCACCAGTCACCAGCACACTGATTAGTGTCAGAATGAATAGAATGAGATTGATCACCGGCCTGTGCCTGGCCGGGGCGATCACACCTGGCATTAAAACTACTGCCTGACGCAGCCCATCCCAGCGGAAGAGCGGCGTGATCCCCATTGGCTTGAGTTGTTTATCCAGTGTTTCGTAGGCTGACTGAGTGTGGTTGTTGAAAAACCGACCGTGATACTTGACCAGGAACTTCTGCTTGGCTGAACCGTACGTAATATCTTCAACTTGAAACACGCTTGAGATGATGTGATTAATCAAATCGAAGTCGGGGTTATCAAGCGGCATATTACTGGTCAATACTTACCTCCTGCCCGAATTTACCGTCTATAACCTGGTGTTGGCAAAATATAAACAGGTAAATGAGGCGGGAATGGGTGGGGGTCGAACCCACCGCGGCCCGCATCGCGACCCGCCACCGGTTTTGAAGACCGAGAAGCCCACCGGGACCTATCCACTCCCGTCGTTAAGGATACTTCAGGCACGCGTGTTTTGCAAGGATGCTGCGCACGTAGATTTTTATTGATTTTTAAAGAAGCTGAGTTATGCCTGAAAAATAAAGGGAAGTAACTGCATGATGAGCGGCTTTAATTGAAAGAGAATGAGGGCAGTAACAAAGCCCAAGATCATCCCGGCCAGGATGTCGAATAAATAATGCACACCGGTCATGACCCTTGATAGGGAGACAAGCGGCGCCCAAATGGTCAGAATGACAGCCAGCCAGGTTGGACCAAGCAGCCATGCCAGAGTAACCAGTAAAACTGCGCGGGTAGCATGACCTGATGGAAATGAGTGCGGATCTGTGTTGCGGTAAATACCGCCCCATTCACCTGGTGGTCGGCTGCGTTTGAAGACGAACTTGATAGAAAACACCAACAGCGCCTGGATAACAATACAGACTGCCACAAATGCTGACCAGTTGTGCCAGAAACCCTTGGTAATTAGCCAGGTGATTCCCAAAGCCGCCATCCAGAACCAGGAATCGCCGGAATGTGCAAAGATTACAGCGGCTTTCCAACCCGCACCGCTGCCAGGCGTCAGGCGCAGTGAATTGGAAATCTTTTTATCCAACTGCAGAAAGCGCTCAAAACCTGATGTCATTGGTGGTGATCAGATCCTTCATGATGATTTCGTATTGAAATGGTTTATCCACATCCATGGCGATCTCGGGATAGGGGCATAAGAGCACTTTTCCAGAAATTCCCAAACGTCGTGAGATCTTGCTTTCCGCTTCGTACAGATCCAACTGCCTGAGAAGGAGCAGCGCTAATGTGTTGATACCGATCAGGGATGCCTGTTTGACAATGTTCTTGCGGGCAGCAGCCAGTTTTTTAGTCAAAGGTGAGGTGTGCAGAGCAGCGTGCAAGCGCAAAGCATTTAGATCACCGCCGCAGACTCGCATTCCTTTCAACGGCACATAAGTTCTTCGAGAACCTGGATAACGCTTCTCCATTGACTGCTGTTCCACTACACAATAATACAGGTCATGATTTGAGCCTTTGGTCTGCTCTACCAGCCAATTGACCATTTGCGGTTGCACTGCCGGTATATCGGCTGAAGCTGTCACCACCATCTGCTGTGGGTTGCGGTGAAGTGTGTCAACCAGGTACTGACAGCCTGCCTGTATGTTTTCGATGATACCGCCATGGTCTTCCAGAAAGTGATAATGGGGTTTTGAAATCACGGCGTTGGATGGTGGCAGCCCAATAATACTAATAGAGGCGAATGCTCCTGTTACATCGAGTGCGTCAAGCACCCATTGAATCATGGGCTTGCCAGCGAGTGGTATGAGTGCTTTCAAACCACCGGGTGATAGGGTGTATAAGGGGTCTTTTTCGGTTGCAATACCGCCTGCAAGGACAATGGCATCCATAAAGTCTCTTACAGCTCCATCAGGTTAGGTTTGATATTCAACTGCTCCAGGGCTGCATTCATTTTTTCAAAATAATCTCCGGGTGCAGCGTAATTAATGGGCTGCTTGAGACCCAATGCGGAGACAATGCCCGCCTCCAGTACATTGGTGCCAAATGAACGACCTTCATACATGGGAGTTGTGGTGATCAGGTATTTGATACCTGCATTTTTGAAGAGGATCCGGTCATCTTCGGTGGTTGTGTTGGTGACGATGATCTTGTTTTCCATATCATCAGGCATGTACTTTGTGATGAAATGGCAGTCTCCAGCAATCACATCTGCCCAGTGAAAATACTTCGTGAACTTGGGTGTGCGCTTATTCTGGCTCTCACCGGTTGGGTACAGCCAGGAGAAGGGCAGGCGACCAGCAACGGGAATGAGCGTGCGCGCAACTTTCTTCAGTCCCGCATCTGATTTTATTGGTATGTTAATACCAAGTGTGAACATCAAATCGCCAATGACGTACTCGTAGCCGGCATCCATGAATGACCGCGACAGACCGTAGCGATCAACAGCGCTGATCAACAGGGCACGCTTGGGTTTGGGATTGATCATACTGGAATCCGCAATCACACTGGCAGCTTTGCGTTCCAGTGTCATTTTTAGACCTGTGCCGTCGACTACGGGTGTGTGTTTTACAAATCGGGTAAGGGGTTTTATGGAATGAAGCGAGTACCATTGTGTGTCAATCATGAAGCCTAACAGGGCTCCTCCCACACCGAAGGCGTCAACTTTGCCATCCAGTTCGCTATAGAGGCGGGCTGCTGCCTCCATATCACCGTCTGTACCAATCCGCTCAAGGGCGACATGCTGCCCAAGAATTTCTACCTCAACAACCTTGTCCCGCTTTTTTGATCCAATGCTGATGCTGACGGCTCTTTTCAAATTTCACCTCAAGAGTTGTGTTGGCTTTGAGTATACTTCAAAAAGTAGAATTATCAGAGATAACTAAACACAGTATGTGCTAATAGATACCGAATTCAGGTGTATTAATTAACACCCAGTCACGATAAAAGTTCCACGCATGTGGCTGAGTTAGGCTTAGTCGGTGGTACGTATTTTTATCGCCTGCAGTTCCTGCCTGAGTGAATCTAACTCTTGATGCAGTTGTTCAATTGCCAGCTGATAGTCATAATCGGCCGATGGTTCACTTTCTGAGATGTTGAATGGCATCTGTTCTATCAACAGCGCTCGTATGCGATCGGCTTCTTCATTAGATATCTTTTCACCTGAAACCAGCGCTTGTAGTCGCTTGCCAATTTCATCATCAACCTGCCTGTGGCTTACCCGGATAGATTGCAATGACTCTTTAAACATCTGGATTTTCTGGTCACCGCTTTGGATGATGCGTTTCAACAGCACTGCCGGCAGAAGACCACCGATGTGCCGCTCTTGTTCCAATACCACCTGAAGCAGTGTGAGCGTAGTCAGGTCTGCACCAGTGCGGTGATCAATGACCCGAACATCTCCATCCGCTTTAAGGATGCCGGCAATCTCTTCCAACGTTACATACTGGCATGTATCAGTGTTGTACAGCTTACGGTTGGAGTACCGTTTAATGGTTGTCATCTGGTTTGAGTGGGTTGTATGGACAGTATCGATGGATTAAGACTCTACATGTTTTTTCAAGTCTTCAATTTCAGATTTTAGTGCTTCAATTTGCTCTTTTAACTGGGTTATCTCAACCAGTTGTGTTTCCATTGGTTTTGTTTTACTGGCAAATTTTTCTTCTGCCAGTTTTTCTTTTTTATCCACCATCTCGCGCACTAATTGACGGGCATCTTTTTCAACAACTTCACCACGCTCTGCCATACGATCGACCTTTTTCTCCATTGCATCACGCGCCAGGCTGGCAGCGCCGATCGCTGCAAGCATCAGTTTGCGGGCATGCCTGAAGGGCGGGTGTGTCGGGTGTTCTTCGTGCTCAACATCTACGTTAACAGTTTCTTTTGTCATTTCACTTCCTCCAATATTTGACAATCAGTATCATAACGCAGTGCGTTATTATACTCAGTTATACGCTATCCCTTGACAGAAGTCAATGTTATAATGTTTTTACCTAAGGATGGGATAAAATCGCTGTAAAATATGATATACTATCTTAACGTTTACAGGTTACCAGATTACAAGAAATAAATTTTCTTTCAACATTAACTATTATGACCTGTTATAAACCCAGATATTTCCATCCCATTATTCTTTTTGTGATTAGCCGGCACTTGCCGGTTAGTTGAAAACCTTTCAATCCTAGTAAGGAGAAGAGTATGAAAAAAGCCCGATTTTTTGTAATGTTAGTGTTAGGTGCCATGCTGGTTACCAGCCTGATGGGCTGCCAGCCCGCAGCACCTGCTGCACCTGAAGCACCAGCAGCGCCTGCCGCTACTGAAGCGCCGGCAGCAACTGAAGCCCCGGCGGCAACCGAAGCGCCTGCGGCGACAGAAGCCCCAGCAGCACCAGCAGAAGAACAGGTGCTGGTTATGGCTGCCAACTTGGATGATGTCATGACGCTTGATCCAGGCTGGGCGGGTGAAACTACCAACCTGTTGATTCACATCAACACCTATGACACCCTGGTATCCATTCGACCTGAAGACCTGACCACCAAGGTGCCACGCTTGGCCGAAAGCTGGGAAATTTCAGAAGACTTCAAGACCTACACATTTAAACTAAAACCAGACTTGAAGTTTGCCTCTGGCAACCCGATCACCGCTGAAGATGTGAAATTCTCATGGATGCGCTTGATCAATCTCAAGGGCGCACCGTCCTTCAACCTGGATTTGGTCGAGTCTATCGAAGTTGTGGATGAATTGACCGTCAAAGTTAACATGACTGATGCCAACACCTACTTCCTCGCCAGCGCTGCCAATGCCAGCCTTGGTATCCAGGACAGTGTCCTGGTGAAGGAACATGGCGGCACCGATGCTGAAGATGCAGATGTGACTGACACTGCCAAAGAATGGTTGGACAAGAATTCTGCCGGTAGCGGCCCATATATTTTGACCAGCTGGGCACCGAAGTCAGAGATCGTCCTCGAAGCCAACCCCAATCATCTGTATGGTGCACCTTTCTTCAGCAAAGTGGTTCTCAAGCATGTCGAAGACCCCTCAACCAAGCTGCAAATGCTCGAGAGCGGTGATGCCGATATCATTGACAGCGTTGATTATGACCTGGTCGAGATGGCAAAAATGAACCCCGACCTGGTGGTCGATATTGGACAAACGCTTGACATCAACTACCTGGCCTTCACCAGCAACTGTGTAACAGAAACCGGCGCTGCCACCGCAGCCATTGTCTGTGACAAGAATGCCCGCAAGGCTATTGTTCACGCCATCGATTATGATGGTTTGATTATGTCTGTATTAAATGGCTACGGCGTTCGCGCTCCCAGCATCGTCCCGCTCGGTATCCTGGGTGTGGATGAGAACGAAGTATGGGGACGTGACCTGGAGAAATCCAAAGAATTCCTGGCTGCCGCTGGTTACCCCGATGGCTTTGACATGGAACTCTACTACGCCACCAACGCTACCCGCGATATCATCGCTGCCAAGATCCAGTCTGACGTTGCTGAAGCTGGCATCAATGTAACCCTCGTCCCGATGGAACAGAGTGTTTACCTGACCGAGATGCGTGCACAGAAACTGCCTACAGCTTTCGGCGGATGGACACCCGACTACCTCGACCCAACCATGTGGACTGACTATTACGGTTTCCCGGATCGCTCCATTGCTTTCCGTATGCAATTCAACAGCCCAGAAGCTGCAGCACTGGCGACCCAGATTCAACTGCTGCCTGACGGCGCAGATCGCGAGCAGGCCATCAGCGATTTCCAGGATGTCTTGATCGAGGAAATGCCTTACACAATGCTGTATCAAACGCAGCGCATTATTGCTTTCCAATCCTACCTGAAGGGTTATGCTTATCACCCAACATGGTTTATGGATTTCTCACAGCTCTATAAAGAGTAGACTATTTAGTGCCACAGGGGACAGGTGCTTTTGCCTGTCCCCTTGATTTTTGATATCTTTAGATTCACTGTCAGGAGCTCTGCATGAGTATTTTTTCTCACCTGATACGCCGGTTGTTACTGATTGTCCCAATGATTATCGGCATTACCATGCTGCTGTTTATTGTCACAAGGCTGGTACCGGTCAACCCATTAGCGGTTATTCTCACTGAAAAAACAATGGATGATCCCAGGGCGGTGGCTGCTGCCACTGAACGATGGGGTCTTGATAAACCTGTTGTTGAACAATATTTTATTTACCTCAAAAATCTGGTACAGGGCGACCTTGGAACTTCTTTTAAAACAAAGAACGCTGTCACCGATGACTTGAGGCAACATATTCCCGCAACCATTGAACTTGCCATCGGCTCTTTTATCTTTGCCATGCTGCTTGGGCTTCCATTGGGCATCATATCAGCCATCAAGTCCGGCTCATTCATTGATCATTTCACCAGGGTGTTTGCCCTGATTGGCGCTTCTATGCCGCCTTTCTGGTCTGGCCTTTTGGTGTTGTATGTTTTTTATTACAAGTTGCAGTGGGCTCCAGGCGTTGGTAGAATTGATGCCAGGCTGACAGCCCCTGATACTGTCACCGGTTTCTTCCTGGTTGATTCATTAATTGCCCGTGATTTGGAAGCGTTCTGGAGTTCCCTGTCCCACCTGGTTTTGCCTTCAATCATCTTGGGATGGTTTACCCTGGCGCTGATGGCGAGAATCACACGCTCGTCTCTGCTTGAAACGCTCTCAACCGATTATGTGCGTACTGCCCGGGCTAAAGGTTTGAGAGAATACACTATTATTGTCCGGCATGCCCTGCGCAATGCCCTCATCCCATTGGTCACTATCCTGGGCCTGGCTTTTGCCGGTTTGATGAGCGGCGCTATTATGACCGAAACGATTTTTGCCTGGCCGGGTATTGGCAGGTATGCAGTGCAATCGTCATCTAATCTTGATTACCCGTCCTTGATGGGTACTACATTGATCATTGCAATCCTGTACATGTTCGTAAATTTATTTGTAGATATCCTGTACGCTGTAATTGATCCTCGAATACGAGAGACTTAAATATGTCAGAAGAGATAAAATCATCCTCTATTAACACAAAATTAAAATCTGAAGATCCATGGACCAGGCGACTGCGCTCCCTGCTTCAAAATGGAATGGCGATGGGAGGACTCAGCATTATCGTCTTTTGGGCAGTTGTTGCCATTTTTGCTGGAGTTATTTCTCCTTATACACCTTATGAACAAGCGGTTGCCGATCGTTTGCAACCACCCTCAGCCGAACATTACTTTGGCACTGATGAGCTTGGAAGGGATGTATTTAGCCGGGTTGTATATGGTGCGCGGATTTCCCTGCCAATTGGCTTGATTGTCATTGTGTTTGCGATGACTGTTGGGTCTCTGCTGGGTGCCACGGCTGGTTATGTCGGCGGCATCTTTGACCTGGTCGTGATGCGGTTCGCAGACATCACCCTGGCATTTCCATCGATTGTGCTGGCGCTGGCGATTGCCGCTGTACTGGGACCCAGTATCCGAAATGCTGTGATAGCCATGATCCTGGTGTGGTGGCCTGAGTATTCACGTTTGATGCGCGGCCAGGTATTGAGCGTCAAGAACAATGAATATGTAACCGCAGCAGTGGTCGTGGGTGTAAAAAGACAGCGCATCCTATTAAGTCACATTTTGCCAAACACCTTTGCACCCATCCTGGTGAAGGCCTCGCTCGATGCCGGCAGCGCCATCTTGAATATCGCTGCCCTGAGTTTCATCGGCCTTGGCGCAGTGCCGCCAACGGCTGAGTGGGGTGCAATGATCTCTGCCGGACGGTACAAATTCTATAACTGGTGGCTGACCACCTTCCCTGGCCTGGCAGTGCTGACTGTGGTGCTTGGTTTTAACTTCTTTGGTGATGGCGTTCGTGACGCCTTTGATCCACGCCGCACCGGTCTATAGAAGAAAAGCTGTAATACAAAAAACAGGCTGCCTTTTTAGAAAGCAGCCTGTTTATTTTTAATCGGGTGGAATTATGAACGGGTGTAGATGCGGGGGATGCGCTGGTTGAGGCTGGAGGCTATGTCCACCTCGGGCGTGTTGTAAAGTTTGGCAAGATCTTCAAGGGTGATGCTTTCGTTACCCTGCGTGCCAATGACAACCACTTCTGTTCCAAGAGGGTACATTTTTGGCAGACGAATCATGCACTGATCCATGCAGAGTGTACCCACAATCGGCACCCGCTGTCCATCAATCAAGACATGGTTGCCTGGCAGGCGCCTGAAGCCGTCACCGTAGCCAAGCGGCAGGGTACCGATGATTTCTTCACCAGAAGTGACATAATGATGTCCATAGCTGATACCGGTGCCGGCTGGAAGTACCTTACTGACAGCCAGGCGAACTTTCCAGGTGATGACACGCTTGATGTCATTCGGAAAGGGTACGTCATCGCGAAAACCAATACCGGTAACAGCAGAACCGGCACGGACCATGTTGAACCATGACTCTTTCTCATAATAGGACCCAGCTGAATTTGCCAGGTGCACATATTTGGGCAGCAGGTTGGCTTCTTCTAGCGATTTGACTGCTGAGGTAAAATGGTCTGTTTGGGTAATCGTCCCCGGGTGGTCGGGTGTAGTTGCATTGGCAAAGTGGCTGTAAACGCCTTCAATGTCGAGGTTACCCTTTGAGAGGACATGTTTTGCGAGAGAAACAATCTCATGCGGGAATACACCCAACCGGCTCATGCCGGTGTCAACTTTCAGATGCACGGTTATTCTGCCATTAACCTCAGAGGCTTTCTGTGCCAGCATGTCAGCGTACTCGTGGCTGAAGAGTGTCAGGGTCAATTTATGGGCGATGACCTGCTCAACTTCATCGGGGGAGACCATGCCCAGGATCAGAATTGGAGCTGTTAGGCCAGCTTCCCGCAGTACTTCTGCCTCGCAGTAACGGGCAACTGCAAGGTAGGTAGCACCGGCAGATAGGGCGGCTTTACCGACTTCTACAGAGCCAAAACCGTATGCGTTGGCTTTGACAACTGCCATCAGCGGTTTGTTTGTCAACTTGATGATGGTCCGGGTGTTGTGTTCTATGGCTGAGAGATCGATCTCAATCCAGTTTGGATAATTCACTTGCTGCATGCTTTCTCCTTTTTGTTCAGCGCCATCATTGACAGATGAGGCATTGTTGATATTTTGGTGTTAACCAGCAGAATTATACTCCTGACTAGAACAAACGAGATTAGTATTTCTATCTGCCTTAGCTTAAAAAATGTCATGACTATTACTAACTTTACAAGAATTGCTGACAGCTTTTAATATAGGGAAAATCATAAATCATCGTGTATAAAAACAGGTGGAGTAATTTGACTTGACTCCACCTGAACATTTTTAATTTATAGATATTTCACAACTTACTTCGTCTCAGCACGAGGATCAAGAGCATCACGTAAACCATCACCAAAGATGTTGGATGCTAGCACAAACAGGGCAATCATCACACCCGGGAAAACCATCAGCCACCATGCCTGGCGCAGGTATGGCCGGCCGTCTGCAAGCATTAAACCCCATTCAGATGTTGGTGGCTGTGCGCCTAAACCGAGGAAGCTCAGAGTGGAGGCAGACAAGATGGACCCGGAGATGGCAAGACTGGCCATGACAATAATTGGTGCAATAACGTTAGGCAGGATGTGCGTGTACATGATTCGAATTGGATTCCCGCCCAGGGCGCGTGATGCCTGGATGTAATCTATCTCTTTAACAGACAGCACACTGCCGCGCGTAATACGTGAGAAACTCGGCAGATCCCAGAATGCGATGGCAAAGATCACCTGGTTCACACCGGGACCCAGCATGGATACCAGCCAGATGGCAAAAATGATGCCTGGAAATGCCAGGATCAGATCCATGAAACGCATGATCAGACCGTCAACAAAGCCGCCGGTGTAACCTGAAAGCAGCCCCAGGGGGACGCCCAGTACGAGGCTTAAAATTACCGCGGCCAGACCGATCCATAGGCTCACCCTGCCCCCATACATAATCCTGGTGAAGACATCTCGTCCCATGGCATCCGTTCCAAACCAGTACTGGCTGCTTGGCGGCTTGAGCCGCTCCTTGGCATTGATTTTTATGGGATCAAATGTCGTAATTTGCTCAGCAAAAATTGCTGTCAGTATGATGATGATCATCATAATTAAAGCAGCAATGGCAATGCGGTTGTGCCCAAATCGGGCCATTTGAAGCTGGAGCGTCGTCTTTTCTTTTGGAATGCCAGGATCTACTAAGGCATCATCCGATTCGGATTCGAGGGTCAACATAGGCATACATCACATCCACTAAAATATTTACACCCAGATAGGTGAAAGCTGTAAACAAAATCGTTCCTTGAATAACCGGGTAATCGCGGTTATTGATTGCATTAATGATCAATGTCCCCATACCTGGGAGACCGAAAATATTTTCCGTCACCACTGCACCACCAAGCAAGCCGCCAATTTGGAAGCCAGCAACGGTGATGATAGGCACCAGCGCGTTGCGCAAAGCGTGTTTGAACACAACACCCGGCTCTTTCAGGCCTTTTGCGCGAGCGGTCCTGATGTAATCAGAGTTTAATACTTCCAGCATGGAAGACCGAACAAGCCTGGCTAAAGTTGAGGCGGAACCTAATGATAGTGTAATTGTGGGCAAAATCCAGCCGTTACCTGTCTTCATGTCACCCTGCACAGGTAACACGCCAAGCCAGACCGCAAACAAGAGGATTAGCATCAGTCCTAACCAAAAGGTTGGCAGGGAAGCAAGTGTCACAGTGATCACACGCGTGAGGTTGTCGATCCAGGTATCGTGGAAATACGATGTAATCACCCCGACAATGACCCCCATTGTCATGGACAAAACAAAACAATAGGCAGTTAGACGGATCGTGACCGGGTAAGCATCCAACACACGCTCTGTTACAGGCAGGCCTGTAAAAATGGAATTACCCAAATCGCCCCTGAATGCGTTTTTTAAGAAGATAAAAAACTGCGCATAGAGTGGTTTATCCAGGCCCATGTTGCGCCGTAGCGCTTCGACAGTTTCCGGTGAGGCAAAATCACCTGCCAATGTCTGAACCGGGTCGCCAGGAACAATGGTACGAAGCATCAAGAACACCACGCCAACCAGGACCACAGCCAGAATAAGTGTTGTAAAAATTCGCCGAATAAGGAAATTTAGCATTTAATTTTTGCCAATGAATAAAATTTTACTTACAGAAAAACCTGGTAGGGGTGTTTATACCCCTACCAGGTTGGAAAATTAATTACTGAACAGGTTTCCAGTCAGTCCAGTTACAGCCGCCCTGGATTGTCCATGCGGAACATTCTACTTCGTTGGCTCGATATGCATAGTAGTACATCGGGCTGAACAGCGGAACATGGAAGCGATGGTCGATCAGGTACTTGCTGATTTCATCAGTTGCTTGCTGGCGCAGCACTGGATCAAGCTGCTGATCCTGGGCGTCGAGCAGGCTGTCGAGATAGGGATCGTTGACATGGTTGCGGTTTGAGGCGCCAATGCGGGATGAGCGGAAAATATAGGTGGTGATGTCAGGGGTGGTCATTGCATAACCCCAGTAGATAATCTGGTGTGAACCTTCAGCTGTCTTCTGGCGCATTAAGGTGGAGTCCACGGTCATGATGAGGGCATCGATACCAATGGCTGCCAACTGTGATTTCAAGGTCTCAGCCACGCGCTGATTGGTGGGGTCAACCGGTGTCATCAGCTCATATCTCATCATCTTGCTGCCGTTGGGGCCATCAGCGGGCTCTTCGCGAATGCCGTCGCCGTTTGAATCAACGAAACCGAGTTCTTCCAACATTGCCATAGCTTTTTCGGGGTCGTCGCTGGTCAGCTTGCCGTATTCGTCCATCTCAGGGTTCCAGCCAATATTGCCTTTACCGAGTGGTTGATAGAGCGGAATACCGGCGCCTTCGTTGGCGATCAGGTTGATTTCTTCACGGTTGACAGCGTAGGCGATTGCCTGGCGAACACCCTCAACACTGAATGGATAGTACTGGTTGTTCATACCAAGATACTGGGTGTCAGTGCCTTCAGCTTCAACAATCTTCAGGTCGGGGTTGCTGCGGGCTTGCTCGAGGTACTGAGCTGGTAGTGATGCCCACTGGATCTCACCAGTTTCCAGGGCTGCATAAATCACTGCGTCGTCATTGATGTATTTCAGTTCGAGTTCATCAAATTGAACGGGACCCTGGTTGACAGCAAACGGGTTGCCGTAGGTGTAAGCTTCGTTCTTGCCGTAAACGATGTTGACATCAGGGACAATTTTCTCAACTTTCCATGGGCCGGCTGAGGTCAAAGCGTTGGCATACTCCTGAACACCCAATGATTCATAAGCCGTCGGGCTGGCAATTTCTTTGCCGGCTAACTCGTCCATGAACATCGCCCACGGGGTTATCAGAGTGACTTTTAATGTCAGGTCGTCAACGATTTCAACCCCGTCCTGCGGAATGAAATCGCGCATGGTGCCGCCGCCTGGAGAGGCCAGTTCGGGATCGAGGTACTTGTCGAAGTTCCACTTAATGGCTTCGGCGTTTACCGGTGTACCATCAGTGAAGGTCAAACCAGGTTTGAGTTTGATAGTTACACCCAGGTTATCCTCAGCAAATTCCCAACTCTCAGCCAGGATGCCGCCAAAGTCTTTCAGATCCAATGAGTAATCCCACAGCGTGGCGAACACAGCATAGGAGGGATTGGCATGCCAGGCATTGCTGAATGGATCAAGCGAGGTGTAGTTACCGGATTCCACCAGGACCAGGCGTTTTGGCCCGGTTGGTTCTGCAGCTGGTGCTTCAGTGGCGGCCGGTGCTTCGGTGGCTGCAGGTGCTGCAGCTGGTGCTTCAGTAGCTGCCGGTGCGGCAGGTGCAGCAGGCTCGGCGGGTGCCTCGGGTGCTGCGGGGGTGCAGGCGGCAATCAACATGGTTGCGATGACCAGAACACCAATCAAAAAATGTAAACTTTTTTTCATCTTTCTTTCTCCTTAAAATGAATATCAAGGTATTGTAAATCTTTACTTTAGACGATAAGGATTGTTCTTGAAACCACCTCCTTTTTAGTTTTCAGCTCCAGGGTAGTTAGTTAGCATAAGCCTGATAGGCTGCCAGTGCTATTTCTCCCATGGCACTTTCAACGTCGTAAACGCCTTTGCGCGCCAGTTCAGGTTCGGTTGGCGGATCCCATATGACAAATTCACTTAAGATAACATGTGAATGGTCGTTGATATAAATAATGCCAGCATCGTTGCGGGTTGAACCTATCGTGCCGGTCTTATGGGCAACCAGGGTGCCATTGGGCAGGAAGCGGGGGATGCGGTCATTCAACTGCTGGTGGAACAGGATATCCAGCCCAAAATCACTCCACTCACGGTTGGGTGCTTTTCCATCATAGAGAAGCTGGAGCAGGTTGGTCATATCAAAAGGTGTCGAGACATTATTCTCAGGGCTTAAGGCAACAATCCGTCCGGCACGGGGATTTTCAAAGTCCTCGCCTTGCTCGCGCATCATACGGTGGAGTTCAATAATCGATTTATTGGGGTTGGTGTCCGGCATGATCTCGGCGAACAACTCGCGCACCGTCATGGTGATATGGATATCATTCAAACCAAGTGAACGCATGCGCTTGATCACTGCTTCTTTGCCAAACCGGTTCAATAAAATATCGGTGGCTGTGTTATCAGAAATGATGATCATTAGCATCATCAAATCTCTGACAGTGGGTGTGAGCCCTTCCTCAAAGAAAACCAGCACACCACTTGGAAAATTCTTGTCTGCATTCAGCAGTGTCCAACGGTCAGATGGTTTGATTTGTCCTTCTGCCAGGCGGAAGCAGGCTTCCACAAGGATAGGAATTTTGAAGACACTTGCCATCGGGTAATATTGATCAGCGTTGATTAAGATCTCCTCGCCGCTCTCAATGTGACGCAGGGCAATACCAAAATTTGCCCCAGTTTTTTCAATAATTGATCGAATTTTTGCTTCAAGTTCCATGCTGCTACTACCCTTTCAAGTAAAGTGGTAATATTTCTGCAATGTTGTCACTATGCCTCTGAATTCAGATCCCCCTGACGAACATCCAGAGAATATATCATATAATTTACCATGTTTCCGGTGAATGTACAACTATATGTATTGTACTTATTTATTATAATATCCATGGAATATGACCATAACAATTTCAACGAGCATTATTTTTGCAATTAACTTATCATACCAAAAATCGGCCGATTAACAGTACCTTTTAAATGATGATAATTGTCCTGATTTTTGAGTTATCGAAAAAATCAAATGAATTGTTATAATATGGTAAAATTTTCCAAATGAGGCTCTGGGTTACTTGCAGAGGCTCATTTACCCCAAATTTGTACCAGAGGTTGGAAAACACAAATGATCAATTACATTATTAGACGATTGGTGATGTCCGTCTTTCTGGCACTGGCATTGGTAGCAATTATCTTTTTCATGCTCAGGACAATTGTCCCTGGGGACCCGGTGCTGCTGCTTGCTGGAGAACGCGCCACGCCTGAAATGATTGAACAGATCAGGTCCAATCTGGGTCTTGATAAGCCGCTTTATGTCCAATTTTGGATATTTTTGCGCAATTTGGTGCAGGGCGACCTGGGCAACTCAATTATGACAAGGCAGCCTGTGGTTGACCGTGTAATGATGGCTTATCCAGTAACCATTCGGCTGACCATTGTGTGCTTCATATATACAATGACGCTGGGCGTGGTTGTGGGTGTGATTACCGCCTACTGGCATGATACCTGGCTTGATAACGTGATGCGCATCATCACAGTAACAGGTGCATCCATGCCGACTTTCTGGTTTGGCTTGATGCTCATCCTGTTGTTTGCCGTATGGCTGGGGGTGCTGCCTGTGCAGGGGGATACAAAAACGGCCAGGGGAATTGTCCTGCCAGTTATCACCCTTGGCACTGGCTCCGCTGCCTTTTTAGCCAGGCTGGTGCGGGGGGCGATGCTTGAGGTGCTCAACAGTGACTATGTGCGTACGGCCAGGGCAAAGGGCTTGATAGAGGTTTGGGTGGTATTGAAGCATGCGCTGCGTAATGCCCTGATCCCAATTATCACCGTTGCTGGCTTCCAGATTGGCGGCCTTTTGGGCGGCGCTGTGGTTACCGAGAATATCTTCGGGCTGGCTGGGATGGGAAACCTGACCCTGTCTTCAATCTTTAACCGGGATTATCCCGTCATTCAGGGAACAGTCTTGTTTATCGCTTTTACTTACCTTTTCGTAAATCTATTTGTGGATGTGATGTATGCCTATGTTGACCCTAGAATCCGATACGATTGATGATACCCTGCCCGATCTCGGGATCCCTGCCGAAAAAACGCCCTGGCAGCTGGCTATGGCGCGTTTCAGCCATAATAAGATTGCTATCGCCGGGCTGGTAGTAGTTATTCTTCTGGTTCTTTCGGCCATATTTGCACAATATATTACAACCTATGACCCCATTAAGCGTGATGTGAAGAACCGACTGCAGTTTCCATCTGCAGAGCACTGGCTGGGTACAGACGCCCTTGGCCGAGATGTATATACCCGCATCATGTACGGCGGGCGGGTAAGCATGTGGATTGGACTGGCCTCTGTGTTCCTCAGCATGCTGTTTGGAATCCCGCTGGGTTTGATCTCAGGTTATTCAGGTGGTGCTATTGACACAGTCATCATGCGCATCATGGACTTGATTTTGGCGTTTCCGGGGATCATCTTTGCCATCTGGCTGGTATCCATGCTGGGTCCGGGGGTTAACCAGGTAATTGTGGCTATTGCCTTCTGGAACCTGCCGGAGTATTCCCGTGTGATTCGCGCCAGCGTGATGGCGATTAAAGAAGTGGATTATATCCAGGCAGCGAGAGCGTTAGGAGCCAATTACTGGCGTATTATCTTCGGACATATGTTTCCCAACGTTATTGCGCCAATCATCATCATCAGCAGCCTCAGCATCTCTGGCGCTATTCTGTCAGGCGCCACACTCAGCTTCCTGGGTCTTGGTGCACAGCCGCCCACGCCGGAATGGGGCGCCATGCTCTCAGATGGCAGACCTTACATGCGTACTGCCTGGTGGTTGGCAGTATTTCCAGGTGTACTCCTGACCATCGTGGTTCTTGCCACAAATCTATTTGGTGATGGGCTGCGCGATGCGCTTGACCCGAGAGCTTCAACCAGCTAATACTAAGTAACTCTGATATCAAAAAGTTATTGGTGAAACATCCAATAACTTTTTTTTGGAAATTTTATAGTATGCTTGTGGCTAATCTTATGGATGAATTGACTGTGTCTTATCCTGTGCCGTACTATGCACAAATCGCCAGCCCGGAGCTGGCGGTCAGGGTTTTTGCAGGTGAACTTGACCCTTTGTTAGATCCCCGTTGGCACGAGACTGGTGCACAAAATGTCGAAACCTATGCTCACTGGGTGGAACGCGCCTGCGGCATGGCCTGTCTGAAGATGTGTGTCGAAGCGCTGGGTGGTCCAGAGAAGTCACTGCATGCATGGATTGAAGAAGGCGTCAACGCCGGTGCATACCTGATTCGGAAAAATGCTGATGGGTCGCGCACAGAGATTGGCTGGATTCATCAAAAAATTGCCGATATGGCGGCTGCCGTTGGTTTATCTGCAAATTGTATAACCGCTGATACAGGAGAGATAATTGCTGCACTGAGGAAGGATAAGCTGGCGATTGCCTCTGTCTCCTATGAACTTGGCACTGATTTCCCCATCACACACAAAGGCGGGCACCTGGTTGTCATCTGGGGCGCTGAGATGAATGATGGCCAGGTTACCCGTTTTATTCTCAACAATCCGTCTGGAAGAGCCGAGCAGTACAGGCAGGGGGCAAGAATTCCATTCGAACGCTTTATGCAGGCTTTCACCGGGCGTGTGATATTGGTGCACCTGTAAGGACTTGCTCAAGACGCCATCAAACCAACAAGTTCATAATTGACAAAACAAGCACAAATGTTCTATAATAACTTCATGGATGCAGCTGATCTCTTGGAGAAGTTCAAGCCTTACATGGCTGTCGAAATTGACGAAGACAGCCCCATAATTCCGTATGCCTGCACTGAGAGCTTGCCAATAGCCAGTGCAGCAAGTAGCAGCGCTGCACCTGTTTTGGCAACTGATCATCTGCATATACAACGGGTATCAGCAGGACGCAGCCAGAAGGTTCCCTTATTGAAAACAGTCCTGACATCGGTCTGCAGCCGGAACTGCCATTACTGTGCTTTTCACAGCCAGCGGGATTTTGAACGACACAGCCTTACACCAGACCAGCTGGCCAGGGCTTTTATGGGTGCATACCAGGCTGGCATCGTCAGGGGGCTGTTTCTATCTTCCGGCATCCCTGGCAGGGGCAGCAAGATCCAGGATGATTTGCTGGCTGCTGCTGAACTGCTGCGCAGAAAGTATCATTACAGCGGATACTTGCATTTGAAGCTCATGCCAGGCGCAGAGTATGACCAGGTAGCCGCAGCGGTGCGGCTGGCAAATCGTGTGTCGATAAATCTTGAAGCGCCAACTGAGAGATCGCTTGCATCACTCGCCCCAGGGAAATCACTGAACAGGGAACTGCTAATGCCTTTGCAGTGGGTGCACGAAATGCGCATAAAACAAGATCCGAACGCCCCAGCCGGGGATGTTTTTCCGTCATCTACCACTCAATTTGTCGCAGGCGGCTATGAACGTGATGATGAACTGCTGGATCTTTCACAAACGCTTTATCGATTGCATCACTTGAAACGCATCTACTACTCGCGCTTCAAGCCCGTGACTGGCACTCCTATGGAAAACCATCCTTCTGCATCGCCGCTGCATATCTTTCGGCTTTACCAGGCTTCTTTCCTCCTGCGAGATTATGGCTATGACCCCAAGGATTTTGAATATGAAGATGGGTACCTGCCGCAGAATCAGGACCCCAAGCTTAGCTGGGCTGAAAAACATTACCGGCACCAGCCGCTTGAAATCACCAAAGCAGATTATCAACACTTGATCCGCGTGCCTGGTATTGGTCCACGCTCAGCCCGTTGGATCCTTGATCACCGTTCCGAGTTATCGCCTCAACGGACGGCCCAGCTGAAACATGCCGGTGTACAGCTCAAGCATGCTGAGCCGTTTATCGAACTCAAAGGCCGCAGACTATCAACTCAATTGCCTTTGTGGACATAACTGTTAAAATTGACTTTAGACATGAACGATGCAGAGATTGTTTTCATTGGTGAGGACGTAGAGGTATTCTTCAATACTGAGCCGGCCTATAAAAAGACGCCGCCCTGCCCGGATGGTTTCATCTGGCATAGTGAGACCTTTAAAGTTGTAAGGTTGATCGAAGTCTGGAGCAGCTTTGAGCGCAAAGGCAGAATGGCGAGGAACATGCAGCCCCAGCATGCCTCGCGGGCAGCAAAAAAGGGCTCCTGGGGTGTTGGACGCTTTTCCTTTCAGGTAGAGACAACCGGCGGCCGGGTATTTGACATGTATTATGACCGGGCGCCAAAAGATGCAGATGACAGGCAGGGCAAGTGGGTTCTGTTTTGTGAACGCGTTCAATAAGTATACTTTTAGTCAGGTAAAAGATCGGGTTGAATATTATTCAACCCGATCTTTTATATTATCAATAACTATATTAAAATATTGAATAATATTAAATTGGGTATTGACAATATTGAATATTATGCTAAAATATTGTTGAAAGTTCAACTAATGGATTAGGAAATGGTTACAGGAGTAAGAATGAACTACATGTTGAATGACTTACAAATTGAGGCTTTGATCAAATTAGAGCAAAAGCAGATGGAGCGTGAAACGCGTTATAATCACCTCTACTATAATGACATCAAACAAACCCATAAGCCTGCATTGGCGTGTAATCTCTTGTGCGTACTTGGTAAGTTTTTAATCCATACGGGCGAGAAACTGCATGAAATCGCCGGCCAGAACACCGGACTGCAGCAATCCAACACTCAGAAGCTAATGCCCAAAGCCGGTTAAGAGAATTCAGGAGATTAGACATGTATCCAACGCCAGCCAAGTGTCATATCTGTGGAAACCGGGATGTGCTTGTGACCAAAGTATATTGTCCTAACTGTGACACCACAATCGAAGGTCACTTCATCCCATCACACAGCCCATTCGCCGGATTAACTGACGAACAAATGCAGTTCATCTTAGCGTTTATCCGCTGTGAGGGCAGGTTCACGCGGCTGGAAGAGGATTTAAATCTTTCGTACCCCACGCTGCGGAACCGCCTGAACGAAGTGGTCAGGGCACTGGGATATGAACCAGGTAAGGATGATACCCCGGCGAAGTTAACTGCAGAAGAACGTAACCTGATCCTTGAGGACTTGGGAAGCGGAAAGATTTCTCCTGCAGAAGCGCAAGCGCTGTTAAGAGGCAAGGAACCTGGAGAATCATAATGATAGTAGACATGGAGAGGATGTGATAAACGATGGTTGCCACTGAAGAGCGATTAAAGGTATTGACGATGGTCCAGGAAGGAAAAATCACTGCCGAAGAGGCTGTGAAACTGCTTGAAGCGCTTGAGGAAAGCGATGCTGCTGCAAAGCGTAAGAGCAGCCAAAGGCCACCCTCCGGCCAGCCTTATTCACCGACACCATCATTCATCGGTGGAAAAGGCAGGATGCTTCAGGTGCGTGTGACCGACACCGATACTGGCAAGGCACGCGTCAACGTCAGGCTGCCGATTGGGGTTGTCAAAGCCGGCGTCAAGATGGGCATGCGTTTTGCGCCAGAAGTTGACGGTCTCAACCTGGATGATTTACTCGGTCAAATTGAAGACGGCCAGACCGGCAAGATTTTTGAAGTTTACGATGATAAAGATGGCGAGCACGTAGAGATTTTTATTGAGTAAACCGATAAGATCGGCCGATACACCCACAACCTAAATCGTATCAATAATGGCAGTTACCTTTAGGGTTTCTCTGCGAAGAAGCCTCATCTGTCCACGCGCCAGTCATCATATCTTGTCGATTATTTGTAAACGTGAGCATCAAATTATTAATTACGAAAGTCCCATTCATCACTTTGGCACGATACCCAATAGAGGAAAATGATGAAGATATTAAGTACCTTTCACGGTGAAGAAAATAAATGGAAAATACCTTTCGGCTTAGTTTGGGGCAGCCAGACGATCTCAATGTTTGGCAGCATGCTGGTACAGTTTGCCCTGGTTTGGTGGATTACTCAGACGACCGGGTCTGCCACCCGCCTGACAACTGCCCTGGTGTTTCAGTACCTCCCATCCATTTTCCTGGGACCGTTTGTAGGCGCACTGGTTGATCGTTGGAACCGGAAAAAGGTGATGATTTATGCCGATGCACTGGTTGCCCTGGCAACGCTTGGGCTGGCAGCGCTTTACTGGGCAGGCTTGATGCAGTTATGGCATGTGTATGCCATATTGTTCATCCGTTCTCTGGGGGGCACATTTCAATGGCCAGCGATGCAGGCCTCTATCTCTATGATGGTACCTGAACGTCATTTAGCCAGGATTGGCGGTATCAACCAGGCTGTCAGGGGGGCGTTGAATATTGCCTCACCGCCGCTGGGCGCCTTACTCCTTGCCTGGCTGCCGATGTACGGTGTCATCTCGGTGGATGTATTGACTGCATCCCTTGCTATACCACTGATGATCTTTGCAGCCATCCCACAGCCGACACGTGATCTTGCTAAAGGGGCTCTGACTTTTGGCAACCTGGTAGGAGATGTAAAAGAAGGCGTTCGGTTTGTGCTGCAGTGGAAAGGTCTGAGAAATATGATCCTAATAGCTGTTGGGCTGAATGTGCTGTCCAGTCCTGCATTTTCGCTGATCCCGATCCTTGTGACCGATCACTATGCTGGTGATGTGTGGCAGTTCTCATTAATGGAATCGATGTTCGGTGTTGGTGTGATCATCGGCGGAAGTGTGATGGGCATTTGGGGTGGTTTCAAGAAGAAAATATATTCAGCGGTTTTAGGCTTATCTTTATTTGGTGTGGGGGCTTCCATTATTGGGATTACGCCTCCGGCAGGTTTCTATCTGGGAATAGCCGGTATTTTTATCACTGGTTTAGCAAACCCGGTGATCAATGCATCGTTTTTTGCAATTCTTCAGTCAAAAGTCAGTCCTGACAAACAGGGCCGGTTGTTCAGTTTACTGGATGCCCTGATACTGGCTCTCACGCCGCTGTCACTGCTCGTCTCAGGCCCGCTGGCAGAGCGATATGGCGTACCGATCTGGTTCCTGCTGTTGGGAGTGTTTACATTGTTCGCCGGACTTGGAAGCCTGCTAAACAGGGACCTGGTGCAAATTGAAGACTACAAAATCCCAGTCCAAACGAACGTAGTGATGAGTACAGGCGATGGCGGGTGATTACGGATAACTGCTGTAATGTTTGCTAAATTTTCTCCAGCTGATTTATCTTGCCACTATATTCACGGCAGCAAGGGCAGCAAGCAGGACAACTTCAATCACTGCGGCCAACTGCCATTGGCTGAGATTACGGGAATCGTACAGGTGATAACCCTGGATATCTTGACGAATTCGCAGTAATGGGCCGGCAAACCAGGCAAAGGCAGCGCCGCCGATCATGCCGCCCAGGTGTCCCCAGTTATCAATACCGGGTGAAAGCCCCAGCGATAGGTTCACAATCACGATAAAGGCAAGATTAATCAGAAGTGCCCGCGATCTTTCGCCAAATAACTTGCGGTTTACCCATATGAAGATGATCTGGGCGGCGATTAATCCAAAAATTGCTGTCGACGCGCCTACTGAGGCTGACGGTGACAGGTAGAAAGACAGAATATTTCCCGCAAAGGCACCCAGCATGTATAGAATAAGGAAACGCAAGTGTCCGTAATGGCGTTCCAGTTGGGGGCCAATGACATAAAGAGCATACATATTAAAGGCAATATGCATGAAACCACCATGAACCAAAACCGGTGTTATCAAGCGCCAGATCTCACCCTGCTGAATCGATTCATTGTGTTTTGCCCCCAAAAGCAGCGGCAGGTCGATCTGAAACAGGTAATCAGTTACCAGTTGAAAAATGAAAACCAGAAGGGTTAGGCCAATAAGTGTGTAGGTTACATAGGGTTTAGTGACAGGCAGCTGAACCTCAACCATCACTGGTTCATGATCGCTATAATTTGCCGGTGAAGGTGCTTCTGCGCTGTAATTCTCGCCAATTGGAGGCAAATTATTCAATCGCATAACCTTTTTTTGAAAGCTTATGGTGCTCAGCTTTGGCTATGGCGATAATGTTATCCACCGCTTCATCGATACGTTTATGGGCATTTACAACCGCATAATCAAACAGCGGTATGTAGGTAATTTCTGTTCTTGCCTGTTCAATACGTACCATGAGATCAGACTCGGATTCGCTCTGGCGGTTGATCAGTCGTTGATGCCATTCTTCAGTGCTGGTTGGGATCAGGAAGATGAGTACTGCGTTCGGATATTGTTGGCGTATTTTTTGCGCTCCCTGCACATCCAGCCGCATCAGTACGTCTTTCCCGCTCGCGAGGGCATCCTGGATTTGCTGTTTGCGCACCCCTTTATAGGTGTCATATACGTGAGAATATTCAGCTAATTCATCGTTGCTTATCATTTGCTCAAATTGTTCTTTGGTTACAAAGAAATAATCTTTCCCTTCAACTTCACCCGGCCTTGGTTTGCGGCTTGCAACTGTCACAACAAAATGAAACGGGTGGTTTCTCTTCTTGAGCAGCTGAACAACAGTATCTTTGCCAATGCCGGAAGGACCAGAAATCACGAACACCTTCGGTTCGTGTGTGAGAACATTAAAGTCGATACCAGTTAGATCCATTTATTGTCACCTTGAGAAGGAATTGATGTTATGGTATCACAAGAATCGGATTTAAGAGAACAGTCTGTGGTTGAAAATGCAGGTTGTTTCGGTATAATTTTAGTCACCGGTTATTGGCATTCCATTGGAACCAAGGACCATGACTGTAATGAAAGTGGAGTGATTGTCTATGCCAACTTATGAATACCGCTGCCTGAAATGTTCAAAAAGATTTGATGTCAGGATGAACTACTCTGACTATGGAAAAAAGGAAGTTGTGTGCCCGCACTGCGGCAGCAGCCGAGTGACGCGTAAAATCGGCAGGATCAGAATTGCAAAATCAGATGAGAGCCGGCTTGAGTCTATGGCAGACCCGGCGGCATTGGCTGGTATTGAGGATGATCCTCGTGCGATGGGGAGGATGATGCGCCAGATGAGTTCTCAAATGGGTGAGGACATGGGACCTGAGTTTAATGAAGTGGTCAGCCGTTTGGAGCGC
The DNA here is from genome assembly GCA_040768445.1 of Anaerolineaceae bacterium. Classification (GTDB taxonomy): domain Bacteria; phylum Chloroflexota; class Anaerolineae; order Anaerolineales; family Anaerolineaceae; genus JAXGMV01. The sequence goes on along the minus strand of JAXGMV010000001.1, from coordinate 212,911 downwards.
GGTGATAGCCCTGATGCCATTGAAAAGGATATTCCAGATCTTGGGATGGATGATTCGGGTGGGGGCGCTGGCGGGTTTGATGATGCAGATTTCTAAATGGTATTTACAGTAAGCTTAATAATCTGCCACAGCCTTTTGAAGATCCTCAAATGAAGACAGCCAGGATATACGGTTGATAAACTCTGCCAGCGAAGCACTGTTTTCACGCAGTTTTCGAACCTGAGGCCCAACGGGATCTTCACCGGCTGCACCGATGGGAGAATCAGCATAAGCGCCGTGAAAGGCAAAATAAGCCTGGTTTAGCCGGCGGATCTGATAACCGTTTTCCCAAAGGAACACCCGCCTTTCTTCCATATACTTCTCAGCCTCTTCAATTTTTCCTTGTGACAGGAGGGTATCAACATTAATGCGGGTTTCGTGCATTTCAGCTCTGAAGTCAAACACGGCGCTCTGTTCCTGCTCCTGAGGGGCAGGTTGGTTTGGAGCTGGTTCTGGAGCGGGTTTCGGAGCAAGCTCAGGATAAAAGCGCTGCAGAACAGCCAGGCTGATCTCAGCACCACCGATGGAAGCCGTCGTCTCATTCATGGTTCGCAGTTCGTTGGAAACATCGTAGCTTAGACCCAGCGGTCTGAGGGTAAGGTAGTTGTGTATCCACTCATGGGCAACCGTATCAATGAACCATGGCAGATTGGTAGACTCCATCACCATGGTAGGGTAAACCCCAACGCCGCCCACTTCCTCGACCAGCGCAGATACGCCCAGGGTAACCTCAACTGAATTTTCAAGCTCGATAATTTCTTCCAGAGCCATGCCTGTATTAAGTGAGATATTGGTTGTTTGCTCAATTTTATCCCGTGGCGATGTGATCAGCGCATACGGCATAGACGACACCCGGTAAAGAACGGGCGGAATAATCTCTCCACCGACAGACAAACCTAAATCATCCAGAACTAATGATATTTGGGACTGGATGATACTTTCTGCCTGGGCTGAAAGCGATGTCAAGGCTCGTTGAACCGCGTTGCGCTGTATTATCAGTGACTCAGTGGCTGCAAGAGGATCTTGAACTTCTGGTTTGCCATAAACCAGGTTTATTTCAGCTTGAAGCATCTGGTATTGACGAAGGGTATCTATGTATGAATAGACAATATCTTTTTGTTGTTCATCTGTCAGGAAATCCGATACGTCTGCAGCCGATTGTTTTGTTTTATCAAATATTGCGTCAGCTGTCCAGGTGATATAATTGAACTCATTCGTACGGGTAAACATGCGGACCTGTTCATATTCGTCGGCAGGCGGAATGACACTGGCTGCAAGTAACAGACAGCTGATACAGCCTATTGCCAGGTTTTTGACCGCCTTGCGTATTCTCCTTATGAACATCTTAATCATTCACCCAATTCTAATTCTACCCGCTGCTTGATATGGTTAGCGTTCATTTCCTAAATAAGGGCTTTGAAATATATTCAGATAAATTTCAGGTAATTTATTACATTGCTCTTAATAGGTTAATGACATTTAACCATATTAAAGCAGGCATATATGAATTACATTGTAAAATAATTAGGTATAATGAAGCTTAGCATTAAAAGATTCTCATTTATTCACTCATTTTGCACAGCAATCAATCTTAAAGTTTTATCGGAGATTAAATCTATGGATAAATATTTTCTGAAATACTTATTCAAGCCAATAGGTGTTGTCCTGCTGGTCGTCCTGTTGGGCGTGGTGGTGTTCAGTTTGACTGGTGTCGAACAGGCTGCCAACGCGCAGGCACTACCGGTACAACCTGTACGGTTTGCTGAGGGTGACAACGCAGCCTGCCAGGGCTGCCACGGCCAACCGGGACAGATCACGGCACTGCCCAATGAAGAACCCCTGTTCCTGAGTATCGATCCACAATTATTTGCGGAATCGGTACATGGACAGGCTGATTTGCTGTGTACAGACTGTCACGTAAATATTGATAGCTATCCACATCCGCCAATCACAGCTAAAGACCGCCGAGCCTACAGCCTTCAATACCAGTACACCTGCAAGAATTGCCACCTTGAACAATATGCCATGACAGCTGATTCAATACACATGAGTGCACTACTCGAAGGCAACATCAATGCACCTACCTGTGTTGACTGTCACAATCCCCATAATCAGGCAGTTATTCATGACGCTGAAGGCAACATCTACGAAAGCGCATATAAGAATGTACCTAATGTGTGTGCGCGCTGCCACAGTGAGATCTATGACCAGTATGCCAAAAGTGTTCACGGTGCAGGTGTAGTTAATGAAGGCAACACTGACTCACCAACCTGTGTTGGCTGCCACTCGGTTCACACCATTGCTGATACCAAAGATCCAGCTTTCAGGGTGAGCTCCATTCAAATGTGCGCCAACTGCCATACCAATGAAGCATTGATGGAAAAGTATGATCTATCAACGCAGGTGCTGGATACCTATGTAGCTGATTTTCATGGGACGACAGCAGTGTTGTTTGAACAGCACTCACCGGACGAGGAAACGAATGTTGCGGTCTGCTATGACTGCCACGGCATTCATGACATTCAAAAGGTTGATGACCCCGATGCTGGTATTGCCATTAAAGAAAACTTGATGACCAAATGCCAGGCTTGCCATCCCAATGCAACAGCCGATTTCCCAACTTCCTGGCTGGGACACTATATTCCCTCTCCTGACAAAGCCGCACTGGTTTACTACGTACAGTGGTTTTACAAGCTGCTTATTCCTGCAGTTTTGGGTGCCATGGTTATCTTGAATGGAACCGATATTTACAACAGGATACGCAAGAAACGGTCTTCGGGTAAAGCCGAAGAGGAAATGTTAATTGAAGAAGTCAAGGTTGTTGAGGAAATAAAGGTGACGGAAGAAGACACAGTTGGCAAAGACGATACTGCTGGTGAAGGAGATGCCCAATGAGCCAAAAAACCTACACACGCTTCCCTGCTTCACAACGTATTGAACATGTCCTGCTTGTGCTCTCATTCGGACTGTTGGGACTCACCGGCTTGCCGCAGATGTTCAGCCAACTGGGTATTTCGCAGTTTATCATACAGGTATTTGGAGGGATTGAAGCAATCAGGATCGTCCACAGGATTTGCGCGACAGTTTTGATGTTTGAAACGCTTTATCACATTGTGTTGGCGGGATATAAAATCTTTGTCTTAAAAGTGCCGCTCACAATGGTGCCGGGCGTGCGTGATGGTGTAAACATTTACGAAAGTGTAATGCACAACATTGGCTTACGAAAAGAAGCCCCCAAAATGGGACGCTATAACTATGCCGAGAAAATGGAATACTGGGCAATGATGTGGGGTTTATTTGTCATGGGTGTTTCCGGCTTTATGCTGTGGAATCCGATCACGACCACGAAATTTCTGCCCGGCGTGTTTGTTCCAGCTGCAAAAGTTGCCCATGGATGGGAAGGTTTTCTGGCAATTGCAGCCATTCTCATCTGGCACTTCTACCATGTTCATATAAAAAAGTGGAACTGGAGCATGATCAATGGCAAAATGGATCATGAGACCATGGAAGAAGAGCATGCCCTGGAACTTGAGGATATTGAGGCAGGCTTGGCTGACAGTAAGGCAACAACAGCAGAAATTAAACGCAGGCAAAAGGTTTATTTCCCAATAGCCGGTGTATTCTCTCTAGTATTCCTTGTGGCAATTTACTTCTTTGTGTCTTACGAGTCCACAGCTATTGAGACTGTTCCCCGCCAGGAAAACCAGGTTGTTGTTTTTTCACCCCAAACACCCACGCCGCTGCCAACCCTGGCGCCTATTCCCACAACTGTAGCGGCGCCTGATGGCGGCTTAGCAGCAGCAACAAGCTGGGATAAAGGTATTGGTGCCATTTTTACAGCAAAATGTGGTGCCTGTCATGGTGAACTTGGTGGCTTCTCGGTTGAGAACTATGCCAGTGCAATGAAAGGTTCTGATAATGGTGTCATGATTGTTGCCGGCGATTCGGAAAATTCAGCCCTTGTTATACAACAGGCTGAAGGGAAACATATGGGCAACTTTACGCCAGAAGAACTTGAGGTTATAAAAGCATGGATTGATGCTGGCGCAGCCGAATAGAAATTAGTTTTAATTTCCATACAAAGAGTGAGCCTTCAGGCTCACTCTTTTTTATAGCCAAGACAATCTCCCTGGTGTTCATTTTCCACGAAATTTGACTGGTTTGTCCAGGTAACTGTAATAAATAATTAATAAAATGATGCTATGATTATATGATTAAACTTTTTACACTGTGCAAGGTGGTTAGGTATGAAGAAAAAGATCTGGTTGATTATCGGTTTAATAGGATTGGCAATTATTGCGTATTTTGTTTATTCGAACATCAATAAAACAAAAACTGCAGCGGCGCAGCTTTACCAGACTTCGCCTTTGGAACGTGGCCAATTTACAGCAATAGTTGGCGCTACAGGCACAGTGAGGGCAAATCAAAGCACACAGTTGAGCTGGCAGACATCTGGCAGAATCGGAGCGATCAATGTAGAAGTTGGTGACACTGTTAATGAAGGCGATCTGTTGGCTGAGCTTCAGAAGGACTCTGTTTCTCAGAATATTATCCTGGCGCAGTCTGAGCTAGTGTCAGCGAAGAGGGCATTATCCGGACTTCAGAATTCTGAGGTGGCAAAAGCACAGGCACAACTCACACTCGCGCAAGCTGAAAAAGCGCTTGAAGATGCTGAAAAGAAGAATAACAGCCTGGATTTTGGACGTGCGTCAGAGGCCACGCTCGACAATGCCAGAGCAAGTTATGTGTTGGCTCAAGATAAAGTTGAACAGCTGGAAGATATTTTCAGCGGCATGGCACATCTGGCAGAAGACAACCCTGAAAGAGCTGCCATGCTGGCACAAGTATCTGCTGCCAGACAGCAGAGGGATAGAACGCTTGCCAATCTCAATTGGCTGCTTGGAAAACCCGATGCTATTGAGGTTGCCAATTCCGACGCAACGCTTCAGCTGGCGGTTGCAAGATTGGAAGATGCTCGCCGTGAATGGGAACGGTTGAAGGATGGTGCGGATCCTGATGATATTGCCGCAGCGCAGGCAAGGGTGGATTCCATTGAGGCAACCATTGGCCTGGTAAATCTTGAAGCGCCTTTTTCAGGTGTGATAACCATGGTAAACCACATGGTTGGGGACCAGGTAGCACCAGGCTCAGTCTCATTCCGAATTGATGACCTGTCCAAACTATTAGTTGATGTTCAGATACCGGAAGTGGATATCAACCGTGTTCAAATTGGTAACCCAGTGCGGCTGACATTTGATGCGATTACTGGCAAGGAATACAGCGGCAGTGTTGTAAAGGTTGGCAGGGTAGGCATCACTGGTCAGGGGATTGTCAACTTTATGATCACCATTGAGTTGGATAACCCGGATGAGGAAGTGCTGCCAGGGATGACTGCCGCAGTCAGTGTGGTTGTTAAACAGATTGAGAATGCACTGCTCATACCCAACCAGGCTGTTAGAACCAGGGATGGTAAGCGGGTTGTTTTTGTGCTCATGAACGGTGTACCGGAAGCACGCGATATTGAACTTGGAACAACCTCTGAAGTTTACAGCGAGCTGATATCTGGTGATATATCGGAAGGCGATTTGATTGTCCTCAATCCCCCCTCAGAAATGATGTTCCCAATGCAGATGAGGTAGGGGCAGCATGTCTGATGCAGTCATCGAGACAAAGGATTTGAAGAAAATCTATAAGATGGGGGAGATTGAGGTGCATGCCCTGCGGGGAGTGTCTCTTCAGATTGAGCGCGGCTCTGTTGTTTCCATCATGGGGCCCTCCGGCTCAGGAAAATCTACGTTGATGAACCTGCTGGGATGTCTGGATAGGCCAACCAGCGGTGATTATATTCTTGATGGTGAGCTGGTTTCAAGCTTGAATGATGACCAGCTGGCAGCTATTCGAAATAGAAAAGTCGGCTTTGTCTTTCAAAGCTTCAATCTGCTGCCGCGCGCAACTGCACTCTCAAATGTTGAACTTCCACTGCGATATGCAGGTATGGCAACAGGCAGGATTGCCCGCGCAAAAGAATCCCTTGAAGCTGTAGGATTGGCAGACCGAATCAATCACAAGCCAACCGAACTTTCTGGTGGTCAACAGCAGAGGGTTGCCATTGCCCGGGCGTTGGTCAATAACCCTGCAATCTTGATGGCTGATGAACCTACTGGCAACCTGGATACCCATTCTGGCGCTGAAATTATGCAGCTGATCAAGAATTTAAACAGTGAACTCGGCACGACGATCGTAGTCGTCACACATGATCCTGCCATTGCCAACCAGACACAGCATATTATTCGGATTATTGACGGCAGACTGGAAGGCGCTGAATGAATCTTGGTCAGGCCATTATTGAGGCATTAGAAAGCATCACCAGCAATAAGCTCAGGTCAGGCTTGACAGTATTGGGTATCGTCATAGGCGTTGCCGCGGTAATTGCTATGCTGGCTGTGGGCAAGGGCGCTGAATATACGATCACCAGTTCGATCAGCGGTATTGGATCTAACCTGTTGTTTGTTTTTTCAGGCAACCGGATGGAAGATGTGCGCAATGAAAAACCATTGACCCTTGAAGATGCTGAAGCATTGAATGATAAGCTGCTTGCACCATCTATTGCAGATGTAGCGCCTGCGCTGCAGGGCAGTGCGACGGTCAGCTATGCTGGTAAATCGTTTCGTACCACTGTGTACGGTGTCACACAATCTTACCAGCCGGTTCGAAATTATGAATTAGTTGAAGGTGAATTCATCAACTACGAGCACATGCTGGGTCAATCTTCTGTGGTTCTGCTTGGCAGTCAGGTCGCTACCAATCTGTTTGACCGCACTGAGGGTATTGTCGGCGAGTCTATCAGGATAGAAGGTCAGCCGTTTCGGGTCATAGGCATACTAACACCTAAAGGCGGGTCAGCGTTTGGCAGCGAGGACGACACCGTTCTGGTGCCGCTCAGCACGGCCCAAACACGCTTGTTGAGGCGGCGTATGGATGATGTGGATCTTGTATTTGTTCAGGCATTTACTGCCGAACAGGTTGGCCAGGCAAAGAGTGAGATCTCCCAAATTTTGCGCAGCCGGCATCGGATTTTCATTGGACCTGATGATTTCACCATATTCAGTCAGGATGATTTTGTCCAGACAGCGTCCATGATTACCGGTACATTTACCATATTTTTGGGAGGTATTGCCGGCATCTCACTGCTGGTAGGCGGTATTGGCATCATGAATATCATGCTGGTTTCTGTGACGGAGCGGACCCGGGAGATTGGGCTGCGTAAAGCACTTGGTGCCAGGAAAAAAGATATCCTGATCCAATTTTTGACTGAATCATCCCTGCTCAGTTTGCTTGGGGGTGTCATCGGGATTGCTTTTGGCTGGTTGATCGGTTTTGTCGTCAGCCTGATTGCAGCTGCGAATAACACACCGCTTGAGCCCCAAATTGGTATTGATGCCATTCTACTGGCAACTTTGTTTTCCACGGCTGTGGGACTTTTCTTTGGAATTTATCCAGCGAACCGCGCGGCCAACCTGCAGCCGGTGGAAGCTTTGCGGTCTGATTGAAAGATTGTTTTACCAACAAGTAACGCAATCAGTTCATAAAAAGACCTGTTTTTGATAAAAATGGTCTAATATTTTCATTTCTTGAATAAGAAGTATGATCAATAACTACAGCATGGTTACTTTTGTAATCTTGGTTGCGCAGGTCTATCTGTTATATAATAGACTCATAATACCTGTTTTAAAAATATTTATACTATCCTAATTTGGAGGCTTAAATGAAGAAACACAATTTTAATCCAGGACCAGCAATTTTACCTGCATTTGCAATTGAAAAGACCAAAGAAGCCGTAGAGAACTTTGCCGGGACAGGGCTGTCAATCTTAGAAGTCTCTCACCGCAGCAAGGAATTTGATGCGATTGTTGTTGAGACTGTTGAATATTTTAAACGGCTGCTTGATATTCCTGCTGGGTACAGCGTTATTTTTGTTGGCGGCGGTGCAAGCACCCAATTCTTCACGGTTCCTTACAACCTGCTCAATAAAAAAGCTGCTTATCTGAAAACTGGATCATGGGCTGCAAAAGCTGCAAAAGAAGCAAAACTGTTCGGCGAAGTTGAGATTGTTGCTTCATCAGAAGACAAAAAATACAATTACATCCCCAAGGGATGGACGGTGCCGGAAGATGCTGATTACTTCCACATCACAACTAACAACACGATTTATGGCACTGAAATCCGAACTGATTATGATGTGAAAGTACCGCTCGTAGCTGATATGTCTTCAGATCTCTTCAGCCGCCCGGTTGATATCGCTAAATATGGCCTCATCTATGCTGGCGCACAGAAAAACTTCGGACCTGCCGGCGTGACTGCCATCATCCTGCGTGATGACATCCTTGGCAAAGTGGAAAGACCACTTCCAAGTATGGTTAATTATGCAACTCACATCAAGGGTAACTCCCTGTACAATACACCTCCGGTAATCTGTCTGTTCACCGTCCTGCAAACCTTGAAATGGCTTGAGTCCATTGGCGGCGTAAAAGAGATTGAAAAACGCAATATTGAAAAAGCCAAGCTGGTTTACGATGAGATTGACCGCAACAAGATGTTTGTTGGTACCGCTGAAGCAGACAGCCGTTCCCTGATGAATGCCACCTACGTGATGACCCCTGGATATGAAGAATTTGACAAAGAATTTCTTGAATTACTTGCTTCTAAGGGCATTGTGGGTGTCAAGGGACATCGCGATGTGGGTGGTTTCCGCGCTTCACTGTACAATGCGCTGCCAATTGAAAGCGCAAAGCTTCTTGTCGAGACCATGAAAGAATTTGAAGCAAAACATTAAACTGTCACAACCCGTTTAATTCATTTGCGTATAACCAAAAAAGGAGTTTGTAAATGACTAAAGTTCTGGTTGCAACAGAAAAACCATTTGCCAAAGTGGCTGTGGAAAAGATTAAAAAAGTCACTGACGAAGCCGGTTTTAAACTGGTTTTGCTTGAAAAATACAAAGATGTATCAGAATTGCTTGCAGCTGTTGCTGATGCAGATGCTTTGATCTTCCGCAGTGATAAGATCACACCCGAAGTGCTCGATGCTGCTAAGAACCTCAAAATTGCCGTGCGTGCGGGTGCAGGTTATGACAACATTGACCTCGCCGCAGCTACCAAAAACAACGTGGTTGTAATGAACACCCCCGGTCAGAATGCCAATGCTGTGGCAGAACTGGCACTGGCCATGATGGTTTACCAGGCACGCAATCATTTTGACGGCAGCTCAGGCGTTGAATTGATGGACAAGACACTTGGTTTGCTGGCATACGGTAACGTGAGTAAAAATGTCGCCCGGATTGCCAAGGGTTTTGGTATGGATGTCTATGCTTATGACCCCTATCTTGCCAAGGCAGATATTGAAAAAGATGGTGTCAAAGTCGTTGATACACCGGCTGAACTCTTCAAAAAATGCCAGTATGTATCACTGCACATACCGGCAACTGCTGAGACCAAAGGCTCAATCAATTATGACCTTCTGATGGCGATGCCGGCTGGTGCAGTATTGGTTAACACAGCCCGCAAAGAAGTTGTCAATGAGGCAGATCTACTAAAGGTTTATGAGGAACGTCCGGATTTTGCTTATGTAACCGATGTTGTTCCTGACTGCGCTGAGCAGATTGTTGAACAATTTGCAAAACGCTACTATGCTACACCCAAGAAGATGGGCGCCCAAACCGAGGAAGCCAATGTCAATGCCGGCATGGCTGCCGCAGTTCAGATCAAGAATTTCTTTGAAAAGGGCGACAAGACCTTCCAGGTAAATAAGTAAGTAACCTCTGTAATTCAAGAAACGACCCAGTTAGCAGGCATTCCTCAAAGGAGTGCCTGCTTTCTCATCATGTATAATTATTAAACTGGTAATGGTAGTTTCTAACGATAAGGAGACTGGCCCATGGTGACAAGAAACTTGGAAAGAACAATGGAAAACAAACTGGCACGGTTGTGGGAAATTCAACGCGATATCCACGCGGTTGATGCGGCTTTGTCTCTAGCAAGTTGGGACCAGATGGTCTACATGCCGCTTGGAGGGGTTGAGGATCGCGGGAACATGGTTTATGCGCTCGCAAAGATGCACCATCAAAAAAGCACAACCGATGAGCTTGGCCGTATTCTGGATGATCTGACGGCGTATTCTGCCAGCCTTGACCCGGATTCAGTTGATGCCTGCCTTGTAAAACAGGCAAAGCGTACTTATGATAAAAATTCTCGTATCCCCACAGAATTTGTTGCTGAATTTTCACAGGTGACAGCGCGGGCACAGTCAGCCTGGGAGAAGGCTAAGGATGAAAGCCAGTTTACTATCTTCCAGCCGCACCTGGAGGAAATTGTCCGGAATCTCCGACGTTACGCTGAGTTCTTTTCACCTTATGACCATATTTACGACCCTTTATTGGATGACAATGAACCGGGGCTCAAAACAACTGATGTTCAAACGCTGTTTGATACAGCCCGCCCAGCGCAAATTGCGTTGATTGAGAAGATCAAAGAGTGTGAACAACCTGAAGCACCATTTCTCCAACATTTCTATGACACCAACAAGCAGCTGGATTTCATTCGCAGCGTGATCACCAGCCTGAATTTTGACTGGAACAGGGGACGCCTGGACTTTAGCACCCATCCGTTTACCACCAGCTTTGGCTTGGGCGATGTGCGCATCACCACACATTTACGCGAAAATGACCTGGCAGCCGGCCTGTTTGGGGCGATACATGAAACCGGTCATGCATTGTATGAACAGGGGTTCTCACCTGTGTTGGCAGATACACTTCTGGCTAACGGTGCATCTGGTGCAGTGCACGAGTCACAATCGCGTTTGTATGAGAATATCATCGGACGGTCATTGTCCTTCTGGCAGTATTACTACCCACGCCTGCAGTCAAAGTTCCCCGGCCAGTTGGGTGAAGTTGAGATTAATGATTTTTACCGGGGTATTAACCTCGTTATGCCATCATTAATTAGAATATTTGCTGATGAGGCAACTTATAACCTGCACATTTTCTTGCGCATGGAACTTGAGATTTCACTGCTTGATGGCAGCCTCTCTGTAGAGGATCTGCCAGAAGCCTGGAACGCGAAAATGAAACAGTATCTTGGCATTACACCCGAGACTGATGCGCAGGGGGTGCTCCAGGATATTCACTGGTCACTGGGTAGTTTTGGTGGTTTTCCTGCTTATGCACTTGGGAATTTTATTTCAGCCCAGTTGTGGCAAAAGATGAATGTTGACCTTCCAGGTCTTGATGAGCAGTTCTTGCATGGTAAATTTGATGACGCGTTGGGATGGCTGCGAAAGAATGTCCATACCAATGGCGCCAAATACCAGCCACAGCAGCTTGTTGAAAATGTATGCGGTACTAAAATTGAAGCGCAGCCGTACCTTGATTACTTGACCATGAAGTACAGCGAGATTTATCGAGTGGTGTAAAGTATTAGGGTATATTTCTATGCGCCGCCGGCACCATAGAATGCTGGATCTGTTGGCGTCGCACCGGAAGGATCCCAGACATAAACCCAGTCACCGACGTTTGCCCATTGATAAAGCCAGTTTGAATCGCCAACGGAGAGGTTGACGCAGCCGTGCGTCATAGGATAACCAAATCTTGGACGCCAGTAAGCACCGTGCAAGGCACGCGCTTGGTCAAAATACATGGTATAGGGCACATCTTCCAGCGAATAAAAATCCGACTTATCTGCTGTAAATGACCCGCGCATAAATTCATATTCTAATTTATTGTAGATCTGAAACAATCCAGGCTGGGTGAAATAGGGTTCTGAACCAGTTGAGATCAGCGTGGCAAATACCAGCTGTCCATTTTCGTAGACAGAAAGGATTTGTTCAAACAGGTTGACTTCTATCCAGCGGTTTGTATCGACACCTTCAGGCGGGGTGGGGTTGGCTTTGATGGCACGAATTTTCAACCGCTCAACCCACTGGTCGATACCGATCATGTACCACTGTGTGCCATCTGCTTCAACGATGTCATATACCTGGACTGATTTCTCAGGTGGGAGAACTTCGCCAACCTCAGGCGCCATGTAAGTGGGCTGAGAGCGGGCGTAAGTCGAATCCACAATCCAACCAAAGGCATTAGCAGGCGTATGATTGAACGCCAATCCCTGGTAACGGACATAATTTGTAGGTGAGGCGCGCAGCCAGCGTCCATCTTTGAGCTGCAGGTAATGGCCGCCATTAAATTCTCTGGCGTCGATGTATGAAACATAGAGAAATTCACCGGAAAGATAACCGGTCGGGTTGTTTCCGGCAATGGCATCTTCAAATGAACCGTAATAGGTCGCCTGTTCAGGCCATGAGACATTGACTTTGGCAAATTTTACTGGCACATCGTTGAGCGAATCGGGCGGTGTAGCCGCTGGCAGGGGTTTTAGCGGCAGGGTGATTCCCTTCCTGGCAAGGTCTGTCAGGTACTGTGATGGGCCAAGAGGGAGGCAGTCCACCGGGTCAGACAGGTAAATGGCAGGTGCGCACAACGGCTTGCCAGAATAAGGTTCGATACTATCCGGCGGAGTATTAACCTGGGCAACAGTGACTTCCGCGGGTAACACAGCCACAAAAACGAAAAACAACATCAGGATAATAATATTCTTCATGTTATCAATTTGCTTTCCAAATCTATCAGTTCTGCCGGCTTTGCACCGGGCTCATAGGCTTTGAATGATACCTTGAATAAGCGATTAAGGTCAATAGAGAATTTTCCCACAAGGCCACAGGAATAAAAACAGGGGCATATAAGCTTCGCTATTCACAACGGCTGGCACAGGAACACAAATCTTAATCAACCTGCTATAATTGGTCAAAACAAGTTGTTCTAAGGCAGACGTGGAATATTAACCAATAATAGGCAAAATTATGGAATCTATCCAGAAAAGCGATTTATTTTTACCAAACAGGATAGCAAGGGTAATCCTGGCTTCTCTTGAGGAGTCGCTTGGAAAAGCGGGATTGGAAAAAATTCTGCAGGCAGCCAACCTGGCTGAACTAGTTGATGAACGGCCGGCTGACACCATGGACAGCACATTTAACTTTGCTGACTTTTCGATGTTGAATGGGGCCATCGATGAAATTTATGGTACCCGCGGCGGTAGGGCAATCACCAGCAGGGCCGGCAAGGCTGTGTTTGACCAGGTGTTCTCTCATTTTGGTGCCATGGCTGGCATTGAAGATGATACCTTCATGGAGCTGCCTGTTGATGTCAAAATGCGGATTGGACTCCCTGCACTGGCCAAGATCCTTTCTTCAGTCAGTGATATGCAGACATCTATTGAAGAGACGGGTGAATCCACAACAGTCACAGTTCACCAATGTCCAGCGTGCTGGGGTAGAGAGACAGAAAAACCAGCCTGCAATTTGATCAATGGTCTCTTGTTGGCAGGCTGTAAATGGATTTCGGGTGGCATTGATTTTACTGTTCACCAATCACTGGCAAAATCAAGCGGGGATGAAACCTGCACTTTCGAGATTCGCAAAGAATGACATTATAAACCAATAACATTCTGATTTCAGGAAACGACATTGAAAACAAAAATTGTAATTCCAACCTACAACGAAGCAGAGAACATTGAAAAACTGATACCACAAGTCTTGGGCCTGGCGTTGCCTGAAGCAGGCGTGCTGATCGTAGACGACAACAGCCCTGATGGTACAGGCGAAATGGTTGAGGCGATGAAATCACAGTACCCTGGCAGGATAGACTGCCTGCATCGGCAGGGGAAAATGGGGCTTGGTACAGCCTATATCACCGGTTTCCAGTGGTGTATCGCCGAGGGGTATGACTTCATTGGTCAGATGGATGCCGATTTTTCCCATCCGCCTGAGAAGTTGGTTGAGTTTTACCAGTCCATGAATGGTTATGACGCCGTCTTTGGTTCGCGTTATATCCCCGGTGGGAGACTGGATGATCGCTGGCCAATTTGGCGCAAGACGCTGTCAACATTTGGTAATATCTATGCCAGGACGATATTGGGTTTACCGATCAAGGATATTACCGGCGGTTTTAAATTATGGAAGAAAGAAACGCTGGCTGGCATGCCGTTGAGCGATATCAAATCCAATGGTTATATCTTCCAGGTTGAAATGGCTTATGCCGCCACTAAACTCGGGTACAAGGTCAAAGAAGTGCCTTTCTACTTTGCAGACCGGCGTTGGGGGAAGTCAAAAATGTCGATACGGATACAACTGGAAGCAGCGATACGGGTGTGGCAGTTGCTCTGGATGTATCGTAAGATGAAACCTTCAGACAGGAAACCGATTAGCTAGACTCCGATTGCTTGATGTTTTCCAAATAGACAGATGTCAAAACCCTCCACTCAGCCAGTGCGAGGGTTTCTGCTCTACGCTGCGGATCTATTTCGGCCTGTTTGAGCAGGTCTTCAGCCTGTGCAGGCTTCAACCGCATGCCAGCGGAGATCGAGTTGCGCAGCGTTTTTCGCTTTTGAGAAAAACCTGCCTTGGCAAGCTGGAAAAATAACTTCAGGTTCTGAATTGGTATAACCGGCTGGGAATACAGATTTACTGCCACCACTGTGGAATCAATCGTCGGCGGCGGATAAAATGCACCTGCCGGGATTGTGAGCACCTTCTGTGGGCTGCCGTAAACCTGTACGCTCAGCGCCAGTAAGCTCATGTCTCCTTCTTCAGCACAGATCCGCTCTGCCACTTCTTTTTGGACCGTAAGCACGATCTTTGCCGGCTTTTTTTCCGCTTCAAGCAAGTGTTTCAACAGTGCTGAAGTGATGTAGTAGGGGATGTTTGCGACGACGTAGTAGCCGCTGGATTCCATAATCTCAGTGATGTTTGCTTTCATGATGTCGCCGTGTAGGATGTCAACGTTCTTAAAATCAACCAGCAGGTCCTGAAGGATGGGGATAAACCGTTGGTCAATCTCAACTGCCACCACCCGCCGGGCTTGTGTGGCAAGATGGCGTGTGAGTGTGCCCAGACCAGGTCCGATTTCCAGCACTTCTGCATTAACAGGCAGGTCTGCAGCATCAACAATCTTCTCCAGCACTGAATTCTGGCTGAGAAAATTTTGCCCAAGGCTTTTTTTCAGGTTGAGATCGTACGTTCTCAGGATGGCAGGGATATCAAGCGCTGGAAGGTTCATGGAAGCGGCCAAAGTATTGTCTCCGGTATAGGTGTCAGGAAATAAAGCGTCACATTTTGATGCCAGGCAACATAATCTTCCTCAGAATACGCCAGGTCTATCCAGTGTGAGCCAGGTACTCCGCCGCCAATATCGCCAATTACAGCTATACCATACCCGGGAACATAGACACGCTGACCTACCATGGCATTATACCAGCTGCGTATCACGCCGATTACGCCTTGCTGAACTGGCAGGCCGTACGCAGTTGTGTAACTGCAAGCACCGGTACCAATATTACAGGGTGAATAAGATGTCGCGTACACCTCAACAGACTGGTAGTATTCCAGTGTGCCTGAGGGTGTGTCAATGGTACGCACGACTGGCTTTGTGCCAACACCGACAAGTTCATTTTTCGGTTCTGAGAAGACTCGCTCATCTTCAATAGTGCTGGCAACTTCGCGGCCGTTCTCAAGGCGCAGCCGCCTGACAACCGCCGTGATACCCGGCTGACCGCTCTGAATGATGCGCTGTTCGCCTATCGGAAGGTCCGGATCAGGGGTGGTGTCTCTGCCAAAAGCAGTGATTTTTTCATCGACCTGCACCTGTTCTTCCACACGGATGATTTGGATGGACCCGTCAGCTGGTACTGGCTGGTCTGATGCAGGGATGGGATAATCCAGCCCCTGAAGAATAATTCCGATCTCTGCCAGCGCTTCATTCACTAGGGATGCGCCAGACTTGCCATGAAGGATAGTACCTTCAAATACGACGTAGATATCCCTGGCGGGTTGGACGTCGATTTGTGGGTACTTTGATGGGAATCCATCCAGCGGTGCTGAAACCCTGTCGGCAGCGGCAGGAATGATACCTGCCTGCCACAAAGCTTTTAGCACACTTGATGCGCTTGTGGATTGTGACACAGTTTGATCACCATAATGGATCGTCATTTTGGATGCAGGGAGATACTGCAGGGCATACTGGTCTGCCTTGGCGAACGGTTTTTCCGGTTCAACAGGCTCTGTATTCCATAAAAGTTGATCGCCCGGCTGAAGCGTTATGCCGGCTTGTGTAAGCCAGGCAGCCGGTATCGTATCTAAACTATTGATGAGCAAGCGGTTATCTGGTGTGATGATGGTGACCTGCCTGGCTTTATCTATTGAGATCGTTTGTTTAACCCAGACCAGGCTGTTTAATGCAGGTGTTACGCGATCCTGAGATATCAGGGAGATACCTGCATCTCGCAGAACTCCTGACACGGTTATTGACCTGGTTTGTACCTGTTCAGCCTCTCCATCGATGATCACCTGGATAGATTTTTCAATGACCAGATACACACCCAATATCAATAACAGAAGCAGCAGCCCTGTGATAACCAAATATCTGGTTATGTGTTTTTTCATAGCCTGATTGTATCAAATACTATTGGTGAATAAATAGTGGAGAAATTTTGGTGTTATGGTGCAGGTGTAGGTGACCAGAGACCGCGTCCATTTTCACGCGCGCTACGTTGGGCATCCAGTAAGACCTTGTGACAGGCAACATCGGGTGGGTAAGAAAACACATTGGCATACCCGCGGTTGGCAAGTTCGTAATTGATAAAATAATCTCCCACAACGATGTAGCGCAGCAGCCTGCCATACTTGTCGGTATTGGAGACATCTTTGAACAGATAAACAGGTCCGCTGCCCAGCATTGCTTTATTTGCTTTATAGGCTTCAGAACCAAAATACTCTGCTTCGGGATAAGTTTCGGGTGTGTCTATGCCGATAAACCGGACGTTGAAACGCTGGCTGCTGCCGGGAAAGGTGACAACGATTGTGTCGCCGTCAATGACATTTACAAGCTCAGCTTTTTCAGGTTTCTGTGAGGGGATGCAAGAGGTGCCCGGAATACCTTCTGGCGTCGAAGTTGGATGGATTTGGGTACTCGCTGGCGAAGGAAGCGTAGGCGCAGCTGGTGGCTGGTTGTTAGTACGTGTGCAACTAGCCAGTGATATTGCCAGCAGCAGTAAGAAAATAAAAAGTCGTCTGAGTGTTAATGGTTGCATTTGTTTAATGTTTTATTTATTAATACTTTTTCCAACAAAAAAGCCCTCTGGTGGAGGGCATTTTTGTGGTGCCGAGTCGCGGGATCGGACCGCGGACACCGCAATTTTCAGTCGCGTGCTCTACCAACTGAGCTAACTCGGCATGCTTTTTGAAAGCTTTGTAATTTTACTATTTGCCTCTTTGATTGTCAAGCAAAACAAGATGTTGCGCAAATCATCTATGAGCCTGGTCAACCGATGGGCTGCCTAGCAGTACGCTCAGCTTACCCGGTCAAGAATAGTGTGGCATTACACCTGTAATGTCGGCAGGAAGCGCGGGGCTTTGCGCGCCTGTGATGCCTGCTCAAAAGCATAAGCCAGCTCGATCAATCTTGGTTCCTGCCAGGCACCTGCAACAAAGGATAGTCCAACCGGCAGATCAAGATAGTGACCGGCCGGGACACTGATGATGGGATAACCTGCTATGGCAGCCATCTGGGAACCTGTACCAAAGCCGCAGTCACCATTGGCAAAGTCAATGTGCCACGGCAGCGGACCAGAGATGTAGATAATAGCATCCAGCTGATGCTGTTTGATAACTGAATCAATCCCTTTCTCCCTTGACAGCCTCTCAAGCCGTGCTTTCGCATTTAGATATTCCTTGCTGTCTAATCCGCGACGCGCTTCAGCGGCAAGCATTCGCTCCTGGTCAAAGAAAGGCATGACTGTATCATGATTTTGGTCATTAAACGCGATAATTTCTTTAAGTGATTTAACAGGTTTTTCTTCGCCAAGACGGTCCAGGTACGCATTCAGGTCGTGTTTAAACTCATAAGACAGCAGAGTTGTTTCTGCATGATCCATGTCCCTTCCTTTTTTGATGTCAACTGGATCAACGATTATGGCGCCAAGGCTTTTTATAATTTCAAGCGATTGATCGAGAATTTTTAAGACGTGGGGGTTTTCACCGCAGCTGCTGCGGGCAACGCCGATTCTGGCGCCCTTCAACCCATCAGCATTAAGGAATTGGCTGAAATCAACTGCGTGTTCGCTTGTTTCTGCTGTGGCAGAATCTTCTGGATCAACGCCTGCCATCACAGTGAGCATCAATACGGCATCCTCCACCGTGCGGCACATCGGCCCGGCCGTATCCTGGGTATGTGAGATGGGAATGATGCCGCTACGGCTTACCAACCCGACTGTGGGTTTGATGCCTACAATGCCGTTTGCCTGAGAGGGGCATGTGATTGATCCGTTCGTTTCAGTGCCTACTGCTGCCGCGCAAAAGTTGGCTGCAACCGCCGCACCTGAGCCTGAAGATGATCCGCAGGGCGTACGGTCGAGTACATGTGGGTTTTTAGTCTGGCCGCCGCGGCTTGACCAACCACTCACTGACCTGGTTGAACGGTAATTTGCCCACTCAGACAGGTTGGTTTTGCCAAGGATGATGGCTCCAGCTGCGCGCAGACGGGTGATCAAGTGCGCATCAGAGCGCGGCTTAGAGCCTGAAAGCGACAGTGAGCCGGCAGTAGTCATCATGTGGTCATGCGTATCAATGTTATCCTTGACTAATACGGGTACACCGTGCAGAACGCCCTTAATTTTCCCCTGTTTAAAATCTGTATCCAACGCTTCAGCAATTGCCAGGGCATCAGGGTTCAATTCGATAACCGAGTTGACTGTTGGACCAGCTTTGTCCAGCGAGTTGATGCGCTCCAGATAACTTTCAGTTAACTGCCTGACGGTTATCTCGCCGGCCGCCAGTTTGGCTTTGATCTGATTGAGTGTCAATTCTTCCATTGCTGTCTCCACATGATTTATAAGATAGTGAAAAACATTGAACCAGTTCAGATTATTTAATTTTTTCGGTGTACTTTTCCAAAGCACCTACGTCTCTGATACGAAAGGTTGTACGGGTGATGTCGATGGCTTGATCCTCTGAAAAGCGATGCAGCAGCCGGCAAACCATCTCACGCGTGGAGTTAATGCGCGCTGCCATCTCATCCAGCGTTAGCCCACGTTCAATATGTGGATTGTTTTCCTGTTGATAAAGGTTAATCAGCAGTCGTGCCAATCGTCCTGCCACCGGTTGGAAGGCGATTTCTTCTAAAATTTCACTGGCTCGCAGCAACCGGGTGACCATGAGCCTGCTTAACTCCCAGGAAAAGGGTCCATTAGCCAGGATAAATGGCTTGAGTTGACTAAGAGACCACAGGTATAAGCGGCTGGCTTTGTGTGCAACCAGCGATGCTGGCATTGGGGCATTATCCTGGAAGAACGCCAATCCCCAGAACAGATCGCCGGTATTAAAGTGTTCAGCGATCAGGCTGCGGCCTTCAGACGATTCTTTGACTGCCATTATAGAACCGGAGATAACAATGAAGAGGTAAGGCCAGATATCGCCGGCATGGGTGATGACCTCATCTTTTTTGTAGTTCATGGTGCTGCCAGCTTGAAGTATTGCTTCAACCTGGATACGATTCAACGTTGAGAAAACCTGGTGATTCGAAAGAACATTGTTCACTGTCATACGGTACCATTCTCACTTGGTTAGATTGAGCCCTTTTTGCTATTATAGAGGTATTCCAGTGAACGTGGTTAAGAATTAGGTGTATGCTTTAATTTTTTCTAGCACACAGATCTGGTTCTGAGTTACAGCTAATATCAAATGATTGAGTTCCCTTGAGGTAAAAGAATACTAAATCAATATTCTATAAAGTGCAGAGGATAGATTGATCCACCATGATAGATATCGTCATTAAAAATGTTGAAATTTATGTTGGAGATGGGAAACAGCCAATTGAGGCAGATATCGCAATTGACAAAGGCAAAATTGTATCCATTGGTCAAATGGACTGTGAATATCAGCAGGTCATTGATGGCACAGGACAGGCAGCCTGCCCGGGTTTTATTGACATGCACAGCCACTCAGACTTGCGGGTCATGCACCAGCCGCCGCCAGAAGAAAAGCTGCATCAGGGCATCACAACGGAGCTCTATGGCCAGGATGGCTTGGGCGTGGCACCAATGCACCGCATGGATGTCCCGACTATGTCAGCGCTTGTTTCTGGCTTGAATGGCTATATTGATGATAGTGACTGGTGCTGGGACTCTTTTGCTGGCTATCTCGAGAAGCTTGAGAGCTACTCGCTGCCAGTCAATGCTGCCGTGCTTGCCTCACACGGACCGATACGGATGCAGGTGCTGGGCATGTCAGACAGGCAGCTGGACGCCGGAGAAACCCATGCACTGTCTGACATTCTTGAACAAGCTTTTGATGAGGGTGCATTTGGTTTTTCCACCGGCTTGATTTATCCACCCTGCAGTTTTGCCGGTACAGAAGAATTGGTTGCTTACAATAAGGTGGCTGCACGTCACAATGCACCTTTTGTTGTGCATCAACGCGATGAAGGGTATCGTATTCGCCAGTCGTTCACAGAACTGCTGGAAATAACCAGGCAGACAGGCGTTCACCTGCATGTTTCACACCTGCAGGCAAACGGCAGGATCAACTGGCATTTGATGGATGAAGTGCTTTCAATGGCTGATCGGCATATCAATGAAGGCGGGCGCATATCCTGGGACAGGTACCCATATATTGCAGGCTGTACTGTCCTGTCTGCTGTCCTGCCGCAGTGGACGTTTGCGGATGGCACTGAAGCGTTGATAAAAAACCTCACAGAACCAGACTATCGGCAGAAAATTCACGATGAGTTTGAGAAGGATCTTGAGCACTGGAATAACCGCTCAATTACCATTGGCTGGCATAATATTTTTGTAACCTCGGTACAGACCGAGGGGAATAAATGGATGGAAGGCAAGCATATTGCGGAGCTGTCCGATATCACCCGTAAACACCCTGTTGATGTGTTGTGTGATGTGCTGGCAGAAGAAAAATTGGCTGTAACGATGGTCATTTTTTACGGCAGTGAAGACGTGCTTGAAAAAGTGTTGACCCACCCGGCGGCGACAATTGGCACCGATGGCGTGTATGCCAGCAAACCCCATCCACGCCTGTTTGGCTGCTACCCGAGATTCATTAATGAATTTGTGAATAAGCGCAAATTGCTAACCATGAGTGAGGCAATCCGCAAGATGACATCCTATCCTGCGTTACTTTTGGGGATAAAAGACAGAGGATTGTTGAAAGAAGGCTACTGTGCTGATGTGGTTATGATGACACCTGACAGGGTAAGGGATAAGGCAACGTATGAAGACGCTTCACAATTTTCGGAAGGAATCAACACGGTTATCGTGAATGGAAAAATCAGTGTTTTGAATGGCAGTTTTACAGGGAAATTAGGCGGTAAAGTATTACGTAAGCAGTAAGAAGTTGGAGTTTATCAGGGTATTAAAAACAAAAGGATGGCGTTTGATCTTATGCGCCATCCTTTTCCTTCATTGTTATATCCCGATTAATTTCACTATTCTGAAACCATCACTCAAACCATTTACCCTGCATCAGGTCTTTTGCATCGCGCGTCAGGGGAATAATATCGCTTTTATCGAGCAGGGCAATATCAAATTTGCGATTCAACGCTGCGAAATGTTTAACCCCGAAGGCAATCTTGTTGAGATAAGAGAACACACCGATCGCACCTGGCGAGAAGGTATTGGCTTCTTTTCCATAAATCGCGCGCAAATCAGCCAGGTCGCCGTAAATCTTTTCAATGGTTGTGCCGTATTTCTTGAGATTCTTTGGCACATTGCCTGTTTTGATCATCTCTCCAATGTTCTTGCCCATCATCGCAGCTGTCATCGATGCCCGGCAGAGACCAATAGCGGTCACATTGCCATCACCATAGGCCAGCGATTTGAAAACCTGGTCCTCAGACGCAAATCCACCAGTGATGGTGATTGCAGGGATGTAGAGACCTTCTTTTTTCATTTCTTCAACAAGCCGACAGACCACATCTTGCAGGACTGGTGTCGGCAGGCCCCATTCGTTCATCATCTTGCAGGGGCTGTACCCGCTGCCACCGCCGGCACCGTCAAAGGTGATCATGTCTACCTCTGCCATGCTGCCGATCATCAGCACATGCTTTATGTCGGCAGTGTCATAGCCGGCCATCTTGAGATAGAAATTTTTATATCCCATTCCCCGCAGTTCAGCAATGCGCGGTACCAGATAAGTCTCATCCCACAGCGGCAGCCTCGAGTAGGTGTAGAAATTCGGGCAGACTCCTTCTTCATAGGCTTTTATCACCTGCGGGTCAGTGGGGTTCGGGTAAACGATTGAACCAGAAGCCTGCTTTTTTTGTGCTTCTTCGATTGATTTCAAGCGGTTTACAGGCTGGGTGCCTTTGGCGCCCTGACCAAATTTGAATTCAATGGCTTTTGCACCCTGCACTTTTAATGCATATTCAGGTATGCCAAGCATATCATCTTCGATATTACACTGGAGAATAATTTGTCCGTATCCGCGATCGTATTTCCGGAAAGCATCCAGCATGTCACCTAAGGCAGGAAAATCGCTAACCTTTCCATTTTCAATTTTGAACTGTGGATCCTTATTGCGTGCATCTTCCCCGATGACACAACACACCCCCGCCATGGCTGCACCGCCAAAGTAGTCCACCCAGTTCATCTTGATCAACGCTGGCAGTATGACCGGCATTGTCATTTTGACCGGGTGAAACTTTCCAAAGACGGTGTCAAGCTTTACATGGAAGATATTTGCTTCTTCATAGGTCGGTTTGACACCCTGTGCCCCGAAAACACGCCCGTTAATGTTGAAATGTGAAAAGTCAATCGGATAGTCTTTCTCCGACGCAATCTGGTTTGCCCCTGTGCTGGTGGGATAAACAGCCTGTGCCCCCAACACTGCTGCCAGGGCTATTTCGCATGTACCATCACACTCCTCGGTACATAAGGAGCACATGCCCGATTGCGGGGATATGAAAATACTGCGGTTGCGGGTGTCATTGAATGCTGATGAAAGCTTAGGTGAATAGGTCATTATTGCGCCTCCAGAAAAGGGTAAAAGTGATGTAAGGATAATTCAGCAAAAAACATAATTTAGAAAGTTAAACACAAAAAGTGTGTGGTTAGGCTTGTCTGGGTAGTATAAGCTGAATTGTGACAAAAAATGCAGCCTTCAATCGTTTTGAAGATTGGAAGCCTTGCAGACAAGCTAATCTAAAGAAACAGTTCTAAATCTGATTGTTAACTCAGTCACATTAATTGTAATCTTAATTTGGTTTAAAGGAGTATATTTCCATCATTATTTGTTCTGTTTCTATATGAGCAGAAAGGATAGATTACCAGTTGATATTCACACTCAGCGTGTTTAGGTTGGTTCTCAATCGCGCCATTCACCAAAATGGTAAAATTAAGAACAAGATCAAATAATCACCTGTGCTGTATATGAGCCAGGCTGATTATCTGAAATCAAATTTTGACTGCATTATCAGACTGCTAATAAGGAGAAAAAATTAATGTTAAATACTTATGAAGAAGCCGAGTCACTTATAACTGATAACAACATTCGCTTGATTGACTTGAAGTGGTGTGATTTGTCCGGTATGTGGCACCACCTTACCCTTTCTGCTGCGGAATTTACACCCGCACTGTTGGAAGATGGCGTTGGGTTTGACGGTTCATCTGCAGCCTTTAAATCGGTGAATTCCAGCGATATGTCATTAATCCCCGATTTGGATACAGCATTTTTAGATCCTTTTTTTGATGAAATGACTCTAAGTTTTATTTGTAATATCATCGAGTCTGACTCAAAAAAGCCGTTTGAAAATGATCCACGTCAGTTTGTTATGCGGGCTGAGAAGTACCTTAATGACAGCAAAATTGGTACTGTGAGCTTTTGGGGACCGGAATTTGAGTTCTTCATTTTTGATCAGGTTCACTTCAGAAACGAACGCCATACTGCTGGCTATCATCTTAATTCCAACGAGGCAGATTGGGACCATAATAAACCCAGCCAGGCAAATCTAGTACCAAGGTTTAATGGCTACCACCGCATTCCACCTTCAGATCACCTCTCAAACATCCGTTCTGAGATGACGCTGATGCTTGAGGACGCTGGAGTACCGGTAAAGTATCATCACCATGAAGGCGGTGGGCCAGGTCACAGCGAAATTGAAACACCGATGCTTGGCATGATCGATGCTGCCGATGCAACCATGATGGTGAAGTACTTTGCCCGCCAGGTCGCTGACAGTTATGATATGGCGGTGACTTTTTTGCCCAAGCCCATGTATGATGAAGCTGGCAGCGGTATGCATTTTCATCAGAGTCTTTTTAAAGGAAAAACAAACCTGTTTTACACTCCGCAGCAAAGAGGTGGACTCAGCCAGACCGGGTTGTACTACCTAGGCGGTATTCTCACGCACGCACCGGCTTTGCTGGCTTTGACCAACCCAAGCACCAATTCTTATCGCCGGCTGATTCCAGGTTTTGAGGCACCCACAAACCTGTTCTTTGGAAGCGGCGATAGAAGCGCTGCGGTGCGCATCCCGAAATATGCCATTAAACCTGATGATGTCAGGTTTGAGTTCCGCTCTCCCGATGCCACCTGTAACCCATACCTGGCCATGCCGGCAATGCTGATGGCGGGTCTGGATGGTATAAAACGTAAAATTGATCCTACACAGGCTGGTTTTGGGCCATTTGATGAAGATATTCATACCATGCCAAAAGAGAAGCGCGAAAAAATCAAAGCCCTGCCGGCCACTCTGGAAGAAGCAGTCAAAGCCCTTGAGGTTGACCACCAGTTCCTGTTGGAAGGTAGTGTTTTTAACAAAGAGATGCTGGCGTTTTGGATGGATACAAAGCTCAAACAGCACAGGGACATCCAATCACGACCGCACCCACGCGAGATCGAATTATGGTTTGATTTCTAAGAGCTCACTTATAAGGTTGCGATTATGGACAATCAACGAATGATCAGTTTTGTGCAGGATATTATCCGTACACCAAGTTTATCGGGCGATGAAAAAGCAGTTGTTGAAAAAATTGTACAGGAAATGGAACAGCTCGGTTTTGACGAGGTGCAGGTGGATAAAAATGGCAGCGGCATTGGGATCATCTACGGGCAAAAACCCGGCAAGACCCTGTTGTTGGATGGTCACTGTGATCATGTAGATGTCATCCCATCCGATTGGAGCCACCCACCGTACGTGGCAGAAATTGCCGATGGGTGCATTTACGGACGGGCTACTGCTGATATGAAAGGCTCTCTGGCGGCGATGATTTATGCGGCCGCCGGGGTTGATCGCAGCAGGCTCACGGGCAGCGTGGCTGTAAGCGCCACCGTCCTGGAAGAGGTGATGGAAGGCGGCGCGCTCAAGAGTGTGGTTGATATCGTCAAACCAGATTACGTCATCATCGGCGAAGCAACCAATTTCAATCTCAAGCATGCCGGCAGGGGACGTGCTGAAATAATTGTGGAAACGTACGGCAAATCAGCCCACTCGTCATCGCCGCAGGCGGGTCTGTGTGCGGTTCATGAGATGTACCGGGTGATTCAGAGCCTGGATAATATGGCATTGACCTCTCACCCCCAAATTGGCAGCGGTCTAAATGTGCTAACAGATATTATCTCAGAACCGTATCCGGGCAAGTCTGTACTGCCGAATGTGTGCCGCGTCTCATATGACCGGCGCTTGCTTCCCGGGGAGACAGCCGGCAGTGTCATCTCTGAGATAAAATCGCTGCCTGAGCTGCAGGGGATTGACTTCAATGTATCTATTTTAGACAGGGAAGAGAAGACTTATACTGGAAAAACCCTGTCCGGACAAAAATTCTTTCCTGCCTGGATATTTGATCAAGAGCATCCACTTGTGCAGGGTGCTTTGAAAGGTTTGCATCAGGCTGGCATAATGCCAGAATTGTCGGCGTATCAATTCTGCACTAATGGTGCATACAGCGGCGGCACTGCCGGCATACCAACCATAGGCTTCGGTCCAGGCGGCGAAACCGATGCGCACACTGTGGATGAACATATCAAAATTGCAGATCTTGAACTGGCTGTTGACTGTTTCAACAGCATGATCATGAGCATTTTATCTGAGTAAGATTGATGTTTAACTCATATCGTAACTAATGAATAAAAAAACCTGCCGTCACGGCAGGTTTTTTTGTGTTTGATTTATAAATACAAACTACTTGATGGTGACAGCTGCAGCCTGCAGACCCTTGGGGCCGTTCTCAACAGTGAATTCAACCTGTTGTCCCTCGGTCAATGAGCGATAGCCTTCGCTCTCAATAGCGGTGTAGTGTACAAACACGTCAGCGCCATCTTCGCGAGCAAGAAAACCATAACCCTTTTCATTATTGAACCATTTTACTGTACCGATGATACGTTCAGACATTTTTGCCTCCTCTGGCATAAAAAAATTTGTGCTGCTTGAGTCGACGTTCCATCGGTTTGTAAAAAAAATACCCCGAGGATGATGTTCGTCCCGGGATCTTTTTGTCGTACCAACGCGAACTGACCAGCATCTAACTTGCGTAATAATACCTCAATCATTCAGGTCTGTCAATGAATTTGGGTGTTATTGGTGTCAATTTTGGAAACTGGTACCAAACTCACAAGACAGGTTGAAAAACGGCTGCTGTCACTGTGGCTTCCAGGCAGGTTGGGCAGCCTGGTATCCTTCAGGCAGGGATAATTCTGCCAAAATGCCGATTTGTAGATCGATGACGGCAATCTTTCCCATGACAGGTGCATTATCAATCACAACAGCGCCACTGTCTGGGGAGAAACTAAACAGCGTGTTTTCTGGAAAGATTGGCTCTGTTAGCTTTTTTTGATCTGACCCATCAGGATTCATGATGTAGAGAGCAAAATTATTGTATATGCCATCCATTTCAGAGAGAAAGGCTATTTTTTGTCCGTCTGGTGACCAGGCTGGATTGATGTTTGCCCAAATATTAGCTGTTAGAGCGCGCTCATCTGAACCATCAGCATTGCTGATGTGTATTTGGCTCGAGCCGTCATTACGGATAGACTGCTCTACCAGTGACATGGTCAACAACTTTTGTCCATCCGGTGACCAGGCGGGCGTCTGGAAGAAGAAATCATAGGACGGTTCTGTCATTTTTGTTATGGCTTTGTCAGCCAGATTCACAACGGACCACCACCACAGCCCCTGGCCGTCTGTTGACCGGAATGCAATCTTCTCCTGTCCCGGTATCCATTTTGGAAGGTCGTTCTGGTCTTCGAATGTGACCTGTTCTGTTTCGCCACTGTTGATCGTTAGAATAGTAACCTGGTTGATACCGGAGGCATCGGAGGTATAAGCCAGCCTGCTGCCATCAGGAGACCAGGCCGGCAGCATCTCATTGGCAGGTGTGTTTGTCAGTTGCTGCAAGTTTGATCCGTCAGAGCAGATAGAAAATAGATCTAAATTTGAGCCATCCACTCGTCCAGAGAACACAATTTCACTGCATTTGGTATCTTTTCCACCAGCAGGTGTTGGCTCTGTGGTTGCAGTTAGGGGAGCAGTTAGGCTGCCAGCTGATTGATTCATACTATCTTCAACCAGAGATTGTGTACATCCGGCTGATATTACTAAGATCAAGATGATAGTGGTTATTGAGAGTATCTTTAAAACCTTCATCAGACGCACTCCTTCCAGTTATAATTGGTTTGAGGGTACTTGAATTTGAAAGGCGTTTCAATTTCCAAAATTGTAATACAAAATCCCTGGTCAGTCAGCCAGGGATTTTGTTCATACAAGATAATAACTTGCTTATCCCTGTTCAGGTTGTTCCGATAAGCTTTTTCTGATGCTTCTTACCAGCATTTTTAACGGAGTGTATGCAGCCAGTGAGACACCGCTTAAAATGAGCAGTGATCCTATCAGGTTTATCTGTAATGGCCAGGCATTCGCCCAGTTCATGCCACCAGAGATGAACGTGTGTGTTGCTGCACCCCAAAGCGGTGCAGTCAACACTGCAATGCCGGTAAGTGCAAGCGTGATGGCTGCAGCCGTCTTATTGGTATCATCTATATCGGACTGTCCAAAGCGCATTTCTTTCCAAATAGCAGGGATTTTGAAGATGAGGAACAGGATCAATGTGAGTAAGGTGAAATAAACCACGCCGTCAGTCGGCATGGATTTGCCTCGCAAGGCGCGTGAGGCAATCATGTGAATGACCCCAATGCCAATACCAAGCAGCAGTGAGATGATGGTATAGCGGTAGGCATTTGCTTTTTTCTTGATGAGCAGAACGACCGCCCGCACCATCATGACGCCGATAGCTGTGGTGAGGATCACAAACAGGATATATAGCCAGCTGTAAGGCGCAATAGGCGCCATATTCGGCCCGAACTTCTCTGCGGCGAATGCCACGCAACTGGTGCCGGCACCTGCCATGATGGTAAAAATTGCTGTAATGCCCATGAATACGATTCCAACTGCGTGTAATATCTTTGCCCAACCTTTTTTCTTTGACACAATAACCTCCTGATGAATGAATGATATTTGGTTATGAACTTCAAGATTGCCTGAGATAGGCAATCTGTATGCTTAGAGCGAAGTAAAACCAAGCACGAATGCAGCCGTCGTGATTAATAACAGCAAGGGTAAAAACCTTGCCATAGAGCGGGGATTGCTTCCTGCACTGCCAGCTTTGACATATAAGTGCAGCAAACCACCCAGCCCCATGATCAAACCGCCCAGGCTGACCCATAAAAATCGGACAGGGACAGCATTTGAAAATTGAAGGTAAACAGGTAAAAGGAAGATCACCAGTCCTGAGATGCCGTGGAAAAATGCCAGCACAAAAGCTGCAGCCCTGACGTTTTTCTGCCATCGAGAGACTGCAATGGCAATGATTCCAACAGTGCAGAACAGGCTGTAGATCAGTTTAAAGCCTGGAAAAAATTGACTTACCATGCCCAGCGAAATACCCAACGGAATTAGAGCTGCCAGAACAACCAGGACGCGCGAGTCTAATGCTTCATAACCCAGGATCATCATGATGATACCAGCAACCACCAGGATGCCAAAACCGACTGTATAGGCAGCAAGCGCCAGGCTCTGGCTGGTTTTTCCGCCCTGTACCACCATAAAAGCTGCCAGCAGTACAACTGCCAGCAGGATAATTTTGTTGATGATGTTATTTTTGTTTGCCATGATGTCAGATGATCAATAGGATCATCGCACTGAGCATATACAGAGAGGCATATTTAAACAAACCAAAAATAATCTTTTCTGAGGGCCTGGCAACACTAACTATTGCCAGACACAGCATACCGGCTGATAAAACACCCAGAAGACGAATGTAACCCCAGTCAAGGCCTATGCCAATAGCGGCTGCTGCAATAGTCAACGCTGCCAGTATACTGGAAATGGCAATGATCACCCGTGTTGTGTGAAACCCATAAGTGGAGGGGAAGGTGGGTATACCGGCTGTCATGTAATCTTCATGATGCCGCATGCTGAAGGTCATGATGTGGGTAGGGATCCAAAAAAGCACACCGGCAGCCATCGCAAGCCCAATCCAATCGACTCCACCAAGGGCAAGGGCGCGGCCAGCCAATATCGGCATACCGCCGGAGATGCCGCCAAAGATGATTGCCCAGCAGGTACGGCGCTTCAGCCAAATGGTGTACACAAGCACGTCAAAAAACAGACCAGAGAACACAATAACTGCAAATAATGGATCAACCAGAGCCGCCCAAGTAACACCCGCTATTGACAGCACGATACCGAGCCATGCCGCCTCAGCCGGGGTGATGACGCCGATTGGCAGAGGCCGGTAGCAGGTGCGTTTCATTTTGGCATCGATATCGCGGTCGTACCACATATTCAGCACGGTGCTGCCGCTGATCGCCAAAAACAGGCTGCCTGCTACGCTGAGCAGTGTGGAAAAATGCGTAACCGGACAGCAGGCGCTCATATAGCCTGCCAGGCCGGTGGATAGCAGCAGGCCGGTCTGCAGGCTCTTAATCAGTTTCCAGTATAGAAGCAGTTTTTGCTTGATAATGCTCATGATTCATCCTGAATCATAGTAATAGTGTTATTTTACCTCACGCAGCGAAAACCAATAGCCGGGCTGACGTAAGTTGGGGTGACATTGTTGCGAATCCACACACGCAGGTTGCTCTCATACATGTCCTTGCTGCCGCCGCGCAGGTAACGGTAATGCTGCTGGTCGTAAATATTGGCTGTCCACTGCCACACATTGCCGGCCATGTCATACACACCATAAGGGCTGGGTGAGTCGATGGTCTGGTAACCGTCGTAACTGTTACCGTTGTAAAAACCGACTGGTGTCGTGCGAGAGCCAAAGGATCCCATATCCTCAAAGGGGTCGCCACTGGTGGTCAGGTTGGCGTTGCGACGTAAGATTGTCTCACCCCATGGAAATGGCCTGCCGTCAGTACCGCGGGCGGCTTTCTCCCATTCCAGTTCTTCTGGCAGGCGCCAGTCATAATGTTCGCAGTAGGCTTTTGCCCCGAACCAGGACACCATCGTCACCGGGTGGTTGCCCCACGGGTCAAGTGCGGAGAATGTCTTGCCGTCATAGGCGATACGCAGCGCCGGGTCAGCAAGGGGAATATGAATGTAGTCGCCAGCATCAATTCGCTCTTCATGCCGACCGGCGTTATAGGCATCACCTTCATAGAAACCTACAACTTCGTTTTCAACAATTTTCACAGTTCCGTCAGCGACGGCCTTGTTAAGGTAATCGGCATACTGTTCATTTGTAACGGTTGTTATCATGATGTCAAAATCATAATCAAGCAAGGTTTCTTTGTTAAATTGTCCGGTTAGGAATTCACCTGCAGGCACTGTGGCCCAGGAGTCTGGCGATATTCCAGTATCATATTTGGGAGCAGGTGCGTTGATGTCAGTTGGCTGACAGGCTGTAAGGATCAAGATTCCGCATAAGAAAGTCAGCAGGAAACGGGTTTTCATTGTTTTGCCTCCATGGAATCAAGCTGCTCTTCTTTTTCGGCCGACCAACGGCCTCGTTTTTTGAAAAGGTCGATTAACCGCCATACCATCAATGCAGCCAGGGCCAATAGCACACCAACCAACCCGATATCGCCCAGCAAGTTGGTCGTGCGGATAAAAGGCTGCTGTTCGGCTTCAGATACAAACATGCGCTTGAGCTCATACAGGGTCACTGCGGCAAAAGCGAGATCTGAAAAGATAATGATTGACCAGCCGAATATCTTGCGGGTTTTTCCTTTTAGTCCGGCAATATCGCCGTAATAAAGCAGCAGAATGGTCGCTGTGAGTGTTGCTAAAATATGCCAGTGACCGGTCAGAATTGCCCGCTCATCCATGAACTGCCAGCGCCGGAAGATTTCATCCAGTTTTACCGCTGTGAAAATACCAATGCCGCTGACGACGAAATTCATAAACACCATCTGCCAGGTGACACCAAACTTGAGAGGGTCGCGCACAAGAGCGGTGACACCCTGGAAAAAGGTACCTTTTTTTAACCCTTTTTCTTTCAAACCATCCTTGATCAGTTTATCCCAGGAATAAATCACTAACAGAAGTGCACCGAGCATGGCGATAGTTGAGCCACCGTAAATGATGAAATGCGCCAATTCTTCGAAAGCGACTACCAGCCACGTCCCCACCGATAGGACGATTGATCCGATGATGAACAGCGGCATGGCAATTTTGTGCAGAATGCCCTTAAAATCCATCCAACGGCTGATGATTAACGAGCAGGCAATGGCAATTAATGCCAGCATGATGTGCAGGTGGCCGATAACAGATAGATCGAGGGCTGTTTTGTGCGGCTCCCTGACGATGTTCTCTGCCAGGAAGGTTTCAAAACCGTTCCCGAAAAATGAACCAGGAACCGCACCAAATATTGCGGAAATAAGTGTTGTAACAGCCATGGCAAAAAATGCAGTTCGTTCCAGGTCAATGCCGCCTGGCGTATGAGCATAGGTTTTCGATGTGATTCGATGTTCCTTACGCCAGGGCCACAAGGCGTAAACCAATGTGCAGCCTGCGAAAAAGATCAATGAAAGGCCGGCGATGTAGATGCCGTGCAGCGCCCAGTTATGTCCCCAGTAAGCGAAAGGAATGCCACCGAAAAGCGCTGCCAGGTAGCCGATGGTGATGGTGCTGTTGATAGTAACCCTAAGGCTGTCTTTGATTCGCAGCAGGTCGGTGATCATGTAGGTCTCAACAGCTACCACAATCATGGCAATGGTGTGATAAAGAATGATCAGCCGGCCTTCGCGTTCAGCTTCTACCAGCTGTATGTTGAACGTTCTGACCATGAAGTCTTTTACACCAAGGTCAGCCATTGGGCCGGATAGTGACCCGAAAAAGGCTGAGATGAGAGCGGCAAAGGCGATTCCCACCAGGATTAAGCCTTTGGTTGATTTGAACAAATAATTGAAGCGCTGAGTAATGAAATTCATAACTACCTCAGGAGCGATGTGATAAAGTGCGGCAAGGTCATTGTAACATAGGGCGCGATTTCCCGGCTGCATGCCATAAGGACATACAGCCGGGCACAGAGGAAAACCTTCCTGTCAGTCGCTTGAGCCCGTGATTTTTTGCCATAAATTTGGCCACATGAGTATGACTACCAATATAAGGGAGGTGATAGGTGCCAGGGCAAAAAGCGAGAAACGGCCGAGTTCCTGCGCTGTGATCACCGCAAGTGGGATGCCGACCACGAGTTCAAGCAAGCCAGCTGTGATACCCAGTACGCGCATCCACTCTTTTGGTTTTAGGATTGCACCGACAGTCACGATCGCCCAACCGGCCATGGCAAACCAGTGCAGGGTTACAACCAGGTTAAAGATCGGCGCGCCGACGGTGATGATGCGGCTGGTGCTGGAAACACCGTTCATAAAGCAAAAAATGTAAGCCATACCAGTGCCGAGGGTAAAGAGAATTAACTTCCACGGACTTTTTTGCACGAGCTTGAGGTACACAAAATAGAAAACCAGGTAAGGGAAGAAGAGCATAAAGTAAGCTGGCGGCAAGCCGGCAGCCATGAACGGAATATTGATGAAGAAGCTTGCGAGCAGCGCAAAGACGATGCCAGCAACAGAGAAGAAATTCGCCCAGCTTTTACCTGTAAAGAAACCATAAGCGCTGACAAGAAACAGCACTGACGCCAACAAACCTAGGTCAGCCAGGCCAGGATGGATATATTTCAGCAGGATTTCGCAGCCCGGTTCAGCCGATTCAGCGCTCATTCCCGGGATGTACCACTTAAAAAACAATACAAAATGACCGATAATTCCGAGTGCCGCTGCGATGACAGCAAGAATGCCGCCTGTGAGATTGACTTTTTTCATAACATACCTCCATGTGGAATCAAATTTGTCTTAGCATAACAATAGCAGCTCATTAATGCTTTGCTTTAAAGCAAATGAAACGTGAATCTGTCCGGAATGCTGGTAGTTAATCCGATTGATGACAGGATGAGCAGCCCTGGTAGTAGGCTGTGTTGTTATGTGAAGCAACGTAGATGACGCTACCGGGCTCTACTGTGAAATCGCACCCATCAAGAAAATTTGAAACAGTATCCCATTCATAAATCACCACATCACAATCTACGTAGACGGTGCCTGAGAGGTGGTTGTTGCATAATTGACCACGAATCACCTGATCAAAAGCCATCGGTTTGCCGTTGATGTCAATTGTCTCACGGGCTGGTGCAGGGGACTCGACAGCACTTATTTCGAACGGAATGGCACGGTCCTGATAGGTCACCGACCCTTCACAGCAAAATGGTTCAGACGGCTGGCAGGCAGCAAGGCAGAGCAGGATGCATAAGGCAGACAAAATGGTGACGATGCGCATAGATATACTCCCGTGTAACAATGACCATAATTAATCGATGAATTCAAGATTATTATGCAGGATTGTGGAGTAGAAGTCTTTGCTTTAAAGCAAATAGTGAAATTTGTAATCTGATCAAAAAAACTACTTACCCTTACAAAGTATAATAAGCCTATGAAAATTGCTGTAATTGGCGCCGGCGCATCCGGTATTATTGCTGCCCTGCAGGCAGCCTGTGCCGGTGCAGAGGTGACATTGTTCGAACGCAACCAGACAGTCGGCCGAAAACTGCTGGTTACTGGCAGCGGGCGCTGTAATATCTCTAACCAAAATGTAAGCGCTGAGAAGTATGACTGCGCCGACAGGGCCTGGTTGGAACAAGTTTTTACCTCATTTGGTGTTAATGAAACCCTGGCAATGTTCAAAAAACTCGGCATCCTGGTGTATCACACCGATGACGGATGGTATTATCCGTTATCTAATTCAGCGCAATCGGTGGTGGCTATATTGGCTGGCGCACTTGCTGCAGCAAACGTTGAGCAGTTGTTATCCTGCCGGGTCGAAACAATATTTCGGCGCGATAGACACTTAGTTGTCAAATATCACCACAGCGGAAGTAATGAGGAAAGGCAATTTGACCGGGTGATTATTGCAACAGGCGGTAAGGCCTATCCAACCCTTGGATCTACTGGAGACCTGTTCCCTGTGCTGGAGCACCTTGGTCATACAGTGACCCCTAAACGGCCGGCATTGGCGCCGGTGCAGGTTGAGCTCGGCTCATTCAAAGCACTGTTGGGGGTGCGCTTGGATGCCGGTGTGACTCTGTTAGATAAGAGGAAGAAACTTGCTATAGCTGCCGGCAATTTGATTTTTACCGACTTTGGGTTGAACGGCCCGCCGGTGATGAATATCAGCCACCATATTTCGGCACCCCCGGGACAAAGATTGGAGTTATCTCTCAACCTGCTCGAATTTCATCACCATGATTTCCATGAACTCCTGAACCAGAAACGTCATTCTGCTTTCCCTGTATCCAGCTTGCTGAGCGCATTCCTGCCTCCCAAGGCAGTTCAGCTGTATCTCTTACTTGCTACCATCAATGAGACGCAGAATCTTGCAAATTTGGATGATCAAGAGGTTGGCCGATTAGTCTCACTGCTGCAGGACGTACGCTTTGAGGTTAAGGGTGTGCGCGGGTTTATGTACTGCCAGCTTTCTGCCGGCGGCGTGCCCGTCAGCGAGGTAGAGCCGGAGACAATGGCTTCGAAACGAATAAATGGCTTGTACCTGGCAGGCGAGACGCTCGATATGGTTGGTCCTTGCGGCGGTTACAACCTGCAGTTTGCTTTCAGCAGTGGGGCAATCGCTGGCAGATCAGCAGCATTATCTTAGACAAACAGACTCAGTATTCGACCGGTGACAGCGTCTACTGTGCCCTAATGGGTGTTATTGTCAGTTGATGTAGCTCAGTAGTTTCAAAGGCAAAATATAGCAGCAACTGTTGTTCAGGCAGGTACTGATATCTACCGTCTGATACGCTTACCAGTATACCGTCAGGATACTGGTATGCCGGGACAAAGATCTCGGTCGGCTCTGAGATTGCAGGATCAGCCTCAAATGTAAAATGATATCTCCGGGTCTTAATATTGAATGACTGGCTTAGCGGTGTGCCGGCAGTTTTCATGGCATACGGCCTGACGGCAGCCCTGAGTGCCCTGCCTCCGTCATCCAGTGAACCTGTACCTGTTTTTTGATCGGGTGAGTACAATGAGAAATCTTCATCGTTCCACAGGTCGCCGTGGGCATTGCTGTTATCAGCGGTGTAGTTCCACAGTGTAAAACTGACCAGGTTTTGCTCCATTGCTGACATGGTAGCATCCAGCGCTTTGATCTGTTCGTTGAAGTCACCTGTCCGATAGGCTTGCTTCTTACTTAAATCAAATGGAATGCCGGTTTCGCCAACCAATACGGGTGTATTTCTAAAGTTAGTTTTCGCACGCTGTTTGAACCTGTTGATTTGATTGATAAAGCTCCTTTTAGCCTGCTTTTTACCCAGGGACAACCTGAGTTTTTCGGCGTCCGCTGCCAGCCACTCTCTAAACTGCTTGAACGAGAGGGTGATGCCGTCATACCAGTGATCAGCGTAGATAATGTTGTGAGGGTCATCTTTGGTCCAGGTTAAATTGGTATCAGATGGGACGGTCTCGATGAATAACAGCGTATCCGGCATGATTTCACGCACTGACTGGCTTAATTTTCTGATAAACGGTTTGTAATAATCATTGTTAAAATTGACCTGCCTGCCGTTCACCACGCTGAAGTAATCAGGCATTATTACTTCTGGCTGACCCAGCTTGTTTAACTGCCACAAGCCGTGTTCCCGCCAGATGTCTTTCTCTGGCAGCTGCCAGGCCGATATGCCTTTAGCATTGGCTAGGGATTTCCCAACTTTTCTGAAGCCTGTCAATCCGAGTTTGTATACCGCCACAGTCTGCGGTGTACCAGCGCCCAGTGCCATAGACTGCAGGATGGTGGGTGTCTGTCCAAGCCGGACTTCAATGGCACCCGGTATGCGCTTGAGATCTGGCTCACCAATATAGCCTCGTGAAGGCTCGTTCATCGGTTCAAAGCCGACGATGTTCGGCAGGTCATGCAGCGCTTGTGCCACCTGCGTAACAGCCCCGATATAGTGCTGCTGCAGGTAATCCTGGATATTCACTCCCGCAATCATGCAGTTGGGGGCAAAATCACCGCCGGCAAAGAACAGAGTGAACATGGTGGCGGCTGCCAGCTTGTTATAGTTGGATGGCCAGATCATCCTGGGCAGTGGGTCACCGTGATGTTGGTGGGTAAGCGCTGCGCCGCAGTCATCCAGATGGTCAAGATCAAACCCAGCCTGCTCAAGCGTCCAGCCGGGAGCGCCGTCGCCGCCTGTAAAGCGGCTCCAGACGTCCTGGTGGGGATCAATGATCACCAGCATGCCGTATCCATCCGCCTTTTTCACCAGTTCGCGTAAACAGCTTAGGTATGCGGTGTCATAGATGCCCGGTCCGGCGTGTTCTACCGCTTCCCAGGTGATGACCAACCTGATCGTTGTAAACCCCCACGCTCTCAGGCGTGCAAAATGCTCATCTGCCTCATCCAGTGGCAATGGGCGGCCAATAAATGAAACGTCACGGTGGTTTGCCAGGCTGTCTTTGATCCATGTAGCGCCGTCAGGTGTGGTTGGCACTTTGGCGCTGCCGCTGAGGTTGACGCCCCGCAGAGAAAGCACACGCCCGGATGAATCAACAAAGTGACCATTCTTGATATCGATCATAGGTTTCCTTTAAGTGTCTTGTATTCATACCCTGTTGCTATGATATATTATAGAAAAGTTTGAACAAATGGATGGTTGAATGAGCGTTCATGCAGGGTCAGTATCAAATAAAATTGATGAGGTGACGATGAAAAATCTGTTCATTTATACGACGAGTATAGGCAAAATTGGCATTGAGGCTGACGAACAGGCTATTACACACCTTTACCTGCCCAACCAGGCTGAGCTGTTAGATCAACCTCTGAATGAAACAGCGTTGATCAGGGAAGCAGCCATCCAGCTGCAGGTGTACCTTGCAGGCAAGCTCAAGCAGTTTGATCTGCCGCTTAATCCACGCGGTACTCCCTTCATGCAGGCCGTTTGGGGCGAATTGCAAAAAATCCCATACGGACATTTTTGCTCTTATGGTGACATTGCCCGGGCTGTTGGGCGCCCGAAGGCATTTCGGGCTGTTGGCATGGCAAACAACCGCAACCCAATACCCATTTTCATCCCCTGTCACCGTGTGATCGGGGCTGATGGCAGCCTAATTGGCTACGGCGGCGGCTTGGATTTAAAATTACACCTGCTCGCGCTTGAGGCGCAGTATGTCAATACCCTCAAACCTTGAGAATCAAAAAACCTGCAGAAGCTGATCGCTCTGCAGGTTGTTGTTATTCGACTGTCAGGATTTTTTATACCCTCTCAATGATGATCAACGCGGCTATTATTACCAATGAGATCAGCGGCAGTAGCAGATCAACTCGGCGGAATACCACATCCTTGACATAAGTGCGCGTGGGGTAACAGCCAAAGGCACGGCATTCCAGCGACGTGGCAGTAATTTCGGCTTTTCGCAAGCCGTTGATAAGAATGGTAAAAATGTATCTGCGCCACAGGTTAAAACGGTGGATTATCCCGGAATGGGTTGATTTGCCTCGAATCGCGTGTGCGTCCTTGACTGCATCAACCTCACGCTGTATGAGCGGAAGGAAGCGCAGCGCGAGAAAGACTGCAAACGCACCGCGATATGGTATGCCGGCTTTAGCCAGGGAAACCATCAGGTCGCGTGTATCGGTCGTCCAGATGAGGATAAAACTAGCCAACACCACAACCGAAAGCCTGAAGAAAAAGATCGGTCCTTGAAGTAGTCCGTTGTCGGTGATTGTTAGAAATCCCAGCTTGAGAACGGGGTTACCAGGGTCAGCAAAGAAGTGAAAGACCATCAACAGCAGGCCGAGACCGAAGATCAATTTGCTGGTCTGAAGGATTTGTCGCAGGGGTATTTTGCCGGCAAAAACCGCCAGCAGGATCAGCAGGACAAACATCACGCCGCCCGATACCGGCGTTTTGTAAATGAACAAACCTGCTGCAACAATAAATACCCATACCAGCTTGACCAGCGGATAGATGCGGTTGAGCAGCGACTTGCGGTTCTCATACATCAGGCTGTATTCACTGGCTGACATGGGTCGCCTCCCTGCCAGACTGGCTGGTCAAAATTTCCATCAAGTCTGATGTGTTGTGGATCGCACAATTGACTTTACCTCCCTCATCCTGGTAAGTCTTTAAGATTTCTTGAAGAAGGGTTGGCCTTAGATTGGCAGCTTGAAGAATATCAGCAGATTGGAAGAGATGCACCGGGTCGCCTTCGTAGAGAATTTTCCCGTCAGCCATGACCAACACCCTGTGGGCATACTCCTGTACCAGGCGCATATCATGGGTGATCATTACCACCGAGACACCCTGTGCACGTACATTCTCCATCAATTCCATCAAGGTGCGTGTCATCTCTTTATCCTGGCCATAAGTAGGTTCATCGACCAGCAATATTTTGGGGTGGCAGACCAGCATGGTGGCGACGCCAAGCCTGCGTTTCTTGCCTGCTGAAAGGGCGAAGGGGTGTTTACCCGTGTTGTCATTTAACTCGAGCCGCTCGAGCCATTGATTCACCTGGCGGCTGATTTCTTCCTTGTCGGTGATGCCGCGAGATAGAAGAGAATAGGCAATTTCATCAAATACCGTATCGGTCAGGAATTGGTGCTCCGGGTTCTGGAAAACCAATGCAATATGATCGGCGAGTGTTTCAGGCTTCCACTCTTTGGCTGGCTTTGAAAAAAGGGTCAGCTCACCTTCCTGCGGTTTGAG
Organism: Anaerolineaceae bacterium; assembly: GCA_040768445.1. Taxonomy (GTDB): domain Bacteria; phylum Chloroflexota; class Anaerolineae; order Anaerolineales; family Anaerolineaceae; genus JAXGMV01. The sequence continues at coordinate 173,513 of JAXGMV010000001.1, read as the reverse complement.
CAAACCAACCAGTAGTTTTGCCAGAGTGCTCTTGCCTGCACCATTCCTGCCGACAATCGCCAGCATCTCACCGGGATAGATGTCAAAAGAGACATCTTTTAAAGCCTTGAAGCCATTTTTATAAGTGTAAGACAACGCGCGGGCAGTGATAAGCGGAGCAGCCCCCAGCGCATCAACCTGGCGTATTTCCCTTTCCGTATCGGAAGTAATGCAGTTTGAAAGCACCCCGGATGATTTTAGCGCTGATAGTGTTTCATCAACGGTGATAGGAATAGTTGTAAGGTGATTCGGCAGATACTCATTTAGTGCAATACCGATCTCAACGCTTTCTGGTAACCAGATTCCGAGTTCTCTTTGGATGCGTCCCCCATGCTGGTGCATGACATCTTGAACCGACCCGCTGGCTATCATCTGTCCTTCGTTGATAACCAAAAGTTGATCGGCAGCTGATAGAATAAAATCATCCAACTCACGGGTGACCAGGAAAACCGTCATGCCCTCATCGCGCAGCTTGAGGATCAATTCATGTACGCTGCGGGTTGCAGCCGGGTCAAGGTTGGCTGTTGGCTCATCGAGTACGATCATCCGGGGTTTCATCGCCAGGATGACCGCCAAACCCAGTTTTTGAACCTGTCCACCAGATAACTGCCAGACCAGGTTCTGCCTTTGTGGCCAGAGTTCGATATCCTTCAGCAGTTTCTCAACCCGGTCAGAGATTTCAGAGATGTCGAGGTTCAAATTTTCGGGGCCAAAAGCAATTTCATCTTCCACGTAAAGCGTAGCAAACATGCTCTCAGGGTCCTGCAGCACATGACCAACCAGCTGTGACAGGTTCTTGACGACCATCTCACGCGTATTAATGCCGTCGATTAAGACATCACCTTCCATCTTGCCGCCGAGAAGGTGTGGAATTTCTCCGTTAAAAAGACTGCACAGGGTGGATTTACCGCTGCCGCCTGGTCCAACCAGAACGTTAATTGTATTTTCCTGGATGGTAAATGAAACACCCTTTAATGTGGGTGTCTCCTGGTTCCAGTGCTGATAAATTACGTTCTCTACACTGATAAATTGTTGATTTTGATGAGTCATTAATAATCGCCAAAAGCCGGATGTTGGAGTGAGGCTGCTTCAGGCAATATGATCACTTGTTTGCCTGAAGCAGCACGAATGATACCACGTTACTGCGCAGACCGGATAAGACCTGTTTTTGAGATTGCTTTCGATAAGAAATAACCAATCAAACCGCTTAAGATTGCGCCTGAGATCAGGTTGATGGGGATTGCAAGCCAGACATCTTTGGCTGTAGCTGGATCCCAACCGTATAAAATCGATGACCAGATGGTGCCAAACTGTGATGCAGCAGCGCCGGCGCAGATGGCAGGGATAATGCCAAATTTGGAATAATTGCACAGCGCCATTACAGCCTCGACACCGAGTCCCTGGGTGATACCCCACCCAAGGGTGCCCACACCGGCAGCATTACCCATCAAAATCTCAACTGCGGCTTCAATGATGCCGACTATCAGGGCTGTGCCGGGTTTTCTCACCAGCCACATGGCAAGAATGTATGCCCACATGAATGAACCCTGCAGCAGTGCGCCGCCCATCGGGCCAAGCGATGTATTGAGTAGATACCAAACATTGCCTAAACCGGTATTGACAACACCAGTAATGGCAGCAATAACAGCAATAATGACAATATCACGAGTTGTGTAATTAAAATTCCAACCAGATTTCTTTTCTTTCGCCATGGTATAGTCTCCAATTTATTCCATAATAATCAGTTAAAAATGCCCAATGGTGTGATTACCCAAAATAACGGGCAACCAATCCCAGTACAACGACAATAATGACGTTTACTACCAGATATGCACCCATTTAGTTACACCTCCTTTTGATAATATTCTGATTTTTTGCAGCGCTATACAACCGGCTTTCGCCGAACTATAGCCGAAGACCAATGCTTCGCACCTCAGATTTCGCCTCGTCGTAAAGGGTTTCCCATTCAGGCAAAGGCTTAAGGGAAGCAGGGTCATAGACCTGATCAAACCGTTTGCCAGGGTTACCATCCGGCAGAGAAAAGACATGTTCATACCTGGTGAGCAGTTTTTGAATTAGGTCTTCAGCTTCAACCAGATCGACACCCTGCCTGGTCACAGCATGTCCGACTTCAGCCATCCAGCGTGCCTCAAGACCTGAACTGTTTGGCACGGCACCATCAGCCGCACCGACACCTTCCAGGTGACCACCGCTGACGGTAATTGCGATGGCATTTGCGGCGACTTCATAAAACAGCTCACTGGTACCGGCACCCGATTTTGGATAGATATCTGACACGATGATGCACGGCGCATTGCGTGCGAAAGCCTGTTCCACGGCACTTTGAACCCACATCACACCCCGGGTTGAGGTGGCAACATGTCGAATGTGGATGGGATGCAGCAGGTGATAGTCCGCAAGGCAGACCAGATTTGCCAGGATAAAAGAAGCTGCTTGAACTACTGCGGCACCTGGCGCATTACCTGCTAGGCCGCCGACCATTACGGTTGCTAACGAAGCGTTTCGGACGCCGCTTTCAACTGAGTTGGCAGCACGGATCATGTTGTCCTGGTCAATGATCAGTTCGTTAAACATTGCGACCAGGTGTGAATCACAAGGTCGTAAATAGTCAGGGTGTGCGGCGGCGACGTCGCCAAGAGAAGAAACAGCGCTTTGAGCTGCAAGTAATCCCATGCCTGGCCGGCCGAGTCGTCGTAAGCTCTCACGCAGGAGGCGCAGTTCCCTTCGTACGGCATACACTTCAGTCGGTGTGCCGGTTTCTACTTTGCGCCCGTCAACCGTTGTAACTGATCCGCAGGTAGCCATGTCGACGAGCGGTTCCTGCATCCAGCTCATCACCATTGGCTGGAACAGCTCCTCAGGTGTTGGCACGCCAGGGTTGCCGGCCCAAACGAGCGGCAGTCGGTCATCCATGATGCGGCGGGGGTAGAGGGTGCGGGCATCTTTGCCTTCTCCCATTTGCAGGGGGCGAGATGGACGCAGCAGGCCGGATTCAAGCTCACTGCGGTCAAAGCGGATTACCCGTTCAGTATTAGCACAGTAAACACCGCTGTTCTCAGCCAGTTCCATGCCTGCCAGGAATATTCTGTCCACCAGTGCAGGGTCATTGGGAATGACAGATGTCTTATCCCATGTCAGATCATATTTCTTGACCAGCTGTTTAACAGGAAGCACCACATGATCCATATCCCAGTCTGTTTTTTTTACCTGCTGCCCGGTTTTTGACCTGTCAACAATATCAAGATATGAAAAAATCATAATGGCATTCCTTTCAGACAATGTAACAGTATTGGTTTCTGATGATATAACACACGTGCAGGCAGCTTGTTACGCCAGTATTCTGTTTGGCAAAGTTCAACAACTGGTTGGTTGGTGCAGTTTATACCTTATTGCTAATGAATAAAACAACCCGAGCAACTCTCTTAATTGTAACTTTATTTTGAAATGAGATATTAAACTATTCGGAAAATCGCCTTAAAAAACAAATGCAGGCGTGGTTAGCCTGCATTTGTTTTTTGTTCTGAATCGTTTATTAACGTACCGTGATTTGTGTATATGCTTCTGTCATACCGCCATCATGGTCACTGACCAGGAAGCCCACCACATAATCGCCATCCGGTGCATAAACCTGTTCCCACACAAATGGATCACTTGAGAAGGTAAGCGTGTCTCCATCCAGGTAGGTGATTTCAGATACCAGGCCGGAGCTGTCGAGGTCCATCCTTTTTTGGCGGATGGTGAAGCTGTCACCGTCAAGCGGTGTGATTTCTGCCGGCGCAGCTGCAGTCTCGGTGCCTTTGAAACCAAATACCTGGAAGAGCCTACCATCTTTGAAGTACAGTTGGGCTGTCCGCTGCTCACCGGTGGCAGCAAAGGTGTAGGTGCCGTCAACCGAATAAATGGTTTCTTCATCATTCTCACCATATGAAACAGGTGCAAACAGAGCCAGGGATGATTGGGTTCCATCAGAAATATTGAACAGAAGAGGTTCCCAATCAAAATTCATCCTGAACTCCTCCGCCTCTGGCCAAAAAGGATAATAAACGCCGTTTAATTCTGCAGTATCCGGGCTTTCAATATAGTCGGTGTCTGCTACATAAATGCTGTTTGACTGCGACTCATAAAAACCTGTGAACAGATACACATAACCGATATTGTCGCCGCTGATGTCAGCGCTGAGCTTGACTGCCTGACCGGGCGAAACAGAATTAGCCGAAGCTTCGATTGAGGATATGCTGATATTGCCGGCTCCAGGTGCGCGTGTGATGCCGCTGGTTGAGGGTACAACAGGCTCATCATCACTGCTGGAGAACGAGCGGTCGTTATAGTGAAAGACAAGGAAGTCGTCCCAAAGTGACGTTCGGGCAAATGTCTCAGCCAGGTCAGTGTAGGATTTCATGCCTGTGTAAGGTGAACGGTAAAGGGTTGAATTGGGGAAGTATATGGCGATACCGGTAGAACCGGGCTTTGAGCGCCCGTGTTTTTCAGCCACGATGACCTTGCTCAGGTCTGTCAGGAAATCGCGTGCTGCTGCATTAATCTCTGTGCTCTGGGTATTGCGGGCGATCAACTGCACAAAATGTCCGAAATCGATATAAGAGGGCGGCACCTGGTTGCCAAAGATACTGGTATAGGACTGGGCGTAATTGCGGGCGCTGGCAACCAGTCGTTGGTCAACTGACTGCAGGGCGTAGGTGAAGGCATTGAAGCTCTCAACCAATGCAGGATAAGCCTCAAGGTCAACAGCAGTCAGGGTTACATTTCTTTCAAGCTGGTCTGAAAGTTGAGCAGCGCTCACAGAACTGGCACTGAAAAAGCTGCCAACACTGCGCCCCTGGTTGAGGAATTCGGCGCGGGCGCGGTCATCAACAATACGCTGATCCTCGGAAATATAGGTCTCAACAATACTGGCTGCCAGACTGGCGCCGTCCATAGATGGGTTTGCCACCAACTGACCAAGAAAACCAGTGTATGCCCAACCCAATCCGGGTTCAGTCTCTTCAGATGCAACGGCATAGCGGGCGTACTTATGGAGCATGGAATAGACTTCCATCTGGCTCATCAAACAGGCGTCCATGCCGATCAGATCCAATTTTTCGATCCCGGTGTTTGCCTGAACCAGGGCGAAAGCCTCATCCATCTCTGCCAGGTAAATAGAGTCTTCTTTTAACATCTTGATGATCGGCGCAGAACCGCCATCCCGGCCGCCCGGGTCTGGATCGCTCCACCCGCCGGGCCAACCCATGCCATGGTCTGACAGGATCAGCGCGTATTTATCTGCCGGGTATGTGCGCATTGCCCATACAACAAATTCGGCAAGGGTGCGTCCATCTGCCATGTTGGTCTCACCGAGGTCTTCGATTAATTGTGAGCCAATCCTGTTTAAATCATTATCCTGGGTCACAAGGTAGCGACGGGTTGTCCGCCAATCATCTACACCCTGGTAACCGCCTCTAAAGCGGTCCATCTGTGTCACAATTGTGACCTTGTCGGTCGAACCAATGCGTTCCACTTCATTCAGGTCAAGGAAAATATCCTGTTCAAGTGTCTGATCGTCTGCATCCTGGTACAGCATGACCAGCCAGGTATCGCCACTGCCGGCAGCCGATGGCGCGCGAGTAGGAAATGGTGTTCTTGTTGCGGCAATGATGGGGGCGCTGGTTGGTACAGAAACTTGCGGTTCGTATGCTTGCGGTTCATAAGAGGTCTGGTCAACCTCACCACCATTGGAAAATATTGAAGAGAGTATAACTACAGCGATGATCAGTAAAATGCCACCACAGCCAATTCCTTTTCCGGTATTGGTTCGGAAAATATTGCTGCCGCCAGAGCCGACTGTGCCTCCACCGCTGGGGATGTAAGTTCCACCACCGGTTGATCCAGTTGAAGATGGTCTTGGCGTTTCACGGCGCACTGGCGCTGAAGCCTGCTTTACGGGTTTCTCGCCCTTCCTTCGTCGTTTGACATTAATTTCAGGTTTATCAGACATCAAATTTATCTCCCATCACTATAAAAATCATAACTATTATAGTATTATTACGTTTATCTGGATAATTAGTTTTATCAATCAGCTAAGAATGATTTTTGATTAATAAAAACTCTCCAAATTATGGTTTCTTTACCTCGCTATTCAGCACGGGAACCCGGGATATCTAATGTTTGAAATATACTTTACCGCCATCAACCTGCTCACGTTTATTGTTTGGGGGATAGACAAAATGAAAGCCGCTGCCGGGCAGTGACGTGTTCCTGAAAAGACGTTATTTTTGCTAATAGCTGCAGGCGGTGGGCTTGGCGCCCTGGCAGGCATGTTGTTGTTCCGCCATAAAACCCGGAAGCCAGTTTTCCAGGCTGTTGCTGTTGCAAGCTCAATTTTATACTTGATAGTGTGGGCAAAATTAAGTTATTAGCCCACACTATCAAGTAATCGCCTGGTTTTGAATAATACCTCAGTTAATTATTGATCACTCTTTTGATCGCTTTTATTGTGCTATGATCGATTCGAGTTCAAGTATTAACCCTTCGATCAAGTAAACATTGATTTGACCGGATCCTGCACCAGCGCCTTGCCCATCGCCTGGAGCTACACCAGTTGAGTTTAACGGCATGCCACTTCCACTGCCCATTCCGCGGCCACTCCCGCTCCCCTGCAGTTCTTGTGGAATTGTGCCGCCATTTGCTGCGATGGCAGTCGCACGCTTTGCTTGGCGCTCTTCTTCTGTCATCATCGTGCCTGAGTTGAGCAGTTCCTCAGGCACAAACTGAGCAAGAATGGCTTGATAAGCTTCTGGTGTAAGGCTGTACTTTTCTACCCAATCCAATTGCTCGGCAGTCAGCTCAGATTGAATTTGATTGTAGAGGGCATCAATTTCAGCTGCAGCACTTGTGTCACTAGCTAACATGTTGTTCATTACTTTCCATAAGGGAAGCAATATTTCTGCTTGTTCTGAAGTGAGATTTAAATTTGCTTGTTCAAGAGACATTATCCCAAGGATTAAGCGCATTTGCGTATTAAGCTGCACAGCCTCACCTAAAACTTCAGATACATCAGATGATTCAACAATAGTTTCAGCTGTTGAAATAACCGACTCCGCCAAAGGCGCCTGGTTTGCATCTGGCAGCATTTCCTCAACTTGTGCGCCAGAACAAGCCGTCATCAGCAGTACCAATATCATCGAGAATATCATTATTATAGATTTCATCTTTTCTCCAAATTATTCATGTCTTAATGCCACAATAGGATCAAGTTTTGCGGCTTGATTTGCAGGTAAATACCCAAAAAGAATTCCTACCAGTGCTGCTGATCCGAATGCTAAAATGATTGATAACGGATCTACTGCAGTTGGCATATCACCAAATTGCGAAAATATCCAAGCGCCTGAAATGCCAAAAAGCACACCAAGTAAGCCACCAACAAGCGACAGGATTAACGCTTCCGTGAGAAACTGATACCGAATATCCTGCGGTGTTGCTCCAACAGCCTGTCGGATCCCAATTTCCCTGGTTCTTTCAGTCACGCTTACCAACATAATATTCATAATCCCAATCCCCCCTACTATTAACGATACGCCTGCCACCCAACCTAACAATAACCGGAATGACTCAGTGGTTGCGGATTGCGTTTGAATGATGTCTTGTTGAGTACTGATCTGAAAATCGGGAGATTCCAGGGGAACATCATGTCTTTTTGATAGGAGCAAATTTATTTGTAGTATTACGTCATCAATAAACTCTTTGTCGTCAACGGTAACATAAATTATTCTTACGCGATCACCAGCAATACGTGAAAATTGACTTGTCATTAATTTATCAAACACTAAAGTAATAGGTACATAAACCCGTGCGTCATAATCAACACCCGAGACAAGTCCTTTTTTTTCTAATACACCAACAACAGTTAATTTCAAGGTACCGACGCTTATTTTTTGACCAATCGGGTATGTGTCGCCAAATAATTCTTCTGCAATCGTTGCACCTAAAACAGCTGTCCTTGTGCTTCGCTCGATTTCCTGTTCATTGATAAAACGACCTTCACTGATCTGAATTTCACGGACGGTTGTGAAATCTGGTGTTGTACCTAATATGGATACATCTTCCAAAACAATGTTGCCATACTTAATAGTTTGGGTTGTTTGCTGTTCAACAGCTACACCTGCTACATGTGGCACACTACTGGCAATCGCGTCAGCGTCTGAATAAACCAATCCACCGGAGGATGCCGCCATACCCCCACCAGCTCCACCCTGGCTAAAACTGCTCATCACAAATACAAGATTTGCTCCCAGGCTATTGATCTGCTGTTCGATGGCCACTTCTGTGCCAGTACTTACCGCAATCATGATGATGACCGCTGCCACACCGATGATAATTCCCAACATGGTCAGCAATGAACGCAATTTGTTGGAAGAAAGTGATTTTGAAGCAACTTTTAAGATATTTTTAAAATTCATTGCCGGACACTTTCATTTATTTGTTTGTCATTTTCAACCACGCCATCTCTGACAGCGATGATACGTTGAGTTTGTTCAGCGATGTCGTGCTCATGGGTCACCATGACAATGGTTCTGCCGTCTTGATGCAGTTGGTGTAACAGCATCATAATCTCATCAGCAGATTTTGAATCCAGGTTGCCAGTTGGTTCATCTGCAAGAATTAATGAAGGATTGTTAATTAGCGCTCTTGCGATTGCTACCCGTTGTTGTTGACCACCTGAAAGTTCTTTTGGAAGGTGAGTAATACGATCGCCTAACCCTACAAGTGTTAATAGCTTTTTCGCTTTTTCTTCCATGGTGACATGGTCGCTGCTGGCATTTTTGTTATAAACCATGGGCAGTGTCACGTTTTCCTGTGCGTTCATTAGTGGTAACAGGTTATAAGATTGAAAGATGAACCCTAATTTTTCATTGCGAATGTGGGCTAATTGTGTTCTATCCATCTTACTGACATCTTGATGATCAAGGAAGTATTCTCCACCAGTTGGCGAATCAAGACATCCAAGAATATTCATGAGCGTGCTTTTACCCGACCCGGATGGACCCATTATTGCTACAAACTCACCTTGGTTTATCTTGATTGAGATGCCATTTAAAGCCGGAACCTCAATATCTCCCATCTGGTAGATCTTCTTAATATTTTCTGTCCTGATAATTGTGGTATCACTCATTCAGCAATCTCCACAATGCCTGTGGTTACTTCCTCCCCAACTTTTAGGCCAGAAAGAATTTCTGCGGTTGTAAAATCTGTCAAACCAACCTCAACCATCCTCAATTTTGGTTCTCCACCTTCAAGTACAAAGACAGCGTAACTACCATCTCCTAATGGGCGCAGTGCTTCTACAGGGATTAAGATTGTATTTTCTGAGCGTCCACCTATTATCTCAACGGACGCGTTTAATCCGATTGGTATGTTGAGCATATTAATTTTTGGATTAGGCTCTAATTCAACATGGCCATGTACATATGAAACATTTCCATTCTCGACTAACTCTGGAGTGATAGAAATAACAGCACCATTGAAAAGTTCATCGTCGTAAGCATCAAATAATACTTCCGCTTCGTAACCGACAACCATTTTGTCAAGGTCTGTTTCATCTAGAAATACTTCAAGGACTATTGATGAAAGATTAGCTATTCTAAATATTTCTGTATTGTTATTCACAAATTGTCCAGGTGTTGCATCAATATCGATAATTTTCCCATCTATTGGGGCAGTTATTTTCAGGCTTTTTAAGTTTTCCTCTGCGATGGCTAATTTTGCTTCTGCCTGGGCTACTTTTGCTTCATACAAGGCAACATCATCTGGATTAACGCCCTGCTGTAACGACTCCATATCTTTTTCTAGATCAGAAATTTGGCTTTGCAAAATATTAATTTGCGCGTCGACCAAACTTTTCTCGTCTTCAGTAGGAATAGAAAGACAATATTGCCAATTAGCATAAGCAATATCCACGGTTGATTGTTCGTCTGCGATATTTGCTTCCATTTGAATTCTTCCGTAATCAGAAGGATCTCTCGAAATGTAAGTTGCTGAATATTCTTCCTGCAGTAATGTTAAGGTATCGAGGGCTTCATAATAATCGGCTTCATATAAACTCACATAATCGTCACCACAGCGACGATAATTAAGTGAAGTTCTTTCATCTTGCAAGGTTTCTAATTCAGATTTTTTCTCTAAATAATCAATCGTAACGTTAGCCAGACTTGTGTCAAGGCTGCTCATAAAGTCATCATAAGCAGCCTGTTGTGTTAACAGGTCAATTTTTTGTGTTTCCAAATCCAGAATTAATTGTGGATCTTCCTCTAACCTGGCTAAAACGTCACCTTTTTTTACGATATCACCTTCTTCGACAAAGATCTCCTGAATTATGCCCGAAATCAAGAATCCTGTCTGTACCTCATCGGATGCAACGACCGCGCCTACGCCTGAAGCGCTAATGACGATGTCACCCTTCCGAACTTTACTGGTCTTGACACTTTCCTCCACTGTTTCAGGTTCTACACTCTTTTCTTTTCCCTGAAAATAAAAGAAGGCAGCAAGGCCTAATATTATAAATATCCCCAACACCCATAAAAACCGCTTCATGTAAATACTCCGCATGTATTTTTAATTTCTCATTATAGCGATTAGATGTTTGTTAATTGTAAAGATATGATAAAGTTTTTATAAATTATTTGAAAAATTTCTAAAGATTTATGACTTTTTCACACAAACAATCATGTGTTGCCGAGAAGTAAAAAATTATGACGGTTAATTTCACTGTTTTTTTTTGAAAAAGCGGATTATTTTTACAAGAAACACAACGCTTAAGCAGATAGAAGATTTCAATTCGCATTAAAGGTTCATCAAAATAGACTCCCCAATATTATGAACTATCGGGGAGCCAGGATATAATTCAATTAGCGATTTGTTTACATTGTAGTTCCGGTAAACTTGAAACCGTTGATTTTGACCGCCGGCACGCGGCATGAGATGTAAAAATTATACAGGTCATTACGCAGCAGACGGGTATCAGAACTGATGTCTTCCACATTATTCAGCGCAGTTACGTATGGTTGGACAAATCGTAAGTTCTTGACAGGGTAAACCAGTTTGCCATCTTCAATCATGTATACACCATCACGGGTCATGCCAGTGATGACGCAGTCGCGCGGGTGCATCAGGCGGGTGTACCAGTAGCGGGTGATGTACAGCCCGCGTTCGGTGGATTTGATCATCTTAGCCACGCTGCCGCCCCCACCGCCCATAAACAGGTTCATCGGCAGAGGTGCATCGGATTCGCCCATCGGCGGGATGGCATGCCCGGTGGTACTGGTTCCTGCCTGCAGGGCTGTGCGCCGGTTGTGAACAGGACCACCAACAACTCCGTCCTTTACAAAATCCACGCGCTGGCGTGGAGAGCCTTCAAAGTCAAAGGGTAGAGGAATTCCTGATGGATTCAAACCGTCATCCCAAAGATTGACAGAAGGTTGCATGGCTGCCTGACCGGTGCGGTCATTCATCCACGAGCGACCCTCGAGGTAGTCTTCAGCGCTCATGCCGTGAAAAGCCAGCATGAAAACCAGGTCAGCGGTTGCATAGGGATCAAGGATTACAGTATATTCGCCCGGCTCAATTTTTCTCAATTCACTTCCCATTTCCATTTTTGCCAGCACTTCACGTCCCAGTCCTTCGACATCTAAATCAGCAATTTTCAACGCAGATCCTTCAGCCCGTACTGATGCCTCGCCTTTTTGCAGCGTGGCTGAATATTCTGACCAACTGGTGCGATGATGGGCGAAGATGCCGCGTGAATTCGCAAACGTGTAGCCACCTTCGCCGGTGATAAAGATGCCGAAAGCATTCAGACCTTTTTTCTCTGCCTCAGTGCACAACTTTCCAACCCGCAGCGCACGACTTTCAGGCGAGTACTCAGCAGTTTCTCCGTCCCAGCAGTCCATTTTTACAATCTCAACCGGGTCAGCCGGTCCAAGCATATCCGGGTTCTCAGCTGAAGCCTCTGCAACTGACCTGGCGCTGGAAGCCAGCTCCTGCAAGGATGATTCGTCAGTACGTGTGGTCATGGCAAAGCCGCGTCGCTTGTCGCTGTACAGGTAAAGCATAATGCTGGTACTGTTTTCGTTGACATTCTGGTGAATAATATTGTTGGCATAGCGCGTCAGGGAAGAGTCAATGTTGCTTATTGTGATTTCTGCTTCCTCACCCTGCCGGATCTGCTTCAAAATTTTCTGTACGATTTCCTGTGTTTGATTTTCAGATAAGATCATCTTGATTACCTCTTCATTGGATTCCAGGAAGGTTGACTAAAATACGCCAACTTTGATTTTTCTAAAGCGTGCCGGTGCAGCGCCGTGTCCGGTGTGCATTTCCTGCCCCGGTTCACCTTTGCCGCAGTTGGGTGTGCCCCACATCTGCCAGTGATCCTGGTTGCAGACAGCATCACAGCTGTTCCAGAATTGGGGTGTGATACCGGTGTAGGTGGGGTTGCGCAGCATGCGTCCCAACTTGCCATTCTTGATCTCATAACCGATTTCGGTGCCGAACTGGAAGTTGTAGCGCTGGTCGTCAATCGACCAGGAGCGGTTGGTGTCGATGAAAATGCCATCTTCAGTGTCGGCAATCAAGTCATCAAGCTTCCATTCGCCTGGCTCAAGGTTGACATTCACCATCCTGACGATGGGAATTCGGCTCCAGTCCATGGCACGGGCGCAGCCGTTGGAGACCCGTCCGATTTGTGATGCAGTTTCACGCGACATCAGGTAGCCAACAAACAACCCCTCTTTGACCAGGAAATTTGACTGGGCAGGAACGCCTTCATCATCCCAGCCGAATGTGCCAAGGCCAAGCGGGCGTATCGAGTCAGCGGTCAGGTTCACCACTGGTGACCCGTAATAGAATGTGTCCAGTTTATCCGGCATCAGGAAAGAACCGCCGGCCATCGAGATTTCGCTGCCAAGCACCCGATCTAACTCAGTGGGGTGGCCGCAGGACTCGTGGATTTGCAGTGCAAGCTGACTGCCACCGATAATGATATCCGTAATGATATCTTTCGGGCAAGGGTCAGCGGTTAACAGTGCAACTGCTTCGCTGGCGACACGCGGGGCATTGCCGGGCAGGTCCCATTCTTGAACAATTTCCCAGCCGCCAGTGACCTGGTTGCGCCCAAACGAGTTTGGGTAGGATCGGACCTGAACCTCTCCGCCGCCCACAGCCCAGGCGGTAATGCCGGCACCGGTTTCAATGATGGTCTGCTCGGTCATTGCGCCTTCACTGTTGGCGAACCACTTGTGCTCTTTTTGGAACATAAACTGGCTGCTGCGGATTTTCACACCGGGCTCTTTTGCAAGTTCTGCATCAGCTTTGTAGAGCACCGCCAACTTATCTTCCAGAGGCACATCAAACGGGTCAATTTTTACCGGCGTTCGATAAACGCCGGTGCTGGTCACCGCGGGGCCAAGATCCACTTTCGTTTTTTGTATCAGCGCAGAGGCTTTTGCGATTTCAATCGCAAGTTTTACCACGCGTTCAAGTTCGGCATCATTCACTTCGCTGCTTGAAGAGAACCCCCAGGCGCCATCCACCAGCACACGCACACCGAAGCCATAAGTGGTGAAGTTCTTCATGCTTTCGGGGAGACCATTTTTAATCTGAATAAACTCATTGCGCTTTTCAACAATGCGGATATCCGCATAGTGGGCTCCATGGAGCGCTGCCAGGTTAAGCGCCCGTTCTAAAAAGTCTTTCAATGGACACCTCCGTGTATAATAAATTGGTATTATTTATCATACACTCACCCTTCATATTTCACCAACTCATCTGGGAGTATAAAATGTCACAATTATTTGATGGAAAACGCGCGTACGATCACATTGTTGAATTGGCGGTAAATATCGGACCGCGCCTGTGCGGCACAACCAGCGAAAAAGCGGCTGTTGATTATGTCTATGACTGTTTTAAGTCTTATGGGCTAAAGCCGGCTATCCAGGCTTTTACCATGGCAAATGATCAGGTACTGGAGAGCAAGTTGGAAATTGTTGAGCCGGCACTGGGTGTGATTCCCTGTATGCAGCAGCTGGGATCAAAAAATACTCCGCCGGAAGGCGTAACCGGCGACCTGGTTTTTGTGGAAGGCACGTCAGAACCACAGGTTGGCCCGCACATTAAAGGAAAAATTGTTGTGCTGGTCGGCAGCCCGGTTGGTAGTGACCGCCGTAACGTGCTGAAGTACAACCCGCTGGCTATCCTATCAGTTGGATCGACCATCGGCAGTGAACCAAATACTTTTCATTTAGTCCTTAAGGAGAGCCTGTACCCCTATGAATCCGTACCGGTTCTCTTTATTACCTATGAAGATGCGCTTCGGATGTTCAACAGCCGGGCCAGGAAAGCTACGGTAACCGTGCGCTCGACCCATGAAATGGGACACTCTCATTATGTTACGGCTGATGTAACAGGCAGCGAGTTTCCCGAGCAGATTGTGGTCATCGGCGGTCACATCGATTCGGTACCTTTGGAACCCGGCGCGACCGACAACGCTGCCGGCGTTGCTACCATCGTTGAGCTGGCGCGCATTTTTGCTCAAAAAGGTTCAAAGCGCACCCTGCGTTTTGCCGCCTGGGGCAGCGAGGAGCAGAGCGGTGGCGGCGCGATGACCTATGTGCACCGCCTGCAAAAGCAGGACAAAGATCAAAAAGCTGACAAGGAGTTTATCAAAGGAATTGACAAGACCGAGCTGGACAACCACCTGATGTACATCAACCTGGATGTGCTGGGCATGAGTCTTGGACACAACGGCTGCCATGTCGATGGTCTGGAAGAGATGGGCAATTATGTCAAAGCCCTCTCATATGAGTTGGGCGTGCCGCACGAGGTCAGAACGGATATCTACGGCTCTGACAACATCTCGTTCTTCAGCGCGGGCGTGCCGGCATTGTCCTTTGCCCGCCTTGGAACCGCGACCCAGCACATGCATACGCTGCGCGATACCATTGACCTGATATCCGTGGAACAGCTGGAAATCATCGGCCGGTATTTGGACGTCTTTATAAGCCGAACGGCGGCCGAAGGCTGCCTGTTCCCATTCAAACGGCAGATACCCGATGATAAAATGGCGATGATCAAGGACCGCTCTTTTGGTCTGCACATGCGTGCTGCGTTAAAAATGATCGGCGCTGAACCCTTAGACGAATAAAATGATTTAGCGGTTGAATAATAACTACTACAATCGGAGGTATCAATGAAGTGTCAGAAAAATGACTGGGTGCAGATACGCACAGTAATTCTGCGGGCTGGAGAACGTGCCCCGCAGGTGCCGGAGGAAACGCAGGCTGTGCCACTCGTCATGTTAACGAAAGGCTTTGCCAATGCTGAAGCAGAGATTGGGCAAACCGTCAGCATCACTGCGGTAACCGGGTTGGTAATGGAAGGTGAGTTGGTTACGGTAAACCCAGTTTACGGTCACAACTACGGCGAACCTGTGCCCGAGTTGATGCAAATTGGTATTGAGCTGCGCAGGCAGCTGGAAGGAGCCGGCGATGAGTCATAGACCGGTTCTCGATAAAAGCTACCAGGCGGTGATGAACCGTAAAAACGAGATCATGAAGCAGTCAGTGGGCATAGACTATTCCAAATATGCCCTTGGGTCGCTGGCGTTTGACTACGAACGCATGATGAAGGAGTCAGCTTATGATTTTGAGCAGATCAAAGCCATACAACGGGCGGTAGGTGTCGGCAACACCCCCTTGATTGAGTTGAAAAATATCACGCGCCTGGTCAGAATGACTGCGCCCGCAGGCAAGGGCGCTCGTATCTTCATCAAAGATGAAGCCTGCAATCCTTCTGGCAGTTTCAAAGCACGGCGGGCATCGGTATCAATCTACCATGCCCAGCGCATGAAATACCCTGGCGTCATTACAGCAACGAGCGGCAATTACGGCGCTGCGGTGGCATCACAAGCTGCCATGAAAGGCTTGAAATGCATTGTGGTACAGGAGATCTATGACAGCCACATGATTGGACAGCCCGAGATTGTTGAGAAAGGGCGTGCCTGTGAAGCTTACGGCGCCCAGGTGATGCAGTTGACGGTTGGGCCGGAGCTGTTTTATGAAATGCTGCGCCTGCTGGAAGAGACTGGATATTTCAATGCCTCACTCTACACGCCCTTCTCAGTCGCGGGTATTGAGACACTCGGCTACGAAGTGGCAGAAGATATGCGGCTTATTACTGGTAACGCACCGGACATGGTGGTAGTGACGCATGCCGGCGGCGGCAACCTGACGGGTACCGTGCGCGGCTTGAAACGGGCTGATGCTGACACGACACAGGTAGTGGCTGCCAGTGTTGATCTCTCGGGCTTGCACATGGCATCAGACCGTGATTTCAACCGCAAGTCGTTCACCACCGGTCACACCGGCTTTGGTATTCCATTTGCCATGGTGCCTGACCGCTCAGATGTGCCGCGTAACGCTGCCCGTGCACTGCGCTACATGGAGCGCTACGTCACGGTCACACAGGGAGAGGTGTTTTATACGACCGAGATGCTGGCACAGATGGAGGGGTTAGAGCGCGGGCCAGCTGGTAACACCGCCCTGGCGGCGGCTGTCAGCCTGGCACGTGAGCTTGACCGTGATCAGACATTGGTGGTGCAGGAGACAGAATACACAGGCGCCGGCAAGCATCCCACTGCCCAGCTGACCTTTGCCAGAAAAATGGGTGTTGAAGTTCGCCGGGGCGACCCGCGCGAAAACCAGCCGGGGAAAGTGGTTGTCATCCCTGAAAACCTGAACCAGTTCTCTGCCCAGGAGCTCAGTGTGCCTGACCTGCGAAGCAGGTATATCCGGCACATCACCAGCGGTCTGGATCGAGCACTGGAGACCTGTGAAGTGAACTACCTGGCCGAAGAGACGAACAGCAGCGTTGAATTTGTGCGGAGTTGTTTGATTGAACTGGGCGTAAAAACTAATTAAGAATATCAGGCAGGCATTTTTTAAGCCTGCCTGATTTTTTTGATAAATCACTTAATTATTGATTATTAATCCATAAACTGGCGTTCATAAAGCGCAGCATACAATCCGCTTAGAGCCAACAGTTCATCGTGGCTGCCCTGTTCAACGATTTCACCGTGGTCGATCACAAATACCCTGTCTGCATTCCGTACGGTGCTTAGGCGGTGAGCAATCACAATTGCGGTGCGTCCTTTAAGCATGCGCGCCAGTGCATCCTGTATCAACGCTTCTGTGACTGTGTCAATATTAGCAGTGGCCTCATCCAGTATCAAAATACGCGGGTCCGTTAATAATGCCCGCGCGATGCTTAGCAGTTGGCGCTGCCCCTGGGAGACATTTACGCCGCCCTCAAGCACGCGGGTATTGTATCCTTCCGGCAGGCGGCTGATGAAGTCATGAGCGTTTGCCTGGATGGCAGCTTGCTCAATTTGCGCCATTGAGGCATCGGAGATGCCGTAGCTGATATTTTCGGCGATTGAGCGTGAGAACAGGAAAGGTTCCTGAGAAATAACCCGAACTTGCTGTCTTAAGGACTGTAGGTTGACATCACGGATATCGGTATCATCGATAAAAATGGCGCCCTGTGTAACCTCATAAAAGCGGGCGATCAGGCTGGCGATGGTTGTCTTACCCGCACCGGTAGGTCCAACCACTGCGATAGTCTTTCCAGGTTCGATCGTAAGGTTAATATTTTTCAGTACAATGGGGCTGTCAGGGCGGTATTGGAATGTAACATTCTTAAATTGGATTTTACCCTTCTCAACCTTCAGATCTATGGCCTCCGGTTTATCACTGATTTCAACTGGCGTATCTAAGAGCTTGATGACTTGCTCACCGCCTGCCATGGCGGATTGGAAGGTCGTGTACATACGGCTGAGTTCTTGGATGGGTTGGAAAAACCTGGAAACGTAGTTCAGGAAAGCAACCATCACACCAAGAGTTACTTCATTTTCAAGTACAAGGTAGCCGCCCAGCCAAAGGACGATCACAGTTGCCAACATGCCAAGGAACTCGATTGCTGGCAGGAAGATATACGAGAGCGACATGGCATTGATGTAGGCATTACGGTTTTCGCGGTTGACCTGTTCAAAGCGCTCCTGGGAAGCCTTCTCCCGGCTAAAAGCCTGGATAGCCCTGATGCCGTTAATATCTTCAGCCAAGTCACCGACAACTGCAGCAACCTTTGAGCGAGTCTCAGGGAAGGCTGAACGTGCCTGGCGTGAAAAAATCCAGGTGGCAAGGAACATGAGTGGCAGAACAATAAAGGTAAACAGCGCCAGTTTTGGACTCATGGTCAGCATGATAACAATAATGCCAATCAGGACGACGACATCACCGATCAACGTGATGATACCCTGTGAAAGCAGTTCGTTGATCTCAGCAACATCGTTGATTACCCTTGAGACTGTCACACCGGTGATGTGCTTTTCGTGATACCCCAGGTGAAGTCTCTGCAGGTGTCGGAACAGGTCAGACCGTAATTTTGCCAGTACCTGCTGACCAACCCAGGAGAGCAGGTAGCGCTGACCCGAGCTGACAAAGAAAATGCAGATGTACGCCAGCCCAATCAGGATTGATAGATTTGTCAACCCATCCAGGTTGCCCGGGATGATGTAATCATCAATGGCAATCTTGGTCAGGTAAGGCGCCATCAAGGTCAAGCCTGATTCAGCCAATGTTAAAATCAAGGCCGCAAACATTTTCCAACCGTGCGGCTTGAGATAAGCAAGCATGCGTGAGACAACTTTTTGATTGAAAACCTCGCCGCCTTTGGTATCGGTGTTACCAAAGTTATCGAGTGCTGAGCGCGGCCCCATGCCCGCTGAGGAGGGTCCAATTGAGAAACTCATAGCTGACCCTCCTGCTTTTTTAACTGCTGATTGTAAATTGCACGGTAAATGCTGGACTCTTTCAATAGGGACACATGTGTTCCCTGGGCTGCGATCTTACCCGAATCGAGCACTAATATCAGGTCAGCAGATCTGATGGTGCTGAGCCGGTGGGCAATGACAAAGGTTGTACGTCCTTTGATCAACCTCGTGAAAGCCTGCTGAATAAGGTGTTCGGTCTCAGTGTCAACCGATGAGGTAGCATCATCCAGGATTAAGATACGCGGGTTGAGCAGCAGTGCACGTGCAATTGCCAACCGCTGGCGCTGACCGCCTGAGAGCGTCATGCCGCGCTCACCAACTCGGGTATCATAACCGTCCTGCAGTTCAAGAATAAATTCATGTGCCTGGGCAGCTTTAGCTGCCCCTATAATAGCTTCCTCTGTGGCATTCTCGCAGCCAAAAGCAATATTTTCCCTGATGGTCGATGCGAACAAGACTGTTTCCTGCAATACCATACCAATCTGACTGCGCAGAGACTGCAGTGTCAGGTGGCGGATGTCCTGCCCATCAATAAGAATTTGCCCATGAGAGGGATCGTAAAATCTCGGGATCAGGTTGATAATCGAGGTCTTACCGGAACCAGTTGAACCCAGTAAAGCTACCGTTTGACCAGGGTGTATTTCGAAGTTGATGTCAGTCAAGATTTTGTGTTTTCCGAATTCAAAACTGACGTGATCGAAGATAACATGACCATTTACAGCCTTGAGTGGTTTCGCATCGGGTTCATCTTTCACTTCCGAGATGGTATCCAGGATATCGAAAATGCGCTCAGCTGAGGCACCAGCGATTGAAACAGCGGGAATGATCATCCCAAGCCGGCGGACCGGCTCGATCAATTGACCCAGGTAGGTAATAAACGCAACCACTTCACCAATGGTGATAGTGCCATTGATGACCTCTCGCCCGCCCATAAAGATGATAAGCACCATGCCCATATTGGCGATCAGGAAGAGCAGGGGCACGTTGATTGCTTGCATGGAAGCAGAACGCATGGAAAGTCCAAACCAGAGATCGTTTTCCTGGTCAAATCGCTCAATCTCTTTATCTTCCTGTGCGTAGGCTTTGACAATTTTTGTGCCGCGCAGATTTTGTTCAACCGCGGTGGTTAAGACTGCCAGTTGTTTTTGAACCTTGAGCGATAGAGGGCGAAATCTCGCGCCAAAACGCAGCGCCTGGAAAACCAGCAGGGGCATTAAGAGCAATATCGGTAACGCCAACCGCGCATTCATGAAAAACATTACAACGATGGTGACAATCAAAATCAAAACGCCATCCAGGATGCGTAAAGTTGCCCGTCCAGTTAAGAAGCGGATGCGTTCAACATCCTGTACAGCTCTGGATAGCAGCTCACCAGTTTCTGATTGGTCATGAAAAGAAAAAGATAATTGTGTTAGCTTCTGCTGAATTTGGTTGCGCAAATCATATGCTACATTTTGCGATGCCTGCTCGCTCAAAATACCCTGGATGTAATTGAACATACCTTTGATCAGTGTTAGGCCGATGAGCGCAAACGATGACCAGGCTAATATTTGCGGCTGTTTGCCTTCAATGCCGTTGTCGATAATCCAGCGAATAAATTGTGGAATGAGGGTGTTTAAAGCCAGTATCCCAAGGAGTGAAGCGTAAGCACCTGCAACCTTTTTCCAGTAAGGTGACAGGTAACGGTAAACACGGACAAGAATTTTAATGAGGGGTGTGTTCGTTTTGGGTAATTCAATTGGCTGCATAATTAATCTAATGATGGCGGCAGTGATGTCGAAGATTAAGTTAAGCTTACTACAAGTTTCAAATTTTGGGTCTTAGCGCCAAGTATTAACATATGGTGATAAATCCGGTGCGATATCTGCGCCTCGGTTTCATAAGTGATGAAGATAATAATTTGATAAAATGATGGAATAAAACAGGTTGGATGAATCGGACACCATCAAGGTCAGGTTGTTGTGGAAAATAGCGCTCTGCTGATATTTGTGTTAAAAATCCTTCTTTCACCGCTGTTGATAGCAGTAGCTACACTTTTGGGACGCAGATATGGGCCAGCTGTGAGCGGCTGGTTCTCCGGTTTTCCCTTTGTTTCTGCACCAATATCGATCATCATGGCAATGCAGCATGGTCTTGATTTTGCAGGAAATGCTGCAGTTGGAACGATTGGTGGGCAGGCTTCAGTTTGTATGTTCGCTATTACTTACCTGATGATGGCGAAACGTTTCAACTGGATACCCAGCCTGGCAGTATCACTGGTGGTCTTTTCACTCTCTGCTGCAGTTTGGCGAAGTATCTCACTTTCACTCGTGCCAACTGTGATTATATTGTTCCTTATCGTCATTATCCTTGTGCAATTTGCACCAGCCCGCGCTTTTGGTACTAAAAAGCTGAGTCCTCCCTGGTGGGATTTACCAGCGCGGATGATTACCGCAGCCGTGTTTGTAGCCACCCTGACCAGTTTTGCATCACTATTGGGTTCACAGCTCAGCGGCATTCTTTCAGCCTTCCCAGTTTTTGGGATCATCTTAGCGACCTTCACACACTCTCAGCAGGGTGGACAGGCAGTGGGTCAGCTGCTGCGTGGCACCATCCTTGGATCCTTTGGAATTGCTGGTTTTTACGGGGTGATCAGCTGGTTGTTACCAGTGTCTGGTAGTCTGTGGATTTACATGCTGGCGGCAATTGGTTCGCTGGCGGCTAACTGGATTTCCTTGCAATTTGCCCGCCAGAGAAAACAGGAATGACTGTTGTTACAGACTGTAACCAAAACAGCACTATTTAAGGAAGAATTCCAACAGATTCAGGAAATTCATCAGGTGACCTGCGATATAGATCGGCGTACAATTATTAAAAGTGAATGGCAGAATTATTAATCATATATGGTATAATATATATGATATAAAATTGTGTCTGTTCTATTAAAAAATTTTCCTGCGCATGAAGGGAGACCTTTGAATGAAACCAAAAATGATCACAATCGATGCAAATGAAACAACAGCCGATGTTGCCTACCGCACCAATGAAGTGATCGCCATTTACCCGATCACGCCTTCTTCGGGTATGGGCGAGCTGTCAGATGAATGGGCGGCGAATGGCAATCCAAATATCTGGGGCACGGTACCCCTGGTAGCTGAACTGCAGGCTGAAGGCGGTGCTGCTGGTGCGGTGCACGGGTCACTTCAGACCGGTGCACTTACGACAACCTTTACTGCCTCTCAAGGTTTGTTGTTGATGATCCCCAATATGTATAAAATTGCCGGTGAATTGACCTCAACCGTATTTCATGTCTCAGCCCGAGCGTTATCTTATCAGGCGATCTCAATCTATGGTGATCATTCAGACGTCATGGCAACCCGCGCTACAGGCTTTGCACTCCTGGCATCTTGCTCAGTGCAAGAAGCCCATGATATGGCTGCTATCTCACAAGCAGCAACATTGGAATCGCGTGTACCATTCCTGCATTTCTTTGATGGTTTCCGTACTTCTCATGAAGTCAATAATCTTTCCCGCTTAACTGACGAACAGCTCACAAAATTGATTCCTCAGGAAAAGGTATTTGCCCACAGGGCGCGTGCTCTCAATCCTGAAAAACCATTTGTGCGCGGCACACTGCATAACTGGGATGTCTACTTCCAGGGGCGTGAAGTCACTAATCCATACTATAATGCCTGCCCCGATATCGTTGAGAATGTAATGAAGCGCTTCAATGATGTCAGTGGTCGGGACTACCACTTGTTTGATTATGCCGGCGCCAAAGATGCTGAGAAAGTCATTGTCATCATGGCTTCAGGTGCTCAAACAGCCGCAGAAACAGCGAAATACCTGGCAGCAAAAGGCGAGAAAACCGGTGTGGTAACTGTGCGACTCTTCCGTCCTTTCTCAATTAAACACCTGATGCAAGCGCTACCTGCCACGGTCAAATCAATTGCCGTTCTCGACCGTACAAAGGAATCTGGCTCACTGGGTGAGCCACTTTACCTTGATGTTGTCACAGCGGTCAGTGAAGCAATGAACAGCGGCACAGCACCATTCAGAACAGCCCCACGCATCATCGGTGGTCGTTATGGC
This sequence comes from Anaerolineaceae bacterium, assembly GCA_040768445.1. Lineage (GTDB taxonomy): Bacteria > Chloroflexota > Anaerolineae > Anaerolineales > Anaerolineaceae > JAXGMV01. The sequence continues at coordinate 150,511 of JAXGMV010000001.1, read as the reverse complement.
CTCGCTTCGAAAGAGTTCAACCCGGGCATGGTAAAAGCTGTATTTGATGAACTGGACAAAGCACAACCGAAAAATCACTTCACAGTTGGCATCAATGATGATGTCACTCATACCAGTCTCGAATATGATCCCTCGTTTTCAATTATCCCGGAAGGCACTGTTGAATGTGTATTTTTTGGACTCGGTGCTGACGGTACCGTTGGCGCTAACAAGAACTCCATCAAGATCATTGGCGAAGACACCGATAATTACGCCCAGGGTTACTTCGTTTATGACTCAAAGAAATCTGGCTCGGTCACAATCAGCCACCTGCGCTTTGGACCACACCCCATTGATGCACCGTATCTGATCGGTGATGGTCAGGCGAGTTTTGTAGCCTGTCACATGTTCTCGTTCCTTGAGCGTATTGATGTTCTGCGATTTGCCAAACCGGGCAGCACTTTCTTGCTTAATAGCCTGTATGGTCCGGAAGAAGTGCTTGAGCAGCTGCCAGTTGAAGTGCAGTCTGAGATCATCAAGAAGAAACTTAAATTCTATGTGATCGATGCCTATGAAGTTGCCAAGAAAACCGGCATGGGCGGTCGCATTAATACCATCATGCAGACCTGTTTCTTTGCAATCAGCGGTGTGCTTCCACGCGAACAGGCCATCAAAGAAATTAAGAAATCGATTGAAAAAACTTACGGCAAGCGCGGCGAGAGTGTTGTTCAGCGCAACTTTGCGGCAGTGGATGAAACTCTCGTAAACCTGCATGAAGTCAAAGTTCCAACAGCTCCTGTTGGCAGCCTTGAAATGCGCAAGGGAATGCCGGCTGATGCACCAGAATATGTCAAGACAGTGGTTGACCGCATCCTGGTTTTTGATGGCGATGCACTCCCAGTCAGCGCCATACCTCAGGATGGTACCTATCCCTCAGGCACAGCCAAGTGGGAGAAACGTAACATTGCCCTGCAGATCCCGGTGTGGGAGCCAGATCTATGTATTCAGTGCGGTAAATGCGTGATGGTCTGCCCGCATGCGGCAATCCGCATGAAAGTCTATGACCCGGCCTTGAAGGAAACCGCACCTGTGACCTTCAAGAGCACTGCAGCACGCTTCCCTGAACTGCCTGATAAATTGTTCACAATTCAAATTGCGCCGGAAGACTGCACCGGCTGTGAACTGTGTGTTTCGACCTGCCCTGCAAAAGATAAAACACGTGCTGGTTTCAAAGCCATCAACATGGCGCCTCAGGCACCTCTGCGTGAGCAGGAGAATGTCAACTGGGATCACTTCCTAAGTATTCCGGATGTTGACCGAGAGTTGATCAACATCACGTCTGTCAAAAATTCACAATTACTGCAGCCGCTGTTCGAGTTCTCTGGCGCCTGTGCCGGCTGTGGCGAGACACCTTATGTCAAACTGGTCTCACAGTTATTTGGTGAGCGTGCGATCATAGCCAATGCTACGGGTTGTTCATCTGTGTATGGCGGCAGCCTACCAACGACACCCTGGGCTAAAAATAAAGATGGACGCGGTCCCGCCTGGTCGAACTCACTGTTCGAAGACAATGCTGAGTTTGGTTTTGGTATGCGGCTGGCTACTGATAAGAAGTATGAATATGCCTGCGAACTGGTAAAACAGTTGAGCGATAAAGTCGGCGGCGTGCTTGCTGATGAACTGCTGACTGCTGACCAGAGCACTGAAAAAGGCATCAAGCAGCAGCGTGAGCGTGTCGCAGCGCTGAAGCAAAAGCTGGCCGGTGATACAACCCTCGCTGCAATGCAGCTTGCCAGCATGGCAGATGATTTAATCAAGCGGTCCGTCTGGATCATTGGTGGTGACGGTTGGGCCTATGACATCGGCTACGGCGGTCTGGATCATGTGCTTGCCAGCGGTCGTAACGTCAACGTGCTTGTTTTGGATACTGAAGTGTATTCCAACACTGGTGGACAGGCTTCTAAGGCTACCCCGCGTGCTGCTGTGGCGAAATTTGCTGCCAATGGTAAGGGCCTGGCGAAGAAAGACCTCGGTCAAATTGCAATGACCTACGGTAACATCTATGTGGCACGTGTCGCGATGGGCTATTCGGACCTGCAGACGCTCAAGGCTTTCACTGAAGCGGATGCCTACCCGGGCGCTTCACTGATCATTGCCTACAGCCACTGTATTGCTCACGGTATCTCAATGGAGAAGGGTCTTGAACAGCAGAAGATGGCTATTCAGTCTGGCGCATGGTCGCTGTACCGCTACAATCCAATGCTGGCGGCTGAAGGCAAGAACCCCCTAACTGTCGACTCACGCGAGCCGAGCATCCCGGTCTCCGAATACGCTTACAATGAGACTCGTTACCGTATGCTGGTCAATAAAGACGAGGTTCGTGCAGAAAAGCTGATGTCAGAAGCCAATGCCGATGCGAAATTGCGTTGGGAGCGGTTGAAGAAACTGGCAGAGCTTGAGGGTGAGCTGCGTACACCAAAAGAATAGAAATTACTTAAAAGTGAAAGAAACTCAAGGGCTGTGGTCTAATCCACAGCCCTTTTGCATGCCTCACAAGAGATGCGAATGGGATAAAACCAGGTGTTCATCCAACGCATCTGCGAGGAGATGCTATTGTGTTTCCTGCTGTTAAATGAAAACAGAATCGAAAAAGACTATTATTAATATAGATAAATATGATATAATTAGTAAGTATATAGAAGATTGCGTTAGAATTATGAATTTAACACACAGGTAAGGATGAGTAATCATGAGCGAATTGATTAACAACAGGAAAAAACGCATAGATGTGATGAAGACACTGATCCGTCAGCTGCACAAGGGTACTGCTGAGGAGCGTATCAAGCACCAACTGGAGACACTGCTGGATGAGGCTGATTACAGTGATGTCTTCACAATGGAAGTTCAGTTGATACAGGAAGGTATTCCGGCTGAAGCCATCCAGGATTTATGCGACACGCACACGCGCGTATTGAAAAAGCACCTTGATCTGCAAGAAACGCCCGAGACCATCCCTGGTCACCCGGTTCATACCTTTGTACAGGAAAATCGTGAGTTAACCCGTACCGCTGCCCAGATCCGCCACTTGATGGCACAGATCAGCGCCTTGCCAGGTGAAGCTGATGCCACAGTTGCGATGGATAGCATTCATCAACTGTTGAATGATTTGATGGATGTTGACAAGCATTACCGCCGCAAGGAATACCTGTTATTCCCGTATTTTGAAAAGAACGAATTGCCTGGACCGCCGGCTGTGATGTGGGGGAAGCATGACGAACTGCGTGAGCTGTTGAAGGGTACATTGCAAGGTTTTGAACAGGTTGATTCCTTCCAGGCAGATGAAGCTGCAGCATTTAACCAATTCTCAACAATGGCGGTCGTTGAAGCAATTGAGGACATGGTTTACAAGGAAGAAAAAATCCTCTATCCCACCGCTTTGACCCTGCTGACTGATCAGGACTGGTATGAAATCTACCAGCAAAGCGACGAGTACGGCTATTCTCTCTACGCCCCAGAATTTGCCTGGGCACCGGAAGGCACTCTACCGACGGAGCTGCAGAAAGATACCCTGCAAAGTGGGCGAGTGCAGATGCCAACCGGCAGCTTTAAGTTGGAAGAGATGATCGCCATGTTCCAGACCCTGCCTTTTGATATGACCTTTGTCGATAAAGACGACACCGTGCGTTATTTCAGCCCTGGCAGGAATAGAATTTTTGACCGCTCCAGAGCCATATTGGGGCGAAAGGTGCAGTACTGTCATCCACCAAAAAGCGTTCATATCGTCAACCAAATTGTCAAAGACTTCAAAGCCGGTAAAGAAGATGCAGCCCGGTTTTGGATCAATATGCAAGGTAAGTTGATTTACATTGTGTATTATGCAATCCGCAACGATACAGGAGACTACCTGGGAACGCTCGAAGTGACGCAAGATCTAACAGAGGTTCGTGCCCTCGAGGGTGAACGGCGCTTGCTTGAATATGACAAATCACCTGATTCAGGTAAATAGAAGAAATTGGGAGAGAAACAATGGAAATTACAGGAAAAACCAGGCTGTTTGAACTTTTGGATACATTCCCTGAGCTGGAGGAAACGGTAATTCAAGCCGCTCCCGTGTTCAAGAACCTGAAAAACCCGGTGCTGCGCCGCACGGTTGGAAAACTGGCAACTGTTGAAAAGGTTGCCCAAATAGGCGGTCTTGACACCCTGGCATTTGTCAACTTGCTCAGACGCCAGGCGGGTCAACCCGAAATTGTGAGTCGCGATGAAGAACCTCAACCGGAAATGCCTGTTCAGTCAACTGATGTACCGGATTGGATCATTGGGGAACCGCAGTTTGTGGTTGATGGAACGAAAATGCTCGCTGAAGGTGACGTACCGCTCAATAAGATCAACGAGCTTTACGGGCAGCTTGAACCAGATGGCTATATTCTACTGACAACGAATTTTGAACCAATACCGATGATTGATGCAGCCAGGAAACAGAACCGTCGCTGGTATCATCAACTTGATCCCAATGATCCCTCTCACCATCTGACATACTTTAAGTAGGGTTGGTGGCCGGTTAACGTAAAAAGCATGTGCCTGAAGGCAGCATGCTTTTTTTTGTATCTTGGTGGATCGGCTACTTTTTCTTCAGAACCAGCAAACCGTTTGCGGTCTCAGAGACGACATAACCGGCAGGTACTGCATCCAGTGCGCCGGCTTTTTCTTCTTTGGCGAAGTAATACAGAGTGGTTTTCTTGCCGGTGGATGTGACGCGATCCTTACCATGCAAAATATAGGTCACCCCTTTTGAATTTTTGTGCTTATAAGCCATTTAATACCTCCTTTAGTTAACAACACGATGTTGTTTATTATTATCAATTATATCAGAATATTTAAGTAATTCAATGCGCGTAGATAAAAAATATATTAAAAATATTCATCATAAGCGAAATTAACAAGACGTAGGTTATGGTGCTGTATATATCACACCAAAAATGATGCAAAAACACAGGAGCAGTCAAAAATTCTGCTCCTGTGTACGAAATTCTTTATGACTGAATGACACTTCATATTTGCTTGTCGGCGGGTTGTTCGTCTTTGGGGTGATAGTAATTCTTGCCGTAACTGTCATTGGCGTAATAATTGCGATAATAAATACTGGAATTTTTGACCTTGACATTGTTGATCACAACACCAAGAATATTGGTATTTAACTGTCTCAATAACTCAATACCGCGCGCCAATTCATTACGCTTGGTGACGGATGGTCTAAACACCAGTAAGACCCCATCCACACGTGCTGCTAGAGCAACCGCATCCGGGACAATCAATAACGGTGGAGAGTCAATTACTACCGTGTTGAATTGGCTCTTTAGATCTTCAAGTATGTCAGCCATCTTTTCTGAGCTTAACAATTCAGATGGGTTAGGCGGCAAGCTTCCTGAGGTAATGTAATGCAATCCTTCAATACCAGTCGACTGGCGAATGGCGCCATCAGTCTCTTCTTTTGGTCGGATAAACAGGTCAGTTAATCCAATGCGATTATGCAGCTTGAGCAGCTTGTGGACTTTTGGACGCCGAAGATCGGCATCTGTAAGAACCAATGATCGACTGGTATGCGCCATCACTACAGCTAGATTTACAGCAATGTGGGTTTTCCCTTCACTGGGTAAACAGCTTGTGACAAGGACGGTTTTTAATGGATGGTCGATGCTTGTAAATTGTAAATTGGTTCGCAAACTACGAAATGCTTCAGATACAGGCGAGCGGGGGTATTGTATCGTGATTGGTGTGTCACTGTCGCCTGTGTTGTAGTTAGCCACCACGCCTAAAATTGGCAGTCCCCATTGTTTGGTGATTTCCTGTGGGTCAGTGATGGAGTCATCGAGAAATTCGATCAATACCACGATACCTGCTGCGATAAATAATCCGACCAGTGCCCAGATGAGGGCACTTTGCATTGGCTTAGGTGCAGAAGGTGCTGCTGGAATGACCGCCGGGTCAATCTGAATGATATTGAATTTGTTTTGAAGTTCAATCAACTGTAGTTGCTGAAAATTTTGAGTCAGTGAAAAATACTGCTGTTGGTAATAAGTTAGGGTTGATTGAAGCTGGTTTAATTTCGTTGATTCAGTTTCATCTGGTCCCAGTGCCTGCATCTCGCTATTGACCTGGTTCATCAGATCCTGAATTTTTCCATCAATGTCAGCGATTTGACCCTCAATAATGGACTTAGTCTCGGCGTAGTATTCCGCCCGGTCTATCTGTATTTGCTTGGCAAATACCTGCACCAAAGTGTTGGCAATAATGGCTGCCCTATTAGGGTTGGTATCGGTTACCGTGATGGTCATCAATTGCGTGCCCGTGACAGGTGCAGCGGTGATCATGCCCGCTTTCACATCGTACCCAACCAGATCGGAGACTTTATCCAGGGTGGTTTGACCTGTTATGATCTTGGTATAGGTCTGGATCATCTCCTGACCGTAATAGCTGACAGCATAATAGTCATACTGAGAGGATGTTCCAAAACTTAATTGCACCATAGTAGAGGTTTTATAAGTTGGAGGCTGCCTTGACGAGAAATAATAGGCAATTCCACCGCCGATAAGTGCAAACAGGATTAGAAGCCATATCCATCGCCGGAAGAGATTTGCGTATTCTCGGATGATTAAACTTGTGCTTTTTTGTGAAATGTCATTTTCCATAATCAGGTATGTTTACCACCATGCTCTTTAGTATGAAACTCAATAATGTGCTATTGGGAGACCAACAAGTATTTGGATTATAACAAATTTTGCCTTGGTGGGCTGCTTATTTATTATAGCTAAAAATAGTTATCTTGATTATGAGTAACTATCGAGTGATATTGCTACAGAATAATTCTGAAACTCCTGTAAGCTGACCAAGAACCAGGTACTCCGAGATAATTAACTGTCCGCATGCGCCAGTAGAACACCCCACTGGATAAAGATTCAGCTGCTGTATGGACAGTGTCTGATCCTGATATGCCCGTGTAGATGTATTCAGGGTTGTTGAAATAGCGACTGTCGTCTACCATGATATCGTATCCAGCCGCGTTGCTCACTGGCAACCAGCTAAATTGAGGATTGCTGGTACTAATAACCATATTGATTGGGTTTAAAAGGACGGGTGCTGGCAGGGGAGCAGGCGTTACGGTAAGCGGACGCCAGGGAGTATATTGCGACCCGGTAAGGGTATAAACTCGCACACGCCACTGATACCACCCGTAATCTAAAGCTGAGATATTAGGGATGGTGTACCCGGTAACGGTAGGCAGGGAGACAGCAAAGGAATCAGATGTTGGATTGCCGGGTTCAGAAGCGGGGATGACTTCAAGTCGGTAGCCCAGGGCACCCGGGACGCCGTACCAGGTAAAGGTAGGGGTGATATCAAAAGTAGCGGCGTTGTCAGCTGGAGCGTTCTGGAAAGTGACGGTAAAGGAGCGCGGATCAGACCAATCGGAGGTATTGCCGGCGGCATCGAGGGAGCGAGTGCGCCAGAAATAGTCATCAGCGTACGGTAGGGCATCGGCGTTGGGGATAGTGAAGGTGGTAGAAGAGAGGGTCTGATCGAAGAGGGGAGCAGAGAAATCAGAGGAAGCTGAGAGCTGGAAGTTGTAGCGATTAGCGCCAGAGACACCGAATACAGAGAGGGAGGGTGTGGTATCGGAAGTGAAGGAGATGTCAGCGGGGCGATAGAGGCTTGGGACGGCCGGGAAGACCGTATCGACGATAAAGGAATAAGTAGGAGACCAGGGGCCGGCAGTACCAAGGAAGTCAATGGATCGCATTCTCCAGAAATATCTGCGGTCATAAGGCAGGCTGGAAAAAAGAGTATGAGTGGAATCAGAGCCATTGATTGAATCAACCTGGTAATCGAGGCTGTTGAAGTAATAGCTGTCATCAACCCAGAGCTCATAACGAGCAGCGCCAGGGATGGGAGACCAGGAGAGGGTGGGTGTACTTGAAGGGACGTAAGAATTATTAGCCGGGCTAAGAAGACCCGGTGGGGGTGCAGTGATGCGGAGTAGCCGCCACGGTGATTCACGTGTACCAGCTGTAGTAAAGGCTTTCAAGCGCCAGAGATAAGAACCGTGATCGAGATCGGAGATATTAGGGATGGTGTATCCGGTAACGGTAGGCAGGGAGACAGCAAAGGAATCAGATGTTGGATTGCCGGGTTCAGAAGCGGGGATGACTTCAAGTCGGTAGCCCAGGGCACCGGAGACGCCGTACCAGGTAAAGGTAGGGGTGGTATCAGAGGTAGCGGTGTTGTCAGCTGGAGCGTTCTGGAAGGTGACGGTAAAGGAGCGCGGATCAGACCAATCGGAGGTATTGCCGGCGGCATCGAGGGAGCGAGTGCGCCAGAAATAGTCATCAGCGTACGGCAGGGCATCGGCGTTGGGGATAGTGAAGGTGGTAGAAGAGAGGGTCTGATCGAAGAGGGGAGCAGAGAAATCAGAGGAAGCTGAGAGCTGGAAGTTGTAGCGATTAGCGCCAGAGACACCGAATACAGAGAGGGAGGGTGTGGTATCGGAAGTGAAGGAGATGTCAGCAGGGCGATTGAGGCGAGGTATAGTGGGGAAGACCGTATCGACGATGAAGGAATAAGTAGGAGACCAGGGGCCGGCAGTACCAAGGAAGTCAATGGATCGCATTCTCCAGAAATATCTGCGGTCATAAGGCAGGCTGGAAAAAAGAGTATGAGTGGAATCAGAGCCATTGATTGAATCAACCTGGTAATCGAGGCTGTTGAAGTAATAGCTGTCATCAACCCAGAGCTCATAACGAGCAGCGCCAGGGATGGGAGACCAGGAGAGGGTGGGTGTACTTGAAGGGACGTAAGAATTATTAGCCGGGCTAAGAAGACCCGGTGGGGGCGCAGTGATGCGGAGTAGCCGCCACGGTGATTCACGTGTACCAGCTGTAGTAAAGGCTTTCAAGCGCCATAGATAAGAACCGTGATCGAGATCGGAGATATTAGGGATGGTGTACCCGGTAACGGTAGGCAGGGAGACAGCAAAGGAATCAGATGTTGGATTGCCGGGTTCAGAAGCGGGGATGACTTCAAGTCGGTAGCCAAGGGCACCCGGGACGCCGTACCAGGTAAAGGTAGGGGTGGTATCAGAGGTAGCGGTGTTGTCAGCTGGAGCGTTCTGGAAGGTGATGGTAAATGAGCGCGGCTCAGACCAATCGGAGGTATTGCCGGCGGCATCGAGGGAGCGAGCGCGCCAGAAATAGTCATCAGCGTAGGGCAGGGCATCAGCGTTGGGGATGGTGAAGGTGGTAGAAGAGAGGGTCTGATCGAAGAGGGGAGCAGAGAAATCAGAGGAAGCTGAGAGCTGGAAGTTGTAGCGATTAGCGCCAGAGACACCGAATACAGAGAGGGAGGGTGTGGTATCGGAAGTGAAGGAGATGTCAGCAGGGCGATTGAGGCGAGGTATAGTGGGGAAGACCGTATCGACGATAAAGGAATAAGTAGGAGACCAGGGGCCGGCAGTACCAAGGAAGTCAATGGATCGCATTCTCCAGAAATATCTGCGGTCATAAGGCAGGCTGGATAAAAGGGTATGAGTAGAATCCGAGCCATTGATTGAATCAACCTGGTAATCGAGGCTGTTGAAGTAATAGCTGTCATCAACCCAGAGCTCATAGCGAGCAGCGCCAGGGATGGGAGACCAGGAGAGGGTGGGTGTACTTGAAGGGACGTAAGAATTATTAGCCGGGCTAAGAAGACCCGGTGGGGGCGCAGTGATGCGGAGTAGCCGCCACGGTGATTCACGTGTACCAGCTGTAGTAAAGGCTTTCAAGCGCCATAGATAAGAACCGTGATCGAGATCGGAGATATTAGGGATGGTGTACCCGGTAACGGTAGGCAGGGAGACAGCAAAGGAATCAGATGTTGGATTGCCGGGTTCAGAAGCGGGGATGACTTCAAGTCGGTAGCCAAGGGCACCCGGGACGCCGTACCAGGTAAAGGTAGGGGTGGTATCAGAGGTAGCGGTGTTGTCAGCTGGAGCGTTCTGGAAGGTGATGGTAAATGAGCGCGGCTCAGACCAATCGGAGGTATTGCCGGCGGCATCGAGGGAGCGAGCGCGCCAGAAATAGTCATCAGCGTACGGCAGGGCATCAGCGTTGGGGATGGTGAAGGTGGTAGAAGAGAGGGTCTGATCGAAGAGGGGAGCAGAGAAATTAGAGGAAGCTGAGAGCTGGAAGTTGTAGCGATTAGCGCCAGAGACACCGAATACAGAGAGGGAGGGTGTGGTATCGGAAGTGAAGGAGATGTCAGCGGGGCGATAGAGGCTTGGGACAGCTTGAGCTGTTGTATCGACAACAAAGGAGCGGTATCCAGACCAGGGACCGGCACTCATGCTGGCATTAACTGCCCGAGCGCGCCAGTAGAACCTGCCTTCGGGCAAAGGATCGGGATTGAATGACAGATCACTGGGCGTGGGATCAGAGACTGGCAAGAGCGCAGTGAACGCGGTATTGGTACTGAGCTGAACCTCGTAGGTATCACCGTAATCGACAGCGTTCCAAGAAAGCGTCGGGGTCAAGTTTGTATAGAGGTTGTTGACAGGGTCATCAAGTGCAGGAGCGGCAGGCACAGGCAGATTAATGGTAATGGTTCTGGGAGTGCTGCCAGAAGACCAGTTACCTGCGGCATCGCGTGCGAGAACGCGCCAGTAGACAGTTCCAGGGTCCTGGGTAGGTGGGCGATGGTTTAAAGAAGTCAGAATGCCGGAAGAGTAATCGATGGTGCTGAAATCACTGGATGAAGCATACTGGAACTCGTATGCATTAGCGCCTGAAGATCCCCGCCAACTGTAGGTAGGTGTGCCGAGAACAGCCGCAGCATTTGCTGGCAAGTAAAGTGCAGGATCTGACGGTGCTGTTGTATCTACAACAAAGGAGCGGTATCCAGACCAGGGACCGGTACTCATGCTGGCATTAACTGCCCGAGCGCGCCAGTAGAACCTGCCTTCGGGCAAAGGATCGGGATTGAATGACAGATCACTGGGCGTGGGATCAGAGACTGGCAAGAGCGCAGTGAACGCGGTATTGGTACTGAGCTGAACCTCGTAGGTATCACCGTAATCGACAGCGTTCCAAGAAAGCGTCGGGGTCAAGTTTGTATAGAGGTTGTTGACAGGGTCATCAAGTGCAGGAGCGGCAGGCACAGGCAGATTAATGGTAATGGTTCTGGGAGTGCTGCCAGAAGACCAGTTACCTGCGGCATCGCGTGCGAGAACGCGCCAGTAGACAGTTCCAGGGTCCTGGGTAGGTGGGCGATGGTTTAAAGAAGTCAGAATGCCGGAAGAGTAATCGATGGTGCTGAAATCACTGGATGAAGCATACTGGAACTCGTATGCATTAGCGCCTGAAGATCCCCGCCAACTGTAGGTAGGTGTGCCGAGAACAGCCGCAGCATTTGCTGGCAAGTAAAGTGCTGGATCTGGCGGTGCTGTTGTATCGACTATGAATGACCAGGTACCAGACCATACACCAGGATTTCCCTGGAAATCAATTGAGCGTATACGCCAGTAGTATCTACGGTCGAATGGTAGGCTGGTTGAAAGAACGTGAGTGCTGTCACCACCAGCAATCAGATCAAACTGGTAATCAAGACTGTTAAAGTATGCACTATCATCAACCCATACTTCATATCTGTCAGCATATTGCACAGCAGTCCAACTCAGTTCAGGTGTACGCGTGGCTGACAGAGTATTATTCGCAGGGCTGAGAAGGGCAGGCGCAGGTGGGAGGATAGAGAGCGGCCGCCATGGGGTGGTGAGAGCGGAAGAAGCGGTGAAGACCTGCAGACGCCAGAGGTAACGGCCGTGATCGAGTGCAGAGACATTGGGGATGGTGTAGTTGGTGACGGTAGGGAGAGAGACAGAGAGCGTGGAGGTGGCAGGGTTATCCGGGACATCCTCCGGGATAATCTCAAGCAAATAACCGTAAGCGCCGGAGACGCCGTACCAGGTGAAGGTAGGGGTGGTATCTGAGGTAGCGGTGTTGTAAGCAGGAGCGTTCTGGAAGGTGATGGTAAAGGAGCGCGGATCAGACCAATCGGAGGTATTGCCGGCGGCATCGAGAGAGCGAGCTCGCCAGAAATAGCTATCAGCATACGGTAGGGCATCAGCGTTGGGGACGGTGAAGGTGGTGGAAGAGAGGGTCTGGTCGAAGAGGGGAGCAGAGAAATCAGAGGAAGCTGAGAGCTGGAAGTTGTAGCGGTTAGCGCCAGAGACACCGAATACAGAGAGGGAGGGTGTGGTATCTGGAGTGAAGGAGGTGTCATCGGGGCGATAGAGGCTTGGGACGGCCGGGAAGACCGTATCAACGATGAAGGAATAAGTAGGAGACCAGGGGCCTTCACCGACGAGGTTGATGGAGCGCATGCGCCAGTAATAGCGGGTATCTGATGGCAGGCTGGAGAGCAGGGTATGAGCGGAATCGGTATCGGGTAGTGTGACCTCAGGGTACTCAGGCGTGCGGAAGTCGCCATTGTTATCGACGATCAACTGGTAACCAGTGACACCGGGCACAGGTTCCCATGAGAGCTCGGGCGTGCGGGAGGTGGCGAAAGCGTTGTTAGCAGGAGCAAGGAGGGCAGGCGCAGGTGGGAGGATAGAGAGCGGCCGCCATGGGGTGGTGAGAGCGGAAGCAGCGGTGAAGACCTGCAGACGCCAGAGGTAACGGCCGTGATCGAGTGCAGAGACATTGGGGATGGTGTAGTTGGTGACGGTAGGGAGAGAGACAGAGAGCGTGGAGGTGGCAGGGTTATCCGGGACATCCTCCGGGATAATCTCAAGCAAATAACCGTAAGCGCCGGAGACGCCGTACCAGGTGAAGGTAGGGGTGGTATCTGAGGTAGCGGTGTTGTAAGCAGGAGCGTTCTGGAAGGTGATGGTAAAGGAGCGCGGATCAGACCAATCGGAGGTATTGCCGGCGGCATCGAGAGAGCGAGCTCGCCAGAAATAGCTATCAGCATACGGTAGGGCATCAGCGTTGGGGACGGTGAAGGTGGTGGAAGAGAGGGTCTGGTCGAAGAGGGGAGCAGAGAAATCAGAGGAAGCTGAGAGCTGGAAGTTGTAGCGGTTAGCGCCAGAGACACCGAATACAGAAAGGGAGGGTGTGGTATCTGGAGTGAAGGAGGTGTCATCGGGGCGATAGAGGCTTGGGATGGCCGGGAAGACCGTATCGACGATGAAGGAATAAGTAGGAGACCAGGGGCCTTCACCGACGAGGTTGATGGAGCGCATGCGCCAGTAATAGCGAGTATCTGATGGCAGGCTGGAGAGCAGGGTATGAGCGGAATCGGTATCGGGTAGTGTGACCTCAGGGTACTCAGGCGTGCGGAAGTCGCCATTGTTATCGACGATCAACTGGTAACCAGTGACACCGGGCACAGGTTCCCATGAGAGCTCGGGCGTGCGGGAGGTGGCGAAAGCGTTGTTAGCAGGAGCAAGGAGGGCAGGCGCAGGTGGGAGGATAGAGAGCGGCCGCCATGGGGTGGTGAGAGCGGAAGAAGCGGTGAAGACCTGCAGACGCCAGAGGTAACGGCCGTGATCGAGTGCAGAGACATTGGGGATGGTGTAGTTGGTGACGGTAGGGAGAGAGACAGAGAGCGTGGAGGTGGCAGGGTTATCCGGGACATCCTCCGGGATAATCTCAAGCAAATAACCGTAAGCGCCGGAGACGCCGTACCAGGTGAAGGTAGGGGTGGTATCTGAGGTAGCGGTGTTGTAAGCAGGAGCGTTCTGGAAGGTGATGGTAAAGGAGCGCGGATCAGACCAATCGGAGGTATTGCCGGCGGCATCGAGAGAGCGAGCTCGCCAGAAATAGCTATCAGCATACGGTAGGGCATCAGCGTTGGGGACGGTGAAGGTGGTGGAAGAGAGGGTCTGGTCGAAGAGGGGAGCAGAGAAATCAGAGGAAGCTGAGAGCTGGAAGTTGTAGCGGTTAGCGCCAGAGACACCGAATACAGAGAGGGAGGGTGTGGTATCTGGAGTGAAGGAGGTGTCATCGGGGCGATAGAGGCTTGGGATGGCCGGGAAGACCGTATCAATGATGAAGGAATAAGTAGGAGACCAGGGGCCTTCACCGACGAGGTTGATGGAGCGCATGCGCCAGTAATAGCGAGTATCTGATGGCAGGCTGGAGAGCAGGGTATGAGCGGAATCGGTATCGGGTAGTGTGACCTCAGGGTACTCAGGCGTGCGGAAGTCGCCATTGTTATCGACGATCAACTGGTAACCAGTGACACCGGGCACAGGTTCCCATGAGAGCTCGGGCGTGCGGGAGGTGGCGAAAGCATTGTTGGCAGGAGCAAGGAGGGTAGGCGCAGGTGGGAGGATAGAGAGCGGCCGCCATGGGGTGGTGAGAGCGGAAGAAGCGGTGAAGACCTGCAGACGCCAGAGGTAACGGCCGTGATCGAGTGCAGAGACATTGGGGATGGTGTAGTTGGTGACGGTAGGGAGAGAGACAGAGAGCGTGGAGGTGGCAGGGTTATCCGGGACATCCTCCGGGATAATCTCAAGCAAATAACCGTAAGCGCCGGAGACGCCGTACCAGGTGAAGGTAGGGGTGGTATCTGAGGTAGCGGTGTTGTAAGCAGGAGCGTTCTGGAAGGTGATGGTAAAGGAGCGCGGATCAGACCAATCGGAGGTATTGCCGGCGGCATCGAGAGAGCGAGCTCGCCAGAAATAGCTATCAGCATACGGTAGGGCATCAGCGTTGGGGACGGTGAAGGTGGTGGAAGAGAGGGTCTGGTCGAAGAGGGGAGCAGAGAAATCAGAGGAAGCTGAGAGCTGGAAGTTGTAGCGGTTAGCGCCAGAGACACCGAATACAGAAAGGGAGGGTGTGGTATCTGGAGTGAAGGAGGTGTCATCGGGGCGATAGAGGCTTGGGATGGCCGGGAAGACCGTATCGACGATGAAGGAATAAGTAGGAGACCAGGGGCCTTCACCGACGAGGTTGATGGAGCGCATGCGCCAGTAATAGCGAGTATCTGATGGCAGGCTGGAGAGCAGGGTATGAGCGGAATCGGTATCGGGTAGTGTGACCTCAGGGTACTCAGGCGTGCGGAAGTCGCCATTGTTATCGACGATCAACTGGTAACCAGTGACACCGGGCACAGGTTCCCATGAGAGCTCGGGCGTGCGGGAGGTGGCGAAAGCGTTGTTAGCAGGAGCAAGGAGGGCAGGCGCAGGTGGGAGGATAGAGAGCGGCCGCCATGGGGTGGTGAGAGCGGAAGAAGCGGTGAAGACCTGCAGACGCCAGAGGTAACGGCCGTGATCGAGTGCAGAGACATTGGGGATGGTGTAGCCGGTGACGGTAGGGAGAGAGACAGAGAGCGTGGAGGTGGCAGGGTTATCCGGGACATCCTCCGGGATAATCTCAAAAGTGTAGCCAGTGGCGCCGGGATAACCATACCAACTGAAATAAGGCGTCGTATCTGAAGTAATGGTATCGTCGACCGGTGCATTCTGAATCAGAGAATTGAACTGCCAGGTTTGACTCCATTCACCCCAGGAACCAACTTCCTGCGGCCGGATGCGCCAGTAATACGTTCGGGAATTGATCAGCGTGCCGCCGTAGGTGTAGTTGGATGATGCTGTATTGACGTTGAACACGACACCGCTGAAGGTCGACGATAAGGACATCTGAATGTTGTAAAGTGTCGCGCCGGAAAAATCGTCCCAATCGAATATTACCTTATTGGTAAGCATAAACTCACCAACAACAGGTGTGTGAGCAATGACCGGGAATGACACATTGGAGGCGGATTCGCCGCCACCTGGTTCAGGGTTGAATACCGTAATTGTGTTCACACCGGCAGTCTCCAGGTCAATTGCTGTGAGATCGATAGACAGGTGCTGACTGTCAATAGTGGTTGTTGTGCGGTCTGTGCCATTCCAACGCACAATGGCTCCCTGGACAAAGTCCTGACCATTAATGAACAGGGTAAATGGCAAATCGTCCACACCCGCGTAAGCCGGGCTGGTAGATGTAACGCCCGGCACACGATTGTTCATGATAAAGTCAATGCCTGACGTGGATGGTCCAACTGTGACGATGTTTAAACCCGGTGAGGAGGGGAAGAAGGTATCACCTGTTTTATCTGCAGTGAGCGTGTAGGTATTTGCCGGCAGGGTGGTCAGCGTGTACGTGCCGGCTGCATCTGTGACAGCTGTCGCACCAACAAGGTTATCCGTGATCGTCACGCCCGGTACGGGCACATCAAATGCATCTTTAACCATGCCGGAAATGGTGTACACCGGTATGGCGGTGAAGTCAATTCCTGTAAGATCAGCATCCACGATCTCCGGTGACAGCGTCACAGGGTCAAAGATGTAATCGGCTTTCTCTGGTGTGAGCGTATAACTGCCAAGCGTCAGACCGGTGATACTGTAGGCACCTGTGTCGTCAGTCAGCGTTGAATGCCCCGCGCCGTCTGAGACTGTCACGCCGGCAAGCGGTACGGCACCGTCAGCGATGGTACCTGAGATAGAAAAAATAGGGTCGAGTGCAGCAGTAAAGTCAACACCTGTTACATCATATGTTCTAATCTCAATCCCCATGGATGCGGGCTCAAAAACATAGCCAATGCGCGATGGAATGACATTGTAGCTGCCTGCCACCAAATCAGGGAAGGTGAAGGTTCCAGCAGAGTCTGTCTGTGTGGTGAGCCCCTGGCCGTTATCAACCGTAATATTCGGTATAGGGTTACTAGAGCCGTCAGTGATCGTACCTGAGAGCGCGTACAACGGATCAGTGACAAAATTGACTAATGTCAGGTCTGAATCGACAATCTCGACCGTCTGTTCCAGCGGTGAGATCAAGTGGTGGTCTTTGGCAGCACTCAGCGTGTGAGAACCCAGGAACAATTCTGTAATCTCGTAATAGCCCTGGTCATTCGTATAGGTCGAATGACCCTTGTCATCTGTGATTAACACGCCAACGATCGGGTTGTTATAGGAATCTTTTGCGTAACCGGAGATGGTGAACACAGGCACCAGCGTGCCGGTGAAATCCTTGCCGGTGATATCCGTGTCGGTCAACGTACCGTTATGAGTGTCTGGTGTAAAGGCATAACCGGGTTTGTATGGGGTTAACGTGAAATCACCGACCGGTGTGCCGGTTATTGTATAGTAGCCATCGGTGTCGCTGAGGGCAAAATGACCGGTGTCATCATACACCGCCACATCCGCAATGGGGTTTCCTGTATCATCCAGCACCTGGCCGGAGATGGACAGGGGCTGCGTGATGGGTATGACCTGCGCAGGGTCGCCGAACAGCAGGTAGGTATCCAGCAGGTCGAGGTTACCGCCGGTTGACCACAACCTGAGCTTGCCGGCAGTGGTAGCCTCACCCAGTGTAGTTGCATTGTTAAAAAACAGAGCGGAATAAAAGCCCCGGCTGAGATGGTCATGACCGCTGGCGACACCCAAACCGGTGGCAGACCAGCTTGCTAGAGCACCTTTATTGTCACCGCGAACTAATACTTCTGCCAATGCTTCACCATCCATAGAATATGGATATTGGTTGTGGTAGTAACCGTCACGGCAAGCCATGGAGATTACAACTGGCAGCTTACTCCCATTTACTAATGATGTCATACTTTTAGTGCTGAAAAGTTTTTCACCAGCCCAACTATTGATGGCACCATGACCGTTGTAATTTACGAAGATTTTCCCGATATTGATTTCGCTTATGATAGCATTTTGCGCTTCACCGATTGTAATGTGAGTGGTGCCGTAATAAACCTTTTCAGCATTGTATGGAGCGGGTTGGCAGCAAGAGATCAAACTATCGGAAATTGATGGGAAATTACCTGCAATGTCGGCATTGTCAGCAACAGACAGTACTGTTTGCTGCCAATCACCAGGTGGAGGTGATAATTCATAATTGATCACCTTATCTACAATTATTTCCGCCTCAATATTCGTGTTGACAGCCATGCGACCGAGCATCATATCCGGGATGTTATCTTCACCGGTTAGTGTTACGTATTGATTATCTGCAGCTGTCTCCTTGATCCATGGATCAACCGCCGCGAGATAAGGCGGAATGTAACTTTTCCGTCCATAATTCTGGTAGTTATTTGGGTCGCGATTTCCATCGCCCATTAAAACTACATAAGATGGTGCTGTTTGCTGACCTTCCCAAGAATTGTAGGCATAAGCTAAAAACTCACGGATTGGCGCGGCACCAGTTAGACCAAAGTTGAATTCATCGTATATATCCTGAACATCAACAACCATGCTGTTGAGGATATTTTCTGGTATTTGACCAACCAGCCGCCCGGCGCGGTAATCTGCCAGACGCACTGCCTGTTCTATAAAATCGGCATGTGTGATGACGATGTAATCAGCCCCATTTGTGATTGACCGCAAATTTGAAGGAGTATCCTCATCAATTGACTCTACAGTGCTGAATTGACCATCTGTAAATACCCGGTAATTTGTTAGGCCAGAGATCTCGTCTTGAAAACTTAACAAATATCCTGCATCATCAGCGAGGACTTCTCCGATTAATTCCTCAACCATAGACGGGTTGGTGACGTCAAATATTCTGAGTTGATCGGTAGTGAATTCACGGATCAGATAGTCATGAATGCCTGGTTCTGAATAGTTAAACGTAATTGAATTATTTTGTGCAATAAATTCACATTGATAATCAAGTTCATACCAGTCAAAATAAATAACCTCTGATCCGACACCTGTGTCATTGACCCAGGATACTTTTAACGTGTTATCACCGGTATGAAGGATGCCGTCAGGAACAACCAATTCTGCAATGTGAATATTTACGCCATCCCACATTGCGTCTCCAACTTCGATATTGTTTAGGTATATTTTCACATGGTGGTCGATAACCCCTGCAATATCCAGGTATCCAACCATTGATAATGTTAAAGATGCTGAGCCGGTGAAACTGGCTGGTAGACTGAATGTGTTGGTCCAATCAGAAGTGTAACTGGGTGCATAAATATATGTGTTGTATAACCAGCGATCAACATCATCATCACCCGGCATTTGTGAAAAGTAATAGAGGTTTTTTTCATTATGCTGTTGCGCTGAGTAAGTCAAAGGGGTAGTTCCAACGGTTGGTGTAGCATCAACCTCCTGCATTCGGGTGCCTTGATCAACACCCAATGGGTCATAGGTGAGCCAATAAATGTTATCTAAAGTGTATTTTGTAGCATACGCCTGACCGAAAAAAAGGATCATGTCTCCGGAATCAAAAGTACCGTCTTCTTCACCAACAACCTGTATTGCAATTTCACTGCCCCGGTTGAACATCTTGAAGGTTCTTGGATCAGGATTGCCGTCAAGCAAACCAGCGATCGACAGCTCATCATAAGTCAGCCGATACATCCCGTCTTCCCGCACCTTGATGCGCCAACCTGGTTCTGGCGGGGCATATGGGAGTGTCTCTCCTTCGGTTAATGACATGGTCTTTAATTCAGAAATTTCTTCCGATTGGCGGAACTGCTCAGCGATTTCATAGTTGAGTAAGCCGCTTTGAAATACATCTTCATATGCTTCTGAATCAGCAATTTGTCCCTTAGTTGGAACTCTCTTCGTGCCGCCGTAAGTTACTTCGATCTGCAGGGTTTCATAAATGGTAAGTTCCTGCTTTTCCGGTTGATACTGGACAGGATATATACTGAGCCCAAGCACCCTTTGCTCACGAAGAACACCATCGCTGGAAACCCTGACAAGGTCACTCGGATAAAGTGCATTACTGCCGTAGATAGTTGCATTTTCTTGAATAATGAAAACCGGTTCAGGTAGATCTGGCGAGAATTCATCGGTTGGGGGTGCCCAATTCATGACCTGTTCCTGTCCGGGTAGAATCGGGAAAGATAGACTGGTAGAACGGGTAGCGCCAGGAATAACGTTGATGGTAATTTCAGCATCAAATGGGATACCAAGTTGTTCATTGAGGAAAGGCAATACGGGTGCTCCGGGAGTTGATTCTAACGGCCAATCATTCAGTGAAATTTGGGTATATTCCCTGCCATCGATACTGACAGGTTCCAACACAAGTTCTTCCCACGGTACGTTGATTTCAAAGGTTATGCCTTCCAAAGTGGATGAAAGGATACTGACAGCTTCATCTTCAGGGCTATCACCCACGAATTCTGGAGAAGCAGATTGTGAAAAGGATGGTTGAGTTTGCAGGTTCTTCCCAGAAATTTTTGAAGTGGTATTGTCCGGATCAATGTTGTCCGCAGATACAAATGATGCCGGAACAATTGCCAGAATGATAATTATCAAAGCAGTCAGTATTAACATAGCTTTTTTATGCATTCGGATTTCCTCCACTTAATGACCGTTGCTTACCAGTAATCATGATAAATTTTTAAATATAATTACCTACAAGTTTTTCTTTTGTTCTTTTAGTAGCCATTTGTGATAATTGATAATAAAACTTGCAATATTATTGTGCTGTTTGGATTAACTCCCAGACATTTGTCCCTAATTTGTAATCAAGTCTCCAAGAAGGAACGTTTTTTACTGCCACTGATAAGTTCTCCAGAATGTTCGTAAGTGTCTCTCGCCTGTAGAACGGAATAAACGCGTTTTGAATGAGGCTCGCCAAGCTGTCAATAGTCGCCATGGGTTTAATATTCTGTGTACCATTTCTTTCAAGGAAAAAAAATCCCTTCAGTGGTACTCCTAATGGAGAACAGAGGTCAGGATTCTCATGCCAGGGTGTACCGTAAATCCAAAATTGGCCATTTTTCAAGCGCAATATCACCTGATCTTCACCCAGTGCTAAGATATTGTCGTGCTTAACCAGTTGTTTTAGCAATGTAGATTTTCCATAACCTGATGGGGCAGGAAAACAATATCCCCGGCCATCTACACAGACACCGGCAGCATGCAGGATAACATCGCCAAAATTTGCCAGCCAGTTAGAAAACAGCCTTATATCTAAGCCTTCAAGTGGAAATAACAATGATTCTGGTATATCAGAAAAATTACCTGAGACCTCACCAAATTTGAAACTGGTATCTGTAATAATTTGTCGTGGAGGTATCAACCTCGGTGCAATAAATGTATATTGGCACTCATTCTGAGAAGACCACAATTCCCAATTTTCAGATCGATAAAGTAATTTCCTCTCAGCATCATTAAATATTATCGGATCAGTTTTTGCTTCTAAAATCAGCCGGCTGTTTAGATCAGAATTATTTTCCCCTAGATTTCTAACAATATGAGTATTTGATGAGTATTCTGACTGGAGGAAAGATTGATAGCTGGGTGGAACAAGCAGGTCTAATCCAGTATCATGCGCAGTGATACAGATAGTTAGACCTGCAATGGTTATACAAAGCCCACCCGTATTCACCTCCCCGATGCCGGTGATACCATTTACCAAGATTAGAAACTCCCTCAACCATGTACCGTACTTCCTTTACAATTACCGATACAAAGCATAATAAGCCTGAAAATGCCCTTATAAAATCTATAAACTAAATAACTAGTTCGTATACAAGCATCTAACTATAGCAGTTTGGTACCTGCTTGCAAGATAGATTATTATAGGAATCTTTAGGATCCATAAAGTTGGGGCTGCTGTTACAAACTGTCAGCACAGCATTTTTTATATCCAGACGAACTTTTTTTACTACTGGGGCTGCATAGGGTTTCTTTTCCATGGTTATCATCTCCTCAAGAATGATTACACTAACATTTTTTCGAGTTTTTCAGCGCGCATGTGCGCTAGTTGGCAGATAAAATCAACTGGTGTCTCATCATCATCGTGTACAACCTGTGACCAACCCGGACACTGCGTGCAAAGTGCTCCAAGTGTACAGGTCTGGCATGGTGTTGAATATTTCCGTTCAAGCTTACGCAGCTCCCCCATTTGTTCCCATGCATCAGAAAAGCGTATTTGTTTCAAATCATAACCATAGCACCGGCTCATGGCACAGATGGTCATGCGACCCTGGCTGTCAATGTGGAAACTACGTAAGCCGGCACCACATGTGTATATCAAATCTTTGCGAATGGGTAAGCTGGTGCACGATTTTGCAGTCTCTTTCCAGGCATTTCGCCTGGCAGGATCAGAGAAGTCTAAAGCAACCATTTCTTCCAGTGGTATTTGATGTTCTGATGGCTTTTTACTGCCATCCAAACGTGGCCACAAGATTCCATCATAACGGTATATGAGTTCATGTTGTTCTGCAAAGGAACGAATTTGGTTTAGTTCATGCTTATTTTCATTTAATAGAACTGTTTTTAAAATTACACGCAGGTTCCTCTTAAGCAGCAGTTCAACCGCTGTAAGGAAACGATTATAAGAACCCGTCAAACCAGTAACCCTTTCGTAGGTTTCACGTGTCGCGCCGTACATTGTGATTTCAATAGTGCGCGGCGGGTATTTTGCGAGGAAATCAACTATAGCGGGTGTGATGAGAGAACCATTGGTGAACAAGTTGATGAGCAGTCCCCGACGCTTGGCGTGCAGGTAAATCGCTGGGAAATCAGGCCGCAGGAAGATCTCGCCGCCGGTCAGCAGTAGAAAAAGACAACCAGCATCAGAAATCTGGTCAAGAATACTCATGACCTCGGTAGTTGAAAGCTCACTTTGCCGGGCTACCTGGCTGCCCGCTGGTTGGTTAATGTAGCAGTGGACGCAGTTGTAGTTACAGCGATCTGTAAGTTCCATGGTGCCCATTAGTGGATAGCGTTTACCGTTTAGCGGAATAAATATCTCATCCGTCCAATCTGATATGCTAAGTTCAGGAAAAGTCTGGCAGTCCATGACTTAATTATACCTTGTTGATCGCACCAATGGCCGTCATTTCCTGGATGAAATTCTCCAGGTCAACAGCCAGCAAACTTGGATCAACATTATATGTATCCTGTATGCTGGCAAACAGCTCATCCCACGACAGGGGATGGTCTATCCGTTCCCAAATAAAGGCACCCAGGTCGTTCAAGGTGTAAATGCATTCCATATCCGCCACATCCTGGCGGATTGGAACCAGTACCGCTTCATTTACAATCGACCGGTAAATGAAGTCTTTATTTCTTTCGTACCGGGTGCCGTTAGTATCCACGCGCAACTCCTAGGTAATGTAGTCTGTAAAACACGGCAGCTTTTTGATAACCCGCCCTGCTGCTTCAGCGATTCCCAACCGGCTTAAGTGACAGCGCAGCTTGATGGTTTGCATGATCCCTAACAGTCGGGTTGGCTGTGCTAATAAATCAATAAAACTATCACAACGTTCAGCACTCTCAACACGACCATGCACCATCTCCTCTGCCACCCAACCATCCGGTTTGCTCACCCGGTCTCCCTGTACCAGGAACAGCAGACCGCTTTTTACGGTGCGTTTGCCGATGACTCTGTGAGCGACGACCCGTCTTTTACATACCGTGCATAGAACAATGTCGCCAATCTTGATCCGGTGTTTCTGCACCGGTTTAACCACCAAGATATCGCCAGTTCTCAGCATCGGTTTCATGCTACTGCCCTGCGCTGTGAAGCGCAGGGCGATTCCAGCATTTAACAAGTCGGCACTCAACTTCGCAAAGGCGGGTGAAGTGCAGTCGAGGTGTATTTTCGACATAAACTAATTAATGATCAATACTGCCGGTCCATATATAGTTTCACCAGCGCTGATATCCACTTCCTCCAGCCAGAAGTAATACTCACCCTTTACTGCTTCACCTGCGGTGTAAGTGTAGGTTGCACCTTCCATGCTGCCGGGAGCGACGTTGCTGGGCAGCAGGCTGTCGTTGACTTTCACCTTCTCACCGTCAGCTGAGGCTGCCATGTAGAGGTTGAAGCCCAGGGTGTTGTATTCACTGGCGGTTTCCCAATCCAACACAATGTTCCCTTCAACTTCTGATGCAGTGAATGAAGTCAGGGTGACAGCAGTTGGGTTACAAGTAGCGGTAGAAGCGTTATTTGTTAGGTTCGGGTCAGTTGTGATGGATGAAACTGAGGCTGTATTCGAAACCTGTGTTGAGCTTGATATATCGATTTTTACCGTCCACTTGGCGTTGGCATCCACTGAAGGCGCTGGCAGCGGCGTGAGCAGGTTACAGGAGACGGTGTTCGTACCGCTGGTATAAGTACAGGTACCCTGCGGGTTCGTGCCGCCGGCTGTGGTGGTCAAAGTTGAAGTGTGGCTGATGTAGGTGACGCCGGTTGGCAGAACATCAGTCAATGTCGGGTTGATAGAAGCACCAGGACCAATGTTGGTAGTAACGATGGTGAAGCTAACCGGCCATCCACTTGTTGGGCTTATCTCGCAGGTCTTTATTGGAGCGATATCCGCCGTGGGCGCGGTGATGGATGCCCACAGGCAGGCATGATTATCCTGGTCTTCCTGGGTGATGAACTCGGTCGCAACAGAATCATCATTATATGATTCATCGCAGGTATCACCTTCATTCAATCCTTCGGTAGTGAAGCCATTAATGACTACGGTATAGGTGCCCTCTGGGCATGTAAAAGTACCGGCCATTGTTGGCATATCCACAGTGACCTTATCCGGGCAGGCCACATCGCCTGTGCTTCCATATGCACAAGTTCCGGCTGAGTTCGAGGTCTCATCCAAGGTAAAATGTGGATTAAAGCTGAAACTTCTCGTAGACATGTCATTGCAGGTGACCGGCAAGCTGATCGTCAAATCAACCCATTCTAATTTTCCCGTTGTGGTGTTTGTGCAGCCGCTACCACTGAAAACCTGGTTATTGTAGTGTGTAAACATGCCCAGGTAGAAAGGCACATCCTGGGTTGGAGTGATCGAGGTAGTGTTGCTTTTAAATCCAAAACCACTTTGGGTATTAAAATTCGTGCCAGAGCAGGAATCACATGTCCAATCGCCATCGACCTTATAAGCATGCGATCCATAACGTACCTGGTTCTCGTCAGTGGTTGGAGGGCTCTGGATAGCTACATTGTAGTCGCTCCAAGTTGTCACGCTGTTTCCGGTTCCTGTTCCCCAACGTGAGCAGTAAGCGCCTCCGCCAGTGGAACCGGTCCCACTGTTTTCAGTGATACCTTCGATATAGCCCCAAATGCCATCGATACCCTGTAACGAAAACGCGTATACGACCCCCACGATCACCGCCAACAACGCGATAACCGCCAGTGAAGTAAATAAACCACGCTTCATGACCTTCATAATTTCCTCCTCTTGCCCGTAAGAGTGTTAAATAATTGCATGCGATGACTGTATATAAGCACAAAACACACGGGATTTGTGCTATCCAATGCTGAAAAAACTGGAACCTTTTCTATTATGATACATCCATTACTTATAAATGTCAATGAAATTTAAGGGCAAATTGTGAGACAAAATAGGAAATATTCTTAGCAAATTGAAGGAAATTTGCCCAATCATCGGACTTAGTTTGGTTTTAAACACCCAAAAAATTACCCCCGGATGTTCCTATCCGGGGGTTTGGTAATGAAATTTGTTTTTACTGTGCCATGATCAGCACGTCGTCAACAGCCGCTTCCACCAGGCTGGCTGTGCCGGCATCTGCCGCTTCGATCAGGATGTAGACGGTCTGACCGGCAAAGCTGTTCAGGCTGCCGCTGAAGGATGCCCAGGCGGCATCGTCGTCATTGTTGGCACCCAGTTCTTCAAGAACCGTCTGGGTGGAAGCGCCAACGATCTTGACACGCAGATAATCCGCTGTGGAAGAGTTGTTGGCGTGCGCCAGGTAATAACGGAAGGTCAATGTCAGATTCCTGCCAGCAGGCAGGGTGAACTCGGGCGAACGAATGCTGGTGATACCACCGTCTATGTCATATGCGCCGGCATCCCAGTAGCTGCTGAGTGGACCAGTCACCAGGTCGTAACTGCCGCTGGTGGTGGTGCCCAGCTGTTTGTAACCGTTGTAGTAAACGCTCGCCGGGTTGGCACGCTGCCAGTTGCCGGTGTAGGCGGTATCCGTGCCGAATGGGTTGACAGTCCATCCCTGGTTGCTCTCAAAATTATCTGAGAACACGGTCATTGGGCCGGATGGTACAACTGTGATTGAAACGGTGGCTATATTTGAATCATTCCAACCGTCGAAGGCTTTAAAGGTGAAGCTGTCAGAGCCGCTGTAGCCTGACACGGGTGTATAGGTCAGATTAGGCGCAGTGCCGCTCAGTGTGCCGTGCGATGGTCCTGCAACGACAAAGAATTCCAGCGTGTCGCCATCGGGGTCAGAACCCGTCAGCGTGACAGCCACCGATCCATCCTGTGGAGCTGTAACAGACTGTGGATCGGCTGTTGGAGCATCCTGAGTCGCTGCAATGGAAATGAAGATTGTTGCTGGGGCCGAATCGACGGAGCCGTCGTTGACATAGAAGGTGAAGCTGTCTTCGCCGAAGTAATTGAGTGCAGGTGTGTAGGTGACCACTCCGCCGGTACCTGATAGGGTGCCGTGCTGGGGCTGTGTTTGGATGATAAAAGTAAGGGTGTCGCCATCGATATCATCAGCCCACAATTCGATCTCTTTAGGTGTATCCTCATCAGTATTAGTGCTCTGATCTTCAGCCACAGGTGCATCATTTATTGGATTTACGGTGATACTCACGGTGGCAATGTTTGAGTCACTCCAACCATCAAAGACCTTGAAGGTGAAGGAGTCAGTGCCATTGAAATTGGGCTTGGGAGTGTAGGTCAGGTTTGGTGCAGAGCCGGAGAGGGTACCATTGGCAGGCTGTGCCACAACAAAGAATGAGGTATTGCCGGTATCAGAAGAACCGGTCAGTGTAATAGCGACTGAAGAATCCTCATCCACAGAGACAGACTGGTTGTCAGCGACAGGTAAATCCTGTACGGCAGCAACGGAGATAAAAACAGTTGCAGGAGCTGAATCGACTATGCCGTCGTTGACGTAGAAGGTAAAGCTATCATCGCCGAAGTAATTGAGTGCAGGTGTGTAGGTGACCACTCCGCCGGTACCTGAGAGGGTGCCGTGCTGGGGCTGTGTTTGGATGATAAAAGTAAGGGTGTCGCCATCGATATCATCAGCCCACAATTCGATCTCTTTAGGTGTATCCTCATCAGTATTAGTGCTCTGATCTTCAGCCACAGGTGCATCATTTATTGGATTTACGGTGATACTCACGGTGGCAATGTTTGAGTCACTCCAACCATCAAAGACCTTGAAGGTGAAGGAGTCAGTGCCATTGAAATTGGGCTTGGGAGTGTAGGTCAGGTTTGGTGCAGAGCCGGAGAGGGTACCATTGGCAGGCTGTGCCACAACAAAGAATGAGGTATTGCCGGTATCAGAAGAACCGGTCAGTGTAATAGCGACTGAAGAATCCTCATCCACAGAGACAGACTGGTTGTCAGCGACAGGTAAATCCTGTACGGCAGCAACGGAGATAAAAACAGTTGCAGGAGCTGAATCGACTATGCCGTCGTTGACGTAGAAGGTAAAGCTATCATCGCCGAAGTAATTGAGTGCAGGTGTGTAGGTGACCACTCCGCCGGTACCTGAGAGGGTGCCGTGCTGGGGCTGTGTTTGGATGATAAAAGTAAGGGTGTCGCCATCGATATCATCAGCCCACAATTCGATCTCTTTAGGTGTATCCTCATCAGTATTAGTGCTCTGATCTTCAGCCACAGGTGCATTGTTGACCTTGTTAACAGTGATGCTCACCGTCGCAGGATCGGAATCTGCAGATCCATCGTTGACCTTGAAAGTGAAGCTGTCAGACCCTATGAAACCGGTTGCCGGGGTGTAGGTCAAGTTAGGGGCTGTGCCGCTCAGTGTGCCGCTAGCTGGGGCTGGCTGCGTCAGGACTGTGAATGTTAGCGGGTCGCCGTCCGGGTCAGAACCGGTCAGGGTAATTTCAACCGGCACATCCTGGTTTGTTGTAACGGATTGGGCGTCGGCGGTGGGCGGGTTGTTGACCGGGATGACCTGGGTCACGGTGATAGACACGATGGCTGAGTCGCTCACTGCGCCAGCATCGGTGATGGTGTAGGTAAAGCTGTCTGAGCCGTAATAACCGGCGTCAGGTGTGTAGGTCAGGTCAGGTGCGGTGCCGTTGAGAACGCCGTTTGCTACGTCAGCATCCAGCGCAAATGCCAGCGCATCACCATCCAGATCGCTGTAGTCCAGCGTGAAGGAAATGGCGCTGTCTTGCTCAACAGTCAGGGTCTGGTCGTTGGCTACGGGTGGGTCGTTGACGGGGTTGACTGTAATTGCAACTGTTGCAGGTAGTGAGTCAGCTGTGCCATCGTTGACTTTGAAAGTGAAGCTGTCGCTGCCGGCAAAGTTGCCGCTCGGTGTGTAGGTTAGGTCTGGCGCTGTGCCGGTAAGGCTTCCGCTGGCAGGTGAAGAAAGGAGTGCAAATGTTAAGGCACTGCCTTCCGTATCTGAACCGGTAAGGGTGATACCCAGAGATCCATCTTCATCAACCGATAAGTTCTGGCTGTCAGCAACAGGTGCATCGTTGACCGGGTCAACGGTGATGGATACCGTGGCAGGTGCTGAATCAACTGTGCCATCATTGACTTTGAAAGTAAAGGAATCAGTTCCTGAGAAATTGAGGGCCGGGGTGTAAGTGACATTCGGTGCAGAGCCGCTGAGGGTGCCATTGACGGGATTGGAAACAATGCTGTAGGTCAATGCATTGCCGTCGGCATCCGTGCCCGTCAGGGTTATATTACTGGCTGTATCTTCAGCAGTCGTAACAGACTGGGCATCAGCAACCGGGGCTGTGTTGACCGGGTTGGCAACGGTATAAGTGAAGGAGTCTGTGTCGGAATTGCCGTTGTAATCCCAAACCCGCACGTCGATAGTGTGTTCGCCGCCGGCTGCCGTAAAGGTGCGCTGTCCGCTGGTGGTAAAGCCAAGGTCAATGTAAAACTCGCGGCAGGAATAATTACCGCAGGTGGGCGGTGCCACAAAGAAATCATTGACATAATCTGTATCTGATGGGCCGCCGGGCAGGTCGTCAAATTCCCAAACGGTCACCCATTCGCCGCCGTCCATTGAGAACTCAGTTTTGTACGGTGGCAGATAGTAGACACTGCTCATAAACAGGTCGCGAGCTTTGACGTAAAGACCGTAATTGTCAGGTGCAACAGAACCGCTGATGATTGAATTACCATTCAACAGTCCGATGGTCTGGATCTCAGGTGATTGGGTGTCGTTCGCCAGCGTGTGAAATTCGAGCGGATTTAGGTATACATCACCTGCACCGAGAATGTTCAGGTGAATGTGGTGGAAGCGGTAACCGAATGAGGTAACCGGCCAGGATACGACGGTGCCAATTTTTGTGTTGGCAGCCACAAACCCGCCGGTAGCCGGGTTAGCCTGGTAATCAGCGTACGCATTCTTGATGGTAGTTGGTATGGAGTTTTTGTATATGTGATGGTACTGCCACACGTACCCTTCAGCATCCAGTATGGCGACTTCCCAGTACAGGTCGCTGGTATTGTAATTTTCCACATTGACAACCTGTCCACCAGAGCGCGTATAAACATTACCTCCGCTGCTGCTGGCAATCATGTCGATGCCGTGATGGAAGTAGGCTGAACTGGTTCCAGAACTGTAATTCTGGTAGGACTGAATGACGTGTCCCATCTGGTTGAAGGTGATTGGCCACTGGCTGTATGTAGAGTGGGGGCCGTCCGGGTCTCCCCAGGCAATGCCGCCAGAGCCGGTTTGAGCTGAGGCAACTACGGCCTTGAGGGCCAGGTCCGTCGTAGTACGGGCGGGTTCCTCAGGCGGTTCTTCTTTAGCTGCCTGAGCCGGGCTGGTAAAGCTCCCTAAAAGCAGGGCAACCAGCATGACAATATATGTCATTTTACGAGTAAAAAGTTCCAATTTTTTGTGGTGTATCATTTATTGCTCCTTCCTTGAGATCCTTATATAAGTTTTGATTTTTTAAAACCATAAAAAGCCTTGCGTTACCACAAGGCTGTATTACTTAAGTAGGTACGACAACAGAACGAGGAATCGCCTGTTAAAGCACAACAAAAGCACCTGTAATCTTTACCAATAATTGCTATATTGTTATTTTTCATCCATACACAACCTGACAATGAAACTGTTATGCGTATTTTTCAAACAATAAATAAGCCGAACTTGTGTAAAGCGAGATAAATTTCACGCATGTGAAGCGCAGTATGACCTGTAGGGGTTCATCAAACGGGCAAACTCTTCCAGGTTCGTTACTTTGATGGCGTTGATTCGCTCAGTCTCATCTTTTTCAAGATGGAATGCCTCGCCACCAAAGCCCTTCTGAATTGCCAGGCCGGGGTTTGCAAGCAGCAGGTTTCTAAATTTCTTGTTGACAACTGCCGCAGACAAGATCCGACTGTACTCACGTTCTTTCAAACGGACAGACTCATCATAGTCACTGTAGCTTCCAAATAGATTGCTCATTGTTTTTCTCCTTTGTACGAAACTTGTAGTTTACCGCCTAATGACCACAGCAGCAGCGCAACACCTGCAAAAATGAAGATGTCTCCCAGGCTGAATGCCACCTGGTAATTCAGCCATTCCGGCAGAGAAAACCGATCAGAGAGGAACCATAAGCGGGTGGCTTCTGGCTGCAGAACAATGTCCTTGCTGTAGCCAAGCCGCTCTCCAATCCGCCATGCACCCTCAGCAGAATGAGGATGCAATTTTTGAACCATATTCGGGCTTATCGGCATCCATCCACCGTTGAGAACAATGGCCAGGGCGTTCATAAAAAAGCCGGCAGAGATTGGCCAAAAACTGTTTATTCTGATGTTAAGGAACGCAAAAACGATTAAAGGAATCAGCGAACCGATATACAGAATCGATGCCAGCCGATTTGGAATCAGGGCGCGGGTTGAAGGTAGGAAAAAGATAAGGTATTGAGGGATGAAAGCAACAAGCACCAGAAGGGGCGCTTTTAATTCTTCATACCTGTATTTTCTTTTCCCGATCCTCGCTCTGCACAACCCTGCAGTCAGTCCCAGGACTACTGCCAGGAGGAGGATCATGCTGTTAGATTAGATGCCAACAGACCCGGTTGCGCAGGGGGCTCCAGCTGCAAGGATGAATAACAGCAGGGTGATGATGAATAAGATCAGCCGTGCGTTGTGAGCTAATTTTCCGGAGAAGTGCGCGAGCTTACCTGACAATGTTTTCATTTGATACTCCCTATGTATAAATAGTGATAATAAATATTGGTATTACCTGTTGATTTTCTCACCAGGCAGGATGCAAAACAGGCTTCATTTCTTGATATTCATAGCAAGAAACACGCCAATTTCAATGAAGTTTCCGTGGGCGGCGGGAATTATAACAATGACTTTAAAATTTGAATCAAAAAGGGAAGAAAGATAGGAAGATTATCGTTCAATCAGGGTATTAAATAACCTGGTAGTTTCTGCAGATGGTTCCAGGTCCAATTCAATTTTTAAAGTGGATTTACATTTTTCATACAGGCGGACGACAGCTGGACGGTCGTTCAATGCTGCGTGGGCGACCATCGCTGCACGGTAAGCAGACTCATCAAAAATATCTTCTTGAAGCGCCCGGTTGGCAGTGTTGATTGCCAATTGAAAATCTTGATTTTCTAAATATAAATTTGTTAGTTCTAGTGCCGCATCGATGAAAGTTAACCGCAGCCTTTCCCGTTCAATGATTACCCAATCATAGTCCAATTTTGGCAGCAAGTTCCCATGGTAAGCTGCAACTGCTGCATGTAAATGCGCAATCTGCTCGTCTTTTGTTTGTGCTTTTTTGGCACTCTCAAGCTCATCTTGATAAGTCTCAACGTCATACTCGTAATCAATTGATCGGTTGAAGAAATATTCATCGTCTGTGAAGCTGATGGTGTCAGGACCTACTGCTCGCCGCAGGCGGTAAATGGTATTTTTAAATCGCAGCCTTAATGTGTCACGATCAATATCGGGCCAAAACTCCTCGCCGATTTCTTCTTTTGTGACACCTTTTGACTGGGATAACAAGTAGAAAAATAGATCACGTACTCCCTGGGTTTTCCAATCCTTATTAGATAGGATCTTTCCCCCTGACAATACCTGCACCCGTCCAAGGCCGCGTATTGTTAGACTTGGATGTGCAAATTCAATGGATGACGAATGCCGCCGGATGATGCGGTGCGTTTTGGGCAGTTTCTTCTCAAATTCGGAAATCTCATTTAGTAATCTTGACAGCACTTCTCTATATTTCGCCTTAGATGCCATTAACTGCAGGTTATGTTTAAATTCCAGACCGACTTGAAGCATCGCCAGGTAATTGTTGTTTTTTGTACTGTTGGAAAGCTGCTGTAATTTTTCTTCAATATTATTGAGTTGATTGATCGATGAAGACAAAATTAATGACAACATGGCAGTTTTAAACGCTTCAACGTGATGACCAGATGCCAGAAAATCCGACTCGAGCTTTAGAAGTGTTTCAGGCAGCTTATCTAAATGGCCGGCTTTGAACTCAAGCAAGCTCTGTTCCAAAAGACAGCTGTTGTATTCAAATTTTGAACCGCTGCCAGAGGCAACTGTTAGTGCCTTTTCAATTAATTTCGAAGCATCACGGTAATTTGAGTCGAGCCGTTCAAGGGCAGCCTGTGCAAGTGTGACGTAAATATCTAATGAAAGATCGTTAGTTTCTTCAAGGATATTCGCTGCCAGGCTGTATGCTTGCCTGGCTTCCTTGAAGGCGAGCAAGTGCCGGAATAAATCGCCCATGCTGGTTAAGGTGTAGCTTTCCAGGCGCGGGTTGGCCGAAATGCGAGAATAGGTTAGCGCTTTTTCGAAACTGATAATCGACTCAACATATTTTCCTTTTTGATATTGAATCACACCGATATTATTATGTAAATTTGCCTGCCATAATGTGCTGTTGGCTTTTTGCCAGTACTCCAATGACCTGGAAAAACACATTTCAGCATGATCGATATCACCCATGGCATCATAGACACACCCAATGTCCACGAGCACTTTAGCCGCATCTGACTCATAACTCATGTCAATAAACTGTTGGTAGGCTTTGTCAAGTTTTTCAAGACCATTACTTAGTTCGCCGATCTGGAAATAAACCAATCCCTCAGAACGCAGTGCTTCAGCAAGTTGCTGCTTATTACCAGTTGGTCCTCGAGTGAGTTCAATAGCAGTAAGCGCATCACGTCGCGCATCTTCATAGTGTCCAAGGTGACGGTTCAAAGCACTTCTACGAATGAGTGCATAGCCTAACTCTTCAACCAGGTCTGTTCCGTCCATTAATTTTATTGATTTATTGAGTAAATCGAGACTGGGCGCGAAATCTCCCCTTAACATTGCGATAGAACCCCTGATTGACAGTAGTTCAGGTTTGCTGTCTACCAGGTTAGGTGGCAGCAGATCAAGCCAGCTTGATAAAGTAACCAGCCGGCCACTGACAATCATTGACGAAGCCGCTTTGCATACCAGCTGCACCTGTTGTTCAACCGTGCCAACTCTTGAGTAAATCGCAATCGCTCTTTCCCACTCCCGGTTAAATTCATAATATGCTGCCAGCTGTTTTTCAATTAAAAGCGTTTCTTCAGGATAATCTGCCTTCATCCGTGTTTGCAGAAAATCGCGGAACAGCTGGTGATAACGCAGATAAAGGGTTTCATCGCCGACTGGCAGGACAAAGAGGTTATCACGTTGTATGACTTCAATCACTTCCTGCCAGTTCTGATCTGTGATGTTCAACGCTTTGGCTATGACTTCTTCGCATAAATTGGCATCAAATTCTTCCAATACTGATGTGCGTAACAAAAACTGCTGCATTATCAGCGATTGACGACTAAATACCTGCTGGGTTAGGTAATCATAAATGTCAACACCTGATACTTTCTTAACCCGGCTTTGACTAACAGCATCTTTTTCTGATAGTTGGGCAGTCAACAGCAGCCCGGTAATCCAGCCTTCGGTGTTGGAAATCATCTCATCGGCAACTTCTTCTGAGATTGTTTTTTGATAATTGTTTGCCATCAGCTGTTGAATTTCTGATGGAATAAAGGCGAGTTCTTCGAAGCTGAGTCCATCCACTTGCGAATGGGCAACAAGCAAACTTAAGTCTGGCAGGGTGAGCAGTGTACGTGAAGCAATGATGAAATGAAAGTTTTCTGCAGTTTCCTGGATAATGCGGTTGATGAAAGTTTCTATTGGCTTACTATCCCTTACCAGGTGATAGTCATCCAGCACAAAGAGTAAATGTTCATTGATGACATCATAGGCATCATTGACAATGGCTGAAATAACCGGGTCCAGGTTTACAGTATCCTCCCTGAGATCTTGGAGCGTGGATAGCGCTATCTGACCAAAAGATGGAAATTTTTGCTGCAGCGACACAATAAAATGCGTAATAAACCGCTTTGGATCACTGTCGAGCGGGTCGAGTGCTAACCAACATACAGGTGCTTTTGTTTGGTGGGCATAATCCACCAGCAGGGATGTCTTTCCATAACCAGCTGGTGCTGCAAGAATGAGCAGTTTAAGGTCGAAAACATTATCCAGAATTGAAAGCAGCCTTGACCGAGAAAGTACTTCCTTTCTGCGCCGGGGGACGAGCGTTTTTGTTCGAATGATTGGGAGATTTTGCTGCATATCTGGCCTGTTTTTTTATTGCTGCGATGCGAAAGCTAATCAAAGGACCTAATGATATTATAAGCAAAAATCAGTTCAATAATAATTATTACTACTCTTCAAATGGTTGATAGTCATAAACATCAGGCTGTTGTTTTTATTTTTGGGACACTATCCATTATATGACTGATAATAAAAAAAATATAAGGAAAAATCTTGTTTATCCTGCAGATTCTGCCTGTTAATTATCTTGGTAACGACTAGATTATGAATGGAAAAGAAAAAATCCCCTGTGACGGTCAGGGGATAATTCAAGTCTGATGAAAATTTGTTAGCTAGGCAAGAAGTAACCACAAGGATCGGGCTGGACGCCGCCTGGTCTGGAAGCGCAAAAAGCCAGCTTGTTATCAACATTTCCTTTGAAAGATTGATCTGATATTTGGAGCCATGCAAATGCACCGCTCCCTGTACCTGATGAATATGCACCATAAATGGTATTTGAACTGCCAGACAGGTCGCTGGTTACGGTCATGGTTGTGCCGCCCAGGTTTGCTGTTCCTTGAAGTGTATTACCTGAGACAGTGACAGTCATTGGTCCAGATAGATAAGTGCCGTTGGTTTGTTCAAGGTAAGCTGTCCAACTGCCTGACCATCCCGCCTGTTGGGAGATTTCGCTGGTCGCTGTTCTTGTCATCGTTGGTGTTATCGATGTACCTAAAACCGATGATGTCTTTGCTGGTGTAATCTTGTAAGTGTAGACGGTTGGCAGTTGTTGTGTTCCAGATTGGGTTAGCTGGATTTGAGTGGAATTTAATGGTTGCGGTGTGGTTGCACTTTGTGCTGCTTGTTGCCCGGCTTGTGTTATGACAACAGAAATTGTACCTGCCTGCTGAGCCACACCCTGCTGCAAGCCAGCAGAGAGAGTTTGAACTTCAACAGCATTGGCGGTTAAAACAGCAGCCGGATCCTCTACAGCAGTGGATAAATCATCCAATTTTGGTGTGCAAGAAGCGGCGGTGAGAATTGTTAATATTAGGAACACATATAGAAACACACGTCGAGCAAGCATATTATTACCTCTATGATTATCATACACCAATTTTTAGAATTATATTCTAAAAAGGATAAAGGTAATGATCAGAATTGAGTGCTCAGAGTGATCAGGCCTGGACAGTTTGCAGGGCTGCTGCCCGTGCATGCGCTACAGCGCAGAAATACGCTACTTCGCCTTCCATGTCACCTGTTTCAAGATATGCTGTGGCAGGGCACCACAGGCACAAGTTGGCGATTGGGCAGGATTTGCAAGTCTCAAGAATGACGATTGATTGTGTTTTCATCCCCTTGACCCTGGTTTTCAACACAACCAGACCTTGCTTGAGAGAAATAGTAGGCAGATCAACCGTAGTACCGGGTGCTGAAAGTGAGGAGCACAGGCGTAATTGACCATCATAGCTGACACTAAACTCATTCTTACCAATGCCACAGCGGAAAAGTTTACTAAAGTCTGAATACTGTTTACATCCAGAGTATTCAGCACAATTTACACACTTCTGATAATCCATCGTGTCCAGTTTTATCAGCGACTCGCAGTTTTGCTGCATAGAATGAAAACGCGTCTCATCACCCATTTCGAGCGAGACAATTTCCTCTGGCTCAAGACGTTCATGCTTGATCTCTTCATTCCTGATTGGATCACGATCATAGCGCTGATGTAGGAGTGGATCAAAACGGAAAGGTCGGTGTGTTTTATCCTGGCAGAATTCTGAGATGGCTGTGAGTTCAAGTTTGTTGGATTGTAATGCAACAGCTTTTAAGGTTACCGGTATTCCATTAGTTAAAAGCAGGTCGAGACCTCGTCTGAAGGCTTGATAGGTTCCTGGCACACGGCTGACTGCCTCGTAGGTTTTTTCAGTTATGCCATAAACAGTGACTTCAATATCACGCGGCGGATACATTTTGAAAAGTTGAATATGCCGGTCAGATATCAGGCAGGCGTTGGTGAACAGGTTAATCAGAAAACCTTTTTGTTTTAACATCAGGTAGATATCAAAGAAATCAGGTCTTAAAAGAGGTTCACCGCCCGTCAGGGTAACCCAGAGGCTGCCCAGTTCAACCGCCTGATCTGCAATTGCTTCAATTTGGTCAAGGTTCATCTCTTTTGCTTGTGCGAGTTTGTCATACGGCGGCAGATTGATATAGCAGTGCCGGCAGTTATTATTACAGCGGGCTGTCAATTCCAATTCAAACGCTATGGGGATTCCATTTGCGCTTAGCTGTTCCCACAACGGCAATTCCTGGATTTCGATTTGTTTACTCATCGGATGTTTTATTCAGACTCTGGACTTTGACATGCGAAAACTTGTTATTTCTGCCTGATTAATTTCTCATTTACCATTTCAGTGATAAAACCGAGAACATCTTCCTGAACTGTACCAGCATCTCCCTTATATTTACCTGATAAGATGTTAATGACGTCCAGCAGTGTCCTCTCGCCATCCAGTAAATTCCAAATGTCCTGAGCAGTGGGGGTGAGGCTATAAAGAGAATCGTCAGCGTCAACCATCCCTGCTGTCAATGGGATGATCAACACCTGATTATCAATCACCCTTGCAATCACATCGTCTGAGCGAATATATACAAAAGGTAACTGTACTGTCATTTCCATTATAAAAATTACTCCAAGATATTAAGAGAGCAGAATGCTCAAAATAATCTTATACATCAGGGGGAGAAGAGAAGGACTGCCTGATAATGGCGTGGATTAATTCAATGCCAACTGGTGTCAATAATTATTAATACTCAAACGGCGGTAATTAACAAGTCAGATTCCCCCAATAATCGGGTTGAACCGTTCAGGACTGTCCTCCACTGCTGCTAAAACATTGTACGCTGCCACCACTACCTGTGTTATCTGCACAGGCAGGCGGTTGTGAAGTGTTTCCTGGGCCTGCCGTTCCTGGATGTTTGCAGCCCTTCAACACCACTGTTTCACTGGGGTGATTTCGCATGAGGATAATCAATTCTGGTTTTGACCAACTCTGCTTTGCCATATTTTTCCTCCTTTTCGCTGGGTCCTCAAAGGTAATATTTCCCTCAGAGAAAAAAATATCCAGCATTACTGGCAATTCACTTACTGAGGTTAATAACTATAGTTCACTATTACACAGCTGGCAATTAGCAATGCAGTTATTTCTGACTAAATTTATCTTATATAGAGAATAGGTAAATATACTATGAGGTCTTGTTATTTTGAAAGACGATGCTGCCAGTCGTTGACCTCCCAGGCTCTTTCACCTTCTCTTAACCAGCCTAAACGCTTAACCAACTCATGAGTAATCTCACAGAGATATTCAACTGGCGTGTCTAATTTCCCACTCTCAGACCATGATTTTGCCGGGCACTGCTCACACAGGTTCCGGAAAAAGCACTGTCCACACCGGTTGAGGTATTCCGGGTTTGCACTTCTGATTTCCTGAAGACTCTTGAAGTGTTCGAGTGCGTCTGAGAGGGTAGTGCCTGCGGGTTGCACCAGTTCAGGCGCTCTCAGCCCCATGCAGGCTTGCACCCGACCATACGCATCAATACACAATTTACCCCGTCCGGCACCGCATGTAAACAATCGGCTGCCGCTAAAGGCTGGCAGAGGTTTTCCGTAGGTCTGTTTAAAGTCCTGCCACTCTGATTCGTTTCGCATCATGTAATCAACACCCTTTTGGGGTGATACTCTCAGTTTGGCAATCTGTTTGTTTTTTATCGGGTCATCACGTCGATTGCGAAGGTCATAAAACATGCTGACCAATGGCGCACCATCAGACCACGGCAGTGATTTGGCCCAAATTTCAAATTCAGGCAGTTCGTTTTGATTGGCAGGCAGGAGTACAGTCTTTACAACAAATGGGATTTTATAAGCCTGAAGCAGCTCTATGCCGCGCTGATAAGACTTGAAACCATTAATTTGCTGCGTGTTAGCATTATAGGATTCTTCTCTCAATCCATAAACGGTTACTTCTATCTTCTCCAGCGGTGGAATCTGTGCGAATAGCTGTGCCAATCCTGGTGTAATCAGGCGGGCATTGGTGAACAACTGAACACGTATACCGAGCCTGCGTGTGAATTCATAAATGATATTAAAGTCTGGCCTTATCAACGGCTCACCACCGGTAAAACGAACAGTCAGGCAACCCAGGTCAGCAGCCTGCTTTAGAATATCCTGAATCTGCTCAAGAGTCATTTCGCTCTGACGAGCTTTTTCGTCATCTAGCGGCAGATTGATGCAGCAGTGAACGCAGTTGTTATTACAACGTTCAGTAAGTTCAATATCAAGGTGTCTCAGCTTGCCGGCAGGAAGGTTGTCAAGCTGGTTGGCGTGTCGGACGTAGGTGTTCATAGTAACTTTGTATACTCATCTAAAATTTCAACGATCTTGCCAGATTTATCGAAGGACATCTCATAAACCGGAATTTCTTTGACAAGTATGTTGATAATTTCAAGCATTTTTTCCCACCAGGCGGCAGTCATGAAGGGTCTGAAAAGTGTCATCAGCAAATACTTAACAGCAACAGCACGGTCATCTATTGGTCTGATGGCATTTGTTGACGATTGTTTGAGAATAAAGATACCTCTCAGCGGCGCTGAAGCTGGCGATACTTCACTCTCATCGCCATGGCCCCAGGTACCATAGACGTGCCAGCCATCTACGAGCCGGCGCACAGCGTTTGTTTCATCGCATAATACCGTAACAGGATAACCATCCACATCTCTTGCTTCTTTCAACATACGAAAAGTGGTTGTCTTACCGGCTTCAGATCTACCGATAAACATCAAACCTATTTCATTTAATATTGCAGCTGAGGAATGGAAAATTGCCCCATTGCGATTGGCAAGCAGTTGAGCCAACCAGATGCTGTCTGACGAGAACCCGGATAGATTGTGCAGACCTGCGCTGTAGTAATAATCTCTCTGAGAAGGATGGCTGTAGATTTTTCCAAATGTGTAATCAGCCGGGAATTCTGCAAAAGTCCACAATTGACCCGTACCATCTTCTGTCAAAATACCTTTGTAGTACAAAGAACCAGTGATGTTATTTTGATAAATTGCCCAAGGTGGGTTATTATAAATCGCATCTCCAAGATTGATTGTTGATAAATCTGGCATCTCGAAGACTCTTTGTAGTAAAAAATTATCGATACCAGGACCTCTGCTCAGAAAAGGCTGTATGGCAGGGTTGAGTTGAATTTTTTCCCACTCTAAATCCGCCTCATAATTTATGGTAATCCCCGCTATATTGAAAAACTTCGTTTTCACCAAAATACTGTACCCCTCGAACAAGGTAGTGAGTCAAGTTAGACTTCTACTCAATCTAATAAGAATACCATAAAACCTGAGACCTAATTTTCTATCATCCAGTCTCTAAGAGAAAGACTATCCTGTTCTAATTGGAATGATTTACGCATAGATTTTTCCCCCTGTAGCAGCCGCCAGCTTGATGAAGCGTAGATCCGATATAAATCGTAGAAACGAACGAAGTAGTATAAAATAATTACTGGTGATTTTGGATTTCGGTTGTAAATGCGCGCCAATACTATGCGTGAAACAAACATCCTTTGTAGTACCCTTTTTAATTTACCGATAACGCCTGGTGCATTGGTAAAAGCAACCACGTCGGGTGTCATATTAACATGTTCAATACCCAATGCAAGGGTCTGACGCATTGCGGTATCTAACAATGCTTCGTCCACGGCTATATGTTGAAGCGTAATTGTAATTTCATCAGGCACCTGTGCTCCGGTGATTCGCTCACATAACTGCAAGGAAAGCCGGAGTACTCGCTCTACCTTCCAATCTATTGCTGTGGAAATAAGCTTATGCCAGTTGATTTGATCCGCGCGCAAGGTAATGACTTCTGCAATATCAAAGAGGAATTTTAGACCTGCTCGCAGCCTGTGTTGATAAGTGTAATGCAGGCATAAGTGAAGAATCAGATCTTCGGTGCACATTGCCAATGTATCAATATCAGCTGAGCGTACTGGAACAGCGCGCTGCCAGATTCCATCAATGTTAATGTTAAAGGGCTCGTTTTCCTCAAGAATTCCCCAATGAACTTCAACACATGGACCATTTTCTTTAATCAGTGGTGGGACATGTTTAATGTCTGTAAGCAATACTGCTGGATCAAAGTAGGTTGATAATGTAAAGCCCATAGACTGCATAATGGATAATGATAGAGGAATATCATCTTTGTGTACCAGGATGTCCAGGTCTACAAAGGTACGTAATCCAATACTTTTGTAAACAGATTCGACCAGGTAAAGTCCCTTTAAAACCATTACTTCAATACCATTATTGCGTAAGGCTTGCAGTATTTTACCCGCGTGATGCAGCATGACAGCATTTCTTGCAGATGCTGCGAGGTAGATATTGTACAGCTGCCTAATGACTGCTTGCGGCACTACCTCGAAGTCTTCAATACTGTGTAACTGGTCATAGAGCAGCAGGGACAAATCCCTTTGTTTTGCCTGCTTAAGTAAAATCTCCCAATCTTCTGGCGACAAGTTGGCAATCTTGTCAGGCAAAGAATTGAGAGATTTATTCTTGTTCAACAGGTATAGCAGGAACTCAAGGGCAGTTTCGTTAGTTATGCTCACTGCATGATATTAACACACTTTTCTACTGTTTGGTCATGTTAAATTTTTACTTAAGTGCTTCAGCTGCTGCTTGCACCACGGTATGTACCTGCTCATCGGTCATCATGGGGTAGAGCGGCAGGGTCACTTCGCGACTGGCAATGTCTTCAGTTACTGGCAGTGCTCTCTGATTGGGATTGAGCGACTGGTAAGCACTGAAGGTGTGAATCGGTGGGTAATGGATGCTGGATTGGATACCACTTCCTTTAAGCCTTTCCATTAAAGCCAAACGACTTCTCCCCTCTGGCAGCACGACTGGCATGATGTGATATGAAGAGATTCCCGGGTGGTTTTCAAAAGGTACAATAAGTGACGGGCAGCGTTCACTCAACAGGTCACGGTAAAGAACAGT
Organism: Anaerolineaceae bacterium; assembly: GCA_040768445.1. GTDB lineage: Bacteria > Chloroflexota > Anaerolineae > Anaerolineales > Anaerolineaceae > JAXGMV01. The sequence continues at coordinate 108,949 of JAXGMV010000001.1, read as the reverse complement.
AATCTGGCGCCGGCGTTCATTGTTGCTATCCAGCTTGCGCAGCTGCTCGCGCCCAAGCGCAGAGTGAATTTCATCAGTACGGTAGTTGTATCCCAGTTCTACCACATCGTAACTCCAGGCATGTCCCTGGTGCCTGTCCCAGGTGAGTGAGGTCATCCCGTGTGAACGGAGTAGCCGATATTTCTCTGCCAAAGAGTCATCATTGGTCACCAACATGCCGCCCTCGCCGGTGGACAGGTTCTTATTGGAGAAGAAGCTGAAACAGCCGGCTTTTCCCCAGGTTCCCATGTGCCTGCCGTCCAGGTAGGAGCCGACGGCATGGGCTGCATCCTCTATCACCGGCAGGTTTCGCTCATCAGCCCATTCAAGGATGGCCGGCATGTCGCACGGATATCCGGCGTAGTGCATCACGATAACAGCTTTTGTGGCAGGCGTATAGCAGGCTTTGATCGAATCCAGTGAGATAGTCAGGTCTTGCTCACCGGTGATGTCAGCGAATACTGGCGTTGCGCCGGTATAACGCACAGCATTGGCTGTGGCGACAAAGCTTAAAGAGGGCACAATAACCTCATCACCTGGTTTGAGGTCAAACCCAAGGCAGGCCATGTGCAGCGCTACGGTGGCATTGGAAACGGCAAACGCATGCCGGGCTCCCGTGTAGGCTTTAAATTCTTCCTCAAATTGATGGGTAACTTCGCCCATCGTCAGCCAGCCGCTGTCCAATACGGCGCGCACAGCATCCTTTTCTTCGGGTCCAAATTCGATATCAGAGAGAGGGATTTTCCAGGCCATAGATTAATCCTCCGGCAGGAACTGGCTGCGCATCGTTTCAAAGTCCCTGCTGGCACGGTCATAGTCATCCGGCCGGCCAAGATCTTCCCAATAGCCCCTGAACACATAGCCGGAGACTTTTTCACCTGCTTCGAGCAGCTTGTGAACAAGGTCAGGAAAATCGAGGTATTCGTCTTTGGGAATGTACTCCAGCACGCGCGGTTCAAAGACGTATAACCCCATACTGGCAAGGTAATCGATGCTTGGTTTCTCCTGGTAACCTGTTACGACCTTGTCTCCATCAATATCAACAACGCCCAGGTTAATGTCCACCTTGCGCTTGTGAATGGCAATGGTGGCAATCGATTTTTGAGCTTTGTGAAACGTAATCAGGTCTTTAATATCAAGCGTCGTGAGCACATCGCCGTTGGTGACTAAAAAGGTATTATCCAAACCTTCCACATTAGAAAGTGGACCGGACGTGCCAAGGGGCTTTTCTTCCTGAACATAATGAATTTTTAAACCGAGCCGCTGTCCATCGCGGAAGAACAGACGCAGCAGGTCAGCCAGGTAGCCAACGGTGAGGGTGACATCACGGATACCAGCCCGTTTCATCTGGCGCAGCAGGATCTCAAGGATGGGTTTGTCACCAATGGGCATCAGCGGCTTGGGAATAATTTGTGTATATGGTGCCAGCCGGCGGCCTTTGCCGCCTGCAAGCACAACTGCCTTGATGCGATGATTCCTAGAACTCATACATACCTACCCTGAACTGATCAAGATTTTCTTTGATCCAGTCAATCGTCTGTTGTAAACCCTGTTCAAGGGATACTGTTGGCTGCCAACCCAGTTCAGCTCTCGCTCGGCTGTTGTCTGATAGCAAACGCATCACCTCTGATTTTTGGGGGCGTAAACGCCGGTCATCAACCCGCACTGACACATCGCGCCCGATTAAGCTCATGATAGTCTCTGCCAGCTTGCCTATTGTGTTCTCAGAGCCGGTGCCCAGGTTGTATACTTCTCCTGACCGGCTTTCAGCCTGTGCTGCACAGAGAAAACCGTTAACAGTATCACTGACATATGTAAAGTCCCGCGTGGTATCAAGGTTGCCAAGTTTGATGCTATCCAATGCCAGTGCCTGGGTGATGATGGTGGGGATGATAGCACGAGCTGATTGGCGTGGTCCGTAGGTATTGAAGGGACGCACGATAACTGCCTGCACATCAAACGATTTGCAGTAACTTTCAACCAGCTTGTCAGCCGCAATTTTGCTGGCAGAATAAGGCGATTGCGCCTGCAATGGATGGTCTTCGTTGATCGGCACATACAGCCCGCTGCCGTACACCTCACTGGTGGATGTAGCCACAAGCCGGCTGCCATAACGGCGGCAGGCATTGAGGACATTCAGTGTTCCCAGAATGTTGGTCTGGATCACCTGTGTTGGGTGAACGTAGGAGTAAGGGATGGATATCAGTGCGCCGAGGTGAAATACCATATCCGCGTCCTGAACAGCCTGATCTACCGCCTGTTCATCCAGCAAGTCGCCGGGTATAAGTTCGATGTTCTTTCCTGTGGCTTCCGGGAGAAACTTCAGTAAGCCGGTCTCACCACGTGAATTGTAATGGACAAAGGCTTTGACACTGCCGGCACGCTGAACCAGCATTTCAGTCAGATGACTGCCAATAAAACCACCCGCACCGGTGATCATTATTTTTTTTGATTCAAAGAAATCTTTCATTGAGATACCTGGATATTCAATTCCATGAGGCTTTGTTCAAGCACGCTGTTTAGATCCGGTATGATTGCGACCCTGGCTTTTGTGCTCCTGCAGGCGGAAAGGATTTGATCGCGCTTTGCAGAAGGACAGTTTGAAATTGCGAAAAAGATGACCGCAATATCCCTCTTTTCCACCAACTCTGGAATGTCCCGGGTTGTACCAATTACCGGATATCCAGATTTATTATAGACAAATTTGCGATAATCGTCATCTACAAAGCCTTCAATGGTAAACCAATTTGCGTACACACTCTTGCCCAACAGCCAGGCAGTTAATTGGCCGCTGTCTCCGGCGCCGATAATTAATACACGATCACCCAGGCGGGTTCGTTTGCCGCGCAGCACCATCCAGCGATCAGCTATCATCAAAAGCAACCGTTCGCGATAGCGGATAATCACCAGACCGATAAAGGTTAAGAAACCAAATTGAATGGTTAAACCCGTTGGAAAAAAGATCCGCTCTTTGATGAAAAATGCTTTTACTAAAAGAATGGTGAGCACCGTGAGGGTGGTGGATACTAAAAGATCAAGTGCATAAATGGATGGTGCATAGCGCCATGAGATCCTTCCCAGCCCAAGCAGTGCGTTAATTGTACTTAGCAGCAGTGCAGTGCCAAAGGCGATGATAATTGCCGGGCCAACACCCACATTGAGGGGGTTGATCAATCGCCAGATTACAGACACGATACTGATCGATATCAAGGCGACGATAAAGTCAGCGGTAATCCAGTTTAAGTATCGAAAAAAGAACGTATACAAGTAACCTGAAAACAGCGATTTTTCAGGGATCTTGGTCGCTCTCAAGCGTGGCAGCAGCATTACTAAAGTTGTAAAGATCACATCGAGATCGCCCAGGAAGCTGATGTTCCTGACATAAAGCTGGTCCAATCGAAGCTTGTCAGGAAGGATCTGTTTGAGATACTGGTCCATGGCACCATCGCCATTGAGAAGCTTCTCTTCATCGCGATAGATGATCGATGCAGGGCTGGTGATGCCCGGGCGAACTGAAAGCACTTCTTTACGAATGTCATCAGACCAGGTCTCAACGATCCTGGGGTCCTCAGGGCGCGGACCTACCAGGCTCATATCGCCTTTCAGAACATTCCAAAGCTGCGGCAGTTCGTTAATTTTTGTCTGGCGCAGCCAGCGTCCGAAGGGTGTAATGCGACTGTCACCGTTTGTTGTCACCGGCGAGCCATTATGTGACTCTGGTATTTCATACATGGTACGAAATTTGAGGATATTAAATGGATTACCTTGGCGTCCGATGCGTTTGCCCTGGTAATATGTAGGTCCTTGTGAGTCCCGGTGAATCAGCATATGAATCACCAGGAAGAAGGGCGACAGGAACAGGAGTCCGAAAAAGGAGATGATGATGTCGAAAAGACGTTTCAAGATGGTAGAACCTTCATATTTGAGCAGACTAATTATGCCAAAAAATAATACTTCTTGGGTGTACCCTCTTAGTAAAATACTATTATAGAACTTTTTCTTAGATTGTAACAAGTAAGATCTAATATAAAAATTACCTTTGAAAAATTTTATGGATTTAACCGATCTATTTAATCAAAACAAAAACTGCTTGTTATTATCAGGCAGTTATATTACATATATCAATAGGATTTTATTGGTTGACAATGGCAATTCTGTTGCTTATTCGCCTTTTTTAATAATTACAAGATAATGGCTGTTGAATATTTTTAGGGACTCTAAAAGGTAACCTAAAGGCCAGGATATTGGAACAATGATTCTAGCAAGAGGAGGCGCTAAAGTGACCTTGCGACTGGTTAACGTATAGTCCTTAAAGAGAGCTTTGACCTCAGCTAAACGTATACCGTGTGTTTGTAGGTTGATCGGGTTCCACCAAAAATCATACCAAATGATGATTCCTCCTGGTTTAAGTACTCTTTTCATTTCTGCAGCCATATTTTGTTTTATGCTCATATCTAATACGGATGAAAATGCAGTAAACTGTAACACTATGTCGAATGCCTGTGACTCGAAGGGCAGGTTCTGTGCATCTGAACAACTTATTCCAGTTGTTGGTAAACGATTCCTGGCTTGTTGAAGACGATCATGCAGCAGATCTATACCAAAAATCAACTCAGGTTTCGCGCCAAGAGCTAGCAGCTCAACCAGCACACCTCCAGAGCCGCAGCCTATCTCCAAAATGCTCTTATTGGTTAGATTCAGGTGCCCGGTCTTTTTTAACAAAGATATTAGTGCACGTTGTCTCTGTTGAAGTGTGAAGAGATATGCTGGATTCGCCAGGGAGTAACGCCAGTCAGTATCATGATTCTGATTTCTGGTTTTATATACTCTTTTGAGTCTATCCAAATCATCCATCGAACGAATTGTCCGTTTTCCATTCTGGAACCCACCCCTTTTTATCTCCCCAGCGATTCCAGAATTTTGCCAATCCAGCAAGAAAACCTGATCCATAACTTAGATGCAATACAGCATAAGTAATTGGCAAAAGGAAGAGATGTCTCCAACCTTCTTTTAATGCAGCATTAAAGCTTGCTGAAATATTAGCTATCAAGTAAAACAAAGTGATGATAAGAAGCAAGGCTGAACCAAAAGAAGTAAAAAATGAAAGAATTATGCTGGTGAAAAGTGACAGGACAAAAATTGGTGGAACGAACTGCCTGGCGCTCATCTGTCGAGGATGTTTCTGCAGCACTCGCACTTTGTAAAATCCGTATTGGAAATACTGTTTCCATAAGTTTCTCAAGGAAGCCCGACTGAAATATTGTGATCGAACATTGTCAGCAAGCAGTAATTTGCCACCGAGAGATCGCACACGGTAGTTGTATTCATCGTCCTGGTTGCGAACTAGTTCTTCATCGTACAAGCCGGCTTTACGAACTATGCTGCGAGTGTATGCTGGAAATGGCACAGTATCAGCTATGACCGATTTGCCTGTTGTGGTGCGAAAAGCTGAATTACCAACACCAAACGGAGAGCTCATGGCTATGGCTATTGTTTGCGCCAGGGGTGTTTCGCCAATTGTATGCATTGGCCCGCCGACACCATCTACATCTTCTCCAAGAAGGTGCGCGACACAATTCTTAACATAATCTGGTGAAATTATGCAGTGTCCGTCAACGCGTATTAGAATTTCACCACTAGCGTTGGGTATTAAGATATTCAAACCCATAGGTACTATTAATCCCGGATTATCATGTATTATTACAGTTGGATGTAGTGATTGTATTGTTTCAAGTTTCGCTTTTGTACCATCATCTGACATACCATCGGATATTAGGACTTCCATACAATCCATGGGATAGTTCTGTGAAAAAACAGCCTGCATACAGCGGTCAATATAAGCAGTTTCATTGCGTATAGGTATCAATATGGAAACAAAAGGATAATTCATTATCTATTTCAACCTAGATACAACAGCCTGGAATTTTCCAGAGGCAGTGCGCGGGATTTTCTTAACCTGATCAACCCGGACATTAACAGATTCTCCCAGGCGCTGGTGCATGCGGGCTTTGATATCCTTGATGTCAATCTCGGAAAAACCAGCAGATGGGACCACTTTGACTGTAAACTCACTCAATGTTTCCTGGATGATCTGTCCCTCTATGATGTTGGGTTGATCCACAAATATCCCATGAAAACGTACTAACTGTCGCCCATCAGGGCCGGTGACGATATCTTCAATGCGACCAACCACCTCTTTAATGACTGGTAGAGACCGTCCGCAAGGGCAGGATTCTGTATCCCAGGCTGCCAGGTCGCCAAGGCGGAATCTGACGAGGGGCTGGTAGCTGCGCATCAGGCAAGTAGTGACAACTTCACCAATTTCTCCGTGCTGGCATTGGCTGCCATCTGGTTTAAGAATCTCGACAATTCCGACATCTGGGCTAACATGCAGACGGCCGTATTCACACTCACTGGCAAAAAGTGCATTTTCAACTGTACTGTACTCCTCATAAATTCTGCAGTTGTATGCTTTTTCCATCACCTGCCGCATTTCAGTGGTTAATTTTTCACTTGTGGTGATGACTGCTTTAAGCCCAGACACGTTAATATTTTGTTCAAGAATGTATTTTGCCAGCAGGTAATAAGATACAGCATAACCAGTCATCCAGACAATATTGTGTTTTTTCAGCGCCTCAACATACTTGTTGGCCGTAGATGGTTTTAAGTGAAATGCAGAGAAATATACTTGTTTTTCAACTTTATTGTAGCGGTACACAGCGGATTCTTCGTCGGGGTTTGGCTCAATCATTCTGCCAGAAAATGTTGCGCGTGGTTGTTTGAATGAAACACCCGCCCAACCAGCTGACCTTACTTCGCGCACCGCCATCGAATTACGCAGCTCAGACAACGTGTACGTGCAGGATATGGGTGTGCCGGTAGTGCCTGATGTGTAAAACCTGAATTTGGGAAGTGTTTTGATATCGTTTCGAATAAATGCATCAGGATTTTTACGCAGGGCTTCTTTCTCCAGCAGTGGCAATTCATTCAATTTACCTTCTGCAGCTGCTGCACGTTCCGGTGCTGACCATGTCTCGCGATAATATGGCACATTCTGGCGGCAATTTGCCAATAGATCGATTAATAGCCCTTCACAGTACCTTTGCCACTCATCCAGGTTATTTGCCTCACGATTTCTGTAACCTTCCTCATGGCGTGTGTAATTCCCGCCAAATCTAGCCCAATGCCAGTACAACCCATAGGCTGAAACCATTGTATTTTGCAACCCTAATGGAGCGTGTTGATAGACCCTGTCCAGCTTACTCACTGGTACCTGCTATAACTTCCTTGAATAGAGCTTCCCAAAGCGGTAGGATACGATCCCACGTATATTTTTTTGATGCATTATGAGCATTGCGGGATATTTGAGAAGCAAGTTCAGGTTCTGTAAGCAATCTATTGACAGCTTGAGCCATTTCCTGAGGGCTATTTGGAGGTACAAGAAGAGCCTGGGTAGTGTCTTTAATCAGCCATGGGATGCCACCAACATTCGTTGATACAATACACAGACCGTTTGCCATCGCTTCTATGATACTGCGCGGCGCTGTGTCATAGTTACTGGTATTGATAAATATATCATTTTGGTCAAGATATATAGGTACATCAGTATGAGGTATGGCTGGTATTACCAGAAGATTGTCTTCAACTTTGCAGTCTTTTGCCGCGTCACGCATACGTTCCAGGCTACCATCGCCTTTATCTGGACCTATCATCGTAAGCTCAACTTCAGGAAAGTCTTTGATCAATTCGCATAATACATCTACAGCCATGACTGGATTGTATGTTTTGTGGAAAGCTCTCACCCAAACCAATTTTGGTTCCAGTTTATTTCGATGTCTGTAAATAGACACAGAAGGCTCTACTGGATTTGGAATAATTTGAATATCTGCTCGATAGCTACCAAGATTATTTTGTAAATATGGTGATGGGGTTGTTACACGTTCAGCACTTTGCAGCAAGCGTCGAACTCTATTTGTGTTATGGCTGGCAAATTCTGGTAATCTACCGCCATGCAGGGTCAGGATGACTGGTTTTTTTAACAGGTGCAGTAACCAGGTACATACTTCAGCATAAATGAATGCTGGTCCGCTGAATACATCTACCTGTGCAATTTGATATTGATTTCGTTTGCTGATTACTGTAATTATCATATCTGCCAGGCGGGTGAGTTTATTTTCTTTAGATGAGGTAGTAATGATATTCCAACCACCAGCTGACAGGCGCTCAGAAAGGCTGTGCCAGACATTTCGGTTATGCCTTGGTGAGGATAGATAATTGCTGATCATGAGTATGCTGCCCTTAGACACTTATTGACTTCCTTATGGAATTTCTTGATTGCTGTTACCTTCAATCAATTCACATGTAAATAATATTTCAACATAGATGAAACATCGTTATTTCTCTGTTTGATCAGATATTCTGCATACTTACACAAAATTGATACCGCATTCATCCAAATTCTCAACCCCTTATCTTCCTTGATGTAGGAAGTAATTATTGTTACCCGAAGCTCGCAAATGAGTTGCGAAATCCTGCCAGGCATTTAAGTTATATTTTATTTCTGAGAAATGGTTTCCAACAAGGAGAAGGTTCATTTATAATTTGTGTTTCTTTGGCCTATTGATTTTATTTGATTGTGATAATAACTTGTTTTTCCGTATTGGCTATCACTTTGTTGAGGAGACGGCCTCGATTCTTTTTGTTTTTCAGATGTACGCCAATTGATGCAGGCTAAACCAAATATGAAAGATATAGCAACAATTCGCATTGCTGCGTGCCCCATTTCCACTAACGACCATGCAGCCAGAGAGGCTGTGAGGGCGCGTGCCAGGCTATCTGGTGCATGTAAGTAAGCCCTCCAAATGATCAACAGCAGTATTAAGAGTGACAACAAGCCAGCTGAACCATGTTCCGCCAGCATGCGGGTATATTCTGTATGAGCTGCAGCAAGATGTTGATAATATGGTAGCCGTCCATATTTTGACATACCGGGTCCAATACCCAGTATGGGATTGTCCAGCCAAATCTGAATATCTGACCTGGCAATCTCTTCTCGGCCGGTTAGGTTTAAATCTTGATAGCGTGCTTGTAAAGCAGATCCGGTATAAGTGTTTAATTGTGGAAACACATAGAAAATGCCAATACCAGTAAAAATGAGAAGTGCCGGCAGAAAACGCAATAGATACTTTCGATTGGTCAGCAAGTGAATCAGTACCATCCCAAGTGCAACTATTACATTGACTACGCCACCGCGTGAAAAGGTTAAAAAGCTTTGAGCAAGCAAACCAACAGCCAGCACGAATGCAAGGATACGGATAAACCAGCGCTGTTCAAGGAAAAATAGCAAAATCAGCAGGAAAGCGCCAAGACCAAGCATGGCTGAGACCTGGTTAGGTCCGTAGCCGCCGCTGGTCACAAAAACCGATTCTGAGCCGAATTGTATCTCAGTGGCGGTAACAGTGCTGTAAACAGCCTGGCTTAGAATTCCGCTAATGGGGAACACGCAGGCCCAGATCCATGTTTTCAAATCTTGTTTGTCTGCATTTACCTGTGAGAGGAATAAGATACACACAGCCATAGACAATGGACCTGAGAGGTTTGAGCTCAATGCATCTCTGACGTCAGCTAAACCCATCTGATTGAGTGTGAGTATTGTTGAAGGAAGTAGCAAAATAATATAAAGCAGTGGTAAGCCAGCGTTTCGAACCTTGACGCGGCTGATTAAGGCGATGCCGAAGATTGCTACCGTGACGTATTTACCCGCTTCCCAAAAGACCGAGGCTTCAGACATTCGCCAAAGTACTTCTGATCCGCAGATGTAAGCTCCTGCAGTCACAATCTTGCGTATATCCTTGGTCGTGAGTGCAATCATAAAACTAATAGCAATTGTCAAAATAGCATGAATCGTAGCAGCGGCGTTTGAGAACCTCATAAGCAATGCAAAAAGCATGTGTAAGACCAACAATGTTAAAATCAGAATTCCGCTAATATCATTTGAAGGAACTCCTTCAGTAAGTTGGCTGTTGTAAGATTTCGCATCGGTGTAATGGGGTTTAATCATCTGTAAATTTTACCCCCAATTGTGAGCTCAATAATTGCTTGAGAGCACTCAGATAGTATTCATAGGTAAAATGAGCTGCCATCTTTACGCCGTTATCACTCATTTGTTTCCATACAACCGGGTTATTTGAGCAGTTGATGACTGCCTGCGCAAAACCTTTAATATCGTCAGGCGCATAAGCCAAACCTGATTGGAACTTGGCTAGTATCTGTGGGATGCTTGAAACTGAACTTGCCAGCGGGACTACACCATATGCCATGCCCTCGCTGAGCACTTTTGGCCACCCTTCAGATGATGATGGAAACAATAGAAAATGTGCGTCAGCGTAAAATATCCCCAGTTTATCCTTGGGCAACCACCCGGCGAGTGTTACTGATGCTGTTAAATCATACCTTTGGATTATTTGCTCAATTTCCGATCTTTCAGGGCCATCTCCAACTAACGTGAGGTGAAAATCCAAACCCTCTTCTTTTATTATTTTAGCAATGTCGAGAATTCGATGCACGCCCTTGGCTTTTTCCAAACGACCGACAAACAAAATTTTCAGTGGTGAAATTAATTCTTTTGACTGGGCGATAATCCTGGCTTTGTTGAATTCGTCTTGTGTCAGGCAAGGGTTATTGAATGGATGGACATGGTCCGGGTCGCCTGGCCAAACACCATTAACAGTCACCACACCGTTATTATGAAAATTTCGAAGCCACCATCGCTGGAGTGTATAAGAGAGTGCTTCCTTGCCTTGAGGGCGCCAATTACCAGCATACTTTACCCAGCATGGTTTATCTCTACCCCAAAATATTCGGGCGATGAGACCAGCGATACTGATGGCAGCGGGGCATCTTATGTGGATAAGATCAGTAGTTGTCATTTCATCTTTTAATGCCCGAAAGTATGATGGGAATTTATTAAGAATATCAAACTTCTGAAATAGTTTATCGCCACCGGAATGAGATACCGGGAAAAACCGGATGTTTGGCTCAGTGTATGGTAAGCTACTGTTTGGGTTTTCACCCGAGTGTAAAGGGGCAATATGAACAACCTGATCAAAAAGCGTTGCCAGGTGATTAATTTCAATAATGGTTGGACCCCAGCCGGTTATCTCATTGTTAGTTTTATAATGCGGTGTATGAGATATGATAAGGAGTTTCAAAATGATTTCCCATTATTCTTAATTATTTCATTAAATCGTTCCAAATATTTACCAGTCACTTGCCGCCAGGTGTAACTATTGCGGGTTCGAGCATTTGCTTTTTCTCCCATCAATTTGCTTAATATATCATCCTGGGCAAGTTTTATGATAGCTCTTGCAGTGCTTGCGGGGTCATCTTGGTTAACTAGCAATCCAGTTTGTCCGTCAACGACCGCTTCTTCAAGCCCACTTCCATTGCTTACAACTGCTGGTTTACCACATAAGCCAGCTTCCATAACTGCTATGCCATAACCTTCAAAATCACCGTCTTGCATTCTTCGGCTGGTCATCACAAAAAGATCCGATGCATTATAAAGATCATTTAGTTGATTGTTGTCAACCCGACCCCAAATCCGAATATGTTTTTCAACCCCTAAAGATTTCGCGAGTTCTTCAAATTCAACTTTCTTAAATGGCATACCAGCCATCCAATATTCAACGTTGGGTACTTTCTGTAGAATCGCCGGCAGAGCTCGAATAACCACCTCCTGTCCTTTGCGGTCTGATAAGCTGCCCACCGTGAGGAGAATAAATTTTCCTTCGGCTCTGGTGTCCTGGAGGACCTTTGTCAATTCATTTGGTTTAAGGGGAAAAAATTGCTTATCATCTGCGCCATTGTATATTACATGTGATTTTTGCCGGGTTATTCCTAGTTTGCGCATTTGTTTGCGAGTATATTCGCTCACACAAATAATTCCACTTGCACGGTCAAATGCCAGCCTGGTCAGCAGCGCGTTCAGACCATAAAGACTTCCAAATTCTGTTCCATGACCTACTGCGCACCAAGGTTTTTGGAATATGCTTAGAACAGCAGCAGTGATCCACACCGAACGTGTGCCCGTTGCTAGCACAAGGTCTGGCTGAAAGTGTTGTACTTCATCACGCAGTCGGTTCGCCCTTGATAGGCCTCTTATAAATCGAAGGGGACCTTTCTCAGGTTTGATCACAGTAAAAGGTAGGTTTTCGTTGAAATATTTAATTTCACTTGGAGATGCATAGTCCTGGGAGGCAATTACGCGCACTGTGACACCTACATCCGAAAGATGCTGCGCCAATTGAAATGCATGTGTACCGATACCGCCTGGGCCAGGGGGGAATTCAGATGTTAGTATTAATAATTTCATCAAAGATGGTCATCCAATTTTGGTATTTGAGGAAAATGCTTTAACATCTTTTCTGCTAGTTTTTTATTGCGCGCGAGAATGTAAATACTATGGGGGAGCAGGAACAGGCTGGTGATTACTTTTAGTGTTATTTGAAGGACACTGCCTTTCCTACTAAAACTCCCTAATACACTTAGCCAAATGAGTTCGTCAACTTGGCGTCTGGAAAAATAGCGCATTGCAAGATATACGTCTGACACACTTAATAAATGCCGCTGGGTGTAACTCTGGCGTGAACTGGCATACGTGATTACTCGCGCCTTATGTTCCCTGAGACCTCCGCTTGGTGCATGGTGATGAATCACTTTGATCTCTGGATTGAGCACCATCTTCTCGCCTGCCAGGTAAATCCTCATGCCGAGGTCATGATCTGCACGCTGACCATGATCATACGCCAAGTCAAACATACCAGAAATATATAATACTTTTCTATTTATCATTGTGTTATTTGTCGGAAACACATCGCTGGTTCTGATGAATGTAAAATCAGGCGGGAGTGAGCCTACCCCAGTTTCAATTGCAACACCACAGGAGACGTTGCAGTGGTATTCTGACAGGCAATTCAAATGCGCCTCTATCAAATCAGGCGGTATTTCATCATCGTCATCAATGAAAAGGATATAGTCACCAGTTGAGTACTGTAGACCAAAATTGCGTGAGCTGCATTGACCAGCCTGGTCAAGATTAAACCAACGCAAAGGTAGATCTGAAAATTCCTGTGCAATATTTAGGTCCCGACCAGGTTCAGGTGTTTGATCAATGACCAAAATTTCTAGAGGTGTTACCGTCTGGTCTCTTATCTGAGTAAGCAGAGTGCGGAGATAAGGGTAGCGGTTGATGGTGGGGATTAAGATACTGACACGTGCCTGTTTATCTTCGCTTTTATCCGGTTCGGTAAAGTGAATGTAGTTGTCTATCTCTCTGTTTGGTGCAAATTGATGGGCAGCTTTGAACCCTCTAAGAGCTGTACCTGCCCCAGTAATTCCGGTAAGTAATGCTCTAAAGACTGCCCAGGACATCCATTTATTTCCAAAACCAGCTTTAATAAACTTCAGTTGATCTTCAAAAGGTAATTGAATCTGAATGGGCTGAGGTTTAACTGAATCAAGTGAAGGCGTATGCTGAATAAAAGCTCCTCTGCGGATATACCGGTATCCAAGTTCCAGGCCGACTGCTTCTAGAGATGAAAATTCTGAGGATGGCCCACCTAATTGTTTTAACAACTGTGTTTTTATCAGGCACGCGCGTAATGATAACCGCCAGGATGTCGCCGTAATTTCTGGATCAGGATCGCGATTCAACATCCAGGTGGGAGAGACAAAATCAATTATCTCCGGTTTGCCAGCTAAACCCAGTTTCAAACCAGCATGCCAGGCATCGGCTGACTGATCTAACAAGTTCACCAATAAGTTCTTATCCGGCGTTCCCAAGGCAGGATCCCAGAACAACCAGGCATCAGCTTCACAAGTATTCAAAACTTTATCTAAGAGTAATGACAGGTCCATAGGAATTGGAGCACAGTTGTATTGAGACCCCAAAGTCCAATTGGGAATTTGTAATGATGGATCCAAACAAATAAGATTAATTGTTTTCATAATACTTGATGATAAAAGTTTTCCCACGCAGAAATTTGAGATTCCAGTTGAAAGAATTGGTTTACCCGGTCGCGGCCAGCTCTTCCCATTGATTCGCGCATTTCATCATCCTGGACAAGTATTTCCACTTTTTCAGCTAAATCTTTGGATGAGCGCCTGGGTACGACGAAACCTGTTATGCTGTCAGCTACATTTTCACTCACACCACCAGAGTCGCTGCAAACCACAGGCAATCCGGCAGCTTGAGCTTCAAGCACTGCGTTACAAAAGCCTTCAGACACTGAAGGATGCAGAAAAATATCAGCCCAGGCGAGTTGCTTCAACACATCTTCGTGCTTTAGTGCGCCAAGAAATTCAACCTCATTGTCCAAACCTAACTGATGGCGAGCGAAGTAAAGCACATTTTTATATTCACCGTCCCCAACAATGCGGTACTCTACAACATATCCTTTATCGATCAATAACTTAACCGCCTGCAAGGCAAAATCGTAGCCTTTTTTCCATTCCAGACGGCCAACGCTTAATATTCTTACTGGTCTTGAAAGTAAACCAACTGGTTCTATAGGTTTGGCATTGAAATGAACAAATTTTGCCATATCCAATGCGGGAGGGATGAAAACATGGGGTATGTCTTCTGGGCAGCCGCGCTTTTGCGCGCGCTGCCACAAGTCATTGCCCAGAAAGTGAGCAGCATCAATGTTCTGCCAGACCTTATCATAATAACCCGGCTTGTCCAACCCGGCAAAATTCAAATCATAACCCCTAAAGCTGGCGATTTGCTTACATCCTAAGAAATAACCCAGGTCAGACCTGCTGACTGCAGTGGCTCCAAACTCATAATGAATTAGGTCTGGATTGAGGGCAATAATTGGGAAATCCATGTAAAAGCGTTTTAGGGCTTTCCATCCAAGTCGTTTTGAACTGCGAAAAAGATACCGTATTGTACCGCCTGGGTTTTTGAATAAGCAATACAACAGGGCAAAGGGATACAACAATCCCGATAACCAGGCAGGGCGAAAACACCAGTTGTAATGTACACGTTGATGAATTTCTTTTGTACGGTGTAAATTTGGCAACATGCTCCAGGCTTTACGGTCGTTGTATGCACTAACAACGTGCACATCCCAGCCGGCGTCAACCAACCCGAGGAATTTATTAACGATAAACGACTCAGATAATCGCGGAAAAGTTGAGAGCAGCAGGACAACCCGTCCTTTCATTTTGCCCGTTCCATTACTTCAGAGAATAAATTCACCCAGGATGCAATTTGATCGGACAAATTAAACCCACTAATAATTTTTTCTCTGCCAGCCATGCCCATGCTGATACGCTTTGTGCGATCAGTCGCTATTTTTTGCATTGCTTCTGCCATAGTAACGTGATCCATGATGGGCACAACAAAACCTTCAACACCATCGGTGACCGCTTCACGCATGCCGCCACAGTCTGTAGTCACAATCGGCAGGCTACAACTCATGGCTTCAAGAACTGCATTTGAAATCCCCTCGCTGAGACTGGAGAGCAAAAAGGCGTCCGCATTCTGCAGCTGCTTCACCACCTCTTCAGCAGCCATTTGCCCATGAAGTATTACCCTATTGTTAAGATCCAGATCTTGTATGGTGTAAAGCACTTGTTGACGTTCGGGTCCATCGCCGATGATGTGATACTCTGCATCCACACCCAGGTCAACCAGATGACGAATGGCCATTAATGCACGCTGGTAGTCTTTTCTCCAGATTAAAGACCCTGTTGACAGGATTGCAAAGCGATTATTGTTTGGCAAATGTTCCGGTGGTGTAAAAACCTGCGGGTCAACTGCAGGCCGTATCACCCTGGCTTTTGCCGGGTCCATGCCCAGTTTTGCAGCTTCATCAAGAATAGCATTCGATACACAGTGAACCAGCCTGGCTTTATGCAGTGTGCGCACTAAACCGTCTTTGAATGCTCGCCTGCTGGGGTCATGCGGGGCGATATTAATTTGCGAACCCCTACAGCTGATGACTGCTAGCAGGTTAAGGTTGAAAAGCTGCTCATATTGAATAGCGCCTGAATTCCAGGGGAAGTAAATAATCTCCCACACCCCGCCTGAAAAGAGTAAAGAATTGACCGCTAACAATGCATTATTGCCTTGAGCTGGTTTGGCAGCCTGCATCAAGCGCCAATCCCTGGCAAACGCAGCAGGATTATGCATCAGGGTCCTAAGGATATTATGTGTATAGGGAAGGATATTTTGAAGCAGCTGCCGCCTGGTATCTGGTGCTGGCAGCCAGGAAAAGCCTGGCCGCTTCAGCCAGTTTTCTCCAGGTTTGCTGGCGCAAGCAGTTGTGATTTCGATACCGGATGCGAGCAGACCGTCAATCAGGCGCGCCAGGAAAGTCTCTGGAGGCCAACTGATGCCGGCAATAAGCACATGCAGTTTTTTGTGCTGAGATAAGTCAGTTGCCATAAGTCTCCAACCAGGCGGAGAAGGTTAGCAGCATTGAGATGGCATAACCGTTACTGGCAGTTGGGTGCGAGTAAAACGCATCTAAATAACTGCCGAGCCGTGCCCGTGATACCAGGTCATGCACGCGTAACCCAGGCGCCAGGAGATACTCATCCAACCCTCTTCGGCCGGCAGAATTGAGCAGCTGCACTTCCCAGTTGCGCTGGATGATGGGTTGATTAGCGAACTTGCGCATGAGCTTTTTGATTGCCCGCCCCGGTACCAGTAAAGTATCAAAATAATTGTACCAGTACAGGTTAGTATCAAATTTTTGCCATTTGATGCGGGCAAGGTCAGGGGCATAGCGTTTCAGATACGCAATCTGCAGCCGGCGTTTTCTGACGTAGTCGGTTGGGAGGGTTTCGAAGAAGTCAGTCAGGCGCGGGTCGTAGAAGGGCAGAAGCGGAAAGGCGCCCGGCTGGTAACTACGCAGGCTGGCTGTTGTCCAGCGGAAGGACCACAGCTCTGTTTTGAGGGCCTTGAGCCTGAAATCTTGATCTGCTATACCCATTAATGGGTTGAGTTCCTGCTCCAGCAGATGGCGCATCTCTGAGTCAGCGTCCGGCAGTTCTGCATCCTGCCTGAATAGCGCAGGGATCTCACTGCTGCCAGGGCGGGTGAATTTCTTCAGGCAGGCATCAATTAATTGATCTTTATCCAACTGACGGCCAGAGCCATACAGACCCGCATCGTCCAGCCAAACATCACCCCAGTGGGCTGCCATGACATACTCTGCATGGGACGCCAGCTCATCGGTGATAAAAGCCTGGCGGCACTGGGTGACATCCTGGAAGCCTTCAACGGCATCCAATACAGCCGGCAGTTTCTCAAATAAATAAGGCTGAATGGTATATGACTTGAAAGGAAGCTGCCTGGCGGCCGCAATTTTGCCGGCTATTTGAGTCTCTGGAGAACCAGGCGTATAGCCGTAAGAATAGCTCCACAGCGCTTCAGGCTGGGCACTGCCCGGCAGGGCGGCAACCGCTGACCTGGAATCAAGCCCGCCGGAAATAGGGAAGGCAACGCTTCTGCCGCTGACCTGCTCTCTGATGACCTGGTGGAAAATGCCAGCAAAGGCTTCGACAGCATCGTCAAAAGAGAGCTTCTCATCTGGCTGGTGCTGCCAGGTATGCAACTTCTCAGATTGGATAATTTGCCCCTGCTGGTTGAAGACCATGTGAACGGCAGGCCGGATGATGCTGACATCTTGATAATAGGTGCGGTCAGCCGGGAAAAACCCGAACCTGAAAAAACCGGCCAAAGCTTCGCGGTCCAGTGCGCGCGCCGAGAATGATGCTACAGCGGGAAAGTAACTGCCAACCGCTGTGCTGGTTGCCGACAGCGTGTAGTAGGCGTGAACTGTGCCAAAACGGTTTGTCCATATGTGCCAGCTTTCAGATGCAGGTTCAAACCCCAGCAGGAGGAAATGCCCGGGCCAATCCTGTGGGCCAGAAGCCGGCCGTTGACCCCACTCCTCGCCCAACAGCCAGTAATTGAAAGACCCCTCCGACCAGAAATTGAGCGGCGACCCGCGCCAGCCGCCGGCAGGGTTGGAGAAGAATAAGCGGCTGTTGGCTGCCTGGTGCGCAGAAATCCAGCTAGCACCCGAGCGGGCTTTTGGCAGGGGGCTGTCAACCCCCATCAGCAGGAGGAAATCACCTGCCCAAAGCTTGCCAGTGTTCATAAGGGCAGCCCCAGCAGATCGCTGTAGAGCCGTTGGTGTGCGGCCACTTCGTGTTCGATGGTGAAGTGCTCTTCCACACGCCGGCGCGCCTGCTCACCCAGCTGCTGGCGCAGGGAAGGCGAGTCAGCCAGCCGGCGGATGGCATTCGCCAGCGACTCTGCATCCTCAGGCGGCACCAATAAGCCCGACACCTCATTGACAATAATGTCTCGAGCCCCAGGGATATCTGTAGCAACACACGGTTTTCCGCACGCCATCGCTTCCAGCAAGGCAACCGGGCAGCCTTCCATTCTTCCAGAGCCCTTTGTTGATAAAACAAATATGTCGGTCTCAGCCAGTAGAGAAGGGATGTCGGTCACATTACCCAGGAAGGTCATGCGCTGAGATAAACCGAGGTCACCGGCTGTTTGCTTGAGCTGAGCAAGGTATGCGTCATCGTTGGTGCTGCCTGCCAGGAGCAGGTGTGCGCCCGGCAACTGCGCAAAGGCGTTTAATAAGGATGGATGATCTTTAACCGGGACCAGCTGAGCCACACAAGAGACGACCAGTGCTGTCGTTGGTATCCCATGCTGCTGACGCAGCAGAGCCTCGCCATGATCGGTGGGCTTGAATTTTTGGGTATCAACTCCCCTGGGAACAAGGGTCACCTTCCGTGAAAACATACGGGATGAGAAAAAAGATTTCAGCATATCGCTGTTTTGGGCAAGAACGTGCTTTGCCAGTATCGTCCTCAGGATCCATGAACGGTGATTCCAGTTCATATTCTTCTTGGTATAAATCCAACTGGCACCACTCAGTGCCGCGACCAATGCTTCAGTATAATCATCTGAATAGTGGAAAGAGTGCCACAAGGCGAATTTACAAGGGCGGAAAAACCTACCGGCAGCATACGCGCGTGCCAAGAGTGTTGCGTAAGGCTTGGGCGGTATGGTAAACCCTGCTTCAATCAAAGGAATACCCAGCTTCTCGATCTCTTCTTCAAGTCTACCGCCTTTTTTTAACACGGCTACAGCGGGTGAAAACCTGCCCCGGTCAAGCCGGCGGATGATGTTCAGCATCGCCCCACCTGACCCAGCGGTGATGAAGTTGGGAATGGTAAAAAGGATGGGTACAGGTATGCTCATAAGTTTACCCGTGCCCAACCTTGCAATGCCAGCAGGCTCCACAAGCCCCATTTATGATCCTTTTGACCTGAGAGGTGTTCCTGCCAGTAAGCTTGCAGCCTGTCTTTTTTGAATAAGCCAGAGGGATATAGATCGTATGATAGGAGAACATCCTCAACCATTGGCCGCAGTGGACCGCGCAGCCAATCTCCCAGGGGAATGGCAAAGCCGCGCTTGGACTGCGGAATGATCTCAGCAGGTACATGCCGGGCAAGCAGTTTTACCAGCACTTGTTTCCGCTTTCTATCTTCCATGTTGGTGAAAGGATCGATCCTGAGGCTGGTTTCTATCACCTCACGGTCAAGCATTGGCACGCGTACCTCGAGGCTGTTGTGCATGGAAGCCATGTCCATCTTCTTCAAGCCGCGCTGCAGTTGACCGTAATATTCAACCCAACGAGAATAGTGTGCCAGGTCTGTCTGACCACGGTAATCCCCAGATTTGTACAGACTAAAATCGGGTGGCAGTGATTTTAGATCGGGTGCAAATTGGCGCAAGTGGTTTTCATTCATGCGAGAATTTACTCCGTAATAATAATCACCCGGGGTGTGGGCGGCAATCACTTCAGAGCGCGGCGGGATTAATCCCAGCCTGCCGCTGGCATACAGACCGTACCGGATTAACCATGGATAGCGAAAATCCTGGCCGTTTTTTAGTAAGGAAAGCGGACGCTCATAACCAAAGAAAAGCTCATCGCCGCCGTCGCCGCTTAGGGCCACTGTTACCTGGCTGCGGGCAAAGCGACTGACCAACATTGTTGGCAGTATCGAATAATCTGCAAAGGGTTCATACTGTGCCTGCCAGATATCTTCGAGCATGTCCAGCATTTCTTCGCCAGATGCGTTGTGAAGTTGGAAGTTGACATCCAGATGCTGCGCATAGCGCTGCGCGTCAGCTGACTCATCCTGTCGCCAACCGGGATTACCGATGGTAAAAGCTTTCAATCCTGAACCTGTTTGTTGGCGGGAAAGCGCAGTGATTAATGGTGAATCAACCCCGCCGCTGAGGAATACCCCCACCGGAACATCTGCCACAAGTTGGCGGGAGACAGCATTTTCAAGCGCAATACCAGCTGCTTCAACCGCCGCACCTCCGCTCAGACTGATTTTTGGCGAGCGCGGCAGCTGCCACCAGGTTTGATTGTCAACGTGTCCATCATCGCGAATGATGAGCATATGACCAGGCTCAAGCTGATAGGTATTCTTCAACAATCCGTAAGGAGGCGGAATGTGGTTAAGATGCAGGTACAGGTTCAACACTTCAGGCTGCAGTTCGCCGGGCAGCCCCCAGGGTGACAGCAGCAGCTGGTTGTACTGTGAGCCAAATAGAACGCCCTTGCCAGAAGGCTGAATGGCATAGTAGAGCGGCTTGATGCCGGCATGATCACGCGCAAGAACCAGGGTGCGGGCAACAATATCGTACCAGGCAAAGGCAAACATACCGTTCAACCGTTGGATGGCATCAAGCCCCCAGGTCTCAAGAGCTGTCTGCAGCACCTCAGTATCCGATCGTGATCGAAAGCTGCAGACCTTACTTTCAAGTTCACGGCGTAGTTCTTTGAAGTTGTAAATCTCACCGTTAAGCATCAACACTGACCTGCCACCGTTGGATAGCATGGGCTGGTGACCGGCAGGCGTTGTATCAAGCACCGCCAGCCGCCTGAAACCAAAACCAACTCCTCCCTCAGGTGAGACCCAGGTGCCTGAGTCATCCGGGCCGCGCAGCTGCATGCGCGCCATCATACACTGCAATGTTTGAGACATCACTGCTGGTTGAAGGGGTTCGCTAAATGAGAAAATGCCTGAGAGACCGCACATCATGGGTTACTTTCCAAAATTATATAATCTTTTTATTATTCCAGTGTTCTACTGACTTCAATCAGAAACCAAACTTCTAACCAGCGAACTGAATTCTTTATTAGTGAAAATCGTGTGCGGCAAAGCGGGAGTAAAAGCCATCCGCAGTGAACTGTTCCTCCCACAGCTTGCGGCAGGCGTGCTGCAGGTCAATAAAGTCTGACTCGCTCAGGTTGTGGTGAAAGTCCAGCAGTTTCTCGGCGGCATGTGGCAGTTCGTGCAGTTCTATCCAGGGGAAGAGCGCCTTGTAATCAATCTGGTCATGCCAGGGTAAGAGGCAGTCAGTATCAATAAACAGCGGGATGCACCCCAGAGAAAGCGTCTCGTAGAAACGCACCGAGAAGTTGCCGCCGCCGCGCATGCAGACGGTGTAATCTGAATTCAGGATATTCCCCACAAACTCAAGGCGGGAGGGGTGGTTGGGGTCTTTCTCACCGCTGACGCCGGCACGGTACTTCTTGCGCAGGATGAAATTCGTTTCGATGCCCGGGCTACCGGCAAGCTGCCCCAGCACGCGCTGGCGGAAGCTGGAGGTCTCAAAAGGCGGCGGCTCCCACTTGCGCCAGCCGAGCCGATAGGCAAGCCGCTGGCCCAGGTTGCCAGCCCGCCGGGAGAGCAGCTGCAGCGCTGACCCGCCTGCCAGACCGCAGAAGCCGACCACGGGACGAGCCGTTTTTGGGCGCGGCTGCCAGCCGTTTTGACAGTACAGCTGGCGGTAATCGGGCAGGAAGATGGGCTGGCCGCTGTGGTACACAAAGCCCGGCGCAGAGCGGTAGCCGGCGGCTTCGAACAGCACAGCGTTGTCAAACGGCGGCCGGGTGGGAAAATCCCCTTCAGAGAAGACAACAAACGGTTTGCCGGCTGACTGCGCCTGCTGTGATGCCTGCACCGCCTGCGGCACTAGCCCGCGGTTGACATAGTGACTCCATTTGTATGCCAGCAGTACAACATCAGCCTCTTCAGGTGAGGCTGCCAACTGGAATTGCCGCACCCAGGTGCCGTAAACCTTATCACGTTCTTCAGGTGTGCGGTCATTCCACAACGCCTTGGTGATGCTGTTGAGGTGGTAGCGCTGGTCAGTTTTGTAGTGGGTGAGATCGGTGTAGACTTTTACCATTTCAGGTACTTATCTTGCCAGAGCGCCGCACTGAGGAGTATCCACAAGCCCCACTCCCGGTTTATTTTGCCCGAAAGATGGTCCTGGTAGACACGTCGCAGGGTAGATGTCTCAATTGGCAAGCCAAATAAGTCCTTTCGGTTGAGCACCGTCTCTTCAAATAGCGACCGCAGTGGGCCACGCAGCCACTCATCCATGGGAACCGTGAAACCGCGTTTACCAGACGTTTGGAAACCTGCACGCTTCTGCAAGGCTTTGCGTAATGGCAGCTTGCCAGTGTCATTCTCAATATCCAGGCAGGAGCGCCAATCCACCCGCGCAGCTGTTTTGATCACCTCCAGGTCAAGCAGCGGCACACGAACCTCAAGGGAATGGTACATGCTGCCGCGGTCAACTTTGAGCAGACCAGGACACATGTGCCCGGTAAACTCATTCCAGCGCACCCACTGTGCAGTGTGATCCCGGTCGCTCCCACCATAGCTGTACTGGTGATAGTCTTCGGGAAAGGGTTTAATTTCCGGGAACAGGTCCTGAAGCCAGCCCTCAAAATTGTGTTCATGGCGTGACTGGTACCACTGCCCGGCGTTTTTGAAATAGCGCAGGTTCCATTCTCCCGGCTTGTGAAGCAGCCACCAGCGCAGTTTACGCAGTCCAAAAGGTGCGCGAAAACCTTCTGAGAAGTGAATTGCATTACCCATGCGGCCGGTATACCCCCAAAAGAGCTCATCTCCGCCATCACCAGAAAGCATTACCTTGATGTGTTGGCTGGCAAATTTGGCTGCCAGCAGGGTGGGGAAGATGGAATAATCTCCAAAGGGCTCACTGCAGGCGCTGACTGCATCCATGGCCAGGTCCTGAACATGGTCAAATGAGATCATCTGAACATGGTGCTCAACGCCTGATGCGCTTGCATACCTGGTTGCATCATCTGTCTCATCCAGTCGGCTGTTTTCAACTCCGATTGTGAAGGCTTTGATTGGCGCCGGGCTGAGCTGCTGGGCGATGGCGGTGATCAATGGTGAATCAATGCCGCCGGAGAGAAAGCTGCCAAGGGGAACGTCACTGACCATCTGGCGCCTGACGGCGTTGACCAGTGCGCTGTCAACAGCTTCATACGCCTCACTGCCATGCAGGTCAGGCTCAGTGCAGACAGGAAATTCAAAGTACCTGCCCTGCCGCAGATTGCCGGAAACATCCAGCTCAAGCCAGCTGCCAGCAGGCAGCATATGTGTGTTTTGCATAATTGAGTAAGGTGCGGGTACATAGCCAAAACGCAAATAGAGCGCGGCTGCACCCTGGTCTACTGGCAGGTTTTTTGCCCAGGGATGCGCCATGATCTGGTCGTACTGCGATGCAAATACCAGCCCCTGACTGTTGTGCAGGTAATAGAGCGGCTTGATGCCTGCTGGATCGCGGGCGAGCAGGAGTTTTTTTTCAAGGGTGTCATAGAAAGCCAGGGCAAACATGCCGTTGAAGCGGGGAAGAGCGTCCCGACCCCATTCTGCAAGGGCGTACAAGACCACCTCGGCATCACCGCTGGAGCGGAAGACAACCCCTTTTTGCTCCAGCGCTGTGCGCAGTTCTTTAAAGTTATATACCTCTCCGTTGAAAACCAGTACAAAACGCCCACCGTCGGTGAGCATGGGCTGGTGACCGGTTGGGGCAAGATCAAGGATTGCCAGGCGGCGGTAGCCAAAGGTGCAGTGCATGCCGTCTGACCAGAGCCACTCATCATCCGGGCCGCGGCGCGTCATCATTTGAGTGAGCTGAACAATCGCCTCAGTATTTTGTAAAGCAGATTGGTTATAATTGAATTGGCCGACTATGCCACACATGAATGTTATGCCTATAAGTATTAGATCTTCATCTAATAACTTACCAATTATTTAGCCTTTTAATTTTTCTGATTTTTTCTACAAAGCATCTTGCCTCATACCACCGTTTACATGTTCTCACCCAGGCGGTTGGGTTTAATACTAACCCTTTTTGAAGGATTTTCCATAAAAATTCCCGACAAAAACTCTCAAAAACCTGCCAATTAAAATATTTGGCAACAATATAAACACTATTTGCCTCCAAAATGTTTTGATACTTGAGGCCAGTATTTGCATCACGTCGCCCACCACTGCGAGCTCCCAAATGTCTGACGGCAGCTTTTCCTTCGAATAGAACTTGATAGCCAGCATGAAAAATTCTCAGTCCATATTCACGATCCTCACCCGCGCCATCAGGATCAAAAAATGGATCAAAACCACCGATATCCAAATAAATCGAACGATGTATCGCAGAGCAACAAGTGGTAAAAGATAATGTTGTGTCTTCTCCATGATGGTCAGGATTAACTGTGATAGCCAGTAACCAATTACGCTGTGGCTTTTTCCAGTTCGGAGAAACCCTTGTTGGGTAAACTCCATCCTGATTGCACATAGCACCAACAACTGCCTGGTATTTTCCTTGAATGATTGGATTACAAAGGTGATATAGAAAGTTTGACTCTATTCGTATATCGTCATCAAGAAAAACCAAGATATCGCCAGTTGCACGTTCTAGCCCCAGATTCCTGGCATGGCATGGGCCCCTTTCTTTGTCTATAATGTGATCGACTTTAGCATCCTGGAAAAGTTGATAAGGCACATCTGATTGATCAATAATTAAGATCTTGTCAGCAGGAATAGATTGTTGATTGAGGTCAAGTAAAAGATCTTTTATGTATTTTTCACGATTTCTTGAGGCGATTATGATGTTGATACTGGTTTTCATTATTTAGTTACCAAGTCTCGAAATTAGAGATTTCCAAAAACTAATTCTTAGTACTTGATTAGGAAAAAAAGATATGGCACTAAGAATATTAATTAATTCCAATGGCTTATTGCCACTCAAAAATCCAGAAGAAATTTCTTTTCGAATATCTTTAGTCATTTGCCTTCTAGTCTCTTTTGAAAAGTTCTCGTCATTCATGGCTGAGATGTAGAGCTTATGACGTTCTATCAAAGACTGTCTCTTGTTTTTTGTTGTTTTAGCTTCTTCATGTTCCCTAAAAACAGCTAAAGGTTGTTCTTCTATAAGGTATTCTGGTGATTGCTTGACCCATCGAAATGAGAGGTCAATATCCATGCAGTAGTGAAGGGATTCATTAACACCACCCAAGGCAAGATACAGGGCCTTTGAAAAAAACCAACTCGCTTGAATTCCCCCTTCCCACCTAACGCCCAATTCGCGGATCCAACCCTGCGCCTCTCTTATGTGCAGGCGGGGAATAAATCGACCCTCGCTTGTTAATATTAAGGCATTACCAGCGATAATAAAAAATTCTGACGTACGCTTCAGAGAATTTTTAGCGACCAAATTCAAGGCACCTGGTAATAAAAAATCATCACTATTTAACCAGTTTATAATTTCTCCAGTGCACACTTCGAAGCCTTTATTTATCGCGTGACTTTGTCCTCTATCCGGCTCACTGACCCAGTAAGTCAGCCAGGGAGCATATTTCTTGATGATTTCCACACTGCCATCCGTGCTGCCGCCGTCGATGATGATATATTCCAGGTTGGGGTAGCCCTGCAGCAAGACTGACCGTATGGTCTCTTCCAGGTACTGCGCCTGGTTGTAGGATGGCGTGACTATACTAATTTTTGGACTGTAATCCCATTGATTAATGGAACTTAATGAAAAATCGGATTTTTCTTCCCATAACCAAGCTTTAATTTCATTAATATTATATGTATCTTCCATCTATTTATATGTAATTTCCCAATCAAATCTCGGCATTATAGCACCTGGTAGTTGATCGTCAAATTTTGAATTTACACCATTATCATTAAAAAATTCTATTTCAATTCCGTCATCTTCTTTATAAAGCCATTTTGATCGATGTATTGTTAACCTTGGAATAACAAAATACTTAATAGGACTAAAAAAAAGTGAGGGTATTGTGCATTTCGACTTATATGTACCTGGCTTCCTTCTTATTGAACCTGAAATTTCGTCATCAAATGTTCTCAATAGCAAGATTCCATCTATTGTAAAAATATCAAAGCCTATCCTTAATCCACCAACTTCTTTTTTAATAAAATATTGGTATTCAATTATTATTTCTTTTGTTGTAACAAATAGATGTGTGTCAAATACATCTGTTTGATAAATCTCAAATTTTTCTATCTTAATTTCATTAGAGTTAATTAGAAATGCATTGGTATGAGTTTGTTTACTACTGCCTAAGTATTTTTTTATAACATGTCTTGATATTCCAATGTCTATGATTGTTCCTTTATCTAGCAAAATTGATAATGGGCATAATGTTTGTATCGCTGCCATATTGTGGCTGACAAACAGCACCGTGCGGCCTTCACCCGCCACATCGCCCATTTTGCCCAGGCACTTCTTCTGGAACTCGGCATCACCCACCGCCAGCACCTCATCCACAATCAGGATCTCGGGGTCCAGGTGGGCGGCAACGGCAAATGCCAGGCGCACATACATGCCGCTGGAGTAGCGCTTAACCGGCGTATCGATGTATTTCTCCACACCTGAGAAATCAATAATCTCGTCCAGCTTGCGGGTCACCTCGGCACGGGTCATGCCAAAGATGGCGCCGTTGAGGTAGATGTTTTCGCGCCCGGTCAGCTCGGGGTGGAAGCCGGTGCCCACCTCCAACAGGCTGGCGATGCGCCCTTTGACCTTCACAGCGCCGGTAGTAGGGGCGGTGACGCGTGAAAGAATCTTGAGCAGGGTGCTCTTGCCAGCGCCGTTCCGCCCGAT
This sequence comes from Anaerolineaceae bacterium, assembly GCA_040768445.1. Taxonomy (GTDB): domain Bacteria; phylum Chloroflexota; class Anaerolineae; order Anaerolineales; family Anaerolineaceae; genus JAXGMV01. The sequence goes on along the minus strand of JAXGMV010000001.1, from coordinate 81,840 downwards.
GATGCCGAGCGCCTCGCCCTGCTGAACCTGCAGGTTTATATCGCGCAGCGCCCATATCAACTCACCGTCGCGGTGCGAACGGTCCTCCTGGCCGATGCGCAGGTACGGGTCCGGCTGCTTGCGGACGCGCGCCCACCAGCGGTTGAGGTCATAGGTGAGCAATCCGGTGCCGATGGTGCCCAGCCGGTAGGATTTTGAGAGGTTTTCGATGGAGATGACAGTTGGCATGGTTGTTTTATGGTGTGACTAATTCTTGAAAATGATGGTAATGAGGCAGCTTACTCGCACTGCTTATTGCAATGAATTTCCACCTGGATTTTAACATCAAACTGCACCGATGAACGTGGCTTCGACACGTTTAAAGACCAGTACCCGCAGAACGGCAGTATTACCATGGACATGTCACTGACGCAATCAAATAGCCATTCTTAGTCTCATTTGCCGGATAAGAGAATCTCTCACATATACCATATTGTGATTTTAGATTGGAGGCCAGTGTGTCATATTCATGGGTGCGAAGCACCAGATAGGATGGTTTGTAATTAGAAATGATGGTATCAAATGATTTTATCCGGTCTTTTTGAACACCATTATTCTCTAATAAATTTGGCACTTCTGGAGATGCAAGGCCAGGCCAGTCGACAAAGTCATTGTGTGAATAATAGCCTATAAAACCAAGAGATTCTGTGAATACTAAATCATCAATTTTTGAATTGTCAGTTAACCACTGTCCAGCAGCAGCCCGAACAGACAGCTCCCACATCTGCCCCGCCTGTCGGTTTTTGACATACGGGATCATGGCTACCAGAAGTATCATTCCGATACCAAAACCAGCCAATGCTTTTAAGAAAGGAGCCCATCCAGGCAGTCTTATCAAATTAATGGATAATTCAACCAGGGTAAACAATCCCAGTGCACTGAATAAACACAGCACAAAAAGAGGTACCTGGAGATACCAGTCAAATAATGGCGCGCGCAGAATGAAAAAGAGATGGTAAACCAGGTACCAGGAAATGAACAATAAAAGCTGTTTGGCTTTCTTAGCCGACCATGCTACACCAACTAACGACAAAACATAAAATAATATACTCCCTTGTTGTGCGAACAACATCCGGTCAAGGTAACGGCTGGCGTTACGGGGGATATTTATCTTATAACTGCTGGCTTTTGCAAGTAAGCTTTGAGGAACTGGAGAACCAAAATATATTTGGTGGATAATCAAGTACAACGGTATCAATAGAAAAGCAGGCCAAAACTCAAGTACAGCTTTCCATAGATTCTTACGACCATGCCATAAAAGTACTGTCCCAACAAATCCCAGTGTTATCAAACCATCAGGTCTGAATAACGCAGCAAAAGTTGCAAACCAGATTGAAGTCATACGGGCGGTTTTTTCGTCCAGATGCATGAGGCGTTCCAGGCTGACCGCACATAACAAGGCGTAGAAAGCTGTTTCCAAACCGCTAACAGAGTATGCAATCACAGGAGGAAGCAGGATGTAAATCATACTTCCTGCTATTGAAGTTATCACAAGCCACTGGTTATTATTTTTGGTTTTGTCCGCAGTATATTCATACAAAATTTTGAAGATGAGTACGGCCGTGATGCTTGAAGCTATCGTACCAAGTATCTTTGCTGATGATAGTGGTGACACTCCAGTCGTGGCGATTGCTGCAGAAAGAAGTCCAAATATAGGTGATGTCGAGGATGAGACTCTTTGCCCAAGATTGAATGAAAATTCACCGTACTCAACCAAATTCTTAACCATGCGGGCAATAATCATGCCATCCTCAATTGCCCAATTGGTGATCCCCCAAAAGATAACTCGGACAATCAGTGACAATGAGAAAACAATAACTACGCCAGTGATGAACGGTCGATTCAATGGATGAAATTTATGCATGTTTTCTAATGTGTCTTTCAAGGTGAAATTTTGGTCAAACCGTATCCATAAACGTGGCTTCCACCCGGTTGAAGACCAGTGCCCCCAGGAAGACGCTCACCAGCATAAAGCCGAAGGCATAGAGCAGGTCAAGCGGCTGCAGGCTGCCGGCGCCCAAGAAGGCATAGCGGAAAGCTTCCACGATGGGCGTCATCGGGTTGAGGCGGATGAGCGTTTGGAAGCGTTCCGGTATGGAAGAGACGGGGTAGATGACCGGGGTGGCGTACATCAACAGTGACACACCAAACCCGACCAGGAAGCGCAGGTCACGGTACTTGGTGGTGAGGGATGAGATGAGGATGCCAAAACCCAGTCCAAGGCCGGCCATTGTCAGGATCAGCAGGGGGGTCAGCAGAACCCACAGGTTGGGCTTCACATCGGCGCCGCTCAGGGCAAAATAGAGCAGGAACATCAGGAAGAAAGCCAGCTGTATGGCGAAGGTGATCAGGTTGGAGAATAAAATGGACACTGGCACTGCCAGCCGTGGAAAATAGACCTTGCCGAACAGCCCGGCATTGCCGACAAAGGTGTTCGATGTCTTGTTGAGACAGTCCGCAAAGTAGCTCCAGATGACCGTGCCGGACATGTAGAATAGGAACTGCGGCAGGCCGTCAGTGGGCAGCTGGGCGATCTGCCCGAAGATGACGGTGAAGGTCAGGGTGGTGAGCAGGGGCTGGATGAGATACCACAGCGGGCCGAGGATGGTTTGCTTGTAAACGGACACGAAATCGCGGCGCACAAAGAGCAGCACCAGGTCGCGGTACTTCCACAGCTCACCCAGGCGCAGGTCAAGCCAGCGCCGGCGCGGGCGGATGATGAGATCCCATTCCGTGTCAGAGTTTTGGGTCAATGCATTCATATCTGATTGTCTATCCACAATGGTTATTTAGATTGCATGCTGAATTATAACCGCTGTTCAGTGAGCGGGTCATGCTGCTGGCTGGCTGAAGCGCAAAAGGGGTTGTATAGTTCCGTTCTTATACAGCAGGTCAAAACGATTGACGAGGAAAATGCCCAAAAATGCGCCTCCAACCACGGCAATACAAATGCTGAGGACGGCGTTGATGGTGATGAAACTGACTGATAGAACCGAGATAATCAGCCAGGTGATCACGCCGATCAGCAGGTAGATCAGTTGGCTCAACCAGGGGCTTCGGGCTGTGCCTTCCTGGCAGCCAAGTGATAGATTACTTGGTTCAGGTCGTCGGGCTGCATGGTCGTTGAGCCGGTTGAGGTATAACGCCGTCGTGCAGCCAAAGAAGATCCACTGCAGTTCGCCCAGGTTGCGCCCCAGCACGTAGGCATCCATCAGTCCAAAGACCTGGTGTGCCAGCATGCCGCAAGCCAGCCCGATGGCTGTTGTGCGCAGCAACCGCCGTTTGGATTTGGCAAGCCGCCACGACATGGCTGCAAAGCTGCCCAACATGGCGGTGTAGAGCACCAGCGCCGGGATACCAAGATCAATGGCGACTGAGAGCAGGGTATTGTGTGGGTGGAAAAGACCCGCAACCTGAAGCTCAGGTGGAGTTAGCGTGTAGATTTCAGAAAATACCTTGCTGTACGTAGCAATCCCCACGCCGGTGAGGGGAAAATCCTGCAGCACGTAGAGCGCATTCTGCCAGGCTCTCAGTCGGGTTGAGAACGAGTTCTGCTCGCTGGTGTCGAGCGCGTTAATCAAGCCTGAAACATCACCATTCCAATAAAAATATACAAATGTAATAAGACCCAGAATCGTCAGGGGGATTAACCACAAGAAGCGACGGTCTTTCCAAACTGCAATAGCAAGTACGCCAACGGCTGTGCCAACGAATGCGCCGCGTGCCTGGGTTTGAAACAGGACCACACCAACCAGCAGGAATGAAGCGACAAGGGTAATTTTGTAGAGCAACCGGACTATGTGAGGAAGTCTTTTACCGTGAGACCCGGTCTTTCCAAAGGCACCGCCGTCCCATAGGAGTGCAAGGAGGAGCGGGAGGAAGAATGTCAATGCGCCGCCCATGCTGTTGGCGTTGATGCGGCTGCTAAATGCGTTAATAGAGAGCAGCTGGATGGCATCATCCAGACGATTATAGAGTGGTGTAAACATGCCGAGCTTTGAACCAGTCCATTCGGTGGAAATTAGTCCAAGTGCAGCCACACCGACAGCGAGAATAATGAGCCCAACGATGGTGAGTCTAAGCCGGCTGTAACAACACTGGGCTTGCACGATCCAGAACAAGATTGATACACCGAGAATAATGCCGTACACCTTGGGCAGCGACAAACCAAGATCAACAGATATCGAGAGACTGAGGGGTAGCAGGCAAAGCAGTGCGAAGATAGGCATGGTCAGGGGTGTGATGACCCGTACCCGGTTGCTGAATAACAGATAAATCAGCCATGAAAAGCCTAAAACAATTAACCCAACTGACGAAATGGTATCAGACATATTCAGCGTTAGCACAAGTACACTGGTAATGAGCAAAAGCATAAGCAAGGTCATATCAGCCTTTATCCGCCAGGTACTGACTGGAGAACTGGTATCGCCTGTGCATGCTGAATGCTGTGCTTGATTCATTAGAAAGGATTATGGAGCCGAAAGACGGTCTAAAGCTTGTTGTGCAGTACGATTGTTCGGGTCAACAATCAACGCATTCTGGTAAGCCTGGAGCGCCTGTTCAGGTTGCCCGAATTTTTCAAAACTTTGTCCTAATAAGAGGTAACCGTTACTATTGGATGGATTTATTTCAATCAATTTCTTGAAGTATTGGTTTGCCTCAACAGCATTATCCAATTCTTCCATGTACAGCAAACCCAAGTTGGCCAAAGTGTTGTAATCATTGGGCATTTCAGATAAAGATTGCCTGTAGGTGAATTCAGCTTCAGTCCAATTCTGCATCCGCTTGTGAATATCAGCTTTGGTACTCAGCCATGATGCTCTCTTGGACGAATGTGGGTAATCTTGCAAGACCGTTTCCAGTATTTTAAGTGCTTTCTCATACTCATTATTGTTCTTTAATCTAACTGCAACTATGTAAGCATATTTTTCGGGGTTCATATAATACTGGTGCTCATAAGCTTTTAGTTCGAGATCAGGCCTCCCGACTGCATACATATTGCTGGCTACACGGTTGAGCTTATTATCATCACCAATCGTTATCCAGATATCCAACGCATCATCATAGTTCCCCATCAGATACAGAACGCCAGCATAATTGTCAAGTGTTAGCGGATCAGATGCAGAAATCAATGGATCCAGGGATTCAAGTGCTAGCTGATAATTTCCTTGTTTCATTGCATTACTTGCCATAAATAAGCCTGCATGAGCATGTGATGAAGGCGGAATTATTAATCCTTGCCTAAATTCGGATTCTTCAAAATAGTAACTAAGGAATTCAATTGACCATTTATTATTGGCAACAGCAGCCCTTAACCCCAAAGGAGAAGCGATACTCCAGACCAAAAGAAGTGTTAATGCAACAAGCAATACGATAGAGATGTATTTTTTCACTGGTTATTCAATTAATTCAAGATACGTCAGGGTTTGTTCTGCAGGTTCTATTTCTTGTGACCGTTGTTTTTTGCAAGAGCCACCAGTTTAAGGAAACCTTCGTCCAGTATGCGTGAGATCATCTCAGTGATTTCAACTGGATCAAAATTTTTATCGACCACCGGGTCCGGTACATTGCTCATGGTTTCCCCCACCAATTCGGTCAGCAGAATAACCTTGCTCTGTGAGTCTGGGAATTCAGTTTGTAGAGATTCCTTGTGATCATTTTCCATTACAATAACCAGGTGTGAGCGTTCCAATAAGCCGGCGGTGATTGGTTTTGAGCGGTGCTCTGATAGATCAAGCCCAATACCAGTTGCTGCTTTTACTGCCAATGGGTGAGCCGGCTGGCCTTTTGTTGCCCAGGTGCCGGCACTGCTTACCTGCCAATCCTCAAGCAGTCCTGCAAGTTTCAGCTTCTCTTTTAAGTAACTTTCAGCAATGGGGGAACGGAATTGATTGGCAGTGCAGATGAACAAAACACTTGGCATTGATGAGTATTCCTTACTACTGTGGTAGGAGCACCACTTCATTGTATTCAAAAATGTAATCCTTTGGCAGCCCGTTCCATTCGCAGATCAGAGCTAAATCAACACCTTTAAATTCAGAAAGCGATTGCACTGATAATCCGTCAACCTCAACCACAAAAGCTTCCATTGGTGGGATATTTCGAACGTCGGTTGTGTTTTGCGGGATGACCACATATTGATCCACCCTAAGTACGCCCTGTATGTTTTTATTAAGTTTCATAATGGCATCAGTGGTTGTTTTATACCGGTTGGCGTAAAATTCAACACTTTCACCCTCACGAACACGGTGAATAACAAACATGTCATATCTACCCATTGGTGTGTAGACGAAACTTGGCCCAGGATACGTGGGTGTTATTGTCGGCGGAATGGGTGTTCTGGTTGGTACACGCCGTGTGGCAGTTGGTGCACCGGGGAGCAATGTGGGGGTTGAAAAGGCTTTTTCAATAGCAGCAGTATCAACTGGCTGCCAAGTGATTTCAGCCTGCGGCGCTGCTAAGCTGCTGATCAATTTGGACAATTGACCAGAAATTGCTAATTGATAAATGGCAGCCGCAATTACCAAGATTAATAAAAATGGCACCAAACGTTTTACCTTAAATTTCCGGGTCTTCTTTCTGCGTTTGAAAATGCCAGAATATTTGCTGTGATACCTGAGATCAGGCTGTTTGTAAACTTCGCAGCCGATGTACAAAGGAGACAAGCAGAACTTTTCCTGATAGGACTCGGTTGGAGTTCGCGATGGTTTGACGTGATGACAGATGTTATCACCAGATGGATAAGCCATCGCTGTCTGCTCATCCTGTGAAAAACCCAGGTAAGGGCAGAGGTGTGAGGTTTTTTGTTCTGGTTTGTTAGTGGTCATAAAGCAGCCTATTAATTATCCCCAAAGTATAATACAAAAACTGTTATTTTCCATGCTCCGCCATCATGACATTAACCGACATTGTCATGTATTTACCGTATATATAAGAAATGCTTGAATCCCCCAGGCTTCAGGCTTTTCTACTGCATGACCCTTAGCATGTGTAAGGGCAGATCAACTTTTTTCTGCTGCGAGCGAACTAACTTCAATAATATCCTGACCCGATCGGTACCAGATATGTGGGTGTCAAACAGGCCTTCATACCCGGCAAAAGGCCCTTCTGAGATTCTTACACGTGTATTTCTCGGTATGGCAACCGAATGGCTTTGGCACACTTCATTAAATTGTTCAACCTTTCGACGGATAAGATCAATGTCTCGGTCTTCCAGGCTGGCAGGTTCCATACCAAAACTGACCCAACCTATCACTCCAGGCAGCCATTTTAACTCATGAGCACCCTGGCTTCCCGGTTCAAGCTTGACAAACATGTACCCGGGAAAATATGGGATGGTGTTTTTTCGCCTTGGATCTTTTTGTTGCCTGGTAATTTTTGGGCAAAAACAACTAATTTGCCGGTAGTTTATCTCCGAGGCGATGAAATCCTCTTTATGAGGCTTTGTTTGAAGTAGTAACCAATTACTCATATAGTAATAATTCTACTATTACTCCCTCGCTGGAATGTTAAACTACGTCTTTTTTGGAGTATACCATTAATGCTACTCATTTTACCTAACCTGACCTCATGGAAAATAGCATCAACGCAGCTCTCTCATTTTCGAGTGATAAGAATGAGTTCGTTTTATAGCTGTCAAAGCCAATAGTGGTAGCGAGACTGGTATTTCAACATACACTTTCTAGGAAATATCCTATTGCAGTTTGACCATAGATTTCATACAATGCTATTAATTCTCCACCTGTTCATAAGATCATTCCATTGATTTTTGTTATAGACTGTGCGTGCAATTTAAGCACTTTTCTCATTGGTCAGAGGTTTTGAGGTAGATATGCCCGATCATCCAGGTGTTTGCCCATCTTGCGGAGCCGATATAAAACATGGCTGGTCATTTTGTGAAACCTGCGGCCAGCGCCTGCAGATATTGCCCGACGAGTTGAACCAAGGTGACAATGCCGGCAGCTCACAACGAAAACGCATCTTGCTTGTCGCAGTATCGTTGTTCCTGGTTGTTTGCGGATGTTTGGCGTTAACCGGTGTGGCCTATGTAACACGGGAAAGCTGGTTTCCACGAATTCAAAGTCTTTCAGAAAAACAAGATACGACTGAAACACAGGCGCTTCCTGATCAACAAGCGACCATGCAGCTGGTTTTGCAGCCTACGATTCCGCCTGTGCAGCCAGTACAGCCAACGGTTACCTCCGAACCAACGCTTATTCCAACAGTAGCTCAAGCCCCGATAATCGTTCCGTCACTGCTCCCACCGACAACGCAGCCTGAACGATTTGAGTGGCAGGATGACTTCTCCTCAATGGAAAGCGGCTGGTACGTCTATGAAGACAGCGATGGCTATGCCAGCTACCATGAAGGTTTTGTCTTTGCGATTGCCGTCAGCCAGCCAGATTTTGAACTGCGTTCATGGCCAGAGATTGACAGCAGTAAATCCCAAGATGACGCTGTCATGTCGATTAAAGCTCACAGGGTTGAAGGCGAAGGCTACTGGGGGATGATATGCCGGTACACCAACCAGGATACCTACTACCAGCTTGCCGTGGATGAAGACCAATTTGCTGTTTTCAAGTACCTGAATGGGTCAGAAACATACTTAACCAGCCCGAAGTGGATCAGTTCCGATTCGCTTGATCCAGTTCAATACGAAAACGGTATGGTTCCTATTGGTTTCAACTGCACAGGCAGTTCAGTCAGTGTGACAGTAGATGGTCAAACCGTGTTTGAGACCAGTGATACCAGTATTCCGAATGGTGATGTGGTGATTTACGCCTCATCATATGATCAAGAAGGAACAGTTGATGGTTATTACCTCAAAGTGCTGTTCGATGATTTTTCTATAACACTCCAATAATCAATGCAGGGCAGTAAAGAAAGTGAGTGACTATGGATGAGAAAACCGTGAAATGCCCAAATTGTGGAATGCCAATTGGTAACAAAGCTCATTTTTGTGGATACTGCGGAAAGGCAGTTGTCAAACCAGGTGAAAATCCAGGACTGGCGGGTTCCAGCAGCAGTGCTCCGCCAGCAAACCGTGTACCGATTCCTAACCAGGTTGGAGCAGTTGAACCGCCTATTGGAACAGGACAGAATAACAAGTCAAGATTGAAATGGGTTGGATTAGGCGGGATAGCAATTTTATCTTTATGTATCTGCCTGGCTGCAGCCAGTGCTGGCATCTATTTCTTTGCACCAGATTGGCTGAACTTGGACGTTACCGGGATTGAGGCAATAGATGATTCTGAGTACCCGACCGCTGCAGGTAAAACACTTGAAACATTACCGCTTGCACCCGGCTCAGTCATCAGTGATTCGCGCGGTGCCATCATTGCCATGCCGGCAATTCTCCAACCAGAAGGGTATCAGACAGCACTGGTTGTGTCTGAGCCTGGCGGTCAATTAGGCAGGGCGTTAAAAAAGATCTACGGTGATGATATTGTTCTGTACAGCCTTGCACCTGGCAGCGTTGACGGCGCAGGTAGTATGGATCTTGTAATTCCAGCAGCATCCGTAGACTCACGCCTTGCGGTACTTGTGGATGGTGCTGGCTTAATCATCTTGCCCGATGCACCCGTTGACGGCAAGTTGACCGCTCACCTGCGCACTTACGGCGGTATTGGGCCAGGTGAACCCAATCTCTACACCGTGTTGCCAGCAGGTGAAATTATCAATCAAAGCAACACTTCAGCTGGCAAACTGGCAGTGCTGGCAGCTGTTGAACACCCGCAAACATCAGTCACCGGAATAAATTGTACTGGCAGTTGGGATTTCAATGACTGCCGGAAAGATTCTAACAGTATCGTGTTTCTCTCGTATAAAAAATCTGATGCACCAGCAGCTATTCAGCCTATGTTGGATGCAAAACTTGATAGCTTTTTGGCAAGTGTTATTGATATTTTTGCCAAATATCACGATAGTGGTAGCAAGTTTGTCCATGCGAATATTTCAAGCTCGCGCACGGTAACCATTAAAATATCCAGTTCATATGCAGAACCTCAATACTCCCCCAAGACAGGCAATATATATCTGGGATGGGGAATTATTCAAAATATCACCAGCCGGGCTGAATACTGTACACTTGCACATGAGATCATGCATTGGATACAGGATGAACAGTATCCGATGAATATCAACGCCATGTTTGGAGATGAGACCTGGTGGCTGGAAATGACTGCGATGTACGGCGCGTACTTTTACAATACTGCCTGTCTCGATGCGACAATTGAGACCTATGGCGCTCAAATAGTCAGCGACAAGAGGAGGGCATATCAGGTTGAACCATTTAAATGGGGGAGTAATGAAACCGCTCGATATTTACAAGGTATCCAATTCTATCTTGGCGTTTGCAGTGGAACGGGATGCGCCATCTCAGAAGCTGATCTCATTACTGCAATCAATGCTGGTTCTTACCCCTATGATAATTCAAAACAATCAGCCTATAATTTATTGGCAAAGGATACTGGCTTGTATATGCTTGGTGAACCACCTTCTCAGGGTAATACTGCTGCACCTATTCTATCTGTTTACCAGGGACCAGATAAATACCTTGAGGAGATGCTATATAAACCTGATAAACCGGCTGAACCGTTTATATTTCCTGCTACAACAGGTAACCAGTTCATCCAAGTATCACCGATGAAAGCGACAGTCTCAGCAAAAATTGACCTGGGGGGTGAGTATCCGTTATACATTGGCAATGGCGATACAGCAATGAATGCTCCAGGGTTACCCGGAATGCTGCGCGTGGCACCCGGCACACAATTCTGGGTAAAAACGGATACACAAAAGGCCATTTTCTATGATGGCAAGACGGAAGCGCTGATTGGTCCAATTGGTAAGCTCGGCAGTAACCGTATGCGAATGGTTGCAGTTGCTCCGACTGCAGCAACAACCTTTAATCTAACATACGAAGTGGCTGACCTGAGCGGTGACTGGAGCGCTGCACACAAAAACGCCACTCTTTTAAACTCTGATTGTAAAGATCCCGTTGATTTGAGCAAAATCAACGAATACCTGGCAGAAGATCAGTTTATGCAGTACATCAGCGGTTTTGGGACGTACGTGATTGACCCGGCGAAGCCTGATGGGTCACATTATATCTGGCAGGGCACCAGCCCGATGGCTGAAGTGGCAATTACATCGGATGTTACGGTTTCAGCAGATAAAGTGGTACTCAAATATACCATTCACATCCCCAAACCCACGTCCAGCACACTGCCGTTATGGAGTGTGGGTTTGGTTGGAAGCGCAGGGTTGATGAGCACGCGTAAGCAAAAGAGACTGAACCTGATCCTTGTTTTGTTGATCCTATTACCATTGATCTTAACAGGCTGTGAAGGTTTTGCCTTGTATGGTGATATAACAGGGGAGTATACCTTCACCAAAATCACCTTTGTTGACCCTAAAACCAACCCGGGAACAACCACCCCATGGATACTGGAAGGCAAAGCGATGATAGATGAGGCGTTGTCGATCAACATTAAAAGCGAACCCTGTCACACTGTAACGCAATCAGATGTGATAGTGAGGATTGGTCCTGAAGGCAGTGTCCTGCCGCCTTCCCCTGAAACTGAAACTGACGATTGATAATGGATTGACCAGAAAAGTATTAAAGTTGCCATACTAATTACTAAATCTGAGATCAGTAAATGATATTGTAAAAACCATTAACTAAGTTATTCGCTTATTCGTTATAATACGAACGACGTGAATAACTATAAGAAATTACTAATCACCGGATCCCTATTATTACTTCTAGCATCCCTATCCATCTACGCCTGGGTTGGTACTTCCACTTTAATGATGGCTGATGATTATTGTTACTTGGGAATGACCAGGACGGACTACCGATTATTTGATGTGATTAAAGATACATACACTGAATCAGTGGTTATTGCCGGAAACCGATATTCGAGTACAGGTTTAAGTCTCCTGGTTGGTTATCTTGGAGCTCAGTCTGTGCAATTGATGCCGGTAGTTTATATTTTTGGTCTAATGTTATCGGTCTACTTGCTTGTAAGAGAAGCACTACCAGGAATAATCCGACAAAGATACAGTATCGAATCTGTGATTGCTGGTGGTTTGTTTGCCGGTACCCTGCTCTACATCTCTCCGTCTCATTTTCAAAATATATACTGGTTTTCTGGGATTGTTGCGTATTGCATCCCCATCATTTGTTACTGTTTGCTAATGTACATCACTATAAAGAACAACGGGTTTCAAAAAAATGGATTATTGTCAAGCGTCGGTGCGCTGGCTTTTGCTATTGTCACAGCAGGCTTTTCAGAGACATCAGCTGCTGCCTTCTTCACACTAACAGTGCTTTTGTATGCAGCTGGTTTAGCAAGCCGAAAGATCAATTTTAGAAACCGCAGCTACCCTGCGGCAATTGCTGGCCTGGCAATTGGCATCCTGTTATTAGTTATCAGTCCATCAGCGATTAGCCGTCATTCAGGTATGAATGGCCTATTGGGAAATAAGTACGATAGCCTGGTTGAAATAGTGAGGGGATCATTTCAGTTTGGTTTTGACTTTATCATCTATCAACTAAAGGGGACATTCTTGCCGCTTGCAGTTCTGTTAGTCGGCATGCTTGTAATCGGCAGCCTGCTAATTTCTTCACGCATCAAAACAAAACAGCTGGTATACGGCAGCTTACTTATTGTCTCTATCGTTTACCTGTCTATATCCGCCAGCATGGCACCGCAGATATTTGCGTTTGGCGCTTATCCAAACGAGCGCTCACAATTGATTCCTCTATTCATCCTGGTATCGGGAATCAGCTGCACAGGTCTGCTTTTTGGAATGTACCTGCCACCATTCAGCCAAAGGTATCAATCACTTGGGCTGTTGGTACTGTTGTTGGCGTCCGTTTATGTTCTCCGAACAGGTCTTTTGGAGACCAATTACCGTTCAGAGCTTGTAACCAGGAGATTGCAGTGGGAGGTGAGAAACCAGCAGGTGCTTCAATCCATCGCAAAAGGTGAACGTGATCTAATCGTCAGCGGTATTGACAGCATCGGCACAATCAGTGATTTCAACCCGGTTTGCTTTAGGGATTACTACCAGCTCAACAGTGTCGATGTATTGCTTGAGTAGATAAGTACGATCAACTTGCCGGGTTGGGTTGGGACATACGCAGCAGGCTCGGCGCTCGCAGCCTCTGACCGTGGTTCCCGGGCACTTCTCCAAAACGAAGATGTGCTTCCCAGTCGGTCCTGGCTTGTGCAATCTCATCCTGCTTACGAGCCACAAAGTTCCACCACATCAAAATCTTTTCTGTGAATGGCAGCCCACCAATGACCAGCACACGGCTGCCTTGATGCGAGGATAAGGTGATGCTTTGGCGGTTTGTGCCGAGGTAATATAAGGTTTCGTCATCCAGTGCAGTGCCCCAGTATGTACAGTCGCCTTCAAGCAGTATGATGGCATGCTCGTACTCGGGTTGCAACGTCAGTTCTATTCTGCTGTTAGGGTTGATTGCGACATCCAACCCGATAATCTGAGAATAATATGGCGCCGGGCATGTTTGCCCTGCATACGTGCCGGCAAACACCTGAATAGATGCGCTGTCAGTCTCAATACAGGGAACCTGATTGATATGTACAAAACCAGGATTGATGTGCCTGTCCGTCTCAGGCAGCGCTGTCCATAGCTGAACGCCGTTGAGAATCCCGGAGTTATTTTCAGGCGTTTCTTCAGCATGCGCAATCGCATGCCCGGCAGTCATCACATTAACACCGCCTGGTCTCAACAGCGCTTGTGACCCCAGGCTGTCTGTATGCAGCACTTCACCGGCAAGCAGGTAAGTGACTGTCTGCAGGCCGATGTGAGGATGTGGAGGAACAAACATCGGCTTGCCGCTGGTAAAACTTAGCGGGCCGAAGCGGTCCAGGAAACACCATGGACCTACCATCCGTCTCTCTCTCAGAGGCAGCGCTCGTGAGATGGGCAAATCACCAAGCTTTGTTGAGCGGCTTGCTAATGCGAGGAATGTCTCAGTGATGTCGCCAGCTGCAGTCACTTTCTTGTCAGTTGTTGGTTCCTTCATATTATTATCCCCTCATCAATGGTATTTAAAAATTCTTTTATGCGCTATTTAGCTGGAGCGTGGGTTGAGCGAATCATTGAGCCCATCCCCGACCAAATTCCATCCAATTCCGAATAATACCAATGCCAGTGTGGCCGGCAGGAATACCCACCAGTAGGTCAGGATACCGCCAGGCGCAAGAATCCAGTTGCGGCCTTTTACCAGCAGCATGCCCCAAAGGGAATCGCCACCAAGCCCAATGTATGTAAACGTTGCCTGGAACAGAACCATGGCGCCAATGTCCCGAGCAGCGAGCACAAGAATTGGAGCAATTGAATTGGGGATCAGGTGTTGGAAAATAAGGTGCAGGTGGCTCGCGCCCAGGGAGCGGGCAGCCTGCACATACTCAGCTTGTTTGTTGCGTTTGACCATTACATTAATGATGCGGCTGTATGGCATCCATGAGAACAGGATAAACGCAATCATCACCGGGTTTAATTGGTTGATCAAGTTAAGCCACATTGGAATTTCTTCCGGAGTGTTTAGGAATGGGTTGGTAGATGTGACAGCGCCTCCAAGACCTCCGGATGAGTAATACGCGCCGGCATTCAGCATAGTTATTGAAACAACCTGTTGGAAAACAACCACCGCAGCAATTACCGGGAATGCCAGGAATGCATCCGTAACTCGCATCAGGATGTCATCCAAGAGACCGCCAAAATAGGCGCCTGTCGTTCCGACCAAGACACCGATTGCAGCAGTTCCTAAGGCAACTATTAATCCGAAGATAAGTGCTGATCGTGTTCCCCAGATGAGGGTATGGTAAATACTTGCTTGCCCGGGTAACGTGCCCAACGGCGCCAATTCACTGGGAGGCTGAGGCTTATGATCTGTGAATTTGCCAACTACTTTTATTGGACCTGGATTCAGCGGGTCAGCTGGTGAAAGCAGGGGGGCAGCCGCAGCGACAAATATAAAAAATGCCACAATTATGATACCGGGCCAATTCTGCCAACGTGCGAAAAAGCTTTTTAAAGCTCTCATTTAATCCCGTTCCCGGATTCTCGGGTCAAGAATTGACTGCAGTATGTCGAGCATGCTCATTATCAGCAGTACTGCGATGACGCTGTAAATGGCAAAACCCAATGCCGCTGGTGCATCAGGCGTATATTCCATACTCCGAACAGCGACAATCGAAATGCCCTGGATATTAAATATGATCTCTACAACATAAACGCCTGTAATCAGTGAGGCAGCTGAAAGCAAGCTGCTGGCCAGGGCTGGCACAATGGCATTACGCAGCGCATGTTTCCAAGTGATCCGCTTCTCTGGAACGCCGCGCGCCCTGGCTGCCACGATGTAATCCTGCTGCAGTTCTTCAATCATGGTTGCCCGGGTGATACGGCCAAGCGTTGCCCAGTGGGCAATTGCCAGCGTAAAAACGGGCATCGCCAGGTGCCGTAAGGCATCGATGGTGACATCAGGTCGGCGGTTGAGCAGGCCATCAATGGTCAAAAAGCCGGTAAACTGACGAAATTGGTCAGAGTTTATAAAAACACCAATGGCAGCGCTGGTTCTGCCTGGCGAAAACCAATACAACCCGACGTAAAAAAAGGCCATCAAAAGCAGTGCCAAAATGAAAGGCGGCAGGGAGGTGGCAACAAACGCAGATAAACGAAAACCCAAATCATCAGGTTTATTCTGCCGGGAGCCAGCCAACACGCCGCTGACCAGCCCAAGCGGTAAAAACGCCAGGATGGAAAAAAAAGTCAATTCGGCAGTTATCGGGGTGCGCCTGATCAGTGCACTGAGCACATCCTCGTGTAGTGTTGGACTGTACCCCCAGGTACCCTTCACCAGGCTGGATAACCAGTAAAAATACTGGATTGGAAATGGATCATTCAGGTGATAGGTTTCAATCCGATTTTCAAGCAGCTTTTGGACCTGTTGTGGGGTTATTCTTGCAGGCAAGTTGGGCGGCATGTAAAGTGACGCGCGGGTTTCAACTGGCGTCAGCATGACGGCGGCATACAACACTGCGGTCACGATAAGCAATGTGACCAGAATATACATCAACCTTCTGAAGAAATATCGGAAAACTGTCTGCATGAGGATCATTATGCGTTGGTATCTTTTGCACAATAACATGTGGAATTAAATTATACACCTGTGACTGGTGAGCCATACTCAGGCGTGAGAGGAAAGCAACAACCGCGAAAGTATTCAATAAATGAAAAAAATATCAAGTGATTATGCCCCGTGCGTGTGTATTGTTGGTTTTGTTTTGGCTCATTTTCGTATGGCGCTATTATCTTGTTATAATCAGGCAGTAACTTACGAAGAGATTGTGATTATTCATAGGAGAAAAAATGAGCAGGATTCCAGTTATCATTGATTGTGATACCGGCACGGATGATGCCATCGCGATTGTGGAAGCGCTGTATGCGCCTGAGCTTGATGTCAGGGCTTTCACCACAGTGGCAGGTAATGTTGCCTTGAAATACACCAGCCAGAACACACTTGATATCGTCCGTTATCTTGGATTTGATACTAAAGTCGCTGTTGGTGCGGCAGGTCCCATCTTTGGTGATATCACGCACGCTGACCAGACGCATGGGCACACCGGTATGGGGTCGGTTGTTTTACCGAAATCGGATGCTCCTTTTTACGAGAAAAATGCAGTTGAAACTATTATTGAAGAAGCTCGACGTGCTGGCGGTGAACTTGTTCTTATCCCGGTTGGTCCGATGACGAATATCGCCTATGCTCTCAAGGTTTATCCTGAATTGGTCTCATTGATAAAAGAGATTGTCTTTATGGGCGGCGCGATGATCGGTGGCAATATGTCCACCACGGCTGAGTTCAATGCCTGGGCTGACCCAGAAGCATTGAGCATCGTTCTCAACAGTGGCATTAAAAGCAGGATGATCGGGCTGGATGTGACGGAGAAAGCCGCGCTAAACCAGCAGGATGCAGATTTCTTTAGAAGCCTGGGGACAAAAGCCGGTACTGTGACAGCTGACCTTTTAGAGTTTATGTTCACCCGTTTCAACAAAGGCGGCGAAGATGCGTTAATGCATGATGGTTTGGCGGTGGCTGTGACATCCCTCCCGGAAATTGTTAAGACTAAAAGCTTTTATGTTGACTGTGAATGCAGCGGAAAGTATACACGTGGGCATACTTATGTGGCTACCAACGACCTGTTTTATAAGGAAGGCGAGAAACAGGCGCTGTGTGACGTAGCAGTAGAACTTGATTTGCCGCTTTTCAAAGATTATATCAAGCAGACGATTGCCCGCAGCAAAGGGAAATAATTAGTTTATTAAACATGATGAAGGCAGGTATGGAAAATAATCGAATAGCCCAGGATATTGCCCGTAAAACGATGCATGAATTGCACCGCTTTATAAAAGTGGGTATGAGTGAAAAAATAATTGCTGAAAAATGTAAACAACTGATGGAAGAAATGGGATCCAACAGTTGGTGGTATCACGGCGTTCCAGCAATGGTGCTGCTAGGTAACAGATCAACGTTGTCCATATCCGGCCGGCAGTACCAACCCCTCGATGACAACTGTGTATCTGAAACAGATGTGGTGACCATTGACCTGGCACCAACAGTTGATGGGTACTGGGGTGATTATGCCCGTACGATATTCATTGAAGAAGGCGTCGTTGCAGGAGATGACAGCCCCAAACTACCCGCCTTTCAAGAGGGTCTGGCTGCTGAATATTACCTCCATGCGAAGTTGATAGAGATGGCAGTACCCGAGATGGCATATGAAGAGCTTTACCATGAACTTAACCGGGAGATTAATGCGCTTGGATTTGAAAACCTGGATTTTCATGGCAACCTGGGTCACTCGGTCGAGTTCATCGAATCAGACCGGGTATATATTGAGCAGGGTGTAAAAGCTACGTTTGCCGAGGTCGGGCGTGCCTTTACCCTTGAACCGCACATCCGGCTGAAGGGCAGCAAGTATGGCTTTAAACGTGAAGATATTTATTATTTTGATGAGATGGGAAAATTAGTCCGGCTTTAATTGCATGAGGTCATTCACTTCATCTACTGATACTGCGCCAGCGCGTGCACCCAATTTGCCAATACAGATTGATGCTGCTGCATTCGCAAAGTCGGCTGAGTACTGAACGTCTTTCCCCTGGCTAAGGGCAACCATGAAACTACTGCAAAAGGTATCACCGGCGCCGGTCACATCCACAATTTCGACCACATACGCAGGTGATGTGACTATACCGGCCTTTGTGTAGACAATACAGCCCTCCTCAGCCAGTGTGACTACCACTATTTCAAGTCCATGTGATAACAACCGGTTGGCTGCCTGTTGCATATCCAGACCACGGCGGTAGCTGTTAAAGCCAACTTTGTTGAAGAAGGCGATATCCAGTCGTTTGAACCGCTCTTCATCGCCGTCCTTGATGTAGTCAACGTCCAAATCATAGACCAGTTTCGCACCACGTGCGCGGCAGTAGTCAATCACTGCATCACTGTTCATATCACCGCAGCGGATGTGCTGCATTTCAGATGGCGTGGAATAGATAAAGGAAGAACCTGCAAGTATTTCCAACTGCTCTTGTGTAATTGGAAGTGAAATTGCACCAAGCCGTGGGATAAAAATTGAGTGGTCAGAGCCTACCAGGAAGATCATCGTCTTTGAATCAGCCAGCGTGTCGTCATAAACTACCATTGAAGTATCCACACCGCTTTGCTGAAGGTCTTCCAACAAAATGCGCGTAATGCTTCCTCTGTTCAAAGCAGACATGAATTTGACATCCAGCCCCATGGCAGCCGCCACACAGGCGGCATTGGCGATCATCCCGCCGGGTACAGGCGGAAGCGTGTCAACCAGGGCTTTGTCATTGAGTGTAGGCCAGTAGTCAGCCCGGTAATACTCGTCCAGGGCGACATCTCCGATGTAGATACAGGTTTGGTTATTCATTGAATCCCTTTCAAACAATAACATTATTATCACTAATGATTGTACGGCACATTTAAGAGATAAATTTGCTGGTATTAAGTATGATTTTATCTCGTAATGGATGTGTATCAAAACGGTTACCTATGAACAATGGCAGTTTATACCGTGCAGAACCTCCTGATTGTTCACCTGTCAAGGAGTATTCGCGTTGACATTAAAATGACATGAGATATAATAATCATATTATGCCTGAAGCAGGCTTGCCAATGACAGAGGCACACTATCCCCACTTTTTTATCATCAATTATAGGAGTTAAATTATCATGGCTCAAAAAGGTTCACTTTTTAAGGATCTTGGTAAACTTACACTTTTCTTGATTCCAATCGGCATTGCAGTCAACTTCATTGGTGGACAAATCGCTATCCTCTTGAGGCTTCCGCTCTACCTTGATGCCATCGGCACCATTGTTGTTGGCGCGATCTGCGGTATGTGGCCTGGTATTATCGTCGGTCTTGTTTCAAATATTCTAAATTCCATATCCAGCCCCATCACACTTTTCTATGCGATCCTGAACATCCTGTTCGGTATTGCGGCAGCCTGGCTATCTAAGAAAGGTGTCTTCAAGGTCTTCTGGAAGACATTGGTCAGTTCATTGTTGTTTGCCCTCATCGGCGGTGGTATTGGTGCAATCATGACCTGGGTACTCTACGGTTTCGATTTCGGGTCCGGCGTTTCATCAATGTTCGCTATTCCGCTGCATGAAGCTTTGGGTCTGCCAAAATTCCTTGCACAGTGGATTGCAGAATTCTCAATGGATGTATTTGACAAGATCCTGACCGTCATAGCTGCGTTCGGTATCATCCACGCCATTCCTGGACGTCTCATGTCCAAACTGCCTCTCGGTTACATCTACACTAAAGAAGAGGATGCAGAGGAAGAAGCGGCTGAGTAATAACATTGCATTTTGAGATACCTTCTGAAGGTTCTAAGCCTCTGTCAACAGTTTTAAACCTCAGAATCTCTCACGTAAACCCTCGTGTATAATAAGAGCACATGGTCATGTGTGCTCTTATTGTTAGCTTTACTCAAAGTTAGAAGTTGGATGTGTGAATGGATACAAAATTTATTAACAGTTTTTTCGATTTTCAAAAGACAGGTAATGTCTGGCTTGATCTCAATCCCCTTACCAAACTTAATATCTGTTTTGCACTGGCACTTACAGCAGTGGTTGTTCATGACTACCGCTACGGCGTGCCATTGATCATCCTTGCCTGTATATTGGCTGCAGTAGCTGGAAAATTTAAGGAATTCTTCAGCACTTTTTGGAAGATTAGCCTTACACTGGCGGTCTTTCTAATACTGATACGCCAGATTGGGACAAGACCAGGAAATGTAACCCCATTAATAAATGTGTTTGGTTGGCAGTGGTATCTGGAGGCATTTATTGATGCACTGGATATCATTACATTCATCATGGGTTTTTCTGGATGGATGCTTCTGTATTTTGTGACCACACCCATGCGCGACTTGATGTATGTTTTAGAAAAGCGCGGCATGTCACATGAAAATTCCTTTATTATGCTTTCAGCCATGCAGAACATCATTGACCTGCGCAAAGCCTCTGTGATGATCCTGGAAAGCCAGAAGGCGCGCGGCATTGAAACCGAAGGAAATGTTCTGGTGAGGTTAAAAGCATTCTTTCCAACGCTTGGTCCGTTGATCTTGGGCGCTATCACCAGCACAGAAGAAAAAGCGATTGCCATGGATGCGCGCGCATTTTCAGTCAAAAGAAAACATACTTTTCTACGGGAAATCGCACCAATGGTTTCTGCTGAGAAAGTCCTGATAGCGCTGATCTGGCTCTATTTTGTGGCCACGATAATCTACCGGGTCTATCCTGTAATTTCCGGACTCTTTAAATAATCATTCATAAGAAGAACAATAAGAAACGGCTTGTACTATGGCAAAAATTGAATTAAAAGACGTATCCTATAAATATCCACTGACAAAGAATTATGCACTGAAGCATATTAATTATCATTTTGATTCTGGAAAATTTTACGGCATTATCGGTGAAAACGGCGGCGGAAAAACAACGCTATGTAATTTAATTCGCGGACTGGTACCTCATTTTTACAAAGGCGAAATTGAAGGCCAGGCTCTGGTTGATGGCATCGAAATCCGTGACTGGGACATGGACGAGCTCTCTTCTCGCATTGGTTATGTCTTTCAAAATCCATTTACTCAGATCAGCGGCATCAAGAAAACGGTATTCGAAGAAGTTGCGATGGGATTGGAAAACCTTGGTTATCCGAAGGATGAGATTATTGATAAGGTTTCCGGTGTGTGCAAGTTATTAAAAATTGAAGACTTGATCGCAAAAGACCCCAACGAACTTTCAGGTGGGCAGCGGCAGCGAGTTGCTTTTGCATCCATTATTGTGATGGATGCGGAAATTCTTGTCATTGACGAGCCGACTTCGCAGCTGGACCCCGAAGGCACTGAAGATGTGTTTGAGATCATTAAAACACTCAAAAGCTCTAATAAGACAATTATCCTCGTGGAGCACAAAATTGATTTGATTGCCGAGTATTGCGATGAGATTATTGTGATGAACGATGGGACCATTGTTTATTCAGGCCCAACACATGAGATTCTCGGCAACCTGGAGCTAATGGAGCATGGGGCAATAATCCCGCAAACTGCACTGTTTGGACACGAAATGGCAAAAGCAGGCAAACCGCTCGCAAGAATACCGATAACCATTTCTGAAGCAATTGCATTGATTGAAGATCGAAGGAATAACCATGGCAATTGAAATTAAAAATGCAAGTTTTTCTTACCCCAACTGTTTTGTTGCTGTTGAAAATGTAAGCTTAACAATTGAAGCTGGCGAACGCGTCGCCATACTGGGACAGAATGGCGCTGGCAAAACAACAACCGTCAAGATGATGAATGCTCTCTACAAACCCAACAAAGGTGATGTGCTGGTTGATGGCATCAATACCAAAGAACGAACAACAGCACAAATTGCCCGGATGGTCGGTTATGTCTTTCAAAACCCTGATGACCAAATATTTAACAATACTGTTAAGGCTGAAATTGAATATATGCTGCGTTATTTGAAGCTTTCTGAGGATGAAATCAAAGAACGTTCCAAACTGGCAATTGAACTTTGTGACCTTAAAAAGCATCTGAAGAAGAATCCGTTTGATATTCCTTATCCAATAAGAAAATTTGTTACCATCGCATCAGTAATTGTTAGCGACCCAAAATACATCATCCTGGATGAACCGACTGCAGGACAGGACAAACATGGTACGGACCTGTTGGGGAACATGATCAATGTTTTACAGGAGAAGGGCATCACAATGATCACCATCACACATGATATGGAATTTGCAGTCAACAACTTCCATCGCATCATCTTGATGGCCCATAAAAATGTGATTGCAGATGGTGAAGCCAGGGATGTCTTCTGGAATGAGCCGGTTGTGGAAGATGCGCGGATAAAGAAACCGGTCATCGGTGAACTGGCAAAACGTCTATCTCTGGATGGGAAAATTTTATTCACTGATGAACTGGTAGCCAAGTTGTAAGCAAGATATTTAGCTGGCTGTATCAAAAAACCAGACATAATTACTTTATTGAGGAAAAAGCATGGAGTATCTTGCAACCGGATGCACCCGGCTGAATGATGTAATATACGACGATGGCAGTAAGGTCGAAGGGGTTCTGGGCGGAACGCTCTACACTGTTACCGGGATAAAGCCATTTACTGACCACGTGCTTTTGATTACAACCGCCGGCCCGGATTTTGATTACTATTATGGCGACTATTTTAGAACGAACAACCTGTCCACCAAAGGTGTGCAGTTCGTACTGCCGATGACTGAATATACGATCCTAGAGTATGCCGCAGATGGGCGCTGGTGGGAATACTCGAAATATGGTGATGCATATATGCGGGACTGGGGCGAGACAACCCTGATTAAGCCCGAATTTATTATGAAAAATTCGTCACCCATAACTAAAGGAATCTACTTCGAGTCATCTGTCAGGGAGAGCGTATGGCAGGGTTTGAATGACATTCGCAGGGCTGCCCCCAATGCCAAAATCATGTGGGAGATTCCTACCGGCGATACGGACGACCCGACGATAGTTGACATGGTGTTTGACCTCATCAATAAATGTGATATGTACTCGATCAACCTGCCTGAATCTTTCACTTTGTTTGGAACAAAGCGTGAAGAAGACTCAATCAAACGGATTATTAATATCGGTCTTCCCTGCTTTTTCAGGGTAGGTGAGAAGGGCGCCTATATGATAACTGATGGCAAAGCCTGGTTTGCACCCGCAGTTGACCCCGAGAAAAGCGTGGATGCCACCGGCTGCGGCAACTGCTCAACTGGTGCAGCGATGTATGGAATCTGTGAGAATCTACATCCTCTGAAGACGGTCATTCTAGCAAACCTTGCAGCGCAGTTAAATGCCATGCAGTATGGACCGTACCCCCAATTTACTGAGAGCTTAAGACAAAACTTGTTCAATGAAGCGGAGGAACAATACCTCCAAAGGATAAAGGAGTAACATGTTTCTAGAACTTTTTAGCCAACCAAAACCAATTTTGGGCATGCTGCATATGAAAGGTGACAATCCTGAAGATGCGCTTGTAAGGGCAGTTATTGAAGCGGACATCTTTGCTGAATGCGGTGTAGATGCCATGATCCTGGAAGACTACCTTGGACCCGAAGCAGAAGTGGAACGCGCGCTGGCTAGACTATCGAAAGAACGCCCTGATTATGTGTTAGGCGTGAATGTGCTTAACAACTTCCCACGAACATTCGAACTTGCCATGGAATACGGCGCGAAATTTATCCAGGTGGATTCGATCTGCGGCCATTTGACCCCGGAGGACGAAGTTGCCTATTTCAAAATGGTCGATTCCTACCGGGCAAAAGCAGATATTCCGGTCATCGGCGGCGTACGTTTCAAGTATCAAGCGATCCTATCAGGACGCAGCTTGGAAGAAGATATGCACCTTGGCATGCAGCACTGTGAAGCAATTGCAGTTACTGGTGCCGGTACCGGACTGGATACCGACAGTCAGAAGATCGCCGAATTTCGATCGTTGTTGGGCGATTTTCCACTGGTTATTGCCGCCGGCATGACACCGCAAACCATCAAGGAAAAGCTATCGATTGCGGATGCGGCGATTGTTGGCAGTACCTTCAAGCATAACCGCGAGGCTGAGGGCGATGTGTATGCACCGCATGTGCAGGAGTTCATGGATGAGGTTGCCCGCTGGTTCCGCATCGAAAAATAGTTGAAGCTGGACAATCCACGATTGTAAAAGTTGAGAAAATCACTCCCGCCTGGTAAGGCGGGAGTTTTAGTTGTTACCCTTGATACAAAGAGAGGTCACCGACGCCTGTGCGCATAGATATGCCATATTTACTGATCAAGCCGCCGGCAGAGAATGATTCGCGCACCAGGCTGCCGTCAAAGGCGACAATTTGCCCATTGACGATAGTGTACACAACCTGCTGGCTGTCAGGGTCTGCCACAGTGATACAGGCGAAAGCGCCGGGCGCAAGGTGCCCCAGTTTTTCCGCGAAGAATCGATTGCCAGTGCGCTGAGAAAGCAGACGGGCAGGGTTGCATGTCATAGCCGCAACGGCTGATGAAAGAGATAGAACACCAAGTTCAGCCAGGTGAAATATGCAGGGGATATTATCGGCTGTATTCCCAAAACCCTTCATGGTTGCACCGCTCTGACCATCCGACACGATAATTTCAACCTTCCCAGATTGAAGCGCTTTATATGCAAGTTCCTGTGCAGCTGGGTGAATCTTCATTCCATCACGCCGGCCTCGAGATTTGAGCAGCATTGAAGACACAAACTCTGCAGTGATGGTCTCGCCATCTACCAGGCTCAACACATCAGCCATGCCGGAAGCGCCATTCGCGTGGGTGCCGCAGCCGGCTGCGGTGGCATGTGCCAGGTGCAGCGGTCTCCCTTCTGACAGCGACACCATACGCCGGGCATGTTCTGGATCCTGCGTGTGGGACATGAACACCAAACCTGCCTGTGATGTGATATCGTACAGCTGGTCAATGGCGTGGTCGGGCAGGATAAAATGCCCCATGTGTTCCTTGATACCGATGGTGAGATGTGCAGTAGAGTTCGTGATGGCGTTGCGAGTTAATTTCTGTGCCAGCAAATTATCTCCAGCCTGCGCTGTAAACAGGGCTACCAGATCGTTGCTATCCATGCTGGTGCCAAGGACGGCTGCCGCACCAAGGTACACACCGACATTCAACGGCAGCCCGCGGTCAACTTCAGCACCCAGCAGGGCTGGCGCCATGAAGGTGTTGCCGGCGCCGGGCGAGAGACCAAGCGTGACACCATCCTTTACCGCCTTGAATATCGGTGACTCGTACACATCAAACAGGTCACCGAGGTGCAGGTGCATGTCGATAAGCCCGGGTATGACAACCAACCCGGTGCAGTCCAGGATCAGGTCGTCAAGTTCAGATTCTATTTGTTCTGTACGATCACTCATAATGCCTTTTTTATACGCCACATCAGCGATAGCATCTACCTTGTTGGCTGGATCAATAACGCGTCCGCCTTTGAGTATAATGCGCTGGTTACCTTCCTTATATTTAAACTCCTGGTTTGCGGTGGTTTTCAGTTTCGAAATGGTATTCACTGGTGAAATGTATGGGCTCATGTTTGGGTGACCTTCATTTTGGGTTGGCTCTTGTTTTGTAAACGAATTGTTTTCAATTTTACCTGTCAAATGCACCAAGCTTAACGTAGAACCAGGCGGTTTCACACCGGGCAAAGAACGCAGCTATGTTCTCAGACCGGATTGGATTCAACATAATTTTACTTCAGCACCGGATTTGCAGTTTTTCATGGGTCTCACAGAAAACTATTGTAATTACTGCTAACGTAATTTTTCGATTAATCTGATCCGAAGTCATAAAGGTCAAGAAAATGTTATACTCGACAAAGATTTTTACTATATTCTCAAATAGGTATAGATGAAGGTAGTTTTTCCTTGAAATTTAGGTGATTAAAATTACCAGTAAATTAGGGTCACACTGCCACATATTTACAATCTCAAAATTACAAAAAGGAGACAGCATGGATAATCAAGCATGGTTCAAGGTGTTCCCCGGTGCAATTACAGTGACGGACAAGGATGGGATTATTCTAAGTATGAACGAAGGGTCAGCAGAAATGTTCAAAAATGATGGCGGGTATGCATTGATTGGGCATAATGCAATTACTTGCCACAAAGAACCAACTCAATCAAAAGTACGAAAGATGTATGAAACGCAGCAACCAAACATCTATTCGATCCAAAAAAATGGAAAGAAACAGTTGGTGTACCAGACACCTTACTTTATTGATGGGTCTTTCTCTGGTGTTGTTGAAATTTGTCTTGATATGCCGGAAGAAGTGCCACATTTCAATCGTGATATTCTCACAAATTAGCAACAAAAATGGTTTGATGGCCTAACTGCTGATTAATACTCAATAACTAATCTTTCAATGTAAATCGATTGCGCAATCGATTTACATTCTTTTTAACAGGATCATTCAAGGCAATCAAAATGATATCGTTAAAAACTGGGCTACTAATATGACTGTCTCAATTCTTCTAAATGAAACGCGTTAAATTACTTCTGAAGCCATCAGACTGTTTCGCATAAGGTTAAATAGTTATATAAACAACTGAATACGAACGCACGGACTTTGTAAAATTACGAATCACAATCACCAGGTTTGATCTTGCCTGGCAGTACAAATCCATATTTTACCGAAATTCATTTTGGTGTTAAAAAAGCAGATTACAAATAAGGAATTTCTACGGCTTGGTATCAAATGCGCCCAGCTCAACGTAGTACCAGGTATCTACCTTGCGGGCAAAGAACCCAACCATGTTCTTGGTCTGAACCGGGTTTAACATCGTTTCGCCGCAGCAGTAATAATGGGGAATTTCATTATAGCCAAGATCATGTTCTTCGCCAGCATAGACGTACCCAAAACTGCTGCCTTTTTGGAAAAAGTAAAAAGGTTCTCCTGCCATCAGCTGCAGTCCAAAAGCGTCTTCATACCCCATCGTGTCATTAATACACCCCCCGTCTATATATATTCTGCCAGCATAAGTCTCCATATCTGCATACAGGATTTCCAACGCCCAGTGATCATCATAGGTCCATAATGCCTGCAGGGGCATTGCCGGCGAGGGCAGGCCAGCGGGCGCTTCGAAAATGAGTTCATCATTACGCTTCAACTGCACGTGCTGCTTCATGTGGTCCTGCACATCAGTGACCAGAACAGCCAACAAGCCGCTGCTTTCTCCCATGGACTGCATCGCCGGGCTGAGATCAACTGTGATAATTTCATTGTAGACGACCTGTGCCCTTTCAACAGCATGCTCAGACTGCACCTGCTCCTGTGTACCTTCAATGGGTTGAAATTGAAAAGGCGCCGGCTGCGGCGCACTCATGAGCTGATGTTCTTCCAGATTCAGGCTGCTCTCTGGAGTGCGAGTGCTGATCGTGCAGCTCATGATAACCATTGCTATCGCGAGACAGACCATCACATAGAGTATCTTTTTATTCATCAGATTTCTCCAGGAAATCATTCATAATGGTAAACGTTCAACCAGAACAGCACTAGTCTGGCTCAATGAGATAGGCGGTCAGGAAAGCAGAGTCTTCATGCCCGTCGCCAATGATAATGAAGCGCCCGTCCCCTGTGACAGTGATGGCGCGCGGGTCAAAGAATTCGCCTTCAGTCCAGCCAGCATTTTCGGTTGATAATGTACCAAACCGTCTAACTAAAGATCCGTCCTTATCCAGCATATGCACAGCGATTTGTGCGGTGTTGTTTGAGAACAGAATGTAGAAATTGTCACTTCCGTCAATCGCCAGGTCTCTGGCAATGATTTCACCAAAGTTGGAACGACCAAGCAGGATCGTGTCCAATTCTTCACCTGTGCTTGTATCCAGCTCAATCAGTGTAGCAGGATAATCCGTGTGGCAGAGTGCATATAACTGCCCCTGATTGTTGAATGTCAAACTTGTATAGATAAGTTGTTCATCCAGTGTGATCTGTCGGATAAATTCAGCTGTGTCGCCGTTGAACACTGATAGGCTGTTGTCGTGCAGCAGGTACAGGCTGCCGTCCAGTGGATTCACCGCAGCCTCGTAATAGTCACCATCACCGCCTGCGCTCAGTTGATACCCTTCTGGAGATAACTTGACAAACCATCCAAATCCCGAATCCGTCAAAACCAAGTTACCAGCAGGGTCGGATGCCACACTGGTTATGGCTGCGTGGTCAGGCACTGAAAAGGCTTTTAGCTGGTTGCCCTCAACATCATACATATACAGCCCGTTGGCTTTGTCTGAGAGATACACCAATCCGGAATGGTTGGCTGATAGATCAACCACAACCTCAGGCAGAGGTATACGCCAGAATACCGGTAGCTCAACATATTTTTCAAGATGTCCTAATAATTCAACCGCGCCTACCTGTGCAGCTGAAGGCAGATCATGGAATGATACGATGATCGTATCAACTTCAAAATCGATGTCAGCAGGCAGGATAAATTTTTGTGTACAGGCGCCTGCTGTAACTGGTTCGGTTGCAAATGCCTTATCACCTTTATAAATTAACCTCCCCAGCCCTGTGAGAGAATTGAGTAATTCAATGTGCTTTATCGCAACAGTACCATCGCCAGTATACACCTCGATTTGATCAGGGACGACGGGTGTTGAGTAGGTCAGCGTGAGCAGTATTTCACTGTTCAGCTCACTAAGCGTATTTAAATATGTCTCACCGCACGTTGGATTATCCGGTTGATAGTCACCCGTGGCTACCTCTTCAACCTGGTATGGTGAGAGATTGCTAAACAAAGCACCCTGTCGAATAGTACCCGGCATGATTGCGGTGGGAATTGGCGTGACTGATTGACTTGAAGTGGCACTAACCGTTGGCGTGTTAAAGATGGTGGGACTCAGGCTAACAATCAATGATGGTGCAGGTTGAGCTGTTAGCGGTTGATCGGATGGCTCAGGTGCGGGTACAGGGGGTTTACAGCCCGCCAAAATTAACAGGCTGATTAGAACAGACGCCAGAATGAAGCCCATTCTTGCGGTGGTGTAGTGTACGGCAGCCCGATCTTTCGTTTTATATATATCGTCCATTGTGTCCAATTTTAATCCTGGATACGCTTTTCATTTAAAACAAGTAATTCGCAATAAGCTATGCCAAACAAGGTATATGAGTTTGTACTTTCTAATATCATATACCGGAATTTATCTCTTAACAAGACACATTGCTGGTCTATCTGCCTGGTGATTTCTATCTAGAGCTGGACTATTTGTTCTGTTGATAAGAAATAATGACTGAAGAATCATCAGGACAGCCATTCCTTCAAGTAACGGCTAGGCAAACTTCATCAGTTGTAGATGGAGATGATGCTAAAAAATGGTGAAAAACTTCTATGTTAGTTTGATCAAATTATCTGGCATCAGGTTTGTTTAATTGATGTGTGGCAGGATTGTATTGTCCTTCCAGATCGTCACTGAGGGTGCCTTTCCAGTATGGCACACCCGAGAAATAGGCAGCCCGTGCAATTGTTTGGGCGGCGACAGGCGCAGTGATCATGAAGAACAAAACGATTGACAGGGCTCGAATGAAAATTGACAAATTGCCAAAATGAATTGAAAGCCCCATCATCATAAAGAAGACACCCAGTGTGGCCGATTTGGCATTGCTGTGCATGCGCATAAACAAGTCAGGCAGGCGCAGTACCCCAAGCGCAGCAATCAGCATGAATACTGCGCCAATGAGCATCAAGATCTCACTCAGGATTTTTTCCATGGCACTTCTCCCTTCTCAATATGAAATGCAAAAGCAATTGTGCTCAGGAAGGCTATCAGAGCTAACGCCAGGGCAACATCAAGGTAGATGGATTGGTTCGACCTGACCGCATGGGCAGCAATCATACCAACCACCAAAATTGCTAAAAGATCCAACGCCACAACCCTGTCCGGCAGTGAGGGTCCGCGGAACAATCGGATTGCTGCAAATATCATCCCAAGTATCAATAAACCGAAAATCACATTTATCATTTGCTGGTATCCTTGTGCTACCGAAGTAAATCCAAAAGCTTTTTCTCAAGTCGCCTGAGACTCTCAATAGCTTTCTCTTTATCCTCGGCATAAATGGCGTGAATGTACAATACAGTATTGTCAGATGAGACATCCAGACTGAGGCTGCCGGGTGTTAACGTGAAGAGATTAGACAGAAGAACAATCTCTGCTTTTGTGCGAGCTTCCATTTTGTAAGCAATGACTCTTGGCCGCATGTTGAGTTTTGGGGAAAGGACATCACTAGCGACTCTCAGACTGGCAAGTAAAAGCTCCCAGATGAAGAACAGCATGAAGCCAATTGCTTTGGTTACCTTTTCAAAATATTTCGATTGCGGCAGGGCGCGGCGTGACAGGAAAAGCACAAGGTAGCCCAAGACAGAACCAACCAACAAGTTTTGAGGCGAGAAATCACCCAGGAAGGCTGCCCAGGCCAACGCAAGGAAAAGGTTGATGATGATGTAAAAGCTCATCGACTCCCTCCTAATACGGCTGAGATGTATAGTGCAGGATCAGAGAGCTGCAACCCAGCACGCATTGCCACTTCGAAAGCTGGCCCTATACCCAAACCAATTAACACGGTCAGGCTGGCTAAAAATACAATCGGCAGAATCATGGATCGAGTAATTTTACGGTTTGAGGCGCTGTACTCCTGTGGTTCTGGTTTCCAAAAAGCTTCATTCCAGAGCTTGATCATGGAAAATAATGTAAAGAGAGATACCAGCAGTGCAATACCTACAACCCAGTATTGCGATTCAAGTAAGCCAGCTTTGATCAGGTTAAACTTGGCAAAAAAGCCTGAGAGGGGTGGGATACCTGCAAGCGACATTGCGGGTATAAGGAACAGAATGGCTAACACGGGCTGGCTTCGGTATAAACCGCCCAGCTTTTTTAATACGGCTGTTTTACCAAGGTATTCAACAACACCACTGACTAAAAAGAGGTTGGTTTTAACAATAATATGGTGGAGAATATAAAACACCGAGCCAGCTAAAGCCAGTGGCGTAAACAGTCCCAGACCCATAAGCATGTAGCCAATTTGGCTGACGATATGGAAAGAGAGCACACGCCTGAATTCATGTTGTGCCATTGCTCCAAATACGCCGATCAACATGGTGAGACCTGAAAGAATGAGGATGAGGGTGTGGGTGAACTGCGCATCCTGCAGGAAGATCAGCGTGAATACCCTGATCAAGGCATAGACGCCAACCTTGGTCAGCAAACCGGAGAAAATCGCAGCCACAGCAGCCGGTGGTGTATGATAAGAAGCTGGCAGCCAGAAGAAAAGTGGGAAAATAGCAGCCTTGATGCCGAATGCTGCCAAAAATAGCACCGATAAGGTCGAGATGAGTGCTCGAGAAGAATCAACATCGATTTGAGAGAACTTGACCGCCAGGTCAGCCATGTTTAAGGTACCGGCAACACTGTAAAGGATGCCCAGCGCTGCCAGGAACATAGCAGAAGAAATCAAGTTGATACTGACATACTTTATCGCTCCAGCCATTTGGGCACGCTCTCCGCCTAAAGCCATCAATACGAATGATGAGATAAGCATGACCTCGAACCACACGTAGAGGTTGAAAATATCG
The DNA here is from genome assembly GCA_040768445.1 of Anaerolineaceae bacterium. Taxonomy (GTDB): domain Bacteria; phylum Chloroflexota; class Anaerolineae; order Anaerolineales; family Anaerolineaceae; genus JAXGMV01. Next base: position 50,056 of record JAXGMV010000001.1, on the reverse strand, counting down.
CCCGTCAAGAATGCGCCATTGACACCCATCATCAAGAAGTGATAAAGTGCAAAGTACCCGAAGGAGATCCTTCCTTCGCTAATCATTGCCAACGAGTACCAACCCACTGCCAATCCCACAATGCTGGTTAGCAGCTGCATGATAGCGCTGAAGAGATCTGCAACCAGTGTTATGCCATAAGGCGCCGGCCAGGACCCGACTTGAAGGACAAGGATCTGGCTGTTTAACGTGGCTATAAACAATAAGGTACTGACGAAAAAGAGCAGCACTGTCCCTAAAACGCCAAGTAACCTCTGCAGGTGTGATGAACGGTAAGTCAGCAGGCACAAAACCCCAAACACCATCGGTATTAGAATTGGCAGAACAAGCAAATTATTCATTCGATTTCCTCACCCCCAGGTGCTGAACTCCGCATCATATCCAGGTCATCAGTTCCCACGCTTTTATAAGCCCGGTATGTAAGGGCAAGGGCAAAGGCGGTCAATCCAAAGCTGATGACAATGGCCGTCAGTACCAATGCCTGGGGCAGTGGGTCAGAATATGGCTGGCTTAACACCATTTCGCCCGGTTTGATGACAGGCGAATTACCGCGAGTGAGACCCGGGCTGGTAAAAATCAACATGTTGGTTGCCTGGCTTAATAAGACGATACCGATAAGAATTTTGACTAGGCTGCGCCGCAGAATCATGTAAATGGCTGATGCATATAAGCCCCCAATCATGACGGCTAGAATGATTTCCATGATCAGATCTCCTCTTCAAAAACGAACAAAAAGGTCAGGGTGGCGCCAGCAACAGCGAACAGGACTCCCAGGTCAAAAAAGAACGGTGTGCCAATATCGTAATAACTATTTCCAGGCAAGGGAATCTGAACCCAGATTCCAGTCAGGAAAGGTTTGCCCATAATTACAGGGATAAATCCGCTGATTAAGGCAAGTAGCAGACCTGACCCGATCAGAAGACGAGGATCAACGGCCAGCACCTTACGAGCTTGAGCAGAGCCATATGCAATCATGTAGAGCGCGTAGCTGGCGGCTGCAATTAACCCGGCTGCGAATCCTCCCCCAGGCTCATTATGACCTCTCAGAAATGTGAAGATTGAAAATAACAGCAGCAATGGTAAAAGATAGCGGATAGTAACACGCAGGATGAATGAATTCATTTGCCTTCCTCCTTGTTTTCCTTTTTGTCTCCCAACTTGAGCAAGGCAAACACCCCTACGGCAGCGATTCCCAGAACGGTGATCTCACCCAGCGTATCAATACCGCGAAAATCAACCAGGATGACGTTGACCACATTCCGTCCATGGCTGAGAAGGTATGAATTTTCAGAAAAATAACCAGAAATAGATGGGAATACCTGGCCGCCAATTGAAGAAAGCACGAGGACTGTCATTAAGGTGCCGGCAAACAGTGCAATAAAAGCATCTCTGATCTTGGCATGTTTTGAACTGAGATTGGAAAAGCCCGGCAGGTGGTAGAACGCCACAACGAAAAGGATCACCGTGAGCGACTCAATCAAAAATTGGGTCATAGCCAAATCTGGCGCACCGTAAAACAAGTAAAGCAAGGCGATACCGAAACCAATCGCTCCCATTGAAGCAACTGCTGAAAGGCGAGATTTTGATATGGTGACATTGAAGGCTGCTATGAGAATGATCAGGACCAGACCAACTTCATAAAAACGAGGTAAAAGAATTTTGTCAGGCAGATGCCAGCCGCCTTTTAATAACAATGTAAGACTGACACCACCTATGGTGCTGATAATGATCGTTGAGAGGTAATAGCGTAAAAAACCGTTTTGCAGAATACCGGTGAGTTTGTCAGCGGCGCCCAGCACACCTCTCCAGGTTAGTTGGTAAGCCCTCTCTGGCCCTGGCACCGTGTAACTCTTTTGGAAAACTTTTCGAAGCGGGTTGATGATGAGATAAACACCTATGCCAATGGCAAGGGTTAGCAGACTCAGAATTAGTGCAGGGGTTAACCCATGCCAGAGGGCTAACTTAGTTGTCACGATCTGGCCTGAACTGGCGTTGACTGCATTGCTTAAAAGGTTTCCAGTACCTCTGGCAAATAGGCCGGCCAGCAATCCGATTAATGAAAGAAAAAGTGGACCGGCAAGCATGACAGCAGGAGCTTCATGCGGATGCTTATCCTGCTTATTTTCATGATCTGTCGCTCGACGCCAGAAGGGTGTGACTGCAACCAGTGCAGCAACAATAACATTGGCAAGTGCAGAAAAAACCACAACGGCGATGATCCAGGGATTAGTCTCCAGCGCTTTTTCATAAAGGACTTCTTTTGCGACAAAACCAAAAAATGGTATCACGCCTGCCATGGACAGGCCTGCCAGGCTTGCAGCTAATGCACTGAACGGCATGGCTTTTCGCAAACCGCCCAGTTTTGTAATATCACGGCTTCCGGCTTCATGGTCAACAGACCCGGCAACCAAGAAGAGTGAACCCTTATAAAGTGCATGAGCAAATAGGAAGGCAATGGCTGCCTTGACTGCCAGCGGATCACCCAGGCCGAGCAGCAAGGTCATTGTTCCCAGTGCTGAAATGGTGGAGTAGGCAAGCAGACGTTTCAGTTCGGTCTGGCCAATTGCGAGAAACGCTCCGGCGGCCGTCGTCAGCGCGCCGATGGTGATGACGATGCTGTACCATTCTGGTGTGCCGCCGAAGGCAGGCAGCAGCCGCGCCATCAAGTAAATGCCGGCTTTAACCATCGTCGCAGAATGCAAATAGGCGCTGACAGGTGCAGGTGCTTCCATGGCGTTGGGCAGCCAGAAATGGAATGGGAATTGGGCTGATTTTGTAAATGCGCCAGCCAGTATGAGCAAGAGGGCAGGTAGATAGAGTGCGTGTTCTCTGATAGTGCTGCCAGCTTCAAGAATCCCGGATATTTCATACGTAGCGCTAACTTCGCCTATGATCACAAAACCGGCCAGCATTGCCAAACCACCCAGACCAGTTACCAGTAACGCTTGAAGCGCGGCATCACGTGAACGCTGCTCATCGTGTTTAAAACCTATTAAGAAGAAAGAACTCAGGCTTGTCAATTCCCAAAACACAAACAGGAGAATAAGGTTGTCAGCCAGCACCATGCCAATCATGGCCGACATAAACACGAATAACCAGAAATAGAACCGGCCGAGGTCTTTATGCCCTTTCAAGTAGCCGCTGGCGTAAATGGTAACGAAGAACCCGATCCCGCTGATCAAAACTGCAAAAAGCAGCCCCAGGCCATCGAGATTAAATGAAAGCTGCATGCCAACTTGCGAACCCCAGGGGATATTTATTTTCAGGGGTTGATCTGACCAGGAAAATAGAAGATAAGTGAAAAATGCAACTTGAAAAAAGGGCAAAACTGCAAGGATGAACCCTGATTGCTTTGGCCAGCGATTGGTCAAGAGCGGGGCAATAATTGCTACCAGAAAACCGGCTAATATGATTAGAACAACCATATTAGCTTTCCTTGTGATAATTCTGTCATGCTATCTTTCCTTTTCAGTCGGTATTCTCCTTGATGTAATCATTATGCCAGATCTTATAATAATAAGAAGACAGGCTTATGAGCGTGCTATTCAAATTTGATTTTTACTGATTGATTTGCTGCATTCCCACCTTAAACTGCAGGGTGCCAATCACAAGGTTCGATGAATCAGTTGACCGGTTCTTAGAATAATTGGCTCAATTATACCTAATTTAAAAACTTGAGACGCTTTACCATGCGGAATTAATAAAAAGTTAGGATTTATTAAAGGTAAAGCACCTGACCGGTTAACGCAAAATGGATTTTAATGCCCGGCGCATCTTTATTTAGAATCGAAAATACCTGATGGCAGTGTTCAACAGTCCAGTAATCCAGGGGACCTCGTCCAAGCTCCTGCAGGTGGGTCACGACCATTCGTTTTGGCTTTAGATTGATAAAATACTGGCAAAAGTCATTCAGCAGCGGCGGTGATGCATCCAAGGCACAGCCCCGGCCGAGCCATAGATGCGCGAAAACACCGTCTATGTCTGTAAAAGGTGGCAAACCTGCCAGTGAATAATCACGCGTATCACCCGGAAAAAGCCAGCGTTTACCCGAGAACTCAGCCAGATAACCCATTTCTGGAACGCCGCGGCTGCCGTTAAAATGTCGGGCTTCAAATGGCGTAAGCGTAAGGTTGCCCAGCTTTATTGGCACACCTGCCTCTGGAGTGATTACCAGGTTTTCAGGCAGTATAGCAATAGAATGAATTTTCTCATGCATAAACTCTGGTATAACCCATGTGATGGGCATGCCAGCCAGGGCGGATACGATATTCAAGTCCAGGTGATCGGCGTGTGCATGTGAAAGAACAATGACCTGAAGACAGGTTAGGTCATTGACGAAGTTATGCGTTGGCAATTCTCCAAGGCGGGTGTACAGCGAGTAGGGGTCAAGAGCCCATTTGATACCAGCAGTTGAGAGCAGGTAATTGGCTGAGTAGGTCAACCAGGCAGCATCAGTATCTGCTGATTTCCACGCCGAGATTATATTCAACCACAGATTGGGATAGGCATGCTGCAGGGTCTCGATTTGCCTGGCTATCTCCAGTGCCCGCTGATGAAAGCGCCAATCAGGCATAGTATTTGGCAATGAATTCTTCAACGTCACTGATGGGACGATTGAATACGCCCAGGCGCTCGACCTTCATACTGGTGACTGCTGCAGCCCATTTTCCCGCCTCACTCGGCGGCAGGGTCAGGCGCATGGCTGTATAGGAACCCATGCAGGTATCGCCGCGCCCGCTTCTGCCGGCCATGGATTTGGAATGGAAATCATAATGGAAATTTTCACCATCAGCATGGATGAGGACACCATTTGAGTGTGTTAGCACGATTTCTTTCACACCTTTGGATGCATAGAAGTTGGATGCTTTCTCAATATCCGTCTCACCTGTCAGGTACTTTGCTTCCACTGCGTCTGACTTGAGTATGTCAAGGCACTGTAGAACTTCTTTCATCTCGTCCCAGGTTTCATACTGCAGGGTATTGTCCCTTAATACTCTGACAAAACCCTGTACATCTGCTGCAATGATCAGCTCTTTTTGTTTGCGAAGTTCCTTAAAAAAGGCGGATTCAACTTCGCCGCGCAGACTGGGGCTGACAGCGACTGCTTTTGCGTGAAGCCCGTGCAGGTGATCATGGGTGATTGTTCCGGCTGTCTGTGTGACGTAGAGGTTACGCTTATCCACATCGTGTGTTGGATATTCTAAAACCATCAAGGTTGAGTGCTCACTGTAAACAGGGTAGCAATCGATGCCATCTGATTCAAAATTTTTGACAACATGATTATCTTCTTCTGAAAGCCGTGTGACAACGGCAGGTGTTTTTCCGAGCATTTTGGCGGCATGGGCAGCATAGTTCATACCACCGCCGTCCACGTAACTCACCCCATCAGGCGTGATGATTTTATCTTTTGTGTAGTTACCGGCAAAGATGATGTCGTAGGATTTTTGTGTTTGCATGGTTGATGTCCTAAAAGAGATTAATGATCGCTGGGATGGCAGTTTGAATGATCCAGTAAACCGCTGCCGCCAGCACTGCAGTAGATGGTATGGTGAATAACCAGGCTGAGAGAATTTCACCAGCAACGCCCCAGCGAACCTTGCTAAGCCTGTCTGCTGCGCCGACGCCCATGATGGCAGTACTGACCACCTGGGTGGTGCTGACCGGTCCGCCAATTAATGAAGCCGTCAGGATCACCGCTGCCGAGGCTGCCTGGCTGGCAAAGCCATGCACCGGGCGTATTTTGTAAAATTTCGTGCCCAACGTTCGGATTAACTGCCAGCTGCCCACTGATGTACCAATGGCAATCGCACCTGCACAAATGATAACTACCCACTTTGGAACAGCAAAACTGGTGAGATGGCCGGTGATCACCAGTGCAAGAGTAATGAGACCCATGGATTTTTGGGCATCATTGGTGCCGTGGCTAAGCGCCAGCCCAAGCGATGTAATGATCTGCAGCTTTTTGAATACAGAATTAATATTTGGTGAAGCTTTCCATGAGAGCAGAAATACGATGTTAGCAATAATATATCCGGCCAGGAGACCAATAACCGGTGAAACGAACAGAACAATCAACACCTTTATTACACCAGCCATTTTGATCGCATGGAAGCCAGCACCAACAAATACTGCACCAATAATACCGCCGATCAGTGCATGAGAAGAGCTGCTTGGTATACCAAAAAACCTCGTTGTAATATTCCATGAAATTGCACTGATTAATGCGGCAATTAAAACTTCAACTTTAAGCATTTCTGCTGCGACGATCTCATCACCTATAGTGGTGGCAACAGCAACTCCAAAAATAAAAGGGCCAGAGACTTCAGCCAGTGCTGTAATTATCAGGGCGAGGCGAGGTCGAATAGCCCGTGAAGAGATCATCGTGGCGACAATATTACTGGAATCGTTCACACCATTCAGAAAATCGAAAATAATGGCTAACAAGATGACGATGATTAACGATATCTGCATTTTTCTATCTTTCAGTCATTCAGTAAATTCCTAATTAAAGACACCAATACCGCAAGGTGCAAAAACGATACAAAATATGATGTATCTCAAGCTTAGTCTAATTATTTTCAAAAACACAGGAAAAACCATAATTGCCATCTCAGGTTGTTTTTACAACTATGTCAGCCAGGAGGTTGGCTGCCTCATCTCCGCGATCTGCAGCATTGCTGAGGTGGCGGTAAACCTCACGCATTTTCATGGCTTTGACCACAGATTTGACATCATCAGCATCCTTGAACATTTCAGCGAGCGCTTCACGATAAGCGCCTTCGACCCGGTTTTCTATCTTTTTTGCCCGATGGGCATGTTCTGCAGTCACATTGGGATGGTCCTGAAGGCAGTCAACGGCCTGTAGGATTTCGAATGTTGCGTCCCGTAAAAGGATACAAATTTCAACCATTCGCTCGGTAGGTTTGACTTTAAAAATCATAATTTCCGTGACAGTTGAATTTGCATAATCGAGGATGTCGTCAATGGCACGCGAAAGCGAGAAGATATCTTCCCGGTCAAATGGTGTAATGAAGGTGCGATTCAGCTCGTCAATCAAGATGCGCCGAGCTTCATCCGCCTCTTTTTCTTTTGCAGTGAGTTTATCTGCCAACGCTTCATCTTTTTGTTTCATGTATTCAGTCAGAATCTCAATACCTTCAAGAGTCAGTTGTGCCTGGTTGTGCAGTTGTTGAATGAAGACATTTCGGCGTTTTTTGAAAATTTTTAACATACTGAAAATCCTCCAAAAATGATCATAATTTCGTGATGCATCCAGCCTTACTTAAGACCTCAAGGCCTATTTTCATTTCATCAAAGGTTGCTTTTTTATTAATTTCAAGCGTATGTATAGCAGAATCGGGGATATATTTAGCTACCCAGGAAAAATCAACTTCTCCGGCTCCTGGTGGCTGGTGATCAACAATCCCGATAACGTCATGCCAGTGAACCCCAATGATCCTGTGTGAAAAATGTACCAGCCATTGTTGGAATGACATGAGTCCCAGGACATTGTGTGCCTGGATGTGTCCTATATCGAGCTGCCAACCAACCCAGGGCTGCTTAAATGCCTCCAACAACACCTGCATCTCTTCAAAAATTGGCACCTCGTAGTAATGAAATCGATTTTCCAATCCCAGACAGACGCCTGTATCAGATGCGAATGTGATTATTTCTTGCAGGCTTTGAACCAGGCAGTCGAGATGCGGCTTTGACCGAATTTTCCTGTCGGTGATCACCTTATCACGCAGAGTTAAATACTCTGGCGAGTGTTTCAACCCTTTACGGAACATTTCACGCAATTGGTCATCCAGAGAATGGTCTCCGGTGATGTGACCCGGGTGGATGACAACAGAGCGGGCACCCAGCCGGTAGGCTGTCTCAATGCTTCTCTTAACTGTATCAATCCCATCCTGGCGAAGGCTCTTATTCAGAGAAGTGAGCTGGCGGTCTTCTAATTCAAGCTGTTTGTTATGTACAACTGCAGGGCACGGGTCGTGCACAGAACCAATGTGGTATCGCCCTGTATTGAAACTGGCCAGGTCTTCAGGTGGTATTTGGTGATTCAGTTCAAAACGGGCGAAACCCAGCTTCCGACCTTTTTGACAGAAGTCCTCAGCTGAATCAGTCTCCTTCGACCACCACATAGTTGATAAGGCAGCATCGTACAGGGGAGTAGATTCCAAATGAGAAAATGCTTTAAGGTCATTGGTGTTGAGATGCGGAAAGATTTCTAGGAGGTCTGTCAAAGTTTGGATAACTGTGTCAGCTTGCATGACGCAAGGGTTTTCTTCGCTTATGCCGTCAGCCTTCTTTAATTGAATGACCTGCCCAATTCCTGCTTCACGTGCACCCACAATATCTCGTGATGGACGGTCTCCAACATAAGCGCAAGCTTCAATGGGTGTGTTGCAGTCGCGGGCAGCAGCTAAAAACATGGCAGGGTGTGGTTTTCGTTTACCAAATTCAGCTGCTTGACGGGCGGTTATAAATAGGTGTCTAATTCCAGCCTCATCCAGGTATTTCGGGTTGGTATGGCTGATAGTACCCAGTAAATAACCGCGTGCCGCCAAAGTTTCTAGAACAACGATTGTCTCAGGTGCAATCCAACGCTTGCCCTTTGATGTGCTCCACCACTCTTGCAATTGAAGTGCGTGCTGTTGGATGAGTGTCTTAGGGTGCTCGGGTAACAAAATATCTGACCACACTTCTTCATAGCTAAGTTCTGAAAGTGAGCGATATTTCCAACTTTTATATTCTTGTTCTCTTGCAGTAAGTTTGGCAATCATCTCTTCAGCGGTTTCGTCCCCACCGAGGAAATTGACCATTTCAGCAATGATCAGTGGGTCTCGCGAGCCGTGATTCTGTTTCTGAAGCAGTGTTCCGCCGATATCAAAAAGGATGGTGCGAATTTGCTCAATCAAAAGGTGTTTGCCTTCTTTCTAGTGTGTGATGTGTCCTTCATGAACTCATTAAATCCTGATTATGCAGCCTGACCCGTGAAGTACCTCAAGCCCGGTAGCAATGTCTAAAAGGCTTGCATCAGGTGTGATTTCAAGAGTGCGCAGTGCGTGCTGCGGTATCCACGAAGCGATTTGGAAGAAATCCACATCGCCCGTTCCAGGTACACTGTGGTCACGCAAGCCTTTGACATCGTGCAGGTGCACGCCAATCATGCGTGATTTAAAGCGTTCAATCCATTCAGCCTGATTTACAAGACCGAGCCGATCGAGGTTGTGTGCATGTCCGATGTCGAATTGAAAACCGAGCCATGGTTCATTGCACAGATTGAGGAACACCTCGAGTTCATCAGGCAGCGGAATATCATGATACCGATTGCGGTTCTCCAACGCGAGCGCAACGCCTGAGCCCTCAGCAAAAGGGATAATCTCCTGCAGGCTTCTAATTACTGCCTCAACGTGCGGCTGGCAGTGTGCAGCACGGTCGGTGATGAAGTTATTCAACAGTTCTATATATTCAGGTGTGTATCTCAAACCTTCTCTGTACAGGCGGCGCATTTTCGCATCCCGGCTTTGATCACACAACACCGTGCCGCAGTGAATCACAACCGACCGTGAGCCAAGGCGCTGCGCCAGTTCGATTGATCGTTTCAGTGAATCAATGGATGCACGCCGATTTTGCTCATTCGTGCTCGACAGGGCAATATCTTTTTCTTTTAACTGGGCATAACTTAACTCCGATGGGCAGGGATCATGAATGGTTGAAATGTAAAACTCATTATGATTCCATTGTTCATACAGGCTGGGAGTGACTTTGCTGGTTAGTTCGAACGAAGTAAAACCGAGTTTACGTGCCTCGGCGAAGGTGTTGTTGAACGGCATGGGTTGGTCGGCGCTCCACATGCTTGACAATGCAATTTCAAACATCTGCGACGGCTGATTTGGCTCATCCTCACCTGGGCTAGCAGGTTTAAGCATTGGAAAATGATCCAACAATTCACTGAGCGTGCCGATCCTGAAGGACGGTTTTATCTCGGTGATGCGCTCCTCTTCGCCATCATCATCAGGGTCAAATTCGTCTACTTCATACCCTTTGATATTGATAATGCCCACTTCTCCATATCCTGCCTGCTTTGCACCGACCAAATCGCGCGCCAAAAAATCACCAATATACACACAGTGTTGAGGAAGTACATTTAAGTCTCTTGCTGCCTGCAAGAACAAGGATGGGTGGGGCTTTCTTCTCCCAAACACACAGGAGAGGATGACGGAATCAAAACACTCAACAATCCCATTTTCAGCCAGCATGTGTGGTGTTTCAATAGAGGATGTGGTGTTGCTGATAATTGCCAGCCTGTACCCGCGTTCTTTTAAAGCTCTAATGGTATACACTGCATCCGGGAGCATGTCGTTATTCCGCGATGCACGCCACAACTGGTTAAATGTGAGTGCGTTTTCCTTTACAAAACCAGCGGGGTAATCGGGCAGGAGAAACTCAGACCATATCCTGTGTTCATCCAGTTCGATCAATGACCGTTTGCACCAGCGGCGGTACGTCTTCTCCCGCAAACGCAGCTTCTGCTGAAAAACCTCGCTTGTTTCGTTATTGCCCAACATTGACTGAAGGGCTTTCACACCTGCGCTGTTGCCTTCAGGGTTCTTGATTGTCGCTTTAAGTGTTCCGCCAACATCAAAACAGATGGCACTGATGTTCTTTGTCATCATCCGGGTCCCAAGTTTTCTGACTTACTCATCCAATAAAGTTAATTTGACCAATTCGGGCAGGTTATCGATGTAGGCATCAGCAGACGTGCCTGCATCATAGTTAAAGGCAATAGTGTTCATGCCAACTGCTTTTGCACCATCCAGCTCGGATTTTTTATGACCAACAAAGACTGCCTCTCCAGGGCATACACCAGCCTGATCTAATGCCAGTTCATACATTGGCTTTGATGGCTTTCGTATGCCAATCTCGCGCGAACTTATGACCACATCCCAAACTCTTCCGAAACCATGGTTATCAAACCAGCCAAGCTTCATCGAATATGGCAGGGCAGTATCGGTGATGATGCCGAGGATAAAACCCATGTCTTTGAGATTTTTCACAGTTTCTGGCGCACCATCAATAATTTCTGCAGCTTCATCATCTGCTTTAAGTGACGTTATACCTTCCTGAATCTCTTGGTGATCGGTTATCCCGTAGACCTGAAGCAGCTGCACGTAGTAGTCATGTCTTTTAATCTTTCCAGAAAAAGCCATGTCGCGCAGTTGTCTCAGTTGAAGATCAAATTTTTGATCCAGGAGGATGTTTCTCGACTCCAGGAAATTATTGAAATGCCTGTTTTTTTGTGGTCGAAAATAGAGAATATCACCTGCATCAAAGAAAATCGCTTTAATCTTCCTGGTATTACGCATTGATTCGGATACACTGCCATTTAGTTGGATTTTCTTCAAAATAGGCAGCAGATCTTTCATGTCATCAATAACATCATACGGTTCAATCTCGATATCAGGTTCATCGCAATCACTGCTATTTTTAATTTGTATTGCTGCCATGAAACCGGCTCGTTGTGCGCCAAGAATGTCACGGTCAAGTTTATCGCCTACGTAGATACATGATCCAGTTGGTAAGCCAGCTTGCCTGGCGGCGTAATAAAAAATTGAAGGGTCTGGTTTGCGCCTGCCGTAACTTGACGAGAGAACCACCGTGTCAAAATAATCTGCAATACCGTACTGTTCCAAATGATGGGGCACCTGGTTTAGGCTTTGCGTATTGCTTATACAGCCAATTTTTAGCCCCATTGCGTTTATTGCGCTTAATACGTGCGGTATTTCTGGCCGAATCTTGCGGACGAAAAGACGGGTCTCGTACAGGTAAGCAAGTTCCTCAGCAACTGGATGAAGCGTCTCCGCAGACAATTGCAAGTCCTTTAAGAAATACTGCGCCCAAATTTCTGCAGGATTGAGTTCAATGTTTGTGAGTTGATTCCAGTTTAAGTATGCACCTGCACCTGTGGTGATCATTTCAGCCAGGGCTGCATCTGAATGTTGTGTGATGATGCCGGCACGGTTAAGACATTCCCTGATCAATGGAACAGCCTGTGTGCGCTGCTCTATTGTGAAGTGGAAAGTATCAATCGTCCCGCCAAAATCAAAAAATACACCTTTAAGAATCATTGCCTGCCCCAAATGTAAAATACTTAATTGCTTACCTGCTCATATTTTCTTTAGTATTCTTTGTTATTTTCAGGCACGGATCTGAAAAAGATCCGTGCCTGAATGTTAATCAATAACAGCTTAAAGGATTATTGTCCCAGGTTTAATAGATAGAAATCACGCGCCTCGATCATGTTGTCATAGGCAAACTGTTCATCGATGAACCATGTCATGCCCATCATTTCATCCAGGGGTTTCATACCCTCTTCAACTTCATAGGTGGAATCGGTGAAATAGGTACCAAACTTTGCCCAGGGATCGCGGCCTTCCTCGCTGATCTGCCATGCAACCCACAATTTTGCAGCATTCGGGTGGGGGGCCTGGTTAATAATGCCCACATAGCTCTGGCTCTGAACACCGAGCATTGGTTTGATGCCCCAGCAAGGCTCAAATGCAAGGTTGCCTTCAACCACATCAGCCATGTTGGAATAGGAGGTAAGTGCCATGTAGCTTTCGGTCATGCCGGGAGTAGCAAAAGCCTCATCAACTTCATCGCCACCGGGTTTTGGTTTTGGATCATTTTGTGCAAATTTTTTCAACCACAACCAGCCAGCATCGGGTGTATCTTCATCAAGCACAGGTTCCTGTCCGTAGAGCTCAATATATGCTGCCTTCATTTCTTCAGGATGCCCAACAAATGTGAGCAGCTTACTGAGCGTGGATGCATCGTTCAAAGGATCTTCAATGAAGAACTTTCCTTTCCATTCTTCCTGAGTAAACTCCCAAACATTTGTGACCGGGCAGGTGTCGTTCAATTCTGAGTTGTATGCAAATACGGTCGTGCCAAGGCGGGCCATCACCAGAGGTTGGGTGTACTGATCAGGAATTTTATCAGCCATGGTTGACGGCATGAAGCGGTAGACATAACCATTTGGGATGACATTACCTACCAGGTCAGCGCCACCGCTGCTAGCCCAAACATCGCCGGTGAATGCACCTGCTTTCTGTTCCTCCAGTGTCTTTAGCAGCACATCATCACCGCCAAGGTCAAATGCCTGGACTTTGATGCCGGGATATTTTTCCATGAAGCCTGCTGCAGACTTCTCGATCTTGGATGAGTTGGCGTAGACAAGCAGTTCGCCTTCTTTAGTAGCAGCTTCTTCAATGGCTGCCCAATCCTGTTCATCAGTGTAATATGGGCCAAGCTGGTTTGTCTTTAACCACTGTTCTTTGGGAGAGAGTTCTTCCGCAGGTTCGGCCACTGTCTCTTTTGGTGCACAACCAGCAAGCATGGCGATCACAAGGATCAATGCTGCAATTCTGTAAATTGATTTCATTTAATTCCTCCAATTTTGTTGTGAAAACGAAGATGTTTCAAACAATCAAATTTCACGTTTTTGTTTTCTCCTATTTTGACCTCCTTATGCTGATCCATTATTCAATCAATTATCCATAGCTTTTTATGCACGGATTAAATCCTCAGTTTGTTTGTCATAGAGGTTGATCGCTTCTTCCTTGAAGGTCAACCATATTTTTTGGTCCATTTGAATTTTGCTGACGCCCATTTCTTTGATAATTAATTCCAGGCTGCCATCGCGTGCAATGATGGTGGTGTCGGCACCGGATGGAAGTACCGAGTATGCGCTGCACTCAACCGCGCCATCAACGGGCGATGTATGAATGATGATGTCTTCTGGGCGCAGCCCTACAACAACCTCACCGGTTTTGTTGTAGGTCTTCACCGGAATGTTACACTTGCCAACATTGACCTGGTTCTGTTTAACCACCGTTCCCGGAAGAAGATTGATCTTGGGATTGCCAATAAAATCTGCAATAAACAAATTTGCCGGGTAATGGTAAATCATATCCGGTGTATCCAACTGCTGAATGACGCCCAGCTTCATCACTGCGATTTTTGTTGACATGGTCATGGCTTCAACCTGGTCATGGGTGACGTACAGCGTGGTTGCATCTGAAATATGATGCAGACGCTTCAACTCGGTGCGCATATCCATTCTCAAGCGTGCATCCAGATTAGAGAGCGGTTCATCCATCAGGAAAACTCGGGGGCGGTATGCCAGCATACGGGCAAGTGCGACACGCTGCTGCTGTCCACCGCTCATCTCGCGCGGGTACCGATCTTCGTAGCCTGACATCTGTACTTCTGCCAGGGATTCCTTCACTCTCTTGTCCATATCTTCTTTTGAGAGTTTTTGAATTTCGAGCGCAAATGTTAGGTTTTTATATACGGTCATATGCGGCCAGAGGGCATAGTTTTGAAATACCATTCCCAATTCACGCTGTCCAGGTGGAATGGAGATGCCTTTGGTATGTGAATAAATCAGTTTATCACCAATGTAAATCTCGCCGTCATCCGGGTCTTCGAGGCCAGCAATACAGCGCAAAAGGGTGGTTTTTCCGCACCCCGAAGGTCCAAGAAGTGTCAGGAATTCATGCGGTTCAATTACTATTGAAACATTATTTACTGCAGTAACTTTGCCAAATTTCTTAGTGAGGTTTTTTACAATAATTGGGGTTTCCATGACTTTTCTCTTTATACTCCCAGTCCTTTTTTCAGGCCGCCACCACGGAAGCGGCTGATGATGAAGTTACCGATCAAAACCAGGACAATTAGTAAGATGATGACAGCATTGGCCTGCTGATCGTTACCATTTTCGATATAGCGCATGGTCATACTTGCCAGTACTGCCGTGGTCGGTGTGACCAGCAGGATGATGAGCGAGAGTTCTCGCATGGTGCTGATAAATGTCAGCAGGAAGCCAGATACAAAGCCAGTACTTGTCAAGGGGAAGATGATACGTACAAAACGCCGCCAGGGTGACGCGCCTGCCAGGGCAGCAGCTTCTTCTAATTCTTTTCCCACCTGCAGCATCGCTGAGACACCGCTGCGAGCTGAGAACGGCAGGTGTTTTGCCACTGATACCAGTACTAATAAGGCGAACGTACCGTATAGTGGGGGAATTGGACCCACCGGCTTGGTGAACATGGCGATGTAAACAGCGCCGAAGGCAATACCCGGGATAACATACGGGATGAAGGACATTTGCTCGACAATTTTTGAGAGCCTTGTCCCACGTCCTTTTACGATTGCATAACCGAGGATTACACCAGAGAGCGCTGTGAATAGCGCAGTTAGAATAGAGAGCCGGATGGAGTTCCAGGCGCCGAGCCAGACTCTGGGGTTACGGAGCACGCCAGGTTCGCCGCTGTTTATCTTAATGTCACTCTCACCAATCCAGTGGGCAAAAGTGAAATTTTCGAGGCTGTAATTGCCATCACGCAGCATAAATGAACTGAGCACAAGCAGTACCAGAGGCAGGACTGCAATGATGAACTGGAAAACTACTACCCCGCCAACGATAACTGGTTTGAAATCGCGCAACTTGACTTTCTTAGCCATAAAGCCGCGGCCGCCGATGGTTTCAAAACTCTTGCGGGTACCCACAATTTTCTGGTTCAGCATCACGGTCACCATGGCAAACACGATCAAGACAATGCCAGTAACGAAAGCATCTCCATAGTTACCGATGGCAGAATTTGATTTTAGCATCGTGGAAAGGGTGTAGTAGCGGATTGGCAAGCCTAGAACGTTTGGTCCACCGAAGGTGCCCATGGCTTTTGAGAAGGTCATGATGAAACCGGAAGCGATCGCTGGTATTACCAGCGGGAAGGTGATCTTCCGCATAATACGCCAGCGTCCTGCACCCGCAAGCTCCCCCGCTTCTTCAAGAGAAGAATCAATGGAAAGCAGTGCTGCTGAAATAAAGAGGAAAAAGAATGTGTAATAATGCAGGCCACTGCTAACGATAATTGGGAATGGTCCATAGGCTAACCAGTCTGGTGTAGGGTTGCCGGTGATAAATTCCAGCAAACCCATCGTGCCACCAGATTTCTGGTTTTTGAACAGAACCAGCCAGGCCATGGCGATTGTCCACGAAGGCATGATGTAGGGAACCTGCGCCAGCATGTGTATTGTTTCCCGGCCGGGGATGTCTGTGCGGCAAACCAGCCATGCCATCAAACCGCCAATAGCAAGAGAAAGAAACGTTGCACCCAGGGCGATGATGACGCTGTGTACCAGCGGTTCGTAGGTCATCAGCTGGCCAATTTTTCCCGTCAGCATCCTGATCCAGTGATAGAGGGTAAGATCCCCGGCTTCTGCTCCCGGAATTGACCTCAGGTCCATATCAGAGACAGTGATTGTAGTAATAACCATGCGGTAAAGTGGCACAATCACAAGATAGAACATTACCGCAATCATGATGATGGAAAGGATCACATGTGGCGTGGTGATCCACCGGTACAAGCGGCGAAGCCGAGCCTTCCAAATATCTGTATTAGATTGGTTTTTGCTTGATGCTACTGCCATCCTTTGTCTCCTGTTATGACGTTTGATTTCGGTTTTAAATTAGCAATCATGCTTATTTCAACCTCCATAATTCATTGATCGATGGGCTGGCAAGCAAACCTTGTTTTAAGCTGCCGAGGATTTGGCTATCCCTGGTTTGTGACAAATACATTCAATTGATCTCTCAATTGATCCAGTCTGTCCAACTTTTCCATAATTCTTTCTTGATCTTCACTTGCAAGCGATAGGAGTATCGCATTAATCACTGTCATGGGTACAACCAACGAGTGGAATTCGCCGACAGGTCCCCGCTTCGCGGCAAGGGTGACATCAACCTGTTCTCCAAGGACTGCATCCAGTGTATCTGTTAACATGATGATTGGCGCACCAATTTTCTTTCCGTAATCTATTACCAATTTCAGAGCAGGGTTCTGGTCAAAGAAACAGATCACAAACAGAGCATCATCAGGTGTCAGCATCATTAAGGGTTCGAGGACTTCGCGGCCTGAAGTGGTCAAAGGTACAACATCCCGGCCGAACCTGCGGAGACGCAACTCCAACAAATCTACCAGTGAGATGGATGGACCAAGGCCAAAGACGAAGACCCGTTGATGTGAGCGCAAAATATCGACAGCCTTCTTCATCTCATCACGGTTGATTGATTCCAATGCCTGCGTCAAATAGTCGATTTCGGTGACAGTTAACCGCTCGAAAATATCGCCTGAACTGCGCAGGTCAGTCAACCTACCTTTTAGCCTGGATGAGTGCGTGACCCGCCGGCGGAAGTTGTCCTGCAGGGTAGTACGCATGGCCGGGTAGCTGCTAAAACCCAACGTGCGTGCAAAACGGACAAGGGTTGCTTCACTCAAAGCGAGTCGGTTGGCTATTTCTCCAGCTGAAAGAAAGGCAGATTCTTCGGGGTTTTTTCTCAAGAAGTTGGCAATACGCTTTTCACTTTTCGTCAGTTGAGAAAAATGCTCACTGATGATTTGGTTAAAGTCGCTGCCGGTTTGTGCGGGTGAGGGATTGTTCATATTTTTTTAATCCCATAATTTGGAGCGCAAGAATAATGACAAAAAGAATAATTTTGAAATATTACTTACATTTGAAACAGTATACAGCATAAAAACTAAAAATGCAAGAACAATTACATTAACGAATGTCATATCTTCGACGATTCTGGCTGCTCTCCTAATAATTCTTGGATATACGGGGTGAGCCAAATTGCGGCGCCGGTGGTATCTACCAACAGGTCACACAACACCATCTGAGGCTTATAAGCCTGTTCTGCCATTAAAAATTGCTCTCTGAAATAACGGTTGATAAAATAATACAGGTCATACTTCTTGCGATAGTCCATATCGCGTTTCCATTTTCGTTTCATGCGCACATCATCAGCTGTCAGATACATCACCTTGATACCTATCAGAGGCGCAATCTCAGTGAGAAGGAATGGAAAATTACCTTCCATGAAGATGATGTCGGCCGGCTCAATTTCGATTGGCTGGCATCCAGGTTTCAATTCACCTGACAGTGAGTGGCTCGATGTGGCCTGCACAAAATCATAGCGGGGTGTCAATATTCTCTTACCTTCACGGATTTCTTTCATACACTTCTGCAGCAGGTCATAATGAAGGGCTTCTTTGCCGAGCGAATCAATCCCATTTGCTTCGCGGTAGTCTCTGTCGGTTAGAAAATTATCAATTTCCAGCGTGCTGATACGCCTGCCCGTGTGTTGGAAAGCTTCAGTTAACCGGCTGGTAATTTCTGTTTTACCCGCCGCTGTTTGGCCGGCAATGGCAATGATGATCGGTGTGCCTTTGATGGTGATCAGTTTTTGGATCGTTTCGATAAAACACTGATCAACCTCTGCGTTCGCAGTGCGAAAAGCTTTATACCCAACAGCCTGAAGGTGCAGAAAGCCATCCTGCTTTTTCTCAAACTCTGCATAGGGTTTACCGCCAAGATGAGCAGTGATTTCTGGAGTGAAATACCTTGTTTTATTAATGAAGTAAAACCCACGCACATCGAAGTAAAAATGTTCTTTGACCCATGCAATGCTGTACTCACCAGAGACCAGGCCAACAAATAGCATTTGCAGTAAATTATTGATTTGCGAATCCATCACGATTTTGTTGTTGTCTTTTGGTCTGAGCTGGATGGATTTGTAAAAATCCTCATCATTCATCATTAACTCAATTTTGTTTACTGGCTGCACGGTGATTGAATCCCATCCATCCGGCGGACACACGTTTTCGAGCGCGTATCCGAATTCAGTGCTGGTCATCTCTCTGACAGGCGGTGCAATTTCCTGCATCTTTTTATAAAGAGCAGCTGTCAATTGGCTGTTGTCAGATAGAAGTGTGCTTGTCATGAATGCGTCCTTATGTGAAATGTTAAGCGCCATACTTGGCGACCCTGCCGGCATTTGCCAGGGCTATCGGCATCACATGCCTGGCAGGGATAGATCCCAGGCTGCCGCGGGCACAGGCATTTTCACCAAACTCAGTGATACCGTCTGGCCGGACAACCCGTGAATACAGCAGCAACGGCACGGGATGCCAGCTGTGCGCCTTAAGTACAGCCGGCGATGAGTGATCACCACCGACGATGACGACATCAGGTTGTAAGGCGAGCAGACGGGGCAGCTGGGCATCAAATTCCTCAATAGCCCGGACCTTCCCATCAAAGTCGCCATTCTCACCGAAGGTATCCGTTTTCTTAAAATGCAGGTAGAAGAAATCATACGCCTGCCAGTATCTCTCCAGGGTGTCAAATTCATCTTCAAGGTTCTTACCTGTAACAGGCAAGACCTCCATACCCACCAGCCTGGCAACACCGCGGTACATGCCGTTGACTGCGATAGCCGCTGCGTTGAGTTTAAAAATATCTTTGTACTTGGGCATCACTGGAAAACTGGCAAAACCGCGCAGCAGTATCATGTTGGCAGGCGATTGATCCGCCAGCATAATCCTTGCTTTATCAATAAATTGATTGACGTACACAGCGGTTTGCTTTGAAGCGGAATCAAGCGCCTGAACGTCATTGGGTGGTTCGCCCAATCTCAAAGGATCTGATTCGGTTAATTCAGAACCGAGGTTCTTGCCTCGAAGAATGAGCGCAAAACGGTGTTCTTTGACCGGTTCAACAAACAATTCAACGCCGGGCAGTTCAATTTTCCGCAGCAGCTCAACCAGCTTGATGCTCTGTTCAGTTGGTAGCCTGCCAGCCCGCCGGTCAACCAGCTTGCCCTGGCTGTCAACGGTGCAGAAGTTACCCCGGGCGGCTACATCATCAGGACCTAATTCAAAATCAACGCCAAGCGCTTCGAGGGCACCCCGGCCGATTTCATACTCAAGCGGGTCGAAACCAAAAATCGAAAGATGTCCTGGCCCGCTGCCGGTTGCAATACCCGGCCCAATCGGAATGGTCATACCAAGCGCTGATTTGCCTGCTAAGGCATCCAGGTTGGGCGTGACTGCAGTCTCAAGTTCAGTTTTGCCTCCCGGGATCATTGGTAACCCACCCAGCCCATCAAGTATGAGCATGGCGATTTTTGTTGTGCCTGAAATCACCTGGTTTTGAAAGAATTGTTCATACATGGTCATCCTCTCCGGACTCGATAAAGTGTTTGACTATTTAGCGATCAGTGCGGAAATTTCGGGTGTAACCCAGATACATGCCGCGCTGGTGTCGACTACCAACTCGCATACTGCCATCATCGGCCTGTAAATTTCACCTGAGCGCTGATATTGAGTTTTGAAAAATCGGTTGGTTAAATATGCCGGGTGATACTTTTTCCGATAATCGACATCGCGCTTCCACTTGCGTTTTAACCTTACCGGGTCATCAGTAAGGTAGACTGTTTTCACATCAATCATCGGAGATATTTCAGGAATATGAAACGGGAAGTTACCTTCAAGCAGGATGATATCAGCCGGCTGAAATTTAATCATTGTCTTTCCGGGTCTCAGTGTTCCATCAAGGTCATGGCTGGACGTTGCTTTTATAAAATCATAGCGCGGAATATTGGCTGGTTTTCCACTCTGAAGTCGGGTAATGGCTTCAATGAATAATTGATAGTGGATCACTTCAATGTCGATTGGTTTGCCATCCCGAAACTCACGATCTTTAAAAAAATTGTCCATCTCAACTGATGTAACTGAGTGGCCGGTTTCGGTCAGCCGGGCTCGCATCTTATCGGTAATTTCAGATTTGCCCGCAGCTGTAGGTCCAACTAGCGTAAATGTCAGCGGCGGTTTCATTTTGTCAGCCAGGCAATTGACCAGGGTAACAAAATGTTCATCAACGGCTTTGTTTGCTTCACTGAAGGCCTGGTACCCAATATCCTCACTGGCATCAAAGATGTGCTGTGTCGGTGTAAGCGGCAGATAAGGGTGACCGCCAAAGTGTTTCTGGATTTCGGATGTGAAATATGGCGTTCGATAGAAAAATACAAACGACCTGATGTCAAAATAGAATGTCCGCTTGACCCACTCAACCGGATATGTACCCGTCACTAGGCCTACTAACAATTTGCAGCACAGGCTGGTGATGGCCGGGTCGATGATAAGCTGGTCGCCACTGAGGGTTTTCAAGTGAATGCTGGCAAAGAAATCCGGATCGTTTGCCTGACGTTCAAGCTTCTCAATTGAATCAGGTTGAATTTCCTGCCAACCACCAGAAGGCACCAGGTTCTTCAGAGCATAATCAAATTCGTACAGCTCCAACGCGGCGATGCCCGGATTAATTTTTTGCATGATCTCATACAAGGCGGTTGAAAAAGTTACAGTACTTAACCGGTTGGGCTGCATTACATCCCGTCCTGTGTGCTGTAATGATTACCCAATCCAAGCACCAGCGAGTCATAGGCGCGCTGAATTTTGGCATAATTACCATCCCGATCTAGGGCAATACCGCGGCCAACAGCGCTGACGACCTGTCCAACGCCGATTTCCGCCATCCATCCTTCAAGTTTTTCCAGGAGCGCTGGTGCGCTGCCCGGTTCAGTGCTCCGACCGTCCAAAATAAGGTGGAGATACACATCTTCCAGACCTTTCTCTTTGGCAAGTCTGAGCAGCGCCAGCGGATAGTCAATTGAACCGTGGGAACTCTTCTCAGTCAACAAACCCAGCAGGTGCAGCCGCTTATTCTGCTCCAAAGTTGACTCCATTGCTTTTTGAAAAACCTCATTTTTGGCAAAGGTGCCGTCTTTGATTGCCTGATCAAGGCGCACATCGTCCTGCAGGATAACCCTGCCGGCGCCGATGTTCATGTGACCCGCTTCCGAGTTTCCTGCTTTGCCTGGCTGAAGACCGACATGCTCTCCGGAGGCTTGCAGCTGTGAAGGATGGTAATTTACTACCAACTTATCCCACACTGGGGTATTTGCCAGATGAATTGGATTGGTCGGGTCGGCTTTGCCAATCCCCCAACCATCCAGGATTATCAACAGAACACGGCGTTTGTCGTTGAAGTACTGCTTGGGCAGTAAGGTACTGCCGATCATCTCAACCGGGACAGGTACGCCTAAAATATTCAACAGCGTTGGCGCAATATCCTGGAGACTGCCATCAGCTGGTTGGATTGTTTGTGAAGTTAATGGATCGATGAAGAGAAAAGGCACCGGGTTGGTGGTATGTGCAACATTGGGCTTTCCATCTGGGGTCAGCATCTCTTCAAGGTTGCCGTGATCAGCGGTGATTAAGATCACATATCCCTTTTCGCTGGCAGCCTTAATTACACGTCCCAGGTGTTCGTCAACCGCTTCTGCACACCTGACCTTGGCTTCAACGCTGGCTGTGTGGCCGATGACATCACCGTTAGCAAAATTAGTGATGATACAGTCATAGCCTGTTTCAAGACCTTTGATTATCTCGTCAGCGACTGCTGGCAGGCTCAGCTCTGGTACCTGGTCAAACGGTATTCCTTTTGGTGAGGGGATGCGCACACGGCTTTCACCCGGAAATGGGTCATTCGCGCCGCCGTTCAGGAAAAAGGTAATATGTGCAAATTTCTCTGATTCAGAACACCGCAGCTGGGTTAGACCCGCTTTACTGATCGCTTCGCCAAGCGTGCTATTGACCCTGGAAGGCGCAAAGGCAACTGGCAGATTCACGAACTTTTCGTGATAGAGTGTAAGAATGATGAAGTTCAGATTCTGAAGCTGTGGGCGATTGAAATGTGGAAAATCATTGCTGGTGAAAGCCTCAGTCAGCTCAATTTCACGTTCACCCCGCCGGCAGCAAAAGATGACAGCGTCGCCATCCTGAATAAGCCCAAGTGGATGGCCTTTCATATCCACACGAACTAAGGGCTCCAGGTTGTAATCGGTTTGCCCCTGTGTGTACACTTCTCTGACTGCCTGTGCCAGGCTGTAACCGCCGTGTTTATCAGGATGATCAGTCATGTTATCCCTTTCAAATATGGTTCAGTATCTTTGCAGCAGATCAATCTATTTGTTAGAAGCAATCACGTGTGTTCTCTCAAGGCACACTTGAGGGTATTTTGGAAACAGGTCTAAAAGGTCTGTAAATTGGTGAATGATTGCATCTGGCTTGTTTTCATCGGTAATGACTGCCTGTGTAAGCTCTTCAGGGCTTATCATGATAATTGCCATTCCAAAACCCGCAGCACGCGTGCCGGTAACGTCACGTTTTAGATTGTCGCCGACATAAACGCACTTTTCAGGTGGAACCTGTGCGCGTCTGGCCGCTTCAAGGTAGATCTCAGGGTCCGGTTTCCGGATGCCAAGCACCGATGATAGAACGATGGATTTAAAATATGGTGTAAAACCATCCGTATCCATCCATTCAGGTATTTCGCGCGAGGTGATCACGTTGCTGATAATACCAAGCGTGTAGCCCCGGTCGAAAAGGGTTTGGACCACCTCTTTCCCGTGCTCAACGACCACTCTCAGACCCATGGACTGGCGGTACTGGTAGGTCAATTCAACGCCCAGCGGTGCGATATGCTCTTTATCGAACTCAGGTGCGAGCCACCTTGTCCACAAGTCAGCTTCGTATGCCTCTTTAAGGTTTTCAAATGCCCACTTGCGGTAGACTTTGTACCGTTCATCCACTTTCTTGCAGAAAACATCCGGGTCTTCGTCTGTGCCAACCAGTTCGGCCAGCATTTTCTTTGCGTTGGATTGATGCTCCTCATTCTGTGTGAGCACTCTGAGGGTATTTCCGAGGTCTAAAAAAATCGCTTCAATTTCTTTACTCATTGCAACATGGCTCCATAGATATTGAAGAACGGCTAATTTCGCGGCGGGAAGATATCCAAGAGTTGGCGCGTCTCTTTGATTGTGAAATCTGGCTTCAAATCACTGTGCTGAGGTTCTTTGGCAATGGTCGCAGGCTCCTCAATTAAAACCATCATGCCGTAGCCTGCAGCCCTTGTGCCTTCAACGTCACGGATCGGATTATCCCCCAGGTAAGCACATTTAGCGGGATCGACACCCATAACCCGGGCTGCAATCAGGTAAATATAGGGGTCTGGTTTTCGAATCCTAACCTTTGAAGAAAGAATTACTGTTTTGAAATACTTGGTGACACCATCGCTGAGCATCCAATCGGGTATTTCAGTTTCGGTGATGGTATTGGCAATAATCCCCAGCTGATAGCCGCGGCGGTGCAGTTCAATGATCGTTTCTTTTGCATCATGGCGAGGCACGCGGCGCCCGTCTCGATCACGCCACATGCGGGTGAGTTTGCTAATATGGGGTGCAACTACTTCAACCGGGTAATCTGGCAGCAGCCACTGCGTCCAGAGTTCCAATTCTGATGCTTCCAGCAAGATTTTCTTTGACCGGCCGCGGTAATCCTTCCAGCGCTTTTCTACTTTTTCAAAAAATGCAACGGGAGCTTCTTTTGAGTCAATCAACGCCATCAATTCTCTTTTGGCATTTTCTGAGAACTCCGGATCTTCAACGACAATACGTAACGTATTGCCAACATCTAAGAAAATGGCTTCGATACTGCTGGGGTTCATAAGGCCTCCGGTGTTGATACTGTGTTGACTTGCAAAATTAATAAATATGAAAATTTACTTACATTTGCATATCTTACGACAAAATAAGTAAAAATGCAAGTATTCTTTCGAAAACATCTTGACTTTTTTCACGGCTTTGTGTAAACTAATACATGAATGCACACGTGTGCAAACTGGAGATATCCAATGGCTGCAACAATCAAAGACATAGCCAGAAAAGCAGGCGTATCCCACTCAACCGTTTCACGAGCGCTCAGGGAGAAATCCCTTGTTTCGCATGAGACGACTGAACGGATTAAAGCGGTTGCACGTGAGATGGGATACCAGCCAAGCGCTGCAGCTCGCAGCCTGAAAACAAATCGTACGCAGGTACTCGGCGTGGTAGTTAGCAGCATTGCTGACCCCTTTTTCTCCGAAATTCTCGACGGCATTGAGGCGAATGCCCAAAAGTTTGGTTACAGTCTTTTCATTGCTGCATCTCAGCACGATACTGCAAAAGAACGCAAGATTGTGCAGACCATGATGGAACAGCGGATTGATGGCGTGATCGTTTGTTCCTCGTCTTTTAGTGCAGAGCAAGGCCGTCAGCTGCTGGCTTACGGCTTCCCGGTAGTGGTGGTAAATTACCAGGCTGCAGAGAATTTCAACTACTCCATTTACCATGATGATATTGACGGCAGCTACCAGGTGACTCGCTACTTGATAAGTCTTGGTCATCAGCGCATTGCCTATCTTGGCAATTCATTATCCGGTAGAACAACCTTAGACAGGCTGGCCGGCTACCAGCAGGCGTTGGCAGAGTGTGGTATTCAGCTGCCAGATGACTATGTTCACCATGTTCCAGGTGCTGATCCTGCCCTGGGAGCCGAAAGTGTTCATTATTTTAACAACCTGACACCAAAGCCTTCAGCGATTGTTTGTTATAACGATACGCTGGCTATTGGGGTTATCAGAGGCTGCAAAGAAGCCGGCATAAACGTTCCGGGAGAGATCTCAATCACCGGCTTTGACAATATCACCTACAGCGCTTATACATGCCCGGCAATCACCACATTTGACCAGCCCAAGTATTCAATCGGTGCCGAGGCAGCCCAGCTGCTTCTTGAACTGCTCCAGGACACTGATAAACAACCAGATGATGCTCCTAAAGTAAAAATTCTCAAAGGAAAACTGCTGATCCGAGAGTCTACCGGACCAGTAAGTCTGTGATTTTGGATGGCTATGGACAATCTTTCTGATCAACAACTCATAGAAAAGCTGCACCTGCAGCAGCGCTCAATCACCGCCCACGAGGGGATAGACTATGCCGTTTCCAGACAGGGTGTTGAAAGAAAGCTGGTGATTCTGGCCGGGAAAGATGATGCAAGGATTAAAGACTACGAAGGATCGCAGAGCAATGTCAATAATAAAATCCTTGTCATGGCAGACCTTTCCGCTCACAACGCTGCGGTGATTCGCACACAGTTATCCTGGTTGAACCCACGCTTAACGGGTCTGGCAACATCTGCCGGCCTGGGAGACAGGCTGGGACTTGCGACACCCGGCCATGTGCGGGCCGTGCGTGACTGTGCCGGCAGGATACTGCCGATATTTGCCCAACAGTCCATTCGTGAAATGGCGCGCACCGGACGGACGCCACAGCAGGTGATGGACGATGCGCTGTGGGGTATGCTCGAAGAGAACTGGCAGGAGGGTTTTGGCGCTGATGCCGATCACCTCAAGACCATCGATGACATTGATGCCTGCCTCGATGCTGGTTTTACCTTTTACACAATTGACCCCGGTGAGTATGTTAATAATGAAGGAGAGTATGCCAGCAAAGCAGAGTTGCATGCAATGACCGCCAACCTGCCTTCCCAAATGCAGCTGGAAAGAACCGGGTTACTGGATAAATCATTCCAGATTGAACATATAGCAGCACGTTTTGATGAAGTAGCGCTTTTTCGCTGCATCGTTAAGTACGGCGGTGCCGTCTGGCATGTTGCTGAGATGTACCAGCACTTGAAAGAAAGAGCCGGCTCTCATCCGTGGGAATTGGAAGTCTCTGTGGATGAAACTGCCAGCCCGACCAGCCACCTTGAGCATATTTATATTACCAGCGAGCTAAAGCGCCTGGGTGTGCAGTGGGTGAGCCTGGCGCCGCGCTTTGTCGGTGCGTTTGAGAAAGGTGTGGATTATATTGGTGATGTGTCTGCTTTTGAGGATGATATCTCAGGTCATGCAGCCATCGCTCGAAGGTTTGGACCGTACAAACTAAGCCTGCATTCGGGATCAGACAAGTTCAGCATTTACAGTACAGCAGCTCGCCAAACCAATGGGATGGTTCACCTTAAAACTGCAGGCACCAGTTATCTTGAAGCGCTGAGAACTGTGGCCGAACTTGACCAGGCGCTGATGAGTGAAATCTATACTTTTGCACGTGAGCGCTATACCACTGACCGGGCCAGCTACCATGTATCAGCCAGCCTGGATATCGCACCGCTGCCGCAAGATGTCGATGATTGGAACGGCTTGCTCGACCAGTTCGATGCTCGTGAGATCCTGCATGTTACATTTGGCTCCGTTTTAAGGGAACAACTTTCTGATGGTAGGATGCGGTTTTATATCCGGTTGATGCAGCAGCTTCTCAATCATCCCGAAGCATATGCTGAGAATCTACGCAGGCACTTCAACCGGCACCTGATGCCATTTTGTAGATTTTGAGCATGATACCCCTTGTAGATGTGAGCGTGACATATGACCTTTGACCTGAAAACAATTTTTGATCTCTCGAACAAGACAGCCGTAATAACTGGCGGCGCAGGCGTATTATGTGCCGGCATGTGCAGAACACTGGCTGCGGCAGGCGTCCGTGTAGCGGTCCTTGACATCAATGCACTGGCCGCTGAAGCGCTTGCTGATGAAATCCGTGCAGGCGGCGGTAAGGCCATCGCTCTTGGCTGTAACGTGCTTGATAAAAGCAGTGTAGAGAATGCCGCACAAAAAATCAAAGAAGTGTTCTCAAAGGTTGATATCCTGATCAACGGTGCCGGCGGGAACAAAGCCCAGGCGTCAACCAATCCTGAGTTATCGTTCTTTGATTTACCGGAAGACGCTGTACGCTGGGTGTTTGACCTGAACTTATTGGGCACAATCCTCGCGAGCCAGGTATTTGGGAAGGCAATGGCTGATCAGAAATTCGGCGTCATTGTTAATATCTCATCCATGAATGCATTTCGCCCATTGACTCGTATACCAGCGTATTCTGCGGCAAAAGCAGGCGTGAGCAACTTCACCCAGTGGCTTGCGGTGCACATGGCGCAGGAATACTCGCCTGAGATACGTGTCAATGCGCTTGCCCCGGGGTTTTTCCTGACAGAACAAAACCGGTTTTTGTTGACCGACAAGACAACCGGCAGGCTCACCGCACGCGGTGAATCAATCCTGGCCCACACACCCATGAACCGCTTTGGCGTACCTGAGGACCTGCTGGGCACACTCTTGTGGCTAGTTTCTCCAGCATCGGCGTTCGTCACCGGTATCGTTGTGCCTGTTGACGGCGGATTCTCTGCTTTCAGTGGGGTGTAAAGTCTATGCTTATCAGCCAAATCGCACCTTCAGAAATACCCCTTGATTGCTCCGAGATTGGTGCAGTTTTTGAAGACATATTCAAAGAACTGCACCTGGCTGGCAAGCGTGTTTTAGTCATCATTCCTGACGGTACACGCAGTATGCCGATGCCTCTGATGTTTGACCTGTTTGAAAAGCACCTGTCCGGTAAAGTTCAGTGCCTGGATTACCTTGTTGCGCTGGGGACACACCAGCCCATGAACGATAAACAACTAACCGTTCACCTGGGCAGGACTGTTATCAACGGAAATACTGGTGCGTCACGCATTTATAATCACATGTGGCAAAATACCGATACATTTGAATTGATAGGCATTATTTCGGCAGAGGAAATCAGCTTGCTAACCGAAGGCAAGATGCGGGAAGATGTGCCAGTCAGGTTGAATAAACTTATCCATCAGTATGATCAGTTGATTATTTGCGGCCCGGTTTTTCCACACGAAGTGGTTGGTTTCTCCGGTGGCAATAAGTATTTCTTCCCGGGAATTGCAGGCGATGAGATCATCAATTTCACACATTGGTTGGGCGCCCTAATTACCTCCAGTGAAATCATCGGCGCTGGCTACACACCTGTCAGGGCTGTGATTGATCGGGCTGCATCCTTTATTGATAAGCCAGTTCTGTGTATCAGCCTTGTAGTGAACCATGCGGGCGTGGCAGGACTGTTCAGTGGCAGCGCCGAGGAATCCTGGCAGGCAGCGGCTTCGTTTTCAGCCAGGCGACATATCATTTATGTGGACAAGCCGTATAAAAAGGTCATCTCGGTCATGCCGCAACTTTACGATGATCTGTGGACTGCTGCCAAAGGTATGTACAAGATGGAGCCGGTGATCGCAGACGGCGGCGAGGTGGTCATTTACGCACCACATATTAATGAAGTCAGTTATACGCATGGCGGGCTGATTGACCAAATCGGTTATCACTGCCGCGATTTTTTTGTCAAACAGTGGGAGCAATATAAGAAATATCCACACGGTGTGCTGGCGCATTCAACCCATCTGAACGGGCAGGGGACCTACGATCCGGTGACGGATATTGAAACACACCGCATCAAGGTCACGCTTGCGACAGGTATATCTGAAGAACGCTGTAGGAAAATTGGGCTCGGATATCTTGATCCGAATGCGATTAATCTTGATGATTTCACCGGAAAACAAGATGAGGGCATACTCGTTGTGCCGAAAGCTGGTGAAATGTTGTACCGTTTGAAGTAATTCAAAGAGTCTCAAGGCAGTAAAGGCAGGAATTATGCAGTATAAGATTGGGATGGTTGGTTTGGGTGTGATGGGAAAGAACCTGGCGCTAAATATGGAGCGGAATGGTTTCCCGGTTGCCGGCTATGACCTTGACCCGGATAAAACAAACGCCTTTGTAGATGGCGAGGGCAGCGGAAGGCAGCTGCTCGGTGTAGAAAGCCCGGAAGCGTTGATGGCTGTGTTGGAAAAGCCGCGCCGAATTGTGTTAATGGTGCCTGCTGGCGCGCCTGTTGATGCCGCACTCCAGCACATCAAGCCGGCGTTGGAACAGGGCGACATTGTCATCGACTGCGGCAACTCCCATTTTTTGGACACTGAACGTCGCTGTAAAGAGCTGGAACTGGAAGGGATTCATTTCATGGGTGCCGGTGTTTCTGGTGGTGAGGAAGGTGCTAAGTGGGGGCCGGCAATCATGCCGGGTGGATGCTATGAGGCATGGCTGGAGCTAGCACCGATTTTTGACGCAATTGCCGCACGGGCCGAAGATGGCGAAGCGTGCACCGCCTATATGGGACCGCGCGGTGCCGGGCATTATGTCAAAATGGTTCACAACGGCATTGAGTATGGTGATATGCAGTTGATTGCCGAAGTATATGATCTGCTCCATCGTGGGCTGAATTTGACTGCCGAGCAACTGCACCAGATCTTTGCCGAATGGAATAGGGGAATATTAAAGTCATACCTGGTTGAGATAACAGCCAACATCTTTAATCAGATTGACCCCGAAACGTCACAGCCTATGGTGGATGTGATTCTGGATGAAGCACAGCAGAAAGGCACCGGCAAATGGACCAGCCAAAATGCACTGGACCTGGGCGCGCCGATACCAACAATCAACGCTGGTTTGCAGGGGCGGATCATTTCAGCGCTTAAGAAAGAACGCGTGACGGCTTCAACAATTCTGATGGGACCGAATCTATACTTCGCTGGAAGCAGTGAAAAATTGGTGACTGCTGCAATGAATGCACTGTATGCCAGTAAAATCACGTCTTATGCCCAGGGAATGGGGATGCTGAAGATGGCATCACTGGAATATGGGTATGACTTCAACTTGAGGGAAATTGCCCGCATATGGCGTGCCGGCTGTATCATTCGCGCCAGCCTGTTGGGAGAGATCATGGCAGCCTATGATCGCGATGAAAATTTGGTCAACCTGCTGCTTGATGACTATTTCAAGGATGCGGTGATGAGTCGGCAGGCTGACTGGCGTTACGTAGTACAGACAGCTGTTGAGCTGGGCATACCGGTGCCGGCATTGAGTGCGTCCTTGTCTTATTATGATGCCTACCGCAGCGACCGCCTGCCGGCTAACCTGACGCAGGCGCAGCGTGATTACTTCGGCGCCCACACCTACCGCAGGGTTGATCGCGACGGTGTATTTCACACAAAGTGGTTGTAGAACAGCGAGGTTTGTATGAGCCAATATGGTTTGAACATTTCTTCTCAAGGGGCTTTTGATTTCATTTCATTGGGTGCGCTGGTTCACCGGCTTGACCCCGGCATTGTGCCGTTCAGAAAAGCTTCAGAATGCCAGATCCACGTCAGCGGCGGTGAATTTAACTGCGCAGCCAACCTGGCAAACTGTTTTGGTTTGAAGACAGCGGTGGTCAGTGCCATGGCGGATTACCCAATCGGCGACTTGATCGCTGAACGCGTGCGCGCCATGGGCGTTGTGCCTTTTTACAAGCACTTCACCCATAACGGTGTCAATGGACCAAACATGGCGACGGTCTACAGCGACCGCGGCTATGGTGTACGCCCTCCGGTTGTGTTTTACAACCGCTCAAATGAGGCAGCTGCCAGACTCAAACCAGGTGATTTTGACTGGCAGGAGATTTTTGAGGGCGGCGTGCGCTGGTTTCACAGCGGTGGTATTTTTGCGGCGCTGTCAGAGACCACCGGTGAAGTCATTATTGAGGCAATGCAGTCAGCCAAAGCGGCCGGTGCTGTGGTCTCTTTTGACCTGAATTACCGTGCCAAGCTGTGGAATATCTGGGGCGGCCAGCAGGCGGCACAAAAAGTGATTCAACGGATTATGAAACAGGTGGATGTACTCGTTGGGAATGAAGAAGATTTGCAGTTAGGACTTGGCATCAAAGGACCGCAGGTAACCAGGACATCCAAACTGGATCACCGCGTGTTTGTTGAGATGCTGGATGAAGTTGTAAAACTTTATCCGCAGGTGAAGGTTATTGCCACCACACTGCGTGAGGTGCATTCAACCAACCATCACACCTGGGGTGCACTGGCTTGGATGGACGGTAAAACCTATCTTTCACCCACCTGTGAGCTTGATGTCTATGACCGGGTGGGCGGCGGCGATGGGTTTGCCTCCGGCCTATTTTACGGCATGCTGACCGGCGAACCGGAACAGGAGGCGGTTAACCTGGGTTGGGCGCACGGCGCGTTATTGACAACATACCCCGGCGACACCACAATGGCGACCGTTGAGCAGGTCAGGGCGTTCGCCAGAGGAGGTTCAGCACGCATACAACGGTAGAAACTGAGTGAGCATTTTTCGTTTGTTTTTATATTAACTCGTGCACACGTGTGCAATTATAAAAAATCATAAGGAGCGTATCAAAATGGAAAAGATGAAGGCGTTAGTTTTCAAAGATGTCGGTCAGTTGGTATTGGAACAGGTGCCTGTTCCGCATGTCAAAGAACCTGATGATGTGTTGTTGAAAATCAAGGCGGTGGGTATCTGCGGCAGTGACGTGAAAATTGTCGAGGGCAAGCATCACTTTAGACCCAATACTATTTTGGGACATGAGTTTTGCGGTGAGGTTGTTGAGGTTGGATCCCATGTGCATCATGTCAAAATTGGTGATCGTGTAGCGGTTGATAACAACATTCGCTGCGGCTTCTGCGATTTTTGCCGCATGGGTCTGACCAGCCAATGCGTAGACATTAAGACCAGTGCGCTGGGTGTGATGCGCGATGGCGGTTATGCCGAGTACTGCCTGGTACCGGAGAAACAGTGTTTTGTACTGCCGGACGAAATTGATGATATCTACGGCACACAGGTTGAGACGCTGGCGACAGTTGTCAACGGTATGAACACACTGCTGATGCTGCCTTACGATTATGCCATGGTCATTGGCTTTGGACCTATCGGTTACCTTTTTGCGCAGTTCGCCAAGAATATCGCCGCCAAGGTAGCCGTTACTGAGATTGATCCTTTCCGCATCGAGGCGGCAAAGAAATGCGGCCTCACAGTGTGGAACCCGAACGAAGTTGACGTAGTTGAGAAAATCACCGAATTCACTTATGGCCGCAAAGCCGATATTGTGATTGAAGCAACCGGTAACGGCCTGGCACAGGCACTCAAGTGCGTCACGCCCGGCGGCAAAGTGCTGCCTTTCGGCATGGATTCCAGCATCACCACCACAGTCGTTCCCAATGAGATTACCCGGTGGGCGACAAAAATCCTCGGTCTGTATTTAGGTCAAAATACCATGGTGCCTTCCATCCGCATCTTCAGGGAGAACCGGCTGGACATGAGCCAGTTCTTTACCAAAGTGATCGACCTGGAAGAGGGTATCAACGCCTTCAGCATGCTGGGGCTGGATATGAAGACACTTGAACATGGTCCCAAGAGCGCAATGAAAATAGTGATGAAACCATAAGCATAGAGTGAAGAGAAAGAAACAGGAATATATGAGAGCCGAAGGAAAGGCACAATGAAAAACAAGATCAACCTGGCAGTAATTGGAACGGGCCGCATGGGCAGCGTACATGTTGCCAACCTTGCCACAAAAGTGAGCGGGGTAAACCTAGCGGCAGTGTGCGATATAAAACCCGAGGTTGTCAACGCTGTGGCTGACAGGTGGGACATTGAACGACGGGTCTTTGATTACAGCGAACTGCTGGCAGATCCAACGATAGATGCAGTCTTGATCGCAACCAGCACCGATACACATGCTGCCATCATCAAAGATGCAGCCATGGCAGGAAAACAAATTTTCAGTGAGAAACCTTTGGCTCTCAATTTGGACGATATTGATGAGGCGCTGGCTGCTGTGCATCAAAACAAGGTGAAACTGCAGGTCGGATTCAACCGGCGCTTTGATAAGAACTTCCAGCATGTCAAATCAATTGTTTCATCGGGTGAGCTGGGGCGTACCTGCATTTTGAAAATCACCAACCGCGATCCGCAGCTGCCGGCACTGGAATTTCTCAAGACCTCGGGCGGCATTTTCTTGGACATGACCATTCACGATTTTGACATGGCTCGGTTTCAGGTAGGCGAAGTGGAAGAGGTCTATGCTATTGGCAGCGTTTTGATTGATCCCGAATTGAATACATTCGGAGATCTGGACACTATCGCGGTCTCGCTCAAATTCGCCGATGGAACCATTGGCAGCATAGATAACAGCCGGCAGTCTGTGTACGGTTATGACCAGCGCCTTGAGGTGTTTTGTCTGAATGGCACGGCGATGGCTGAGAACGAAAAGGAGCATACCGTTCTGAAGGGTAATCCTGAAGGATTTCTCTCAGCCAGGGTGCCGAATTTTTTCATGCAGCGTTATGCACCGTGTTACGTTGAGGAAGTTCAGCAGTTTGTTGATTGTGTGAGAGAGGACAAGCCCACCCCAACTACTGGCGAAGATGGACGTGCGGCGGTGGTGCTGGGCTTGGCGGCGTGGAAATCTTTCCATGAACACAGGCCGATAAAATTCTCTGAAATTTAAACATTTACTTAACAGGTAGAAAAAAATAGACACAAGGAGTTAATAATGACAGATAAATTAGTACCGGAAGGGTTTCTCCCAACTAACCAGCCAGACCTCTTTTTTGAGGACAATGAAGTTGGCCGCCTGAAGAAGCAGGTTTGGGATGCGAGTGATGCAGAGATTGATGCGATCCTGGCAGAGTATGATATTCCTTCGCCAGTGGAATGGGCAAAACCGGGTTCTTATATTCAAACAACCACCCGCTGGCAGGTAGAAGAAAACCGTAAAAAGAATGATATCGTTTTTATACCGGTAGGCTGTACTGAACTGCATGGAAAGCATCTGCCCAGCGCAGCTGATACGCTGTATGTCAGTGCAATCTGCGAGGGTGTTCGCCGCTACACTGCCCGCCGCGGTGCAGCAGTGAACCTGGCGCTTCCGCCGCTTAACTACGGCGGTCACCCATTTCATCACCTGGGTATGCCCGGCACTGTGATCGTGCGTGAGCACGTCGTCAGGGAGATGATGATTGATGTGATGCTGGGTTTATGGAATGATGGCTTTAGAAAACAACTGATCGTAAATAATCATGGCCAGTTGTGGATGTTGGAATCAGCAGTACAGGAATTCCAAAAACGCTACCAACTGCCGGGTATCTTCAGAGTGATCGATTGGCACAGGGGCGTACGGGAGTTCTTCCGCCCGACCGAACGCGGTGGCCAGATGGGTACCAATTTTGTGCATGCTGACGAATCTGAAACGTCTCTAAGTCTCCTACTCCACCCGGACATGGTTGACATGGCTTATGCTGTTGATACTGAAGGCAAGAATTACCTGCCAGAAGGCCATTATGATAAATCCGTTGATCCTTACGGCCGCCCAAGCCGTTGGTCTGAAGGTGAAGGCCATTTTGCGATTGAAATCGCAGCCACCCCGGAAGGTGTAGTTGGCAAGGCAAAATCCGGCGAAGCACAAAAAGCCAAACGTCCGATGGCAGCCATTTTAAAGTACCTGACCTTATGGAATGATCACGTGTTGGAAGCCTTCCCGGCCGGAAAGGTACCACCGGTTGAGGAAGTGACATTGCGCACCGAGAAGGATATGGAGCCATACCTGCGTGAGCCTCTCAGCAAAGGTTGGAAAACCGTTTATGCTATTCCCAGGATCGGACAGGGAACAGAAGTTTAGTGAAGTAGTTTGCAGAAAACAATTCGGAGGAAGTAATGAAAGGTAAGATGCAGGGCGTAACACTTGTGGCAGATTGGGATCCGAAACCCGGATTTAAGCTGGGTACAAAGGATATCGAAGGGCGACAAACGTACCTTGGCAGCCAGGTTTGGCGCAACCCGCGTATTGAAATACGCGAGTACGACATCCCAACACCTGGTGAGGACGAAGTGTTGATTGAGGTTAAAGCCTGCGGTATTTGCGGCTCAGATGTGCACATGGCGCAGGCTGACAAAGAAGGATACATTTTTTACCCGGGATTGACAGGATTCCCCAGCATTTTAGGACACGAACTCTCCGGTGTGGTGGTTGAAGCGGGCAAAAAAGCTTATGATAAAACCACCAACAAACCGTTCAAAGGTGGAGAAGCTGTCACAACAGAAGAGATGCTATGGTGCGGTCAGTGCAAGCCTTGCGCTGACGGCTGGCCGAATCACTGTGAACGGTTGGATGAGATTGGTTTCAATGTCAACGGGGCCTTTACCAAATACCTGGTCGTGCCGGCACGGACGATTTGGAGCCTTGAGCCGCTGCGCAAGAATTACTCAGAACGCGACTTATTTGTGGCCGGCAGCCTGGTTGAACCGACCTGCGTGGCATACAATGCTGTGATTGAGCGGGGCGGCGGCATTCGTCCGGGAGACCGTGCGGTTATTTTGGGCGGTGGACCAGTTGGCCTGGCTGCCTGCGCCATCATGAAACGCGCCGGCGCTTCACAGGTGATCATCTCAGAGACACAGGAAGACCGTGCCAAAATGGCGTTGAAGTTGGGTGCTGATTATCACATTAACCCGTTGCATGAAGATTTTGCTGACAGGGTGCTTGAAATCACCAACGGCATGGGTGCCGACCTGTTCATGGAAGCAACCGGCTTGCCTGAGGTCGTTTACCCGGGCATTGAACGGGTTGTATGGGAAGGCCGCACGCTAAACAGCAAAATCGTCGTTACCGCAAGGGCAGAAGCAAAAATGCCGGTTGCGGGTGAGGTACTGCAGGTGAGACGGGCATCCATCATTGGTGCACAGGGACATTCGGGTCACGGCACCTTCCCGCGTGTGATCGACTGCATGGCGACTGGCATGGATATGACCACCATCAGCACCAAGAAAATTTCGCTTGAGGAATTGCCGGAGAATATTATCAACCTGCAAACAAACCGTTCCGAGTGCAAGATCACCTATATCGCTTAGCCATTACAATAGGAGTC
Source organism: Anaerolineaceae bacterium (assembly GCA_040768445.1). GTDB lineage: Bacteria > Chloroflexota > Anaerolineae > Anaerolineales > Anaerolineaceae > JAXGMV01. The sequence continues at coordinate 13,565 of JAXGMV010000001.1, read as the reverse complement.
AGCAGGCACGCCTGCTGGCTCCATAAATGAGTGTAACCGTGAAACTTTCTATTGTTCTATCCACAAACCAGACGAATTTTCAAGCTGCCACTTTCAGCGGTTCATTAGAACAGAACCTTGAAAAGATTGCAGGGATGGGATACCAGGGTGTGGAACTGGCCATTCGCGACCCTAACCTGGTTGACCTTGAAGCGCTGTACCGGATGGTAAGCAGCTTTGGGCTTGAAGTGCCGGCAATTGGTACAGGCCAGGCATGGAATGAGGAGAAGCTGTCGTTTACTGACCCCGATGAGGCTGTCAGGAGACAGGCGGTCGAGCGGATTATCAGCCATGTAAGAGCAGCGAAACACTTCAATGCTGTGATCATCATTGGGCTGCTGCGGGGCATTGTAAAACCCGGTGTGACGCAGGATCAAGCGATTGGCTGGCTGGTTGAAGCCCTGGTAAAGTGCTGCCGCGCAGCAGCAAAGGAAAGGGTACGGCTGGCGCTTGAGCCGATCAACCGCTATGAGACCACGCTGATCAATACTGTTTCACAGGGGATGGCGTTGGTTTCTAGCGTGAGTGAGGATAACTTTGGCTTGCTGCTGGATACATTTCATATGAATATCGAAGAGCCACAGATTGAAACCAGTATTTGCAACTGCGGAAGCCGGATATTCCATTTTCATGTTGCTGATTCCAACCGCTGGTACCCCGGTAATGGACACATTGACTTCCCATCCATCTTGAGCTGCCTAGCAGAGACGGGCTACAAGGGCTACGTTTCTGGTGAGTTTTTGCCCCTGCCGACAGCTGATGAAGCGGCAAAAAAAAGCGTTTCGTTTCTAAAACCATTATTAAAACAAATTGCAGTTGATTAATAATGCGTATAGATACTGGTCGTAAAATATCTCTTCTTAATATGAAGGAGATTGTACATTTATGCACGAAATAATATCGCACGCACCGTCACCCGCTGACTTTGACCAGGTTAAATGTATCAAAGGATTCGAAACCATACGATCTGACTATGCTGTCTACCTGACGGATGAGTCCAAATTATCTGCCAGGCCGTTTGATTACCTGTTCTTTCCCAAGAACGAAGCTGAACTCTCAGCTGTGATTCGAGAAATGAGCCGCAGGAGTACCGCCGTTACCATCGCCAGCGCACGCACCGGGTTGGTGGGGGGCTGTGTACCGCCGCGCGGTGCACTGGTATCGATGGAGTTGTTTGACCGCGTCCAATCAGTCTATTTCAACACAGCTTATGATGAGTGGCGGGTGTGTGCACAAGCCAATGTGAGCCTCAAGTCGCTTGATTCCATGCTGCGCATCAAACAATTTCCTGATCTTGAATCAGGTGAGATTGATCCTGCAATTAAGCAACGCTACGAGCAGTTCAAGCAGGACCCAGACTTTTACTTTTACCCACCAGACCCAACTGAGATGAGCGCCTCGCTTGGCGGCACTGTGATTACCAATGCTTCAGGTGCACGCACCTACCGCTACGGCCCCACACGTTCATGGGTCAGGGCTGTCAGGGTCTTACTCGCAGATGGAGAAACCCTTGATATTCCACGCGGTAAATATTTCGCCTCGCCTGCCGGACAATTTGTGGTCTGGAACTCTGCCGGTGAACCGAGAACGATCACCATACCGGATTATCCATTGCCGATGACTAAGAGTACAACCGGGTTTTATACAGCGCCGCACATGGATCTGATTGACCTGTTCATCGGTTCAGAAGGTGTGCTCGGAGTGATCACCCAGGTGGAGGTTGCGCTGCTGAAAAAGGAACCCAAGATATCCATTGTCCAGTTTCTGGACTCAGATCACCAGGCTGTGGCGTTGGCGATAAAGCTGCGCGCTGACAGTCGTCTGCAGCTTGATTTCCTCGAATTCTATTCAGGTAGTGCGTTGAATTTACTGCGTGAACTGCAGAAATCAGAACCATCAGTGGTTGGTATGCCTCTGCTACCGGAGTCAGCCAAATCGGCGATATTCTTTGAGATGAATTTTGATCCACACGCTGAATTCGAGCCTTACCATGTTTTGGATGAGATCATGATATCAGTCGGTGCAGATCTATCCAACTCCTGGGCTGGTTACGAGCGGCGCGAATTGGACAGGTTTAAAGTATTCCGCCACATGGTACCAGAAACAATCAACGGCATCATTGCAGAGCGCAAAAAAGTTCATCCCGGTATCCATAAGCTTGGAACAGACCTGGCAGTTCCAGACAGCTATTTGGAGGAGATTTGGCAGTTGTATGAGAGCGAATGCAACCGGCTAGCGCTGGACTGGTATGCTTTTGGTCATATTGGCAACAACCATATTCATGTCAATATTCTGCCGAGGGATATGAGCGATCTGGAAAAAGGGATGAAGCTGTATGAAGTCTTTGCACGCCGGGCAGTTGAAATGGGGGGAGCTGTTTCTGCCGAACATGGCATTGGAAAAATCAAGGCAAAATTCCTGCCTCTGATGTTCACACCAGACCAGATTCAGCAGATGAGAAATGTCAAAAAGGCTTTGGACCCCCAGGGTATCCTGAATCCAGACAATATCTTCCCGCTCGAGGTGCATCAATGAAAATTGTTGTCTGCATTAAACAGGTGCCAGAAGTAACACAGGTCCAGGTTGACCCTGTAACCGGCACGTTGATCCGTGAAGGTGTGCAATCAATCCTGAACCCATTCTGTGAATATGCACTGGACCACGCTGTACGTCTGCGCCAGCTTTATGATGATGTCGAAATTATTGCCATTACCATGGGACCGCCCCAGGCGAAGGATGCGCTGCTGCGCTGCCTTGAGCTTGGCACTGACGAGGGTATCCTGGTCACAGATAGAAAATTTGCCGGTGCTGATACCTGGGCGACTGCCTACACTCTGGCAGAAGCCATACGCCGGGCAGTACCGGATTATGACCTGATTCTGACAGGCAAGCAGGCGATTGATGGTGATACTGCCCAGGTTGGTCCTGAAATTGCAGAGATCCTCGGGCTGCCCCAAATCACCTATGCGGTGGATGTTAAACCCGGCAGGACAAAGCGGCATGTACGGGTGACCCAGGAGGTTGAACGCGGATATGATGTCATAGAAGTGATAACCCCGGCCTTGGTAACCTGCAGCAAGGGCGAAGTTGTCAGAAGGGCGCCTTCGCTGCGCGACATTGTCCAGGCTCGACAGAAGCCGATCAAGACTGTTCAAGCTGAAGACCTGCCAATACCAGAAGATGAGCTTGGTTTGAAGGGTTCATATACCCAGGTGGTGAAGGTTTTTCCACCCACTCAAAAGAAATGCTGCCAGAAGATTGACAACATGGAACCGGAACAAGCTGCAGCCGAAATATTCCAATTTTTAAAGGAACGCCGTTATATCGATTGATGGATTCCAAAATGGTGATTGGTGTGGATATGACCGGAGTGTTAGTTCGAAATTATAAAATTGATAATAGTGAGACACCATGCTAACGATTGATCACAATGCCTGTACCGCATGCAAGATTTGTCTGCAAAACTGCCCGTTCGGGGCATTGTATTTTGATGATGACAGTAAATTGATGGTTAACGACCTCTGCACGCTTTGCGGGGCTTGTGTCAATGTGTGCCGTTTCCACGCCCTGCACATTGAACGTAAAATGGCTTCTGCCGATGAGCTGGCAAAGTACAAGGGTGTGTTTGTGTGGGTTGAGATGGACCAGGATGAAAGCCCGCAAAAGCCAAAAAAGGTTGCCTTTGAGCTGCTGGGAAAGGCGCGCCAGCTGGCAGATGAGTTGAAGGAGCCTGTGACGGCAGTTGTGTTGACTGACAAAGATGATCTTGACTGGGCATCGCTTGGGCAGTTTGGCGCTGACGAGGTGATCGTCTGCAAGCATGACCTGCTGGGTGAATATTCAACCGATGGGTTTACCAATGTGATGTGTGCGGTTATCAGCGCCAAAAAGCCGGCGGTTGTGCTGTACGGCGCCACACCGCATGGACGAGATTTTGCGCCAAGGGTCGCAGCCCGGTTAAAACTTGGGTTGACAGCTGACTGCACCGGATTGGCAATTGACGTCGACCGCCAGCTGGTACAGACGCGGCCGGCATTCGGTGGCAATATCATGGCATCGATCATCACGCCGTATAACCGACCGCAAACCGCCACAGTTCGCCCAAATGTGTTTAGCGTACTTTCAAAACAGGAAGGTAAAGCTGCTTCTGTTGACTATTTTCCTGTTACTTTAAACCGCAGTGCAATCAGAACACGCGTGGTTGAGCGTAAGTACCTCGATGACCAGAATGAAGTGGCTATTGAGGATGCGCGCATCATTGTTGCAGGTGGGCGCGGCTGTCAGAAAGCTGCCAACCTGGCGTTACTGCAAACACTGGCAGACCAACTGGGCGGGGTTCTGGCGGGTTCCCGGACAATAGTTGAACAGGGTTGGATCCCCCATACGCGGCAGGTCGGGCAGTCCGGCACCACGGTTGGACCGGAACTTTATATCGCCGCCGGCATCAGCGGCGCGGTGCAGCACGTGGTTGGGATGAACTCCTCGAAAACAATCGTGGCAATTAACAAAGACCCCGAAGCACCCATTTTCAAAACTGCCGACCTCGGCATTGTGGGTGATGCGCTGGAGATTATTCCGCTGCTATCGAAACTAATACAAAATGGATCAGGAAAAGATTAAGTACCAGGCAGCGCAACGGATAAAGAGCAATAAATTGGATTATGAGGATTTAGGGATTATGGCTTTGCAGGCAGTCTATTTTGATATTGGCGGTACCATTGAAACCTTCAGATCATCACCAGAAATTCGCAGGGAAAGTACGCCGCGCTTTCGAGCGTTATTGGAAAAAGCAGGTGTTCATCTCGAGATGGATGATGATGGGTTGTTAGAACTGCTCACCACCGGCGTAAAGCGCTATCACAAGTGGAACCGCCAATCTCTGATTGAACTGCCGACTGCTGAAATATGGTCGCAGGTTGTCCTGATAGATCTTAACCTGCCAATTGAGCAAATTGCACCGATCTCTGAAGACCTGGCTTTCCTCTACGAAACCGGCTTCTTCATTAGAGAGATGCGTCCTGAAGCACCGCAGGTACTTGAATCCATCCAGCAGATGGGGCTGCGCATAGGCTGCATCAGCAACACCCAGAGCCTGACACAGGTGCCGTACTCACTCAAGCGATACGGTATTCAGCAGTATTTCGACCCGCTTGTCCTGTCCTCTCAGTTGGGTCACCGCAAGCCTGACCCGGCGGTCTTTTACCATGCGGCGCGCCTGGCAAGCCTGCCAACCAGCCAGGTTATCTATGTAGGTGACAAGATCAACCGTGATGTACTCGGATCGAGCCGGTCAGGCTACTGTATGTCTATAAAGATCAACCATGTGTATGACGATGGCGATCCGGATTTAGGTGCTACACCGGATGCGGTGATCGAAAACCTGTATGAGCTGCTGCCTTTGATCGAGGACATTCTGAAAAGAGATCGCAAGGTCAAACCAGTAGAGCGTAAGATCAAAGCCATCTTTTTCGATGCCGGCAATATCCTGTACACCAAACCCAGGAAGGGCAGGCATATCAAGCAGTTCCTTGCCAGGCACAAATTGAAGTCGCAGGTTGATGTAAAAACAGAAAAGCGCAAGCTGAAGGACCTGGCATTCAACGGAGAAATTGACCGGTTTGAGTTCTATGAACGGGTTATCAGGCTGTACGGTGTTACAGAGCCAGCAGTGCTGCAGGAAGGCGTAGATGCACTGCTCAAAGACGCCACGACTGTGGAGATCGTTGATGGTGTACCGGAGACGATCAAAGCGCTCAAGAAGCGCGGGTATATCCTTGGTATTATCTCTGATACAGCGACGCCCATCAAGGTCAAGCTGAATTGGTTTGCAGAAGCCGGATTTGGAAACGAATTTGATACATTTATCAGCTCAAAAGAGTTGGGCACGCGCAAGCCGGCAGCAGTGATTTATAAAGAAGCCTGCCGCAGTGTGGGATTGTCCGTGGATGGGGCGGTATTTGTGGGGCACAAGGCCTCTGAATTGAAGGGTGCCCGCAGTGTGGGACTGAAAACCATCGCATTTAAGTATGATAAAAACGCCCGGGCAGATGTGTATATCGAAAAATTTGGAGATTTGCTGAATGTGCCGCTGCTCGGGTAGATGGGAAAGAAGACATTTTTAATCAATAATCTATCACAGGCTTACCAATTGATAAACGCCCTCCATGTGGAATAATTTATTCTTAAAAATTAAGATTACCCATCACTCATTCATCCAGTAATCAGCAAACAACACAAATAATTCAATAGAATTCTAATTTGACTTTTAGGAATTTAGGAATCAGTCAAAGTTAGATATTTCTGATCCCAAGTTTCAACACTATAATCAAATTACTGTCTCACCAATTTTAGATCTCAAATTAAGGACAAAGCACATGCTCACAACAATTGACCTGGCTCAAAAAATACTCCCCCAGCGCGACAGGGCGAAGGTACGCAATGAATGGCTGAAACAACGGCTTGACGAGGTTCTGCCAGCAGTGATGCAGCGTGAGAAAATGGATCTGTGGATCGTGTCAGCCCGGGAATATAATGAGGACCCGGTCATTATGACACTTCTGCCTGAACCATCCATGGCCGCGCGCCGGCGCACTATCCTGCTGTTTCACCTCAAGCCTGACGGCACGGTTGAACGATTGAGCCTTGACAGGTATGGTTTCGGTGACTTTTACAAAGCCGGCTGGAATCCCGATAAAGAGAGTCAATTTGAATGTCTTGGACGAGTGGTGAAAGAGTTAAATCCTGGCACCATTGGCTTGAATTATTCACAGACCTTCGCATTTGGTGATGGAATCACTCATTCCGAGTTTGAACGGATCATTGCTGCGATTGGACCGGAATTTGCCGGCCGTGTTCGCAGTGCTGAACGTGTGGCCGTCGGTTGGCTGGAGCAGCGTACGCAATCCGAGCTGGCTTCCTACCCGGGTATCGTTGAGCTGGACCATGCCATCATCGCTGAAGCATTTTCCAGCAGAGTGATTCACCCGGGTATTACTACCACGGATGATGTGGTGTGGTGGATGCGCCAGAAGATGAGCGACCTGGGTGTGCAGGCATGGTTCCAGCCAACTGTTGATATTCAGGCTGCTGGTGAACCATTTGCGACCTTTGGGAAATCCAACCCCAAGGAGCGTAAGCTCATCCTGCCTGGCGATCTGCTGCACTGCTATGTAGGCTTTTATTACCTCGGGCTTGCCACCGACCAGCAGCAACTGGCATATGTGTTAAAGCCTGGGGAGGAAGATGTGCCGGCAGGACTGAAGGCAGGACTGGCTGAAGCCAACCGTCTGCAGGATATTCATCTTCGAGCTATGCAGCTTGGGCGTACTGGAAATGATATCCTCAAAAATGCCCTGGGTAGTGCGCGTTCTGAAGGTATCAACGCAATGATTTATACACATTCGTTGGGATACCACGGTCACGCAGCCGGACCGACTATCGGCCTGTGGGACATGCAGGGTGGTGTTCCCGGGGCTGGAGATTATGAGCTGTATGATCACACAGCTTACGCCATTGAACTAAATGTACAGAAAGCTGTGCCGGAGTGGGATAACCAGGTTGTGATGTTTGCCCTGGAAGAGGATGCGGTCATGGATGGCGGTAGAATACGCTGGCTAAGTGGCCGGCAGCAGAAATTCCACATTATCAACTAATGGTAAATTCATCAAATTAAAAAATAATAGCTTTGGTGATACTGAGAGAAATTCAGAGAAAAGCAGCCAGGGCAAATAATGAAATAAGCACAAAAATCATACCTCCAAGAATCAAGGAATAATTTCTGGGTTGTATTTGCCCACTCCGGTCCATCCTTCGGATGAGTGGAAACAAGCGCCAGTAGAAAGATAAAGTTGCAGCACCCAGGGAAATCAAGCTGTACCGTTGAATTTCCTCGCTTCCAAAAAATATGATGACAGCCAGGAGCAAGAGAAATACCAGTTTTGCTCCCGCCACCCAGTAAACGAGGTACTTGATAAAGTCATGAATCTCAGGGTGAAGTTTAGATTTATCCCAGGCAGTAAATACGCCGACCGCATTTGCCATTTTTGAACCAGGGAAAAAATACAGAGCGATGACGTTTGATAACTCCAACAGGAGAAATGCAATAATGACAAATTTTGCAAACATTTTCGTTAGCTCCGTATTTGAACAGGTGCGTCACAATATAGATATCAATTCTGCCAGCAAACTGTCAAACGAGTTGACATGAGACGGCAACTACAGGGTCATTTTTTCTTTCGGTATTTTAAGATCTCTTGAGAGGCATACCATCCAGTTAACATGGCAATCGGTACACCAGCTGGCGAGTATGCCCATTGACCTGCCTGATAGACATTTGGGATCGGCGTTTTGACAGATTTCGGGATCTCCTGCAATTTACTGATTACCGGTGGTGTTTGTTCAAATGACCACCCGGTAATGGCTCCTTCAGAACTGCCGGTTAACTTGTTTATCGTCAGCGGTGTAGATGAAAACTTGAACAAGATATCCTTATCAAGATCCTTGTATAAAGTCTGAGATAACACGGCGCAGACGCGGTTCTCCACAGCATCTTTGAACTCGTCGTACCAACCAGCTTCCTGCACTTTTTTGACTATTTGGTAATCAAAAAGAAAGCTGATCATCACACCGCTTTGCCCCTCAGGTGCTAGTGTGTGATCTCGCAGCGCAGGGATGGAAATTTCATAAGTGTTTAGGTGAATGTATTTATCCAACCAACCAAGGACGTCCTCTTTCGTTAATCGATCAAAATTTTGAATGAGGGCTTCCCTTTCTTCCCGGTTTGTCTCACACAGACCTTGTTTTGAAGGTGTAAAAAATAGATGCCCGCCGCCGTTTTGCTCAAAGTACGAAGGTGGACGGTCGACCGACAGATAGGTCATAAAAACGGATTCAGCTCCTTTGGATGACAGAATTCGAGCTGAATCTGTTTCGATTTTTTGCACCGTTTTATTATCTAATCCTGTCGGTTCGAGAACCTGGTAAAGTGTCTTGAGATCGGCAGCCCAGATCAACTGGTCATAATGATAGTTATTCCCTTGCGAATCACTGATCCTTCTTTCAGAAGGAATGACTTCATTGATTTGAGCATCAAGCCTGATTTCACCGCCCGACTCGATAATTTTTTCTCTGAGTAAGTCATTCAGTGAACCTGTCCCGCCTTTTGGATAAAAATAATCCATGTACACATGAAAATAACCCAGGGCAAAATATGTTGGCGTTTGCCGGAAGAAGTGCTGGGTGATGATATCAATCAGCGACTGGTTCGACGTCAGGCGGCTCAGGAAGTCTTCCATCGGCACATTGAAATCGTTCAACTTCTTGATCGCATGCAGGAACTTGATCATCCATGGCAGCAATCTCTTAAAAATGTATGACTTATCATTCATTTGATTGCTGAAATTTGGATTATCAAACTCGTACAGAATCCGCGTGTATTCAGACAGTTGCCTGATGTAATCAACGATTTTTGCTATATCCTTCACGTTCTCCGGGTAAAGTTCAGCGAGTAGGCGTTGGTAATTTTTCAAGTCGGCCAGTGAATTGATCTCAAGCAGGTGGTCCTCAATCCCCAACGTTATTTTATTCTCGTAATATTCCCACTCAATCCCCAAATCATTCAATATTGGTTTAATGATTCCCGAGTTAACCAAAGCCCTTGGACCTGAGTCAAAAAAGAAACCGTCTTTTTCGAAGGATCCCAGCAATCCACCGGTTTTATCATTCTTTTCCAGTAATAAGACTTTAACGTTTTTCCTGGCCAGGTAGGCTGCCGCAGTCAACCCTGCCATGCCGGCTCCAACAATTAGAACTTGATTGTTGTCAGTTTTCATATACACCACCAAGTTTGAGACTTATGTTCCACAATTCTTCAGCAGCTAATCTATCTAATGCAGGGGGGGCTGGTTCTTCTTCGGTTGTGAGATTGAAAAATTTACCGGTTACCTGATCCAACTCCTTGGATACACCCAAATAGTAGAGGGAATCTGCCGCAACACTGATGGGACGGGCACTGCTGTCAATAAAAACTCTCTTGAGGAATTTGTATATTGCATTGTTATTTTGACCGCTGGACGTCTGTACATTTCCAGGATGCATGGCATTTATGGTAACACCGGAGTTGCTAAAATAGTCAGAAAATTTTAGCATCGAAAGCAGCTGTGCCAGCTTGGCTGCGCCATAACTCTTAATTCCTGAATAGCGATGTTTCTCCCAGGTTAGATCATCTAGGTTTAGCCCAAAAGCGGCAAAGCGGTAAGCTTCTGAATTGACGAATAGTATCCGACCGCTTCTTTGGCTGGATAATTTTTCTTGAAGGTAATGGTTAATTATAAAAGTGCTCAGGTAATTGGTTTGGAATACTGTTTCGATGTTATCCTGCGTGAATGTTCTGTCGGTTATATAGACGCCGGCATTGTGTATTAAAACATCGATTTTTCTGTCGAGAGTAGCCAACCTTTTTGCTGCAGCGTGGATGTCTGACAATTTCGAAAAATCAGCCAGGATATAATCGCAGTTTGCATCAAACGCTTTTTTCAACGAGTCACACAAGTCATCCGATTTTTGTCTATTGCGATTGATGAGTAATAAATCTGCACCATGGGCGGCAAATTTATGTGCTGCTGCCTGGCCAATTCCTGATGTTGCGCCAGTGATCACAACCAGGCGGTTTGAAAAGTCATCGGTGCAGATGGCCGGGTTCGACTGCAAATTTCGGACCATCGTAAAAATATTGGACCATTTGTAATCTTTTCGATAACGGTTCATGTAGCTCCGGGAAAGGCGGAAAAGAGTAAAAGTACAATATGCATGGTACTAATTATAAAATAATGATTTTACTATTATGAAATAATCAAAACTTCTCCACGGTCTGCTATGAACCAGGCAAATCGTGGAGGGTTTTGATGTTCTACTTATGAAAAAGGTTACCATTTTGAACTGCACCCCAAAAGTTGGACTATAAATCCAACCTAGGAGGTGCAGTTTTATATGACAAAATACAGCATAGAAGAAAAGAAACAAGCCGTCGACCTGGTCAAACAGGGGCTCAGTCTGGGTGAGGCGGGCCGACAAACAGGAATCAGTCCTCAAGTAATCCGCAATTTCATGAGACAAACAGATAGGCATGGATTGAGCTCACTGCAAGAACACACACGATCTACAATCTTAATTTACTCGCCTTTGAAACCCTTACATACTATGTAAGTGCTTTTTAATACACTACTATCCTTTATTGCGCACAGTTGACCGGCCACCATCGACACAAAAGCTTTGCCCGGTGACCCAATCTGCTTCTGGAGAAAGCAAAAATGCAACCATGGCTGCGATATCTTCAGGGGTTCCCAGTCGCTCCAGGGGGTGCGAAGCTGCAAGGTTTGCTGCAATCTGTTCATTTTTAAGGATGCCATCAGCGAGTGGCGTGCGGGTAAGCGAAGGAGCAATGGCATTGACACGTACTTTAGGGGCTAATTCGGCTGCAAGCGCAAGGGTCAACCCGTGCACAGCTCCTTTTGCCATGCTGACCGATGCGTGAAATGTGAAGCCCTGCTTTACAGCAATACTGGAAAAGAGAACAATTGATGCTCTCCCAGGGCTCTTTTTTAGCGCGGGCAGGGCAGCCTGAACAGACAGGGCAGCACCTAATGCGTTCACCCGATAATCGTGGAGAAAATCATTTTCAGTAAATCGCGCAAGACCGCGTAAGTTGATGTTGCCCACTGCGTAAACCAGTCCATCCAACATGTCTCCGGTATCATGCGTCACACGACTAAAAAGCCCGTTGTCTGTAACATCACCACAGGTATACTCGCAGTCCAGCTCTGCAGCCAAAGCTGACAACTTGCTTTCATTTCGTCCAACAAGGTGCAAGTTATAACCTCGCGTGTGAAGCAACCGACTTAGGTTGGCACCAATACCCCCGGTGCTGCCGTAGATAAGCACTTTTCTGACCATGTGAATGTACATCCTTTCAATAAAAAAGATTAACGGATCATATTTTCAATTAACATACTTCATCAGGTAACCATATCCTTCGATTTCCATTTCTTCGTACGGGACAAATCTTAGGGCAGCGCTATTGATACAATATCTTGTTCCGCTTGGCGATAAGCCATCGTTATAAAATACATGTCCCAGGTGGGAGTTGCCTGCGCGGCTGCGGACTTCAGTACGTAGCATGCCAAAGGAATTGTCTGCAATTAAGAAAAAGGTATTTTCGTCGATGCCCTTGGAGAAGCTTGGCCAACCTGTGGAACTGTCAAATTTATCACTGGATGAGAACAAGGGTTCACCAGTAACCACATCAACATAAAGTCCACGTTCGTGGTTGTCCCAAAACTCATTGTTAAATGCCGGTTCAGTACCAGCTAATTGTGTTACCTTGTATTGTTTCTCGGTGAGCATGGTCTTGATTATCTCGTCTGCAGGACGCAGGTAGTTACCTGGATCAACAATCATTTGACTAATGGAAGAAATCTCATCTTTGGAAATGTGACAATAACCCTCAGGGTTTTTATCCAGATAATTCTGATGATACTCCTCTGCGTCGTAAAACCGCTCCAATGGCTCGATTTCCACAACAAAATCCAGATAATGTCCCTTTACGATCGCTGCAATTCGCTCAACAGTGCTCTTTGCAGCTTCGCCTGCATAATAGATACCCGTTTGATACTGGGAGCCATAATCATTACCCTGGGCGTTTTCCACTGTGGGGTCAATGACCTGAAAGTATGCAAAAACGAGGGCATCGAGGCTTACCTTATCTACTTCGTATTCAACTCGTACCGTTTCGCGATAACCTGTTAGCCCGGTCGAAACTGATGAATATGTAGGTACTTTGTCCCCCTGACCATTAGCATAACCGCTCGTGGCATTCACCACACCCGGGATTGACTGCATCAGTTTTTCAATTCCCCAAAAGCAGCCTCCAGCGAAATAGATTACTTCTACGCCATCTTGCTTAATATAGGTTCTATCCAATTCAGTTTGTGCCATTGGTTTTAAAGACTCCTCTTCTATAGCTATTAGTTCTGTTGAAATCATTGGGGTCGTGCCGACCTCAGGGTTACAAGCACTGACCATTACGGCGACAAGTGCCAATGTTGGTATTATTTTGAATTTGCTCATTAAAACCTCTATAAATAAGGTGTCAATAAAATTGATACCTTTTGTCAAAATTATAAGTTCGTTTTAGGTTTGTGGTAGATCTTTGTATAACGTTTGATTTAAAATCTTATTTTTTGTAAGTTCCAAAATTCATATACCCAATCTGCCTTTACTCCAACTAACAGTATGTTGCCTTGACTAATCAAATTTAAATAATGTGAAATTATTTTTAAAAATATTGGTTTTGTTCTAACGATTACCGGATTCGAACCTATGACCTTTGGCTTACGAGTTTCAATCGAATTTTGCTTGATTTTCATAAGAAAAACCACCATTTCTGGTGGTCTGGAAAATAGTAGCGGGGAGTGGATGCATACCTCGATGGTATTCGAAGCACTTAAAGAAATCGACCTGGTTTCCCAGGT